>NZ_MKVA01000012.1 GCF_001899075.1 Devosia sp. 67-54 | reverse complement strand
GTCCCCTCCCCGCAAGGGGGAGGGGGGCCTGACTGAAACATCATTGCGGCACCGCGGTGTTCGACGGTTCGTACAATCAGCACAGGGGCTCGCTGCTGTCGCAGCCCGGCGAGGTCATCGCCGACTGCCGCGCGGTGGAGCGCGCGACGGCGTCGCCTGATCCACAGTGCATTTGGCCCCCACCCCCAGCCCCTCCCCGCAAGGGGGAGGGGGCCTGACTGAGGCATCGAAGAATGCGGTTCCATCGCTCCCCTCCCCGCTTGCGGGGAGGGGCCGGGGGTGGGGGCCACACTCACCGGCTTCGCGGCCCCTCAGTTCCGCACGAACAGGCCGCCTTTGCCGACATGCATGTTGGTCATGGTCCGCTCCTGCGCGGTCAGGCGCCAGTCGAGCATGCGCTGGGCGCAGTCGAGCAGCACATCGCGCATCGCAGGATCGGCCGCGAGGTTGCGCGTCTCGTGCGGGTCGGCCTCGAGATCGAACAGCAGCGGCGGCAGTGCCGCGAAATGCACGTATTTCCAGCGTTTGCCGCGGATCACGGCGTAGCAGCACTGGTCGGAGGCGATGCCGAGCGCCTTCTCCGCCGCCTGCGAGCGGACCTGCCGGAAATCGTGCTCGAAAAATACCGCGTCCCGCCAGTCGTCCGGCGTCTGGCCCTTGAGGAAGGGCAGCAGCGAGCGGCCGTCGCAGGTGCGCGGCACCTCCTGGCCCATCCAGTCGAGGATGGTGGGCATCACGTCGATGGCCTGCGTCGGGGCGCTGACCCGCACGCCGCGCGCAGCGTCGGGGCGCGGGTCGCGGATCACCAGCGGCAGGTGGAACGAGGGGTCGAAATAGATCTCCTTGCTCCACATGTAGTGCTCGCCCAGCATCTCGCCGTGGTCGGAGGTGACGATGATCAGCGTGCGGTCGTACTGGCCGGTGTCCTTGAGGTGCTGGATGATGCGGCCGAGCTGCGCGTCGCACTCCTCGACGAGGCCGTAATAGGTGGCGCGCATCTGCCGGATCTCGAGGTCGTCGGCGGTGACGAGATCGAGCGGGTTCAGCTCGTCGAACTCGCCAGGCCGGCGCAGCCTGTCGATCGAATAGTTGAGCAGTGGGTGCTGCCGGCCCTCGATCTCGGGCGTCGCGGCGCGCACCGGCATGGCGACATCCGCCGGATCGATCGCCGCATTGTAGGGCTCGGGCGCGATGAAGGGCGGGTGCGGCCGGAAGAACACGAGGTGCGCGAACCACGGCTTGTGCTGCCGCACCAGCAGCCATTTGAGGAAGGCGTCGGTGACGAAAGTCGTCTCGTCGTCCTCGGCGGGGAATTCCGTGGGGATGTAGCGGAAGCCGCGGTCGTCGGGCTTTTTGAAGTTGCGCCTGGGCCGGAACACGTCGTCGCGGCCGGTGAAATCGTAGCCCTTGGCGAGCAGCTCCGAGACCCAGGCGCCCATGTCCTCGGGCAGGTGCATCGGGGTGATGAAGCCGGGCAGCACGCCCTCGTCATAGGCGGTCAGCGCCGGATCGCTGGGGTGTTTGCCACGCGGGTCCGGGGTCGTGTCGGTGTAGCCGAACAGCGCCGGATCGTAGCCGGCCTTGCGCGCTTCGAGCGCGATGTTGGTGTGGCGCGCGTCGAGCGGCGTGCCGTTGCGGCCGGAGCGGTGGTTCATCAGATAGAGGCCGGTCAGCAGGCTGGTGCGCGACGGCCCGCACGGCGTCGTCTGGCCGAAATGGGTCTCGAACCGCACGCCGTCGGCGGCGAGCGCATCGAGGTTCGGGGTTTTCACATTGGGGTGCCCTACCCCCGACATGCAGTCGGCGCGCCACTGGTCCGCGCAGATCAGCAGGATGTTGGGACGCTCGGTCATGACGTGCGGCTCTTTCGGTTGGAGATCGGCATCATTTCACCATGCGAGGCGCGTGGCCACATAGGTCGGCGCCGCGCCGGGCATGGCGCGCAATGTTTCCGGCGTGTCGCCGCCATGCACACCGCCTTCGAGCACCAGCAGCGAGTCGATGCCATAGGCGGCGGCGCCGGCGATATCGGTCCTGAGATTGTCGCCGATGGCGAGGATGCCGGCGCGCGCCGGCGCCCCCACCGCCGCCGCGGCGGCGTCGTAGATCGGCCGGTGCGGCTTGCCGAACTCGAGCAGCGGCCCGCCCATCGCGCCATACAGCCGCGCCAGCCAGCCCGGCCCGAGCCGGATGACGCCGCGCGAGGGATAGGTCTCGTCGGAATCGGCCACCACCATCGGCAGCTTCAGCGCCGCGCCGGCCTGCAGCGTCTCGGCGAACGCCGTGGCGTAGAACGCCTGCTCGGTGTGGAACGGCATGCCGGCCGCGACGATTGCGCCGGCATGCCGCACCTCGGCGCTCTGCGGCTGCGGCAAGTGCTCGACCCAGGCCGGGCCGCTCCCTTCGCGGATCACGAAAAGCGGGGCGGCGGTGGCTCCCGGACCTTCGCTCAGATAGCGCCAGGCCAGCTCTCCCGAGGACATCACCGCGTCGTAGCAATCGGCGCCGATGCCGGCTTCGCCGAGCTTGCGCCGCACGGCGTCGAGCCGCGTCGCGGCGTTGGTGACCACCACCACCCGCAGCCCCGCCTGCCGCGCCTGCTGCAGGGCCCCCGGCGCGCCAGGAAAGGAGGCGGCGCCGTCATGCAGCACGCCATAGGCGTCGACGAACAGCGTGTGATAGCGCGTCACGACATCGCGCAATCCGGCAATCCGGGTGTAGCTCACGGGATGCGGCGCTCCGGGGCGGCGTGGATCTGGCGGCCGCGCTGGAGGCGGATGCCGGTCAGCTCGCGGCGGTTGAACAGCATGCGCCAGCTCAGCATGCGCTGCGCCAGTGCCAGCATGCCGGGCATCGCCGCCGGATCGCCGGCGCGGTTGTCGAGCTCATGCGGGTCGGCCTCCAGGTCGTAGTAAAGCGGCGGCAGCGCGCCGAAATGCACATATTTGGCCGTATCGGTGCGCAGCACCGACAGGCTCATCTCGTCGATGCGAAGGCCGAAGAGCGCGTCCACGCCGTCGTCGACGATCGAGCGGAAATCATACTCCCAGCGCGCTTCGTCGCGCCAGCGCGACGGCGCCCCGCCGTCGATGAAAGGACGCAGCGAGCGGCCGTCGCATTGCAGCGGAATGTCGGCGCCCAGATAGTCGAGGAGGGTCGGCATCACATCGACATGCTCGGTGAACGCGTTCACCACCCGGCCCCGCGCCGCTGCCGGCGCGTCCGGCGCGCGGACGATGCAGGGCACGTGCACCGACTGGTCGAACGGCGTTTCCTTGCCCCAGCACCAATGGTCGCCGAGCATCTCGCCGTGGTCGGAGGTGAAGACGATCAGCGTGCGCTCGTAGAGCCCCAGATCGCGCAGCGCCTGCAGCATGCGGCCGAGGTGATGGTCGAGTTCGGAGATCAGTCCGTAATAGGTGGCGCGCGCCTGCCGCCACCATGGATGGTCGTTGGGGTGCGGGCCGTCGAGCGGCAGCTTCGGGTTCATCTCCAGCCGGTCGAGCCGGAACGGCATGAAGGGATGGATGCGCTTTTCATCCTCGATGCTGGGCAGCGCGCGGAAATCGGGCACGTCCTCGAGGTCGTACATGGCGTGCCACGGCTCGGGCGCGAGCAGCGGCGGGTGCGGCCGGAGGAAGCTCACATGCAGGAACCACGCCTCGTTCTCGTTCTGGCGGAAGAAGCGCATCGCCCGGTCGGCGGTATAGGCCGTGTCCGAGTGCTCAGGCCTGAGCCGCGTCGGCGCGTAGCTCGGCCCCTTCGCCGCCGCCTCGCGCTCGAAGCCCGGCTGCTGCTCGAACGGATGGTCCCAATTGGCATAGCCGAGATCGCGCAGATGGCGGCGCCAGTCGGTATCGCCCGAGGCCTCCTCGCTGCCCGGCGCGTATTGCTGGATGCCCGGCAGCAGCTCCTCGTAGCGCCCGGCGCGCGGATCGCGCGGATGCAGGCGCCGCGGGTCGAGCGTGGTGTCGGTATAGCCGATGAGCCAGGGGACATAGCCGGCGGTGCGCGCCATTTCGGCGATGTTGGTGATGCCGGCATCGAGCGGCGTGCCGTTCTGCACCGAACGATGGTTCATCTGGTACATGCCGGTGAGCAGCGAGGTGCGGGCCGGACCGCAGGGCGGACACTGGCCGAAATGCCGGGCGAACAGCGTGCCCTCGGCGGCGAGCCGGTCGAGGTTGGGGGTTCTGACCAGCGGATGGCCGACGGCCGACAGGCAATCGGCGCGCATCTGGTCGGCCGTGATCAGCAGCACATTGAGGCGGCCGGGATCGCTCATGCGGTGGCCGTCGCCGCGGCGCCGAGCGCGAGCGCGCCGCGCAGCTCCAGCGTTTCGGCATAGTGGCAGGCGGCGAAGTGCCCGTCGCCGAGCGGGCGCAGCGGCGGCATTACCGCGCGGCAGGTTTCGGTGGCGTGCAGGCACCTCGTATTGAAGCGGCAGCCGGTGGGCGGATGCGCCGGATCGGGGCGCTCGCCGGCCAACAGGATCGGCCGGCGCGTCGAATCCGGGTCGGGCTCGGGCACTGCCGACATCAGCGCCTCGGTATAGGGGTGTTTGGGGCTGTAATAGACCTGCCGCGTGGTGCCGAGCTCGACGATCTGACCCAGATACATTACCGCCACGCGGTCGCAGACATAGGCCACCGCCGCGAGGTCGTGCGCGATGAAGAGATAGGTAAGCCCCAGCGTCTCCTGCAACTCCGCCAGCAGGTTCAGCACCTGCGCCTGGATCGACACGTCGAGCGAGGAGATCGGCTCGTCGCACACCACCAGCGCCGGCTTGAGCACCAGCGCGCGGGCAATGGCGATGCGCTGCCGCTGTCCGCCGGAGAAGGCATGCGGGAAGCGGTTGAGCTGGTCGCGCGACAGCCCGCATTTGGTGGCAATATCGACGACGCGCGCGTCGATCTGCGT
This sequence comes from Devosia sp. 67-54, assembly GCF_001899075.1. Lineage (GTDB taxonomy): Bacteria > Pseudomonadota > Alphaproteobacteria > Rhizobiales > Devosiaceae > Devosia_A. The sequence goes on along the minus strand of NZ_MKVA01000012.1, from coordinate 11,702 downwards.
ACGGCTCAGCCGCTCGCCCCTGGCGGCGCCGGCGATCAGCGGCTCGCTCAGAATATCGCGCACCGTCATGCGCGGGTTGAGCGAGGCATAGGGGTCCTGGAAGATCATCTGCATGTGGCGGCGCGCCTCGCGCAGCTCGGTCTTGCCCATGCTGGTGATGGCGATGCGCCGCCCGTCGATGTCGAGCGTCACCCGCCCCGCGGCCGGTTCGTGGCCGCGCAACACCGCCTGCCCCAGCGAGGTCTTGCCCGAGCCGCTTTCGCCGACGAGCCCCAGCGTCTCGCCGTGTGCGATGGTGAACGACACGTCGTCGACCGCCGTCACATGGCCGACCACCTTCGACCACACCGCACCGGACCGGATGGGAAAGCGCACCGACAGATGCTCGACCGTCAGCAGGTCGCTCATGGCGCAAGCTCCGTTTCGCCGTGAATGCACTCGACCTCGTGCCGGCCGCTGCTGTGGCGCGGCGGCGCCGACGCGGCGCAGCGCGGCAGCACCGCGACGGGGCAGCGCGGATGGAAGCGGCAGCCGCCCGGTACCTCGAAGATGTTCGGGATGCTGCCGGCGATGGGCTGGATGCGGCGGCCGCGGTCGATGTCGCCCAGCCGCGGCACGGCATCGAGCAGCGCCCGCGTATAGGGATGCGCCGGGTGACGGAAGATGTCGCGTACCGGGCCGCTCTCGACGATGCGGCCGGAATACATGATGGCCACCCGGTCGGCCATCTGCGCCACGATGCCGAGATCGTGGGTGATGAAGAGGATCGCCATCCCCAGCTCGCGCTTCAGCGCGCGCAGCAGCTCGAGAATCTGGCCCTGGATGGTGACGTCGAGCGCCGTCGTCGGCTCGTCGGCGATCAACAGGCTCGGGCCGCACACCAGCGCCCGCGCGATCATGGCACGCTGCCGCATGCCGCCGGAGAACTGTGCCGGGTACCGGTCGAGCGCGCCGACCGGATCGGGGATGCCGACCTTGCCGAGCAGGTCCGCGGCGCGCCGGCGCGCCTCCTTGCGTCCAACCTTTTCGTGAACTTCCACCACTTCGGCGATCTGCGCGCCGATGGTGTGGATGGGCGAGAACGAGCTCATCGGCTCCTGGAAGATCATGCCGATGCGCGCGCCGCGCAACGCCTCGATGGCATGACCCGAACGGCCGAGCCGGGCGATGTCGGTGCGGCCCCCGTCGCGCGCCTGGAACTGGATCTGCCCGGCCACCACCGACAGCCCATGCCCCAGCAGCTGCAGCAGCGACAGCGCGGTGAGGCTCTTGCCCGAGCCGCTTTCGCCCACCAGCGCCAGCACCTCGCCACGGGCGATGGAAAAGCTCACATCCTGGGTGATGGGCACCTGCACACCATCATTGTCGAGGGCGATCGACAGGCCGCTGACATCGAGCACGGGAAAATCGGGAGATGCCGTCATCACGACCTCGAATAGGGATCGGCGGCGTCGCGCAGCCCGTCGCCGACGAAGTTGAAGGCGAGCACCGCGACGATGACGAAGACACCGGGGATCATCAGCCAGGGCGCCTGGCTGATGGAGCGGATCGACTGCGCCGCGTAGAGCAGCACGCCCCAGCTCTCGACCGGCTCGCGCAGGCCGAGCCCGAGGAAGGAGAGCGAGGTTTCGGCCAGGAGGATTTCGGGAAAGGCCACCGACGTGTCGACGATCAGGTAGCTCATGAAGGAGGGCAGCAGGTGCCGCGCGATGATGCGCGTGTCGGAGCAGCCCGAAAGCCGCGCCGCCAGCACGAAATCCTCGTGCCGTGTCGCCAGCAGCTTGCTGCGCACGGTGCGCGCCAGCCAGGTCCAGCCGAGCAGCGCGAGGATGATGGTGATGGCGAGATAGGTCTGCAGCGCCCCCCAGTCGCGCGGCAGCAGCGCCGCCAGCACCAGCCACAGCGGCAGCGTCGGGATGGAGCGGATGAATTCGATCAGCCGCATCACCAGATTGTCGAAGGCACCGCCGAAATAGCCTGCCGCACCGCCGATGGCGGCGCCGAGGATGAAGGACACGGCGACGCCCACCACCGCCACGCCGAGCGAGGCGCGCGTCGCGAACACCGAGCGGGTGAAGATGTCGAGCCCGGTGAAATCGGTGCCGAACAGATGCACGCTCCCCTGGTCGGTGCCGAACAGATGGATGTCGCCGGGGATGATGCCGAAAAGCTTGTAGGGCGTGCCGCGCACGAACAGCTCGAGATGCCAGAGCTGCGCGGTATCGGCGACATAGGTCATGCGCAGCGTCTTCGAATCGCGCACGCCCTTGACGCCATAGACGAAGGGCAGATGCCAATTGCCCGCGGTATCGACGATCTGCGGCATCATCGGCGGGCCGGCGACATATTTTGTGTCGCGCTGGCCGGGCGGGTACGGGCCGATGATTTCGGCGAACATGGTCATCAGCACGAAGAGGCCGAGCACCACGAGGCCGAACAATGCGAGCTTGTGGCGGCGGAACTTCCACCACATCAGCTGCCACTGGCTGGCGAGGTCCGGGCGGCGCATGCGCTTGCGGCGGGCGGTGCGGGCCGGCGGTGCGGCGATGTCGGTCACGGCCATCGGCGTCACTCCAGCCGGATGCGCGGATCGAGCAGCACCAGCAGCACGTCGGAGACGAAGGTGCCGATGATGGTGAGCGCGCAATAAATGAAGATCATGGCGCCGGCGAGCATCATGTCCTGGTTGAGCAGGGCATTGAGGAACAGCGGGCCGGTGTCGGGAAGCGCCAGCACGAAGCCGACGATGGGGGCGCCGGAAATCACGTAGGTCAACCGCCAGCCCAGCGTCGAGGCGATGGGGTTGAGCGCGGTGCGCACCGGATAGCGCAGCAGCACCTGCATCGGCGACAGGCCGCTGGCGCGGGCCGAGAGCACATACATCCTGTCGAGCTCGTCGAGCACGGCAGCGCGCATGGCGCGGGTGAGGAACGCCGTTCCGGAGGTGCCGAGCACGATCACCGGCACCACCAGATGCGCCATGAGGTCGACGAATTTGCCCCAGCTCCACGGCGCGTTCTCGAAGGCCGGCGAATAGAGGCCGCCGACGCTCTGGCCGAGATATTGCTGGCTCCAGTAGAGCAGCACCAGCGCCAGCAGAAAATTGGGGATGGCGAGGCCGACATAGCCGAGGATGGAGAAGGCATAGTCGCCCACCGAATAGCGCCGCACCGCCGAATAGATGCCAACCGGGATGGAGACCGCGTACATGAACAGCAGCGTGGCGAAGGCGATGGCCAGCGTCACCGGCAGGCGCTCCGCGATCACCTCGCCCACCGGGCGCTTCCAGGCCCAGCTCATGCCGAAATCGCCATGCAGCGCATTCCACATCCAGCGCACATATTGCACATAGACCGGCTGGTCGAGGCCGAGCTCCACCCGCATCGCCTCGATGTCGGCCTGGGTGATGACGGCGCCGGTCGCCGCCTTCTTGGCCGCATAGATCTCGGCATAATCGCCCGGCGCGGCCTGGATGATGACAAACGACACCACCGAAACCAGCAGCAGCGTCAGCGCCATGTAGCCCAGCCGGCGCGTCAGGAATCGGATCATGGCTTACCGGACATCGACTGTGAGGGACGGATGCTGGTGGCCGGGGCGGCGAACCGCCCCGGCAAAGCTATGGTTTACTGCTTGTACCACTGATCCGGGCGGTAGGGGTACATATAGCCGAAATTGTAGTGCACCGTGCCCAGCTTGGCGCTGATGTTGTGGAGCTTGTCGGTGACGACGACGGGCTTGGGCAGCGCGCCGATGGTGCCGATGATGGTCATGTTCTCGAGGTTGAGCTTCACCAGCTCCCTGCCGATCTCCATGTAGCGGTCGGACCCCGGTAGAACCGTCTTCCATTCCTTGGCCAGGTCGAACATCTTCCTGGCCCAGTCCGGCGGCTCCTCGCCTTCCTTGCCGTTGCTGTTGTACCATTGCTTCCACTTCACGCCGAACAGCGGCGAGATGTCGGAATAGTACGGCACGTAAAGGTCGATATTGGCGACCAGCGTCGGCTCGTAGGGAACGTCCCACTCCATGTTGATGTCGGAGATGCCGGCTTTGGAGTTGTCGCGAGTGGCCTCGGAGGTGACTTCCTTGGCGTTGACGTTGAGGCCGACGGCCTTGAGGTAGTCGCTCATCAGCTTGACGAATTCGGGCCCGGCGAACTGGCTCGAATACTGCCACAGGATGGTGAAGGGCGAGCCGTCGGGGAAGGTGCGGAAGCCGTCGGCGCCCTTCTTCATGCCCATGTCGTCGAGCAGCGCATTGGCTTTGTCCGGGCTGTACTCGATCATGTAGTTTTCGTCGGCGGCGGTGACGAAGCTGGTGTCGGCCGGCAGTGCCTGGCTCGGCTGGCCAAGGCCGAAATACATCACCTGGTTCATCTCGTCGCGATTGATCGCCATCGACACCGCCTGGCGGAAGCGCAGATCGGAATAGACGGCCCTCAGCTTCGGATCGGCATGGGTGATGTTGAAGGCGAAATCGGTGCCGATGGCGCCTTCGGGCAGTTGCACCTTGTAGTGACCCTTGTCCTCGCCGTCCTTGAGGGTGGGATAGTTCTCGAGCTCGTTGCCCTGCGCCTTGAAGTCCACCTCGCCGTTGAGGATGGCCAGCACCTGCAGATCGGCGGTCAGGAAGCGCTCATGCGTACGCTCGAAATAAGGGAGCTGCTGGCCCGAGCTGTCGACCTTGAAATAATAGGGGTTGGCCTTGAACACGCGCTGCTGCGTGTCGGGCACCTGCTCGACCACCATCGCCTCGAGCGTGGGGACTTCGAGCGCCGCGGCGGTCACGGTGCCGTCGTCGTGCCATTTCTGATAGTAGTTGGCGAACCACTTCTTCCAGTCGTCGAAGCCCGCCTTCTTGGCGTCGGCATCGGCGTTGGGATTGTATTTCGGCATGAACTTCTCGAAGAAGTGCCGCGGCGCGAAGGTGCTGAAATACGAGCCGCTGGTCGCCATGTAGGTGAGCAGCCCCGGGTCCGGCGCGTCGAACGAAATCTGCACATGCGTGGGATCGATCGCCTTGGCGTGCGGATTGACGCCCCATTCAGCGGTGGTGTTGGGGCTCAGATCCTTGTTCTGGATGATGTCCTCGAAGAAGAACACCACATCGTCGGCGGTGAAGGGCTGGCCGTCGGACCATTTGTGGCCCTTACGCAGCTCGAAGGTCACGGCGGTGTAATCGTCGTTCCACTTCCACGAGCGGGCGACGTCGGGCACCACCGTCTTCAGATCGTCCGACATGCGCACCAGCACCGTCTGGCGCCAGCTCAGGATGTCGGAGGTGCCCGAGGTCGGGGCGCGCGACGTGCCTTCGAGCGTGCCGCCATAGACGCCGCACGCCTCGTAGGGCAGCTCGATCAGCGGCTGCTCGGGCAGGCGGTCCTTGACCGGCGGCAGCTTGCCGGCGGCGACGTCGGCGGCAAACAGCGGATTGTCGGAATAGGTGAGCGTGATGCCGGCCGCGGCGGCCTCGTCGATTTCGGCCTGCTGCGGAAAGGCGCCGACCAGCTTGCCGGGATCGGCGACGGTCGGACAGGCGGCGGCGAGCGCCGCGTTGGCGCCGAGCCAGGTCAGGCTCAGCGCGGTGGCAAGAACAGCGACGCTACGGCGTCCTTTCTGAAGGCGTGATCGCATGCGTGTGACTCCCCGTTGGCGGCACGGCCGCGCGCAGATTTCTGCACGACGCGAAGAGAATGACTAAATGGTCACCAAGTCAACCCAACAATGACCATTCGGGCGAATTAATGTGTAAATGGCCGCCGCGTCATCACAACGTCACGCGAGTCAGCGGTGCGTTTCGGCCACGATGATCTCGACTCCGGCCGATTGCAGCAGATTGGCCATCGCCGGCTCGGGCATGCGGTCGGTCACCAGCCGCTCCACCTGGCTCGCCTCGCACACCTGGAACAGCGCCTGCCGGTTGAGCTTGCTGGCGTCGGCCAGCACCGTGGTGCGGCGGGCACTGGCGATCATGGCGCGGGCGACGAAGGCCTCCTCGGTGTTGAAATCCATGAACTTGCCGCCGGCATCGATGGCGCCGATGGTCAGCACCGCATGGTCGGCGTGCAGCCGCTGGATCTGCTCGACCACCAGCGGGCCGAGCACTTCGTGGCCCTCGCCGAAATAGCGGCCGCCGGTGAGATAGACCTCGCCGCGATTGGGCGCGGCCCACAATTCGTTGGCCACCAGCACCGAATTGGTGATCACCGTAAACACCCCGGCGCGGCCCAAAGCCTCGGCGAAATAGGCGGTGGTGGAGCCGGCGTCGATCAAAAGGCTGTCGCCAGGCTCGAACAGCGCGGCGGCGGCGCGGCCGATGGCGATCTTTTCCGCCCGCGCCGCAGCGCGGCGGTCGCCGAGCGGGCTTTCGAGCGCGGTCTGCGACGGCACGGCACCGCCATGCACCTTGCGCAGCACTCCCTGCTCGGAGAGCAGCACGAGGTCGCGCCGCACCGTCTCGCGCGAAGTGTCGAGTCGCTCGGCCAGGTCATCGACGCTGAGCTTGCCCGCCTCGCGGACCAGCGTCGCAATCCGTTCACGCCTCTCCGCCGGCTTCATTGCACACATCCGCCATTGCCTGTTCGGTCAATATGTGACATCTGAATGACTATTCGGTCAAACATTGATGATTGTTCCTCATACGAAAATGGCCTTCGGCGCCGCAGATTCGGACAGCCTCTACGATGTCGCCATCATTGGAGCCGGCGTCGTCGGGTGCGCAATAGCGCGCGCCTTCGCCATTCGCGGCTGGCGCACGGTGCTTGTGGAAAAGGCCGCGGACATCCTCGAAGGCGCGAGCAAAGGCAACAGCGCGCTGCTGCATACCGGCTTCGACGAGCCGGCAGGCAGCCTCGAGCTGCAACTGATCAAGTCGGGCTATGCGCTCTACCGGCGCATGCATCAGCGCCTGAACCTGCCCTTCGAGCGCACCGGCGCGGTGGTGGTGGCGTGGGACGACGCGCAAGTGGCGAAACTGCCGGCGATCGCCGCGCATGCCGCCGCCAACGGCGTCGAGGCGTCGATCCTCGATGCGGCGGCGCTGCGCAGGCGCGAGCCGGGCCTTGCCGCCGACGCCCGCGGCGCCGTGCTGATCGCCGACGAGGGCATCATCGATCCGTGGAGCGCGCCCCTCGCCTATCTGCGGCAAGCGATGCTGCATGGCGCGCGCCTTGTCACCGGCGCCGAAGTGCTCGGCCTCGCCGATGACGGACAGGCCTGGCGGCTGCGGACGGCGCGCGGCGAGATCGCGGCGCGACTGGTGGTCAACGCCGCGGGCCTGTTCGGCGACCGGGTCGAGACGCTGGCCGGGCGCGTGCCCGGCTTCACCATCCGGCCGCGCAAGGGCCAGTTCCTCGTCTACGACAAGCCGGCGCACGAGCTCGTCACCTCCATCATCCTCAAGGTCCCGACCGAACGCACCAAGGGCGTGCTGCTGGCGCGAACCGTGTTCGGCAATCTGCTGCTCGGCCCGACCGCCGAGGACCAGGACGACCGGGTGCACGCCCGCACCGACGGCGCCGTGCTGCGGCGCATCATGGCCGAAGGCGAGGCGATGCTGCCCGCCCTCGCCGGCCAGACCATCACCGCCGCCTTCGCCGGCCTGCGGCCGGCCACCGAGCATCGCGACTATCAGCTGCGCGCCGATCCGGAACAGCGTTTCATCACGGTGGGCGGCATCCGCTCGACCGGCCTGTCGGCGTCGCTCGGGCTCGGCGAATGGGCAGCGACGGAAGGCTCTCACATTCTGGGCGAGCCGCGCCCGGCGCCGGCGGACGACGACCTCGACTGGCCGCAGATGCCCAATCTCGCCGAGGCGCGGCCGCGTCCCTATCAGATGCCGGGCCGCAGCCCGATCGCCTGTCATTGCGAATGGGTCACCGAAGGCGAGATCGCAGCGGCGCTCGAGGGGCCGCTCGCCGCCGGCACGCTGGGCGGCCTCAAGCGCCGCACGCGGGCGGCGATGGGCCGCTGCCAGGGCTTCGGCTGCACCGGCGCGCTCAGCCGGCTGGCCCCGCAATTCTACCCCGAGCCGCTGGCCGAGGCGGCCGAATGAACCTGACGCCGGACGTGCTCATCGTCGGCGGCGGGCCGGCCGGCCTCGCCGCGGCCCGCCAGTTCGCCACGCGCGGCATCGACAATGTGCTGGTGGTCGAGCGCGAGGCCGAGGCCGGCGGCATTCCGCGCTTCTGCCCGCACCCGACCTTCGGGGTCACCGATTTCTTTCGCCCGATGTCGGGGCCGTCCTATGCCGCGCTGTGGCGCCAGAACGTCGATCCAGCCAAGATCGCGACCTCGACCACCGTCACCCGAATCGCCCGCGACGGCGCCGTCACCGTCTCGACGCCCGAGGGCGAGGCGGTGCTGTTGCCGCGCCGGGTGCTGATCGCCACCGGCATCCGCGAGCGCTCGCGCGCCGCCCGCCTGGTGTCGGGCGACCGGCCGCGCAACGTGCTGACCACCGGCGCGCTACAGCGGCTGATCGCCGAAGGCCGGCCCCTTCCCTTCCGCCGGCCGGTGGTCGTCGGCAGCGAGATGATCGCGTTCTCGGCCGCGCTCAGCCTGCGCGACCATGCCATCCGGCCGGTGGCGATGCTGGAAGCCGGCGAGCGCACCGTCAGCATCGGGCCGGGCGCGCTGTTCGCCCGCACCGTGCTGCGTACCAGCGTACTGTTCGGCCACCGCCTCCTCGCCATCAACGCCGCGCCGGGCGATGCCGCCGCGGTCGACTCGGTCACGGTCGAAAGTGCCAGCGGGCGCCGCGACATCGGCTGCGACGCGGTGATCTTCACCGGCGAGTTCGTGCCCGAGACTTCGGTGCTGTCCGGCCTCGCCGGCCTCGTCGCGCCGGGCTCGCTCGGCGCGGCCGTCGACCAGAGCTGGCGCACGCCGGACGCCGCGATCTACGCCGCCGGCAACGTGCTGCGCGGGGTCGAGACGGCGGCGTGGTCGGCGCGCGAGGGCGCGGCGGCGGCCGATGCCATCGCCGACGATCTCGGCGGGCTGGGACGCGGCGGGCGGCGCGTGCCCATCGACATCGCCGGCCCCATAAGGCTGCTGATCCCGAGCGCGCTGTCGCTGCCGGTCGGCCGGCTCGGGCCGCTGCAGATGCAGGTGCGCATGGCGCGCAGCGCTACCGGCCATTTCTCGCTCAGCGCCGACGGCACGGAGATCTGGCGCTCCGGGCGGCTGACGCTGCATCCGGAACGCCGGCATGGCCTCAGCCGGCGCTTGCCCCCTCTCGACAAGGTGCAGAAACTGACGCTTTGTTTCATCGAGGAGGCGTGATGCTGGTTGCCGGCATCGATCAGGGAACGACATCGACCAAGGGCGTGCTGCTCGGTGCCGACGGCATCGTCGCGCCGCTGCCCGGCCGCGCCCATGCGCAGGATTTTCCGCATGCCGGCTGGGTCGAGCAGCAGGCGCCGGAGCTGCTCGCCAACGTCACCGCCAGCATCGAGGCCGCCGTCGCGGCGGGCGCGCGCGTGGTCGGCATCGCCAACCAGGGCGAGACGGTGGTGGCGTGGGACCGCGACACCGGCGAGCCGCTGGCGCCGGCCATCGTCTGGCAGGACCAGCGCACCGCCCCCGAGATCGCGCGCATGGCGGCGGACGGCCTCGCCGCCGAGGTGACGGCCCGCAGCGGCCTGCCGCTCGACAGCTATTTCTCCGCCAGCAAGCTGCGCTGGCTGCTCGACCACGCCCCCGGCGCGCGGACGCTCGCCGGCAAGGGCCGGCTGGGGCTCGGTACCTCCGACAGCTATTTCATCGAGCGCCTCACCGGCCGCTACGCCACCGACGCCACCACCGCCGCGCGCACCTCGCTGATGCACCTTGCCGACTGCACCTGGGACCCGACGCTGTGCGAGCTGTTCGGCGTGCCCATCGAGGCCCTGCCCGAGATCGTCGACGACCGGCAGCCGATCGGCGACGTCGCGACCGCCTGCGGCCCGGCGACGTTGTGCGCGGGCGTGGTCGATCAGGTCGCCACGCTGTACGGCCATGGCTGCCGGCGGCCGGGGAGCGGCAAGGTGACGATCGGCACCGGCGCCTTCGCCCTGATCCTCGCCAGCGATGGACGGCCCGAGGCCGCGCCGCCCGGCAGCGTGCTCACCGCCGCCTGGCCGCGCCGCAACGGCCGCGCCTATGCCGCCGAGGGCGGCGTCTACAGCGCCGCGGCGGCCATCGACTGGCTCCTGCGCATCGGCGTGCTGCGCGACCATGCCGAGCTTGCCGCGCTCGACGGCGACCGCGCGGCGCGCACGGGCATCTTCTTCGTGCCGGCGCTGTCGGGCCTCGCCTTTCCGCATTGGGACCGCAGCGCCGCCGGCCTCTTCATCGGCCTCGACGCCGGCACGACGCGCGAAACGATGATCAAGGCGGTGCTCGAAGGCATCGCCTTCCGCATCGCCGAGGTGCTCGACGGCCTCGGCTTCGCGCCGGGCGCGCCGGTGCCGGTCGATGGCGGCCTCGCGCGCTCGCCCTGGTTCATCCGCGCGCTCGCCGATTTCAGCGGCCATCCGCTGCGCGTGCGCGACGGTATCGAGCTCACCGCGCTCGGCGTCGCGCAGCTCGCCGCCGCAGTCGCGACCGGCACCGATGCCGCCGACTATCGTCCGCTGACGGACGAGGCGCCCCCGCCCGTCCAGCCCATGCTCGACCCCGACACCGCGCTGTCGCTGCGCCAGCGCTTCACCGAGGCCCGCGGGCGGGCGCAGGGCTGGCGTCGATGAGGGCGGAGATCGAGGCCATCGCCCGCGAGGCCGGCGCGCTGGCGCTCGACTTCTTCCGCACGCGCGACACGCTCGACATCGAGGCCAAGGGGCCGCTCGACCTCGTCAGCCGCGCCGACCGCGAGCTCGAAGCGATGATCGCCAGCCGCCTGCGCCGCGCCTTTCCCGACGACGGCATTCTGGGTGAGGAAGGCGGGCACGCGCCCAGCCGCTCCGGACGAACCTGGGTGCTCGATCCCATCGACGGCACCTTCAACTTCGTGCGCGGCGGGCCCGAATGGGGCGTCTCGATCGGCTGCCACGACGCGGCCGGGCCGCTGTTCGGCGCCGTCAATCTGCCGGTTGCGGGGCAACTCCTTTCCGGCGGCCGCGACGACGTCGCCTGGCTCGACGGCGTCCCGCTGCCGGCGCTCGCCGGCTTCGATCGGCGGCGCGGCGCGGCGAGCGTCGGCCTCGTCCCCGAGGCGCCGCTCGACGCCACGCTCGCGGCGCTCGGCTTCGTGCTGGGCGAGACCGGGCTGGCGCTGCGCATCTGCGGCTCGTGCGTCGCCGGCCTGATGGAAGTCGCCCGCGGCGAGACCGATGCCTATCTCGGCCTCGCCGAGCATAGCTGGGACGTCATGGCGGCCCTGCCGATCGTCACGGCGCTGGGCGGCGCCTCCACCCTCGACTGGCGCCGCATCCGCCTCACCGACACGCTACGCTTCGCCGCCGGCAAGCCGGACGCGGTGACCCTGCTCCGCCCGCTCGTCGCGTAGAGCCAGAGACTTCCGCAGGCTGCGGCCAGATATTCGTCTGCGCCGCATCCTGTCGGCCGGCCCGCGCCCATAGATGTCGTGCAGCTCACTCAACAGCCGATCCGGGCGGAGTCGCGACGCCGTCCCCAAGAGAACGAAGACCAGCTAGATGTCGTTTCCAAGAAGGTTGTTCAGTCTTTGGAAGGGCGAGAGTCCAGCGATGCCTGCATGTGGCC
>NZ_MKVA01000011.1 GCF_001899075.1 Devosia sp. 67-54 | reverse complement strand
AGTGGCCATCGAAATTGGCGACCTCGGGCGCAGGCGCAGGTTCCGACGCGGGCTTCGGCTCGGGCTTGGGCTGCACCGGCGCCTTGGCCTGCTGCGGCGGTGTCGGCTCCACCGCTGGCGGCGTGGCGGTGGTTTCAGTCGGCTGCGGCGTGTCGAACTGCAGGAGCTTGCGCGACACCGTCGAGTTCGGGTTGTTGCTGCCGATCAGGCACCAGTTCTGGTCGCAGGCGAGGCACTGCAGGCGCGACCCTTTCGCCACCTGCGCGACGATGTCGCCGTTGCTGCCGAGCCGGATGTTGAGCGCCGACGTGGCCGTAGCAGCCGGTGCCGGGCACTGGCCCTGCGGCAGCACGATCTGCTTGGGCGGCGGCGTCACCACGACCGGCGCGGCCGGTGGCGCCGCCAGCACGACCGGCGGCTGCGAGGGCGGTGGCTCCCGCGGTGGTGTCGGCTGGACCGCCGCCGGCGCCGGCGCGTTCGGATCGGAATTGCAGCTCGAACAGCCGCCATATTGGACGAGGTCGTCGACATTGGCCGATGGCGGCGCCTGGAACCAGCCGCTCCACGCATACGAGCTGGCAAGCCCCGAATGCCAGAAGCCGGAGAAGCCCTTGCCGTCCGGGTAGAGGAAGAGGCTGCCCTTGCCGAAGATGTCTTTGCCCAGCGTGAAGTCGCCGACGAGCTCGGTCGGGTGTCCCTTGAACGAAATGACATTGCCGAGGAAGGCGCCGCCTGGGAAGCTGCCGCCGAACTTGCCGTTCCTGGTGGTGATGTTCAGGTCGACCCGCTCGCCCGGATTCTTGTCGAGCAGGAAGCTGCCGTTGAACGCTCCGGTCTTGTCGATCGGCCCATACTTGGCCTTGGAGTAGCCATCCCAGATGCCGGTGATGTTTCCCTGTACCGGCTTCGTGATCGTGTCCTTGTCCTGCCAGACGCCGGCGAATGTCGTGCCATCGGGCGCGAGGTGATACATCAGCGTGCCGCTGCTGGCACCCTGTGTCCACACGGCGTAGAGATCGCGATCGACGACGACGCCCTTGCTGATGGTGCCGGCACCGTAGTCGCCGGTGACGTTGCCGGCGGCGTCCTGCTTCAGCCGCATGGTGTAGGTGCGATCGCCGCTGCGGGTGACCCACTCGCCGGCGAACGATGCATAGGCGCCGGGCTTGGGCTTGACCGGTATTTGCGGGATGCGGTCGCGCGCCGGTCCGGGGGGCGTGTCCTTGATCATCAGGTCGGATTCGGCGCAGTAGACCGCCGGCGGACGGTCGCTGTTGGGCACCGGCGCCCGCCAGCTGCCGAACGGCTTGCCGTTCATGGCGGTGAAGAGGCCGCGCGTGCTGGCGTAGACACCGCGCGTGTCGGGCGAGTGATAGATCTCGTCCAGGCTGCCGTTGTAGACCTCGATCGGGAAGCCCGCATCGCCGCGCCGCTCCTTGTCGAGCCGGAGCGAGAAGCGGATCAGTCCGCTATAGACGTTGAACTTGCCGCTCAGGATCTGGCCACCGCCGGCGCCGTCATTGTTGCCGCCGATCGCCCCCTTGTACCAGTTCACCGGGCCGCCGAAGGAGTTGTCGCCATTGGCGTCGACCAGCTCCTGGTAGGTGGTGGGGAAATCGGGATCCCGCGTCCGCGAATGGTTGAGCAGGATGTACATGTTGTTGTCGTTGAAGATGTAGAGCGGCGGCGCCGTCATGTGCCAATAGCGGCAGACGTCGCTGGCATACGGCTTGCAATCCATCGCCATGCCGGCCGATACGGAGCGGCGGCCGTTGTACCAGTCGCGCCAATAGGCCAGGCAGTAGTCCTTGCTGATGATCGACTGGCCGCCGTCGCCGGTGAGCTGCACCGGCGGCCGCCACGGTTCGTTGCCCTTTTTCCATGTGTCCCAGATGGCGCCGTTGGCGTCCCGATAGAAGACTTCGAGCTGCAACGGGTTGGGGAGCGTTGCGGCGCTCAGGGTGTTGCCAGGAGGCACGGATCCCGTGGGGGTCGTGTTGAAGGCCGGGGCCCAGCCGCCATTGTTCTGCTTCCAGACGTCGTTGACGGTGCCGAGGCCACCGGTGCTGAAAACCTCGAGGTGGTTGTCGGCGGGAATGTAACCCGAGGTGATGGGCGCGCCGGGCGCCGAGAAATTCGCACCGGTAATGGTCTGGGTATTCCAGGCGAAGATGTTCTCGCCGTGCTTCCAGGTGACGTTCACCGCCCCCGCCGGGTTGGTGTAGAATATCTCGAGCTGGTCATAGGGCGCGTAGTAAAGCCCGGTCAGCCACGCGCCGGGCGCGGCGGTGCCGGGCCCAGCAATGGCGAAGGGCGGGCGCCACTTCTCGTTGTAGGGCTTCCACAGCAGGTTCACCGAGCCGTCAGACCCGGTGTAGAACAGCTGGCTCTCGCCGCCGGTCGGCTGATAGATCGCCACCGGCTGGCTTCCCGGCACGGCAGCGCCCGGCCCTGTCATGCGGGTCGGCGCGCTCCACTTGCCGTTGTCGGTCTTGTAGAGCATGTCGATGGCGCCATCGGTGGTGATGCCGAAGACATGCAGCTGGTGGTATGTCGGCTGCCAGAAGCCGGCCAGCGGCGAGCCTGGCGCCGCAAAGCCCGGACCGGTCAGCTTGGCGGGACCGCGCCACTGGCTGTCGTGGTCCTTCCACTGCACGCCGAGGGCGCCGGCGCCGTCGACCCAGAACACTTCGAGTTGGTCGTTCAACGTCTGCCAGAGTGCGAGAACCTCGCCGCCCGGAACGGCCCAGCCGCTGGGGGTGACGTAGGAGGGCTGGTGCCAGTAGTAGTCGCTCCCCTTCTTGATCTCGTGGATGGCGCCGCTGTGGTCGCTGAAGAACACCTCGAGCTGGTTGTATTTTCCAGGCTCCCAGATCGCCGCGACCCCAGATTTGGCAAATACGGGGGCGGCGCAGAGCAGCGCGCAGAGCAGCAGCGCAAGTGCCGGGAGTCGGCGTACCAGCATCAGCACAAGAGGGTCTCCAGAGCGGTGTTCCGGTTGGCGTGATCTCTCATTTGACCACGTTTGACGGTGCGTCGTTGCAGGACGAGCAGCCGCCATACATGGTGAGGTCGTCGGGCGAGGCCTGCTCCGGCACGAAGGTCTGCCAGGTGCCGCCATTGGCGTAGTTCGATATCTGCTGGAACGGCGGGATGGTGTTCACCCCGAACCGGCCGTCGAACGACTGCTTGTCGTCGTGCATGGTGAAGGTCCCGACGCCGGTATAGCCCCGGTTGTTGGCCCATTGCAGCGTCAGCGTCCGCCCGCTGACGGCGCCGTTCACCTGCGCCGACGTCCCGTAGGTGTCGGTGAAGCCGCCGACAACCACCACCCCCTGCTGATGCAGCTCGAACTGCTCGACGAGGCCGGTGCTGGTGAACACGTTCCAGTGGCCATCGAAATTGGCGACCTCGGGCGCAGGCGCAGGTTCCGACGCGGGCTTCGGCTCGGGCTTCGGTTCGGGCTTGGGCTGCACCGGCGCCTTG
This sequence comes from Devosia sp. 67-54, assembly GCF_001899075.1. GTDB lineage: Bacteria > Pseudomonadota > Alphaproteobacteria > Rhizobiales > Devosiaceae > Devosia_A. Next base: position 836,725 of record NZ_MKVA01000011.1, on the reverse strand, counting down.
GCCTGCTGCGGCGGTGTCGGCTCCACCGGCTTTTTGATCTGAAGCTGCGGCAGAGGCGGCGTAGGCTTGATCTGCTGCTGCGCCTCGGGCGCCGGCGTGGGCTTCACCGGCTGCGGCATCTCGAAACGCAGTTGCTGGCGCGGCACCGTCGAGTTCGGGTTGTTGCTGCCGATCAGGCACCAGCTCTGGTCGCAGGCGAGGCATTGCAGGCGCGTGCCCGCGGCGATCTTGCCGATCGGATCGCCGAGCCGGCCTGCCAGGATCTGGAGCTGCTGGGTTGCCGACGCCACGTTCGCCGGGCACTGGCCCTGCGGCAGCACGATCTGTTTGGGCGGCGGCGTCACCACGACCGGTGGGGCCGGCTTGATCAGCTCGACCGGAGGCGCCTTCTGCTGGGCCTGGGGCGACTTCTGCTGTGTCTCAGCCTGCGGCGTCTGCGATGCCTGCTGCTTCAGCTGCTGTTGCTCCGTCGTCGACACAGGAACCTGCGTCCTCGCGGCTGGCTGCTGCCGCGTTCCGATCCAGGTGCCGTTTGTCGCGTGATCGGCCCGCGCCCAGAAGCCGGCGAAACTCTGCCCGTTCTGCACAATGTTGAACTGCAGCAGACCATTGGCGGCGCCCTGCTGCCAGTGGGCATAGAGCGTGTAGTCGACAACGACGCCGTCGCTGATGGTGCCGTCGGGGTACGAGCCGGTCACATGCCCGGCGCCGTCCTGCGTCAACGTCATGGGGTAGACGGTGCCGTTCTGTACCTGGGTCGACCAGTTGCCGCCGAAATCCGCGGCGGCGGCCGGCGACGGAGCAGTTGGAATATCGTTCGCGGCGGCGCTGGCCGGCGCCGGGCTCTTGGTCACCCAATCGGAGAACCCGACCGTCCGGGCGACGCTGAGCCGCTTGGCGAGACCCTTGCCGGTGACGCCCAGGAGATTGTCGGTGACCATCGTGCCGGTGGTGCGGTCGTATTTGCTCACCGCGCTCTTGGCGAGATCGATGCAGGCCTGCGCATCGCCGTCCGAGCAGCGGCTGACGGCCTGCACGGTTTCCAGTCCGGTGCCCACCGGCAAGCCGGTCATTTTGGTGACGAGCTTCTGGCATGTCGCCATGTCGCCGTTGGCGCATGCATGCATCGCGCCGATGTCGCCCGTCGGCAGGCCCGCCGCGTCGACCGCCGCAATGGCGATCGGATAGCACGACGCTGCGTCGCCGTTGATGCAGCGCAGGCCATATTGGTCCGAGGCCTTGGTGAGCGCCGCGGGAACCAGCGCGCGGGCGGCGGCGAGACCGAGTTGCTTGCAGGCGTTTTCATCGCCATTGGCGCAATCGATGCCATTCTTGGTGGCGTCGACCACGTTCTGGTTGACGCCGGCCGCCGTGGCCAGGGACAGGCCGAGGTCCCGGCAGCTGTCGACGGTGTTTTCCTTCTGCTCCTCGGGCGTCGCCTCGCTGTCTTCCTCGATCAGGCATTTCTGGCCGCTGCTGAGCACGGAGGCGACGTTGGAGGGCAGGAAGTCGGGCGGCAGGCCCGCGGCGCTGGCGGCCTGCTGGCCCAGACGGGCGCAGGCGGCATAGATGCGGTTCTTGCAGTCGCTGACGTCGCTGAGGACCTGCACCACGTCGGAAGCCGGAATCTTCACGCCGGAGAGCTTTTCGATGCTGCGCTCGCCCAGCGACGCACATTCGACATAGCCGCCCCCGGCGCAACTGATGGCCTGGTCGGCGAACAGCTTCACGTCCTGCGGAATCTTGTTGCCGGCCACAATGTCGACGACATCGAGCGCGAGCGCCGCGCAGGCGAAAAGCACGCCGTTGATGCAGCTGACGCCTTCCGTCGCCGGCCCCAGATAGGGCGCCGCGGCGATCAGCGCATCGCTCAGGCCCTGCTCGACGCCACGCACGATGTGCGCCGCCTGTTCGCCGATGCTGTCGGGGCGGGAATAGGGCACGCAGATGAGCCGCTTCTTGTTGCCCTGCGGGCCGTAAAGGTCCTGCGCGATGAAGGCGTCCTGCGCGTCGCAATAGGCGGTGATGCCGGTGACGCGCGCGCACTCGCTCGTCATGTAGTCGTCCGGAGCGATCTTGCCGTTGCTCCATTTGTGGAAATAGACGGAGCAATCGCCGGCCTTCAGCAGCGAAGCGCCGGCGACGTCGGTGAGCTTTACCGGCGGCACCGACCAGCCGGAGTCGTTCGCCTTGAAGACGTCCCACAGCTGGCCGACCGCATCGAGATAGAAGACTTCGAGCTGGTTGTTCTCCGGCTGGAAGACGCCCCGCAGCGTGGCATCGAGCGGCAGCGTTCCGTCCTTGACGATGGTCTGCGGCCCGGTCCAGCGACTTTGCACGCTGCGCCATTCGACGAAGACACCGCCTTTGGGCGTGATGCCGAAGACTTCGAGGTGATCGTGCAGGGGCTGGTACACCGCCGACACCGATGACCCAGGCGGAGCGATGCCCGGCGCGCTGATGGTGTCGTGCACCCATTTGCCGCCGGGATAGCTCCACAGCGCGTGCATCGCGCCCTTCTGGTCGATCCAGAACACCTCGATCAGGTTTGTGGCCTTGTCGTAATAGGTCGAGGTCAGCTGCGCGTGGGGATCGGCCACGCCGGGCGCCGTCAGCGGCGGGCTCGCCGCCCACGGATTGTCGGCGCACTTCCAGACGACATTGATCGCGCCATCAAGGCCGATGGTGAACACTTCGGGGCAGCGGCCGGCCGGCTGGAACACGGCGCTCACCGGCCCACCGGGAACGGCATAGTTCGGCACGCTCATGTCGGCCGACGTCTGCCATTTGCCGTTGTCCTTCTTCCACAGCATCTTGAGCGCGCCGCGCGCGTCGATGCCGAAGAGCTCCATCTCGTGCTCGCCGGTCTGCCAGACGCCGGAGAGCTGCGCACCTGGCGCCACATAGCCGGCGGGGCTGATCTTGACAGGCGCATGCCAGTGGTCGTGATCGGTCCAGATCAGGCTGATGGCGCCGGCGCCATCGGCCCAGAAGATTTCGAGTTGGTCGTTCTGGACCGACCAGATGGCGGTCACGGGCGAATCCGGGATGCCCCAATTGGGGGGGGTGATGTCGTAGGGCTGGCGCCAGCGGCCGTTGTGCTCCTTGCGCACCATGCGCACGGCGCCATTGTCGCCTATGAAGAATTCCTCGAGCAGGGAATAGGGGGCGGGCGCGTAGATGGCGCCCAATCCCTTGGCCGCGGCCGGGTGCGACGCGCCCAGGAGAGCCGCCATCACCAAAACAGCGCCGACCACCTGCCTGATCACGAGACGTCCCCGGCCTCTGCCCCAAAGGACTATCTGCGATACTGCAGACTGGTGTATTCACCCGATTGGGGGAGGACAACGCGGTTATTCATGCATCACAAGGTGTTCTTGCCTGCGTGGAGACTGCCGTGCGCCCGCTTCAAACCCTCCTCGTTCTCGCCGCCGCGACCGTCGTCGCCTGTCCCGGCCTCGCCGATGACGTTGCCGGAAGCGCCGACAACCCGCTGGTCGGCCGCTTCACGGGAGCGTCGATCATCTACTACACGGCGGTCGCAGACGATGAAGCGTCGCTGCTGATCGCGCCGCACGACTATGGGGCGCTGCTCAATCGCAATGCACTTGCCGACCGCAGCGGCCAGGAGTGGCTGAACGTCGAAGGCAAGGTCACCAGGATCCGCTACGAGATGGCCCCCGGCCACGGCGCGCTCGAAGTGAGCAAGAGCTACCGCGCGGCGCTCGAGGCCAAGGGCTTCGCCGTGCTGTTCGAGTGCGCCGACGCCGCCTGCCTCACCGGCTCGGTGACCGACGACTACGCGCTCGGGCTGCAGCTCGACAGCGACAATTCCGACAGCATGCGCTACGGCACGCATGTCCGCTATTTTCTCGCCGCGCTGAACGCCGATGTCACCTCGATGCCGCCGGCACCGGACACGCCGATGTTCGACCCGGGCGCGCCAACCGATCCCAACGTTGCGCCGATGGATAGCACGAGCGCCGGCCCATCCCCCGACATGGTCGGACCGGGTACACGGGCGACCGCGCCCGACGCGCAAACGGATGCCAATGAGTCAATCGATCCGTTCACGGCTTTCGACAATGCGCCGGGTGCGGTCGGGCCGGGAGCGGCAAATCCCGACGTAGCCGCCGATCCCGGCGGGCCTGGCGCCCCGGGCCCCGCCAGCACGCCTTTCGTCACCGCCGCCGCCGCTGCGGCACCGGTGGGCAGCGCCAGCGCGATTTACGTCGCCATCCTTGTCGGCGAGGACCAGGGGCTCACGACCGCCTTTGTCGAGATCGTCGAGCCACTACAGGCAGCGCCGCCGCAGGGCAATATCACCGTCGTCGATGCCGCGCAGATGGCGGCACAGCTCGGCGACAACGGCTCGGTCAACATCTACGGGCTCCACTTCGACACCAACAGCGCCACGCTGCAACCGGACTCTCGGCCGACGCTCGACCAGATCTCGCAGTTGCTGCAAAGCCAGCCGCAGCTCAGGCTCGCGGTCATCGGGCACACCGACAACCGCGGCAGCCAGAGCTACAACATGTCGTTGTCGTCACGGCGGGCGCAGAGCGTCGTCGCGGCGCTGGTCAGCGACTATGGCATCGACAGCAGCCGTCTGCAGCCCTCCGGTCGCGGCTTCTCGCAACCCGTTGCCAGCAACGACACCGACGAGGGCCGCGCCCAGAACCGACGAGTCGAGCTGGTCGCCCTGCCCTAGCGCCAGATGCTCGCCTGGCTTCACATCGGCAGCGAGGCGTCCCGCGCCAGGCGGACCAGGTCCTCGCGCCGGTGCCGCCCGGTCTTGGTGAAGAGGTTGCGCATGTGCGTCTTGATGGTGCTCGGCGCCAGCGCCAGCGCCAGCGCCGTTTCGCGGCTCGACCGACCCGAGGCGGTAAGCTCAAGCACCCGGCACTCCATCGGGGTCAAATCGTAGAGGATGGCAAGTGCGTCGATGGGCAAGGGCACCTGGCCACCGGTATCGGCGACGAAGATTGCCGCCACCGCATTGTCGGATGCGCCAGTGCGACGGGCGCGCTGGCGCAGGGGCAGCACGTGCAGGACCACAGGCGTGCCATCGCGGCGCCTGCCTGGAACCCCGATCCCGCACCGCCCCATTTCCGCCTCGGGCCCAGCCGCCGTCCTGACGGCAAGTTCGAGCTGGCCGAGCACCAGAGCTGGGCTCAGCTCCATTCGACCGTGATTGATACGGACGGCGTCGCCGCTCTCCAGCATCCGCTCCGCGGCGGGATTGGCGTATACTATCGTCATATCGGCTTCGACCAGCATCGCGGCCGACGACGTCGAGGCGAGCGTCGCTTCGAAGGTCGCGGCCGCACCGACCGCCATGTCGAGCAACCGGCCGATCTGCACGGCGCGACGCAGATGCGGGGCCAGCATCCGCAGATCGTCGAGTGTCTCCGCCTCGATCGGCGGGCGGCTTTCATGCACGCCGAACCCAACATACGCCATCGTCCGGCGATCATTGGCGAGCGCGATGCTGACCTGGTCCACCAGGCCCAGTGGCTTGTACCACTCCACGTAAAACCGGTTTTTCTGCCAATTGGCCGGGAAAAAGCGGCTCAGCAGCAGGGGTTCTTCGATGGCCGCGTTGGCCACCGTGGCGCTGCCGCCCCAGATATCGAGCGTCTCCGCCCCGTATTGGACGATGCTTGCAACGTAGGGCGCAGGCACATTCACGGCGACATTCACGACAGCTTCGCCGCCGGGCAGCTTCTGCACGCCCATCAGCGCCTGTTCAAAGCGGTACTCGCGACGAATGGCATCGATGGCGGGCGCCCACAGCGCCGGATCGATGACGGCGTCATAAATCCCCCCGACCAACTCGTTGTAACGCGTCGTCGGCATGCAGCAATCCCCAAGCCCATCGGGATACTGACCAGCCAGAGCGAAGAAGCAAAGCAAAAAATGACAACCGACAGTATGTTGCGTCCCTCGCCCGCCGATGTTGCTGACCATCGAAGGGAGGATTGAATGTGCATACTGGCCCTGCTTATGGCCGCGGCGCTGCTCTTCAATACAGCGGCAATCGCCCAGGATGTCGTGTTTCTCGAGTCGGCAAAAATGCACTGGATGACTATGTCGCGCTGACGGCAAGCACGGCCACGCTCGGCAAGAAATCGTCCGGCACCGAAAAGCTCGATGGGCGCATCATCTGGCATCCAGCGCTCAACGGCCACAAAGGCATTCTCCTCGCCAGCTTCGAGTCCGTCGTCAGGCCCGGCGCATATCTGCGCGCCACCCGAGATGGACCGCTGTAGCGCCCGGTGATGGCACGGCAGAGTTCGCCGATGACGCCTCGTTCAAGCTGACCTTCAACAACGGCGGCAGCTTCGTCCTGGAATCGATCGGGCACCCAGGCTTGTTTCTTCGCCATCGCGGCGCAGCTCTCGCCCTCGAGCCCTCCGACGGATCGGCAGACTTCAGCGCCGATGCCAGCTTCTTTAGAATCTCATTTGATAGTCGATAGCGCCGGACACCCCAATTATTTGACCCGACGAAGCCTGCCCACTTCTAGCCAGCCTTGTCCGCGAGACTGGTCGTCAGGCGAGTTCCGCTCGACCAGAACATGACCCTAGTTGTTCAGTCCCGAAGTCAGGTGGGTTGGATCGCGTGTAAAGCGGTCTGGCTCTGTGGTCCATGCCTGCAGATAGCCTCGTATGGGGTGAGGCCGTTTAGGGTCTTGAGGCGTTTGGCGAAGTTGTAGGCGTCGAGGAAGGCTGAGAGTGGGCATCGAGCTGTTGGCGGCTGCTGTGGTGGTAGCGCCGGACGGTGGCCTCCTTGAGGGTTCGGTTCATGCGCTCGACCTGGCCGTTGGTTCACGGATGGTCGGGCTTGGTGAAGCGACGCTCGATGCCGTGTTCGAGGCAGACGCGGTCGAACATATGGATGCAGTAGCGGGCCGTTGGTCCTGGAGTGATGCTGGATGGCATCGCCGAACTGGACGCCGTTGTCGGTGAGCACGGTGTGGATGCGGTGAGGGACGGCTTCAGCAGCGTATGCTTGCGGAAAGCGACGACCGCGGCCTCCTCGGTGGTCAGCACCGTGGAGCGAACCACCTTCGGGCCCATCGGAGCATCGTGCACGAAGGCGGGCCGTGGCCGCTGTCCATGTCGTCGGTCCAGCCATGGTCGGTGGATGCATCATGGAGGTTGTGTGGAGGGAGTCGGCGCCGGCCGTTGCCGGTTCGACACCGGCGCTGTGGCACCGAACAAAACCGCCGACACGAGAGCGAGCGGAGCCCCTGGCCACAGAGTTGAGCGGGCGAACTCTCGTGCTATGGTCAGTCGTCCAGCCGGCCGTGACGGTGCGTCGGATCGGCCAGCGTCTCGATCACATGACAGGCCGCGACCGTGCCCGTGTGCTCGCAGTGATCGGCCATCCGCTCCAGCTCGCGCTCCAACGCGCGCAGCCGCGAGATGCGCTCGCGTACCTCGACCAGCCGGGACCGTGCGATCGCGTCGGCTTCGCTGCAGGACTGCTCGGGATGATCCTGGAGCGACAGCAACGCCTTGATGGCTCCGACGTCGAATCCGAGTTCGCGCGCGTGCCGGATGAACGCCAGCCGCTTGAGATCGTCGCCATCGTAAAGACGTCGGTTGCCTTCCGTGCGGGGCGGCGTCGGCAAGAGTCCGATCTGCTCGTAATAGCGGATGGTCGGGACTTTCACGCCGCTCTGCTCGGAGACTTGACCTATGGGGAGTGTGGTCATTGTTGCACTCACGAGATTGTGGACCTGTCGGGTAGATAGGCTCTTGCTTCTCTAGTGACTAGAGGACCTATCTGGGGCGGGATCAAGACGAAAGGTCCCAGAAATGCCCGAACTGACCAGCCGCTTCCGCGTCGAAGGCATGGATTGCGCTGCGTGCGCGACCAAGATCGAGAATGCGGTGGGCCGTCTTCCGGGTATGGACGAGGCGCATGTCTCGCTGGCGGCCGGTACCCTTCGTGTCAACCACGGCGACGCCTTGCCAGCAGGGGCGGTCGAGCAGCAGGTCAAGCGTCTTGGCTACGGCATCGCCAAGACCGCGCCCGGTCGGAGCAGCAACGCCAAGGCCGCGGCGACGGCGCCGCACGATCACGGCCACGACCACGATCACGGCCACGACCATGGGGATCACCATCACACCCACGACAACGCGCCCAGCACGACCGAGGCCGTCGATGAACACCTCGACCTGGGGGCGGGACCGTGGTGGCAGAGCAAGAAGGCGATCCAGGCCGGGATCACCGGTCTCGCGATGGTTGTGGCCTATGGCGTATCGCTGGCGGTTCCGTCGATCGGGCACTGGGCCTTCATCGCGGCGCTGCTCGTCGGCCTGGTTCCGGTCGGACGGCGCGCCATCGCTGCAGCAACAGCCGGGACACCGTTCACCATCGAGACCTTGATGACCATCGCTGCCGTTGGCGCCGTGATCATCGGCGCGACTGAAGAAGCGGCGACCGTCGTTCTGTTGTTCCTTGTCGGCGAGCTCCTGGAAGGGGTGGCGGCCAGACGGGCGCGCTCCAGTATCAGCGGCCTCACCTCGCTCGTGCCGAAGGTCGCTCGCCTCGAAGAGAGCGGCAGTACTCGTGAAGTCCAGGCGGACACCCTCAAGGTCGGCAGTGTCATCGTGGTGCGTCCCGGCGACCGCATTCCGGCCGATGGCGAGATCCTCGACGGCACCGGTGCGGTGGACGAGGCCCCGGTGACAGGCGAGAGCGTTCCGGTTCGCAAGGCTAAGGGAGATCAGGTCTTCGCCGGGACGATCAATGCCGATGCCGTGTTGCGCGTGAAGGTGACGGCCGCCGCTGCCGACAACACGATTGCCCGTGTGGTGAAGCTGGTCGAGGAGGCGCAGGAGAGCAAGGCGCCGACCGAGCGGTTCATCGACCAGTTCTCGCGCTGGTACACGCCGGGCGTGCTTCTCGTCGGTGCGCTCGTCGCGATCATCCCGCCGCTATTCTTCCAACAGGGCTGGGGCGAGTGGGTCTACAAGGGCCTTGCCGTGCTTCTGATCGGTTGCCCGTGCGCGTTGGTGATCTCCACACCTGCCGCAATCGCCGCGGGGCTCGCGGCCGGCGCAAAGCGTGGACTGCTGATGAAGGGCGGAGCCGTCCTCGAGCAGCTGCGCAAGGTGACCATGGTGGCTCTCGACAAGACCGGCACTCTGACTGCCGGCAAGCCCGAGGTTACCGACATCGTCGGCGTCGGCATCTCGGAAAAGCAGGTGCTTTCGCTCGCCGCGACGCTAGAAGAGGGATCGAGCCACCCCTTGGCCCTTGCCATCCTCGCTCGCGCCAAGGCTGACAACGTGCCTGTACCGCCCGCTGCGGACGCCAAGGTCCAGCCTGGTCGCGGAGTCACCGGCCGTGTGGGCGGCGCTGCCGTCGCCGTGATCTCGGGCAAAGCAGCCGAGGATCAGCTCGACGACGAGCAGCGCCAGCAGATCGAGCAGTTCGCAAGCGACGGCAAGTCGGTGTCGGTCGTTACCTCGAACGACAAGATCGTTGGGCTGATCGCGATGCGCGACGCAGAGCGCCCCGACGCAAAGACAGGTCTGGCCGAGCTGAAGGATCAGGGCATTGGCATCGTCATGCTGACAGGCGACAACGAGCGCGCAGCCAAAGCCGTCGGGAGGGACCTCGGTATAGATGTACGTGCCCAGCTCTTGCCCCAGGACAAGCAGACGATCGTCAAGGAGCTTCAGTCGCAAGGCAAGATCGTTGCCAAGGTCGGCGATGGCATCAACGATGCGCCCGCACTTGCCGCGGCCGACGTCGGTATTGCCATGGGTGGCGGCACCGACGTGGCGTTGGAGACAGCCGATGCCGCGGTGCTTCATGGTCGTGTCGCCGACATCGCCGGGCTGATCAACCTGTCGAAGGCGACGATGGGCAACATCACGCAGAACATCACCGTCGCGCTTGGGCTCAAGGTGGTCTTCCTCGTGACCACGCTGATGGGAATCACCGGTCTGTGGCCCGCCATCCTTGCGGACACCGGCGCCACGGTGCTCGTCACTGCCAACGCCATGCGACTTCTCGCGTGGAAGCCAAAGGGAACGTGACCCCTGAGCCGGCCTTGGGTTCGCGTCGCTGTCGGTGGGCTTCTTGCCCGGGGGCATCGCTGGCGACACAGCGGCGCGCGCAGTGTTAAAAACCATCGCGGCGTCGTCTGATCGGGAATCCAGGTCGCCCCTTTGATACCCATTATGATGCCATCGAGGCCGGCATCGCCAATCCGCGCGACCCAGGCCTCAAGGAACGCGTTGATCTCGCCAAGCTGCAAATTCGCGATGGCGCGACGGTACTTGAGTCCCTGCGCAAACGCAGCACCGCCCACGCCGAGCTGTCCCCCGTTGCGGTACGGGCTTCTCGTCCGGAATTCGGCGGCGGCTGCATGACGCTGATCCCGCCTTTCGGCGGATCTGGCTGCACATGTTCGTCAGCAAGGTCACGATTGGCGGTGACCGCATCCGTATCTCCGGCCCAAAAGATCAGCTCTTGAAAGCCGTTTCGAACGGAGAAAACTCGGCGCGGGAAATGATGCCCAGCTTTGCCCGAGAATGGCGCGCCCGAAGAGATTCGAACTCCTGACCCCCAGATTCGTAGTCTGGTGCTCTATCCAGCTGAGCTACGGGCGCGTGGCTTCGCGGGGCCGTGCGGCCGGAAGCGCGCCACCCATATAGAAGGCGGCCGGGGCGGTCAAGCGAGGCGGAGGGTGGCCGGCAGGGCGATGTCGAAGCGCGTCCCCGGATCGAGCGGCACGTAGTCGAGGGTGCCGCCATGGGCGGCCACCAGCTCGCGGGCGATGGCGAGGCCGAGGCCGGTGCCGCCGGCCTTGGCCGAGCCCTCGAAAGCGATGAACAGGTTCTCCCGCGCGCGGGGCGGCAGGCCGGGACCGTTGTCGGCGACGCCGATGACGATGGTGCCGGGGCCTTCGGTGAAGGTCACCTCGATCCTGGGGTCGGCGATCCTGTCGGCAGCCGCCTCCAGCGCCTCGCGGGCATTCTTGATCAGGTTGACCAGCACGCGGGCCAGTTGCTCGGGATCGACCTTCAGCGAAACGCCGTCGGGCACCGCGTTGCTATAGGCGATATCGGGGTGGCGCATGGCGCCGGCGTCGATCGCCGATTCGTCGACCAGGGCGCGCAGATCGACCGGCACCGGGCGCGGCGGGGTGCCGGCCTCGCGGCCGTAGTCGAGCACGGATTCGGCGAAGGCGACGGCCTTGTCGATGGAGTGCAGCAGGCGCGGGGCGAGGCGCTGGATCTTGGGGTCGTCGAGCGCCACCACCTGGTCGGACAGGAGCTGCGCCGAGGTTAGCGTGTTGCGCAAATCGTGGTTGATCTTGGCGACGGCGAGACCGAGGTCGGCCAGATGGCGGCGCTGGCGCAGCATGGAGAAGATATCGGTCTCCATCGCCGCCAGCTCGTTCTCGACGATGCCGATCTCGTCCTTGCGGCGGGTGGGCGAGATGATCAGCGAGGCATTCTCCGGCGCCATGCGGTAGGCGACCATGTTGCCGGTGAGCCGCCGGATCGGGTCGATCAGCAGCCGGCTGACGAGGATGTAGAGCACGCCGGCGGTGAGGATGGCGATGATCAGCGAGATCAGAACGATGTTCCACGAATAGCTGAGCAAATCGGCGTGCAGCGGCCCCTCGTCCATGATCACCTCGACCTCGGACTGGGCGTCGCCGCCATCGGAATTGCCGACGATGCGCAGGATGCGGTCGCCGCCATGTGTCAGCGTGTCGAGCGCCCCCATGATCAGCGTCGGATAGTCGGTCTGGCGCATGTCGACGGTCACTGCCTGGCGCGGCATCGGCTTTTCGTCGAGCTCGATGAGCTGGCTCTGGCCGTTGCGGCGATAGACCAGGGCGATGGCGCCGGCCGAATGCAGAAGATTGTTGGTCAGCATCTTGGGCAGGTCCATGGCGTCGGGCACCGCGTCGAGCACGCGCGCCGCGACGATGCCGACGCGCAGGCGGTCGTTCAGCCAGGACTGGCGGTAATTGCCCGCCGAGGGGAGGTAGATCACCACTTCGACCGCAAGGATCACCAGGGTGATCGTGGCGATGAGTTTGACCGAGAGCCCGGAAAACGGCCCGGGCATGGCGCGGGGCTCGCTTGTCATCTTCCGCCCTCCTTACCCAAAAAGCCTTAGGGCAACAAGCGGTTGAAGCCGAGCCGGCGGCCGAGCGCGCGAGCCTGGGCGCTGCCGGCGAAGGCCTGCTCGCCGAGCGCGCGCACGATATCGGCATAGCTCGGATGCGGCGCGGTGACCTCGATGAGGCGGGAGGCGTCGAGCTGCAAGGCGATGGCGGTGGCGAAGATCGCCGCCAGCTCGGCGGCGCCCGGACCGACGATGCCGGCGCCGAGCACCTTGCCGGAGTGGGCGACGATGAGCTTGACCACGCCCATGCCGTCGCGCTCGGCGCGAGCCCGGTCGTTCTCGGCAAAGCCGGCGCGCAGCACCGTGAAGCCGGATTTGAAGCGGGCGCGGGCCACCGCTTCGCTAAGGCCGATCTCGGCGATGGGCGGATCGGTCAGGAGCAGCCGCGGGATGGCGGCGGGGTCGTAGCGCGAGGGCTGGTTGAGCAGCGCGGCGCGGACGACGAGATCGGCCTCGAGCGCATTGAGATGCGGCGCCGGCGCGTGGCCCGCCGCCTCGCCCACGGCGTAGATCCGCGGATTGGTGGTGCGCAGCGACTGGTTGAGCGACAGCGCGCCGGGGTCGGATTTCGAGCGGCGGACATGGGCGGCGTCGAGCTGCAACGCCTCGAGATTGGCCGCCCGGCCGGTGGCGACGAGGATGTGCGAGGCATCGAGGGTGAGCGGCTCCCCGGCGGTGCGGAGGACGACGCCGATGCCCTGGGCGCGGGCCTGGATGGCAACCACGCCAGCGTTCTCGTAGAGCTTGACGCCTTCGTCGCGCAGGCGGCGGAGGGCGATCTCCGCCAGCTCCGGATCGGTGCCGGGGAGCGCCGTGCCGGCCTCGACGATACTGACCTCGCAGCCGAGGCGGTTGTAGCTGAGGGCGATCTCGACCCCCAGCGGGCCGGCGCCGATGACCACCAGATGGGTGAGCTTGCGGGTATTGTCGAAGATGGTGTCGGAGGTGAAGTAGGGGACCGACAGGAGCCCCGGAATATCGGGCAGCAGCGGGCGGGCGCCGGTGGCGATGACGAAGCGGCGGGCGCGGATGTCATGGTCGCCGGCACGCACCGTGCGCGGGTCGGCGAAGGCGGCGGCGCCCTTGACGATGTCGATGCCCAGGGCGGCGATGCGGGCTTCGGAGGCCTGCGGGGCGGCGCGGGCGACCACCTCGGCGATGTGGTCGTGGACCTTGCGGAAGCTGACCTTGGGCGCCTCCTCGGGATAGACGCCGAAGGCAGGGCTGGTGATGGCCAGCGCGGTGCGCCGGGCGGCGGCGGCCAGGGCCTGCAGCGCCAGCGATCCCGAGCGCAGGGAGGCGCCGCCGAACACGGATTTTTCGACGATAGCGACGCTGGCGCCGAGGCGCCGGGCGGCTTCGGCCACGGCGAGGCCGGAGGCGCCGGCGCCGATCACGCACAAATCGGGTGTCAAAACGCTCGCCAATCCAGCCCCTTAGCGCCGCAAACGCAGGATCGTCCCGGTTCTAGAGCAAGGCGGGCAAAACGCCAAATCCGGGAGCAGCCTGCCGCGCCGATTGCCTCCCGATTTCGAATAGGCGACATATGCCGGGTCGCGGCCGGTCCCGGCGCGACAAACGAGGCCGGGGGCCCCGATGGTCACAAGGTTCGTTGCAAGACAATTGTCCTGGCCGCGCGGCATGGCCGGCTGGTTGACGCGGACGCTGATGAACCGGGGCAATGCCGGCCTCAACAGCCTCGCCCTCGAAGTCCTCGCTCCAACGCCCAAAGACCGGGTGCTCGAGGTCGGTTTTGGCGGTGGCGTGCTGCTGCGGCGCCTTGTCGGCCAGGCAGGCTTCGTCTGCGGGGTGGACAGGTCGGCGGACGCCGTTGCGGCCGCGCAACGCCGCTTCGCGGCGGCAATCCGCGCCGGCAATGCCGAATTCAAGCTCGGCACGGTGGAAAACCTTCCCCTCCCGGACGCCGCGTTCGACGGGGCCGTAAGCGTCCATACGGTGTATTTCTGGAGCGACCTGCCGGCCGGCAGCCGCGAGCTGGCGCGCACCCTGCGGCCCGGCGGCCGCGTCGTCCTCGGCTTCCTCCCCCGGGACCAGATGGACAAGCTGCAGATGCCGGCAGACGTCTTCACGCCGCGGACGCCGGACGACATGCTCGAGGCCCTGACGGGCGCGGGCTTTTCGAGCGCCGAGCTCCGCCGCCGCGAGGGCAGCCCATGGCTCGCGGCGACGGCAATCCGGCGCTAGGCGGCGAACGCATGCCGGATACCGGGCGCGGCTGGCCGGATGCGTTGACTTATAGGGCTCGTTTCAGTATAGCCGCGCGCAACCTGCCCCGCGTGACGGATCGGCGTTTGCTGGCCTAAAGCGGCGTGGCACCGATCTAGCGCAAGTGACGAGCACAGAGGACCGCGCCCGGCGTGGTGTAAGACTATGAAGCGTACGTACCAGCCGAGCAAACTTGTGCGCACCCGCCGCCATGGCTTCCGGGCCCGCATGGCGACCAAGGATGGCCGCAAGATCCTGAACCTGCGCCGCAAGGTCGGCCGCAAGAAGCTCTCGGCCTAAGGGACGGGCCGCATGACGGCCGCCCCCCAGAGCAACGGATCGCTCCGGCGCCTCCGCAAGCGGGCGCAATTCCTCAATGCGGCCAAGGGCCGGCGCGCCGGGCGCAGCGCCTTCTCTCTGCAGGCCGCGACGGTGGCTGCCGCCGACGCCGGTCTCGGCTTCACCGTGACCAAGAAAGTGGGCAACGCCCCCGAGCGCAACCGCATCAAGCGGCGGCTGCGCGCCGCCGCCCGGGCTTGCAGCCCGCAGTTCCGGCCCCAACATGACTACGTGCTCGTCGGCCGCCGCGAGGCGCTGGGCGAACCCTTTGCCAAGGTCGTCGCCGACCTTTCTTCCGCCATAGCCAAGGTGCACGCCCAGCCGCGTGACACGAGGATCTGAGACAGAATGAACGAGTCCAACCGCAACATGATTATCGCCATCGTGCTCAGCGTGGTGGTGCTGTTCGGGTGGCAGTTCTTCGTGGCCGGCCCGCAGATGCAGAAGGCGCAGCAGCAGGCCGAGCTGGCGGCGCAGCAGGCGTCGGCGGCCAATCCGGGGCTCGCGACCTCGACCACGGCGCCCAACGGCGCCACCGCCGCTACGCCGGCGGCGACCGCGACCAGCGCCACCGGCGGCAAGATCTACACCGACCGCGCGCAGGCCATCGCCGCCACGCAGCGCGTCGCGATCGACACCCCTGCCCTCAAGGGCTCGATCAACCTCACCGGCGGCCGCCTCGACGATCTCGAGCTCAAGAAATACACCGAGACGGTCGACCGCAATTCGCCGATCATCACCCTGCTGTCGCCCTCCGGCGTCGAGACCGAGCAGGGCCTGCCCTACGCCTATTATGTCGAGCAGGGCTGGGCGCCGGCCAATGGCAGCTCGGTGAAGGTGCCCGACGGCAGCAGCGTGTGGACCGCCGACGGCACCGGCACGCTGACGCAGTCGACGCCGGTGACGCTGAGCTGGGACAATGGCGCCGGCCTCGTCTTCCACCGCAGCTTTGCGGTCGATGCCAACTACCTGTTCACGGTGACCCAGAGCGTCGAGAACAAATCGGGCGCCGACGTGCAGCTCTTCCCCTATGCGCGCGTCATCCGCGAGGGCACGCCGCACGTGCAGAACTTCTTCGTGCAGCACGAAGGGCCGGTGGGCGTGCTCGGCTCGAACAACCAGATTTCCAAGAAGTACACCGATCTGCAGGGCGACAAGCAGATCCGGCTCGACAACACCACGGGCTGGCTCGGCTTCACCGACAAATACTGGGCGACGGCGGTGATCGCCGAGCCGGGCACGCAGATCAACGCGCAGTTCACCTATCTCAAGCCCAACAACATCGACCAGTACCAGACGAGCTTCGTCGATACGACGCCGATGACCATCGCCAATGGCGCGACCGCCGAGAACAAGAGCTACGTGTTCGCCGGCGCCAAGGAAGAGTCGGTGATCGCCTCGTATGAGAACCAGTACCATTTCGACCGGCTGGAGCTCCTGATCGACTGGGGCTGGTTCTTCTTCATCACCAAGCCGATGTTCTACCTGCTGCGGTTCCTCTACGGGTTCCTGGGCAATTTCGGCCTCGCGATGCTGACGCTGACGGTGATCGTCAAGGCGCTGTTCTTCCCCCTCGCCAACCGCTCCTACGCCTCGATGGCGGCGATGCGGCGGGTGCAGCCGGAGATGAAGGAGATCCAGGCGCGCTTCAAGGACGACCGCGCCGCGCAGCAGCAGGCGATGATGGAGCTGTACAAGCGCGAGAAGATCAATCCGCTCGCCGGCTGCTGGCCGGTGCTGGTGCAGATTCCGGTGTTCTACTCGCTCTATACCGTGATCTTCATCAGCCTCGAGATGCGGCACGCGCCGTTCTTCGGCTGGATCCAGGACCTCGCGGCGCAGGACCCCACCAACATCTTCACGCTGTTCGGGCTGATCCCGTGGGACCCCACGGCGCTGCCGCTGGTCGGCGGGCTCGCCCATCTCGGCATCTGGCCGCTGATCATGGGCGCCACCATGTGGGTGCAGATGCGGCTCAATCCGCAGCAGGCGGACCCGACGCAGCAGATGATCTTCAACTGGATGCCGGTGATCTTCACCTTCATGCTCGGCACGTTCCCGGCCGGCCTCGTGATCTACTGGAGCTGGAACAACTTCCTCAGCATCTGCCAGCAGTACTTCATCATGAGCCGGCACGGCGCCAAGGTGGATCTGTTCGGCAACATCCTCACCTCGCTGGGCCTCAGGAAGACCAAGACCAGCTCGACCTGACGCGCGGCGGCGGATGGACGGGATCACCGTCATCACCAGCCGGCGCAGCGGTGCGGGGCACCTGTTCGCCCTGTTGCGCAATTTCGAGGCCGTCGCTCCCAGCGACGGCCTTTTTGCCGACGGGGGGCAGGACGCCGGCGGACGGATCGACCTGTTCGAGCTCGAGGCGCGGGCCGGGCAGAAAAGCCTGATCGTGCTCAAGGCGACGCCCGCTCTGGCGCGCGATACGATCGAGGCCGCCCTGCTCGGCCGCCCCGGCATGCGGGCGGTCTTCGTCCTGCGCCGGCAGATCGACACCTATGTGTCGCTGGTCAAGGCGACGGCGCTCGATGCCTGGCGCGACACCGATCTGACGCCGGTCCGGGTGAAGCTCGATGCCGGGCATTTCGCAAGCTGGCTCGACGAGCAGGAGGCCTGGTACGCGCACTGGAAGAGCTGGCTCGAGCGGCGGGCCCTGCCGGCGCCGGCGCTGCGCTACGAAACGCATCTGACGCTGCCGCCCGACGCCGTGCTGCGCCGCTTTGCGGCAACGGCGGCGCAGCTCGGCATCTCGCTGCGCATGCCGGCGGCCCTGCCCTTCGCCGGGCTCCGGCAGCAGGACCGCGAAAAGGCGGTGGCGCTCAAGGTGAAGAACTGGCCGGAATTCTCGAAGGCGCTGGTCGGGCGCGGCATCGAAAAGCGCGCCTTCGGCTATCCGGTGTAGAGGTTCGACAGGCCGCGCTTCTTGGCTATGCTGCGTGGCGGGTTCGAGCGGGAGGAGGCGGCATGGCAGGCAACCAGCGCGTCTATGCGATGAGCGTTGCGAGCGTCTATCCGCTCTACGTCGCCAAGGCCGAAAAGAAGGGGCGCAGCAAGGCGGAGGTCGACGAGATCATCGCCTGGCTGACCGGCCATACGCCGGCATCGCTGCACCAGGTGCTGGCGACGGGCACGAGCCTCGAGGCGTTCTTCGCCGAGGCGCCGGCGCTGAACCCGGCCCGGTCGCTGGTCACCGGCGTCGTCTGCGGCGTCCGCGTCGAGGACATCGCCGAGCCGACGATGCGCGAGATCCGCATCCTCGACAAGCTGATCGACGAGCTGGCCAGGGGCAAGGCCATGCACAAGATTCTCAGAGCAGCGCCGGAATGACGGCGCGGCGGGTCGCCGGATAGTCCGGGAAGGTCCGCCGGTACCAGGCGTGGTGGCTGAGGGCGCGCGGGATCAAATTGGCGGCGGTCCACACGGCAAAGCTCAGCGCCGGCAGGTTCCAGCACATCAGGGCAAAGCCCGACCACTGCACGATCTCGCCGAAATGGTTGGGACACGATATCCGCTCGAACAGGCCGCCGCGCGGGACGGCATACCCCTGCCCGCCGTCGGCCCGCAGGCCGATGAGCCGGTTGTCGGACCACAAATTGATGCCGGCGCCGGCGACGAAGATCACGAGGCCGGCGATGAAGCGGGGATCGCTCAGCCAGGCGGTGGGATAGACCGCGCCGAACCAGCCGAAATAGAGCCCGTTCAGCCCGGCATTGACGACGTTGAACGCCGCGGCGCTGCCGACGATGGCCAGCGGGATGGTCTTGCCGCGGGTACGGGTGCGCCACGGAAAGATCAGGCTGCGGTTGACGTAGTGCGCAACCCACAGCGCGAAGAACACCCACATCGGGGCGGTCTTGCCATTGGGGCCGGCGAGAAACAGGCCGGCGAACACCAGCAGCGACACCAGCTCCATCAGGCACCAGCCGAGCTGGTTGGAGATCGAGGGTCCCCAGCCGGCGCGTACGTGCCGGCCATAGGGCGCCGCCATGCGCAGTTGCGTGGGCACGATGGCGAGGGCCAGCAGCGTCCAGACGATGGCGGCAATGTCGAGGGCGGTCATCGCGGCGGCTCCGGTGCAGGGATTGCGGCCGCAAGCTTACGAGGCCAGGGCCGGAGTCGTCCATGCCATCCGGCACCGGCCGTCGCTGGGCCATGACAGCGGCGAAAATTGCCCGTATGTGAGGCGCCATGAGCGACGATCTCGATCTCGAAGCCGGGCGGCTGCTGTTTGCACGGCCCTTTGCCTTCATCAAGGGCTGCGTGCGGATAGCCGATCTGCCGCCGGCGGACCGGGTGGAGATCGCCTTTGCCGGGCGCTCCAACGTCGGCAAGTCGTCGCTGATCAATGCGCTGACCGGAACCCGCGACCTGGCGCGCACCTCCAACACCCCGGGGCGGACGCAGGAGCTCAACATCTTCGAGGGCGCCGAGGGCAACCTCAGGATCGTCGACATGCCGGGCTACGGTTTCGCCCAGGCGCCGCGCGACAAGGTGCAGGCCTGGACGCGGCTGATCCACGCCTATCTCACCGGCCGGCCGAACCTCAGGCGCGTCTATGTGCTGGTCGACGGACGGCATGGCCCCAAGGCCAACGACCTGACGGTGATGAACGAGCTCGACAAGTCCGCGGTGAGCTACCAGATCGTTCTGACCAAGGCCGACAAGCCGAGCGTCGGCGAGCTGCAGGAGGTCGAGGCGGCGACGCGCGCCGCCATCGCCAAGCGGCCGGCGGCGCATCCCGAGCTGATCGTCACCTCGTCGGAAACGAAGTTCGGCATCGACGTGCTGCGGGCCGAGATCGCGCAATTGGTGGCGCACTGACCGTCCGCAAGCGCGTCCGATCATCCAACCCCTCCGGGCAAATTTGAACCTCGCCTCTTGAGTGGCGTTACAGCCTGCATTGGCAAGCAAGGAGGATTTTCGATGCGCCAGTCGAAAGCTCAGAAGGCCACCACCGAACGGGTGATGCACGAATTCAAGCAAGGCGAGCTCAAGAGCAGCAGCGGGCAGAAGGTGAAGAGCCGCAAGCAGGCGGTCGCCATCGCGCTCAGCGAGTCCGGCTCGACCAACCGCAAATCACCGCGCAAGAACCGCGCGACGCTGAGCCGGACCAAGTCGAAGGAACGGCATGGCCGCACCGCCGAGGCCGAAAAGGAAGGCCGGTCGGCACAGCGCCGGACATTGGCCAAGGGCGCCGCGGGCGCTCGCCGGCGGCGCAGCACCGGCGCGTCGGGCCGGGTCAGCGGGCCGACCAAGGCCGAGCTCTACGAGCGCGCCAGGAAGCGCAACATCGAGGGCCGCTCGAAGATGAGCAAGGGCGAGCTGCAGCGGGCGCTGGGCGGCGGGCGGTAGCCGCCATGGATCGTGCGGCGACACTATATCCGGTGCTCGGGGCCCCCACCCCCGCCCCGCAAGGGGGAGGGGAGCCTGACTGAAACATCGCACTAGCGGCTCTATCGCCCCCCTCCCCCCTTGCGGGGAGGGGCTGGGGGTGGGGGCCACACCCACCGGGCCGGCGGGAACGCGCGCTAGCGCCCCTTGAGGAAGGCCCCGAGATACCCGGCCATTTCGGCGCTGTCGGATTTGCGCTGCACCGACTGGATGGCGGTTTCGATCAGCGCGTCGGGGGCCTTGCCCCGGCGCATCTCGGCCAGCGCGACGGTGTAGTCGTCGGTGAATTCGGGGTGCGGCTGCAGGCTCATGGTGCGGCCGTTGCGATAGGCCAGCCCGGCATTGGGGGTGAACTCGGAGGCGAGGAACGTCTCGGCCTCGGGCGGCGGGGCGATCACCTGGTCCTGGTGCGAGCAGGCGATGGCGAACTCCGGCAGGTCGCCGCCGATGGGCGCCGGCCGCGACTTCACCTCGTAGACGTGGCGGCCGAGGCCCCAGCCCTTTTCGGATTTGCGGACGTCGCCGCCCAGCGCGTCGGCGATGATCTGGTGGCCGAAGCAGATGCCCAGCATCGGCGTGCGGGCGGCATAGGCGCCGCGGATGAACTGGCGCAGCGGCTCCATCCAGCTCAGATGATTGTCGTAGACGCCGGCCGACGAGCCGGTGATCAGCACGGCATCGAGCGTCGCCGGGTCGGGAAGCGGCATGCCGGCCGACAGGCGCACCGTTTCGAAGGCAAGACCCTGCCCCGCGAACATACGGTGGAACATCTCGTTATAGGGGCCGAAGCGCTCGCGCAGCGGCTCCGGAACGTCGGTCGGCTGGATCAGCGTGAGTTTCAGCGGGGATGTCATGCGCAAACAAATGGCTCGCGCGATGGCGTCGCGCAAGCCGGTTTTCGCTGAATTCGATGTAAGCTTCAGGCGGCTTTCGGCTCGAATTTGAGCGCCAGTCCGTCCATGCAATAGCGCAGGCCGGTGGGCTTGGGGCCATCGTCGAACAGGTGCCCGAGATGGCCGCCGCAGCGGCGGCAATGCACCTCGGTGCGCTGCATGCCCAGCGAGCCGTCGTCCATGGTGGCGACGGCGTTGGGGAGCGGCTGGTAGAAGCTGGGCCAGCCGGTGCCGCTCTCGAACTTGGTCGAGGCGTCGAACAGCGGCAGATCGCAGCCGGCGCAGGCGAAGATGCCGGCGCGGTGCTCGTTGAGCAGCGGCGAGCTGCCGGGATATTCGGTGCCCTGGCGGCGCATGATGTTGAAAGCGTCGTCGCCGAGGATTTTCCGCCATTCGTCGTCGGTGTGGGTCACCTCGAAGTTGCCCGGCACCGGCTCGCCCTCGCCGGCGACGGCATTGCCGAGGAAGGTGGTGACATAGGGCAGAGCGGCGAGCCCGGCGAGCGCAGTGCCGCCCAGCAGCAGTGAACGTCGATTGAGCGAAGCCATGGTTCCCTCCGAAGTCGGTGCGCTTGGTCCGGAGGGTTTCACCGCTCAGGCGCGGCGAAACACTCCGGTCTTTGCCTGTCGCGTTTCCGAACCGGAAAACCGCAAGCACTTTTCCTGGAAACGCTCTACCACAAGATAGGACACGTGCGCTTCACTTGCCCGTGCGCCGGAGCGGCCCCCGGCGCACGACAAATCACATCTTCGGCAGCAGCACCTTGTCGATGACGTGGATGACGCCGTTCGACTGCATCACGTCGGCGATGGTGACGTTGGCGACAGTGCCGTTCTCGTCGGTGACGGTGACCTTGCCGTGGTCGGCCTTGAGCGCCAGCTTGCAGCCGCCGACGGTGTCGACCATGTGGGTGCCGCCGTCCTTCTTGGCCATCGCCGCGATGTCGGTGGAGAGCGCCTTGGCGGCGATCACGTGGCAGGTCAGGATCTTGACCAGCTTGGCCTTGTTCTCGGGCTTCAGCAGGTCATCGACGGTGCCGGCCGGCAGCGCCGCGAACGCCTCGTTGGTGGGGGCGAGCACGGTGAACGGCCCCTTGCCTTCGAGGGTTTCGACGAGGCCAGCCGCCTTCACCGCGGCGACCAGCGTGGTGTGGTCCTTGGAATTGACGGCGTTCTCGATGATGTTCTTGCTCTCGTACATCGGCGCCCCGCCGACATCGGGATTGGCGGCGTAGGCGGCGCCGAACGAGGTGGCCGAGAGCGTGAGGGCGAGCGCGACGGAGCGCAGCAGAGCGTGCTTCATTTTCTGACTTCCTTCCTTTGCGACCGGTATGGTTCCGGTTGCGACAAGCACAGCTACGGAAGGAGCGGCCCGGCGGTTTTCAGAAAATGCGCCGAGAAAAAATAAAGTCCGAACGGCGCTCCACAGTGAAACTTGTGATCGGCGCGATCCGTTCTGGCGCGCGGTCGGGGACCGGCAGAGGCGCGATTGGGCGGTATCGCCCGAGCCCCAAACCTCCGCCGGTCCCCTTGGCGCAATGCGTGTCGTTCGGACACAGCAATGAGACGCAGCGGACCGGCGGAGCCTTGGGTCGGCCCGACGAGAAATTTTCGGTGGGCGAGCAACGCCGCGCTAGATCGCCGCCGCCTTGCCGGCCGCCACCACCGGGCCGGTCGCAACGCCATGCGGCGCGCCGCCCTTGGGCTCGAGCGTGATCGCAAGCGTCGTGCCCGGGCCGAACCCGGCGAGGATGTCGGGCTTGACCGCCACATCCACCCGCCGGTCGATGGGGATGACGCCCATCGACTTGGCCGGAGCGTCGCCTTCGATCGCCCAGAGCTCGTAGTCCTTGCCGGGCACCGCCTCGCCGGAGAGTGTGGTCAGCCGCAACTGGCCGGTCGAGGCGTTGTAGAGCGCCACCACCTGCACATTGCTGCCCTGGGCGCTCAGCGCCGCCACGAGCTGCGCCGCGAAGGCGTTGGGGTCGGGGCGGGGCGTTGCGAAATTGAGGCCGATGGCGATGACGGCGATTGCCGCCGCGGCGGCGCTGAAGCTGCGCCAGAGCGGCAGCGAATTCCACCAGCCGGCGCGGCCGGCGTCAGCGAACAGCCGCCGCTCGATCCGCGGCCAGGCGTCGGCCGGCGCCGGGGTTTCGGCGAACTGCGCGTCGAGCGCGGCGAAGCGCCGACGCCACATAGCGAGCTCGGCGCGCAGCGCCGGATCGGCACGCAGCTCGGCGGCCACGGCGGCGTGCTCGGCGGCCGGCAGCACGCCGAGCGCGTATTCGGCGATACGCAGGCCGCCGGCCTCCTCATCCGTCCGTTCGCCGTCCGTGCTCATGCCGACAGGCACTCCCTGAGCTTCAGCAGGCTGCGGCGCAGCCAGGTTCGCATCGTATTGAGCGGCACCCGGTGGCGGGTGGCCAGCTCTTCGTAAGAGTAGCCGTCGAGATAGGCGCCGCGCACGGCGTCGGCCTTGTCGGCGTCGAGCTGGCCGAGGCAGTGGTCGATGCGGGAGCGTTCGCCGCGCCGGATGGCGGTCTGCTCGGGATCGGGTCCTGCATCGGCCACGTCGAGGGCCAGGTCGATGTCGTCGCCCGCGGGCTTGCGGGCGCGGAGCACGTCGAGGGCATGGTTGCGGGCCACCGCCACCAGCCACGAAATCGGACTGTAGTTTCCCGGAACGTAGCGGTCGGCGCGCTGCCAGATCTTGACGTAAACCTCCTGCAAAGCCTCGTCGGCCTCCGCGCGGTTCCTCAAGATACGCAGCGTCACGCCGTAGAGTTTCGCGCTGGTGCGCTGGTAAAGGGCGCGGAAGGCCTGGCGATCGCGCAGGGCGCAGCGCGCGATCAGGTCGGCGATTTCGGCGGCATCGCTCGGCATGGCGGGACCCTAGCCTGCCGGCCCGGCGCTGCCTATCCCCGCGCCGCCGGCGTTGAACCCTGTGTCATGCCGGGGGAAATCGCTTTTCTGCCACATCGGATGCTTTATAGGGTTGCGGCCAAGATGAGCACGAAACGAAAAATGCCGGATATCGAGTCGTTTTCGCGCGATGCCGCCGTCCTGTCGCAGGCATTGCCGTACATGCAGCGCTACGAGGGCAAGACCGTCGTGGTGAAGTACGGCGGGCATGCGATGGGCGACATCGCGCTCGGCCGCAATTTCGCCCGCGACATCGCGCTGCTCAAGCAGTCGCGCGTCAACCCCATCGTGGTGCATGGCGGCGGGCCGCAGATCGCCAGCATGCTCAAGAACCTCGGCATCGAGAGCAAGTTCGAGGGCGGGCTGCGCGTCACCGACCAGCGCACCATGGAAGTGGTCGAGATGGTGCTGGCCGGCTCGATCAACAAGGAGATCGTGGCGCTGATCAATGCCGAGGGCGAATGGGCGATCGGCCTGTGCGGCAAGGACGGCAACATGGTGTTCGCCAAGAAGGCCGAAAAGAAATTCAAGGACCCCGGCTCCAATATCGAGCGCGTGCTCGATCTCGGCTTCGTGGGCGAGCCGGTGGAGGTCGACCGCACCCTGCTCGACCAGTTGGCGCGCTCGGAGATGATCCCGGTGATCGCGCCGGTGGCGCCGGGCCGCGACGGGGCGACCTACAACATCAATGCCGACACCTTCGCCGGCGCCATCGCCGGCTCGCTGGGGGCCAAGCGCCTGCTGTTCCTCACCGACGTGGACGGCGTGCTCGACGCCAACAAGAAGCTCATTCCAGAGCTGACGATGCGGGACGCCAAGGCGCTGATCGCCGACGGCACGATCTCGGGCGGCATGATCCCCAAGGTCGAAACCTGCCTCGAAGCGCTGGAGAACGGCGTCGAGGGCGTGGTGATCCTCAACGGCAAGACGCCGCATGTGGTGCTGGTGGAGCTGTTCACCGAGCACGGCGCCGGCACGCTGATCGTCAGGTAGTCCATCAGCCGCAGCTCCGAGTGGAAAGGGCGCCCGTGGGCGCCCTTGTTTTTGCTCAGGCCTCGAGCGCCAGCGGCGCGCCGCGCGCCGGGGCGCGGCTGCTGGTGGCGGAGTCGCGTGGCCGCAGCAGGAAGATCAGGGCGACGACCAGGGCGAAGCTGACGATCTGGTACCAGGTGGCGGCGGCGGCGGAGCTGGCGAACGCCGCGTGTACGGCTGCCGGACCGGTCCGGAACAGGGTGCCGATGTCGCCGAGGCTGGCAAAGAAGATCTGGCCGACCAACGCCACGCCGATCGAGCCGCCGACCTGCTGGAACGCCTGCAGCGAGCCGGCGGCGGCGCCGGCATCGCGCGGCGGGATGCCATTGAGCACCGTCTGGAACAGGGCCGAGAAGCCGAGCCCGAGGCCGAGTCCGGCGAGCAGCAGCGGCGGCAGGAAGGACCATTGGTCGATGCTGTCGCCGAGCCGCGCGATGATGACATGCAGCCAGGCGATGCCGACGACCAGCATGGCGGCGGCGAGCGCCACGCGGGTGCGCAGATAGGCCGAGCCGAAGCGTCCGGCGACCAGCGAGATCAGCAGCACGCCCACCGAGAACGGCGTGTTGGTCAGGCCCGATTCGATCGGGGTGAGGCCGAAGCCCACCTGCAGCATGATCGAGACGACCATGAAGAAGCCGGGAATGCCCGAGGCGAAGATGGTGGTGATGCCGGCGCCGAGCAGGAAATTGCCGTTGGTGATCAGGCTGTAGTTGAGCAATTGCGGCCGGCCGAGCCACGCCATGCGCCGCTCCCACAGGACGAACAGCGCCAGCAGCATGGCGGCGACGCCCATCATCGCCCAGATCCACCAGGCCCAGCCGTAGCTGCGGCCCTCGATCAGCGGATAGACCAGGGCCAGCATGGCGGCGCCGAACAGGCCAATGCCGACATAGTCGTTGCGCAGCCCGGGATGGCCCGGCGGACGCGGGATGATGAACCAGCCGAGCACGACCGCGAGAATGCCCACGGGGACGTTGACCAGAAAGATCGGCCGCCAGTCGAGGCCCCACAGATCGGCGCCGATCAGCAGGCCGCCGACGATCGGGCCGGCCACCGCGGCAAGGCCCGAGGCGAGGCCGAACAGCGAGAACGACTGGCCGCGCTCTTCGGGCGGGAAGGTGACGGTGGCGATGGCGAGCACCTGCGGCGTCATCATCGCGCCGGCCAGCCCCTGCAGGGTGCGCGCGGCGATCAGCCACTCGATCGACGGGGCGAGGCCGCAGAAGGCCGACGCCGCGGAAAAGGCGCTGACGCCGAGGAGGAACATGCGGGTGCGGCCGACGATGTCGCCGAGCCGGCCGAAGGGCAGCAGCCCCAGGGCGAACGCCAGCACGTAGGCGGCGATCACCCACTCGATCTGGCTGGCGTCGGCGCCGAGGTTCTGCTGCATCGAGGGAATGGCGACGTTGACGATGGTCACGTCGACCAGGTTCATGAAGCTGGCGATCAGCAACACGGCAAGGGCGAGCCAGCGGCGCGGATCGGCCTCCGCCTTGCTCTGCGGCATGTGGAAAGTGGCAGTCATGGAAAGGCTCCGTGGTCTTGTCACCCGGATGACGCGAGGGATGCCGGCGTTTCGACAAACCTGCAGCATGCCGCCGGATGACGATGGCGAGGCCGAGCATTAGCCGCGCCCGCTGACAGTTTTTGTCAGGATGAATGGCCGGCAAAACTCCGGCCGTTCGCCCGCAGCCGCAGGCGACCCCCGCAAGTTGACGCAAACTTTCCACGCAGCCCGCAGTTCCGTCCGGGGCCCGAATTTATGTTTGGCAGGTGGCGCAACTGCGGGGGCCGCCGAATGTTGCAAGCGGGAAGCAAACTCAAAGAGAGGAGACTCCCATGCCCAGATATTCGCTCGCAGCGCTGCTGCTTGCCGCCTGCACCCTGTCCGCCCCGGCCATCGCCCAGAGCATCAGCGCGTCGGCCAGCGGCGACGTCGGCGCCAGCGTTTCGGCCAGCCTGCCGGACACCGGCGTCAGCGCCTCCGCCAGCGCGCCCGACGCCGGCGCCAGCGCATCGGCCAGCATGCCCGACGCCAGCGCCTCTGCCTCGGCGGAGGCGTCGACCTCCGCGTCGATGAGTGCAAGCTCCGCCGCCGGCGGCACCGATTGCAGCACCATGTCGCCGGCCAGCGTCTCGGTGGCGCCGGTCGACGCGGCGGCTTTGGCCGCGGTGACGACTGTGACGGTGTTTTCGGTCGACGATTGCTCGGGCCTTGGCGACCTCGCCGCCATCGATCCGACGGCACAGGCGACGATCGGCACCAACGCGGCGGTGACGGCGGCGATCAAGGCCGCCGGCTACGACGGCAAGCAGGTGGTCGGCTACATGCTGGACGGCACCTCGCTCACCGTCGTCGTCAAGTAAGGCCGGAACCATCGCACCGCTGCCTCCGGACCATCTGGCCCGGAGGTCCGGCGGAAACCAATGCAGGGGCGCCGGCGTTTTGGTGAGACGCAACGGAGGGACCGGATCATGCCGACCACCACACTGCCCCCGAGCAAGGAAAAGGCGGCCGAGATCAGCCGCAAGATCACCAATTCGCGCCCGCTGAAGCGGGACAAGGACGCGCCGGACTCGCAGGTCACCGGCGGCTTCAACCAGAAGAGCCACCAGGAAATGGCCGACCAGCCGCGGCCGGACGACACCAGCGCCACCGCGGGAGACGGACAATGAGCCCGGCGGCGCAGCACGATCGCAAGGCGCATGGCCGGAAATGGTCGCAGGAGGTCACCGAGCACTCGGATGCGATGGACCTCGAGAAGGGCGTGTTCGAGCTCGACGATCCGCACAGGATCGCGCTGTCGCTGAAGCGCTCGGCCGAGGCGTCGCACCGGCGCAGGAGCGAACCCTACCAGTCGGCGATGTCGATGCTGACCTTCTACATCAACCGCGCCGGGCACAATCTGAGCGCGGAGCGCAAGCGGGTGCTGGAGGCGGCCAAGGACGAATTGCGCCAGGTCTTCCATCGCGACGATTAGCCGTCCGCGCGGGCAAAACGAATCGATGCTTCGCCGGCCGGGTTCTGGCAGAATGGGGCCATGACGAGCCTTGCCGGAACGGCCCCAGCCTTCGCCCATGTCACCGACTGGGTGTTCGACCTCGACAACACGCTCTACCCGCGCGAATGCAATCTGTTCGCGCAGATCGACCTGCTGATCAGCGACTACATGGTGACGGTGACCGGCCTGCCCTATGCCGAGGCGCGGGCGCTGCAGAAAGACTATTACCGCGACCACGGCACGACGCTGCACGGGCTGATGCTGCATCACGGGGTCGATCCCGACCATTTCCTCAGGACCGTGCACGCCATCGACTATTCGGGCGTGCCGGCGCATCCGGGGCTGGCGGCGGCGCTGGGCGCCCTGCCCGGCCGCAAGTTCATCCTCACCAATGGCGATGTCGGCCATGCCGAAGCGGTGCTCGAGCGGGTCGGCGCGGCCGGGCTGTTCGCCGGCATCTTCGACATCCGCGCCATGGGGTTCAAACCCAAGCCGCTGCCCGAGGCGTATCAGAGCTTCTTTGCAGCGCACGGCATCGACGCGCGGCGGGCGGCGATGTTCGACGACCTCGAAAAGAACCTGCTGGTGCCGCACGAAACCGGCATGGTCACGGTGCATGTGGTGGCGCCGGAAGACTGGGCGCACGAGCAGGTGGACAGCTGGGAGCTCGGCCGCGGCAGCGGCCCGCACATCCACCACACCACCGACGATCTGGCCGGGTTCCTCAAGCAGGTGCTGTGACCCGGGATCGGGTGGAGGTGCACCCGTTCAAACGCAAACGGGCCTGATCTAGCGCAGCTCCACCTTCGGCAGCTTGTAGAAGTCGCGCACCACCGACCAGCCATCCTCGGCGCTGTCGACGACGGTGAACAGCTTCGGGTCCTCGGGCGAGATGGTGCCGGCCTGGGCGAGCGCGTCGAAGTTGATGACGTTGTTCCAGAACTCGATTCCAAACAACAGCAGCGGCACGCGCTCCATCCGCCCGGTCTGGATGAGGGTCAGCGTCTCGAAGAACTCGTCGAGCGTGCCGAAACCGCCGGGGAAGATGGCGACGGCCTTGGCGCGCAGCAGGAAGTGAATCTTGCGCGTGGCGAAATAGTGGAAGTTGAAGCAGAGCTCGGGGGTGATGAAGGTGTTGGGCGCCTGCTCGTGCGGCAGCACGATGTTGAAGCCGATGGAGGGCGCGCCGACGTCGGCGGCGCCGCGGTTGCCGGCCTCCATGACGCCGGGGCCGCCGCCGGTGACCACGACATATTCCTTGTAGCCGAGCGCCTCGGAGGTGAGCGAGGCGTATTGGGCGAAGCGCCGCGCCTCGTCGTAATATTTCGAGGCGAGCTCGAGGTTTTTCTTCTGCACCTCGTTGCGCGCCGCCCAGGCGGGCTTGCCGGGTTCGGGAATGCGGGCGCCGCCGAACAGCACGACGGTCGAGGTGATGCCGCGCTGCTGCAGGCGCAGCTCGGGCTTCAGATATTCGAGCTGGAAGCGGATGCCGCGCGTGTCGTCGGAGGTGATGAACTCCTCGTCGGTATAGGCGAGCCGATAGGCGGCCGAGGCGGTCTGCGGCGTCTGCGGCGCGCGTTTCAGGGCGGCGATGTCCTGCTTGGAGGTTCTGAGCGGCGTGTGGGCGGCGCGGCGGCGAGAGGCCATGGGGTACTCCGATCGAGGAATCGAGCCTAATCAGCCGACGTTAAGGATCGATGCAAGACGGCGGCGCCGCAGCTCGCGTTGACTTGACGGCAAAGGCTTGCGATGACGCCGCAACCAGCCAGAGGACGAGAAAAATGGCCGACGCCGCGCTCGAAAAGACCATCAACGACGCCTGGGAGGCGCGGGCCGAAATATCGACCGCGACCACGGGCGCGGTGCGCGAGGCGGTGGCGACCGCCCTCAATCTGCTCGACAGCGGCAAGGCGCGGGTGGCCGAACGGACGTCGCCGGGCCAGTGGCACGTCAACCAGTGGCTGAAGAAGGCGGTGCTCTTGAGCTTCCGGCTCAACGACAACACGCTGATGAACGGCCCGGCCGGCAGCAATTTCTGGGACAAGGTGCCGCTCAAGGCGGCCGGCTGGACCGAAAGCCGCTACCGCGAGGCCGGATTCCGCGCCGTGCCCGGCGCCATCGCGCGCCACTCGGCCTATGTCGCCAAGAACGTCATCCTGATGCCGAGCTTCGTCAATGTCGGGGCCTATGTCGACGAAGGCACGATGGTCGACACCTGGGTCACCGTCGGGAGCTGCGCGCAGATCGGCAGGAACGTGCATCTGTCGGGCGGCGTCGGCATCGGCGGCGTGCTCGAGCCGATGCAGGCCGGCCCCACCATCATCGAGGACAATTGCTTCATCGGCGCGCGCTCCGAGGTGGTCGAGGGCGTGGTGGTGGGCGAAGGCTCGGTGCTGTCGATGGGCGTGTTCATCGGGGCCTCCACCAAGATCGTCGACCGCGCCACCGGCGAGGTGTTCATCGGCAAGGTGCCGCCCTATTCGGTGGTGGTCTCGGGCTCGCTGCCGGGCAAGCCGCTGCCGAACGGGCAGCCGGGGCCGAGTCTCTACTGCGCGGTGATCGTCAAGCGCGTCGACGAGCAGACCCGCAGCAAGACCTCGATCAACGAATTGCTGCGCGACTGAGGGGTGGCTTGCACTCGCGCGCCGGCTGCGCAAACATTGCAGCGGGAGGCGCGGATGACCAATGCGCTCGAGGGGGTCGAGGCCCCGAAGCCGACATGGCGGGAGCAGGCGAACGCGGCGCGCATCGGGCGGGCGCGGTTCATCGGGCACACCGTGGGCTATGTGCTGATCATCGGCCTGATCGAGATCGGGCTGACCTTCGCCGGGCTCAAGGAGACCCGGCAGATGGGCGCCACCGCGCTGACCGTGCCGAACCATTGGGTGGCGCTCGCCGGCAGCGTGGTGCTGCTGCTGGCGCTCATGGATCTCGCCATCCGCCGCCGGCACGACCGCGGGCGCAGCGGCGTCGATGCGTTCATCGCCCTGCTGCTGCTCGAGGCGGCCTATCTCAGCACCGTGCTGGCGCCGGTGGCGCCCATTCCGCCGGTCGCGGTGGCGGCGGTGGCCGGCCTTTGCGGGCTCTATCTGGTGGTGATGCTGGCGCTGCTGCCCGGCAGCAAGGGTGACAACCGCTACGGGCCGTCGCCCCGGGCCGACTGACGGCGGTTAGCGGCGGCTTAACGCCGGCGCCGCAATTCGCATCGCAGTTGGCGCGGCTTTCTTCATCCGCCGGTGGTGAACTGCCCCTATCGTTTCGAGGGGGCTTTCACATGATCGGCTATCTCGACTTCCTGTTCCTGTCCTATCGCGGCCGCATCGGCCGCACCGCCTACTGGCTCGGAACGCTGGGCCTGCTGCTGGCCGAGCTGGGCGCCATCGCCCTGCTGCTGCGCCTGTCGCACGGCAGCTTCGCGGACCTCGCGGCCTTCGACCACGACGCCGGGACGGTGTCGCAGGCGGTGCTGCTGCACGTGGTCTATCCGGTGCTGATCGTGGCGGTGCTGTTCCTCTACCCGATCTACGCGCTCTACGCGAAGCGCTGGCACGACCGGAACAAGTCCGGCTGGTGGTCGCTGATCGGCTTCGTGCCGGTGATCGGCGGGCTGTGGCTGTTCATCGAGCTCGGCTTTCTGGGCGGCGACGAGGGCCAGAACGCCTACGGCACCCGCTAGGCGGGCATAGCCTGCGCAAACCTCTGCACAGTGATTCGGGCCGTCTGGCCGAGCGAACGCGACTCTAGTAAGGCTTCCCACGGGCAGCGGTTACGCGGGGGGTCGCGTCCGCTTTCACTGCACGAGGGAAACAATGAACAACATTATGTCCAGCTTCACCGGATTCGAGGGTCGGCTCAATCGCCAGCGCTGGTGGGTCGGGGTGATCATCCTGGTGATCATCAGCCTCATCATCTCGCTCCTGATCCTGCCGATCATCGGGCTCGGGCTGATGCCGCAAATGCCGGCGATCGGTGCCAACACCACCGCCGCCGATGTCGCCAGCACCGTCGCCGCCGCGCAGTCGAAGGCCGGCTGGGTCGGCCTCGTGATGTTCCTGGTGTTCCTCTATCCGTCGGCGGCGATCTCGATCAAGCGCCGGCACGACCGCAACAACAACGGCTACGACGTGTGGGTGTATTTCGTGCTGGTGGCGATCATGCAGCTGGTCTCGGCGCTGGGCATCGGCATGTCGACGATGGATGTGGGCGGCACGCAGATTCCGGTGCCGGGCCCGATCACCATGGGGCTGAGCGTCATCGTCGGCATTTTCGGCCTCTATCTGCTGGTGGTGCTGGGCTTCCTCAAGGGCACGGCCGGCCCGAACAATTACGGCCCCGACCCGCTGCAGGGCTGACGCCCCGCCGGGATTGGGTTAAGGACGGGACATGGCTTCGACATCTTCGGCGGCCGATCCCGTCCGCCTGCTCCAGGATCTGATCCGCTGCGCCTCGGTGACACCCACCGAGGCCGGCGTTTTCGACGTGCTCGACCAGGCGCTGGCGCCGCTCGGCTTTGCCGTAACGCGGCTCAGCTTCGAGGGCAACGGCTCCTACCCGGTCGACAATCTGTTCGCGACGCGCGGCAGCACCGGCCCGCACCTTCTGTTCAACGGCCACACCGACGTGGTGCCGCCGGGCGAGCGGGGGCTGTGGACGCACGAGCCGTTCGGCGCCGAGATCGCCGGCGACGTGCTCTACGGGCGCGGCGCGGTAGACATGAAATCGGGCATCGCGGCGTTCGTCGCGGCGCTCGCTGCCGCCCCGCCGGAGGCGCATATCTCGCTCGCCATCACCAATGACGAGGAGGCCGACGGCGTCAACGGCACCGCCCGCATCATGGAGTGGGCAGCGGCCGAGGGGCACGTCTTCGACTTCGCCATCGTCGGCGAGCCGAGCGCCACCGCGCGCGTCGGCGACTCGATCAAGATCGGGCGGCGCGGCTCGCTCAACGGCCGCATCGTGGTCGAGGGCGTGCAGGGGCACGTGGCCTATCCGCACAAGGCGCTCAACCCGCTGCCGGTGGCGGCGCATCTGGTCGAGGTGCTGAGCGGCACGCTGGACGACGGCAGCGAGCATTTTCCCGCCTCGAATCTCGAATTCACCTCGTTCGACGTCGGCAACAGCGTAGCGAACGTCATTCCAGCAGCGGCGACGCTGCGCTTCAACGTGCGCTACAACGACAGATGGACGCCCGAGAGCCTCGAAGCCTCGATCCGCGAGGCGATCGAGGGGCAGGACGACGAGGGCACGCGCATCGGCTTCGAGGTGGTCGGCGTGCCGTCGCGCTCGTTCCTGTCGCCGCTCGGCGGCGGCGTCGAAATGCTGGTCGCGGCGATCACCGCCGAAACCGGCGCCGCGCCCGAGATGTCGACCGGCGGCGGCACGTCGGACGCGCGTTTCATCGCGCAATATTGCCCGGTGGCGGAGTGCGGGCTGCCCGGCCCGACCATGCACAAGGCGGACGAGTGCGTACCGCTGGCCGATGTGCGGGCGCTGACGGCGCTCTACGCGGCCTTCCTCAGGCGCTATTTCGGCGCGCCGGCGTGAACGCTTTCGGCGAGCTCAGGGACTCGTTCGCCGGCTGGTCGGAGATCGTGGCCGGCAGGGGCACCGCCGCGCAACGCTTCGTGCTCAGCCGCCCCGGCCTCGCGGTGGCGGTCGGCTGGTTCGTGGTGGCGATCCTGCTGTCGCTGGTGGTGCAATCGATCGTGGTCGGGGTGCCGCCGACGACGCAATTGCTGTTCGGCATCGTCGCCGAGCTGGTCACGCTGGCGCTGCTCGGTCTCGGCCTGCGCCAGGCGCTGCGCTGGCTCAGGGCCGAGACGCCGACCCTGACGCTGCTGGTGCCGACCACCTATCTGCTCGCCTACATGTTCGTGGTGTCGATCCCGCTGCAACTGCTCAGTGCGGTGCTCGGCGTCGTGGTGCTGCTGCTGGTGGCGCTGCTGATCGGGCGGGCCGGGCAGGTGCTGTGCGGGCTGAAGCCCATGGCGGCGCTGGCGGTGGCAGGAGTTTGCGTGTTGGTGCTTGTGGTTGTGCCCAACGCCCTCTACATGCTGCTTCTGCTGTTTCCGTCCGCCTGACGAGTCCTCACGCCTTGGCGCAAAGTGCGAATTTCCTCGAAGAGCTGATGGCCGCCGGGCGCGGCCTGATCCGGCTGCTGGTGGGCGACCGCCGGGCCGGCAGCTATTTCGACTTTTCGCAGCGCGGGCTGGCCGGCAGCTTCATTGCGCTCCTGATCGTCGCCGGGCTCGACGCGGTGCTGCCGCTGATCCTTTCCAGCAGGCACGACAGCATCGCCACCTCGATGTTCCAGCTCGTGGTGATCTACGGCTTCCAGCTCGGCTTCACCACGCTGGTGCTGCGCCAGCTCAAGCGCATGGATGCTCTGCTGCCCTACATGGTCAGCTACAATTGGCTCAATTTTTTCGCAACGCTGATCCTGGGCGCGATCTTTGCCGCGGGGATCGGCGCCAGCATCGCCATCCTCGTCATCGGTATCATGGCCATCGTCATCGAGGTCAATATTGCGCGGCTGGTCATGACGCTGTCGCCGCTGCACATCGCCTTCATGATCGGGGCGCAGATCATCGGCGTCTTGATCGGGCTGCTGCTGCTGATGCTGCTGTTCCCGCTGCCGCCGGACGTGGCGGCGGAGCTGACGACGGCCGGGCTGTAGCGCCGGCGCCTCAGTAGTCGACCTTCACCAGATAGAGCCCCTCGGGCGGCGCCAGCGGGCCGCAGCGGCTGCGGTCGCGGGCGTCGAGGGCGGCGCGGAAATCGCGCGGGCTCCATTTGCCCTCGCCCACCAGCTTCAGCGACCCCACCATCGAGCGCACCTGCGAGTGCAGGAAGCTGCGGGCGGTGGCGCGCACCACGATCATGTCGCCCTCGCGGCTGACGTCGAGGCGGTCGAGGGTCTTTTCCGGCGATTTCGCCTGGCATTCGGCGGCGCGGAAGGTGGTGAAATCGTGCTTGCCGAGAATGCCCTGCGCCGCGGCGTGCATGGCCTCGGCGTCGAGCGCCATCGGACAGTGCCAGACGCGACGATCGTCGAGCGCCGGGCGGCCGCGGCGGTTGAGGATGCGGTATTCGTAGTGGCGGGCGACGGCGGAAAAGCGCGCCTCGAAACCGTCCGGCACGGCGCCGGCTTCGACGATGGCGACGGGGTGCGGCTTGGTGTGGAAGTTGAGCGCCTCGCGGAGGCGGAACGGGTCCCAGGCCTTGCCGAGATCGAAGCTCACCACCTGGCCCAGCGCATGCACGCCGGCATCGGTGCGGCCGGCCGCCTGGATCGCCACGGTCTCGCCCGACATCTTGGCGATGGCCTCTTCAACCACCTGCTGCACACTGAGCGCGCCGGCCTGCCGCTGCCAGCCGCAGAACGGCGTTCCATCATATTCGAGCACGAGGACGTAGCGGGGCATCAGGGACTGCTCCCGGGCCGGATGCGCGCTGCCCCCACCCCAAACCCCTCCCCGCAAGGGGGAGGGGAGCCCGACTGCACCACCATGCTTGCGGCCCTATCGCCCCCCTCCCCCTTGCGGGGAGGGGCCGGCGGCGGGGGCCAAGTGCTCCGGCTCAATTCGCCCGCCCCGGCAATGCTCCCGCTCCGCGCAGAAAGGTCTCGGCGTCCATCGCCGCCTTGCCCTCGCGCTGCACGCTCAGCAGCCGCACCGCGCCGCTGCCGCAGGCGATGGTGAGATCATCCAGGATCGTGCCGGGGGCGCCCTGCCCCGCAGCCGGCGTCGAGCGCAGCGCCTTCACGCGCACCGGCACGCCGTTGAGAGCAAGCTCGAACCAGGCGCCGGGGAACGGCGACATGCCGCGGATGAGGTTGTGCACCTCCGCCGCCGGCCGGCTCCAGTCGATGCGGGCTTCGGCCTTGTCGATCTTTTTGGCGTAGGTGACGCCCTCCTCCGGCTGCGGCGTGAAGGTGAGCGAGCCGCGCTCGAGGGCGGCGAGCGCGCGGCCCATCAAGTCGGCGCCGACCCGCATCATCTGGTCGTGCAGCTCGCCGGTGGTCATGTCGGGGCCGATGGGCATCTCGTCGACCAGCGCCACGGGGCCGGTGTCGAGCCCCTCGTCCATTTGCATGATGGTGGCGGCGGTGCGGGTGTCGCCGGCCAGCACGGCACGCTGGATCGGGGCGGCGCCGCGCCAGCGCGGCAGCAGCGAGCCGTGGAGGTTGAGGCAGCCGAGCCGTGGCGCCGCGAGGATCGGCAAAGGCAGGATGAGGCCATAGGCAACGACGACGCCGACATCGGCGCCGAGTGCGGCGAAGGCCGCCTGCTCGCCGGCGTCGCGCAGCGATTTCGGCGTACGCACCAGCAGGCCGAAGCCCTCGGCGGCCAGGTGCACCGGCGATTTGCGCTCGGCCTGGCCACGTCCCGCCGGCTTGGGCGCGCGGCTATAGACGGCGACCACTTCGTGGCCGGTCCCGACGATCTCGGTGAGGGTGGGCACGGCGAAATCCGGGGTGCCCATGAAGATGATGCGCATGTTTTCGGGCCCTCACCCGGCCGCTGTGCGGCCACCCTCTCCCCGGCGGGGAGCGGGGAGCTGGCTGCGGTTGCGGTTCCGGCCTCCCCTCTCCCCGCCAGGGAGAGGGTGCCTCGCGAAGCGAGGCGGGTGAGGGGCCGTACGCAACCTCAGCTCGCCTTCTTCTGCAGCTTCTCGGCCTTCTGGAATTTCTTCAGCACGCGGTCGCGCTTGAGGCGCGACAGGTAGTCGATGTAGAGCACGCCATCGAGGTGGTCGAGCTCGTGCTGCACGCAGATGGCGAGGCGGTCCTTGGCGTCGCGGGTGACGCGCTTGCCCTCGAGGTCGGTATATTCGACGGTGACCTCGGCCGGGCGCTCGACGTCGTAATAGATCTCGGGGATGGACAGGCAGCCTTCCTCGGTGGTGACGGTCTCGTCCGAGTACTTCTTGATCTCGGGATTGATCATCACGATCGGGTCGGGCGTCTCGCCCTCCTTGGCGAGGTCCATGACGACCAGGCGCTTCATCTCGCCGATCTGCGTGGCGGCGAGGCCGATGCCGGGGGCGGCGTACATGGTTTCGAGCATGTCGGCCGCGAGCTGCTTCACCGCATCGTCCACGTCGGGGATCGTGTCGGCGACCTGGCGCAGGCGCTGGTCGGGCAGCACAAGGATTTCGCGTTTCGCCATAAAATTTCGGCCTTTCAGGGAGCTTTGGCCCACATATGGTATTTGCGCCGCGGGGGTCAACCGGCTGTTGACCGGCCAAGAACAATACGAGAACCTGTTAAGCCGAATCGGGTAGGCTCTGCTGCATGGAAAAGCTGTTGTTTTCGCTCGGCGATGTCGAGGTCACCGTGGCGGTGGCCGCCTATGCCGCGGCGGCGGTGCTGGTCGCCGCCCTGCTGGTGGCGGTGCTGGTGATCTCGCTGCGCTCGGCCAAAGCGCGGGCGGCGGAGGCCGCGGCGCAGGCCGAAGCGGCCGAGGCGGCGCGCCGCAAGACCGAGGAGGCTGAAAAGACGCTGGCGCATCTGCTGCAGGTACAGAGCGAGATGACCGGGCGCATGCAGACGATGGCCGAGATCTTCGGCTCGCGTACCTCGGACCTGGCCCGGCTGGTCAACGAGCGGCTCGACGCGCAGAGCCAGAAGGTCGGCCAGGCGATCGAGGCGACGCAGAAGAAGAACGAAGACTCGCTGGGCAAGCTCAACGAGCGGCTGGCGGTGATCGACAGGGCGCAGGCCAACATCACCTCGCTGAGCAAGGACGTGGTGGGGCTGCAGTCGATCCTCGCCAACAAGCAGACGCGCGGCGCCTTCGGGCAGGGGCGGATGGAGAGCATCGTCGGCGACGGGCTGCCGATCGGCGCCTTCGCCTTCCAGCATACGCTCAGCAACAACAGCCGGCCGGACTGCGTGATCTTCATGCCCAACAACGCGCCGCCGCTGGTGATCGACGCCAAGTTTCCGCTCGAGAGCTGGCAGCGGCTGGGCGCGGCACAGAACGAGGCCGAACAGCGCGTGGCGGCGCTCGGCTTCCGCCAGGACATGCAGGTGCACATCCGGGCGATCGCGGAAAAATACCTGATCGCCGGCGAGACGCAGGACACCGCGTTCCTGTTCGTGCCGTCGGAATCGATCTTCGCCGATATCCACGAGCGCTTCGAGGACGTGGTGCAGCGGGCGGCGCGGGCGCGGGTGGTGATCGTGTCGCCGTCGCTGCTGATGCTCTCCATCCAGGTGGTGCAGGCGCTGCTGCGCGACGTGCGCATCCGCGAGGAAGCGCACAAGATCCAGAAGGAAGTGATGGAGCTTTTGGGCGATGTCGGCCGGCTCGACGAGCGGGTGCGCAAGCTGCAGAACCATTTCCGGCAGGCGGGCGACGATATCGGCGACATCATCGTCTCCTCCGGCAAGGTGACGCGGCGTGGCGAGCGCATCGCCTCGATGGAATTCGACGAGCCGGCGGAGCGGCAGCGTCTCGCCGGCGAATGACCGGTCGGCATGGCCGGCCCTGAGGCCGGCGCGGAAACCCATGGCTGGAGTCAAGCGTTGCGTTGGGAGGCAACGAGGAGACCACCATGAGCAATGCCCATCCCGGACGGATTTTGCCGCAGGACGTGACGGCGCAGGACGGCTGGGGGCAGATGCTCACCGCCCTGCCGATCAGCCAGGCGGAGATCGAGGAGCTGCTCTACGGCGACGACCGGCCGCCGGGCGAACGCATCGAGCGCCTCAAGGAGCTGGCGGCGCAATTGCGCGACGACACTCCCGGCGATTTCGGCGACGGCGATCCGGCCGCGCTGCTCAGCGAGATCGACGAAGCAGTGGCGCGGCTGCAGGGCGACATGGAGCGCGACCCGGACCTGGCGTTCGACGAGGTGTCGGTGGACGACGACCCGCGCAACCACCGCGAGACGCTGGCGCCCGATTCCGACGAGCTGGAAGACATCGAGGAGGACGACGAAGCCTCGCTGACCGACGGTTCGGAGCCCCTCCCCGACGACGTGCTCGACCCCGAGGAATGGGACGACGGCGACGGCTTCGACGTGGACCGCGGAGTGAAGTGATCCGCCCGTCGGGCCGACTGCAAATCACATGCTGGTGCGGGCCTTCAGCGCCTGGCTCAGCGTGCCCTCGTCCAGGTAGTCGAGCTCGCCGCCGACGGGGACGCCGTGGGCGAGGCGGGTGATCTTGACGCCCGAGGCGGTGAGCCGGTCGGTGATGTAGTGCGCCGTGGTCTGGCCCTCGACCGTGGCGTTCATGGCGAGAACGATCTCGCTGAAATCGGGCGCGCGCTGCAGCAGCTGGTCGATCGACAGATCGTCGGGGCCGACGCCGTCGAGCGGCGACAGCACGCCGCCGAGCACGTGATATTTCACCGCGCCCACGCCGGCACGCTCCAGCGCCCACACATCGGCGACATCCTCGACCACGATCAGGATGCCGCTCACCCGCCGCGGGTCGGTGCAGATGCCGCAGGGCGAGTGCGTGTCGACATTCCCGCAGATCTCGCAGACGCGCACCGTCTCGACGGCGCGGTCGAGCGCCGCCGACAGCGGGATCATCAGCGCGTCCTTCTTCTTGATCAGGTGCAGCACGGCGCGCCGCGCCGACCGCGGCCCCAGCCCCGGCAGGCGCGCCAGCAGCTGGATCAGCTGCTCGATTTCGGGACCGGACGCCATCAGGTGGCGTGAATGGTGAATAGTGAATGGTGAATGGCGGCATGCAGCCGCATCACACCGCAGCTACGCCACCGGCCGGCCTGCCATTCACCATTCACCATTTACCATTCACCCTTATTAGAACGGCAGTTTCATGCCGGGCGGCAACGGCAGGCCCTGGGTCATCTCGGCCATCCGGCGCTGCATCATCTCCTCGGCCTTGCCCTTGGCTTCGTTGTGCGCGGTGACGATCAGATCCTCCAGCACCTCGACATCGTCCTCTTTGAACAGCGACGGATCGATCTTCAGGCCCTTGAGCTCGCCCTTGCCGCTCATGGTGACGACGACGAGGCCGCCGCCGGACCGGCCTTCCACCGTGGCGCGGCCGGCCTCGTCCTGCATCTCGGCCATCTTGCGCTGCAGCTCCTCGGCCTTCTTCATCATGCCCATGAAATCGACCATCACTCGTCCTCACGCTCTTCCAGGAATGCATCTTCATAGGCCGTGTCGGGAATCTGCTCCTCCTGCATGCTGACCTTGACCGTGGCGCCGGGGAACAGCTCGAGGATGGCCTTCACCAGCGGATCGTCGGTGGCCTCGGACCGGGCCTTTTCGGCGTGCTGGTCCTTGATGTCGCGCAGGGTCGGGCCATTGGCCCGGCGCGTCGACACCGACACGCCCCAGGTCTGGCCCGTCCATTCGCGCAGGCGCCGCGACAGCACCTGGATGATGGAGGGGTCGGCGCCCTCGACCAGCGCCACCTCGATGGATTTCTCGCGGAAGGCGACCGGCCGCATCTGCTGCTCGAGCGCGGTCTTGAGCAGGATGTCGCGGCGCTCGCCGGCCAGCGTCACCAGTTCGAGATAGGTGCGCGGATTGGCGAGCGCCACCGGCCCGGCCTGCGGCGCGGCGGTGGGCAGCGGCTGCGGCATCGGCGCAGGCTGGGCCGCCGGCGCCGCCGACGAAGTGTAGCGCGGGGCGGCCTCGAAGCTGCGCGGCGCCTGCGGCCCGCCGCCGATGGCGCCGCGATGCGGCACCGCGGCGCTGCCGGTCGAGGGCGTCGGCGCGCTCTGCAGCTTGCCGATGAGCTCGTCGGGGCTGGGCAGCTCGCTGGCGTAAGCGAGGCGCACCAGCACCATCTCGGCGGCCTGCAAACCGTTGCCGGCGGTCTTCACCTCGTCCATGCCCTTGAACAGGATCTGCCAGGCGCGGCTCAGCGCCCGCATGCCCAGCTTCTGCGCCAGCTCGGGGCCGCGGCCGCGCTCGTCGGGGGTGAGCGACACGTCGTCGGCCGCCGCCGGCACCACCTTGATGCGGGTCACGAGGTTGGTGAAATCGGCGAGATCGCCGATGACGGTTTCGGGGTCGGCGCCGGCGTCGTAGAGCTCGTGCAGCAGCGCCAGCGCCTGGGCGATGTCGCCGCGCATCAGCGCCTCGAACAGATCGATCGAGCGGGCCCGGTCGCCGAGGCCGAGCATGGCCTTGACGGTGGCGGCGGTGACCCTGCCGTCGCCATGGCTGATGGCCTGGTCGAGCAGCGACTGGTTGTCGCGCACGCTGCCCTCGCCGGCGCGCACGATCATGGCCAGCGCCTCGGGCTCGTAGCCGATGCCCTCCTTGCCGAGCAGATCGACCAGATGCGCGGTCATCGTCTCCGGCGGCACGCGGCGCAAATCGAAGCGCATGCAGCGGGACAGGATGGTCACCGGCACCTTGCGGATCTCGGTGGTGGCGAAAATGAACTTCACATAGGGCGGCGGCTCCTCGAGCGTCTTCAGCAGCCCGTTGAAGGCCGCCGTCGAGAGCATGTGCACCTCGTCGATGATGTACACCTTGTAGGGCGCCGAGACCGGCCCGTATTTCACCGAATCGATGATCTCGCGGATGTCGTTGATGCCGGTGTTGCTGGCGGCGTCCATCTCCACCACGTCGACGTGCCGCCCCTCGATGATGGCGCGGTCGTGGATGCCCTCGCGGTCGAGATCGAGCGTCGGATGGCGGCCGGTCTCGTCCTCGAAATTGACGGCGCGGGCGAGGATGCGGGCGGTGGTGGTCTTGCCCACGCCGCGGATGCCAGTGAGCATGAAGGCGTGCGGAATGCGGCCGGATTTGAACGCGTTGCGCAGCGTCTGCACCATCGCGCCCTGGCCGATCAGCGTCGAAAAGCTCGACGGGCGGTATTTGCGCGCCAGCACCAGATAGGGCGCCTGCGCCGCCGGCGCGGGCGGCGTCATCTCGCTTTCGGGGAACAGGGCATCGGCCATGAGAAGTATATAGCGATCCAGGGGGCGAACCGCAAAACAAGTGACAGCTTGTGCGCCGCTTTCAACGACCTTCGGCGTTGTCGCGGATCCGGCGAAGTCCGGCCAGAAGCAGCGATTCGGTGTCGGAATCGATGCCGTCGAGCCAGGTCTTGAAGATGCGCTGGCCCTCTTCGACCATCAGCATGAAGATGGGTGCGGCGGCATCGAGCAGATAGACGCGGCGCACCCGGTTGTCGCGCGGGTCCGGCCGGCGCTCGACCCAGCCCTTGGCCTCGAGCCGCTCGATGACGCTGCCGGCCGAGGCGCGGCCGAGCTGCATGATCGTGGCGAGCTCGCTCTGCGTCGCGCCTTCGTGCTCGAAGACATGCATCAGCGCCCACCATTGCGAATGGGTGAGGTGATGCTGGCCCATGACGCGGTCGAAATGCACGCTGATGATGCGCGACAATTCGTGCATCAGATACAGCAGGTCGGCATGGTCGAGATAGCGCGGCTGGCGTCGTTCATAGGCGCGGAACTGCGCAATGGTCTTTACCTCGTCGCTCATTGGTCCCCCGCCCTTGCCGATTCGATGCCCTCTTAGTGCAGCCGTCCTGGTAAAGCTCTCGTGACAATTGTACGCTTGCATACAATCTTTGCAGGGCGGACTTTGTATGCTACGAAACAAAATGTCGACGCGGCCAAAGACCGCGCGGCCATCGAGGAGACGGTGCGAGCCCTTCCCCGCACCTCAGGACATCAGGACCGATCGTTGGCGCGGCCCGCCGCGCGACGATGTCGGCTACCCATTCGAAGAGGATCGAGGTCATGAAAAAATCGAACCCACCCCACAGCGCGGATGACAACGAAGATCACGTCGACACCTCCCGGCGCGACTTCTTCGCCAAGGGCGCCGCGGCGGCCGTCGGCGTCACCGGCCTCGGCCTTGCCACCGCCGCCGAGGCGGCGCCGGGCGACATGCGCAACGAGCATTGGGACTACGAGGTGGATGTGGTGATCTGCGGCAGCGGCGGCACCGGCCTGCCGGCCGCCGTGCGGGCGCGCGACCTCGGCGCCTCGGTGCTGGTGATCGACCAGAACTACGATGTCGGCGGCAAGATGGCCCACTCCGGCGGCTGGGTGTCGCTGGGCGGCGGCGATTGGGTGCAGGAGCGCGACCGGCTCGGCACCGATCCGGAAAACCTCGGCCTGGGCAAACCCGTGCTGCCGCCGGAAGAAGTCACCGACGATGTCGAAACGCTGTTCCAGGACATGACGGACTGGTCGGTGATGGCCGACAATTGCGTGACGGAATACCGCTACAACGATCCGGCGCTGCTGCGGAGCTGGGCGGACCATGCCGCCGTGGTGCGGCAATTCCTGTCCGACAATTATGTGCGCTGGTCGCGCATCACCGGCTCGAATCTGGGCAGCGGCATGAGCAAGGCACGCGCCCCCTGGGCCATCCTCAAACTCGGCGACAAGACCGATATCGAGGCCGGTACCGTGACGCGGGAAGATGCGGGCGACCCGGACAACGAAAAGAGCTCGCCGTTCAATCCGATGTATTGGCCGCCGGCCCCCTCGGCCAGCGCCTTCGGCGCCCCCGGCTATGTGTTCGGTGGCTGGGCCGTCGCCCGTCCGCTCGAATACAGCGCCCGCAAGAAGGGCGTGCAATTCATGCTCAACCGGCACATGGACGAGATCATCCGCGAACCGGGCGGACGCGTCATCGGGGTCACTGCCAGCTATACGCCGCGGCTCAATCCGCAGACCGGCGAGCGGCTGGAAAGCTGGTGGCAGAACGGCAATGTCGACGAGAAGAAGCCGATGATCCGCATCCGGGCCCGCAAGGGCGTGATCGTCGGCACCGGCGGCTGGATGGGCAACGTCAACTTCCGTACGATGTTCGATCCGCGCCTGCGCGAACCATCGTTCCAGTATTCGATCGCCGTCATGGGCGAACGCAACGAGGATGCGAGCGG
The DNA here is from genome assembly GCF_001899075.1 of Devosia sp. 67-54. Classification (GTDB taxonomy): domain Bacteria; phylum Pseudomonadota; class Alphaproteobacteria; order Rhizobiales; family Devosiaceae; genus Devosia_A. The sequence goes on along the minus strand of NZ_MKVA01000011.1, from coordinate 792,864 downwards.
CATCATTGCCGGCATGAAGGCGGGCGCGGCGCTGGCCGGGCTCTACCAGGGCAAGGATCACACGCTCGGCGCGCCGCGGGTGCAGATGAAAGTCGGCACGTCCTCGGTCTATGATGCGACCTTCCCCGGCCATCCGGCCTTCCTGTTCGTCAGGGCGGCGGGCGTGCCGGTGGATCCCGAATGGCTGATTGCCGTCAACCAGGTCGGCCAGCGCTTCTACGACGAAAGCTCGGTGATGCAGGAGGCGCTGCTCGGCGCTACCTATCCGCCCGGGCAGGCGGGCACCAACAAGCCGTTCAAGGCCCTCGACTGGAACAATTCGAGCATCGCGCATGTGCGCAACACCTACGTCTATAGCGGCATGCATTCCGCGGCGCTGGCGATGAACGAAGGGTCGCGCGGCCCGGACTACACGGCCGGGCCGATCTGGGCGATCTTCGACCAGGCGGCGGTGGACGAGAATGGCTGGGAGATCCGGCATCCCTATATCGCCGATCCGCCGGACGGCAACTTCTTCAAGGCCGACACGTTGGCAGAGCTGGCGCGCATGGTCATCGGCAACCAGTACCAGCACATGCACCTGACGCATCTCGAAGAGACCGTCGCCAAGTACAATGCCGCGGCCGACGCCGGCAAAGACGAGGAGTTCGGCAAGCCGAAGCTGCACAAGATCGACAAGGCGCCATTCTACGCCGCGCTGATGCCGGTCACCGTCAACGACTCCTATGGCGGGCTGAGGATCGACGGCAACGCACAGGTGGTGGATCTCGAGGGCAACGTCATCCCGGGGCTCTATGCCGGGGGCGAGGCCAGCGGCGGCGGCAGCCAGCACGGCATCGGCCGGGCCGCAGTCGAGGGCTACATGGCCGCGACCCACGCAGTGCTGGGCCAGGACTCCTGAGTCGGTCGCCCTCGGCCGGCGGGGCGATGCTCCGCCGGCGCCTCGAAACGAAAGGTCATCATGTTGTCCAAGCTCGCCTTGCGCACCGCCCCCTTCGCCGTCGTGCTGGCGCTGTTCGGCATCGGCCTCGCAGTGCCGGTGATCGGTGAAGACGCCTCGTCGGCGTCCAGTGCATCGGCGTCCAGCGCAGCGGCATCGAGCGCCTCCAGCGCCCCGATCGCCGCCGCGTCCGACGCCGATATTCTCGCCGCCGGCAAGCACATCTGGCAGGATGCCGCCTGTTACAATTGCCACGGCACCAATGGGCAGGGCGGGCATAGTCCCGACTTCCCGGCCGGCCCGAACCTCAGGACCTCGGGGCTCGATCCCGACACCATGCTGCAGATCGCCGAATGCGGCATGCCCGAGACGCGTATGCCGGCGTGGCTGAAGGGCGCCTACAGCGAGGTCGCGTGCTATGGCAACCCGCTCGGCCCCGCGCCCTCCGGGACGCTGGTCAGCGGCGCCTACAGCGAGGACGAGCTCAAGGCCCTCGTCGCCTATATCCAGGTCAATTTCATGAAACAGCCGATGCCCACATGGTCCGCACAATAATCTCCGCGCTCGTTCTCCTCGCCGCCTCCACCGCCCTTGCCGGCGCGGCGGAATTCGAAGTCGACATGCTCAACAAGGGCCCCGACGGGGCGATGGTGTTCGAGCCGCCGCTGACCAGGGTGGCGGTGGGCGATACCGTGCATTTCGTCGCCAAGGACAAGGGCCACGACGCGCAGACCATTCCGGGCATGCTGCCGGACGGGGCGACGCCGATCAAGGGCCAGATCAGCCAGGACGTGACGGTGACCTTCACCGTGCCCGGCGTCTATGGCGTGCGCTGCGTGCCGCATTTCGGCCTGGGCATGGTGGCGCTGGTGCTGGTGGGCGATGCGCCGCCAGCCAATCTCGCCGCCGCCAAGGCGGTGAACGTGCCGCCGCTCGCCAAAAAGCGGCTCGATCCGCTCTGGGCCCAGATCCAGTAAAGCGAGGGGAAGGCGAGAGGCTGGCAACGACCCGTGAAGGTCTCGTTGGGGCTGCTTCCTTCCGGACCTGACCCGGTTGGCGAGGAACACGTCCGCGCCAACCTCTCGCGCCGGTATATCGGTGAAAAGCGCGGCGGGTGCAAGGGGCGGGCGGCTTTCCGCGAATTAACGCGGCGGCGATGAGCCAATGTGGCAGATTGGGCGTTAAGGCAGAAATCCACGGAGTCCGCGATGTTCAGATCCCCCGCTTTCGCCGCCCTGCTGGCCGCCGGCCTGGTGCTGCCCGCCGCGCCGGCCCTTGCCATCAACTCGCCGCCGCACCTCGTGGCGCAATGCGAGAGCGCGCTCGACATGATGAGCCACCGCATCGTGCGCAAGGAAACGGTGCGGGCGATCGGGCCCAAGACGCGGGTACACGTCATGCCGTTCTGCATGGGCATCGGGCCGCTCGATTTCGGCAATGCCTCGGGCCTGGGCAAGACCATCGGCGCCAACCCGGTGCTGGCCAAGGCGCTGGCGCGCAGCGGCTTTCGCGCCGACGACGTCACCAACATCACCATCAGCGGCAATTCGGTGACGCTCTACGTGCATCGGGAATAGGCCCTTCCCGCGTTAACTCAACTTGATGAAAAGCCCAGGAATCGCCGGACGAAACCGATAGGATCGGGACGCATTCAATCCCTGTCCAGCGGTTCACGGAGGCGGCGATGGCAACGATGGCAGAAATCGAAACCGAAAAGCGCGGCGTGCCGCGCCGCACCACCCTCAAGAGCGGCAAGATCGTGTTCAACGCCGGGCGCTCGACCATCGACTGCACGGTGCGCAATTTGTCGCCCAAGGGCGCCAAGCTGCTGGTGAACTCGGTGGTGGGCATCCCCGAAACGTTCGACCTCGTGCTCGACGGGCACAGCCGGCAGCCCTGCCGCATCATCTGGCGGCGGCTCAAGGAAATCGGCGTCGAGTTCCGCACCGAACATTGAGAGCAAAGCATTCGTCGTTCGACCCGGCCGTGCGCAAACCGGCCGGGTCGAACGCATTTCGAGGCCCCACGCGGTGCGGTACGGGGCCGATTCGAACGAGCCGTAGGTCGGGTTGGGAATGGCGATCCAGTCGTGGCCCCGATGGGCGGCGGTCACGCCCGCCCACCGCCGCGCCGCGCCGCCGTAACTTTGCACCGATGTAAGATTGGCGAAAAGGGCGTGCAAAGGCTGCCGCCTATTCAGGTCCCGTCGCCGCCACGAGGCGTCGGCGCCCCTCGCCCGGCAGCGTCCGCCGGGTCCAATCACCGGAGACTCCAATGAACAAATTCGTGCTTCCGCTCGCCCTCGTGGCCGCGCTTGCGACCGGCTCGGCTGCCTTCGCCGCGACCAACACGTCGGTGACCGGCACGCTCAAGGCGCTCGACGCCAAGGCCTGCACCGCCACGGTCAACAAGACCGTCTATCATTTCTCCAAGGGCTGCGATTTCTCCAAGGTCAAGGTCGGCGAGAAGGTCACCGTGACCGGGCACGCCTACAAGAAGATGGAAGTGGGCGTGACCATCGTCGCCGCGGCCCCCGCCAAGCCGGCGCCGGCCAAGGTCAAGACCGCCCCGGCCAAGTCGGCTCCCGCCAAGCCGGCGACCCCCAAGAAGCCGTAATCAGTCGCGTCCTCTGACTGGGGGAGCGGGGACCTGCGAGGGTCCCCGCTCTTTTTTTGCGCCCGACTCAGGGCGTGGCGGCGGGATAGACCCCGAGCACGCGGAACTTGTCGGTGAAAAAGCCGAGCTCCTCGAAGGCGAGCTGCACGCTGCGGTCGTCGGGATGGCCTTCGATGTCGGCATAGAACTGGGTGGCGGTGAACGAGCCGTCGAGCATGTAGCTTTCGAGCTTGGTCATGTTGACGCCGTTGGTGGCGAAGCCGCCCATCGCCTTGTAGAGCGCCGCCGGCACGTTGCGGACGCGGAACACGAAGGTGGTCTTGACCCGGCCCTTGCCGGGTTTCGGGGTCTCGGGCGTCTTGGAGATGACCAGGAAGCGCGTGGTGTTGTGCGCGGCGTCCTCGATGTTTTCGGCCAGGATGTCGAGGCCGTAGACCTCGGCGGCAAAGCGCGAGGCGATGGCGCCGACGCTGCGGTCGCCGCGCTCGGCGATCTCGTGGGCGCTGCCCGCCGTGTCGACGCCGTTGATGGTCTTGAGCCGGTGCTTGCGGATGAATTTGCGGCACTGGCCGAGCGCCACGCTCAGCGACTGCACCGCCTTGATGTCCTTGAGCGTGGTGCCCTTCAGGCCGAGCAGATTCATCTCGATGCGCAGAAAATGCTCGCCGGTGATGAACAGGCCGCTTTCGGGCAGGAGGTGGTAGATGTCGGTGATGCGGCCGTAGAGCGAGTTTTCCACCGGCACGACGCCGAAATCGGCCTTGCCGGACTGCACCGCGGTGATGGTGTCCTCGAAGGTGACGCACGGCACCGGTTCGCCCCTGGGGAACAGCGCGTGCGCCGCCGCGTGGCTGAACGCGCCGGGTTCGCCCTGGAAGGCGATGAGTTTGGCCATGATGGGATGCCCTGTGGTGCCGCTTGCGCCGGCTCTATGAACCCGCGCTTTGCGGCAAGTCAACCGGGCGGGGCCCCTCGTTGTCGCAGGGTGGGAAAGCCGGTTGCGGCTGGATTTGGCTAAGACTATCTTGCCGGCGCATCGGGTGGGGGCTGCTGCGCTGCATTGACGCAGAAGCGGCGTTTACAGGCTTGTTCCCGCTCGTTTATACCGCGCCGGAGAAGGCTTAGGGACCCCACGATGGATTCGTTCGAACTCAACAAGATTATCGGCGCGATTCTGGGCACGCTGCTGTTCGTGATGGGCGTGGGTTTCCTCGCTGAAGCGATCTACGAGCCGGCGCACGGCTCAGGACCGGGCTACGACCTGCCGGCGGCTCCTGCCGACGAAGGCAGCGGCAACACCACCACCGCCGGCCCGGCGGCGCCGGTCGACATCGGCACGCTGCTCGCCAGCGCCGACCCCAAGGCGGGCGAGGCCGCGGCCAAGAAGTGCTCGTCGTGCCACGATTTCACCGAAGGCGGCCCGAACAAGACCGGCCCGAACCTCTACGGCATCGTGGGCGAGAAGATCGCCGACGTGCCGGGCTTCGCGTTCTCCGAGGCGCTCAAGGCGCATGCCAGCGAGACCTGGGATTACGAGAAGCTCAACCAGTGGCTGATCTCGCCCAAGGCCTTCGCGCCGGGCACCAAGATGACCTATGCCGGCGACAAGGACGACAAGGACCGCGCCAACATCATCGCCTATCTGTCGACGCTGAGCCATTCGCCCGTGCCGTTCCCGGCGCCGGCGGCTCCGGCCGGCGGGCAGGCGCCGACGGCGGACCAGACCACCAGCGCCACCTCGTCGGTGCCGCAGGGTCAGGCGGTCGAAACCCCGGCGACGACCGATCCGAACAAGACCAATTCGCCCGGCACCGGCACCACCACCAACACGCCGGCCGGCGCCAGCTCGGTCGAGCAGACGGTCGCGGCGCCCTCGGCCAGCAGCGAGGCCGCTCCGGCCAGCAGCGCCGCCGCCCCGGCGAGCAGCGAAGCGGCTCCGGCATCGAGCGAGGCCGCCCCGGCTGCCTCGAGCGAAACCGCGTCGTCGTCGGCCGCGCAGTAGTCACTATCGCCTATTGGACCTGATTGGAGCCGTGCCTTAGGGTGCGGCTCCTGCGTTTTGAGAACCCCGATGACGACGCTGCTGCTCCACCTCTCCGACGTCGACGAAGCGAAGTGGGCGGCGACCTACAAGGCGGCCCTGCCCGGCGTGACGGTGGTGCGCCAGAGCGAGGCGTTCGACCCCAGGGCGGTCGACTACATCTTCGTGTGGAAGCCGAAACCCGGGGCCTTCGACGGGCTCGACAACCTCAAGGCGGTGCTGTCGCTGGGCGCCGGCGTCGACGCGCTGCTCAAGCATCCCAGGCTGCCCGACGCGCCGGTCGTGCGCTTCGTCGATGCCGACCTGACGCAGCGGATGAGCGACTACGTGGCAGCCTCGGTGACCATGCACCAGCGGCTGTTCACGCGCTTCAGGCGCGACCAGGCGGCGCGGCGCTGGGTGCAGCTCTATCCGCCGGCGGCGAGCGAGACCAATGTCGGCATCATGGGGCTGGGCGTGCTCGGCGTCGATGCGGCGCAGAAGCTCGCCGGGCTCGGGTTCGGCGTGCTCGGCTGGAGCCGGTCGCCGAAGCAGATCGCGGGCGTCAGGACATTTTCGGGCGATGCGCTCGACGACTTCCTGAGCCAGACCGACATCCTCTGCTGCCTGCTGCCGCTGACGCCCGACACCAGAGGCATCCTCGACTACGCGCTGTTCAAGAAGCTGCGCCGCAAGCTCGACGGCGGCCCGGTGATCGTCAACGGCGCGCGCGGCGGACACCAGGTGGAGGCCGACATCGTGCGGGCGCTGCGCGACGGCACGCTGGGCGCCGCCAGCCTCGACGTGTTCGAGACCGAGCCGCTCAGCCCGCAGAGCCCGCTCTGGGAGCTCGACAACGCCTACCTCACGCCGCACATCGCCGCGATCAGCAACATCGACGCCGGCGTCGCCTATTTCTCGGCCATCATCCGCGCGCACGAAAACGGCGAGCCGCTGCCCAACGTCGTGGATCGCCGGCGGGGATACTAGGCCAGCGCACAAGGCCTGCTGGACTAGAACACCATTTCCCAGATCTCGCCCACCATCTTCACCCCGAAATTGTCCTCCGGGATGGTCTCGACCACGGCGAAGCCGGCGGCGGCGTAGAGCTTGCGGGCGGACTCCTGCACTGTGTGGGTCCACAGCCGCATGCGGGCATAGCCGTTGTCGCGGGCGAAGCCTATGGCCTGGGCCACGAGCGCGGCGCCGACCCCCTGCCCGCGCGCGGCGCGCTCGACATAGAGCATGCGCAGTTGCGCCGAGCCCTCGAGGCCGGCCGAGGGCATGACGAAGACCGAGCCGACGATGCCGCCATTCTGCTCGGCCACCCACAGCGCCTTGGGCGGCGTCGCCGGCGCCTCCTGGAACTGGCTGTAGATGCCGGCGATGAGCGATTCGAAGCCGATGTTCCAGCCGAACTGGCGGTTGTAGAGGATGGCCTGGCGGTGGATCATCCAGCCCATGTCGCCGATGCGGTGCGGGCGCAGGATGACCGGGCCGGGCGCCGGCGGATCGCCGAGGATGCGGCGGATGCTCGCCATCGCGGCCACCAGCGTGGCGCGGTCGGCCGCCGGCACCGCCTGCAGCACCGATTCGATCGCGTCGTCGTTGAGGGCTTCGAGCTCCTCGACCGCCGCGTCGCCCTCGCGGGTCAGCGCGATCTCGCTGGAGCGCCGATCGGAGAGGCTCGGGGTCAGCACCACGAGATCGGCGGCCACGAATTTGCGCAGCATGCGGCTCAGATAGGCCGGGTCGATGCCGAGCGATTGCGCCAGCTCGCTGCCCATCGCGTGGCCGCGCTTGCTCAATTCGTAGAGCACGCGCCCCTCGGCAAGGCTGAAGCGGCTTTGCGCCACGTGCTCGTTCAGGAGCCCGATCTGGCGGGTGTAGAAGCGGTTGAAGGCGCGGATGTCGGCAATGACGCTGTCACTCATGATGGGTGACATCGTCATATATATTGTTGACTATGTCAACTATATCGCTGCTTGAGCACGCCGTAGACCGCGCGGATGCCCTGGTCGGTGCCGCCGAAGGGGCGGCCCGGCCGAGGCTCCGGGGCCCAGCCGAAGATGTCGAGATGCACCCAGGCGCCGGCGTTCCGCACGAAGCGCCTGAGGAACATCGCGGCGGTGATCGAGCCGGCGAAGGGCGTGGCGCTGGCGTTGTTCACGTCGGCGATGCGCGAATCCATCATCCTGTCGTATGGTGCCCAGAGCGGCATCCGCCAGAGCGGATCGTCGCTGGCGAGGCCGGCCGCCATGAGCTCGGAGGCAAGGCGGTCGTCGGTGGCATAGAGCGGCGGCAAATCGGGGCCGAGCGCGGTGCGGGCGGCGCCGGTCAGCGTCGCCATGTCGAGCATGATCTCGGGGCTCTCCTCGTCGCCCAGCGTCAGCGCGTCGGCGAGGATCAGGCGGCCCTCGGCGTCGGTGTTGCCGATCTCGACGGTCTGGCCGGAGCGCGAGGGCAGCACGTCGCCGGGGCGGAAGGCCGCGCCGCCGATGGCGTTCTCCACCACGGCGATCAGCACGCGCAGGCGCACCCTGAGGCCGGCGTCGATGATGGCATGGGCGAGGCCGAGCACGTTGGCGGCGCCGCCCATGTCCTTTTTCATCAGCAGCATGCCGGAGGCCGGCTTGATGTCGAGGCCGCCGGTGTCGAAGGTCACGCCCTTGCCGACCAGGGTCACCCGCGGATCGCCGGCGCGGCCCCAGTTCAGGTCGAGCAGCCGCGGCGCCTCCGCCGAGGCGCGGCCGACGGCATGGATCATCGGAAAGTTCTGCTTCAGCAATTCGTCGCCGACGATCGCCCGCAGCTTCATCCTGTGGCGCGCGGCGAAGCCCCGGATCTCGCGCTCGAAGGCGTCGGGGCCGAGATCGTTGGCCGGGGTGTTGATGAGATCGCGCGCGAGGAACGCCGCGTCGGCCAGCCGATCGATCTCGGCGGCGTCGGCGCCCCGGGGCAACAGCAGCTCCGGCCGCGGCCGCGGCTGGCGATAGCGGTCGAAGCGGTAGGCGCCGAGGCGGAAGCCGAGCGCCGCGGCGGTGGCGTCGCCGATGGCGCCGTCGAGCCGGTAGCGGCCGGCCTCGAGCGCGGCGGCGGCAAGGCCGGTGACCAGCACCGGGCGGCCGGCGCGGGGACCGAGGCCGAAGAGGTAGCCGGCGAGCGCCCCGCCCTCGCCGGGCAGCGGCAGCAGGCGGCCGCGCTGGCCGGCAAAGCCGTTGGCGGCGGCCCATTGCGCCTGCGGCTTGTCGAGGCCGGCCGCCTTCAGCCCGCCCTCCTCGACGAGGACGAGGGGCAGGGTCTTGGGCTGGGCCATGGAGTCACCGGGGACGACGAAGGAGGCGGATGATGCAGCTTTACGCCGGCCGGCCAGGCCCCGCAACGGCCGCCTTAACCGGGCATTAGGGTTAACCGATTATTGCTGTGGCGGTGACGCGCGCCCTCGCGTCGACAGCATTCCGAGTCGCCCGTGCGTATCGCCCGCCTCAAAACGCTCCGCATCGTGATGTTTGCCGGTGTCGCCGCCGTGGCGCTCGGCGCCTGCGCCAACAACCGCACCAGCATGGCGCAGCCCGATTTCGCCGGCGCCAGCGCGACGCAGCAGGCGACGGCGCTGAGCCAGCTCGCCGGGCGCTACAAGGCCAATCCGCGCGACAAGGCGACGATCATCTACTACGCCGCGGCGCTGCGTGCGGCCGGCCAGCCCGACCAGGCGACGAGCGTGATGGAGAACGGCGTCACGCTCTACAAATCCGACATCGACATCAAGGTGGCCTACGCCAAGGCGCTGAGCGCCAGCGGCCGGTTCGACCAGGCGCTCAACGTCGTCGACGACGCCATCAATCCGGCACAGCCCGACTGGAACGCGCTTCTGGTCAAGGGCGCCATCCTCGACCAGAGCGGCCGCAATGCCGAGGCGCGGGCGATCTACACGCAGGCGCTGCTGAGCGCGCCGGGCGAGGCGTCGCTGGAGGCCAATATGGGTCTCAGCTACGCCATGAGCAACGACCTCGGCCAGGCCGAGGTGCATCTGCGCAAGGCCGTGACGATGCGGCACGCGACCAGCCAGATCCGGCAGAACCTGGCGCTGGTGGTGGGACTGCAGGGCCGCTTCGACGACGCGCGCAAGCTGTTCGCCGCCGAGCTGCCGCCCGACCAGGTCGAGGCCAACATGGCCTATATCCGCGCGCTGCTGACGCAGCAGAACCGCTGGGACCTGATCAAGGGCGCGAAGGGCTAGCTCGAACGCCAGCCAACCAGGGAGCAGCGCGCGGTTTTGCCGCTGCGCGCTCCCGCCTCAGCTGCCACCCATGAAGCTGAAGCCGCCATTCTGGCTGATCTTGATGATCGCCGGCGTGATGATGACGATGAACAGCACCGGCAGGAAGAACACGATCAGCGGCACCGTCAGTTTCGGCGGCAGTGCGGCGGCCTTCTTTTCGGCCTCCATCATGCGCGTCTCGCGGCCTTCCTCGGCCATGACGCGCAGCGAGGTGCCGACGCTGGTGCCGTAGCGGTCGGCCTGGATCAGCGAGGTCATCACCGCCTTGACCACATCGAGCCCGGTGCGCTTGCCCAGATTCTCGTAGGCGCGCGTGCGGTCCTCGAGGAAGCTGAGCTCGGCGGTGGTCAGCGTGATCTCCTCGGCGAGCTCGGGGCTCTGCATGCCGATTTCCTTGGCCACGCGCTTGAAGGCGTGCTCGACCGACATGCCGGCCTCGACGCACAGCAGCATCAAATCGAGCGCATCCGGCCAGGCGCGCTTGATCGATTGCTGCCGCTTGATGGTGCGGTTCTTGAGCAGCAGGTTGGGCAGGAAGGCGCCGACGAGGCCCACCGCCAGCGCATAGAGCGCATTGAGGTAGAGCGGCTTTTCGGCGAACACCGTGAGGCTGAGATAGCCGAAGGCCAGCACGAACAGCACGAAAGGGGTGACGAAGCGCGAGAACACGTAGGTGTTGAGCGGCCCCTGCCCGCGATAGCCGGCGCGGGCCAGCGCATCGATGGTGTTCTCGTCGGCGAACATCTTCTGCAGCGAGAAGCGGTTGACGACGTTGGTGACGTATTCGCGGCCGGCGACGCGGCGGATGGAGCCGCGCGGCGTGTCCTGCTGGCTGCCGCCGCGCAGGCGCGCCATCTCCTCGGCGCGCATCTTCTCGCGCTCCAGGGCGACGCGCTTGATGCGCTGCTTCATCGAGGTGCCACTGCTGCCCAGGAACGAGAAGCCGACGGTGAAGACCACGGCGGCGGCGGCGATCGCCGCCAGGGCGGCGATCAGGAACTCGCGGGTCATGAAGTGGTCCATGCCGGGTCCCTCGCCTAGAAGTCGAACTGGATCATGCGGTTCATCATGAACACGCCGATGCCCATCAGCACGGCGGCGATGCCGAGCCAGATCTGGCCGGTGGTGGTGCTGAACAGCGGCACCATGTAGGCCGGGGTGGTGAGCGTCACCAGGATGCCGACGATGAAGGGCAGCGAGCCGATGATGCCGGCGGAGGCCTTGGCCTCGGACGACATGGCCTTGATCTTCTGCTTCATCTTCTTGCGGTTGCGCAGCACGCGGCTCAGATTGCCCAGCGCTTCGCTGAGGTTGCCGCCGGCCTGCTGCTGCACGGTGATGACGACGACGAAGAAGTTCACCTCGGGCAGCGGCATGCGGTCGAACAGCATCTGCACCGCCTCGGTGGTGGATTTGCCGAGCGCCTGCTGGTCGAGCACGCGCTGGAACTCCGACTTGATCGGCTCCTTGGCCTCCTTGGCGACGAGCCGCATGGAATCGTTGAGCGGCAGGCCGGACTTCACGCCGCGCACGATGGCCTCGACGGCGTTGGGCAGCTCGTCGAGATAGGCGTTCTGGTGGCGCTTGCGCTTGTGGCCGAGCCAGACGCGGCCGCCGAGATAGCCCGCGGCGATGCCGAACACCGGGCACAGATACAGCGGCACCTGCAGGAACCAGCACAGCAGGGTGACGACGGCGCCGGCGATGATCACATTGCGGATCCAGTCGCGCGCCTTGATCTTCATGCCGGCCTGGTAGAGCTGGTCCTGCAGCGGGACGTGCCTCTTGGCCTTGCCGAGCGTCTCGTTCTGCTGGCGCAGCGTCTGGGCGATCTGCTTGCGGCGCTCGTCGCGGCTGCGGGCGGCGCTGGTCTCGCGGCGGTTGGCCTGGATATCGCCCTGCAGCGCCTTCATGCGCTTGTCGGCCCGGCTCGAGCCCAGCAGCGAGGGCACGAAGGCCATCACCAGGGCGCCCAGACCCACCATTCCCAGAACGATATAGACCAGCGGGTTCATCGCGGACTCAATTGTTGAGCATCGCCTTGTGCTCGATGTTGGATTTCTCGAGCGCCTCGACGAGATTGGCTTCCTCGTTGAAGTAGCGGGCTCGCTCGGTGAAGTTCGGCTTGGTGATGCCGGTCGAGCGGTGGCGGCCGATCAGATTGCCGTTCTGGTCCTCGCCGAGGATGTCGTAGAGGAACACGTCCTGGGTGACGATGACCTCGCCCTCCATGCCCAGCACCTCGGAGATGTGGGTGATGCGGCGCGAACCGTCGCGCAGGCGGGCGGCCTGCACGATGACGTCGATCGAGGAGGTGATCATCTCGCGGATGGTGCGGCTGGGCAGCGAATAGCCGCCCATGGTGATCATCGATTCGAGACGGCTGAGCGCCTCGCGCGGCGAGTTGGCGTGCAGCGTGCCCATGGAGCCGTCGTGGCCGGTGTTCATGGCCTGCAGCAGGTCGAACGCCTCGGGGCCGCGGACTTCGCCGACGATGATGCGCTCGGGACGCATGCGCAGGCAGTTCTTGACCAGGTCGCGCATGGTGATCTCGCCCTCGCCCTCGAGGTTGGGCGGCCGGGTTTCGAGACGGACCACGTGCGGCTGCTGCAACTGCAGCTCGGCCGAGTCCTCGCAGGTGATGACGCGCTCGTCCTTTTCGATGAAGGCGGTGAGGCAGTTGAGCAGCGTCGTCTTGCCCGAGCCGGTGCCGCCCGAGATCAGCACGTTGGCGCGCACGCGGCCGAGGATGCGCAGCACCTCGGCGCCTTCGGGCGAGATCGAGTTGTACTTGACGAGCTGCTGCAGCGTCAGCTTGTCCTTCTTGAACTTGCGGATGGTGAGCGCGGCGCCGTCGATGGCGAGCGGCGGGGCGATGACGTTGACGCGGCTGCCGTCGGGCAGGCGCGCGTCGCAGATCGGCGAGCTTTCGTCGACGCGGCGGCCCACCTGGCTGACGATGCGCTGGCAGACGTTCATCAGGTGCGCGTCGTCGCGGAAGCGGACATTGGTGAGCTTCACCTTGCCGCCGACCTCGATGTAGCACTTCTGGCTGCCGTTCACCATGATGTCGGCGATGTCGTCGCGGGCCAGCAGCGGCTCGAGCGGACCATAGCCCAGAACGTCGTTGCAGATGTCCTCGAGCAGATCTTCCTGCTCGGAGATCGACATGACGATCGATTTGAGGGCGATGATCTCGGCGACGATGTCGCGGATTTCCTCGCGCGCCGCCTCCTGGTCCATGGTGGCGAGCTGGCTCAGATCGATGGAATCGATCAGCGCGTTGAAGATCGCCGATTTGGTCTGGAAATATTCCTTGTCGCGGGCGATCGCCTCGGCCGAGCGCACGTCGACGATCTCGTCGTTGCGCAGCCGGTTGACGGCGGCGTCGACCACCGGCCGCGGCGTCTCGGCACGCACCGCCGGCGCCGAGGGCGCCATCGCGGCGGGAGGCGGGCTCGCCTGCGGGCGGGGCGCTTCCGCCGCGCCGGGAGTGTTGCCGCCGAACGACTGGCGCTTGCCGAACATCTCAGGCCTTCTTGAGCTTCAGGAACGAAGAGAGCTTGAGGCTGCCGCCCTTGCCCGCCGTCTCCGGCGTCGAGCGGCCGGTGACGTGCATGCCGATCATGCGGAAGATGTCGTTGGCGCGGTTGTTGGCCGCCACCTCGGCCAGCATCTGGCCGTTGTTGGCGGCGGTGCCGAAGGTCGCCGGATCGAAGCCGATCTGGCCGAGCAGCTTGCACTCGACCGAGGTGGCGAATTCCTTGGGGGCGATCTCGGGGCGCTTGGCGACGCCGAGCTTGTTGATGACCAGCAGCGGCTCGGCCTCGCTCGGCCGCAGCGCCTTGACGGTATCGGCAAGGTTCTTGGCGTTGCGCAGGTTGGCGAGATCGGGCTCGGCGACGATGACGATCTCGTCGACGGTCGCCAGCGTGTGGCGCACCCAGGCGGTCCAGGCGTGCGGGATGTCGAGGATGACCACCGGCGTCGTCTTCTGCGCCAGTTCCAGCACCTGCTCGAAGTCGCGCTCGCCATAGTCGAAGGTCTTGTCGAGCATGGCCGGGGCGGTGAGCAGGTTGATGTGGTTGGCGGCCTTGCTCATCAGCCGGTCGAGCATGGTGGGGTCGACCTTGCCGGAGGCGCCCAGCGCGTCGGCGATGCCGTGCGGCGGGTCCTGGTTGAAGTTGAGGCCGGCGGTGCCGAACGGCAAATCCATGTCGAGGATCAGCACGTCCTGGCGCAGATGCTGGCTGATGGCCCAGGCGACGTTGTGCGCCACGGTCGAGGCGCCGGCGCCGCCCTTGGCGGCGATGAAGCCGATGGTGCGGCCGATGGGCGCCGCGCCTTCCGCCGCGAACAGGTCGGAGATGGCGTTGACGATGGTCTGGGCGCTGGTGGGCAGCACCAGATATTCGGAGACGCCGGAGCGGATCAGCTCGCGATACAGCAGCACGTCGTTGACGTGGCCGAGCACGATCAGCCGGGTCGCCGCGTCGCAGACTTCGGCGAGGCGGTCGAGCGCGCCGGGGATTTCCTCGGTGGGCAGCGAGGTCTCGATGATGATGAGGTTGGGCGTCGGGTTCGACTTGTAGCTTTCGATGGCGCCTTCGAGCCCGCCATTGTGCGTGGTGAGGGCGACCTTCGACATGCGCCGGTCGTGCACGGCCGATTCGACCAGCTCGGCGGTCTGCGAGTGCTCGCAGAAGGCCTGGATGGTGATCCGCGGCAGCAGCCGCGCACCGGTCGCGACTTCAGCCGCCGGCTCCTCGGCCGGCTTGCTGTCCTTGTTCGGCGTGAGGAAGCTCATGCTCTAACTCTCCATCGCAACGGTTACCGTCCAATGATCAGTCGAGGATAAATCCGACCGATCCCTGGTAGCTGCCGCGCATGCCATTGTTGCCGACGCCATATTGCTTCTCGAGGTGGCCGAGGAAGATGGCCTCGGCGTCGCCGGCGATCGCATAATTGTCGGTGGGCAGCTGGGGCCGGCCGAACTCGGCCATCACCGGCGTCACCATGATCACGAGCTCGGTCTGTTGGTGCACGTAGTCGCGCGAGCGGAACAGCGCCCCCAGGATCGGGATGTCGCCGAGGCCGGGCATCTGCGACAGCTCATGCTTTTCGTTCTCCTGCAGCAGGCCGCCGATGGCGAGCGTGCAGCCGGCCGGGATCTCGACCGTGGTCTTGGCGCCACGCTCGGTGACGGCGCCGCCGCCGGCGGGCTCGGAGACGTTGGTGTCGACGATCAGCCCGATATTGCCGTTGGACTTCACGGTCGGGGTGAAGTTGAGCTTCACGCCGTATTCCTTGAAGGCGGTGATGACGTGGCCGTTGCCGTCCGAGGTGGTGTAGGGCACTTCGCCGCCCACCAGGAACTCCGCCGGCTGGCCGGAGAAGGCGGTCAGCGTCGGCTCGGCCAGGGTGCGCAGGGCATTGCGGCGGGCCAGCGCCTTGAGCGTGGCGCTGATCGACAGCGGCCCGATATTGGCGCCGGCCGTGACGGTGCTGATCGGCGAGCCGCCCGACACATCGCCGAGGCTGGCGTTGGGGGTGTTGACGAGGCCGGTGATGAGGCCGCCCGAGGCGGTGACGTTGAGGTCGAGGCCGAGCTGCTTGATGGCGGTGCGATCGACTTCGGCCACGGTCACCTTCAGCATGACCTGCTGGTTGCCGGCGACGTTGACGATGCTGGCGACGTTGTCGGCGCCGCCGGCGAACTGCACGGCGATGAGCTTGGCCTTGTCGACATCGTCCTGCGACAGCGCGCTGCCCGACAGCACCACGCGGTTGGTACCGCCCAGGGTCACGGATTCGACGCGGATGTGCGAGCCCGGCAGGTTGC
This sequence comes from Devosia sp. 67-54, assembly GCF_001899075.1. Taxonomy (GTDB): domain Bacteria; phylum Pseudomonadota; class Alphaproteobacteria; order Rhizobiales; family Devosiaceae; genus Devosia_A. The sequence continues at coordinate 777,164 of NZ_MKVA01000011.1, read as the reverse complement.
GGGCGATGGCCGCTTCGAGGGCGTTGCCGACGTCGGAGCGCGGCTGCACCACCTTGACGTCGAAGGTCGCGATATTGTTGCCGGCGCCGTCGAGGAAAAGGATGTTGGTGTCGCCGCCGGCGACCGCCTGCACGATGGCGCGGGTCTTGGTGCGCATCACCACCGCGGCGACCGCGGGCTGGCTGGCGATGACCTCGCCGGCGCTGGTCGGCAGGTCGATGATCGTCGACTTGTTGACGTCGAGCACCAATTGCTGGCGCACCCCGGCCGGATAGTCGGCGACCCGGATATAGGTCGGGCTCGACTTGATCTGCTGCGCCCAGGCCGCGACGGGCGCCAGGCACAGCCCGGCGGCGACCACCGCAAGCAGCAGTCGGCGCGGCGAAACCAGTCGGGCACGGTTCATCTTGCGAACGCTCGTCATGTCGACCTCGCGCCTCATTCTGGTGTGACCTGGGTGCCGACGCTGACGCTCGGCGCTTTGAAGCTTGCCGGATTGACGCTGGCGTCGCTGCCGCCGCCGGCGGCGGCCTGGCCGGTCATGACGCTGGTGTCCTGGCCGTAGCGGATGATGCGGATCGGCGCGTTGCGCTTGAGCTGGGCGTCGTCGTCATTGGCCTGCGCGAAATCGACGATCGAGCGCAGCGCCAGCGACAGCCGGCCGACCGACGTCGCATTGATGATGGTTTCGGCCTGCACCGGATCGAGCTCCAGCGTGGCGATGGCGGAGTTGGCGAAGACCTGCGATTTGGGACCCTGGCCGTTGTCGTCGCTGCTGCCGTCGTCGGCCGATCCGGTCTTGCCGGTCTCGCCCAGGCGGGTGTTGATGGCGAGCACGCGCACGTTGGAGAGCAGCGTTTCGGACGTCTCGCCCCCGGAGGAGTTGCGGGTCAGGATGACGTCGACATGGTCGTTGGGAACGATGAAGCCGCCCGAGGCGGAATCGGCCGACACCGAGATGGAGACGCCGCGCTTGCCCTTGTCGAGCACGGCCGACAGATAGCCCTGGTCGGAGGTCACCAGCTTGGCGGGCAGCACCGGCTCGCCCTTGAACAGCTCGAAGCGGGCGACGCTGTCCTTCATCTTGTCGATGGCGTCGGGCCTCGCCGAGGCGGTGATGTAGCCGGGCTGCAGCGTGTTCTGCGGCCAGTCCTGCCAGGCGAGGTTGCTCGGCCCGAGCCGCTCGCCGAGGCCGATATTGGTCTTGGCGATCAGCACCTGGTCGTGCGCCACCTGCGCCACCTGCACGGCGGGCGCTTCGGGCGGCGGCGATTCGAAATTGCCGATCGCCAGGAATGCAGCGAGGCCGCCAGCGAGCAGCGCAACCAGCAACAGCACGATACGCGAGACTCTCATCGGCAGACTCCACTCAACTCACGACCGAAGGCGCCCAGAACAGGACGGCCGATATTGCCGCTCAAAGGGTCAAAGTTTGGTTAACCGATGCTTTGCATTTACGGTTAACCGAACCTTGTTCCAGTCGAAGGCCGAAAGATCAGCCGATGAAGCGCAGGAAGATGCCGGTTTCCGGATAGACGAGCAGCGCCGCGATCGCCAGGGTGATGCCATAGGGCACGCCGGACTTCGGATCGTGCAACCGGTCGATCCATGGCGTTCCGGCCAGGGGCGGCGGCAGCGGATAGCGGCGCAGCGCCAGGATCAGCAGCGTCAGGCCGCCGCCGAGCAGGGCCGCATAGACCAGATATTGCAGCATCAGCCCAAAGCCGATCCACAGCGTGGTCGCCGAGACGAGCTTGGCGTCGCCGCCGCCGATCCAGCCGAAGGCGAAGAAGGCGAAGGCGATGGCAAAGACGATGGCCGCCGCGGCGACGCTGGTGCCGATCTGCTCGAGCGGCAGGCCGGCGAGGAGCGCGAGGACGAAATAGGCCGCGGTCAGCAGCAGCACCAGCCAATTGGCGATCTTCATCGTCAGCAGGTCCGACGAGGCGGCATAGGCCATCAGGACCGGAAACACGAACAGCGCGAGCGTGGCGGGCATGGGGCGTCCGGCATTGGCGGTGACGCCAATGTGCGGCGCGCGTGGTTAACAAAGCGCAAAAACGACAAAGGGGGCGCACGGCCCCCTTTGCCCGTCGATATAGACCAGCCGATCAGGTCTTCGGGGCCGTGGTCGTGGCCGCGTCGAGATTGCCGGCGATGCGGGTAAACAGGTTCGACAGGCTGCCGCCGAGGGTGGTGGCGGCGGCGATGATGCCAACGGCGATGAGCGCGGCAATCAGGCCATACTCAATCGCGGTCGCACCGGATTCATCGTTCGCAAAACGAGCGATAGTGTTCATTCCAGGCTCCTTGCACACGTCATCTTTGCTTTTGCAGCGCATTCGACGCGTTGGCATCGAACGTGGCGGCAAGGTAGAACCAAGCGATTGAAAGAGAGTTAACTCCCAAGGCAGCAATGCGACGACTTGCGGGAACTGCAAGTTCCTGTCGATGTTCTTATGCACCCAAGTAGATTGCAAAGCTCACGGGACGCGGGACGTTTGTCAAATATTCACCATTCGGGGGGAAACTGCTTGGCGTGAGTATCAAGTTCCCCGGTGCCCCCATGCCGCTGCTGCGTAACCTTGCCGCCCTTGCGACCGCCCTGCTGATGACGGCTCCCGTCGTCGCCCTGGCGGCGACCAACGAGCCGATCAGCGTCAAGGTCAACATGGCGCGCATCCTCAGGATCAGCGCCCCGGCGGCGACGGTGATCATCGGCAACCCCGGCGTCGCCGACGTCACCATCCAGGATCCGCAGACGCTGGTGCTGACCGGCAAGAGCTACGGCTCGACCAACCTCATCGTGCTCGACAGCGCCGGCAATCCGGTGGCCGACACCATGGTGTCGGTGGTGCAGGCGACCGCCGACACCATCACCGTCTACAACGGCCAGGCGCGTACCACGCTCGCCTGCGACCCGGTCTGCCAGCCGACGATCACGCTGGGCGACGATGCGGCGTTCGCGGGCAGCGCCTATGCCTCCTCGACGCTGCTGCAGCAATCGGCGGGCAAATAATAGGGTTTGGTTAACCGCGTCGTAAGTCGCGGCAAATCCATCGGGCCCCCCTAACCTCCGATTAGCATTGCGGCCGCTATGCTCGGACGGTCGCCATTTTCGCCCGGTCCGATGCTGCTGCGCGCACTCTCCAAGACAAGGCCGTCCGCCGTCGTGCTTCACGCACTGCGGGCCTTTGCGCGCGACGAACGCGGCGTGACGGTGATCGAGTTCGGCATCCTCGCGATCCCGTTCTTCACCATCATCCTCGCCATCATCCAGACGGCGATCCTGTTCCTCACCAGCCAGGTGTTCGACAGCGCGCTGGAAGACGCCAGCCGCCGCATCCGCACCGGCCAGGCCCAGGGCTACTCGCTCGACGATTTCCGCAGCGTGCTGTGCGACGCGACGTTCAACCTGGTGGACTGCTCGCAGATCCAGCTCAAATCCGAGGTGCTGCCCGACTTCAGCACCGGCAGCTCGCCCCCTGTCGTGCAAAGCTGCGATTCCGCGACCTGCACCTGGACGATGACGCAGAGCTTCGATCCGGGGAAACGCCGCAACGTGATGCAGGTTTCGGCCTATTACCGCTACCCGCTGATCGTGGTGCTGCCCTACTTCAACCTCAAGAACCAGCCCGACAATTACCGCCTGTTGAGCGCGGTGCGGGTGTTCCGGAACGAGCCCTTCTGATGCGGATCTGGCTCAGGACTTTGCTGTCGCGGTTCAAACGCAGCGAGGATGGTGTGGCGGCGGTGGAGTTCGCGCTGATCACGCCGTTCCTCCTGGCGCTGTATTTCGGCTCGATGGAAGCCAGCGTGCTGTTCATGGCCGACAAGCGCATCAACTCGGTCTCGGCGACGCTGGGCGATCTGGTCTCGCAATGGGACCCCACCGACGGCAAGATTCCGACCGCGGCGCTGACCACCTATTTCGCCGCGGGCCCCAATATCCTGTCGCCCAACGACATCACCAGCCCCGACATCCTGTCGCCCTTCAAGACAAACGCGCTCAAGCAGGTGGTGTCGCTGATCTTCGTCAAGACCGACGGCACCACCAAGGTACTGTGGAGCAAGACCAGCGGCACGGGCGCGGTGGCGCGGACGGTCGGGAAGCCCTATGCGCCGCTCGACACCAGCTCGACCACCGACGTCATCGCCCGCGGCGGCTGCCTGGTGGTGGCGGAGTCGAGCTACACCTACAGGCCGCTGTTCGGGCAGGTGTTCACGACCACGTTCAACCTGGCGCACACCAACTATTTCATCCCGCGCTTCGGGGCGACGGGAGTGATCAATCTGGAGGACACGAGCCTGTCCACCACGGCGTGCACCTCCGGCAGCTAGCCGCAGAACGGCCACGGCGGCGGGCCGAAAAGCCGTTGCCGTTTCCCCCAAACCCTTTATAGCCATCGGCACTTTTCCGCGCCGAGGGTGGCCCATGACCGACACGCTGATTCCCGTTTTCGACCTCGGCGGCGTGTTCGTCGAATGGAATCCGATGTGGCTGTTCCGCAAGCTCTTCGACACCGAAGAGGAAGCGCAATGGTTCCACGACACCATCTGCACGCCGAGCTGGAACCTCGAATTCGACGCCGGCGACATCTTCTCGGAGGGGGTGGCGCGGCTGATCACGCGCTTTCCGAAATACTGGCGCGAGATCCAGGCGTTCGACCTCAGGTGGAAGGAAACCTGCGGCGCCTTCATCGACGGCACCATCGCGATCCACGACGAATTCATCGCGCAGGACATCCCGACCTTCGCCATCACCAATTTCTCGTGGGAGAAATGGGTGAGCTGCCTCGGCGAGTGGCCGTTCCTCGAGAAATTCGACGGCGTGGTGGTGAGCGGGCTCGAGCATCTGGTGAAGCCCGATCCGCGCATTTTCCGCGTGTTCTGCGAGCGCTATTCGCTGGCCCCGGGGGAATGCGTGTTCATCGACGACAGCGAGCCCAACGTCGTCGCCGCCCGCAAATTCGGCATGCACGCCCTCCACTTCCGGGACGCCGCCACGCTGCGCAAGGACCTGATCGGGCTCGGGCTGCCGCTGAAGGCGAAGTAGTTGGCGGATGGGCAGCGGCCGACTATAGTTGGCGCATGGTGACCCTGCCGATCAACATCAACGCCGAGTGGGACCCCGAGGCTGCGGTCTGGGTGGCGACCAGCGAGGATATCGCCGGGCTCGCCATCGAAGCCCCGACGCTGGAACGCCTGGTTGAGCGGCTGCCGGGCGTGATCGAGGATTTGATCGAGTTCAACCATCCCGAACTGGCGGGCTTGCACGACATTCCGTTCAAGGTGCACGCCTCGCGGCTGGAACATCTCGCCCGCGCCGTCTGATGGGCGGCTTCGGCAAGCTGCTGAAGAAGGCGCTGCTGGAGGCAGGCTGTTCGTTCGTCCGGCAGGGCAAGGGCGACCACGAAATCTGGTACAGCCCGATCTCGAACAGGCAGGTGACCGTCGACGATACCATGTCGCGGCACACGGCCAACGAAACACTCAAGCAGGCGGGCCTGCCGAAGCGCTTCTGACTATTTCGTGCCGTACATCCGGTCGCCGGCGTCGCCGAGGCCCGGCACGATATAGCCCTTCTCGTTGAGATGGCTGTCGATGGCGGCGGTGAAGATCGGCACGTCCGGATGGGCTTCGCTGAAATGCCTGATGCCCTCGGGCGCGGCCAGCAGGCAGAGGAAGCGCAGGTTGTTGGCGCCGCGCTCCTTGAGCTTGGTGACGGCCGCGACCGACGAATTGGCGGTCGCCAGCATCGGGTCGACGACGATGATCAGCCGGTTCTCGAGCTCGCTGGGCGCCTTGAAATAATACTCCACCGGCTGCAGCGTCTCGTGGTCGCGATAGATGCCGATATGGGCGACGCGCGCCGCCGGCACCAGGTCGAGCATGCCGTCGAGCAGGCCGTTGCCGGCGCGCAGGATCGAGGCGAACACCAGCTTCTTGCCCTTGATGGTCGGCGCATCCATGCGCTGCAGCGGGGTTTCGACCGGGATCATCTCGAGCTCGAGGTCGCGCGTCACCTCGTAGCACATCAGATGCGCGATCTCGCGCAGCAGCCGGCGGAAGCCGGCGATCGAGGTCTCCTTGTCGCGCATGATCGTCAGCTTGTGCTGGATCATGGGGTGATCGATGACGGTGACTTTGGCCATGAGAACCCCGGCGAGCGAGAGGAGCTACAGGAAGCTGCGCCCGTGACGGCCGGGCGGCAGGCCGAGCCAGTGAGCGACGCTTTCGCCAATATCCGCGAAGGTGGAGCGGATTCCAACCGTTCCCTGCGAGAGCTTTGGGGAAAAGCAGAGGATCGGCACCTGTTCGCGGGTATGGTCGGTGCCGACCCAGGTCGGATCGTTGCCGTGGTCGGCGGTGAGCACCAGCAGATCGTCGTCGCGCAGCCTGGCGATCAGCTCGGGCAGCCGCCGGTCGAAGGCTTCGAGCGCCTGGGCGTAGCCGGGCACGTCGCGCCGGTGGCCGTATTCCTGGTCGAAATCGACGAAATTGGTCATGACGAAATCGCCGTCGCGCGCCATGTCGAGCGCCTCCAGCGTGCGGTCGAACAGCACCATGTTGCCGGACGCCTTGATCTTGTGGGTGACGCCATGGCCGGCATAGATGTCGGAAATCTTGCCGATGGCGAACACCTGGCGGCCGGCGTCCTTGACCCGGTCGAGCAGCGTCGGCTCGGGCGGCGAGATGGCGAAGTCGCGGCGGTTGCCGGTGCGCTTGAAGGTCGCCGCGGTCTCGCCGACGAAGGGGCGGGCAATGACCCGGCCGATCATCAGCGGCGCGGTGAGCCTGAAGGCCGCCTCGCACACCTCGTACAGCCGGCTGAGGCCGAAATGGGTCTCATGCGCGGCGATCTGGAAGACGGAATCGATCGAGGTGTAGCAGATGGGCTTGCCGGTGCGGATCGACTCTTCGCCGAGCTCGGCGATGATCACGGTGCCCGAGGCATGCTTGTTGCCGAGGATGCCGGGCAGCCCGGCGTCGCGGATCAGCGCGTCGGTCAGCTCTTTGGGAAAGGCCGGCTCGGTCTGCGGGAAATAGCCCCAGGCGAAGGGCACCGGCACGCCGGCGATCTCCCAATGGCCGGAGGGCGTGTCCTTGCCCTTCGACACCTCGCGGCCGACGCCGAAGCGGCCGCCCCTGGGCGTGTCCGTCAGCCCCGGCGCCAGCGTGCCCGAGGCCAGCTTGCCGGCGGCGCCGAGGCCGAGCGCATCCAGATTGGGCAGATGCAGATCGTAGGTCTGGGCGATGTGCAGCAGCGTGTTGGCGCCGACGTCGGTATGGCCGTGGCCGTCGGTGTAGTCGGCGGCGTCGGGGGCGCTGCCGATGCCGAAGCTGTCGAGGACGCAAAGGATGGCGCGCGGCATCAGCCTGTCTCCGGTGGATCGATCCGCTCGGCGACGAGCGGGTGGGCCGGAGCGGCGTCGCCCAGCACATAGGCGGCAATGAGGCGGCGGCTGGCTTCGGCGGCCGTCGCGGCGTCGCGGGCGTGCAGGCGCGCCAGCGGCGTGCCGGGCGCCACCTTGGCGCCGAGGCCGAGCAGCCGGTCGAAGCCCACGGCGTGGTCGATGCTGTCGGTGGGCAGCCGCCGGCCGCCGCCGAGCGCCACCACCGCCATGCCGACGCCGCGCGTGTCGATGGCGCTGACGATGCCGGCGGCGGGCGCGGGCACGTCGACCACGATGGGGGCCGGCGCCAGATGCTGGTCCATGCGTTCGACGAAATCGGCCGGGCCGCCGAGCAGCGCCACCATCTCGGAGAAATGCGCCGCGGCCTTGCCGCTCCACAGCGCCACCTCGCAGGCCTTGCGCGCGTCGCCCTTGAAGCCGGTGAGCGCCAGCGCCGCCGCGCACAGATCCATGGTCACGTCGTAGAGGCGCGGATCGCGGTGCGCGCCGGTGAGGAAGTCGACGGCGTTGCGCACTTCGAGCGCATTGCCGGCGGCGCTCGCCAGCGGCTCGTTCATGTCGGTGATCAGCGCCCCGGTGCGGGTGCCGGCGCCGTTGGCCACCGCCACCAGGCTCTGCGCCAGCGCGCGCGACGCCTCCAGCGTCGGCATGAAGGCGCCCGAGCCGGTCTTGACGTCGAGGATCAGCGCGCCGAGGCCGGCGGCGAGCTTCTTCGACAGAATCGAGGCGGTGATCAGCGACACGTTCTCGACGGTGCCGGTGACGTCGCGGATCGAATAGAGGATCTTGTCGGCCGGCGCGAGGTCGGCGGTCTGGCCGATGATGGCGCAGCCCGCCTGCCTGGTCACCCTGCGGAACAGCTCGTTGTCGGGCTGCGTCTGGTAGCCGGGGATCGAGTCGAACTTGTCGAGCGTGCCGCCGGTGTGGCCGAGGCCGCGCCCCGAGATCATCGGCACATAGACGCCGCAGGCGGCGAGGATCGGCGCCAGCATCAGCGAAACGTTGTCGCCGACGCCGCCGGTCGAGTGCTTGTCGACCACCGGCCCGTCGAGCTCGGACCAGTCGAGCACCGTTCCAGAATCGCGCATCGCCTCGGTCAGCGCCACGCGCTCCTCGAGCGTCATGTCGCGGAAGAACACCGCCATGGCGAACGCCGCGGCCTGCGCGTGGGACACGCTGCCGGCCGTGAGCCCGGCGATGAACGCGCCGATCTCCTCCCGCGTCAGCACCCCGCCATCGCGCTTCCGGATGATGATTTCCTGCGGAAGAAACGTCATGGCGTTTCGTGAAGCCGGTGCACGCGGCCCCCACCCCCAGCCCCTCCCCGCAGGGGGGAGGGGGGCGACAGAAGCTCATCCCCGGAACGTGCGGCAAGATCTTTCAATCCGGTGCGGAGCTTGCGGCTCCTTGGCCCCCCTCCCCCTTGCGGGGAGGGGCCGGGGGTGGGGGCCAAAGGCACAACGCCCCCAAGGTACTCTCCCACCAGCGCCAGCACACCTTCGGCGTTGGCGACGATGTCGGCGTTCGACAACCGCAGGACGCGAAACCCTCGCGACTGCATATACGCATCCCGCCTCGCGTCCCGCCCGGCATCGTCATGCGATACGCCGTCGGCCTCGATCACCAGCCGCGCGTGATGGCAGGCAAAATCCGCGAAATACGGCCCGATCGGCACCTGCCGGCGAAAATGATAGCCCTGCTCGCGATAGGGCCGCAGCAAATTCCAAAGCCGGCGCTCGATGATGGTGGAGCTGGCGCGAAGTTCACGGGCGCGGGGCAGGCTCATGATCGCCCACCCGGTGCGTGCAGCCTCCACTCCGTAAGGGGGAGGAGAGACCGACTGCACCACCATGCAAGCGGCTCTATCGCCCCCCTCCCCCTTGCGGGGAGGGGCTGGGGGTGGGGGCCACAGCCACAACCCTCGAACGGGTCGACCGCAGCCGCGTCCTCACGCCCCATAGGGCACCCAGACGTTCTTCACCTGGGTGGCGCGGCGGAGGAAATAGTCGCCCTCGAACTTCGCCTTGTCGCTCAGGTCGTAATAGAGGCCGCGGCTGGTCCAGGTCTGCTTGAGGTTGCCCACGCTGGCTTTCTCGACCATCGTCGAAACCGCCGCATCCCCCGCGCACCAGAGCGCGTCGACGCCGTCGTGCTCGGCCAACGTTTTGGCCAGCGTTGCGGTCGCGCCGGTGACGATGTTGATCACACCGGCCGGCACGTCGGAGGTTTCGATCACCTGGTAGAGGTCGGTGACCGACAGCGGCGCCGGCTCGGACGGCACCAGCACCACCGGGTTGCCCATGGCGATGGCCGGGGCGAGCAGCGCGATCGAGCCGAGCAGCGGCCGCGACGGCGGCGCCAGGATGGCGAGCACCCCGATCGGCTCGACCATGGCCAGCGCGATGGTGCGGCTGGGCGGATTGTGCACGGCGCCATCGTATTTGTCGGCCCAGCCGGCAAAGGCGAACAGCCGTTCGACCGAGGCCGCCACTTCCTTGTGCGCCGAGGCGAGGCTCTCGCCGGTCTGGGCGCGCAGGCGGCGGGCGAACTCGTCGGCGCGATAGTCGAGGTTTTCGCCGAGGAAATACAGGATCTGCGCGCGGTTGTGCGCCGCTGTCGTGCCCCAGCCCAGCGCGGCGCGCGCCGCTTCCACGGCGTTGCGGATGTCCTTGCGGTTGCCCTCGCCGACCTCGCCCACCAGCTCGCCGCCGGGGCCGCGGATGGCGCGCGAATAGCCGCTGTCGGGCCGCGCCTGCTTGCCGCCGATATACATCTTGGCCGTCTGGTCGATGCCATCGTCGGCCTCGAGCATGCTGGTCGAGGTCGCCGCCTTCGCGGGCACGGCGCTGGGACCAGCCGGTTTCAGCGTCTTTTCCCAGCCGGCCTTGAGGTAGGCGGCCATGCCCTCCTTGCCGCCCTCGCGGCCGAAGCCCGATTCCTTGTAGCCGCCGAAGCCGACCGCCGCGTCGAAATTGTTGGTGCCGTTGATCCACACCACGCCCGCCTTGAGCTTCGGGGCGATGTCGAGGGCGAGGTTGATGTTCTCGCTCCAGATCGTCGCGGCGAGGCCGTAGCGCGTGTTGTTGGCGAGCGCCACCGCCTCCTCGGGCGTGCGGAAGCTCATCGCCACCAGCACCGGCCCGAAAATCTCCTCGGTGGCCACCGTATGCGCCGGCGACACATTGGTGATCAGCGTCGGGCGCAGGAAGCAGCCGCCGCCCTTGGGCAGGTCGATGTCGGGCTCGTACACCTGCCCGCCCTCGGCGGCGCCCTGCTTCACCAGGTCGCGCACCCGCGCCACCTGCACCGGCGCCACCAGCGCGCCGATATCCACCGCCTTGTCGAGCGGATCGCCGACACGGAGGCTCGCCATGCGCTTTTTCAGCTTGGCGATAAAACGCTCTTCTATACTTTCCTGGATCAGCAGCCGCGAGCCGGCGCAGCACACCTGCCCCTGGTTGAACCAGATGGCATCGACCAGCCCTTCGATGGCGCTGTCCACATCGGCGTCGTCGAAGACGATGTACGGGCTCTTGCCGCCGAGCTCGAGGCTCAGCCCCTTGCCGCTGCCTGCCGTGGCGGCGCGGATGATCTTGCCGACCTCGGTCGAGCCGGTGAAGGCGATCTTGTCGACATCTGGATGGTTGACGATGGCGGCGCCGGTGTCGCCCTGCCCGGTGACGATGTTGACCACGCCGGGAGGCAGCTTGGCCTTTTCGACGATCTCGGCGAACAGCAGCGCCGTGAGCGAGGTGAACTCGGCCGGCTTCAGCACCACCGTATTGCCCGCCGCCAGCGCCGGGGCGATCTTCCAGGCCAGCATCAGCAGCGGAAAATTCCACGGGATGATCTGGCCGCACACGCCATACGGCGCCATGCCGGGGAATTCGCGCTCGAAATGCTGCGCCCAGCCGGCGTGATGGTAGAAATGCCGCGCCACCAGCGGAATGTCGATGTCGCGGCTCTCGCGGATCGGCTTGCCGTTGTCGAGGCTTTCGAGCACGGCGAACAGGCGGGAATGCTTCTGCACCAGCCGGGCGATGGCGTAGAGATATTTGCCGCGCTCGTAGCCCGAGAGCGCCGCCCATTTCGGGAACGCCGCCCGCGCCGCCTTCACCGCCTTGTCGACATCGGCGGCGCTGCCGTCGGTGATCTCGGCCAGCACCTTGCCGGTCGCCGGATTGTCGGAGGCGAACAGCTTGCCGGGCTTGGTCCATCTGCCATTGATGAAATGGCCGAATTTATTGCCCTTGCTCGCGAGCCACGCCAGCGCCGGCTCCGGGCTCTCGGGGGCCGGACCGTAGTCGAGGCTCTGGAAGATTTCCGCGATCTTGTTCATGCCGGCGTCCCTCGCCCCATCCACATCGTCATTCCCGCGCAAGCGGGACTCCAGGCGGAGTTTTCGGACATCCGCGGGTCCAGTCCGGAGTCCCGCTTGCGCGGGAGCGACGTTGCGGGAAACTGCTCCCCACAGCGCCGACACTCACACCATCGGCATCCGATAATCCGCCGCGTAATGCCCGGTCAGATTGTGCTCGAGCTGCCGCTCGATGTCGGTCAGCAGGCTCGATGCACCGAAGCGGAACAGATGCGGCTGCAGCCAGTGCGTGCCCAGTTCTTCCTTCATCAACGCCATGTAGTCGAGCGCCGTTTTAGCCGCGCCGATGCCGCCGGCCGGCTTGTAGCCGATCTCGATGCCGGTCTCGTCGGCGAACCAGCGGATCATGCGGATCATGGCCAGCGACACCGGCAGCGTGGCGTTGACCTTTTCCTTGCCGGTCGAAGTCTTGATGAAGTCGGCGCCGGCCAGCATGCAGACCAGCGAGGCCTTCGCCACGTTGTTGAGCGTCGCCAGCTCGCCGGTGCCGAGGATGGTCTTCAGGTGCGCCTCGCCGCACGCCTTGCGGAACGCCCTGATCTGCTCGTAGAGCCCCTGCCAGTCGCCGGTCAGCACCATCTGGCGCTCGATGACGATGTCGATCTCCTTGGCGCCGGCGGCCACCGATTCCTCGATCTCGCGGATTTTCGTATCCACCGGCGCGAGGCCGTGCGGGAACGCCGTCGACACCGCCGCCACCGGAATGCCGCTCCCTTCGAGCGCGCGCACCGCCGTCGGCACGAAGGCGTGATAGACGCACACCGCCGCCGGCACGATGCGCAGCCCGGCGATGTCGTAGCCGTCGACGATCTCGTCGGTCAGCGGGTGACGCGCCTTGGCGCACAGGCGCTCGACGCGGCCGGGGGTATCGTCGGAATTGAGCGTGGTCAGATCCATCAGGGTGATGGCCTTGAGCAGCCAGGCGGCCTGCCACTCCTTCTTCACCGTGCGGCGGGTGCCGATGGTGGCGGCGCGGCGCTCCAGCGCCGAGCGGTTCATGCGCACCCGGCCGACCCAGTCGAGATCGAGCGGGAAGCCCGGATTGCGCGCTCCGGCATGGCCGATGGCGGCGGCCTTGGCCGGCTTGCCGGCCGGCAGCGGCGTATCGACGACCCTCAGAGTCATGGCTCCTCCTTCGCGCCGGTGGCGCGCCTCGCGCGGCGTTCAGCGGGACCAGGCCGCGCGGCGGTCCGCAGCAGTCGCGAGGACGGCGGAACGATACCAAAGATAGACGCCCCCCAGCAACATGGCGTCGCGGCGGGCGTCTATCTGCACTGCCGACGGCCTGAGGGCAGGGCCGCCGGCGCTTGCCGCAACAACGACGCTGCCCGTCCCCGGTTCCATGCTCATCTGGGCAGGTACTCGGGCCCGAAGGAATGCGGCAGCAGCTCGGCCACGGTCTGGCTGAGCGGGCTGCCCTCGACGCCGTGGCTGATCACCACCACGTCCTGGTCGGCGAATTCGCGGATGCGCTGGCGGCAGCCGCCGCAGGGCGTCACCGGCGCCCTGCCCGGCCCGGTCACGTAGAGGCGCCGGATGCGCCTGCCGCCGCCGGCGATCATGGCGGCGATGGCCGAGGCCTCGGCGCAATTGCCGATGGGATAGGCGGCGTTCTCGATGTTGCAGCCGGCATAGACGCGGCCGTCGTCGGCGAGGATGGCAGCGCCGACGGCAAAGCGCGAATACGGCGCATAGGCCCGCGCCCGCACCGCTTCGGCCGCGGCGAACAGCTCGGCGTCGCTCACCGCGCCCATGCTCATTTGCGCATGGCCTCGTCCGAAAGCCGGCGTCCACCTTTCGGGGCCATGCGTCAGCGCTCCTTGGTGTACGGCACGCCGCCGGCCTTGGGGCCGATGGCCTTGCCGATGAAGCCGGCGAGCAGCACGCAGGTGAGGATGTAGGGCAGCGCCTGGATGAACTGCACCGGGATCTGCCACGAGGTGCCCGGCAGCACCGCGCCCTGCAGGCGGATCTGCAGCGCGTCGAGGAAGCCGAAGAGCAGCGTTGCAAACATCGCCGGCACCGGCCGCCATTTGGCGAAGATCAGCGCGGCGAGCGCGATGAAGCCCTTGCCGGCGGTCATGTTGTTGATGAAGCCGTTGCCCTGGGCGATGGAGAAATAGGCGCCGGCAAGGCCGCACAGCACGCCGGTGATGATCAGGGCGCGATAGCGCAGCAGCGTCACCGAGATGCCGGCGGTGTCGACCGCCTTGGGGTTCTCGCCGACGGCGCGCAGGCGCAGCCCGAACCGCGTTCTATACAGCACCCAATAGGTCAGCGGCACGCACAGGAAGGCGAGATAGACCAGGATGTTGTGGCCCGACAGCAGCGTCGCATAGAGCGGCCCGACGATCGGCACCGAGTGGATCTGGTCGGCCCATGGCCAGTCGATGGCCTCGAAGCGGCCGCCGGGCGGCAGCGGCGGCGTGCGCCCGCCCTGGTGGAACCAGGCGAGCCCGAGCAGGCGCCGAAGGCGCCCGCCAGCATCTTGCCCTCGAGGCCGATGTCGAACACGCCCGAGCGCTCGGAATAGAGGCCGGCGAGGCAGGCGAACAGCAGCGGCGTCGTCAGGCGGACGGTGGCGGCGAGGGTCGAGACGATGATTTCGTAATCCATGCTCAGCTCTCGGTGCCGACGGTTTCGCGCGCCACGGCATCGGCCTTCTGGCGCGGCGAGTACAGCATGAACGCCGATTCGAGGCCCGGCCGCAGCAGGCCCTCCATGGCGCCGGTGAACATGATGACCAGCGCCTGGATGACGACGATCATGTCGCGGGTGATGGCCGGCATGTAGAATTGCAGGTCGAGCCCGCCCTGGTAGAGGGCACCGAACAGCACGGCCGCCAGCGCGATGCCGATGGGGTGGTTGCGTCCCATCAGCGCCACGGCGATGCCGACGAAGCCGTAGCCGGCGGTGACGTCGATGACGATGCGCGACTGCACGCCCAGCACTTCGTTGACCGCCACCATGCCGGCCAGCGCGCCCGAGATCATCATGACGATGATGATCATGCGGCTGTTGGAGATGCCGGCATAGAGCGAGGCCGACGGGCTGTGGCCCAAAGTGCGCAGCGCGTAGCCGAATTTGGTGCGCCAGATGAGGATGTAGACGCCGATCAGCGCGAGGATCGCGAAGATGATGGTCATGTTCAGCGGCGCCCCGCCGAACCAGGGGAAGAACTGGCGGAGCTGCGGAATCTTGCCCGCCGCCACGACATTGGCGGTCGAGGGCTCCTGCACGCCCACCGGCTTCAGCACGTAGACCAGCAGGTACGCCATCAGCGAGGAGGCGATGAAGTTGAACATGATGGTGGTGATCACCACGTGGCTGCCGCGCTTGGCCTGCAGGTAGCCCGGGATGAAGGCCCAGGCGGCGCCGACCGCCATCGAGGCGAGGATGGCCACCGGCAGCACCAGCCACCAGACGGTGTGGTCCATCAGGAAGCCCACGGCGATGGCGCCGAGGCTGGCGACATAGGCCTGGCCTTCGCCGCCGATATTGAACAGCCCGGCATGCGCCGCCACCGCGACGCAGAGGCCAGTGAACACGAAGCTGGTGGCGAAATGCAGGGTGAAGCCGACGCCCTCGCCATAGCCGAAGGCGCCGTTGATCATGATCGCCAGCGCCTGCAGCGGATTCTGGCCGATCAGCAGCACGAAGATCGAGAACACGATCAGCGCCAGCACCAGGTTGAGCACCGGCAGCAGCGCCACATCGGCCCAGCGCGGCAGCGGACGGCGTGCGCTCATGGCTGGTCTCCCCCGACGGCATGCGCCGGCCCCGCACCGGCGCCCGAGCGCGCCGCATGGCCGTCGGCGCCGATGCCGGCCATCATCAGGCCGAGTTCGCCTTCGGTGGCGGTGGCCGGGTCGGCCTCGCCGACGATCTTGCCGTCGAACATCACCAGGATGCGGTCGGAAAGCGAGCGGATCTCGTCGAGCTCGACGGAAACGAGCAGGATGGCCTTGCCGGCGTCGCGCATCTTGATGATCTGGTTGTGGATGAACTCGATGGCGCCGATGTCGACGCCGCGCGTCGGCTGGCCGACGATCAGCACCGAGGGGTCCTGCTCCATCTCGCGCGCCAGCACGATCTTCTGCTGGTTGCCGCCGGAGAAATTGGCGGTCTTGAGCCGCGGATTGGCCGGACGGACGTCGAATTTGTGCATCCGCTCCTCGGCCTGCCGGCGGGCGGCGGCGATATCGAGCAGCCCGCGGCCATAGGCCGGATCGTGCTGGTAGCCGAGGATGTTGTTCTCCCACTCCTCGAACTGTACCACCAGCCCTTCGGTCTGGCGGTCCTCGGGCACGTGGGCGAGGCCGGCGAGGCGGGCGCGGTGGGCGCCGTCGTCGCCCTCGAGCGACAGCACGTGGCCGTTGAGCACCACGTCGCCGGACAGCTGGTCGCGCATGCCGGCGATGGATTCGAGCAGCTCGGACTGGCCGTTGCCGGCAACGCCGGCGATGCCGACGATCTCGCCGGCCCTGACCGAAAAGCTCACATCCTTGACGCGCACCACCTTGAGGTCGTCGGCGACAACGAGGTTCTTGACCTCGAGCAGCGGCTTGCCCGGATGCGCCGAGCCCTTCTCGACGCGCAGCAGCACGCGGCGGCCGACCATCAGCTCGGCCAGCTTTTCGGGCGAGGTGTCCTTGGTCGGCATGGTGGCCACCATCTGGCCCTGCCGCATCACCGACACGAAATCGGTGATGGCCATGATCTCGCGCAGCTTGTGGGTGATCAGGATCACCGTCTTGCCCTGGTCGCGCAGCACGTTGAGCACGCGGAACAGATCGTCGGCCTCTTCCGGCGTCAACACGCCGGTGGGCTCGTCGAGGATCAGCGTATCGGCGCCGCGATACAGCGCCTTGAGGATTTCGACGCGCTGCTGCTGGCCCACCGAGACGTCCTGCACGATGGCGTCGGGGTCGACCGACAGGCCGTATTCGTCGGAGAGGCGCTTCAGCTCCTTGCGCGCCTTGCTCAGCGAGGAGGCGAGCAGCGCATTGTCCTCGGCGCCCAGGATGACGTTTTCGAGGATGGAGAAATTGTCGACCAGCATGAAGTGCTGGTGCACCATGCCGATGCCCAGCTGCAGCGCATGGCGGGAATCGGTGATGTGGGCGGGCTGGCCGTTGACCAGGATCTCGCCGCTGTCGGCGGTGTAGAAGCCGTAGAGGATCGACATCAGCGTCGACTTGCCGGCGCCGTTTTCACCGACGATGCCGTGGATGGTGCCGCGCCGGACCTTGAGGTCGATGTCGCGGTTGGCGCGCACCGGCCCGAAGCTCTTGTTGATGCCCCGGAGCTCGATGGCAAGGTCGGAAACAGCGCCCCCTTTGGAGGGGCGCTGCTCGGCATTGGATGAAGAGTGAGGCTGGCTCACGAACGACCGATCACGGGCACTGATTGTCGGTGTTGTAGTCGTGCACCTTGATGGTGCCGTCGGCGATGCCCTTGGCCGCCGCATCGACGGCGGCCTGCGCGTCGGGGGTGATCATCGACTTGTTGTTGTCGTCCATGGCGAGGCCGACGCCGTTCTCGGCGACGCCGAGCGAGACCACGCCCGGCTTGAAGCCGGCATCGCCGTCCTTGAAGGCGTTATAGACGGTGACGTCGACGCGCTTCAGCACCGAGGTCAGCACCGAGCCGGGCGCGATGTAGTTCTGGTTGCTGTCGACGCCGATCGACATCTTGCCGGCGTCCTTGGCCGCCTGGATCACGCCGAGGCCCGAGGCACCCGCCGCGGCGTAGACGATGTCGGCGCCCTTGTCGAAATCGGCCTTGGTCAGTTCGCCCGCGGTGGTCGGATCGTTCCAGGCCGCCGCCGTGGTGCCGGTGTAGTTCTCGAACACCTGGCCATCCTTGTTGGTGGCCATGAAGCCTTCCTTGTAGCCACAGAAGAAGTTGTGGATCAGCGGAATGTCCATGCCGCCGACGAAGCCGACCTTGCCGGTCTTGGAGGTCTTGGCGGCGAGCACGCCGGCCAGGTACGAGGCGTCGTTGGACTTATAGACCACCGACTGCACGTTGGGCTGGTCGACCACCGAGTCGATCTGCACGAAATGGATGTTGGGGAAGTCGGGCGCCACCTTGTTGAGGGTGTCGGCGAAGCTGAAGCCGGTCACCACGATCGGGCTGTAGCCGGCCTGGGCGAATTTGCGCACCGCCTGCTCGCGCTGGGCTTCGGCCTGGATCTCGAGATCGTGGTAGGTGCCGCCGGTCTCCTTCTTCCACTGCTCGGCGCCGTTGTAGGCCGCTTCGTTGAACGACTTATCGAACTTGCCGCCGAGGTCGTAGATCAGCGCCGGATCGGCCAAGGCCGCGCCGGCCAGCAGCGCCACCGCGCCAATACCCGCGGCCAGAGCACCGAGGTGCCGTTTGAAATCGATCATGAATGGTCTCCCTGGTTCGCGCCGGGAAGCGGCGGTGCCGCTGTCTCCTGTCCCCGCGCGTTGGCAGGGATACAAGCTTGCATTTACCCGCGCGGCAAGAGGGAAAACCTCAGTTTTTGAACGTTTGGTCAAAATCGGCGGAGGGCTCGGGCGGCGACAGCGCTGTCACGCCGGCGCCCATCTCGCGCCCGATCGATTCGAAGAAGCCGTCGATGACGCGCTGCGCCGAACGGCCGATCAGCGCCCGCCCGAGCCGCATGACGCCGCCATCGGCCTTGCCGGCGGCGGCGAAGACCAGCAGCGTGCCGCCCTCGGCATCGGCGAGGGTGATGTCGGCGGCGCCCTGCGCCAGCCCGAGCACGCCGCCGCGCCCGCGCCCCGCCAGCGTGTAGCTCTCGGCGGGGCGGACATTGCTCAGCGTCAGGTCGCCGGCGAACACCGGGCGCACGAGGCCGAGATGGACGCGGATCGACAGGTCGAGCGTGTGCGGCCCGGTCCAGGCGATGTATTCGCAGCCGGGAATCACGGCGCGCAGGATGTCGGTGTCGTTGAGGGCGCCCCAGACGTCCCCGCGCCTCGCCCCGAACAGATAGCGGCCGCCGAAATCCATGCCGCTCAGGGCCTCGCCATGCGTCTTTTTCGCACCATCCGGGCGAAAATAGTCACCGGCGGCCACCGGATCAATTGTCCGCTCCCCGAAGCGTCATAAATTAGGCCCGGGACCGCAGTCGGCTGCACGACGGAAAGTCCAGAGCGAGTAAGGCAGGGCGTGACCGCACGCACCGAAATGAGCGCTGCAACGGCCGATCCGGTCCGGTTCGACGACGCGATCGTGGCCATGGACATCGTCGATGCGATTCGGCGCGACCCGGCGCTGGCCGCCGGCGATGCCGCGGCGCAGGCCGACAATCTGCGCCGCCACTACCGCGGCGCCGGCATCGCCATCACCGACGCGGCCATCGCCACCGGGCTCGCGGCGGTCAACGACAACCGCTTCGGCCATGTGCCGAGGACCCGCGGCCCGCGCGCGGCGCTGGCGCGGCTCTATATCGAGCGGCGGCGCTGGCAGCCGGCGGCCACGGCGCTGGCGCTGCTCGTGGTGCTCGGGGTCGGCGGCTATTTCCTCGCCTACCGGCCGTATCGCGACGCCGTGGCGCGGCAGGCGCAGGTCGAGCTGAGCGAGACCATGCCGGCGCAGATGCAGGCGCTGTACCGGACCATCCACGAAGAGACCAAGGTGCAGCAGGCCGAGACCGAGGCGGTGACCATCCGCGACCGCGGCCAGGCCGCGGCCAAGGCCGGCAACCGCGCCGCCGCCGAGCAGGCGATCATCGACCTCACCAATCTGCGCGACACGCTGCGCGCCGAATACCAGCTCAAGATCGTCGACCGCGACGACAAATGGGGCTTCTGGACCTTCCCGCAGAGCAATTCGGAGGCCACCAACTACTATCTCGTGGTGCAGGCGGTGGACGCCAATGGCCGCATCCTGACGCTGCCGATCCGCGACGAGAACACCGGCCGCACCGAGCGCGTGTCGTCCTGGGGCGTGCGGGTGCCCGAGGAGGTGTACCGCGCCGTCGAGGCCGACAAGGACGACGACCAGGTGATCGAGCACAATCTGCTGGCGATCAAGGAATTCGGCTTCATCGACCCCAGCTATCTGGTGCAGACGCTGGGCGGGCAAGTGACGCGGTGGTGAGATGAGCCTCAACGGTCCCGACGCCCTGCGCGCGCTCGACGAGGCCCTGCGCGATGTCCGCCGCGAGGAGGACGAGATCGCCAAGCGCGCCTCGCGCGGCGCCGAACTGCTGCTCAAGCTGCAGGCGCAGGAGGCCGAGCTCTACCGGCTGCTGGGGGCGACGCGGCTCGACGAGGCCGGGCGCGCGGCGCAGGCGCGGCTGATCGCCGAGATCGACAACACGGTGGAGACGGCGATTTCGCGCTACGACGCGGCCTTCGCCGACGCCGAGGCGGCGGCGCAGCATGCCGAGGCGGATCTGGCGCGCGGCAATGCCGAGCGCAGCGCGCTGCAGTCGGAGGCCAGCAAGCGCGACAGCGAGCTCAGCGCGCACGTCGCCATGGCGCGGCCCAAGCTCGGCTCGGACGCCGGCTACGCGGCCAAGCTCGCCGCGGCGCGCGAGCTCGCGGCGATGGCCGAGGCGGCCGTCGCCAAGGCGGCCGAGGCCGCGGCCGACAGCGAGCAGAAGGGGCGCGCCTGGCGCGTCGATCCGCTGTTCATGTATCTGAGCGGCCGGCATTACGGCACGCCGCATTATGCCAGCCGCGGCCTGTTCGCGGGGCTCGACGCGCGGCTGGCGCGCTTCATCGGCTACGACGCGGCAGCGGCCAATTATGCGCTGGTCAAGGAGCTGCCGGTGCTGCTGCGCCGGCATGCCGAGGCGCTGCAGGAGCGGGCCCGCGCCGCGGCGGCCGAGGTGGCGGCGCTCGAGAGCGTCGCCATCGACAGCGCCGGCGGGCGCAGCGCGCGCGAGGCGATCGAGGCGCTCGCCCCCCGCATCGACGCGCTCGACCAGGAGAACGTCGTTCTGCAGGACCGGCGCGACGGCGCCATCGCCGCCCGCGCCGCGCTGGCGCACGGCAACACGCCGGCCTATATCGAGGCGCTCGACGAGCTCGACGCGCTGCTCGACCACCCGGAGCTGCGGCCGCTGCTGGACGCGGCGCGCGCCGCCCCGCGCGACGACGACGCCGGCGTGGTGGGGCAGATCGACGACCTGCTGCAGCGGGTCAAGGACGAGCGGGCCGAGGCCAGGGAATATGCCGAGCAGCTCGGCGTGCTCGCCATCCGCCGGCGCGGCCTCGAGGACATCCAGTACGAAATCCGCCAGCGCGGCTTCGACAATCCGCATTCGCACTTCAGCGAAAGCCGGCTGGTGCACGACTGGCTCAACGAATTTCTGCGCGGCGGCGTGTCGACCGCCGCCTATTGGGACCGCTGGCGGCAGGCGCAGAGCTGGACCGCGCCGCGCTATGGCGGACCGGGCGGCGGCTGGGGCCGGCTGGCCGCCCCCGGCAATGGCGCACGGCTCAGCCGCCCCCGCCCGGGCCGCGACGCCGGCACGCTCACCAGCGCCGCGTGACCGGAGAGGCCGGGGCCGTCCCCCCGCCTATCCCTGGCAGATGGCGAGCTGGGTGCTGCCGGGCTGCTGCAGCACGGCGGCGAGCGGCATCTGGTTCATGAACGGCATCAGCCGGGTCTGGCCCGGGATGGCGCCATAGATCGACACCGTCAGGACGTTCTGGTCGACCTGTCCGGCGCCGCACAGATGCGGCACGACGCCGATCTGGATGCTCGCGGCGGAGATGCCGCGCGCCTGCGCCGCCTGCTGCGCCGCCCGGATGGCCGGCTTGTCGGTCTCGGCGACGTTGTAGAGATAATAGGCGCGCCCCTCGGCCGGCGGCGGCAGGTTGCCGGCCACCTGGTCGGCGTCGGCCGGCACCAGCGACAGGCGCAGATGCTCCTGCGGGCCGCCATTGGCGACGTCGAAGGTGAAGAGCTGGCCGGCGGCGTTGTTGGGCCCGAGCCCGCGCGGCAGGTCGAAGGCGATCAGCAGGCTCGCCACGTCGTCGTGCAACGGGTCGAGCGAGCGCCCGTTGCTGGCGGTGTTGAGGCCCACCGTCGAGCAGGCGGCAAGCAGCACGGTCGCGATGACGGTAACGGCAACGGCAATCAGTCGGCGCATGGGGCCCTCCGGAGGCCGCTCATAATAGATTCCCGAAGGCGCGGGAATTGTGGCTCCCGGCCTTATTTCCCCCGCCGGCTCCTGCGGCCGGGCTGACAGCGGCGGCAGAATCGGCGGACGTAGCCGGCATGGACGACCATCTCAGATATTCCGGCCGCGGCGAGGCCGAGCAGCGCGCCGCGCTCGAGGCGATCATCCGCTCGAGCCCGCTGCTGATGGAGGTGCTCGACGGCATCCGGCAGGACGGCCTGCCCGACCCGCTGCTGGTTGCCGGCGCCATCTACAATCTGGTGTGGAACCGGCTGACCGGGCGGCCGGACCGCACCGGCATCAACGACATCGACGTGGTGTATTTCGACGGCAGCGATCTGAGCTACGAGGCCGAAGACCGGGTGATCCAGCGGCTCGACCGGCGCTTCGCCGGCCTGCCGCTGCCGGTGCAGGTGCGCAACCAGGCGCGCGTGCATCTGTGGTTTCCGCAGAAATTCGGCGTGCCGTTCACGCCGCTCGTTTCGTCGGCCGAAATGCTCGGCCGCTACGCCAGCAAGACGCATGCGGTCGGCGCGCGGCTCGAGGCCGACGGCCGCCTCACTTTGGTCGCGCCGTTCGGGCTCGACGACATCTTCTCGTTCCGCATCGTGCCCAACCCGGTGCTGATGAACAAACCGGCGCACGAAGCCAAGGGCGCCCGCGCCAAAAGCGTCTGGCCCGAGCTGACGGTGGTGCCGTGGGAGGATGATGGCTCCCGCTAATTGGTCCTGGCCGGAGCCCCGGCACCGCCCTCGCAGTCGGGCTCACCTCGCCCCTCAGGGGAGAGGTCGCGCGCTTGGCGAGCAAAGCGAGCCTAGCAAGCGGGTGAGGGGTGCGATCGATCAGTTCGAGTGATGTGGCAGCAACGCGCAAGGTTCACCCCCGCACCCCTCACCCAGCTCCGCTAGGCCTGTCGGCCAAGCTGCGCTACCCTCTCCCCTGAGGGGCGAGGGGACCGACTGAGACTGCGATAGGATGCTGCTCTATTGCGCACGCCTCCGCCTGGTTGCCGGGCGTCCCTACCCGAACACGCTCGCCCCGCGGTCGGCCGCACCGACCATGGCGCGGAAGCCGGCGAACAGCTCGCGGCCCATGCCGTAATGCTCGTGCCGCTGGTCCTCGGTGGCCGGGGTGCGCGACAAGAATTCCTTCTCGTCGCCGATAAAGACCAGCGTGCCGGCATCGGCGTCGAGCCGCAGCAGGTCGCCGTCGCGCACCTTCGAGATGGGGCCGCCATCGACCGCCTCGGGCGTCACGTGGATCGCCGCCGGCACCTTGCCGGAGGCGCCCGACATGCGGCCGTCGGTGACCAGCGCCACCTTGAAGCCGCGGCCCTGCAGCACGCCGAGCGCCGGGGTCAGATTGTGCAGCTCCGGCATGCCGATGGCCTTGGGGCCGGCAAAGCGCACCACGGCGATCATGTCGCCGTTGAGCTCGCCCGCCTTGAACGCGGCCTGCAGCCCGTGCTGGCTGTGGAACACGCGGGCCGGCGCCTCGATGACCCGGTGCTCGGGCTTGACGGCGCTGACCTTGATCACCGCCTTGCCCAGGTTGCCGGTCAGCAGCTTCAGCCCGCCATTCTTCGAGAACGCCGCCCTGACCGGCACCAGAATCTTGTCGTTGCCGGATGTTTCCGGCGACGGCGTGAAGCTCAGCTTGTCCGCGATCAGCCTGGCCTCGACGGTGTAGCCGGAAAGGCCGCCGCCCCAGACGGTCTTCACGTCCTCGTGCAGATGGCCGCTGTCGAGCAGCTCGCGGATCAGGAATCCCATTCCACCGGCGGCGTGGAAATGGTTCACGTCGGCGACGCCATTGGGATAGACGCGGGCGAGCAGCGGCACCACTTCGCTCAGATCGGCCATATCCTGCCACGTCACCTTGAGGCCGGCGGCGGCGGCGATGGCGATCAGGTGCAGCGTGTGGTTGGTCGAGCCGCCCGTCGCATGCAGGCCGACGAGGCCATTGACGATGGTCTTTTCGCTGATCACGTGGCCGACGGGGGTGTAGTCGTTGCCCTCGGCGGTGAGCGACAGCGCGCGCCTGGCCGCCTCGCGCGTCAGCGCCTCGCGCAGCGGCGTGCCGGGGTTGACGAAGCTCGCCCCCGGCAAATGCAGGCCCATGATCTCCATCAGCATCTGGTTGGAGTTGGCGGTGCCGTAGAAGGTGCAGGTGCCGGGCGAATGGTAGGATTTGGCCTCGGCCTCCAGCAGCTCGGCGCGGCCGACCTTGCCTTCGGAATAGAGCTGGCGGATGCGGGTCTTCTCGTCGTTGGGCATGCCCGAGGGCATCGGCCCCGCCGGCACGAACACCGCCGGCAGATGCCCGAAGCTCAGCGCCCCGATCAGCAGGCCCGGCACGATCTTGTCGCAGATGCCCAGGAACACCGCGGCGTCGAACATGTTGTGGCTGAGCGCGATGGCGGTCGCCATGGCGATCACGTCGCGCGAGAACAGGCTCAGATCCATGCCCGGCTGGCCCTGGGTGACGCCGTCGCACATGGCCGGCACGCCGCCCGCCACCTGCGCCGTGGCGCCGATCGCGCGCGCCGCGTCCTTGATCAGCGCCGGATAGGTCTCGTAGGGCTGATGTGCGCTCAGCATGTCGTTGTAGGAGGTGACGATGCCGAGGTTCAGCGCGCGGTTGCCGGCGAGCTTGGCCTTGTCGGCGGGGGCGCAGGCGGCAAAGCCGTGCGCGAGGTTGCCGCAGCTCAGCACCGAGCGGTAGACGCCGGCCTGCCGCGCCGCATCGAGCCGGTCGAGATAGTCGCGGCGCGTGTCGGCGCTGCGTGCCGCGATCCGGTCGGTCACGTCCTGAACTGCCTTGAGGACAGACATTGGGGGCTCCCTTAGAGCGTGTTCAGCAAAAGTGGCGCCACTCTTGCGGTTCGAACGCGCGACCACGCTGGTTCATGGGCACCAGTAGATGGTCAGCGGTGTTTGGGTCTCGCGCAGGATAGCACGCACCGGCATGTCCTCTACGGGACCTTCTGCCTCAGCCTGCCCGAGCGTTGCGAGCTTCCCCTCCCCTTCGATATGCAGATAGAGCGCGCGGGCCGCCAGCAATTGCCTGAGCGTCAGCGTCACCCGCGGCTCGCCGGCGCCCGGCGCGCGGATGGCGACCACCGGCCCCGCCGCGGTCAGCGCCGCGTCGAGCGTGTCGCCGCCCGGAAAGAACGAGGCGGTGTGGCCGTCATTGCCCATGCCGAGGATGGCGGCATCGAGCGGGCGCGGCACGACGGCCTGCGCCGCACTCGCCTTTTCGGCATCGGGCGCGTCGCCGCCCTGGTAGAGCGGCACGAAGCGCGCCGCGGCCGCCCGGCCCTGCAGCAGATGCTGGCGCACCAGCCGGGCATTGGAGCGGTCCGACGTCTCGTCGACCCAGCGCTCGTCGACCAGGGTGACCGTCACCTTGTCCCAGGCCACCTCGCCGCGCCGCGCCAGCGCCTCGAAGAAATGCACCGGCGTGGTGCCGCCCGAGACGGCGAGCGAGGCGGCGCCGCGGGCCGCGATGCCGGCCGCGAGGTTGGCCGCCACCGCCTCGGCGAGGGCGTCGGCGAGCTGCTGCCTGTCGCTGAAGGTCCGGCGGGCCGGCCTCAATTATCGTCCTCGTGCCAGGTGCGGCCGTCGCGCTCGATCAGCGCCACCGCCCCCGACGGGCCCCAGGTGCCGGCGGCATAGGCCTGCGGCGCGTCGCTCGAGGCATCCCAGGCGTTGCGGATCGGGTCGATCCAGCGCCAGGCCGCTTCGAGCTCGTCGCGGCGCATGAACAGCGTCTGCTGGCCGCGGATGACGTCGAGCAGCAGCCGCTCATAGGCCTCGGGCGTGCGCTCGTGGAAGGTGGCGGCAAAGCTCAGATCGAGCGGCGCCTCGCGCAGGCGCATGCCGCCCGGGCCCGGATCCTTGATCATCAGGAACATCTTCACGCCCTCGTCGGGCTGGATGTTGATGATCAGCCGGTTGGGGCGCGGCGCGCCTTCGGCATGGTCGAACATCGAGTGCGGGATGTCGCGGAACTGGATGACGATCTCCGAGGCGCGGGTGGCGAGGCGCTTGCCGGTGCGGAAGTAGAACGGCACTCCGGCCCAGCGCCAGTTCCCGATCTCGGCCTTGAGGGCGACGAAGGTCTCGGTCTTGGAGCCCTTCTTGTCCTCGGGCAGTTCGTCCTGGTAGCTCGGCACGCTCTGGCCGTCGATCGAGCCGGCGCGATACTGGCCGCGCACCGTCACCTTGCCGACGTCGGCGGCGGTGATCGGCTGCAGCGAGCGCAGCACCTTGAGCTTTTCGTCGCGCAGCGCGTTGGCGCCGTCCGAAGCCGGCGGCTCCATGGCGACGAGGCAGAGCAGCTGCGCCATGTGGTTCTGCACCATGTCGCGCAGCGCCCCGCTCTCGTCGTAATAGCCGCGGGTGCCGGCGCCGACGGTCTCGGCCACGCTGATCTGCACGTGGTCGATATGGGTCGAGTTCCACACCGGCTCGAACAGGATGTTGGCAAAGCGCAGCGCCAACAGGTTCTGCACCGTCTCTTTGCCGAGATAGTGGTCGATGCGATAGACCTGATCTTCCTCGAAGATGCGGCTCACCTCATCGTTGATGGCGATCGAGGAGGCGAGGTCGTGCCCGAGCGGCTTTTCGATGACGACGCGGGCGTCGCGGCGGTAATAGCCCTTCTTCTTGATGTACTCGCAGGTCGGCCCGAACAGGTCCGGCGCGATGGCGAGGTAGAAGGCGCGCACCACCTTGGGGTCGTCGCGCAGCTTGCCGCCCAGATCGCCCCATTTGGCCTCGTCGGTCACGTCGTTGACGACGTAGGAGAAGGTCGACACGAAGCGGTCGATGACCTTCTCGTCCTGGTATTCCTTCTCGACGAACTGGGCGATGTCGTCGCGCGCCGCCTTCTGGAAATCGGCGTCCGTCCATTTGGTGCGCGACACGCCGATGATGCGGCTGTGCTCGTCGAACTGGCCGTCGTAGAAGCGGTGGTAGAGCGCGGGGATGAGCTTGCGCTTGGTGAGATCGCCGGTCGCGCCGAAGACCACATAGTCAAAGGGCTGGACGGGAATGATGCGGCTGGACACGCTCTTGGTTCTCCGTTCGATGTAGTTCATGCGGCGAAATTCTGCTTTGCGAGGATGACGGCGCCCGAGAGGTTGTCCCCGAGCGGTTTGACGATGAAGCTGCCATAGCGGTCGACGAGCATGGGGTACAGCCGCTCGCCGACGCCGCCGGTGGCGGCCATGCGGGTGGCGCCGCGCGCCTTGAACCAGCGCACATAATTGTCGACGTAGGTCATTTCGAGGGCGATCAGCTCCCGGGCCACCGGGTCGCCGCGGTCGTAATAGTCGAAGATCAGCCGGCTGAAGCTGCCATAGGCCTGCGGCGCGCGGCCGACGGTGACCGGCAGCTCGCTGCCGTCCTTGTCCTTGAACTCCACGGGCGTCACCGGCTTGGGGAACGACCAGTCCATGATGGCGTCGTTGCTGCCGCCGAGCTCGGCCAGCACCGCGTCGGTCAGCGGCGAGCCGCCGACCAGCCCGTCGCTGGCCTCGATGGTGCGGCGCACCAGCTCGCGCCCGAGGATGGCGCCCGACATCTGGTCGCCGACGTGAAAGCCCCAGCCGCCGCATTGGTGGCGCCGGCCGCCGACGATGGCGAGGGCGGCCGAGCCGGTGCCGGCGATCATCACCGCGCCCTCCTCGCCGCCGAGCGCGCCGGCATGGGCGGCGTCGATGTCGTCATAGGCGCGCACCGCGGCGAACGGCCAGGGCCGGTTCTGGAAATCCTCGCGGTCGCCCACCGAGCGGCCGCCGGCCATGCAGAAGCAGGCATAAGTCCGGGCATAGGCGGCGTCGGGCAGGCCGGCGGCGGCGAAGGCGGCGCGGGCGCCGTCGAGAATCGAGCGATAGGCCGGCTCGCCGTTCTGGATCTGCAGGTTGGAGGGGCCGCCGCGGCCTTCTCCCAGCGTCACCAAATGCTCGTCGGCGAGGCGGATGCGGCAATTGGTGCCTCCCCCGTCAACGCCAAGATAATATCTGGTCACCTGCGGATGCCCTCGGAAATGCGACTGCGCCGGGCGCCGGCGCGGGCGGACCATAATGCCAATGCCGCGGCGGCGAAAGTGGTTTGCGCAATCGATTTCAGCGGGCCGCGGCCCTTGTGGCGCCAGGGCCATGCGACCAATCTCCCGGCGCCCGCGTTAGGGCCGAGTCGGAGGAACGACATGGACGGACATGTTCTGGTTCTGGGCGGGGCGCGGTCGGGCAAGACCGGATTTGCCGAGCGGCTGGCGATGCGCTCGGGCGAACGCCCGCTGTACCTGGCCACCGCCCAGGCGCTTGACGCCGAAATGGTGGAGCGGGTGCGGCTGCACCAGCAGCAGCGGCACAAGCGCTTCTCGACGCTGGAGGAGCCGATCGCGCTGGCCACCGCCCTCAAGGCCGCGGCCAAGACGCATGACGTGATCCTGGTCGATTGCCTGACGCTGTGGATCAGCAACCTGCTGGGCGCCAACCGCAACGTGGCGCAGGCGGTGGACGAGCTGATCGCCACGCTGCGCCAGGCCAGTTCGGCGCGGGTGATCCTGGTGTCGAACGAGGTGGGGCTCGGCATCGTGCCCGACAACGCCATGGCCCGCACCTTCCGCGACCTCGCCGGCGCGGCGCACCAGCGCCTCGCCGAGATCTGCGCCGAGGTGCATTTCGTCGTCGCCGGCCTGCCGATGACCCTCAAGGGCCCCCGCCTCACCGAAAGCACCACCGAGCTGCCGCGGCCGGAATAGGCCGGCGGGACCGGGCACGCCGCCCCGGTCCGGCGGGTCCGGTGATTGCTGCCCCCGCCCCCGTCCCCTCCCCGCAAGGGGGAGGGGAGCCCGACTGAAACGCCGTCGCATCGGCTCCATCGCCCCCCTCCCCCTTGCGGGGAGGGGCTGGGGGTGGGGGCCACGAGCACCGGATCCTGCGTCAGCTCCACGCCCGATATTGCGGGGCCACCAACCCCGATTCCGCCATGCCGTGAACCCTCTAGCGGTCGATGCGCGCCAGATGTTCGGGCGCGTAGCGCTCGCCGCGAATCTCCACCGCCGACACCGCCTCGTCCAGCGCCGCGAGATCGGTGGCGCTCAGCGTCACCGCCGCGGCGGCCTTCGTCGGCTATCACCTCTATTCTCCGAGCCGGCTCCAGGCCTCGCCGGCGTTCTCGGCGGTGCTGGAGGCGCTGCGGCTGTGACGCATCGGGCGAGCGGGGCCGGCAACCCGGCGGATTTCGCTTGAGCCGCCCCTTGCGTCATAGCGTAGGACGCTGCCGAGGAGCCGCCATGGACGATCGCGCCAAGACCGAAACCTGGCTGACCGCTGCCGATTGCGCGCGACGCATCGGGCTCAGCGTGCGGGCGTTACGCCTGTACGAGCAGCATGGACTGATCGTGCCACGGCGGACGGGCAAGACCTGGCGGCTTTATGGGCCGGACGAGATCGCCCGGCTCAACGAGGTGCTGGCCCTCAAATCGCTCGGCTTCAGCCTCGCGCGCATCGCGGAACTGCTGAAGGGGCATCCGACCGATCTCGGCCGTCTGCTCGACATGCAGCGCGACACGCTGAACGAAACGCGGCAGCGCGCCGAGCGCGGACTCGCCACCATCGACGCCGTGCAGGCCAAAATGGCCGCCGGGGTCGCCATATCAATCGACGATCTCACCATGCTGGCAAGGGAGAGCACGATGGCTGACGCCTCGACCGACACGATCCCCTGGCGGCGGTACGAACAGAACCGGCCCCGCACCGAAGTACCGATCGATACCACCATCTATGCGGACTACGCCGGGGCGTACGAGCTCGGCGGCGACGGCACCTATTATTTCGTGACGACGCGGGACGGACGGCTGTTCACCCGTGTCATCGGGCAGGCCGACCTCGAGATTTTCCCCGAAAGCGAGACGGGCTTCTTCATGAAGGTGCTGCCGGTGCAAGTAACCTTCATCCGCGATGCCGACGGGCGGGTGAATTCGCTCGTCCATCATCAGGGCGGTGTCGAGATCAGGGCCGTGCGCGTCGACGCTGCCGTGGCGCAACGGGCCGAAGCGGAGCTCGAACGGCGCAAGCGGGAGAAGATTCCGCAAGCCGGAAGCGAGGCGACGCTGCGTCGGGTGATTGCCGAGAGCCTGCGGGGTGAACCCGACTACGGCCGGATGAGTCCCGTCCTCGCCGAGCTGGCCCGCGCGCAGAAGGATCTGGTGGCGCAGGAGCTCAAATCGGCCGGCCCGCTGACCGGCTTGAGCTTCAGGGGCGTCGGCCAGTCGGGCGTCGATGTCTTCAACGCGACATTCGAGAATGCCGGGATGGAATGGGGACTCATGGTTGGCCGGGACGGCAGGATCACGACACTGTATTTCCGACGCCTGCCCTGAGCGGGGCGACCCCGGCAACCGGGGAACGAGTTCAGCCCCAGCGACATGTCGCGGGCGAGCTTGGCCAGTTGCGCGCGGCTGTGCACGCCGACCTTGTCGAACAGGCGCAGGGTGTGGGTCTTGACGGTGCTGGGGGCGATGCCGAGCGTGGAGGCGATGTCGGCCGCCCGCAAGCCGCGGACGATCAGCTCGAACACCCGCGCCTCGGCGGGCCGCAACTGGTAGAGCAGCTGCAACGCCTCCATCGGCAGATTGAGCTCGCGGCTGGGCTGGGCCACGAACATCGCCGCCACGGCGGCAAAGCTGCGCGTCGCCTGGTGCCGGCCGAGCGGCAGCACATGCACCACCGCTTCGCCGCCGTCGCTGAGGCGTGCCGGGATGCCGCTGCCCCGCTGCAGGCCGGCGCTGCCGCGGGCGGCGGCCGCTACGGCGGCGGCGAGCTGGCCGCGCACCAGCTCCCGCGGCAGGTCCAGGCGGCCGGCGGTGCGCACCAGGGGATCGCCGGCGGCGAACATCGCCTCGGCCCGCTCGTTGGCGTAGATGACACGCAATTGTTCGTCGACGAGGACGACGCCCGAGCCGAGCGCGGCGAGGGTGGCCTCGAACGATGCCGCCGCCTGCTGGCGGCCGTCGAGC
Organism: Devosia sp. 67-54; assembly: GCF_001899075.1. Classification (GTDB taxonomy): domain Bacteria; phylum Pseudomonadota; class Alphaproteobacteria; order Rhizobiales; family Devosiaceae; genus Devosia_A. The sequence continues at coordinate 746,203 of NZ_MKVA01000011.1, read as the reverse complement.
AGGCCGCTGATGATGGCGGCGCGGCGCAGATGCGGCGCCAGCACGCGCAGGCCTTCGATCTGGGCATTGCTGACGGGCGGCGCCGAGTCATGCACCGCGAAGGCGATGTTGGCCAGCAGCGCGGGTTGAATTCGAGCACGAGGGCGAGCTGGTCGACCAGCCCCTGCGGCCGCGACCAGTTCTCGTAGAACGGCCGGCCGACCAGATCGGCCAGCCGGTTGTAGTGCGAAAACAGCATCGGCTCTTCCTGCACCAGGGTCTCGATCCGCTTGAGGCCGCCCCATTGCTCCAGCGCGTCGTTGCCGTAGAGGTGGGCGGTCTCCGAAAAGGGATGCGGCACATTGCTTTGCGCGCCGACGAGCACCCTGCCGCTGGGGATGGAGACCACCGTCAGCGTGCAGAGCTGAAATCCGAGATGCCGGCGGATCCCGTCGATCGCGTCGTTCCAGCGCGCCGGCTCGATGACGGCATCATAGATGCCGGCGATGAGATCGAGTTCGGCCTGGGTCCTGATGTCCATCGACACCCCCCGTCACTGCTGTGCGCTGGCCCCGACGCCATCGCACTACGCCGGACTCCGATGGTCAAAGCAAGTGGATCGCTCCGCGGCCGGGGCTAGAGAAAGCGCCACAGCAGCAGGGCCAGGGCGATGGCGAGGCCGAGCAGCAGGTTCATCGCGGCCCAGTACAGCACCAGCGCCGACAGGATATCGGAGGCGGTGAGGTCGGAGCGGCCGTCGCCGAAGCGCGGCAGGTCGTGTATCTCGCCCTCATAGCTGCGCGGACCGCCCAGCGCGACGCCGAGGGCGCCGGCGAAGGCCGCCTCGGGCCAGCCGGCATTGGGCGAGGCGTGCTTTTTCGCGTCGCGCAGCGCCGTCGACCACGCCGCCTCGGGATCGGTGCGGCGCACCAGGAAGGCGGCGCCGGCGACCAGCAGCGCGGTGAGGCGCGCCGGAATCCAGTTGAGCACATCGTCGAAGCGGGCGCTGGCCCAGCCGAAATCGCGGTAGCGCTCGGATTTGTGGCCGACCATGGAATCGGCGGTGTTGGCGGCCTTGTAGAGCACGATGCCGGGCAGGCCGCCGACGAACAGCCAGAACAGCGGCGCGACGATGCCGTCGGAGGTGGATTCGGCGAGGCTTTCGACCGCCGCCCTGGCGACGCCGGACTCGTCGAGCACGTGCGGGTCGCGGCCGACGATGTGGGCGACGGCGTAGCGGCCGGAGTCGAGCGAGACGGCGAGGCCGTCGGCGACCGCCTTGACGGCGCGGCCCAGTTCCTTCTGGGCGATGAGGGTGGAGGCGAGGACGGCTTCGATCACCCAGCCGAAGGGAAGGCTGCGGGTGACCATGGCGATCACCAGCGAGAATGCCACGGTGATGCCGAGCAGCAGCAGCAGCATGACGACGCCCCTGGCGCGGCGGTTGGGGCCGGCGTTGAGGCGCGGCTCGAGCCAGTTGATCAGCGCGCCCATCCAGGTGACGGGGTGGCCGATCAGCCGGAACAGCGCCGGCGGATAGCCGACGAGCCGTTCGAGCAGCAGAGCCAGCGGCGCCAGCAGCCAGGCCATTCAGACGCTCCCGGCGAGGGTCAGGATCTGGTCGAGGTCGAGGTGGCGTTCGAGGTGGTCGGCAAGCGCCTCCAGCGCCGCCTCGACGCCGGCCTCGTAATCGAGGTGCGGATCGGCGATGCCATGCAAGAACGCATGGCGAAATTGATCTGATGCGAAAATCCCATGCATATATGTTCCGGCGACTCGCCCACTGACGGCACCCTCAGGATGGCCGTCGACTGTGGCGAAGGGATGGGCCGTGTCGGGTCCGGTGGTCACCCCCAGATGCATGTGGTAGCCGTGGATGGGGGCGCCGAAGGCGTGCGCGTTACCCGCGATAACCTGCAACAGTTTCACGGGCGCGAGCGTGGATACGACGTCCAGCAGGCCGAGCCCGGCGCTGCGTCCGGGCGCGCCTTCGAGCCCGTCCGGGTCGGCGATCTCGCGGCCCAGCATCTGGTAGCCGCCGCAGATTCCCAGCACCGCTTTCCCCGCCCGGTGATGCGCCAGGATGTCGATGTCCCAGCCCTCCCGGCGGAGCGCCGCAAGGTCGGCGCGGGTGGCCTTGCTGCCCGGGAGCAGGACCAGATCCGCGTTCTGCGGCAAGGGGTTGCCCGGCTCGATCACGAGCACCGAGACGTTGGGCTCGGCGCGCAGCGGGTCGAGATCGTCGAAATTGGCGATGCGCGGCAGGCGCGGCACGGCGACGACATACGGCCCGGATATCCCCGGCGGTTTGGCGTCGAGCGCCAGCGAATCCTCGGCCGGCAATCGCGCCGCCGCGGGCAGATACGGCACCGGCCCGAGGCAGGGGACAGCCGTGCGCGCCGCAATCTCCACGAGTCCATGGTGAAACAGCGCCGGATCGCCGCGAAATCGGTTGACCAGGGTCGCCCGGATCAGCGCCCGGTCGGCCGGGTCGACCACCGCGAACGTCCCCACCAAAGCCGCGATCACCCCGCCCCGATCGATGTCGCCGATCACCACCACAGGCGCTCGAATCGCCTGCGCAAAGCCGAAATTGGCGATGTCGCCGGCGCGCAGATTGATCTCCGACGCACTGCCGGCGCCCTCGACTAGAACGAGATCCGCATCGGCCGCGAGCTCGCGGAATGCCGCGGTCACCTCCGGCAGCAGCGCGCCACGGCGGGCCCAGTAATCGCGCGCCGGGAACGAGCCAACCCTTTGGCCGCGCACGATCAATTGCGCGCCGGAAGCGTGCTCCGGCTTGAGTAGAACGGGGTTCATAGCAGTGAGCGGCTCGCGCCGGGCGGCGCGCGCCTGCAGCGCCTGGGCGCGCCCGATCTCGCCGCCATCGGCGGTAACCGCGGCGTTGTTGGACATGTTCTGCGGCTTGAACGGGGCGACGCGCAGGCCGCGGCGGGCATAGGCGCGGCAGAGGCCGGCGACGATCAGCGATTTGCCGACATCGCTCCCGGTGCCCATGAACATCAGCGCCTTGGTCATGGCATCGCTATGCCACGCCGATCACGTGCGCATAAGACCCCATCACGCGCCCGGCCACCGCGCCCATCGGCGGCATCGGCGTGCCGACCGCGTCGGTCGCCGCAAACAGCGGATCGGCGCCGCTGCTGCCGGAGGAGTAGTGGAACTCATGTCCCATCAACTCGCGCGGCCAGGGAAGCTGACCGGCATGGGTAAGGCGGCGGTAGCCGAGCGCGCGCTTCGGCCGGCTGATGTCGGTGCGGATCGGCAGCAGGCCGGCCATGCGGTGCGTGACGCCCGCAGCATCGGTCAGGCTTTCGCCGAGCACCATGTAGCCGCCGCACTCGCCGTAGATCAGGGCGCCGCGGTCGCGGGCAGCGGCGAGGCTGTCGTGGAAGCGGGCGGCGTTGGCGAGGGTCGATCCGTGCAATTCCGGATAGCCGCCTGGCAGGAAAATGGCATCACTATCCGCACTTGCAGACTCGTCGGCGAGGGGGCTGAAGAAGGAGAGGGTGGCGCCGGCGGTGTGCCAGCTTTGGATAAGATGCTGATAAATAAAGGCAAACGCGTCGTCTCTGGCGATGGCAATGTGCTGGCCGAGGGGCGGTAGAATGGCGGCTGGTGCCTCGGATGGGCGCAGCGGCCCGGAGAGGGCAAGCAGGCGGTTGAGGTCGAGATAAACCTCGACGACGTCGGCAGCACCATCGATTGTGGCGGCGAAGGCGGCGACCTCGGCGGGGAGCACAAGACCGAGGTGACGGGCGGGCAGATGCAGCGTGTCGCGCCGCGGCAGGGCACCAAGGACAGGGATGCCGAGCGGCACCAAGGCATCACGCAACAGGCGCTCGTGGCGGGTGGTGGAGACTCGGTTGAGGATCACGCCGGCCACCCGCAAGTCCTTGCGGAAGCTCGAAAATCCGTGGACTAGAGCGGCGACCGAGTGCGACTGGCTGGTAGCATCCGCCACGAGGATGACGGGCAGATCGAGGGCGGCGGCGAGGTCGGCGGTGGAGCCACGGCCGTCGGCGGCGGCGTCGAACAGGCCCATGACGCCCTCGACCAGCACGAGGTCGGCGCCCAAATCGGCCGCCTGATGATATGCCAGGTCATTGCTGGTTGCGTTCGGCATTGCCCAGGGGTCGAGGTTGATCGCGGGGACACCGGCGACGTGCGACAGGATGGCGGCGTCGATATAGTCGGGTCCGGTCTTGGCAGGAGCGACGACGAGGCCGCGACGGCGGAGGGCCGCGATAAGGCCGAGCGTGACCAGCGTCTTGCCCGAGCCCGAGCGCGGCGCGGCGATGACGAGGCCGTTAGCCGAGCGCATTGGACCGAAGCTCCGGCGTGTACCAGTCGAGCACCTCGCGATAGCGACCGACCGGGCCGAGAACGACGAGCGCGGGGGTCTCGAGCCCGGTGAGGGACGCGGCCTGCCGCAGCGTCGACTCGACAACAGTCTGGGCCGGGGTGGCGGCGTGGCTGACCACCGCGAGGCGGTCGGCGGGATCGCGGCCGGCGGCGAGCAGGCGCGCCGCGATGGCGCCCAGATGCTTGACCGCCATGAACATGACGATGACCGGCGCGGCGGTGGCGATGGCGGCCCAGTCGACCGATTGCGGCAGCTCGCCGGTCTCGTCGTGGCCGGTGAGGAAGATCACGGCGTGGTTGGTGTCGCGATGGGTGACCGGAATGCCGGCATAAGCGAGACCGCCGAGCCCGGAGGAAATGCCGGGAACGATGCGGAACGGCACGCCGGCGCGGGCGAGCGCCGCCGCCTCCTCGCCGCCACGGCCGAACATGAAGGGGTCGCCGCCCTTGAGGCGAAGCACGCGCTTGCCGGCTTGCGCCAACTCGATGAGCCTGAGCGAGATGTCGGCCTGCCTGGGCGACGGCTTGCCGCCACGCTTGCCGGCATAGAGCCGTTCGGCCGCCGGATTGGCGAGGGCGAGGAGGCCGTCGCCCACCAGCGCGTCGTACACCACGATGTCGGCCTGCTGCAACGCGTGGTAGCCGAGCAGCGAGACGAGGCCGGGAGCGCCCGGACCAGCCCCGACCAGCCAGACGCTGCCGGGCGCGAAGTGCGGCCAATCGAGGCCGTCGAGGGCGGCAAAGCTCATGCTATAGAGCCTCCATGAATGAGAGCGCCGACCATGTTCCTGACGACCGCCCGCTCAGGCGCGGCTGGACCACCGGCGCCTGCGCCACGGCGGCGACGCGCTCGGCACTGAGCGCGCTGCTCGGCCACGGCTTCGAGGACCCGGTGACGATCACCCTCCCCGGCGGACAGACGCCGAGCTTCGCCCTGGCGCATGAAGCGCTGGGCGAGGACTGGGCGGAAGCGGGCATCATCAAGGACGCGGGCGACGATCCAGACGTGACGCACGGGGCACTGGTGATCGCACGGGTGGCGGCAGGCAGCAGCGGCAGTGGAGTGACGTTCCATGCCGGCGCGGGCGTGGGCATAGTGACCAAGCCGGGGCTGCCGATCCCGCCGCGCGAGCCCGCGATCAACCCGGTGCCGCGACGGATGATGCGCGCCGTGGCCGAGGCGCTGGCGCCCGGCCGCGACATTGCCATCACGCTGTCGATCCCCGAAGGGGCGCGGTTGGCCGAGAAGACCTGGAACCCGCGGCTCGGCATCGTCGGCGGGCTCAGCATCCTGGGGACCACCGGCATCGTGGTGCCCTATTCGTGCGCGGCGTGGATCGCCTCGATCCAGCGCGGCGTGGACGTGGCGCGGGCGCTGGGGCTGACGCATGTCGTCGGCTCGACCGGCGACGCCAGCGAGAAAGCGGCGATGGGACGGCTCGGCCTGCCGATCGAGGCTTATCTCGACATGGGCGATTTCGTCGGCGGCCTGCTCAAATATGTGAAGCGGCATCCGGTGGCGCGGGTGACCATCGTTGGGGGCTTCGCCAAGCTCAGCAAGCTGGCGCAGGGCGCGATGGATCTGCATTCGGGGCGAAGCCAGGTGGACATGGCGGCGCTGGCCGCGCTGCTGCCCGCCGATCTGGCGGCGCGCGCGCAGGGCGCCAACACCGCCAGCGAGGTGCTGGGACTGGGCGGGCCGGCGCTGGCCGACGCCGTGGCGCGGCTGGCGCGCGAGCGGGCGCAGGCCATGGTAGGCACGGCGGTGCGAATCGACGTGCTGGTGGTGGACCGCAACGGGCAGATCGTGGGCGAGAGCGGCTGAATGAAGATCCTGATCCTGGGCGGCACCGGGGAGGCACGTGAGCTGGCGGCGCGACTGGTGGCGCTGGGCCACGAGGTGACCACGTCGCTCGCCGGGCGGACGACGAGCCCGTTGCTGCCGGATGGCGAACTGCGCGTCGGCAAGTTCGGCGGCGTTCCTGGGCTGGTGGGGTATCTCAGGGCGATGCGCTTCGACCGGCTGGTGGATGCGACCCACCCCTATGCCGGGCTGATTTCGATCAACGCCGTGGCCGCGGCGGAGCAGACCGGCATCCCACTGGTGCGCTGCATGCGGCCGGAATGGGTGGAGCCGGAAGGCGCCGCGTGGCGGCACGTGCGCGACCTGGCGCAGGCTGCCGACGCCTTGCCGGCGCTCGCCACGGTGCTGGTGACGACCGGCCATCAAGAGCTGGAGACGCTGCTGCAGCGCGACGATTGCCGCTTCGTGGTGCGCCTGATCGAGCCGCCGGCCCTCCCCCTGCCGCGGCACGCGCGGCTGCTGCTGGCGCGACCGCCCTACACGCTGGAGCAGGAACTGCGGCTGTTCCGCGACGAGGCGATCACGCATCTCGTCAGCAAGAATTCGGGCGGTGCACAGACCTCGGCCAAGTTGGAGGCGGCACGATCGAGCGGGGTCGAGGTGATCATGCTGGACCGGCCGGAGTATGGACCGGCTGTAGAGGTGGACAGCGTGGAGGCGGCGGTGCGGGCGGTGGCGGGATAGGGAGACTGCGCCTCCCCTGAGCCTGGGTATCGCGCCCCCCGCCCCCGTCCCCTCCCCGCAAGGGGGAGGGGGGGCCGACTGAGGGAGCGGCGCGTGTGGCGTCTGCGGCCTTGTGGGGAGGGCGCGGTTCCTGGGCTCCCCTCCCCCTTGCGGGGAGGGGTCGGGGGTGGGGGCAGCAGGCACGGTGGCTGGGATCGCCCCCTCCGCCCCGCTAGGCGCGGTCACCCTCCCCCGCGGCCAAGACATTGCCGGGCTCATTCCGCCGCCCTCGACTTCTTCTTGCCGGCGTTACGGAGCACGTGGACGAAATCGGGGGCGTAGAGGCGGCTGTCGCGGAATTTGACGTCGCCGAAGACGCGGCCGACGAAAACGAGCGCGGTGCGGGTGATCTTTTCCTCGCGCACACGGGCCCTCATGCCGGCGAGCGTGGTGACGATGATCTCTTCGTCGGGCCAGGTGGCGCGATAGACGATGATGGCGGGACAGTCGGCGCCGTAGTGCGGGGTGAGAGCCTGCTCGACATAGCCGAGGTTGCGGATGCTGAGGTGGATGGCGAGGGTGGCGCCGGACTGGCCGAGGATTTCGAGGCTTTCGCGCACCGGCATCGGCGAGGCCTTGCCGGCGGTGCGGGTGAGAATGATGGTCTGGCTGATCTCGGGCAGCGTCAGCTCGGTGGCGAGGCGCGCCGCGGCGCCGGCGAAGGCGGGCACGCCGGGCACGATCTCATAGGGGATGCCGAGCGCATCGAGGCGGCGCATCTGCTCGGCGACGGCGCCGTAGATCGAGGGATCGCCGGAATGCACGCGGGCGACATCGTGTCCGGCGGCGTGAGCGGCCTCGATCTCGGCGAGGATGGCGTCGAGGTGCATCGGCGCGGTGTCGAGCACGCGGGCCCCGACCGGCGCGGCGGCGACGATTTCAGCGGGAACCAGCGAGCCGGCATAGAGACAGACGGGGCAGCGCTCGATGAGGCGCTGGCCGCGCAGCGTGATGAGGTCGGCCGCGCCGGGGCCGGCGCCGATGAAATAAACGGTCATGGGCGGGGGCCTTTCCGGTCACACCGCATGCGGCACCGCTTTCTTCTCGTAGCCGCGCGGGGTGTAGGCCATGGTGCGGCCGTCGCCACGGGTGAAGGCGCGCGAGGTGCTGGCGCCGACAAGGACGATGGTAAGCATGTCGACGCTCGCCGGATCGAAGGCTGCAAGCGTCGTAACCACCACCTGCTCGTCGGGACGGCCGAGGCTGCGGGCGACGACGACCGGCGTGGCGGGCGGCCGGTGCGCAAGAAACAGCGCCCGCGCTTCCTCGATCAGCGCGGTGCGGCGCCCGGAGCGGGGATTGTAGAGCGCCGTTACGAAATCGGCTTCGGCGGCGCCGTGCAGGCGCCGGCGGATGGCATCGATGGGGGTCAGCAGATCGCTGAGCGAGATGCAGCAGAAATCGTGGCCGATGAGGGCGCCGGCGGCGGCGCTGGCGGCCTGTACGGCGGAAATGCCGGGATGCAGCTCCACCGCGACGCGGCGAGCGGCGTCGGTCAGGCGGCGCGCGCCGACAGCCTCGAGCAGCTCGAACACCAGCGAGGCCATGGCGTAGATCTGCGCGTCGCCCGAGCAGATGAGGGCGACGGCCCTGCCCTTGCCGGCGAGCTCGAGGGCGTGCCGCACGCGCGCCTCCTCGTCGCCGAGCGGAAAGCGGTGCCGCTCCTGCCCGCTGTGCAGATCGGCGACGAGGTCGAGGTAGAGGCCGTAGCCGACCCAGTCGCCAGCGGCATCGAGCGCGGCGACGGCGGAGGCGGTGCGGCTCGGCCGGTCGCCGGGGCCGACGCCGACGACGTGGAGCACGCCCGGGGCGTGGCCGAAGCGCAGCGGATCGAGCGGCGCCTGGGCGCGACCGATGGCGCAGGTGGCGCGCTTCGACTTGCGCTTTTCCACCAGCAGCATGCCGGCCTTGAGCGCGGCGGCCTCGGCGACGCCCGGGGTGCCGGTCTCGGCCTCGACGATCTCGGACGGGTTGCGCAGGCGGTAGCGTTCCTGGCCGAGCTCGGCGGCGGTGAAGATGCGCAGCGGCACGCCGAAATGCCTGGCGGCAGCGTGGAATGCCGCTTCGTCGGACTTGATGTCGAGGGTCGCGAGGGCGGCGAGCGCTTCGGGTGCAAGGTTGGCAGAGGCAAGCGTCTCGTCGATCAGCGCGATCATTTCGGCGGCGGCGACGCCGCGTTCGGCGCCGATGCCGGCAACAAGGGTGCGCGGATGATAGAGCAGCTCGCGCTCGCGACGCTCGCGCCGTTCGCTGACCCGTACCCGGATCTGGCCGGAGAAGGACAGCGGATAACCGGCCTCGGCAAGCCATGGCGCGTGGCCATCGAGCGCAATCCTGCCGCCGACCAGCAGCGCCAGCATCGCCGGCTTGGCGGCGGCCGGGTCGGCGAGGACCCAGCCTTCGGGCGGATCGTCGAGACCGCGGGTGAATTTGCTGTCGGAGGCGGTGGTGAGGGCGGCGGTGGTGCCGAGCGCTTCGGCGATCTCGCGGGCGAGCCGGTTGGCGCCGTGGTGGCCGCCGAGCAGCGGTACGACATGCGCGCCGTCCTGCGACAAAGCGAGCACGGGAGGCTCGGTGGTCTTGTCACTGAGATGCGGGGCGAGCAGGCGGATGAGGATGCCGGCGGCGCAGATGCCGACGATCGGGCGGCCGTCGGCGAACAGACGCGGCAGCAGGATGCGGGCGTTCTCGCCATTGTAGCCGCAGTGAAAGATATCGCCGCCAATGAGGGGGGCGAGACGCTGCGCAAGCTCGGCGCCGGAGGCGGCGAAGGTGACGATGGCCGGCTTCATCCCCAGGCCTCGTCGCCGCGGTAGCACAGGATGGTGGAGAAATACGGCCGCTCGCCATAGGCGAAGTTCTGGAGCGGCGTGATGCGCTGGCGGAGCGTGGTGGCGTGCTCGACGACGATGGCGTTTTCGGCATGGCCGGTTTCGCGCAAGAGGCCGCGGACGCGATCGAAATGCCGGCCGATCTTGATGATGGCGGCAGCGGGCGTGGCGAGCAGCTCGGCGCGGAGCGTTTCGTCGGGCAGCGGCGCCGGCAGCACCTTGAGGATCTCGTTGCGGGCGGCGAGCGGGCGGGCGATGGCGGCCGCCGCAGCGGTGAGCGAAGTGATGCCGGGCACGATCTCGACGCGGGCCGCGCCGCCGAGGCGCGACAGCAGATACATCGCCGAGCCGTAGAACAGCGGATCGCCCTCGCACAGCCAGGCGACGTTGCGGTCGTGCGCGAGGTGGCCGAGGATCAGCGACGCGGCGCCGTCATAGGCGGCTTGCGCCGGGCCGCGTTCGATGGCCATGGGGATGGTCACCGGCAGCAGGATGGCATCGGGCTCGATGTAGTCGGCGGCGATCTCGCGGGCAAAGGCGGAGTCCTCGCCGGTGGCGGGATAGGCCACCACATGCGCGGTGCGCAGGACGCGGACGGCGCGGATGGTCAGCAGGTCCGGATCGCCGGGGCCGACGCCGATGAGGTGCAGCGTGCCGCTCATTGTGGCCTCATGGCTTGCGTACCGACCATTGGGTAACGGTGCGGCGCGGATAGAAGGCGTCGTGGTCGCCGAGGCGGTCGAGCGCGGCGACGTCGAGGCGGACGAGGTCGCCGCCGAGGCGCGCCTGGCGGGCGAGCAGCGCCTGCTCGCCGTCGAGGGTGACGGCATTGGCGACGAGGCGCCCGCCGGGACGCAGGGCGGTCCAGCAGGCGTGGAACAGCGTTTCGCTGGCAACGCCGCCGCCGAGGAAGATAGCGTCGGGCGCCGGCATGCCGACGAGGCTGTCGGGGGCGTCGCCATTCTCGATGCGGAGGCCGGGGACGCCGAGGCGATCGGCGTTGACGGCGATCATCTGCAGGCGCTCGCCCTCGCGCTCGAAGGCGATGGCCGCGGCATCGCGGGCGGCGCGCATCCACTCGATGGCGACGGAGCCGCAGCCGGCGCCGACATCCCAGAGCAGTGCGCTAGGACAGGGCATGAGCTTGCCGAGAGTGATGGCGCGGATCTCGCGCTTGGTGAGCTGGCCGTCGGAGATGAAGGCGTCATCGGGCAGGCCGGGCACGGGCGCGAACAGCGGCGCGCCGGGGTCGGCGGCGCAATCGATGGCGAGGACGTAGAAATCGCCGATCGGCAGTGCGAAGCCGGCGGCCTGGGCGGAGGCGATGCGCTCGCCGGGTCCGCCCAGGTGTTCGAGCACGGTGAGGACACTGCGTCCGTAGCCGCGCTCGGCGAGGAGGCGGGCCACATGCGGCGCCGTGGTGGCATCGGTGGTGAGGGCGAGGATGCGGTTGCCGGGGGTGACGTGCGGGTGGATCAGCTCGGGCGGCCGGGCATGCAGCGACAGGGTTGTGACGTGCTGCAGCGGCCAGCGCAGGCGGGCGGCGGCGAACTGGAAGGCGGAGGGGGCGCTGCGGATGTCGTATTCGCTCGGATCGAGATGGCGAGCGAGGCTGGCGCCGATGCCGAACCAGTTGGGGTCGCCGGTGGCGAGCAGCAAAGTGGGCGTGCCGCGATGGGCGAGAAGCTGGTCGAGCATGGCGGCGAATTTGGGGGAGCGCCAGGGCTCCAAGCGGGGCCGGTACACTTGCCCCCCACCCCCTCCCCACTCCGCAAGGGGGAGGGGGGCCTGACTGAGGGTCTCCTGATTTTCGGCGGGCAGGCGATCGAGCAGGCGGGCGGGGCCGAGGATGATGTCGGCCGGCGGCAGCGCGGGCAGTTCGCCTTCGCCGACGCCGATGATGTGCAGCCAGGGGGTCACGCGGCGATGCCCCGGGCGATGGCGTTGAGGGCGGCGGCGGCGATGGCGGAGCCGCCGCGGCGGCCGAGCAGGGTGATGAACGGCACGCCGTGGGTGTCGAGCGAGAGCTCGGCCTTGGACTCCTCGGCGCCGACGAAGCCGACGGGCGTGGCGATGATGGCGGCGGGCTTCGGGGCGCCGGCATCGAGCATTTCGAGCAAATGGAACAGGGCGGTCGGGGCGTTGCCGATGACGACGATGGCGCCGGCGAGGCGATCGCGCCAGAGCTCCACGGCGGCGGCGGAGCGGGTGGTGCGAAGCTGCTCGGCCAGCGCCGGAACGCGCGGATCGCCGAGGGTCAGCACCAGTTCGTTGCCGTGAAGATATCGCCCGATAATGCTGGCACGCACCGCTTCGCAGTCGCACAGGATCGGCGCCGTCTCGACCAGCGCGAATTCGAGCTTTTCGACCACGTCCTCGCTGCCGCGGAGATGGGGGGCGATGTCGGGCATGCCGCAGGCGTGGATCATGCGGATGGCGACGTCCTGCATGTCCGGACCCAGCCCGGACAGGTCGGCCTCGGCCCGGATGATGGCGAAGCTTCGCGCATAGATGGCGTCGGGGTCGCGCAGATAGTCGCTCATTCGCGCTCCTTGCGGGCGAGCCGGCCCGGAATCTTCGGCAGGGTCACCGGGCCCAAGGGGTGGTTGGCGTGCGGGTATGGATGGTGGTGACGGTCGTGATCGTGGGCCGGCGGAGGACTGCCCCCACCACCGGCCCCTCCCCGCAAGGGGGAGAGGGGCGATGGCGCCGCGAACGACAGGGGTGGGCGGACGGATAGGGCGTGCGCGTGATCGTGCGGGTGGTCGTGGGCGTGGAGCGGGGTCCAGGGGAGATTGTGCGCCCTGCAGAAGGCTTCGTCGCGGCAGGAGCTGTCGCAGTCGCCGCCGCAGGGGCAGTCTTCGAGGCCGCCGCCGATGCCTTCGACGTGGTGATGGTGGCTCTCCTGGGCGAGGCCTATCTCGGCTTCGAAGCCGAGCACCTGCTCGCGATATTTGCACATGGCGCAGTTCATCAGATTTTGCCCGACCAGCATTTCGCGGATGCGGTCGAGCACGGTGTCGATGACCAGCGGATGGTCGTCGAGATAGGGCGCGCCGAGAATCTCGACATTGGGGTATTTCGCCTGCGCCTCGTCGGCGGCGTCGTAGATGCGCTTCACCAAGACGCCGGTGAACAGGAAGTAGGGGAAGACGACGATGCGGCGAAAACCGAGCTTTACCGCATGGTCGAGCGCCGGGGCGACCAGCGGGAAGGTGACGCCGGAATAGGCCACCTCGCCCCAGCCGAAGCCCATGCCCTCCCACAGCATGCGCATGATCTTGGCGACGTTGGAGTTGGCGTCGGGATCGGAGGCGCCGCGGCCGACGACGAGCAGCAGCGTCTCGTCGCGGCGGATGTCGCGCGGCGAGGTGCGCAGCCCCTCCTCGATGCGGTCGGCGGCGGCGCGCAGCATGCGGGTGTCGACGCCGAGCTCGCGGCCATAGGTGATGCGGATGCCGGGATGCGCCGCCTCGTAGGTCTTGAGCACGGACGGAATGTCGTTCTTGGCATGGCCGGCGGCAAACAGCATGCCGGGCGCGGCGAGGACGTGCCGCACCCCCTGCTCGCGCAGCCGGTCGAGGCCCAGATGGAGCACCGGGTTGGCGAATTCGAGGTAGCCATATTCGACGGGAATGCCGGGAAGGCGGGCTTTGAGCGCATCGGCCAGGGCGGCGAACTCGCCAACGGCGAGCCGGTTGCGGCTGCCATGGCCGCACAGCATGATTCCGGTGCCCGCCGGCAACAGGGGCAGATCCATAAAGTCCTCCGCAGCTCCGGACTTGGTCCCCGATTTGGGTCGACCGCACCGGACGTGTGTTTCAGCCGCATAGCGGGGCTGCCGCGCGTGCGGACGTTGTAGGCGGAGCCAATCCTCGCGGTCAATCAAGGGCTTGGCCGAGCGGCGGCAGCACTGCGAATGCTGTTCAAAATCATTCGCAGAAACAAGCACTTGCCGTGGGGCGCAGCGGCGGGTAAGGCGCACGGCGAACCACCAGACGGGGGCGAATGGCAAACGACTCGACATCGACGGTGGTGCGGCTGGCGTTCCTCAGCCTGGGCGTGGGCCTGCTGGTGCTGGCGCTCAAGGTGGCGGCCGCGTGGCTGACCGGCTCGCTGGCGCTCTATTCGGACGCGCTCGAAAGCACGGTCAACATCGTCACCGCCGTGGTGGCGCTGGTCGCGGTGCGGCTCGCGGCGCGGCCGGCCGACGCCGCCCTGCCCTATGGCTATGGCAAGGTCGAGTATTTTTCGGCGGTGATCATCGGCGTGTTCATCGCGCTGGCGGCGATCCTGATCTTCTACCAGGCTTGGGAAGGGTTCATCGCGCCGCACGACATCCGCCCGGACATGATCGGCATCGCCGTGAGCGTGGTGGCGACGGCGATCAACGCCGGCTGGGCAATGGTGCTGGTGCGGGCCGGGGCGCGCGAGCGCTCGCCGTCGCTGGCGGCCGACGGGCGGCACCTGTTCACCGACGTGGTGTCGACGGCGGCGGTGATCATCGGCGTGCTACTGGCGATCGCCACCGGCTACACGCGGCTCGACGCGATCCTTGCGGCGTTCGTCGGCGTCACCATCCTGTGGACCGGCTGGCAGGTGGTGCGCGAGAGCGTGATCGGGCTGATGGACGTGGCGGTGGACCCCAAGCGGCTGGCGCAGATCCGCGACATCATCGCCGCCAACGCCGAAGGCGCCATCGAGGCGCACGACGTGCGGACGCGGCAGGCGGGGCGCTTCACCTTCATCGAGTTCCACCTGGTGGTGGCCGGCTCGATGAGCGTCGAGGCGGCGCACGCCATTTGCGACCGTATCGAAGCCAAGCTGCGCGAGACGGTGGGCGACGCGCAGATCACCATCCATGTCGAACCCGAGAACAAGGCCAAGCATTCCGGCATCGTGGTGGTGTGAGCGCCGGCCGGCCGAATCAGCAGCTCGGAAGCCCGCGCGCATGACGGCGCCGCAACCGTTGCGAAAGTTCGAGTAAAACTGGAAATAGCACCGGCGGGCGGCCGAAAAGACGGGCTCGCTGCCCGCCGGCCAAGCGCAGCGACCAGCCGCAAGACTGCCGGAATCCTGGGCTCTGCGGGCCAGCGAAGGGTGCGGCCACGGGACGGGCGCGGTACGCAGCTGTGGTCATTGGCGGCAAAATCGTGGCGAAGCCGGCCATATTGAGGTCAAGTTCGCGGCCGAAGCGTTAATCGTGGGGCGGGGGTGAGTGCTGGCCGAGGCGAGTGGCCAGCCTGACCGGGGAGCGCAATTTTGGGCAATTCACTCGCGTCGCAGATCGGCGGCAATCTCATCGTCAGGGCCAGCCTGCTGACGGTGCTGATCGTGGGCTTTCTCGGGGTCGCCAGCGGCGTGATCCCGGTGGGCTGCCTGATGACGGGCAGCTGCAAGCCGCCGGCCACGCCGGCCGAGACCGCCGTCGCCAAATTGCAGCCGCCGGCGCCGGCCGGCACCGAAGGCAAGGTGCAGATGGTCAAGCCGGTGGTGCAGAAGGCAACGCCCTCGCTGAGCCACAACGATGTGCTGGCCGCCACCTTCGCCCAGCTCAAGGTCGACCTGCAGCCCCCCACCGCAACGACCACGCCCAACAGCTCGACGACCACGGTCGCCACCGCCACGCCGCCCCAGGGCGTGCCGGGCGGCAGCAAGATCAACCCGGATTCGGGGCTGACGACGCGCATGGTGCGCGCCGTGACGGTGAACCCGGACGGCACGCCCAACCTCAGCGGCATGGCCGAGGCCTATGCCGAGCCGAGCCGGCTGATCGCGCCGCGGTCGCCGGCGGTGGAGGCGGCGGCGCGGATCGGCGCCGGCCAGATGCCGGTGATCGAGGCGCAGGCGGTGGCCGAGCTGAAGCCGGCCAAGGCCAGCGACGCCGCCGCGGCGCCCGCCGGCACGGGCAACGCCACGGTGCTGGGCGCCGGCGCCAATGTGCGGGTGAGCCCCGGCAAGGGCGGGCGCGTGCTGTTCGCGCTCAATGGCGGCGAACGCGTCACGGTGGTCGAGAGCAAGCGCGGCTGGCTCAAGATCAAGGATGACCAGGGCCGTACCGGCTGGATCTTCTCGGACGGCGTGAAGCGGGGCTGATCCTCGCTATCCTTATCCTTCGCTCTGTCCGAGCGGACGCAAGAGCGTCCGATCGTCCAACCGCCTGGCTTTATCTTCGCTCTGTCCGAGCGGCCGCGAGAGCGTCCGATCGTCCAACCGCTTGGCTTTATCTTCGCTCTGTCCGAGCGGTCGCAAGAGCGTCCGATCGTCCAACCGTATTGTTTTGTCTTCGCTCTGTCCGAGCGGTCGCAAGAGCGCCCGATCGTCCAACCGTATTGTTTTATCTTCGCTCTGTCCGATCGGTCGCAAGAGCGCCCGATCGTCCAACCGCTTGGTTTTGTCTTCGCTCTGTTCGAGCGGACGCGAGAGCGTCCGATCGTCCAACCGCTTGGTTTTGTCTTCGCTCTGTCCGAGCGGTCGCAAGAGCGCCCGATCGTCCAACCGCTTTTTGGGTTTAGTGCTCGCAGCCGCACTGCTCGTGGTCGCTCAGCACTTCGACGACGCGGCATTCGCCGACCGTGCCGTGGTGGTGGCTTTCGAGCATGCCGGACAGTTCGGCGCGCAGCGCCGTCAGCCGGGAAATGCGGTCGTCCACCTCGACCAGGCGGTCGCGGACCAGGGCATCGAGATCGTCGCAGGGGGCGTCCTTGTGGCCGGCGATCTGCAGCATGGCGCGCAGCGACGGCATCGGAAAGCCCATGGCGCGGGCATGGGCGATGAAGCGCAGGCGGTCGCGCGCCGACGCATCGTAGCGGCGCTGGTTGCCCTCGCTGCGGGGCGGCGCCGGCAACAGGCCGATCCCCTCGTAATAGCGGATGGTGGGCACCTTGACGCCGGTTTCGGCGCTGAGCTCGCCGATCGAATAGTCGGACATGACGACTCCGCTGTCTGACGGCCCCACCCGCCTCGCCGGGCAAGGAAAGAAGGGGCTTGAACCTCTAGTGACTAGAGCAACTATGTAAGCGTTCGCGATAGCGAATCATAGGGTTCAACATGGGCGCCGGGCACGAGCACGCCGATACCTTCGACGGCATGAACGACGACTACAAGCGGCGGCTGATGCTGGTGACCGGCATCAATATCGCGATGTTCTTCGTGGAAATGGGGGCCGGCTCGCTGGCCGGATCGCAGGCGCTGAAGGCCGACGCGCTGGATTTCTTCGCCGACGGGCTCACCTATGCGCTGAGCTTCTGGGCCATCGGCCGGCCGGCCGGCATCCGCACCGGGGCGGCGGTGCTGAAGGGAGCGAGCCTGCTGGCGATGGGCCTGTGGATCGCCATCACCACGCTCTACCAGTTCTTCGTGCACGGCGTGCCGGTGCCGGAGGTGATGGGCGGCATCGGCTTTGTGGCGCTCGCCGCCAATTTGCTCTCGGTCTATCTGCTGATGGCGTACAAGGACGGCGACGCCAATGTGCGCTCGGTGTGGCTGTGCTCGCGCAACGACGCCATCGGCAATGTGGCGGTGATGATTTCGGCCGGGCTGGTGGCGCTGCTCAATTCCGGCGTGCCCGATCTGATCGTGGCCGGCGTGATGGCGGTGCTGTTCCTGTCGTCGTCGTACCAGATCCTGACGCATTCGTGGCGCGAGTGGCAGGAGGCGCGCGGCGCGGCGCCGCATGCCGGCCACGATCATCCCCATGATGCGCACGACCACGATCATGCGGAGCACGAGACGCATTGACGCGCCTGCTGCTGGCCCTGCTGCTGTTGCTGCCCCTGCCCGCCACGGCGGCGGAGTGGAACCACTACACCAATGTCCGCTTCGGCTACGGCATCGACGTGCCGCCGGGCTTCGTGCCGCAGGGCGAGGCCGACAATGGCGACGGGAAGGTGTTCCGCACACCGACGGCGACGCTGACGGTGTTCGGCGGCAACGTCACGGCGGCGGATTTCGAGTCCGAGGTGGTGCAGCGCCAGCGCGATGCCGAGCAGGACAAATGGGCGATCACCTACCAGGTGTCGACGCCGCAGAAGGCGAGCTGGTCGGGTAAGCGCGGCGCGCGCATTCTCTATGCGCGGATGATCGCGCTCTGCGCCGGCACGCAGTTCGGCAGCTTCGCGCTCGACTATTCGAGCGCCGACCGCCAGACGTTCGACGCGGTGGTCGACCGGCTGGTGGCCTCGCTGCGGCCGGCGGGCGGCAGCTGCTGAGCTATTTGAACGGGCCGTTGAAGATGAAGAACGCGCCCACGCCGATGAGGCCGAAGCCGACCGCGGTGTTGAGGGTCAGCTTTTCGCCCAGCACCAGCACCGAGAAGATCACGAAGATGGTGATCGAGACGACCTCCTGGATCGCCTTGAGCTCGGCGCCGGTATAGGTGCCGTAGCCGATGCGGTTGGCCGGCACCGCCAGCCAATATTCGAACAGCGCCAGCCCCCAGCTTCCCATCACCGCGATCCACAGGGGCGCAGCGGGGAATTTGAGGTGGCCGTACCAGGCGGTGGTCATGAACATGTTGCTGCCGATCAGCATGAGGATCGGCAGGGTGGCGGAGTTGAGGAGCGGCATGAGGCGGGACTCGGTGGGGGCGCTGG
The DNA here is from genome assembly GCF_001899075.1 of Devosia sp. 67-54. Classification (GTDB taxonomy): domain Bacteria; phylum Pseudomonadota; class Alphaproteobacteria; order Rhizobiales; family Devosiaceae; genus Devosia_A. The sequence continues at coordinate 727,826 of NZ_MKVA01000011.1, read as the reverse complement.
CAAACGTGCTCATAGACGCGACTGTTCCCCTGCTGCGCAAGAGGCGCTAGGGCTGTTGCACGGGGGATTTGCGGCCGGTGCGGGATGCCCGACGGCCGCCAGCAAGAGGAAGGACCTGCCCTGATGATCGCCTATCGCCTTGGAGCTGCCGCGCTTGGACTGGGGCTGCTTGCCGGCCCGGCCGCTGCCGTCGAGATCGCCTGCGACGGGCCGCTAGGCCCGGAGTCGACGCTGCAGGCGGTCGAGCAGGCCTATGGCAAGAACAATGTGGTGACCGGCGAGGTCGATGGCGCCGAAGGCATGACGATGATCGCCACCACGGTGTTTCCCAATGACGAGGACAAGAGCTTTCGCATCTACTGGATGAACGAAGACGAGCATGCGGGCGTCGCCGGCTTCACCGTCGCCAGAGCCGACACGGCGCCGGGCGGGGTGAAGCTGGGGATGGGCATCAGGGAGGTGGAGGCGCTCAACGGCCAGGCCTTCGGGCTGTTCGGCTTCTACTGGGATTATGGCGGGGCGGCGAGCTTTGCCGAAGGCAAGCTGAGCGAACTGCCCGGCGGCTGTTCCATGGCGCTGACCTTCAGCCCCACCGTGGAGCCGCCGAACCAGAAGATTTCGGATGCGGTGAGCGGCGACCAGGAACTGACCTCGGACATGCCGGAACTGGAGGTGGTGAAGCCGGTGGTGACCGTCGTCAATATCGGCTACCCCGACCCCGAAGGCGACGATTTCGACGGCGAGGGCGACGTCGACACCACCGCGGCGGACTGACCGCCGCACCGACGCCGATTGACCGGGGACCGGCGGCGCGCAATAGAAGGCGCTGTCGGTTCCTCAGGCCGGACGGCCGCGAGGATCAAAAGGGAATGCGGTGAGGCGTACCCATCAGGGACCGAAACCGTGGCTGCCCCCGCAACTGTGAGCGGCGAGTGCACCGAACAGCCACTGGCGATGCTTCGCCGGGAAGGCCGGAGCGCACAGCGACCCGCGAGCCAGGAGACCTGCCGGCACAAGCGAGCTCGACGCTCATTCTTCAACGTGCGCACGGAGGGTGTCACATGAACAAGATCCCGGTGACGGTGATCACAGGCTTTCTGGGCGCGGGCAAGACCACGCTGGTCAAGCACCTGCTCGGCCACGCCAAGGGCAAGCGCATCGCGCTGATCATCAACGAATTCGGCGAATTGGGCGTCGACCGCGAGGTGATCGCGGCGGGCGGGCACGACAATTGCCGCGAGGAGGACATGATCGAGCTTTCGAACGGCTGCATCTGCTGCACCGTGGCCGAGGACTTCATCCCGACGATGGAGACGCTGCTCGAGCGCGACGACAAGCCCGACCACATCGTCATCGAAACCAGCGGGCTGGCGCTGCCGCAGCCGCTGATCCGCGCCTTCAACTGGCCCGAGATCAAGTCGCAGGTGACGGTGGACGGGGTGGTGACGGTGGTGGACGCGGCGGCGCTGAGCGAGGGCCGCTTCGCCGCCGACGAGCAGGCGGTGGCCAAGCAGCGCGCCGCCGACCAGATGCTCGACCATGCAACGCCGCTGGGTGAATTGTTCAAGGACCAGCTGGTCGCCGCCGACCTCGTGGTGGTCAACAAGACCGACCTCGTGGGCGAGGATGCGCTGGGCGATGTCGAGGCGCGTCTCGGCGCCGAAATCCGGCCGGGCACCGGCGTGATCCGGGCCAGGAACGGGCATGTCGATATCGGCGCGCTGCTGGGCATGGGGATCGGCAGCGAGGACCATCTCGAGGGCCGCGACAGCGCGCATGAGCTCGAGCATGGTGGCGAAGGGCACGAGCACGACGATTTCGATTCCTTCGCGGTGACACTGCCGGGGGTGGCGAGCCGCGACGAACTGCTGGCGGTGATCGAGGAAACCATCCGCACGCACGACGTGCTGCGGCTCAAGGGCTGGGCGGCGCTGCCGGGCAGCGAGGCGCGACTCGCCATCCAGGCGGTGGGGCCGCGCGTCAATGCGTGGTTCGACCGGCCGTGGAAGCCCGGCGAGGCCCGTGAGACGGCGCTGGTGGTGATCGGCGAATCGCCGCTCGACCACGACGCCATCCGGCAGAGCCTGGAGCGCGCGAGCCGCGTTCCGGCGTGATGCACCTGCTCTCGGCGCAGGCTGGGGCGCTGCAGCAGGACGGCGAGGCGATCGACCTCGGGCAATCGCCGGCGCCGCTGGTGTTCGCCTCGGCGGCGGACAGCGAGCTGGCGCTGCTGGCGGGGGCGGCGGACCGGGCTGCGACGGACGAGCTGCGCTGTGCCAATCTGCTGCGGCTGAGCCACAATCTGTCGGTCGATCTGTGGATCGAAAAGACGGTGTCGCACGCCAAAATGGTGGTGGTGCGGCTGCTGGGCGGGCCGGCCTATTGGCCGTACGGCGTGGACCAGCTCACGGCGCTGGCGGCGGCGGGACAGTTCAAGCTGGCGCTGCTGCCGGGAGATGCGACGCCGGACCCGATATTGCAATCGCGTTCTACCGTGGCGCCGGAGCTGTGGACGCGGCTGCATGCGCTGTTCACGGCGGGCGGACCGGAGAATGCCGACGCGATGTTGCGGCTGATGCGCGAGATGGCGGCAGGGACGGAGCTTGTCGCCCCCACCCCCGGCCCCTCCCCGCAAGGGGGAGGGGAGCCGGCCGGCGCTGATGGCGAGATCAGGCCGTTTCCGCGCTTCGGGTATTGGACGCCTGAGACTGGGGTGACGTTCGAGCTGTCGGCGAGCGAGCGCCCGGCGGTGCCGCTGCTGTTCTACCGCGCGGCGCTGGAGGGGGCGGGGACGGCGACGCTGGAGGCGCTGTATCACGAGATCGCACGGCAGGGGCTCGCGCCGCTGCCGCTGATGATCTCGACGCTGAAGGAAGCGGCCTGCGTGCGCTTCGTCAAGGCGGCGTTCGCGGCGCACCAGCCGCAGGCGATCCTCAATCTCACCGGGTTTGCGCTGGGGCTCGACGGGATCGAGGACAAGCTCAACCCCTTCGCCGAAACCGATGCGCCGGTGATCCAGCTGGTGCAGGGCGGGCGGCCGCAGGTGCAATGGGCGGCCGACAGCCAGGGGCTGAGCGCCAAGGATCTGGCGATGCAGATCGTGCTGCCCGAACTCGACGGGCGGATCGGCGGGCTGATCGTCGGGCACAAGGCCGAGGCGGTGTGGCATGCGCGCACGCAATGCCCGCTGTCGAGCTACGCGCCGGATGCCGACGGGGTGCGGCGTGCGGTGTCGCTGGCGGCGAACTGGGTGAAGTTGCGCGCGACGCCGCGCGGTGAGCGCAGGGTGGCGATGGTGCTCGCCAATTATCCGATCCGCGACGGGCGGCTGGCCAATGGCGTGGGCTATGACGCACCGGCCTCGACGGTAGAGATTTTGCGGGCGCTGGAGACGGCGGGCTATGCGCTCGCGGGTGTGCCGGCGGACGGCAATGCGCTGATCGAGCGGTTGCAGCAGGGGCCGACCAATGCGCATCCCGAGCGCAAGGGCGGCATGCCGTTTTCGCTCACGCGCTATCGCGAGCTGTTTGCAGGCCTGCCGGAGACGGTGCAGCGAGCGGTGACGGCGCGCTGGGGCGAAGCGGAAGCCGATCCGTTCGTGCGTGGAGCGGCGTTCCATCTGCCGGCGGTTCGCTTCGGGCATGTGGCGGTGCTGCTGCAGCCGGCGCGTGGCTACGATCGCGACGACGCAGCAGCGTATCACGATCCGGATCTGGCGCCGCCGCATGCCTATGTGGCGTCGTATCTGTGGCTGAAGCACGAATTCGGCGCCGAGGCGCTGATCCACAACGGCAAGCACGGCTCGCTGGAATGGCTGCCGGGCAAGGCGACGGCGCTCGATGCGACCTCCTATCCGGGGCTGCTGTGGGGCGAGCTGCCGCATCTTTATCCGTTCATCGTCAACGACCCCGGCGAGGGCACGCAGGCGAAGCGGCGGACGGGCGCGGTGATCATCGACCATCTGGTGCCGCCGCTGACGCGGGCCGAGACCTACGGACCGCTGAAGGATCTCGAAGCGCTGCTCGACGAATATTACGCGGCGAGCGGCATGGACCGGCGGCGGCTCTCACACCTCAGGCGGCGCATTCTCGACTTCACGCGCGATGCGCGGCTCGACCGCGACATCGGCCTGCCGGACGACGAGAGCGAGGCGTTGAAGGCGATCGACACCTTCCTCTGCGATCTGAAGGAAGCGCAGATCCGCGACGGGCTGCATGTGTTCGGGCAATCGCCGGCGGGGCGGCTGGAGCGCGACCTGCTGGCGGCGCTGGCGCGGGTGCCGCGCGGGGAGCGCGCGCCGGATCAGTCGCTGATCCGGGCGCTGGCGGACGATCTGAAGCTCGGGGTTGATCCGCTGACGGCGGGGCTGGGGGATGAGTGGACGGGGCCGGACTTTGGGCCGGTGGATGTGGCCCCCACCCCCAGCCCCTCCCCGCAAGGGGGTGGGGGCCGCCTGCGCAGCATCGGCGATGTGGTGGAGCGGCTGGAGGAGTTGGCGGCGGCAATGATCGAGGGAGCCGCCCCTGCCCCGGGTCCGGCGTCGGCGGCGGTGCTGGCGGCGGTCGAGACGGTGATGCGGCCACGGCTCCGGGCGTCGGGGCCGGCGGAGGTCGCGGCGCTGCTTGACGGGCTCGACGGCAAATTCGTCAGGCCGGGGCCGAGCGGGGCGCCGTCGCGCGGGCGGCTCGACGTGCTGCCAACAGGGCGCAATTTCTATTCGGTCGACAACCGCGCCATCCCGACGCCGACGGCGTGGGAGCTGGGGCGCAAATCGGCCGAGGCGGTGCTGGCGCGGCATTTCCAGGATCACGGCGTGGCGCTGCGATCGCTGGCGCTGAGCGTCTGGGGCACGTCGAACATGCGGACCGGCGGCGACGACATCGCGCAGGCGCTAGCCTTCATCGGCGCGAAGCCGGTGTGGGACCCCTCCTCACTCAGGCCCTCGGGCTACGAGATCGTGCCGCTGGCCAGGCTCGGCCGGCCGCGGGTGGACGTGACGCTGCGCATCTCCGGGCTGTTCCGCGACGCGTTCCCGCAGCAGATCGGGCTGTTCGACAAGGCCATCCGCGCCATCGGCGCACTGGACGAGCCGGCGGGCGACAATCCGATCGCGGCGCGCATGCGCTCGGACGCGCTGGAGCTGATGCGCGAGGGCAGGAGCGAAGCCGAAGCGGCGCTGGCGGCGGGGCACCGGGTGTTCGGCAGCAAGCCCGGCGCGTATGGCGCGGGGCTGCAGGCGCTGATCGACTCCGGCATGTGGGAGAGCAAGGCCGACCTCGGGCGCGCCTTCCTCAATTGGGGGCAGTACGCCTATGGCGCGCATGCCGCCGGCACGCCGGAGCTGGCGCGCTTTGCGGCGCGGCTGGGCGACATCGAGGCGGTGGTGCACAACCAGGACAATCGCGAGCACGATCTGCTCGACAGCGACGACTACTACCAGTTCGAGGGCGGGCTGGTGGCGACCGCCGAGAGCCTGACGGGGCGGCGCCCCCTCGCCTACCACAACGACCATTCGCGGCCGGAGCGGCCGGTGGCGCGCACGCTCGAGGAAGAAATCTCGCGCGTGATGCGCGGCCGCGTGGTCAACCCCAAATGGATCGCCGGGGTGAAGCGGCACGGCTACAAGGGCGCCTTCGAGATCATCGCCACGGTGGACTACATGTTTGCCTTCGCGGCGACCACGGGCGCGGTCAAGACGCACCATTTCGACCTGGCGTTCGAGGCGTTCGTCGAGGACGAGGCGATTCGGGCCTTCCTCATCGCCAACAACCGCTTCGGCTATGACGAGCTGATCGACAAATTCAACGAGGCGCGGCGGCGCGGCTATTGGGTGCCGCGGAGCAATTCGGCGTTCCAGTATCTCACGGCCCCTCACCCGGCTGCCACGCGGAACGACTGAGAGTTTGGAGGATGTGATGAGCGACAGGCAGCCCAAGAAGACCGACCTGATGAGCGAGGCGGAGCGCGACGCGTATCACGCCGAAAAGATGCGCAAGAAGAAGGAGGCGCGCACCCGCATGCTCGCCACCAAGACCGAGGAACGCGGCCTCTTGATCGTGCATACCGGCAAGGGCAAGGGCAAGTCGACGGCGGCGTTCGGCATGGTGTTCCGCGCCATCGGGCACGGCTTCAAGGTGGGCGTGGTGCAGTTCGTCAAGGGCGCCTGGGGCACGGGCGAGCGCGACATCCTCGAGAATTATCCCGAGCAGGTGACGATCAAGGCCATGGGCGAGGGCTTCACCTGGGACACGCAGGACCGCCAGCGCGACATCGCGGCGGCGCGGGCGGCGTGGGAGATGGCCAAGCAGATGATTGCCGATCCGGGCTACAAGATGGTGCTGCTCGACGAGCTCAACATCGTGCTGCGCTATGAATATCTGCCGCTCGAGGAGGTGCTGGAGGTGCTGCGCAACAAGCCGCGCGACCTGCACGTGATCGTCACCGGCCGCAATGCACGCGAGGAGCTGATCGAGATCGCCGACCTGGTGACGGAGATGACCGAGATCAAGCACCCGTTCCGTTCGGGGGTGAAGGCACAGGCCGGAATCGAGTTCTAGGCGATGCTCACAGCCGCCGCAGGTGGCTGAGGGCGTAGGCGAGACCGCCCAGGCCGGTGATCCAGAAGCTGGTGGGCCAGTCGGTGACATAGGCGAGCAGCAGGCTGAGCCAGGCGATGCCGACGGCAAGGCCGATGGCGAGCAGGAAGCCGCTGAGGAAGCGGCGGGTGAGACGCAGCGCGGCAGCGGCGGGCGCCACCATCAAGGCAAAGACCAGCAGCACGCCAACGATCTGGATGGCCTGGGCGGTCGCCAGCGCGACGATCAGCATGAACAGCGCCGACAGGCGCCGCAGCGGCACGCCGCGCGCTTCGGCCAGCTCGGGCTGCAGGCTGGCGAACAGCAGCGGGCGGCTGATGAGCGCGAGGCCGGCCAGCGTCACCGCGGCCATGCCGAGCAGCAGCCACACCGTCTGCTGGCCGATGCCCAGCACGTTGCCGAACAGCAGGCTGGTCGCCATGCCGGCATAGGCAGTGTAAAAATGCAGGAACAGCAGGCCGAGCCCGAGCGACAGGGTCAGCACGATGCCGATGGCGACGTCGCGGTTGGCGCGCTGTCCGACGACGGAGATGCCGAGGCCGGCAAGCAGCGTAAAGGCGGTGAGGCCGACAAACGGCGACAGGCCGAGCAGTACCGCGCCGGTGGCGCCGGCGAAGCCGACATGCGACAGCGCGTGGCCGGCGAAGGTCTCGCCGCGCAGCACCAGGAAATAGCCGATGGCGCCGGCGACCACCGCGACGATGGTGGAGGCGGCGAAGGCGTTGCGCATGAACTCGTAGGCGAAGATGTCCATGGTCAGTGCGCGTGCTCGTGGTGGTCGTGCGGGTCGTGACCGTCGAGCGCGCCGGCTTCGGAGTGCACGAAGACGTGGCCGTCGGCGCGGATGACGCGCACCGGCGTGCGGTAGAGGGCGGTCAGCACCTTGTCGTTGACCACCTGGTCGACGGTGCCGATGGCGGCGCGGCCGCCGCCCAGATACAGCACCTTGTCGATAGCGCCGAGCAGCGGATTGACCTCGTGCGCGGAAAACAGCACGGCGACGCCCAACTCGCGGCTGAGGCCCCGCACCAGCTCGACGATGGCGCGCTGTCGCGCCGGGTCGAGGCTGATCAGCGGCTCGTCGAGCAGCAGCAATTGCGGCCGGCCGACCACCGCCTGGGCAATGAACAGGCGCTGGCGCTCGCCGCCCGAAAGCTGGGCGACGGACCGGCGGGCGAGATCGGCGGCGCCGACGCGGGCCAGCGCCTCGGCCACCGCCGTGCGATCGCTCGCCGAGGCCAGCGGAAAGCCCCAGCGTTCGCCGCGATGGGCGCTGAGCAGCAGTTCCTCGCCGGTGATGCCGGGCGGCAGCGGCGTGCGGCGGAATTGCGGGACGTAGCCGATGGCCGGATTGCCGCGGCGCGGCGGCGCGCCGAGCACCTCGATGCGGCCGCCGGAGACGGGCGTGAGCCCGAGGATAGCGCGCATCATCGTGGTCTTGCCGGCGCCATTGGGCCCGAGCACGCCGACGAACTCGCCGGGCGCAATGGCCAGCGACACGTCGGCGAGCACGGCGCGGTCGCCGAGCGTGATGCTCACCCCATCGAAGGCGATGGCGCTCACGAGGTCCCTCCGAGGGCCGCGGCCACCGCCGCGATCTGGCCGGCGAACCAGCTCTGGATGGTCTGTCCCCCCGGCTCGGTTTCGGTGACGCCGATCACCGGCACCTTGGCCGCGTTGGCGAGAGCGAGCAGGCGGGTGGTGGTCTCGTCGGTCACCTGGCTGTTGTAGAACAGGATTTTGGCCGTGCCGGATTTGAGCGAGTCCTCGAAGGCGGCGACGTCGCTGGCGCTCGGCTCGGTCTCGTTCATCACCGCGAGCTGGAAGCGCTGGTTGAGCATGTCGAGGCCCATCGCCGCCGCCATGTAGCCGAAGACCGGTTCGGTGGCCGTCACCTTGACGCCGGCATGCGCCGCCTTGATGGCAGCGATGCCGGCCGTCGCCGTGGCAAAGTCCTGGTTGAACGTCTCGAGATTGGCACTGAACTCGGCGGCATCGGCAGGATCGCGCTTGGCGAGCTCGGCCGCCAGCGCCGCGGCCACCGCCGGGAACGTGGCCGGATCGTACCAGAGATGCGGGTTGTCGCCGCTCTTTCTGCCGACGAGGTCGGCGGCGACGAGCGTGGTGCGGCCGGGCGCGGCGGCTGCGGACAGCAGCTTGTCCATCCACGGGTCGTAGTCGGCGCCGTTGTAGAGGACGATGTCGGCGGTCGCGAGGCTGCGGGCGGTCGACGGGCTCGATTCGAACAGATGCGGGTCGTCGTCGGGGTTGGCCATGATGCTGGTGACGGCCACGTGGCTGCCGCCGATCTGCGCCGCGAGGTCACCGTAGAAATTCTCGGCCGCAACGATCCGGAGCGTGTCGGCGGCCACGGCCGGCTGGACGGATGCCGCAGCCAGAAGCACGACGGTGGCGGCCGACAGGATTTCGAAAAGGCGACGCATGGGAGGCTCCTTTGCCATCTGGTCAAACACGGATCAAGACGTTATAACATTACGTCTAGACAGTCCGAAGCGGGGCTGTCAACAGCGCCGGGGTGGCGCCGGCCAGGGAGACGAACTAGATTTTGCGGATGGCAGACTCGCATGCAGGACACGACCACGTCTGGGCCGACGATTTGACGCGCAACCAGGAGCTGGTGCTGGGCACGCTGGCGCATGCGACGGCGCCGCTGTCGGCCTACGACATCCTCGACCGGCTGCGCGACGAGGGCCTGAGGGCGCCGCTGCAGGTCTATCGGGCGCTCGACAAGCTGACCGAGCGCGGGCTGGCGCACCGGCTGGAATCGCTCAATGCGTTCGTGTGCTGCGCCGATGCACATTGCCACGGCGACGGCGGCAGCACGGCGTTCGCCATCTGCGACAGATGCGGCAAGGTCGAGGAATTCGCCGAGCCGGCGATCGACAGCAAGCTCAGGAGCTGGAGCAAGGCATCGGGTTTCGTGCCCGCGCGGATGACGATCGAGATTCGCGGCCTCTGCAAGGAGTGCAGCGCGAGCCGAGGCCCCTGAGCCTGGCCTACCCGGCCTTGCGCGCCGCCGGCCTGGCCGGGGCCAGCGCCAATTGCGTGAAGGCGGCGAGCGGCAGCGGCCGGGCCAGCAGCTCGCCCTGGAATTCGCGGCAGCCGAGGCGCAGCAGCTTGGCGGCCTGTTCGCGCCGGTCGATGCCGGGCACCGTGACGGCGACGCCGGCGGTGCGCGCCGCATCGACCGTGGCGGCCAGCAGCGCCTCATGCGCGGCGCCGCCATCGCTCCGGCCGGTGAGCGCCGTGGCGAGGCGCACGCGATCGACGAGACCGGCATCGAGATAGGCGGCCGTGGCCGGATCGATGGAGAATTCGGCGAGCGCGATCGTGACCCCGAAGCGGTGCAGCTCGGCGATCGACGGCGCAATGTCGGCGAGCGCGGGCAGCAGCGGCGCATCGACCGCCAGGGTGAGGCGCGCCGCCGGGAAATTGGTGGCGCCGAGGGTGCCGAAGACCTTTTCCGCGTAGACGCTGCTCTGTAGCTGTTCGGGCGTGACGGTGAGGGTCAAATTGACGCCGAGCAGCGGCGCGATCTCGCCGGCGACACGCCGCAGCGCGATGATGCCGGCGCGGTCCAGCAGGCGGGCGCGCTCCCGCGGCGGCAACGATTCCTGGGGGAGGACGGTGCCGTCCGGCGCGGTCCAGCGCAGCAGGGCTTCGGCGCCGACCAGGGCCTCCGAGCGCAGATCGAGAATGGGCTGATACTCGATGACGAAATCGGCGGCGCTGACGCCGCTGATCAGGCCGAGCGGCAGGTCGACCGCCGCGTCGATCGCCACGGCCGCCGCGGCACCGGCGACCACGGCGGAGCTCGCGGCAGTCTCGACGGCCGCCATCTGCGCCGCCGTCACCTCCTCGGCGCGGCGGACCAAAGCACGCCGGATGGCGGCGAGGCACAGCGCGAGGATGACGCCGATGGCGAAGAACACCCCGGTGGCGACGAGGACGGCGTGATTGAAGGCGATCTCGCCCGGACGGTCGGCGGTCCAGGCCAGCGTCCCCACCGGCTTGCCGTCGGCATCGCTGATGGCCAGCGTCGACATGTCGGGGGCGGGCGTGGCGTCGAGCGCGGCAAGCGGGCTCTGGTAGCGGACGGCGATGTCCTGCAGCACGCCGGGCGTCAGATGGCGCGCGATCCACAGGATGCGGCGGGCCTCGCGCGGCACCGCGAGCTGGCCGGGCGAGGATTTGTGGATGCTGATGGCGGCCAGGCCGATACTGCCTTCGGGATCGGCGGCGAAACTGCTGACCGTGGTGGCGTCGCCGGTGGCGGCAATGCCCTTGTCGAGGTTGGCGAGCATGGTGGGCGCCGCCGGGATGTGCGTGGCGATGTTGCCGCTCACCGGACCGGAGGCGTTCTGGCCGAAGACGATGGCGCCGGCCTGGTCGGTGACGAAGACGCTGTCGTAGCTCTGGCCGAGCCGCGCGGTGGCGCCCCATGTGCTGTCGAGCCAGGCCGGGTCGGGCTTGACCACGACGTTGAGGTAGGCCTCGTCCCAGGTGCCCTCGTCGGCGACCGCGCTGCTCAGATCGTTGAGCACCGAGCCGAGCGCCGCATGCATGGAGGTGAGGCTGCGCTGCATCTCGAGCCGATCCATCTCGCCGGCCATGATGGCGAGGGCAGCAATGACCAGCGCCACGCTCATCACGTAGAGCAGGAACACCGGCAGGGCGACGACGAGCCCGAAGGTGCGCAGCGGCCGTGCCCCGAAGGGCAAGACCAAAGCGGGCGCCGGCCCGGCGGAAGCTGCGGTTGCGGTGGTCTCCGGCGCCTTTGCCAAGTCGCTCCGTCCCGGTGTTGACGTCGCGAAAATGGTAAACGGCCGCACTTAATTTCCGGCTAAGCAGGAAATTGCGATGCGCGGCAATGAATTAGGCTGTCAGGCCGGCACGGCGGCGCGCTTGGCGAGGCGCGCCCTGATGTGATCGACGTCGGCGCGCGGCGTCGCGGCGAAGAGCTGGCGGGTGTAGGGGTGCTGCGGATTGGCGAACACCTCCTCGCGCGTCCCCTGCTCCATCACGTCGCCCAGATACATCACCATCACGTCGTCGGCGATGTAGCGCACCACCGATAGGTCGTGGCTGATGAAGACGTAGGTGAGCTGGAACTCGTCCTGCAGGTCGGCGAGCAGATTGAGGATCTGCGCCTGTACCGACAGGTCGAGCGCCGACACCGGCTCATCGAGGACCAGCAGCGAGGGGTTGAGCATCAATGCGCGGGCGATGGCGATGCGCTGGCGCTGGCCGCCCGAGAACATGTGCGGATAGCGGTTGAAGTGCTCGGGACCGAGCCCGACCTTGCGCAGCATCTGCTGGGCGCGCTCGCGCCGCTCGGCGGCGGACATGGTGGTGTTGATGGCCAGCGGCTCGGCCAGCACGTCGCCGATCTTCTGGCGCGGATTGAGCGAGCCATACGGGTTCTGGAACACCATCTGCACCTTACGGCGCAGATCCTTGCCGACGCCATGGCGGCGGATGTCGACGGCCTCGCCCTCGATCAGCAATTCGCCGGCGGTGGGCGCGTCGATCATGGTGAGGATGCGGGCGAGCGTGGATTTGCCCGAGCCGGATTCGCCGACGATGGCGAGGGTCTTGCCCCGCTCGACCTTGAGCGAGGCATCCTTGACGGCGTGGACCACCCGCGCCTTGCCGAACATGCCGCCGCCGACGTGGTAGTCGCGCACGACGTGGCGGGTCTCGAGGACGGGGGCGGTCACGGCGCGGCCTCCGCACGATAGTCGGCGACGGTCGGCAGCCGGTCGCCGGTGGCGTTCTCGGGCAGCGCCGAAAGCAGCGCGCGGGTGTAGCCGGATCTGGGCGCGGTGAAGAGAGTCAGCACGTCGGACTCCTCCATCTTGTGACCGCGATACTGCACGATCACCCGGTCGGCGGTTTCGGCGACGACGCCGATATTGTGGGTGATCATGATGAGACCCATGCCGTGCTGGGCCTGCAGGCGAACGAGCAGGTCGAGGATCTGCTTCTGGATGGTCACGTCGAGCGCGGTGGTGGGCTCGTCGGCGATCAGCAGCTTGGGATTGCAGGCGATGGCCATGGCGATCATCACGCGCTGGCACTGGCCGCCCGACATCTGGTGCGGGAAGGATTTGAGGCGCTGCTCGGCGTCGCCGATGCCGACCTGCTCGAGCAGCTCGATGGCGCGGGCGCGGCGCGCCTTGCGGTCCATGTGGAGGTGGAAGCGCAGCACCTCCTCGATCTGGAAGCCGACGGTGAAGCACGGATTGAGCGAGGCGATCGGCTCCTGGAAGATCATGGCGATGTCGCGGCCGACGATCTGGCGCCGCTGGCCGCGCGACATATGGAGCATGTCCTTGCCGTCGAACTCCATGCGGTCGGCGGTGACGGTGGCCGACGGCGGCAATAGGCCCATCAGCGCCAGCATCTCGACCGATTTGCCCGAGCCGGACTCGCCGACGATGGCCAGCACCTCGCGCGCATCGACGCTGAGGTCGATGCCCTCGACCGCCTTGAACAGGCCGACCGAGGTGTCGAACGAAACGGTGAGATTGCGGATATCGAGCAGCGGCATCAGTGCATGCTCCTTACAGGCGCATGCACTGATGCTGTTCTGCGCATGGCCTGGTCCGAAAACCGACGTACACTTTTCGGGGCCATGCGTGTCAGCTCCGCTTCAGCTTGGGGTCGAGGGCGTCGCGGAGGCCGTCGCCGATGAGGTTGATGGCGAGCACGGTGACGAGGATGCACAGGCCCGGGAAGGTGACGACCCAGGGAGCGCGCTGGATGAATTCGCGGGCATTGGCCAGCATGGTGCCCCATTCGGGCGTCGGCGGCTGCGCGCCCAGCCCGAGGAAGCCGAGGGCGGCGGCGTTGAGGATGGCGTCGGAGAAGCTGAGCGTCGCCTGCACGATGATCGGCGCGAGGCAATTGGGCAGGATGGTGACCAGCATCAGGCGGAAATGCCCGGCGCCGGCGAGACGGGCCGAGGTGACATATTCGCGGTTGCGCTCGGCCATCACCGAGCCGCGCACCAGGCGGGCGAAATAGGGCTGCAGGGTGAGCGCGATGGCGAGCATGGCGTTGACCAGGCCGGGGCCGAGCACAGTGACCAGCACCAGCGCCAGCAGCAGCGGCGGGAAGGCGAGGATCAGATCCATGACGCGCATGATGACGACGTCGACCCAGCCCCGGAAATAGCCGGCGACGAGACCCAGCACGATGCCGCCGACCACCGACAGCACCACCACCATGGCGCCGATGAGCAGCGAGAAGCGCGCGCCGTGGATGAGGCGGGAGAGGATGTCGCGGCCGACCGGATCGGTGCCGAGCAGGAACTGCGGATTGCCGCCGGGGTCCCAGGCGGGGGGCGCGAGGAAGAACTGCTTGTACTGCTCGGTCGGATCGTGCGGCGCGATCCAGGGCGCGAACAGCGCCACGAGGATCAGCAGGATGAAGACGACGAGGCCGAGCACGGCGCCGCGGCTTTGCGAGAAATAATGCCAGAACTCGCGCAGGCCGGCGAAACGGCCGGTGCTGACGACGGGCACGATCTCGGTGGTGTCGGTCATCTTACTGCACCCGGATGCGTGGGTTGACGACGGCATAGAGCACGTCGACCAGAAGGTTCACGCCCATGACGATGAGGGCGATGAGCAGCAGCCCCGCCTGCACCACGACGTAGTCGCGCTTGTAGATGGAATCGACCATCCACTTGCCGATGCCGGGCCAGGCGAAGATCGATTCGGTGAGGATGGCGCCGGCGAGCAGCACCCCGACCTGCAGGCCGATGGTGGTGACCACCGGGATCAGCGCGTTGCGCAGAGCGTGCAGGCCGATGACGCGGCGGGCCTTGAGGCCCTTGGCGCGGGCGGTGCGCACATAATCCTCGCCCATCACCTCGAGCATGGCCGAGCGCGTCTGCCGGGCGATGACGGCGAGCGGGATGGTGCCGAGCACGATGGTGGGCAGGATCAGATGCATGACCACCGAGTGGAACGCCCCCTTCTGCCCCGACAGCAGGCTGTCGATGAGCATGAAGCCGGTCACCGGCTTGAAGAAATACTGCACGTCGATGCGGCCCGAGACCGGGGTCCAGTGCAGATAGCCGGAAAAGAAGATGATAAGCAGCAGGCCCCACCAGAAGATCGGCATGGAATAGCCGACCAGCGCGGTGCCCATCAGCCCCTGATCGACCACCGTGCCGCGGCGCGTGGCGGCGAAGATGCCGGCAGGGATGCCGAGCAGGATGGCGAAGATGATGGCGCACAGCGACAGCTCGACCGTCGCCGGGAACAGCGCCAGGAATTCGGTGACCACCGGCCGGTGGGTGGAGATGGAGACACCGAAATCGCCGTGCAGGGCGTCCCAGATGTAGTGGCCGTACTGCTCCCAGATGGGGCGGTCGAAGCCGAACTGCACCTTGAGCTGCTCATAGCGCTCGGGCGTGACGCCGTGCTCGCCGGCGAGCGCGAGGATGGGATCGCCCGGCAGCAGGCGCACGAAGCCGAAGGCGCAGATGGTGATGCCGATCAAGGTCGGCACGATCAACGCCAGCTTGTTGAGGATATAGCGGAGCATGAAAAAAGCAGGCGGCGCGAGGCATCACGCCCCGCGCCGCCCGCAACGCTTATTCGGTAACGTCGACGCCGTCGAAGCGGTGCATGCCGAGCGGATCCTGGACGAAGCCCTGGACCTTCTTGTCGGTCACCACATAGACCTGCGAGTGCGCCAGCAGGAAGGCGGGAGCCTCCTTGGCGAACACCACCTGCGCATCCTGGTAGTATTTGGTGCGCTCGGCGATATCCGAGGTGGTCTTGGCCTTCTGGATGTCGTTCTCGAAGTCCTTGTCGCACCAGCTCGAATAGTTGGACACGCCGATGGCCGAGCAGGAGAACAGGGTGGCGAAGAAATTGTCCGGGTCGCCATTGTCGCCCGACCAGCCGATCTGGAAGGCGCCGGAACGGTCCTTCTTCTTGCCGTCGGCGCGGTATTTGGTCCATTCCTCGCTGATGATGTTGGCGGTGACGCCGACCTTGGCCCAGTCGGCCTGGATCAGCTCGGCGGCGCGCTGGAAGCTCGGATTGTAGGGACGCGAGATTTCGGCGGCGGCCCACAGATCGATCTTGGTCAGCCCGGCGGCGGCCAGCACCTTCTTGGCTGCATCCGGGTCGTATTTGTCGAACTTCACGTCCTTGTTCCACGACCACATGGTGGGCGGGATCAGATTGTTGGCGGGCGTGGCGCCGGCGTCCTGGAACAGCGCCTTGATCAGCGCGTCGCGGTCGATGGCCATGTTGAGGGCGTGACGCACCTCGGGCTTGTCGAGCGGCGGCAGCGTGGTGTTGTAGCTCATATAGCCGATGTTGAGGCCGGCCTGCTCATAGGTGGTGAGGTTGGCGTCGGCCTTGATCGAGGGCACGTCGGCCGGATTGGGATAGGCCATCACGTCGCACTCGCCGGCGCGGATCTTTTCGAGGCGGGTGGTGGCGTTGCTGACGATGGAGAAGATCAGATTGTCGATCTTTTCCTTGCCCTTGTAGTAGTCGGGGTTGGCCGCGTAGCGGATGGTGGAATCCACCTGGTAGTCGACGAACTGGAACGGGCCGGTGCCGATGGGCTTGGAGGCGAAATCGGCGAGATTGCCGGACGCCTGCAGCTTGTCGGCATATTCCTTGGAGACGATGGAGGCGAAGTCCATCGCAAGGTTGGCGAGCATCGGCGCGTTCGGCTCGGTGAGCACCAGCTGCACGGTGTTGTCGTCGACCTTCTTCCACTCCTTGGTGTATTTCGGCATGTCCATGCCGACATAGTAGTCGTAGCTCAGGTTCGGCAGATAGGTGAACCAGGGCGATTTGTCGTCCTGCTGGCGCATGAACGAGAAGATCACGTCATCGGCGTTGAGATCGCGGGTGGGGGTGAAGTAATCGGTGCTCTGGAACTTCACGCCCTTGCGCAGGTGGAAGGTGTAGGTGAGGCCGTCGGGCGAAATGTCCCAGCTCTCGGCGAGGCCGGGCTCGACCTCGGTGGAGCCGTGCTTGAACTCGACGAGGCGCGAATAGATGGTGCGCGAGGACGCGTCGAAATCGTTGCCGCCGGTGGTGGTGCCGGGGTCGAAATTGGCCGGCGAGCCTTCCGAGCAATAAACGAGCGTCTTGGCATAGGCACTGCCGCCCAGCACGACGGCAAGTGCCGCGGCGGTCAGCAGGATTTTCGCGGATTTCATATGGATGTCTCCCGAAGATTATTTGCGCTCCGGGCACTTTCCACCCCGAGCCTGGGGCGCAACAAAGCGGTTTTCGAGGCGAACCGCAACGGGAATATTCGTCTAGTGCCTTGCAGTTGAACGCGGTTTTCGTCCGGTGCCATGACGGAAAGAGGCTAAACGATTGGTGTGTTTGACCAAATGGTCAACCGACGAACCGAAGGCAGATCATGACCGCGCGCGTGGCGATGACGACATTGGTGGTGGACGATTACGACCGCGCCATCGCGTTCTACCGCGATGCGCTGGGCCTTGCGCTCCTTGCCGACGCCGACATGGGCGGCGGGAAGCGCTGGGTGGTGGTGAGCGGACCGGCCGGCGGGCGGTTGCTGCTCGCCCGCGCCGTGGACGAGGCGCAGCGGGCCGCGATCGGCCGGCAGGCCGGCGGGCGCGTCGGCTTTTTCATGGAGACCGACGATTTCGCGGCCGATCATGCCCGCTTCATGGCCCATGGCGTGCGGTTCCGCGAGGCGCCGCGGCACGAGGCCTACGGCACCGTGGCCGTGTTCGAGGACCCGTTCGGCAATCTCTGGGATTTGATCGAACCGAAAGATTGAGCAGCGCCCTGTGCGGGCAACCGCGGGGCGGCTAGGGTAATTGTTCGACTACCCAACTCGCCTTTTCTGGAGATTGCCATGACCGCCCGCCGCCTCGGCCGCACCGACCTCACCATCGAACCGCTGATCTTCGGCTGCAACGTGCTGGGCTGGACGCTAGAGGAGAGCGCGGCTTTCCGCGTGCTCGACGCCTATGCCGATGCGGGCTTTGCCGCGGTCGACACCTCGGATTCCTATGGCAAGGGCAAGTCGGAGACGATCCTGGGCAATTGGATGAAGGCGCGCGGCAACCGCGACAAGGTGCTGGTGTTCACCAAGGTTGGCTCGGACATGGGCCAGGGACATCGCGACCTCAGCGCCAAATGGATCATCGAGGAGGTGGAGAATTCGCTGCGGCGGCTGCAGACGGATGTGATCGACCTCTACCAGAGCCATTGGCCGGACCCGGCGACGCCGCAGGAGGAAACGCTGGGGGCCTTCGACCGGCTGGTGCAGGCGGGCAAGGTGCGCTGGATCGGCAGCTCGAACCAGGACGGGAAGCTGCTGAGCGAGGCGCTGCGCATTTCCGCCGACAAGGGGCTCGCGCGCTACCAGACGGTGCAGAACGAATTCAACCTCTACGACCGGGACAGCTTCGAAGGCGCGGTGCAGGACATCTGCGTGCGCGAGCAGGTGTCGGGGATCGGCTATTTCAGCCTGGCGCGGGGTTTTCTCGCCGGCAAGTACCGCAGCGTCGCCGATGCCGACAAGAGTCCGCGCGGCAAGGCGGCGGTCGACAAATACCTCAACCCGAAGGGCGAACGCATCCTGCAGGCCCTCGACGCGGTGAGCAAGCGGCGGAACGCGACGCCGGCGGCGGTCAGCATCGCCTGGATCGCGGCGCAGCCGGGCGTCGGCGCCGCCATCGCCTCGGCAACGTCGGTGGAGCAGCTCAAGGCGCTGACCGACGGAGCGCGGTTGGCGCTCGATGCCGACGATTTGGCGCAGCTCACCGAAGCGGGCCGCTGAGCTATCCCGCCACGGTGCCGAACAGGGCGCCGACGACGTAGGTCGCGAGCATCGCCAGCACGCCCCAGAAGGCGACGCGCAGGGCGCCCTTCCACAGCGGGGCGCCGCCGGTCTGGGCGCCCAGGGCGCCGAGGACGAGCAGCACCAGCAGCGAGACGATGGCGACGGCCCAGAGCGTGGCGGTACCGGCGCTGAGCCAGGCCGCGAGCAGCGGCAGCGCCGCGCCGGCGGTGAAGGTGATGGCCGAGGTCCACGCCGCCTGCAGCGGATTGGACGCCGTGGTCTCGGTGATCCCCAGCTCGTCGCGGGCGTGCGCGCCGAGCGCGTCGGCGTCCATGAGCTGCCGCGCCACCTGGTGGGCGAGCTGCGGGTCGAGGCCGCGGCGCTGATAGATGATCGCCAGCTCTTCGAGCTCGTCGTCCCAATGCGTCTCGATCTCGGACTTCTCGCGGGCAAGATCGGCGCGTTCGGTGTCGGATTGCGAGCTCACCGACACATATTCGCCCGCCGCCATCGACATGGCGCCGGCGACCAGCGCCGCAAGGCCCGAGAGCACCACGGTGCCGTGCGGCGAGCCGGCGGCGGCGACGCCGACCAGCACGCTCGCCACCGAGACGATGCCGTCATTGGCGCCGAGCACGGCGGCGCGCAGCCAGCCGATGCGGTGGACGAAATGCGCCTCGGAATGGATCGAAACGGAGGCGTCAGCCGGCAAGATATCCCCCGTCGACCGGCAGCACGGCGCCGGTGATGTAGGCGGCATGGGGGGAACACAGGAAGAGCGCGGCGTTGGCGACGTCCGCGGGCGTGCCGTAGCGGACGAGCGGGATGCGTGGCTTGATGCGCGCCGCGGTGTTGGGGTTGCCGAGCGCGGCGACGGCGATGCCGGCATCGATCCAGCCGGGGGCGAGGGCGTTCACGCGGATGCCGTCGGCCGCGAAATTGCCGGCGAGCGAGCGCGTGAGCTGCGCCACGCCGCCCTTGCTCGCCGCGTAGCCCGGCGCATGCGGCGCGCCGAGGAAGCTGAAGATCGAGCCGATGTTGAGGATCGTGCCGCCGCTGGCCTTGAGCAGCGGCCGGGCCGCGACGCAGACGCGCATGGTGCCCGACAGGTTGACGTCGAGCAACAGGTCGAACGTTTCGGGATCGTATTCTTCGGCACGCTTGATGATGCCGGCGCAATTGACCACGACGTCGAGCCGCGCCAGCCCGGCGACATAGGCCTTGACCGCCGCATTGTCGCGCACGTCGAGGACATGGAACAGCGCATCGCCGCGCGCGGCGCGCACTTCGGCTTCGGTGGCGCCGGTGGCGATGACTCTGGCGCCGCTCTGGGCGAAAGCCTCGACGATACCGGCGCCGATGCCCGAGGTGCCGCCGACGACGAGCACCGTCTTATCCTTGTAGCTGATCTGCACTGGACTGCTCCTCTAGCGCACGAACTGGTCGACATAGCCGGCGCCGAGGCCGACGGAATCGTAGTGCCGGCGGCACATGTCGATCTTGGTGAAGACGTCCTCGAAGCCGATCTGGCGGTTCTGCTCGTCGAGATAGACCATGCAGCCGGAGATATTGAAGAAGGTGATCATCTCGGCGCAATCGTCGGGGACGGTGAGGGTGTGGATCTCGCCGGGCGGCTCGAACACGTAAGAGCCGGTCTCCGCCACCCAGTCGTGCTCGAGATAGTGCCAGCGGCCCCTGATGACGTAGCCGTGCACCGGCGCCGGATGCAGGTGCCGGCTGAGGATGCCGGCGCGGCGGACGCGCAGCAAATTGCACCACTGGCCCTGCACGGTGTTGAGCAGCAGCGGGCGGAACCAGACGCCCTCGGCCTGCGGCACCCAGACCCGCTCGTCCTCGGGGATGGCCATGATCTGGGCTTCCCTGGCGGCCAGCGGATGGGCCGAGCCGTTGAGCGTGTCGTACATGGCGAGACTCCTTTGCCCAAGGGTGCCCGAGGCGGATCGCCAAGGCAATGCACCCCGGGGGTGGACGATCCGGCGGCTTGCCGGCCTCGGCAAGACGGACGGAGAGGAGTAGGAGGGCGGCAGGAGATTCGATCGTGACGACCACCGCCCTGCCCCACGCCACCCCAGCCCAGCGCACCACCTTCGCCATCATCTTCGCGGTGGCGCTCTGCCACGGCATCAACGACATCATGCAGTCGCTGCTGACGGCGATCTACCCGATCCTCAAGGAGAATTACGGGCTCGACTTCGTGCAGCTCGGCCTGTTGACGCTGACCTTCCAGTGCACGGCGTCGCTGCTGCAGCCGATCATCGGCATCTATACCGACAAGCGGCCGCTGCCCTATTCGATCGCGGCGGGCATGGCGTCGACGCTGGTGGGGCTGATCGTGCTCGGCTTTGCGCAGAGCTATCCGCTGCTGCTGGCCGGTTCGGCGCTGATCGGCTTCGGCTCGGCGGTGTTCCATCCCGAAAGCTCGCGGGTGGCGCGGCTGGCGGCGGGCGGGCGCTACGGCTTTGCGCAATCGACCTTCCAGGTGGGCGGCAATGCAGGACAGGCGATCGGGCCGCTGCTGGCGGCGTTCGTGGTGCTGCCGCATGGGCAGAGCTCGGTGGCGTGGTTCGCGCTGGCGGCGCTGTGCGGCATGCTGGTGCTGAGCTGGGTCGGCCGCTGGTATTCCAACCACCAGCGGGCGCAGGCGCTGAAGCCGAAGGCGAGCACCGCCCTGCCCTTCGACATGCGCACCACGATGATCGCGCTGGTGGTGCTGACGCTGCTGACCTTCACCAAGAACATCTACATGGCGGCGGTGAGCAATTACTACACCTTCTACCTGATCCAGAAATTCGGCATGGAGGTGCAGCAGAGCCAGTTGATGCTGTTCCTGTTCCTTGCCGCCTCGGCGGTGGGCACCTTCCTCGGCGGCCCGATCGGCGACCGCTATGGCGCCAAATTCGTGATCTGGCTGTCGGTGCTGGGGGTACTGCCGTTCACCCTGGCGCTGCCCTATGCCGACCTCACCTGGACGGCAATCCTCGCGGTAATCATTGGAATCGTGTTCTCGTCGGCGTTCTCGGCCATCGTGGTGTTCGCGCAGGAGCTGATGCCGGGGCGCATCGGCATGATCGCCGGGATCTTCTTCGGGCTGGCCTTCGGGGCCGGCGGCATCGGCGCCGCGGCGCTGGGAGCGCTGGCCGACGTCAGGGGCATCGACTTCGTGTTCCGGATCACCAGCTACCTGCCGTTCCTGGGGCTGCTGACGATCTTCTTGCCGAATTTCTCGAAGGCGAAGCTACAAACCCAGAGGTAGGTGGATAGGCGGCCCCCTCCATCATGCTTCGCATGGTCCCCTCCTGGTTTTTTCTTGTGCTCTGGCCGATCGAGCCTGAGAAGGCTCGCTCGGCCAACCGCTGGTGATCAGCGGATCAGGATGGCGCGGAAGTCGTTGACGTTGGTGCCGGTGGGGCCGGTGACCACCAGCGCGTCGATGGCCTTGAAGGCGGTGTAGGCGTCGTTGCCGGCGAGCGCGGCGCGGGGGTCGATGCCGGCCTGCCGCATGCGGGCGCAGGTGGTGCCGTCGGCGACGGCGCCGGCATTATCCTCGGAGCCGTCGATGCCGTCGGTGTCGGCGGCGAGCGCCGAGATGCCGTCGACGCCCTCGATGGCGAGCGCGAAGGACAAGAGGAATTCGGAATTGCGGCCGCCTTTGCCCTTGCCGCGCACCGTGACCGTGGTCTCGCCGCCCGAGAGCAGCAGCGCCGGACGGCGGAAGGGACGGTCGCGCAGATCGACCTCCTTGCTCAGCGCCGCGAGGACCTGCGCCACGTCGCGCGCCTCGCCCTCGATGGCGTCGGAGAGAATGTGGCTGTTGAGGCCGCGCTGCCGGCCGAGCGACGCGGCGGCTTCGAGCGACAGCGCCGAGGAGGCGACGATGGTGACGCTGTTGCTGGCAAAGCGCGGATCGTCCGGACGCGGTGCCGGGTTGTCGGCGGAGGCGAGCAGCGCCGTGGCGGCCGGCGGCAGGGTGACGCCGTGCAATGCCAGCAGATGGCGGACCTCGGCGCGCGAGCCGGCGATCGGCACTGTCGGCCCCGAGGCGACCAGCGCCGGATCGTCGCCGGCGACGTCGGACACGATGAGGGTGGCGACGCGGGCCGGCGCGGCCAGCGCAGCGAGGCGGCCGCCCTTGATGGCGCTGAGCTCGTTGCGGACCTGGTTCATCACCGAGATCGGCAGGCCGGAGGCGAGCAGGATGCGCGTCACCTCCTGCTCGTCGTCGAAGCTCATGCCGGCGCCGGGCGCGGGCAGCAGGGCCGAGCCGCCGCCCGAGATCAGCGCCACCACCAGATCGTCGGGACCGAGGCCGTGCACGCTCGACATGATGCGGCGGGCGGCGAGATAGCCAGCCTCGTCGGGCACCGGGTGCGACGCCTCGACGATCTCGATGCGGCTGGTGGGCACGCCATAGCCGTAGCGGGTAACGACGAGGCCGCCGACCGGCTCGCCCCAATGGCGCTCGAAGGCGGCCGCCATCTGGGCCGAGGCCTTGCCGGCGCCGACCACGACGGTGCGGCCGCGCGGCTTGGGCGGCAGATGCGCGGCGACGGCGCGGCCAGGATCGGCGGCGGCGACGGCGGCGCGGAACAGGTCTTCGAGAAGGGCGCGGTCCATGGTGGCTCAAAGGCTTGCGATGGCAGCCACAATGCCGTCAACTGCCGGTTCTAGCCAGAGCCTACCGTGACCGCATCCCCAGCATGACCGAGCGTTTCGCCGTTTATTTCGCCCCGGCCGCCGGCTCGGCGCTGGAGCGGGCGGCGGCGGCGTGGCTCGCCCGGCCGGACCTGCAGGAAGCCACGGTGTCGGCGCGGCGCTACGGCTTTCACGCGACGCTCAAGGCGCCGATGGCGTTGCGGGCCGGCACCGATCGGGCCGGGCTGGCGGCGGCGCTGGCGAGCTTTGCGGCACGCCACCGGCCGGTGATGCTGGATTCCCTCGCGCCGCGGCCGATCGGAGCGTTCCTGGCGCTGACCACCGCGCCGCAGCCGCAGGCGCTCACCGATTTCGCGGCCACGGTGGTGACGGCGTTCGAGCCGTTCCGGGCGCCGCTGACGGCGGAAGACCGGGCGCGGCGGCTCGCAGCGCCGCTGACAACGCGGCAGGCCGAGCTGGTCGATGTCTATGGCTACCCCTATGTGCTCGAGCAGTTCCAGTTCCACATGACGCTGACCGACCGGCTGCCGGCGCCGCGGCAGGCGGCCGTCCGCAGCGCGGCCGAGGCGTGGTTCGCCGCGGCGCTGGCCGCGCCGATCCGGCTTGACCGGCTGGTGCTTTTCCGCGAGGCGCAAGCGGGGGCGCCGTTCGAGCGTCTGGAGGATTTCGAACTTTCGGGAGGTGCCGCGTGACGGAGAGCGCATTCACCAATGCCAGGATCGTGCTGGGCGACGAGATCGTCGACGGCAGCATCAGGATCGTGGACGGAACGATCGCGGCGGTGGATGCGGGCGGCAGCGTCGGCGAGGATTGCGAGGGCGACTATCTGATCCCCGGCCTGATCGAGCTGCACACCGACCAGCTCGAGGCGCATTACCGGCCGCGGCCGGGGGTTTACTGGAACCCGCTCGGGGCGCTGATGGCGCACGACGTGCAGATCGCCGGATCGGGCATCACCACGGTGTTCGACGCGGTGCGCATCGGCTCGGAGCCGGAACAGTCCGAAGGCGGCATGGGCGACCATATCGAGGTGCTGATCGAGGCGATCACCGCCGGGGTCGCCGACGGCCGGCTCAGGGCCGACCATCTGGTGCATCTGCGCTGCGAATTGCCGACGCCCGACGTGGTCGACGATTTCGAGCGCTTCTGCGATCTGCCGCTGGTCAGGCTCGCCTCGGTGATGGACCACACGCCGGGGCAGCGGCAGTACCAGACGATGGGCAAGTTCGTGGCGTTCTACAAGGAACGCATGCGCTTTTCGGACGCCGAGATCGACGCCTTCATCGCAGCCCGGCGCGAGCGGCAGCAGCGCTATGCCGCCGCCAGCCGCGCCGCGATCCTGAAGCGCGGGCTGGCGGCGGGCATCGCCTTTGCGAGCCATGACGATGCGACGCCCGAGCACGTGGCGGAATCGGTGCGCGACGGGGTGAGCATCGCGGAATTTCCCACCACCATGGTGGCGGCGGAGCAGTCGCATGCGGCGGGGCTCGCGGTGCTGATGGGGGCGCCCAACGTGGTGCGCGGCGGCTCGCATTCGGGCAACATCGCCGCCACGGATCTGGCGCGCGAGGGCTGCCTCGACGTGCTGAGCTCGGACTACGTGCCGGGAGCGCTGATCCAGGCGGCGTTCATGCTGCCGCAGGTGGTCGAGGGCGTCGGCCTGCCGCGGGCCATCGGCATGGTGACGGCGACGCCGGCGCGGGCGGCGCATCTGGCCGATCGCGGCGAGATCGCCAGCGGCAAGCGCGCCGATCTGGTGCGGGTGCGCCTGCATGGCGACATGCCGGTGATCCGCGGCGTGTGGCGGCAGGGGCGGCGGGTGAGCTGATGGCCGGCTGCCTCGTGCTGGTGGTCGGGCCGTCGGGCGCCGGCAAGGATACGCTGATCGCGGCGGCGAAGGCGGCGCTGCGGGGCAATCCGAGGGTGGTGTTTCCGCGCCGGATCATCACCCGCAGCGCGGTGGCGGCGCTGGAGGATCACGAGTCCGTGAGCGTGGAGCAGTTCGCCCGGATGCGCGCCGCCGGCGCTTTCGCCCTCGACTGGCAGGCGCATGGGCTGAGCTACGGGCTGCCGGCGACGCTGCTGACCGATCTGCGCGACGGCCGGATTGTGGTGGTCAATGGCTCGCGCGCCATGGTCGCCGAGGCGGGGCGGCGTTTTGCCGAGCTGCGGGTGCTGCTGATCGAGGCGGCGCCGGAGGTGCGCGCCGCGCGGCTGGCCGGCCGCGGGCGGGAAACCGCCGAGGAGATCGGGCGCCGGCTCGCCCGCGAGGTGGCAACGCCGCTGCCCGGCGCCATCCGCATCGACAATTCCGGTTCGCTGGCCGAGGCCACCGCGGCGTTTCTCGCGGCGCTCGGGATTTCCGGGCCGGCGTGAACCTTTTGCTGCGCCGCGGCGTTTTGTGCCGGAAATGCGTCCGCTCGAGGGAACCGGGTGATGAGCCGAAGTGCAATGTTCGCCGTGATCGGCGTGCTGGTCGTGGCGGTGGTCGTGCTTGCCGGCTATCTGATCTACCAGGAAACCCACAAGCCGGCGCTGTCCATCACCGTCGACAAGGGCGGTGTCCAGGTGCAAGGCAATGGCTGAGATTTCCGAACGTATGGTGGTCGACGCGCTGGTCGGCGAACTCGACCGGCAGGGTCAGGGCGGGCGGCCGCCCGACGATCCGCACCGGCTGACGGCCTACCCGATCAAGGGCACCATCGACGTGGTGGCCCTTGCCGAGGCGGTGGAAAGTGCGCTACGCGGCGACACCTCTGAAGACGATGGCAAAGAGCCGGCGGAACTGAACGCCGCCAATGACGGATGAGAACACTGGCTGTTGAGCAGGGAAGCGGCCAAGCGTCAGGCATGATCTACAGCAATCTTCCCGAAACCTCCTCCACCAACCAAGGGTCAACCCCATGAACCGCAACACCTGGATTATCATCATCGTCGCCGTGATCGTGATCATCGGCCTCATCTGGATCTTCAACCGCGGCGGCAACACCACCACGGTGAACACCGCGTCGAGCTCGGCCGTGGTCAGCTCGTCGGAAGCGGCGCCGGCCTCGTCCTCGGAAGCGGCCCCGGTGTCTTCGTCGGAAGCCGCCCCGGTTTCGTCGAGCGAAGCCGCGTCCTCGTCTGAAGCCACGCCGATGGCGCCGGCCTCGTCGTCGGAAGCCACGCCGATGGCTCCCGCGTCGTCGAGCGAAGCCACCCCGATGGCCCCCGCCTCATCGAGCGAAGCGACGCCGATGGCGCCGGCCTCGTCGTCCTCGGCCGGCTGATCCGCTCCGGGTCCATGACAAACCCCCGCCAGCGATGGCGGGGGTTTTTCGTTGCCTATTCGGCCGGAGTGCCTTGCGGCTGCGCCGGCTGCTGGCGGGCGGCATCGGCGATGCGGCGGCGCTCGCGATAGGCGTCGAACTGCTGATCGATCAAGACGCCGATGAGGATGACGCCGCCCATCACCGCGAAGTTGAGTGACGAGGGGATGCCGAGCAAATTGACCAGGTTCTGCAGCTCCTGCAACAGCACCACGCCGAGCAGCGCGCCGATGATCGAGCCCTCGCCGCCGCGCAGCGAGAAACCGCCGAGCACGGCGGCGGCGATGGCGTAGAGCTCGTAGAAATTGCCGTGCGAGCCGGGCGAGATGGAGCGCGTGTACATGGCGAAATACAGCGCCGAAATCACCGTCAGCACCTGGCAGATGACATAGGCGGCGACGATCACCATGCCGGTCTTGATGCCGGAATAGCGGGCTGCCTCTTCGTTCTTGCCCACCGCATAGAGGTAGCGGCCGAACACCGAGCGGTGCAGCACGAACCACATGATGATGGCCAGGATGAGCATGGCGATGAACGAATTGGGGATGCCCCAGCTGCGTCCGGCGGTGATGAATTCGAGGTCGGGGAAGCTCTGGCCGAAGGCGAAGCCGGCGGTCGAATCCTGCGTATAGAAGCGCGCGATGCCGCGATAGAACAGCAGTCCACACAGCGTGACGATGAACGGCTGCATGTGGAGCCTGGTGATCAGGAGGCCATGGAACAGCCCGATGGCGACGCCGAGCAGCAGCATCAGCACCACCGCGACCGGCCAGGGGATGCCCTGGTTGGCGATGAAATCGACGAACAGCACGCCGACCAGGGCGATCATCGAGCCGACCGACAATTCGATGCCGGCGGTGATGATGACGAAGGCCTGGCCGAGCGCCGAGATGCCGAACATGCCGACGAGGTTGGCGGTGTTGGCGATGTTGATCGGCAGCAGGAAGCGCGGGTTGATCAGCGCCACCACGGCGCCCACCACGATGATGAGAATGAGAAGACCGAGGTCCTTCTTGTTCATGCCGCCGTCTCCTCCTGTTGCAACGGCTTGCCCACCGCGAGCTGCAGCACGTTTTCCTCGCTGAAGCGGTCGCGATCCAGCGTCCCCGATATGCGGCCCTCGTGCATGACGGCGATGCGATCGGAAACGCCGATCACCTCCTCCATGTCGGACGAGATCATCATCACGGCGACGCCGGCGTCGGCGAGGCCGCGCATGAGCCTGTAGATTTCGGCCTTGGCGCCGACGTCGATGCCGCGCGTCGGCTCGTCGAAGATCATCACCTTGGGCGACATGGCCAGCCACTTGCCCAACACCACCTTCTGCTGGTTGCCGCCCGACAGATTGGCGGCCTTGGTGCTGACCTGCGGCGCCTTGATGCCGAGGTTGCGCCGCTGCGTTTCGGCCGTCCTGGTCTCGCTCGCGGTGCTGACCATGAAATTGCGCGCATGGGTGGGCAGGTCGGGCAGCGAGATGTTCTGGGTGATCGGCAGGTCGAGCAGCAGGCCGGCGAGCTTGCGGTCCTCGGGCACGAGGAAGAGGCCGCGCTCGACCGCCCGCGAAGCGTGGCTCGGCTGGAACGGCGCACCGTCCAGCTCGAAGCTGCCGCCGAAGATCGGATCGATGCCGAACATGGCGCGGGCGAGCTCGGTGCGCCCGGAGCCGACGAGGCCGGCGATGCCGAGGATTTCGCCGCTCCTCAGCTCGAGGTCGACGGTCTGGCCCGGATAGGTGGCGGTGCGCACGCCGGAGACACGCATGGCCACCTTGCCCGGCGGCTGCGCCGGCGCCGAGACGTGGGCCTTGAGGTCGCGGCCGATCATCAGCTTGACCATGCGGTCGTGCTCGATCTCGGCCTTGTCGAGCGTGCCGGCGAGCTTGCCGTCGCGCAGGACGATGACGCGGTCGGCGGCGGCCTTGATCTCGTGCAGGCGGTGCGAAATGAAGATGACGCTGATGCCGTCGCGCTTCAGGGCGGCGATGACGTCGAGCAGCTTGGCGGTCTCGCTGAGCGGCAGGCTGGAGGTGGGCTCGTCGAGGATGACGAGGCGCGCATGCATCGACAGCGCCTTGGCGATCTCGACCATCTGCTGCTGGGCGAGCGACAGCCGGCTGACGGGCGTCGCCGGGCCGAAGCTGGCGCCGAGGCGCTTCAGGAACGGCGCCACCATCTGGCGCTGCTTGGCGGTGTCGACGATGTTGAGCAGCCCGCCGGTGCGCGGCTCGCGGCCGATATAGACGTTGGCGGCAACGTCGAGATTGTCGAAGAGGTTGAGCTCCTGGTGCACGAAGGCGATGCCGGCGCGCATCGACGCGGCGACGCTCAGCGCGCTTTCCTCGACGCCATCGATGGTGATGGTGCCGGCATCGGGGGCGATGACGCCGCCCAGGATCTTCATCAGAGTGGATTTGCCGGCGCCGTTCTCGCCGACGAGGCCGATGACCTCGCCGGGTGCCACGCTCATCGAAAAGCCCTGCAGCGCGAGAACGCCGGGATAGGCCTTGCGGATGCCCGAAAGGACGAGGAACGGCTCGGCCGGAGCCGGCGCGGAAGCGGCAGCAGCGCTGGTCATCTCAGCTCAAGGTTAGGCCCAAGGGATGCGGGCGACAAGCACGGGGTGCCTGCCGCCCGCCGGGAAGACCGGGTCCGGCCGCTGCTGGGCGGCCGGACCTCCGCACTTACTTGCCCGACATCGCCTTGAGATTGGCGGCGTAGGCATCGATGTCCGCCGCGTACAGGATCTTGGTCGGCACGATGAGCTGGCCGTTGGCCGGGATGCCCGACTTGTCGCCCTTGAGGTAGGCGGCCATCAGCTTGAAGCCCTGATAGGCCCACTCGAAGGGCTGCTGCACCACGGTGCCGGCAATGTTGCCTTCCTTGATGCCGCCCAGGGTGATCGGATCGTCGTCGAAGCCGACGACGGTGATCTGGCCCAGCTTGCCGGCATCCTTGAGCGCCTCGTAGATACGCGGCGTGTTGTAGGAGTAGAAGCCGACCATGCAGTTGATGTCGGGGTTCGCCGCCAGGACGTCGGAGACGTTGGCCTTGGCCCGGGTCTGGTCGATGCCGTCGCCCTTGGTGTCGACGAGCGTGATGTTGGTGCCCTTGAGGCCTTCGACGAAGCCCTGCGCGCGCTCCTTGTAGTTGGCGGCATCGAGCAGGCCGACGAAGCCCATGCATTTGGCGCCGTTGGGCATCGCCTTCTTGGCGATCTCCGCCGCCTGCTTGCCGGCATCGACGTTGGACGAGCCGATATAGGCGATGCGCTTGGAATTGGGCGCGTCGGAATCGGTGGTGAAGAGCGCCGTTTCACCGGCGATCTTGTCGAGCACATCGGTGGCCTTGGGATCGACGGCGGAGACCATGATGGCCTTGACGCCGGCGGTGGCCAGATTGTCCATCAGCGCCTGCTGGTTGGCGACCGACGACTGGTCCGGATATTTGAACTCCAGCGTGTAGTCGGGCAGCTCGGCCTGCGCCTTCTTCATGCCGGCCTCGGCGGCCTTCCAGAAGTCGGACGCACCGTTGGCAACGAAGGCCAGAGTGGGTTTGTCCTGAGCGAACGCGGCGCCCGAGACCATGAGTGCAGCCACCGCGATCGCGGCGGCCGAAGCCAAGACTTTCATCGATATTCCTCCCATGTCCCTGCCGCAGCAGGGTTCCTGTGCGTCGGTCGGCTCGGGCCTGTGCCGGTCTTTGCCGGCTCGGCCCCGGGTCGAGGCACCGCACAAGAAAATCATACTTTTCGACGCTGTCCAGTGAAAAGTATGATTTTTCTCCGGACCGCGTCCCGGAGCGTTCGCCCCGGTCGGCGTGGCGACATGTGACCGTCGCCGCCACAAGTTATGCTTATTACTAATATCGAGGTCAAGCCGGCTTGTGCGGGCAGCGTGGTGATTTCGTTGTCACTAGGGGTGTTTTGGAGCCGTTTTCAGGCAAACCCCTTGCGGGACGCGGCTTTTCGGTGTGATGATTGATAATAAATATTAGTCGCTCGCGCCGATGCGCCGGGTTGCGCCGGGCGGCCAGGAGAGACTATGCGGGGCGGGGACAGGGGGCGATCGACAATGGATGCCGAGGGCAAGGGCGCGGCCGCTACGACGACCGTGCGTCGGCCGCGCCGCACCGGGGCGCGCCGGGTGACGATGATCGACATCGCGCGCGAGGCCGGCTGCTCGCAGGCGACGGTGTCATTCGTGCTCAACCGCACCGCGGGCATCAGGATTTCGCAGCAGACGCGCGAGCGGGTGATCGAGGCGGCGCGCGCTCTGGGCTACGCCGCCGCCAGCTTCGCCGACCTGCAGCCGGCGCCCCCGGTGGTGCGCACCGACGGGCTGATCGGCTTTGCTGTCGACCAGCTGGCGACGAGCCCGGAAGCGGTGGTGGCGATCGAGGGCGCGCGGCAGGCGGCGTGGGGCGCCGGCAACATCATCCTGGTGGCGCAGACGATGTCGGACCCGGTGATGGAGCCGCGCACCATCGCCGCGCTCCTGGCGCAGGGCGTGTCGGCCTTCATCTACATGACCATCTTCACGCGCGAGATCGTGGCGCCGCCGGTGCTCAAGGAGCTCGACGTGCCGGTGATCCTGCTCAACTGCTACACCGCCGACCACGCCTTCCCCTCGGTGGTGCCGGGGGAGATCGCCGGCGGGCAGAGCGCCACCCGCCACCTGATCGAGATGGGGCACCGGCGCATCGGCACGATCCTGGGCGAATCATGGATGGAGGCGGCGCAGGACCGGCTCGAGGGCTATCGGCGGGCGCTGGCGACGGCCGACATCCCGTTCGATCCGAGCCTCGTGGTCGAGGGCGACTGGTCGGCGAGCGCCGGCTATCACGGCACGCGCAAGCTGCTGCAATTGCGCGACCGGCCGACGGCGATCTTCTGCCAGAACGACCGCACCGCGATCGGCTGCTTCGAGGCGCTGAAGGAAGCTGGGCTGTCGATCCCCGAGGACATCTCGGTGGTGGGCTATGACGACGAGGAGATCTCGCGCCATTTGCACCCGCGGCTCACCACCTCGATCCTGCCGCACCGGGCGATGGGGCAATGGGCGATCGAGCGGCTGAGCGAGCCGTTCGACCCGCGGCAGAAGCGGCATCCGATCACCAAGCTCGAATGTCCGCTGGTCAAACGCGATTCGGTCGGGCCGCCGCGGCCGTTCGTCGGCTCCTGACCGGCGACGCGGCGCCGGCGCAGACGCTCAGTCGTCCGCGCCGGTGTGCACGACGGCGCTGACGGCATCGCGCGCCGCTTCGACCGTAGTGAAGATCTTGCCATCGACGGCGAAGGCATTGAGCCGGACGGCGAGGAAGCGATAGCCCTCGTCCGCCGGAACGACGACGCCCAGCGGCTCGCCGTCGACCTCGATGGCGATCGGCTTGGAGGAAGGTGGCCGGGGAAAAGTCTGGTGCTGCATGGAACATGCCTCCTTCGGCGCCGGATGCCGGCGACCGGGGTGTTAGTGGAACTGTGAGACGCGAGAGTGACGGGTCAGACGACCCCAGGGGTCACATTCGCCAGTTTCGGAAACACCCTACGGAGGTGTGTACGCGTTTGGCTTGAATCCCGGCATGGGCAGCGATGCGATCGAGTCGGATCATTCCTTCGTCCCTTTCCGGTCTGGGCCCTGGCGGGCTGGCCAAACACCTGGCCTGGAGATAGGGCGCAATGCCGAATCCGCAAGCCGCTGCAACGGCGAATAATTTCGCCACGCCCACTCATGAGCCGTTTCGTGGGCGAGAGCAAGGCGACGTTTGTCTAAAGCAATCACGCTTGCGAGAAATTTTGCGCCGGCCGGCACCGACCCCGCGGTCTTGAAAACGATTGCACGATCTGGTCAGCTAAGCGAACGAAACAGTGCCACGCGCTGCAGGCTGCCGATATAGGATGGCGGCGCAGGGTCGTGAGGGCGACCGGGCGCTGAGAGGGAGGAACGGTTGGACGAACGTGCCCCGCGGCCGGCACCACGGCCCAAGCGCGGCGCGCCGCGCTCGGACAAGCCCACCCTGCGCACGATCGCCGAGATGACCGGGCTCGCGATCACGACGATTTCGCGTGCCCTCAACAACGCCCCGGAGCTCAGCGAGGAGACCCGCAGCCGGGTGCAGAGGATCGCGGCCGAGATCGGCTACGTGCCCGACCGTACGGCGCTCAGGCTCAAGACCGGGCGCACGCATGTGGTGAGCCTGATCCTCGATCCGCACGACGAAATCCTCAATTTCGGGCAGTCGATGGTGAGCGGGCTGAGCTCTGCCTTCCGCGGTACGCCCTACCACCTGGTGATCACCCCGACCGCGCGGGGCGGCTCGCCGCTCGATCCGATCAACTACGTACTGCGCAACCGCATGGCGGACGGGGTGATCTTTTCGCGCACCGAGCCGGACGATGCGCGGGTGAAGCTGCTGCTCGAAAGCAATTTCCCCTTCGTCACCCACGGCCGTACCGAGATCGGCGGGCACGCCTTCGTCGACTACGACAATTTCACCTTCGCCTACGAGGCGGTGAAGCGGCTGGCCGCCAAGGGACGCAAGCACGTGGCGATGATCTCCGCCAATCCGCGCTTCATGTTCGGCCGGCATCTGCACGACGGACTGGTGCAGGCGGCGGAAGAATCCGGGATGCGCTACGAGCTCGAAACGCGCGTGACGCTGGACGATCCGGCCGAGGAAATCCGCAAGCTGACGATGGCGCGGATCGCACAGGGCGACGCGCCGGACGCCTATGTGTCGCCCGGCGACGCCGTGGCGCTGGCGGTGATCGCCGGCATGGTCGACAGCGGCCTGCAGGTGGGGCGCGACGCCGACATCGTCACCAAGCAGATGAGCGGCATCTTCTCGCTGGTGCGGCCGAAGGTGGATGCGATCAGCGAGGACATCGCGCTCGCGGGCCGGCAGATGGGCGAATTGCTGCTCCGCCGCCTGAAGGGGGAACCGGCCGAAACGCTGCAAATCCTGCAGCTGCCGGAAATCCCGTTCTAGCCAGCGCGGCGCCGTCAGCCCTCGATCTCTTCGCGCAGCATTTCCAGCTCGAGCCAATCGTCCTCCGCCTTGGCCTTGGCAGCTTCGGCGGTGGTGAGCTTTGCCGAGGCGGCGGCGAAGTCCTTAGGGTCGCGACCGTAGAAGCCGGGATCGGCAAGTTGCGCCTGGAGGCGTTCGATCTCGCCGGCGAGCCGGGCGATGTCCTTGGGCAGCGTCTCCAGCGCGTGCTTCTGCTTGAACGACAGCTTGGCGCGAGTCGGGGGCGGCGCCGCCGGGGCGGTTGCGGCGCGCTCGGCCTTCGGCGCCTTTTCCAGCTCCGGCTTGGTGACGCCGAAGCCGCGCTGGGCCACCATGTCGGAATAGCCGCCGGCATATTCGGTCCATTTGCCCTCGCCTTCGGCGACGATCACCGAGGTCGCGACGCGATCGAGGAAGTCGCGGTCGTGGCTGACGACGATGACGGTGCCGGGATAGTCGCCCAGCATCTCCTGCAGCAGATCGAGGGTTTCGAGGTCGAGGTCGTTGGTCGGCTCGTCGAGCACCAGCAGGTTGGAGGGCAGCGCCAAGGCGCGCGCCAACGCGAGCCGGCCACGCTCGCCGCCAGAGAGCTTTTCGACGGCGGTGCGGGCCTGCTCGGGGGTGAACAGGAAGTCCTTCATGTAGCCGACGACGTGCTTGGGCTGGCCGTTGATGATGAGCGTGTCCGAGCCGCCCGCGGTCAGCGCCTCCTTCAGCGTCGCCGAGGGGTCGAGGCTGCGGCGGCGCTGGTCGAGCGTCGCGATCTCGAGATTGGCGCCGAGCCGGACGCGGCCGCTGTCGGGCGCGAGCTCGCCGGTCAACAGGCGCAGCAGCGTGGTCTTGCCGGCGCCGTTGGCACCGATGACGCCGACGCGGTCGCCGCGCAGGATGCGGGTCGAGAAATCGGTGACGATCGGCCGCTCGCCGAACCTCTTGGAGATGCGCTCGGCCTCCAGCACCAGCTTGCCGGACATGTCGGCCTCGGCCACCGACAGCCGCACCGCGCCGACCTGGCGCTTCAGCTCGCGGCGCTCGCGGCGCAGCGTGTGCAGTCCCTCGAGGCGGCGGACGTTGCGCTTGCGGCGGGCGGTGACGCCGTAGGTCAGCCAATGCTCCTCGCGCACGATCTGGCGGTCGAGCTTGTGGCGGGCGGTCGCCTCCTCCTCGAGCACGGTGTCGCGCCAGTCCTCGAAGGCGGAAAAGCCCTTGTTGAGACGGCGGGTGACGCCGCGGTCGAGCCAGATGGTGGCGCGGGTCAGGTCGCTCAGGAAGCGGCGGTCGTGGCTGATGATGACCAGCGCCGAGCGCAGATTGGCCAGTTCGGCCTCGAGCCATTCGATGGCCGGCAGGTCGAGATGGTTGGTGGGCTCGTCGAGCAGCACGATGTCCGGCTCGGGCGCCAGCACGCGGGCAAGCGCGGCGCGGCGGGCCTCGCCGCCCGAGAGGCGCGCGGGGTCTTCGCTGCCGGTGAGTCCCAGATGCTCGAGCAGATAGCGGGCGCGATGCGGATCGTTGCCAGCCTCGAGCCCCGCCGCAGCGTAGTCGAGCGTCGTGGCATAGCCGGTGAGGTCGGGCTCCTGCGGCAGATAGCGGATGGTGGCGCCCGGCTGCAGGAAGCGGCGGCCGCCATCGGGCTCGATCTCGCCCGCGGCGATCTTCAGCAGCGTCGACTTGCCCGAACCGTTGCGCCCGACCAGCGCCAGCTTGTCGCCCGGCAGCACCGACAGCTCGGCATCCTCGAGCAGCAGCGTCGAGCCGAGGGTCAGGCGGATGTTCTGTAGCGTGAGAAGCGGAGCGGCGGCCATGTCAGGCCGCGGACATGCCCCAAACCGCCCGCGCTGTCCATGGCCGCGCCGCCGTCAGAACACCGGGCTTAGCGCAAGGCCGTCAGCGAGGGGGGCGCCGCCCTTGGCGAAGACGATGCGGTCGTCGATGCGCGCGAGGAGATCGCCGGGGGCGACGTGCTGCTGTGCCGCGAGGGCGCTCCTGGGATCGAGAATGTAGAGGGTACCGGGGTCGAAATCGCCGGTTTCGAGGACCTTGCGCTCGCGCGCCCGCAGGGCGGCGAGATCTTTGGCGTCGACGCGGCCGAGATAGACCGAATCGATGCCCATGTCGTGCGTCGCGGCGAAATAGCCGAGCGCCTTCCAGTCGGTGCCGGGGTTCGAGACGACCGGGATGACGCGGATGCGGCTGTAGCCAGCCGCGGCGGCGCGCTGCCAGAAGGGCGATTGCAGCGGGCTCTGCCAATGGTCGCTGACCGGCGCGAGCCGCTCGGAGAAGGTCAGGAGCGCGGGGCCCGAATCGGCCGCCTGCGCGGCGAAGGCGGCGAGCGCCAGCGGAATGGCGAAGGCGGCGCGCAGCCGCGTGCCGATGAGCACCACGGCGCCGATGGTGACCAGATAGAGCAGCGGCCAGACGAAGCGCCCGGTGGAGCGGAAGGTCGAGGCCAGGCTGTCGATCGGCCTGGGCAGCGGAACGACGAACAGCTCGCGGTCGGCGAAGGCCACGTCCTTGGACAGGGCAAAGAGCAGCAGCGCCAGCAGTGTCAGGGTCAGCGGCGCCCAGCGGCGGGTGGCGGCGGCGCGCAGCCGCAGGATGGCGCCGGAGGCGATCGACAGCGCGAGGAGCGCGAGGATGCCGATGCCAAGGAAGCTCAGCCCCTCGTAGTCGTAGCGGGTGTGCGGCAGGTCGGGCACGATCTGCGACCAGCCCTTGTAGGTGAGCAGCGGCCACAACAGGTTGAGCTTGTAGGCGCCGTAGCCATAGGTGCCGGTGGTGCCGCTGACGAAAAAGCCGGCCGCCCACAGGATCAGCAGCGCCGCCGCGAGGCCCGCGGCCAGCTCCAGCGCGGCATCGCGCCAGCGCATGCGCTGGCCGAGCAGGCGCTCGGCGCAGGCGGCGAGCCACAGCGCCATCACCATGGCCAGCAGATAGGCGTGGATGCCGGCGGTCAGCGCCACGAGCAGCGGCCAGGCCCAGCGCGGCGGCGCGTCGCGGCGCACCGAGAGCCAAAGCGCGGCGAGGATGGTCCAGTGGCTCGACAGCGCCAGGTGCATCTCGACGCGGAACATGTAGGCCGGGGTGATCAGCGCGAAGCCGGCGGCGATGAGGGCGAGGATGCGGCCGGCGCCGAGCTCGCGCGCGATGAGCCAGGCGAACAGCGCCTGCAGCGCGAAGCAGCAGAGCAGCCAGACGCCCCAATACTGCACCGGATGCGGCAGCCAGGG
The DNA here is from genome assembly GCF_001899075.1 of Devosia sp. 67-54. Classification (GTDB taxonomy): domain Bacteria; phylum Pseudomonadota; class Alphaproteobacteria; order Rhizobiales; family Devosiaceae; genus Devosia_A. Next base: position 691,185 of record NZ_MKVA01000011.1, on the reverse strand, counting down.
CGACAGCAGCTTGGCCGGCAGCGCCAGCAGCGGCAACCCGTCGACGAGGCCGATGGAATTGGCGAGCTCGAGGCCGAGCCGCGGGTTGAGGCCGGGCGGCACGCCCCATGGCGCCTGGCGGAAGAACATCCAGCCCAGCGTGTGCATGGCGCGATCGGCGAAATCGAGCCAGCCGATATTGGTGGGGATGAGGGTGGTCCAGCCGACGAGAACGAAGAAGCCGACCAGGCCGAGGGCGATTGCCGCCAGCGCGCCGGCGATGTCACGCTGCTTGTCGGACACGAATACTCCGCAGGCTTAACCCAGGCTTAAAGCAGCGTTCTATCGATCGGTTCCGCCGCAGCGGACGATTTCCGCTCAGTTGACCGGCGGCGGCGCCGCATCGGCAATGCCGAGGCGTTCGCGCAGCGAGCGCTTCTTGCCGGCGAGGTCGGCGATGGTATAGCCGTCGAGCACGTCGAAGAAGGCCCCCAGCGCCTCGCGCAAGGCGCCGCTCAGATCGCAGGCGTCGGCCAGCGGACAGAGCACGTCGCCGCCGCCGTCGAAGCACTCGGCCATGGCGAAGCTCTCCTCGGTCAGCTTGACGACGTCGAGCAGCGTGATGTCGGCGGCGGGCCGGCCCAGCCGGATACCGCCCTTGCGGCCGCGTACGGTGTCGAGCAGCCCGGCGTCGACCAGCGGCTTGATCAGCTTGAACAGGAACAGCTCGGAGATCGAATGGGCGTGAGCGATGTCGGCGATGCGGCTGAGGTTCGGCGCATTCACGGCGCAATAGACGAGCGTGCGGATGGCGTAGTTGGACTGGCGGGTGAGCCGCATGGCAATGGTCTCCGCTCAAGTCATTGAAAAGCAACGTGCTTTTTGTTGACGAGCACGGTCTAGTTTATAATTGTTCTAAGCTTTGTCAACGCGCCGCGTGTTGCGCCTACCCTTCGAGATAGGGCCGGTGCAGCGCCAGATCGGCGGCGCCGAGCCGGTCGGTGGCGGTGAAGCTCTGGTGCCAGTACGGGTAGATCAGCGGCGGCTGGCTGACCTTGTCGAGGCGCGCCACCTCCTCGGCGGTGAGCTGCAGATGCGCGGCCTTGAGGTTGTCCTCGAACTGCTCGATGCGGCGGCCGCCGATGATCACCGAAGCGACCAGCGGGCGCTGCAGCAGCCAGGCGAGCGACACCTGCGCCCCGGACACGCCATGCGCCGCGGCGACGTCGTTGATCACATCGACGATGTCCCACAGCTTGTCCCAATCGGTGATCGGCGGCTCGCGGAAGCCGCTGACCTGGCGGCCGGATTCGGGCTGCGAATTGCGGGTGTACTTGCCCGACAGCCAGCCGCCGCCGAGCGGCGACCAGATGAGCACCGACACTCCCTGGTCGAGCCCGAGCGGCACCAGCTCGTATTCGGCCTCGCGCGCCTGCAGGGTGTAGTGAATCTGCTGGCTGACGAAGCGCTGCCAATGGGCGCGGTCGGCGATGGCGAGGGCCTTCATCAGATGCCAGGCCGAATAATTGGAGCAGCCGACATAGCGGACCTTGCCCTGCTTGATCAGGGTATCGAGCGCCTCCATGGTCTCCTCGAGCGGCGTCTCGCCGTCCCATTCGTGCACCTGGTAGAGATCGATCACGTCGGTCTTCATGCGGCGCAGCGAATTCTCGCATTCGCGGATGATGTGCCAGCGGCTGAGGCCGCGATCGTTGGGGCCGGGGCCGCGCGCGAAGCGCACCTTGGTGGCGAGCAGCACGCGGTCGCGGCGGCCGTCGCTCAGCGCTTCCCCGAGGATGCTTTCGGACTTGCTGTCGGCATAGACGTTGGCGGTGTCGACGAGGTTGACGCCATGATCGAGGCAGAGGTCGATCTGGCGCTGCGCGTCACTGACGTCGGTGGCGCCCCACAGCCCGTCGCCGCCGAAGGTGGCGGTGCCGATCGACAGGGCGGAAACCTTGAGGCCGGAACGGCCGAGCAGGCGATAGTCCATGGCGCGAATCTCCCGAGGTGAGGCCCGGGGGTTCTAGCGCGTGCAGGCGAACGAGGTAAGGGCGGCGTGGCGCACCGCCGGCCGGGCGCGATGCCCGGGGCTCAGCGGAAGCGGTAGACCAGGCGGCCCTTGGTCAGATCGTAGGGCGTCATTTCGCACAGCACCTTGTCGCCGGCGAGCACGCGGATGCGGTTCTTGCGCAGCTTGCCCGCGGTGTGGGCGATGATCTCGTGGTCGTTTTCGAGCTTCACGCGGAAAGTGGCGTTGGGCAGCAATTCGGTCACGACACCGGGAAATTCGAGGACGTCTTCTTTTGCCATAGGCTCTCCGTAAGGTCCGGCAGGCGCCGGATGAACAGTGTTTCCTGCCGCCGGCCGGAGCCGGCGCATTGCATATATAGGATGCGTTCGAAAGTCGCGGGACCCTATAGGATGCCGACGGCTTTGTGAACCACGCAAGCCTCACGAAATCCGGGACTTAGGGCTGCGGCCGGAGAGCTGTCCGAAAAATCGGCCCGCCGGGCGGAACCAAGCCGCGGCCCAGGCGTTGCGGGCTGGATTTGGGGGTTTCTACGTAATGAGAGTCTTGATCGTCGAGGACGAACCGCTGATCCGGCTGGGGCTGGCGACAGCCGTCGAGGAAGCGGGCTACGAGGTGGTGGAAGCCGGCAATGCCACCGAGGCCATCCGCCGGCTCGAGGCCGATCCGCAGATCCGGCTGCTGCTCACCGATGTCGACATGCCGGGCGGAATGGATGGCATCGCGCTGGCCCACCACGTGCGCGACCGCTGGCCGCCGGTAAGGCTGATCGTGATTTCCGGCAAGATCGGGGTGCGGCCGGGGCAGCTTCCGAGCGGCGCCCGCTTCGTCAGCAAGCCCTACCAGGAGCCGGCGCTGCTGGCGATGGTCGCGGCCATGGCCGCGCCGGACGCCGAGGCGCCATGACGGGAGCGAGGCGTGGCTGACCTTGCCGACAACGCCAGCCGCGTCGCGCCGGGAGCCGACGCGCCGGTGAAACGCCGCTGGCGCGCCAGCGCAGTGGTGCTGGGGCTCGCGGGCGCCCTGGTCTTCGTGATCTTTGCAGTCTTCGCCTTCCTGTGCTGGCAGGGCTACGGCACCACGATCACTGGCGCCAAGGCCAAGGCGCAGGCGGCCGCCGACATCGTCGCCGACCAGCTGCAATGGTCGATGAGCGCCAGCCTCACGGCGCTGCGCTTCATCGCCGACCTCGGCACCGACGCGTTCGATGCGGCCAACCGCCCGAAGATCGCCGTGGCGCTCGACCGGCTGCCCTCCAACACGCATCTGGCGCTCTATGGCCCCGACGGGGCGGTGCGCGGCGATGCCGACGGCCTGCCGGACTCGATTGCCGACGAGGCATATTTCGCCGAACTGAGACAGGGGGAGAACTGGACCATCGTGCCCGCCGGCAGCGACCCGCGCTACATCCTGATCGCGCAACGGCTCAGCGGCAGCAGCTTCGAGGGCGCGGCGCTGCTGGCGTTTCCCGCGGTGCTGCTGGAGCAGTTCTGGGCGCCGCAGAACCTGGGCAAGAGCTCGGCGCTGGCGGTCAACCGCGACGACGGCAAGCTGGTGAGCCGCTATCCGGTATTGGCCGGGCCGCAGGACGTGTCCAAGACTTCGCCGTTCTGGCCCACGGTGTCGAGCACCCCGAGCGGCAGCTACACCGTGAAGTCGCCGGTAGACGGGGTGACCCGCATCGTCGGCTACCGCCACATCCGCGAACTCGGGCTGGTGGTGTTCGCCAGCATCTCGCAGGACACGGTGGTGGCGGCGCTGTGGAACAGCATTATCATCGTGTTGTGGCTGCTGGTGCCGATCGCGCTGATGCTGCTGGTGTTCGCGCTGGTGATCGCGCGCATCCTCGACAGCAGCGAGCGCACCAACCAGCGCCTGGCGGCGGCGCTGGCGCACAACGACGTGCTGTTCCGCGAGATCCACCACCGGGTGAAGAACAATCTGCAGTCAGTGGCCTCGCTGCTGCAGATGCAGCCGATCGCCCGCGAGATCAAGACCAATATGGGCCAGCGCATCGCCGCGATGTCGGCAGTGCACGAGCACATCTACCGCTCCAACAGCTTTTCGACGGTGCTGGCCAAGCCCTACATCGAGACGCTGGTCGAAAACATCCGCGCCGGCGGCGACCCCAAGGTGCGCGTGGTCGAGCAGCTCGACGCGGTGAGCGTCGACAAGGACGCGGCGACGCCGCTCGGGCTGATCCTCAACGAGGTGGTGGCCAACGCCTTCAAGCACGCTTTCCCCGACGGGCGGGAGGGCACCATCACGGTGCAGCTGGCGCGCGGCGATGACGGGCGCGGCCGGCTGGTGGTCGAGGACGACGGCGTTGGCTTCGATCCGGCGACGCCGGCCAAGGGCATCGGGCAGCGGCTGATCCGGGCGCTGACCGAGCAATTGGGCGGGCAGTCGCGCTTCGAGCCCGCCCCCGGCGGCGGCACGCGCTTCGAGCTGACGTTCCCGCTGGCCAAGGACGCAGCATAGCCGCCGGCGCCACCCTAGATCACCACGGTGATCCGCTCGCTGGCGCGGGTGACGCCGGTATAGAGCCAGCGGCGGCGGTCGTCGCGGAAGACGAAGCTTTCGTCGAACAGATAGACCTTGTCCCATTGCGACCCCTGCGCCTTGTGCACGGTGAGGCAGTAGCCGAAGGTAAATTCGTCGAAGCGGCGGCGCTCGGGCCAGCCGAGCTGGTCCTCCTCACCGGAAAAGAATGCCATGTGGGTGACGACGTGCACCGGCGCCTTGCGGCCGGAGGCGGTGGTTTCCTCCTCGGGCTCGAGGGTCAGCGAATAGCGGGCGCCGGAGCGCTTCTTGGCCTCGGAGACGTTCCAGATCTGGCCGTTGAGCAGGCGCTTTTTGGGGTTGTTCCTGAGGCAGACCAGGCGGTCGCCGACCACCGGCTCGTGCCGCGGCAGGTCGCGCAATTCGCGCAGGCGGTCATTGTAGTCCACCCGCGTCTTGTTGCGCCCCACCAGCACCTGGTCGGCGCCGGTGACCTCGTCGCGGTCCACCTCGGATTTGGGGATCACGACCGAGCCGTCGTAGCGGCCATAGTCGAGATGGCCGCCCTCGCGGATCTCCATCGACATGCGGATGATGGGGTTGTCGGCGGCCTGGCGATGGATCTCGGTCAGCATCACGTCGGGCTCGTGCGCGGTGAAATAGCCGGCGCCCTGCACCGGCGGCAATTGGAACGGATCGCCGAGCACCAGCACCTTGGTGCCGAAGCTCAACAGGTCGGTGGCCAGCGCCTCGTCGACCATCGACACCTCGTCGATGACGATGAGGTCGGCGAGCGCCGCCTCGGAGTCCGGATCGAGGGCAAAGCGCGGCTCGCCCTCCTTCTCGGAGACCAGGGTGTAGATCAGCGAATGGATGGTGGAGGCGCCGCGGCAGCCCTTCTTGCGCATGACCAGCGCCGCCTTGCCGGTGAAGGCGGCGTATTTCACCGAGCGCACGCCCTCGGCGAGATAGCGCGCCAGCGTCGACTTGCCGGTGCCGGCCCAGCCGAACAGGCGGAACACCTGCGGTCCGTTCTTGTCCTTGAGCCAGTTGGACACGGCCATCAGCGCCGCATCCTGCTGGGGCGACCAGGTGGGCATCAGCGCGCGAATATGAACTTGAACATGCCCCCGGTTTTAGGGGAAACCGCGCGGAAACAAAACAGGAACTTTAGGGTCTATGCCGGCAGGATTTCCGGCTTCACTTCCTCGAGCTCGATCAGGGTGCCGTCGAAATCCCTGGGGTGGAGGAACAGCACCGGCAGGCCGTGGGCGCCGATGCGGGGCTGACCGTCGCCGAGGATGCGGGCGCCGCCGGCGGCGAGCGTGCGGGCGGCGTGCGCCAGGTCGGGCACCTCGAAGCAGATGTGGTGCATGCCGCCGGCCGGGTGCTCGGCGAGGAATTTCGCCACCGGCGAATTGGCGCCGAGCGGCGTCATCAGCTCAAGCTTGCTGTTGTCGAGGGTGACGAACACCACGGTGACGCCGTGCTCGGGCAGGTCGCGCGGCGCCCCGACTTCGGCGCCGAGCAGGTCGCGATATTTCGCCGCCGCGGCGGCGAGGTCGGGCACGACGATGGCGACGTGGTTGAGGCGGCCGATCATCCGGAACTCCTTGCACTGCAACGGTATCAGGTGCCGCGCGGCTTGGCGCGGGTGGTGGGCGCGGCGGCGGCGGGATCGTCGGGCCAGGGATGGCGCGGATAGCGGCCGCGCATGTCCTTGGCGACGTCCGCCCAGGAGCCGCGCCAGAAGCCGGGGAGGTCGCGCGTGGTCTGGATGGGGCGGCGCGCCGGACTGAGCAGAACGAGGGTCAGCGGGATGCGGCCATGGGCGATGCTCGGATGCCGGTCGAGGCCATAGAGCTCCTGCACCCGGACCTCGATGGCGGGGCCGGATTGTGCAGCATAATCAATGGGGATACGGCTGCCCGAGGGGGCCTCGAAATGGCTCGGCAAGGCGCGGTCGAGCTCGGCGCGGAGGGCGTAGGGAAGCAGCGGATCGAGGTCGGCGGGGGCGATCTCGGACAGGGCCGTCTTGCCGTGCAATTGTGTCAGGAGATCGCGGGTTGGAATCGCGAAATCGGCGTCGAGATAGCAGGCGCGTGCCAGGAGCGTCCGCTGCGCCGCCGACCAGGGCAGGCGCTCGGCGACGTGCTCGACGAGGAGCGCCGTCGCGGCGGCCGCGTCGGGGGGCGGCACCGGATCGTCGGCGAGAACGAGCGCACCGTAGAGGCGGCGGCGGCGGGCGCGGACGGAGGCGCTCGGCTCGTCCCAGTGGAGCGTCGTTTCAGACATGATGCGGGCGGCGAACAGCGCCTCGATGTCGTCGCGGCCGAGCGCGGCAGCGGCGCGGATGCGGCCGCTGGCGGCGGCGCCGGTGACCTCGGTGACCGCGAGGAACGGCGCGCGCGCCAGCGCGTCGGTCTCCGCGAGCGCGGCGGCGCGGCCGTTGGCGAGGCGGAAGCGGCCGCGGGCGCCGGCGGCCTGCGCCACGCGGTCGGGATAGGCGCGCGCCAGCAGGCGGCCGATGCCGGCCTCGCCGCCCGGCGCGCCGCCCCAGCGGCGGGCGAGCGCGCGCGCCTCGTCGGCGCGGCGCGAGCGGTCGGCGCGGAAGCGCGACAGGCGATGCGCGAGGTCGGTGTCGTCGCCGCCAAGGCCGCGCTCGGTGAGCAGCACCGCGAGCTCGGCGGCGGTGCCCCGATCCTCGGCGGCGTGGACCATGTGGGCGAGGCGCGGATGCAGCGGCAGGCGCGCCAGCGCCCGGCCCTCGGCGGTGATGCGACCGGCCGCGTCCAGCGCCTCTAGCTTTTGCAGCAGCGCCACCGCCTCGGCCCAGGCGGGCGCCGGCGGCGGATCGAGGAAGGCCAGCGCCCCTGGGTCGGAAACGCCCCAGCTGGCGAGGTCGAGCGCCAGCCCGCTGAGGTCGGCGCTGAGGATTTCGGGCGTATCGAAAGGCACCAGCGCGCCGGTCTGGCCCTCGCTCCACAGCCGGTAGCAGATGCCCGGCGCGGTGCGGCCGGCACGGCCGCGGCGCTGGTCGGCGGCGGCGCGCGACACGCGGCGCGTCTCCAGCGCGCTGAGGCCGGTGGCCGGATCGTAGACCGGCACGCGGCGATAGCCGGAATCGACGACGATGCGGATACCCTCGATGGTGAGCGACGTCTCGGCGATGGAGGTGGCGAGCACCACCTTGCGGCGGCCGGCCGGCGCCGGGGCGATGGCGCGATCCTGCGCGGCGGCGTCGAGCTGGCCGTAGAGCGGGGCGATGTCGGTGTCGCCGCCGACGCGGCCGGCGAGGCGTTCGGCGACGCGCGCGATCTCCCCCTGCCCCGGCAGGAAGACGAGGATGGACCCTGCATCGCTGCGCAGCGCCGCGAGCACCGCCGCCGCCACCTGGTCCTCCAGCCGCTGCAGCGGATCAGGCGGCGCGTAGCGGGTCTCGACCGGGAAGACGCGGCCCTCGCTCTCGAGCACCGGAGCATCCCCCAGGAGCTTGGCGACGCGGGCGCCGTCGAGCGTGGCCGACATCACCAGCAGCCTCAGGTCGGGGCGGAGCGCGATGGCGTCGAGCGCCAGCGCCAGACCGAGATCGGCATCGAGGCTGCGCTCGTGGAATTCGTCGAAGATCACCGCGGCGACGCCGGAGAGCTCGGGGTCGTCGAGCAGCATGCGGGTGAACACGCCCTCGGTCACCACCTCGATGCGCGTGCGCGGGCCCACCCGCGTGTCGAGGCGGACGCGATAGCCGACGGTGTCGCCCACCGCCTCGCCCAGCGATTGCGCCATGAAACGCGCTGCGGCGCGGGCCGCCAGCCGGCGCGGCTCCAGCATGACGATCCTGCCATGGGGTCGTTCGGGCGAGGGCTCTTTTTCCTGCTCTGGACCGAGCGATCGCAAACGCGATCGTTCGGCCAACCGCTCTGCTTCCTGCTCTGGACCGAGCGACCCGGAGACGGGTCGCTCGGCCAACCGCGGGAGCGCCGCCAGCAGGGCCAGCGGCACGCGCGTGGTCTTGCCGGCGCCCGGCGGGGCGACCAGCACCGCCCGCGGGTGGGCGGCAAGGGCGGCGAGCAGAGCGGGCAGGATGGCGTCGATGGGCAGCGGCATTGACGCTGTCTTGGCCGCAATCGCCGGCCGGCGCAAGCGGCGGCAACTTCCGGGCCGGCTGGGGCGTTAGGCGGCAAGACCAGGAGATGTCCATGTTGTTCCGGCCCGCCCGGGATCGGGCGCGGCGGAGCGAGGCGCCGTGCGTCGCGGCCCGCTCGACCACGCCATGACCAGCCGCCCCGAAACGCTGATGCTGCCGCCCGGCGCCAGCATGCCCAACAGCCGGCTGCCGGTGCTGATCTACCGCGGGGCGCACGCCGGCGACGGGTTCGACGCGCTGTTCGAGCGCAATGGCTGGACCGGCCTGTGGCACGACGGCATCTACGATTTCGACCACTACCATTCGAATGCGCACGAGGTGCTGGGGATCGCCCGCGGCAGCGCCACGCTGCGCCTCGGCGGCGAAGACGGCCGGGCGATCGAGGTGCGCGCCGGCGACGTGCTGGTGCTGCCGGCCGGCACCGGCCATCGCAACCTTGGAAGCAGCGACGATTTCGAGGTGGTCGGCGCCTATCCGCCCGGGCAGGTGCAGTACGACATCTGCCGCGAGCGCAGCCCCGAGGCCGAGCTGCGGATCAGCAAGGTCCCCCTGCCCCCGGCCGACCCGGTGCACGGCGTGGACGGGCCACTGCTGGAGCTGTGGCGGTAACTGGATCGGCGTTCCATGTCGGGGGAGAAGGTGGCGCGTTGCGGCAGCACCGCTCGGAGGAAGTATCGCACCCCTCACCCGCTTGCTAGGCTCGCTGCGCTCGCCAAGCGCGCGACCTCTCCCCTGAAGGGGCGAGGTGAGGCTGACTGCGAGATGGAGGAAGACCGAAGGGCTGCAGTCGGATCCTCCCCTACGGCGCAGCCGGGGGGAGCTAGCACGCGTTAGCGCAGCTTCGGAGCGACAGCGACGTAGCGGAGCTGGGTGAGGGGTGCGGCGGTGAACCTTGCGCGTTGCGGCAGCACCGCTCGAAACGAGAGATCGCACCCCTCACCCGGCTTCTAGGCTCGCTCTGCTCGCCAAGGCGCCGACCCCGGATCAAGTCCGGGGCAGGCTCTCTCCCCTGAAGGGGCGAGGTGAGGCTGGGGGAAACGCCAGTGGTGCAAGCCGAACTGGCGTTCCAGGGCGTCGCAGTGGGGCTCCTTCCCCCGCGAGCGGGAGAGGAGTCCCGACTGCTGGCGCTTATTGCAAATGCGGGCGGCGCAGATAGCTGGTGCGGTCGGCGGATTTGACGCGCACCCAGGTGTCGCGGCCGTCGCGCACGATGCGCATGGCGACTTCGGCGCCGGCCGGGCCGCTGCCCCAGACCTTGCGGTAGAAATCGGCGAGGCCGGAGATCTGCTGGTCGCGGATGTCGGAGATGATGTCGCCGCGCTTGAGCCCGGCCTTGTCGGCGGGGGAATTGTCGGAGACGTTCATCACCACCACGTCGCCGTCGCTCTCGGCGGTGAACACGCCGAGCCACGGGCGCGGCGGGCGGTCGACGGCACCGCGGGTCACCAGATCGTCGAGGATGGGCGGCAACAGGTCGATGGGCACCACCATGTTGATGTCGGCGACGGCGCCGTTCTGGATCATCTGCAGGCGCAGCGAGCCGATGCCGAGCAGCTTGCCGTCGGCGCCCAGCATGCCGGCGCCGCCCCAGGAGGGATGCGCCGGGGCGATGAAGATCGCCTCGTCGAGCAGATATTCCCAATAGCCGGCGAATTCCTGCTTGGCGACGATCGAGGCGCGCACCGCATTGCCGGTGCCGTCGGCAAAGGTCACGGCGTCGCCGAGGCGCGTGGCGCCGGCCTTGCCGAGCGGCAGCGCCGGCAGGCCGAGCGGCCCCAGCGCCTGGATGAGGCCGAAGCCGGTCTCCTGGTCGTAGGCGAGCGCGTGGCCGGCGACGACGCGGCCATCCTGCAGGGTCAGCCACACCTCCTCGGCCTCGGTGATGAGATAGCCGATGGTGAGCACCAGCCCCTTTTCGGAGATGACGACGCCGCTGCCCTCGCGGCGCGTGCCGAGGCCGGACGCGGTGAAGGCATCCTCGGGAATATGGGTGCGCACGGCGACGATGGACTTGATGGCGGTGTCGATGTCCATGGGCGTTGCCTTTCGGTGAAAGGGACGCCGCGGCCGGCAGCGGCCGCAGGCGATGTCACCTCACAACATATGAGGCGGGAGGGGAGGCAACAAGGCTGGCGCTGCTGCACATTCTCCCGGGGTCATTGCCGCAAGAGCGGGAACCTCCGTTGGCAGCGGGAGCGGGGCACTCGGGATCTGGCCGGGCGTCGCCCGGCTCGTCGCCGCGCTGCCGACTGCGTGTCCGGCAAACGGAGGTTCCCGCTTTCGCGGGAATGACCCGGTGGGTGGGGACGATCTATCGGTTCGCGCGCTGCTACCCGCAACGTGCAAGGTGCGCCATCGCACCCCTCACCCAGCTTCGCTACGTCGCTTCGCTCCGAGCTGCGCTACCCTCTCCCCTGAGGGGCGAGGGGACCGACCGAGGGAGTTGTTTGGGTTCAGTCCTTGGCGCGTTCGACGTAGGAGGCGTCTTCGGTCATGACCACGACGCGGGTGCCGACGCCGATGTGGGGCGGCACCATGGTCTTGACGCCGTTCGACAGGATGGCGGTCTTGAACGAGGAGGAGGCGGTCTGGCCCTTCACCACCGGTTCGGTCTCGGCGATCTCGAGGGTGACGCGCTGCGGCAGCTCGATCGAGAGGGCATTGCCCTCGAAGGTCTTCATGAACACCTTCATGCCGTCCTGCAGGAACGCCTTCTGGTCGCCGATCACGTCTTCGCGCACGGCGATCTGCTCGTAGGTGGTGGGCTCCATGAAATGGTAGCCCTCGGCGTCGTTGTAGAGATACTGGTATTCGCGCTCGTCGACGTCGGCCTTCTCCACCATTTCGGTGGTGCGCCAGCGCTCGGAGACCTTCACGCCGTCGGTGATGCGGCGCATGTCGACCTGGGTCACCGAGGCGCCCTTGCCCGGATGGATGTTTTCGGCCGTCAGCACGACATAGAGCTTGCCGTCCTGATCGACGACCTGGCCCTTGCGCAGCGACGAGGCAATGACTTTGACCATTTTTCTTCCTTGTTCGGATGGGGGCGGCGGCCTACAGAGCGGCGGCGCGAAACGCAATTTCGGGCGCCAACTATCCTAATTTCCGGCAGGAATCAAACTTGGCCGAGACCACGCCCTGGTGGAGCCCCGCGCGCCACGCCGACCGGCGGCCGGTCCTTCTGGCCCGCAACCGCATCGAAGCGGCGATCCGCGCCTATTTCGCGCGGCACGATTTCGTGCTGGTCGACCCGCCGGGACTGCAGCGCTCGCCGGGCAACGAGGCGCATCTGCACGCCTTTTCGACCGAACTGATCGACGAGGCGGGGCGGGCCGAGACGCGGTACCTGCACACTTCGCCGGAATTTTCGATGAAGAAGCTGCTGGCGGCGGGCGAGCGGCGCATCGCCAGCATCGGCCACGTCTGGCGCAACCGCGAGCGCACCGGCACGCACCATCCGGAGTTCACCATGCTCGAATGGTACCGGGCGGGCGAGCCCTATGCCGCGGTGATGGACGACTGCCTCGAGATGATCCGCCTCGCGGCGCGGGTGACGGGGGCGGCGGAGCTGCGCGGCAAGGGCAGGACGGCCGATCCGTTCGCGGCGGCGGAGCGGCTGAGCGTGGCGGACGCCTTCGCGCGCCACGCCGGCATCGACCTGCTGGCGACGATCGGGGCGGACGGACGGCCCGACGCCGCGGCGCTGGCGAGCGAGCTGCGGCGCGCCGGGCTGGCGGTGCCGGCGGAGCACACCTGGTCGTACCTGTTCACGCGCGTGCTGGTCGAGCGGGTGGAGCCCGAGCTCGGCATGGGGCGGGTCACCATCCTCGACCGCTATCCGGCGTGCGAGGCGGCGCTGGCGCGGCGCTGCGCCGACGATCCGCGGGTGGCGGAGCGGTTCGAGATCTATGCCTGCGGCGTCGAGCTCAGCAACGGCTTCGGCGAATTGATCGACCCCGAAATGCAGCGGCGCAACCTGACGGCCGAGATGGACGAAAAGCAGCGGCTCTATGGCGAGCGCTATCCGCTCGACGAGGAGTTTCTCGCGGCGCTGGCGCTGATGCCGGAGGCGAGCGGGGTGGCGCTGGGCTTCGACCGGCTGGTGATGCTGGCGACGGGCGCGCCGCGCATCGACGACGTGGTGTGGGTGCCGGTGGGGTAGAGGCTTTTTACGCTCTGGACCGAGCGATCGCAAACGCGCTCGCTCGGCCAACCGCTGAGTCAGGCGGCGCGGATCTTGCGGTCCTGCCAGTTGGCGAGGAAGCGCTCGAGGCTGTTGGGGCTAAGTGGCCTCGCGAAGGCGTAGCCCTGCAGCACGTCGGCCTGCAGGTCGGTGACGATGCGGGCGTGCTCGTCGGTTTCCACCCCTTCGGCGACAACGCCGATGCCGAGCGAATGGCCGATGTCGACGATCGAGGCGATGAGCTGGCGCTGGCTTTCGGACTCGACCACCGGCATCACCAATTGCCGGTCGATCTTGAGGCGCCGCGGCCGGAGCTTGAGCAGGCTGACGATGGAGGCGTAGCCGGTGCCGAAATCGTCGATCTCGATGTCGATGCCGAGCTCGCGGATCTGGTCGATGTTGAAGGCGACGATGTCGTCGCTCTCGTCGAGATAGATGGATTCGACCAGCTCGAAGCTGATGCTGCCGGGCGCGATGTCGAGCTTCCTGAGGCTTTTGATCAGATTCTCGTCGCGCAGGCGGCGGGCCGAGACGTTGACCGAGGCGCGCGGCACGACGATGCCCTGGGCGCGCCACACGTCCATCCAGGCGAGGGTCTGCTCGAGGATCATGCGGTCGATGGTGGCGACGACGTTGAGGTCCTCGGCGATGGGCATGAACAGATCGGGTGGCACGACGCCGCGCGTCGGGTGCTCCCAGCGGGCCAGCGCCTCGACGCCGCTCACCTCGTGCGTGCGGGCGTCGAATTGCGGCTGGTACCAGGCGATGAACTGGCCCTGCTCGATGCCGCTGAGGATGTCGTCGGCCATCTGCTTGGTCGAGACGATCTCGGCCTGCAGCGCTGCGGTGAAGAATTCGTAGCGGTTGCGGCCGCGGCCCTTGGCGCGATAGAGCGCGATGTCGGCGTCGATCAGCAGGCGCTTGTCGTCGACCTTGCCGGCGCGCTGATAGGCGATGCCGACCGAGACGCCGCAGCGGCATTCGTGGCCCATATAGGGCATCGGGTGGCGCATCCGGTCGATGATGCGCGAGGCGAGCCGGGTCAGATCGCGGCGGCCGTTGCGCAGCGCGCTCACCACGACAAACTCGTCGCCACCGATGCGCGCCACGAAGTCCCCGTCATGCACGTTCTCGCGCAACACATTGGCGGCGTGCACCAGCATGGCGTCGCCCGCCGCATGCCCCAGCGTGTCGTTGATCTGCTTGAAGCGGTCGAGGTCGATGTGCAGCAGCGCGATGCCGGACTCGTCGCCGGTGGCGGCGGCGCGCTCGCTGAGGAAGCGGTCGAGATAGCGGCGGTTGGGCAGGCCGGTGAGCGCGTCGTGCAGCGAGGTGTGCTCGATGCGCGCGGTGGCCTCGACCAGCTCGGCGTTGCGGGCTTCGGCCTCGGCCTTGGCGCGCTCGAGCGCCTGCTTGTTGGCGACGTCGTCGGTCACGTCCCAGTTGCAGCCGACGACGCGGGTGGAGCCGTCCTGCTCGCGGTAGCAGGCGCCGATGGCGCGGATGACGCGCTCGGCGCCGTCGGAAAGGCGCAGGCGGAACTCGGAGACGTAGCGGCCGCGCAGACGCACCGCCTCGTCGAATTCGCGGGCGGCGCGCGGCCGGTCGTCGGGATGCAGGGCGTCGCGCCAATGGCCGTAATTGCGCGGCTGGCCGTCGCGGGGCTGACCGTAGAGGTCGTTCATGCGGTCGTCCCAGACCAGATGGTCGGTATCGATGTTGTAGTCCCAGACGCCGACCTGCGAGGTGTCGAGCGCCAGCCCGAGGCGGCGCGACAGCACGTCGAGCTGGTGCTCGCGCTGGCGCAGGATGCCGATGTTGCGGGCCCGCTCGTTGATCAGATGGCGGCCGACAAACAGCGGGATGAGGACCAGCGCCACAGCGAGCGCCAGGCCGAACCGGAAGACCAGCGGGCTCGGCAGGGCCGCCGCCCAGCCGGCGGCGGGACGGCCGAGGATCTGCCACGAGCCGGTGGGCAGCGCGATGTCGGCGACGACCGGGTTGTCGTCGAGAACCGCCGCGTCGCCGTAGAACACGCTGCCGGCGGCGCCGGTGCCGTCGGGGCCGCGCAGGGCGATGTCGAGCCCGGGCTCGGCATCGAACAGCCCGCTATAGGCGTAGAGCAGGTCGGCATCGACCACGGCCGAGACGATGCCCCAGAACCGCTCGACGCCATCGGCGCCGTCGGTGAAGACCGGGAAGCGGCCGACGAAGCCGGTGCCGCCCTGCACCAGCTTGACCGGACCGGCGAGGATGAGCTCGCGCCGGTCGCGGGCGCGAAGGATGGCGGTGCGCTGGTCGTCGAGCCTGTTGTAGTCGACGCCGAGCAGCGCCTCGTTGCCCTTGACGGGATAGAGCAGCGAGATTTTGAGGTCGGGCGCGCCGGCGATGTCGCGCAACTGCGAATTGTCGTCGAACAGCTCGGCGGCGAGCGCGGTGAAGCGCTGCTGCGTCATGTCGGGCTCGGTGGCGATGGTGCCGACGAGGCCGCGCACCAGCTGCATGTTGCCGGTGATGTTGCCTTCGAGGCGGGCGCGCAGCACGCTGACCTGGCGGCTGACCAGGGCCCGCACCTGCTGCTCCTGCAGGGCGCGGTTCTGCATGTCGGCAAACACCGCCGAGCCGATCACCACGACCAGCGCGACGCTGCCAATCAGATTGGTGGGCCGAAAAACGGCCGCGAGTGCCTTGCGGACACTGCCCAAAACCATGCTGCCCCAGCCCCCGCGGGGGTTCCCCGGCTGACCATCGCGGCAGTGTTCATGGCGGCGCCTTAAGTTTGGCTTAGCGGGACGGCGGCGGGGCCGGAGGGCGCCCGATTGCCGGTTCCCATGGTTGACCCGGGGTTAAGCGAAATATTTCGCCCGAGCGATGAAACCACCGGCGGCCGGGCGCGTTGATGTGCTGTCCCCGAACGATTGTTGACCCTGAAGCGCCGCTCCGTCTCCTCCCCCGAGACCGAGCGGCGCGACTTTTGTGCCGGCGTTTGTGCATTGGCGGCGCGGATTGGGTTGTTTTCGGCGCGGTGGGGCGGGTAGCATCGGCAAGACCCCTCGTCTTTGCGTCAAAACGAGCCGAAATGCCGAGCAAACTCCCCGATTTCGACCAGTGGATCGACGCCATGGCCCCGGTGGTGAAGCTCGAGATCGCCGCCGAGCAGCGCGCCGGGGTGAAAGCCCACCTCAAGACGGCAAGCAAGCTGGCCGCGCTGCTGGAAAAGGCGCCGCTCAAGGACGAGACGGACAGCGCGCCGGTCTATCGCGCATGAACTCGACCACGGGCGCCGCCGAAATCGCCAGGGCCGTCGGCAACGGGGACACCACCGCGCGGGCGGTGGTGATCGCGGCGCTGGCGCGGATCGAGGCCAATAACGGCCGGGTCAACGCCTTCACCGACGTGACCTCGGCGCGGGCGATGGCGCGGGCCGAAGCGGTGGATGCCGAGGTGCGGGCGGGCAAGGCGCTGCCGCTCGCCGGCGTGCCGTTCGCGGTGAAGAATTTGTTCGACCTCAAGGGCGTGACGACGCGCGCCGGCAGCAGGATCAACCGCGACAATGCCCCCGCCTTCGCCGACGCCGTGCTGGTCGGCCGGCTGGAAGCGGCGGGCGCGGTGTGCGTCGGGGCGCTCAACATGGACGAGTACGCCTCGGGCTTTACCGGCGAGAACGCGCATGACGGGGCGGTGCACAACCCGCACGGGCTCGACCATATGACGGGCGGCTCGTCGGCCGGTCCGGCGGCGGCGGTGGCGGCCGGCATGGTGCCGCTGAGCCTCGGCTCGGACACCAATGGCTCGATCCGGGTGCCGGCGTCGCTGTGCGGGGTGTTCGGGCTGAAGCCGACCTTCGGGCGGCTGAGCCGCAGCGGCACGTTTCCGTTCGTCGCCGATTTCGACCATGTGGGACCGCTGGCGCGCTCGGTCGAGGATCTGGCGCTGAGCTACGACGTGCTGCAGGGCTTCGACGGCGACGATCCGGCGCTGGTGCGGCGGCCGCTGGAGGCGGTGGCGGGACGGCTGGCGCGCGGCGCGGCGGGATTGCGGCTGGCCATCGCCGACGGCTCGCTCGGCGGCGAGGGCGAGGTGCGCGAGATGATGGAGACCGTCGCGAGGCGGCTCGAGATCGGCCGGCGGATCGGCCTGCCCGAGGTGCAGGCGGCGCGGGCGGCGGCATATCTGATCAGCATGAGCCAGGGCGCGGCGCTGCACGCCACCCGGCTGCGGACGCGGGTGGCCGATTTCGACCCCGAGGTGCGCGACCGGCTGCTGGCGGGGGCGCTGCTGCCGGCCGGCTGGGTGGAGCGGGCGCAGAAATTCCGCCGCTGGTTCCGCGACCAGATGCTGGAACTGTTCAACGGCGTCGATGCGATCCTGGTGCCGTCGACGCCGATGCGGGCGCCGAAGCTGGGGCAGAAGACGGCGCTGTTCGGCGGGGTGGAGATGCCGATCCGGCCCAATCTGGGGCTGTTCACGCAGCCGTTCTCGTTCGTCGGCCTGCCGGTGGTGGCGGCGCCGATCGCGATCGACGGCCACGCTCTGCCGCTGGGGCTGCAGATCGTCGCCGCCCCCTGGCGCGAGGACACCGCGCTGCGGATCGCGCGGCAGCTCGAAACGCTGGGGCTGGCCAAGGCGCCGGTGGCGCGCGGCTTCGCCGAGGAGGGGTAGGCGGCCGGGCGTGGATGCCTCCTTGGGCCCGGTGGGTGCGGCCCCCACCCCCGGCCCCTCCCCGCAAGGGGGAGGGGGGCGATGGAGCCGCGGGATTTGGGGTTCTGGTTCGACGGCCGGCCCGCGGGATTTGGGGTTCTGGTTCGACGGCCGGCCCGCGGGATTTTGGCGGGCGGTCTCCCGGAGCCGTTCGGCGGCTTGACCGGCGGGGCGGCTTGCATACTAGTGTGCATTACCTCCCAGACAGTGGTTTTGCGATGCTCGACGACGACCGATTGTTCCCAGCCGACCCCAGCACGCGGGAGATCGCCAGGCGGCTGTTCGCCGGCATCCGCACGCTGCCGCTGATCAGCCCGCACGGGCACACCGAGCCGCGCTGGTATGCCGAGAACCTGCCGTTTCCCGATCCGGCGCAATTGCTGGTGGTGCCCGACCATTACGTGACGCGCATGCTGGTGAGCCAGGGGGCGACGCTGGAGTCGCTGGGGGTGCCGCGGCGCGACGGCGGTGCGGTGGAGGCCGACGGGCGGACGATCTGGCGGATTTTCGCCGAGCACTATTACCTGTTCCGCGGTACGCCGACGCGGAGCTGGCTCGACACCACGTTCGAGGCGCTGTTCGGCATCGACGAGCCGCTGACGCCGCAAAGCGCCGACCGCCTCTACGACACGATCGCGGCGGCGCTGACGACGCCGGAGTATCGCCCGCGGGCGCTGTTCGAGCGCTTCAACCTCGAGGTGATCGCGACCACCGACAGCGCCGTGGACGAGCTCGGCTGGCACAGGACGATCCGCGAGTCGGGCTGGGCCGGCCGCGTGGTGCCGACCTATCGGCCCGACACGGTGGTGGACCCCGATAAAGCGACGTTCCACACCGATCTCGACCGGCTCGGCGCGCTCACCGGCTGCGACACCGGCACGTGGCGCGGCTATCTCGAGGCGCATGTGAAGCGCCGCGCCTTCTTCAAGAGCATGGGGGCGACGGCGAGCGATCACGGCCACCCGAGCGCGCTGACCGCCGACCTGCCGCAAAGCGAGGCGGCGGCGCTGTTCGATGCGGTGCGCACCGGCAAGGCCGATGCCGGGCAGAAGGAGCTGTTCCGGGCGCAGATGCTGACCGAGATGGCGCGAATGAGCGTCGACGACGGGCTGGTGCTGCAGATCCATCCGGGCGCCTGGCGCAACCATTCGCCGGCAACGTTCGCGGCGTTCGGCGCCGACAAGGGCTTCGACATCCCCAGGCGCACCGACTACGTGGCGGCGCTGAAGCCGCTGCTCGACCGCTTCGGCATGGAAAAGCAGCTCCGCATCATCCTCTTCACGCTGGACGAATCGAGCTATGCGCGCGAGCTGGCGCCGCTGGCCGGCGTCTATCCGGCGCTCAGGCTCGGGCCGCCCTGGTGGTTCTTCGACAGCCCCGAGGGCATGCTGCGCTTCCGCGAGCTGGCGACGGAAACGGCGGGGTTCTACAACACCGTCGGCTTCAACGACGACACGCGGGCCTTCCCCTCGATCCCGGCGCGGCACGACGTAGCGCGGCGCATCGACTGCGCCTACCTGGCGCGGCTGGTGGCCGAGCACAGGCTGCGCGAGGACGAGGCGCACGAGGTGGCGCGCGACCTCGCCTACCGGCTGCCCAAGGAGGCGTATCGGCTGTGAGACTTTGCAACGCAACGCTGCGGCAGGTCGCGGCGGGGGTCGCGGTTCCGGCCTATGACCGCCGGGCGGTGACGCCGGGGATCGTGCATCTCGGCATCGGCGCCTTCCACCGGGCGCACCAGGCGGTGGTGATCGACGACGTGCTGCGGCAGGCGCCGGACTGGGGCATCGTCGGGGCGAGCCTCAGGCGACCGGACACGAAGGAGGCGCTGGCGCCGCAGGACGGGCTCTATACGCTCTTGATCAAGGACGGGGAACAGCGGTCGCCGCGGCTGATCGGCTCGGTGCTGGGCGTGCTCGACGCGCCGCACGAGAAGGAGGCGCTGCTGAGCCGCATGGCCGACCCGGCGACGCGATTGGTGTCGCTGACGGTGACCGAGAAGGGCTATTGCTACAATGCCGCGACCGGCGGGCTGGACGCGGCGCATCCCGACATCGTCGCCGATCTCGCCAATCCGCAGCAGCCGGCGACGGCGGCGGGGATCGTGACCGAGGCGCTGCGGCGACGGATGGTGGCGGGGCTGGCGCCGTTCACGGTGCTGAGCTGCGACAACCTTCCGCACAACGGCCAGGTGGCCGGGCGGGTGTTCACCGAATTCGCCGAAGCGGTGGACGCGGGGCTCGGGCGCTGGGTGCGCGAGAATGTGGCGTTCCCCGGAACCATGATCGACCGCATCGTGCCGGCGACGACCGATGCCGACCGCGCCGAGGTCAAGGCGCTGATCGGGCTCGATGATGCCTGGCCGGTGATGGGCGAGCCGTTCCTGCAATGGGTGGTGGAGGACAGATTCGTGGCCGGCACGCGGCCGCCGCTCGAGCTGGGCGGGGCCGAGTGGACGGGCGACGTGGCGCCGTATGAGCGCATGAAGCTGAGGATGCTCAACGGCACGCATTCATCGATGGCGTATCTGGGCTATTTGTGCGGCTACGACTTCATCGCCGAGGTGATCGCCAATCCCGACTTCCGGCGCTTCGTGGGCAACGAGCTGACGGAGGAGATCGCGCCGACGCTGGGCATGCCCGCGGCGCAGACCGACGCCTATGCCGGCAAGCTGCTGGAGCGCTATTCCAACACGGCGATGAAGCACCGCACCTACCAGATCGCCATGGACGGCAGCCAGAAGCTGCCGCAGCGGCTGCTGGGAACCATCGCCGACCGGCTCAGGGCCGGCGCGCCGTTCGAGCGGCTGGCGCTGGCGGTGGCGGCGTGGATGATCTACGCGCGCGGCGTGGATTTGTCGGGCAAGCCGATCGCGGTGCAGGACCCGATGGCGAAAGAGTTCGCGGCGATCGACCCCGCGCGGCTGGTCGCGGGGTATCTCGCGATCGAGCGGGTGTTTCCGCGCGAGCTCGCGGCGCATGCCGGGCTGCGGCAGGCGCTGGAGGAGAAGGTGGCGCTGTTGCGCGAGGTTGGCGCGGCCGAGGCGGTGCGGCGGACGACGTAACACGCGGTGCACTCGGCCCCCACCCCCGGCCCCTCCCCGCAAGGGGGAGGGGGGCGATGGAGCCGCGATCACGGTGGTGCAGTCAGGCTTCCCTCCCCCTCGCAGAGGATCGCCGGCTGGAGATCCTGCGACGGCCCCTCACCCGCCTTGCTGCGCAAGGCACCCTCTCCCCGGAGGGGAGAGGGGAGGTGGTGCCGACTGCAGGTTTTGGAGCGCTATTTCAGATCGCAGGCGACACGGAGGCCGAGGGTGGGGGAGGACCAGGGGCGGGCGTTGTCGGTGCGCGGCGCGGTGCCGCCGGCGGCGATGGCGGGGAGCGCCTCGGCGCGGGTGGCGTAGGAGCCGCCCATGACGCGGCCGGGCGTGCACCGGCCGGACTGCCGCAGCGCCGTGAGATCGCAGGCCGGGGCGGACGGATCGGCGCCATCGGCGACCCATTCCCAGAGATTGCCCAGCATGTCGTAGAGGCCGGAGGCGTTGGCCGGCGCGGAAGCGACGCGCAGCGCAGCGGTGCCGTCGTCGCCGGCGCCGCAGCCCCAGCAGACGGGCTGGCCGTCGGCGACGGCGCTGGCCCAGGCGACGGGGCCGGCGGTGGAATAGAGGGCGGCGGCGGTCCATTCGGCGGCGGTGGGCAGGCGGTAGTCGTCGCAGGGCGCATCGGCGGCGGCCTTGCTGCCGAGCCAGGTGACGTATTCGAGCGCGTCGAGCCAGGTGACGTTGCCGGCGGGGCGGTCGCCGCGGCCGAAGCCGTCGTCGCTGAGATAACGGTGGCAGCCCATTTCGCGATAGCAGGCATCCCACTGCGCGTAGGTGATCTCGGTCGAGGCCAGCGCCAGCTTCGGCGCGGCGGGCTGGGTGACCATGGTCGGGCAATCGACGCAGGCGAGGAACTGGCCGGCGCCCAGCCGCGCCGTCTTCTGCCTGAGCAGCGCCTGCTGCGCGCTGAGGCCGGCCTCGGCGGCGGGCTTCGGACCGGCGGGGCTGAGGAAGATGAAATCGCCCTGCAGCGCGTAGTCGATCTTGTCGCCGGCCGGCAGATCGGGGCGCGGCTCGACCGGCGGCACGAGCTTGGGCAGCACGGCGAACACCGGATCGTTGGCGTGGCCGGCGAGGCGGGTGGCGCGGGCGACGCGGCCGCGCACGAATTGCGCGATCTCGGTGCCCAGGATCAGCCCGTCGCCATCGGTGTCGGCGGCGCCGCCGAGCGCATCGACGACGGCGGCGGCGAACGGGTTGTCGACATCGGGCACGGTCTGGCTGGCGTTGCCGGCGGTGAGCACCAGGCGGGCATTGTGGGCGAGGAGGTCGCGCGTCCAGGCCGCGGTCTCCGGGCTCAGCGCCAGCACCGGCTTGGACGCCAGCATGGTGTCGTTGGCGCGGGTCGGCTCGGGCAGCATGGCGCCCGAAAAGCACGAATCGAAGAACAGGAACACGTGCTGGGCGGCGATGGAGGTGAGCGCGGCGCTGAGCTCGTGCACCGAATAGCCGTTGGGCAGCGTGCCGTTGCTGGGCACGCCGGCGTCGGAGGCGACGAGGAAGCCGTCGGCGTCGGGGCGCGACGGATCGGAATAGCCGTGCGTTGCGACATAGACCACGAGCCGGTCCTCGGCGCGCCGGCCGTAGGTCGAAAAGAAGCGCTCGATCGCCGCCTTGAGCGTGGCGTGGTCCATGCGGCCGCTGTGGCTTTCGGGGACGATGGTGAAGCCCTGCGCGGTGAGCGCGGCGCCCACCTTCTCGATCTCGGGGCCGACGCCGCTCAGATCGTGCCAGCCGGCATTGTCGAACTCGGAGATGCCGATGAGCAGCGCGTAGGAATGGCTGGGGCCGAGCTGCTGCACGATCTGCTGGCGCACGGCGGCGCGCGCGGCGTCGGCGGCGACCGGGGTGATGGCGGCGGCGGAGCCGGCGGCGAGCAGCGCCGCGGCGAGCACCAGGGCAGCCAGAAGATCACGCAGACGCACCGATCGCTCCCTTGTCGTTGGCGGCCTCGGACGCGCGCGCGGCGAGCGCAGCGGCAGCGGGGCCGGAGGCCACATGGATGCGCCAGGCGCGCCGCAGCACCGCGGCGAGACCCGGCACGGCATAGTCGGCGCCGGCGCCCAGCACCGCCTCGATGGCGATGCCGTCGGCCAGCAGCGCGGCCGCCATCTCCACCATGGCGGCCGTGTCGAGCGGTAGGACGGCGACCGGCACCTGATCCTTGGGCGTGGCGCGCAGATGGGCGGCGAGGGTTGCGAGGGCGGCGGGCGCGAGCGGCCGCGGAACGGCCACGCGGCGTTCGCGGCGCAGCGCCTCGCCGGCGAGCTGGGCGAGGCGCGGCAGGCTCGCCACCTCGTCGCGGTCCTTCTGCTTCACCGGCTCGCCGAGCCGGTCGTAGGGCTGCATGTCGGGATGGAGCTGGGCGCGATCGTCGCGCTTCGGACCATAGCGCCAGCCGCCCAGCGCCTTCGATGCCCACCAGCGGGCGTGGGCGATGCGGGCGAGCCGCTCGGTTTCGTCCGGCGTCGGCGCCACGCCGCCGGCGCCGGGCGCGGCGAGCATGAAGATGCTGGCGAGCTTGAAATCCATCTGGTCGGCGACGTTGCGGTTGTCGTCGCGGAACGGCTCGGGCAGGTGCGCCCAGTCGGCCTCGGCCGGGGCGCTGCCGAATTTGTCGCCGCGGGCCTCGCGCTGGGCGCGCAGGAATTCGGCATGCACGGCGACGGCACGCGCATCCATCAGCCGGGCCAGGGCGCGGGCCTCGGCGAGATCGGGGGCCACGGCGACGCGGATCATGCCGGTTGCGCCGAGCGGCCGGTCGGAAGCGCCGTAGGCGATGATCGGCGGCACCGGCTGGTGCAGCGCCAGCAGCACGCTCTCCCATTCGAGGGCGATGGCCTCGGCTTCCTCCGGCGTGGCGCCGAGGCAGTGGATGGCGAGCAGCGGCGGCGCGTCGAGCACGAGGCCGGTGATGGCGCGGTCGAGGCTGCCGGCCGAGGCGGCGATGGCGGTGGTGACCTGCACCTCGGCAGCTTCGCTCGACTGCAGGCGGTCGAGGGCGCCGGCGGCGAAATCGGCCATGCCGGTGCGCAGGATCGAGACCAGCGGCCGGTCGGTATCGAGCCCGAACCCCTGGCGCACCACTTCGAGCGTCGCCGCCTGCAAGCCCTCGCCGGTGCCGCAGAGCGCGATGTGGGGACGCGGCGCGCCGTCGAGCGTGTAGCGGCCGGACATGGCGGCGGCCATGCCGCGGCGGGTCTGCAGCGCGGTGCGCGAGACGATGGCGAGATCGCGCCCCTGCCGCTCGGCGCGCTGGCGCAGGCGGTGCGACGACAGCGCCCGCACCGAGGCCTGCTCCAGGCGCAGCAGGATTTCGGCGCGGCCCGGCCGGTCGAGCGCGGATTCGGCCAAAGCGACATTGGCGAGATCGTTGTGGGTGACGGCGGCGACCAGCCGCGCCGCCGGCGCGCCGAAGCGGGCGAGCTGGCGCGGCACGGCGCGGGCGGCGAGCGGCGCCGCTTCGGCGAAGGGATGGCGGCGGGCGAAGTCGGCCAGCGCGGTACGGTCGGGCGCGAGATAGACGGAGGCGGCGCGGTGGGCGTGGGCAAGGCCGGCCACGTCGTCGGCGGCGCCGGCGAGCAGCAGATGGCCGCCGCGGGCGCGGAACCAGGCGCGGCGCAGCTCGCGGCCGACCAGTTCCCACAGCACCATCAGCGCCAGAGCGACGAGCAGGATGCCGGCGATGCGGGCGCCGATCCACAAAGCGGCGCTGCCCGCCGGATCGGCGGTGAAGCAAGCGGCGGTGCCGAAGCGGGTCACGAGGCCGAACGCGGCGCCCAGTTGCTGCCGCCAGGTCCACAGCTCGTCGCCCGGCAGCGGCGGCGGCGCGCAGGCGACGAGGCCCCAGAGCGCAAGGCCGAGGCCGAGCAGCGCCAGCAGCACCAGCACGGCGATGTAGAGCGCGAGGCGGCGAGCGTTCACTGAATTTCCCCAATCCCGCAACAGCATGCCATGGTGCGCGCGCGGTTGTAAGGGAGCGACGGGTGGCACGGTTTACGGGCGGCGTGAGGGCGATGCTGTGGCTGCTCGTGGGGCTTTGCGGCAGCGCGGTGGCGGCGGGCGCGGACAATCCGTTCCTGCCGGCGCAGGACCCGGCGCCGATCCTCAGGGCGATCGCCAGAGAGCGGCCGGACTTCGTGCCGCCGGCGGGGGTGAGCGGCATCACCGTGCCGCACCATCTGCTGGCGGCGGAGCTGATCGCGCGCGGCTTCTGGGCGGCCTCGGCGGGGCACTATCGCCGCATCATCCTGATCTCGCCCGACCATTTCCGGAAGGTGCAGGCGCCGTTCGGCACAACGCGCGAGGCGCTGCGCTCGGTGCTGGGCGTCGTGCCCTCGGACGCGGCGGGGGTGGCGGCGCTGGCGGCCGACACCAGGCTGGTGCAGGTGCTGCCGGCGGTGGACTACGAGCACGGGCTGATGGCGGAGGCGCCGTTCATCGCGCTTTTCTTCCCCGGCGCCGAGGTGATTCCGGTGCTGGCCTCGATCAACGCCACGCCGGCCGACTGGCGGGCGATGGCGGCCCTGCTCAAGCCGCTGGCGACGGCCGATACGCTGATCGTGCAATCGACGGATTTTTCGCACTACCGGCCGCTGCCGGAAGCGATCGCACGCGACCAGGAATCGATCGCGGTGCTCGATGCCGGCGACCCCGAGGCGGTCGTGCCGCTGCTGCAGCCGGCGCACATGGACAGCAAGGCCGCGACCTATCTGCAGATGGCGCTGCAGCGCGACGTGTTCGGCGCCGCGCCGGTGGTGCTGGCCAACGGCAATTCGGCGACTTACGGCACCGGGCCGGACTCGACCACGAGCTATGTGGTGGCGGCGTGGCTCAAGGACGCGGCGGCTGGAACGGTGTTTTCCTACGCCGACACGACGCGGCTGTTCTTTGCCGGCGACGTGCTGCTGGGGCGGTATTTCCTGCCGCTGCTGCAGCAGCCGAAGTCGTGGACGGCGATCCGCGATGCGGTGCTGGCGGTGACGCGCGGGGCGCCGCTGGCGATCAATCTCGAGGGCGTACTGCTGGACGGGCCGGTGACCGGCGTCGGGCGCGACGCACATCTGATGACCACCGAGGACGCAGCGCCGATGCTGGCAGCGCTCAACGTCGTCGCCGCCGATCTCGCCAACAACCACGCCAACGACCTGGGGCCGGAGGGGCGGGCCGAAACGGTGGCGCAGCTCGGCCGGCTGGGAATCCGGCCGCTCGAGCACGGCACGGTGACCGACATGGGCGCGTTCCGCCTGCTGGCGCTGAATTTCGTCGGCGGCAGGCTGGTGGGCGACGCCATCGCCGATGCTCGCGACCTCGACTGGGTGTGCCGGCTCAGCGCGGCGCCGCCGCTGGTCGCGATGGTGCATTGGGGCGAGGAATACACCGCCGCCGCGACGGCCCGCGAGCGGGACATCGCGCAAAAGCTCATGCGCTGCGGCGTGTCGCTGGTGGTGGGCGGGCATTCGCACCAGGCCGCGCAAGCGG
Source organism: Devosia sp. 67-54 (assembly GCF_001899075.1). GTDB lineage: Bacteria > Pseudomonadota > Alphaproteobacteria > Rhizobiales > Devosiaceae > Devosia_A. The sequence continues at coordinate 665,060 of NZ_MKVA01000011.1, read as the reverse complement.
TGCAGCCGGTGGCGGGCGGCGCCGGGCAGATGGTGTTCTCGCTCGGCAATTTCCTGTTCGACCAGAGCTCGCCGCGCGGCTCGAGCGCGCTGCTGGAGGTGCGGGTGTTCAAGCAGGGCACGGTGGCGGCGCGGCTGCTGCCGATGCCCAATCTGTTCGAGCTGGGACGGGAGTAGGGCGTGCGGTATGCCGGCCGTCGGCAATCGGCAGTCGGGGAACGCAAAGCTAGTGGTTATGGCCCCCACCCCCGTCCCCTCCCCGCAAGGGGGAGGGGAGCCTGACTGAAACCTTTGAGAATGCGGTTCCAGCGCCTCCCTCCCCCTTGCGGGGAGGGACCGAGGGTGGGGGCCACAACCACCGGCGATACGGCCTTGGCTGATACCTACTTCGGAACGTCGTGCTTTGGCGGCATGAAGTAGGTGAGGTGGATGGGGCGGGAGGCGAGCTGGCGGCCGTCGCTCAGGAGCAGCACGATCTGGAAATCGTGGAGCGACGTTTCAGCAGCGCTGAGCTCGATGCGCCAGCGCGAGGTGAAGCCGGGCGCGACGTCGCCGGCGAAGGGCAGCGACATGCGGTAGTTCTGCTGGTCGAGGTGGAACTGGAACGGATCGTGGCGCACCGGGATGATCTCGCCGCCCTCGCCGCATTCGGCATCGTTGGCCACCGAGGCGATGGGGATGGTGACCGAGAATGGCGAGCTCTTGTGGCTGACGGCGCCGTCGGAGGTGGTCCAGTCATAGTCGATGCTGCCGAGGACGGCGGTGACCACGGTGCTGTAGTCGAGCGAGATGTAGTCGGCGAGCTTGCCGAAGCGGCCCGACTGCCTGAGCTCGGCGAGGCAGAGACGCTCGTCGTTGGGGTCGGTGCAGCGCAGCTTGTTGGCCGACAGGAAGCCGGTGTCGAGGCCCAGCGCCGTCATCTGCGCGGCGACGTTGGCCTCGGCGGTGGTGGTGATGGCGGGCAGCGGCACGCTGAGCGGCGTGCCCTCACTGCGGCCGTCGATGGAGCCGGCGGTGATCTCGAGCGAGGCGTTCTCCATCGCCGACCAGCCGAAATTGTCGATGAAGAATTTGGGCAGGAAATCGACGGCGCCCGAGCACGGATCGCGCGGGAACGGCCGCACCTGCACCGCCGGCTCGCCGTCGCGACGGCTGTTGCCGACATCGAGGAAGCCGCCGACCACCGAGACGGTCTCGGTGGAGCTGTTTTCGAGCTCGAACACCAGCGACAGCGGATCGAAGCGCTCATAGGCGCCGAGGAAGCTCGGGGTGGTGGAGGGATCGTCGAAGGCGGCGATCTCGGCGTCGGTCATGGTGATGGGCACGGCGCCGTGCCAGACGTCGAGCAGGCGCTGGTCGTCGGGCAGGATGTCGAGCGCGTCGCCATCTGCCTTGCTGGTGTAGCTCATCGGATCGAAGCCGAGGTCGTAATTGTGCGGGCGGCGCTCGGTGACGACGCCGATGCGCAGGTCGGCATAGACGGGATAGGTGCCGGCGGTGCGCTGCAGGGTGACGCCGTCGGCCTCGGCGCCGTTGACGAAGCGGCCGGTGAAGATCTGGCCGGTGGCGTCGGTGAACACGCCCTTGCCGTCGCGGCGGCCGGCCTTGAAGGCGCCGACATATTCGTCGCCATTGGCGGCGACGAGGCGGCCCTCGCCCTCCATCAGGCCCAGATGCCAGCCGCCGGCATAGGAGAAGCCGGAGCGGTCGAGGAATTCGCCGAAGCCTTCGGCGCGGCCGTCGCGCAGGGTGCCGCGATATTGCGCCAGGGTGGCGGCGGCATCGTAGGAGGCGGCGCCGGGCTTCCGGAAGCTGAGCGTGCCGCGGCCGTCGAGTGGGCCGGCGCGGTTGCCGGCGGGATCGTCGGGGAGCCATTGCAGCTCGAGGCCGAGCGAGGGGATGGGGTCCCAGGCGGTGAAGCTCAACCGCTCGAGGCGGCGGGTGGCGGGATTCCAGACGAGCTGCACCCAGGTGCGGAAGGCGCCCGCTTCGGCGCCGGGCACGGCGAGGGGGGCGGCAGGCGCCGTCGGCAGCGCCTCGACGGTGGCGGCGAAAGCCGGCGCGAGAGGCGCACAAAGGCTGGTCGACAGCGCCAGGGCCAGCAGCCATGCCGAATATGGTCGTCGTCGATGCACCGTCCCCTCCCCCAGGGTTTGTAACGACACTATTGAGTGACGCTCAGGGTGTCCACACGGGCACGCCACGCCGCGGGGTCGAGGTTGACGGCGTTCACCGTGCCGGCGGTGGTGGCGACCAGCAGCGTGTGCTCGTCCTGCCAGGCGAGCCACGAGGTGGTGCGGGCGGTGCCGGCGGCGATCGCCTCGGGCGAGTTGTCGGGCACCGCCGGAGCGCCGAGGATGGTGGCGGTGTCGGGGTGCGCCAGGTCGAAGACGTAGAGCCGGTCGGTGGCGCTGAGGATGGCAAGCTGCGTGCCGGCGGGCGATAAGGCCACGGTCTTACTGTCGGGGGCGGCGAGCGCCAGGCAGAGCGGCTGCGCCGGATCGGCGAGATTGTGGACGATGACGCGGTCGTCGCTGCGGGTCGCCACCAGCCATTTGCCGTCGGCGCTGACGTCGAGGCTCTTGGCGCCGTTGTTGTCGGTGGTCGGGGGCGCGCCGCAGAGCGAGGTCTTGGCATCGAAGATGGTGGTGCCGGCGCCGCCGGCGCCGAGGTCGCGGCGGCGGATGCTGCCGTCGGAATAGGAGACGAAGGCGGCATTGGCGGCGGGCGCCGCAGTAAGCCCCCATTGGTCGAGGCCGATATCGTCGGCGGGGATGCGGGCGTCGCGCAGATCGGGGCCGGAGAGGACGAGGATGGTCTTGTCGCTGAGCGGCACGGCGGCGCGGATGTCGCCGCTGAGCGCGGCGACACGCGAGAAGCTGAGATTGTCGAGCGTCAGCAGCTTGTCGGGCGCCGGCTTGCCGGGAGTCCAGACGGCGACGGCGCGGTTCTCGTAGACGGCGGCGAGGCGGCCGTCGCCGAGCCAGGCCACGGACGTGACCTTGCGCTGCAGGTCGGGGACAACGAGCTTGCCCGGTGTCGGCCCGTCGCCGGTCCACAGCCAGAGCGCGCCGGTTTCGTCGCCGGCAGCGACGCGGCCGCCGGCCCGCTCGACGGCGAGCGCGGTGAGCGCCGTCCAGGCTTCGGTGGTGCGGGGGGCGGTGATTTGCGGATCGGCATCGAGCGACCACAGGCGCACCGGATCGCCGGGGGCGACCGAGACCAGCTCGCTGCCGTCGGCGCTCCAGCGCAAGGCGCCGATCTTGCCGGTGTGGCCGGCGAAGGTCGCGACGCGCGCGCCGCTGGGGCGGTAGAGGCAGACGGAGATGTTGTCGCAGACCAGCGCCAGCAGCGGCGCGGCAGGCGACCAGGCGAGCGCCGGGGTCAGCGTGCCGCCTTCGATGACGACGGGCGCGGCGGCGCCGGCCGGATCGAGCAGCACCACCTTGCCGGCATCGGTGTTGAGGGCGATGCGGTCGCCGCCCCAATCCATGCCGGTGGCGACGCCGTTGGTCGACACGCCCTGGGGCAGCGGCAGCAAATCGGGCGGCGCCTGGGCGTCGGCATAGAGGGCGATAAAGCCCGGCCACCAATTGACGGCGAAGCCGGCACCGTCGGGGCGCACGGCCAGGGCGCCGGCCAGCGCCGCGGCGCCGCCGGCCGCGTCGGGCGCGGCCAGCCGGGCATCGACGCAGGGCAATGAGCGGCAGTCGCGGACGAGCACGTCGCCGGCAAGCCCGATCATGGCGACGAGCTTGCCGTCGGCGCTGGTCCGGGCGGTGCCGGCGCGCGCCGCGAAGGCATCGTCGGCGGCCGGCGCGACGTTACGGATTTCGCCGTCGCGGTCGGTGCCGAAGCGCGGCGCGGCGGCGATCACCGTGCCGTCGAGCGCGCCGATGCTGCCGTCGGCGTAGATGATTTCGGCCTCGCCGGCGCCGCGCGGCGCCAGCGCGATGGGCATCGGCCCCGTGGGCAGGCTGGCCGGCGCAGCGAGCTTGCGCATGCCGAGATCGACGGCGGTGACGGTGCCGGCGGCATTGAGCAGCAGCAGATGATCGGGATCGAGCCAGAGCGTGTCGGCGACGCGGCCGGCGACCGGCACGGTGGCGATGGTGTTGGGCGACACCGCCATGGCGGCGGTGAGCGCGGCGGTGCGGGTGGCGGTCGAGGGCGCGATGTCGAGCGCGGTGAGCGCCGCCTTGGCCGCATCCTCGGGGCGGCCGGCGCGGAGGGCGGCTTCGGCCTGCGCGGTGGCGAAGCTCGCGGCGGCGTCGCGCCTGGCCGCCTCGCCGGCGGTGTAGATGAAATATCCGGCGGTGAGGCCGGCGACGAGCACCACGCCGGCGATGGCGGCGGCGACGGTCAGCCGGGTGCGGAGCGCGCGGGCCCGGCGCTTCGCGGCATCCTCGGCGGCGCGGGCGGCGTCGAGATAGGCGCGGTCGACGGAGGTGAGATAGGCGGCGAATGTGTCGCCGGACGCCGCCTCGCCGGCAGCAGCGAGGCGGGCGCCGGTGTGGACCAGATATTCGGGACCGCGGGCGTTGGCGTCCCAGTCGGTGGCGGCGCGGCGCAGCGCCTCGATGGTGGCGAGAGCGGCGGAATCCTCGACCAGCCAGCCGTCGAGCGCGCCCCATTGGCGCAGCAGCGCCTCGTGCGCCGGCTCGATGGTGCGCTCGCCGGTGGGCTTGTCGATGTCGGTTGCGAGCAGGCGCTGGCTGACCATCAGCTCGATCAGCGGGCGCGCCTCGGCGGGCACCTCGCTGAGGCGGGCGACGCGGCGGCGCGGCGTGCCGGTTTCGGGATCGATGCCGGCGAGCCAGGGGATGAGCCCGCGGCGCAGCAGCGCGAGGCGCGCGGCGCGGTCGCGCGGGATGGCGGGATTGCCGTCGGCGGCAGCCAGCGCCTGCTCGACCGCCGCCTCGATGGCGCCGCGGATGCGGCCGAGTTTTTCGTATTCGCCGAGCTGGAGATCGCCATCGGCACCGTAGTCGGTGTAAAGCCGTTCCAGCGTGAAGGCGAGGAGCGGCAGCGCGTCCTTGGTGCCGCCCTGCTCGATGTCGGCGAGCAGCGCATCGACCAGCGTTTCCTCGACCAGCAGCTTGCGGCCGGCGGCGCTCATGCGGCGGGCGGGACCGCGGATGATGTCGCCATAGGAGCCGGCGGGCACCGGCGGCAGGTCGACGAGGTGATGCGGCTGCGTGCCGGCGAGCTCGGGCCGCGACTGCAAGGACTCGAAACTGTCGGAGCGCACGGTGAAGATGACGAGCACGGCCGGATCGTCGGAGCGCGCGAGATCGGCGAGCAGCGTGAGGAACGGGCCGGCCTCGGCGGTGTCGGCGCCAAGCAGCTCCTCGGCCTGGTCGACGGCGATGACGAGGGTGGGCGGGGTGGCGGGCGCGGCGCCGTCGCCGCTGTCGAGCGGGACGGCGAGCGTGGCCAGCAGCGGGCGCACCGCAGCGGCGCCGGCGGTGACGGCGGCGCGGATGTCGGCGCGGTTGCGGGTGATGCCGCGCGCCTTGAGCGCGGCCTCGAACATGGCGGCAAAGCCATGCTCGCCGCTGAGCGCGGCGCGCTCGGGGCGGATGATCGGCAGCACGGCGAAATGCCGGCTGTCGCGCTGGAGGCGCGGCAGCAGGCCGGCGCGCAGGAACGACGATTTACCGGCGCCCGAGGCGCCCAGAATGGTCAGCATGCGCGGCGGCGCCGCGGCCTCGAGCCCGCGCAGCGCATCGAGGGTGAGGACGATAGCGCCGTCGCGGCCGAAGAAGATGCCGGCATCGTCGGCATCGAGCGGCTTGAGGCCGCGATACGGGGCGCGCTGCGGGTCGCTGTCGGGCGGCCAGTTGAAATTGGTGGCGTCGAGGCCGGCCTTTTCGAGCCCGGCGGCGAGGCGCGCAAGGCCGGTGCCGGAGAATTTGACCGTGGTTTCGGGCTCGTAGCGCGGCGGCGAGATGGTGGTGGACCAGCCCGGATCGGGGGCGCTCAGATCGACGAGCTGCCATTCGGCGGTGAGCTCGACCGGCAGTTCGGCGATGGGGGTCGGCTTCGCCACCACGCCGAGGATCTGCTTGTTCATCTGCTTGGCGAGCAGGAATTCGGCGAGGCACCATTTCGAGCGGGCCCATTCCGGGCTGACGACGATGAGGATCAGCTCGCATTGTTCGGCGGCGGCCTTGAGGGCGGCCTGCCAGCGGTCGCCGGCGACGAGGCCGCGGCGCGGATCGAGATCGAGGAAGACGTCGCCCCAGCCGTTCTCGGCCAGCCAGTCGTGGATGGCCAGCGCCTCGGCATTGTTGGCCGACGAATGCGAAATGAAGATCTTGCCCAACGACCGCGTAGCCCCAAACCGCCGCGGACCATAAGCTGAAAAGCGCGGCGCAAAAAGGGCTTAGGGGTGACGGAGTCGGTGCGCCGCGCCGGCGGCGACGTGGCGGCGGCAAGGCGTCGGCTGCACCGGCCGGCGCCGGGCGGCGACGTTGAATTGGCCGGCGTCCTGTGAAAGAGATGCCGCCGATGAGCGAGCCACCGAGCGAGAAATCCGGCAAAGCGGGTCCCGCGCGCGCCACGCTGCGGACGATTTCCGAATTGACCGGGCTCAGCCCGTCGACGGTGTCGCTGGCGCTGCGCGGCGGCGAGCGGCTGAAGCCCGAGACCTACCGGCGGGTGACGGAAGCGGCGGCACAGCTCGGCTACGTGCCGGACCGCGCCGGGGTGCGGCTGAGGACCGGCAAGACCAACGTCATCGCCCTGGTGCTGGAGCGCACCGACGAGACCATCGATTTCGCGCGCTACCTGATCCAGGGAATCGGCCATGCCATCCAGGGCACGCGCTACCACCTCAACGTGACGCCCGAATTCGGGCCCGAGGCGACGCTCGAGGCCATCCGCACCATCGTCGCCAACCGCACCGCCGACGGCGTGATCATCACCCACACCATGGCCCGCGACGCGCGGGTGCAATTGCTGATGGATGCGGGCTTTCCGTTCGTCACGCACGGGCGAACCGAGTTCCACGCGCCGCATCCCTACAACGACTACCATTCGGAGGAGTTCATCCGGCTGGCGGTCGCGCGGCTGGCGCAGATGGGGCGGCGCCGGCTGCTGCTGGTGGTGGCCCGCGAGCAGACCTACAACCACCACACGATCGTCACCACTTACCGCGAGGCGGCGGCGCGGCACGGCCTGCAGGCGCAGGTGCTGAGCCCGGCGATCGCCGAGCCGGCCTCGGCGGAGACGCGCGCCTTCGGGCGCGAGATCGCCCGCATGGCGCCGCGGCCGGACGGCATCATCTGCGACAGCGAGCTGCGCTCGCTGTTCATCATCGCCGGACTGCAGGACGAGAGCGTGGCGCTGGGGCGCGACGTGCACTTCATCTGCAAGCAGACCTCGGAGCTGCTGCCGACGCTCTATCCCGAGCTCGACACGATCGAGGAGGACGTGCTGGCGGCCGGCATGGAGCTGGCGCGGCTGCTGATCCGGCGCATCGAGGGCGAGCCGGCCGAGACGCTGCGGACGCTGGGCGAGCCCAGGGTGCACTGGCGGGGCTAGACGGCGCGCCCTGCCCTCCCCGGCGCGGGGGAGGGCTTCGCCGGCGCGACGGCGGCTACGGCTTCACCGGATTCAGCTTGCGCCAGGCCTCGTATTCGCCCTGCGCGTCGGGATGCAGCGGATAGTAGCGGCGCAGGTCGGCGCCCTGCTGCAGCTTCTCGCGACTGAATACTTCCCAGTCGGCGTGCTTGCGCGACTCCTCGATGACCTGCTCGGCCATCGAGGGCGGCAGCACGATGACGCCGTCGTCGTCGGCCATGATGATGTCGCCGGGGATGACGGTGACGCCGCCGCAGGCGATCGGCACGTTGACCGCCGAGGGAAAGATGGAAACCTGCACGTGATAGTTCGGCGTCCAGCCGCGCAGCCACAGCGCCAGATCGAGCTTTTCGACATTGGGCCGGTCGCGCATGACGCCGTCGATGACGATGCCGGCGCCGCCGCGGCCCTTGAAATAGGTCGACATCATGTCGCCGAAGACGCCCGAGCTCATGTCGCCGCGGGCATCGACCACGACCACATCGCCTTCCTCGACCTGGTAGAGGACGTGGCGGTGCAGTTGCGTCTCGGGATCGGCGTATTCGCCCTCGCTGAACAAATCCGGCCGCTGCGGCAGGAATTGCAGGGTCAGCGCCGGGCCGACGATCGACTTGCCGGGGCGCTGGCTGACCGGGCCCAGCATATGCGGGTTGCGGAAGCCGGCATGGCCGAGCGTGCCGGCGACGGTCGCCGTGCCGATGTCCCTGAGGGCATCGATGATGTGCCTGGGTGGCCGCTTGATTGTTGGAATGTCCACTCGTTCCTCCAGTTTCGCCGCCGGGCTGGCCCGCGGCCGTTTCGTGCGCAGCATAGCGATCCCAGCCGGCCTGTCTCGCCTCGATGTGCGAAAGCGGGCCCGCCGATCCCCAGAAAGTGAGAGGCGGCGGCTGTTTTGGCATTGGCAGCGGGCGGCGGGGGGCTGTCGCTCATGCGGTTGGGCCGGCTGGCGTCAGGAAAGGCCGCCTCCCCCAGCTTCGCAGCGTCGCTACGCTCCAAGCTCCGCCACCCGCTCCCCGGAGGGGCGAGGGGACTGACTGCGACGCTCTGCCGGTGCGGCGGCGAGGCGGATGCGGAACACGGCGCCGCCGGCGGGGGCGTCCTCGATCCAGATGCGGCCGCCGTGCTGGGCGACGATGCGCTGGCTGATGGCGAGGCCGAGGCCGACGCCTTCGGGCTTGTCGCCGAGGGCGTCGCCGAGCTGGCGGAAACGGTCGAACACCACGTCGCGGGCGGCGGGCGGGATGCCCGGGCCGTTGTCGGCGACGGCGAGCTCGATCTCGCTTCCGGCGGCGCGCAGCGACAGCGTGGCGCGGCCGGTCCGGCGCGGCGAGAATTTGGCGGCGTTGCCGAGCAGATTGATCAGCACCTGCACCAGCCGGTCGTGGTCGCCGACGATGCGGGCGTCGTCGCAGGCGATGTCGATGTCGAGCGCGACGCCGGCGCCGGCGAAGACCTGGCGCATGGCGGCGGCGGATTCGCGCACCACCGCGGCGAGGTCGACGAGCTCGGCGCGGGCCGGCATGGTGCCGGTCGCCTCGATCTTGCTCAGATGCAGCAGCTGGCCGATGAGGCGGGTCAGCCGCTCGGATTCGGCGATGACGATGGCGAGGAATTCGAGGCGCTCGGCATCGCCGAGCTGCGGGTGGTCGCGCAGGATTTCGGAGAAGGCGCGGATCGAGGCGAGCGGCGTTCTGAGCTCGTGGTTGACGGTGGCGACGAAATCGTCCTTCAGCCGGTCGAGCTCCTTGAGGCGGGTGTTGGCGGCCTGCAGCTCGGCGGTGGCGGTTTCGAGCGCCAGCGATTTTTCCTCGAGCCGGCGATTGGCCTCGAGCACGCGCTGCGTCTCGTCGAGGATGCGCATGACGTCGTCGACGCCGAGCTGCTCCTCCTCGACGATGGCGCCGACCAGCACCCGGGCCGAGGCGGCGCCGATGACGCTGGCGAGCAGCCGCTCGTAGAACAGCACGGTCTCGGCGTCGGCGGTGACGGTGGTCGCCGGATCGAGGCCGCGGCCGGCGGCCCAGGTGGCGAAGGCGTCGTCGGCGCGGTCGCGGCCGAGAAAGCGCGAGGCGAGCGAGTGCAGGTCGGGGATCAGCGCGGTGCGGCGCCAGATCTGCGCCGCGTCGCGCGGATTGTCGGCATCGACGAACAGCGCCGCATGGGCGCGGTCGATCGGGCGCTGGCGGCCGAGCATGGAGACGCCGAGCAGGGCGCCGACATTGGCGAGCAGCGACCAGAAGGTCGAATGCGTCACCGGATCGAGGCCGGCGAGGCCGAACAGCGCATAGGGCCGCAGCGGGCCGAGATTGAACGGGCCATAGGCGACGAAATTGGCGATCGGCGGGGCGATGAAGCTGGGCAGCAGCAGCGTGTAGCACCAGACGACGAAGCCGGCGGAGATGCCGGCGAAGGCGCCGGCCTTGGTAGCGCCGCGCCAGAACAGGCCGAGGATCAGCGCCGGGGCGAACTGCGCCACGGCGACGAACGACATGAGGCCGATCGACACCAGCGCCACCTGGGCGCTGTCGTGGCGCATGTAGAGATAGCCCAGCGCCATCACCACCACCATGACGCCGCGCCGCACCCAGAGCAGCAGCCGGGTGAGGTCGGAGCGGCGGGCGAGGCCGAGCGGGGGAACGCGCAGCAGCGCCGGCATCACCACGTCGTTGCACACCATGATGGAGAGCGCCGTGGTCTCGACCACCACCATGCTGGCGGCGGCGGAGACGCCGCCGAGAAAGGCGATGAGGGCGATGACCGGCTGGCCGCCGACCAGCGGCAGCGCGAGGACGAGGTTGTCGGGGTTGCCGACGCCCGGCAGCAGCAGGCGGCCGGCCACCGCGATGGGCAGCACGAACAGGTTGATGAGCAGCAGATAGAGCGGGAACTGCCAGATGGCGCGGTCGAGATGGCGCTCGTCGACGTTCTCGACCACGGTCACCTGGAACTGGCGCGGCAGGCAGAAGGTCGCGAGCATGGCGAGCAGCGTCATCGCCACCCAGGAGAAGCCGTAGCGGTCGGGCGTGCGCTTGAACAGCGCGGCGAAATCGGGCAGCGCCGCGGCCTGGCCGAACAGATCGCCGAAGCCGTTGAACAGGCCATAGACCACGAACAGGCCGATGATGGTGAGGCTGACCAGCTTGAGGATCGATTCGGCGGCGATGGCGACCACCATGCCCGGGTGGTGCTCGCCCGGATGGATGGAGCGGCTGCCGAACAGCATGGCGAAGACGGTGAGGATGGCGGCGGCCCACAGCGCGCCGTCGAGCAGCGGCGGCTGGTCGGCCGGATCGGGCGAGGTCAGCGTCAGGACGGCAAAGCCCTGGGCGATCGATTTGAGCTGCAGCGCGATATAGGGGATGAGGCCGATCACGGCGATGACGGTGACCAGCGCCGCGAGCCCGGCGGAGCGGCCGAAGCGGGCGCCGATCAGGTCGGCGATGGAGGTGATGTTGTTGGCCTTGCTGACGCGCAGCATGCGGCGGATGAGGATGGGGCCGAGGATGAAGGCGAGCGTGGGCCCCAGATAGATGGGCAGGAAGTCGAAGCCGTTGATGGCGGCGCGGCCGACGCCGCCATTGAAGGTCCAGGAGCTGCAATAGACGGCGAGCGACAGGGTATAGACCAGGCTCGAGCCGGTCAGCCGGCCGAGGCGGCCGGTGCCGCGTTCGACCATGAAGGCGATGGCGAACAGCGCCAGCAGATAGGCGATGGCGATGCCGAGGACGAGCTCGCGGCTCATGGCAGGCGGTCGTCGCGATCGTCGCCCGCGGCGCGGTGGCGCTCGGCCACCAGAGCGACGCCGGCGATGATCAGCGCCCAGGCGCTGAACAGGTAGATGTAAAGGCCGGGCCAGCCGAAGAAATTGCCGCCGAACAGGTTGAGCAGCGGCGGGTTGAACAGCAGCAGCGCCAGGATGAACAGGCCGATCAGGCGGTCGCGGCGGGCGGTGCGGCGAAGCATGGCTCAGGCTCCTCCGGCGGGGCGCGGCCGCGCCAGCACGGCGGCGACGCAATCGATCACTTCGGCGATGGCGAAGGGCTTGGTGACATAGGCGTCGGCGCCAAGCGCGAGGCCGGTGTGCTGGTCGGCATCGCCGCCGCGGGCGGTGAGCATGATGATGCGAACGGCGTCGTAGTCGGGCGAGGCGCGCAGCGCGCGGCACACCTCGTAGCCATTGCCGCGCGGCATCATCAGGTCGAGCAGCAGCACGTCGGGAACGGCGTCGGCGACGGCAGCCAGCGCCTGCTGGCCGTCGGTGGCGGTGCGCACCTCGTGTCCCTCGCGCTGCATCAGGAAGGTCAAGGCACGCAGGATGTTGGGGTCGTCGTCGGCGATCAGAATCGAGGCCGGAATGGCTTTCTCCCTCGCGGCACGGCTCTGCCTTTGCCCGCCAAAAGACCCTAGACCCCTTGTGTTTGAGCGACAAGCCTCACACAATCGGCCGCGTCGGCATACGAGGAGGAGTGTGACGATGACGCTGGATTACGGCCACGCGGAGGGGTTCGCGGCGGCCAGCAGGGAGCATCTCGAGCCGATCGCGGCGCAGGCGCGCATCCTGGTGGTCGAGGACGACGACAATATCGCGGCGCTGCTCGGACGCGAGCTCAGGGGGCTGGGCCACACCGTCGACACGGTGCGCTATGCCGAGGATGCGCTGTTCGCGGCGCGGGCCAACGACTACACGCTGATGATCGTCGATCTCGGGCTGCCGGACGGCGACGGGCTCGACCTGGTGCGCGAAATGCGGCGGCGCACGGTCGAGGCGCCGATCCTGATGCTGACGGCGCGGCGGCGGGTGGAGGACCGGGTGATGGGGCTCACCAGCGGCGCCGACGACTATCTGGTGAAGCCGTTCGCGGTGCCGGAGATGCGGGCGCGGGTCACCGCCCTGCTGCGCCGGCCGTCGCGGCTGCGGGGCCACCGCATCGCCATCGCCAACATGGTGGTCGACGCCGACGCGCTGGAGGCGATCGTCGACGGGGTGAGCCTGGCGCTGCCGCGCAAGCAGTTCCAGCTGCTCGAGCTGCTGGCGCGGCGCAAGAACCACATGACGCCCAAGCGCATGGTCGAGGAAGCGCTCTACGGCTTCGACGACGACGTGACCGCCAATTCGATCGAGGCGCAGATCTCCAAGCTGAGGCGGGCGCTGAAGGCGGCGGGCGCCGGGGTGGCGCTCGAGACCCGGCGCGGCATCGGCTACCGGCTGGTGGGAGCGGGCGGCGCGCCCAATTGATGCGGACGCCGCGGCCGACCGGGCAGGACCTGAAGCTGCTCGATCCGGACGGCTCGTTCCGGGCCCGGCTCGACGCCGACCGGCAGGCCATCGCGCAGCTCAGCGACAGCGGCAGGCTCGAGGACCTGGCGCGCATCGTGCACGGGCTCGCGGGCGCCGCCGGCACCTTCGGCTATGCCGAAGTGGGCAATATCGCGATCGAGCTCGACGACCGCTTCGTCGCCGGCGAGCCGGTGCGGGCCGCCGACGTCGCCCGGCTGCTGGCGGCGCTGGAGCAGGCGCTCGGGCTGCCGGGAAAGTCAGCTTGAGGTCAGTTCCGGGTCAGGCTTTCATCAGCTTGCTCGATTCTACTCCGTCCCGGGAGTTGGCAGGAGGAGGCCAATGGCCCGGGCCCGATACGCCTCGACAGAAGGCGCCGGCCCCGCACGCCAGGAGCCGGTCTCCTGCCAAGCATGACTGCCCGCGCCGGCACCGGCCGGTGTGCAGCTTGGGAGGACCAAATGAAGGACCATGATCTTTTCAGCGGCGGCATCAGCCGCCGTACAATGCTTCTGGCTACGGGCGCCGCCGCGGGTGCAAGCCTGCTGCCCAGCTTCGCCTTCGCCGAAGACCAGCCGCCGCTCGGCACCTGGCCGGCCGGATCGTCGGGCGATTCGGTATCGATCGGCGTCGCCGTGCCGCGCACCGGCACCTATGCGGTGCAGGGCGAGGACGAGCTGAAGGGCTGGGAGCTCGCGGTCGAGCACATGAACACCGGCCACGATCTGATGAAGCAGTTCGTGCCGAGCCTCACCAAGGGCCTGCTGGGCAAGGAAGTGAAGCTGCTGGTGGCCGATTCCGCCGCCAAGCCGAACGACGCCGTGCAGGCGGAGCAGCGCTTCATCGCCGACAACAAGATCGTGCTGATGACGGGCTCGACCTCGAGCGCCGTCGCGGTGGCGCTCAACCACCTCGCCGACCGCGAGAAGGTGCTGTACCTCGCGGGCATTTCCGGCTCCAACGACACCACCGGCAAGGACTGCGTGCGCTACGGCTTCCGCCAGAACTTCTTCGGCCAGACGGCCGCGGCGGCGATCGGGCCGGTGCTGGTCAAGGCCTTCGGCAAGAACCGCAAGGCGGCGTTCATGACGCCCGACTACACCTACGGGCACACGGTGACCAAATCGGTCAACGACTACCTGACGCAGAATGCGGGCTGGACGCAGGTGACCGACCAGGTCTCGCCGCTCGGCACGCAGGACTTCAGCCAGTACCTCACCAACATCGCCAATTCCGGCGCCGAGTTCCTGATCAACGTGAACTGGGGCCGCGACGCGGTGCTCAGCACGCAGCAGGCCAAGCAGTTCGGGCTGCTGCCGACGATGAACCTGGTGATCCCGTACCAGATCCCGTTCCTGTCCAAGGAAGTGGGCGCCGACGTGATGGAAGGCGTCTATGCGGCCACCGATTTCTGGTGGACGCAGGAGGACCAGTATCCGCTGGCCAAGATGTTCGTCGAGGCGTTCTTCAAGAAGTACGGCTACCGGCCGGAATGGGGCGCCGAGAACTCCTATGTCAGCTTCGCCCACTGGGCGCGGGTGGTCACCGAGGCCGGCACCTTCTACCCGCCGGACGTGATCAAGACGTGGGAAAAGGGCGAGACCATGCCCTCGCTGCTCGGCGACGTGCATTATCGTCCCGAGGATCACCAGTGCGTGCGCCCGGTGGTCATCGTGCGCGGCAAGAAGCCCAGCGACATGAAGAACGACGAGGACTTCTGGGAAGTGCTGGAAGTGGTGCCGGGCGAAGGCCTGATGCAGGCGCCCGACGCCTTCGGCTGCCAGCTGGGCTCGTACACCTGATCGTCTGAAACCCCGGTCGCCGCCGCCGCGGCGGCGACCCATCATGCGCGAGGTCGAGCGTGGTCAACTGGGCAAACTTCCTGTCGCAGATGTTCAACGGGCTGGTGCTGGGAGCGCTGCTGGCGCTGATCTCGTCCGGCCTCACCATCATCTACGGCACGCTCGGCGTGCTCAACCTGGCGCATGGCGCCATGTTCATGCTCGGCGGCTACGCCGGCTACGTCGCCTTCAGCTACACCGGCTCGTTCCCGCTGGCCGTGGTGGTCGGAACGCTGTTCGTGATGCTGGTCGGCGTGCTGATGGAACGCGGCATCATCCGCTATTTCTACAACCGCCCGGCGGAGGACCAGATCCTGGTGACGTTCGGGCTGGGGATCGTGTTCGTCGAGGCGGTGCGCTTCTTCTTCGGCAGCCTGTCCAAATCGGTGCCGCCGCCGCCCGGCCTCGTCGGCATCACCAATCTCGGCTTCATGGTCTATCCCACCTACCGGCTGGCGCTGTTCGGCATCGTCGCGGTGGCGCTGCTGGTGCTGTATCTCGTGCTCTACCGCACCAAGCTCGGCATGATCGTCAGGGCCGGGATCGAAGATCCGGTGATGGTGGGCTCGCTCGGCATCAACGTCTATCGCGTGTTCATGCTGGTGTTCGGCATCGGCGCGGCGGCGGCGGGGTTTGCCGGCATCGTCAACGCGCCGGTGGTGTCGCTCGCGCCCGATGTGGGCGAGCCGATCCTGGTGCAGACCTTCGTGGTGGTGGTGATCGGCGGCGTCGGCTCGTTCCCCGGCGCGGTGCTGGGCGGGCTGATCGCCGGCGAGATCATCAGCATCACCTCCATGTTCAATCCGGGCTACGCCTACGTCATGCTGTTCGTCGCCATGACGCTGGTGCTGGTCCTCAGACCGTACGGGCTGCTCGGCTCGGCGAGCCGCGAATAGGCGACCAGCACCGATGCTCAGACACCATCCGTTCCTCGTCGAACTGCTGACCCTCGTCGGACTGGTGCTCGCGCCGTTCGTGCTGGGCTGGATCGGCGCCTCGCCCGACACCGTCAACCGCGTGCTGGTGTGGGGGCTGTTCGGCATCGGCTTCGACATCCTGTTCGGCTTCACCGGCCTGCTGTCGTTCGGCCAGTCGGCGTTCTTCGGCACCGGCGGCTTCTTCGCCGCCTACATCCTGACCCGGCTGGGCTTCCCCAGCGTGGTGCTGGCGCTGGTGCTGGGCATGGTGGTGGCGGCCGTCGTCGGCTACCTCATCGGCCTCATCGCGCTGAGGCGCACCGGCATCTATTTCGCCATGATCACGGTGGCGATCGCCGAAGTGTTCTACTTCGTCGAGTTCAACCCGCTGGCCGAGTGGACCGGCGGCGAAAACGGCCTGCCGGGCGTGCCGACGCCGCATTTCCACCTCGGCTCGCTCGACCTCGATTTCAGCACCGGCTGGTCGCTCTACCAGTTCTTCGCCGTCTGCTATTTCATCGGCATCGTGGTGGCGCTGAGGATCGTGCGCTCGCCGGTGGGCGCCATCTTCCGGGCGATCCGCGAGAACCCGCTGCGCGCCTCGGCCGTCGGCCACAACATCCACGGCTACAAGCTCACCGCCTTCGTGGTGGCGGCCGCCTATGCCGGGTTCGCCGGCGGCATGCTGGGCGTGCTGCAGGCGTTCATGCCGCCCGACGCCTTCACCTTCGGCACCTCCGGGCAATTGGTGATGCAGGCGGCGATCGGCGGCACCGGCACGCTGTTCGGGCCGCTGCTGGGCGCGGCGGTGTGGCTGTTCCTGCAGGACTTCCTGCAATCGTCCACCGGCCTCGGCGCCGCCTGGAAGCTGGTGCTCGGCATCATCTTCGTGGTGCTGGTGTGCGGCCTGAGGCGCGGCCTCATCGGTGGCCTCGACGACCTTTGGGGGCTGCTCACCGGCTGCAAGGCGAAGCGCGCAGCGGCGGCGGCGCAGGCCGCAGCGGCGCCGCCGGCGGCGGCGGTTCCCGTCGCAACAACACCGGCGGCGGTCGCGGCAACGCCGCGGGCGCCGGCGCCGCAGGAGCCGGCCGGCATCATCCTCGAGGCGTCGGGGCTCTCCAAGCGCTATGGCGGCATCGTCGCCAACAGCGACATCGACTTCTCGGTGCGCCAGGGCGAGCTGCGCGGCATCATCGGGCCGAACGGGGCGGGCAAGAGCACGTTCTTCAAGATGCTGACCTGCGAGGTGAAGCCGAGCTCGGGCAAGATCGTGTTCGACGGCCGCGACATCACCGGCATGGCGGTGGCCGATGTGTGCCAGCTCGGGCTCACCAAGAGCTACCAGATCAATCAGCTGTTCAACCGGCTGACGGTGCGCGAGAACCTGACCATCGCGGCGCTGGCGGCGCTGCGCGGCCGCTTCCGACTCGATTTGTTCCGCAGCCTCAAGCGCATTCCCGGGCTCACCGAGCAGGTCGACCACACGCTCGAGCTGGTGAACCTGACGCAGCGGCCGGACACGCCGGTGGCCGAGCTCGCCTATGGCGAAAAGCGGCGGCTGGAAGTGGGGCTGGCGCTGGCGACACGGCCGAGCCTGCTGCTGCTCGACGAGCCGCTGGCCGGCATGAGCCCCACCGAGCGGGCGGAGACGGTGCAATTGCTGAAATCGATCGGCCAGGGGCGCACCCTGGTGGTCATCGACCACGACATGGATTCGCTGTTCGAGCTGGCGGGGCAGGTGACGGTGCTGCAGGAGGGCAAGGTGCTGGTCGAGGGCACGCCCGAACAGATCAAGAGCAATACGCTGGTTCAGGACGCCTATCTGGGGGGCGTGCACGGCACGCTGGCACACGCATGAGCCTGCTCGAAGTCGAAGGGCTCAACACCTATTACGCCGACTCGCACATCCTGTTCGATGTGGCGCTCAAGGTGGAGCGCAACGAGGTGGTGGCGCTGCTCGGGCGCAACGGCGCCGGCAAGAGCACGACGCTCAAGAGCCTGATGGGCGTGGTGACGCCGCGCACCGGCTCGGTGCGGCTCGACGGCCAGGAGCTGGCCGGGCGCAAGAGCCACACCATCGCGCTGGCCGACATGCAATTGGTGCACGAGGAGCGGCGCATCTTCGGCAGCCTCAACGTCGAAGAGAACATCGTTCTGGCGGGGCTGACGGCGAAATCGGCCTGGCCGCTCGAGCGCATCTATCAGATGTTCCCGCGGCTCAAGGAGCGGCGGATGAGCCGCGGCACCGATCTGAGCGGCGGCGAGCAGCAGATGCTGGCGATCGCCCGGGCGCTGACGCGCAGCCCGAAAGTGCTGCTGCTCGACGAGCCGTTCGAGGGCCTGGCGCCGATCATCGTGCGCGACCTGCTGGCGGTGTGCGAGCGGCTGGCGGCGGACGGGCAGACGATCATCATCGTCGAGCAGAACATCGCCGCGGCGCTGTCGATCGCCAGCCGCGCCTACATCCTCAACAACGGCCACGTGGCGTTCGACGGCAGCAGCACCGAGCTCAAGGCCTCGCCGGAGATCCTGGCGCGGTATGTCGGGGTGTAGACACTCCGTTGCGTGTCATCCCCGCGAAAGCGGGGACCCACCTGGCCGCTTGCGCAAGGTGAAGGCTGGGTCCCCGCTTTCGCGGGGATGACACCCGGTCGGTGCGGAGGGGACGTGCCCTACCCTACCAGTGGAACTCGTCGACATTCTCCCTCGCCCCCAGCAGGAAGGCGTCGGCGACCAGCCGCAGGGGGGCGTCGGAGACGTCCGATTTGCGCTTCTTCAGCAGCTTGGCGAAGTGGGCGTAGATCTGCTCGTATTCGTTGTCGGGGTTCTCGATGGTGGTGGCGCCGTTGACCACGAGCTTGCGGCCGCCGTTTTCGAGCTTCAGCTCGTCGCCGCGGCCGGTGACGATGCGGATGGTCCAGATCTCGCCCGATTCCTCGAGCCAGTTGAAGCCGGCCGACATCTCGGGCTGGTTCGGCTCCGACGACTTGAACTTGATCTCGACGTCGACCGGGGTCTGCCGGTTGGACGGAAAGCGCAGGCTGGCGCTGTCGACGAACACCGGGAACGGCAGCACCTTGGTGAAGATCGACAGCGCGTTGATGCCCGGATCGCAGACGCCGAAGCCGCCGGGCTGCCACACCCAGTCCTGGCCCGGGTGCCATTTGCGCACGCTCTCGCGCCAGTCGATGCGCACCGATTTCACGCCGTCGCGCTTGACGATCTTCCTGGTGGCGTCGACCGCTTCGTTGTAGCGGCTGTGCCAGGTCTGGAAGAGCACGCGCTTTTTCTTCTTGGCGTAGGCGACGAGGTCGTCGAGCTCGGAGATGGTCGGGGTCGGTGGCTTTTCCATCAGCACGTCCTTGCCGGCGTCGAGCGCCTCGCGGACATAGGCATGCCGCACGCCCGGCGGGGTGCAGATGGCGACCAGGTCGATTTCGGGCAGCGCCCTGTAGAGCTCGGCCGCGGTCTTGAACACCGGCAGGCCGTTGTGGGCGACGAGGCGGCCCGACACGGTGGCGGCGAGCTTGAAGTCGTCCGAGCGGTCGATCACCGGCAGATGCTGGTCGACGGCGATCTTGCCCACGCCGATGACGGCGATCCTGCGCTTGCCCATAACACTCTCCACATTCACGGGTCGGCGGGTTGTGTCACGGCTTTGCGTTCATGATCAAGCACCCGCCGGCGTGTCAGACAGCTACTCGGCGGCGACGCGGCCCGGGGCGATGCGGGCCCATTCGGGCAGCCACCGGTCGTGGGCGACCAGCAGATCGTCGACGAGCTGCCAGATCTGGTCGAGGTCGAGCTCGGCCGCCGTGTGCGGGTCGAGCATGGCGGCGTGGTAGATGTGCTCGCGGTTCTCGGTCATGAGCGCGGCGACGGTCAGCTCCTGCACGTTGACATTGGTGCGGATCAGCGCGGTGAGCTGCGGCGGCAGCGCCCCGATATGGGTGGGCTGGATGCCGCTCTGGTCGACAAGGCACGGCACCTCGACGGCGCAGCCCTCGGGCAGCGAGGTGACAAGGCCGGTGTTGCGCACGTTGCCGTAGATCACCGAGGGCTGGCCGGTCCAGCGCGAGTTCATGATCTCGGAGGCGTATTCGTGGCTGGTCTTCACCTCCACGGTGTTGGCGGTCTTGTAGCGTTCGGCCTCGCGCTTCCAGCGGGCGATCTGCTCAACGCAGCGTTTGGGATATTCGTCGAGCGGAATGCCGTATTTCTCGATCAAATCGTCGCGGCCCTCCTTGATGAACCACGGCACGTATTCCGCGAAATGCTCGGAGCTCTCGGTGACGAAATAGCCGAGCCGGGTCAGCATCTCGTAGCGCACCTTGTTGGGGCAGCGGGCGTTCCAGCTGTTGGGCTTGGGCGCCCGGCCCTCGCGATAGGCGCGCAGCAGGTCGGGATAGAGGTTGCGGTAGCTGCCGTCGGGCTGGCGCTGCTCGAATTCGAGGTAGAATGCCATGTGGTTGATGCCGGCGGCACGATAGCGCAGCGTCGCCGGATCGATGTCGAGATCGCGCGCCAGCTCGTGCGCGGTGCCCTGCACCGAATGGCAGAGGCCCACCTGCCTGATGGCCGGGTATTTCGCGGCGATGGCCCAGGTGTTGATGGCCATCGGGTTGACGTATTGCAGCATGATCGCCTCGGGGCAGACCGCGAGCATGTCCTCGCAGATCTTCCACAGATGCGGCACGGTGCGGATGCCGCGCATGATGCCGCCGAGGCCCAGCGTGTCGGCGATGGTCTGGCGCAGGCCGAGGCGTTTGGGCACCTCGAAATCGGTGATGGTGCAGGGATCGTAGCCGCCGATCTGGAAGCAGACGACGACGAAATCGGCGCCCTCGAGGGCGCGGCGCTGGTCGGCGAAGGTCTCGACCGTGGCTTTGGTGCCGAGCGTCTGCACCAGCTTGCCGGCGATCACCGCGCTCTCCTCGAGCCGCTCGGGATTGATGTCCATCAGCGCGATGCGGGCGTCGCGCAGGGCGTCGCGCTGCAGCACGTCGCCGACGATGTTCTTCATGAACACGGTCGAGCCGGCGCCGATGAAGGTGATCTTGGGGCTGGGCATGGGTGTTTCCTCTGCCGGCGCTGCGCCGGACGTGGCGCGACCCTAGCTCTTGCCGCCTGCCCCGCAATCCGGCATCCTAAGCGAGTTTTCCGGTTTTTCTCGAAATGCCCGCCCCGTCCGCCGCCAGCCCGAAACGCCCCGTCGCGCCGGCCCCCGTGCCGCGTCCCGACCGCAAATTCTACGCGCAGAACCCGGCCTTCGGCCGCTTCGGCATCCGCTGGTTCGATCCGGTGGTGATGGCACGCGAGCATTTCCACGGCCATATCGAGCTCAACTGGCTGACCGACGGGGCCATGCGCTACGTCATCGACGGACGCGACGTGCTGGCGCCGTCGCGGCGGCTGGTGATGTTCTGGGCCGGCATCCCGCACCGCACGGTGGCGGTGGATCGCGGGCCGGCGGGCGACAGCCGGCAGTGCAACGTCTACCTGCCGCTCGATGCGTTCCTGCACATGCCCAATCTCGGCAAGCTCACCGACACGATGATGGGCGGCGGGGTGATCGCGCTTGCGGCGGACGCCATCGGCAGCGACACGCTGCACCGCTGGTACGACGACTACCGGCGCGGCGACGCCGAGCGCGGCGACATCCTGCGCGCCGAGATCGCGCTGATGCTGCGCCGCGCCGCGGTGACCGGCTGGGACGAGATCCTGCCGCCCTGGATCGAGGCGGTGACGCCCAGCACCAAGGCGGCGACGCCGCTGCGCTATGTGGTGGCGATGGTCAAGCACGTGCTCGAGCATCTGGGCGAACCGCTGCGCTCGGAGGATTTGGCCGACGTGGTGGGGCTGCATCCCAATTATGCGCTCAGCCTGTTCAGCTCGGTGATGAACGTGTCGCTGCACAAATTCGTGGTGCGCATGCGGCTGATCCGGGCGCGGGCGCTGCTGTTCGAGGGCGAGCTGTCGATCGAGAACGTGGCCTATGCCAGCGGCTTCAACTCGCTGAGCCAGTTCTACGACCAGTTCCGCACCGCCTATGGCGTGACGCCGCGCGAAATGCGCGCCACCTATCTGCACCAGGGCTGAGCGGGCTGCGCTGGACCGGCATTCCGGTCCGCCTCGCAATGGCTGACAGGAAGGCTGACAACTACATGCGGCCGTGCGCCCACGCGACTCGAGTCAACCCCTTGTTTGCGAAAGGCTCCCCGGCGGCATTGGGGGCCTTTCAACACGGTCTCGGGCGCCTATTTCACATCGACGGGATGCGCCTTGCATCTCCGGCGGGGCTAAGAGAGCATCTTTTCCGGAACATTCTGCGCCCGCGCCGGTTTTGAGCATGGGGCCGTTCCGCTCCGCCAACGTCCAAGCGTCCGGCCCTTGAGCCGGGACATCAAGGGAGACCAACCATGCGTTTTCTGACAAAGCTCGCTGCTGCCGGCCTCGCCGTCGTCCTTACGGCCGGCATGGCCAATGCCCAGGTGGTGGTATCGTCCAAGATCGACACCGAAGGTGGCCTGTTGGGCAACATCATCTCGCAGGTGCTGCAGGCGAACAACGTTCCGGTGACCGAAAAGATCCAGCTCGGCGCCACTTCGGTGGTGCGTTCGGCGATCATTGCCGGGCAGATCGACATCTATCCCGAATATACCGGCAACGGCGCCTTCTTCTTCAACAAGGCGGACGATCCGGAATGGAACGACGCGCAGAAGGCGTATGACGCGGTCAAAAAGCTCGACTACGACGCCAACAAGATCGTCTGGCTCGCTCCGGCGCCGGCCAACAACACCTGGGCGATCGCGCTGCGCAAGGACGTCGCCGAGCAGAACAAGCTGGTGACCTTCTCCGATTTCGGCAAATGGGTCGCCGGCGGCGGCCAGGTGAAGCTCGCCGCCTCGGCGGAGTTCGTGAGCTCGCCGGCGGCGCTGCCGAAGTTCGAGCAGGTGTACGGCTTCACGCTGAAGCCCGAGCAATTGGTGACGCTGTCGGGCGGCGACACCGCGGCGACGATCGCGGCGGCGGCCAACCAGACCGACGGGGTCAACGCCGCGATGGTCTATGGCACCGATGGCGGCATCGCGCCGTCCGGCCTCGTGGTGCTCGAAGACGACAAGGGCGTGCAGCCGGTGTACCAGCCGGCGCCGATCATCCGCGAGGCGGTGCTGCAGCAATACCCGCAGATCAAGGATTTGCTGGCGCCGGTGTTCGCCAAGCTCGACCTGACCACGCTGCAGACGCTCAACGGCCGCATCCAGGTGGGCGGCGAAGGCGCCAAGGCCGTGGCCTTCGACTGGCTGAAGCAGAACGGCTTCCTCAAGTAACATCGCACTGGACGAGACGGGCGGTTTCATGCCCGTCTCCCTCCCCATGGCCCTCGCCGCAGCAGCGTCACCCGCGCGATCCCGCCTCCCGTTCGACCGGCTCGGCCTCGTGGTCGCGGTGCTGGCGGTCGCCGGCGCGCTGACGCCGTTCGCCGGCTTTCGCGCCAACCGCATCGTGCCGGGCACCGGCGTGGGGCTGCCCGATGCCCTGCCCGGCTGGGAGCTGGCGCTGGTCGGCAGCGTGCTGGCGGCCGCGGCGGCGATGGCGCTGATGCGGCTGGCGCCGCGCTTCCGGCTGCTGATCAGCCTCGCGGCGCTGCTGGCGCTGGCCATCGCCATCGGCGATGCGGCGCGTTTTCTTACGCCCGCCGGCGACAAGATTTCGCGCACCTCGCCGGCCACCGGCTTCTGGCTGCTGACGCTGGCCTATGCGCTGATGGCGTCGGACGCGGTGGCACGGCTGAAGCTCAAGCCGTGGACGCGCATCGGCCTGCTCGCGGCCATCGCCGCCGTGATCGCGGCGATCCTGTGGTCGGGCCTGTGGAACGATCTTTCAGTCCTGCGCGAATACGCCAACCGCGCCGACAGCTTCTGGCGCGAGGCGGGAACGCATCTGGTGCTGGCGCTGGGCTCGCTGCTGGCGGCGATCGTGGTGGGCATCCCGCTCGGCATCGTCTGCGACCGCGTGCTGCCGCTGCGAGCGGTCATCCTCAACGTGCTCAACGCGGTGCAGACCATTCCCTCCATCGCGCTGTTCGGCCTGCTGATCGCGCCGCTCGCCTGGATCGCGGCGAGCGTGCCGGGGGCGGCGGCGCTGGGCATCGCCGGCATCGGCATCGCCCCGGCGATGCTGGCACTGTTCCTCTATTCGCTGCTGCCGGTGGTGGCCAACACCGTGGCCGGGCTCGACGGCGTGCCGCCCGAAACCGAGGAGGCGGCGCGTGGCATGGGCATGACCGGCAGGCAGCGGCTGCTGCAGATCGAGCTGCCGCTCGCCTTTCCGGTGATCCTCACCGGCATCCGCATCGTTCTGGTGCAGAACATCGGGCTCGCGACGGTGGCGGCGCTGATCGGCGGCGGCGGCTTCGGCGTGTTCGTGTTCCAGGGCGTCGGGCAGACGGCGATGGATCTGGTGCTCCTGGGCGCGGTGCCGACGGTGGCGCTGGCCTTCGCCGCCGGCGCCATCCTCGATGCGGTGGTGGAGATGGTGTCGCGCAGGGAACAAGCCGCATGATCGAGATCGAGCATCTGAGCAAGAGCTTCGAGGGCGGCCGCGTGGTCGACGACGTGTCGCTGAGCGTCGGCGACGGCGAGATCGTGGCGGTGGTCGGCACCTCCGGCTCGGGCAAGACCACGCTGCTCCGGATGATCAACCGGCTGATCGAGCCCGACAGCGGCCGCGTGCTGATCGACGGGCGCGACACGCATGCGGGGCCAGCCTATGTGCTGCGCCGGCAGATCGGCTACGCCATCCAGGGGCACGGGCTGTTCCCGCACCGCACGGTGGGGCAGAACATCGCCACGGTGCCCGGGCTGCTGGGCTGGAACCGGGCGAAGATCGGCGCGCGCGTCGACGAATTGCTGACGCTGTTCCAGCTCGATCCGGCGACCTATCGTGACCGCCTGCCGGGGGCGCTGTCGGGCGGGCAGCAGCAGCGCGTGGGCGTGGCGCGGGCGCTGGCGGCGGCGCCGAAGGTGCTGCTGATGGACGAGCCGTTCGGGGCGCTCGATCCGATCATCCGCGCCAAGGCGCAGAGCGATCTGCGCGCCATCCAGCGGCGGCTCGGGACCACCATCGTGCTGGTGACGCACGACATGAACGAAGCGATGCAGCTCGGCGACCGCATCGCGGTGATGGAGGGCGGGCGGCTGCTGCAATATGCGCGGCCCGACGAACTGGTGGTGCATCCGGCGACGGCGTTCGTCGGCGAATTGCTGGGCAGCGGCGAGCGGCCGTTCCGGCTGCTGTCGTTCCGGCCGGTGCGCGATTTCGTCGAGCCCGGCCCGGCCAGCGGCGCGCCCATCGCCGACAGCACCTCGCTGCGCGACGTGCTGGAGGAAACGCTGTGGACCGGACGCGACGCGCTGCCGGTCGCCAACGACAAGGGCGAGGTGATCGGGCGGGTCACGCTGCAGACCGTGATCGCACAGGCGGCCCGGCACAGATGAAGCCCGGGATCGCCGTCCGCATCGTGGTGCTGGTGCTGCTGGTGGCGTTCCTCGTGACGCCGCAGAGCTTCGCCTTCGTCTTCGCGCCGCTGACGCAGAACGGGCAGCCGCCCATCTACACGCAGAACTCGCTGCTGAATTTGACGCTCAACCATCTGCTGATCGTTCTGATCGCGACGCTGGCGGCGAGCATCGTGGCGGTGGGGCTCGCCATCGTGGTGACGCGACCGGCCGGCGCCGAATTCCTGCCGCTGTCGCGCATGCTGAGCAATACCGGGCAGACGTTTCCGCCGGTGGCGGTGCTGGCGCTCGCCGTGCCGGTGCTCGGCTTCGGCACCGCGCCGACGCTGGTGGCGCTGTTCCTCTACGGGCTCCTGCCGATCTTCGAGAATGCGCTCACCGGCCTCACCACCATTCCGCCCGACATCGAGGAGGCGGCGCGCGGCACCGGCATGACCGAGTGGCAGCGGCTGGTGCAGATCGAATTGCCGCTGGCGCTGCCGCTGATCCTGGCCGGCCTCCGGCTGTCGGTGACCATCTCGATCGGCACCGCCACCATCGGCTCGACGGTGGCGGCGAGCACGCTGGGCGAGGCGATCATCGCCGGGCTGATCAACAGCAACCTCGCCTTCGTGGCGCAGGGCGGGCTGGTGGTCGGCATCCTGGCGATCCTGATCTACGATGGGCTGCGGGCGCTGGAGCGGCAGCTCGCGGCGCGCAGCGGCCTGCGGGTGCGCTGAAGGAGAGCAGCGATGAGCGACAGCAACGCGACGGCCGACGCCCCGTTCGTACCGGACGGCAAGCGCATCTTCGTGCTGGTG
This sequence comes from Devosia sp. 67-54, assembly GCF_001899075.1. Taxonomy (GTDB): domain Bacteria; phylum Pseudomonadota; class Alphaproteobacteria; order Rhizobiales; family Devosiaceae; genus Devosia_A. Next base: position 639,120 of record NZ_MKVA01000011.1, on the reverse strand, counting down.
GCGGCGATCCTCGCCTCGGCGATGGGGTTCATCGACGGCTCGGTGACCTCGATCGCAACGCCTGCCATCCGCGCCAGCATCGATGCCTCGCTGGCCGACGCGCAATGGGTGTCGAACGCCTACCTCCTGACGCTGTCGTCGCTGCTGCTGCTCGGCGGCGCGGCGGGCGACCGCTACGGCTTGCGCAACGTGTTCGTCGCCGGCATCTCGGTGTTCGTCGTCGCCTCGATCGGCTCGGCGCTGGCGCCCAATCCGCCGCTGCTGATCGCGGCGCGCGCCATCCAGGGCGCCGGCGCGGCGTTCATGGTGCCGGGCAGCCTCGCCATCATCGCCAAGGCCTACCCCAAGGACGCGCGCGGCGGCGCCATCGGCATCTGGGCCGCCGCCTCGTCGCTGACGACGCTGCTCGGCCCGGTGATCGGCGGGTTCCTGCTCACCTGGCTGGGCGACTGGAGCTGGCGGCTGATCTTTGCGCTCAACCTGCCGCTGGGCGGCGCGGCGATCGCCCTGCTGCTGGCGCAGGTCCCGGCCGACCAGCCCGAAAGCGGACGCCGCCTCGACGTGCTGGGCGCGGTGACGGTGACGGTGGCGCTGCTGCTGATCTCGCTGGCCTTCATCGACAGCGAGGGCGGGCGGTTCTGGCCCTACCTCGTGGGCGGCCTCGCGGTGCTCGCGCTGTTCCTTTACTGGGAGAGGCGCAGCAAGGCGCCGATGCTGCCGCTGTCGCTGTTTGCCGACAAGGGCTTTTCCGGCGCGCAGGGGCTGACGCTCGGGCTGTATTTCGGCCTTGCTGCAATCTCGTTCTACCTGCCGATGACGATGATCGCCGGCTGGGCGGTGTCGCCGGCGGTGGTGTCGCTGGTGATGCTGCCGGTCGGCATCTGCCTGTCGCTGCTGTCGCCCTTCGCCGGACGGATGACCGATCGCTTCGGCCCCGCGCCGGTGCTGACCTTCGGCGCGGTGGTGATCGGCATCGCCTTTGCCGGCCTCGGGCTCACGGCGGGGCTGCACAGCGCCTGGTTCGCGGTGCTGCCGCTGATGGTGGTGTTCGGCTTCGGGCTGAGCTTCGTCGCCGGGCCGGTGTCGACCGCGGTGATGACCTCGGTCGCCGACCGCGACACCGGCACCGCCTCGGCCATCAACAACGCCGTGGCGCGCGTCGCCGGGCTGTTCGCGGTGGCGATGATGGGGGCGCTCGCCGCCTGGGTGTTCGCCGGGGCCGGCAATTTGCCGGCCGGCAGCAGCTTCGGGCTGGCGCCGCCGCAGCCGCTGCCCGCCGACGCCGAGACGGCGCGGGTGGCCGCGACCGACCGGGCCTTCGCCACCATCGCCTATGTGACGGCAGGCCTCGCGGCGCTGTCGGCGGCGGTCGCCTGGACCACGCAGGCGCACAAAGGCAAGTCGCACGGCAAGGCGGGCGGCAAAGCCGACAGCGCGGCCGGCTGACCTGCCCATCTGGGCGGCTTTCGGGCGGCCCGGCGGGCGCGCACCTTCACGGGGCCTTGAACCAAAAGGGCCTTGCGCCATGTCCCTGCTCGCCGACCTGTCCACCGCCGCGTCGTCGCTCGCCGCCGATATCGGGCACCGCATCGTCGCCATCCGCGGCGGCGGCCGCGCCCTCAGCGGCTTCATCTGGCGGCGGGGGCTCGTGGTCACCTCCGAGGAGGGGCTCGACGGCGAGGACGAGGTCGAGGTGCTGTTCGACGGCGGCTCCAGCGCCAAGGCGGCGATCGCCGGCCGCGACCCCTCCACCGACGTGGCGCTGCTCAAGCTCGACACCCCCGATGTCGCCGACTGGACGGCGGCGGGCGCGGTGCTGCCGGCATCGCTGGCGCTGCTCGCGGGGCGCGGCGAGGGCTCGCTGCTCGCGAGCCTCACCTCGGTCAGCGAGGTCGGCCCGGCCTGGCGGAGCCTGCGCGGCGGCGACATCGACGCGCGCCTGCATCTGGCGCTGCGGCTCGGCGCGCGCAGCGAAGGCGCCGCGGTGGTGGCGCCGGACGGCGCGCTGATCGGCATGGCGGTGTCGGGGCCGCGGCGTCGCACACTTGTGATTCCCACCTCGACGATCGCCCGCGCTGTCGCCACATTGTCGGAGAAAGGCTATGTGCCGCGCGGCTGGCTGGGCGTGATGCTGCATGCGGTCGGGCAAGGCGCCATCGTGCTGGGCGTCGAAGACGGCAGTCCGGCGGCGAAAGCCGGGTTGCTGGTCGGCGATGTGATCACCACATGGAACGGCGAGGCGGTCAGCTCGGTGGGCGGCATCGCCAGCCGGCTGGCGTCGGGCAGCGTCAACGCCAATGTGAAACTGGGAGTGCTTCGTGGCGGCAATGCAAGCGACATCGACGTCATCCTCGTCGAACGGCCGCGCGGCTAGCCCCGCCGGCGCGCTGCTGGCGGCTGCCGATCCGGCCGTCGCCGACGCCATCGCGCTGCTGCTCGAGGCCGGCTACACGGTGCTGCCGCCGACCGACCACGGCGAGCGGCCGCGGCTCAGCGCACGCGAGCAGCAGGTCGCGGCGCTGCTGCTCGAAGGCGCCTCGAACAAGCTCATCGCCCGGGCGCTCGACATTTCGGTGCACACCGCGAAATTCCACGTCACCGCCGTGCTGGACAAGGTCGGCGCCCGCAACCGCGCCGACGCCGTGGCGATCATCCTGCGCGAAGGGCTGATCGCCCTCTGACGCCGGGAGGCGTATGCTCGGGCCATGAATTTTCATCCGCCTGCGCCGCAGCCGCATCGCCGGCCGCTCAATGCGGTCGAATTCGTGTGGACGATGGCGCGCAATCCGCTCGCCATCTGGTCGGAGGCGGCGTTCGAGCAGCCGGTGATCAGGAGCGAATGGCTGGGCGTGCCGACCTTCATCGTCAGCGACCCGGCCGCCATCCGGCACGTGATGGTGGACAATGCCAGGACCTACGGCATGCAGCCGCTGCGGCAGCGGGTGCTGCGGCCGATCCTGCGCGACGGGCTGCTGACGGCCGAGGGCGAATTGTGGAAGCGGACGCGGCGGTCGCTGGCGCCGGTGTTTTCGCCGCGCAACACGGCCAGCCTCGCCGGCACCATCCTGCAGCGGTCGCAGCGCTTCGCGGTGGGCCTTACCGACAGCGCCGGCGAGACCGTCGACATCGCGCGGCAGATGACGCTTTTGACCTTCAACGTGCTGCAGGCGACGCTGTTCACCGGCGACATCGCCGGCGATCCCGAGGCGTTCGCGCGCGCCACCGCCAGGCTGCTGCGCACCATGGGCCGGGTGGACCCGATGGACGTGCTCGACGCGCCGGCCTATGTGCCGCGCGTGATGCGGCTGCTGGGGCAGCGCTCGCTCGGCTATTTCCGCGACCTCATCGCCGCGACGATCGAGCGGCGGCAGGCGCTGCTGCGGCGCGACAAGGCGGCGGCGCCGCGCGACCTGCTGACGCTGCTGCTCGGGGCCGAGGGGCTGAGCCGCGCCGAGATCGAGGACAACATCATCACCTTCATCGGCGCCGGGCACGAGACCACGGCGCGGGCGCTGGGCTGGACGCTGTACCTGCTCAGCCAGGCGCCGGAGGAGCGGACGAGGGTCGAGGCCGAGCTCGACGCGCACGATTTCGCCGACCCCGAGCCCCATGGCTGGACGGACAGGCTCCCCTACACCCGCGCGGCGTTCGAGGAGGCGATGCGGCTCTATCCGCCGGCGCCCTCGCTCAACCGCGCGGCGCTCGCCGACGATGTGGTGGGCGAGCACCGGGTTCCCAGGGGTGCCTCGGTGCTGGTGATGCCGTGGATCGTGCACCGGCATAGGCGGCTCTGGTCGCGCCCGACCGAATTCGTGCCGTCGCGCTTTCTGCCCGACAAGCGCGGGGCGCTGCAGCGCTACCAGTACATACCGTTCGGGCTCGGGCCGCGCGTCTGCATCGGACAGTCTTTCGCCATGCAGGAAGGCGTCATCGCGCTCGCGGCGCTGATGCGGCACCTGCGCTTCGACTATGCCGGCGAGCGGGCGCCGGAGCCGGTGCAGAAGATCACCGTGCAGCCGGCGCACGCGATGCCGATGCGGATCAGCCGCCGCGGCTGAACTCAGCCCGGCGCCGGCGATGCCGACCTTCCGCTTGTGCGTGGCGCTTTCAGGGACTGACGGTGAAGCCCGCCGCTTCGACCATGCGGCGGAGGTTGGTGTAGCCCATCGTGGCGTAGGTCAGCGGATGCGCCGTGGCCGGATCCTGCTCGGCTTCGACCACCAGCCAGCCGGCATAGCCGGCATCGGCAAGCCGCCGCAGCAGCGGCGGATAATCGATCGAGCCGTCGCCGGGGACGGTGAAGATGCCCGCCAGCACCGCGCCCATGAAGCTCATGTCCTCAGCCCAGGCGCGCTCCAGCACGGGGCGGCGGATGTCCTTGCAGTGCACGTGGTTGACGCGGCCGATATGACGGGCGAGCAGCGCCGCCGGGTCGCCCTTGGCGAAGACGCAATGACCGGTGTCGAACAGCAGCCCGACGCTCTGGCCGGTGTGGGCCATCAACTGGTCGATCTCGTGATCGGTCTCGATGATGGTCTGCATGTGGTGGTGCACCGCCATGCGCACGCCGAAGGCGGCGAATTTGTCGGCGAGCGCGGTGAGCTTGCGGCCATAGGCGGGCCAGTCGGTGTCGTTGAGGCGCGGCCGCTGCGACACGGGAAAGCGGCTGATGCCGTCGCGGTCGCCGGAGGTGTCGGCATAGACCACGACGGTGCTGCCGAGGTCGCGCAGCAGCGTCAGATGCGGCAGCGCCGCCGCGTATTCGGCCTCGACCTCCTGCTCGAGGCATTTGCCGCTGTACCAGCCCGAGACCAGCGCCAGCCGGTGCTGGGCGAGGATGGGGCCGAGCGTTGCGGCGGCGCGCGGATATTTGTTGCCGAGCTCGGTGCCGGCAAAGCCGGCTTCATGCATCTCGGTGAGGATGGTGTCGAGCGTCGTGGCGGCGCCCAGGCTCGGATCGCCATCATTGACCCAGCCGATCGGGTTGATGCCGATGCGCACGCTCATGTCATGTCGCTTTTCCGGGCTTGTCGTCGATCGGCGGCAGGTCCTGGAGCTGGTCGAGCAGGAAGGCGTGCGTCGCCCGGTTGGCGACGATGACGATGCCGGTCTTTTCGTAGAACTCCGGTCCACGGCCCCACCAGTCGGTGACGATGCCGCCCGCCTCCTGCACCAGCAGCACGCCGACGGCCCAGTCGACGAGACCGGATTCCTCGTAATAGCCGGTGAGGCGGCCGCAGGCGACATAGGCGCAGGAATTGGCGGAGCTGCCGACGGTGCGCACGCCGCCCACCTGCTCGGCGATGGCCGCGAGATGGTCGTAGAAGCCGGGCCAGGTGGCGCGCTGGCTGGTCGGAATGCTGGTGCCGATGGCCATCAGGCCGACATCGGTCTTCTCGCTGACTTCGAGGCGCCGGCCGTTGAGGAAGGCGCCGCGGCCCTTGATGGCGGTGAACATCTCGTCGGCGACGGGGTTGTAGAGCGCGCCGCACACCGTCTCGTTGCCGCGGCGCAGCGCGATCGAGATGGTGTAGTGCTGGCCGTTGATGAAATTGGTGGTGCCGTCGATGGGATCGACCAGCCAGCGGTGCTCGCGGTCGGCGCCGTCGACGGGCGGGAACTCCTCGCCGGTGAAGCTCCAGTCGGGATAGCGCGAGAACAGATATTTGCGGATGAGCTGCTCGGACTCGCGGTCGGCGTCGGAGACGAAATCGGCCGGCCCCTTGATGCCGATCTCGAGCTCGCGGAAGCGCTGGAAATGCGCGAGAGTGAGGGCGCCGGCCTCACGCGCCACGGCCACCATGTCGGCGAGGATCGGGTCGTAGTTTTCAGCCATCGGTCGCTCCGAGCAGCACGGCGAGCCCTTCGGGATCGTCGGTGGTGATCTGGTCGACGCCCAGCCCGATGAGACGCTCGGCGATCGCACCGGTCGCCGCGTCGCTGGTCCTGAGGGTATAGGCGTCGATGCGGCGGTGGGCGCCGTGGAAGGCGCCGACGATGTCGAAGCCGGCGTCGTCGGCCGCAAGGACGACCTCGTAGGCGAGGTAGATCATCTCGGCGTTCGGCGAGTCCTCGAGCGCGGCCTCGACGAAGCCGACGAAGTCGCCGGTGACCTGCAGATGGTCGAGCGCCTCGCCATGGCACGGATCGTAGCCGATGTGGAGGCCGGGGGTGGCGTCGGCCAGCAGCCGCACCGAATCGGCCTCGCCGGAGGAGACGATCATGTTGCGCGCCACCGGCCCGACGCTGCGCGCAAAGGCGGCGACCACCTCGAGCGGCAGGGGGCCCTGCCCCTCCTTGTAGTCGAGCTGCAGCAGCGCCTCGGGATGCGGCGGCGTTTGGGCCAGCAGGGCGCAGAGGTCCTCGAGCAGCATCACGTGGTCGGCGATGGGGGCGCCGTCATTGCCGCGCAGATGCAGGGCGCGCAACTCGGCCGCGCCATGGGCGATGGACGGGCCGCTGCCGGTGGTCTCGCGCTCGATCGACAGATGATCGTGCAGCACCGCCAGGCCGTTGTCGCGATGGCGCACGAGGTCGACCTCGACGCTGGCCCCCAGCGCCATGCCCTCGAGGATGCGGCGGCCGGTGAACACCGGGTCGCTGCCGCGCCGGCGGGCGCGGTGCCATTTGAAGAAGGTGCGGTGGCCGTTGCGGGTCACCGAGACGGGATCGCTCATGATGCGGTGCTGGAGCGGTAGGCGACGGCATTGTCCCGATAGGCGGCGAAGGCGCGCGGCGCCAGCGTCACCGGCTGGCCGGCTTTCCAGTCGCGGGCTTCGGACACCATGGCCTTGTGCCGCGTGCCGTCGGGCAGCTCGAGATCGACGAGGCCGTGCGTGCCGTAGTCGGTGACGCGGTGGATCCTGGCGGCTCCCTCGCCGGTCGCCGGGGCGATGGCGAGCGCCTCGGGGCGCACGGCGAAGATCGCCGGGCCGTCGGCGATGGGCAGCGGATGGCTGAAGCTCGCACGCACGAATTTGCCGCCCTTCACCTCGCCCTCGATCAGATTCATGGTGCCGATGAAGCCGGCCACGAACGGCGTCGCCGGCTCGCGGTAGAGCATGTCGGGGGCCGCCACCTGCTCGATGCGGCCGTCGCGCATGACGACGATGCGGTCGGCCATGGACAGCGCCTCGTCCTGCCCGTGGGTGACGAACAGCGTGGTGATGCCCATGCGCTGCTGGATGTCGCGGACCTCTTCGCGCAGGCGCTCGCGCAGGTGCTGGTCGAGGCTGGCGAAGGGCTCGTCGAGCAGCAGGATCTTGGGCTCGAGCACCAGCGAGCGGGCGAGCGCCACGCGCTGCTGCTGGCCGCCGGACAATTGGTGCGTCTGGCGCGTGCCGTAGCCGGTGAGACCGACCAGCTTCAGCACGTCCTCGACCTTGCGCCTGATCTCGTCGGCCGGCAGGCGGCGCAGCTTCAGGCCGAAGGCGAGGTTCTTGAACACGTTCATGTGCGTCCACAGCGCATGGCTCTGGAACACCATTCCGGTGGGACGGCGCTCGGGCGGCAGGTGGATCACCTCGTCGCCGTCGATGGTGATGGAGCCGGCGCTGGGCGTCTCGAAGCCGCCGATCATACGCAGCAGCGTCGATTTGCCCGAGCCCGAGGGGCCGAGCAGGCACACCAGTTCGCCATTGCCGACGGTCAGATCGAAATCGTCGACCGCCCGCACCGCGCTGCCGAAGAACTTGCTGACGCCCTTGATGTCGAGAACTGCCATTGCTGCCTTTCCGGAGCTGAAACGCGGCGCCTAGGCGCCGAAGCCGCGCGCGAACGAGCCGCCGCTGATGACGCGGCGCGCGAACAGCAGCGCGAAGAAGGACGGGATCCACAGCAGCACGGACAGCACCGCGCCGTACTGGATGACCGGCTGGTTGTTGATGAACGAGATCATCAGCACCGGCATGGTGCGGATGGCGGGGGCGCCGATCAGCCAGGCGCCCTCGGTCTCGTAGAAGGTGTTGACGAAGGTGAGCAGCACCGCCGCGCCGATGGTCGGGCCGGCCTGCGGCAGGGTGATCGACCAGAAGACGCGCAGCGGGCTGGCGCCCACGTCGCGCGCCGCCTCCTCCATGCGGCGGTCGACGCCTTGGAAGGCGGCGACCGGGATCCAGATCATGAACAGCAGCGTGCCGACGAGCTGGATCAGCACCACGCCCCAGAAATTGCCGATGAGGTTGAGCTGCAGGAAGATGCCGGCGATGGCGACGAGCAGGCCGAATTTCGGAAAGGCCTGGCCGGCGAGGAAGGAAAAGAACAGGATCGAGCGGCCGGGGAATTGCAGGCGGGCGAAGGCGAACGCCGCCGGCAGGCAGATGATCGCCGAAATCAGGGTGACCACCACCGCCAGCGAGATCGAGGTGGTGATGGCGGTCCACACATCGGCACGCGCCAGGGTGGCGTTCCAGTAGCGCAGGCCGAATTCCTGCGGCAGCACCGAGGGGTAGCGCCAGACATTGGCGAAGGCCCAGGTGCCGACGACGAGCAGCGGGAGGATGATGCACAGGGTAAGCACCACGGCAAAGCCGATGCCGGCCCAGTCGACGCGGCGAGGCTCGCGATAGGTCGTCGCGGCGGCCATCAGCGGGCCCTCTGGTTGCGCACGACGGAGCGCACGTAGAACAGGCCGAACACGATGCAGAAGCCGAACGAGACCACCGCCTGGGTGATGGCGTTGGGCGGATCGTAGAGGTCGCGGAAGGTGCGCTGCATGAACGGGCCCATCATTTCCGGCGCGGCCGGGCCGAGCACATAGGGCAGCGTGAAGGCCGAGAAGATGCCGAGCACGGCGAAGGAGGCGGCAACCAGGATGGAGTTCGAGATGCGCGGCAGGATGATGTACCACAGCCGCGTCACCGGCCCTGCGCCGACGTCCTTGGCAGCCTCGATGGAGGCGTCGGAGACCGAGCCGAGACCGGCCATGAGGATCAGCACGGTGAGTGGGATATGGTCCCAGACGAGGCCGATCACCGGCCCCCAGGGGGTGAGATAGGGCGAACGGATCTTGGGCAGATGCGCGGCGTTGAGCAGGATGTCGAGCATGCCGTTCGGCCCGAGCACGCGGATGAAGGCGTAGCTCAGAATGATGGAAGGCACGAACAGCGGGAAGATGGCCAGCCCCTGCACATAGACGGCGAGCCGGCCGGTGGCGAAGCGCAGATAGAGCGCGATCGGCAGGCAGACGACAAGCAGGATGATCGCGCACACCACCGTGGTCCATAGCGTCAGGCCGAGGTTGGCGAGGCTGTAGCCATCGGTGAAGAAGAAGCGGTAGGTTTGGGTGGAGAAGACATAGGCGCCGGCGTCGTTGCGCAGCCACAGCGTGGTGATCACCGCGGCGATGATGGGATAGATGATCATCCAGCCAATCAGCAGCACCGGCACAGCAACGAGCAGGAGGCCGATCAGCCCCCCGCTCTTTTTCGATGCGCCGACGATATCGCTCGTCGGGCTTAGACTCACTTGCTGCGGTCCACGTTCGGCGCGACGTTGCGATACCAGCCGTCGTTGATGTTCTTCTCCCAGTCACCCGACGGGAACACCGGGATCGAGGCGGGAATCACATCCTTGTACTTGTCGTGGAGCTCCTTGCTCACATAGTCCCACGACACGCCGGGGAAGCCGCCGAGCTCGGTGATCACCGCCGACTGGATCTCCTCGGTGAGAACGAAATCGCACAGCTTCAGCGCGAGGTCCTTGTTCACGCCATTGGTGAACACGCCGATCTTGGTGAAGCCGCCGGCCAGCGCCAGGTCGGTGAGCTGCACGAGCCCGGTGGTCTCGGGCAGAACGCCGGTGGAGATGGCCTGCAGAGCCTGATCCGACCAGGCCGGAACCATGGTGACGGCCCCCTGGCTCAGGAGCTGGATCGACTGGGTGTTGCCCGAGGTGTAGGCCCCCTGATCCATCATCGAGGGAGCCAGCGATTTGAGCAGCTCCCAGGCAGGCGGCAGGGCTTTGTCGCCGAACTCCTTGTAGTTGTCGATGGTGAACTTGCTGGGATCGCGCCCGTTCACTTCCCAGATGGCGCGACGCACGAAATTGCCGCCGGCGCCGCCCTTGTCCGGGCGGTTGTAGATGAACTGGCCGGGATTGGCCTTGATCCAGGCGACGAGGGCGTCCCAGGTCTTGGGGGCGTCTTCCGGCTTCAGCTTGGTGGTGTCGTAGGCGAGCAGCACCTAGCTGCCGCGATACGGCAGGCTGGTGGGCACGTCGAAGGCAAGCGGGTTGATCTTGCCGTAGTTGGACAGCCCGGCCTTGCTGAAATCGACCCACAGCCCGGCCGCGATGCCGCCGTCGGGCAGGCGGGTGTCGAAGCCCTCGACCATGTCGGCCTGCGGATCGGATTTGGACGCCAGCGCCGCCTGGGCGCGCTGGGCGATGGCCAGCACGCCGGCATTGTCGCCGCCATCGACGAGGTTGATCGTGGCGCCGGGATTGGCCGCCTCGAATTTGGGCTTCACGATATTGGTCCAGAAATCGAGGATGTTCTGGTCCGAGCTCGTGTACCAGTCGATCCTGTTGGCCTCGGCGAAGGCCGCCTTCGGCAGCAGGGTCGCACCTGCGGCCATGGCGCCTGCCGAGATGATGAAGTCGCGACGTTTCATGTTTCACTCCCTTGGCTGCCGGATTGTCCGGACCGATCGATCCTTGCCGACCTTGACGGGACAGTAACCCCCGCTCAGCCGCTGGCAAGGGGAAAATGGATGGAAAATTCCATTATGACCCCTCGATGCGCGTTTTGTTCCGCGCAGCGAGCGCCCCGGTTAGACGGCAAGCCTGTGACAGCGGTGTGAAGGCCGGCGACGCAACCGGGGATTTCAGCGGCGGGCGAGCAGCGCCTCGACTTCGGCGAGGGTCGGCATCGAGGGCGCGGTGCCCGGCCGGGTGACGGAAAGGCCGGCGACGGCGCAGCCGAAGCGGGCCGCCGCCTCGGGCGCATCGCCGCGCGCCAGCGCCGCCGCGAAGCCGCCATTGAAGGCATCGCCGGCGCCGGCGGTTTCGACCACCGGGCCGGCGGCGAAGGCGGGCACGTGCAGCGAGGCGGCCTTGCCGTGCAATAATACGCCGTTCTCGCCCAGGGTGATGAGCGCGGTGCCGACACCCTTGCGCAGGAACACGTCGCCGGCGCGGCGCGCGTCGTCGAGCGTGGTCACGGCGACGCCGGTGAGCAGCGCCGCCTCGGTCTCGTTCGGGGTGACGTAGTCGCAGAGCGGATAGAGCGCGTCGGGCACCGGCTCGGCCGGCGCCGGGTTGAACACGGACACGACGCCCGCGGCCCGCGCGATCTCGAGGCCGCGCAGCGCCGCGTCGACCGGCTGCTCGAGCTGGGTGACGAAGACGGCGGCGTTGCGGATGGCGTCCGCGGCGGCATCGACGTCGGCCGGAGTGATGGCCATGGCGGCGCCGGGCACGACGATGATGGCGTTTTCGCCGGTGCGGTCGTTGACGTAGATGAAGGCGGCGCCGGTGGGGGCGCCGTCGCTGTCGAGCACCGCGTCGACGATGCCCTCCTGCCGCCAGGTGGCGCGCGCCACGCGGCCGAAATCGTCGCGCCCGACCTTGCTGATGAAAGTCACCCGCGCGCCGGCGCGGGCGGCGGCGACCGCCTGGTTCGAGCCCTTGCCGCCGGGCCCGAGCTTGAAACCGGAGCCGATCATGGTCTCGCCCAGCGCCGGCAGGCGGGGGGCGCGGAAGGCGAGGTCGGCAACGAAGCTGCCGAGGATGGCGACACCCGATTTCGGCATGGTCAGGCGAGCCTCCTCCGCGCGCGAACGATGACAACGCTAGCAATGGCACGGTGCGGCTGGCAAGGCGGCGCAGCGGCCATCGCTATTGCCTTTCGTCCACTATTTGGGTGATGACGGCGCCGCCGTCCCGTCGTATCAGTCGCCCACTGCGGTCCCGGGCCCGGGCCGCCGTTTCGATCGCGGATGGAGAGTTGGGGGAGAGCTGTCCGGCCATGTCGTCTTCCGAAAACAGTGCCGCCTTGTGCACGGTCCCGCATGCCTCGCGCCCGACCGATGTCGTGGCGGCGTCCGCCGCCTGGGAGAGCGTGCGCGTCGAGATGCTGATGGTGTCGGTGTATTGCGCCTGGGAGGCAGCCACGTGCGAAGAGGCGTCGCTGGCCCTGCGCTGGGCGCGGCAATTGCTCGGCCACACGCGGCAGCATGCGGTGCGCGACGTCGACGAGACGACCTATGTGCTGGGCGGGCAGTATCTGCAGGCGATGATCTGCGACCGCCGCCGCACCACGGCCCGCGACTGAGGCAGCGAAAAGGCTCCGCGCCGATCAAGGCCGCGGAGCCGCTTTCGGGCGCCAGGTCGCGCCGGCTCTGCATCGAGCCGCGGGGTCAACCTCGCAGCGCCCATCCGGTTCCCGGAATTTTCCCGCCTACAGCAGCGCCTGTTCGTTGCGGCCCATGAAGCGGAAGGCGATATAGACCGCAAGGCCGCTCAGCAGCAGCAGGATGGACGACATCGCCGCGGCGGTGCCGAAATCGCCGTCGAGCACCAGGAGATAGATGCGCACCGGCATGGTCATGGTGCTGCCGACATAGAGCACCAGCGACGAGCTCAGCTCGTTGATGGCGGTGACGAAGCTCAGCATGCCGCCGGCGATGATGCCGGGCACGATGAGTGGAACGGTGATCTTGAGGAAGGAACGGAACGGGCTGTAGCCCAGCGACACTGCTGCTTCCTCGAGGCTGGGGGCGATCTGGCGGAGCGCCGTGGCGGTGGTGCGCACGGTGTAGGGCAGCCGGCGAATGAAGATCGACAGGATGATGATCGCGGCGGTGCCGGTGAGCACGACCGGGCCGGTGTTGAACGCGGCGATATAGGCGATGCCGATGACGATGCCGGGCATGACGTAGGGGATCATGAAGGCGGCGTCGAGCAGCGAGGTGTTGAGGCTGGTGCGGCGGGCGACGAGCACGCCGACGATGGTGCCGGCGGCGACGATCAGCAGCACGGCGACCAGCGAGAAGGTCAGCGAATTGGTGACCACGTCGGCGAGGTTGAACAGGATGCGCTCGTAGCTCTGCAGCGCGAAGCCGTCCTGGAACACCGGGCCGTTGGTCTTGCGGAAGGAATAATAGACCGAAACGATGACCGGCATGGCGCCGCACAGGCCGATGGCGTAGACGACCACATGCGCCAGCACGTTGCGCCAGCCCTTGAGGCGGATGCGCGTCGGCTTGTTGATGAGATTGCCGTGATAGACGTTGCGGCGCGACATGTAGCGCTGCAGCGCGACGAAGACGAGCGACACGAAGATCAGCACGACGCTGATGGTGGTGCCCATGGAGAAATTGCTGCCGATTTCGGCGGAATAGGCGGCGAAGGCTTCGGTGGCGAGCACCGAATAGCCGCGGCCGAGCAGGCGCGGCGTGCCGAAATCGGCGATGGCGAGGACGAACACTAAAAGCGCGCTGGCCGAGATCGCCGGAAACACCATGGGCAGCGAGATCTTGAACACGCGCTGCCACGGGGTGAGGCCGAGGCCTTCGGCCGCCTCCTCGAGCGAGCGGTTGACGTTGCCCAGGGCGCCCGAGACCATCAGGTACACATAGGGGTAGAACTTCAGGGCAAAGACCATGAGGATGCCGCCCAGCCCGTAGATCGGCGGCATGTTGATGCCGAAATCGCGCAGGGCGCCGCGGACCACGCCGCCGGCGCCGAACAGCACGATCCACGAATAGGCGCCGATGAAGGGCGGCGACACCAGCGCCAGGATCGACAGCAGCGACAGGAAGCGCGAGCCGGCGATGGTAAAGCGCGACACGCAGAAGGCCATGGTGCAGCCGAGCACCAGCGCGCCCGCCAGCGCGCCGAAGCCGACCACCAGGGTGTTGAAGAACGATTGGGCGAAGCGCCACTGGCTGAAGAAGGTGCCGTAATTGGCGAGGGTGAAATTCCCGTCCTTGTCGAACAGGCTGGTGATCAGCACCGAGCCCACCGGCTCGAACAGCAGCACCGCCAGCAGCCCCCAGGTGAGGATGGCGACGATGGTCCAGAAATTGAGCCGCAGCCTCATGGCTCGGCCCCGATGCGCTTGCCGTCGGCGTCGAAGGCCAGCAGCGACGCCGGGTCGAGCCTGAGCGTCACGGCGTCGCCGACGGCGCTGACCGCCGCCATGCCGGGGTTGGCGACCTGCACGGCGAGATTGCCCACCGCGGTCTCGACATGCACATGCGCCTCGCGGCCGAGATAGGTGTAGCGGGTGACGGTGCCGGCGACGCCCGCCTCGCCCGGCGCGGCGAGCGCCAGGCGCTCGGGGCGGATGGCCCAGAGCGCGGCGTTTTTGACGCCGAGGCCGGCGACCAGCGTATCGGTGGCGGCGCCCGGCGCCAGGCGGTTGAGGGTGCCGACGAATTCGGCGACGAAGCGCGTCTGCGGGTTGCCGTAAATCTGCTGCGGCGTGCCGATTTGCTCGATATGGCCGGCGCTCATCACGCAGATGCGGTCGGAGATGGCCAGCGCCTCCTCCTGGTCGTGCGTGACGTAGATGGTGGCGATGCCCACCTGCTTCTGGATATCGCGGATTTCCTCGCGCAATTCGATGCGCAGCTTGGCGTCGAGGTTGCTGAGCGGCTCGTCCATCAGCAGCAGGCGCGGGTTGATGACCATGGCGCGGGCGAGGCCGATGCGCTGCTGCTGTCCACCGGACATGGCGGCCGGCAGGCGGTCGGCCAGCTTTTCGAGATGCACCGCGGCGAGCGCGGCGGCGACGCGGGTCCTGATCTCGGCCGCCGGCACCTTGCGCGGCTTCAGCCCGAAGGCGACGTTGTCGAACACGCTCAGATGCGGAAACACCGCGTAATCCTGGAACACCATGCCGATGTCGCGCTGGTGCGGCGGCACCCGCCGCAGATCGGCGCCGTCGACGGTGATGTCGCCCGAGGTCAGATCGTTGAAGCCGGCGATGGCCCGGAGCAGCGTGGTCTTGCCGCAGCCGGACGGCCCGAGCAGCGTGAAGAACTCGCCGCGCTCGACCGACACGTCGACGCCGTTGAGCGCCGTGAAATTGCCGAAGCTCTTCGTCGCGCCCTTGATCTCGAGATAGGCCAAGTGTCTCCCCCCGCTCGCTTGCCGGACTCATGGTAAGCATAAGTTTCGTATTGCAACAACATCGCGGGCTTGCCACACTCAAATTCGATCATCGAACGATCGAATTCGAAAGGGAGGACACTATGAAAGTTCGCAAACGGACATTGCTGGCCATGGCCGGCGTGCTGGCGGCCTCGACCCTGCTGGGCGGCACCGCGTTCGCCGACGACAAGGTGGTGACGGTCTACACCGCCCACATCTCGGCCATCGTCGACAAGCTGATCCCGATGTTCGAGAAGGAAACCGGGCTCAAGGCCGAAGTGGTCAAGATGGGCTCGGGCGACGTCGCCAAGCGCGCCAAGGCGGAAGCCGGCAAGCCGGCGGCCGACGTCATCTGGTCGATCTCGGGCAGCGCGCTGACCGAGCTGGCCGACATCCTCGAGCCGTACCAGCCCAAGGATTTCGACAAGATCAACCAGAAGCTGATCGGCAGCCCGGCCTGGACGCCCTACACCGGCGTCGTCTACGTGCTGGCGGTCAACACCAGCCTGTTGCCGCTCGACCAGGCGCCCAAGAGCTGGGCCGAGCTGGCCGATCCGAAATGGCAGGGCAAGATCGCCTCGGCCCGCGCCGACAATTCCGGCTCGGCCATGCAGCAATTGCAGGGCGTGCTGACCATCTTCGGCGACAAGGGCTGGGACGAGTACGGCAAGATCGCCAAGAACTTCGTCCTGACCGACAGCTCGGGCGCCGTGCCGCGCTACGTCGCCGACGGCGAGACCCCGATGGGCCTGACGCTCGAGGATAACGCGCTGCAATATGTGCAGGGCGGCTCGCCGATGTCGATCGTGCACCTGACCGACGGCACCATCGCCACGCCCGACGGCATCGCGCTGATCAAGGGCGGTCCGAATCCGGAAGGCGGCAAGAAGTTCATCGACTGGGCGCTGTCGAAGTCGACGCAGGAAACGCTGGTCAAGGAAATCGGCCGCCGCTCGGTGCGCACCGACGTTTCCGGCCCGGCCGGCCTGCCCGACCTCGCCGACCTCAACGTGGTGCAGATCAAGTCGCTGGCCGACCTCGGCGGCACCGACGCGATCCTGGCCAAGTGGCGGACGGCCACCGGCCAGTAAGCGGCCGCGCGCCTGCAACCGGATGCGGCGGGGTTCGCCTCGCCGCATCGACACAGTCGAGGCCGGCGCCGTCGCGGGCGGCGCGGCAGTATTGGACAGTTCGATGAAGCAGCTCGAGGCCTTCACGCTGGGCAAGAAGGTCGGCCAGCCCGAGGCCAATGAGGACAGCCTGGTGATCATGCCGGGCCGCGGCTATGCGGTGATCGACGGCGTGACGGCCCGCAACGAGACGCGCTACGGCGCGATGCTGCCCGGCCAGTTCGCCTCGCGCACGGTGCAGAAGGCGACCGAGCGCTACATCCTCGCGCAATCCGACGTGGCGCAGCCGGCGCTGCATTATCGCGGCGCGGTGCCCTTCATCTCCTATCTCACCCAGGCGATGCGCGACGCCTATGCGGCGCATGGCCGGCTCGACGCGGTGACTGCCGACTGGAAGCTGAGGGGCGGCTGCACCATCATGGCGGCGCTGATGGTGGGCGACCGGCTCGAGATCGCGGCGGTCGGCGACAGCGGCATCCGCATCAACGGCCGCGACACGCTGCAGGTGCTGAAGCCGCTCGACGACGTGACCTCGATCCTGCGGCGCGAGGCGTGGCAGGTGTTCGCGGCGCGCGGCGAGCCCGAGGAGGTCTGCGACCGCCTGGCCGGGCTGCTGACCTGGCAGGGGACGCGCAACCAGCCGGCCGGCAGCGCCACCGCCGATCCGGCGGCGATCGCCAACATCGAGGCCCGGGCGCTGCAGGCGGCGCGGGCGCACCTGCCGAAGGCGCCGCAGGACGAGGTGCTGCTGCTGATTCGCGACGGCATCGCCAACGGGCAGGGCAAGTTCCAGAACGTGGTGGAGCCGTATTTCGGCTATGGCGGCATCGACGGCTTCCCCATCCCCGAGCGGCATGTGGAGAGCCGCAGCTACGCGCTGGCCGAGATCGAGACGATCGAGCTATTCTCCGATGGCTATTTCAAGCTCGGGGACGGCTTCGGCGTGGCGGCGTGGGAAGCCGCCTTCGCCGAGGTGGAGGCCGAGGATCCGCACAAGATCGGCCGCTACATGAGCACCAAGGGCACGACGCCGACCATCCTCACCGACGACCGCAGCTATCTGGGCATCCGGCTCAAATGAGCGGCGCCGGCGCGCCGGGCGCTGCTGCCATCGAGCGGCCGGCCGACGCGGTGCGGGTGCCCGACCGGCAGGCGGCGATCCTCGAGGCGGTGCGGCTCAACGGCGCGGCCTCGGTGGCGGAGCTGGCGGCGCGCTTTTCCGTCACGCACCAGACCATCCGGCGCGATCTGCGGGCGCTCGAAACGCGCGGGCTGCTGCAGAAGGCGTTCGGCGGCGCCTTCGCCTCGCCGGGGGTGGCGGCGCACGGCTATGACGAGCGGCACGGCACGCTGACCGGGGTGAAGCGCCGGCTGATGCTGGCGCTCGAGGAGTTCCTGACGCCGCGGGCGACGCTGTTCGTCGGGCTTGGAACGACGTTCGATTCGCTGCACGAGGTGCTGGCGCGGCATCCGGGGGTGCTGATCGCGACGCCGAACCTCGAAGTGGCGCATTCGTGCGCGCTGAAGACCGACGCCACGGTCTACATCTATGCCGGCTATGTGCGGAACAAGGATTCGGCGGTGCTGACCATCGCCGACGACAGCCGCCGGCGCTTCAAATTCGACGCGGCGGTGATCGGCGCCAGCGCCATCGACCGCGACGGCGCGGTGCTGGAGTTCGACCCGATGGAGGTCGACCTCGTGCATTCGGTGCTGGAGCAGTCGCGGCAGGTGATCCTCGTGGCGCATGACGGAAAATTCGGCCAGCGCGCGCCGCATGTGGTGACGCGGATGTCGCGCATCGACGTGCTGATCACCAACGGCGACCCGCGCTTGCGCTTCGACGACCCGGCGACGCTGGCGGGCGTGCGGGTGATCTCGGTGGCGTAGCCCGGCGGCGGAACCGGCTGCAGGACTGCAAGTTTTGAGCAGTGATAGACCTCCTGCCCGCAACCTTCCATGCCTTACGATTTTGGTCCGCTCATCGACGCTGCCGGCATCCGCTTTCGGCTCTGGGCTCCGTCGCAACCGCACGTCGAGCTGCTGCTGCCCGACCGCCCGCCGATCGCCATGCAGCGGAGCGATAGCGGCTTCCGGGAAATCCATGTCGACGGCGTCGGCGCGGGGACGCGCTACCGGTTCCGGGCGAACGGCCAGGACGTCCCCGATCCCGCCTCGCGCCTGCAGGACGGCGACGTCGGGGGCTGGAGCGTGGTCTGGCCGGGGTTCGGCCGGCCGCCGCGGCCGGCGGCGCTGCGCCCCTGGCACGAGACGGTGCTGTGCGAGGTGCATGTGGGGACGGCCTCGCCCGAGGGCACGTTTTCCGGGCTCGCCGAGCGGCTCGAGCATTTTCGCGACGCCGGCTACACCGCGCTCGAGCTGATGCCGATCGGCGATTTTCCCGGGCAGCGCGGCTGGGGCTATGACGGGGTGCTGCCGTTCGCCCCCGATGCCGCCTACGGCACGCCGGAGGCGCTGCGGGCGCTGGTCGAGCGGGCGCACGAGCTCGGGCTCGGCATGATCCTCGACGTGGTCTACAACCATTTCGGCAAGGTCGGGAACGCCATTCCAGACTATGCGCCGGAATGGTTCGCCGCGGACGCCGAGACCCCGTGGGGACCCGGCATCGACTTCCGGCACGCAGCGGTGCGGCGCTTCTATTGCGAGAACGCGCAATGGTGGCTGGGCGAATACGATTTCGACGGCCTGCGCTTCGATTCGGTGCACGAGATGCGCACCGAGGCGCGCGACCTGTTCCTGGGCGAGCTGGCGCGCGCCTGCCGCGCCGTCAAGCCGGACGCGGCGCTGGTGGTCGAGAACGTCAGGAACCAGATGCACTGGCTGACGCGCACCGGTGACGCGCGGCCGGTCGATTTCACGGCGCAGTGGAACGACGATTTCCACCACGTGCTGCAGTTCCTGGTGACCGACGAACGGATCAACGGCTACGAGGACACGGCGCGCGACGCGGTGGCCGATTTCGAGAAGTCGCTGCGCGACGGCTTCGTGCATGACGGCGATGCGGCGGGCGCGAGCGACGGGCGGACGCGCGGCGAGCCGGCAAGCCTCTTGCCGATGCAGGCCTTCGTGTCGTTCCTGCACAATCACGACCAGATCGGCAACCGGCCGGACGGCGCGCGCATCGTCGAGCGCGTCGACGCCGAGCGGCTCGATTTCGCGCATTTCGTGCTGCTGCTGTCGCCGCAGATCCCGCTGTTCTTCATGGGCGAGGAAGCGCATCTGCGCTGCCCGTTCCTGTTCTTCTTCGACCTGCCCGAACCGGTGCGGTCAGAGCTGCGCGACAACCGCTACTGGCAGATGGAGAACGTGTTCCACACCAAGGTGCTTCCCGGCAGCCTGCCCGATCCGCAGGATAAGGCGACGTTCGAGCGCTCGCGGCTCGCCTGGGACGACTATGGCCAAGAGCAGCACCGCGCGGCGCTCGCCCGCTTCCGCGAGCTGGTCGAGCTGCGGCGCGATTTGGTGTGGCCGCTGGCCTCCACCCGCTGCCTCGAGGCGCGCTCGGCCCGGCAGGGCGACGGCGTGATCGTCACCTGGCAGTACGAGGCCGGCACCTACACGATGCTGCTCAACCCGACGGGCGACACCGCGATGATGCAGGTGCAGCTCAACCAGCCGGTGGCGTCCACCGGCCGGCTCGAATTCCACGACGGCCGGATCAAGGCCGGGCCGTGGTCGGCGATGGTGTGGCGGAGCTGACGGTGGCCGCCGGCACCGCAAAGACCGCGCCGGAGCACGCATGGCGCCCCGGCGCGCGAGATGGTGTCAGGCCGCGGCCTTCCGGTTGGCATCGGTCATCGCGACCTGGCTCAGGGTCTTGTCGGCGGCGATCTCTTCCTTCTCGGTGGCTTCGAGCAGCTTGACCACGTCGGCGCGGCCCATCTGCCTGGCCCAGGTCTTGAGCGTGCCGTAGCGGGCGATCTCGTAGTGCTCGACCGCCTGTGCGGCGGAGACCAGGCCGGCATCGAGCGCCGGGGTGTCCTTGAACTCCTCCATGATCGACTTGCCTTCCTCGATGATGCCGAGGATGGCCTCGCAGGTCTTGCCGCGGGCCGGGGCGCCGATGATGTCGAAGATCTGCTCGAGCCGCTCGACGTGGCCCTCGGTTTCCTCGAGATGCTTTTCGAAGCCGGCCTTCAATTCGGACGATTGCGCCGCCTTGGCCAGCTTGGGCAGCGTCTTCACGATCTGCTTTTCGGCGTAATAGATGTCCTTGAGGGTGTCGAGGAACAGATCGTCGAGGGTTTTTGCTTCGGCCATGACAAATTCTCCGGGTAAGGGGGTGCGGAGGCAGTTCCGCCTCGACTCCCTAATGTCACGCATCGGCGGCGGTTCCCCGCCGGCGCGCGCGGTTGGTGCCGGGCCGGGGCGGTGCTAAGCACTGCGCAAGCTTCAGGACCCCGCATGATCACCGAACTCACCCTCCGCCGCCCCGACGACTGGCACCTGCATCTGCGCGACGGCGCCATGCTGGCCGCCGTGCTGCCCGCCTCCGCCCGCGATTTCGCGCGGGCCATCGTGATGCCCAATCTGGTGCCGCCGGTGGTGACCGGGACGCAGGCCGCGGCCTATCGCGACCGCATCGTCGCGGCGCTGCCCGCCGGCGCGAGCTTCCGGCCGCTGATGACGCTCTATCTCACCGAAGCGACCGACCCCGAGGACGTGGCGCAGGCGGCCGCCGGCGGGCTGGTGCATGCGGTGAAACTCTATCCGGCCGGCGCCACCACCAATTCGCAATCGGGGGTGCGCGATTTCGGCAAGGTCGACGCGGTGCTGGCGCGCATGGCCGAGATCGGCCTGCCGCTGTGCGTCCATGGCGAGGTGACCGATCCGGCGGTCGACATCTTCGACCGCGAGGCGGTGTTCATCGACCGCGTGCTGGAACCGCTGCGGCGGCGCCACCCGGCCCTGCGCGTGGTGATGGAGCACGTGACGACGCGCGACGGCATCGCCTATGTGCGCGGCGGCGGCGACAATATCGGCGCGACGCTGACGGTCCACCATTTGATCATCAACCGCAACAGCCTGCTCGTCGGCGGCATCCGGCCGCATTATTACTGCCTGCCGATCGCCAAGCGCGAGGATCACCGGCTGGCGCTGCTCGAGGCCGCAACCTCGGGCGATGCCAAATTCTTCCTCGGCACCGATTCGGCGCCGCATCCCGACCACGACAAGGAATGCGCCTGTGGCTGCGCCGGCTGCTACACGGCGCCGGTGGCGCTCGCCTGCCTCGCCGAGATGTTCGAGCGGGAGGGCGCCCTGCCCCGGCTCGAGGCCTTCACCTCGCGCCATGGCGCGGATTTCTACCGGCTGCCGCACAATGACGGGACGGTGACGCTGCAAAGGCGGGACAAACCCGTCACGTTCTCACCCAAGCTCGAGGTCGCGGGGGCCAGCGTGACGGTGTTCGATCCGGGCTTCCCGCTCCACTGGCAGGTCGTCTGACGGCGCGGGTTTCCGGACCAGAAGCGGCCGAAACCGGATGTGCAAACGTTTAAAATCGCGATAATCGAGGGGCAGGGAGAGTTTCCATGCCACCTCTTGCACTGCTGCTGACCGGGCCGCGGACGCTGTCGTTCGAGCCGCTCGACCTGCCCCCGCCCGGTCCCCGCGAGGTGCGGCTGCGCACCCTGTTTTCCGGCATCAGCGCCGGCACCGAGCTCACGCAATATCGCGGCACGTCGGCCTATATGAACCGGCGCTGGGACGAAAAGCTGCGGCTTTTCAAGGAGTCCGACACGCCGAGCTGGACCTACCCGATCCCCAATCTGGGCTATGAGGAGGTCGGCGAGATCGTCGAGCTGGGGGCCGAGGTGGAGGGGCTGCGGCTCGGCGAGCGGGTGTTCGGCACCTGGTGGCACCGCACGCACCACACGATGAGCGCCGCCGATGCGCTGGCGCGGCGGCTGCCGGAGGGCGCCGACCCGCGCATCGGCATCTTCTCGCATATCGGCGCGGTGGCGCTGAACGGCGTGCACGACGCGCGCATCCGCATGGGCGATCTGGTGGTGGTGTTCGGGCTGGGCGTGCCCGGGCAGATCGTGGCGCAGATGGCGCGCGCCTCGGGCGCCACGGTGATCGGCGTCGACCCGGTGCCGGCGCGGCGGGCGATGGCGGCGCGGCTGGGCGCCGCGCGCACGCTCGACCCCAACGCCGGCTCGGTGGCCGAGATCGTCAAGCGCGAGACCGGCGGCCGCGGCGCCGATATCTGCATCGAAGTGTCGGGCGCCGCCCCGGCGCTGGCCGAGGCCATGCGCACGGTGGCCTATGCCAGCCGCGTGGTGTCGATGGGCGCGTTCCAGGGCGAGGCGCGCGGGCTGTTCCTCGGCGACGAGTTTCACCACAACCGCATCGAGCTGATCTCGAGCCAGATTTCGGGCGTGGCGCCCGACGGCAGCCATCGCTGGACGCGGCTCAGGCTGTGGCAGACGGCGATCGCGCTGCAGCATGAAGGGCGGATCGACCTGCTGCCGCTGATCACCGATACCGTGCCGTTCGCCGAGGCGCCGGCGATGCTTGCGCGGCTCGACGCGGGCGATCCCGCAATCCTGCAGGCGGTGCTGGATTTCGGCGGCAGCGCATGAGCCGGCGCGTCGGAGTGCTCGGCTGCGGCGGCATCGGCGCCCGGCACGCCGGCGCGATACAGCAGGTGCCGGAGCTGACGCTCGTCGCCTGTTGCGGGCGCGACGCGGAACGTACCGCAGCCTTCGCCGCGAAATTCGGCGGCGTGGCCTACACCGATTTCGCGCGCATGCTGGACGAGGCGGCGCTCGACCTGCTGGTGGTGGCGCTGCCGCCTTACGCGCATGCGGGCGAGGTGGAGCGGGCGGCGGCGCGGGGCATCAACGTCCTCGTGGAAAAGCCGATCGCGCTGCAGCTCGAGCGGGCGCAAAGCATGGTCGCGGCCACGCAGGGCGTCGTCGCGGCGTGCGGCTTCATGTACCGGTTCGGCGCGGCGGTGGAGCGCTGGAACGCCCTTTCAGCGGCCGGCGAGACGGGCGCGGTCGGACACTTCTCCGGCTCGTTCCACAGCAACGCGCTGCACGCGCCATGGTGGCGCGAGCGCGACAGATCCGGCGGGCAGATGGTGGAACAACTGATCCACATCGTCGACCTGGCGCGGCAGAATCTCGGCATGCCGCAGGCGGTCTATGCCCGTGCCGGCAATGTGTTTCACCACGATGTGCCGGGCTATACGGCGGACGACGCGAGCGCGCTGGTGCTCGGCTATGACGACGGGCGTGTCGGCGTGCTGCACGCCTCGAACGGCGCCGTTCCCGGCCGCTGGATGAAGGGCTGGCAGATCGTCGCCGAACGGGCCACGGGGATGTTCGCCGACTGGAACCATGCCGAGATCGTCCATGCCGCCGGCGCGGTGCAGAGCGAAACCATCGCCGGCACGGCCGATCCGTTCGTCGCGCAGCTCACCGATCTGCGCGACGCCATCGCCGAAAGGCGGGCGCCGCGCGTGCCGCTGGCGGATGGGCTCGCGACGCTTCGCATCGTGCTGGCGGCGCGGCGCTCGGCCGAGACGCATGCCGAAATGGCGCCGTAGCGCTCAGCGCTGGCGCGCGAGGAACTCCACCACCATCGCCGCCGTCCAGGTGAAGCGGCCGCCGCCGCAGGGCTCGCCGGTCAGCGGGTCGTAATATTCGGCGAAGCCGGAGCGGGTGATGAGCTCGAGGCTCGAGCGCACGATGTGGTCGGCGACCGCCGTTTCGCCCGCGGCGCCCAGGCCATCGGCGATCATGTAGTTCATCACCAGCCAGGCCGGGCCGCGCCAGTAGCGCTTGGGCTCGAAGCGCGGATCGGCCGGGTCGTGCGAGGCGACGATGAACCGCAGCCTTTCGGCGCGGCGCTCAATGGTGCGGGCGATGTCGTGGGCGCGCGTCGGCGGAATGGCGGCGAACACCGGCAGCAGGCCGCCGATCGAGGCGCTGTCGATCAGCCCGCCGGTGGTGCGGTCATGGCACAGATACTGGCCATGCGCGTCGCTCCACAGCGCCTCGAGCGCGCCGAGGCCGCGCTGGGCGCGGGCACGATTGGCCTCGGCGATGGCGGGGACGCCGAGAGTGTCGGCGAGATCGGCGAGGTCGAGGCAGGAGCGGATGAGGATGGCGTTGAAGCCGGGATCGACCACGCGGAAGGGCGAGGCGTCGTGCAGCCGGCTGTTGTCCCAGCCCAGCGCGCGGAAATGCTGCACCAGCCAGAGGTAGCGGTCGTACTGCGCCTTGGTCGGGCGGTGCGCCGGGTCGGCGTGCTGGGTATCGCGCCGGGTGTAGGCGCCCACCCCCTCGGTCGGCACGCGCTCGAAGGCGTCGTCCCAGTCGATGGAATTGTCGCGCCCCGATTCCCAGGGATGGAGGATGGCGACGAGGCCGTCGCCGTGCGGGTCGCGCATCTGGTAGAACCAGCGATGCCAGGCGTCGATCCGGGGCAGCAGCGCGGTGGCGCGGGCGCGGGCCAGCGCCTTGTCCTTTGCCGCATCGAACAGGCGCTTGACGGCAAAGCCCGCGACCGGCGGCTGGGTGATGCCCGAGGTCGGCGTCGGCCGGTTGGTGGCCCACACGTCGGGGCCGGGGAAATAGCCGTCGGACTGCACGTGAAAGACGATGTGCGGCACCATGCCGTCGGGCCATTGGTGCTGGAACAGCGTTTCGATCTCGGTCCAGGCGCGGGCCTCGTCGAAATGCCGCTGGCCGAGCGCGGTGAGGCAGGAATCCCAGTTCCACTGGAAGGGGTAGAGGCCCTTGGTGGGCACGGTGTAGCTGCCGCGGTCGTTTTCGCGCAGCACCTCGGCGGCAAGCTGGTAGAGATCGGCGGGATCGGACTTGGTCATGGGAGAACTCTGCTGGTCAGGTCGGGGGAAGCCGTGTGGCCTCCGCAAAGGTCGCGGCGATGACGGCGTGGCCGTCGGCATTGGGGTGCACGTGGTCGGGCAGGATCAGCGACTCGAGGTCGGCCGCGCCGAGGCGCTCGTTGACCGGCGCGTAGTAGGTGCCCGCCGCCCGGGCGACGGATTTCACCGCCTCGGCATAGCGCTGGAATTCGGCACGGCTCTGGCCGGCGAAACCGTCCGCGGCGCCGACGGCGAAGCCGGCATCGGGCAGCGGCGGCGGGCTGCCGACGACGATGGCGTCAGCGGCGTAGCCGGCGGCAAACAGGCCGGCGAGCATGTCGCGATAGTCGCGCATGAAATTGCCGAGGCTGAAGCTTCGCGGCGCGGCGGTATAGCGCGCATCGTTGCTGCCGTAGAGGATGGCGATGACGTCGGCCCGCTCGCCGCCGAGCAGGTCGGCGGCATAGCGCTGCCGGCCGTTGCCGGGGCGCGGCTGCCCGCTCGCATCGGGCGAGGCCTGCAGCACGGTGCCGCTGCGGCCGCGATTGTCGAGGCGAGCGCCGAGCAGTTGCGCCAGCCGGTGGGGCCAGCGCGTTCCGGGATCGGCGATGTGCAGCGCCTGGGTGATGGAATCGCCGAAGGCGGCGAGCGAGCCGGCACGGCCGCGCCAGTGCTCGACGAAGCTGGTCATCTGGCGGGCTCGACGAATTCGAGCACGATGGCGGCGGTCCAGCTGAAGCGGCCGCCGCCGAGCGGCGCGCCGTCGGTCGGATCGTAATATTCGGCAAAGCCGCTGCGTTCGATCAGGGCCAGGCTGTCGGCGACGATGCGGTCGGCGAGGCCGGTCATGCCGGCGCGCCGCAGGCCGTCGACGATCAGATAGTTGCAGACGTGCCAGACGGGGCCGCGCCAATAGCGCCGGACGTCGAAATTGCGGTCGCGCGGATCGTGGCTGGGGACGAGGTAGCGCACCTTGTCGCCGATGGCGCCGAGGGTATCGCCCAGCGTCGCGGCGCGGGCCGCGGGAATGGGCGCGAACAGCGGGATCAGGCCGCCCAGCGAAGGGCTCTGCACCTGCCGGCCGGCGATGCGGTCGAGCGGCAGGTACTGGCCGGCGGCATCGCTCCAGCAGGCCTCGAGGCCGGCAAGGCCGCGTGCCGCCCAGCCCCGGTTGCGCGCGGCGATGGCGGGCTCGCCCAGCGCCTCGGCCAGGTCGGCCGTCTCGAGGCAGGAGCGGATGAGGATGGCGTTGACGCCGGGGTCGACGATCTGGAACGGCGAGGCGTCGTGGGTGCGCGCCGAGTCCCAGCCGAGCCCGCGGAAATGCTGCACCAGCCAGAGGTAGCGGTCGTACTGCTCCTTGGTCGGGCGCGTCGCAGGGTCGGCGTGCTTGGTGTCGTTGCGGACATAGGGGGCGACGCCGTCCGTGGGCACGCGCGCAAAACCCTCGTCCCAGTCGACGGAATTGTCGCGCGATTCCCACGGATGGATGATGGCGACCAGCCCCTCGCCGTGCGGATCGCGGGTGCGGTAGAACCAGTCGTGATAGCGGTCGAGCCTGGGCAGCAGCGCTCGGGCGCGCTCGGCGTCGCCGCTGCGGCGATAGAGCTGGTGCACGGCAAAGCCGGCGATCGGCGGCTGGGTGATGCCCGAGGTCGGCGGCGTGCGGCCGGTGCCCCAGACGTCCGGGCCGGGGAAATAGCCGGGCGCCGCCTCGTGGAACACCATGTGCGGCAGCATGCCGTCGGCCCATTGCTGCTGGAACAGCGTTTCGATCTCGGTCCAGGCACGGCCCATGTCGTAGTGGCTGATGCCGAGCGCGGTGAAGCAGGAATCCCAGTTCCACTGGAAGGGGTAGAGCCCCTTGGTGGGCACGGTGTAGCTGCCGCGGTCGTTGTCGCGCAGCACCGCGATGGCGGCGTCGGCCTCGGGCGAACGGGTGGCGGGCGTGGTCATGCGGCGAGACTCGTTTCGGGATCGAACCAGCGGATGCGGTCGGGCTTGGGCACGAGGCTCAGGCGGTCGCCGGGGTTGATGCGCACGTCGGAATCGAGCACCGCCCGGAACAGCGCGCCATCGATTTCGGTGGTGACGAGCGTGTGGGCGCCGAGCGGCTCGACGACGCGGGCGACGGCATCGAAGCCGCCGGCGGCGACGGTGAGATCCTCGGGGCGGATGGCGAATTCGAGCTTGCCCGACGCCGCCGCCGGGCCGCCGAGCGTGATGCCGGCGACCGACCAGCGGCCGTCGGGCGTGCGCGTCGCCGGCAGGAAGTTCATCGGCGGGTTGCCGATGAAGCTGCCGACAAAGCGCGCCGCCGGGTTGCGATAGATTTCGACCGGCGAGGCGGCCTGCACGATGCGGCCGGCGTTCATCACCGAGATGCGGTCGGCGAGGCTCATCGCCTCCACCTGGTCGTGCGTCACGTAGATGGTGGTGGTCTTGCTGCCGGCGAGCACGCCCTTGAGCTCGGCGCGCATTTCGAGGCGGAGCAGCGCGTCGAGGTTGGACAGCGGCTCGTCCATCAGGATGACGTCGGGCTCCATGGCGAGCGCACGGGCAACGGCGACGCGCTGGCGCTGGCCGCCCGAAAGCTGGCCGGAATAGCGGGCCAGCAATTGCTCGATATGCATGAGCTCGGCGGTGCGCGTGACGCGCCGGTCGATCTCGGGCTGCGGCAGCTTCTTCATGCGCAGGCCGAAGGCGATGTTCTCCAACACGGTCAGATGCGGGAACACCGCGTAGTTCTGGAACACCATGGCGATGCCGCGCTCGCGCGGCGGCAGGCGGTCGACGCGGCGGCCGCCGATCCACACCTCGCCCTGGGTCGGGGTCTCGAGCCCGGCGATGATGCGCAACAGCGTGGTCTTGCCGCAGCCCGAGGCGCCGAGCAGCACCATGAATTCCTGGTCGGCGATGGTCAGATCGATCGAATGCAGGGCCTTGAAGGCGCCGAAGCTCTTGGCGATGCCCTTGATCTGGATTTCAGCCATGCCGGGTGTCCTTTCGAAGGGCCGCAGTCGGGTTTCCCTCGCCCTTGCGGGGAGCCGGATCGTGCGCGTTGCCGCTTTGCGTGCTCATCGGTTGGCGATGCCCCACATTGCAAACATGTATTTGCGAACGGCGAAGATGAAGACGAGCGCCGGGATCACCAGCGCGGCGCCGCCGGCGAAGCGCAGATGCAGCGGCGAGACGTTGAGGCTCTGCAGCAGGAAGGCGGTCAGCGTGCGGTTCTGCACGGTGAGCACGGCGGCGGCGAACACCTCGTTCCACGAGATGGTGAAGGCGAAGATGGCCGAGGCGGTGATGCCGGGCAGCACCAGCGGCAGCACCACCTTGCGGAAGGCCTGCCAGCGGTTGCAGCCGAGCGTCCAGGCTGCCTCCTCGAGCTCCACCGGCACGCCGGCGAAGATCGAGAAGGTGATGAGCACGGCGAACGGAATGGCGAGCGTGGTGTGGACGAGGGCGAGGCCGAGCTGGGTGTCGTCGAGACCGACGCGGATGAACATCACGGCGATGGGCAGCGCCAGCAGCGGCAGCGGAAAGGCGCGGGTCATCAGCACCAGCAGGCGGAACGCGTCCTTGCCCCAGAAGTCGAAGCGCGACAGCGCGTAGCCGGCGGGGGCGCCGAAGCCGATCGAGAGGATCATCGTCAGCACGGCGACGATCACCGAATTCATCAGCGCCTTCAGCACGCCGCCGAAGCTCAGGAAGAACTGCAGCGAGCCCATGTCGAAGGACGGCACCCAGTGCTTGGGAAAGCTCGTCACCTCCGCCGGCGAAGAGAGCGCGTTGCTGAGCAGGAAGTAGATGGGCACCAGCACCCAGGCGCACAGCAGCACGATGCCGGCCCAGTACAGCACCTTGCCGGCGCTGGTGACCTCCGAGACCGGGCGCGGCACGTCGGCGAGAGCGGCGTCGGTCATAGCGTGGCTCCCTTGGGCGTGCGCAGCACGCGCAGGAAGAACACCGTGCAGGCGATCGAGATGGCGAGGATCACCAGCGCCATGGCGGCGGCGACGCCGGTCTGCTGCTGGTTGAACTGCCAGTCATAGGTCTGGCCGACCAGCACCGGCAGCGTGGTGCCGCCCAGCGCCTGCACCACCGAGAACACCTCGAAGGCGGCGATGGTGCGCAGGATCAGCGCGGTCTGCAGGCTGGGCTTCAGCATCGGCAGCGTGACCTTGAGGAAGCGCTTCCACGGCCCGGCGCCGAACACTTCGGCGGCCTCGTAATATTCCTTGGGGATCAGCCCCATGCCGGCGACGAGGATGACCATGACGATGGCGGTGGCGCGCCACAGCTCGGCCAGCAGCACGGCGACGAAGATCACCCAGCTGTTCTGGTAGCTCAAAAACAGGATCGGCTTGTCGACGACGCCGAGCGATACCAGCATGGAGTTGAGGAAGCCCGACTGCTCGAAGATGGCGAGCCAGATGATGCCGGCGGCAAGGTCGGACAGGCCCAGCGGGATGGTGAAGATGTAAAGGATGGTGTTGCGCGCCGATTTGAGGTTGGCGACGATCGAGGCCATCACCAGCGCCATCACCAATTGCAGCGGCACGACGATGGCGGCCAGCAGAACGGTGTTCCGCACCGACGGCCAGAAGCGGAAGTTCTTCACCATGGTCTGGACGTTGTCGGTGGTGAAGCCGGCGGGGCCGACGAAGGCCTGCACCGCCACCTGCACGAACGGGTATACGAAGAACACCAGCAGGAACAGCGTGGCCGGCAGCAGCAGCAGATAGGGCAGCGCCCTGGTGTTCATGGTGACCGGTCTCCGGCAAGGGAGCCGCCCGGCACACCGCGGTGCGCCGGGCGGCGGGAGGAACGCTTACTCCACCGGGCAGGGCTGGCCGTTCGAATCGGCGTCGGGCAGCCAGCATGGCGCCTTGGTGTCGATCATGATCTGGCGCAGCGTATCGGCCTCGGAATCGAGCACGGTCTTGATGTCCTCGTTGTTGAGGACGATGCGCTCGAAGGTGTCGATATAGACCTGGTTGAACTGGCCGCCCTTGTCGCCGAGGCCGACCGGCAGCAGCGCCGGCAGGGCATCGGGCGAGCTGGTCTGGGCGGTCACCGCCGGGCCGAGGGCGCGCGCGGCGGCCGGCAGATCGGCGGGCAGCGCGGCGTCGGTCACCGGGAAGAAGGTGGTCGCGAGCAGGGTCGCCACCTGCTGCTCGGGCTGCATCATGTACTTGACCAGTTCCTTGGCCTTGGCGACGTCGGGTGCCCATTTGGGGATCGCCAGGCCGGCGAGCACCGGCATGAACGCCCTGCCCTTCGGCCCCTTGGGCGCCGGGAAGGCGACGAAGTCGTCGGGCTTCTGGTTGAAGGCGGTGCCGAGGCGGGCGATGTGGTCGAACGCCACCCAGACGTCGCCGGTGAGCAGCGGCTCCTGCATGAAGTCGTAATTGGTCGAGGCCGGGTTGGTGTACTGCCACAGCTCCTTGAACTTGCCCCAGGCGGTGGCGGCGTCGGCCGAGCGGAACTTGCTGACCTCCGAGCCGGTATAGGCGGGCAGCAGGAAGCCCTGGAAGAAGCGGTGCTTCAGCCCCTTGGGGCCGGCGGGAAAGCCGAATTTCGGCGAGCCGGTCTTTTCGGCCATGGCCTTGGCCCAGTCGATCAGCTGGTCATAGGTCAGGTCGTTGATGTCGGCGCCCTGCGGCAGATATTGCAGCGCCTGCTTGTTGGCCACCATGACGTAATTGGCCTGCATCCAGGGCAGGTATTTCTGCTCGCTGGTGCCGAGCTTGCCCAATTGCATGAAGGCCGGGCTCGGCTTGACGGCGCCGAGGTCGATGTCGCTCAGATCGATCCAGTCCTTGGTGAAGCTGGCCAGGTCGCCATGCAGGGCGCCGACGACGCCGATGGTGCCCGAGCCGGCCTGCTCCTCGGCCTGGATGCGGGTGATGAACGGGCCCGGATCCTGCGGCTGGAAGTCGGCGCCGCCGGGGAAGTTCTTGAGCACGTTGTCGCGCATCTTCTGCGCTTCCTCGACGGGAACCGCCTGGTTGGCCCAGAACAGCACCTGCGCCTCGACGGCATTGGTCGCCATGACCAGTGCCAGGGCAGCGCCGGCAAGCGCCACGAGATTTCGTCTCATCGTCTATCCTCCCTTTGGTTGTCGTCAGAACTTGGTTGTCGGCGGTGGCGCCGGGCCGTGGCTGGCGCGCGGCACGAATTGCGGCCGGATCAGCCGGGTCGCCGGGCCGGCCGAGCGCTTTTCGATGACGTCGACCAGCATGCCGGCGATCTCGCGCGCCGAGTCGCGGGTGCGCGCCTCGAAGGTGGTGAGGCCGGGCGGCGCGTAGGCGGCCGCGGTGATGTTGTCGAAGCCGACCACCGACAGATCGCGCGGGATGGAGAGGCCGGCGCGCGCCGCCTCCTCCATCACCGTCAGCGCCAGTTCGTCGAACAGGCCGAGGATGGCGGTCGGGCGGTGCTCGCGGTGGATCAGGCCGTTGATGGCGGCCACGGTGGCGCCGCGGTCGAAGCGCGGGGCGCTCGCCACCTCCAGCGTCACATTGGGGTCGCCGCGCCGCGCCATGGCCTCGCGCAGGCCGCGCTCGCGCATGTGGCGGAAGGTCATGGCGTCGGAGATGGAGACGAGGCCGAAATGCCGGTGGCCGAGATCGTAGAGCAGGTCGAAGGCTTCGCCGAAGGCGACGACGCTGTCGGAATCGAGCCAGTTGTAGGGCACCGAGGCGTCGAGCAGCCGGCCATGGGCGACGAAGGGGAAGTTGCGCTCGAGCAGGTATTGCAGGCGTTCGTCGGTCTCGCCGATGCGGGGCACGACGACGCCGTCGGCGCGGCCGGATTCGACCACGTGGCGCAGCACCGACAGCTCCGAGCGGCCGGCCTGCACGGTGGCGATGAACAGGTCGATGCCGTGCTCGACCAGCCCCTCCCCCAGCCCGGCGACGAATTCGCCGAGATAGGAATCGATGAAATTGGGGCCGCGCACCGGC
Source organism: Devosia sp. 67-54 (assembly GCF_001899075.1). GTDB lineage: Bacteria > Pseudomonadota > Alphaproteobacteria > Rhizobiales > Devosiaceae > Devosia_A. The sequence continues at coordinate 607,063 of NZ_MKVA01000011.1, read as the reverse complement.
ATGACGAAGCCGATGAAGCCGGAGCGGCCGGAAACCAGCTGGCGCGCCGCGACGTTGGGGACGTAGCCGAAGCGCCGGGCGGCCTCGGCGACGCGCTCGCGCGTCTTGAGGGCGATGGCCTGGTCGCCCGCCAGTGCGCGCGACACCGTGGCCACCGAGACGTCCAGCTTGCCTGCGAGTTCGCGCAGCGTCAGACCGGCCACGTTCCACCCCTCCCTATCGCGGACTTTAAACGTTTGCAGACCAATTGCAAACGTTTAAAATTCCGAAAGATCAGGTCGCGACGGCCAGCACGCGATCGGCGATCATCTCGCCGATCGGCAGCGCCGAGGTGGCGGCAGGCGACGGGGCGTTGCAGACATGGACGCTGCGCGCCGTATCGAGAGGCCGACGTTGGGCTCGAGCCGGCGCAGCGCCGTCGCATCGAGGCGGCCGCAGGCGATGTCGTTCTGCCGCACACGTTCGGCGAGCGCCTCGAGGCGCGCCTCGGCGCTGATGGTCGAGCACATCAGTTCGGCGCAGACCTACCTCTACGGCAATCTCGGGCTGTCGTTCCGCAGCGAGTCCGATCCCGCCGCCGGATAGGCGATCGTGCCGTCGGGCCCGACGAGGGCGCCCGGGGTCAGGCGCGCCGGCTCGAGGCGGCCCTGCCCCATGATGTGGATCACCGTTTCACCGCGGGCGAGCAGATAGTCGGCGACGATGCGGCGATGGCAGCGCCACCACACCGCCTCCGAGCACATGATGGCGCAGCGGCGCGCCCGTCCCGCTGCGAGCAGATGGCTCAGCCCGGTCTGGAATGCCGCCGTCGCCGCCGCGTAGTCGGCATAGTTGCGGAAGCTGGCATTGGTCCAGAAATCGTTGCCGCCCGCCGGCGCTTCCGGCGTGTGGCCGCGGCGGCCGCCGAGCGCCGCCATGGGCTCGTAGCCGATGCCGTAGCCGGCGAGCGCGGCGGGCAGCGTGTCGGTGTTGAACTGCGGGTTGGTGCGCGAGCGCGGGATGCGCCGGATGTCGGCGACGAGCCCGGCCTCTACCGCCTGCAGCAGCGCCACGAACTCGCCGAGCGGGCGGGTGGAATGGCCGATGGTGTAGAACGGCAGCGGCACGCCGGCGCCCGGGTCAGTCGCGCTCGAGCGCGCTGCCCTTGTGCGCCGCGATGTGGTCGGTCCTGTCGCTCCTGATCTCGTATTGCGGATCGTCGGCGGTGGCGTGGTGCGTGTACCCCTTGTAGTCGAAGTCGCGCATATGCACGGCGATGATGGTGCCCGAGACGCGGCCCGCTTCGGAATTCCAGCGCACATGGTCGCCCACTGCGAATTTGCCGGCCATGCGCCGCCCCTCCGCCCGATCTGCCGCCGCCGATGCTACTCGCTTTTTTCCCAATTGGCGAAGCCGGTCTCGGAGCGGCGCCGCCAGGCGTCGGCGTCGGCGTCCGGCAATTGCCGGCTGGCGGCGCGGGCCAGCGTCTGCGACAGGCGCGCGGCAACCAGCTCGGCCTGCCCCGGATGCAGGTTGCACGGGTCGAGCTGCAGGATGCCGTGATCGGCGCGATGGTCGCGCACGATGACGGCCGGATCTTCGGCGGCGAGGTCGAGGGCGATGGCCAGCGCGCTGGCGCCGGCGGTCGCGGCATCGATCTGCAGCTCGAGCCGGTCGAGCGGATTGTCGGTGGGGTCGGGCACGATGCGCGCCTCGACGCCCGGATGGCCGGCGGCGGCGCCGAGCCAGAGCTCGAGCGCGGCGCGCTCGCGGGCCCGGATGCCGGCGGCGTCGCGCTGCCCCCACGCCTTCAGCGCCGCCATGGCGCCGGCGATCGATTCCTTGCCGACCTTCATGCCGCGGCCGATGCCGGCATTCTGCATGTAGCAGGCGCGCACCAGGTCGCGCTTGCCGGCGACGATGCCGGCCGTCGGCCCGCCGAGGAATTTGTGCGCCGAGTAGATGACCAGGTCGGCGCCGGCGGCGAGAAAGCCCCTGAGGTCGTATTCGGACGCCGCATCGACGATCACCGGCACGCCGCGCTCGTGGCAGATCTCGGCAAAGCGCCGGAGCGGCACCTGGCCGTAGTCGACCACGTGATGCGAGACCACGAACAGCGCCGCGGCGGTCATGTCGGTGATGGCGCCGGCGATGTTGTGCTCGTTCACCAGCGTCGCGGTGCCGACGAGATCGACCCGGGCGCCGGAGAGGCGGATGCCCTGCGTCACCGGCGCGCCGTAGTGGCAGGAATGGCCGGCCTGCAGGATCACGCGGTTCTTCATGCCCTCGGTGTCGGGCAACTGCTCGACGCGGCTCAGATCGGTGCCGGTCATGGCGGCGGCGACGGCGATGGTGATGCCGGCGCTGGCCGAGGCGGTGATGAAGCCGGCCTCGGCGCCGGTGGCCTCGGCGATGGCGCGGCTGGCACGGGCGTGCAGCTCGCTCATCACCGCAAAGCGCGGCAGGATGGCCGCCGCGGCCGCGATGGCCTCGGGCACGGCGATCGAGGCGCCGAGCGAGGTCATGGTGCCCGAGACATTGACCACGGGTCTCAGCCCCGATGCGCCATAGAATGCATCCCAATTGCTCGACACTTCAGAGGTTTCCTTTCCGATCAGACGCCTGTCGTCTTGTGTTGGCCGATGTTCCATAGTACTGGAACATCGTATGAATGAATTGTCCCCGATCGCCGACAAGCCGGCAGCCGCCGCGCGCCGCAGCCGCACCAGCGGCATCGACCGCAGCCTGCAGATTCTCGACTTCCTCAGCGCCCGCGGCCGGCCGGCCAGCGCCTACGAGATCGCCAAGGCGATCGCGGCGCCGCTGTCGACGGTCTATACGCTGGTCGACGAGCTCAGCGAGCGGGGCATGCTGTCCCGGCCGCAGGACCGGCTGGTGTGGCTGGGGCCGCGGGTGATGCGCTACGGCCTCGCCTATGAGAGCCGGATGGACACCCTGGCCGAGGCCAAGCACGAGATGGCGCGGCTGTCGCGGCTGGTCGGGGAGACGGTGCAGATCTGCTACCGCGACGAGGATCTGATGGTGGTGGCCGCGATGAACGACGGCGAAGGCCATTTCCGCGTGTCGTCCGACGTCGGCACGCGCGTGCCGCTCAACTGGACGGCCTCGGGGCGGCTGCTGGTGGGGCATCTGCCCGACCGCGAGCGGCTGGAGATGTTCCGCAGCATCGCGCGGCCATCGCCGACCGGGCTCGCCGAGACCGATCCGGCGCTGCTCGCCGAGCAGGCGGGGGCCGATTTCCGCAACCGGCTGGCGGTGCAGATGGGGGCGTCGGACTTCGCGGTGGCCTGCATCGCGGCGCCGATCCGCAACCAGGCCGGCGAATGCACCATGACGATCTCCATCGTCCTCGCCGAGCAGAAGGCGCGGGCCAACCTCAAACGCTACGGCGACGCCGTGCGCGCCGCCGCGGACGCAATCGAGCGGGCGCTGGGCGTCGAGGCCGCCTGAGCCGGGATTTCCTGCGTCCGAGTGGACGCTCCTCTGGTGGCCGTGGCCCCCACCCCCGGCCCCTCCCCGCAAGGGGGAGGGGAGCCCGACCGCACCACTGTGCTCGCGGCTCCTGCGCCTCCCTCCCCCTTGCGGGGAGGGGCCGGGGGTGGGGGCCACATCCACTGCCGACTCCGCCCTGTCGCGAGCCCGGTCAATCATCGGCGATCTCGAAGATCGCCTCGATCTCGACGGTGATGTTGTTGGGCAGCGAGCCCATGCCGACCGAGGAGCGGGCATGCACGCCCGCGGGGCCGAACACTTCGGTGAGCAGGTCCGAGCAGCCGTTGATGACCTTGGGATGGTCGGCGAAATCGGGCACGGCATTGACCATGCCGAAGAGCTTGACCACGCGCCGGATGGAGGACAGGCCGCCGACCTGCTGGCGCGCCACCGCGAGCAGGTTGAGCCCGGCCAGGCGCGCATGCTCGTAGGCCTCGGCGACGCCGACGTCGCCGCCGACCTTGCCGGTCATCGAGCGGCCGTCGGCCGTCACCGGCCCCTGCCCCGACACGAACAGCATCGAGCCGATGCGGGTGGCGTTGGCGAAATTGCCGACCGGCACCGGCGGCAGGTCGGGCAGCGCGAAGCCGAGCTGGCCGAGCCGCTCTTCCGGGGACGACGAACGGGGCTCGCGACTGGCAGGCGGTATCACTCAAATCTCTCCAATTCTCAGGCAGGCAGCATCGTGCCGCGGACCCAGATCGAGCAGCGGCGGCAGGATTTCGGCGCATCTGTCGATGGCGTAACGACAGCGGGTGCGGAACACGCAACCGGACGGCGGATCGAGCGGGCTCGGGATGTCGCCCTTGAGGATTTCGCGGGCCCGCCGCGCCTCGGGGTTGGGCACCGGCGCCGCCGACAGCAGCGCCCGCGTATAGGGATGGGCCGGCGCGCCATAGACCGCACGGCCGGCGCCGCGCTCGGCGACACGCCCGAGATAGAGCACCACCACCTCCTCGCACAGATATTCGACCACGCTCAGGTCGTGGGCGATGAACAGGATGGTGAGGCCGCGCCGGTCGCGCAGGTCCTGCATGAGGTTGAGGATCTGCGCCTGCACCGACACGTCGAGCGCCGAGACGGATTCGTCGGCGACGATGAACTCCGGCTCCACCGCCAGCGCCCGGGCGATGCCGATGCGCTGGCGCTGGCCGCCGGAGAATTCGTGCGGGAAGCGGCTCATCTGGTCGGGCTTGAGCCCGACCTCCTCGAGCAGCGCCGCCACCCGGTCGCGGCGGTCGCCGCCGGAGCGGCCGATGCCGTGCGTCAGCAGCGCCTCGCCGATGATGTCGCGCACGCGCATGCGCGGATTGAGGCTCGAATAGGGGTCCTGGAAGATGATCTGCATGCGCTTGCGCATGGCCTTCATCGCGGCGGCGTCGAGGCCGAGGATTTCGCTGCCGCCGAAGCGCACCGAGCCGGAGGTGGGCTCGACGAGGCGCAGGATGCAGCGGCCCAGCGTGGTCTTGCCGGAACCGGATTCGCCGACGAGGCCGACCACCGCGCCGCGCGGAATGTCGAAGCTCACCGCATCGAGCGCGTGCACGTCGCCGCGCGGCGTCACGAACGTCTTGGTGAGGCCGGCGATGCTGACCAGCGGCTCGCTCATGCCGGCACCCCCAGCTTCCAGCAGCGCGTCAGATGCGCCGGGCCGGCCTCGATCAGCGTCACCGGCTCGCGGCAGCGCGCCTCGGCGAGGGCGCAGCGTGGCTCGAACGGGCAGCCCGGCGGCAGCGCATAGATCGAGGGCACCAGCCCCGGGATCGGGGTCAGGCGCGGCCGCGCGCCGCCGCCGGCAAGCTCGGCGCTCGAATCGGGGATCGAGGCCAAGAGCCCCGACGTGTAGGGATGGCGCGGCGCGGCGAACAGCGAACGCACCGGCGCCTGCTCCAGCACTTCGCCGGCATACATCACCGCCACCTCGTCGGCGATCTCGGCGACGACGCCCATATTGTGCGTGATGAACAGGATGGACATGCCGAACTCGGCCTGCAGCCGCTTCAGCAGATCGAGGATCTGCGCCTGGATGGTGACGTCGAGCGCCGTGGTCGGCTCGTCGGCGATCAGCAATGCCGGACGGCAGACCAGTGCCATGGCGATCATCACGCGCTGGCGCATGCCGCCCGACATCTGGTGCGGATAGTCGTCGAGCCGCCGCGCCGCCGCCGGGATCTCGACGTGCTGCAGCACCTCGAGCGCCTGCGCCCGCGCCTCGGCGGGGCTCGCGTGCCGGTGCAGCCGCACCATCTCGCCGATCTGGTCGCCGACGGTCATCAGCGGGTTGAGCGAGCTCATCGGCTCCTGGAAGATCATCGCGATTTCGCGGCCGCGGATGCGGCGCATGGCGCGGCCGTCGAGCTGCGCCAGGTCGAGCACCGGGCCGGCGGCGGTGCGATAGAGGATGCGGCCGTCGACGATGCGGCCGGGATGGCCGAGCAGCTGCAGGATGGCGAGCGAGGTCACCGACTTGCCCGAGCCGGATTCGCCCACCAGCGCCAGGGTCTTGCCCTTGCGCAGCGAGAAGGTCACGTCGCGCACGGCGCGGGCGGTGCGCGTGCGATAGACGAAGGCCGCGCTCAGGTGCTCGACCGCCAGCACCATGTCGCCGGCCAGCTCCGGCGCGGCGGCAGACGCTCCTGTCCTGTCGAGCGCGGCGGCGGTCACGCTGGCCTCGCCTCCGGCAGCACGCGGCTGGCGGCGACGCGGTGCGTGCCGAGGATGGCGAGGCGCGGCTCGAACAGGCGGGTCAGGCGCATGCTGTCGCCGCCGCTGTCGCGGACGGTCTCGTCGCCGTCGACGAGGTCGAACAGGGTGAAGTCGGCGCGGGCGCCCGGCGTCGCCACGCTCGCGAGCTTGAGGAAGGCGCGCGGATGCGTGCTGATGGCGCGCACGCAATCGTCGAAGCCGAGGCCGGAGCCCAGCACCTTGGAGACAGTGGTGGCGAGGTCGTACACCGGCCCGTGCACATTGCGCAGATGCAGGTCGGTCGAAATGGAATAGGGTTTCAGCCCTTCGGCGATGGCGCGGCGGGCGACGCGGAAGCTGAAGGACGCGGCGCCATGGCCGATGTCCATCAGCACGCCGGCCCTGGCGAGGCTCTGCGCCATTTCCATCAGCGCCGGCGTATCGACGATCGAGCCGCCGGGCTTGCCGTTGAAGCAATGGGTGACGACGTCGCCGGGGGTCAGCACCGCCAGCACCTCGTCCAGCGCCGGCGGCATCTCGCCGACATGCACCATCAGCGGCAGGCCGGCGATCTCGGCGACACGCTTGCCGATCTTGAGCGGGGTGATACCCCAGGCGCCGACGATGACGCCGCTGGCGCGCACCTTGATGCCGCAGATCACGTCGCGGTTGGCCTCGATCACCGCCAGCGTGCGGTCGACGTCGATCGAGCGCATGTCGATCAGTTCCGACACGCGGTTGCCGGCGACAAGACCGATCGAACCGATATTGAGGAAGGCGCGGATGGTCTCGGGCTGGCGCTCCAGCACATATTCGCGCAGGCCGTGGAAATTGGCCTCGCCGGCGGAGCCCGCGTCGGCCATGGCGGTGACGCCGTGGCACAGCCCGCCCTGGTCGGCCCGCACCGAAATGTCGGTGCCGCCGTGCCAGATATGGACGTGCAGATCGGCCCAGCCAGGCGACAGCCAGCGCCCCTGGCAGTCGAGCGGCTGGGCCCCCGCTTCGGCAGCCGACCGCAACAGGCCGTCGCCGCCGATGTGCAGGACTGCCGGCATGGGATGGTCGAAGCCGACCGGCTTGAAGTTGGTGAGCGTGACGCCCGTCATGTCAGAGTTCCTTGGACAAACGTGGATCGAGCGCGTCGCGCAGCCCGTCGCCGGCAACCTGCAGCGACAGCACGCACAACGTGATGGCAATGCCGGGGAAAACGATGATCCAGTCGGCGCGCCCGACATACTGGCTGCCTTCGTTGATCATCGTGCCCCAGGTGGGGGTCGAGGCATCGACGCCGACCCCGAGATAGGACAGGCCCGCCTCGGCCAGCATGGCGTAGGCGAACACGAACGTCGCCTGCACGATGATCGGCGAGGCGACGTTGCGCAGGATGTGGTTGACGAGGATGCGCCAGGTGGAGACGCCCAGCGCCCGCGCCGCCTCGACATAGGTCAGCTCGCGGATCACCAGCGTCGCGGCGCGGATGACGCGGGCGATGCGCGGCGCGTAGACGATCGACAGCGCCAGCACGACGTTGACGATGGAGGCGCCGAGCGCCGCCACCAGCGCGATGGCGAGCAGGATGTCGGGGAACGCCATCATGGCGTCGATGACGCGCGACACCGGCGTGTCGAGCCGGCGGAAGAAGCCGCCAACGAGGCCCAGCGCCACGCCGAACAGCGAGGCCAGCACGGCGACGCCGAAGCCCACCGACAGCGAGACGCGGCCGGCGAACAACACGCGGCTGAAGATGTCGCGGCCGAATCCGTCGGTGCCGAAATAGTTGACGCCCGACGGCGGCTGCAGCCGGTGGGCGATCGACAGCTTGTTGGGATCGTGCGGGGCGAGCCACGGCGCGAACAGCGCCGACAGCACCAGGATGGCGAAGATCGCAAGGCCGATGGCCACGGATTGGCCTGGTTGTAGAGCTCGACGCCGGCGTCGTTGCGCCAGGCCACAATTGCGTAATAACATACGCACGAATGGAATAATTGATGAAGACGCGAATGCTGTCAAGCGAGCGCGATGGAGCCGCCTGCGGCGGCGGCCGGACGGGCGTCGGTGCAAAACGGTGGGATCAGCGGTTGCTCAGCCGGCCCTCGATCCGGTCGAGCACGGCGGCGGCGGCCTCGAGCACGTTGGTGCCAGGCCCGAAGATTTCGGCCACGCCGGCGTCGCGCAGGAACGGATAGTCCTCGGGCGGGATGACGCCGCCGACGATGACGGTGACGTCACCGAGGCCACGCGCCGCGAGCTCGGCGATCAGCTCGGGCACCAGCGTCTTGTGGCCGGCGGCGAGCGAGCTGACGCCGACGGCGTCGACCCCGAGCTCGGCGACGTGCGTTGCGACCTCGGGCGCCGTCTCGAACAGATCGCCCATGTGCACGGTGAAGCCGAGGTCGGCGAAGGCGCTGGCGATCACCTTGGCGCCGCGGTCGTGGCCGTCCTGGCCCATCTTGGCGATGAACAGCGCGGGCGGCCGCTGCTGCCGGGCGGCGAAGGCGGCGAGGCGCCGCTGCATCTGGTCGTATTGCGGATCGCCCCGGTAGCTCTCGCCATAGACGCCGGAGATGACGCGGGTGATGGCCGCGTGGCGGCCGAAGACGGCCTCGAGCGCCGCCGAGATCTCGCCCAGCGTGGCGCGGGCGCGGGCGGCGTCGATGGAGGCGAGCAGCAGGTTGCCGTCGCCGCGCGCCGCGGCGGCGAGCGCGCCGAGCGCCGCCTCGACGCGACCGGCGTCGCGGCTGCGGCGCAGCTCGGCGAGACGGGCCATCTGCTCGTCGCGGACGCGGGCGTTGTCGACCTCGCGCACCGGGATCGGCTGTTCCGCCTCGAGGCGGTAGCGGTTGACGCCGACGATCACGTCCTCGCCGCGGTCGACGCGCGCCTGGCGCAGCGCCGCGGCCTTCTCGATCTCGGCCTTGGGGCCGCCCGACTGCACCGCGCGCGTCATGCCGCCCTCGGCGTCGACGTCGGCGAGCAGCGCGCGGGCATGCGCCACCAGGTCGGCGGTCAGCGCCTCGATGTAGTAGGAGCCGCCGAGCGGATCGACCACGTCGGTGACGTGGCTTTCGTGCTGCAGGATGAGCTGGGTGTTGCGGGCGATGCGGGCCGAAAATTCGGTGGGCAGCGCGATGGCCTCGTCGAAGCTGTTGGTGTGCAGCGATTGCGTGCCGCCCAGCACCGCCGCCAGCGCCTCGATGGTGGTGCGCACGATGTTGTTGTGCGGGTCCTGCTCGGTAAGGCTGACGCCCGAGGTCTGGCAATGCGTACGCAGCATTTTCGAGCGCGGGTCTTTGGCGCCGAGCCCGGTCATGATCTCGCTCCACAGCGTGCGCGCGGCGCGCAGCTTGGCCACTTCGAGGAAGACATTCATGCCGATGCCGAAAAAGAAGCTCAGCCGGCCGGCGAAGGCGTCGATGTCGAGGCCGCGCGCCATGGCGGCGCGCACATAGTCGCGGCCGTCGGCGAGGGTATAGCCGAGCTCCTGCACGGCGGTCGCCCCGGCCTCGTGCATGTGATAGCCCGAAATCGAGATGGAGTTGAATTTCGGCATGTGTTCGGCGGTGTAGGCGATGATGTCGCCGACGATGCGCATGCTCGGCTCGGGCGGATAGATATAGGTATTGCGCACCATGAATTCTTTCAGAATGTCGTTCTGAATGGTGCCTTCGAGCGCCGCCTGCCGCACCCCCTGCTCTTCGGCGGCGACGACGAACATGGCGAGCACCGGCAGCACGGCGCCGTTCATGGTCATCGATACGCTCATCCGGTCGAGCGGAATGCCGTCGAACAACAGCTTCATGTCCTCGACGGAATCGATGGCGACGCCGGCCATGCCGACATCGCCCGTGACGCGCGGATGGTCGCTGTCGTAGCCGCGATGCGTCGCGAGGTCGAAGGCGACGGAGAGCCCCTTCTGCCCGGCGGCGAGGTTCTTGCGGTAGAAATCGTTGCTCTCGCGCGCGGTGGAAAAGCCGGCATATTGCCGGATGGTCCAGGGGCGGTTGGCATACATGGTGGCGCGCACGCCGCGGGTGTAGGGCGCCACGCCCGGCAGCCCGGGGTCCGGCGCATCGCCCGGCAGATAAAGCGGCCGCACCGCGAGCCCGCCATAGTCGCGGTTCAGCGCCTCGACCGGCGTGTCCCTGAGTTCGCGCGCGGCGAGTTTCGCCCAGTCGGCAAAGGTGGGGCTATCGGCCATCGGACGGCTCCTCGCCCGCCTTGCTGTCGCAAGGCACCCTCTCCCCAAAGGAGAGAGGGGAGCGACGATCGAAGCAGCGGCTCCATCCTCCCCTCTCCCCAATGGGAAGAGGGTGGCCGCGCAGCGGCCGGGTGAGGGGCCGTCCGATCCCCGTCATACCGCCTCGAACTCCAGGATCACCTCGTCCACCGCCAGCACGGCGCCGGGGGCGACGCGCAGTTTCGTCACGCGGGCGCGGCGTTCGGCCTTGAGCACGTTCTCCATCTTCATGGCCTCGACGATGGCGAGCGGCTGGCCGGATTCGACCACATCGCCCTCCCTGACGTCGATGCGTACCACCTGCCCCGGCATCGGGCAGAGCAGGAATCTGCTGAGGTCGGGCGGCACCTTCACCGGCATCAGCGGCATCAAATCGGCAACCGCCGGCAGCAGCACGCGGGCGACGAGGTCGGCGCCGCGCCAGCGCAGGCGAAAACCGCCGGTGACGCGGCTGAGCTTGACGTGGTGCAGTTCGCCGTCGACGCGGGCGCTGGCGAGCGTCATCCCCGGCTTCCAGCCGGTCTCGACGAGCAGCTTGGTGCCGCCTGGCTCGCTCAGCCAGTATTCGATGCCGTCGGCGTGGATGGCGAAATCCCAGCGGCGGTCGCCGATCAGCACGGCGCGGGTTTTCGCCGCGCCGTTGCCGGGCGACAGGCGCTCGCCGTCGACCGGGCGGGTGTCGAGCGCATAGGCGGAGCAGCAGGCGAGCGCCGCGAGCCGCCGCAGCGCCGTGTCGTCGAGCGTCACGCCGGTGAAGCCGTCGGGGAATTCCTCGGCGATATAGCCGGTGGTGAGCCGGCCGGCGCGGAACCGCTCCTGCCCCATCACGGCGCTGAGGAAGGGGATGTTGTTGCCCACGCCCTCCACCTCGAACTGGTCGAGCGCCATCTGCATGGCGTCGATCGCGGCGCCGCGCGTCGGCGCCCAGGTGCATAGCTTGGCGATCATCGGATCGTAGAAGGTCGAGATCTCGCCGCCCTCATACACCCCGGTGTCGTTGCGCAGGCTGAAGCTGTGCGGCGGGCTCGCCAGCTCGCGCGGCGGGCTGTACTGCGTCAGCCGGCCGGTCGAGGGCAGGAAATTGCGGTACGGGTCCTCGGCGTAGAGCCGGCTCTCGATGGCCCAGCCGTTGAGCTTCACGTCCTTTTGGGCCAGCGGCAGCTTTTCGCCGGCGGCGACGCGCAGCATCAGCTCGACGAGGTCTAGGCCGGTGATGAGCTCGGTCACCGGATGCTCGACCTGCAGCCGGGTGTTCATCTCGAGAAAATAGAAATTGCGGTCCTTGTCGACGATGAACTCGACCGTGCCGGCGGAGAAATAGCCGACCGCCTTGGCCAGCGCCACCGCCTGCTCGCCCATGGCCTTGCGGGTCCTGCCGTCGAGGAAGGGCGAGGGCGCCTCCTCGATCACCTTCTGGTTGCGGCGCTGGATCGAGCATTCGCGCTCGTTGAGCCAGAGCACGTTGCCGTGCTGGTCGCCCAAGAGCTGGATTTCGATGTGGCGCGGCTCGGTGACGAATTTTTCGATGAAGATGCGGTCGTCGCCGAAGGACGAGGCGGCCTCGGACTTGCTGCGCTCGAAACCCTCCTTGGCCTCGGCGTCGGTCCAGGCGATGCGCATGCCCTTGCCGCCGCCGCCGGCGGAGGCCTTGATCATCACCGGATAGCCGACCTGCCGGGCGATCTGCACCGCCTCGGCGGCATCGGCGATCAGCCCCATATGGCCGGGCACGGTGGACACCCCCGCCGCCGCCGCGAGCTTCTTGGAGGTGATCTTGTCGCCCATCGCCTCGACGGCGCCGGCCGGCGGGCCGACGAAGATAATGCCGTTCTGGTCGAGCGCGGCGGCGAAGTCGGCGTTCTCGCTGAGAAAGCCGTAGCCCGGGTGCACCGCCTCGGCGCCCGTCGCCTTGCAGGCGGCGACGATCTTCTCGATCGACAGGTACGAGTCGCGCGCCGCCGAGCCGCCGATGTGCACGGCCTCGTCCGCCAGCTTCACATGCAGCGCCTCGCGATCGGCGTCGGAATAGACCGCGATGGTGCGGATGCCCATTCTCTTGGCGGTCCTGATGACCCGGCAGGCGATCTCGCCGCGATTGGCGATGAGAAGGGAGGTGAACATCAGCCGAGCGTTCCCCGAAGCACGACAACCACCAGCACGTGGATGGCCATATAGATCACGGCGAGCGAGCCGAAGGTGTAGAAGGTGGAGCGCACCTCGTGGCTTTGCGCCGTGGCGTAGGCCCAGGTGTGGAGGGCGCGCGCCAGCACGAAGCCGTACATCACGATCTGCGCCAGCAGCAGCGGCGGCTCGACCAGCACGAACAACAGCCCCGCGGCCAGAAAGCCGGGGATGTTCTCGAGGTCGTTGCGGTGCATGCGGCGCGAGCGGTCGACATATTCGTCGACGTCGGTCTGGCCGGGCCGCGGCCGCGGATTGAGGAGGCCCTTGTTGGCATCCTCGGGCGAGGCATAGCCGCCGCCGACCTTCATCAGCCGATAGACCGTCATCCACCCCTGCCCCATGAGCTTGAGCACGGCCAGCGCCGCGCACAGCGCGTAGGTGGCAAAGACGGGATTGCTGAGGCTGAGGAGGGTCATGACTGCCTACTCCGCGGCGACGGCGGGGGGTTGAGCGTTGGGGTACCGCAGTCCCTTCAGCATGCCTTCGATGCTCAAATCCTCGTCGAGCTCCGGCCAGTGCACGCCATAGGGCGACAGCTCGATCCGATTGCGCTGCTCCGGCGTCGCAGCAAGCAGCGGTGGATACCACCACAACGGCGTTACCAGGAGCGCGCCGTCTGCGAGTTCGACGACCAGCGACGTATCGGTGCAATGCGCTCGCGTCGGCTCGAGCAGATCGCGATCAATTTCCAAAGTGTTCATTCCACCTCTCCAGGAACTCCTGCTGGTGCAACCTTACCACGTCGAGAAGCTCGTTCAGCTCTTTGTCCGTGCAGCGCTTGTTGCGCGCGATTGCCATGCTCTCCAGCCAGACCTTGGTTTCCTTCCTGTCTTTTCGAATGTGAATGTGTGGCGGTTCGGCGCTATCGAGGCTGTAGAACACAAATCGCCACCCCTTCCACTCGAAGACCGTCGGCATGCATCCTCACAGGGGAATGTTTCCGTGCTTTTTCGCCGGCACGCTCGCCTTCTTGTGGCGCAGCGTCTCGAAGGCGCGGGCCACGCGCTTTCTCGTCGAATGCGGCATGATCACGTCGTCGATGAAGCCGCGCTCGGCGGCGACGAACGGGTTGGCGAAGCGGGCTTCGTAGTCGGCGGTGCGGCGGGCGATCCTGTCCTTGTCGCCCAGTTCGGCGCGATAGAGGATTTCGGTGGCGCCCCTGGCGCCCATCACGGCGATCTCGGCGCTCGGCCAGGCATAGTTGACGTCGGCGCGGATGTGCTTGGACGCCATCACGTCATAGGCGCCGCCATAGGCCTTGCGGGTGATCACGGTGACCTTGGGCACGGTGGCCTCGGCATAGGCGAAGAGGAGCTTGGCGCCGTGCTTGATGATGCCGCCATATTCCTGCGCCGTGCCGGGCAGGAAGCCGGGCACGTCGACCAGCGTCAGGATGGGAATGGAAAAGCAGTCGCAGAAACGGATGAAGCGCGCCGCCTTCTTGCTCGAATTGATGTCGAGGCAGCCGGCCAGCACCAGCGGCTGGTTGGCGACGACGCCGATGGTGTCGCCGTTGAGGCGGATGAAGCCGGTCAGGATGTTGCCGGCATGCTCCTGCTGCAGCTCGAGGAAGTCGCCCTCGTCGGCGATGCGCAGCACCACCTCGCGCATGTCGTAGGGCTTGTTGGCGCTGTCGGGGATCAGCGTGTCGAGCGCCGGCTCGCTGCGCTCGAGCGTGTCGAAGCTGTGCACGCGCGGCGGCTTCGCATTGGCGTTGAGCGGCAGGAAGTCGACGAGGCGGCGCACCTCGAGCAGCGTGTCGATGTCGTTGTCGAAGGCGGCGTCGGCGACCGAGCTGACCCTGGTGTGGGTGCCCGCCCCGCCCAGCTCCTCATGCGTCACGATCTCGGAGGTGACGGTCTTCACCACGTCGGGGCCGGTGACGTACATGAAGGAGGTGTCCTTCACCATGTAGATGAAGTCGGTCATGGCCGGCGAATACACGGCGCCGCCGGCCGTCGGCCCCATGATCACCGAGATCTGCGGCACGGCGCCCGAGGCCTGGACGTTGCGCCAGAACACTTCGGCATAGCCGCCCAGCGCCGCCACGCCCTCCTGGATGCGGGCGCCGCCCGAATCGTTGAGGCCGATCACCGGGGCGCCGTTCTGCACCGCGAGGTCCATGATCTTGCAGATCTTCTGCGCATGCGTCTCGCTGAGCGAGCCGCCGAAGACGGTGAAATCCTGGCTGAACACATAAACCATGCGGCCGTTGACGGTGCCCCAGCCGGTCACCACGCCGTCGCCGGGGATCACCGTCTCGGCCATGCCGAACTCCACCGCGCGGTGGGTCACGAACATGTCGTATTCCTCGAACGAGCCGGGATCGAGCAGCACGTCGAGCCGTTCGCGGGCGGTGAGCTTGCCCTTGTTGTGCTGTGCCTCGATGCGGCGCTGGCCGCCGCCGAGGCGGGCCTCGGCGCGGCGCTGGTCGAGCGCTTCGATGATCTTGTGCATGCCGGTCTCTTTTTGCGCCAAGCCTAGTGGACGCGCCGCCGCGGCCCAAGACAGGAAAGCGCAAGGCTGTTACAATTCACAAGAGGCAAGTTGCAAATCGGTGGAGTTGTGAAGATGGCCGGACGCAAGGTGTTTGCCGGGGCGCGGCTACGGGCGCTGCGCGAGCAGCACAGGCTCACCCAGGCCGAACTGGCGGCGCGGCTCGACATCTCGCCCTCCTACGTCAACCAGCTCGAATCCAACCAGCGGCCGCTGACCGCGGCGGTGATGGTGGCGCTGACCGGGGCGTTCAACCTCGATCTCGCCAGCCTCACCGCCGATTCCTCCGACCGGCTGCTGGCCGATCTGCGCGAGGTGCTGGCCGATCCGGTGTTCGGCGAGACGGTGCCCAACCTCTCCGAGCTCAAGGCGGCGGCGCTCAACGCGCCCGACATCAGCCGCGCGCTGCTGCAGCTCTACGAAAGCTACCGCAAGGCCAGCGAGCGGCTCGCCAGCGCCGACGCGGCGCTGCTGCGCGACCCCTCGGCCGGCATCCAGACCGCCTATGAGGAGGTGCGCGACTTCTTCCATTATGCCGACAATTACATCGATCCGCTCGACCGCCGCGCCGAGGTCCTGTCCGACCGGATCGGCCCGTTCACCCCCGACCGGCTGCAGCGGCTGGTGGCCTATTGCGCCGACACGCACGGGCTCAAGGTGGTGCTGGCGGCGCCGCAGCGCCCCGATCTGATGCGCGACTACGACCGCGCCAGCCGGACGCTGACGCTCAATTTGCGGCTCATGCCGGCGACGCAGTTCTTCCAGATCGCGGCGCACCTCGCCGCCATCGAGCAGGCGGCGGCCATCGCCGAGCTGGTCGAGGGCGCGGGGTTCAAAACCGCCGAGGCCCGCTCGATCTGCCGGCTCGGGCTCGCCAATTACTTCGCCGGAGCGCTGCAGATGCCGTACGGCGCCTTCCTCGCGGCGGCCGAGCAGCACCGCTACGACATCGAGGAGCTCGGGCAGCTGTTCGGCGCCAGCCTCGAGCAGGTGGCGCACCGGCTGTCGACGATGCAGCGGCCGCGGCAGCGTGGAATCCCGTTCTTCTTTGCCCGGGTCGACGCCGCCGGCACCATCACCAAGCGGCATTCGGCGACGGCGCTGCAATTCGCCCGCTTCGGCGGCGCCTGCCCGCTGTGGAACGTGCATCGCGCCTTCGAGGAGCATGGCCGGCTGATCCGGCAATTGGCGGAAACGCCGGACGGCAACCGCTATCTCTGCCTCGCCTGGTCGAGCGACAAGCGCTCGGGCGGCTGGCAGGCGCCGGCGCGGCGCTATGCCTATGCGCTGGGCTGCGAGATCGCGCATGCGGGACGGCTGGTCTATGGCGCCGACCTCGACCTCGGCAAGGCGGCGTTCGACCCGATCGGGGTGTCCTGCCGCATCTGCGAGCGGCGCTCGTGCACGCAGCGCTCGGTGCCGCCGCTGGCGAGCCCGATCTCGGTCAACGCCGACCGCCGCACGGTGGTGCCGTACGAGATCGGCTGACGCGCGTGTCCGGCCCAGGCCTCCGGCCGGGCTGGAGTAGAACGGCTTGTCGTCAGCCGCGTCTGCGTAGACCCGGTGCAAGCTTTCGCAAACGGGAGCTTGATTTGCGGCCGCTCCCGGGGCAGGCTTCCCGCCTGGTCGCGCAGGCGTCGGCGCGGTCGTGACGGTTTTTGTCATTTGGTCTGGAGCCGGGCTCCCGCCGGTTTCACGACATTCGAATCGAGTTGAATCGTTGAGCGCTTCGCAGGATTACTCGGAGCTCGTCCGGCGTTTCTACGACGCCGCCATCGACGACGAGGCATGGGCCGGCGCCGTGGGCGAGCTGAAGACCCAGCTCAACCTGACGAGGGTGGCGCTGGGCTGGTTCCGCTCGGCGCCGCCGCCGGGTGAGCTGGCGACGCAATTGCTGCATAGCGATTGCGACCTGTATTTCGAGCGGCTGTTCGCCGAGCTGGGCAGCGCAAACCTGTTCATTCCGCGCATGGGGCTGACGCGCCCCGGCGACCTGCTCAGCGACCGCATGCTGATGCGGCGCGACGAGTTCGTGCGCACCACGCTGTTCAACGAATGGTTCGCGCCGCAGGACGACCACTCGGCCGCGCTGATCAATATCGAGAGCGGCAGCACGGCGCAGGCGTTCCTGGTGGCGCAGCGCGGCGGCAGGCAGCCGCAGTTCACGCCGCGCGACGAGGCCGACATGCTGGTGCTGACGCCGGCGCTGATGCATGCCTTCGCCATCCGCCGGCGGCTCGGCACCGAGCGGCTGCACGGGCGCGGCCTCGCCTATGAGCGGCTGGGGATCGGCTTTGCCGTGACCGATGCCAACGGCAGGCTGCTGTTCTGCAACAGCCTGGCCGAACGCTATTTCAGCGCCGATCAAGGCCTGCTGCTGAGCCGCCGGCGGGTGATCACGGCGCAGCGCACCTCGCTGTCGCATCTGATCGCGGCCGCCTGCGCGCCCTCGGGTTTCATGCCCGGCGGCAGCGTCATCGTCACCCATGGCGAGGCGGCGACGCCGACCTTCGCGGTCTCGGTGTCGCCGGTGCGCGACGAGCGGTCCGGCGTCGAGCTGCCGGGGCCGCGCGGCGCCATGCTGCTGATCCAGCCCCTGGCGTCGCGCCTGCCCGACGCCTTCGAGAGCCGGGTGCAGGCGCTGTTCGGCCTCACCGCCAAGGAGGCGTCGCTGGCCACGGCGCTGTCGGCCGGCCTGTCGCTCGGGCAGGCCGCCGAGGAGCGCTTCATCTCGCTGGCCACGGCCCGCACGCAGCTCGCCAGCATCTTCCGCAAGACCGGCACGGCGCAGCAGAGCCAGCTGGTGGCGCTGCTGTTGCGTGCCGTTCCGGTCACACCCTAGCCGCAGCGCGCCGCGCCGCCGGCAAATTCATTCATTTGAATGATTTTCACCCCCCGCCGCTCGGGCACGCTTTGCGCACGAGTTTCGAGCTGGGGATTGCTATGCACAAGATGATCGTTGGCCCGCTGGCCGCCACGCTGCTCTGCGCCGGTGCGGCGCCGGCGCTGGCACAGTCGGCCGGAGACTGGGGCGGCACCTGGAGCGGCTTTTACGCCGGCATCTATGGCGGCTATGCGCTCGACACCGACGCCGCCAGCAGCCAGCATCTCGGGCCGTTCGGCAATGGCGACGTCACCTACCAGATGGACAGCTCGACGAGCCGCATCAGCACGCTCTTCGGCGGCGCCACGGCCGGCTACAATGCGCAGATCGGCAAGGTGGTGCTCGGCGTCGAATCGGATGTGAGCGTCGGCGGCTTCAGCAAGTCCTCGACGGGGACGCTGACCATGTCGGGGACGGCCGGGGATGACGACCACGCCGTCAGCATCTCGGTGGAGAGCGTCTCGTCCTACAGCCTCGGGCCGATGGCGAGCTTTCGCGGCCGGCTGGGCGTCGAGGCCCCGCAAGGCGTGCTGTTCTACCTGACCGGCGGCCTCGTCGTCGCCGACCGGACCGTAGCGTCGACCATGACGATCAGCACCACGGGCCTCGACGACGAGGACTCCTACCCGAGCGGAACCAGCACCTCATCGACGCAGCAACTCGTGATGGGACCGACCATCGGCGTGGGGGTCGAAAGCATGGTGGCCGAGCACATCTCGCTGGGCGCCGAATATGCCTATGTCGCGCTGCCCGAGGCAGCGGCAGCGGGTGGCGGCATCGACCTTTTCGGCCTGGGGTCGGACGACAGCCCGGCGAGTTTCGCTGGCGGCTTCCACAGCCTCAAGGCCGCGCTCAAATATCACTTCTGACCCGGCAATCGGATGCCGAACTGAAAGCCCGGCGTCACGCCGGGCTTTTTTGTCTGCACATCGATACGCGCCGCGGCCCCGGGGGGCAGCCGCGGCAGCGCGGCTACAGCAGATGCGACGAGCAGGTGAAGCCGTCGGCCGCCGCATTGCGCAGCAGGTCGTGGGCGTTGACGCTGGCCCCGACCTTGATGTCGCGCGGCAGGCGGATGGCGCCGTGCTGGCCGGTGGGCTTGACCGACCAGCGCACCTGCGAGCCCGCCGGGATCACGGCGCTGCCGACGTTGCGGAAGCGCAGATCCGTCTCGCCGTCCAGGGTGCGGCAGGCGATCAGCAGGTTGAGCTCGTCCTTGTCGTTGCCGCCGCCCTTGACGAGCAGGTCGTGGCTCTTGGGCAGCTTCGGAAGCTGGTCCTTGAGGACGCCGTCCGGACCGCCGCCATTGCCGCCACCGCCCGAGGGCTGGATCTTGATCTTCATGGGGGCGAGGTGCATGCCGGTGTTGCTGCCGTCGCCGCCACCCCCGCCATTGCCGCCACCACCATTGCCGCTCCCGCCGCCGGGAGTGTTGGTGGGCAGGCTGACGGTCGGGCCGGTATAGTGGTCGACCGGGCCCATCTGCGTGATGTGGAAATTGGTGCTGGAGCTGCCGCCGCCGGGATTGCAGAGGCTGGTCTGGATCTCGCACGCTGCTGCCGGCGCCGCCAGCAGCAGGCCGGCCGCCGCGGCGCCCGCGGCCGCCACGGCCACGCCCAGTATCGATCGGGAAATACGCATTTCGAGAACTCCTTGGATGTCGATGGCCCTGCCAGGGCCGGGTCATCCCCGCGTCTCGAGCGGTAGCACCGCCGCGGCCGCCGAAAATCATTCAGATGAATGAATTTCGGGCCGGCGCGTCGCGGCTCGTTTCCTCCGTCGGCGGCCAGCGCCGCGCCGTCAGCCCTCGGGATCGCTGACCATCAGCACCGAATCCGGACGCGCCAGCGCGAGGAGCGTCAGGCCGGCCTGCGCGGCGCGCTCGACGGCGAGCGTCGTGGGCGCGGAAATCGTCACCAGCACGGGGCAGCCGGCGCGCACGGTCTTTTCCACCAATTCGTAGCTGCAGCGGGCCGAGAGCAGCACGAAGCCCGTGGCCGGGTCCAGCCCGGCGCGCGCCAGAGCGCCGATCAGCTTGTCGAGCGCATTGTGCCGGCCGACATCCTCGCGCGCCAGCACGATCCTGCCGTCGGGCGTGCAGAAGGCGGCCGCGTGCACCGCGCCGGTGGCGCGGCCGAGCGGCTGGTGCGCGGCGAGCTCGGCGAGAGCCCGCGAGATCGCCTCGCGCCCGACCGAAAGCCGCGCGGCGACCGGCGGCAGCGGCCGCAGCACCTGGGCGATATTGTCGATGCCGCAGAGGCCGCAACTGCTCTCGGTGACGCGCCGCCGCGCCCGCTCCCGCGCCCGGCCGGCGCCCGCGGGCGGCAGGTTCAGGCGCACGATCCAGCCGCCCTCGACCTCGTGCGCCGCCAGATCGAGAATCTCGTTCTTGTCGCCGATCAGGCCCTCGCTCAGCGCAAAGCCGATGGCATAGTCGGTGAGATCGAACGGCGTCGCCATCATCACCGCATAGCCGATGCCGCAGATCTCTATCGCCACCGGCGCCTCGATCGGCACGCTGCGGGCGAGGCGCGCATCGCCCGCATCGGCCAGCCCCAGCCGGCGGACCTCGATGGTCGCCGCCTGCCGCGGATCGAGGCGCGGGGCCGGTTGGTGCGCGTTCATCGCCCGCCCGCCTATGCCGCCGCATTGGGCACGACGCGCACCGGCACCGATTTCGCCGCCGGCGTGCCGCTGATGCGGTCGTAATAGTCGAGCGGCAGCAGCGGGTTGAGCTCGGGATAATAGCCGGCCACGGCGCCGCGCGGCATCGGATAATCGAGGATGGTGAGGCCCGCGACGCGGCGCTGCACGCCGTCGTCGCTGATGGTTTCGAGCGTCACGCGCGTCCCCGCTTCGAGCCCGCGCGCCAGCCGGTCGGCCTCGTTCATGAACAGCACCATGCGGTCGTTGTAGACGCCGCGATAGCGGTCGGAATTGCTGTAGATGGTGGTGTTGAACTGGTCGTGCGAGCGCACCGTGGCGAGGCGCAGCATCGCCGGGTCGTCGACCGGCGTATTGGGGTGCAGCCCGGCGAAGACCAGGAAATTGGCCTTGCCGTCGGGCGTCGGCCATACGCGCCGGCGCGGCGGAATGTCGAGATGGAAGCCGTGCGGCGCCGTGATGCGTTCGGCGAAGCCGGCATAGAGCTCGGGATAGGTTTCGGCGATCTTGTCGCGGATGCGGCCGTAATCGTCGATATAGCTCGCCCAGTCCACCCTGCTGGCGGGCAGCGCCGCCATCGCCATGCGGCAGACGATCTCGACCTCCGGCAGCAGGTCGCCGCTCACCGGCTCGAGCACGCCGCGCGAGGCGGTGACGTTCGACATCGAATCCTCGATGGTGACGAACTGCTCGCCGGCCCGGGTGCGAATGTGCTCGGAGCGCGCCACCACCGGCAGGATCAGCGCGTCTTTGCCGTGCACCAGATGGCCGCGATTGAGCTTGGTGGCGATGCCCACGGTGAGCTCGAGCCGCCGCATCGCGGCATAGGCCTGCTCGGTGTCGGGCACGGCGCGCACGAAATTGCCGCCCAGCCCGATGAACACTTTCGCGGTGCCGGCCTTCATCGCCTCGACGGATTCCACCGTGTGGTGGCCGTGCCGGCGCGGCGGCTCGAAGCCGAACACCTCGCGCACACGGTCGAGATAGGCCGGCGTCGGCTTTTCGTCGATGCCCACGGTGCGGTCGCCCTGCACGTTGGAATGGCCGCGGATCGGCGAGATGCCGGCGCCGGGCTTGCCGAAATTGCCGCGCAGCAGCAGCAGATTGGCCACCTGCTGCACGAGGCGCGAGCCCTGCTGGTGCTGGGTGATGCCCATGCCGTAGCAGATGATGGTGGCGCCGGAGCGGATGTAGATTTCGGCGCAGCGCCGGATCTGCTCCTCGCTGATGCCCGAGACCTCGACGATCTCGGCCCAGTCCTCGCCCAGCACGTCGTCGCGCAGCGCCTCGACGCCGCTCGTATGCGCGGCGATGAAGTCGCGGTCGAGGATCGCCTCGCCCGCCGCCTCGCGCTCGAACATCACCTTCATCATGCCCTTGAGCAGGGCCAGGTCGCCGCCGATGCGGATATGTACGAACTCGCTGGCGATCGGGGTCGAGCCGAAGGTCGCCATCTGCACCACGTCCTGCGGCTCGGTGAAGCGGATCAGCGCCCGCTCCGGCATGGGATTGACGGCGACGATGGGCACGCCGCGTTTGCGCGCCTCGACCAGATTGGTCATCATCCGCGGCGAATTGGTGCCGGTGTTCTGGCCGATGACGAAGATGGCCTCGGCCTGGGCGAAATCCTCCAGCACCACCGTGCCCTTGCCGACGCCGATGGACGAGGGCAGGCCGCGGCTCGTCGGCTCGTGGCACATGTTGGAGCAATCGGGGAAATTGTTGGTGCCGAATTCGCGCACGAAGATCGCATAGAGGAACGCCGCCTCGTTGGGGGTGCGGCCCGAGGTGTAGAACTCCGCTTCATGCGGGCTGGCGAGCGCGCGCAGATGCCGGCCGATCAGCGCGAAGGCATCGTCCCAGCTGCACGGCACGTAGTGGTCGGTCGCCGCGTCGTAGCGCATCGGCTCGGTCAGCCGGCCCTGCATTTCGAGCCAGTAATCCGATTGCTCGAGCAGCTCGGCGACGCTGTGCTCGGCGAAGAAATCGCGCGTCACGCGCGAGCGCGTCGCCTCGTGCGCCAGCGCCTTGACGCCGTTCTCGCAGAATTCCAGCGTCTTGCGGTGGTCGGGGTCGGGAAAGGCGCAGCTCGGGCATTTGAAGCCGCCCGGCTGGTTCATCGACAGCAGCGCGCGCGAGCCCTTGGTCACCACGCTCTGCTCCAGCAGCACCTTGGCCGTGGCCGCCGCGGCGCCCCAGCCGCCCGCCGGCTGGGTATAGGTCTTGTAGTGCGGCTTGCCGTCAGCCATGCGCCGGCCTCCTCGAACGTCCTCGCAGGAAGGCGTCGCCGCCTCCCGCATCGCGGCCAGTGTGGCACGCATGCGCGGCAATTTCACCCTGATGTCGTGACTGTGTCCCTGGCTGCGAGGCCGGCGCTCAGTCCCAGGCCTGCAGCATCGCCTGGCGCACATAATCGAGGTGCTGCGCCATGGCGGCGCGCGCCGCCGGCGGATCGTGCCGTTCCACCGCGGCGACGATCGCGGTGTGGTCGGCGAGGATCTTCCAGCGCAGCGCGTCGAGGCTCGCGAGATGCTGGTGCAGGCGGGTGTCGAGCCCTTCCGAGCGCGCCATCCACAGGCTCGCCAGAAGCTCGCGCATCGTCTGGTTGCCGCATTGCCCGGCGATGGTCAGGTGCAATTGCTCGTCGGCCGCCTCCGACCAGCGGCCCTGCTCGGTGTCGGCCCGCATCGCCGCGACGATCCGGTTCAACCGGCCGATGGCCTCAGGCGTCGCGCCCTCCGCCGCAAGGCCCGCCACATGCGGCTCGATCAGCATGCGCGCATCGATGATCTCGAGCGGCGAATGGTTGTTGGCCGGCACGCTGGCGGCGGCCGCCGGCTCGTGCCGCACGAAGGCGCCCACGCCCATCCTGAGCTCGATGATGCCGGCCACTTCGAGCGCGATCAGCGCCTCGCGCACCGTCGGCCGGCTCACTCCGAGCTGCTCGGAAAGCTCGCGCTCGGGCGGCAATTGGTCGCCCGGCTTCAGCGTGCCGGCGGCGACCAGCCCCCGGATCTGATCGGCGATCTGCACATAGAGCTTTCTGCTGGCGACGACCTGAAGCTGCATTCCCACCTTCCCTCCGGGCTGGATAGCGCAGCCGACCGGACAAGACGAGTCCTTTGTCAGGTGGTCAGGACACTTGACAGCATGACCAAGGCTCGCCCATTGATAGCGGGCCGGCAGGAGCTCCGCCTGTTCCGTGCGCCAGGGAGATCACGCCACATGTCCGCAACCGAGGCCCGCCTGCCGTCCGAACTGTTCCTGTCCGAGGACAAGAAGGCCTGGTTCATCCACGACCGCTTCGGCATGTTCATCCATTGGGGGCTGTATTCGCTCGCGGCGCGGCACGAATGGGTGAAGAGCCGCGAGGAAATCCCCGACGCCGCCTACCAGAGATATTTCGAGCATTTCGACCCCGACCTCTACGATCCGAAGGCGTGGGCCCGCATGGCGCGCGAGGCCGGGATGAAATACGTGGTGCTCACCGCCAAGCACCACGAAGGCTTCTGCCTGTGGGACAGCAAGGTCACCGACTACAAGGTGACCAACACCCCGTGCGGGCGCGACCTCGTCGCCGACTATGTCGAGGCCTGCCGGGCCGAGGGACTGAAGGTCGGCTTCTACTATTCGCTGCTCGACTGGCACCACCCGGATTTCCCGACCGACATCTTCCACCCGCAGCGCAACCTGCCCGACACGGCGAGCTTCAATGCCGGCCGCGACATGACGCGCTACGCCGCCTACATGCGCGAGCAGGTCACCGAGCTGCTCAGCAATTACGGCAAGATCGACATCATCTGGTTCGACTTCAGCTACCCCGGCCGCGACTACAAGGGCATGCCCGGCAAGACCCGGCACGACTGGCAGAGCGCCGAGCTGCTGCAGCTGGTGCGGCGGCTGCAGCCCGACATCATCGTCAACAACCGGCTGGACGTCCTCGACATCGCCGACGCCATGCCCGACGTCACCACGCCCGAGCAGTACACGCCGCGCCAATGGCCGATGGTGAAGGGGCAGAAGGCGACGTGGGAGGTCTGCCACACCTTCTCGGGCTCGTGGGGCTACCACCGCGACGAGACCACCTGGAAGAGCCCCGAGCAGCTCGTGCAGATCCTCATCGACAGCGTCGCCATGGGCGGCAATCTGCTGATGAATGTCGGCCCCACGGCGCGCGGCACGCTCGACCAGCGCGCCGTCGACGCCCTCGCCGCCTATGGCCGCTGGATGGCGCTCAACGCCCGCAGCATCTATGGCTGCACCGCAGCGGAGTTCGCGGCGCCGCGCGATTGCCGGCTGACGCAGAACGGCAAGCGCCTCTACCTGCACATCGTCAACTGGCCGTTCCGCCACATCCATTTCGACGGCATGGCCGGCAGGATCGCCTATGCGCAGTTCCTGCACGACGCCAGCGAGGTGCAGGTTCTGGAACCCCGTTTCGATCCGCTCAACCACCTCACCGCGGTCAACGTCCCCGAAGGCACGGTGACGCTGGAGCTGCCGGTGCGCCGGCCGGACGTCGTCGTGCCGGTGATCGAGCTGTTCCTCAAATAATCCGGCGTACCGCGCGGCACGCCTGTCCCCGGCGAAAGCCGAGGCCGGGCAGGCGCTTGCGGCCCGCTTTGCGATCGTCGATCCCCGTCCTCCGGCGCCGGCATATACTGCGCGCACCGTCCACCGCATAGCCGCGGGGCTCTGACGAGGAGTCGGGTGGACGGGGCGGGCGGGACGGCGGTCGCGCTGTCCCGGGTCCAGCATTCGGGTCGCGGGGCGTCTCAAGGCGCCCTCCCGCCCGACTGTTCCCAAAACCCCGCCGCGGAGCCTGCGCTGGGTGCCTCGCACTCAGTCCAACCTTCCGGAGGCGCCCGGCGCACTCCGCCCGCGGCACCGCTTTGCGCCGCGGCAGAACAGCCCTCCAGCGCTCCGGCGCGTGGAGCCTTCGCGCACGCCCTCAGCGTGGCGTCACGTCGAAATCGCGCAGCGTCTCGGGCCGCATCTCGGCCGAATAGCCGGGCCGCTGCGGCGGCATGTAGGCGGCGTTGCGGATCACGCAGGGGTCGAGGAAATGCTGGTGCAGATGATCGACATATTCGATGCGCCGGTCGGCCATGCTGCCCGACACCACGAGGTAGTCGATCATCGCCAGGTGCTGCACATATTCGCACAATCCCACGCCGCCGGCATGCGGCCACACCGGCAGGCCGAATTTGGCCGCCAGCAGCAGCACCGCCAGCACCTCGTTGACGCCGCCCAGCCGGCAGGCGTCGATCTGCACCACGTCGATGGCGCCACGCTCGATGAACTGCTTGAACAATATTCTATTCTGGCACATCTCGCCGGTGGCGACGCGCACCGGGGCGACGGCGGCGCGGATCTTGCGGTGCCCCTCGACGTCGTCGGGGCTGGTCGGCTCCTCGATGAAATACGGGTCGAACCGCTTGAGCGCATTGACCCAGGCGATGGCCTCGTCCACCTCCCACACCTGGTTGGCGTCAAGCATCAGATAGCGGTCGGGACCGATGATCTCGCGCACGATGCCGAGGCGGCGGATGTCGTCGTCGAGGTCGCGGCCGACCTTCATCTTGATGTGGGTGAAGCCGGCGGCCACCGCCGCCTCCGCCAGCCGCGTCAGCTTCTCGTTGGAATAGCCGAGCCATCCCGCCGAGGTGGTGTAGCAGGGATAGCCCTCGGCCTCGAGCCGCGCCAGCCGTTCGGCCTTGCCCGCCGCGGCGCGCCGGAACAGCGCCAGCGCCTCGGCGGGCGTCACCACGTCGGTGAGGTAGCGGAAGTCGATGCAGGCGACGAGCTCCTCGGGCGACATGTCGGCCACCAGCCGCCACACCGGCTTGCCGGCGCGCTTGCCGAGCAGATCCCACACCGCATTGACCACCGCAGCGGTGGCGAGATGCATCGCGCCCTTGTCGGGGCCGATCCAGCGCAACTGGCTGTCGGCGGTCATGTGCCGCCAGAAGCGCCCCGGCTCGGCGGCGATCCAGTCGAGATCGAGGCCCACCACGCGCTCGGCCAACGCGGCGATGGCCATGCACACGATGTCGTTGCCGCGGCCGATGGTGAAGCTGAAGCCGTGCCCCGCATGGGGGCCGTCGGTGCCGAGCACCACATAGGCCGCCGAATAATCGGGGTCCGGATTCATCGCGTCCGAGCCGTCGAGCGCGCTCGAGGTCGGGAACCGCAGATCATGGGTCTTGAGGCTGGTAATACGCATGCGTCATCCAAAAGACGGGTCGGGCCCGGCCGCGGCCAGGCGGAGCTAAAGGGTGGTGTCGGAGCGCGACCGGCGCTCGGCGTCGACCTCGGCGAACCAGTCGTCCAGCATCCGCTGCAGGCGCGCCGTCCGCTCCGGGTCCGCGGCGGCGCAATCGTGCTGCTCGCCCGGGTCGGCCGCGATGCGGTAGAGCTCGGGCGGCGCCGGCGGCGGCACCTGCCGCGGCGGCTCGCCGCGACTGATGTCGGGGTGGCGCTCGGGGTGGTATTTGAGCTCCTCGTCGACCCGCAGATCCTCGGGCGTCACCCGCATCGCCGCGGGGATCGGCGGAAACACCAGCTTCCACTCGCCCTCGCGCACCGCGGCGTTGCAGCGGGCCACCGGCGTATAGCGGTTCCACTGCCAGAAGCGCGGCGCGGCCGCCGCCGCGCCGTCGCCCAGCGCCGCGAGCAGCGACTGCCCGTCGAACGGCCTGGCTTGGGGGTGCGGCGCGACGCCCGCGGCGGCGAGCAGCGTCGGCGCCACGTCGACGAAATGCAGCAGCCGCTCGATGTCGCGGCCCTCGGGCACACGCGCCGGCCAGTTCAAAACGAACGGCACGCGGATGCCGCCCTCATAGGCCAGCCCCTTGCGACCGCGCAGGTCGCGGTTGGGCCGGGCGCAGGCGCCCGACAGGTCCGGCCCGTTGTCGCTGGTGAACACGATGATGGTGTCGTCGCCGCGGCCGCTCGCCGCCACCGCCTCGCGCACCCGGCCGATGGCGCGGTCCATCGCCTCGACCATGGCGTAGATGGTCGCAACTTCGGTGGTGACGCCGAGCGTGCTGCGATAGCGTTCCACATCGGCCGCGGGCGCCTGCAGCGGATAATGCGGCGCATTGAAGGTGAGCAGCAGGTAGTACGGACTGTCGCCCGCCGCGGCGATGAAGCGCACCGCCTCCTCGCCCCATACGTCGGTGAGGTAGCGCCCGTCCGATTCGACCACCTCGTCGTTGCGGAAGATGCGCCAGTCGTAATAGTCCATCCAGCCGCCGCGGAAGCCGACGAAGCTGTCGAAGCCGCGCCGGTTGGGGTGATAGGCCGGATCGAGCGCGCCATTGTGCCACTTGCCGACGAGGCCGGTGCGATAGCCGCCGGCCTGGAGCGCATCGGCGAGGGTGCGCTCCTCCACCGACAGCCGGTCGAGCCCGCGCCCCTCGAGCGTGTCGATGCCGCCGGTCCGGTGCGGATAGCGCCCGGTGAGCAGCGCCGCCCGCGCCGGCGCGCAGACCGGCGAGGCCGAATAGGCCGGCTCGAAACGGGCCCCGGTCGCGAACAGGGCGTCGATGTTGGGCGTCTGCGTCTGCCCGCCGTTGAAGAAACCGAGGTCGCCGAAGCCGAGGTCGTCGGCGACGATCTGGATGATGTTCGGTCGCATGGCTCAGCGCCCTCCAAAACCGGACGAAAGGATCACGCCGCGGATAAACCAGCGTTGCGCCAGCAGATACACCGCGATGGTGGGCAGCGTCGCCACGATGGAGCCGGCCATCAGCGCGTCCCAATTGGTGAAGTACTGCCCCTGGAACTCGCGCAGCCCCAGCACCACCGTGCGCGTCGCGTCGGTGGTCGACATCACCAGCGGCCACAGCAGCGCGTTCCAGTGCGCGAGGAAGGCGAACAGCAGCAGCGTGGCGATCGCCGGGCCGGAGAGCGGCACGATGATCGACAGGAACACCCGCAGGCGGCTCGCGCCGTCGACGCGCGCCGCCTCCTCGAGCTCCCGCGGGATGCCGAGGAAGAACTGCCGCAGCAGGAAGATGCCGAAGGCGGTGAACGCCTGCGGGATGATCATGCCGTGATAGGTGTCGACCCAGCCGAGCCGGCTGGCAATGATGAATTGCGGGATCAGCGTCACCTGCGGCGGCACCATCAGCGTCATCAGGAAGATGGCGAACAGCACGTTCGAGCCGCGGAACGGGATGCGGGCGAAGGCATAGGCGGCCAGCGACGCGGTGACGGTCTGGATCAGCGCGATGCCGCCGGCCACCACCAGGCTGTTGAGGAGATAGCGGCCGATGGCGCTGTATTCGAACAGCGCCGCAAAGCCGTCGAGCGTCCACTGCCGCGGCAGCAGCGTGCGGTCGGGGCTGAGGATTTCGGCGTTCGACTTGAACGCCGACAGCACCATCCACACCACCGGCACGAGGGCGAAAAAGACCAAGAGCGCAATGACGAAGGCGCCGAGCGCGCCGAGGATGGCCTGCCGCTCGCGATAGCGCGAAACGCCCCGACCCGGGCGGACGTGTCCGGCCAGCGTGGCGTCAGTCATAGCTCACCCACCGGCGCTGCACCGCAAGCTGCGCCAGCGTCACCACCAGCACCACGGCGAACAGCGACAGCGCAATCGCCGAAGCGTAGCCGAAGTGGAAGGATTCGAAGCCGGCCTCGTAGATGTAGAGCACCAGCGTCGTCGTCGCCGTGCCCGGCCCGCCGCCGGTCATCACCAGTGCCGAGTCGAACACCTCGAAGGAGGAGATGATGGAAATCACGGTGATGAAGAACAGCACCGGCGAGAGCAGCGGCAGCGTCACGTGAACGAAGCGCTTGTAGCCCGTCGCGCCGTCGATCGCCGCTGCCTCGTACACCGAGGCCGGCACCGCCTGCAGGCCGGCGATGAACAGGATCATGTTGTAGCCGAAGGACTTCCACACCCCCATCAGGATCAGGGCGGGCATGGCCCAGACGCGGCTGCTCAGCCAGTTGGGGCCGGGGATGCCGAAGACGCCCAGCAGCGCATTCATCAGTCCGATTTCGGGCTGGTAGATCCAGCGCCAGACGATGGCCATCGCCACGGTGACGGTGACGTAGGGCATGGCCAGCAGCACGCGGGCGATGCCGATGCCGCGGATCGCCCGGTTGACGAGGATGGCAGCGAGGAGGCCGAGCGACACCGACAGCGTGACGACGCCGACGGTGTAGTAGGCGGTGTTCCACAGCGCCGCGAGGAACACCCGGTCCTTGAGCAGCGCGGCGAAATTCCTGAGCCCGATGAATTGCGGCGTGCCGACCAGGTCCCATTGGAAGAAGGCGATGGCGAAGGCCGCCAGCACCGGCAGGCAGACGAACAGCAGGAAGCCGCTCGTCGCCGGCAGCAGGAACAGCGCCGCGCTGAAGCCGTTGCTGCGATAGAACGGCTGGCGGTAGCGGGGCGATGGCCCGGACGTGCGCGTATCCGGCAGGCGTGGTGTCGCGTCGGAAGTCACGTCCGGGCCACCCGATCAGCCGCGATCGAGCAGCGACTGGACCTGCCCCTGCAGGTCGCCGAGGGCGGCGGCCGCGTCGCCGGATTCGGCAAACAGCGGGGTCAGGGTCTGGCGCGCCGCCTGCACGATCTCGGAATAGGCGGCAGGGGTTATCAGCGGCCGGGCCGCACCGATCTCGCCGTTCAGCACCTTGGCGACGACGCCGGCATTCTGCGGCGCGTCTCCAGTCTGCGTGCGCTTGGCGAAGGTCGATTTGCGCGCCGGGAAGACGCGGCCGGCATCGTAGAGGATCTTGAGCGAATCGGTGCTGGTCAGCTCGGCCAGCAATTCCCACGCCTTGTCGGGATTGCTGCTCTGGCTCGAAATGCCCCAGCCGGAGCCGGCCACCCACGGCACGCTGCCGGCCTGGCCGGCCGGGAACGGCACCACGTCCCAGTTGAACTTGGCGTTCTGGCGGATCGACACGAAGCGCCAGGGGCCGTCGAAATACATGCCGACCTTGCCGCCGACGAACGCCTCCGGCGCGAAATTGGCATTGGAGAGATCGGTCACCGGCAGCGCGACCTTGTGCTTGAACAGCAGGTCGAACAGGAACTGCACCGCGCCCACGGTTTCGGGGCTGTCGAGCTTGGCCGTCTTCATGTCGTCGCTGTAGACGAGGCCGCCGTTCGACCACAGCCAGGGCGTGCTGGAATCGAGATCGGGCGACAGCACGAGGCCGTAGGTGCCCTTGTCCGGATTGGTCAGCGCCTTGGCGGTGTCGACCAGCTGGTCCCAGCTCATCGGCTTTTCCGGATCCGGCAGCGGCACGCCGAGTTCCTTGAACAGGTCGACGTTGATGTAGGTGACGTAGGCGCCGATATCGAACGGCAGGATCTGGAGCTGGCCGTCATATTCGAAGGCCTGCCGGATGGTCGGGTAGAAGTCGTTCACGTCGAAGCCGGAATCGGCCGAGATGTAGCTGCCGAGCGGCTTCAGCACGCCGCGGCTGGCATATTGCGGAAAGCGCAGGCTCTGCATCTGCAGCAGGTCGGCGCTGCCGCCGCTGGCGAGTTGGGTCTGCAGCTTCGTCCAGTAGTCGTTGAACGGCGTGCCTTCGACCTGCGCCTTGATGTCCGGGTGCAACCCTTCGGCGCGGGTCGCGATCTGCTGCCACAGCGCCAGCGCCTCGGGCCCGAAGGCGATGGTCGACCAGCGCAGGGAGGCCTGCTGCGCCTGAGCGGCGCTCGCCCCCAGCAGCGGCGCCAGGGCGCCGGCGCCCATCAGTGCAGTGCTGCCCTTGAGAAAACTACGGCGCGACAGACCGGCGCGCAGGGCCGGGGCATTCCTTTTCATCAAGTCCTCCCATCCAAGAACGAAGCTAGACATCCGATGTCTGCGCAAGGAATTAACGCAGTCCGGAGGGGGCGGTCAATCAGGAATGCGTGTCGACATCGGATGTTTTTTGCTCCTGCCCGGCATGGCGCAACCATTGTTCGACGCCGCTGATATGGGCGGAAACGATTGTTCCGGCCAGCAGCGCGTCGCCCGCCGCGATCGCATCGACAAGCTGCTCGTGCTCGAACAGGGTCCGCTCCACCGAACCGTGCTGGGTCAGGCCGCGCCAGGTCCGGGCCCGCAAGGTGCGGCCGGACAGCGATTCGATCAGCGACGCCATATAGTCGTTGCCGCAGAACGAAATGATCAGCTGGTGGAACTCCATGTCGTGCTTCACCAGCGCATCGACGTCTTCGTGATCCTCGACCGAGGCGATGCTGGCCCGCAGCCGGGCGATGGTTTCCGGGCCGATATGCGGCACCGCCATGGTCACGGCATAGAATTCGAGCACCCGCCGGGTGCCCATGACCTGCAGCAGGAACTCGGCGTCGTGCACCTCGGTGGAAAAGCTCATCGCCTCGAGCAAAAGGCGCGGCTCCAGGCTGGTGACGAAAGTGCCGTCGCCGCGCCTGACCTCGAGGACGTTGATGATCTCCAGCGCCTTCACCGCCTCGCGCAGGGAATTGCGGGACAGGCCCAGAAGCGCCGCCAGCTCCTTTTCGGGCGGCAGGCGCTGGCCCGGACGCAATTCCCCCGAGGAGATCATATGTTTGATGGTGGAGATGGCTTTCTCGGTCAGGGCCATTTCGCGCGTCACCTTGCTCGACATCCGATGTCTTACGCCAAATACGTCTCTGGCCGGCCGATCGCAAGGCACCGGTCGATGGCGGTGCCGGTTCTGTCCCGGAGACGGCTCCGACAGAGTCAATTTTCAGTATTCACCATTAATACGACAGGTTTGGACGCAGACTGTGAAATAACCAGCACTGGGACTATTGCTCGTCTCAACGATCTAGTTGCGAGCCTGCGATGACCCCGCCAAAATCGTCAGCAAGCGTCAAGCCGCTGCTCCGCCGGAAGGCGCTGCCGCTGCCGGCATTCCGCCCGCCGCAATTGGCCACGCCGCAGCGCGACGTGCCGAGCGACGACAATTGGCTTTTCGAGCTGAAATACGACGGCTACCGGTGCCAGGCGGCGATTTCCGGCAAGCAGGTGGTGCTCTACGACCAGGCCGGCCGGGACCGCAGCGAGCACTTCGGGCACGTCGCGCCCGCCCTCGCGACGCTGACCAAGGGAACGCTGCTGCTGGACGGCGAGATCTGCGCCCTCGACGACGACGGGCGCGCCGATTTCCGGCTGCTGAAGAGCAGCCTCGGAGGAAAGGGGCCGCTCGTCTACTTCGCCTTCGACCTGCTCGAGCAGGACGGAGAGGACGTCGGCAGGCTGCCGCAGCTCGAACGCAAACGCCGGCTCGCCGCGCTGCTGGCCGAGCAGCCGACCGACTCGCCGCTGCTCTATTCGCAGCACGTCGCCGGCAACGGCCAGAAGGTGCTCGATGCGATCCGCGCCGGCGGCTATGGCGGCATCGTCGCCAAATGGCCCACCGCGCGCTACTACAGCGGCGGCCGCTCGACGGCCTGGCTCGGGATCGAAGCGTTCCGCCGCCAGGAGTTCGTGGTCATCGGCTGGAATCCGGCCGAATATCGGCGCGACGCCATCGACAGCCTGCTGCTGGGCACGTTCGAGAACCGCCGGCTGACCTATCGGGGGACGGTCCGCGCCGATCTGCCGCTCGAGCGGCGCGGCGACCTCGCCGACATGCTCGCCGCCATCGAGACGCGGAAGCGCCCGCGCGCGACGGGACTGTCCGGGGCAGACATGCGCACGGCGCGCTGGGTGCAGCCGCACCTGCTGGCGAAGGTCGAATTCATCGACGTGCTGCCCGACGGCCTGCTCCGCGGCGCAGCGCTCAAGGGCGTTCGGCAGGACCAGGACGACACGGCGGTCCACCTCGAGCTGGAAGGCGCCTACTAGCCACGCCGGCCAGTCGCCTGCGTCAGGTGGAGTCGAGTCCGTCGATACGATCGCCGTTCTAATCCCGCTCGTCAGCAGCGACGAACTGGTTGGCGTGTGGGGCGGGGATCATCGCGGCGGCGTAACCGGTGGCAAAGACGAAGCGGATGCCGCGCCAGCTCGTCGGCAAGCGCAAAGCTCATACGGCCCTTGAGGTTGATGTCGAGGATGGCAAGATCGACGCCGTCCTCGAGCAACGCATGCGCGGCTTCGACCGTTGAGGCAGAACCGACGATCGCGGCTCCGGCGCCGGCCAGCTGCCGCACCAAGTCGTCGGCGGCGAATATTCGCCTTCGATGACCAGACCCTTCCGGCCGCACAATGTGGGCAAGGAGTTTTCCCGGGACCATGTCATATTTGCTGGCGGTGCATGTCCGTCGCCGTATCAATGCAGGCTAAGGTGGCTTCGTTGCAGCCTCACGGCGATTCCGGCGCGGCGGAAACGCCGCTGCTCGACAAGCTCGGCCGGTTCGTGGTGCTGGCGGCAGCCGACCGCGAAATCATTGCGCGGGTGGCCAGCGAGCGGGTGCGCGGCTTTGCGGCGCACGAGGACGTGGTGCGCGAGGGCGACAGGCCGCAGCACATCAGCGTGATCCTGTCGGGCTGGGCGTGCCGCTACAAAGTGCTGGCGGACGGGCGGCGGCAGGTGGTGGCGTTCTTCCTGCCCGGAGACGTATGCGATCTCAACGTGTTGGTGCTGCGGCACATGGACCATTCGATCGGGGCGCTCACCCCGATCCTGGTGTCGGAGATTTCGCGGGCGGGGTTCGATACGCTGATGGGGGCGCATCTGCGGGTGGCGCAGGCGCTGTGGTGGGAGCAGTCGGTGGCCAATGCCATCCAGCGCGAATGGGCCGTCAATCTGGGGCTGCGGGATGCGACCGAACGGATGGCGCATCTGTTCTGCGAATTGTTCCTGCGGCTCAGCTTGGTAGGGCTGGTCAGCGGCCACAGCTGCGAGATGCCGGTGACGCAGGCGGATCTGGCGGAGGCGACGGGACTGTCGCCGGTGCATGTCAATCGCACGCTGCAGGAATTGCGGCGGCTGGGGCTGATCGTGCTCAAGGACAAGACGCTGACCATTCCCGACCTCGAGGCGCTTGCGGACACCGCCCAGTTCAACCCCAACTACCTGCATCTCGGGCAGGAAGGTCGCCATCTCGATGCAAATGACCGCTGACGATGACGACTGACAGCCGCCTGCGTCAGTTCGGCTCAGCACTCGAGATGGCGCTCGGGAGAGGTGCAGATGCCAAGCGATGGCACTGCTCTGCAAGCGTCGATAAGGTTCGCCGGATCAGCGCGAGACGATCCGGTACAGCTGCTCGAGGACGTAGCGCGAGCGCTTGTCTTCGGGGTCGGCGCGCATCTCGTTCATCGTGTAGGAGAATCCGGTGCGCTCCGTCGGCCAGGCGCCGTGGATGGATCCGCCGGCGCCGGAGTGTCCGAAGGCATCGGGGGCGGGGCCGAAGCGTCCTTGCGGAGTCTGCAGCGCCCAGATCGTGCCGAATGCCATGGCCTCGGCGATATAGGGGTCCACGAAGCGCGAAAGCTCGTTGCGGCCGAGTGCGACGGTTTGGGGCTCGAGCACGGTGACGCCGTCGAGTGTACCGCCCAGCGCCATGCACCCGTAGTAGCGCGCCATCGAGCGTGCGGTGGAAATGCCGCCGGCTCCGCCGATTTCCGCCGCATGCAAAGCGCGCGTGTTCCAGGCCATATCGTCGTCGGGAAACAGGGGCGGATTGCCCCAGATGGATTTGAGCACGGGATCGGAAAGCTGTTCGGCCGTCAGCGGCGCCATACCCTCGCCCAGCCGCATCTTGCCGACGCGCGGCTCGAATGCCTCGGGCAGGCCGATCCACGTTTCGAGCCCCAACGGCTCGGCAAACTCCTCGGCGAAAAAGCGGCCGAGCGTACGGCCATCGATACGGCGCACCAGCGCGCCGACGATCCAACCGATGGTGAGCGCATGATAGGCGTGGAACGCATTCGGATCCGAGGCCAGTGGTTGCGCCGCGAGCAGCTGCTCCATCTTCTCGTAGTCGGCCCAGTCGGCAGGAGTGAGGTCCGACATGATGCCGGGGAGACCTGCGCCATGCGACACCACGTGGCGCACCCGCACCGTGTCCTTGCCGTTCCGGGCGAACTCCGGCCAGTAGGCCGCGACCTTCTGGTTGAGATCGAGCCCGCCTCGTTCGATCAGCTTCAGCACGCAGGCGGCCAGCAGCCCCTTGGTGCCGGAATAGATGATCTGCAGCGTGTCCTCGCGCCACGGCACGTTCTTTGCCGCCTCGCCGCCCCAGAGGTCGACCACCATCCTGCCGTCATGCATCGCGGCAAAGCCGGCGCCGACATCATGGCGCTCGGTGAAATTGCGTTCGAACTCCTCGGCGACCGCCTCGAACCCGGGCGCGACAAACCCCTGCGCCGGCGCGCGGCGCGATGTCCAGTTGATCTCCATTCCGTCCCTCAGTCGCCGTGGTCGGCCGTTTCGAACTGCTCGCCGCCCGCCATCAAATTGAGCACTTCTTCGCGCGACTTCTCGCCACGCAGGAATTTCGCCGCGCTGCGGCCCTGGATCAGCACGGTGAAGCGGTCGCCGACCGACAACGCATGCGTGGCGTTGTGGGTGATGAACACCAGCGCGATGCCATCGTCGCGGGCCTTCTTGATGAGATCGATGACGACCTTGGACTCCTTGACGCCCAATGCCGCGGTGGGCTCGTCGAGGATCAGCAGCCTGGCGCCGAAGTACAGCGCGCGGGCGATGGCGAGGGCCTGGCGCTCGCCGCCGGACATGGTGCCCACCAACTGCTCCGCATCGGTGACGCGCCGAATGCCCATCGAGCGGATCTGTTCGAGCGCAATGCGGTTGGCGGTCTTGTGGTCGAGCCGGCGGAACGGTCCCCAACCCTTGGTCGGCTCGTTGCCGAGGAAGAAGTTGCGCGCCACCGAGATCAGCGGGATCGTGCCGACGTCCTGGTGCACCGTGCCGATGCCGTAGTGCTGTGCATCGCGCGGCGAGGAAAACGTCACCGGCTCGCCATTGAAGCGAATGGTGCCGAGCGTCGGCGTGATCACGCCCGACATGATCTTGATCAGCGTCGACTTGCCGGCACCATTGTCGCCGAGCAGGCAATGCACCTCGCCCGGATAGACGTCGATGCTCACCTGGTTGAGGGCGAGGTTGTTGCCGAAGCTGCGCGACACCGCCTCGAGCTGCATTAGCGGCGCGGTCATCTGGCGCTCTTGCCGCGGTTGAGAGCGACGTTGCGGATGAGGTTGTTGGTGAGCACCGCGATCACCAGCAAGGCGCCGATGAAGGTCTGCAGCCAGTCGGTGGGCCAGCCGGTGTAGAACAGGCCGAGGCCGACGATGCCGTAGATGATGCAGCCGAGCACGATGCCGGTGACGGTGCCGAAGCCGCCCTGCAGGAGCACCCCGCCGATGACCGCCGCAATGGCGGTCTGGAACACGTAGCCCTGGCCCTGCGCGGCGTTGCCCTGATTGTACATCACCGCCGACATGATGCCGACGAAGGAGGCGCTCAGCGCCGTCCAGATGAACAGGATGAGCTTGACGCGGCTGACCGGCACGCCGGCGCGACGAGCGGCGTCGGCGTTGCCGCCGGTGGCGAGGATCCAGTTGCCGAACCGTGTCTGCCGTAGCACCCAGGCGGCGATGAGAATGGCCAACAGCCACCAGAGGATCGAGACGTTGAAGAAATTCCACTTGCTCGAAAACAGCGGCTCCGCCCAGCCGGCGTCGCGGTAGGAGACATTGCTCGAGCCGGAAATCAGTCGCGACAGGCCGAGCGCCGAGCCCGCCAGAATGAAGTTCGAGGCGAGCGTGACGATGAAGCTGGGCAGCTTGGTGAAGTTGACAAGGAAGGCGTTGAACACGCCGACCAGCAGGCCGAGCGCCAGCGCCATTGCGATGGTCAGGGCAACTGGCAAACCGTAGAAGCCGCTGCCGAGCGCAACGATGATGGCGGAGGCTCCCACCACCGAGCCTGTCGACAGATCGAACTCGCCGGCAATCATCAGCAGTCCGATCGGCACCGCGATGATGCCGAGCTCGGCCGCGGTGTTAAGCCAGCCTGCCGTGCCCGCAACGCTCAGGAAGCCCGTGGCGCCACCAAAGATGCCGAAGAAGATGTAGATGACGATGGCCGCAATCGCGGGGCCCAGCCACGTGACCCTGAGCAGGCGCTCAACGAGCCCGAGCTTTCTGGGCCGAGCCGGCTCGAGAGTGGTTTCCATGGCAGCCATAGCAAGAGAACCCGATAGGCAAAGCTGAAGCCAAAGCCGGCGCGTTGCAAGCGGCTCGGCGAACGATGGGTGCGCCGTCCACCGCGGGACGGCGCACCCAAGGCAGGGTCAGTTGGCGCCGCGCGAGCCGGGCAGCGTCTTGTTCACCTCGAGGACCGCCTTGGCGTTGTCCTTGGTGACCATATAGGGGCCGACCCAGGTGATGCCCGACGGCGCCATCTTGTACTTGTTGTACATGTAGGGGATGACCACGCCATAATAGCCCTGCAGGAAGGGCTGCTGGTCGGAGGCGAAGCTCATGTCGCCGGCATCGATCGCCTCGAGCACGGTGTTGCCCAAATCCATGGTGCCGAGGTCGACCTTACGGCCGGTGGCGCGCACTGCCTTGACCGATTCGAGCGCGTCCACCGCCACCGCCACACCCAGCGTGATGACGCCGTCAATGGTCGGATCCTGCATCAGCATGGCGCTGACCGACGCCTGCACCTTCTGGCTGTTGCCGATGTCTTCGGAGGCGAGGATGACCATCTTGGCCTTGCCGCCGGCCTTGGTGACGGCGTCGATGTAGCCCTGGCAGCGCTTCTCGAGCACCGGGTTGGCAGCGATCTGATTGATGCAGAGGCCGTTCTTGACGCCGTTCTTCACGGCGACCTCGCCGCCCTGATAGCCCATCTGGTAGCTGTCTTCGCCGATGAAGCCGATGGCGCCGAGGTCCTTGTAGTGATCGCCGCCCGAATTGATGATGATCACCGGGATGCCCTGCGCCGCGGCCTGCTTGATCAGCGGCTCGGTCGGCTCGGGGAAGAAATTACCCACGGCGATGGCGGCCGGGTGGCGGGCGATCGCCGCCTCGAACATCTTGGTATAAACGGGCACGATGTCGTTGAAGTCGGCCGGAGCAGTCCATTGGCCCTTGACGCCCAGTTCCTTGACCGCGGCGTTGAAGCCCTGCTGCACCGCGCCCCAGAACGGGTCGGAACTGGGACCGCCCAGCATGATGATGGTCTGATCGTCCTGCGCGAGGGCCGCACCGACCGGGGCAGCCACCGCCATGACGGCTGCGAGCGCCGCGGCGCCCAGAAATTTGAAGCTCACGATATCCTCCCCTGAATGGCGCGTGCGTGCGCCGTCCTTCCCGGGCGGCTCCCAAGCGGAAATTCTCGCCCACGCCTATCGTTATTAGATCATAGGTATGATGTAAATGGGCTAGCGAGCGTTGCGCATGGCGAGGATGGCGGCAACCTCCCTGGCGAGCGCCATGCCGAGCACGTCATGCGCCGATTCATCGAGGTGGATACCGTCGATTCCCGCCCGAACGACCCTGTTGGCGTCGTAGTGAAAACAGCCGGTGCGGGTGGCGACCTGTCCGAGGTAGTGGGCGTGATCGGCGCAGCGCCGATGGCCGTCGCCCCAGATTGCCGGCTCGGCGGCCTCGCCGATGGCCGGCGGCGTGACGATCAACACCTCCGGGCCCCGCTCCACCAGAGCGAAATGGCCCTTGACCATCTGTATGAGGGTCAGCATGCCGCGCGCCGAATTGAAGGCGGTGATCGAGAACTGGTCTTTGAAGTCATTGGTGCCCAGCATGATGATCAGCAGATCCATCGGGGCATGGCTCTCGATCACCGGGATCAGGGTCCGCGAGCCGTTCTTGTGGATGCCCTCGATCGGATCGTCGAACACCGTGGTGCGGCCGCTCAGGCCTTCCTCGATGATCTGCACCGGCCCCGGCAGGGCCCGCCCCATGATTTGTGCCCAGCGGCGCTCATGCGGAATGCGGTCGGGCGTCTGCGCGATATTTGCGTAAGGCGGGCAGCCCCAGGTATTGGAGTCGCCAAAGCAGACGATCGTGGCCACCGGCATTGTCCCTCCGGCCGACAGCACTCAGTTGCAAATCGGCTTGTGGCTCCTGTATAGGTCTTACCTATTATCTAACTCAACGGCTTTGCATGCTCTCCGAAGGGCTTTCCCGGTGACTGTTTATCGGCGACCCGACCCGATCCCGCTGCACCGTGCGCGTCCGAGCACGGACGTAGCGCTGCATGCCGTACGTGGCGATCAGGAGGACCTCCACCGGCTGGTGTCGCGCCAGATCTTTGCCGCCATCGTTTCCGGCGCCTATCCCGAGGGCAGCATCCTGCCCAATGAGGAGGCGCTGAGCCATGAGCTGGGGGTCAGCCGCACGGCGCTGCGCGAATCCGTCAAGGGGCTCGTGGCCAAGGGCATCCTCGAGACCAAGCGGCGGCGCGGCACGCTGGTGCTGCCGCGGACGCTGTGGAACGTGTTCGACGCCGACGTCATCGCCTGGCTGCGCCGCGCCAACGGTCATTCGGTGACCAGTGAGCTGCTGGGCACCCTCGCTGTTGCCCTCCCCGGCGCAGCCGAAATGGCAGCGGCGCATCGCGCTGCGAAGAATCTGGCCCAAACGGCGCTCCATGCCGGCGACAGCAGCGTCGAGGCGCGGGCCAGGTTCCTGGTCGAACTCGGAGCCGCCACGAGCAATGCGTTCGTCGCCTCTCTCGTCGCCACCACCGTCCGCAGCCTGCTGGCGGATGCGGCGCCCGAACTCGATGCGTGGTCTGGATGGCTGACTCCCAGCCGCGCGCAGCGGCTGACCGGCCTCGTCAACGCCGGCGACCCCACTGCCGCCGCCCGCATCGCACGGCATGATGCAGCCCTGGAGCCGGCGAGCGTGTGAAGCGGCAATACGCCGCCGGAATTGCACCAGTCGCGCTCGCCTCATGCGCTAGAAAATACTTCTACCAGCGGAAATAAGCGTCTTGTTGCCCTGCCGAAAGCGACGTCTCAATCCTCCTCCGTCGCCGGGTCATTGGTAGTCATGCAGACCGCTGGAGCCATCCCCGGAGCAGCGCATTGACGGAAGCCGGATCCTCGATCGGCGAGCAGTGACTGCATTCGGCAATGAGGTGTAACTCGGATCCGACCACTCCCGAAGCGATCTCCCACGAGTAAATCGGCGGTGTCCAACGGTCATGCGTACCGCAGATGATGATCGTCGGACATGTAATGGAAGCCAGCACATCGCGGCGGTCGGGGCGCGACATGATCGCCTTCTGCTGGCTTTCATAGATGTCAGCGCCAAGTCGATCGTTCATGGCGGCAAGCTCGGCGACATAGTCGGGCGGCAGTTTGTCGGGGCGGTGAAAGACCTGTCCCAGCTTGTCACGCCAGGCGACCGCCGGCCCCTGCTCTCGCGCCACACGAATGGACTCGTAACGCGACTGCGCATTCTCCGGCGCGTCATTGCGCGCGGACGTGCTGACCAGGGCAAGCCGCGTCACCCGGCTCGCCGCCTTGCGCATGATCTCAAACGAGATGTAGCCGCCCATCGACCAGCCCACCAGCGCGAAGCGCTCCGGCAACACCTCGAGCAGATGATCCGCCATCGCCGCGATGGTCGGCTCGCGATAATGCTCGGTCGGCACGATCATCTCGTATCGATCCTCGAAATAGGCGATCTGCGCGCGCCAGGTGGTGCGATCGGCCAAGAGGCCCGGGACCAGGACGAGAGGAACGTCTTTGCTCATTGAACGACTCAATTGTTGCTGTCGGATACAAGGTGGCAGGCGATCTGCCGGCCGCCGGAAAGTGAGCGCAATGCTGGCACCTCGCTGCGACAGCGTTCGACCGCCAGCGGACAGCGCGGGTGGAAACGGCAACCACTGGGTGGGTTGACCGGGCTCGGCAGGTCGCCGGCCACGAGCGTTCGACGCCGGCGCAGCCGCGGATGGTGCACCGGCACCGCATCGAGCAGGGCCTGGGCATAAGGATGGCGCGGATTGTCGAGCACTGCCGCAGTGGGGCCGCTTTCGACGATGCGGCCCAGATACATCACTGCCACCCGCTCGCTCAGATGCGCAACGATGCCGATGTCGTGCGACACGAACAAAATGGCGAGCCGCTGCTCGGCCTGGATATCGGCAAGCAGATTGATCACCTGCGCCTGGATCGACACATCGAGCGCCGAAACCGGCTCGTCGGCGATCAGCACGCGCGGCCTCAGCGCCAAAGCCCGTGCGATGCCGAGCCGCTGCCGCTGGCCACCCGACAATTCGTGCG
Source organism: Devosia sp. 67-54 (assembly GCF_001899075.1). GTDB lineage: Bacteria > Pseudomonadota > Alphaproteobacteria > Rhizobiales > Devosiaceae > Devosia_A. Next base: position 565,213 of record NZ_MKVA01000011.1, on the reverse strand, counting down.
GATAGCGATTGGCGTAGTCGGGCGACAGCGCGACACGACGGATGAGCGACAGTGCCATCTCGTTGCGGTCCTGCCGCGCGCCGATGCCGTAGTTGTCGAGCGGCTCGCGCACGATCTCGACCGCACTCATGCGCGGATCGAGACTGGCATAGGGGTCCTGAAACACCATCTGCAGGCGCTGGCGATGCTCGCGCAAGGCCGCCGGCCGCAGCGCGGTGAGTTCCTTGCCCTCGAGCAGCACCTGACCGGAGGTCGGGCTTTCAAGGCACATCATCAACCGTGACAGCGTGGACTTGCCGCAGCCGCTTTCACCCACCAAAGCCAGCGTTTCGCCCTCGTGCAGCGTGAGCGAAACCCCATCTACCGCCTGCACGGTGCGGTTGCCCGCGACCTTGTAGTGCTGCACCAGGTCGCGCCCTTCGAGAATCGGAATCGTCTCAGCCATGCGCCAGATGCCCTGCTTCGGATTTGGCGCCGCGCACGATGGCGGCGCGGCGGCAGCGCGTCACATGCCCCGGTGCGATCTCGGCCATGTGCAACTCCATGGTGCGGCATTGCGGTTCGGCGAATGCACAGCGCGGCGCAAAGCTGCAGCCCATATCGGCGCCAAGGATGCGCGGCGTGCTGCCGGGAATTTCCGGCAGCCGCTGCGCATGACGGTTGGCGACGGCGAGCGTGCTCAACAGGCCATGCGTGTAGCCGTGCGCGGGATCGTCGAAGATCTGACTGACCTCGCCCTCCTCGACGATACGGCCGGCATACATCACCGCGACCCGGTCGGCGATTTCGGCGACGACGCCGAGATCATGGGTGATGAACAGCACTGCCGTGCCGAAGTCCGCCTTTAGGTCGCCGATGAGCTCAAGGATCTGCGCCTGTACCGTCACGTCGAGCGCGGTGGTCGGCTCGTCGGCGATCAGCACGCGCGGCCGGCACGCCAGCGCCATGGCGATCATCACCCGCTGCCGCATGCCGCCCGAAAGCTGGTGCGGATATTCGTCCAACCGCCGGGCCGCGTCTGGAATGCGTACCTTGTCGAGGATCGCGAGGGCGTCGCGCCGGGCCGCGGCTGCGGACACGGGACCGTGCAATCGCACCGCCTCGGCGAGCTGGTAGCCAACCGTCAGCGCCGGATTGAGCGAGCTCATCGGATCCTGGAAGATCATCGAGATGGCCTTGCCGCGGATATGCGACAGCTCGCGTTCGCCGAGCCCGAGCAGCGAGCGTCCCTCAAGCGCCAGCCGGCTGGCGCTGATGCGCGCCGACCGGGGCGGCAGCAGATTGAGCAGCGCCAGCGCCGTGACACTCTTGCCCGAGCCGCTTTCGCCCACGAGACACAGGGTCTCGCCGGCCGACAGCGAAAACGATACCTCGCGTACCGCGTGCAGCGCGTTGGGCTCCACTCCGAACGAGACGCCAAGGTTCTCGACCTGCAGCACCGGCGCCGTCACAGCGTCGCTCCGCGCCGCAGACGGGGATCGAGCATGTCGCGCAGCCCATCGCCGAGGATGTTGATGGTCAGCACCAGCACCGACAGGAAGACGCCCGGAAACAGGATCATCCACGGGCTTACCTGAAAATACGGCCGTCCATAGGCCATGATGCTGCCCCAGCTCGGCGAATCCGGCGTCGAGCCGATACCGAGGAAGCTGAGGATCGATTCGGTGATGATGGCAGAGGCGCAGACATAGGTCGCCTGCACCGTCAGCGCCCCAACCGCATTGGGCAGAATGTGCCGGAACAGGATCTTGGCCGGTCGCGTGCCGATCGAGATCGCCGCAAGCACGTAGGGCTGCTGCCTCAGCGCCAGCACCACCGAGCGCACGAGACGGACCATGCGGGGGATTTCGGGGACGGCGATAGCAATGATGACCGTGGTCAATCCCGCTCCGAGCAGCGACGCCAGCGCGATGGCCAGCAGCACGCTCGGCACGGCCATAAGCCCGTCCATGAGGCGCATGATCACCCATTCGCCGGTGCGGAAATAGCCGGCGACAAGCCCGATGCCGCCGCCGATCAGCGTCGCAAGCAACGCAACGCAGGCCCCCACCAGCAGCGAATTGCCGGTGCCTACCAGTGTGCGCTCGAAAATGCCGCGACCGAGCTGATCGGTGCCGAACCAGAAGGTCGCGCTGGGTGGCTTCAGGCGCGTGGCCGGATGCACGCTGATGTAGTCGCCCAGCACCAGCGGCGAAACAACGGCGAGCAGCACATACACCGCGACGATGCCAAGCGCGACATGGGTCGCGGCATTGCCGGGAAGCCGACGTCTCGTTGCTTCTGCATCGACGGGGCCGGTTGCGGAGACGAGAGCCATCGGGGTCAGTACCGGATACGCGGATCGAACAACGGATAGGTGAGGTCGACCACCAGATTGATAGCAACCAGCATCACCGCGAAGGTCAGGAGCATGCCCTGCACCAGGGGATAGTCGCGCCGCAATACCGCCTCGGCAGTAAGCCGCCCCAACCCCGGAATATTGAACACCGTTTCAGTTACCACGACACCACCGATGAGCGAGGCAAAGCCGATGCCAATTACGGTAACGATGGGAGGCCCGGCATTTTTCAGCGCGTGGATGCACAGCACCCGTAGCGTCAGCGCCCCTTTGGCTCGCGCCGTCCGGATGTAGTCCTCGTCCAGCACTTCGAGCATGGTGGCACGGGTCACGCGGGCGATGAGGCCGACATACAGCAGCGCCAGCGCGACGGTCGGCAGGACGAGGCTGCGCAATGTGCCGCCAAGGCCTTCGGCGAGCGGCTTGTAGCCCTGGACCGGTAGCCAATGGAGCTGCACCGCGAAGACAAAAATCAGGCAGTAGCCGATGACGAAGACCGGCACCGAATAGCCGGCGACGGCCAGCACGATGACACCGCGGTCGATGCCGGTGCGAGCCCGATAGGCAGCGATCACCCCGAGCGGCACCGCCAAGAGCACAGCAAGGATGGTGGTGGAGATCGCCAGCATCAGCGTCGGCTCGAAGCGCTGCGCGATGAGCTGCGTCACCGGCAGATTGGAGAATACCGATCGGCCGAGATCGAAATGCGCGAGATCGATGAGCCAGATCCAGAGCTGTGTGGACAGCGGTTCGTTGAGATGCAGTTGCGCCCGGATCGCCTCGACCTGCGCCGGCGTAGCGCTGTCGCCGGCGATCAGCGCGGCGGGGTCACCCGGCGCCAGATGCAGCAGGAAGAAGGCAAGCAACAGCACGAAGGCCAGTACCGGTATGGTCGAGAGCAGCCGCAGGCCGACATATCTGAGCATCTGGTGTTCCTGTATCGACGGCGCCGGGCCAAGGCCCGGCGCCGATCCCATGGGCTGACGCGATCAGTCGCTCTTGGAAACGTTCCAGAAAGTCGAGACAGCACCGTCGATGAGGCCGCTGAGCTTCTTGGACCGGCCCACCACGATGTAGTTCTGCCCCATCGGCACGAAGGAGATCACGTCGTAGATACGAGCCTGCAGCTTGATCGCGATGTCCTTCTGCTCTTCGGGCGTCGCGGCTTTGACATAGGCAGCCGAAAGCTGCTGCAACTGGTCGTCGCAGGCCCAGCCGAACCAGCCCTTGTCGCAGGCGCCTTTGGTGAACACGTTGGTGATCGGGTTCATCATGTCGATGCCACCCCAGCCGGTGGAGAACACGCTCCAGCCGCCATCGGCGATCGGCCCGTTGTTGGTCCGGCGCGAGAACATCGTTGCGGTGTCGGTGGCAAAATCTTCGACGTTGAAGCCGGCAGCACGCAGGTTCTGCACGGCGACGGTCATGTAGGCGTCGGCATCCTGGGCGTCGGTCGGATGGATCACCAGCACCGGCTCGTTGTTGTAGCCGGCCTCCTTGAGCAACGCCTTGGCGCCCTCGATATCCTGCTTCATCACATGTTCGGAGTTGATGTCGGTCTCGTAGGGCGCGCCGCAGAAGAACACCGCCGGGCAGAGCGTATAGAGCTTGTCGTTGTCGCCGAAATAGGCCTGCTGGATGTCCTTCATGCTGAGGGCCATCACCGCCGCCTGCCGGACCTTCTCGTTGTTGAAGGGGGGCTGCGCCCAGTTGAACACGACCTGCAGGCTCTTGCCGAGATGGTCGCGGATATACCACTCGGCCGTGTCGCTGGCCTCGATCGTGGGCAACAGGTCGGGCGGCACACCTTCCATATAGTCGATCTCGCCGGCGAGCAGCGCGTTCACGGCGCTGACGTCATCGGGGAAATCGATCCGTTCGATGCGATCGACCTTGGCGACTTTGCCACCGGCCAGGAAGCTCGCCGGCTCGTCGCGAGGCACGTAGTAGGGATTCTTGACGTAGACGACTTTGCTGCCGGGGGCGAACTCGTCCATCTTCATCATGTAGGGGCCTGAGCCGACATATTCGGTAATCGCCTTGTCGGCGGGCGTATCGGCGATGCGCTGGGGCATCATGAAGGGCACATAGGCGCCGGGCTTGCCGAGGGCCTGCAAGGTCATGCCCCATGGCTCTTTCAGCACCAGCTTGAAGGTGGTGTCGTCGACCGCTTCCATATGGTCGAGTTCGCCGGCGAGCAGCCGGCCGAAGCTGTCCTTGACCATCCAGCGCTTGAGCGAAGCGATACAGTCCGCCGGAGTGACGGGTGTCCCGTCGCTCCACTTCAGGCCATCGCGCAGGGTCAGTGTGTAGGTTTTTTGATCGTCGCTGATCGCATACTTGCCCACCATCTGCGGCTGGACCTTGTAGTCCGCATCGGTCGCGAAGAGCGTGTCCCAGACCAGATAGGCCATGTCACGCGTTGGCGTGGACGTGGTCAGTTCCGGATCGATGATGCCGAGCGATCCGGTCATCTTGATCCGTAGCGTATTGTCGGCCTGTGCCGGCAGCGCTGTGGCGAGCGCTGCCACGCTTGCAAGCATGCCGCCCAGCAGGGCAGCCCTGAATAGTCGACGGAACTTCACGATAGTCCTCCCAGTTTGGTGTGGCTGCGGCGTTCCGCTCCCTCGGGCGCCGCCTTTGCTCAGGACTTGCCCGTCCTGCGGGGTCGGTGCCGCTGTACCTTGTCGCCATCGTCGGCGATGCCGTTGCGCGGCGAAAAATGCTCGTAGATGGGCAGCACGGCGCTGCCGATGAGCGAGCCGTCGGACGCCAATTGACTGAGCCGGATGACCGGCACGGTGAGGCCGAACTGCTCGGCGCGCTTCAGCCGCTGCTCGAGCTTTTCGACGATCTCGAGCACCAGATAGGACGGCAGCAGACTTTCAATGATCACCGCCTCGACGTCGATCACGGCGAAGCAGGCGGTCAGTCCCTCGACCAGCGCCGCCACGCAATCTTCCAGCCAGTCCTGCACGATGCCGCGCGCCTGATCGATGGCGTCGGGCAAATCGGAAACGGCATGAATGGTGAAGCCGTGCAATTGCAGATGCCGCATCAGCCCCGACAGCGACGCGCGATCCCCGAGAAACTCGCCGGTCGGCACCCCGTCTGCATCGCGCGAGCGCGCCAGCCGACTTGGCCCCACCGGTATCGCGCCGAGCGAAGCGGCATTGCCGTGCGAGCCGGTCTCGAGATTGCCGCCCAGCACCAGCGCCCCCGAAATATGCGCACCGATCGACACCAGCAGAAAGTTCCGGAAGTCCTGCCCTACGCCGAGCAGATATTCGGCCACGGCAGCGACGCGCGTATCGTTCTCGACGAAGACCGGCAGGTCGAAGCGTGCCGCCATCTCCTTGGAGAGGCTGTGCGCATCCCAATCGGCCAGCACGTCCTGCGGCAGGGCATGACGTTCCGGCCGGTACCAGAGATCGTGCGACAGCGACACGCCGATCCCCGAAAACCGCTGCCGCGGGCTGTCAGCATCGGGAAACTCGACGAGCCCCCGGTCCACCAGCGCCATCACCTCGTCGAATTTGGGCAGATGCCCTTCGACCACGAGCCGCTTGGTGATCTGTCCGTTGAAATCGACCAGCGCCAGTTCCTGCCGCTGCCGCGTGACATGCAGGCCGAGACCGAACACGCCGTTGGGTGAGATGGCATAGACGATCGACGGTTGCCCCACCTGGCCCAGCCGCTTGCCGCGCCGATAGACGAGCTTGTCGGACTCCAGCAGGCCGATGGCATCCGCTGTCGTCTGCACAGGCAGGCCGGCCGCGGCCGCCAGCTCCTTTTTCGACGCCTCGCCCAGCCGCCGGAGATGGCTGAGCACCAGCCGTTCCTTGGCTTGCCTTACGCGGCTTGCACCGGTGTCGCGCGCCCGTCTGCCCATATGACCTGGCCCTCTCAGGAAATCTCTGCCGGAGCATAGAAACGGCAGCCGAGAGAAATTGCTTACTCCGTCCGTCGAATAAATCTCAACCCGCAGTCCAAGCAGGCCACAGGACAATTCCCGACCGCCGCCCACGAGGCCATAGCGATCGCTCGATCGTCTGTATCCATTTGTTTTATATTGATATTTATACCCAGCTGCTTGGCCTGGAGACGGGTAGCGCCGACGTCCTGGCGGACGAGGCGAGGCCCTCCGGCCACCAGCCTCCGCCACATGGCCTATCTGCCCTACCCGCCTCATCATCATGCAAAATTACTGGCACACTCTCCACAATTCGTCAATACTAACGATATCCGTTTTTATTTTTTTTGAAATACTCCTTTTTTAACAATAGGTTATGTGTCTAGCTTGGATCGAGGCAAAGAATGATGGCTTGTCCAACTCATTCTGAGGTAATGGCGATATGGCCAGCCGCTCGTCGCGCGCAGGCTCCGCATCTCAGTGCTGCGGGCCGGTCCAACGCACAACCATTGCAGTGACGCGACCTTATTGGCCTGCGGAAAGCCATGTATCCGCAAGCACAGGCGCTACTCATGGCGCCATCACCGGAATCGCGCCGTCGGCATAAATTCTCCCGACGTAGAGCTAACGCTACCCGGCCGCCTGCATCTCGTTCTTGATGATCCCGGCGAAGCCCTGGCGCCAGGAGGAATAGCGGGGCGACCAGCCGAGTTCGCGTTTGGCCTTGGCGTTCGAGCCGGCCCGTGACTGCGTCATCATGACGACCAAATGCTCTCCGGCGATGAGGCGGGCAAGCCATGCGGGCACGTGGAACGGGGGCTTGGCGCCGAGCATGGCAGCGAGCGCCGGGAGCCAGACATGCACGGGCGCCGGATCGTCGTCGACGATATTGTAGATGCCGGAGCCCCGTTCCACCGCGACCGCGGCCGCTGCCGCCGCATCGTCGATATGCAGGAACGACCACCAGGCGGTGCCACCGCCGATCAGCGGCATGCGGCGCTTGCGCACCTGCTCGAGCATGGACGGATCGAAGACGCCGGTGCCGGGGCCGTAGAAGCCACCATAGCGTAGCGCGACACCCGTGAACCCCGGCGTCGTCGTCACGGCGTTTTCGAGATAGCGGATGGCGTCGAGCGTGCCGCGGAATTCCTGTGGCGGGTTCGGGTCGAGCGGATCGTCCTCGGTCTTCACGTATCCGCCGTCGCGCGCGTAGGGCCAGCCGCAAAAGCTCTGCGCCACCACGCGCTGCACGCCACAATCGCGGGCAGCCGCAAGCAGGTAGTCGGTGCCGATGGTGCGCAGTTGATTGCTGCTCGCAAAGGCACGGTCGAACTGGCGCAGATCCAACACGCCTTTCAGATCCGTCAGTTGATGGATGATCGCGTCCGGACGCGCGGCAGCAACCGCAGCGTGGATGGCCTTTTCATCGAGCGCGTCGGCGACGACCGGCTCGGCACCGAGGTTGCGCAGGAGGTCGGCCTTTTTCGGTGTGCGCGTCAAACCGACGACGCTATGGCCCTTGCCGACCAGCAGCGGAACCAGGCTGCGTCCAACGGCGCCCGTCGCGCCTGCAACAAAAATACGCATAACATCACCTCGCGTCTTGATAACCTACTTTGCAGTAGGTTAATCTCGATGCCGATGAATTCAAGAGGACGCAAGCGACTTAGTGCCGGCGAACGGCGGGCGCAGATTATCGAGGCGGCCGTCGCGGCCTTCGCGCGCGACGGCTACGACGCCACCCGGATGGACGATATCGCGGTGCAGGCGGGGATCACCAAGCCGGTGCTCTACGATCATTTTTCCTCGAAGCGGGCGCTGTTCCTGGCGGTGCTGCAGACGATCCGCGACGATCTGGCCGCGAGAGGCAGGGCGATCGCGCAGGACGAGGGGAGCCCCGAGCAGAAATTCCGCCGCTCGGTCGATGCCTTTCTCGCATTCGTCGAGCAGGCTCCCGATGCAGCGCGGGTGCTGCTGACGGTACCAACAGGGGACCCGGTTGCGGCGAGCGTTTCCCGCGAGGTCCAGACCGGCGCGTCGGCCGGCATCGCCGCGCTGCTGGCGGAGTCGATGCCCGCTCGCACACCGTGGCACCTGCAGGCGACGGCGGCATTTCTGAAGGAGGGTTTGCATGCGGTGGCGGTATGGTGGCTCGACCATCCGGGGCCGAGCCGCGCGGCGGTCGCCGATATCGTGCTGGATGCCGCCTGGCGGGGGTTACAGCGGCAGATGCAGCAGGCGACGTGACCGGGCCGCGGCGCATTTTGTCCATGGAAGTCTGTCAGGTAATGGCGCGTGCTCGCCCGCCGCACCGCTTGACCGAGGGGCACCGGCAACAGGAAGATGGCCGGAGGGGCCCGAGGGGAGACAGTCTTGCCGTCCAGTGTGCCGCAATCGGTCGACGCGTCGCTGACGCGCGCCGCCATCTTTCTGGTCGTGACGATCAATCCGGGGGAAGCGAACGAGCGCGTCGTCAGGGACCTCTGTGCCGATCTGTCGAGCCTGGTGCGGGGGGTGGGATTCCGAAACCTGCATGGCTATCTGTCCTGCGTCACGGGCTTCGGATCGGCGGCGTGGGATCGGCTTTTCGGCGCTCCGAGGCCGAGGGACCTCCACCCGTTCCGCGAGATTCGCGGTGTGCATCTGGCCGTGGCGACGCCGGGCGACATGCTGTTTCACATCCGGGCCCGCAGCATGGATCTGTGCTTCGAGCTGGCGACGCACATCGCGTCACGGCTGGCCGGCGCCGTCACCACGGTCGATGAGGTGCACGGCTTCAACTATTTCGACGACCGCGATCTGATCGGCTTCGTCGACGGCACGGAAAACCCTGCCGGACAGGCGGCGCTCGATGCCACGCTCATCGGCAGCGAGGACCCGGCGTTTGCCGGCGGCAGCTACGTCGTGGTGCAGAAATACCTGCATGATCTGGCGGGCTGGAACGCCCTGCCCATCGAGGAGCAGGAAAACATCATCGGCAGGCACAAGCTTTCCGACATCGAGCAGCGGGATGCGCTGAAGAAGCCCTATGCCCACAATGTCCTGACCTCGATCGAGGAGGACGGCGAGCAGTTGCAGATCCTGCGGGACAACATGCCGTTCGGCGACGTGGGGAAAGGCGAGTTCGGCACGTACTTCATCGGCTACGCCAAGACGCCACGCCGGATCGAGAAGATGCTCGAGAACATGTTCATCGGCAATCCGCCCGGGACCTACGATCACCTTCTCGACTTCAGCCGCGCCGTCACGGGGACGCTCTTTTTCGTGCCCACGACGACCTTTCTTGACGATGTGACCAATCCGGCTCCGGCGCCGACCTCCACGGCGGCACCGAAGGCCGACTGACCCGGCGCAAGCCCGCGGCGCTCGCGTTCGACCGCAAGACCGGCTGCGCGATGCTCAGCAGCTCATGAGCGGCGTCGCCTCCGTCGAGGCGATCACGACCCTTCGCGATCAGCGTTGGCCACGATGGTTTTGTCGATCAGCTCTTCGTTGTGGCGAATGAACTCGTCGCGCGTCATGCCGGACGCATGCCATTTGGCATGGAGCGCCGCGTCTCGATCGAGCCACTGCTCGCGAATCTTGTGATCGAATTTGTGAGCCCGAGCCTCGCTCGTGCCCCGCATTTCGTGATCTTTCGACACTTCATCCCTCCAAGCTGCAGCTGCAACCTGCAATGGCGCTGCAGTCATCCGTGCCAAATTATCGCTCAGAAGAGCGGGCCAGCCAAGGTCAGCAAATTGTCGAACGCCATGCGCAATTTTGGCCGCTTGCGGACTCGGCCAAGCTCGACGGCAGTCGAGCGGGCAAGATAGGTCTCCTGCCGCTGGCGCACAGAGGCGGATATTTCGGGCGAATACAGCAGGATATTGTTCTCGAAATTCAGGTTGAGGCTCCTGTAGTCCATGTTGGCCGACCCGATCAGCGTGACCTCACGGTCGACGACGAGGGTCTTGGCATGCAACAGCCCGCCAGCAAACTCCCATACCGCGACACCAGCAGCCAAAAGCTCACCGTAGTGAGCCTGGCTGATCGCGGCGACGACAGCGGAGTCGTTTCGCGCGGGAAGGATCAAGGTGGTTCTGACACCACGCCGGGCGCAGGAGAGCACAGCCTCGAGCAGGGGCAGGTCCGGGACAAAATACGGCGTCGAAATCACCGCCTGCTGCTCGGCGGAATTGAGCAAGGCGACGAATGCGCTCGACATGGCCCCCTTGGGCGAGGTCGGACCGGTGCCGAAGGCAACTGCCGGAAACCCATCGCCAACAGCCGCTCGCAGAGGAGCGTCAATGAGGTCGGACAGATCCTCGCCGAACTCGACCATCCAGTCGCCGGCGAAGATGAGCTGGTTCTGCCGGACGATCGGCCCGTCCAGACGAAGCATGATATCGACCCAGGGCGCGAATTTGGGTTTGAGCCGAAATTGCGGGTCGGCGCAGTTCTGACTGCCGCAATAGGTGACCTCGTCGTCGATGACGACGATCTTTCGATGGTTGCGCAGATCCGGCCGGCTGATCGAGGCGATGGACCAGCCCAGCTTGGGCGCGAGCGAAACGCAAAGCTTCACACCCGCCGCGGCCATTGCCGTCCACTGTGCGGACTCGATCAGCCCGCGCGATCCGACGCCATCGACGACGACCCGGCAGGTGACGCCGCGCAGCGCCGCCCGGCATAGCGCGTCGACGACCTTGGTGCCGTTGTTGTCGGTCAGCCAGATATAGAACGAGATGTGGATCGTTCCACGTGCGCGGTCGAAATCCGAGACCATCGAGGCAATGGCGCTGTCGGAATCCGGTGCGAGCTCGGCGTGGTTGCCGGCCACGACGCTGGTTCCCCCGATGCGCCCGCAGGTTGCGAATACGGGCCGGTATCGGTCGGGGACGGAGTCGATGCCGTACGACCCGCCGAGGCCGGCCGGCAGGGTCAGGAGACCTCGGGTGTTCGCGACCCGCCGGCGGAACCGGCGGGCAAGCCATCGCTCGCCGAACAGCAGATAGAGCACCGCCCCGACCGCCGGAAGAAACAATGTGAGCACCAGCCAGGCAAGCCGCGCGTCGGCGCCCATGTCCGCATTGAGGAGCAGGCGGACGACGATCAGCAGTTGGATCGCCGCCAGCGCCAACGACAAAGCAAGCGCCACCGGATGCCCTCCTCGCGTGTCGCGACCACCCATCCGCACGCAGGGGCCGCAGTGATGCAAGGCGAATGACGGGGAAATCCCCGCGAATCCGCGAAAATGTCGAGGGCGCCGAGGTAGCCGGTCGACCTGGGTCGACGACGACGATAAAGAAAGATTACGCTGTTCGGACCCGCCATGGCGCGTCCGCGCAGGCTGGACGCGCAGCTTTCGGAGCGAGCCTTGAAGTCCCCATACGAAGTTCTCGGCGTGCCGCCAACGGCCTCGGTGTCGGCGATCCAGAGCGCCTACAGGACGCTCGCCAAGAAGCTCCATCCCGATCTCAACCCCGGCGACAAAACGGCCGAGGAGCGGTTCAAAGAAGTCGCCGCGGCCTACGATCTGCTCAGCGACGCAGAGAAAAGGAAGCGCTTCGACAACGGGGAGATCGATGCGTCCGGCGCCGAAAAGCCGCAGCAGCGCTACTATCGCGACTATGCATCCGCCGACCAGAACCATCCCTACGCCGACACCAGCGGGTTTGGAGATTTTGCAGAGGGCGACGATCCCTTCGCCGAGCTGTTCAGACGCAGTCAGCGGAGCCGCGCCAATCGGCGCGGGGACGATCTGCATTATCGCCTGGCGATAGATTTCAGCGACTCCATCGCCGGCGCCAGCAAGCGGCTGACGCTTCCCGACGGGGGCACGCTGGAGGTAAAAATACCGGCCGGCCTCGTCGACGGGCAGACCATCCGCCTGCGGGGCAAGGGGGCGCCGGGCATCGGCGAGGGCGGACCGGGCGATGCCCTGATCCAGATCGACGTCCTGCCCGATCCACGGTTCACCCGAGACGGCGACGACATCCTGCTCGAGCTGCCGGTGTCCCTGTCCGAAGCAGTGCTCGGCGGCAAGGTTCGGGTGCCCACGCCGACCGGGGATGTCACCATGTCGGTGCCCAAGGGGTCCAACACCGGAACGACGCTGCGACTGAAGGGCAAAGGCGCGCCACGCCGGGGCGGCGGGCACGGCGACGAGCTGGTGCGGCTGAAGATCGTCCTGCCGCGCGGCGAAGATCCCGAACTCACCGCCTTCGTGTCCGGCTGGCCGAAAGGCAAGCAGTTCAACCCCAGAGAGGAGAATGCCTCGTGAAGCTCACCAAACGCGAGTTCCTCCTGTCGTCCGGCATCGAAGGCGAGACGCTGGAGCTCTGGCTGGAGCACAGCTGGCTCATCCCGGAGCAGACGGCCGCGGGCCCGGCATTTTCCGAGCTGGATGCCGCCCGGGCGCGCCTCATCATCGAACTCAGGGACAACATCGGGGCGAACGAAGCCGGCATCGACGTCATCCTGCACCTGGTCGATCAGCTCAACGGCATGCGCTGGGCGCTCCGGCAGGTGGGCCAGACCATGGCCGGCCAGCCTGTCCGCGACGTCGACCAGCGCGACCTGCCGTAGGAGACCACGAGGCCGCGGCAGGCGGGCGGGCAATGTCGCTCACGATGTCGTTGCCGCGTCCCTCTCGTCGCGGAGGGCGATAGGGTCTAGGCTCACGCGAACTACAATCTCGCAGTGCCCGGTTATCCAAACGAAGGAGAACTTTCATGAGCGACGAGATCAAAAAGGACATGGACGTCATCGGCGCGGACGGCGTGCACGTCGGCACGGTCGACAGCGTCGACGCGAAGCGCATCCGGCTCAAGAAGAGCGACAGCTTCGGCGAGCATCGCGGGCATTCCCACTATGTCGAGCTCGGTTTCGTTGCCGGCGTCGAGGGCAACACGGTCCGCCTGTCGGCGAACGGCGACGTCGCCGTCACCCTCGAAGAGGAATATTCGGGCAAGCCGATTCCTCTCTGAGGCCGGCCGCGCGAGGTCCGGCGGCCGAATGCCGGCCGCCGGCCGCATGCCTCAAGGCGTGAGGTCGAGTGCCTCGACAACGCGGTAGTAGGGAAGCCTGGCCTCATTGTTGAGCCGGGTGACGTCGGCGACGTCGCTCGCGTCGAACAGGCACATGCAGCTTCCGTCGGCGGGCGTGAAGGTCGAGCGGATGTAGCGGATCGGCGTGCCCTCCGCCGTCATCTTCCGGCCCTGCGCGATCGCCGCCTGCTGCGCGGCGGCCAGCGCCTCCATCGAAATGCCCTTGAGATTGCGCTCTACCATGAATACGCCCATGACCTGATCTCCCTTCAGCGGCGAGTGATGTCGTGGCCGGCACCGCCGGCACTCAGTAGCTCAGGACCACGTCGGCCGCCGCGGCCAGTTCCACCAGCTTGTCCGGCGTTGCGAACTCGGCAGGCTTTCCCACCAGGTCGGCGTCGGTGATATTGCGCGTCTTGGCCGAGTTGCCGGAGATGTAGATGCGCGCGCCGCCCTTGCTCAGCGCATCGAAGCTGTCCCGCAGCTTGCCGGTGCCCTTGCCCACGACGCTCGACAGCGCGGCGTCGGTGATGAGTGACGCCCCGTCGCCGGCCAGGAACATGGTGACGGTGTTGCCGTCCTTCTGCGCGGTCATGGCGACCAGGAAGCCCAGGGCGGCCTCGGTGGGATTGTCCGGTCCGGTGTGAATGTGGACCAGGAAACTGGCCGCCGTGGCCGGGCCGGCCGCGAGCGAGAACAACGCGGCCGCCATGACGATGTATCGATGCTGCATTTCGAGCCCCTCGGTAATCGCGGTTCCTCGTACCGCTTCCGGCCGTAGAAGAAGCGCCAGCGTCACTCGAAGGGAAACAAGCGTTTGGTGATTGATTGAAAACCGCCAGTTATGGTCGGACGTGCTAGTGTCGTTGCCTTGGCGAACACGGGGGAATGTTCGATGGAAATGTTCCAGATCAGATATGTTCTGGCAGCGGTACGCGAGCTCAACTTCACGCGGGCGGCGGCCGCCTGCAATGTCTCGCAGCCGGCCCTGACCAAGGCGATCAAGGCGATCGAAAGCGAGCTGGGGGCGCCCATCTTCCATCGCGAAGGCAAACGCATCCTGCTCAGCGATTTCGGCCGCTCGCTGCTGCCGCACCTGCAGCACATCGCCCACGAAGCCGAGGCGACGCGGCTGATGGCCGACAATTTCAGGCTGCTCAACAACGTGCCCGTCCGGGTGGGCGTGATGTCGACGATCGGCCCGGTGCGGCTGTCGCGGTTCCTTGCGAGCTTTCAGGGAGAGTACGAAGGGATCGAGGTGGCCGTCACCGAAGCGAGCGCCGCCGAGCTCAAGCTCAAGCTGGAACGCGGCGAGCTCGACCTGGCGATCCTGAACGCGATGGACGGCTTCGGCGCCGCCTTCAATGTCCATGCCCTCTATCGGGAGCGCTATGTGGTGATCCTGCCGCCGGAGCATCGCCTCGCGGCGCGGGACGCCATCCGTCTCGGCGACCTGTCGGACGAGCCCTATGTCGACCGGCTGTCATGCGAGATGCGCGAGATGGTGATGGAGGTCTGCCGCGACCGCGGCATCAGCCTTTATGCGCGGTTCCGCTCGGAGCGCGAGGACTGGATCCAGGCGATGGTCCTGGCTCGCCTGGGGTTTGCCTTCATGCCCGAATGCGCAGTGACCTCGCTCGACCTGCTGCAGCGGCCGCTGGTCGAGCCGGAAGTCGCACGGACCATTTCGCTGGTCAGCGCCCCGGGCCGCCCCTTCAGCCCGGCAACCAAGGCGTTCGTCGGCGCGGTGAAGACGTTCCACTGGCCGGGGTGATCGGCCCGTCGGGCCGCGCAGTCGGCCCAGACTATCGATCGCCAGTCGGAAAGGTCACCGACACCACGGTCCCCTGACCGGCCGAGCCGTAGTCGAGGTGTCCGCCGATGGTCTGCACCATGGCCTTGACGATCCGGCTGCCGAGGCCTGTCCCCAAAGGCGGCCCGGACCCGTCGTAGCCGACCCCGTCGTCCTCCACCCGCAGCACCGCCTGGGCTCCGTCGCTCTGAAGCACAACGCGTATCTCGCCGGGCGGCCGGTCGCGGTAGGCATATTTGAGCGCGTTGGTGACGAGTTCGGTGAGGATGACGCCAAGCGAGACGGCGGTCTTGGTCGAGATCGATATCGGCGCTGCATGCACCACGATGCTTGCCGTCGCCCCGTCGGCGACGGCCGATCCGTTCATCTCGCCGAGCAGGCTCGAAACGTAGTCGTCCATCCGGACGGATTGGGCATCCCCGCGGGTGTAGAGGTGGCGGTGCACCCCGGCGATCGCCTGGATGCGGGCCTGGGTCTCGGCGAGGGCGGCCCGCGTCTCCTCGGTCTTCGACGCGCCCGCCTGCAGCCTCGCGAGGGAGGCCACCAGCGCAAGACTGTTGGCGACGCGATGGTTCATCTCGCCCAGCAGCGTTTCCGCGCGCTCTCGCGCGATACGCATCTCCTGCTCGGCGAGAGACTTCGCGCGGCTGAGCCGGATGATGCTCACCGCGTTCTCGACGGCCGAGCCCAGCAGCTCGAAGAAATCGTCGTCCACCGATTTCAGCAGATAGTCGGTGGCGCCCGCCTTGAGCGCGGCGACGGCGACGGCGGTGTCGGCCGTTGCCGTCAGGTAGACCACCGCCGGACGGTCCGCGATATCCTGCATGGCGTTCAGCACGTCGAGGCCGGTCTCGGCCGCAAGATGGTGATCGAGGATCAGGACATCCACACCGCCCGCGCGGATGCGCTCCAGCCCGTCTCGACCCGTCAGGCAGTGTTCGAACGCAAAGTCGTGGCGGCGGACCACTTTCCCGACGAGGCGCGCAATCCCGGGATCGTCGTCGATGTACAAAACGAGCGGAACGTGGTTCGGCATGACTCAGTCGGTCTCGGGAACCTGCATCACGGAGAAGAAGAGCCCAAGCTGGCGGATGGCATTGGCGAAGCCATCATAGTCCACCGGCTTGGTGATGTAGACGTTGGCGCCCAGGTCGTAGCAGCGCTGGATCTCCCGCTGGTCGTCGGTGGTGGTGAGGACCACCACCGGAGAGCGGCGCGTGTGCTCGTTGGCCTTCACCTTTTCGAGGATATCGACGCCCGTCATGTCCGGCAGGTTGAGATCGAGCAGAACGAGAAGCTGTCGTCCCTTGCTCGCCAATCCGGACCCGTCCGGGCCGAGCAGGTAGGTCAGCGCGTCGGCGCCATTGCTGAACGGAACGATCTCGTTGGCCACCCCGGCCCGGCGGATGTTCTTTTCGATCAGTCTGGCGTGTCCCTCGTCGTCTTCCACCATGATAATGGTGACCGGCTTTCCGTCGCTCATGTGCTTTTCGCCTCCAGATGCCGGCGCAGGTCGCGCGGCAGCGTGATTGTGAATGTCGATCCCTTGCCCAGTTCCGAGCGCAGCGTCACGTCACCGCCCAGACTGCGCGCGATGGTTCGGACATAGGCCAGTCCAATACCTTCCCCCGGCTGATTGAGCGACCCCGCCCGCCGAAAAAGCTCGAATACGCGTTCGTGATCCGCGGGGGAGATGCCCCTGCCATTGTCTTCCACGTCGATGGCGACGCGGTTGCCGGGAACTGCCGCGGCACGCAACGCGATCTGCAGCGGCCGGTTGGGGTCGCGGTATTTGATGGCGTTGTCGAGCAAATTCCCCAGCGCCTGTTCCAGGGACAGCCGATCCGAGACGACCGTGCGCACCGTGGCATCGATGACGGCGGCACCGCCGCCTTCGACGATCTGATGCTGGACGCTCGCGACGGCGGCCTCCGCGATCGCCTTTACGTCCAGCGTGTCCGGCTTCAACTGCCGCCTGCCCTCGCGCGAGATCCTGAGGATGGCGTTGATCAATCCATCCATCTTGCGCGTTGCGGCGCGGATGAATCCGATAGCTTCCGGCAGGTCCTCGGTCGCCGCCACGCGTGCCGCGCGCAGCTCGGGATCGTCGTCGTCGCTGCCTCTCGCGGCGATATATCGCTCGAGCTCGCCGACGCTGGTCTCGAGCTCGCTGGTGAAGCCCATGATGTTCACCAGCGGCGCGCGCAGGTCGTGCGTCACAATGTACGCAAAGCGCTGTATCTCGTCGTTTGCCCGGCCGAGATCGGCGGTACGTTCGCGGACGCGCTCCTCGAGACCGGCATTGGCCAGCACGACCTCCTGCCGCGCAGCGGAAAGTTCGCGCGTATAGGTCATCGCCATCCAGATGGCGCCGGCGGCGACGGCAACGATGACGAACGCTCCGACGATCGTGACCCAGCGCAGAGCATCGGCGGCGTTGGCCTGGTTGACCACGCCGTCGTCAATCCGCTGGTCGGCGACATCGATGAGCTGGTCGAAAAGCGCGCGGGCCTCGTCCATCGCCACCTTGCCCTCGTCGGTGAGGACGATCGCGACGGCCTCGTCCCGGTGTCCGTCGCGCACGAGCTCGATCGTGCGGGACAATTCCTCGAGCTTTCCGGCGACGGCGGTGCGCATCTTGGCGATGGCCCGCGCCTGCTCCGGAAACGGCGCAAAGACCGTCGCCAGGCGATCGATCAGGGCGGGAATCTGACCCACGCTGCGTTCGTAGGGTTCGAGATAGCGCTGCTCGCCGGTGAGGAGATAGCCGCGCTGGCCGGTCTCGGCATCCTGCAGGGCACTTCTGAGGGCGATGGCCGCCGAGCGGATTTCGCGGCTGTCGGTCGTCTGCTCGAACCAGGCCCGGTTCTGCTCGACGAGCCACAAGGTTGTTCCGACGATCCCAGCCAGCGCCAGAAAGCCCAGGACGAGCATGACGATTGTAGATCGAACGACGACCGAGACGGAAAGCGACATGAAACCTCCGGGCGACGTTCATGCCTTTAACGGAGGCGGTTCGCAACAAAATCGGCGCGGGTGCATCGCCGGCGTCGCCCGGCCTTGCCGGAATGTGGGCCCGGCCAAGCCTCAGGCGTCGTTCGCGGCGATGCAACCGGCTCTGAGCTCGAGCACCCGGCCGAACGCCGGAGGAAGCTCGGCGTGGGTGATCACGATCATCGTCCGGCCGGCAACTGCACTCGGCACATCCTCCAGAAACGCGCGCTCGGCGTCGACGTCCAATCCGGCGGTGGGCTCGTCGAGGACGATAATCGATGCCGGCGACAGCAGCGTGCGGGCAAGGCAGATGCGCCGGGCCTGCCCGGCCGACAGCGTACGCCCGCCTTCGCCGAGCACGGTGTCGAGCCCGGCCGCGAGATGCGACACAACGTCCTTCATCCCGACGAGATCGAGCACGACCCACAGGGCCTCGTCGGCGGCGTCGGGGCGTCCGATCAGCAGATTGTTCCGAACGGTGGCGTTGAAGACCGGTGCATCCTGCGTCATCAGCGCGACGCGCTGCCGCAGCGCGGCGCTGCCAACTTCGCGCACGTCACGGCCATTGATCATCACCCGGCCCGCCGCCGGATCGATCAGCCGCACCAGCAGCTGCGCGATGGTCGACTTGCCTACCCCGCTCGGCCCCTTGATGGCCACGCATTCACCCTCCGCGACATGAAAGCTCACGCCGTCGAGCACGGCCGCACCATCACGGTAGGAGAATCGGACATCCTCGAAACCGACGGTGCCGCCCGGAGGAAGCGCCTTCGGATCGGCCGGCTCGACGATCGAGGACGGCATCCCGGCAAGCGCCGACAGGCGATCGGCGGCGGCTGCCGCCGCCGCGATCCCGCGCGCGCTCCGCACCACCACGGCCGACGCCTCGAAACTCGCGACCACGGCGAGCACGAGTCCCACCATCAGAGGCCCATCGATCGCCCGGCCATTTACTGCACTCAGGCCACAGGCGAGCGTGGCGACCAGAACCATCCCCGAAAGGGCTTGAACCGCAGCCGATGCCCACGCCGTCATCCGACCCAATCGCGCCTTGGCTGCCGACAGCCGGCCGGCGCAGCGCTCGGCGCTCTCCCGCGCCCGGCCGACCGCATCGAACAGGACGAGGTCCTGGTGTCCCTCGATACCGTCGAGGATCGCGCTTCTGAGCGCGGCTGACGACGCGACGATCTCGGCTCCTGCGCGCCGCGACGCGACGACCAGCAGGACCGGCACGCCCACGGTCGCGACGGCAAACCCGACAGCGTAGACCGCAGCCGCGGCTGGCAGGGTGAACGCAAGCAGCACCGTCATTCCGGTTCCGGCCATGACCGCCGTCGCAAGCGGACCAAGTCCGACCAGGAAGATGCTGTCGAGCGCATCGAGATCGGCGACCAGCCGGCTGACCAGATCGCCGCGGCCGAACAGGCGGCTGACGGGAACGAGCCGGAACAGGCCGGCGAAGGTCGATCGCCTGAGGCTCGACAGCAGCCGCAGGGTCGCGTCGTGTCCCGTCACCTTTTCGCCGTAGCGCGACAGGATGCGCACAAAGGACAGGCCACGCACGCCCGCCGATGGCGCAAACAGATTGAAGGCCACCCCCGCCGTGGTGATGGCGGCAGCGGTCAGGAACCAGCCGGAGATGCCGAGCAGCGCCACGCCCGCCGCCAGGGTGACGAGGGACAGCCCCAGCGTCAGCAGCAACGGACCGCGCAGCCGTCCGACGAGCGGCAACACATAGGCGAGCGCCTTCATGCGGCACCTCGCTGCGCCGGCCATTCGGCCGCCGGCCGCGGCGTCGCCAGCAGGTGTCCCTGCGCGAGCCGGTAGCAGCGATCCATGCGCGCCGCCACGGCAAGCGAGTGGGTGAAGACGATCATCGTGCGGCCACGTGCGAAATCGCAGAGGCCATCGAGCACGCGCGCCTCGGTGAGAACGTCGAGATGCGACGTCGGCTCGTCGAGCAGCAGCAGACCGCGCTCGAGCAGGTAGATCCGCGCCAGGGCGACCCGCTGCAGTTCGCCTCCCGACAGTCCGATGCCACCGTCGCCCAGCAGCGTATCGAGACCTTGCGGCAACCCGCCGGCAAACTCCGTTACTCGCGCTCGATCGGCCGCCCTCAGCACCGAGGTCGGGCATGCCTGCGGTCGTCCCAGCCGGATATTCTCCGCCATCGAGGCCGCAAAGATCGTTGGCCGCTGGCCCAAGGCGCCGATACTGCGCCGCAGCACCTGCGGCTCGATTTCGCGCAGTTCACGTCCGTCGAGCCGGATCGATCCCTCGTAGGGCGCGAGCCCCGCGATCACCGAGAGCAAGGTGGACTTTCCCGAGCCGCTCGGCCCCAGGATGGCCACGTGCTCGCCCGGCTTCACGACCAGATCGAGATCCTCGATGACCGTCGCGCCGGTCGGCGACGCAACGCGCACCGCCGACAGGGTGACGGCAGCCGGGACGACCTCGAAATTCGGGTCGGGCGCTCGGTGCGGGGCAGTCTGCGATTGGAGGGCCGGCACCTCGCCGAACAGCTTCTGCAGCTCCGCCAGCGCCGCCTTCGCCGCAGCCTGGTCATGGTAGTGGGCAGCAAGGGTGCGCAACGGCGCGAACACCTCCGGCGCCATCAGCAGGCAGAACAACCCGGCCTCGAGCGACAGCGGCGCACTCCGCAAGTTGACGAGATGCAGGAACGTCAGGCCGACATAGAGCGCCACCCCCGCAACGCCCAGCGCGGCAAAAAACTCCAGCACGGCCGAGCTCAGGAAGGCAATGCGCATCACGCGCATGGTGCGGATTCGAAGCGCCTCGCTCGCACGTTCCACGCCGTCGGTCTCGGCCGCTTCGCGGCCAAAGAGCTTGAGCGTCGTGATGCCGCGCAGGCGGTCGGCGAAGTAGCCGCTGAGCCGGCTCAATGCGGTGGCCTGGCGCTCGCTCGCGGCCTGCGCGCCCCAGCCGGCCAGAGCCATGAACACCGGGATCAGCGGAGCCGCGACCAGCAGCAGCAGCGCCGCCATCCAGTCGATCGGCAGAATCACCACGGCAAAAGCCAGAGGCAACAGCGCCGCCTGCGCCATCGCCGGCAGATAGCGCGTCAGGTAGCCGTCCATCGCCTCGACGTGTTCGATGACGGCGGTCGCGAGGGCGCCGCTCGCGCGCTCTGCGGTCCAGCTCGGCGACCGGCCGAGCATATCGCCGATGAGCGTCTCGCGCAGTCGGGCCTTGCCCGCCTCGCCAGCCTTGATCCCCGCCACGTCGCCGACAAGCGCGAGCGCGATGCGAAGGGCCAGCAGCGATGCGATGACGGCAAGCGGCACGAACAGCAGCTGCGGCCCCTCCCCTGCCACGACCGCACGATCGATGACGTGGGCCAGCAGCCATGCCTGCGGCAACAGCAGCGCGCCGGCGAGCAGCGGCATGGTCATGGAGAGCGTCTGGCTGACCCCGCCGCTCCGGCCCAGTTGACCAAGCAATTTGCGGGGGCGCAGCGCATGGGCTGAGGCGGGGGGCGGGGTCATTCCGACACCCTACCGGCCCTCCCATCCGTCCCCTTTGACTCACATCAAGGTGGATCGGCCGCCGCGCGCCTATCGACGTCCTGGCCGGCCCGAGGCCGGTCCAAGCATAAGGATTCTTCGACATGGTCGATCCCCTCGTCGTCGAACTATCGCGGCTGCAGTTCGCCGCGACGGCGATGTATCACTTCATCTTCGTTCCCCTCACCCTCGGCCTCTCCTTCCTGATGGCCGTGATGGAGAGCGTCTATGTCATGACCGGCCGCCCGGTCTGGCGCAAGGCGACGTTGTTCTGGGGAACCCTGTTCGGCATCAATTTCGCCATGGGCGTCGCCACCGGCGTCGTAATGGAGTTCCAGTTCGGCATGAACTGGAGCTATTACAGCCACTATGTCGGCGACATCTTCGGCGCGCCGCTCGCCATCGAGGGCCTGATGGCCTTCTTCCTCGAGGCGACGTTCATCGGCCTCTTCTTCTTCGGCTGGGATCGGCTGAAGCCGGTGGGGCATCTGGCGGTGACATGGCTCGTCGCGATCGGCGCCAATTTCTCGGCGCTCTGGATTCTCATCGCCAATGGCTGGATGCAGAACCCCGTCGGCGCAAAATTCAATCCCGACACGATGCGCATGGAGGTCACGAACTTCATCGACGTGATCTTCAATCCGGTCGCGCAGGCCAAGTTCGTGCATACCGTCAGCGCCGGCTATGTCAGCGGCGCGGTGTTCGTGCTCGCCGTCAGTGCGCTGTTCCTGCTGCAGAAGCGTCACCGCGATGTCGCGATCCGCTCGATGGTGGTGGCGGCGAGCTTTGGCCTGGCCGCGGCGCTGTCGGTGGTCGTGCTCGGCGACGAGTCCGGCTACGAGACCACCGCGCACCAGAAGATGAAGCTGGCCGCGATGGAGGACATGTACGAGACGCAGCAGGCGCCCGCCTCCTTCACCTTGTTCGCCGTCCCGACCGGCGATGGCCAGCAGTTCGCGATCCGTATTCCGTGGGTGTTCGGCCTGATTGCCACCCGGTCTTTCGACCAGCCGGTCATCGGGATCGACGATCTGGTGAAGGCTGCCGAGGGCCGCATCACCAACGGCATCGTCGCTTACAAGGCGCTGCAGCAGATCCACGCCAACCCCACCGACCAGGCAGCGCGAGCCACCTTCCAGCAGACGCAGCAGGATCTGGGCTACGCGCTGCTGCTCAAGCAGTTCCCCAACGGCGTCGAGAACGCCACCAGCGAGGACATCGCCAAGGCCGCGCAGAGCACGGTGCCGGACGTCTGGGTGCTGTTCTGGACCTTCCGGCTCATGGTGGCCGTAGGCTTCTTCTTCATCGCGTTCTTCGCCTTCTGGTTCTGGAAGGCCTCGACCCATCGGCTCGAGACGAGCCGGGCCTGGCTCTGGGTCGCGGTGTGGGCCCTGCCGCTGCCCTGGCTCGCGATCGAAAGCGGCTGGCTCATCGCCGAGCTCGGCCGGCAGCCTTGGGTGGTGGAGGGCATCCTGCCCACCTTCTACGCCGCTTCGGGCCTCAGCGTGTGGGACCTCGCGATCTCGCTGAGCTTCTACGTGCTCGTCTACACCGTGCTGCTCGCCATCATGGTCTGGCTGATGGTTCGCGCCATCAAGCATGGCCCATCCGAGCAATCCGTCCTCGACCTCGATGAAGACATGCCGGCCCCGGCTACGGGTGCCGCCAAGCTGGAGCCCGCCAAATGAGCAGCATTCCACTCGACTACGAAACCCTTCGCCTGATCTGGTGGGCCCTGCTCGGCATATTGCTCATCGGCTTTGCCGTCATGGGCGGCATGGACCTCGGCATGGGAACCCTCCTTCCCTTCGTTGCCCGCACCGACGAGGAGCGCCGCGTGGTGCTCAATCTTTCGGGGCCCACCTGGGAAGGCAACCAGGTCTGGCTGGTGCTCGGCGGCGGCGCCATCTTCGCGGCCTGGCCGGCGATCTACGCGGCGAGCTTTTCGGGGTTCTACCTCGCGATGATCGCCATCCTGCTGGCGCTGATCCTGAGGCCGGTCGGCTTCAAGTTCCGCGGCAAGATCGCCGATCCGCGCTGGCGCACGGCGTGGGACTGGGCCCTGTTCGTGGGCGGCTTCGTGCCGTCGCTGATCTTCGGCGTCGCCGTCGGCAACCTGTTTCTCGGGGTCCCCTACCAGCTCGACGACACGCTCCGGGCCAGCTACCAGGGCAATTTCTTCGGCCTGCTCACGCCCTTTGCGCTGCTCACCGGCCTGTTGAGCCTGTCGATGCTCACCACGCAGGGCGCGACCGTCATCGCCGCCCGGACCAGCGGCGACATCGCCGAACGCGCCCGCACCTATGGCAGGTGGGCCGCCGCGGCGACGCTGGTGATCTTCCTGCTCGGGGGCATCGTGACGCTGTTCCTGCTCAACGGCTACCAGGTCACCAGCGTCCAGAACATGGCCGGACCATCGAACCCCCTCGGCAAGACCGTGACGATTGCGCAGGGCGCCTGGCGCAACAACTACGCCGCGATGCCGTGGACCATCGTCGCTCCGGTCCTCGCCGTCCTGGGCAGCGTCATCGCCTATCTGGCGCTGGAGCTTCGCGCCAGGATGCTGGGGCTGTTCGGCTCCAGCCTTGCCATCTTCGGCATCATCTCGACGGCGGGCCTGTCCCTCTTTCCGTTCCTGATGCCCTCGTCGGTCGATCCCACGGCGAGCTTCACGGTGTGGGACGCCTCGTCGAGCCAGATGACGCTCTTCATCATGCTCTGCGCCACCGTGGTCTTCCTGCCGATCATTTTGGCCTACACCGCCTGGGTCTACCGGGTGATGCGGGGCACGGTGACCACCGCCAGCCTCAACCGCAACCCCAACGCTTACTGAAGGAACCGAACGATGTGGTATTTCTCCTGGATTCTCGGCGTCAGCCTCGCCTGCAGCTTCGGCATCCTCAACGCCATGTGGTACGAGCTGCGCGACCCCGAGCCGGCGCCGGCAAAGGTGCGCAAGGACTGAGCCAAGAGGCCGGGCCGCGCCGGCGGCCCGGCTTCGCACCAAGTCCGGGTTCCGACTGGAGCTGCAGAGACCGTTGCCAGGCGCGAAGCAGAGGCTTCCGCAAGGAGATCACGCCGACCTTCGCATAGGCGCATTTGACCTCCGCCGAACAGATATTTGGCCGTTTACCGTCATCGAGATCGACATCCGGCCCGGTCCGGTCCGCGGGCCCGATATAGCCGTGGATGGCCCGTGGCACGC
This sequence comes from Devosia sp. 67-54, assembly GCF_001899075.1. GTDB lineage: Bacteria > Pseudomonadota > Alphaproteobacteria > Rhizobiales > Devosiaceae > Devosia_A. The sequence goes on along the minus strand of NZ_MKVA01000011.1, from coordinate 540,395 downwards.
CGGCCATTGTTTTCGAACACCTAGCGCGGGTTGAAGCCAGCGGGGCATTGCGATGCACAATGCATACGAATGCAGAAACAGTTTGCATTCGTATGCAAAACCAGTCTAGGTTTTGATGGTGCAGGGCGAGGAAACTCCCGCGGGAGGGGTGTTTCGGGGATCGTCATCGGTCTCTTGCGCTGCGCAAAGCAACATTTGCGCGGACCGGGAACAGGGGATCCGCCATAGAGGAGAACGACATGAAACACCTTTTGGGGGCGAGCGTCTCTCTCGCTGTCCTGACCCTTCTGGGAGGCACTGCGCTGGCGGCCGATTGCGGCATCGCGTCGGGTTCGGTGCGCATCCTGTCCAACGATTTCGACGTGCTGAAGGTCGTGGCCGACGGCGCCAAGGAATGCGCCGGCGACAAGGTGACCGTCACCGCCAACCTCACCACGCAGCACAAGGATCTGCAGGTTCCGGCGCTGACCATCAATCCGGCGGAGTACACCGTCGCCATGGTCGCCAACAATTCGATCGCGCCGCTGCTGAACGGCGACCTCATCCGGCCGCTCGACGATCTGATCGCCAAATACGGTCAGGATCTGCAGCCCAACCAGTTGATCAAGGTCGACGGCAAGACCGTTGCCATCGCCTTCGACGCCAATTCGCAGCATCTGTTCTACCGCAAGGACATCCTCGACAAGGCCGGCGTACAGCCGCCGAAATCGTACGAGGACGTGCTCGCCGCCGCCAAGACGATCAAGGACAAAGGCATCCTCGACTATCCGTTGGCCGCAGCCGACAAGCCGGGCTGGGATCTCGGCGCCGAGTTCGTCAACCTCTATCTCGGCACCGGTGCCGACTTCTTCGAGCCAGGCTCGGCCAAGCTCGCGATCAACAACGAAAACGGCCTCAAGACGCTGCAGATGATGAAGGATCTGACGCAGTACATGCCGCCAGACTACCTCACCTACGACGCCAATGAGATGAAGGCGACCTATCTCGCAGGCAAGGTCGCGATGATGGATGGCTGGGGGTCGTATGCCGGGTCGGTAATCGGGCCGGACAGCCCGTCCAAGGACATCGCCGCCGAGACCGTGCTGGCCGCCGCGCCGACCTTCAACGGCGGCTCGATCGCTGCGGCCTCGCTGTGGTGGGACGGCTTCTCCATCGCCAAGAATATCTCCGACGAGGACGCCACGGCCTCCTTCCAGGCGATGATGCACGCCATCCGCCCGGAAGTCGCCACCCAGCATCCCGACGTCGCGCCCTGGCTCATCAAGGGCTTCAAGCCTGGCCCGGCCGCGGTCGGCGTGATCGCGACGGCGAACGGCAACGCCAAGCCGTATCCGATGCTGCCCTATATGGGCCTGCTGCACACCGCGCTCAGCAACGAGATCGGCGACTTCCTCAAGGGCTCCAAGGATGCCCAGAAGACGCTCGACGACATCGGCGCGGCCTATGCGGCGGCAGCCAAGGAAGGCGGCTTCCTGAACTAAGGTCTCGACATCGCAGGGGGCCGGCGGAAGCTGGCCCCTTTCGTTCGACTTCTCCCGAGGGCGTCGCATGAAGCACAGAACTTTCTTCTGGTTCATCCTGCCTTCGGCGCTGGCGATGCTGCTGTTCATCGCGCTGCCCATCGTGTCGGTCGCCATCCAGTCGCTCTATATCGAGCACGAGAAGGTGATGGTCACGGTCGAGAGCTGCGGACCGTTCGGGTGCAGCAAAGACACGCATGTCGATGCCGAAAAGACGCTGGCGCTGCAGCGAGCCGAGCCGCTAGGCCGCTTCAACGGCCTCGGCACCTATCTGAACCGCTCGCATCTGGCGGTCGGCGAGATCGGTGCGATCCTCGCCAGCAACAGCGGGCCGGCCGACATCGTCGCCCGCATCTATGCACTGCCGCTCTATCGGGCGCTGGCCTTCACGCTGGCCTATTGCATCCTGGTCACGCCGCTGGCGATGATCCTCGGCTTCTTCATCGCTTTGGGCATCAACGGGCTACCGCACCTGGTCAAAGGGCCGGCGATCTTCCTGTCGCTGCTGCCCATGATCATCACGCCGCTCGTCGGCGCGCTGATCATCTATTGGATGATCGATTCCAACGGCATCATCGGCGCCAATCTGCAGGCGCTGTTCCACGACCCCAACCTTTACCTCAAAGCCTCGCCGGTCCTGACCTGGGTGGTGCTGATCGTCTACGGGATCTGGACCAACGCCCCGTTCTCCTTCGTCGTGTTCTATGCCGGCCTGCAGATGGTGCCGCACGACACGCTCGAAAGCGCCATGGTCGACGGCGCATCGCGCTGGGAGCGCATCCACTTCGTCGTCATCCCCTCGCTCGCGCCGCTCGCGACCTTCGTCGCGCTGGTGCAGCTGATGGACAATTTCCGCGTGTTCGAGCCGATCGTCGGCTTCAATGCATCGGCCAACGCCTCCTCGCTCAGCTCGGCGATCTTCGACGATCTGCACGGCCAGAACGCACAGCTCTTCGGCTCGGCGGCCGCCACCTCGATGCTGACGATCATCGGCGTCGTCATCCTGCTGACGCCAGTGCTGATCCGCACCTGGCGCGAATTCTCGAGGAAGGGGGCGTGAGATGAGCGCTGCAATGCAGAAGCGGCCACTGCCACTGTCGATCCTCGCGAGCGTCTTCATCATCGTCTGGCTGATCGCGGCCGCCTTCCCGTTCCTATGGACGGTGTGGGGCTCGTTCAAGGTCGAGGCCGATTTCTTCTCGCGGCTGAGCTGGTGGAACGCCATCACCGGCCCCGCGACGCAGCAGCAGACCGGCGCCAGCTTCACCGGCGCCGGCTATTACGGCGCGTGGGTCACCAACAACTTCTGGCGCTCGGTCATCAATACCGTGCTGGTCACGGTGTTCGTCACCATCATCTCGCTGACCTTCGGCACGCTGGGCGGCTACGCCCTCGCCCGCTCCGGGCAGCGCTATTCGTTCTGGATCCTCATCATCGCGCTGATCTTCCGCGCCATGCCGCACATCACGCTGGTGTCGGGCTATCTGCTGCCGTTCTTCCAGCTCAACATCTGGGGCTATCTGCCGACGGCCATCATCGTGCTCGTCGCCATCAACCAGCCCTTCACGCTGTGGATGCTGCATTCGTTCTTCCTCAGCATCCCCAAGGACCTCGACGAGAGCGCCATGGTCGATGGCTGCACGCGCTTCGAAGCCTTCCGCCGGGTGGTCATCCCGGTCATGTGGCCGGGCGTGATCACCACCGGCCTGTTCAGCTTTCTGCTCGGCTACAACGATTTCGCCGTGACGGCGATGCTGCTCAGCCAGGACAACCAGACCATGATTCCGAAAATCCAGAGCTTCATGAGCTCGATCTATCAGTCCGGCAACGTCATGTACGCGGTGGCCGCAGTGGTTTCGGCCACGGTGCCGCTGTTCATCCTCGTGCTGTTCTTCCAGCGGCAGATCGTCAGCGGCCTCACCGCCGGCGCGGTAAAGGGATAGGCTCATGGCCCGCATTCAGCTCAAGAACGTGTCGCGCCGCTGGGGCAAGTTCGTCGCGGTCGACCAGATCAACCTCGACGTCGCCGACCAGGAATTCCTCGTGCTGCTCGGCCCCTCAGGCTGCGGCAAGACCACGACCATGCGCATGATCGCGGGCCTCGAGGAGGTGAGCGGCGGCGAGATCTGGCTGGGCGAGCGCATGGTCAACAAGCTCGAGCCCAAGGACCGCGACATCTCGATGGTGTTCCAGAGCTACGGACTCTATCCCAACCTCACGGTGTACGAGAACATCCGCTTCCCGCTGCGCGTGCGCAAGGTGCCCAAGGAGTTGCACCATGACAAGGTGATGAAGGCGGCGAACATGGTCGAGCTCAGCGACTTCCTGGAGCGACGCCCGGCGGCGCTGTCCGGCGGCCAGCGGCAGCGCGTGGCGCTGGCGCGCGCCATCGTGCGCGAGCCCAATGCCTTTCTGATGGACGAGCCACTTTCGAACCTCGACGCCAAATTGCGCGTGTCGACGCGGGCGCAGATCAAGAATCTGCACCATACGCTCAAGACCACCACCATCTATGTGACGCACGACCAGATCGAGGCGATGACGCTGGCCGACCGCGTGGTGGTGATGAACAAGGGCGTGGTGCAGCAGATTGGTGCGCCGAAGGAGATCTACGACAGGCCGGCCAACACGTTCGTGGCCGGCTTCATCGGCTCGCCGGCCATGAACCTGGTGCCGGGTGTGCTGCAGGGGGGCGTGTTCACCGGCGAGAACATCCGCATCGAGGGCGTCGGCGGCGGGACTGATGGTCCGGTGATCCTGGGCTTCCGTGCCGAGGACGCCGAGATCGTGCCGAGCGGCGGGCAACTCACCGCCCCGATCTATTCCCTGGAGCTGCTTGGCGAAGCCTCGATGGTATCGATGCGGGTCGGCGGCGAGCTGGTGTCGATCAAGACCAGCAAGGATTTTGCCGCCGAGATCGGTTCGCCCATTTCGGCGCAGGTGCCGGCGCGCGCCTGCCACGTCTTCGACCGGCAGTCGGGCCAGCGCCTCGGTGGCGCGGCAACGTGATGGCGACGCCAATTGCCGACACCAGAGCCGATGGCGACGGCCTCGACCGGGCGACGTTCGATACGGCGCTCGCGGCGCGCGGGATCAAGCTCAACAGGGACGAAGCCGACAGCGTCTTCGCTCTCGCGCGCTGGCTGAGCGAAGGTGTCGCGGCGCTGGACGATACCGCCGCAGTCGACGAAACGCGCGCGGCGGCTGACCTGCCGATCGGCGAAGCCGGCAAGCGCCTCCGCAGCGGCCAATTGACCTCGGTCGATCTGGTGCGTGCCGCGCTGGCTCGCATCGCCGAGCGTGACCGGGACTATCGGAGCTTTTATGTCGTCGACGCCGAGCGGGCGCTGGCGGCTGCGCTCCGCGCCGACGCCGAGCTCGCCGCCGGCCACGATCGCGGGCCACTGCACGGTATCCCGGTCGGCATAAAGGACATGATCGATGTCGAGAGCCTCGCGACCACTGCCGGATCACGTGGTCGCGCCGGCCGGGTCGCGGCGCAGGACGCCGCGGTCGTCACCCGCTTGATCGACGGCGGGGCGGTGATCCTGGGCAAGCTCGCGACCTATGAATGGGGCACGGTCGGACCGGCCTTCGACACGCTCTATCCGCCCGCCCGCAATCCGTGGAGCCTCGAGCACATCACCGGCGGCTCGTCGTCGGGCTGCGCGGCGGCAGTTGCCGGCGGCCTGCTGCGCACCAGCATCGGCACCGATACCGGCGGCTCGGTGCGCGGCCCGGCCGCCTATTGCGGCGTGGTCGGCCTCAAGCCAACCCATGGCCTGGTGCCGACCGCGGGCGTGCTGGCGATGTCCCCGTCGATGGATCATGTGGGGCCGATGAGCGCGACGACCGCCGAGGCGGCGCTGACGCTCGACGTCATCAGCGGGCGGAGCGGCGCCGAGGCGGCGTCGGCCCTGCTCGGCCAGCCGATTGCCGGGCTGCGCATCGCCTATGCTCGCGACTGGTTCGCGCGCGACCCGCAAGCGACCGCCGAGGTGGTCGCGGCGATGGACGCCGCCGTGTCGACGCTCTCGCAACTGGGCACCAGCATCGAGCAGGTGACGCTGCCCGAATACAGCGCGATCGAGGTCGCGGCAGCGGCGGTGCTGCACAAGGAAAGCTTCGACGCCCATGCCGGCGACCTCGCCGCGCGACCCGAGGGGTACGGCCGCAAGACCTATCAGAGCCTCGTCGCCGGCGCCGTTGTCACCGCGGCCGAATATGCCAAGGCGAAGCGCGTTGGCGAGGCGTTTCGCCGGCGGCTCGACACCGACATCTTCGCGCGTTTCGATGCCCTCGTGACGGTCGGCACACTGACGCCCGCTCTGCCCGTGGCGCTGTTCGGCAAGGGCTCGGTGTGGACGCCGATGCGCACAATCGGCTTCAACCTTTCCGGACATCCGGCGCTGGTGCTGCCGATGGGATTTGCCGACGGGCTGCCGCTCGGTATGCAACTCGTCGGCCGGCATTTCGGCGAGGCGCGCCTATGCCAGATCGGCGATGCATTCGAACGTGCCACCGACTTTGCCTTGCAGCGGCCGCCGCAGCCGCCGCGCTAAATTCGCGCAGTTGCAGGGAAACCACCGGGAGGTCTCTTGCAATCTTTGCATACGTATGCAAGATCGAGCCAAACGGAAGGCGGTCGGAATGGCGAAGTGGCTGAAGCGCAGCAAGGACGTGGCGGCGCGGGCGGAGGCGGACCGGCAGGTGCGCGTCACGGTCGAGGGCATCCTTGCCGATATCGAAAAGCGCGGCGACGAGGCCGTGCGCGAGCTGTCGCGCAAATTCGACAATTGGGACCGTGACGATTTCCGCCTGACGCCAGCCGAGATCGATGCCTGCATGGCGCAACTGTCCGAACAGGATCTCTCCGATATCGCCTTCGCGCAGCAGCAGGTACGCAATTTCGCCGAGCAGCAGAAGGCGACGCTGAGCGAGCTGTCGGTCGAGACGATGCCAGGGGTGACGCTCGGCCACCGCCTCGTGCCGATCGCCTCGGTCGGCTGCTACGTGCCCGGCGGCAAATATCCGCTGCTCGCCTCGGCGCATATGTCGGTGCTGACCGCCAAGGTCGCCGGCTGCGGCCGCGTCATTACCGCCGCCCCGCCCTTCCATGGCAAGCCGGCGCCGGCCATCGTCGCGGCCCAGCACATGGCGGGCGCCGACGAGATCCTCGTCCTCGGCGGCATCCAGGCGGTGGCCGCGATGGCGATCGGGACGCAGTCGATCACGCCGGTCGACATGCTGGTCGGCCCCGGCAACGCCTTCGTCGCCGAAGCCAAGCGCCAGCTCTATGGCCGGGTCGGCATCGACCTCTTCGCCGGTCCCACCGAAACGCTGCTGATCGCCGACGAGACGGTAGACGGCGAGCTCTGCGCCACGGACCTGCTCGGTCAAGCCGAGCACGGCCCGACCTCGCCCGCCATCCTTGTCACCAATTCCGAAAAGCTCGCTCGCGAGACGATGGCGCAGATCGAGCGCCTGCTCGACATATTGCCCACCGGCGAGACGGCCCGCCGGTCATGGACCGATTTCGGCGAGATCATAGTCTGCGACAGCTATGAGGAGATGCTGGCCGAAGCCGACCGCATCGCCAGCGAGCATGTGCAGGTGATGACCGATCGCGACCTGTGGTTCCGCGACCATCTCACCAATTTTGGCGCATTGTTCCTCGGGCCACGCACGAATGTGGCGTTCGGCGACAAGGTGATCGGCACCAACCACACACTGCCGACGCAGAAGGCGGCGCGCTACACCGGCGGCCTGTGGGTGGGGAAATTCATCAAGACCTGCACCTGGCAGATGGTCGAGACCGACGAAGCGTCGGCGATGGTGGGCGAATACTGCTCGCGGCTGTGCATGCTCGAAGGCTTCGTCGGACACGCCGAGCAGGCCAATATTCGCGTCCGCCGCTATGGCGGCCGCAACATCCCCTATGCCACCGCGGCTGGCCCGCGGGCAGCCGCCGAATGAACGATGGACCTGCCGCGCACACCTAGCCTCAGGGTCGACGGCAAGCGTGCCCTGGTCACGGGCGGCTCGCGCGGCATCGGCCTTGCGGCGGCGACCGCCCTGGCGGCGGCCGGCGCGGTCGTTACGATTGTCGCGCGCAGCAGCTCGGATGTGGGCGCGGTAGTTGCGGCACTCCGGGCGGCCGGCTACGCAGCAGACGGCGAGGCGCTCGATGTCACCGATTTCGACGCCGTGGGGGCACTGGTCGATCGCGGCGAGCCGTTCGACGTCCTGGTCAACAGCGCGGGCGCGGCGCGCCACGCTCCGATCCTCGCAGTGACACCTCGCGACTATCATGCGGTGATGGACGTCAATGTCGGCGCCACGCTGTTTGCGAGCCAAGCGGTCGCCACGCGGCTCGTGGCGCAGGGCCGGCCTGGCTCGATCATCAACATCTCGTCGCAGATGGGCCAGGTCGGCGGCCCCGACCGAGCGGTCTATTCGGCCAGCAAGTTTGCTGTTGAAGGCCTCACCAAAGCGATGGCGATCGACCTCGCGGTCCACAATATTCGTGTCAACAGTATCTGTCCCACGTTCATCGACACCGAACTCGCGAGCAGAAGCCTCGCGGACCCGGGGTTCAAATCGTGGGTGCTGTCGAAGATCAAGCTTGGGCGGATCGGCCGGCTCGAAGACATCATGGGGCCGGTGGTGTTCCTGGCGTCGGATGCGGCCAGCTTGATGACCGGCTCAGCTCTGGTGGTGGATGGCGGATGGACGGCGGAATAATCACCAAGAAGCCTTCCGTGACCTCGTCGCAGGTTGCCGAGCATGCTGGCGTGTCGCAGTCGGCGGTGTCGCGCACCTTCACGCCCGGCGCCTCTATTTCACCGAAGACGCGCGCCAAGGTGCTGGCTGCCGCCAAGGAGCTGGGCTACCGCCCCAATGCCATCGCTCGCTCGCTGATCACCTCGCGCTCGCGCATCATCGCGGTGGTGATGGCGTATCTCGAAAATCTGTTCTACCCGGACGTGCTGGAGGAACTCGGCCGCCGCCTCGCCGCCGAGAACTACCATGTGCTGCTGTTCACCGGCTTCATGGACCGCGATTCCGATCCGGTGTTCGACCAACTGATGCAGTACCGGGTCGATGGCATCATCCTTGCCTCGACCTCGCTGAGTTCGCAGCTGTCGGAAGAATGCACCGTCGCGGGCATTCCAGTGGTGCTGTTCAATCGCACAACAGAGAAGGCCGCGGCTTCGTCGGTCACGACACGCAACCGCGAAGGCGGGCGGCTGCTTGCCGAATTTCTCATCGCCGGCGGGCACAAGAGCTTCGGCTACATTTCGGGGCTGGAGAACTCGTCGACCAATCGCGATCGGCTCATCGGCTTCCGCGAGGGCCTGAAGGCCGGCGGCTTCAGCAAGATCGAGGTCAGGACCGGCAATTACAACCGCGCCGACGCCGAAGCGGCGGCTCGGGAGCTGCTGTCGCTGCCCAAACGCCCGCAGGCGATCTTCGTCGCCAACGACCATATGGCCGTCGCCGTGATGGACGTCGCCCGCTACGAATTCGGCCTCACGATTCCCAAGGACCTGTCGATCGTGGGCTATGACGATGTCGGCCCGGCCCGCTGGCCAAGCTACGGCATCACCTCGGTGACGCAGCCGATCATGCCGATGGCGGAAGCGACCGTCGACATCCTGATGGACCAGATCGCCTCCGGCGAGATCGAGCCGCAGCACCGGGTCATCCCGGGCGAGCTCATCGTGCGCACCTCCGCCCGCCTGCCCAAGACAGGCATCGTCGAGCGCGATGGAGTGAAATTCTACAAATCTGCCGCCACGCGCTGAGCCGATCGGCTTTGGGCAGCGCGCGCTGTGCATACGAATGCAAAGGCTGTGAAAGGAGTTTCGACATGAGCAAATGGACGCAGGAGGCGATGGAAAAGCGGCTGGTCCGCTACGCCGACCTCAAGGGGCTGCGCAACGCCTTCATCGATGCGCGCACGCCCGGGTCCGATCGCAAGGAGAATTTCACCATCATCGGGCCGGGCGTTTCCGAGAACCCGGCGCAGGTGGTGCATATTCCCGAGGCACACGGCTTCAATTTCGGTGCGGCGCGGCAACCCTTCGGCTGCACCAATTCGCAGCACTCGCATCTGACCGCCGAGACCTTCCTGGTGCACACCGGCAAGTGGCGCTTCGTCTTCGGCGCCAACAAGGACGAGGGTTATCTCGACGTCGAACCTGGCGACGTCGCGAGCGTGCCGACGCACATGTTCCGCGGCTTCGAAAAGCGCGACGAAGGCACGGGATTTCTCGCCGTCGTGCTTGGCCATGACGATCCAGGCAAGGTGGTCTGGGCGCCGTCGGTGTTCAAGATGGCCGAGGATTTCGGCCTGAAGCTGCTGAAGGGCGGCAAGCTGATCGACACGACGCTGGGCGAAACGGTGCCGGAGGGCGCCGAGATGGAGCAGCCGCCCGATGCCGCCAAGCTCAAGGAGCTGGCGACGCCCCCGATGAGCGAGCTCAGCAAATATGCCCTCAAGGCGGCGGCCATGACGGGCAACCCGAACTCGCCTCTCGCCGGGCCCGGCGTTGAGGAAGACGCGGTGATCGGCGACATCGACTCCCGGGACGGCTTCAAGGCCGGCCCGATCATCGGCCATTGGGACCACGGCTTTGCCCTGCGCCGCCTGAAGCTCGAGACCGGCGCCAGCATCCCGATGCATTCGCGCGCCGAGCAGGAAGTGATCTTCATGCAGTCGGGCACGCTCGAATTCTCGTGGGACGGCGGCCGGCTGGTGATGGGCGCCGGCGACACGCTGACGGTGCCGGTGGGACTGATGCACGCCTATCGCAACCCCGCCTCCGCCGACGCGATCGCCTTCGTGGTGCGCGGTGCGTCGGCGCCCGCCGCCCCGGCCTTCGCCGAACGCCGCGTGGCGGCCGAATAATGGCACGTATCCTGACAACGCATGTGGGGTCCCTGCCCCGCAGCAAACAGATCACCGACCTCGTGTTCGCGCGCGAGGCCGGTGTGCCCATCGATGAAGCCGGCTTCAACCGCATCGTCGGCGAGGCCGTCGCCGATATCGTGGCACGGCAAAAGGCGGCGGGCGTCGACCTGCCGTCCGACGGCGAGATGAGCAAGATCTCCTACGCCACCTACATCAAGGATCGCCTCACAGGCTTTGCCGGCGACAGCGCACGCCGGCCACCGCAGGACCTCGAACAGGTGCCCGGCTTTCTCGAGCGGCAGGCCAAGGGCGGCGGCACGCCGACCTACCGGCGCCCCAAATGCATCGGCGAAATCGCCGTCAAGACGCTACAGCCGCTGCGCGAGGACATCGACAATTTCCAGTCGGCGCTCAAAAGCAGCGGCTATGCCAAGGGCTTCATGAACTCGGCGACACCGGGGGTCATCGCGCTGTTTCAGCCCAACGAGTTCTACACGACGCAAGACGACTATCTCGAAGCCGTCGCCGAAGCCATGCGTGCCGAATATGAGGGCATCGTCGCCGCCGGATTGATCCTCCAGCTCGACAGTCCCGATCTTGGGCTCGGCCGGCACATGATGTACAAGGAGCTCGACGACGCCGGCTTCGTCCGCCGCGCCGAGCGCCACATCGAGGTGCTCAACCATGCGCTGCGCAACATCCCGGGCGACAAGGTGCGCATGCATGTCTGCTGGGGCAATTACGAAGGCCCGCACAATTGCGACATCGCGCTCAAGACGGTGCTGCCGGCCATCCTCAAGGCCAAACCGCGGGCGCTGCTGTTCGAGGCGATGAACCCGCGCCACGCGCATGAGTGGATCGACTGGAAATCGGTCGAGCTGCCGGATGACTACGTGCTGATCCCCGGCATGCTCGACTCGACCACCAATTTCGTGGAGCATCCGGAACTCATCGCCGAGCGACTGATGAACTTCGTCAACATCGTCGGCCCCGACCGTGTGATCGCCGGCACCGATTGCGGCTTTTCGACCTTTGCCGGCTTCGGCACGGTCGACCCCGACATCGTCTGGCTGAAGCTCAAATCGCTGCGCGACGGCACCAATCTCGTCAACGACCGCCTGAAGCTGAGCTGAGCATGTCCATCACCCCGGAAACACTGGCGATCCTGCGCCGGCACGATACGCCGACCATCTGCAACGCGCTCGAACATGTGATGGGCGGTCGCACCGCCGAGGGCTTCACCAAAGCCCCCGTGGTCTGCGCCGATCCAGCGCTGCCGCCCATCGTCGGCTTCGCCCGGACGGCCCGCATACGGGCCTCGTCGCCGGCGCAGCGGCCGGCAGCCGAGGTGCGGGCGCTGCGCATGGCCTATTACGAGCACGTGGCCGGCGGCGCGGGACCGAATGTCGCCGTGATCGAGGACACCGACTGGCCGCGCTGCATCGGCGGCTTCTGGGGCGAGATGCAGGTGGCGCAGCACAAGGGGCTGGGCGTCGCCGGCACGCTGACGAACGGCGTGCTGCGCGACCTCGGCATGCTGGATGCGGGCTATCAGGTGATCGCCGGCTCCATCGGGCCAAGCCATGCGTTCGTGCACGTCACCGAGCTCGACTGCACCGTCACGGTGTTCGGCATGACCGTGCGTCCCAACGAGCTGATCCATGCCGACCGACACGGGGCGGTGGTGATCCCGGCCGAGCATATTGAGACAATGCCCGCCGCCATCGACATCGTGCTGCGCAAGGAGCAGCCGATCCTCAAGGCGGCACGGGCGCCGGGGTTCAACATCGAGAAGCTGCGCGCGGCCTGGCGCGAAGCCGACCAGATCAAATAGCATGACGCCCGCGTGTCATCCCCACGGACGCGGCGATGACGGCTGGCCCGGGACGTCGTCACGCCTGCAGGCGGTCCAAGCGAAGCTGCGCCGCATGGCGATGCCCTTCCAGCGTCTCGCTGGCGCTCTGGCGCGCCGCCGGCGGCGCCACGGCGCGCACGCCTCGCTCGTCGATCCACTGATGGGTGGCGATCTTCACATAGGCGCCGACCCAGAGGCCGCCGGTGTAGCGGCCGGCGCCCATGGTCGGCAGCGTGTGATTGGTGCCGATGCATTTGTCCGAATAGACCACGCTCGCGAGCTGGCCGATGAATAGCGAGCCGTAATTGCGCAGCTTTTTGGCCATCGCCTGCGGGTCGGCGGTGTGGACCTGCAGGTGCTCCGCGGCGATGTAGTCGGAATAGGCGATCATTGTCGCCTCGTCCGGGCAGACGGCGATCTCGCCGTAGTCCTTCCATGCCACGCCGGCGACGCTGGCGGTCGAAAGCGTCGCGAGCTGCCGCTCGACTTCCTTGAGTGTCGCCTCGGCGAGCGCACGGTCGGTGGTGATGAGGCCGACACGCGTGCGCACATCGTGCTCGGCCTGCGCCAGCAGGTCCGTCGCGATCATCTCGGCATCGCCGGTGCGGTCGGCGACGACGAAAATCTCGGAGGGGCCGGCGAGTTGGTCGATGCCCACCGGGCCGAACACCTGGCGCTTGGCTTCGTTGACGAAGGCATTGCCCGGTCCCACGACCTTGTTGACCGCCGGCACGCTCTCGGTGCCGTAGGCGAGCGCTGCGATGGCCTGCGCGCCGCCGATCCGGAAGATGCGGTCGGCGCCGCTCAAATGGCAGCCGGCGATCATCGCCTTGTGGGCATTGGGCGGCAGGCAGGCGATCACCTCGTCGACGCCGGCGACCTTGGCCGGCACGATGGTCATGATCGGCGCCGACAGCAGCGGATAGCGGCCGCCGGGCACGTAGCACCCGACCCGCTCGATCGGGATGACGCGGTGGCCCAGATGGACGCCCGGCAGAGTCTCGATCTCCAGCGGCAGGATGGTGCCGAGCTGCGCCTCGGCAAATCTGCGCACATTGGCGATGGCAAATTCGGTGTCCTGCCGGGTCTGCGGCGCGAGCCCGCGCAGCGCCTCTTCCCGCTCAGCATCGGTCACTTCGAAAGCGTTCACCGTCGCGTTGTCGAACTTCTCGGAATATTCGCGCACCGCGGCGTCGCCGCGCTCGCGCACGTTCTTGAGGATTTCGGCGACCAGGGTCTCGACCGGCTTGTTGTCGCTGACCTGATCGCGCGACGGGGCTTTGACATAGCTCACGCCGTTCGGGGCGCGGGTAGAATCGGACATCGGGGAACCTCGAAATAGCTTTGCGGCCCGCTGCTGGAGCCACGGCACATTCCCTCTTGCATACGTATGCAGAATTTGCCAGAAGTTTCTGCGTGAAGATCGCCTTCGCCATGTGGCGCGGCGAGCCGAGCGTCGCTCACCATAGTTTCGATCGATGCCGCGGCTGCCGTCACGAGACGCTAAGATCAGGTCCATGCTCCATCGTCCGCAGCCTCCGCGAACATTTGTCGACGCCATGCCGGCGCCGCTGCTGATGCTGCCCGGCACGCTGTGTGACGGCCGGCTCTACGCCGGCGTTCTGGAGCGGCTACAGGTGCTGGCGCGGGTGCCTCTGCTCGCCGGTGCCGACAGCACGACGGCGATGGCGGAGCGCCTCCTCACGGAGGCGTCGTCGCGCATCTCACTCTGCGGCTTTTCGCTCGGCGCCATCGTGGCGCTCGAAATGATCGCGCTGGCGCCCGAAAGGATCGAGCGGCTGGCGCTGATAGCTTGCAACCCCGGCGTGCTGGACGACACAGCGCGCGCTTCCCGCGCGGCGCTGCGGCAAAGCGAGTTCGCCGATGCGACGGACGGACCGCTGGTGCAGGCGATGGCGCGCGAGACGGATGCCGGCGCCTATCGGCAGCAGACACGCATGACGCTGGAGCGCAGCGACAGCCGGCCACGCCTCGCCCGGATCGACGTTCCAACGCTGGTCCTGTGCGGCGCGTGTGATCGGACCTGTCCACCAGCGATGAGCCGCGCCATCGCCGACGCCGTCCCTGGGGCCTGCCTCGCCATCGTGCCGGGGGCCGGCCACTACCTTCCCCTCGAGCGACCCGGCAGGGTCGCCGACGAACTTGCGGCATGGCTCGCCATGCCGGTCCGGTCTTGCGCAAAGGAGCCATCATGAGCGACGCTGACAACGACAAAGGCGGCAAGGCCCGCATCGCCCGCATCGACACGCCGAAGGAGCAGGTGCTGCAGGTGGAGCGCCGCGACTACCCCGAACTCGCGCCCACCGACCGTCCACGCAGCCAGTCGCTCGACGGCTTCGACGATATCTACACCGATATCGTCGACTACATCGTGCGCTGCACGCACAAGATCTGGGACGAGCGCGACATCGGCCTGATCTACACCCACTACACGCACAATTGCGTGCTCTACGGCACCACCGGCACGATCTACAATCGCGAGGACGTGGTCCGCGACACCATCCAGCGCCTGGTGAGCTTTCCGGAACGGCGCGGCATGGCTACGCAGGTCATCTGGAACGGCAACGACAAGGATGGGTTCTACACCTCGCACCTCGTCACTGGATCCGGCCGGCACACGCAATTCGGCCATTTCGGCGCGCCGACCGGGCGGCCGTTCGTCTCGCGCACGATCGCCGACTGCATGGTACTGCGCAACAAGATTTACCGGGAGTGGGTGGTTGCCGACAACATGGCCATCGTCCGGCAGCTCGGACTCGATCCGCACGCCTTCGCGATGCGCACGGCGAAGTCGAAATTCGACGCCGGACTGACGTCGCTCGATATCGGGGAAAACCGCCGCCTCCTCGGCCAGAACCCGCCGGAATGGGAGGCCGACGTTTCGCTCGCCAACACCACACTCGAGGCCGACGTGCTGCGCTGGCTGCACGAGATTTTCAACAAACGCATGTTCGGCAAGATCAAGGACGTCTACGCGCCGACGGTGCAGTATCACGGGCCGCTGATGAAGGAGCTCTACGGCGTCGCCGCGGTGACGCACCAGCATCTGGGCCTCGTCGGATCGATCCCGGATGCGGGATATTTCGTGCAGCACGTCTGCTCGAACGACAGCGAGGAAGGCGGCACCAAGGTCGCCGTGCGCTGGATCATCGAGGGGCACCATCTGGGCTACGGCATCCTGGAATCGCTGGGCGAGCCCACCGGCAAGCGCCTGCAGGTGATGGGCATGACCCATTTCCACATCAAGGATGGCCAGATCGTCGACGAATGGAACGTCTACGACGAATTGAGCCTGCTGACCCAGATCAAGCTCGCTCAGCTGCAGGACCTGCCCGATACCGATCCGCATCGGCCATGATGGGCCATCGGTGTCGGTCATATCGACTGCAGTGTTCAGTGACCCATCTGGTTCTTCGGCCAGACCAGACTCGGGCGTTCGCTGACAGCGACTGATCGCCTCCACAAGGGGCGATCGTGACTAGACGTGCTCACGAGTTTCGCCGCCGCAACGTCATTGCGAAGACGCCGCCGGCCGGGCTCCACGTCTCAGGGCGTGCCTCAAGGATGGCCGCGCCGCTTCTTTCAAATCCGAGCGCAGAAAGCCAACAGCAGAAACTTGACATCCAAACTCCGCTAATGCTCAAATATGATATCAATACTCATATTTGTGGAGCTTAGGGTGGTCGTGCAGTGGATGAAGACGGCTTCGGTTCTGGCGAGCGTTGGCACAGCGCTGCTCGCGCTATCGGGTGGGGCCCTGGCGCAGCAGATCGACATCACCGATCATGAGGGACGGCCGGTCCACCTCGACGCCCCGGCGCAGCGCATCGTGACCATCCCGATGCCGATGGCCTCGGGCGTGATCGCCCTCGACGGCGGCACCAGCAAGCTCGTCGGCATGAACCCGCTGTCGCTCACCGCCATCCGCGAGGGCATCCTCGGGCGCATCTTCCCCGCCGCCGCGAACATCACCGACAGCGTGACCGGCACCGATTTCATGCCCAACGTCGAAGCGCTGGCGGCCGCCAACCCGGATCTGGTGATTCAATGGGGCGGGCGGGGCAATGATATCGTCGATCCCATCACCAATGCCGGTCTCAATGCGCTGCTGATCAAATACGGGACCGAAGAGCTGACGCGGCAATACATGACCATGGTGGCGACCGCCATCGGCAAGCCCGAACGCATTGGCCCGCTCGTCGAATGGCGCGACAAGGTGGAAAAGGAGATCGAGGCCAAGACGGCGGGATTGGCGGCGGCCGACCGGCCGAGCGTGCTCTATCTGGGCAACGCCCTGTCGTCGATCACGGCCTCGGGTGACAAGGGCAATTACAACGCCTTCTACATCAACATGGTCGGCGCCAGGAGCGCCTCCGCCGGGCTCAGCGGCTCGGCGGCCATCAACAAGGAGCAGATCGCCGAATGGAACCCGGACATCATCCTGCTCAACGCCTTCGAGCCGCAGCTCGACGTCAACTGGGTCTATGACGATCCGATCTTGTCGCTGACCAAGGCGGCGCAGAACCACCGCGTCTACAAGATGCCGCTGGGCGGCTATCGCTGGGATCCGCCGAACCAGGAGTCACCGCTGGGCTGGATGTGGCTGGCCGACCTCGTCCATCCCGAGCTCTTCAATTTCGATCTGCGCGGCGAAATGAAGACGGCCTACCAGACGCTCTACAACTACCAGCTCACCGATGCCGACATCGACGGCATCCTGTGGATGGACAAGCAGGGTACGGCCACCGGCTACGACCGCTTCAAGGCCAAATAGCATGGTCACGTATGCCGGGGAGGCGGTGGCCTCCCCCACGCCGCGCCGGCACGGCCGGCCGACGCTGATCTTCATCGGGCTGGTGGTGACGCTGCTGGCGAGCATCCTGGTCAGCCTCTGCGCCGGACGCTTCTCGGTGCCGGTGGACCGGGCCCTCGCCATTCTCTGGCAGGGCCTGCTGCATCCGGGCGCCACGCCCACCACTATCGACGAGCGCATCGTGCTGCTGGTGCGCGCGCCGCGCGTACTGCTCGCAGCCATGGCGGGAGCCGGGCTCGCAGTCGCCGGAACGGGGCTGCAAGGCGTGTTCCGCAATCCGCTGGTGTCGCCCGACATTCTCGGCATTTCGCAGGGCGCGGCATTCGGCGGCGCGCTCGCCATCATCCTCGGCATCTGGGGCCTGCCGCTGATCGGCATGGTGTTTCTGCTCGGCCTTGCGGCACTCGTCGGCGTCGGCTTCCTGTCGCGCATCAACGGCCGGACGGAGACCGTCACGGTGATCCTGGCTGGCCTGGTGGTCGGCTCCATGTTCACGGCGCTGGTGTCGCTGCTGCAATTCATCGCCGATCCCAACTCGTCGCTGCCGGCGATCGTCTTCTGGCTGATGGGCTCGTTCTCGACCGCCACCTGGGAGCGCGTACTGATTGCGACGCCGGGCCTGCTGCTGGGCACGGCATTGTTGTGGGGTCTGCGCTTCCGCCTCAACCTGCTCGCCCTCGAGGAAACCGAAGCCCGCAGCCTCGGAGTGAGGACCGAGCCGGAGCGCTGGCTGGTCTTCCTGGTCGTCGCCGTGATCGTTGGCAGCCAGGTCGCCGTGTCCGGTATCATCGGCTGGATCGGCATCGTCATCCCGCATGCGGCGCGCCTGCTGGTCGGCCACGATCACCGCACCCTGCTGCCGGCCGCCGTCGTGCTCGGCGCCGCCTTCATGGTGATCATCGACACGCTCGCCCGCAGCGCGACCTCGGCCGAGATCCCGCTCGGCGTCATCACCGCGCTGGTCGGCGCCCCCGTCTTCGCGCTGCTGCTCCGGCGCTATTATCGTGAAAGGAAAGAGCAGTGATCGGCCTCAATGGCGCCACGGTCCGGTTCGGCAGCCGTGTGGTACTCGAAACCCTCTCCTTCTCCGTACCGGTGGGCCGGTCGCTCGCCATCCTCGGCCCCAATGGCCGCGGCAAGACAACCGCTCTGTGCGCCATGCTGGGCTTCCAGCGTCTCGATGCCGGGAGCCGGCTTGCCCCGCCCATCGTCGGCTATGTGCCGCAGACCGGCAGCAGCAATCAGCGGCTCAAGGCGGTCGATGTCGCGGTCATGGGCTGTGCCGCGCGGCTGGGTCTTTTCGGCCAGCCCGGTCCCGCCGACATCGACGCCGCCCGGGCTGCCCTGCAGCGCGCGGGCGCGTTGCGCTTCGCCGACGCCTTCTTCGACCGACTGTCGGGTGGCGAACGCCAGCTCGTATTGCTGGCGCGGGCGCTGGCCACCGGCTCGCCGGCCTTGGTGCTCGACGAGCCCGGCGCCGCGCTCGACCTTGCCAACCAGCAGCGCCTGCTTGCCTTGCTCGACGAGCTGCGGCGGGCGCAGGACAAGGCCATCGTCTTCACCACGCACGATCCCAATCATGCCCTCGCCGCCGCCGACGACGCGCTGCTGCTGATGCCCGACGGCCCGGCGCTCTGCGGTCCGGTGACAGAGGTGGTCACACCGCCGCATCTGGAACGACTTTACAGCGTGCCGATGCGACTGGTCGAGCTGCAGGGCATGAGCGGCACCCCGCATCGTGCGGTGCTGCCGGCCTTCGCCGGAGCGCGCGCGGCATGAGCATCCTCTATATCCAGTCGCATTCGGGCGGGCCCGGCGCAGGCGTCGCCAGGGCGGCACAGGCCGGAGATGTCGCCATAGTGCGCGAGCGCGAGCTGACGCCGGATCAGATCGAGGCGGCGGATGGCCTGATCACCACCACGCATCTCGACCAGATCGGCTGGCTCGCTTACGCCGTGCCGGTGCAGCGCCTGCTCGCCCGCGGCGGCCGTTGGGTGTTCAACGGCCACATCCTCAGGCCATTCCTGCCCGGCCTTGCTGTCTACATGCCACTGCTCGCGCCCAAGCGCGAAGATCTGGCGCTGACGCGGCTGGGCGAGCATCCGATCTTTGCCGGCATCGACCAGCAGCTCCTGGCGAAGAACCGCGGCGTCGCCGGGTTCTACGGCCGCGGCCACAACCCGATGCCGCCGGGCGCCACCGCGATCAACGGCCTCGGCCCCGGCCATCTGCCGATCGACTGGCACTGGCGGCTGCCGACCGGCGGCGAGATGCTCGTCCACGCCGGCAACGAATTCTGGGGCTGCGGCGACGACGCGGAGCTCAAGGACCTGCTGGTTTATCGCACCATCGCCTGGACGGGAGGCAGGCTATGAGCGTTCTCGCTGTGCATCCTGGCGCCTACTACCACATCCAGAGCTTCGAGACGCCACGCTATGCCGGCTATTTCGACCGGCTGGCGCGGCCCGAGCAGCTCGCCGATGTCGTGCTGTCGGACTGCAACGTCGTTCTTATTCCGTGCCGGACGCCGGACGATCGCCTGGCGCCGCACCGGGACCTGCTGCGAGCCTATCTCGATCAGGGCGGCACGCTTGTCGTCACCGGCGAGAACGAGTTCAGCGCGTTCCTTCCCGGCATAAGCTTCACCCCGCAGCCGACCAATTGGTGGTGGTGGCTGGAGCCGGGCGCCGATCTCGGCGTGCGCATCGCGCGACCCGAACACCCGCTGTTCCGGCGTCTCGCGCAGCGCGACCTCACCTGGCACCTGCACGGCTGGTTCGATGTTCCCGATGGAGCCGAGGTGCTGGCCGTCAATGGCGAGGGCAAGCCGATCCTTTACGTCGACGAGGTGACGACAGAGGGCCGCATGGTGATCACCAGTCTCGATCCCTTCTTCCACCACGGCAGCCATTTCATGCCGGCGACCACGCGCTTCCTCGATGGCTTCCTGCCCTGGATGCGTGAAGAGCTCGATCGCAAGGAACACTCATGAGCGAAGCAACAATCGTCGTGGCCGAGGGCGGGCGGCCCATGTCGTTCACCTATGCGGATTTGATGCACTATCACGGCTTCGGCTTTCCGGGTGGCGTAGCACATGCCTTCCAGGTGATGCAGCTGGCGCTGCCGCTGCTGAGCCCCGACACCCCGCCGGAGCGCCGCGAGATCGACATCCGGACGGCCTTCCGGGGTCCCGGCGGACGCGATGCGTTCGAGATGGTGACCCGCGCCGTGACCGACGGTCGCTTCGTCGTCGATCCGGCGCTCGAGCGGCCCGAGCGGGGTGAGACCCTGGCACGCTATGTGTTCGTGCTGACCTACCGCGATCGCGTCGTGCGACTGCAGATTCGGGACGGGCATGTACGCGACGAGTTCATAGCGCTTGGCCGCAAGCCGGATCGCACGGCGAACGAAGAGGCTCGACTCACCGTCCTCAAGCAGGAGATGGCCGACCGCCTGCTTGCGCTGCCGGCAGGTGACGTCTACGAGCCGTGCGGCGATGACAACCAGCGGGGACCGATGATGGTCCGCTCGGCCATTGTGCCGTAGGCAGGGCGCTGCCTCCGAACGCAACCAACGTGTCATCTTCGGCCGCGAGCCTGTCGCGCCAGTTTCGACGCGGCGATCGCTTCGGTTGGCGAGACGGCCGATCGGGTCAAGAACCGAGCGGCGGCCTGCACGGTGTGCAGCAGTTTCCCGAGGCTCACGTTACGATTCCCCCCGGGCCGCCGCCGTGATAACAAGCGGATGGGGCGTGATCGGAGTGAATGACGATGGGACTTTTTGACGAACTGGCTGGCGTCGTTGAGAATGCGATCAAGTCGCATCCGGGCGGCCTTGGCGGGGTGATGAACGACGCCCTCACGCATCTGGGGGGCATCGACGGCGTGGTGAAGACGCTGAACGAGGCCGGACTCGGCGCCAAAGTCAATTCCTGGCTGGGCGAGGGCCCCAATACGCCCATCACCGCCGACGAAATCAAAAATGCCCTGGCGCCTGAACATCTGCAGCAGATCGCCAGCAAGCTCGGTGTGCCGCCCAATCTCGTCGCCGAGGTTCTGGCGCAGCACCTGCCCAGCGCGGTTTCCGGCAGCGCGAAACGATAGGACGCACGACATGGCCGACAAGAAGCCCACCGCACCCGCTCAGGACGTCACCAAGGACTGGCAGGCGTCGCAGTCGCAGAAATCCTCCGCCGGCAATTTTCGCCTCTTTGCCGCCATCGCCTGGATCATCGCCATCGCCGGCGAATGCTACGGCGTGTGGCTGATCTACCATCGCGCCTTCGACCAGGGCGGCCAGCCGCTGCTGCTGGGTCTGCTGATCGGCATTGCGGTGTTCGCCATCGCCGGCAACCTCTTCTGGAAGGCGGCCAACCGCCGCGATCCGGCCCGTGCCTCCGACACCGCGCGCTTCTTCTTCCAGAATCAGCTCGGCGCGATCATCAGCGTCATCGCCTTCCTGCCACTCCTCGTCCTGATCTTTACCGACAAGAACATGGATCCGCGCACCAAGCAGGTCGGCGGCAGCGTCGGCGCGGTGCTGCTGGTGCTCGCGACCGTGCTCGGCATCAACTTCCAGCCGCCATCGGTCGAGCAGTATACGCAGGACATGGACAAGTGCGCGGCGGAGATCAAGGCGAACCAGCCGACGACGGACTGCTCGCCCGAGGTTGCCGCGCAGGCGCAGGCGATCGCCAACGACACCAGCACCATTGCCGATGCGACCAAGGACGCCGACCACCCCAATGGCCAGGACGTCGTCTACTGGATCGCGCCTGCGGCCGGACAGACCAAGTCCGATATCGAGCACGTCTTCCACCTCTGTGCCGAAGTCAGTCCGCTCAAGGACAAGACCGTCCACAGCGGCTCGGTGACACAGGCCTATGCCGAGAACGCCACGCGCATCACCCAGCAGATCGCGATGGAACAGAAGCAGTGCGGCTTCACCACTTCGCAAGCAACGCCGTCCGCCAGCTCGATGGCATCCAGCGGCTAGGTCGTCGAAGGGACATCGTAAATTTCACGCCGCGGGACCGATTCCAGCGTGATTGGAACGGCTTCCCAGACAGGAATGCTTTGAGTTGCTCTTCATGAGGCCTCGTGTCGCGGCCCTTCGAGGCCAGATAGATGTCGTCATAGCGAGGCTCGTGATGTCCGCAGCGATGGCGGCACGGTACCGGAAGACCTGACGGGTCAGGCGGGGGTGTCCGAGCATGTTTCCATAGCTCCATAATAGCAGTTTGCGGAACAGCCATGAAGCAAAGACGCCTGACTTGCTGGAGTTCCTAGGGACACAAGCCTGAGGAAGGAATGGCGATGCCTATAGTCTGCTGCGAACCTGTCTCAGTTGTCGCCGTCGAGAGGGAGCGCGCTGCAGCAGCCGCCCCGGTGTCTTGGCCAACAGTCCACTCGTAGGGTGTTTGTGACGTCGCCGTGCCCTTCTCATCATTCTCGGACCAGAGTCGAAGGCTCTGGAAGCGCGAATAGTACCGAATCTTGCCCCGCACCTCGGGACCCTCGGGCTAGATGCGTGCATTCGGCGATGATCTGAAAATCGCTGACGCCATTTCGATACTCGGTCTTGTTCATCCCGAGTAGAGAAGGCCAGCTGGTTCCGATGCCCCTGAGGACGGGATGGTGGGGCTTGAGGACCAACGGCACGAGGCCGGCTGGCGCTTCGAGGCCATCCGAGTTTGGGCGGCACCCGACCGGAAGACAGTCGTCTATCGGCGTCTCGAAATAGCGGGCCAATCCTTCCATGCCCTGGAAGCTCATATAGCCGCCGGCCATGACAAGGCCGCCGCCGGTCGCCACCCAGTCGCTCAACATCTGCAGGCGATCGGTGCCTAGGTGTCCCCCTCGCGCACTCGGCGTCAGGAGCAGGGAGAGCGCCCCGACGTCGGAAAGAACGAGAGCGTCATAGCGGACCATCTCTGCTATGCTGAGCGGGAAGTGCTCGCCACGCTCGTCCACCGAGAGTTGCGTCACCGCGTACCCGCCCTCGTTCAAGGCGGCGATGAATTGCTCAGCGCCGTTGACCTTGGTGCCATTTCGCCAGCGGGTAGGACAGCCTTGTTCCTCGACACAACGCCGCCTTTCGAAATATTGCATCCGGATGCAGAACATGTTGCATCCGGATGCAAGGTGGCTAAAGATGCAGCGTAGGCAATCGCCATTTCTGGCTATCTCGCCTCTTCTGCCAAACTTTGGATTAATCATGAAGCCCTTGACGCCCCAGGCCGACGATCGACACCGGGACCCGGATCCCTACCAGCGTTTGGCCGCGCTTGGGCTGGAACTGCCCCCTCCCCCGACGCCGATCGCAAACTTCCGCACCGCCGTCCAGGATGGCGACATCGTCTTCCTGTCGGGCCAGGGGCCGACACGCGAGGATGGCACGTTGCATATCGGCAAGGTTGGCGATGCGGTAAGCGCGCAGGAGGCGTATCGCCACGCGCGCCTGACCGGGCTGAACCTCCTGTCGGTGATGCACGATGTGCTCGGCGATCTCAGGCGGGTGCGTCGTGTCGTCAAGATTTTCGGCATGGTCAACGCCACAGCCGATTTCGCCGACCATTCGGCGGTGATCGACGGCTGTTCCGACCTCTTCTGCGAGGTGTTCGGCGAAGCCGGCCAGCATTCGCGCACCGCCATGGGCGTCGGTTCCCTGCCGCGTCTGATCACTGTCGAAATCGAAGCCGTCATCGCGGTACGCTAGCCATCATGTCCTCGACCTCGCTCACTGCAAGACTGCCCCGCGCCGAGCTCGGCAACTTCCCGACGCCGCTCGAAGCCGCGCCGAACCTGAGCAAGGCGCTGGGCGGGCCAAATATCTACATCAAGCGCGACGACCTCTCGGGCCTGTCGGTGGGCGGCAGCAAGACGCGCATCTTCGAATTCGTGCTGGGCCAGGCCAAGGCCGAAGGCGCAACAGCGGTCGTTGCCATGGCGGGCGAACAATCCAACAAACTGCGTGAGCTCGCGGCCGGCGCCAACAAGCTCGGCATGAAGCCGATCCTGCTGCTGCATGCAGTGACCACGCCGACGGCGATGGTTGGCAACCGCTTCCTGTTCGAACTGCTCGGCGCCGAAGTGCATACCACGCCGATCCCCGAACGGCTCGATCCCGCGATCAAAGACGTCTTACAGCGGCTCTGCGACGACGCGGCGCGCCGCGGCTACAAGCCATTCATGATCTATCACCCGGAACGCACTGGCACGATCGGAACGGCGTCCTACGTCGCTGGCGCCGAGGAACTGCTCTGCCAGTTCGAGGCCATGCAGCTCAAGCCCAAGCACGTGTTCATCGCCACCGGAGCCGGCCCAACCACCGCCGGCCTGGTGCTCGGCTGCCGCGCACACGGCGCGAGCTTCGGGATCACCGGCGTCTCGGTGGGCTCGTCCCGCGACGACGTGTTGCGGCACGTGCTCGACTACGCCAACAAATGCGCCGCGATGCTCGGCGTCGACCGCCGCATCTCGGACACGGATTTCGGCATCGATGCGAGCTACCACGCGACGACCTCGCCGATCGCCGCCCCGGTCAAGGAAGCGATAGAGCTCTTCGCCCGCACAGAAGGCATCCTGCTCGAGCCGACCTACACCGGCAAAGGCGCGGCCGGGATGATCGCGGCGATCCGTCGGGGCGATTTCCAACAGCACGACAGCGTCGTGTTCGTGCACACCGGCGGGCTACCGGGGCTGTTCGCCCGCAGCGGCGAGTTCGGCTACCAGCCCTACCTCTAGATCGACGGCGGACAGGCGTTGCGCCGCACATGCTCCATCGCCGCATCGGCGTGACGGCGGCCATCGCGCAGCGAGAACGGCCCGTGCCCCGGCAGGAAGATCTCGTAGTCGAAGCCAGCGAGCCGTCGCACCGAACGGCAGATCTCGGGCACGCTGCAATCGTAGACGTTCTGCACTCCTACCCGACCGCCGTGGAACAGCGCGTCGCCCGCGACCAGCACCCTGCGGCCAGGCTGCTCGATGAGGAACGCCAGGTGATCGTGGCTGTGGCCGGGCGTGGCGATAGCGGTGACCCTGGTGTCGCCGATGCGCTGCGTGTCGCCATCCGCAATGATCTGGCCAACAGGGCACGCGCGATACGCATAGTCGGCCGGATACCCACCGGCCTCGCGCGCCGCGGTGAGGCTGATCGCATCCTCGTCGCCGCTCGCCACCATTGCCGCCGTGGCCGCTCCGGCGATGACCTTGAGCCCGAGCCGCTCGCGCATCCGGGCCGCGCCCGCCGAATGATCGGCGTGGCCGTGAGTGAGGAACAGGGTGGTGATGCTGGCCGGATCGATGCCCTCCGCGGGCATTGCCTCTAGTGCCGCGTCGACGCTGCGGCCGGCGCCGGCGTCGAACAGAAGCCAACCCGTGCTGGCGCCGACCAGATAGACGTTGCAATCGAGCGGATCGGTCAGATCCATGCCGAGGCCGCCGCTCATCACCAGATGCAGGCGCTCGGCGATCCGCATCAGGCGACCACGTCCGTGCCGATGTGGAACAGGCAGTCGCCGCGCCGTATCCGCGCCGGCGCGCGCTTGCAGAGCACCATGCCAGAGAGCGCGAAGCTGAGCGTCAGCGGCTCGACCCAGGGCTTCTCGGGCACGTGCACGCGCGCCGCCGGCTGGCCGGCGACCACCTCGTCGCCGAGCTCGGCCAGTGGCTCGTAGACGCCATCGTCATCGGCGTAGACGTAGTATTCGGGGCCGCGAAGATCGAGGATGCGGGTGTCGAAGCCGGCGCCCTTGCCCTGCTGCTTGCCGGTGAAGTGACCGAGGTGGGTCAGCAGTCCACGCAGGCCGTCGCGCGCGATCCGGATGGTCTCGCGGCTGAGCGCGCCTGAGCCGCCAAGCTCGGTGCCGATGAACAGTTTGCCCTTGCGCCCCGCGGCGCCCAACAGCGTGTTGTTGGTGTCGTCGGGCTGATCGAGCACGTAGGCAGCGGGGGTACCGAAGGCGCGCACCATCGCCAGGGACTTCTTGTACTTATCCACGTCGGCCCAGCGAGCGATCACCGTTGATGGTACGTAGTGCAGCGAGCTACCGCCCGAATGCATGTCGCAAACGGCATCGCATAATGGAATGATGTTCTCTTCAACGTAGTAGGCAATCTGCTGCGTCACGTTGCCGGCAGCGTCGCCGGGGAATGAACGGTTGAGATTGCCGCCGTCGATCGGCGAGGTGCGTCGCGCCCTAACTGCCGCCGGCTGGTTTAGCGTCGGCATGATGATCAGCCGGCCGGTGAGCTCGGCCGGATCGAGCGATCGCGCCAGCTCCGCCAACGCCACCTCGCCCTCGTACTCGTCGCCGTGGTTGCCGGCGGTGAGCACCGTCGTCGGCCCAGGTGCTCCCGAGATCACCACCACCGGCACCGGCACAAAGCCATATGCCGATTCATGCGACGACAGCGGCACGCGCACATAGCCGTGGCGCTTGCCGGGGCCATCGAGGCTGATCTCGGTGACGAGCCGGCTCGGCGGACGCGATTGCACTGTGAACTCTCCTAGATGTCCCAGATCGATTCTTCCTGCCGCGACCGCCACTCAGCAAACGGCGTGGACTTAGTCCGTCCGGCGCGGGCGGCGTCGAGCTCGCCAACAATGCGCTCGCTCACGATCCTTGCCTCCTCGAGATCGAGGTTGCAGGGATCGAGCTCGAAGTAGCCATGCTCGAGGTCCTCGGCCCGCACGGCTATCGACGGCGTTCCGGCGGCAAGCGCCGAACTCATGTCCCAGGCGCTCGTCCCCGCACGTGCCGGATCGACGGCGACCCGCACCCGGTCGACCGGGTTGTTCGTTGGATCCGGCACGACGGTGATCGTCACGCCGTCAAGGTTGGCGAGTGCGATGGTCCAGTGGTCGAGCAGCGACCTCTCATGTGCGCGGGTCGCGGCGTGGTCGGTGCGCTCCCACGCGTCGAGCGCCGCGATGGCCCCGGCAATGCTCTCCTTGCCGACCTTGAAGCCGCGGCCGATGCCGGCGTTCTGGAGATAGATCGCGCGCACCAGATCGCGGCGCCCGGCGATGATGCCGGCCGTCGGCCCTCGCATGAACTTGTGTGCCGAATAAAGCGCGAGGTCGGCCCCCTGCGCGAGGAACCCGCGAAGGTTATACTCGGCAGCTCCATCGACAATAACCGGCACGCCGTGCGCGTGCGCGATGGCGGCAAAACGTGACAGCGGGATCATGCCATATGACGCCGCGTGATGCGATACGACGTACAGCGCTGCGGTGGTGTTTGGGCCGAACGCCGCCTCGAGCTCGAACTCCGTGGATGACGTTGCCTGCCCTATCGCCTTGAGGCGGGCGCCCGAGAGTCGGATGGCCTGGTCGATCGGAGCACCGTAGTTGAGAAGATGCCCCTGCAGAATCACCACTTCGTTGCGCAAACCACTCGTGTCGGGCAGCCGCGCGATCTTCGCACGATCGAGGCCGGTCATGGTCGCGGCAATTGACAGCGTGATCGCCGCACTGGTCGAGGCGGTGACGAGACCCGCCTCTGCGCCAAGCGCCCCCGCGATGGTTTTGCTGGCGACGCGCTGCAGCTCGTCGATCCACACGAAGCGCGGCAGGATGTCGGCAACGGCGGCCATCGCTTCGGGATGCGCGCTCGAGGCACCGATCACCGTCATGGTGCCGGCGACGTTGATCACCTGTCTCAGGCCGCGGTCTTTTTCATCGAACTTGGGCATGTGACCTCTCTATACCAAACCCATCAAACCTAACATTGCATCCGGATGCAATATGCATTCGAGATTGCTAGGATAGCCTCCATAAGATGCTTGGCGGCTTGTCTGCCGCTAGGCTAATGCTGATGCTGCATCGGGATGCATAAGGGGCGGAGTATGAGCATCGGCGACGACGACAGCGACCTCCTATCGGGTTCAGATCGCCTCACCGGCCGGCAGCTCGCCAAGGAACTCGGCATCTCGCAATCGACCATTTCGCGCGCCTTCAGCGACGGCGCGACGATCTCGCCAAAGATGCGCGCCAAGGTGCTCGAGGCGGCGCGCAAATTCGGCTACCAGCCGAATGTCATCGCTCGTTCGCTGTCGACACACCGGAGCGGTATTGTTGGCATCGTCGTCGCGAATATGACCAATCCGTTCTACGCCTCGATCTTGCAGCCGCTGGCGCGCCGCCTGCAGCAGCTGGGCCTGCAGACGCTCCTGACCAGCATCCCGTCAGGCCAGCAGATCGACGCGCAGCTGCACTTGCTGCTGCAATACAACGTCGACGCCATCGTCATCATGACCGGCACCGTATCGCAGGAAATGGCACGACGCTGGACCGACACCGGCCGGGCTGCCCTGCTGTTCAGCTACTCCATCCCCGGCATCGATCTGATTAGCGTCGTCTGTGACAACGAGGCGGGCGGTCGCGACGTCGCGCGCCTGTTGCTGCAGAATGGGCACAAGCGCCCGGCGTTTGTTGGCCGCAGTCCCGATGCCGCAACGACCCATGCTCGCGCCGAGGGCTTTGAGGCCGAGCTCGCCGAAGCCGGTGTGCCGCTGTTTGGGCGCGTCGACGGCGAATACACTTATGAGGGTGGCTATGCAGCGGCGCTGGAGCTCGGGCGCTCGCGGCCAGATTCGATCTTCTTTGCGCACGACATCATGGCGCTCGGCGGCATGGACGCGCTGCGGTACGGTCTCGGACTGCGCGTGCCGGAGGACATCTCTGTCGTCGGCTTCGACAACATCCCGCAGGGTGCCTGGCCGACTTACCAGCTGACGACCTTCGCCCAGCCGGTCGACCAGATGGTAGAGGCTGCGGTGCGCCTGCTCAATCGCCGCAATCCCGATGAGCCTGCGCCCGCCTCGAGCGTCTTGCCCGGCGCATTGGTGCAGCGCAACTCTGTGCAGAACCGCACCGTCCGCTAGTCGCCGCGATCGAACGGCGGGATTTGCGCCATTAGGCCGCCGTCGACTAAGAGCGTCGTGCCGGTCACCATTTTCGACCCCGGCTCGGCTAGATAGACCGCCGCATTGGCGACGTCGGCCGGATCGGCCGCATGCCCCATCGGCACGATCTGCTTAAAGCCGCGTTGGAACCCGGGGCTGCGGAACAGCGAAGCATTGCGAGGCACCTCGACGGGCCCCGGCGCCAGCATGTTGGCGCGGATGCCGTGCGGCGCGAGATCGACCGCCATCGCGCGGGTGAGGATCGCGATGCCGCCTTTCGAGGAGGCATAGGGCAGCGCCTGCGGCTCGGCCGCCAAGGAGTTCACCGAGCCAACGGTGATGATGCTGCCGCCACGACCCTGCGCGATCATCGCGCGCGCCACGGCTCGGCAGACGCGGAAGGTGCCGGTGAGGTTGACCGCCAGATAGGCATCCCACTCATCGTCGGTGACATCGGGGAACAGCGCGCGGCCGCCGGTGAGCGCCGCCG
This sequence comes from Devosia sp. 67-54, assembly GCF_001899075.1. Classification (GTDB taxonomy): domain Bacteria; phylum Pseudomonadota; class Alphaproteobacteria; order Rhizobiales; family Devosiaceae; genus Devosia_A. The sequence continues at coordinate 510,870 of NZ_MKVA01000011.1, read as the reverse complement.
CCGTCACCACGATGTCGATACCGGTGTTGCGCTCGGCCGCGACGGCTACGGCGCGTTCCACCGCCTGGGCATCGCGGACGTCGCAGCTCAGCAGGGGAAACCCCACTCCTTCCCCGCCGAGATCGAGGCCGATCACAGTGGCGCCTTCGGCCACGAACCGCTGCGCGACGGCACCGCCGATACCGCCGCCCGCACCAGTCACCAGTGCGCTGAGCCCTGCCAGCCGATTTGATGCCACGGTCGCCTCCGTCGTCAGTTCGCGTCGATCAGCGCCGGCGTCACCAGTGCAGCACCGGTTGCCGGATCGAACACATACAACGTCCGCGGGTTGATGCGTGCAAAGACAGTATCGCCCGCCTTGGCTGGCTCGGCCGCATTCGACTGTGCGATCAGCCGCCCACCTGGCAACGACAGGTGAAGGATCGTCATGGCGCCGAGATGCTCGACGAAATCGACGCGCACCGACACGTCGCCACTGACGCCGACGCTGACATCCTCGGGCCGGAGACCGACATCGTAGGTCGCGTCGGCGCGGAGCCGCGGCTTCACCTGATCCGGCACCGGCACGCTCGCACCGAGAAACTTGAGGTTTCCACTGTCTTCGAACGTACCGGGAAACACCGACATCGGCGGGCTGCCAACGAATGTCGCGACGAACCGGTTGGCCGGGTTGCGATAGATATCGAGCGGAGCCGCGAACTGCTGCAGCTCGCCGCGGCTGAACACCGCGATGCGATCGCTCATCGTCATCGCCTCGGCTTGGTCGTGCGTGACGTAGATCGCGGTGGTGTCGAGCTCAGAGAACAGCCGCTTGAGCTCGACGCGCGTCTGCACCCGCAGCACCGCATCGAGATTGCTCAGCGGCTCGTCGAGCAGGAAGACGTGGGGATCGCGCACGAAAGCTCGCCCGAGCGCCACGCGCTGCCGTTGTCCGCCGGAAAGCTGGCGCGGGTAGCGCTCGAGCATGTCCTTGAGCTCGAGCCGCTCGGCCGCGTCGGCGACGCGCCGATCGATCTCGGCCTTCTCAATGTTGCGCACTTTGAGCGCGAAGCCGATGTTGTCGGCGACCGTCATGTGCGGGTAGAGCGCGTAGCCTTGGAACACCATCGCGAGGTTGCGCGAGCGCGGCGGTACCTTCGTCAGGTCTTGGCCGTCCATCAGGATCTCGCCGCTGGTAACACTCTCGAGCCCGGCAATCATGTTGAGCGTGGTCGTCTTGCCGCAACCCGAGGGGCCCAGGAACGAGACGAATTCGCGGTCACGAATCTCGAGGTTGAGCTCGCGCACGGCTGTCACCGCACCAAACTTCTTCCAGACGTTTCTAAGGATCAGACCAGCCATGTCACCCCTTCACGGCGCCGGCGGTGAGACCGCGGACGAGATAGCGTTGCGCGATGACGGCCAGCACGACGACCGGCAGCACGATGATGGTCCCCATCGCCGACATCGGTCCCCAAGAGGTCCCCTTGTCGGTGATGAAGGCCGAGATGGCGACCGGCAGCGTCTTGGCGTTGAGCGGCCCGACTGCCGATGCGAACAGAAACTCGTTCCATGAGAAGAACGCGGTCAGCAGCCCCGCCGTGACGATCGCCGGCAAGGTAAGCGGCAGCACTATCGAGAAGAACCGTCGCAGCACGCCGCAGCCGTCCAGCATCGCGGACTGCTCGAGTTGGCGAGGGAATTCCTCGAAGAACGACAACATCAGCCACACCACTACTGGCAGTGTCATGCTGACATGCGCGATGACCACTGCTGCGTAGGTGTCGCGCAGGCCGAGGTCGCGCATCAGCACGAAGTATGGAATGGCAATGGTGATCTTGGGGTAGAACCGGACGACGAGAAAGGTGAGCCCGATGATGGTCGACAGGCGGAACGGCAACTTCAGTCGCGCGAGACCGTAGGCGACAAGGCAGCCGGTGCTCACCGAAACGATAGTGGTAAGTGTGGTGACGATGATCGAGTTGAACAGGATCTTTAGCGTCGCACTGTTGGCGCCGAACACACTCGCATAATACTCGAAGGTCAGATGGCTCGGCCACAACGTGGCGTTCTCGCTGAGGAATTCGTCCGCCGGCCTAAGGCTGTTGCCGAACAGGATGAAGAACGGCGCCAGCGTGACGAAGAGGCCGATCAGCACGATTGCAACGACGGGGATGCGGCGGAGCAGAGTGTCAGTGGAGTGATCCATCGCGCTCATCTCACGCCTGCTGCCAGCGCGAGATACGGGCGCGCCAGACCAGCAGTCCAATGACGAGGATGAGACAACCGAGCATCGTCGCCCAGGAAATCGCCGCCGCGTAGCTGATGTTGAAGTAGCGCAGGCCCTGTTGATAGATCCAGAAGCTTAGCGTGTGCGTGGCAAAGCCCGGTCCACCAAAGGTTGTGGTGAACACGATGTCGAGTGTCAGCAGCGCATCCAGCAGACGGAACATCACCACCAGCAGCCCGACCGGCGCCAACATCGGCAGCACGATGCGGAACAGGATCTGCAGCGGCGTCGCGCCATCCACCTCGGCGGCGCGCAGCACCTCGGAGGGCAGTGACGAGATCGCCGCGGCAAAGATCACGAAAACGAAGGGCGTCCATTCCCAGACGTCGATGATGATGATCGACAGCACGGCGAGACGCGGATCGCCGAGCCAGTCGGGCGCCGGCACGCCAATGCCGCGCAGCATGTCATTGATCGGCCCGACGCGGGCGCTCAGCATCATGCGCCAGATGGTGCCGACCGCCACCGGTGCGATCACCATCGGCAGGATCAGGATGGTGCGGGCAATGCGCACCGCCGGTCGCTCGCCGACGGTGAAGTAGGCGAGGATGAAGCCAATGATGACGCTCGCCGCGGTGCTGCTGATGGCGAAGACGAACGTGCGCCCGATGGTCTGCAGCAGCACGCTGTCCGTGGCCATCTTGCTATAGTTGGCGACACCCACGAATGGACCCGGTTCGATGGACTTGGTCAGCGTCCAGTCGACGAACGAAATCCAGAGCGAATAGATGAGCGGGTAGAACTGCGCGATAACGATGATGGCGATCGCCGGCAGCATGAAGGCTAGCAGGATTCCGCGCTCGCCGATCTTTCGTTCGAGCCAGTCGGCAATCGCCCATGTTGTTCGCGAGAGCTGCATGCCTTCACTGACCCGACGTTGTTAACGCACGCGGAGGAGTCGAGGCCCCTCCGCGCGATAGCCGGGGAGGAACCAGCTTACTTTTCGACGGCGCCGACCTTGACGGCCACGTCCGCGAGCGTTTGCGGCACCGTGAAGTTGGCCCAGGCCGCGTTGATAGCTGCCACGCCATCTTCCGGCGAGGTGCGACCGTTGGCGATGTCCTGCAAGGTATTGTTAAGGAAGTCCAACGCTTCGCCCGTCAGCACCAGGTTCTGCGCGCGCGGCAGGTCGGCCAGCTTGGCCGGCCAGTCGTGCTGGTGTTTGGCCTTGAGGTCCGCATCGTCGTAGAGCGCCTGCCACGGCGAGCCAATGCCGAACTTCTCGTAGTTGGCCTTGGCAGCCTGCGGACCGGCGAAAGTCTTCATCCAGTCCCAGGCGAGATCCTTGTCCGGCGCCGAGTCGACCATGAACAGCTGCCATTGGCTCAGCTGCGGAAAGCCCGGTCCCGGGAACGACACCTGGTGCCAGTGACCCTTGATCGGGCTGCCATCAGCGTCAAGGAAGGCGTTGGCGAAGGACGGCCACGTCACCAGCATCGCCGCCTTTCCGTCGCGGAACGCAGCGTTGGCTTCGTCGAATGACATGGCGTTGCCCTGCTTGGGCAAGTGCTTCCAGAGCTCGGCGATCAGCTTGCCGGTGGCCACAGCCTTGTCGACGTTGAGGGCATAGTGGCCATTCTTGTCGATGTAGGTCCCGTCATAGTCGCCGGTGAAGAATGCACTGATCTGCTCTGGGCTGCCGGTCGGGTGTGAGAAGCAGGCGACGCCAGCGTCCTTGCTCTCGATAGTGCTGCAGGCCGCGAGGAAATCGTCCCACGTCTTGAAGTTTGCATCGACGCCGGCCTGCTTCAGCAGGTCGTCATTGACCATCACGCCATAGACGTCGGTTCCGTAGGGGAAGCCGATCTGCTTGCCGTTGAAGTACTCGGACCGGCCCGGGTCCATGAGGCCCTGGACCAGCCCATTCGTCATGTTGTCCTTCTTGATGTAGTCATCAAGCGGCACGAAATGCTGGTAGATATCGGCGAGGTAGAAGCCGCCGCTCATCACCTGGTACTGGTTGGTGCCGGTGACGACATCTGTAATGTTGTTCTGTCGCAAGATCGCCCAAGGGAACGCAGCGACAGTGACCTTGGCACCGGTCTTGGCCTGGAAGTCGGCTGCAAGCGCCTCGGCGGCCTTGTCGTAGGTTCCCGACGCCATCACCGAGAAGGTCAGGCTCTTGTCCTGCGCGATGGCCGGCGCGGCAGCGGCGCCGATGGCGAGCATCGCCACCGACAGGCCCAAAGATACTCGATGCACGTCAAACCAGGTGGTCTTCATTGTCGTCTCTCCCTGTTCAACTCGGCGGCCGGTTCGGCCGATGAGAATTTTCCTCGCGCCGCTCAGGCGGCGGCTCCGTCGCGGTTAGCGTCCGGCGTCAGCGTCGAGCGGTAGATTTGGGCCTTGGGCGCATAGGTCACGCCGAGATCAAGCGGGAACATCGGTCGAGCCGCGACGGTGTGCCCGAGCGTCGGCAGGTTGGCCGACGTGGACCCTGCAACATCGACGACATAGTTCTTCTCGACCCACGCGTCGTACATGTGGTGTTCGGCATGCGGCGACTTCAGCACAATGACGTCATATTCGACCGGGTCGATGCCGTTCGAGTAGTACATCGCGCGGTCGAACAGGCTGACGGACTGGCTGAACACCACGACCGTGAAGTTCTCGAAGGTCAGCACCGCGGTCGGCCCGGCGTCGAGGCTGATCTTCATGGTCTCGAGCCGCGACTTGCCGTCCGACAGGAGCTTGACCCGCGCGCTGACGCGCATCGGCGTGAACCGCTTCCTGTCGAGCGCACCGCCGAGATCGACTTCGATCGTCGCGCCGACGCCCGCCCTGTGGGCCGCTGCCGCGGCGGCCGGATCGACGATCTGCGCCAGCACGCTCTTAGTGAAGCCAGCGTCGCGCAGCCCCTTGATGAGAAGATTGGAGTCGCCGCTCGAGCCCGAGGACGGCGCGTCGGCGGCATCGCTGAACAACACCGAGCCTGTGGCCGCGTTGGCGCCCGCAATCGCATCTTCCAGCGAGGTCATGTGCGCCTGCATGATGTCGCGATTGGCCCAGAACTTTGCGGCCAGCTTTTCGGCGAACGCGGTCGCAGCCGCCGGATCTCGGTCGGTGACGACCACTACCTGGCTGCAGAGCTCGGGCACATCGGTGAACGGATTGCCGATCATCAGCCCGGCGGCGAGCGCCTCACCGCTGTCTTCCAGCGCTTTGCACTCATCCAGGAACCTGCCGTAGATGCCTGTCTCGGTGATCAGCTCATGACCACGCACAAGCGCCGGGATCGTGACGCGCACCACATTGGTGGCAGTGCGCTCGCGCAGCAGCTTGAGCAGCAGCCGCGCGGCCCGCGCGCCCGTATCGGCAAAGTCATGGTGCGGATATGTGTAGTAGATGGCAAAGCCATTGGTGGCCTCGATCATCCTGGCGGTGAGAATGCCGTGCAGGTCGAGCGACATGACCATCGGCTTGTCTGGACCGATGCGCTTGCGAATTTCGGCGGCTAGGTAGCCTTCTGGGTCGAGCTCGTTCTCGGCGCCCATCGCGCCGTGTACCGAGAGATACACGCCGTCGATTTCAGCCGCGTTTTGGTCGACCACTTTTAAGATATCCGAGGAGAGCCGCGCCCAGCTGTCCGCGGCCAGCGGTCCGGCACTGTCGGAACGAGCGCCGAAGCCTGGAACCACGACGACATCGCTAGCGGCCTCGAGCACCTGGAGCGCGCCACCCACCGCGGTGTTCAGCCCGCGCTGCTGCAGCATCGAATTGCCGCGGTCGATCCGGAACTTATCGTAGGAGGAAAGCACGGGGTTGAAGGAGGAAATCTCCTGCATGCATTCGATAAAGAGAATCCTAAACACCGAATGCACCCCTGTTTCCTTCGACGAAGGCATCACCTGCGCCGTCTTCGAGAGCGAGATAAGCAAGGATTGCATCCGGATGCAACAGAATTCTGCATCCGGATGCAGCAATGGATTGCCGTCTCTACCAATGAAGAAAACGCTGCATGATCCGTTCCCTCAAAACCGCCGCCCCGTCCGTCGATACGACCGAGCGCGACCGCGACGTTCGCGCCATCGTGACGGCCATCCTCGAGGACGTCGGCAAGCGCGGCGACGCCGCCGTGCACGAGCTATCGCGGCGCTTCGACAACTACGACCGTAAGGACTTCCGGCTCAGCACGGTCGAGATCGAGGCAAGTCTTGCGCTTGTCGGTAACGACCCGCTCGACGACATCCGCTTTGCGCAGGCGCAGGTGCGACGCTTCGCCGAGGTGCAGCGGAGTACGATCACCGACGTCGAGACCGAGACGCTGCCAGGCGTCGTGCTCGGCCATAAGAACATCCCGGTGAACGCAGTGGGCTGCTACGTGCTCGGCGGCAAAGTATGCGCTCCTCGCCTCGGCCCACATGTCGGTGATCACCGCACGCGTCGCCAAGATTCCTCGCGTCATCACCGTCGCCCCGCCCTTCCACGGGCAGCCGGCGCCCGCCATCGTCGCCGCGCAGCACCTTGCCGGGGCCGACGCGATCTATTGCCTCGGCGGCGTGCTGTGCGCCACGGACCTGCTGGGCCAGGTTGAGCACGGCCTAACTCGCCGGCGAGCCTGCTGACCAGTTCGGAGAAACTGGCGCGCGAGACGATGGTGCAGATCGACCGCCTGCTGCAGATTCTTCCAACCGCCGCCATTGCCGCCAAGGCATGGGCCGACTACGGCCAGATCATCGTCTGCGATACGAACGAGGAGATGCTGCGGACCGCCAACGAGATCGCCTCCGAGCACGTGCAGGTGATGACCGCGGACCCGGACTACTTCCTCGCCAACATGACCAATTACGGCGCGTTGTTTCTTGGGCCGCGCACCAACGTGGCCTACGGCGACAAGGTCATCGGCACCAACCACACGCTGCCCACCCGCAAGGCGCCGGGCTTTACGGGCGGGCTGTGGGTCGGCAAGTTCCTCAAGACCGTGACCTACCAGCGCGTCGTCATCGACGAGGCGTCGGCGATGGTCGGCGAATACCGCTCGCGCCTCTGCCTACTCGAAGGGTTTGTCGGTCACGCCGAACAGGCCAATGTGCGCGTGCGGCGCTACGGGCAGCGCAACGTGCCTTACGGGGAGGCCGCCCTGCGTCGCGAGTGAGCTTCGGTCGATGCCGTCGCCGCGGCGCTTCAGACGGCGGCGATGGCGGTGATCTCGATGCGCAGATCAGCCACCGCGAGGCGCGCCTCGACGCAGGCGCGCACCGGCGGATTCTGCGGATCGATCCACCGGTCGTAGACCGAGTTCATCGCATCGAAGTCGACGATTGCCGGCAGAAACACGTTGACCGACAGCAGCTTCGACTTATCGGTTCCCGCCGCTTGCAGCAAAGCATCGACCTTGGCCAGCACGTCGCGGGTCTGCCCCTCGATGCCCACCTTCGGATCGTTCGCGACCTGGCCCGCAATATAGACGAGCCCGCTGTGAACGACGGCCTGGCTCATCCGCGAACCCGCCTGGATGCGTTGAATCATCTTTGCCTACTCTCTTGGTTGGAAATCAGTTGGTCTCGTGCACCAGGTGCCCCGGGGAGACTTCCCGGTAGCGCCGTTGCGGCGGAGCGTAGTCGAGCGGCCGCACCGTGCTGAGCAGCTCGTCGGCGCTCAATGGCCGGATGTCGCGGCGGCGTCCCGGCTCGGGCACCGGCACCGCTGCGAGGAGCCGGCGCGTGTAAGGATGCTGGGGGTTTTCGAAGATTGCCGCACGCGGCCCCATCTCGACAATTTCACCAGCATACATCACCGCCACCCGGTGGCTGATTCGTTCTACCACCGCCATGTCGTGCGAGATGAAGAGATAGGCGATCCCGAGGCTCTCCTGCAGGTCGAGCATCAGATTGATCACCTGTGCCTTGATCGATACATCGAGCGCCGAAACCGCCTCGTCGGCGACGATGATGCTGGGCGATGGGGCCAGCGCGCGGGCGATGCAGATGCGCTGTTTCTGGCCACCGGAAAATTCGTGCGGATAGCGTCGGGCCAGATCGGGACTGAGGCCCACCCGCCTCAGCAAGTCCGCGACCCGATCGGTAGCTTCGCGCGGCGAGGCAAGCCCATGCACGACCAACGGCTCGGCGATCGATTTGCCGACGCTGATCCGCGGGTTGAGACTCGCGAAGGGGTCCTGAAAGATCATCTGCACATTGCGACGGACCTGCCGCAGCTCCGTACCGCCCAATCCGACGACCTCGCAGCCGTTGACCTTGACGCTGCCGCCGCGCGGCCGCACGAGCTGCAGGATCGACCGGCCCATGGTCGACTTGCCGCAGCCGGACTCGCCGACCACGCCGAGAATTTCCCCCGCCATCAGATCGAACGAGACGTTCTCGACCGCCCGCACCGCTGCGACGGGCCGCCCGAGCACGCCGCCTCGCACGTCGAACTGCGTCGTGAGGTTGCGCACCTCGAGCACCGGCGGCTTGCCGGAGGCAGGTGGCAACCCCGGCCGCGGCGCGCTGGCGGTGCCGGTCGCGAGATCGACCAGCGGAAAGCGCATCGGCAGCGCACTCTCGGCCATCGAGCCGAGCCGTGGCACCGCCATCAGCAGGGCCTTGGTGTAGGGATGCTGCGGCCGGGCGAAGATGTCGACCGTCGTTCCCGCCTCGACGATTTCGCCCTGGCGCATGACGATGGTGCGGTCGGCAATCTCGGCCACCACGCCCATGTCGTGCGTAATGAACAGCATCGACATCTGTTCTTCGGCCTGGAGCGTCCGCAGGAGATCGAGTATCTGCGCCTGGATGGTGACGTCGAGCGCCGTCGTCGGCTCGTCTGCGATCAGCAGCTTCGGCTTGCAAGCCAGCGCCATCGCGATCATCACGCGCTGCCGCATGCCGCCTGAGAAGCGATGGGGATAGTCGCCCAGGCGCTCGCGCGCGGCCGGAATGCGGACCTTGTCGAGCAGTCGCAGCGCCTCGGTCTCCGCCTCGCCCTGCGACATGCTGCGATGCCAGGTGAGAGCCTCGGTCAGTTGGTCGCCGATGGTGAGCACCGGGTTTAGGCTGGTCATCGGCTCCTGAAAGATCATCGAGAGCGCATTGCCTCGGATTTTCTGCATCGCCTGAGGGAGGAGGCCCAGCAGGTCTTGGCCGGCGAACATCACGCGGCCGGAGGTACGCGCCAGCGAGCGCTCGAGGAGCCGCATGATCGACAGCGCCGTGACGCTCTTGCCCGAGCCGGATTCGCCGACCAGCGCCACGGTCTCGTGAGCGCCGACGTCGAAGCTCACCCCGCGGACGATCGGCAGCCAGTCGCCGTACTCGTCGCGAAACGAAGTCTCGAGATCCTGGACCGAGAGCAGCGGTGCGCTGTGGGGCTCAGTGCTCACGCGGCCACACCTGCCTGCCCGAGGACGACCTCGCCCTGCCGCATCACATAGAGCGGGGATTTGAGCGCGCTCACCGCCTGTAGCGGGTCGCCCGCGAGGGCGATGATGTCGGCCGAATAGCCAGGTTCGATGCGGCCGACGCTTTCGTCGATCAAGAGGGCCTTGGCTGAGCCGATGGTGGCGGAGCGCAGCGCCTCGACCGGTGACTGCCCGCCGCGGATCATCCAGTCGACTTCCATCCAGGTCGAATCGAACGGCGTGTCGTTGACGCCGGCATCGTTGCCGCAGACCATCGGAATGCCGAGCTTCAGCATCTTGCCGAAATTCTCGACCATCGTTTCGAACTGCCTGACCTGATGTTTTTCGAGCGGCGTGCGGTCGCTCTCAGCCTTGGCGTAGATCGCATCGAATCCCGGCATCGCGGTCGAGAGGTTCGCCATCATCGCCGAGCCGTTGTCGCGTGCGGTCTGGGCCACATCGGCGTTGTAGTTCCGGTACAGGCGTCCATCCTCGTGCCGGTCGAAATAGGCGCAGTGCTCGAGGCTGTCGAAGCGGGCGATGGCGCCGCGGCGCACGCTCTCGGTAGAGAGGACGTGCGCCACACTCGGCAGCCCGAGCCGGCGCGACTCGCCGGTGATAAGGTTGAGGTCGTCTTGGCCGAACACCGTATCCTCCGGCTTCGAGCCCGGCGTCATCTGGCCGCCACTGATCATCACCTTGACGCTGCGGCCCCCGTCCTTCCGGATGCGCGCGATGTGGGCGTAGATGTCGCGGTCGTTGCGGACAATGCCATGCATGAAATGCAGGTGGCCGTAGGGCACGGTGATCGGCGGCCCCGACATGAGCAGCCGCGGCAGCGGTACCGGGCTCAGGTCCGGCCGACGCGCGAGCGCCAGGGTCTGCCATTGCGAGCCGCAGTCGCGCGCGGTGGTCACGCCGCTCAGGAGCAGCGTGTTGGCGTTCTTGGCCGCGCGCAACAGCCGCTCGGACGGATCCTCGGCCTCGAAGTCGCGCAGGGGCGTCTTGCTGGCGCTGAAGTCGAGATGCACGTGCGTGTTGAACAGGCCCGGCATCACCCAGCGGTCGCCGAAGTCGCGCAGCGTCGCGCCGGCGGGCACGGCGTCTGGCCGCTCAACGGCGGCGATTCGGTCGCCCTCGACGGCGACCGCCGCCGGCTCGAACCTGCCGAGCGCTTCGCGCCAAACGTGCTGCGATTTGATCCAGTGCCTAGAGCTACTCACAACGATCTCCGAATGAAGTCACCGCCCGCTGACCGAGGGGTTCAGCATCGCGTAGAGGATGTCGACCAGAAGGTTAACGACGAGAATGAACGACGAGGCGATCAGTAGTAGTCCCTGGATCACCGGATAGTCCCGCCTCAGGACCGACGACACGCCGAGGTTCCCTACTCCCGGCAGCTGGAACAGCGCTTCGGTAATGAACGCGCCGCTGAGCAGCAGCGCCACAGAGAGCCCGATCACCGTCACTATGGTGATGATCGCATTGCGGAAGGCGTGCTTGCCGATCACTACCCGCTCCGGCAGACCCTTGGCCCGCGCTGTACGGATGTAGTCGGCACGCAGCACCTGCAGTAGCGCGACGCGCGTCATGCGTGCAATCAGCGCCGACTGCGACAGGCCGAGAGCAAGCGCCGGCAGGAGCAGATGGTAGAACCATGGCAGGAAGCCCGCTGACAGCGGCTCGTAGCGACCGATCGGCAGCCACCGGAGCTCGACCCCGAACACGTAGATCAGGATCATTCCGACCACGAATTCGGGCACAGAGAGGAAGGTCAAGGACACGCCGATGCTGACCGTGTCCTTCCAGGAATTGGGCGCCAGCGCCGCTGCCGTGCCGAGCGGAATGCCCACGATCACGGCGATCAGGAGCGACAGGAACCCGAGGCTGAAGGTTACCGGCAAGCGCTCGACGATCGCCTGCCACACGCTGCGGCCGAGGAAGAACGAGTCGCCGAGATTGCCGGTCAGCGTGCCCCCCAGCCAGTTCAGCAATTGCTGCCAATACGGGAGGTCGAGGCCTAGCCGCTCGCGGGCAACCTCGAGGCTGCCCGCGCTGGCATCCATACCCACGAAGGCGGCCGCCGGGTCGCCCGGCGTGGCATGGACGATGACGAACGAAAGAATGCTGACCCCGATCCACATGGGTACGAAGAGCAGAAGCCTGCGCAGGATCAGAGTCAGCATTCGGGAGGTCCTACTTGCGCGTCTGCGACACGTTCCAGAACCGCGGCGTCACGTAGAACGGGGTGTAGCCCGCCAGCGTCTTGCGGATCCCGTCGGGCTGGAAATAGTCACCGATGCGAAGCACGGCGACGTCGTCCCAGACCAGCTTCTGGATGGCCTGCCAGGCGGCCTTGCGCTGCTCGTCGGTGGCGCCCGAGTTGATGATGTCGAGCTGCGCCTGCATCTTGTCGTTGCAGTAGCCGAATGCCCCGAGCGACCCACAGCCGAGCGAGTCGGTGAGCTGGAACGGATCGAAGCGCGGCGACCAGCCGGTCTGGTTCAGCGCCCAGTCGGTCTGGTGCTGGGCCCGTTGAATCTGCGACGGCCAGTCCATCAGCGACAACTGCACGTTGATGCCCGCGGCCTGCCACTGCGCGGCGAGCGCCTGCGAGGCCTTGTACATCCAGCCGTAGTTCTGGTTGGTGAGATAGGTGATCGGCTCGCCGTTATAGCCGGCTTCGGCGAGGAGCTTCTTCACCTTGTCCGGATCGGGGTGGTTGTAGACCTCGGAGCCGGCGTCCGAGTACCAGTTGGTCTGCTCGGGAAAGAAGATGCTCGGCTGGACCCGGTAATAGTCCTTCTGGCCGAAGGTCGCCGCCATCAGCACCTGCTCGGGGTTGATCGCGGCGAGCAGCGCCTGGCGGAACGGCAACTTGGCCATCCACGGGTCCTTGTGGTCGATCTCGAGCGCGATGCCCCAGGTCGGCTTCACGATCGCGACCTTGACGTCGGGATTGTTCTGCAGGTCCGGCACCGAGGTGATCGGCAGGGCTTCGACGAAATCGAAGTCACCGGTCTGAAGGCCCGCGACGCGGCTCGACTCTTCGGTCACCGGCAGGAAGTCCACTTCGTCGGCACACGCTGTGCGGGCGCCGCCGAAGCCGGTCGGTCCGTCGAAGCCCGCCTCTGGCACGTAGTCGGCAAACTTCTGCATTTTCACGCCGACGTCCGGCTGCCAGTCGATCAGCTTGTACGGGCCGGTGCCGACCACGTCGGCGCCGCGGATTTCGTCCTTGCCGTACTTCTTGACGATATCGGCCGGCATGATGGCGATGATCGGCGAGGGCATGGACAGATTGGTCAACAGCGGAAAATCTTCCGAGACGGTGATCTTCACGGTCTTGGGATCGACCGCCTCGACCGACGCGACTTTCTTGAAGCGATTGGCGCCAGGCGAGAACTGTAGGAAGCGCTGCACCGAGGCCACCACGTCGTCGGCGGTCATCATCGCGCCGTTGTGGAACTTCACTCCATCGCGCAAGGTGAACGTATAGGTGAGCCCATCGTCGCTCTTGGTCCAGCTAGTCGCGAGCTGCGGGATGATCTTGTAGTTTTCATCCAGCGTCACCAGTGACTCGAACAGATGCGTGTCGATCTGCCGGCTAGCATTGGTCGTGGTCAAGATCGGATCCATCGTCGATGGATTGGTTGTCATGGCGGCCTGAATCTTGCCACCGGTGATCTCACAGGTCGCGGCAAAGGCCGCCCCCGTCAGTCCGGTGAAGATCACGCTCGTCAACATCAGGCCTTTAGCTAGTCGCAACATCGTCCACCTCATGCGCTGTTAATTGCAATCGCCTCCCCGGCGGTCGCGGTTAGAGTCCGGAGTCGGAAAGCCCGTTCACGGTCTTGGGCTGGTGCAGCGGAAAGAACTCCGCAAACTTGTCGGCGGCAGCCAGGTCCTTGAGGCCGTTGCCAGTGACGATGCAGACGATCGTCGCATCTGGATCGATCCTGCCGGCGCGCCCTGCCTCGATCAGGCCGGCGACGCCATAGGCGCTGGTCGGTTCGGCGAAGATGCCCTCGAGATTGGCGAGCCAGGCCTGCGCCTCGGTGATCGCTGGCATATCGACCGACGCGATCGTGCCCTTGCTGTCCTGAATCGACTCCCACGCCCATTCGCCATCGAGGGGCAGGAAGTAGTCACCGTTAACGCACTTGTCGTCGGTGATGTGTTCGATCGGCGCGAAGTAGCGGTCATTGCGCTGCGCGCCGTTGATGCGCGGCATGCGCTTGGCCTGCTCCATCCCAACGAGCTCCTTGAAGCCCTTGTGCAGGCCGCCGATCAGGCCACCGCCGCCGACCGTCGCGAATACTTCATCGGGCGCCTGACCCAGCGTCGCCGCGATCTCGAACGACATTGTCTTGGTGCCTTCGACCATGAACGGATTGACTGGCCGCGCAGAGATCATCGGCACGATGCCGCGCTCGGCGCAGAATGGCCCGAGCCCGCGGAACAGCCGTAGCTGTTCGCGCATACGACCGGGTCCGGCCGGCGGGAACAGGAACAGCTGCGCGCCGTAGACGCTGATCTGCCGGCGCTTGCCTTCGGCGGTGTCGGAGGCCACCCACACATAGGCGTCGTAGCCCAGCGCGGCGCAGTAAGCCGACAGAGCATTGCCGACATTGCCCGATGACACTGTGGCGTAGCGAGTCCGGCCCCAGGACCGGCCGGTACTGATGGCGCTCGCCATTTGCCGGTCCTTGAATGAGCCGGTTGGGTTGCAGTTTTCTAACTTGAAGAACAGGTTCTTGAGCCCGAGCTTTTCGGCAAAGCGCCGGCTGCGCACCAACGGTGTGTTTCCCTCGCCCAGCGTCACGGCGTGCTGTTTCTCGAGCGGCGCCATCACGGCACCGAACCGCTCCCACAGCGTTCCTGGCTTCTTCCAGTTGCCGGCGAATTCGTCGGCTGCCGCACCCAGATCGAAGGTGACGCTGAGCTCGCCGTCCCCAGGACTGCGGAACATCGGGCCAAGCTCGAACTTCTTGCCGGTCTTGATCTCGGTGAGCCACGCTCTGTCGGTCATTTGTCTCGATGGTCCTGTCGGAGATTGCTGCGGAGTGGCGGCCTAGCCGTCGCGCCGTTTCGGATCTATGGCGCGGCCGAGGCCGTCGCCGATGAGGTTGAGTGCCAGTACGGTCGCCGCGAGGATGAGGCCGGGATACATCACCAGCCACGAGGCCTGCTGGAACGCGGCGCGCGCTTCGCCCAGGATGTTGCCCCAACTTGGGTTGGGCGGCTGCAGCCCCAGACCGACGAAGCTGAGGCCGGCTTCACCCAGGATCGCGTAGGCGAACAGGAACGTCTCCTGCACCATCAGGGCCGGGAGAATCCCTGGCAGCACATGAACGAGGAGGATGCGCATCGGCCCGGCGCCGATCGACTCGGCGGCTTCCACATAGGTGAGGCGGCGGATTACCAGCGCCTCGGCGCGCACGATGCGCGCGGTGCGCGGCGTGTAGACCATCGCCAGCGCCAGAACGACATTCACCGAGGTATTGCCCAAGGCGGCGAGGATCGCGAGCGCGAGCAGCAGCACCGGAAAGCCCATGAGCACATCCATAATGCGCATCAGGACGCCATCGAGCCGGGGGTTTGTGCCCGCGACGAGGCCAATGAGGCCGCCCGCGACAGTGGTGACCACCATCACGCAGGCGCCGATGAAAAGGCTATTGTAGCCGCCGTAAATGATGCGCGCTAAAAGGTCGCGACCGAGGGCATCTGTTCCCAACAGGTGGGCCGATCCTGGCGGCGTCAGGATGGCGGCATAATCAAGGGTGTTCGGACCGTATTTCAGCACGAGCGGTCCGCCTGCAAGCACGAGCATGATGATGACAAGCAACACGCAGCCCGAGACCAACAGAAGGTTCGCGCGCCGGCTCCGCCGCCGCTCGCCAGGTTCGTCGATGGTCAGCGGTGCTGCTGATGCCATCGCTCTAATTTCCTCCCTCCAAGGCATCACCGGTCGCGTTGTCCTATATACTGGACACGCTGTCGATATACCGTACAGTAGGTGACATCCGTCACGATGACAAGCTGTTAAGAAAGGCACCGAGCTTGGACACCACGACCGCCGATTCAGCGCTGCCCCGCGCCCGGGGCATCGACCGCGTCATCGACATTCTCGAGTGCCTCAAGGAGAACCGGACGCCGATGACCATCGGCGACATCTCGCGCAAGATTCGCGCCCCACGATCATCGACCTATGAAATCGTCGCGCGTCTTGCGGAAGCTGGGATGCTTGAGATCGACAACGCCAACAGGGCGTTCTTCGGCCGAGCAATCTACTTTTATGCGGACGCGTATCTCGCGTCGCAGCCTCTGCTACGTCACGGTCGCAGCGAAGTCCTGCGGCTCGCAAAAGTTCACGGAGAAACCGCGCAACTCTGCATGCTTGTCGGGAACAAGTATACGGTCGGCTTCATGCAACCGGGCGCGAGCTTGTTTCGTATCATTTCCGAGATCGGCGTTCTAGTTCCGATACCCTGGACTGCTTCGGGAAGATTGCTTGTGGGCGGCATGACCCCGGACGAAATCCACGCGCTCATTCCCGACGAGGACTTCCGGCTTCCTAGCGGCCGGACTATCGACTTCGACAGCTTTCTGGCCGACGTCGAACGTGGCATGAAGGCCAACGTAATGATGACGGTTGGCCTTTCCGATACCTACACGTGCTGCCTCGCGGCTGCGATCCGTGACGAGCGCGGCCACCCCATTGCTACTCTCTGTTTCATGATCCCCGCAAATTCGGAGCAGGCTCGCGCTCAAGAATTGCTGAGCCATCTCAACGAAGCGGCGGCGCGGATATCGTCGGCGATGTCAAGGGAACTGGCTGAGTAGAGTCCTTTGTAGCGCTCGTAGGTCTCGAACACGTGAGCCAACTCGATCCAAAGGGTGATTGAGCGGCGACACGCACAAGTGTTTGAACCCTTGGCGGAATTCGCAAGTCGCCAGGAAAGTTGTCCACGTCCCTCGGGGCAGACGCAGGCTTCTGCCAGCACAGGAGTCGTTACATGTCGTTTGTGCAGTCGGTCGTTGGCAAGTTGCTAGAATGGCGTTGTAGTTATTGCTCAACTGCCTCAAGCGCTGTCGACGAGCCATCGTCCTCGAACGCCGTGTAAAGATTTTGAGTCTCGTCAAAGAGATGCGGGCCGCTCACGTCACTCCGCAGCAGTTGTGACAGTTTGAGCGTCGACTGACGGACGAATAGGTCGCCCGCAGGGAGTTATCCCTGCCCTTCTGCAGCTCGCCTAGACTTTCACCGCGTGCGCGTCCTGTTTGAGTCTCAAAGGATCGCGTCGCAGGATGTGGCATGGCAACTGGACGATCGGCAGAAGTGCGCAGTGGTACCGAGTTGTCGGCGCTCGACGCTGACCTTCGAGCGGATCGGGGGGTACTCGCCTGCCGGACGCGTTTCCAGACATGGCGAAGCCACCAGTCAGGCCGTGGCGATGACGGTCGCGCCGTGCGCTTGCTCTTGACGGCAAAGCCGACGACGCACCCGATGCCGTGGACGGCTCAGAGCTTGACGAGGCGGGCGTTCTCGGGCGCCGTACCCAGTTGGTCGGGTCCCAGAACGTGCGGTCGCCACCATTCCCGACGGGCCGTCTCGCTGAGGACGAGCCCATGGCCGGGCCGGCTCGGCGCGAGCGCCCAGCCATCATGGATATCCACCGGCTCCTCGACCAGGTGATCGTAGTTCTGGAAAGAGTATTCGAGCCACTGCACTTCGGGCAGCGCGCACGCCATATGCACGCCGACTTCAAGGCAAGTGTTGCCGAGGCTGACCGGGATGCCTCGGTCGGCAGCCAGCCAGCCGATGCGCATCACATCGGTCACCTGCCCGTGGACATTTAGGATGTCGGTGGCCTGCGCTTCCATCAGTAGCCGCTTGTTGTGCGCGTCGAGATACTCGCCGGAGTTGATCAGCGTCCAGCTGCACGCGTCCTTCAGCATCTTCAACCCGTCGTGGTCGTCGCGCAGGATCGGGTCCTCGACCCACAGCAGGTCATGCCCCTCGCGCCGGATTACCTCAAGCTTGGTCAGCGCCTCCTTGGCGCCCCAGGCCTCGTTGGCGTCAATCATCACCAGCGCATCCTTGCGGACGGTCTGCTTCAGGAGCTTCAGCCGCTTGAGGTCCCAGTCGAAGTCGGGATGCCCGACCTTGATCTTGAAGGCGCGGTAGCCGAGCGAATTGGCATGCGCGAAAAGGGCGCAGTACTGGTCGTCAGTCAGATGGAAATCGAGACCGCTGGCATAAGCTTCCACGCGATCGCGCCGGCTGCCGAGCAACCGGTGCATCGGAAGCCCCACCTGCTTGGCGGCAAGGTCCCACAGGGCAAGCTGCAGCGACTCGTGAAACGGCACCGAATAGGCCCGCTGATTGCCGCCGCGCGGCCGCGACACCCGATGGACCAGCGCCGCTGGAGGCTGCCCCTCGATCCCCGGCCAGACCTCGGCGCGGAAGACGCGCTCCATCTCGGCCTGATCGGGCAGCGGGTAGAACAGCGCCTGGACGAAGCCGAGCCCGACCTCGCCGGTGTTGGCGATGAGCTCCAGCGCTGCGATGTTGACCTGGTCGATCCACACTTGGCTGTCGCCGATCACGCGGTCACGGGCATACTGAAAACGGGTTATGCGGAAGTCGACGACGTGCATGGTCGGAGCTTTCTGATGGACTATCTCAACTGTCTGATATATCAGATATCTGCCGATTATCCGAAGGAGGTCACGCACACAAGTGGCAGAACGAGCGGTTGGCATAATCACCTCCGGCGATACCGAGGCAGGGACCCGGCTGAGCGACGTTGCCTACCGGAGGGTACTCGAGGCGCTCTTCGACCGGCGCCTGCCAGCGGGCGCCTTCGTCTCCCAGAACGACCTCGTCAAGCTGCTGGGCGTTCCGGTGGCTCCGCTCCGTGACGCCCTGCGCGTGCTGGAAGCGGAGGGTATCTTGACCATCCACCCGCGCTCCGGCATCCAGATCACTAAGCCCGGCGCAGAGCTGACCAAGTCGACTTACCAGTTGCGCACTATCATCGAGCGCGCGGCAGTAAAGGTCTTCTGCGAAACCGCGACGGACGAGGAGATCGCCAACCTGCGCCGCCGCCATCTCGAGATGGCCCTCAAGCTAGAGACGGCCGGCATTACGCCGGAGATCCTGGTCGAACTCGAATACCTCGAGGAGCTGCTGCACAACTCGACCATCGAGGCACTGCGCAATCCACTCGCGCAGAACGCCTACGACCGCATGCGCACCTACCTGCGGCTGGTCCGGCTGAACCGCCGCATGACCGTGCCGCTCGCGCAGCGGACGATGCGCGAGCACATCGAGATCATCGCGGCAATCGAGGAGCGCGACCCAAATGCCGCCGAGGCGGCGCTCGTCGCCCACTTCACCACGGCGCTGCAACGTCACCTCGGGATGTTCATTTAGCGCCGGACGCAGCGACGCCCGCGACCTCGCTTAAAGGATACAAGGTGCACACCCCGGGCGACGTGAGGTGCACGGCATGAGCCTCGAGACCGCGCAGCCTTGCGCGGCATCTCGAACAACGACTGCTGCGAGCAGTTGATCATGAACGAGGAGCAGGTTCGCGCCCTCGACAAGCCTGGGTCCTCGGCCATCGTCCACCGCAACCTGCGCGTCAGCGACGAGCCCGGTGTCGGCACCGCTACGACTGGGCTGCGTGACGCTGCAGCCGTGACGCAGGTCAAAGTCAGCGAGCACTTGACTCCGGCGCCGACGTCAGTACCACGAAACTGATATATCAGATCGAATTATTGAACGATCAAAATCGGAGGACCCACATGACGAACTTTAGCCGGCGCAACGTGCTGAAGATGGCGGCGGACTGCTCGCCGCCTCGGCCTTGGTGCCGCAAGCCGCCTTTGCCCAGAGCAAGTCGATCAACTACTGGCACACCTTTACCAGCCAATCCGAGCAGGCGGGCCTCGACGAGGTCATGAAGCTGTTCGCCGCGGCGCATCCGGACATCTCGGTTACGCCCGAGAACATCCCTAACCCGGAGTTCATGGCCAAGATCACCGCTGCCGTGGTCGCCAACACCCGCCCGAGCGTCACCATGGTGTCGTCCGAGCGCTTCCGCGACTTGCTAGCGATGGGTGCACTGAGCGACATGACGGACCGCATCCAGAGCTGGGAGCGCCGCGCCGACTTCGCCGACCAGCGCTTCGACTCGATTACCGCCGACGGCAAGATCTACGGCGTGCCGGGCTTCGCCTTCGTCGACTGGATGTACTACCGCAAGGACTGGTTCGAGGAAGCCGGCATCGCCGTGCCGACTACCCTCGCCGAGATGTACGACGCGGCCGTCAAGTTGACCGACGCGGGAGCCAACCGCTATGGCTTCGGCCTGCGCGGCGGCCCTGGCGGTCAGTACACCATCCTCAACATAATGGAAGCCTTCGGCTCGCCTGTGCTGCATGAGGACGGCTCGACCGGCCTCGACCGCGATAAGGCCATCGAGGGCATCAAGTACTTCGCCGACATGGCCAAGAACGCCGCGCCCCCGAGCGCGCCGAACGACGGCTTCCGCCAGATCATCGAAGGCTTCCAGACCGGCCAGACGGCGATGATCTCCCACCATACCGGCTCGTATCAGGACATCGCGTCCAAGCTGAAACCCGGCGTCGAGTTCGGCACCATGGCGATTCCGGCCGGTCCGGCCAAGCGCGTCGCCCGCCTCGCCTATGCCTACAATTCGATCACCAAGCCTGAGGACGCCGACGCGGCCTGGGAATGGATCAAGTTCTGGGGCGAGCCCGACGCCGCCGTCGCCTTCCTCGAAAAGACCGGCTACTTCCCAGCCTCGACCACCGCGGCCCAGGACGAACGCATCGGTGGCAACCCGATGTACGCCGCCGCGTCCGAGACCCTCGGCTTCGGCATCCCGCAGCCGAGCTTCCCCGGCGCCGCCGGCTGGGCCGAGAGCACCGTACTCCCCGCCTTCCAGCGCGTGCTGATCGGCGAAGCGACGCCGGAGCAGGCGGTCGACGAGATGATCGCCGGCCTCGCGGAAGCGACCTCGTAACCAACCTCCCCGCGGGCGGCCTGCCAGGATGGCGGCCGCCCGTGTCTCCTTGCTCGCCACCGTTAGCCTTCGAGAGCTCCGATGAGCCGCACGTCCTATTCGGCCACCAGTTCCGCGCCGCTATCGGTCTGGGATGCCATCAACCCCGTCCGCATGCTGGGCGAGCTGTCGGAGACCAGGTACTGGATGTACGTGCTGCTCCTTCCCAGCGCGCTGCTGATCACGGCCGTGGTGCTCTATCCGACGCTCTATGGCATGCAGATGAGCTTCCGGGAGATGCGGCTCAACCGGCCCGACCTCGGCACCGACTGGGTGGGCTCCAAGCACTATGCCCGCATGCTGGCAGACCCGATCTTCTGGGTCTCGCTGCGCAACACGGCGGTCTGGGCGACCTCCTCGATCGTGCTCGAGTTCGTCATCGGCCTGATCGCAGCACTGGCGCTGAACCGCAACTTGCCCGGCACCAAGATGTTGGCCGTGGTGATCCTACTTCCCTATTTCCTGCCCAACGTCGTTGCCGGCCACATGTGGGCGTTGATGCTCGACCCGCGCCTCGGCGTCATCAACGACGTGCTGGTGCGACTGGGCTGGCTCGACAGCTACAAGGCCTGGTTCGCGGACCCCGCCACCGCCATGGCCGCCGCCATCGTGGTGGAGACCTGGCACAGCTTCCCGTTCTTCACGCTGCTCATCATGGCCGGCCTGAAGAGCATCCCATCCGATCTCTACAAGGCTGCCGACATCGACGGCGCGGGGCCGCTGGCGCAGCTGCGGCTGATCACGCTGCCGATGCTCAAGACGATCATCGCAGCGGCGGTGATCCTGCGCGTCATCGGCCTCGTCAACTCGCCGGACCTGCTGCTGATCCTCACCTCGGGCGGCCCGGGCCGTTCGACCCAGGTGCTGTCGCTCTATGCCTTCCAGATGGCCTACAAGGACTTCAATTTCGGCTACGCGGGGGCGCTGTCGGTGGTGATGTTCGTGCTGCTGATGGGCTTTGCCTACATCTATATCCGCCTCGCCAAGGTCAACCAGGACTAGCGCCATGGCCCAGACCCGCTCCGGCTCCAAGCTCATCTGGGACATCGCCGCCTACGCGGTGCTGATCCTGCTGGCCTTCATCTGCATCTTCCCGATCCTGTGGACGCTGCTTACCTCGGTGAAGGTCGAGGAAGACATCGTGACGCGCGAGATGGTGTACCTGCCGACGCGCTTCACCTTCGAGTGGTACGTGCGGCTGTGGAACCAGTCGGGCTACCCGGCACTGGTGATCAACAGCCTGATCACCACCAGCGTGACGGTGCTGATCTGCCTCCTCACCGGCACCATCGCATCCTATGCATTCGCGCGCTTCCACTTCCCCGGGCGCACGCAGCTGATGCTGGGCTACCTCGTGGTGCGGATGTTCCCGGCGGTGCTGATGATCATTCCGCTGTTCGTGGTGATGCAGCAGGTGGGGCTGCTCGACAGCAGTGTGGGGCTCGCCGTCGCCTATACGAGCTTCCTGTTGCCGCTGTTCGTGTGGATGCTGAAGGGCTTCTTCGATGCGGCGCCCAAGGAGCTCGAAAGCGCGGCGCGCATCGACGGCTCGACCCGCATCGGGGCGATGCTGGGCATCGTCATTCCGATCGCCCGCAACGGGCTGGTCGCCACCTGCCTCTTCGTCGCCATCGCGGCGTGGAACGAATACCTGTTCGCCCTGATGCTCACCACCAGCCAGGGCTCGCGCACCTGGCCGGTGGGGCTGCAGCTGATGGTGGGCGAATTCCAACTGCCGTGGGGCATGCTGGCCGCCGGCGGGATGATCTCGATCCTGCCGGTGGTCGTGCTGTTCGCCATCGTGCAACGCGTCATGGTCGCCGGCATCACCACCGGCGCAGTCAAGGGCTAGACCGATGGCACCGCTTTCCATCCAGGGCGTCCGCAAGAGCTTCGGGTCCGTCGAAGTCCTCAACAACATCGACATCGAGCTGGAAGACGGCGGCTTCCTCGTGCTGCTCGGGCCCTCGGGCTGCGGGAAGTCGACGCTCCTCGCCATCGTCGCCGGACTCGAGCCGAGCTCGGGCGGCGACGTCGTGATCGGGGACCGCAACGTCAACAACGTGCACCCCAAGGACCGCAACATCGCCATGGTGTTCCAGAGCTACGCGCTCTACCCGACGATGTCGGTGAAGCGGAACATCGGCTTCGGGCTCGAGATGCGCAAGGTGCCGGAGGCGGAGCGCGAGGCGGGGGTGCGCAAGGCGGCGAAGCTCTTGCAGATCGAGCACCTGCTGGAGCGCAAGCCCGGCCAACTGTCGGGCGGCCAGCGCCAGCGCGTGGCCATGGGCCGCGCCATCGTGCGCGACCCCGACCTGTTCCTGTTCGATGAGCCGCTGAGCAATCTCGACGCCAAGCTCAGGGTCGAAATGCGCACCGAGATCAAGCGGCTGCACGACCGGCTGGGGACCACCACGGTCTACGTCACGCACGACCAGATCGAGGCGATGACGCTGGGCACCAAGGTGGCGGTGATGAAGAACGGCGTGATCCAGCAGTTCGCCGATCCGCAGACCATCTACGAGCGGCCGGCCAACATGTTCGTCGCGGGCTTCATCGGCACGCCGACGATGAACTTCCTCGAGGGCACGCTGGAACAGGCGGAGGGCGGGCTGGTGCTGCGGCATGCGGGCGGCAGCCTGGGGCTCGGCGGCATCGAGCAGGAGGTCGGCAGCTTCGTCCGCAAGCCGGTGGTGGCGGGCATCCGGCCCGAGACGTTCACCGCGGCCGCCGGGTCGGCGAGCACGCTCAGCGGCAAGGTCGACGTGGTCGAGCCGACGGGACCGGACACGATGGTGATCCTCGATGTCGGCGGGCAGATGATGACGGCACGGCTCGGCTCGCGCGACCGGCCCAGGCTCGGCGACCCGATGACGCTGGGCATCGACATGCGGGCGGTGAACCTGTTCGACCCGCAGAGCGGTAACCGCATTTGAGTGGACGGCGCGCGGGCGCCGGCCCCCCTCCCCTACCCGAAGGAACGAGATGAAGGACCTCAGCATCACCCGTGTCAGCGTCCAGCAGTACAGGTGGGCGCGCCGCGACCTCACCGGCGACTACAACGGCTTCAACCACGTCTATTCGAAGGGCGGCACGGTCGAGTTCACCGACTATGTGATGACGATCGAGACCGCGGGCGGGGTGACCGGCGAATATGCCGGCGGGGTCGGCGTCTCCTATGCGCAGGTGGCGATGCTCGCCAACTACTTGATCGGCAAGAACGCGCTGCAGCGCGAGCTGATCTGGAACGACATGAAGCGGGCGCTGCGCAAGCACGACAAGTTCGGCATGGGGCCGATCGACTGCTGCCTGTGGGACATCGCCGGCAAGGTGGCGGGGCAGCCGGTTTACCAGCTGCTGGGCGGCTGGCGTGACAGGCTGCCGGCTTATGCCTCGACCTTCCACGGCGACGAGAATGGGGGGCTCGACAGCCCCGAAGCGTTCGGCGAATTCGCCGTGCAGTGCAAGGAGATGGGCTACCCGGCGTTCAAGATCCATGGCTGGGGGCACGGGCCCATTGCGCGCGAGGCGGCGGCGGTGCTGGCGACGCGCAAGGCCGTCGGCGAGGGCATGGACCTGATGATCGACCCGGGCTGCGAGTACGAGAACTGGGGCGATGCGCTGAAGGTGGGCCGGGCCTGCGACGAGGCGGGGTACTTCTGGTACGAGGACCCTTACAAGGACGGCGGCATTTCGGCTTACGCGCACAAGCGGCTGCGCGAGTTCATCGGGACGCCGATCCTGATGGGCGAGCACATCCGCGGCATCGAGCCGAGGGTCGACAACCTGATCGCCGAGGGCACCGACTTCGTGCGGGCGGATGTCGACTACGATGGCGGCATCACCGGGGTGATGAAGCTGGCGCATGTGGCGGAAGGCTTCGGCATGGATGTCGAGATCCACGCGCCGGGGCATGCGCCGCGGCACTGCATGGCCGCGATCCGCAACACCAATTACTACGAGCTGGGGCTGGTGAACCCGAAGGTGCCGGGCTGGAAGAGCCAGCACCAGATCCATGCCGACGACTATTCCGACGATCTCGACGCCGTGGACAGCGAAGGCTGCGTGTCGGTGCCGACCGGCCCGGGTCTCGGCTTCAACATCAACTGGGACTTCGTGAAGAAGCACGAGACCGGCAAGACGGTCTACGAGTAGCCGTACGGCGGGTGCCAGTTGCGAGTGAGCCAGATGACTTGGACGCTGCCATTGCACTCGCGCTCGATGCGGCGTGACGAGCGGATCTCCTTCAGATCGACATAGATGTAGAGGTTCAGCAGGTCGCGGAGATCATAGCCGGGCCGGACTGTAAAGCAGGGAATCGCACGAACGAAGGCATGACCGGGCAAGATGCAGTCCTTCCACAAGAACGTCGATCACCCGAACGGGTGCCCAATGAGGCCTTTCGCCCGCTTGCGACCTTACGCCCAACACTCCGGTCAGCGTCGAGCGCCGCGGCCTCGCTTTGATCTGCGGCGATGCCGGCCGCTATGCAAACGACCAGAACATGCTTTCGCAGTGCGCGCGGTTCCTGCTCTCCACCGAGGAGGCGGCAGACCTCATCGCACAGTTGAAGGAGGCCGTTCGATCAACCTGGTACGCGGCCGCTCGCGGCGAGGGCATCACCGAACGTCACTGCGAGCTCATCGCCGGCGCGTTCGTCCATGAAAGCTCCGACCTTCCTCTCCCCCCGGCGATCCGCGGTGGCGCCACTGGAAGGCTTGCGACCGGCGTCGAGACCACCACGCATAAGCCGAACCGCGCCGCCTTCTTCCACGAACGCGGATAGATCACGGGACCGATCGTTCGAAAACCAGGCCTCCGCGCTTCCGGCCTCAACGTCGTCGTCAGCACGATCGTACACTGGAATGCGGTCCAAGTTGAACGCGCTGTCATCCACTTACGTAAAATGCATCGCGAGATTCCGGATTATTTTCTGAAGCACATCTCGCCGCTGCGCTGGGAGCATCAATCTGACAGGCATCTGCACTTGTGATAGCGAGCAGCATCTGGAGGGACTCCGATCGCTGAGGCTCCCGGCTGGGCTGCGGCGAGCCGCATGCAGCCTGCCGCAAGGGAACTATGCTCCAAACCGGAGCCGGTTGTGGCCTAGGCATGAATGCTGTATGAACCGAGCCCTTGGGTGGCCCGTGGCAATCGTGGAGTACAGGCTATGGAAGCCGCCGCTGGAATCTACACTAGCATCATTTTTCCGGATGCTCTTTCCAAGACCGAAACTCACTTGTCCGATTTGCAGAAGGCAATGCTGGATGCAACGCCGGATTGCATCAAGGTCCTTTCGGTCGACGGCAGGCTATTGACGATGAACAAGGCGGGCTGCCTTGCTCTGGGCGTCCCCCAAGATTCCGAGTTCGGAATGCCATGGCTTCCTTTGCTGCCGGACGCAGTACATCAACTTGGTCTTGAGGCTCTCCGCAAAGCCGCTGACGGACACAATGCCCGGTTCCCGGGCCGGAGCCAATCGCCCCAAGGCACGACGTACTGGGACAATCTGCTAACCCCTGTTGTCGACGCATCCGGACATGTCCTGTCGATCCTGTGCGTATCGCGGGATGTGACGGCAAAAACCTTGCTGGAAAGGGAGCTTGAGGACGCGGTCAGCAGGGAGAAGCTGCTTTCCCGTGAGATGCAGCATCGCATCAAGAACCTGTTTGCCGTCGTTTCGGGGCTGATCGTCATCTCGGAGAAGGAAGCTGCCGGCGAGGATGCGCCGGAAACCGCAACGAAAATCCTGCGCGAGAAGGTGCACGCACTGTCTCGCGCCTCGGACGCCGTCTTTTCTGACCCCGAAGTCCGTGAGGGTAGCGCCGGCCAGGTGGATTTGGGTTCTCTCGTCAATTCCGTGCTGCGACCTTACGGCCATCGATGCCAAGCGATCGGAACTACGACTGCAATATCACGCAACAACATGACGACGCTGGCACTTTTCCTCCACGAACTCGCCACGAACTCGGTGAAATACGGAGCGCTCAGCGTCGATGATGGCAACGTCACGGTACAATGGGTGGCTGACGGTCAGGAATTTGATCTGACGTGGACCGAAAGAGGAGGGCCACCTGTCCCGGCCACGCCGGGCAAGCGCGGTTTCGGCAGCGAGATGGTCGATCGCATCGTGCATTCAGCCGCTGGCGAAGTGAGCAGGACGTGGCAACAAGATGGCCTGGTCGCCGAGCTTCGATTGCCGAATGCAGCTTGACACAAGCGGTCTGACAACATCTGCGTCGCCGGCTATCCAAGAGGTCCGAAATCCAGTCCGGGCGGGCAGCGATATAACCGTAACGCACCGAGGCGGATAGGGTCTTGGAGAAGCTGCCGATACGGATGACACGGTTGTGTCCAGGCGGCGAGGCATTCGGCATCCCTGGCGGCAGCTTCGCCGAGCTGCTGGCGAGCAAATATGGGCGCTTTGCCGTGACGCGGGCGGCAGACCAAAGGCGCTGGATCGCTCGCTACAGCCGGATACTTCCGTTCATGAAATATCTCTCGAACAACGGACTTGCCGCCGCCCCGATCGCCCGGGCATTGCCGCCAACGGCGCCGGCCTCCACTCGTGGCGCGATCAACCCACGCATGTCCTGGTTGACAAGATAGCGCCGCGTCCGCTCCACCAGATCGTGCTTGACCGCTGGAGGAAACGCCCCGTCGATCAGGATTGCCTCGAAGTCGATAACCGCGCAGACGGATAGGCTGGCTCGTGCCAGCTCCTGCGCCGTGCGGCCTAGCCACGGCTCCACGAAGCGGGCAAACCGGCTCCAGTCCTGCGGCAGGGTCCAGAGATCCTGCGGGTCGTGTCCGTTCTCGCTGAGCCGTGTTTCCAGCAGGTGGATCGACGCCGTGTCAATCAGTTGCTGGCTTTCGCCCTGCGGTCCGAAGCTGCGCAGTGAGCCCAGCGCGCCGGCATTGCCCTGATGACCCTGATACACGGAATGGTTGAGGACGATGCCGCCACCGATGAAGGCGCCGACGAAGAAATAGGCGTAGTCGCGGAATTCCTTGCCGCGTCCATAGATATGCTCGGCCTGGCACCCCGCCGTCGCATCATTGACCACATGCACGGGCAGGTCCGTGAAGCGGCCCAGCTCGACGGCAAGGTCCACGTCTTTCCACGATTGGAATTCCGAGATCGAGGCGCCGACCTGCTCGTTCCAGCGCCAGAGCTCGAACGGCATGCCGATGCCGATGCCGCACACCCGCTTGCGCATTTCGGCTCGGCACTGGGCCAGGATTGTATCGATGCCCTCGCGCAGAAAACCGAGGATCGGCTCCGGCAACGGATATTTGTAGGTCATCTGCAATTCGTGCCGCACCGTGCCGCGGAAATCGGCGAGCAGCAGAACCGCGCTGCGACGGCCGATCTTGCAGCCGAAAGACAGCACGCCGTCCTCGGCCAGGCTCATCGGCACCGAGGGCTTGCCCACCTTCCCCTTGACCGGCGCACCGCGTGCCAACAGCCCCTCCGCCTCCATCTCGCGCAGGATGATCGAAATGGTCTGCGGGGACAGGTCGGACAATCGTGCCAGTTCGCTCCCGGCCATGGGGCCGTTGCGCTGCAGCAGGGTGAGCAGCAGCCGCTCGTTATAGTCGCGAACCCCGCTCTGGTTCACGCCGCGGCTCAGCGATCTAATGACTGCGCTCTCCATGAACGGCACCATAATGACGCTCCCTGCGTCGCGAAAGGCATGCGGCGGGAGATAAATAAATAAATGAGATTTATATATTGACGCAGGTCCTGAATCCCGCCACGATAAGTTCCTGCGATCAAGCAACCGGCCCGCCGCCCTGGAGGAGGAACCTCAGGACAGCGCCCCGGACCAAGGGAGAGACAACTTGAAGAAGCTGCTCATCGGCACCGCGCTGTGCCTTGCAACCATGACGTCCGCCGCCATGGCCGCGGACGTGTCCGCCTGCCTCATCACCAAGACCGATACCAACCCCTTCTTCGTCAAGATGAAGGAAGGCGCCGAGGCCAAGGCCAAGGAACTGGGCGTGACCCTCAAATCCTATGCCGGCAAGGTCGACGGCGACCACGAAACCCAGGTTGCGGCGATCGAAACCTGCATCGCCGATGGCGCCAAGGGCATCCTGATCACCGCGTCGGACACCTCGGCCATCGTGCAGTCCGTGCAGAAGGCCCGCGATGCCGGCCTGCTGGTCATTGCCCTCGACACCCCGCTCAATCCCATCGACGCGGCCGACGCAACCTTCGCCACCGACAATTTCCGCGCTGGCGAGCTGATCGGCAAATGGGCCGCCGGCAAGCTCGGCGCCGAAGCCGCCAATGCCAGGATCGCCATGCTCGATCTGGCCGTCAGCCAACCCAGCGTCGACGTGCTGCGTGACCAGGGCTTCCTGACCGGCTTCGGCATCGACGTGGCCGACGTCTCCAAATGGGGCGACGAGACCGATCCGCGCATCGTCGGCCACGACGTGACCGCCGGCAACGAGGAAGGTGGCCGCAAGGCCATGGAAAACCTTCTCGCCAAAGACCCCACGATCAACCTCGTCTATACGATCAACGAGCCGTCGGCTGCCGGCGCCTATGAAGCGCTCAAGTCCATCGGCCGCGAAAAGGACGTGACCATCGTTTCCGTCGACGGCGGCTGCCCGGGCGTGGCCAATGTCAAGGATGGCGTCATCGGTGCCACCTCCCAGCAATATCCGCTGCAGATGGCGGCGCTCGGCGTCGAGGCGATCAAGGCCTGGGCCGACAACGGCACCAAGCCTGCCCCCACCCAGGGCAAGGATTTCTTCGATACCGGCGTCAAGCTGGTCACGGACCAGCCGGTCAAGGGCGTCGAGTCCATCGACAGCGCCGAAGGCGCCAAACTCTGCTGGGGCTGATCCCGCTTTCGGCTAACATAGGCGGCAGGGCTCGGGTGCGCCCGGCCTCTGCCGTCATCGGTGGATAGGGGGGGAGGAAACCCATGTCGAACCAGTCCGAGGCCGAAGCCGGCCTCATCCGGCAGCCCGAGGCGGTTGCCGTTTTCGAGCAGGACGTCACCCTGCTCGGGCGTGTGCAGCATGCGCTCCATTCCAATCCGGCCCTCGTGCCGCTCATCGTGCTCGTCCTGTCGATCGCCGTCTTCGGCGCCCTGCTGGGCGGCAAGTTCTTCTCGTCCTTCGCCCTGACCCTCATTCTCCAGCAGGTCGCCATTGTCGGCATTGTCGGCGCCGCGCAATCGCTGGTCATCCTCACCGCCGGCATCGATCTGTCGGTCGGCGCCATCATGGTGCTGAGCTCGGTGGTCATGGGCCAGTTCACCTTCCGGCTCGGCCTGCCGCCGGTCGTCGCCATTGGTTGCGGCCTCGTGCTCGGCACCTTCATCGGCTTCGTCAATGGCTGGCTCATCGCGCGCGTCAAGCTGCCGCCCTTCATCGTCACCCTGGGCGTCTGGCAGATCGCGCTGGCCTCCAATTTCCTCTATTCGGGCAACGAGACCATCCGCGCCCAGGAAATCGAGACCCAGGCGCCCATCCTGCAATTCTTCGGCCAGTCCTTCTCGGTGGGCGGCGCCGTCTTCACCTATGGCGTCATCGCCTTCATCGCCATCGTGCTCATCCTCGCCTATGTGCTGCGTCACACCGCTTGGGGCCGGCATGTCTATGCGGTGGGCGACGATGCCGCCGCCGCCGAACTCTCGGGCGTCAACACGCGCGGCGTCCTGATCTCGGTCTATATGCTGTCCGGGCTCATCTGCGCCTTTGCCGGCTGGGTGCTCATCGGCCGCATCGGCTCGGTCTCGCCCACTTCGGGCCAGACCGCCAATATCGAATCCATCACCGCGGTGGTGATCGGCGGCATCTCGCTTTTCGGCGGCCGCGGCTCGATCCTGGGCATGCTGTTCGGTGCCCTCATCGTCGGGGTCTTCTCGCTCGGCCTGCGCCTGCTCGGTTCCGACGCCCAGTGGACTTACCTGCTCATCGGTGTCCTCATCATCGCCGCCGTTGCGGTCGACCAGTGGATCAGAAAGGTGTCTGCGTGATGGAACCCATTCTCTCCGCCCGCGCCCTCGGCAAGCGCTATGGCCGCGTCACCGCTCTCGACAATTGCGACTTCGATCTCCTGCCGGGAGAAATCCTGGCCATCATCGGCGACAATGGCGCCGGGAAGTCCTCGCTGATCAAAGCCCTCTCCGGCGCCATCCGACCCGATAGCGGAGATATTTTCCTCGAGGGCAAGAAGGTCGAGTTCTCATCGCCCATCGATGCGCGGCTTGCCGGTGTCGAAACCGTCTACCAGACGCTGGCCATGTCCCCCGCTCTTTCCATTGCGGACAACATGTTCATGGGAAGAGAACTGCGCAAGCCAGGCTTCATGGGCTCGGTGCTGCGCCAGCTCGACCGACCGGCCATGGAGCGCATCGCCCGCGAAAAGCTCTCCGAACTCGGCCTCATGACCATCCAGAATATCAATCAGGCAATAGAAACCCTTTCCGGCGGCCAGCGCCAGGGCGTAGCCGTCGCGCGCGCCGCTGCCTTCGGCTCCAAGGTCATCATCCTCGACGAACCCACCGCCGCTCTTGGCGTCAAGGAATCGCGCCGCGTGCTCGATCTCATCCAGGACGTGCGGTCGCGGGGCATGCCGATCATCCTCATCAGCCACAACATGCCGCATGTCTTCGAAGTGGCCAACCGCATCCACGTCCACCGCCTCGGCCGACGCCTGTGCGTTATCGATCCCAAGGATTACACAATGTCCGACGCGGTGGCGTTCATGACCGGCGCAAAGGCGGCGCCGGCAACGGCAACCGCACCCGATGGACAACTCGTCTAGAACGACGCGTCGCGGAACCTTTTATGCGCTCGCGCCAGGCGAGCGCTTGCCTCGGCGCGCCTAACGTTCTTCCAAAGGAGGGGAGGCGAATGTTCGTGATGGGTGGGAGAGCCTGATCGATCTTGTCCCGACCTCCAGCGACTCGACGACCGAACGCCAAGCTTTGGCCGGCCGGTTGCCGTTCAATTGCGCGATTGCCCTCGCCCGGCTTGGGATTCCAGCGGCCTGCCAATGCCCCATCAGCCAGGACGAGTATGGCGACCTTCTGCTGACCCCGCTCAATGCCGCCGGCGTCGAGGTGCTGCTCGCCATCGTGCCCGACGACGTCACCAACTCCGTCAAGACCGAGATCGGGACGACGCTGTCGCGTTCCATCCCTGTCGGCGCCCGGCCGCTAACCGAGGCGGAGTGGCGCACACTGCTGACCGAAGCCGGCTTCATTGACCTCGAGGTGCGGCAGGCGCCGATGCACCTGCTGAAGATGAGCCGCATCCTTGCTGACGAAGGCCCGTGGCGGACGCTCAAATTCGTGCGCAACGTGATCGCCGATGGCGATGCGCGCCGCCGCGTGCTCGACATGCGGGCGGTCTTCAACAAGCACGCTGGCCATATCCGTGGCATCGCGCTGGTCGGCCGCTAGCCGCAATGACGAGACTGCCTGGCCGAAGGGGCTCGCCGCCTATCGGCGGACGCCTGATTTCGACGGGAGAACGCTGCCGGCCGGTCTCAGGCGAGCCCATAGCACCAAGCCCGGCGTCATTTATCCGCTGATCCGGCCCGAAGCACCCCACCATGTGACGCCGACCGGACCGGTGCGCTTCTTCGTCGAGTTCTATGCACGGCCGCAAGACGAGGCCGGATGATGTCTCATCGATAGGTCGCTGGGCATGGGACTTACAGCGGCCGCCTGGCGACGAAATCAATAAGCGCCGAGATGCCGTCGCCCTGGCCCTTCCTGCAGCGCGCTGTCGTGTTCGACCAGCCTGATAATCTCGAAGTCTGCGAAGGCCGTTTCCAGCAGGGCTCGCGTATAGAGCTGGTCTGGCTCGCGCGGGCCGCCGGTGCCGAAGGCAAGCTGCTCCGGCCTATAGCCCTGCATGAGGATCGACCCGCCGGGTTTGACCGTCCGCTTCATGCCGTCGAAAATCCTACGGCGCAGGTCGGGAGCAGCGAACTGGATGAAGATGGCCACCACAACGTCGAAACGGTCGGGGGACCATTCCCAGTCTTCGATCGCGGCCAGCCAATAGTCGACGGATACGCCCTTCAGCGCCGCGAGCGCCTTCGCTTTCGCAAGGCCGACCTCGGAGGCATCGAATGCCGTGACCTGCAATCCCCTCGATGCGAGCCAGACGCTGTTACGCCCTTCGCCATCGGCCACGGACAACGCAGTCTGGCCGGGCGTGAACAGGTCACCAAAGGATGCCAGAAAGGCGTTTGGCTCTGTTCCAAACACATAGTCGGGACGTGAGTATCGCTCATTCCACAAGATCGGAACCCTATCCATTTACGCCGAGAGGCATCACCGCAGCGGTCGATCTCTCGCGTGGCCCGGCCATGATCGTCCTCGGTTGGCAGACCCAAGCAAACCCCAATGGTGACAGCCGTCAAGCCCGCCAGATCCGCACATGCTCCGATCGAAAGCCTAGCCGACCAGACGCCCGGCAACATGGGCGAGGACGGGCAAGCGTGCGATGGAGCGTAGAAGGCTGGCGGGCTGCCACCGACCGACCGCGCCTCGCGCCGGCGGCGGCTGCCACGCATCATCAATTGCAGCTTTTGCCACCAGCGCATCAGCCGGTCGATGCGGACGCTCAGCAGGTGCACGTCGTCCCCGGAGCACACCTCCGCCATGCGCTCGGACGGCATAGGCGAGACCGCGGCAACCGAGGTACGAAAAGCATCGAGCCCCTTATCCCTGCTCTCGGCAAAGCTACCACGGTGACTTCGGCGGACAAGACGAGACGGAAATTCGGTTTCGTGGATGCTCGCCGACTCTGCCAAACATACCTGTCACGCTCATTTCGGGCGGACGCGCGGATGCTGGCATGGCAACGCACCTCCGCCACGCCACAACAGCGGCGCATGAATATCGGGCGGCGCAATCGCCGCAAGGTCGGCATGTGATCGCCGCACGTTCGGGTCACGCCGTGCTGTTGAGCGAACCCGAATTGGTGGCTGAGGAGATCATGCGGCTGTTCGCGCCTGGAGGGGCAGCACGCCAGTGAGATTACCAGCCCCGCCGGCCCCTTCCGGACGACGCCGCTCACGAAGTCATCGCTGCCAAGCGCAGGTTCGGGAACACAAATCCGTGACGCGTTGTCATTGCGTCGGACCGCTCCCTGAACCAATCCCCATCGGGGAACGCCTTGAAAAACAAGCGTAAACCTGACCGTTGTAACCAGGTTTACGCGCGGCTGCGGCCCGCAACTTTAGAATCTCTCTAAATCATTGTCATTGCAGCTCAATTTGGATTTGGACTAAGAGCAGTTCATTCGAACTAAGCGGGCGCGAAGCCGCTACGCCGCGTGCTGATGTGATATATGCTCCGCTCATCCGAACATTTCCGAAACCATGAGCCCCGCACCGGCGAAGGCATGGGCGCCCGATGCTAGCGACGCTCGTCATCGGTTTGCGCGAGGGCCTCGAGGCGTCGCTGATCGTCGGGATCATCGCCGCCTTCCTGCGCAAGAACGGCCATGGTCTCACGGCCATGTGGATCGGAATCGTGCTGGCGGTGCTGCTGTCGGTCATGGTCGGCGTCGCCCTCAGCCTGATCGAGCAGGCCCTGCCGCAGGCGGCGCAGGAGGGCATGGAATCCGTCATCGGCGCCATCGCGATCGTGTTCGTCACCGGCATGATCGTGTGGATGAACCAGCACGCCCGCCAGATGAAGCGGGAGCTCGAGGCCGAAGCGGCCGTGGCGCTGAGCCATGCCGGCGCCTACGCCCTTGCCAGCATGGCGTTTCTTGCCGTGCTCAAGGAAGGGTTCGAGACCAGCGTGTTCCTGCTGGCGACGTTTTCGGCCGCGCAATCGGCGATCGTCGCCGCCGCCGGCGCCGTCATCGGCCTGCTGCTCGCCGTGGCGATCGGCTGGGGCATCTATGCCGGCGGCGTGCGCATCAACCTCGCGCGCTTCTTCCGCGTCACGGGAGCGTTCCTCATCTTGGTCGCGGCCGGACTGGTGATCTCCTCGCTGCGCACGGCGCACGAGGCCGGCTGGCTCGATGCCGGCCAGCAGGCGACGGTCAATCTGGGCTGGCTGGTTGCGCCCGGCACCGTGCCGTCGGCACTGATCACCGGAGTGCTGGGCATTCCCGCCGATCCGCGGCTGATCGAGGTGCTCGGCTGGCTGGCCTATCTGGTTCCGGTTTCGATCTATGTCTACTGGCCACCGGCGATGCGGCCGTCGGCTGTCGCGGCAGCCCGGCTGCGCCTTGGCGGTTCGGCAGCGCTCGTTCTCGCCGCTATCGCTATCGCGACGTTCTATCCAACCCCGCAGCTTCAGTTTCCGACTGCGGCGCCATTGGTTGCGGCCGGCCAACCTGCGGGCACAGCAACGCTGGGCATTGCGGCGGAGCTGACCATCGCACTCTCCGGCGCCCCCGCACGAACCGTGCCGCTCGATATGGCGACGGCCCGCAGCGCCCAGCACGGCGGCGTGCCTGCGCTGGCATGGACCGTGACCTCGAAGGGCACGATCGCCCGCGCCGACACCACGCTCAGCCTCGACCAGATCGTGCAACTCGCTGGCGGCCGCCTCCCGGTGGGCATCAATCGCAACCGCAATCCAGGACCGTTCGACGCGTCCTGGTCGGCCTCCCGTTCGACGGAGGTATGGACGGCCGAAGGCGGGCTGATCGATGCCGATGAGCACAGCACCATCGTCGTCACGCTTTCGGGAGGCGGCCTGCAAACCCCACGGGCCGTGACCATTGCCGATGCCGCCGGACCGCAAGCGCTTGCAAGTAGCTGGCAGGTCTCCGACGACTACCGCGCGCAGGTGGCCGCCATGCTGCGAGCCTATGACGCCGCACGGGTCGAACAGCAGTTCTGGGCGCGGCAATTGCCGCTCCTGCTCGTCATCGCCGCCGCCGCGCTGGCAGCCTTCTCGCTGCGCCGCGAGCGCGGCCGACCGATAGCAACACCGTCACTTCCTCAAGCCGGCGTCGGCGCCGAAGACCTTGCCACCAAAGGAGTCCCTCATGTCCATTGACCCAGCCCGTGGTCTCGCCCTTGTCGGCGGCACGATCGCGCTGCTTGCCACCGCCGCGTCAGCCGCCCTTGCGCAGGACGGCTCTGCCGCCCCGATGAGCAACGGCGCCGCGCAGGTCGCTATCACGCTCAACGGCGACAATGGCGGCACCTGCGTGCTCGATTACGCGACGGCGCAGGCCGGCCCCGTGACCTTCACCGTCACCAACAAGACGGCGACGGCGATCACCGAAGTCGAACTGCTCAGCAACAACCGCATCTTCGGCGAAAAGGAGAACCTCGCGCCGGGCCTGCCCGGCGTCAGCTTCACTGTGACGCTCGGCGGCGGCACCTACCAGATTTACTGCCCCGGCGCGCAGCAGGAGATGCAGAATTTCACCGTGACCGGCGAGGCGGCCCCGGCACCCAGCGGCACCACGGCTGATATCCTGGCCGAAGGCACCAAGGGCTATGCGAACTATGTGAACGGCGTGGTCGACGCCATGGTCGACGCCGTCAATATACTGAAGGCTGACATCGATGCCGGCGATCTCGCCAAGGCCAGGACCGACTACCCGCTGGCCCGTCCGTTCTACGAGCGCATCGAGTCCGACGTCGACGGCTTCGTGCTTCCCGGCTTTGCCGCCACCGACAATGCCGGCAATCTCGACTATCTGATCGACATGCGCGAATCGAACCTCAACCCCGCGGTGGGCTGGCACGGCTTCCACGCCATCGAGCGCGACCTGTTCCAGAATGGCCAGATCACCGACGACACCAAAAAGCTTGTGGCCGAGCTTGCCGACAATGTCGAAAAGCTCGACACGCTGGTGAAGACCCTGGTCTACAAGCCCGAGGATCTAGCCAACGGCGCCGCCGACCTGCTGGAAGAGGTTCAGAGCAACAAGATAACCGGCGAGGAAGAGGCGTTCAGCCACTACGACCTCGGCACCTTCGCCGGCAATGTCGAAGGCGCGCAGCAGGCCTTTGCCTTCCTCGAGCCGGGGCTCAAAAAGATCGACCCAGACCTCGCCAAACAGGTCGATACCCAGTTCGCCAATGTGAAGACGATGCTCGACGGATATCGCGACGCGACTGTGCCGGGCGGTTACAAGCTCTATACCGATGCGCTGAAGGCATCGGACGCGGCAACGCTGAGCAAGGCTGTACAGGCCCTGCAGGAGCCGCTGTCGCAAATCGCCGAGAAGGTCGCCACCGCGGGATAATCGATGACCAGTAACGTCACCCGCCGCCGCCTGCTGCTGGGCGCCGCGGCCGGAAGCGTCGGAGCGGCTGTCGGCGCCGCCGCTTCCTCCACCGCCGCCCTGGCCCAGGACGGCGACACGGGCGATATCGTCGACCTTGCCCGGCACTACGACTTCTACGGCTCGGGCGAGCAGGCGGGCATCCGCACGCCGCCGCAGCGCCATCTGCTGTTCATGACGTTCGACCTCACCACCTCCGGCAAGTCGGAACTGCAGGTGCTGCTCGCCCGCTGGTCGGGCGCCATCGCCCAGGCGATGCAGGGGCAGCCGATCGGCCAGATCGAGCCGACGCGCCCGAGCGCCGTCGGCTTCGATACGGGCGAAGCCCTCGATCTCGCGCCCGCCTCGCTGACGGTGACGGTGGGCCTCGGCCCGCGCCTTTTCACGGAGAGCTTCGGGCTGGACGCACACCGTCCCCCGCTTCTGCGTGAGCTCGCGTCGTTGCCCAGCGACGCGCTGCGCCCAAACCTCTGTGGCGGCGACCTGTCGCTGCAGGCCTGCGCCGACGATCCGCAGGTCGCCTATCACGCCATCCGAGACCTCGCCCGCATCGCGCGGGACACGGGCGCCGCAAAGACGCGCTGGACGGTGATGGGCTTCGGCCGCGCCTCGGCCGGCAAGGGCCAGGCGACGCCGCGCAACCTCATGGGCTTCAAGGACGGCACCCGCAACATCAGGGAAGATGCCGATTTCGACCGCTTCGTATGGGCCAGCGGTGGCCCCGCCTGGCAGCAGCGCGGCACCTATCAGGTTGTGCGCAAGATCCGAATGCACATCGAGAATTGGGACACCAACCGCGTCAGCCACCAGAACGCGGTGTTCGGTCGGCACAAGATGTCAGGAGCCCCCCTCGGCGGCAGCGACGAGCTCGATCCACCGGATTTTGCCTTGCGCAACGGTGGTGAACTCGCCATCCCGGCCACCGCGCACATCCGCCTCGCCGCGCATGAGAACAATAACGGCGTCCGCATCCTGCGCCGCGGCTACAACTACACCGATGGCATTGACGACGTCGGTCAGCTCGATGCCGGCCTGCTGTTCATCAGCTACCAGAACGATCCGGCGCATTTCGAGACCTTGCAGGCCAGGCTCGGCGCAGCCGACGCTCTAAACGAATACATCGCGCATATCGGCTCGGCCATTTTCTTCATCCCCCCCGCGCCGCGCGAAGGCTCCTACATCGCCGAAGCCCTCTTCCTCTGAATCCGACGTGCAATCGGGCATATCGCTCGAGCGATTCCAAGCGGCAACGGCCGGCGCCGACTCCCTCCACACAACCTCCATGGTGCATCCACCGACCATGGCTGGACCGACGACATGGACAGCGGCCACGGCCCGCCAGCAGGATCGCGATGATCCCTCGGCCCGGATCATCGAGGTGAGACGTTGTCAGACGATCATTCCTATGAGGACCTTGTCGCTCAGCATGTGTCGCTGCGGCGCATACTGAGACTGTTCCGACCGCATTGGCCCGTCGTCGTGGCGCTGCTGTCCTTGCTGGCGCTCGGTGCCGTCATAGAGATCGCCTCTCCGTTCCTGCTGCGAGCCATCATCGACGAGGCGCTGCCCGAACGAAACATGCTGCTGCTCGCTGTACTCACTGGCGGCTCGGTTGCAGTCGCCGCGGTCGCGAGTGTACTGCACGTGTTTCAGATCGAACTGTCTGCACGAACCGGTCAGGCCGTCATGCACGATCTTCGGTCGCGCCTCTACGGTCATCTTCAGTCGCTGTCGCTGTCTTTCTTCACGAGCCATCGAAGCGGCGAGATCCAGTCTCGCATCGCGAACGACATCGGGGGGCTGCAGGCCGTCGTGACCAACACCGCAACCGACCTCATTCGCAGCATAGGGGTGCTTGCAACAACCGCGATCGCCATGCTCGCGCTGGACTGGCGGTTGGCGCTGTTGTCTTTCGCGGCCATACCGCCGACGACCTGGATCGCTCATCGCGTCTCCGCCCTTCGGGAGAAGATCGCCTATCAACGGCAGATGCGCCTGGCGGATCTGTCGTCGATGGCCATGGAGTTTCTGTCGGTGTCCGGCATCATCCTCGCTCGCACGAGCGGCCGCCGGAAGGCATTGGCGGAGCGATTTGCGGCCACGTCCGGCGACGTCGCGCGACTCGAGGTCGAGGCCATGACACGTGGACACTGGCTGTGGTCCCTGGTCTTCTTCGTGCCGGCAATCCTGCCGGCGTCGACGCTGATGCTCGGCGGCGCATTGATGCATCAGGTGAACCCGGTCACGATCGGAACGCTCGTGGCGCTGATCGCGCTGCAGGAGCAGCTTCTGTGGCCTTTCGTCGAGTTGCTCGAGTCCGGTCAACAGCTGCGCTCCGCCCGGGCGCTGATGACACGAGTGTTCGAGTATTTCGACACACAGCCCGATATCCTTGAGCCAAAACGGCCTGCCACTATCGAGCGAAGCCACATGGCCGGCGCGATCCGTATTGCCAATGTAAGCTTCGCCTACGACAAGGCAGTTCCCCCTGCGCTGACCAACGTCTCGATCGACATCCCGGCCGGAACGCACCTGGGTATCGTCGGCGCGACTGGATCGGGGAAAACCACGCTGGGCTATCTGCTGGCGCGGCTCTACGACGTCGACAGCGGGAGCATCCAGCTGGACGGTATGGACGTGCGCGACATGACGGGAGAGCAACTGGCAGGCATCTTAGGCGTGGTGCCGCAGGAGCCGTTCCTATTGCACACGACCATTGCAGAGAACATTCGCTTTGGACGTCCCGAGGCGAGCGACGCGGACGTCAGGGTCGCGGCGGAGGCGGCTCAGATTGCCGGCCTCATCGCCACGCTTCCCTCCGGCTACGACACACTGGTCGGAGAGCGGGGGTACCGCCTGTCGGGCGGGGAGAAACAACGGCTGGCTCTTGCCCGCGTCCTGCTGCGCGATCCGGCCATTCTCCTCCTCGACGAGGCCACCAGTGCGCTCGACGTGCAGACCGAAGAGGCGATCGTTGCGGCGCTCGCCCGGTCGAGGGGGCGCACGATCGTCACCATCGCCCATCGCATCTCTACCGTGCGCGATGCCGACCAGATCGTCGTCCTCGATCGGGGGCGGCTTGTCGAGCGCGGTACGCATGACGAACTGCTCGGCCGCCGCGGAAGGTACGCCGCTCTCGTACGGTCGTGACGCTGCTCGCCGCGTAGTACGCCGATCGGCCGACGGCCATTAGCGGTCGCCGGCTGGCTCGGAGGGCGACCGTTGTTGGCGCACAATGGTCGCAACTCCGCCGACCGTCCGGCCCGCGCAAGCCATTATTCGTAGATCGCATAACCCGTCTGCCGGATTGTATGAATCAGCTGATGTGAAAACGGACGATCGACCTTCGCCCGCAGCCGGCTGATATGCGTTTCCACCACGCTGGTTTGCGGATCGAAGTGAGCGTCCCAGACCCGCTCAAGCAGCAGGCTTCGTGGCAGCACTCGCCCTTTGTTGAGCATCATGTATTCCAGCAACCTGGTCTCCCTCGGCAACAGATGAATGTTGGTTTCGGCCCGACGGCAGGTCCGCCGCAACATGTCGAACTCGAGGTCGGCAATGTGAAGCACGACCTGTTCGACGCGTTGTGGCGGGCGCCGTCCGAGCGCCGTTACACGTGCCAGGAGCTCCAGGAAGGAAAAGGGCTTTACGAGATAGTCGTCGCCGCCGGCCTGCAGACCCTCCACCCGATCCTGAACGTTGCCCGCCGCCACGAAGAGCACCGGGATCGACAGCCCCGCAGCACGCAAGCCCCTGACCAGCGATACGCCATCCAGATCCGGAAGCTCGCGGTCCACGATGACGAGATCGAAACTCGACGACGTGCCGTGAACCAGAGCATCGAGTCCGTTGCGCAGGCTGTCGACCACGTGGCCGGCCTGCATCAGCCCGTGGCGGATGTAGTCGGCCGCTTCGCGATCCTGCTGCACAACCATGATGCGCACGATGTCACACGCTATGAATCTGCGCCGTTGGGGCCTTGCCTTCGCCCAGCGGTCGCATTGATGCCGAGCGCGGCTCGCAGCCAGCAGCCGGCGCCCACCGGCCGCTCCAGCGGCGACCGGCACAGTCTTCGAGCAGCTTGCTCATACGCGTCTTCTTTTCAACGATCTGTCTCACATGGAGTTTTCCGCGGTCACGGCGGGAGTGCACACAGCGCGGCAACGCCCGATAACTCCAAGCGTGTGAGACGCCAGAGGCGATCCAGAAATGATGCAGGTTTCGTCGAGAGCTGTGAAAGGCCTCCTGGTCGGCTCCCGCGCATCCGTGCGTTTATGGAGCGTCCATGGTCCGGCGGGGCGCTCCCCGCCTGCGGCCTCGCATCAGCCGCGGCCCACCTGCGCTGCCTGGGCCTCGACTGCCGCCTGGTCGGCTAGAGGCAGGCGAATTTCGACGGTCGTTCCGGCGCCGGGGCGCGAATAGGCGAGCGCGTCGCCCTGGTGCGCCCGCGCTACCGCTCGCACGACCGCGAGGCCCAGGCCAGATCCACCGCTGGCGCGCGAGCGAGACTCGTCGCCCCTCCAGAAGCGATCGAAGACCCTGCTCTCCGCACCTTTGGGGAGCCCGGGACCGAAGTCCGTGCAATAAAGTACGACCTGCGCAGTTTCGACCCTGGTTCCGACAGTGAGAATACCCGCTCCTGCGTAGCGACGAGCGTTGTCGAGCAGGGCGAGCAGCGCCTGCCGAAGTCTCGCACCATCCCCCCGCACGTAGGCAGGTACGAAATGGGCATGCACCTCGACGCCCGCCACTGCAAGGTCCGGTTCCATCATCTCGACGACCTTCGCCGCCTCCTCAGCCAGATCGATGACTTCGAGGCGAAGCTCGATCTGGCCCGCCGAGAACAGGCCGAGCGTCCGCAGGTCTTCGACCAGACGAGACAGATCCTCCACGTGCTGGGTCAACCTGCCATAAAGCTGG
This sequence comes from Devosia sp. 67-54, assembly GCF_001899075.1. Lineage (GTDB taxonomy): Bacteria > Pseudomonadota > Alphaproteobacteria > Rhizobiales > Devosiaceae > Devosia_A. The sequence continues at coordinate 468,992 of NZ_MKVA01000011.1, read as the reverse complement.
GAATCGGCCTGAAAGACGCCGTCGGCCAACCCCTGCAGACGGCCACGCAGGATCGTCAGCGGCGTTCTGAGTTCGTGCGCGATGGCGGAGTTGGAGTATCGCAACTCCGCCTCCGCCTGCTCGAGCCGATCGGCCATGCTATTGAAATCGGCGACAAGGCTCTCGGTCTCGCCGGAACCACGGCGCTCGTGTCCGGCGCGTGCATGAAAATCCCCCGCGGCGATCGCGCGCGCCGCTTCGGCCACCTCCTCGACGGGCCGAGCGATACCTTTCGCAACGCGCCATCCCAGCGCGACCGCGATCGCCAGCCCCAGAACGATCGGTGCAGCGAACACCAGATAGTCGCCGAACGTCCAGGCATCGTCTCCCCACAGATTGGGATACAGCCAGTCCAGTAAGGTATAGTAGAGATACGGCCCAAAGGCAGCCGCTCCGCCGGTGACGAGCGCCACGGCGAGCATGGCGAGAGTGATCCGTATCTGCAGCGTTGTTCTAGCCATTGACGGTTCCCAGGCGGTAGCCGACGCCGCGCACGCCGCTCAGCAGCTCCCCCGCTCCTGCCGAAGCGAGCTTGCGGCGCAAATTGCTCATATGGCTGTCGACGGTGCGCTCGAGGGCATCTCCCTCGGGCAGGCAGGCGTCGACGAGTTCGCTGCGCTCGAAGGCGCGGCGCGGAAAGTGCGCCATATGCTCGAGCAGACGGAACTCGGTCCTGGTCAGATCGAGCGCCAGGTTGCCGGTCGCTGAAGTCACATAGGCCTGGTGAGCGGTCGCGTCGACGACGAGCGAGCCGACCCGCAGGACCTTGTCGGCCAGTGCCGCATTGGTCCGGCGCAACACCGCCTTGGTCCGCGCTACCACCTCGAGGGGATTGAAGGGTTTGACCACGTAGTCGTCGGCGCCGATGCGCAATGCCTGCAACTTGTCGAGGTCTTCTCCCAGCGCAGTGACCATTATCACCGGCGTTTCGCCCTGGCGCCTGATAGCGGCAAGGACGTCGAAGCCATCCGGTCCCGGCAGCTTTACGTCGAGCAGTACGAGGTCGGGCTTGAGCCGCAGGTGATGAGCGATACCGGTGTTGCCGTCGGCCGCGCAGACGGTGCGGAACCCCTCCCGATCGAGGTAGCCGCGCAGAATGTCGGCGATCTCGGGCTCGTCCTCGATGATCAGGATCAGGGCGTTGTACATGGCGTCCCACAGCGGTGTCCGACCGGACACATAGCACCTGCCGGCAACGGGTAAATGGGCGCAGGTCCCGCTCCACCAAACCTCCATGTTCCATGCACGGATTGTGGCCGGACGAAGGTCATTGCTGCCCTTGCAGAGAGAGCGGTCTTGGACGCAGGCGCCCCACGACACCGGCCCTGCGTGCCGAGGACAGCCCCAAGCTGTGTAGACGAGCCCCGCTCTCTCTGCGCCGTCCATGTCAACGGACAGAACGATCGTATTCAATCGAGGTAACATCATGCCGCGCCCTAGGCCAGGACGACTTGGCAGGCTCATCAGGCCGGTCGCCATCGCCGGGTCCTGCGTCGTGCTGGTCGCGGGCGTCGGTGCCGCGGCCGCCTATTTCGCGCGCCCCCCGGAATCCGCGGTCCTAACGGCAGTGGTGCACCGGGGCGCCATCGAACAGGACGTGCTCGCGGCCGGCATCCTGCAGCCCGCGCGCATGCTTAGCGTCGGCGCCCAGGCTTCGGGCCAGATCAAGAGTCTGCACGTGCGACTCGGCCAGAGCGTCAAGGCCGGCGATCTCATCGCCGAGATTGACGACACCGCGCAACGGAATGCCCTGCGCGTCGCCGAGGCGTCCCTCGCCAACGTCGAGGCCCAGCGTCGGGCGCGGCGCGCGCAGTTGCAGCAAGCCGACCTGGTCTACCAGCGGCAGCAGGATCTGCTGGCGCAAAAGGCCACCTCGCAGGCGGACCTGGAAGCCGCCCAAGCAGGGTTCCTGGCACTCCAGGCGGAAGTCGCCGCGCTCGATGCGCAGATCGCCCAGGCCGCCGTCGAGCTCGAGAACGCCAAGGCCAATCTCGGATACACCCGCATCGTCGCTCCCATCGACGGCACGGTGATCTCTGTCGTGACCAAGCAGGGGCAGACTCTCAATTCGAGCCAGTCCGCACCCGTCATCGTCGTTCTGGCGCAACTCGCGACCATGGCGGTGAAGGTGCAGATTTCGGAGGCCGATATCAGCCGCGTCGCCACCGGCCAGAAAGTCTGGTTCACGGTGCTGGGAGATCGCCAGACACGCCACGAAGCCGCGCTCAGCGAGATCGAGCCGGCGCCGGCCTCGGTTGTCTCAGATGCGCAGAGCGCTTCCAACCCCGTAGGAACGGCGGTCTACTACAACGGCATATTCGAGGTGTCCAACGCGGACAACCGGCTGCGGCCAATGATGACGGCCCAGGTCCATATCGTACTGGCCGCTGCGCAGAACGTGTCACTCGTTCCCGTGGAGGCACTCGGCGCGCGGGAGAGCGATGGGCGCTATCACGTGCAGGTCCATACCACCGATGGCATCTCCGAGGATCGGCTAGTCGAGATCGGGCTTACCGACGGCACGATGGCGCAGGTGCTCGACGGTCTGGCCGACGGCGAGCAGATCGTCGTAGCCCGCGGCCAGGATGCAGCTCCGGTCGACGAGGCGGCATTTGGCTGATCTCATCGAAATCGTCAATGTGACACGCGTCTATCAGGCGGGCGACGAAACCGTGACGGCGCTCGGTGGCGTCAGCCTCAGCATCGAAGCGGGCGAGATGGTTGCCATCGTTGGCGCTAGCGGATCGGGCAAGTCGACGCTGATGAACATCCTCGGCTGCCTGGACCAACCGAGCTCGGGCAGCTACCGGATCGGCGGCGAAGAGACGTCGGGGTTGTCCACGGACGCACTGGCGCGGCTGCGGCGGGAACATTTCGGCTTCATCTTCCAGCGCTATCACCTGTTGAGCGATCTCACGGCGGCAGGCAATGTCGAAGTTCCGTCCATCTATGCCGGGATCGACAAGCGGGCACGCCGCAAGCGGGCTGGCGAGCTCTTGTCTCGTCTCGGCCTCGGTGATCGCGCGGGCCACCGGCCCAACCAGCTCTCGGGCGGCCAGCAACAGCGCGTCTCCATCGCGCGTGCGCTGATGAACGGCGGCGAAATCATCCTCGCAGACGAGCCGACCGGCGCGCTCGACAGCCGCAGCGGCGAAGCGGTCATGGCCATCCTGAAGGAATTGCACGTCGCTGGGCACACAGTCATCCTCGTCACCCACGACATGACGGTGGCGCAACATGCCGACCGCATCATCGAGATGAAGGACGGACATCTTGTCGCCGACTGCCGCCGGCCGGACGCCGGCGTGCCGAAGGGACTCGCGCTTCAGGACCCCAAGTCGGTCGGACTCTGGCAGGGCTATCGCCGGCGTCTGAGCGAAGCGTTTCCGATGGCGCTCCGGGCGATGACGGCACATCGCGCACGGACGGTCCTGACCATGCTGGGGATCGTCATCGGCATCGCCGCTGTCGTCGCCGTGGTCGCACTCGGTGAGGGGTCGCAGCAGCGTGTCCTGAGGCAGATCAGCGAACTAGGGGCCAGCACGATCACTGCCTACCCGGGCAAGGACTGGGGCGACGAAGATGCCGCGCAGATCACCACGCTCGTCCCAACAGACGGAGAGGCACTCGCCCGCCAGCCCTACGTCGACAGCGTCACGGCAGAAGTCTCGTCGAGCGGCCGCGTGCGCTTCAGAAATCTTTCGGTGAACGCCACTATTGCAGGCGTAAGCGAGAGCTACTTCCGCGTCAACGGCCGCAGACTGTCCACCGGAGCCGCCTTTGAGGCCCCCGCCGTGGCACAGGGCCTGCAACTGGCCGTCATCGACGACAATCTGCGGCGACGCCTGTTCGGCGATCGCGACGAGCCGATCGGACAGACGATCATGGTGCAGGGCGTACCGGTCGTGGTCGTGGGTGTCGAAGCGCCGCGAGGCGGCAGCGGCGCGGGCCTGCAGGTCTACCTGCCGTACACCACCGTGCAGGAGCGAATCGTCGGCACACGCGCGCTTCAGGCCCTCACCATCCGGGTCACCGATGCGGTCGATACGCGCACGGCCGAAGCGGCGATGGTCAAGCTGCTGACCTTTCGTCATGGCAGCAAGGACTTCTACATTTTCAACAGCGACCAGCTGCGCAAGGCCATGCAGCAGACGGCACGCAGCATGTCGCTGCTCATTTCTGCGGTCGCCGCCATTGCTCTGCTCGTTGGTGGCATCGGCGTGATGAACATCATGCTGGTCTCGGTGACCGAGCGCACCAAGGAGATCGGCCTGCGCGTAGCGGTGGGAGCGCGGCGCGCCGACATCATGCTGCAGTTTCTGATCGAGGCCGTCACGGTCTGCATCGCCGGTGCCGCAATCGGCGTCGTTCTGGCGCTCGCCGTCGGCTGGGTGTTCGGCACCGCCGACAGCTCCTTCCCGATGATCTTTTCCCCGGCATCAATCGTCGTCGCCTGCGCCACGGCAATCCTGATCGGGCTCAGCTTTGGCTTTCTTCCCGCCCGCAACGCGGCACGGCTCAATCCGGTCGATGCCTTATCGAGAGAATGAATGTGAGCGTCACGCCGAGACTTGCTGCGATGTTTGCTGCTGTGCTCCTGTCGGGCTGCAGCACCCTGGTCACACCGTATGTGCGGCCGCCAATGCCTCACGGTTCGACCTGGTCCAGCCAGGCCGATGCCAAGGGTATCGCGGCCGATGGCTGGTGGCGTGTCTTTGGCGACGCGCAGCTCAACCGGCTGCTGACAGTGGTGCTGAACCAAAATAACGACCTGGCGGCCGCGGCTTTGCGTGTGCAGCGGACGCGACTGCAATACGGCCTTGCGGCGAACGGCACAGTCCCCAAGCTCAGTGGCAATGCCTCGACCGGTGTATCTGTGCCGCTCGACGACATCACCGCCACCAACGGCAACGCCTCGTTTTCGACCACTGTCGCCTACGAGGTCGATCTGTGGGGCAGGCTTGCGGCGCAGCGCGACGCGGCAGCGTTCGAGGCGCTTGCAACCGAGCAGGATCTCGCCGCAGCGCGTCTGGCGGTCATCAGCACGACGATCGAAACCTACTGGCGTCTCGCCCACACCAACCAGCTGATCGCCTCCGGCGAGCAAAGCCTTAGCTACGCGCGGCAAGCCCAGGCGCTCATCGTCAGCCAGCAGTCCGCCGGCGCGGCGTCCGACCTCGAGCTCAGGGAGGTCGAGCAGACCGTAGAGACGCAGGCAATTGCTCTGGACGAACTGCGCCAATCGCGACTGGTCCTGCGCAATACACTTGGTGTGCTGCTCAACGGCGCTCCAAGCCCGGTTCCCGAACCGCAAGCGCTTCCCAGCCGCGCGATTCCGGCGATCCGGGCCGGTGTACCGGCAAGCCTTCTGGCGCGGCGGCCTGATCTGCAGGCGGCCGAGCTGCGGCTGCGCGGCAGCCTCCGCGGTGTCGACGCCACCCGCGCCAGCTTCTACCCGACACTGTCGTTGACCGGCAGCCTCGGCAGCAGCAATGCCCTGCTCAGCTTCCTCAGCAACCCGGTCGGCTCACTGGGGACGGGGCTGGTGCTGCCATTCCTGAACTTCAAGGATATGAACCTCACCGTGCGCGTGTCGCAGGCACAATACCAAGAGGCCGTGGTGGCGTTCCGCAGCGCGCTGCTCAATGCCCTCACCGATGTTGCCAACGCCCTTGGAGCAAGAGTGGAGCTGGCCGCCAAGGCCAGGCGTCTTGCCGCCATATTGGCCGCCGCCAAGGAGGTCGAGCACCTGACCGAAGCCCGCTACAAGGCAGGCGCGGTCGCGCTTCGCGTCTGGCTCGATGCGCAAGAGCGACGCCGGGCAGCGGAAACGGCGCTGACGAGCAATCGGCTGGCCCAACTGGTCAACGAATCCACCCTCTATCGCGCCATCGGCGGCACGACCGCGCCGTCGGCGCTGGCGGCCCCCAGCCAGCCACGCGCGGCGCCGGGGCGCAGATGACCGCTGTTCCGGAAGCCGCTGCGGATCGACGGCTCGGCCAACTCGCTGATGCCCGCAGACATCTGAGCCAGGCCCTGGATCACTTCACGCGCAGCAGCCGCGATGACCAGTTGCGCGTCCTGCCCGCCCTCCGGCGCGGCATCGAAGCCCTTCGCGCTCCACTGCTCGACCCTGCCACAGCGCAGCCGCCCGCAAGCACATTCCTGCGGGCAACCTTGAGCGAGATGGTCGCGCTTGTGCTGGCCCTGGAGCGAGACGCCGTGCCGCGCCGCCGCGATGTGCGGATTGCCATCCTCACGCTTGAGCTGCTCGTCGATCTTGCCGGGTATGAACCGATCACCACAGCATCGGGCCTCGACCAGTGCCCCAACTGCAATGCGTACCACCTGAGCCGATATGTCAGCGATCAAGGGAGTATGGAGACCTGCTGTCCCGCCTGCGGCTGGCGCGAAACGGTCGACCCTTGAGCTGTGCGGCCGCTGCGACGCTGCAGAGACCGTTATGGGACAGGTCCTTCACGGCAGCGCCACGACGACGCACGCCATCCGAGCTGCGATACAGCGATCGGCGGCTCCGCTCAAAGCGACCGGAGAACCTAGACAACCCGACTGTGGTCGAGTGCGCGCCCAGGGACATTCTGGAGACCCTGCCTGGCAAGATCACTGGCTACAACGTGGTCCTGATCGACCTGCCGGGACGGGATGTGTTGGCGACTGCCACACATCAGGACATGCAGGAGCTGGGGAGGTTCATCCGCGCGTGGCCACTTCCGGCTGGCGCGATCCCTGGTGCCCAGCGACAGACGCAACACCGTGCCGGCGACGCGCCCCTGCCAGGCCCGCGGCAAGCGCTTTCGCACATAATAGACTGCGCCGACCTTTTCCACATAGGCGCACTTGGCCGCCATTGATCGCTCCCGGCTCGTGTCCGAGGCCGGAGCGGAACGACACATGCATCATGCATGTGCACAAGTCCCGAAAATTCTCCGGGAGCTTAACTCATTGAAAATACACGGCTATCAAGGAATGGCGGAGAGTGAAGGATACCCTTCGAACTCCGTATTCGACACCTTAGCCGAATGGAATGAGGAAATTGAGCGGCTTGGCGGGATTCCCGCACAGGACGATATTCCTCAGCCGACCGGCAGGGGTGTCAAATGTCCGATGCCCTGATCCCGCGCCGCCAGCCGCCGCTTTCGCTGCGCCTGACCTTCGCCGAACGCGCCCTTCTTGAAAAGAAGGCGGGCAGCCAGTCGCTGTCCTCTTTCATCAAGAACGAGCTGTTCGGCGGAACCGGCCCTGCGCCCGGTCTTGGATTTGGTGTCACGTCTCGTCGCGTCGGGAGCAAGGAACGGCTCCTCGCCCAAATCCTCGCCAAGCTCGGCGAAAGCGAGCTTGGACCCAGCATGAACGAGCTGGCGGCGGCAGCGAAGACCGGGAGCCTGTATGTCACCGATCTGGTCGAAGGCCAGCTCGTACAGGCCTGCGCGGACATTGCTGAAATCCGCGTGCTGTTGCTCGAAGCTCTGGGCAAGCGTCGCCCTGCGCCGTTGCCCAGGCCCAAAAACACGACCGAGGCCTTCAACCTTGCGGCCTCGGGCCAGATCAGACCACGGGTAGTGGAGCATCAGCCATGATCCTCAAAGGGTCTCAGCGTGGTGGCGCGGCCCAACTGGCCGCGCACCTGATGAACACTATCGACAACGATCACGTCGTCCTGGAGGACGTGCGTGGCTTCGCCGCGTCCGATCTCGCTGGCGCGCTGGATGAGGCGCATGCGGTGTCGAAAGGGACGCGCTGCAAGCAGTTCCTATTTTCCCTGAGCATCAATCCGCCCAAGGACGCCGAGGTCGATATCGAAGCGCTGCGCGATGCTGCCGAGCGCGCCGGAAAGGCCATCGGTCTCGAAAACCAGCCCTTCGCGCTCGTCGTTCATGAGAAAGAAGGGCGTCGGCATGCGCATGCTGTCTGGTCGCGGATCGACGCCGACCAGATGAAGGCGATCAACCTGCCGTTCTTCAAGGACCGGCTGAACGGCCTGTCCAAGGAACTCTACCTCGAAAATGGCTGGGAACTGCCGAACGGGCACCGGGAGAACGGCTGGGCCAATCCCCTCAACTTCACGCTGGCGGAATGGCAGCAGGGAAAGCGGCTCGATCTCGATCCACGCGAGATCAAGCAGATTTTTCGGGATGCGTGGACGCACTCGGACAGTGGCGCGGGGTTCCGCGCAGCGCTGGAAGAGCGCGGGTACTTCCTCGCCAAGGGGGACCGGCGCGCATTTGTCGCCGTCGATCTGCATGGCGAGATTTATGCCGTGTCGCGCATGGCGGGCGTCACGGCCAAGGCCGTCGCGGAACGTCTCGGCTCGCCCGAGCAGTTCAAGTCGGTTGACGACACCCGGCTTGAGCTTCGCCAGAAAGTGGCTCGCCACGTCCATCAGTTCCTCGTCGATGCCCGACAGGAACTGCGCGAGCGTCAGCGTCCTCTGCTGGAAGAGCACCGCGCGATGATCGCCGCGCAGAAGGTCGAGCGAGACAAACTCGCGCAACTTCAGGAAGAGCGCCGCAACCGCGAAAACAGCGAACGCCAGAAGCGTATCCGCACCGGCATTCGCGGCCTGCTGGATTTTGTCATCGGTCGTGCTGCGAACATCCGCCGGATCAATGAGCGTGAAGCGCTCGAAGGCGTATTGCGCGACCGCGATCAGCGCGAGGGCGTGTACCGCGCCCAGCGCGACGAGCGCCGCGCGTTGCAGGAGCGCATCGATGACATGCGGCGCGGGCAGCGCGCCACGCTGATGAACATGGCCCGCACCATCGGACGCAGCCTGCTGGGCCTGCCACCGCTGTCGCAGGATCGAGTCCGGGATCAGGCCCAGGATCGGGCGACGGAGAAAGCCCCCGACAAGACAGCTCCGACAGAAAAGCCGCGCTCGCGCGGTCGCGACTTCGACTTTGAACGCTGAAGCTTCCGCTCTCCTCAGTTCGAAAGGACACCGCCATGACAAATACGCAAATGGAACTGAAGCCATTCGTCCCGCCGCGTGGATCGTGGAATACGGTCGATGGAACAGCGCCCGGCGCGCGCTGGATGAACCCCGAAGAATTGTCGGGACCGGAATGGGCTCTTGAGCCCGGCAGGCTGCTGCTGGGTATGAGCGATGACTGCCAAGAGGTTGCATATGGCGATGATCGCCACATGGTGACCATCGCTGGGAGCCGTGCGGGAAAGACCGCGACGGTGATCGTTCCCAATCTGCAAAACTATCCCGGCTCCGCCATTGTGATTGATCCGAAGGGCGAACTCGTTGAACTGACGGCGCTGGATCGTCTGGCGATGGGCCAGAATATCCGGATTCTCGATCCGTTCGGCGAGGTCAAAGAACGCGGAAAGCTCGCGAAAGCAGCGGCAAGGACCGGTGTGGCGTTTGCGGATGAAAGCGCCTCGTTCAATCCTATCGCGGAGTTGCGCGAGATCACGAATGAGGACAAGCGCCTGGGCGAGGCCGCAAGCCTCGCGGATGCGTTTATCGTTTCCGGCGAAACCGAGCCGCATTGGGGCGACTCCGCCAAGGGTCTCGTACAGGCGGTCGCCCTTCACCTCGCAACAGGTCAGTCGGCCTATCCGGCCGATCTCAACAGCATCGTCCGGTTCTTCGCATCGACCGACGTGCAGGAAGACGTGTACCGCGAGATGAAACTCAACGAGGCGTATTTCGGATACCTCAAGGATGTTGCCGCGACGAACGCAAAACGGCTGGACGATGGATCGAAGGAATATGTGTCGATCATCAGCACCGCCAACACGCAACTCGCGCCGCTGCGTGACATGCGCAGGATTTCGCAGGAGTCGAGCTTCTCCCTGGCCGCATTGAAGGCCAAGGAAAAGACGACGCTTTATCTGGTGCTGCCCGCGTCACGCATGGGCACGCATTTCGGCTGGCTGCGCATGATTATCACGCTGGCGCTGTCGGCGTTGGAACGCGCGCCGCAGCCGGAGGGCGGGTATCGCCCCGGCAACGGCAATTTCCCGGTGCTGTTCCTGCTGGAGGAGTTTGCGGCGCTTGGCTACATGCGCCCGATTGAGCGCGCAGCGGGCTTCATCGCTTCATTCGGTGTGAAGCTGTGGCCGGTGTTGCAGGATCTGCAACAGCTCAAACGCCACTACAAAGACAGTTGGCAGACCTTTCTTGGCAATGCGGGCGTCATTCAGGTGTTTGGGCTGAATGACGGCGCGACCGAGGACATGATCTCGCAGCGCCTTGGGAACACGCAGTATGAAGACGACGATATCAGAAGGCAGTCGGGCTACACGACGCGACAGGTGAACCTGCCCAAGACCAAGCGGATCGGTCGCCTGCTGGAAGCACACGAAGTGCGCATGCAGTTTTCCCGCGAAACGCACCGCCAGATCATTCTGATCCCGGACCTGCCGCCGATTGCTTTGTTCCGATTGCCTTTCCAGTCCGCGTGAATTGTATTGGAGCCCATGAAGGGCGCTGTTTGGGGGATCGCATGGCGCATCCGGAAGTAACATCGAAGAAATCTGCCGACGGAAAACTTGAATCCGTCACGGTCGGCTGGCTGGAGGCTGAGGGCCAGGGCTTCTTCAAGACGGGCTGGCAGCGTTACAGCTATGCGACACCGACAATCTCGATGGTGGATATCAGGCGGGCGCTCACGATACGGATTGATGGCAGACTGATTGCCGAGAACGGCCTGCCACTTGATGACTATAAGGGCACGGGCAATCTGGCAGCGAACAAGCCACCGCTGATGTTCAAGACGACATTCCACATGGTGGATACGATCGATTTTGCGCCGTCCTCAAAGTACATGCCGGGCCGTCAGATTCCGGACTATCTGCTCTCGCTGATCCGCACCGACGGAACGCCCATTCACCTGAGCTGGTCGATGTTCGGGCCGGAGCATTTTCAGCCGGTCGTGGTGATGCTGCATGATGTGTTTGATCGCATGCGCCCCCTGATAGCGCCGACGGCAGAACCTCCGCGCTCGGCGCTCGACGACATTTTTGGAGATAGCTGATCATGCACGCTGGTTTCCGGCATTGACCACCAAAGCTGCTGAGCCTGTTGTCTCCAAAGACTATCCCGGCGAACTGGCCTCGCCGCAGCAGGTGCTGCAACTGGCAGACCAGTACCGCGCTGCGGCAATTTCACTGCGCGACATGGGGCAGCGTGGCAAGCCACTGACCTGGGCTCCATTCCGCATGGCGGCGATTCACGCCATTGAACTCTACCTCAACGCCCTGCTGCTGGCTGGCGGAGCCGAGCCCGCAACGATCCGTGGCATGCGCCATGATCTGCAACTGCGCACACAGGCCGTGCAGGGTCTCGGGCTGATTCTGCGGACCAGAACCGTCGCGCATCTCGCAACGCTGCATCAGAGCCGGGAATACCTCGTGACCCGATACGGTCCCGAGCTTGCCGGGACCATGTCGCAGGTCAACCGGCTGACCGCCACGCTGGACGAACTGGCGGAGAAGGCCGCCAGACGCTTTCAGGAAATCCCCGCCAAGACCAGCAAATGAGCTGTTTAGGTCAGCACAATTGACCTAAATATAGTGGCATTCTAGAATGCTCGGGCCGCTAACCAGCAATCATGCTGCTGATCGGCCATGGAACTGAGGGGGTTCATGGATGCACGTTTTCTGGTTTCTTGGATTGTCCTGATCGCTGGACTGCTGCCAAACGCTGCGCACGCGGATTGCACCATGAGCGCTACGGATGTAGCCCCGCATCAACGGACCAGCTTTGTCGAAGGAGGTCTCGTCTACGACACGGCGGCGAAGGCGCTGAAAACGTGTGATGGGACCAACTGGGCCACAGTCGGTGGTGGATCGGTCCTCAAATCCACGAATTAACACGAGCGCCCCTGCAACGTGCGATGCCAGCACGGATGGAACCATTGCCCTCGCGTCCAACTATACGGCGTGTGTCTGCCGGAACGGAACGGGCTGGGTTACGCTCGCCAGTGGCAGCACCGCATGCACATGGGCAACAGGCGTATCCAACGTGACTTCTGCCACCTATGGCGTCGGTTGCAGCGGTGTGTCCACGGGCAATGTCAATGCGTGGGTATCATCTTACTGCATCGGCAAGATGACTTGCACCTTCCAGAACAATCATAGCGTCAGCTATGGTGGGATTTCTGATCCGGCTTATGGGTGCGTCAAGAAGTTCTCCGCGTCCTACCAATGCTCGCAAGGGTCGTCGAAGTCGGTGTCGATGATCGCTGAGAATGGCACCGTCACCTTCACATGCCCGTGACGGTCAGGTGCGGTGGCGATGACATAGAAACCGCCCGCTAACGGGCGGCCTCCAGACCCCGTAGGTAAGTCGCTGCCTCGCTCGCACGGGCAGCCGCCGCGAATATCGCCTTGCTGTCAGACTTCAGCATCTTCAGCCATGCGGACAGATACTGTGCATGGTCGGCACGAACGTCCTGCGTGATCCTGAGGTCGGAGCACAGGAACGCGGCTCCAATCTCGGCGACCAGTTCTTCCGCTGCGTAGGCGTCATCGCCAAAGCGCTTGCCCATTTCGCGATCCAGTCGGTGCTTCGCGCCGGACCAATGCACCAGCTCGTGCACCAGCGTGGCGTAGTAGGACTCGCTGCGCGTCATCGACTCGGTGCCGGTGAACAGGTTCTCGTCCGGCATCTGGATGGTGTCGGTCGAGGGGCGGTAGTACGCCCGGTCGCCGCCACGGCAGATCGTGGCATTAGTGCTGACCACGAAGCGGTCGGCATTCTCGATCCGTTCGACGGGACCCAGCGGTTCGGCGGGGGCCGGAAGCTCAAACCCGTCCACCTGATCGGCGTTGAACACGTAGGATGCGCGGGCCATGCGGCGCTTGCCGTTGTCGGTCTCATCCTCGGGATCGGGGTCGGTCTCGAACTCGCGGTAGAAGACGACGAGGGAGGATTTCTCACCCTTGCGGACCTGAGCGCCTTTCTCGGCCCACTGACGGTATGTGCCCCAGATGGGTGCGGCGTAGCCACGGGATTCCGCCGCGACCCAGAGGCTGAGGATGTTGATGCCGTTGTAGCGGTTTCCGGTCAGGGCGTTGATCGGCAGATGCAGGGCTCCGCCATTGCGCCGCCACGGGAGGGTGAACTGGCCCGGACTGGCCTCGATGCTCGCCACAAGCTGGTTGGTGATTTCTGCGTGGATATCGCGACGTGGCGCGGTGGTGTTTGACATTTGCTGCTCCTTCTTTGGAGCCGCCCTGATTGGCGGTCTTCCGTGCCGAAGGGGCAGCGGCGGGCATCAGTGGATGGCGGAACCCGAGCAAGTGCGAGGGCGGCCCGCGAAGCGGAAAGCCGAGGCGAACGCCTTGCAGCCGTCCGCGCCCGCCCGCCAGAACAAGGCACAAAGGGAAGACCGGCAGGGGTGGCTTCGTTTCAAAGGAGTAGTTGGACAGTACCGCTCGACGTGGTGCACACGCGGAACTGAAAGCACCTGAACAGTGGGGTAAGTCTCGGTAGTCTGGACAGCATGCTGCCCAAGGGGATCGACGATGCATCCGACTGCCAAGCGCGTGACGCGCGATGAACTATACGCGCTGGTCTGGCAGAAGCCGATGAGCCGCCTTGCCGAAGAATTCGGGATCAGCGGCAATGGCCTCGCCAAAATCTGCGACCGGATGGCGGTTCCCTATCCGCCACGCGGGTACTGGGCCAAGAAGGAAGCGGGCAAGCCGGTGGTCACGTTCAAGCTGCCGCCCAGAAAAGACGGTATTCCAGAAGCCACCGATATCTATCCGACGACGCCCAAGCCCGTGCCGCTGCCCGAGGCCAAGCAATCCGCCGTTGCTGCGGCTGCGATTGTCGAGGGCGTGACGGTGCCGGAGGGCATCGACCATCTGCATCCTCGCGTGAAGGCGTGGCTCGTCGAGCATCGCAAGGTCCAGCGGGAACGCGAGCTGGAGCACAGGCGCAACCGCCGAGAGATATTCTGGGGCAGCCCGCTGCTTCCCGATCTGACGGATCGGGATCTGTACCGCTTCCGTGTAACGAGCGCGATCTTTACGGCGATAGAGAAAGCGGGCGGGCGGATCGAGCATCCCCCGATCACCGGCAAGGTCACCTTCATGGTGACGGGACAGAAGGTCGATTGCTCCATCGTCGAAAAGATGACGAAGTCGCTCAAGCCCCGCGAGCAGACGCGCACCTGGACGGCGTACCCTGACCATCACCAGAGCGGGCTGGAGTCATCGGGATACATCCGGGTGGCCGTCACGACCTGGATGCGCGGGAAGCAACCGCAATGGATCGAGACAGACCACAGGAAGATTCAGGACATGCTCCCCGAGATCGTCGGCGGACTGATGGCCGTGGGCCCGATTTTCGCGGAGGAAGAGCGGCAGCATGCCGAGCGGGAGCGGCAGCGGCGCGAGGAAGAGGTGCGTCGCTACGAGGTGCAGCAGCGGCGGGAACTCGACCAGAAGCGGTGGAGCCAGTTTCGGGCCTATGCCGCGAACTGGGAAGAACGCCGGACCCTGCTGGCGTTTCTGACCGAAGTCGAGACGCGGCTCGCGTCAGAGGGACCGGCCACGATTGCTGACAGTCCGCTGTCAGACTGGCTGGCATGGGCGCGGGAGCATGCTGACGCGCTCGATCCCTTTGCGCGCGGCGCGACCGGCATGTTCGACGCGATCTCCAAGGTTTCGCGCTACTGATGCGGGGCGCGGATTCAAAGGATCAGAAGATCGTCAGGAGGGCGACGCCAAGAGCAGCGTAGATGCCGCAATAGAGCCAGTAGCGGCCCGCCTCATCGGCGCGTGACAGCGTCTCCCAGCCGGGCCCGCTTTTGATTGTCACCTTTCGGCTCAATATGGCCCACCCGACGTAGAAAAGTACCGCAAGAGCCAGCAGCTTGAACATTGCCATCCGCCTCATGATCGCGCGTCGTGCATCAGCTCAGAATATTCCCGTCACCACATCCATAAGGCCGCCGCCGATCTTTTTGAGGCGGCGCACACTGCCAGCGCCGGGGCCGGACGGCGGTTGACCCGAGGCAGGGAACACCGCCCGCAGTACCAGAACGATGATGAGGTAGATGCAGCCGAACGGCGCGAACAGGATGAAGGTCAGCGGCCAGAGGTTGGAATCCTGCGCAAGGGCATAGACGCACCATGCGGCGATCGGAACGGCCAGCAGGAGCGGCGCGAGAAACGCCGCCCACCATCCTTCGCGCCACGCGACGAACAGGCAGGCCACCTGAAGGATCAGGTAGCCCGGCGTGGCGAGCATGACGAACAGGCCGATCAGGACGTCCATGGTGTCCCCGTACTGGAGACGAGGAGCATACTGCTGGGTGCGTGAATATCCGCTCGGCAAAAGTCGCGGCATTGGAACGATGGTCTTAACCGCTGGGTAACGCCACCTGCATCGGGCAGCGCCTGCTGCATGTGGTCATGGTGATTTCCTTCCTTGAGGTCAGGGTTCATGCGGCAACTGCCGACATGAAACCCTGACGTCGTGGCGAGCAGCGGGGGTGCAAGCGTCAGACAGGAGGGGCTCCCGCCTCGGCGGGAAGCCTGTTGACGCGCGCCAGGGGCAGAGCCCCAAGCCGCCCGGCGTCCGCCGGGCAAAAGACCATGCGCGAGGGATGGAAGCCCGAAGGGCGGAGACAGCAAAGCGGCTCCGCGTGCGACAGCCCGGCCCGAAGGGACGCGCCAGCGATATGTCAGCGCAGGAAGGCTTCGAACGTGTCCATGAGCTGGCTGTCATCGTCTTCGCAGGAAGCCCAGCGGGACGGTCCATCGGCAGGATAGATCAGCAGCGAGAGCGCAAGGTCGT
This sequence comes from Devosia sp. 67-54, assembly GCF_001899075.1. Classification (GTDB taxonomy): domain Bacteria; phylum Pseudomonadota; class Alphaproteobacteria; order Rhizobiales; family Devosiaceae; genus Devosia_A. Next base: position 453,166 of record NZ_MKVA01000011.1, on the reverse strand, counting down.
GATACTCGTCGAACATCACGGACTCGAAAACCGGCTCCCGCAAGTTCCACACACCGGCAGGATGCATGATCTCGGTAACGCCGGCAGATGCCCCGAGGTTGGCAAGGGCCTGTTCCGGGAGTGGCGTCGTCACCTGTTTGGCCCTAAAGAAAACACCGGACTTGAAAAGGGCCGGACTGCTCCGCGACCAGTCAATGAAGCCGTTGTTGCTGACAACCAGCATGGCGCGGCGCGGCGTCATATCCAGCCATTTCAGGATCGCAGCGGTGATGGACACTTCGTACCGGTCCCGCAGCTGCTCGAACTGGGAAATCGAAGGACGACGGAACTCCGCTGTCTGCACCCTGAAATCATCGGGCGGCATCAGGATCATCGATGCAAACCGATTGGCCTCTGTCTCCATACGGCCGTACTCGCTGTCCCACTCCCACATGTCGCTGCGTGAGCAGTAGATGGGATCGCCGCTCAGGTGGCGGTGCAGCAGGTAATGACCGAACTCGTGTGCCAGCGAGAAATTGATGCGACCGCGCGACGTGATCCCCGCATTGTAGAATATGCCCCATTCTCCGGCCTTCTGCGGGGACGGGATGAGCGCGCCCTCAAACTTCCCATCGAACCTCGCACCCTGCACCAGGGTGATGGGCTCCTTCGGAAAGATATTGCGCGCGTATTCCTGCGCGACCGGGCCGATCCTGATCGGAAATCTTGGAAGGTTCTGAAGCTCCGTCGCGGCCTTTACAAAGGCCGACACGCGCGTCGCCCATCCGTCGCACGTGGTCGGAAGCTTCATTTCTTTTTGCCCCACGCCTCGATCATGTCCATGACGCGGGTCTTGTCGCCGTCCTCGAGGCGGTTGAACTTCCGGAAGAAGGCTTCCTTGACCTGCGCGTCATCAAAGGTGGCCTTCTCGTCAATCAGGTATTCGGTGGTAACGCCCAGAACGCGGGCGATTTCTGTCAGCTTCTCCGCTGAGGGCTTCCGCTCCGGACGGTTCTCCAGCTCCCAGAGGTAACTCTTGCTCGCACCGGCCTCGCGGGCGAGGTCGTCGAGCGACCACCCCTTTTTCTGGCGGAGCTGTTTGAGCTTCTCACTGAGAGTCAGTGCCATTGGCGGGACGATTCCTTAAGCGGCATAGAGGGTTAGCGTGTTCGATATATACCGCACAGAATCACGCTTGACAACCGAACGCTGCGGGCGTTCGATATACCGAACAACTTTGTGCCATAGGAGATGAAAATGGCTGCCAAGGGTCCCGATACACATCACGTTGTCCCTAACCCCGATGGGGGCTGGGACGTCAAGCGCGGGGGCGGCGAGCGGGCCAGCAGCCACCACGACACGAAGCAGGAGGCGGTCGATGCCGGGCGCGAGGTAAGTCGCAACCAGGGCACCGAGCTTCGCATCCACAACAAGGACGGACAGATCGCCAGCAGCGACAGCCACGGGCGCGATCCGAATCCGCCGAAGGGGTAATATTGGACGAACAGCTTTCGAATGGTCCTTCGACCGAGCCGGGTATCCGGCGCATTCTTTCCATTGACGGTGGCGGCATCATGGGCACCCAGCCCGCCGCCTTCCTCGCTGCTCTTGAAGAAGATCTGGGATATCCGATCGGTCGCTGTTTTGATCTGATCGCGGGCACCTCTACCGGCGGCATTCTTGCGCTCGGTCTGGGACTGGGGCTTCCCGCCCGGACGCTTCTCGACCTTTACGTGGATCGGGGCCCTGCCATCTTCGGGCAGAGGGACGGCGCGCGCGGGCTGGTACGGTCGCTGATGCTGTCGGCAAGGCAGCTGGTCGCGCCCAAGCACGACGCCGGAATTCTGCGCCATGAACTCGAAGCGGTTCTGGGCGGCAGACGGATCGGCGAGTCGCAGACCCGGCTGATCATCCCCGCGTGGGATGCCGATCACCGCAGTGTCTACATCTTCAAGACCGCTCATCATCCACGCCTGAAAACCGACTACCGGCGTCTCGCGCTTGATGCCGCGCTTGCGACTGCGGCAGCACCGACCTTCTTCCGTCGCCACCGGACTGCCGATGCCGCAGGACTGCTCGATGGCGGTGTGTGGAGCAACAATCCAATCGCCCTCGCCGTGGTCGAGGCCATTACGCTTCTCGGCTGGTCGCCGGCCAGCCTGCGCATACTCAGTCTCGGTTGTGTGAATGAGGTTTACGCGCTTCCCGAAGCGCCGGGGATCGGCGGTCTTGGTGGCGACGTGGTGCGGCTGTTCATGGACGGACAGTCCCGTGGGGCGCTTGGTATGGCAAAGCTTCTGACCGGGCATGAATACGAACGCGAGGCGATTTTTCGCATCTGCCCGGACGTGCCCAAGGGCCTGTTCGGCCTCGATGACACGCGCCGCATCACGCAGCTGCGCGGCATGGGTACGGCGTCCGCCCGCAGGGAGCGGCATCGTATTGAGCCGGCGTTCCTGTTCGGCCCCGCCGAGAAATTCGAACCAATCTATCCGCTGGAAGGAAAGTAACATGGGGCAGACCCTCAGCAGATCGGCAACGCCGGATTATGTGCTTCGCCGCAAGGGTGAGGCCTACACGATCCTCGACGAAATCTGTCAGGAACTCGAACTGAGCGAGGCGCAGTACGAGGCGGCAAAGACGAGCTATGAGGCCGTCGCCGACTGGCTGGGGAAATCAACCCATCCCACGCTGCGGATGCTCTCCCTTTATGCGCATGGATCAACTGCGCTCGGCACGACCGTGCGACCCCTTGCACGCGAAGACTTCGACGTGGACCTGATCTGCCTTGTGCTTGGCCTCACGGGGGATATGCCGCCTGCCGAACTCAAGAAGCTCATCGGCGATCGCCTGCGCGAGCATGGTCAGTACGCCGCCATGCTCGAGGAAAAGAAGCGCTGCTGGCGCCTGAACTACGCGCGCGAGTTCCATCTCGATATCTCCCCGACGATCCCTAATCCGCACTGCAACAACCGTGGAGAGCTTGTTCCGGACAAGAGCCTCAGAGCGTGGAAGCCGACCAATCCGCTTGGATACCGCCTGCGCTTCGAAGAATACTGTCTGCTTCAGCCGGTCATTCGCGCTCTTGCCACGGCTGCGGCAGACTCGGTGGCGAAGGCGGATATCCAGCCCTTTCCGGCGCGGCGTGTCCGCAAGGGCATTCTGCGTCGCATCGTGCAGCTTCTGAAGCGCCACCGTGACATTGCGTTCGCGGATATCGAGGCCGACATTGCGCCGATCTCCATCATCATCACGACGCTCGCCGCCAAGGCCTATGCGTTCTGTGTGCGCCAGTTCGTGTTCGACACCGAACTTGATGTGGTCGTTGCGACGATCCGGATGATGCCGCACTTCATCGAGCGTCCTTATGTCGATGGTCGGCGGACCTATTCCATTCCGAACGAGACGACCGAGGGCGAGAACTTCGCCGATCGCTGGAATCAGGAGCCGGAGCGTGCGACGGCGTTCTATAACTGGCATGCGAAGGCCCTGAGCGACTTCGAGAGTATCGCGAACCTTGAAGGCCTGGACCTGCTGACAGACACCCTGTCGGGGTCACTGGGTGGACGCGTCGTGCGCAAGGTCATGGACTCGCGCACCGAGGTAATCTCGCAGGCACGTTCCGCGCAGAGGCTCTTTGTGGCCCCGGCTGTCGGCCTGACCCTGACGCCCGGCGCGCAGGCATCGCCGGTGCCCCGCAACACCCATTTCGGGGACTAGAGATGGGCTGGTCGGGCGGTCCGCGCGAGCTCAGTCCGGCGCAGCAGTTTCTGTTTCTGCGCAGCAATCCGCTTTGCGCGGGCACAGGGACACTCAACGCAAGGGGGCTGGTCTGGATTTACAGTGTGCGCCCGACGCCCCTCAGCCGCGAATATACGGTCCGCATCGAGTACGCGCGCGGCGACGTGCCGAGGGTAATCGTCGTCTCGCCTGATCTGGAAGAACTCGCGGGCGGGCGGGAGCTGCCGCACGTCTATCACGACCCGATCCGCCTTTGCCTTTTCCTGCCTGGATCAGGGGAGTGGGAGGGCGCGATGCGGATAGACCGGACGTTCGTCCCGTGGGCAGCCACATGGCTTTACTATTTTGAAGAATGGCTGTCGTCGGACGACTGGAAGGGTGGCGGCGAACATCCACGGGCAGATGACAGCGAGCGCTACAACCGCGCGGTGCGTCGCGCGGTTCGCTGAAGCGGGCGCTGATAGAAGCTTTCCGGGCTGCACGGTCGCATGGCCGGACTTCCTGTACATATTGCAGCCTGTCATTAACGGTAGGAATAACAGCCTATAGTCTGTGTAGTTGGCATCTGCTAACATGTTGTGGTGTGTGAGTATCTCGGATCACGACAGGCCATAATATGTTGAAACTGATCGACAGAGCCCTTCGACGGCTGGATGAAAAACTCGCAGGCGCAAAGCCCGTCGAGCGCTTCGCGCCGCCCCCAAAAGGCTGGATCAGGGCGATCCGCAACGGCATCGGCATGACGGGCGCACAATTGGGCAGACGCCTCGGTGTCGCCCAGCAGAGCGTGACTGCCATCGAAAAATCCGAAGAGAACGGAACAATCCAGCTCCAGACGCTGCGAAAGGTTGCAGACGCCCTCGGGTGCCGACTGGTCTATGCCATCGTTCCCGACACGTCACTGGAGTCGATGATCCAGTCGCGGGCGCGCGAACTGGCGCTCAAGGCGCTTACCCGCGTTTCCCACACGATGCGCCTCGAAGATCAGGCCACCAGCGCCGCCGATCTTGAAGCCCGTATCGAGAACTACATCCGAAACGAGCTTCGCGACCGTGATCTGTGGAGTGACCGGTGACGGAAATATTCGCACCCGTCACGGATGCCACGCCGATCCAGCCTGACGATCAGAAGAAACTCATCCCGACATGGATACAGAGCCGGGACGATCTGAACGTCGCGGAAGAAGACAACATCGCCAGTGGCCTCGGCTGGGCAAAGCGGCGCAGGCCAAAGCCACTGGTGATCGCCACAGATGCGTTCTCGCGCAATCTGCACAAGGTCATGTTCGGAAAAGTCTGGAAATGGGCAGGCGCCTATCGCGAGGTCGAACTTGAGAATATCGGCGTTCCACGCTGGCAGATTGCGAGCAGGAGCGCCGAACTGTTTGACCAGTTCCGCTACTGGATAGAGCACAGCACGTTCACGCCGGACGAAGTCGCCGTGCGGTTTCACCACCAGCTGGTGTTCGTGCATGCCTTCACGAACGGGAATGGCCGCCATTCGCGCATGATGGCCGATCTTCTCGCGGAAAGTCTTGGCCGCGAGCCCTTCACCTGGGGACGTGGCGATCTCGGCGATGATACGGGCGAACTGCGCAGAACCTACATTGCAGCACTGAGGAAGGCAGACAATGGCGATATCGGCGACCTGCTGGCATTCGCGCGGTCGTAGTCACTTCGGCGCAATGCCCTCGCGCGCGGCCTTCTCGAGAATGGCAACCAAGTCCGCGCTCTGCTTCTCGTTTGGCAGTTTGGCCGGGATCAGCGATGCGAGACGAAGAAGGCTCAACTCCTGCGGCGTAAAAATCCTGAGATTAGTGCCTTCGCGCAGAATACGCCCCCATCCGCCTCCGCCCACTTCCACAACGCGCATCTGGTGATTGATGCCGTTGTCCAGCTTCTGAACCTTTCGGGCATCTTTCTTCTCGGCCTTGACCTCGTCCGAAGAGACCAGCTCCGACCAGAAGGACGGCGGCAGCATCGCCTCCAACTCGCCCAGCTTTTCTTTCATGCGGGTCCAGCACGCATCCCGTTTTGCCCACTCCGATACGTTCGAGATGCCCGGCGGCGGATTGGTAATGTCGTCATTGACGAACTTTGCTGCGACTGCCAGTGCGGACAGCAGTCCGTCGGGCACGGCCTGATTGTTCCAGATCAGGCTGTAGTCGATTGACTTTGACTCCTGACGGCAGACTTCACCAAGCGCAGCGATTGCGTATGCGACGATGTTGGCGCGGTAGCCGCCGCTGTACCAGCTCTGGTCCGACACCATCCGCTCGGTCGCTCTGAAGATGATCGCCCGCCCGATGGCACGGCGGAAATAGAACTCATTGAAGGTATCCGGGGAGTCGCTCCACTCTTTGCCGATCCTTCCGGCGAAGCGTGCGAAGTTCTTCTGTGCGCCAAGATTGACCCAGCGGGGATGATCGTCCCAGACGTTCTCGAACTTTGCGAGATCGGTCTTGGCAAACATCTGCGGTTTCGGATTCTCGGCCTTGAACCGGCGCTGGTCGGCGGGCGTAAGCTTCGCCTGGGCGTCGGCGTACTGACCACGAGCGCGTTCGTAGAACCATTTGGTCTCCCTTTGTGCGCCCTGCTGCGCAGGTGCCCACAGGCGGCGGGAAAACTCCTCCATGCGGATATGGAACGGATGGTTGGAAAAGAAGTCTGCCGCGTTCACGCGGTTCTGGGTATTCGCGTACTCGGAGATGCGAGGAACGACAGTTTCACTTTCCGCGCTGTCGATCACCGAGAGCTTCATCTGTACGAAAATGCTCTTGAGTGAAGCCTTGTCCTGACGCCGCGTGTGAAAGAGTGACGCCGTCGTCTGACCGCCGTTGACGATCTGGAGATCCTTGATCCGGGCGATCTCCAGTCCACCGCCTGTCGTCGGTCGTACATCGACCTCCTGAGCTGTTGCCGTGATCCCGTTGTTGTAGGCGAAGAACATCTGCGGCTCGTTTAGGATGGTCGTGCGGATGCCCTTGTTGACCTTGGCTCTCGCCTGAAGAAAACTTCGCACGTTCTGTTCAAGCAGCCGCCCGCCGTAGCGGCCATACAGGTCAGCGAGTATTTCCGCCGGCATAACGACAAGGTAGGACCGATATGCCTCTGATCCCAGATGGGCAGGAAGGCATGAAACACCCGCTCCGAACATTTCCGGGAAGTCGAGGTCGAGCGGTTCCTTTTGACCTTTCGAGCCGCGCTGACGCTGAAGCCGCGAGATATCCCAGACGTGAAATCCCGCAGGGACACCGGCAATAACGGCATCTTCAAGTATCTGCACGCGGTCGCTGACCGCCCGCTCTGAGACCAGAATGAGGTTAAGCCTGCGGATCAGTCCTTTCCGGTCCGCAATCTGACGTGCCAGCCCGTATTCGGGAGACGTTATCTCCAGTTCGTTGTACAGGTCTTTTGCGATGGCCGCTTCGAAGAAGGACGCCAGCCGCTTGAAAGCCGCATCAACATCGGTGCGGGTGAGGGATTCCAGCTCGGCGCGACAGTCGAAGTCCGCAATGAAGAGATCAAGCCCGCCTTCATCGTCGAACCAGTACCCGTCAACCCGCATGCCGCGCTGCGCGCGGAAGTGGCACAGCTCGAACCCTTCGACAAACCCGGTCTCGATCAGGTCGCGGGTAACTGTCTCCATGAACTCACTGAGTTGAAATGCACTGTTGGCTTCGGCACCGGCCAGCAGTTCCTGACGCAGGTCATGGAAAAATTCGTCAGCCAACTGTTCCACAGCGCACCTCGAAAATCACATCGGAAGAGCACTCAAACTTCTCGATGCTTTCCAGTTCCAGATCGTAGGAAAGCCGGGCAATGCCGTCAGGCAGCGCCGAACGGACAAGCCTTGGAAAGTCATCCTGCACGGCGAATGTTCTCGCCTGGCTGACGACAAAAGCAGGCGCGTCGTAGTCCTGAAGCGGCGCATAGCCCGCAGTGGACAGTTTCCTCAGGAAGTCCTCGATGGCGTCCGCGTCGTCGAGTTCCTGTTCAATCAGGCTGACCAAGGCATTCAGCGACCGGGCATCCCGCGCTTCCGGGAGGCCCGAAAGTCGGAATACGGCAAGGAACAGCCGACTCGACAGCGTTTCAAGCTGATCCTCGGATGAAATGCGAACAGCATTTCGCTCCCGTCCAGAGAGGGATTTGATCTCGACTGCCGTGTCGCGGAAGATGAAATCCTGCTGCGTCCTGTCAGCGCCGCACCATGCCGCGACGGCGTCGCGGTGCGGCATCCGGTTCCGGTACAGGTCCACAAGGAAACTGAGTTCCGCGAAAAGGCCGCGCACTTCTTCCGCAGTAAGGAGGCCCGCGCGTCTGCCGGACCAGAACGCCTTCCATCTGCGCAGATGTGCCAGCGCGACACCCAGCGCCACGGCTGAATCGGTGACGGGAACGAGTGCCGTCAGAAGTGTCTCGCACAGCCCCAGAAACAGGTCGCCGTTGATCTGCTGCTGAAGGGTCAGCACCAGCCTCTGCGTTCCGGCCTTCTCGCCCGCGCGCAGGTCGATGCCGATACCATGCACGGTCAACGGTTCGCGGTTGAACTCGGTCGAGTGGTCGCCTGCCAGCTCGACGATTGTCAGCCACTGTCCTCTGGCGTCCTTGCCCCAGAACACGGGGACCGGCATGTCCTTTCCAGCCAGACGCACATTGTAGTCGATTGCTGGAACGGCAATCTGCTCCCAGGGCAGAGGCCTACTCATCGTAGTCCTCATCATTGTCGGGATCGTCCGGTGGTCCCTGCATGCTGGCTATCCAGATGCGGTTGGCGACCACCTGTATTTCGGTGCTGTAGAGACCGGGAGGGAAGCTGACTCCGAAAGCGGGGACACGGATACGACCGGAGCCGTCTTCTTCCGGGATCGACAGAACGTGCAGCATCAGCAGAGGCTTGTTCCTGATCGACCGATAATGCGTGTCGGAAGGTTCCTTGCCGTCGTCCTCGCGGGCCAGTTCGACGGCGCGGCTCTGCTGCGGCGCTGTCAGACCATGCTTTTCGTCACCCCGGCTGGCGACGCGGTCTTTCGCTGCATGCCACGATCCACCTTCCGGCTTTTTGTTGCGTTCCTGCGCCCCCAGCCGGTACTGCGCGGCGTTCCCGTCGCCGCCGTCCTTGGAAATCAGCAGTACGTCCGCAACCGGAAACTGCTTCTCGATGGCCTGAAGATAATCGAGCGCTGCCGACCGTCGCGCGGAGAACCTTGAGTGTACTTCGAAGCGGGTCAGGAAAGCCTCGACTTCAGCAAGGAGAACGTCCCTGAGAACCCAACCCTTGTCGGTCTCCTCGGCAGTTCGGCCACCAAATCCGGCCTTCCATGCCTCCGAGATCAATGTCTCATTGCGCCCGTTCAGTTTGTCGTCGAGCGTCAACCAGGTGCTCTCGATAAGCTGGCCGCTGAAATTCTGATTGACGATCAGGTTCTCGCCCGCGCGCATCTTGTTGCGAGCGGTAACGAGAAGGCTGTCGGGGTGGGCGAGGACATAGAGTCCGAACTGACGCGGACTGAGTCCGTCGCGCCTCATGCGCTTGATCTGCTGACGAAGCTCCTCCGCTGCGTTCGCGATGTACTGATACCAGCTGATGGAGTCAGCTGAGAGATGTACCCGGCACAGGTCTTCGTATCCGTGGCGATAGCCGAACCAGCGCCCCATCTGCATCAGCGTGTCGTACATGGCCGTGTTCCGGTACATGTAGCTGACAGTAAGACCCTCGATGGTCAGGCCGCGTGAAAGGCTGAGACCGCCGATGGCTACGGCTGTAAGGCCAACGCCGTCCTTCTCGTACTTCCTGAAGTCCAGAACGTCGTCGGTCTTGCTGTTCACGACGAACAGTCGCAGATGTTCGAACGCGCCAAACAGCGCTGCTTTCACCTGCTCCCATGTGAACCCGCTGTCCGCGTACTCCTGATCGTACGCCGCGCGCAGAGCCTGCATCTGCGGATTCTTTGACGACGCGCTTTCGGGCATGGCGTAGTTGGCTTTCACCGCCTCCCGCACCCTCTTCTCATAGACACTGAGGAAATCGCGCACGGTGCGCTGTACGGGCACAAATCGCGAGACGTTGATAAGCATCGAGCAGTGCTTGTTCGTCTGCCCTCTGAGATTGCGGATCGCCCGCGCGACAACAAATTCATCGAACGCGCGATACAGGCTCGGCGGAAGGTCCGAGACCGGGTCATCGCGCTTGTGTGTGAGCGGCAGATATTCTTCGGCGTCGGCGATGGGTTCGAGGATACGCTTGCTGCTATCCTCGTCCAGAAATACCTTGTCGGGTCCAAAGTAGGTCGTAGGCGCATCGAGCGAATAGATGAAATCGCGGGGGAACAGCTCCTCGCGCACATCATCTTCATAAGCGTCGGGATTGATGAAAATGTTGGCGAACGGCGTCGCCGTGTAGCCGACATAGCAGGACTTCGTGAACAGGCCGAGGATGCGCCGGATCATGGCGTTGGTCTTTGTGGGATCAAGCTCGGGCTTGTTCGTATTGATCGACGCGTTGTCGGCCTCGTCGTCGATCATGAGCATCGGAACGTCACGGATGCGTCCGTCACCCTTGGCGTTCAGCTCCTTGAGCCACTTGTGAAGGGCCTCCAGCGTCGTCGTGTTTTTCTTGATGACGAAGATGATCGGCTTGCTGAAGTCGTTGATTTTCCAGCCGCCCTTTGCGGCGGTAGTCTTGCTGAAATCGTCGTTGATGTTTGTCAGAGTGACGGGGTGGGGATAATCACCGTCCAGCCCGACGCCGATGGCCCGCCGATCTTCCGGATCGCTGGACCGCCCGATGAATCCCTCGTCAACACGTTCCTGCGTCTGCTTGCGCAGATTGTTATGAATGCCCGCAATGACGATGATGAACTTGTATCCGGCGTCAGCGGCCTTCGCGATCACGCCGAGGTAGTTTGCTGTTTTGCCCGATTGAACATGCCCAATGACCAGACCGCGCCTGTTCCACGCGTCACCTTCGCTCAGTGGGTCCTGAAGATGGCCAAGGATGCGATCACCAACGTCGCTCAGTGATTGAACGACCGTCGGCGGCCAGCTCTCCTTTTTGAGGAAGGCGGCATAGGCGTCTGAATAGGTCCAGGTTATCTCGCGCTTGCGTACCCACTCTTCGTCGTGCGGGGCTTCCTTGTCGATCAGCGAGACTCCGGCCCCCATGCGGGTGTCGATTGCGACCATCGCCTCTTCGATGACGTTCTTGAGGTCGCCCTCGTAATCCACGACAGCGGCCAGCGCGCGCGCCTTCTGTTCAACAACCTCGCGGGTGGGTGGTGTCTTCAGTGTTGAGAGCGCGGAGATCAGCGAGCTGGTAAAATTCTTCTGAGCCTCCAGTTCATTGAAGGTCATCTCAATTCCTCCTCGATGTAGCGTTCCGCCGCATCAAAATGCTTTTCAAACAATCTGGTGGAGCGAACCACCTCCCGAAAACCATCAACATCAACAGGACCATCACCGAACAGGACCGCGCGGAGCGCGCGCAGGCGGTCCCGGATTTCGGCATCGGAAAATACCTGCCTCGACACCTTCTGCGGAGTGCTGGCGTAGTCGTAGTAGATCATCTCGATCGGAAGCGACGCGGGTACCGCGTCAAGGAAGAGCGAGAGCTGATCGGACGCTGCACTGTCGAGTCCGGCCCTGAGAGCGGAGACCAGCGGATGAGTTGAATTCAGGGCGTACCGGATGCCGTTCTGATCAGCGTAACGCTCCCAGAGCGGGGCGGTCGTTTCCTGAAACAGTCTCGCGCCGCGCCCGCTGTGAACGGTCGTGCTGCGGGTCGAGATGCGCTCGATGATCTGCCGCAGGCGTTCGCGGACGGCATGGGGCGGACGCGCACGAGACTTCTTGATATCGATGGTCCACGATTCATCGACGCTGTTTGGAAAATCGATCTGAATACGGGCGAGCTTTGTGGCCTCGCCCTTGGGAATGAGTCGGAACCAGTCGCCCCAGGCCATCAGTCGGCCGTTGCGGTAGATGTAGGCACCCTGATTGGAAAGAAAGTCGCTGCGGCTCTGATAGAAGTCATACTCGGCAGCCGTCAGTCTGCTGTGATGCGGCAGGATGTACGGCTGGATATGGACCTCGGCCCCAGCGACCCGGACTACTTCCTCGGGCAGTATCTGCGTTGCAGGGTTCTTGCGGCAGAAGGGATCGAACTGCGCAACCGGATGGCCGTTCACGGCAATGGTCAGCTTTCTGACGCCCCTTATTTCCCCCGCAAGGAAGCGGTGGAACACCAGCGCGAGATGCTTTTCCAAGGCATCGAGCTTCTCGTTGACGATTTCGTGCCGTCGGTCGCCACGCTCGTCCTCGAACAGCCTGTCGAGGTTGCGCCAGATGACTGCGGTCCCGTGACCGGCGAGCTTTTGGGCAACAGGCTGACCCGCTGCTTCCTCGGGCTCGAGGACAAGCAGGGCCCATTCATCCTCACGGTCAATCAGATCAAGGTCCCATTCAGCCCCGGATAACGCGCCGTCCTTCAGGGTCAGTACGGTGAGGCGACGGCACTGCGAGAAGGATGCGGTCTTCAGGCCAAGTCCGAACCGTCCGAGGTCGTCGGGACGGCGGGCGTCCCCCGGATGACCCGCGCCGTGACGCATGGCGATGAGCAGCTCGTCGGTTGACATGCCGCTGCCGTTGTCGATGACAGCGAGACTTGGACTGTCATGCTCAAGGTCGCAGACAATGTCCACTTGGGTTGCCCTGGCGGAGATGCTGTTGTCCACGAGGTCTGCGACAGCGGTCTCAAGCGAGTAACCCAGATCGCGCATCGAAGCAGCGAGGGACGATGCGCTCGGTGGAAGAACGTGCCTGCGGCTCATGGAACCGCCTCCACAAGGTCAGCCCGAATCTGCCGGATGACGGAGTCCGGCGACTTCTGAAGCTCGCACTCCCAGACGGTCAGAACGTTCCAGCCAAGGCGTCGCAGCTCTGCCGATTTCTTTGCGTCGCGCGCGACAGTGGCATCGAACTTTGTGGTCCAGAATTCCGTTCGGGATGAAGGGGTGTACGCCTTTGAGCATCCTTCATGGCGGTGCCAGAAGCAGCCATTGACGAAGATCGCCGTCCGATATTTCGGAAGCACAATGTCAGGTCGTCCCGGCAGCGAAGATGCGTGAAGCCTGAAGCGGTAGCCAGCCCTGTGCAGGATCGAGCGGAGCTGTCGCTCCGGTCTGGTGTCCTTTCCCGTGATGCGGGACATGTTCCAGCTGCGGCGATCCGGCGACAGGGTATCCGCCATCACGGCTCCTCGCTGACGCGGTCAAGCACATCGGCGACAATATCGGCGATCTGCCCGGCGAGGTGCGGAGGAACGGCGTTGCCTACCTGGTGATACTGAGAGGTGCGGTTGCCCAGAAATCTGTAGTTGTCGGGGAATGTCTGGAGGCGGGCTGCCTCGCGCAGCGTGAGACTGCGGCATTGCAGCGGGTCGTAGTGGATGAAGTAGTGGCCGTCCTTCGAGATGTGCGACGTGATCGTTGTCGAGGCACGCTGCGGGAGCTGCACTCGGAACCGGTCAGCAAACATATCGCCGGAAACGCCCTTGGTGACGTTTCCATGAGCAGGCAGAAGCGAGGGAGGAAAGTCCGCGAGTTTGGGGCTGCGCCCCGTAGCATCGGCAAAGACGGCTGCGAACAGATAGCGCTGAAGGTCCGAGGCCATGTGGGATCGGGACTCGTGTCCATCGAGAACCTTAAGCAGGGGATCACGGACGAGCGATACGGCGTTGGACGGGCGTCCCGGCGCGTAGGCTGTGGCAGACGTGTCCTCGGGCCAGTCGGCAAAAGGGCCTGTGACAACCTCGATCTCGCTGCGCACCGCCCTGGTGTAGTCGGCTCCATTGAGATGTTTTGCGATCTCGGCAGGGCGAACGGATGTGACTGCGGCACGCCAAAGGTCCGGGTTGTCGGGCTGCCGTGAGAGTCGGCTTCTGATGCGCGGCAGATCGCCGATCATGTCACGGACTGAAGGTCCATCCTGACGCTTCAGAAGAGAGGGCCTGACAATAAGGTCATTGCGAATGCCGACAATGAACATGCGATGCCGGGCCTGGGGAACACCGTAGTCTTCGGCGCGGACGATGAACATGCGCGGATCGACTTGCCCTCCGGGAGCATCCTGCTCAACAAGCGAAAAGAGCCTGTACGTCACGCCATCCGATTTCCCCTTGAGGGCCTTGGATGGGTCTTCAAGGTCGGCCACGATCCGCGTGATCATCGACACACCTTCGACCGTCGCGGACAGCAGGCCCTTCACGTTCTCCATGACGAATACCGGAGGCAGGTGATCTGCGATGATCTTGAGGTATTCCTTGTAGAGGAAATGGCGCTCGTCCTGCTCGAAATCAGGATCTCCGCCCATTCGCGACCGACCGACAAGTGAATAGGCCTGGCACGGCGGTCCGCCGACGAGCGCCCATTTCGTCTGATCTTTCAGCCGGGTGGTCAGCAGCTTCTTCACTTCAGCGTGGCTGCTCTCTCCAAGCGTGATGCGGCGGGCCGAACCCGACGCTGAGGCGTGCTCTTCCGGGTGCGCCGCGTACAGGTCTTCGAGGCTCATCTCTCCAGCGAGAAAGCTGTAGTAATCTTCCGGGAACTCGGCCCCGAAGGCGCGAACGAAGTGTCGCAGCGTCAAAGTCGCATGCGCGTCCTCGTCCTTTTCGACTGACAGAGCGGATTTGAAGCGGGAGCTTCCCTTGCTGTCTGTTCGGGACAGAAATCCCTCGCCAAGGCCGCCTGGGCCCGCGAACACGTCCACCAGTAGATGCGGCTGTTTTCTGCCGGTCAAAGTAAGTCCCTAAAATAAAGTACGGCTGTCCAGGCACTGCCCGGAGCAATCTGCCGATCAAAGCGGAATTCCCCCCTGTGAACTCTAGTCGGTTGCCCCGGAAAATGCCAGCGGGGCCGCCACGTTCGACATTATGGGAAGCTGCTCCGCGTCCTGCAGAAATGAGTCGGGGAACGACGCCTGCGGGACGGCTCAGGCCGCCCCTTCACGCTGACCCACCGTGAACCGCAGATTGTCCAGGTTCCATTCCGTCGGGGGTTCAGGTCGATGATGCTGAACGCCGCCAGGGGCCTCGCCGTTCTTCAGCGCGGTCATGAGGTCCAGCAAAGAGTGAGAGCGGGGCGCATCAAACGTCGCAAGCTGGACCGCGTTGTAGAACTGCGGCCACGTGGCGTATGTGGTGTCAGCACCTTCAGCCACATCCTTCAGCGGAAACGCGTAATGGCGCGACACGATGACCCTAAACAGACGAACCGGGGGAAATCTGCGATCAAGGCGCAGGGCGGAACGAATACCGCTGTCGCCCGCAAGTGAAGTCCACTCATCGAGCGCCTTCAGCCAGTGAGAGACCTGGTCCTTCAGTCTGTTCAGGCGATTATGTGCCGACCGAAGGTCGGCCCCGTACAGGTCCTGGTGTTTGAGCTGGCACAGCAGGACAACACCGGTCTTTTCCTCCATGACAACGAGATCAATGTCCGTCAGTTCACGCCCACCGACTCTGACCTTGATATTGTCGCGATAGGTAAGGCCCGCGAATGCTTCATCCAGGACTCGCCGGATGGCGGCCTGCATTGACGCTTCGCGGGTCTGCTGATGGCGATCGTATTCCCTAGGAAAATGATGGCGCAGGGAGTTCAGCAGGAACTGCATCGGGTTGGACGCGGCTCCGGTGTTGCACCAGATAAAGTCGTGGTCGGAGCACTGGACCATTAGTGGCAGCGGGGACGCGGGCTGTGCAAGCAGGCCGGTGTTTCGCCTGCTGATGGAGAGCACATCAAAGATGCGGCGAACCTCATCCAGATCAGCGGCACTGTAGTCGGGATACCGTGACCCAAATGCGTTGATTGCTTCACGCATCGTATCGAGGAAGCCGTCTGTGGCCGCCGACACGGTCAGCACGTCCTCAAGCCGTATCGAGGAGTGCTTCTTCACAAGCGTCTCGGCGAAGCTCTGATGCCGAATGCAGCATGCGATAAGGAACGTTACCGCGAGCACGTATTTTCCGAACGGCACGCCACCGAAGCGGGTAGAGTAGTGAAATGTATCGTAGCCATCACGCAACTGGATCTGGTGCATCGCCATGGCGAAGAAATACTCGTCCAGCAGCGGGTCGGCGTCGTAGCCGATGAAGTAGGTGGCGAAGACATGCACGAGGTCCCGCATCACGCGGCCGACCTCCTTGCCCAGCTTCTTCCCCGTTCGCGACCGCAGCTTTTTCTGGAACTGGTCTTCGCTGGCACTGCGATAGTGCTCGCGGACGGCTCGCTCGTAATACTCACCGTCGGGCAGGCTGTCCGGCAGCGTGAACCGATATGTTCCGTCTACGGTCAGTTCAACCTCACATTCGCCCGTCGTGGCTGCGTGTGCGACACGCCGTCCGTGCTCAACGAACGCGATACCGGCGACCAGTCGAAGCGCCTTTGAGGTAATGTTCTGGTTTCTGCGGAACATCACGGTCGGCACATCAAACGACGGGCGCACGTCGAGGGCCAGTTTCACGAGCCGGGGCACTCCGAGCTGAAGCAGATAGAACTGCTCTTCCTGCTCCGGCGTCGGGTTCGACGTGCGCACCATGTGGTAGGCGTACCAGTCGAGTTCGTTAATGGCCGCGCGCAACATCAACCCGAGGTTGTCGGCCGCGAGGGACCCCCGGAAATTAGCTTCCTCAAGGTCGAGGGCATTCAGGAAATTGCTGATCGTCTGGTTCATCAGGGGATCGTAGGCCCAAATGCCGCAGGGGCGAAGTGATCAAGCACTCCATCGCAGGCCATCAAAGACGACGTGGTTCACCGGCGAAACGGTGACGGCATCAAACCTGTGGAAGGTTGGTCGAAGGGCTGGAAGGGAGAGCGGAATTCTCCCGTCCTTGCGCTCCACCGGCAAGCACGGTGGCGGCATCCAATCGGCGGACGGTTGGTCATGGGGTCTCGGGGAGCAAGAAGGCTTCAGGTCTGGCTAGCGGATGTTATGAGGGGTGGCGATACGCCCTTCATGTCGATGGGGTGTCCGAGAGAGGGGAAGTCTCCCGCTCAAGTGGTCAGCGAATGCCCGGTGGCAAAAGCACTCTCGGGGCGCTGGCGCTGCTGGCGCATGATGGCTCCTCCTTAGTTGACAGCGGGGCCGCGAGAACAACTGACAACGGATCTGCATGATCGGTGAAGGCCGGAGTCAATTCCGGCAGGCTCGCCTGGTGTGGAGTCGCTTGAGACGGCTTTCTGTCCTGCATGGCAGAACACCACTCACTGTAGGTCATATCCGCCGAACTGGCGCGACCGGCTCCAATTCCCCAGTACTCCGTCAGTATCTCTTTCAAGGGCTGCGGGTTGTGCGCCGCACCATTGAGAGATGCTCCCTGCCGCGTGACCACAATGCCGGTAAAGGGCAATGGGTCGGTGCAGGGTTGGGACAGTTCGCCGTAGGTCGGGTTTGCCTTCTTTAACGCGTAGGCCCAAACCGCTCCAAACAGGGTCATTCCATCCAGCCCGGCAGAGGCTGAAACATTGTTCATGCCAAGGAATACGCGGCTCTTCATGTCATGCAGCACCTGATGTAGCATGGCTCGGTCGGCTCCGGCCAAGCCAGCCTCAGCGAATGCAGAGAAGCTGTCCCGGTCAATCAGGTGACCATGCCGATCATCCAGAACCGGCTGTTCGTCGGCCAGACGGCGCAGGGCAGTTTTGATGTGATCCGAAAATTCTTGTGCCAACTGTTCTGTATTTCGCATATTTCCTCGCTATTGTTGCCATTATGGCAAATATACAATAACTATTATGAATATGTCAAAATTTCCGAATATCTACTTGAAGTATGAAGGACTTTCTCATCTGATCAGGGGCGGCGAGCGATGACGCCTTGGAGCCCCGGGCAGCGGACGAATGGTGGCCGCAATGGGCGCGGCTCGACGCCGAATGCTGGCAGCGCCTCAAGGTGCGCCGGGCTCGTGGGGCGCACCTTGAGACCAATGTATAGTTACAGGGCGGCCGTGGCCGCGAGTTCTGCCTTCTGTTGGGAAGACGGGCGCAACGTACCCACGGGAAGCTCCTCGGTACGCACCGCAGAATTGTCCGAGTGGCGATAGGTCCGTTCAAAGACATCGCTTTGAATCAGACGATAGTTGTCGCCCTGCCGAACGATTACTGCCCCATCCCTGAACTGTTGAGGTGTCGCCGCTGGACCTGCGAACGTTCCTTCTCCAGTCAGTCGGATTGCCGGGCAAATGTCCCGGTCGTCCCGCTTGTGCAGCCCAAATCCATCGGCCCCCAGATCTCCAACAGGGCTCATTTTGCTCTGCACAAAGCCGCGATCGGAATTGTACGTATCCTCCAGGCCAAGCCCTCTCGCCATTTCGAGAACGGCCTTGATCTGGGCGAGGGACAAAGCCTCTGGTGTCCCTGCGAGTTGCTCGATGAAGGACGTAAGCTTCTTTGCCTGCTGATCATTCACTTCATTCATAATGATCACGCCGCTGCCGTCGCCTCTCGCCGCCTGCACCGCTCGGTCCTTGCCGTTGTAGAAAACGACCCCCGACTGCCCGATGGCATTTCCCTGCCAGTCAACGATCGGCATGCCCTCTACGAGAGAACCATCCTTCCCTCTCGATCCGCCTGGGTAGATCAGAGGCTCGCCATCTGAAAGCTCCGGGATGGGAATTATGTATTTCTGCGCAGATGAAATTACTTTCACAGCATCTGCAAAATAAAGTTCTTCAATAGTAATTGTTTTCATGCAATCTCCACGTTAGTTGAACACTGTCAGATATTATGCCGTACGGGGTTGTATTCGTCAAAATTCCGCCTTTGGCGACTAGACTAGAAGGGCGGCCCGCCCGACGGTCGAACGGTCGCTGACCGCAGATGCTGGCGCTCGCCCAACCTTGCATTGCGCTCCACCGGCAACCACGGTGGCGGCATCCAATCGGCGCACGGTTGGTCATGGGGGTCTCGGGGAGCACGAAGGCTCCCGCGAGCGCGATGGAACGGCGGACGTTCCTCCATGGTCCGGTGCCGGTGGAGCGGGAAGGCTCCAGGTCCGGCGAGCGGGTGTCATGAGGGGCGGCGATACGCCCTTCATGTCGATGGGGTTCTGCAGGGGAGCGCGACGGCTCCCCTCAGTGGCGATGAAACGGCCAGACGGTGTCGGTGGAGAGGCACGTCTCCAAGTCCGACGAGTGGATCAACCGGCGATACGGTTGGCGGTGCGACGAGGCTCAATGCCGAGGCCGCGCCGCAGGCCGGGGGTATGCAACAGGGGCGCGCAGCGGGCCCCTTTGCCAAGATGTGTGGTACTACCACACACATCTTGCGCATCCTTCTGCGGGGGGTTTTGACCTTGACCCTGCTGCTCTGGTATTCTTGCTGATGATGGGGATGGGGCTCCCCGATAACCGCCGTCGTGGCTGATAACTCCTGCTGCAACGAGAGGCTGCAAGGCTTCGTCGCGGTGGGATGTTTTTGCGAAGACCCCTCCTGAACGAACCGGACCCGGCCTCCAACTTGAAGGGGTGGCCATGGGCGCTCTTGGATTTGTGATTGTGTTCGTCGGGGCCGGGCTTGGCGGCATGGCCCGGCATGGGATGAACATCGTGGTGGGCACGATAGCCGGGACCGGCTTCCCGATGGGGACGCTGGTGGTGAATGTGTCGGGCTGCTTCATCATGGCGATCATCGCCGAGTATTTTGCGCAGCGCTCGGGTCTGCCGCAGGAATGGCGGCTGTTTCTGACGACGGGGGTGCTCGGCGGGTACACGACGTTCTCGGCGTTTTCACTCGACACGGTGCTGCTGGTCGAACGCGGACAGTTCGGCGCGGCGGTCGGCTATGCCGCCGCCTCGGTGTTCGTGTCGCTTGGCGCGCTCCTGCTCGGCCTGATGCTCGTGCGCGCGCTTCTGGCCGGTGCATCCTGAGCGCATGCGAAAAGGCCCCGCCGTCCACCGGCAGGGCCTTTCGGGATCGAGGGGGCTGTTCAGTTCGGTCGCGGCTGACGGTTGTTGGAACGCGCACTCGGTGCCTGTTCCTGGTCGCGGGGCTTGTTCACCCGAAGGGCGATGCGGCCATCGACGGGAATGCCGTCGAACATGAGAGCGAGGCCCTTTTTGTCCTTGTGGGGGAACGCGACGCCCACCTTGATCCATCGGGCGGTTTCACCGTCGCCGAGCACTTTATAGATCGTGTGGGTCGGGTGGGTTCTGTTGCTTGTATCGGTCATTCCAGTCTCCTTCTTTTCGCCGGGCACCGTGCCCGGCTTCATGGGGACGTAGAGCCGCAAGCGCGGGATCGACCGATCACACGCCAACGCCCGAAGGGGCGCTGCTGCACAAGCGAAGCGCGGAAGCGAGCGCGTTGATCGTCGATCAGCTTGCGGCAGGCCCCACCAATGAAGCCGTGTTCGATGCCCCGGAGGACGCGAGACGAGATGTGCGGTACTGCCAACAGGCCCCGACTTTTCTCGATGCAAATGCCTGGACGAAACGCGGATTGCCCAATGAAGGCAGCGGGTTAACCTGTCACCAAATCTTCACCGAGATTCCGCTTCCCAACGCACCGTCGTCGGCGCTATTTTTCTGGTGTCTCGCTGGGGTGCTCCCGATCCGGGAGCTGAGCAAAACCCATTAATCCGGAACTGAGTGGCAATGCTGCCGCCGTTCGGCGTGGTCGTTGTGACCCCGGCAGATGACTCCGTCATTCGCCCGTCGCGCGCTCCGCCAATGCGGCACGCTCTCAGTCCCCAGCGATACAACTGCGGGTTGAAGTCCAATCATAGGTTCAACCAGCAATATGTGAAATAACTTGCAGTCATATGGCTGTGAATGGCAGTATTAAACTAGGGACATTGCCAGCAACGGCCCGGAGTAACTGACTGAATAACTGAGATCGGAGACGGCAGATGATAAAGGACAAATTCAATAGCGCCGCCGGGTCATTCCCCGTCGCAAGCGACGGGCTGCCGAGCCACTCCCAGATTCAGGTTTTCAACGATCCCGACACTGTCGGCGAGGGGCGAACGGCTCTGAACTTCGATGTGAGCAAGTACCTGCCATATCTGGAGGACAGCGAACTCACGGAAGCGCAGGGCAAGGAGCTTCTGGAGTCGCTTTGGGTCATCGTGGTCGGCTTCGTTGATCTCGGGTTCGGAACGAGCCCGATCCAGCAGGCTATGGATAAGTCCAAGGTAATTGAAGGCACCGCGACTGCCGCGATGGTAGTATCGGTACCCGGACAATCCGAAACCGCAAAACAAACCGACGAGGCGCGCTCATCCCGTGCGCCGCGTGAATGGAGGACTCATGAGCCATACTGAGTGGGACTTTGAAATGGATCGCGCCGACAAGCGCGCGATCATCTATGCACGCGTCAGCAGCCCCAATCAGGTGCGGAAGGGCGATGGCCTCGCGTCGCAGGAAGCGACCTGTCGTCAGTATGCCGAGCGCATGGGGTATGATGTGGTCGAGGTCTTCCGTGACAATGTCACGGGCGGCGTGACCGACCGCCCCGCAATGGGGGCGCTCATCAAGTTCCTGCGCACCCGCCGCGCCGACAAGCTCGTCGTCATCGTGGATCATCCCAATCGCTTTTCACGCGACATTCGCGGGCACTGGGATTTGCGGGACCTTCTGACGGCGGCGGGCGGGCGGCTGGAAAGCCCGAACATGAAGTTCGGCGACAGCTCGGCCGAGCGCCTGGTCGAGAATCTCATGATGTCCACTGCCCAGTATCAGCGCGAGCAGAATGCAGAGCAGACCAAGGACCGCATGAAGGGACGACTGCTGAACGGGTTCTGGCCATTCATCCCGCCGCGCGGCATGCGCCAGGAACGCGTCGCAGGCGTCGGCAATATCCTTGTGCGTGTCGAACCGGAAGCATCGGTGATCGCCGAGGGTCTTGAGGCCTTCGCAACTGGCCGGCTCTGTTCACAGGCGGAGCTGGCGCGTTGGCTCAATGAGCACCCCGACTTCAGTAAGGGTCGCCGCACGCGCATAACGAACCAGCAGGCGCATGACCTGCTCACCAATGTGCTTTATGGCGGCGTAGTCGAGAAGGCCGACTGGGGCGTAACGCGACGCAAGGGGCGTCATGAGGGTCTCGTGAGCTACGAGACCTTCGAACGCATCCAGCAGCGGCTCATCGACGGGTCACGTGCGCCTATGCGCACCGACCTCAATGTCGATTTTCCGCTGCGTGGCGCTGTGGTCTGCGCCTCTTGTGACCACCCGCTGACCGCATGCTGGTCCACCAGCAAGACCGGCGCGAAGCATCCCTATTACATGTGCTTCAAGCGCGGGTGCAGCGAGTACCGCAAGTCGATCCGCCGTGACGTGATCGAAGGAGAGTTCGCAGGTGTCCTCGACCAGCTCACGCCCTCTGCAAAGCTGATGGACCTCGCCATGGCGATGTTCAAGGACGCCTGGGATCAGCGAAGTGCTCAGGCGAGTGCCATGGCGGCACACTACAAGCGCGAGCTTGCAACCGTTGAGACAAGCATAGCACGGCTCGTGGATCGCATCGTCGAGAGCACGACGGACGCGGTTGTGCGGGCCTGCGAAGCGCGCATCGCGGAACACGAGCGCACTAAGCTGGTGCTGCTCGAAAAGGCAGGGCAGACGTTGCCGAAGGCAGGCAAGTTCGACGAGTTGTTCGAACTCGCCTTCGAGTTCCTCGCAAACCCTTCCAAACTCTGGGATTCGGGTCGCTACGACTACCGCAGACTGGTGCTGAGAATGACGTTTTCGGACAAACTGGCTTACAGCGCGAAAACGGGTTTTCGAACCCCAGAAACCACCTTACCATTCAATGTGTTAGGTGGTCTTGGCGAGGGTGTTGAAGGAATGGCGGAGAGAAAGGGATTCGAACCCTTGAGACGGTTACCCGCCTACACACTTTCCAGGCGTGCGCCTTCGACCACTCGGCCATCTCTCCGCGCGGCGGGCGCCGGCGACATCGGCCTTTGCCGCACGGGGCGGGACGAGGGGGCGGAACACCCCTCCAAAGGCGGGGGCAATATACTCATGGAGGGCGGCGCCGCAAGGCCGGAAAACATGGGCTGTGGAGCGGTGCCGGCGCGGCGGCGGCACACCTTGTGCCGGCCGGATGCAGCATGCAAAAAGGGCCGCACTCCATGGTGGTTTACCGGACGTCGTGGTTCCGGTGGTGGAAAGTGGCGGCATGCGGCTCCTGCTCC
The DNA here is from genome assembly GCF_001899075.1 of Devosia sp. 67-54. Lineage (GTDB taxonomy): Bacteria > Pseudomonadota > Alphaproteobacteria > Rhizobiales > Devosiaceae > Devosia_A. The sequence continues at coordinate 430,256 of NZ_MKVA01000011.1, read as the reverse complement.
GGATCATCGGTACATTGCTGATCGCCTGCGCGGTGATCCTGGTGATCATCGACGGCACCAAATCGCTGGGCGCCAACGCCATCGTGATCACGCCGCTGCGCGACAGCTGGACCCAGATGCACCCGCAAAGCCTTGCGGCGGTTCATGATTTCCTGACGAGCCGGCTGTTCGGGCCGGTGCTGCAGCCGGCGGTGGAGGCGCTGCTGGGCTGCCCCGGCTGGGCGGTGATCGGGGTGCCCGGACTGCTGCTCGCCTGGGCCGGACGGTCGCGGCGGGTGCGCGTCTTCCTCCGCCAGGACCAATTGTGAGCCCTGACACTGTGTCCGGTTATCGCGGGTCGACGTCGCGCTTTGCCGTGCACATCGCCGCCGGGTGCGATTGACGGCGAAGCGGGCGGCCCGTTTACTCGACGGATTAGCGACCGGGCCGGGGGCCGGAGATGATTGCCATCCTGCTGTATCTGATCGGGCTGATCTCGGTCGTCGTCACGGTGGTGCTGGCGGCGTTCGACGCCCCGGCGCTCGTGCAGAGCCTCATGGCCGCCTACACTTCCGGGCTCGACGCCGTGCTGCCGGCGCTGGGGCGCGCCGCGGCGTCGCTGAACTGGGCGCTGATGCCGTTCCTCGGCGGGCTGCTGCTGATGGGGTTTGCGCGGATCATGATGCTGCTCGGCGCGATCCGTCACGCGCTGAAGGGTCCCGCATAAACCTCCGCGGCAAGAAAAACGGCCGCCCCGGGAGGCGGCCGCAGTCTTCGTCGGGAGACGACCAGGAGATGAAACGCGCGTCAGGCTCAGCCCTGCGGCTGCGGCACGATGCGCAAATAGGGGCGCGGCGCCGTCCAGCCACCGGGGAATTTCGCCCTGGCGGCCTCGTCGGTGAGGCCCGAGCCGATGACCACGTCCTCGCCCGGCTTCCAGTTCACCGGGGTCGCGACCGAATGCTTCGCAGTCAATTGCAGGCTGTCGATGGCGCGCAGGATCTCGTCGAAGTTGCGGCCGGTCGAGGCGGGGTATTCGATCTTGAGCTTCACCTTCTTGTCCGGGCCGATGACGTAGACGGCGCGCACGGTGAGCGAAGTGTCGGCATTGGGGTGGATCATGCCGTATTTGGTGGCGATCTCGCGGCTCGGATCGGCGAGCAGCGGGAAGTTGAGCGCAGTGCCCTGCGTCTCCTCGATGTCCTTGGACCAGGCGTCGTGGTTCTTCAGTTCGTCGACGCTGACGCCGAGCACGACCACGCCGCGCTTGTCGAAATCGGGCTTCAGCCTGGCGGTGTAGCCCAGTTCGGTGGTGCAGATCGGGGTGAAGTTCTTGGGGTGCGAGAACAGCACCGCCCATTTGCCGTCGATGTAGTCGTAAAAGTGGATGCGACCCTGGGTGCTTTCCGCCTCGAAATCGGGGGCGGTGTCGCCGATGAGAAGTGCCATTGCGTCAGTTCCTTCCGGCCCGCTCGCTCGGGCCATGCTGAAAGGGAATATCGGCGCTCGGGCGCGGCGGGGGCAGCGGCGGACGGGAAAATTCTTTATGTTTTCGGCGGCGGGCGGACCAAGCCATTCCCCGCCGCGGCCGATCGGCGCGAAGTGCGGCCGAAGCGCCTCAAAGACTGGCGGCGGCCGCCTCGAGCGCGAACAGCAGCAGCAGCGGGGCGAAGGCGAACGCGAAAGCCACGCCCTGGCGGGCGCGCAGCACCCGGGCGATGCAGAAGAACGTGACGAACACCACCACGCTCGCCATCAGCGAGGCATAGGCGCCATCGAAGAAGCCGAAAATCGCGGGCATCGGACCACCTCGTCATGGACAGGCGCCAAGGATGCGACCCCGAGGCTCGCGGCAGCCTTACCGGCCGAGACAGAATTTGTCGCAAATTGCCGCGATGGGGTGGCCTGCATGGTTGCTCGCCCGCACGTCATCCCCGGCTTGACCGGGACCCGATTCGACGCTGGCGCAAGGCGAGGGTCGGGTCCCCGCTTTCGCGGGGATGACACCTGGTGGGGGCGTCCGATCGCCCAACCACCAAAGCGTTTCAGCTTCGAACGGACGCATGTCCGGTGGTTGAGGCCCCCACCCTCGGTCCCTCCCCGCAAGGGGGAGGGAGGCGATGGAGCCGCATTCTCCGGTGCTTCAGTCAGGCTCCCCTCCCCCTTGCGGGGAGGGGCTGGGGTGGGGGGCAACAGCCAGCGGGCTCTATCTCATCGCTAGATGCTTAGTTGGGCTTGCCGTTGCTCCAGGTGACGTCGAGGCCGTTGAGCGGCACGGCCGAGAGCGACATCTTGCCCGAGCCCATCTGCAGCTCGCGGGCATGGGCGAGATAGAGCAGCGTGTTGTTGGCCTTGTCGTAGATGCGGGTGATGCGCAGCGATTTGAAGATCAGGCTGCGCTGCTGCTTGAAGATCTCCTGGCCGCCGGCGGAGGTGGAGATGTTGCCCACCGTCACCGGCCCGGAGGCGGCGCAGTCGATGGCCGAATAGGACGGATCCTCGAACCAGTTGCCCTGCTGCAGGCGGTCGATGAGGCTGCGGTTGAAATAGGCGACGTGGCAGACGACGCCCTTCACGTCGGGGTCCTCCACCGCCTCGATGGCGATGTCGTTGCCGGTCCAGTCGACATTGATCTTGCCGACGCCGGTCGAATTGTCCTTGCCGCAGGCGGCAAGCAGCACGACGAGCGCGAGCGCACCGGCGGCGCGGGCGAGATTGGTCAGCATCAGCGTGTTTCCCTCGACGGAGCCAAAGACCGCGATGATGTGGGGATGATCCGGGCGGGCGCAAGTGGGGGGCCGGCATCCGGTGGATGGGGCACCGGGTATCCGGTGGCTTGGCCGGCATCCGGTGGATGTGGCCCCCACCCCCGGCCCCTCCCCGCAAGGGGGAGGGGGGCGATGGAGCCGCATTCTCCAGTGCTTCAGTCAGGTGGGGGGGCACGCAGCGGCTGTCGTGCGACGCAGAGAGCCGGATCAGCGCTTCATGCGGTGTTCGATGTAGCGGACGACCAGCGACAGCGAGATGGTCATGGTCAGGTAGAGGAAGGCGACGACGTTGTAGGTTTCGAAGAATTTGAAGGTGGCGGCGGAATAGACCTTGCCGAGCTGGGTGATGTCCTGGACGCCCAGCGAGGAGACGAGCGCCGAATCCTTGATCATCGACACGAAATCGTTGCCGAGCGGCGGCAGGATGATGCGGAAGGCCTGCGGCGCGACGATCCTGCGGAAAATCTGGCCGCGGCTCAGGCCCATGGCGCGCGCCGCCTCGAGCTGGCCCTCGGGCACCGCCTCGATGCCGGCGCGGAAGATTTCGGCGAGGAAGGCCGAATAGCAGATCGTCAGCGCCACGATGGCGCGCCAGGTGAGATCGAAATTGCGCACGGTGAGCGCCGGCATCCAGCCGAACTGCTGCAGCGGCGCGGTGAGCCAGTTGGCGGCGACGATGGTGGCCGGAGCGCCGACGAAGGCGATGTAGAACAGGAACACCAGGATGGGGATGCCGCGCACCAGCTCGGTGTAGAAGGTCGCGAGCTGCACCAGCAGCGCCCGGCCGGAGGTGCGCATCAGCGCGACGGCAAGGCCGAGCAGGATGGCGAGGGCGAAGGCGACCAGCGTCACCCACATGGTGGTGAGCACGCCGCCCGACAGCGCCCGGAAGATGCGGGTGTAGTCGCCGTCGGCGACGATGGCCCAGAGCGCGACGATGCCGAGCAGCGCGATGGCGAGCAGCCAGTACGGGAAATCGGCGAGGCGTCGGCGGTGACGGTCTTGCATGTGCGCTGCTGTGGTTGTGGATGCTTGTCTGGTGGGCCTGGCCCCCACCCCCGGCCCCTCCCCGCAAGGGGGAGGGGAGCCCGACTGCTTCATCGGAGGAGCGTGGCACCGGCCCCCGCTCCTCCCCGCCATGGGAGCGGACGCGACGTGGCGTGGCGGGCGTGGCGGGTGTGGCCCCCACCCCCAACCCCTCCCCGCAAGGGGGAGGGGAGCCTGACTTCCACATCTCGCTCGCGGCTCTATCGCCCCCCTCCCCCTTGCGGGGAGGGGACGGGAGTGGGGCCACGCGCACTGTCGATGGGGCCCCGTCGCCGCTATTTGGCGGCGCTGTACTCGTAGAACCATTTGCGGTTCAGGGCGTCGAGGGTGCCGTCGGCCTGCATCGATGCCAGGGCGGCGTTGACCGGGGCCACGAGGTCGGAGCCCGGCTTGAAGATGAAGCCGAACTGGTCCGAGCCGATCGGATCGCCCACGGTCTTGAACACGCCCGGATCGGCGGCGATGTAGCCGTTGATCGAGGCCTGGTCCATCAGCACCATGTCGACGTCGCCGGCCTTGAGCGCCTGCACCGAGGCGCCGAAGGTGTCGAACAGCTTGATGCGGCTGTCGTCGGGCGTGTCGCCGTCCTTGAGGTCGGGATTGAGCAGGCCTTCGGCGGCGTAGAAGCCGGAGGTGCCCGACTGCGCGCCGATCAAGAGGTCGGTGTTGGTGACGAGATCGCCCGGCTGCCTGATGCGATCCTCGCTTTGGCGGACCAGCATGTATTCCTTGTTGTCCATGTAGGGGTCGGAGAAATCGACCTGCGCCTTGCGCTCGTCGGTGATGGAAATGCCGTCCATGCCGATGTCGAACTGGCCGTCATGCACGGCCTGGATCATGGTGTCCCACGACATGACGTTCCAGTTGATCTTCGCGTTGAGGCGCTTACCGATCTCGTCGACCGCGTCGTATTCCCAGCCGATGCCCTTGCCGGTGGCCGGATCGGCGAAGTTGAGCGGGGTGTAGGCGTTCTCGGTGACCGCCTGGATGGTGCGGCCCTTGAGGTCGGGCAGCTCAGCGGCAGCGGCGGAACCGATGGCGGCGGCGGCGGCGAACAGCGTCGCGGCGAGCGCGGTCAAAGCGTGTCTCATGAGGCGCAGTCTCCCTGATCGTGTGCCTGCACATCGTCCCCGGTGCAGGCTTGCCGGCGACACTAGAGCAGTTAAACCGCAAGCGAAAGCGCGGTTGGCGGCGGTGGGGCTGGCGGGGTTGGTGGATGGCGCGGCCGGTGGGCGTGGCCCCCACCCCCGGCCCCTCCCCGCAAGGGGGAGGGGGGGCCCGACTGATGCGTCGGCGCGGGCCGCTCGATCGTTTCCCGCGGCCGGCTTTTGCGGCGTCAGCCGTCCGATGGAACAGGTTTTGCGGCGCGGTCGATGTGGCCGAGGTCGCGGCCGGGATCGATGCGGTCGCGCAGCAGCTGCTTGAGCTGCCGGACATCGGGGAAGCCGCCGTCGCGCCTGCGGTCCCAGAGCAGCGCGCCATCGAGGTGGATCCGGAAGATGCCGCCGGTGCCGGGAACGAGCGCCACCTCGCCCAGCTCGAGCGAGAAGGTCGCGAGCGCCTCCTGCGCCATCCAGGCGGCGCGCAGCAGCCAGTTGCACTGGGTGCAGTAGGTGATGCGCAGGACGGGCTTGCCGGCGGTCATATCGCGGGGTCGGTCCAGCTCGACATGAAATTCTGCGGCAGGACCAGCGCCGGCTCCTCGGCCTTGTCGCGGGTGAGGAGCGCGGTGGTGGCGTTGACGCGCTGCGCCAAGAGGCGAGCGATCTGCAGCAGCCAGTCGGGGTGGGCGTTGAGCACGGCGATGGCGTCGTCGATGACGAAATAGTCGACGGCGGTGACGGCGCGTACCGTGGCGCTTTGCGGCATGTCGAGCAGGACGCTGATTTCGCCGACCACGGCGCCGGGCGTCCGGATGGTCGAGACGTGCCGGCCGTCGCGCAAGACTTCGAGCTGGCCGTCCTTGAGGACGTAGAGCTGGCCGGTGCTGCCGCCCTGCTCGATCAGGGTCATGCCGGGGGCGATCCAGTCGCGGCGGAGCCAGGGAGCGGGCACGGCGGCGTCCTCTCGGTCGATGCGCAAGGGCCGGACCCCGAAGGCCCGGCCTTTGCATGCTAGCCGATGATGGCGCCGGAGGCTATTCGACCCAGACCACGGTGCGGCTGCCGGTATCGACCAGCGCCGGGCGGTCGTTGAGATAGACGTAGCCGTAGCCGCGGGCGTCGGGGATGGCGGTGATCCGGACGCTGCTCTTCAGATGCGCGCCGGGCGCCAGGCTGCCGGAGAAGCGGACCGAGCCGGTCGGGTGCGCCTTGACGTAGGCGACGGTGCGGTCGGAGACGACGAAGCCGGGCGAGGCGACGATCTTGCCGCTGCTGCGGTCGACGATCCAGACGCGGTTGTTGGCGTAGAAATAGGCGTGCGCGTCGTCGCCGTCGATCGGGTAGAGCTTGACGGTGCCGCCGACCTTGTAGCCGACCTTCACATGATCCTTGAGATAGACCTGCTCGACCGGATGGGTGCCGGCGAAGGTCACCGAGGTGTCGGGAACGGTGCTGCCGACGACGGCGCCGGAAAAGCCGCCGATGATGGCGCCGACCGGGCCGCCGAAGATGAAGCCGAGGGTCGAGCCGGTGGTGGCGCCGGCCGCGGCGCCGAGGGTGCTCGCGGCATAGGCGGCGGGCAGGGTGGCGGCGCCGAGGCTGAGCACGGCGACACCGGCCAGGAGGAGTTTGCGCATGGGGAATCCTTTCGTGTTGTCGGGACTTGCGACCTCCACCCCCCAACCCCGGTGCCCGCGGCCCGGTTCCCGCGACAATTCGCGGCGGCGGGGATATGCGGGGCCTTCCGGCGGCGCCGATTTTTCGGCATGAGGGAGCGGCCCCGCGCCGGCCATGGCGGACGCGCGGCGGGCGCCGGCGCCGGGCCGGTGAGGAGCGCGCGATGGGTGAAACGACGGCACGACGGCGGCTGCAGGCGGTCGACGTCTATCGCGGCCTGGCGCTGGTGGCGATGGCCGCCTACCATCTGTGCTGGGACCTCAATTATTACGGCCTGATCAATGTCGGCATCGGCGTCGATCCGGTGTGGATCACGGCGCAGCGCGCGATCCTCACGGCGTTCCTGCTGCTCGCCGGCGCCGGGCTGACGTTGGCGCATGGCGAGGGCATCGCCTGGCGCGGCTTCTGGCGGCGCGAGGCGATGCTGGTGGCCGCGGCCGCCGCGGTGAGCGCCGGAACGTGGTTCCTGTTCGGCGACGATCTCGCCTATTTCGGCGTGCTGCACATGATCGCGCTGGGCTCGCTGCTGTGCCTGCCGCTGGTCGGCGCGCCGCTATGGGCGGGCGCGGCGGTGGCCGCATTGGCGCTGGGGCTGCCGGCGGTGTTTTCGTCCGATGCGTTCGATCCGCGCTGGCTCAACTGGATCGGCTTGTTCAGGGTGACGCCGGAGACGGCCGACCTGGTGCCGGTGTTCCCGTGGCTGGGGGTGATGCTGCTCGGCATGCTCGGCATGCGGGTGCTGCGCGGCACGCCGGCCTTCGGCTGGTCGAGCGGCAGCCGGGCGGTGCGCGGGCTGGCGCTCCTCGGGCGCTGGAGCCTTGTCGTCTACCTGGTGCACCAGCCGATCCTGTTCGGCATCGTGACGCCGATCGCCAATTGGCGGCAATCGGCAGAGCAGGCCAAGCTCGAGAGCTTCACGCAGAGCTGCACCGCGAGCTGCCTTGCCGGCAAGGGCAAGGCCGAGGGCGCCGGCGGGCCGCAATTCTGCACCGCCTATTGCCGCTGCGCGCTCGACATGACGGTGGAGCACGATCTGTGGAGCGCTTCGCCGACCGAGCTCAAGGACATGAGCGCGCTGTGCACGGCGATGAGCGAATAGCGTTCTGGTGGGCGGCTATTTCTTCTCGACGTGGCCGCCGAAGCCGAAGCGCATGGCGCTCAGCAGCTTTTCGGCGAAATTGTGCGACTGGCGCGAGCGGAAGCGGGTGTAGAGCGAGGCGGTGAGCACCTCGGCGGGGATCGCCTCCTCGATGGCGGCCTCGACGGTCCAGCGGCCTTCGCCGGAATCCTCGACATAGCCGGAGAAGGTTTCGAGCGCCGGATCCCTGGCCAGCGCCTCGGCGGCGAGGTCGAGCAGCCAGGAGGAGATCACCGAGCCGCGGCGCCACACTTCGGCGACGTCGGCGAGCTTCAGATCGTAGCGCTCGCCGGGCGGCAATAGATCGGCGTTCTTGCCCTTGAGGATGTCGAAGCCTTCGCCATAGGCCTGCATCATGCCGTATTCGATGCCGTTGTGCACCATCTTGACGAAGTGCCCGGCCCCGGCTGGCCCGGCATGGATGTAGCCGAGCTCGGCACGCGGATCGTGATCGTCGCGGTCGGGGGTTCTGGGAATGTCGCCGGCGCCGGGCGCCAGGGTGCGGAAGATCGGGTCGAGCCGGCGCACTTCGGCATCGGGGCCGCCGATCATCATGCAATAGCCGCGGGTGAGCCCCCAGACGCCGCCCGAGGTGCCGACGTCGATATAGTGGATGCCGGATTTTTCGAGCTCGGCGGCGCGGCGCACATCGTCCTTGTAGTAGGTGTTGCCGCCGTCGATGACGGTGTCGCCTTCGCCGAGGATGGAGGCGAGATGAGCGATGGTGCCCTCGGTGACCTTGCCGGCCGGCAGCATGACCCAGACGGTGCGCGGCGCGGCGAGCGCGCCGACCAGCGCCTCGAGCGTTTCGGCGGGTATCGCCCCCTCGCCGCCGAGCGCGGTGCGGGCGGCGGCGTCGATGTCGTAAACCACCGGCGCGTGCCCGCCCTGCAGCAGCCGCCGCGCGATATTGGCCCCCATGCGCCCGAGTCCGACGATACCGATCTGCATGAAAGCCTCCGTGGGTTGCGCGCCGCTGTTCTAGCACATGCGGCGCGGGCGAAGTCCACGGGCGGCGGGTGCGGCGAGCGCGCGCGGGCCGGCCTTCAGGCGCCGGGGCGCGGCGTGCCGTTCAGCGCGCCGAACAGGCGGCCGAGCATGGATTGGTCGGCCTTGCCGGCGTCGCGGCGCATCTCGACCAGGAGCGCGCTGGTGGCATCGAGCCGGGCGCAGGCGAGCGTCGCGACATGCAGCGCCACCAGCGGCGTGCGCTCCATGAAGGCGACGGCGTTGTCGATGACGCGCACGCTGCTCGCCGCCTCGGCCCGCACGGTGGCGCTGTGGGCGGTGCCCAGCAGCACGCTCATTTCGCCGATCAGCGCGCCGGGCTCGCTGATGGTCGCGAGCGGCACACCGTCGCGCTCGACGCCGAGGCGGCCGGCCTCGAGCACATACATGTCGCCCGACGGCTCGTCGCCGGCGGCGATCAGCACCTCGCCGCGCGCCAGCGTGCGGACGCCCAGCCCCCTGGTCAATGTCAGCAGACTGGCCATGCGCGATCCCTCCACTGCGCGGACGGTAGCGGAGGCGCGGTGTCGGGGGAAGACCCCGGCCATACACCGTAGCGCCGAACACGGCGCTCAGATCGGCGGCGAGGTCGTCGGGCGGCCGAACGCTCAGCTAAGACGAAAGTCATCCACGAACAAATTGCGCCTTACGAGGCTCGGCCGGGTCGAGGTTTCGATGCGAATGGAGAAGCCGTCACGGAGAAGCCGGATGGCTTCCTCCTCGGTGCGAACAAGCACCTCGTTCTTCTCGTGATGCTTTTTGTCACCGGCGCGTGGATCGCCTAGCACAAACAAGCCATCCTTCTTTGCGGGCGGCCATTTTTTGCCGTCGTGAAGCCGATAGATACGCATCAATTATCATCCATCTTTAGCGCCGCGATGAACGCTTCCTGCGGGATCTCCACGCTGCCGAACTGGCGCATGCGTTTCTTGCCCGCCTTCTGCTTTTCCAGCAGTTTGCGTTTGCGGGTGGCGTCGCCGCCGTAGCATTTGGCGGTGACGTCCTTGCGCATGGCGCGCACTGTCTCCCTCGCGATGATCTTGCCGCCGATGGCGGCTTGAATCGGGATGACGAAGAGGTGGGGGGGGATCAGGTCCTTGAGCTTTTCGCACATTTGCCTGCCACGGCTTTCCGCGGCGTGGCGGTGGACCAGCATGGATAGCGCGTCGACCGGCTCGGCGTTGACGAGGATGGTGAGCTTCACCAGATCGCCGGCGCGGTAGTCGGCGAGGGTGTAGTCGAAGCTGGCGTAGCCGGCGGAGATGGATTTGAGGCGGTCGTAGAAATCGAACACCACCTCGTTGAGCGGCAGGTCGTATTCGATCATGGCGCGGTTGCCGACATAGGTCATGTTGCGCTGGATGCCGCGCCGGTCCTGGCAGAGCTTCAGGATGGAGCCGAGATATTCGTCCGGGGTGAGGATGGTGGCCTTGATCCAGGGCTCGCGGATTTCCTTGATGCGCGTGACCTCGGGCATGTCGGCGGGGTTGTGGAGCTGGATGGTTTCGCCGGAGGTGAGCTCGATCTCGTAGACCACCGAGGGGGCGGTGGCGATGAGGTCGAGGTTGAACTCGCGGCTCAGCCGTTCCTGGATGATCTCGAGATGCAGGAGGCCAAGGAAGCCGCAGCGGAAGCCGAAGCCGAGGGCGGCGGAGGTTTCCATCTCGAACGAGAAGCTGGCGTCGTTGAGGCGCAGCTTGCCCATGGCCTCGCGCAGCTCCTCGAAATCGGAGGCGTCGACGGGAAAGAGGCCGCAGAACACGACGGGCTGCGCCGGGCGGAAGCCGGGGAGCGCGGTGGCGGTGGGGCGGCGGTCGTCGGTGATGGTGTCGCCGACATTGGTGTCGGCCACCTGCTTGATGGCGGCGGTGAAAAAGCCGATCTCGCCGGGGCCGAGCTCGCCGACGTCCACCAGCTTGGGGGTGAACACGCCGACGCGGTCGAGCTCGTAGGCGGCCTTGGTGGCCATCATCCGGATCTTCTGGCCCTTTTTGATGGTGCCGTCGACGACGCGGATGAGGACGACGACGCCGAGATAGGTGTCGTACCAGCTATCGACCAGCAGCGCCTTGAGCGGCGCGGCGGGGTCGCCCTTGGGGGCCGGCAGGCGGTGCACGATCGCCTCGAGCACGGTGTCGATGCCGAGCCCGGTCTTGGCGGAAATCTCGAGTGCGTCGGAGGCGTCGAGGCCGATCACGTCCTCGATCTGCTGCTTGACGCGATCGACGTCGGCGGCGGGCAGGTCGACCTTGTTGATGACCGGCACGATCTCGTGGTCGACTTCCATCGCGTGATAGACGTTGGCGAGGGTCTGCGCCTCGACGCCCTGGGTGGCGTCGACCACCAGCAGGCTGCCCTCGACGGCGGCGAGCGAGCGGTTGACCTCGTAGGCGAAATCGACGTGGCCGGGGGTGTCGATAAGGTTGAGGACATAGTCCTCGCCATTCCTGGCGCGATAATTGAGGCGGACGGTCTGCGCCTTGATGGTGATGCCGCGCTCGCGCTCGATCTCCATGGAATCGAGCACCTGCTCCTTCATCTCGCGCGCCTCGAGGCCGCCGGTCATCTGGATCAGCCGGTCGGCCAGCGTCGACTTGCCGTGGTCGATATGGGCGACGATGGAGAAGTTGCGGATATGGTCGAGCGGGGTGGACATGGGCCTCAGAATCGTCCGGCCGGCCGGGGAGCAGCCGCCTGAAGCGGGCTGATAGCAGGCCGGCAGGGGCCGCGCAAACTTGGTTTATCGGAGGTTAAGCCGGAGATCGGCCGGCGGCGGGCGCGGCCGGCTTCAGCCTGAGGGCGAGGATCAGCGGGATGGCGAGGGCGTAGAGGGCGACGACGGAAAGCCAGACGGCGCCGGGCCAGACGGGGCGGACCAGCACATACAGGCTGGAGAAGCCGAGCGGGGCGACGATCGAGGCGAGGCTGACGATCGAGGCGAGAACGCCCTGGAACTGGCCCTGGCGGGCGGCGTCGACCTGGCGGGTGGCGAGCGATTGCAGGGCCGGCACGCCGATGCCGCCGAGGGCGAAGACCGGCATGACGGCGAACACCACCCAGCCCTGCCGCGCCAGCGCCATGACGACGAGGGCCACGGACACGCCGGCGATGCCGGCGAGAATGGCGGCCCGCTCGCCCAGAAGCTTCACTGCCGGGCCGGGCAGGATGGCCTGGGCGAGCGCCTGGCAGAGGCCGAAGGCGCCCAGCGACAGGCCGATCCACAGCCCGTTCCAGCCGAAGGCGTCGCCGCCCCACAGGGCCCAGCAGACGCCATAGGCCTCGCCGGTGGCGCTAAGCAGGAAGAACAGCACGATGAGCGGCAGCAGGCCGCGCAGCGACAGCGCCCAGCGCAACGGCCGCAGCGGGTTGAGCGCCGCAAGCTCGAGGCGGCCGCCGCCCGGGCGGCGCGATTCCGGCAGCAGCAGCAGCGCCAGCAGCAGATTGCCGCCATTGAGCAGCGCCGCGGCGATGAACGGCAGGCGCAGCCAGTAATCGCCGAGCAGGCCGCCGAGCACGGGGCCGACGACGAAGCCGATGCCGAACATGGCGCTGAGCAGGCCGAAGCGGCGGGCGCGCATATCCTCGGCGGAGATGTCGGTGATGTAGGCGGTGGCCACCGAGACATTGGCGCCGGTGAGCCCGGCGATGGCGCGGCCGGCGAACAGCAGCCAGAGGCTGGGGGCAAAGGCCAGCAGCAGGTAGTTGATCGCGGCGCCGGCGAGCGAGAGCAGCAGCACCGGGCGGCGGCCCAGCCGGTCGCTGAGGGCGCCCAGCACCGGCGCGAAGACGAACTGCATGACGGCGTAGAGCGCGGTCATGACGCCGATATAGGGCGCGACGTCGGGCGTGTGCGCGACCTCGGCGAGCAGCGCGGGCAGGATGGGAAAGACGAGGCCGATGCCGACGGCATCGAGGACGACGGCGGCGTAGATGACGACGAGCGGTCGGGTCATGGGCGTGCTCCGGTGGCGCAGGCATGCGGACGCCGCGCGCGGCGCCGGATGGCTGCGGTGGCCTGACAGGGTCAGGCGATCAGGGTTCTGGGGGACGCTGGCCGGACCCGGCGCAAGGCGCAGGGCCGGCGTGTGCTTGACCGCCTGGACGACAATTCGTCCACCTGCTTACTCCGCCACTGAGCGGATCAAGGGAGGCGGCCGCTTTTCGCGACGGCCGCCCTTTACGCCGCTGCGGCGCGCACCGCAAGCGGCTTCTGCCGGCGCCGATTGGCTGCTAGGTGCGTGGGCGGACGGCAGGGAGGATGCGATGGCGATACGGGTGCTGGTGGCGGGACTCGGGGGGATGGGGCGCAGCCATGCGCTGGCCTATCACCGGCATGAGGGGTTCGAGATCGCGGGCCTCGTCAACCGCTCGACGCCGCGGCTGAGCCCGGAGCTGTCCGGCTATGCGGTGCAGCCGGACTACGCCGCGGCGCTGCGCGAGACGCGGCCGGAGCTGGTGTCGATCAACACCTATTCGGACACGCATGCCGACTACGCGGTGATGGCGCTCGAGCAGGGCGCGCATGTGTTCGTGGAAAAGCCGCTGGCCACCAACGTGGCCGACGCCGAGCGCGTGGTGGCGGCCGCGAACGCCAACGGGCGGAAGCTCGTGGTGGGCTATATCCTGCGGCACCATCCGAGCTGGGTGCGGCTGATCGCCGAGGCGCGGCGGCTGGGCGGACCCTATGTGTTCCGCATGAACCTCAACCAGCAATCGAGCGGCTCCGGCTGGCGCACGCACAAGGCGCTGATGCAGACGACGTCGCCGATCGTCGATTGCGGCGTGCACTATGTCGACGTGATGTGCCAGATCACCGACGCCAAGGCGGTGGAGGTGCGCGGCATGGGATTGCGGCTGACGCCGGAGGTGGCGCCGGACATGTACAATTACGGGCAGTTCCAGGTGCTGTTCGCCGACGGCTCGCTCGCCTGGTACGAGGCCGGCTGGGGGCCGATGATGTCGGAAGAGGCGTTCTTCGTCAAAGACGTGGTGAGCCCCAACGGCGCGGTGTCGATCGTGCCGGCGCCGGGCGGGCGCTCGGACGACCTCGAAATGCATACGCGCGCCGACCGGATAAGAGTGCACCACGCGGCGCTGGACGCGGCGGGCGGCTTCGCGCAGGCGGACGAGCTGATCGCGGTGCCGGCGGAGGCCGGCCATGACGGGCTCTGCGCCCTGGAACAGGATTTCGTCTATCGCGCCATCGTCGAGGACATGGACCTGAGCCGGCAGATGCAGGACGCGGTGGAGTCGCTCAGGATCTGCCTTGCGGCGGACGAGAGCGTGCGCACGGGGATGGCGGTGCGGTTGTAGGGATCGCGCCTCCGGTGGTTGGGGCCCCCACCCCCGGCCCCTCCCCGCAGGGGGGAGGGGGGCCTGACTTCACCATCTGTGCCTGCGGCTCCATCGCGGGGAGGGAGCTAAGCGCACCGATATATTTGATCTAGAATATGGTTTCGGTCAGGAAGGCGTTGCGGAATTTGCCTTCGGGGTCGTACTTCCGCGCCAGCTCCCTGAATGCCTCGAGCCTGGGCCAGCGGGCGGCGATGTCGGCTTTATGCATCGTGAACAGCTTGCCCCAATGCGGGCGGACGGCGAAGGGCGCGAGCGCCTGCTCGATGACCGGCAGCACCTGCTGCACACTGGGCCAGTCGCGCTGCCAGGTGAAGTGGAAGGCAAGGCAATCCTGGCCCTGGGCCGAGCTCAGCCACAGCTCGTCGGCGGCGACGGTGCGCAGCTCCGAGACCATCAGCGGCGCGGCGAAGCGCTCCTGCACGGCGTGCAGGGCGCGGAGCGCGGCGGGGCCATCGCGGCGCGGCACGAAATATTCCGATTGCAGCTCGGCGCCGGCCGAGGGGCTGAACTCGATGCGGAAGTGCGGCAGCCGCAGGTACCACGGGCCGGGCACGCCGAGCTGTTCGGTGGCGGGCGCCGGATCGAGCGTTTCGATCGGGTGGTAGGGGCGGTCGGCCGGGCGGGCGCCGAACAGCTCGCCGGGGCGCGGCGGCGCGTCGGCGAGGCTCTTCAGCCAGACATGGGCGATGCTGTCGCCGCGCCAATGGGTGAAGGCGCTGACCGAATAGGCGCTGCCGGTGATGGCGTCGAAATTGTCGACATAGGCGGCAAAGGGCAGATCGACATAGACGTTCTGGCGCACCTCGAAGCGCGGCACCACGTCGAGGGTGATGGCGGTGACGATGCCCAGGGCACCGAGCCCGACCACGGCGCCGGCGAAATCGGCATCGCCGCGGCGCAGCGTGACGATGTCGCCGCCGGCGGTGACCAGCTCGAGGGCGGCGACGGCGGCAGCGAGGTTGCGGTTGAGATTGCCCGAGCCGTGCGTGGCGGTGGCGACGGCGCCGACGATCGAGATGTGCGGCAGCGAGGCGAGGTTGGCGAGGGCGAAACCGTCGGCATCGAGGCGCGGGCAGAGATCGCCATAGGTCGCGCCGCCGTCGACGGTGACGGTGCGGGCGGCGGGGTCGAGGCGGTAGAGCCGCTCGAAGCCCTTGAGCGAGACGATGGCGTGGTCGCTGTCGGCGATGCGGTTGAAGGAATGGCGCGAGCCCAGGGCGCGCAATTTTCCCGCATGCTTAACCAGGTCCTGCAATTCGGCGCGGTGGCGCGGCATCCGGATGTCGGTGGTGGCGTAGGCGATGTTTCCGGCCCAGTTGCGGGGCGTTTCGGCCATGATCATGGTCCTTTGGCGCGGTTATGGGCGCAAGCTAGAGCCCCCGGCCCGGCCTGTCGATGATCTGTCCTGCGGGACAAACGCTTCACGAAATCTGGTGTGTGTTGCCCCCACCCCCGGCCCCTCCCCGCAGGGGGGAGGGGGGCGATGGGACCGCATTCTCTGACGTCCCAGTCAGGCCCCCCCTCCCCCGTTTGCGGGGAGGGGATGGGGTGGGGGCGGCGCGCTCCGGATCGGCGTTCATGGGCGCCATGCAACCCCGGCGCTTGCGTTCGGGGCGGTTCTGCCCATATAAGCCAGCGTCGCCCGCAGGTTCGCCTGCAGCACAGGGCGACCGGCTTCTCTTCTTATCGGCCAATGCGGTGAGCGGCGAAGTCCCCCGGAAGCGCGGAAACGCGCAGGGTTCCGGGTGGGAAACGCAACCGCGGCACTTCCTGTCGCCATTGCTTGATGCAACGCCCGCCGAGAGCGCGGGCCTCCTGCCGTGCGCGCCGATTGGCTGGCGCGCCGGCCAAACATGAGATTTTACGTGACCAAGACTTTTTCCGACCTCGGCCTGCCGGCGCCGCTGCTGAGCGCGCTCGATGCCGCCGGGTTCGCCACCCCCACCGCGATCCAGCTCAAGGCCATCGGGCCGCAGCTCGAGGGCCGCGACATCATCGGCATCGCGCAGACCGGCTCGGGCAAGACCGCGGCCTTCGGGCTGCCGATCCTCGCCGGGCTCAGCACGCTGAGCGGCCGCGCCAACCCGCTGACGACGCGGGCGCTGATCCTGGCGCCGACGCGCGAGCTGGCGGTGCAGATCGACGAGGTGTTGCGCACGCTCGGGCCGAAGAAACTGTCGACCGTGCTGGTGCTGGGCGGCGTGTCGCGCTCGGCGCAGATCAACAAGATCGCCCGCGGCGTCGACGTGATCGTCGCCACCCCCGGCCGGCTCAAGGATCTGATCGACGACCGCAAGCTGCGCCTCAACGAGACGCGCTGGCTGGTGCTCGACGAGGCCGACCGGATGCTCGACATGGGCTTCATCCATGCCGTCAAGCAGATCGCCGCCGCCATCGGGCCGCGCCGGCAGACGGCGATGTTCTCGGCGACGATGTCGGACGAGATCGCCAAGCTGGCGAGCGGGCTGCTGAAGGAGCCGGTGCGCGTCGAGGCTTCGGCGCCGGCCACCACGGTGGTCAAGATCGAGCAGAAGGTCATTCTCGCGCACACCAAGCAGAAGCGCGACGAGCTCAACACGCTGCTCAAGGACCCGGCGCTCGAGCGTGTCATCATCTTTTCGCGCACCAAGCACGGCGCCGACAAGGTGACCAAGAACCTGAAGATCGACGGCCACGACGCCGCGGCCATCCACGGCAACAAGAGCCAGAATGCCCGGCAGGCGGCGCTCAAGGCGTTCGCCTCGGGGCAGGCGCGCATCCTCGTCGCCACCGACATCGCGGCGCGCGGCATCGACGTGCCCAACATCACCCATGTGATCAATTACGAGCTGCCGGACGACGCCGAGAACTACGTGCACCGCATCGGCCGCACCGGGCGCAACGGCGCCTCGGGCATCGCCATCAGCTTCGTCAATGGCGAGGAGCGGGCGAAGCTGCGCGAGGTGGAGCGGCTGATCCGCCGCACCCTGCCGGTGACGGGCGAGCTGAAGCCGATGCCGGGCGAAGCGCCGGCGGGCGAACGCCCCGCCGGGGCGCGGCCGCATCGCGGCCAGGGCCGGCCGGAGGGGGCGCGGCGCGCCGAAGGCGGCAAGCGCCGCGCGCACGGCAACGCCCCGGGCAAGCCGGCGGCCGGCAAGCCGAAGGCGCGGTTCGCGCCCGGCCGCAAGAGTGCGGGCAAGGCGCAGGGCAAGCCCGCGGCCCGGCCGCAGGGCGCCAGCGTGCGCTACGGCGCCTGAAGCACGCCACGACAACAAGAGAGGCCGCTGCCCGGGTGGGCGGCGGCCTTTTTGCTGCGCGTGGCGCAACCGCTCCGGCTGGAGCTCAGCTCTTCTTCATGGTGCTGTTGAGCGAGGCGAGCTGGTCGCGGATCTGGCCCAGCAGCACCACGTCCTCGGCCGGCGGCGGCGGCGGCGCGGCGGCCTCCTCCTTCTTCATGCGGCTGGTCATCATGTTGATGCCGCGGATCACGAGGAACAGCACGAAGGCGATGATGAGGAAGTTGATGGCCACGGTGATGAAATTGCCGTAGCCGAGCACCGCGCCCTCCTTCTTGGCGTCGGCATAGGCGAGGCCCGCCTGCACCTTGGACGACAAGGGCACGTAGTAGTTGGAGAAGTCGAGCCCGCCGGTGACCGCGCCGATGATCGGCATGATGATGTCGCCGACGAGCGAGGTGACGATGGCGCCGAAGGCGGCGCCGATGATGACGCCGACGGCGAGATCGACGACGTTGCCCCTGAGGGCGAATTTCTTGAATTCCTCGAACATGCACTGGCTCCGTGATGACGGGTTGCCCCCCGACCGGCCCAGCATAAGCCCGTCGGCGCGCCCGCGAAAAGCCGGATCGATGTTCCACCCCCCGGCAAAATGGGGCTTGCGCGGCGGCGCGCAATGATCGACGGTTTGCCGGAGCGCCTGCGGCAACCCGAGCCGCCCCGGCTGCGTTGCAAAGGCATGCTGAACCGCGTCTTGCTGCTTGCGCTGCTGCTGGCCCCGCCTGCCATGGCGGTGGCGGCGGGCACCGTTCCCCTGCCCCGCGTCCGGCCGGAGCCCAGCGCCCAGGCGGCCTCCGCGGCCGTGCCGCTGCCGCGCGAGCGGCCGTCGCAGATGGAGGAGGCGGCATCGGAGCCGCCGGCCTCGCCCGCCGCGTCCGGTGCCGAGCCGTCCTCCGGTTCCAGCGCGGAGCCGTCATCCAGCTCCAGCGCCGAACCGCCCGCCAGCTCGAGCGAACCGCCCAAGCCGCCGCGCGACTACCAGGTGGCATGTCCGGCGCTGATGCAGGGCAAGGTGGAGGGCAAGGCGCTGCCGCCGATCCATGAGGGGCAATGCGGGCTGCAATCGCCGCTGGCGATCAGCGCCGTGGCCGCCAATGGCCGGTCCATTCCGCTCAGCACCACGATCACCACCGATTGCGGCATGGCCACCGCCCTGCCCGACTGGGTGGCGGAGGTGGACAGCTATGCGTTCGCGCACGACAAGGCGCGCCTCGCGGCGATCAATGTCAGCACCAATTACGAATGCCGCAATGTCGACCACGCCAAGAGCGGCAATCTGAGCTTCCACGCCTTCGCCGACGCGCTCGACATCATGGGCTTTGCGCTGAGCGACGGGCGCAAGATCAGCATCGCGCCCGGCTTCAACGGCACGCCGGAGCAGGGCCGCGACATCCTGCATTTCGCCCGCGACGCGGCGTGCACGCATTTCATGACGGTGCTGTCGCCCGATGCCGACAGCTTCCACCAGGACAACATGCATCTCGACCTCGCCTGCCACGGCAAGGCGTGCACGGCCCGGCTGTGCGAGTGAGGCGGGTCCGGCGCTAGTCGGCGCGGGGGTGATGCACCGGCAGATCGGCCCAGTCGCGGGTGGTCCAGCGGCCGACGAGCTCGGCGGACGGCGCGCGGCGGCGCTGCGGGGCCGGGGATTTCCGGCGGGCAAAAAGCTGGGCGAGTTTCATTGTGGTCTCCTGGTCTTCTTATGAACGGGGGCTTGTGCCCGCGCCCCGATGAACGCCTTATGAACGGACGGACACGGCAGGCGCGGGACGGCCATGAGCGAGCGCAGCTTCAGCAGCGATGACGGGGTGCGGCTGGTCTATGACGACAGCGGGCCGCGCGACGGCGTGCCGCTGGTGCTGTGCCACGGCCTCACCATGGAGGGCGCGCAGTTCCGCGACAGCGCCGCCTGGTTCGCGGCGCGCGGCTATCGCGTGCTGACGCCGGATCTGCGCGGGCATGGCCGCTCGGGCGTGCCGGCGCAGGTGTCGCGCGCCAGCTTCTCGCTGGCCCGATTCGGTGCCGACGCCGCGGCGATGCTGGCCGATGCCGGGCTGGAGCGGGTGCATTGGGTGGGCAATTCGCTGGGCGGCATCGTCGGGCTCAGCCTGCTGCCGGCGCACCGCTTTTTGAGCCTCACCACCTATGGAACGGCGTACCGCATCGGGCTGCACGGCGCCATCACGCAGGCCTGGGTGGGGCTCGGCTTCCTGCTGCTGCCGCGGCGGGTGATCGCCCGGATGATGGCGCTCCTGGTGTCGCGGCACCGGCCGACGGCGGACTACGTGGCGGCGCACATCCTCGCCACCCGCCCCGACGTGATCGCCGCCATCGCCGGGACGGTGGGGCGCTACGATTTGAGCCCGGGCGTGCGCGCCGCGACCGCGCCGATCCTGCTGCTCGACTGCCGCAAGGACTGGCTGGTGGGCTGGGCCATGGGCTCGACCCGCCGGCTGGCGCACGAGCTGGCCGGCGTCGAGGTGGTGACGCTGGCGGCGGGCGGCCACTGCGCCGACCTCGACGACGCCGCCGCATGGCGCGCGGCGGTGCTGCGGTTCGTGGAGGGCACGCGATGAGAGACCGCCCTACTCCCTCGCTAGAACGATGATACGGTCGCCGGCCTGGTAGGATTGCGTTTGCGATTTCCTGGGGTTGACGACGACGCCGCCCATGTTGCGGGGGTCGGCGGTGCCGGGGACGGGCTGCTTGACGTAGCCGAGGGCGACTTCGCCGCGGCGGCGGCAGGCCTCGGTTACGGTGTAGAAGCTCATGTCCTGGCCGAGCTCGAGATAGGCTTCGGCCGGCCGCATGTAGATTTCGCTGCCCTGCTCGTCGAGCAGATCGGCGAAGATGGCGCCGATGTTCTCGTTCTCGCTGGCCTGCGCCAGCATCAGGCTGACCAGCTTGTTGGAGACCACGAAATCGTCGGCGCGGGTGACGGTGGCGAGCTCGCGGTTGCGCACGTCGACCATCTCGCTCACCACATTGATGCGGCTGCCGGCCTGCTCGGCGATCCTGCGCAGATGCAGCAGCGTCACCAGCGTGCGGGTATCGGTGGCCTGGGCATCGAGATGGTCGGAATAGCCGAGCACCAGAACGTGGTTATAGGAAGGTATGTCGAGGCTTTCGAGCGCGGCGCGGCTGGCGGTGTCGACGATGCCGTATTCGACCTGCAGATTGCTGCCGGCGATCATCAGCGCGCGCACGTCCTGCTGCAGCTCGGGAGTGTCGGCGGCGATGGTGAGCACCGAGCCGGGGGCGACGTAGCGGCTGAGCTCGAAGGCGATCATCGAGCCGCGGCGGTTCCAGCCCAGGAGCAGGGTGCGCTCGGGCGCCTTCTCCTCGCGGCGGTAGAGGCCGATGGCGGCGTGGTCGACATTGGGCGGGTTGGCGGTGACCTTGATGGTGGTGTCGTCCTCGGCGATGAGGATGGCCTGCATGCCGGGTTGGATGTGGGTTTCCATCGGCGGGTTGAGGTGGACGCGGCCGGTGGCGTCGCACAGGCCGATCAGCGTGCACCCGTCATAGGCCATCAGCGCGTCGCCGAAGCTCGAGCCCTCGATCGGCTTCTGCTCGGCGGTGTAGATCTCGCAGCCGTCGAAATCGAGCAGCTCGGAATAGACGGCGCTCAGCCCCGACTGGCGCGAGGAGTGGACGACGATGCGGGCGATGAGCTCGTCGGCGAGCACCAGCTGCACCTCGTCGCCGCCGACGATCCGCGCCAGATCGGCGTTGCGCGCGTCGCGGATCTCGGCGGCGATGCGGTATTTGCCGGGGCGGCGCGCCGGGTCGTTGACCAGCGCCAGCACGGTCTTGACGACGCGGCTGTCGGGGTCGGCGGCGCCCTCGGGCGACACCACGATGATGGAGCGGCTGGCCTGCGGGCCGACGATCTGCAGGTCGGCGAGATCGGTGGGGTCGCCGGAACGGCAGATGATGCGGGTGTTCCCGAGGTTCGGCACTTTCCGCGCCAGCTCGTCCTCCATCGCCACCTTGTCGCGGTCGGCCATGATGACGATGCGCGGCCGGCGCCGGCTCTGGTTGGCGATGCTGAGCTCGGTGACGATGTCGAAGATCGAGGGCGACCAGTTGAGGATGATGGTGTGGTCGGTCTCGAGCACGTCGGAGCGGCCCTTGCGCAGTTCGTCGAGCTTGCCCTCGAGGCCGCTCGAGAGCACGCCGATCAGCGCCGAGACGACGAAGATGCCGCCCAGCGTCACCGCCAGCATCACGGCGCGGAAGCCCCAGCCGGTGTCGCCACCCATGGTGCCGGAATCGAGGGTGCGCATCAGCGCTTCCCAGGCGGCCTCGCCGAAGCCCATCGGGGCGGCGCCGTCGGGGGCGAGGCGCAGCAGCGCGATCACCGCCGCCGCCAGCACGATGACGACCAGCGAAATCACCGCCAGCCAGCCGATCAGCGCGACGGGGCCGGCCGCCATCGACTTGTCGAACTCGTAGCGCAGCCGGTCGCCCCACCCGCCCCGCGGCTTTTTCGCTTTGGCCATCCCCCTGCCCGCCTGCAGACCAGCCCGGATCATTCAAGCATCTGCGCCGGCCGATGAGAAGGCGGCGGCCGCGTCAAATGTCGCGATTTGCCGGCACGGCGCGAAATGCTAAAAGCGCGGCATCGGAAACAATTCGGGCGTCGGCGGTTGCGAGCACTGGGGCGGATGATCTTGGCGGGAAGCGTCGCGGCGCTGCTTGGCGGCTGCGCCAGCGCGCTGCCCCCGGGCCTGCGCAGCGCGGTGAGCGCACGGCACGTGGCGGCCGCGCCGGTGGCGCTGGCCGAGGTGGCGCCGGTGGCGGCGGGGCCGCGCAACATGGACGGGATGATCGCCCGCTATGCGGCGGAATACGACGTGCCCGAGGCGCTGATCCGCCGCATCATCGTGCGCGAGAGCGGCTACAACCCCAAGGCGCGCAACGGCCCCTATTGGGGGCTGATGCAGATCCGCTACGACACGGCGCAATCCATGGGCTATCGCGGCTCCGCCTCCGGGCTGCTCGATGCCGACACCAACCTGCGCTACGGCGTCAAATATCTGAGCGGCGCCTACAAGGTGGGCGAACGCAATTCCGACCAGGCGGTGCGCAACTACGCCAGCGGGTATTATTACACCGCCAAGGCCAAGGGGCTGTTGGCCGAAGTCGGGCTGGACTAGCGGTTTCACACGGTCGGGTGCGCTGCCCCCCACGACCGCACCGGCTTTCCTTGTCGTCCACCGGAAACACGGTGCGCGTGGCCCCCACCCCCGTCCCCTCCCCGCAAGGGGGAGGGGGGCGATGGAGCCGCGACCACGACGGTGCAGTCGGGCTCCCCTCCCCCTTGCGGGGAGGGGCCGGGGGTGGGGGCGGCGACCACCGGTTCTGCGGGTTTCTTTCGGCCAACGAAGCTTTATTCGTGCTCTGGCCGATCGGTCCCAAGGGGGATCGATCGGCCAACCGAAGCTTTATTTGCGGTGGTGGTCAGGCCGACGCCGCCTCGACTTCGGCGAGCAGGGGGATGGCGGGCTGGGCGCCGGGCTTGAGGCAGGCGAGGCTGGCGGCAATGGCGGCGCGGCGCATCGCGGCGGCGAGGTCGAGGCCGGCATCGAGGCCGGCGGCGAGGTAGCCGACGAAGGTGTCGCCGGCGCCGACGGTGTCGACCGGCTCGACGGGGAGCGCCGGCACGGCGATGATGTCGTCGGGGGTCGCGGCCACGGCGCCGTCGGGGCCCAAGGTGACGATGATGGTCTGGCGGCGGCTGCGGGCCCACAGGCTCATGGCGGTGCGCAGATCGCCCATTTCGCCGCCCGAGAGCAGCGCGAATTCGGTCTCGTTGGCCACCACGATCGAGGCGGTGCCGGCCACCGCGGCGGTGGTGTCGAGGAACGGCGCGGTGTTGAGGATGGTGGTGGCGCCGTGCAGGCGCGCGACGCCCAGCGCCCGCATGGTGGCGGCCTGCGGGATCTCCTGCTGCACCACCAGCACGTCGCGGTCGGTGAGCGCGGCGACGGCGGTGTCGGCGTCCTCGGGGGTCAGCGTGCCGTTGGTGCCGGGCACGATGCCGATGATGTTCTCGCCGGCGGCATCGACCATGATCATGGCGACGCCCTGCTGCAGATCGAGCCGGCGCACGGCGCCCAGATCGACGCCGCCCTGCCTGAGCAGCGCCAGCGCCTCGTCGCCCATGCGGTCCTTGCCGGCGGCGCTCACCAGCTTGACCTTGCCGCCGGCGCGGGCGGCGGCCAGCGCCTGGTTGGCGCCCTTGCCGCCCGGGGCGGTGGCAAAGCTCGTGCCCGGCACGGTCTCGCCGGGATGCGGGATGCGGCTCACCGTCGCGATGAGGTCGAGGTTGACGGAGCCGAGTACGGTAATCATGCCAGAGCTTTCAGAATTGTGTTCCAGTTGCGCATCGTCACCAGCGTGCCCTTGGGCAGGCGCTTTTCCAGGTCGAAATTGGAGTTGCCGGTATAGGTGCCGTCGGGCTTGCGGTAGAAGATGCAGAAGATTTCGCGCGCGGTGACGGCGGCGACGTCGAAATCGCCGGGCAGGCCCGTGGGCGCCAGCGTCGACGGGATCGGGGCGTCGAACAGCAGGACGTGCAGCTTGGCGTCCTCGCCCTCCTGCCGCTTGAACGGATCGGCGGCGACCATCGCGGTGAGCTCGTCGAGAGGGCGCAGCACGGTGCCGACCGGAAAGCCGAAGCGGGCCTCGAGCCCGGCCTCGATCTTCTGCTTGAGGCCGCGGGCGCTGCCCGCGTCGAACAGCACGTTGCCGCTCGCCAGCAGCGTCTTCACATTGGCAAAGCCCATGGCCTCGAACGCCGCCTTGAGCTCGGCGCTCTTGACCGTGCGCTTGCCGAGATTCACCCCGCGCAGGAAGGCTATGTAGCGGGTCACTTGGCTTTGCCGTTGGGGTAGATGGTTTCGCCGCGCTTCAGCATGGCGACGAACGCCGCGATCTTGTTTTTGCGGCCGGCCTCGGTCTTCAGATTGTGGACGCGGAAGGCGAGCGCGAAGCGGTTCTGCGCCGTCAGCTTTTCGAACAGCGCCAGCGCCGCCGGCTCGGCCGCGATGGCGGCGAGCAGGTCGGGCGGAAACTCCATGGTCTTCGAGCCGCCATAGGCGCGCTCCCAGCGGCCATCGGCCCTGGCGCGGTCGATCTCGGCCTGGCCGGAGGGCTGCATGCGCCCGGCCTCGAGCAGCCGCGCCACGTGCTCCTGGTTGCGCGTCGACCAGATGCTCCTGGGCCCGCGCGGCGTGAAGCGCTGCAGGAAGCTGTCGGCGTCGAAGGATTTCTTGATGGCGTCGATCCAGCCCCAGCACAGCGCCACGTCTAGCGCTTCGGCGTAGCTGACCGAGGGCCGGCCCGAGGCCTTCTTGTGCAGCTTGAGCCAGAGCTCGGGCGCCTTGGCGTGGTGCCGCGCGAACCATGCCTCGAGCGCCGCCTGGTCCTTGAATTCGCGGACCGCCTCGGGATTGACGACAACGGGGGACATCAGGCGGCGGCCTCGGGGCGGAGGGCCTTTTCGAGCGCCGGGTCGAGCCGGTCGGTCTCGGGCAATTGGATGCCGAACACATTGGTCAGCGCGTCGCGCAGCTCGAGCAGGCTGCCGAGGGTGCGGGTTTCGGTGGCGCCGTTCTCGTGGATGTTGAGGCGGGTGTTGCGCAGCGCGTAGCGCCGGCCGCCCTCGATACGCGAGGCGACGAGGTCGTCGCGGAACAGGCCCATGGTGACGTCGTTCATGGCGATGTAGTCGTCGAGGCTGCGCTCGGCGAGGGTGAATTCGTAGAGCGGCATCCATTCGCCGGCGATCTCGCTGTCGAGCCGCCATTTCGGGTGGCCGCCGCTCAGCCGGTAGCGCTCGCCGGCCGGCCCCTGCTCGACATCGGCGCGCAGGCGCAGCGGCAGGGTCGGCGTCTGCCCGCCGAAACCGACATCGGCGATGTAGGGGGCGCCGCCGACATCGACCAGCAGGAGCATATGGGTCAGGTCCCTGGGCTCGTGGCCGGGCGGCTGGCCCCACAGCACGCCGGCGCCGAGCGCCGTCACCTTGAAGTCCATCGCCTCGAGCACGGCCTTGAGCAGCAGATTGTGCTCGAGGCAGTAGCCGCCGCGGCGCTCGATCAGCAGCTTCTGTTCGAGGTCGCTGAGCTGCAGCCGCACCGGCAGCTCCATCAGCGGGTTGAGGTTCTCGAACGGGATCACCGCCGGATGCAGCCGGTGCACCGTCTCGAGCGTCTCGAGCGTGGGCGCGATCGACCCCGCATAATTGATTCGCTTGAGATAGGCGTCGAGATTGGCTTCGTCGCTCACCCAGTTTCCCCGCCGCCGTTCATGGGACGGGCATAATGATCAAGCCCGTCCCGTTTGTCACCAGACCAGCGACAGGGCCGGCTCGAGCCCCAGGATTTCCGGCGGATAGCGCAGCATGCCGCGCAGCTCGGGCGGCAGCTCCGGCACGCCGCCGGAGCGGCGCAGCAGCACGATGTGCTGCGAGCGATTCTTGACCACCGGCACCGCCGGCACGTCGTTGACCGCCTCGAGCGTGGCGAACGCCGCCACCGGATCGAGCCCGGCCTTGCGCAGCAGCAGCCGGAGCCAGAGCTGATAATTGCCGATCTGCTCGGGGAAGCGGACCTCCGAGATCATCACCGCCCAACGCTCGCCGGGACGGCTGGGGCGGATGCCGTCGGCGGGCACGATGGTGCGGGTCAGCAGCACCTGCTCATTGTGCAGCAGGTCGGCCGATTCGCGCCGGTGCGCGGCCCAGTCGGCGCCGGCGTGGAAGGCGGTCAGCGCCCGGCGGCGGGCCGGCATCGAGGCGAAGCCGCGCAGGAGCAGCAGGCGGTCGGGATGGTCCTCCACCCGGAAGTGGCCGAGCGCCACCCCGCCGGCGGCCACCAAAGGCGCCGTCAGCCGCGTTTCGAGCAGCGACAAATACTTGTCGGACCGGAACTTTTCGGTCCGGATGTCGTGGAACTCCACCACCGGGCAGGCCGCGCTCTGGTTCAGCCATTGGTAGGTCATGGGACGCTCTCCTCGCTCTTTCCCGCGTTGGAAAAAGACGATACGACTCGATCCCTGACACCGAATGTCAGCCTTTGGCGAGGACCTCCGAAAAGATGCGCGCGAGCCGGCTGCTGTCGATCATGATGCTGCTGCAGGCGCGGGGCCGGATGAGCGCCGAGGCGCTGGCCGACGAGCTCGAAGTGTCGGTGCGCACCATTTATCGCGACATCGACCAGCTGAGCGCCGCCGGCGTGCCGGTCTATGCCGATATCGGGCGCAATGGCGGCTTCGCGCTGCTCGACGGCTGGCGCACGCGGCTGACCGGACTGACGGCGCCGGAGGCGCGGGCGCTGTTCCTCTCCGGCCTGCCGGGGCCGGCGAGCGAGCTGGGGCTCGGCGACGAGGTGGCGGCGGCGGAGCTGAAACTCCTGGCGGCGCTGCCGGCCGACTGGCAGAGCGAGGCGACGCGCATGTCGTCGCGCTTCCATCTCGACCCCAAGGGCTGGTTCTCGACCGGGCCGCGCCCCGAATTCCTCAAGGCCGTGGCCGAGGCGGTGTGGACCGAGCGGCGCATCCTGATCACCTATGACAGCTGGACGCAGGTGAGCGAGCGGCTGGTCGAGCCGCTCGGCCTCGTGCTCAAGGGCGGCGTCTGGTACCTGGTCGGCCGGCGCGAGAGCGGCATGCGCACCTACCGGCTGAGCCAGATCCAGGCGCTCACCCTCACCGACGAGCAGTTCGAGCGGCCGGCGGAGTTCGACCTGCCGCGGCACTGGCAGGAGAGCACCGCCGCGTTCGAGCGCGAAGTGTATGTGGGGGTGGCGCGGGTGCGGGCGACGCGCATCGGCGTCTCCCGCCTCAAGGACATCAGCCAGCGCGTCAAGGACGCGATCGAGGCGCAGGCGCTGGCCTTCGACGCCGACGGCTGGGCCGCGCTCGACGTGCCGGTGGAAGAAGAGCGCTGGGCCAGCCGCGAAATGACCCGCGTCGGCGCCGAGGTGGAAGTGCTGGCGCCGGAGACGCTGCGGACGCGGATGGTCGAGATCGCAACGCGGCTGGCACGCAGCTATGGGCTCGTGGAATGAGAGTCTAGTCGGCGCCTGCGGGCGATGCGGCGACAGCGCGCAAGGTTCGGAATCGCACCCCTCACCGGCTTCGCCGGTCCCCCTCCCCCGTAAACGGGAGAGGAGT
Source organism: Devosia sp. 67-54 (assembly GCF_001899075.1). Lineage (GTDB taxonomy): Bacteria > Pseudomonadota > Alphaproteobacteria > Rhizobiales > Devosiaceae > Devosia_A. Next base: position 402,721 of record NZ_MKVA01000011.1, on the reverse strand, counting down.
CCCGACTGAGAGTGTCGTTCTACTTGACCGTCAGCTCGGTGCGTTCGCCGACCTTGATGGTGGTGTCGGCTTCCCTGGTGGAGGTGTCCTTCATGGTGACCACCACGTGGTAGTCGCCGGCGGGCAGGGTGCGGGTGGCCGACATGTCGTAGCTGCCGCCGAAGGAGAGGCGGTGGCCCTGGATGTCCTTTTTGGCAGAGAACACTTCGACGTAGTCGGCATTGGGGGCCGAGACGGCGAGGGCGCCGGCGTTGAGGTCGATCACCAGATCGCTCGCCTCGCCCGCCTTGATGGTGAGCGGCTGCTCGACCTTGACGGCGTCGTAGGTGGCCTGCACCACGTAGTCGCCGGGCGGCAGGTCGGTGGAGATGGTCGGCCCGTAGCCGTTGGCGACGCTGTTGCGCCTGCCCTGGATGTCCTTTTTGGCCTCGAAGATCTCGACGAACAGCACGCTGTCGTTGACCGGCTGGCCCTCGGCGAAGACGGCGGTGATGTCGGCATGGCCGGCGCCGAGCACCAGATCCCTGGTGACGTTCTCGCCGGCCTTGACGGCGATCGTGTCTGTGAGCGTGGCGGCGCCCATGGTGACCTTCACCTTGACGTCGCCGGCGGGCACGAAGCCCTTGGCCTCGCCGTAGAAGGTGGTGCTGTTGCCATCGGCGAACTCGAGCGCAACGGCGGCGTTGCCGTCGATGTCGGCGCCCTCGGCGATGCGCGGGCTGAGGTCGATGTAGCCGGCCTCGAGGTCGATTTCCGGATCGGCCACGGCATCGGCGGCAATCGTCAGCGGCACCGCGACATGGGCGTAGTCGAGCTTGACGTCGAGGATGTAGTCGCCCGGCTGGATGCTGCCCGAATAGGTAGCGCCGTATTCGGTGCGCACCCAGTCGCCGGCCGAGCCGTCGGCGGCCTTCTTGTGGAACTCCCAGATGACGTTGGCGTCGTTGGGCACGCGGTCGCCCGCCTCGCTCAGCACGGCGGTGGGCTTGAAGTTGACCGACGGGTTGGCCGGCTCCTCGGACGAGGGCGGCGGCGGGGCGGTCTCGACCACGTCGCTGACCATGTCGGTCAGCGCGTCCTTGAGGCCGTCGGCGTCGTCGGCGGACAGATATTTGCCGTTGGTGTTGTCGGCGAGGCAGCGCACCTGCTCGCCCTCTTCCTTGCTGAGGGCGAGGCCGACCACGTCGACCTTGAAGTCGACGCCGTCCTTGGCGAGTGCGCTGGCGAGCGCGCAGGGGTCGGCGTCGCAGGTCTCGATGCCGTCGGTGATGAGGATCACCGTCGCCTTGTCCTCGGTGTATCTGAGCTCTTCGGCGGCGAGCTTCACAGCGGCCGAGAGCGGCGTCTTGCCCTTGGGGTTGAGCGCCATGGCGGACGCGGCGATGGCGCCGGCGGTGCCGATCGCCGGCTCGACCAGCGTCTCGATGTCGTTGCAGTCGCCCTTGCTGCGATGGCCATAGGCCATGAAGCCGAGCTCGAGGCTGTCGGGCACGCCGCTCAGCACCTGCTTGAGCGTATCGCGGGCGATCTCGATGCGCGACTTGCCGTTGATCTGCGCCCACATCGAGCCCGAGGCGTCGAGGATGATGATGGCGCGGTCGGCGGCGAGCGCCGGCAGCGACAGGAGCAGGGCAGCCAGCAGGCCGGCGGACAGGCGGAGCAGAGGACGCATCGGGTCTAGCCTCGTGGGGTCAATAGTGCAGCAGGCGCGATTTCGCGACACAGAAGCCGTGCCGCTTGTCGGTGGTCTCGCAGGTGAGCCCTGCGGTGGAGGAGGTGCACACGAACCCGTCGAACCGGGCGGTGTTGCCATAGGCGAAGACGTTGTCGGCGCCGCAGCAGGACTGTTCGCCGGGGTTTTGCGTCAGCACCGCCGGGCCGCGGGGGCCGAGCGTCATGTTGACGTAGCTGGGCGCGATCCGGTCGCAGCTGAGCTCGGGGCCGCCATCGGCGGGGGCATAGGTGTCGGTGCCGCCACGCGGCGTGTAGAGGCAGCCGACATTGCCCGAGGGCATGACGAAGCTGATCTGGCCGCTGGGTTCGGCGGTGAAATGCTGCTCGCGGGCGTGGACCGGCGCGACGAGGACGAGCCCCGCCAGCAGCGCCAGCAGCACAGCGCGCAACGATCCGAGCACCCCGCCGACCTCCCATGGCATCGGCGCCCACCGTCTCGCGGGCGCGCTGAAGCACGGATGAACGGGCCGTTCATCCGCCGGTCGGCAATGTTGCCCAGCCGCTGCCGGCTTGGCAATCGACCGAATGGTGGAGCCCCGGGGGGAGCCGGCGCGGCGGATCGGCGTTAAGCTCGTGCCCCGAGCCGAGGAGGATGCCATGAATTTCGCCGCCAGCCAGGCCACCGCCATGCTGCCCGCCAGCGACATTGCCCGCGCCAAGCGCTGGTATGCCGACACGCTCGGCCTCACGCCCGCCGAGGAGTTCGGCGAGATGGGCGCCGTGTACGATCTGGGCGGCACAAGGGTGTTCCTCTATCCCACGCAGTTCGCCGGCACCGCCGGGCACACGCTGCTCAGCTTCGACAGCGCCGACCTCGCCGCCGACATGCGGGAGCTGCGCGGCCGCGGCGCGGTGTTTCTCGACTACGATCTGCCCGGCCTCAAGACCGTCGACGGGGTGGCCGATTTCGGCGGCCTCAGGAACGCCTGGTGCAAGGACAGCGAGGGCAACATCCTCGGTTTCGTCGAAGGCGAGATGTAGCGCCGGCGACCCGCGGCAGATTGGGTGCTGGAAACGGCCTGACGCAAAGATATGCTGTCACCTCCAAGACTCAGAGGACAGCATGCTCAATCGTGGCGCAATCGCAGACATTTTTCCTGGATTGGCGCTGTCGATTGGAATCGCCGGCGGGGCGCAGGCGCTGGAGATGGCGGAAACCCGGCTGTTCGGCACGGCCTGGGTGGACGGGCTGGTGCTGGCCATCGTGCTGGGCACGCTGCTGCATACGCTGTGGGGCCTGCCCAAACGCTTTGCGGCGGGCGTGCATTTCGCCGCCAAGACGGTGCTCGAAATCGCCATCGTGCTGCTCGGCGCCTCGATCAGCGCGGCGAGCCTCGCCGCCTCGGGGGTGGCGACGATCGGCGCGGTGGTGGCGGTGGTCATCGTCTCGCTCGGGCTCAGCTACGGCGTCGGGCGGCTGCTGGGGCTCGACGACCGGCTGGCGACGCTGGTGTCGTGCGGCAATTCGATCTGTGGCAATTCCGCCATCATGGCCACCGCGCCGGTGATCGAGGCCGAGGCCGACGAGGTCGCCGCGGCCATCGCCTTCACCGCGGCACTGGGGGTGGTGGCGGTGCTGGTGCTGCCCGGCACGATGCGGCTGTTCGGCCTCAGCGAGTGGCAGTATGGCGTGGTCGCCGGGCTCAGCGTCTATGCCGTGCCGCAGGTGCTGGCGGCCACCCTGCCGGTCAGCCTGGTGAGCGCGCAGGTGGGCACGCTGGTGAAGCTGATCCGGGTGCTGATGCTCGGCCCGGTGATCCTGCTGATCGGGCTGAGGCGCGGCGCCGGCGGCGCGGCACGGGTGCCATGGTCGCACCTGGTGCCGTGGTTCGTGGTGGGCTTTCTCGCCACCATGGCGGCGCGCAGCGTCGGACTGGTGCCCGACGTGGCCGAAGCGCCGCTGCGCACGCTGTCGACGCTGCTCACGCTGGTGTCGATGGCAGCGCTCGGCCTGTCGGTCGACCTCCGCGCGATGCTGGCCTCGGGCGGCCGGGTGCTGCTGGCCGGCGCCATCTCCGTCGTCATGCTGGTGGCGCTCGGCACGCTGGCGGCGCGGCTCCTGGGATAGCTCAGCGGGCGCCGGCGGCGACGAGGCTGGCTTCGATGGCGGCATAGCCGCGCGAACGGGCGTGCTGCAGCGGCGTCGTCCCCTCGCCGTCGGCGAGGCTGGCGTCGGCGCCGGCCGCGAGCAGCAGCGCCACGATCTGCTGGTGCCGCTCGCCGCCATCGCCGAGGATGATGGCCTCGAGCAGCGCCGTCCAGCCGAGCCTGTTGACGTGGTCGACATCGACGCCCGCCGCGATCAGGGTGCGCACCGTCTCGACATGGCCGCGCTCGGCGGCCGGGATCAGCGCGGTGCCGCCGAAGCGGTTGGTGCTGCCGAGGTCGGCGCCATGCGCCAGCGTCAGCCGCAGGATCTCGAGATGGCCGCGCGCCCCGGCATAGAGGTAGGGGCTGTCGCTGATGTCGTCCTTGGCGTTGACGTCGGCGCCAGCGGCGATCAGCGCGCGGGCCGCCTCGAGGCGGTTGGCGTGGGTGGCGACCAGCAGCGCGGTGGCGCCGCCGGCGTCGCGCGCATCGACCGGCGCGCCGGCGGCGAGCAGCGTTTCGATGCGGGCTACGTCGTTGGCGGCGGCGGCGGCGTGCAGGGTGTCGCTCATGGTCTCTCCGAAGGCGGCAAGCGGCGCCGCCAGCAGCAGCGCGAGGGCAAGGGCAAGGGCAGTCGGGAGGCGCAGCATGGCGGTCATTCCGGCCGGACGATGCAGCCGGGATAGAGGCGCGGCGCGGATTTGACAACGCGGCCGAGCCGCCGCCCGGCCGCGGCCTTTGGTCCCTGCCCGCCCGCGCTCAGCCCGCCGCCGGCCCGGATGCGGGGTGCGGCCGGGCGGCCTGCCGCCGCATGCGCCGCGCCGTCTCGGCGAGGCAGGCGAGACCGAGCAGGCCGATGCCGGCGACCAGCCACAGGGCCGGCCGCGCCCCTATGGCCTCCATTGCGGAGGCGAGGATGAAGGGCGCGATCGAGGCCAGCACCTGGCGCACCGAGGCCATCACGCCAAGCCGGGCGCCGTAGGAGGCGGGGCCGAACAGCGCCAGCGGCAGCGAGCCCTGGACGATGCTCTTGAGGCCGGAGCCGAAGCCGAAGACGACGATGAACAGGATGCCCGCCGCGACGGCCGGCGCGCCGATGGCGAGCAGCGCCAGAGAGGCCGGGATGGCGGCGAGCGACACCAGCGCCGGCACGATCGGATGGCGGTTGCGGCCGGCGAAGAGGGTGCCGAAGCGGATGCAGAACTGCGCCGGGCCGAACAGCGCCGACACGAACAGCGCCGAGCCGCCAAGGCCGATGGCGGTGAGCAGCGGCACCATCTGGGCGAGGACGCCCGACAGCGCGAAGCCGGAGAGCGCAAAGCCGAGGGTCATGAGCCACATCAGCCAGCGGTCGGCGCGCGGCGGCGCCGGAGCGCGCGCGGCCTCGCCCGCTGCCGCCGGCGGCCGCGGACGGCGGGCGATCAGCGCGTGCAGCGGCGCGCAGAGCAAAAGGTTGGCGAGCGCGAAGACGAGGTAGATCGCCCGCCAGTCGAGCACGCTCGTGAGCCAGGCCGTCAGCGGCCAGAAGATGGTCGAGGCGAAGCCGGCGATCAGCGTGAGCTGGGTGATGCGCTGATGCGCCCCTGCCCCCGCGGCCTGCACCAGCGCGGTGAAGGCGGCGTCGTAGAGCACCAGCGTCGCCGCCACCTGCATGACGACCACGGCGGCGGCGAACACCAGGCCATTGGGCGCCAGCGACGCAACGATCAGCGCCAGCGCCGCGACGACGCTGCCCAGCGTCATCACCGCCCCGGCGCTGTGCCGGTCGATGCGGCGGCCGATTTCGGGCGCGGCGAGGCCGCCCAGCAGCAGCCCGAGCGAAAACGCGCCGAACAGCCACGGCTCGGGCCAGTGCAGCGAGGCGGCGGCCTTGCCGGCAAGAATGGCGTAGCTGTAGTACAGCGTTCCATAGCCGACGATCTGGGAGACGCCGAGCAGCCACACCACCAGGACCGGAGCAAGCGGCGGCCGCGAACCGAACGAAGCGATGATGACGACCCCCAGGTCAGGCGCGGCACGGCGGGCAGGAGGACAGCAGGCGGCCGCCTCGTGCCGCCGGGGCCGCCCGGCCGCCAAGCTGGACCAGCGCGCGGCCGCGGTCAACGCCGCGCGGCGTATGCCGGTCGCCCGGCGGGCTTGCCTCCGGGGCGGCGGCCATGGCTATCTCCGCCATCATGTCGTCCGACCCCCGCTTGCCGTTCGAAATCCACTGGTCGCGCGTTCCCGCCGAGGACGCCGCGGCGCTGGCGCCGGACGGACGGCTGCTGGCGATCTGGCCGGCGCCGGTCAACCACGATGCCTGTTTCGCGGCGGCCGGGTTCACGCTGTTCGGCGACACTGACGCGGCGTGGGACGAGGCCGCCGACGGCCTGCTGCAGCGCGTCATCGACGCCCTCGCCCAGTTCGGCGCGGCAACGCTGCTGAGCAAGCCGCTGACGGCCAGAACTTCGTGGTACCGGCGGCTGTTCGCCGCGCCGCGGGCGCTGCCGCTCGTGGAGCAGGCGCGGCTGCCGATGCATTGGGACTCCCTGCCGCCGTTCCATGCAAGGTTCGGCGATGATGGCGCAGCGCTGCGCACCGGCGACGGCCATGTTCTGCTCTGGGTGCAACTGCCCCCATCCGCCCCCGACGCCGCCGCGTTCGTCCGCAGCGTATCGGCACTCTGGCCGCTGGCCGAAACCACCTTGCGATGGCAGGCACTGCTCCCCGGCTCTCCCGAATAGCGGATCAGCAGCGGCAGCGGCCGCCAACGCGGGGGATGCCGGCCCTTTGCGTCCGTTACCTTCCAGTCTCGCCGCTCGGTCCGGTGTTGCGCTTTCGATCGACTCAAGGTTCGCCGATCACCTTGATGCCGTTCTCGCTGGGAAGATGAGGTCGCGCAGAAAGGCAGACCAAAGGGCTCGGCTTCGCTCGGACACGCGGTAGCCGGCCTCCGTCGATGACACTCTTGGCTCTCCGCGACACATCATGGAGGTCAGATGCGGTTCGCCCCGCATGGCCCTGCATCGCGTCGGTCACCCGAGACATCCCATGGTGCGGCCGACCCACCTCCTCCCGGGCAGTCAAACGCCCCGGGTCGGCCGCATTCGGCCATTTAGGCGGGCACCACCACGGATTCATCATTCGGCATTTACACCAGATGTCATATCGTTATAACGTCATATCGTAAGAACGTTGTGATTGTTCAGTTGGAGCGTTGGGACAATGGTTTTGCCCACACGGACGTCAGCAGCCTTCGGTGTGCGGACGCGTTGGCGGCGCTGGTTCGGTAGAACCAGCACGGGCCGCTAGGCAGCAGACGTGGCCGACCTCGTCAGGCCCGATCGCCGCCGCCCGGAGCCGCTTTGGAGGCAGACCGAGCAATCGTTGCGGGCATCGATTGAGAGCGGCGAGTGGCCGGTAGGCACCCAAGTCCCCAACGAAGACCGCCTGAGCGCCGTGCTCGGCATTTCGCGCATTACGGTGCGCCATGCCCTGCGCAAGCTTGAGGAAGCAGGTCTGGTTCGTCGGGAACAGGGCCGCGGCACCTTCGTGCGTAGCGCCACGATGGTCGCCGGCGCCCGTGGCCTCACCAGTTTCACCGAGGAGATGGCAACCCTTGGGCTCGCCGTCGGGTCGCGTTTGCTCTCCGCCGATACATCCGCCGCCACAACGGAGGTCGCCGCCGCGCTCGAGATTGACGTCGGGAGCCCGGTGACCCGCATGCGCCGGCTGCGCCTGGGCAACGACGCGCCGATCGGCATCCAGACCGCCCATCTGCCCTCGCCCCGCTTTCCGGACCTGCTCGGCTGGGTTGCCGACGGCTCGCTCTACGAGACGCTGCGCGCGAGGTTTGGCCTCGTGCCGCGGGAAGCGCGCGAGGTCTATCGCGTGGGAATGATCGGCGCGGAGGACGCCGCGCTGCTCGGCCAACCCGCCGGCACCCCGGCCTTCGCCGTCGAGCGCGTGACGCTCGATGACAAGGGACCATTCGAATTCACCGTCTCGACCATGCGAGCGGATCGCTACGAGATCCGCTCGGTGCTCTACAGCTAGATCCCCGATGGCCAACGATCACTGCCATTTCCCGATACCGACCGCTGGGGACTTACCTCAGGCTTCGCGAGGCACGTAAGGCCGAAGCACACAACTGAAGTGGAGAGAGAAATGACGACGAGGAGAACGTTCATCCAGGGCGCCGGCGCTTCCGCGCTGGCGATCGCGGCCGGCACCGCGCTCACGCGCCCGGCCTATGCTGCCGATACGGTCACGCTGTGGAGCTGGCGGACCGACGACCAGGCGGCGATGCGCAAGATGTTCGATGTGTTCGAGGCCAAGACGCCGGACGTGAAGGTCGATCTGCAGTTCACCGCGGACGCCGACTACCAGAACCGTCTGTCCACCGCTCTGCGCGGCGGCAAGGGGCCGGACATCGCCCAACTCAAGGCCTATGGCGAGTTGCAGCCATTGGTCGAAGCTGGTTACCTCGATCCACTCAACGATACGGTCAAAGAGATCGCGACGATGCCGCAAGCGGCATCGGGCGGCGCCCTGGCCAAGTCGGACGGGAAGTTCTATGGCGTCCCCTATTCCATTCCGATTCTGTGCGTCTTCTACAACACCGAGCTGTTCGACAAGGTCGGCGCCAAGGTGCCGACCACCTATGCCGAACTCATCGACACCTGCAAAAAGCTCAAGGGCGCCGGCATCATTCCCATCGCCACCGGCGGCGCCAATGGTTCCGGCTGGGAGCTCGAACTCGGCGTTGGCGTGTTGGGCCCGTCGGTGTATGGCGCCGGCTTCTACGACGAGATGATGTCGGGCAAGGCCAAGTTCACCGACCCGCGCTTCGTTGCGGCGCTGCAGCGCTTCCAGGACATGCTGCCCTACTACGAGGACGGTTTTGCCGGTGTCGACTACACGGCAGCAACGCAGCTCTTCGTCAACGGCAAGGCGGCGATGTTCCTCGGCGGCTCGTTCGAGAACGGCAGCTTCCGGGCGCAGAACGCCGATCTAAAGTTCTCGGTATTTCCGTTCCCAGGCGACACGGCGACGGACAAGCCCGTCGTCTCTGCTTTCTGTGACGGCTCCTATGGCCTGGTTCAGACCAGCCAGAAAAAGGATGCTGCGCTCAAGGTGCTCAACTGGATGGCGTCGCTGGAGTTTGCGCAGCTGTTTGCCGATTCCGTCGGCTGGCCGGCCGCCCGCCCCGAGATCAAGTCGACCGATCCCGTGCTGTCGGCAATGATCGCCATGCAGCAGAACTCGACGCCCTACCTGACGCTGGTCGGCTACCGCTGGCAGCAGCCGACGGCCTCGTCAATCATCCAGTCCGAGATCATCGACATGGTGACAGGCAAGATGACGGCGCAGAAACTCGCCGAGGACATTGATGCGGGTGTCAGCACCTGGTTCAAGCCTGAAGGCGCATGAGGATGGCGGGCCGCGGCCAGGCGCTGCGGCCCGCCTTCCACCGGCGCGGGACCGCGACCGGGGGCAACAGGAGGGGCAGGAGATGGCTGGAGGACAGGGCGCACAGCGCCGCAGGATGCACCTGATGGCAATCGGCTTCATCCTGCCTGCCCTTGCCATCTATGGCGTATTCGTTCTCTACCCACTGGCGATTTCGCTATGGGGCAGCTTCTTTCACTGGCGGGCGCTGCGCCATCTGGAGTTCATCGGCTTCGGCAATTTCTCGCGGCTGTTCGTGTTTCCGAACGCGCCGCGCTTCTATGGTGCCTTCTGGCACAACGTCGCCTGGTTCTTCGGGATCATGCTGTTCCAGAACGTCGTTGGGTTGCTGTTTGCCTACCTTCTGTTCTGGCGCCGTAAATTCGGCATGTTCCTGCAGTCGGTCTATTTCTTCCCCGCGGTATTGAGCCCCGTCATCGTCGGGGTGCTCTGGCGGCTGCTGCTGGCCCCCAACGGCCTGGTGGAATGGATGCTCAATTCCGCCGGCCTGCATGAGGGGCGGCTGACCGTCTTGTCGGATTCCACCTTTGCCCTGTGGGTGCTGATGGCGATCGATGCCTGGAACTGGATGGGATTGCCGGTGCTGGTGTTCGCCGCCGCCTTCCGCCAGATCTCGACCGAGGTGTTCGAGGCGGCGCGCATCGATGGCGCCAACACCGCACGCATCCTGTGGTCCATCGCGCTGCCGCTGATGGTGCCCTCGATCAGCGCCGTGACCACCCTGACCTTCATCAACAGCTTCAACCAGTTCGACATCGTCTATGTCATGGAGGGCGTGCAGGGCGATCCGAACTACGCCACCGATACGCTGGTGACCTATTTCTACCGGCTCGCCTTCGGGTCGGTCGGCGGCACCGGCATCACCGACATCGGCCTGGCGCTGGCGCTGGGCACGACGCTTTTCGTCATCGTCACGGCGGGAACGCTGTTCCTGCTGCGCATGTTCGACCGCGCCACGGTGCAGCCATGAAGCTCGCCGCCTTTCTCAAGACGCTGCCGGGCTGGGTCGTGCTGCTGCTGTGGGCGATCGCCGTCGGGCTGCCGCTCTATGCCCTGGTGGTGTCGTGCTTCAAGTCGACGGCCGAAATCTACGCCGATCCGCTCGGGCTGCCCGCACGCTGGGGGCCGGACAACTTCATCACCGCCTGGACCGCGCTCAATCTAGGGCGCGGCCTGATCAACAGTCTCGTCGTCACCGTGTGCGCCGTGGTCGCAACTGTCCTGGTGTCGGCCATGGCAGCCTATCCGCTCAGCCGCTACGACTTGAAATGGGGGCCGTGGATGCTGCTGCTGTTCCTCGCCGGCATCATGCTGCCCATTCGCCTCGCCTCGGTCGAGCTGTTCAACCTGGTCAAGGCGTTCGGCCTCATCGACAGCCTGTTTGGCCTCATCCTCGTCTACATCGCCATCCGCATCCCGTTCGCCGTCTTCATCTTCGCCAATTTCATGCGCACCCTGCCACGCGAGTTGGAAGAGGCGGCACGGATCGACGGGGCCGGCGAGGTGCGAATCCTGTTCCAGGTCATCCTGCCCATGGTGTGGCCGGCAGCGGCGATCGTCGCGATCTTCACAGCGATTGCCGTCTGGAACGACTTCTTCTTTCCCCTCATCTTCATCTTCTCGGACGAGAACAAGACCATCCCACTGACCATCGCCAGCTTCATCGGGCAGTTCCGCACCGATTGGGGCAGCATCTTCGCCTCTCTTGCCATTTCGCTGGCGCCGGTGCTTGCCATGTATCTGCTCATGGCACGACAAATCCGCGAGGGCATCGGCACGACCGGAGCGGTCAAATGATCGAGCAACAGCTCTACGGCGCCAAATCCATCCTCGTCGTCGGCGCGCATGCCTTCGACGCCGAGGTCATTGCCGGCCCGCTGGCCTTCGTCGCCGCGAGCAAGGGGGTGACCGTCACGTTCCTGCATCTGACGATGGGCGAGCAGGGGCACCGGTGCCTCTCCACGCAACTCTACGCGGCCCAGAAGAAGCAGGAGGCCAGTCTGGCTGCCGAACGGCTCGGCATCGCCTGGCGCACGCTCGACCAACCTGACGCCTTCCTGCCCAGCGATGACGCGACGGCGCAGGCGGTGGCCAGGATCATTCGCGAAACGCGGCCCGAGATCGTGATCACTCATTGGCATGGCTCCTGGCACAAGGATCATCGCGCCGCGTCCGAAGTGGTCCGCAACGCGGTATTTTTCGCGTCGCTGCCCACGCTCGACCTGGGCCTCCCGGCCCACGGCCCGCAAATGCTGCTGTTCGGCGAGAACTGGGAAGACGACGAGAACTTCAATCCCGCCTTTCTGGTGGACGTGACGCCGGGATTCGAGCCGTGGCGGGACGCGGCGCTCAAATACGAGCTGGCGCGTGGACTGAGTTCGTTCCCCTACATCGACTACTACAGCGCGCTTTATCGCCTGCGCGGGTGCATGCGCGGCACCCAATACGCCCAGGCCTTCGCCACGATGCCGCATTCGTGGCTGGCGGGGTCGGGCCTGTTTTTGCCGCCTATTGGCTGACGATACGGGGCACGTCGTCACCGATGCCTTCGCGGAGCCCAGTGTTTACGGATCGTGACTTGAGACTCAGGGGTCCGGTTATTCTGCTTTCTTGACCCCGCCCCGGCCGAAACCATCCCAACCGTATTGCTGAATGCCATTAGCTGGAAATTCACCGTCTCCGTGGCGTTCTTCATCAGTGCCAGAAGGGTGATAATACAGGCTATCGGCTTTCCACCATCGCCGAGGAACCTGTCATTGCTGTATTCGAAATCCTTGGTGACGACATAAGTGTCGGCGCCCGATACTGACGACACATCCGAGCAGCAACATCAAAACGCAAATAGGACGCGCATGGTCCAGCGCCCTTCCGCCAGTCTCAAGGCAGCAGTCGAACATGAGGCCCGGTAGCGAACCAAGAAGGTACACCAGTTCGCATTGGTGCCGTCGGCATTGGTCACCATCACCTTGAACAGCGACCAATCGTCGTCGCCGGAATCCAGCTGATTGTTGTGGTTGGTGTCGAAGATGTCCCGCAGCGCCTGCATGTCCGATTTGGCGGTCGGGTCCCAGGCCGTGAAGTCGATCTCGTTCCGGCGCGAGATGATGCCATCATTGCCGTCGTCGCGCACCAGCACCCCGTCGCCCGCGCCCGCCCAGGCCGTCCGGTGCTGCTTGCCGTCGCCGGCCGTGTCCATGAACACGTTCGAGCTGCTCTGCTCCGTAAGCGAAATCCCGTTGCCGTCTAGATCGAGAACCACTGGATTGAGCATTCCCCATTGATTCAGCATGGGATTTGAACGCGCCGGCTCGCCGTTCATTGCTATCACAACGTCACCATTCTGATCCGTTCGATAGCCGTCCGTCTGCTGCGCCATGAGAGCGTCATGCGTTGAGCTGGCGCCCGATTGGCTGGGGCTGCTGCTGCCGCTGGACGTTGAACTGCCGCTCGATCCGGTTGAGCTGCCACCGCTCCCAACGGTCACCCACGTATTGGTGTCGGGATCATAGTGCGTCGTCCCATTGCCAGACGTGTGGCCGGTATCGAGATCGGTCACCGAGCCATTGTCGTTGACGATGAATCGATAGCCATCGCCGGTCGTGAACACGGTGCCAGCATTGACGACCTTTCCCGATGCCAGTTTGACCGGAGGGCCGTCCCCCGTAATCTGCGCATGGGCGAAGGCACCTTCTGATGCCATGTTGTACTGCTCAGACGGACTGATGTCGCGCCGTTCTTGAATACTGGCGGCCGCGGCAGAAATATATAGAGGTTGCCCAGCGGTTCGGGTGGTATACCCCACGTTATTTGTCATCGAGCCGTCGGGGTTCATTACCCACGTATAGCCATCTTTACCTTGTATGATCGTCCCAACAGGAATGTCCTTGCCACTCGCGGTGAAGTACGACGTATTGTGCACTCGCGCGCCGCCGGCCACGTAGGTGTGGAAGCCCCTCAACCTCGAAATTATAGGTCCGCCAGCCCTTTCGATATTCCGGGGCCAGCGCCGCACTTCCTTCGACCGGCAGCGCGTATCCTTCGGCTTCTTCAAAGAGTGACGCGGTGGCTTCGGAATATCGGACGTACTCCCCCTCAACCTTCGAAAGCTCGCCGTTCGCCGCCACGATCAAGCCGCCTGCTTTGAGAATGTTCTCGATCGTCCGAAATCCTCCATCCGAGGCCACAAAATGATGTCCTGGCGTAACGACCAGGCCATTGTTGAGTTGTATCAAGGTATCGGTAATTCCCCGAAACACGCTAACGACTCTTCCGCCGCCAAGGGCGCCAAGGATGGCCGTGCGTTCATCGAAGGCAGCCACAAGGTCGTTGGGCGCAATCTCTTCGATCGCCTTGCTCAGGCCGTTCGCTAACAAGACAGGTGTGCCAGCAACAAAGCAATGCGCATTGACGCTAAAGATGTCTTGTGAATTGGTTCCCCCGTCACCACCCATCAGTAGGTTATACTGAGATGGCATGTATGGCTGAGGATCATAGGTCCTGAGCGTCGCAGTTCCATTGAGACCAGGCGTGATAGTTGTGCTTGTTATCGTCGTGCCAAGCGGCGTGTTGTAATTAAACGCGTTGATGTGGATCACGCCATCCTCGTCAATGAAGGCGCGCCGATCATAGTTGCCTGTCTCGCTTCCTTGCGACGTGACAAGAGCTGATACAGAGACGTTAAGGAACGACGGTCCAATTTGACGTCCTACTCCATACGCCAATTGTCCGCGCTCCGAGCCGGCAACGACGCCGTTGACCTCGAACTCCAATCCACCGAGCGTTTCGAACGTACCGCCTTGTTTAATATTGCCGCTGTTGGAGATCTCAGTTTCTGCGCTTAGGCCACCAACGGTGTACTGCAGCGTCAAACCTTGATCGGTCGATACGCCCGTAAGCGTTGAATACTGCGCGGAGTAGTAGTTTACCCCCGCATTCCCCTGCACCTCGAACTGCAAACCAGTCTGATTGCCCCAATTGGGCACGAGCTGAAGCTTAGAAAGCCGACTCAGATACTCTTCGCGTGAGAGAATGGTGGTTTCCATTTTTGCACTGTCCTCTAATAGCTAGTGGCCCTGAGGCAACGAATAGGATGCCTGCACGCAATCCGCGACTGCATCAGGAGACTTAGAAAATTTCTTGCAGTGAGTGACACGAGCAATGAACTCCTCGTCAACCGAGCGGGTAAATGGGTTTGGTTCAATTGAAACGAACTGCTCCAGACTCCTGTACAAGCCGAGTGCGTTCAACACGGTATTATTAAGACAGACAGCCGGCTTTGGAAGCGTCGCGCCTGCTCTAGCGACGGCAAGAGCGACCGCTCCGCGCCCCTCGCCCATCTCGTCCAATGTTTGTAGGAAGCATGCATCATGCTTCTGCAAAAAGACCGACCACTCTACACCTGCCTGATCCCTTGGCACACCTAGGTCTACCAACATGCCACGCAATTCATCAGCGGTGGCGGGTGTGACGAAAAGGAAGTTTGGCTTCGCACCAGAGGGCGAGAGATCAATCCCAAAATTTCTCAAGTTGCGCTTAACGACCGTCAGTTCATCGCCAGTAATTCCCTTGAGCTGTGAAAAGCCAAAGACCGGAGCCGATCGCAAAAAAGGACCGACGCGAATATGAGCGACATTGTACGCTACAAACTCGGATAGTTGCCGCGCGTACTGTTGGTACTGATCTACCGCCTCGGGTGGCGCGGCCCCGTCGTCCGCCGCAAACGCACCGCTTGCGAGTCCAAACCAGAAAATGATGCAACTCAAAGTTCCTCGTGCAATGCCCAAAGCTCGGACTAGGCAGGTCTTGAGCCGTCTAGTTCCAAGGACTGTTCGAATCCAAACAAGACCCGGTGCCAATGCGGCCACTTTCACAATTGCCATAGATCGGCGACCAATGGTTTCATCGTCCATCGATTGGAACCTCCTTCCGATCCTGTGCGACTTCGGTCTGCTTTGTCGCTCGTCTATCGAAGAGAGACCGCATAGTTGCCGCCGGACGTCGCAAAACCTAGCCGATGCAACAGTCTGTCCGCTCGCTCCGGCGCGATTCCAGACGTCGAGTGAACATGCAGCTCCTCCGCCTTTTGCCCGCGCACCAATTACTCACCATCCAGATCATGCGAATGCCGATCTTGCCGCCAAGAAGAGTCTCTCGAATGCCGGCAGAGACATACATGACGTAGAGGTGACCAAGCGTCCACCCTCACTCAGGTAGTAGTCGCCGGTACCAGCGGTCAGAACGCCCATAGTCCGGCCGTGATGCTGCACATAGAGCGCCAGATTTTCCTCCAGCCGAAGAACCGAGTTGCTGCAGAAGCGCGAACTTCTCCCCAGAAAACGGCAGATGTGCATAGCGGCTCTCGGCATGAAACTCATGTGCGATGTCGCGGATTTCAGTGATCTCCGCGATCCGCGTCGCCCGAATAACCTTGAGCTCGCTCCCACCGAGCTAACCTTCGGCACGCGGCGCCTCCTCCGGCACGATCTCCGCAACGTCCGCCATCACTGCCCCCTCAGCCACAACTCTGAGCTATAGGCCGCAACAAGCCCCTCACCTTCCGGTACACCGAAAGGCGTCTTTCACGCATCGAGGTTCTGGGATTCGACCCGCCCGGAGCCGCAACGCAATTACTTAGTCTTCAAATCGATCACTACGCTGTCACGATGCCCTAGACCCGTCAATCACCGAATGATCAGAAAATCGGCTGCAAATTACTTCGACGATCCAGCTCGCATCTGCAACGCCGCTCTACCGTCAAATGACATTAGGGCTTTTACGTACTACTGTCCGCAAGAGGCAGCCGCACCGACTATAGCTGCTACCGTTGTGTGGTCTGTAAGTGCCCAAGTTTCAAAGCTCGCCCGTCGTCGCAGGACAACATCATAAAAGTCGTCAAGGCGAGCGGCGACCACATCGCGTCGATGGCATGTCACGGCGCTCTACGATCTCATCACGCGACTGGTGTTACCCTTTGTGGGCTTGCCGATCCGGCGAACCGGCCGCTGCCGGCTCACTTCGCACTGCCGGCGGCCTACAAAACACTAGCGATCCTGGACAGGTTTGGGCCCTTGCATCACACCGTCAGGGTCTTTCTCAGACTTAGTGAATGACGTTGGAACGCTGCTGAAACGCTTGGCGTTACGAGCAAGAGTATCCTATCAGTATTTGTACCAACTAGCCTGCGCCGACCGGCGACAAACGCAAGGGGATTTGTCTCCTCGGATGAAGCCCAAGAGTCTGGCATTCCGAATGCAAAAGCCTAAGGTCGCGTAGGCACGAGGCCGCCAGCGGCGGCTTTGCTACGAGCGAGAGGGACCTTGCTAAAGCTCTTCGGACCAGGGCGCGCTCCGGGCCCAGATAGTGGAATACCTCCAAGAATGGCCTTGGTGGCGGCGGCTCTATTGGATTTGGAGCCCGGTCGCGCATTGGATCGCGCTTCGGTTGCTCTGAGCCTTTGGGGCGAGGTCGGCGAGACGCGAGCTGCGGGAAATCTGCGAGAAACACTCCGCCGCACACGATTGTGGGAAGAGCGAGCCGGGCTCAAGCTCTTCCAGTCGGCGGAACACATGCTGACCCGGGATGGCGGAACCCTCACATCGGACGTGCTGCTGTTCCAATCTCTAGACGAACCTCAAACGGCGGCAGAGCTGCGCTGGCTGCTCGAGCTCTACGTCGGGGACCTCCTGGCCGATCTCGATCCGGTCCCAGAGTCCCTCGAATCATGGCTTTACTCGAAGCGTTTGACCCTGCGAGATCGGTTCGTGACCTTGGCCCTAGCCGGAGCCCGGAGCGTCGGTGGAGAGATCGGTGAGCGAGCCCTGCAGCGCGCCCAGGAGGAGGCCCCCTATGATGAGGCAATTCTACGCGAAAGGATGATCGCGTCTGCCTCCTCGAATAGCACACCTGGTCCCCGCACGCTGTTCAACAGATACGCGGCCCGACTTAAGCAGGATCTCAATGTCGACCCAGAACAGGCAACCAAGCAGCTCCTCGTTGAGCTCGAGCCACATGCCTATCCTGTGGCCTCCTTAGCATCGATGGAGCACCGCCACGGCGTTCCTGCCTCGGTCGTCAATATTCCAAAGCTTCTGATCCTACCCCACCCCAGCGCGGTCAGTTGCCTACCGCCGAAGCAGTCCTCGTTGAAGCGCTTGGTGGAAGTGAGGGTCTTCGTCGACAGATTTGACCTGTCGGAAGAGTCCAGCATCCTCGTTGTGCGGGTCGATGAAGGGTGGCGATGTCAGATCGAGGTCCGCATTGGAACGGTGCGCATCTCGTTGCAGTTGCTTGCGCGTTAGCTTCGCAAACTACCTCTGTCTGGCCAATCCAACTCGCCGAGGAGGGAGCGAAGTGGACATGCCAATGCTGGCGTGCGCCGGCCAGGCGTTGATCTTAGGGATCTTGTGCGTGGCGAAGTTGCTCGTCAACGGATGTACGTTCGTCCTTGCGGCACGGTCGCGCCAATCCGCATCAGATTCCGACTGCATTGGAACAGCTAGCAACAGATAGGCGGTTTCGCGGATCGCATGTTCGTGCAGACTCAAATACTGGCGACCAGTCCACCATCGACGCGGATCACGGTGCCGGTGACATAGGAGGCAAGCTGGCTGGCGAGAAACGTGACGACGGCCGCATATTCGTCGGGATCGCCGTAGCGCGCCATGGGAATGGCCGACGTGCTGGCGGCCATGATCTCGGCGACGGCTTTGCCTTCGCGCCTGGCCTTTTCTTCGTCGAGGAAGCGAATGCGGCCGGTGGAGATGCGGCCGGGAACCACGATGTTGGCCGTAACGCCCTCGGCGGCGATCTCGCGCGCCAGCGATTTCGACCACCCGACCAACGCAAGCCGCAGCGCGTTCGAAATTGCCAGGTTCGGGATCGGCGCGATCACCCCCGACGAGGTGCTGGTGATGATGCGGCCCCATTTACGCTGCCGCATCGCCGGCAATACGCGGTCGGCAACAGCGATAATGGAGAGCACCATCTCATCGAAATGCCGGCGCCACAGTCCCGGCTCTTGGTCGATCGCGGGCGTCGGCGGCGGGCCGCCGGTGATGTTGACCACAATATCGACGGAGCCGATCTCGCGCTCGATGCGCTCGATGTTGGCGTCTATCACGGACAAATCGCCGAGCCGCCACGGCAGCGCCATCAGCTTCGTGCCGGCTGTCCCGATGGCCGGCAGCACGGCTGCAAGAGCGGTTTCGTCGGCGTCCGCCAGCGCGATATTGGCTCCCTCTTCGGCCAGAGACAACGCGATGGCACGGCCAAGTCCACCGGCACCGGCGAGAACCAGCGCAGTCTTGCCTTCAATTCCGAGGTTCACGTCATGCTCCGATGATCTTGACGGCAACAGGCCGGGCCCGGCGCGTAGCCGGGCCCGACGGTTTCAATCGGTGCTGAGCCCAAAGGCTTCCGACGCCTTCTTCGTAATGGCGTCGGCCTGCGAGATGTACTCGGCGTAGTCGATCGGCACCCGCTTGATCTCGGACAAAGGCGGCACGCCGGCCGGCGGCGCGATGCTCGGCAGGGCGGCGTAGATGGCCGATTCATTGTTCGGAATGGCCTTCTGCCCGGCTTCGCTCATCAGCCATGAGACGAATAGCTTGGCGGCATTGGCATGCGGCGCATCCTTCACGATGGACACCATCATATCCATCATTGGCACCCCGTCCGAGGGCATGATCAGCGCGATCGGCGCTTCGCCGAGCAGCGACGACCAGCCGGTGTAGCCGATCGACGCCAGCGATAGCTGACCCGAGCCCACGGCCGAGGCAAGCGCGGCACTGGCGCCTTGCACAAACGGCTTGTTGGCGGCGAGCCTGGTGAAGTAGTCGTCGCCATAGAGCTTCCACATACCATAATAGTAGGCATAGGCGCCGCCGCCGATGCGCGGGTCGTAGGTCCCGATTTTGTCAGACCATTTGGGATCGAGCAGATCCTGCCAGGTCTTGGGCACATCGGCCTCGGCGACCGACTGCGTGTTGTAGCCGATGAGCAGCGGATTGAAGCCGACGATATGCCAGTTGCCCTTGGGATCGCTCAGGCTCGCGTCGTAGGCGCTGGCCTGCTCGGGGGTGTAGCTCACGGTATCGCCGGCATCGATAACGCGGCTCACCGTATCCCACCACGCGATATAGACGTCGGCGGTATGGACGCCCGCGGCCTCTTCCGACAGAAGCCGCTCGGCGATGCCGGACGAGCTGTCCTTGAGATATTGCATCTTCACGTCCGGATAGGCGGCCTTGAAATTTCCGACGAGGCCGTCAAGGAACTGCGTGGTCTGCGACGAATAGATGACGACGGTGCCGTCGGCCGCGCCTTTGCCGGCGAGATCGGACGACACGGGCGGCACCGTCTGCGCCTCGACCGCTCCGATCGTTCCAAACGTCAGGACCAACGCTGTAGCCCAGCCGGCGCTCCACCGCTTGAGCTGGACTGCTCCTCCACACATCAACATGGTTTTCCTCCTGCATTAGAGTGATTTGCATGCTTCTGCCTTGCGGCGATAACGGGATGGCCGCCGGTCGGCCGCCATCCCCGCTGTGACAACGGCTAGGCTTTCTCGACGATGTCGAACTCGTACGAAGCCAGCAGCTCATCGAAATAGGCATGCCGGCCGCGGTCCTCGTTGAGGATGAAATCCATCGTCTTTTCGGGAACCTTGCGCACCTCGTCGATTACCCGCTGCGCATATTCCTGCGGGATCACGATCACGCCTTCGCGGTCGCCCATGATGATGTCGCCGGGCTTGACGATGACGCCGCCGCAGCACACGGTGGTATTCAGCTCGCCGGGCCCCTGCTTGGGTCCCGTCGCCGGCGAAATGCCCTTGAGGAAGATCGGGAAGCCAAGCTCCTCGATCTGGTCGAGATCGCGATAGGCGCCATCGACGACGATGCCGGCCACGCCACGCGACTTGGCGACCATGATCATCTCGCCACCGCCCAGGCACCACTCCATGTGCCCGCGGGCATCGATGACGATCACGTCGCCCGGCTGGGCCATGTAGATGGCCTTCTTGACCATCAGATTGTCGCCCGGCTGCACCTTTACCGTGCAGGCCGTGCCGACCAGGGTAGGCATCGGCGAATAGCCCGGGCGGATCGTGTAGCTCATGGTGTACATCGGGCCGACCCGGCCGGCCACGTCGGGCAGGAAGAAGTCCTTGAAGACATCCACGATCTCCTGTTTCGGGCGGTCGAACGTCCTGACGATCTTCTTGCCGACAACGGGATAGAGACCCGGCCAGTCGGGCTTGGCCGGCATCGGGGTTGCGGGTTTGCTGTGCTCGTTCATGTTTTTCCTCATGCAAGTGACTGAAGGCTGCCCGGGCAGTTCCCCGTCCGGTCGTTAAGTCGATCGAGCCCGGAGTGGCTCTACAGCTTCTCGATTGGAGCGCTGTTCTCTAGCGCGTCAGGGCCGCCCGCCCGCCGTCGATCCTGAGGCAGGCGCCAGACACCAGTCTCGCCTCGTCCGAAACGAGATACAGAACCCCTGCCGCAATATCGTCCGGCTCGCCGATGACCCGCATCGGGATCTGACTGAGCCGCTTGCCCCGATAGCCCTCGTCCGCGAGTCGATCCTTGTTGATGTCGGTGGCGATCAGGCCGGGTGCGATCGAGTTGACGCGCACGCCGTAAGGCGCGAGCTCGAGAGCCATCAGCCGCGTCAGCATCTCCACGCCGGCCTTGGACACCTTGTAGGCGGTCATGCCCGGCGAAGCGGCAAAGGCGCCGCCGGAACTGATGTTGACAATGGCGCCGCCGCCGCCCTGCTGGAGCATCTGCCGGGCCACCTTCTGGCCGGCCAGAAAGCAGCCGGAGAGGTTGATGGCGAGCGTACGATCCCACTGCGTCTTGGTGACGTCGAAAAAGCCCGGCAAGCTCATCACCCCGGCATTGTTGACGAAGATATCGAGGCCACCAAGAGTGTCGATGGTGTGCCCGATCAGGCGATCGACGTCGGATTCCGAGCTGGTGTCCGCCTTGATGGCAGTCGCCTCGCCGTGCCGCATCGCAATACCGGCCACCACCGCCTCGGCTTCGTCCTTGTGCGCATTGTAGGTGACGACCACCCGGGCGCCCTCGCTTGCGAGCCGTTCGGCAATCGCCCGGCCGATCCCGCGGCTCGAGCCGTTCACCAGGGCTCGCTTGTTCGCCAGCCTGGGCAATCCGGCTGTCGGCTCGGGAGAATTCGTCGTCCGCTCAGGCATCGAGGATCACCACGTTCTGCGGATCGACGCTGACCCAGACTTTCTCGCCGGCGGCAATGCCGTCGAGCGCCGTGGCGCGCAGCGGCTGGCCGAAGAGATCGAGGTCGATCGCCGTCACCCCACCGCTGAAGGTCGAATGCCGGACCGTCGCCGGCCAGGCGTTCGGCAGGTCATCCGACTGACGGCGCACATTGATGCGATGCGGCCTGACCATGACCGTGACGTCGGCGCCGCGCCTCACGGGAAGGGGCGGCGCAACGATATTGAGGCCGTCCACGCCGGTCCGCACCACCATGCGGCTGTCGCCCTGTTCTGCAACCGTCCCGGCGAAGAAATTGGCTTCCCCCATGAACTCGGCGGCGAAGCGATTGCGCGGATGGTCGAACAGCTCCTGCGGGGGAGCGGCCTGCACCAGGTCACCCCTGTCGAGCAGCAGCACTTGGGTGGACATCACCAGCGCCTCCTCCTGGTCATGGGTGACATAGATCGTGGTCACGCCGAGGCGGCGCTGCATGTCGGTAAACTCCTCGAGCATCTGCTGGCGCAGCCGCGCATCGAGATTGCTGAGCGGCTCGTCGAGCAGCAGCAGGTCCGGTTCGTAGACCAGGCTGCGGGCGAGCGCGACGCGCTGCTGCTGGCCGCCGCTGAGCTGCGCCGGATAACGCTCGAGATATTGCTCGATACCAAGCCGTTCGGCGGTGCGGCGCACCCGCTCGCCGATCGACGCCTTCGCCTCACGGCGGCTGCGCAACCCGTAAGCGATATTGTCGAGCACCGTCATATGCGGCCATAGCGCGTATGACTGAAACACCATTCCTAGATCGCGGCGTTCCGGCGGCACGAAGACGCCGGGCCCATTGACCTGCCGGTCGCCGAACCACACCGCACCAGTATCCGGCCGCGCCAGCCCGGCGAGACACCGCAGCGTCGTCGTCTTGCCGCAACCGGAGGGACCAAGCAGGGTCAGGAACGAACCGGGCGGCGCCTTGAACGACAGGCTCTTGAGCCCGAAGCTTCCCGCATACATGCGGCTGAGCTGTTCGACACGAACTTCAAGCGACATTGATCTGGCCTCCCGCAGCCGGCCGGATGAACCGCGACAGAACCACCCAGCCGATCGCCATCATGAGCAACTGGATGATCGCGAGCGCCGCGCCCTGCGTGTACCAGCCATCAGTGAACAGGTTGAACAGCAGGACTGGCAACGAATTGGTCCCCAGCGTGATGAGCAGCACCACTGTCGATATCTCGCGGATGAACACCACGTAGAGCAGAAGCCAGGCCGAGATCAGCGCCGGTGCCGCGAGTGGCATCAGAATGAACAGGAAGGTCCGCAGCGGACTCGCGCCCGAGACGCGCGACGCCTCCTCCAGCTCGGGGCTTAGCTGCAGCAGCGCGGCATGGATGGGGCGGCCGGCATAGGGCAGGAAGCGCGTGACGAGTGCAAGCAGCAGGATCCACACCGTGCCGTAGATCGGGTTGGGCATGAATAGATATGTCCACAACAGCGCGAGCCCGATCACGAGGCCGGGACTGGCGTGCGGGATGATTGCGATGCCGTCGATGATCCGCGACAGGAACGACGGCCGGCGCAGGTTGAGATAGGCGATGACGAAGCCGAAGAACACCGTGACCGTGGGGCCGACGATCGCCAGCAGCAGCGTGTTCTGCAACGCCGGCTCGAAGTTGGGTAGCTTGAACACGCTGATGTAGTTCTTGAGGGTCGGCGTGAAGCCGAAGATCGGCTGGCCCCAATAGCTCTGGAACGAGGCGATCGCGACGACGCCGATCGGCAGAACTACGGCGAGAACGACATAGAGCCAGGCCAGCGCGACGCCGAGCGCCACCGGCCAGCCGCGGGCGGCCGCCGGCAGCGCCACGCCCTTGCCGCTGACCGTCACGAAGCGTTGCTGGACGCGCGTGGCCCGGTAGTAGCCATACATGCCGATCACGGCGACAATCATCAGCAGCATGGCCGAGGCCGAGGCCGGTCCGTAGGCGGGCGGCGAGCTCTGCAGATCCAGGGCGATGCGCGTCGCCAGCAGGTCGATGCCGACAGGCGTGCCGAGCACCGCCGGCACCGCATAGGACTCGACAGAATGGATGAAGCACAGCAGCGCCGACGACACGAAGCTCGGCATCAGCAGCGGCACCACGATCGTGCGGAACACCCGCATCGGCCGCGCTCCGGCCACACGGGCGCTTTCCTCGATGCTCGCGTCGAGGGCGGTCATGGTGCCGCTCATCATCAGGAAGGCGATCGGCATGTCGTAGAGACCGTGCACCCAGGCCATGCCGCCGAGGCTGTAGATGTTGATTTGCGGACCGCCCGGCCAGATTGCCTGCAGCGCGTGATTGAGCAGGCCGAAGCGCGGCGCGGCGAGATAGGCCCAGGCGATCGCGCCGAGAAACGACGAGATGAAGAAGGGCAGGCCGGCGGCGATCCGGATGAAGCGCAGGCCCGGAAGCCGGATGCGCGTCGTCATCCAGGCGAGCGCCGTGCCGCCTACCATGCTGATCAGCGTCGAGGCGATGCCGACGACAAGGGTATTGAAGATGGCCGTGCGGTACGACGGACTGGTGAATATCCGGACATAATTGTCGAGGCTGAGCGGCGACGCCACATAGGGAGGGCCGGAGCGGAAGCTGCCATAGACGATCATCCCCAGCGGCACGACGACCAGCCAGCCGACCGCGATCAGCACGATGACTTCGGGAAGCCAGCGCAGGCCAACGGCGGATTTTGCCGTCGATGATTGCGCGTCCGCCGGTGCAAACTCGGCCACGGTCACGTCACGGCCTTCGTTGGCCAGCGGCGCCATGTCTGTCTGTGTCTCACTCCGCCACTCCCACTGGCCCGATGGCACCGCAATCTGCGGAAATGCCGGCCGCCATCCCGTTTTCCCGAGCGCGACAGCCTAGCCGTGTCATTCCGGTCGTCCGGTGCCGACGCCGGGCAACGGCGCCCTGACGCGTGGTCATCATCATCAGTCGGTCGGGGGCCGAAGGCCACTAGAGAGTTTTGATATCGTCCATAGGATCGCGTTATGGTCGCGCCGGTTGCCGGTACCGGCTGGCGCGGGAGGCGCTAGATACAGACAATGACACTGGATTTGAGGCGGCTTCGGTATTTTCGCATGATCGCGGCGCAAGGCTCGCTGTCGGGCGCCGCCCGCGTGCTCAACATCGCTCAGCCGGCGCTGACGCACCACACGGCCGAGCTCGAGCAATCGCTCGGCGTCACTCTGTTCGAGCGGTCCTCACGCGGAGTTGAGCTGACTGACGAAGGCCGTCTCCTGCTCAAGCACGCTGACATCATCCTCGATCAGGTCGCGACCGCCGAGGCGGAATTTCATCGGCTGGCCGCCCGCGCCCGCTATCCCGCGGTGATCAGCCTCGCGATCACTCCGTCGCTGACCGCGATCGCCGCCGCATTGATCAAGAAGATCAGCGAGCGCATGCCCGACCTAACATTGCGCATCGCCGGCATGAACGACCGTACGGCCGAAGCCATGCTGGAAGAAGGCCAGCTCGACGCGGTGCTGCGTTTTTCCGATTGGAAGAGGGGCGGCACCCCCCTCGTGTGGGACTCACTGGTGCTCGTCACCAGGCCATCCGCGACGCCGGTATCGACCGTGGCCTTCCGGAACCTGCAGCTCGAAAAGCTGCTGCTGCCCTTCGTCGGCAATCCGCTGCGGCGGCTGATGGACGATACCGCGCTCGAGGTCGGCGTATCACTCAACATCGTCGCCGAGATCGATGGATCTGCGCCCCGCAAGGAAGCCGTGCTGGCGGGATTGGGGAGCACCGTCGCCACCTGGCAAAGCGTCGCCCGCGAATGCACCGCCGGCTGGTTGAGCGCCGCGACGATCATCGATCCGCCACTGCGCCGATTGTTCGTCCTGCATCACCGCGACGGACTCAACCCCGACGTTCTCGAAGTCCTACGCCAAGAGATCGAAGTCCTGCTCAGCGGCCCCAATGCCGAGCCCGCATGAGGCTGATCCATTGACTGCCCTGTCACGTTTGCCCACGACCCCGCCAACCTAAACCTGCCATTCAAGGTGAGCCCTGTGTCTAGCCAGCCGAATGTTCCCCACCATCAGGGCATCGGATGCCGATCGCAGCTGCACGCAGAGGTGTCGCCCGAAGCTGGCTCTCATCACCATCGACGTTCGAGCGCTCCACCCTCAACATGATCGCAGTGGTGGTGCCTAGTTCTTGTCTGAGCTCGTCCTCCATGTGCATGAGGGTGTCATGATTTTGGGCCGACACCAGAATGCGAGCATCAGGTGTCTCTTCGAAGATGCTCTTCACCAACTTGGAGATCAGATAGGTTTTGCCCACTCCAGGGGGCCGACCACTACATTGATGGACTTGCCGACCGAAATTGCGTTCCGAGCCTTTCGCTTGGAGCCATTCATCTCCGCCGGCGGCGGGCCGGGCTCCCGGGAACGCCGCCTGCGCCGTTGCTACAAACAGGTGATGGAAATTGCCCGGGGCAACGATATGGGCGACCGGACCCAGCGCCGAAATCTCCTCAGCGATGGCCGCCGTGATCTGGCAGGGCGAATGCAGCAGGAGCTCACCGGAGGCAAGACGGATCACCGTCATGCGGGCCCCGAACCTCGTCCCCGCCAATCGAACGGGATAGGGGCACAGCCATATCTGGCCCGCGATATAGGGAGTGAGAAACATCCCTCGCTCCGTTCCGGCTATTCAACGCCCCACGGGCGCAGTTCCTCCCGACGGCCATACAAGACGGCGATTGCTCTCCTGTAGGCGACCAGCCCCTCGAAAACCTGCGGCACGGTCAAAGGCCCCTGATCGAGGGCGATCAGGTCGCTCATCAGGCGATCGAGATAGACGAGCTCCTGATCCACGACCGCACCGACCAGAGTCAATCGCCTGGCTTTGGTGATGCGGTCGTCGCCGGTTCGGCGGCATCTGGTCGGCGATCGAGGCTGGCGGTCCATGCGATGCCTTGCGTTGCGTCATCAAACGCGCAGGAAAGATCGCAAGCCTGCGCTCCTGCCGGCGTGCGAAGACTCGTAGGAGCATCCGGAACGATAGAGAAGCGGAAAGTCGCAGGTGGGACTCCTGGCCATCAGGCAAGACCAAAGGCAGGTTGGTTCGATGGTTCATGCGGTTGAAAGCCGGTGGGGATGCAACGGGGCGCGCGCAGCGGGCGCCCCTTGCCAAGGGGCCCTGACATTCAGGGCATACCTTGCGCGTCAGCGGCGCGAAGCGATGCATGAAGGTTCTAGGCGGCGATCGGATCATACCGGTGTCATTTGACGGCGCGTGATCCTGCGGCGGGTCAGCAGCCGCTCTGCTTTCCTGCGGCGCGGCTGTTCAAGGTTTGAGTTCCTGCCACATCTTTTCCGCTTCCGGATAGGCTTTCGCCGTGACCGCATCGAAGATGGTTCTATTGCGTGTGTAGATCAGCATATCGGGCGCTGCCCGGTTCATATGATCGCGTATCCAGGGGTCACAATCAGGCTGGGCTACCAGTAGCGCGACGAGCTGGGCGTCTTGCATCACGATGGCGACGTGTAGAGCCGTGACGCCGGTCGCGGCATCCTGCGCGTTCACGCAGCCCGGATCGCTCTTCAGGCAGGCGATGGCACGGTCCAGATTTCCGGCCATTGCGCTATCGATCAGTTGTTGCCCGTTTTCGGTCTGATTATTGTTTTTCTCTTCATCCACAGAAATACATTACCAAGTATACAATATAATTTCAAAGTCGGCACAGATTTACTCAATAGTGCATTGATTGTGCTAGTTTTTCTTTGGATCTGGCAGAGAAATGACTTTGCCGGCAGCGCGGCCGTCGTCGAACACGCTGTCGCGCCAGGCTCGATCCACCTCTGGCGATGCGGCTTGCAGGATGATGTCGAATATCTCGTGGTTCGACGTATAGGTGAGCATGCTCGCGGCGGTCCGGCCAAAATTGTCCTCGATCGAGACCTTGCTACCAGGGTGCCCGGCGAGCAGGCGGACCATGCCGGTATTTTGCCGGAAAATGGCGATGTGCAGCGCAGTCAGACCCGCATAAGGGTCCTGCCTGTTAAGCTGCTCGGGATCGGCGGCAAGAATGGCGCGCGCCTCGTCGAGATCGTCCATGTAGGCGGCACGCAAGAGCGCGTGTGTCGCCAGACGGGACCCGTCCTGGGGCTCAAGGTGCGCCGGTCTTGGTGTAGGTTTTGGTTTGGGGGCGACGCTCATTCAAGTGCCCCGACGGCAAGCGGGTTATCGACGATCCGTGCGATCTCGTCGCGATTTTCGATATCGGGACGAATGAAATGGAGATCGCCATGCCGGAGAAAGTCTGGCGGCTTGCGATGATAGACCTGATCTCGCGTGAAGGTCATCTCGACCCGGTTCTTGACGTTCGGCAGCGGTGACAATTCGATCTGTGCCGTTCCCGCCAGATGATGGCCGAGGGCAATGGTTTCGGCGAACTCGGCGCGCAGATGGCGAAGGTCATCGTCGCTCAGCTTCTCCCAGTCGGCCCGCACTTCGTTGCGCACGTTTCCGCCCACGTTGATGGAAATGCTTCTGGGATTGGCCTCCTCAACGCGACCTTTTGGATGAATGAGGATCGAGTGGGACTTGCCCACCCGCGAAAGACATTCACGAAGGAATACCCGGACGCTGTTGCCGGACGCGATGCCGATTCCTTCGTAGACCATCTTGACGTCCAGCGGCGCGAAGCCTGGTGGAAAAAGCAGCGACATTGGAAACTCCGCCGCATGGTAGTAGCCGATCGGCATGGCGCGCAGCACCAGGATGCTGCGTTCGGAAACATACTGCTTGATGTCGAGCGCACGCTTGACCCGCACGTCTGGTGGAAAGGCATCAGGGTCAGCGAAGAAGCGCCGCAACACCGGCATCGGCAGGTAGGAGTTGCGATCGTCCGCAGGCGCACAGATGTATATCCCCGCGAACGCGTTGAAGACCTCCTGCTCCCAAGCTTCGAACGGATCGATCTGGGAGAAGTGGAAATAGAAGTCGCGTGACGCTTCCCCGACCACGCCGAAGATTGCTTCCGGCGTCAGCTTCTTGCGGAAATCCGGATCATGGAATTCGACGATCCACTCAACGATCGTGTTGATGTGGGCGTCGTTCAGTGAGTAGGCTCGAAGCCGGCCCAGATACTCCCGGTGGAACGGCTGGGAGGCCCATGCCGAAATGCGCTCGGCGATCTGGCTTAGCGACAGATTGGGGTGCGAGCGCACGAGGTCGCTCAGCTTCTGGATGATCCGCTGCAGGGCGTACACGTCATAGTCGCCCTTCAGCACCTTCTGCGGCATCGTTGTTACAACTCTGTCTCGGGACTTCGGGGAAGTCCGTGATTATTGAGCTAGGACCAGCCGGAAAAAGCGGTCCGTCACTCAGTGCGCAAGCTTTGTTCCTGGCCGGAAATCGTAACGGCTTTGTCAGGACGAACAAGACATGCGCAATGCAACCACACACTACACCGCCGACGACGTAGTCGCCCGCACGGGCTTCACGCTGAGCGCCGTGCTCTGGCTGGAGCACCTGGGCGTGTTTCCGTCTTCGGCCTGCCACCACTCGCACGGGCGCATCTGGATCGCCGCCGAAGTCGATGAGTGGACTCGATTCATCGATGAGCCGGGCGTGCGGGAATGGGTCGAGTCGCTCCTGCCGGGCTCCGATAGCGACGAGCCCACGATCAGATAGCACGCGGCCTATCGCCTTCGATCTGTGAGGAACCGACCATGTCCAAGCCCGACCCGGCCGCTGAGCGCGGTCCCATGCAATTGCCGCGCAAGCGGATACCGCCCTTCACCGAATGGGCGATTCCAGTGTGCGTGGTGTTTTCCGCCACGCTGCTGTTCCTGGCGTTGCCCAATATCATTTCGGGGCATGATCTGTGGAGCAACGCCAAGGCGCTGGTGCTGTCACTGAGCGCCGGCGTCGTCGCCTATGCGGTCAACCGCCTCGCTATCGAGCATGGCGCGCCCCAAGCCGCCAAAGGGTATCTCGGCGCCGCCATTGTCAGCATCGTTTCGATGCTGGCGGTCGGCGCGGGCCTCTTCACCGCGACCTATGCCGGCCTCGTCCTCAAGGACGTGGCCGTGCTGCAAATGCAGCGGCATGGCGCGGAGCTTGCTACCTTTATCGGCGATCGCACCCAGAGCGCGGCCGAAGCGGGCCGCGCCGCGTCCGCCCTGCGCTCGATCGTCGATGATCTCAGCGCCAAGCGCGATTGCGAGCAGCAAAGCTCCTGCGTGTCGGGCCGCGCGAGCGGCGGCCAGGGGCCGGTGTGGCGCGCCCTCGACGCGCTCGCCGGCCGCGCCCAGACCGTGGGCGATCAACTGACTGCCGGCGAGGCCGCGCGGGCGAGCGCGCTCGCGGCGCTCGATGCCGCCCTAGCCGACTATCAGCACATTCTCGCCGATGACGGAGAGGACATCTGGGCGCGCCGCGGCGAGCTTCAGCTCGTCGATGCGCGCATTCGCCAGCAGGCGGCGCAACTGTCCGAAGCCATGCCGCTCGCCTTGATCTCGGCCTATGCCGAGGAGGTGAAAGCCGGCGTCACCGTCGCCGACCGGCCCGAAGCCACCACGGCGCTCGCCGCCATCACGCAGAAGCAGGCGCAGGTGCTCGAGACGGTCGTCGGCTCGATCACGGCCACGGCCGGCGAGCCGCCGCCAGCCTTCCCGCCGCGCCCCGGCGTCGGCGACACGCTCGGCTTCATCGGGCATTTCATCCCGGTGGCCGCGATCGCCGCCGTGGTGGAGATCGTGTTCCCGAGCACCCTGTGGCTGTTCACCTATTGGGGCCTGCGCTGGGACATCTATCGCCGCGAGGCCGTCATCGCCGCCGCGCCGCCGCCGGCCGCCGAACCGCGCAGGGCGGCGCCGAAGCTCCGCGCCGCCGTTCCGGCGATCGAACAGCCGCGGCCGCGGCTCATCGCGCAGCGCAAGCCCGGCGACGGCGATGACGGGGCCAGCCTGGTCGCCGCTGGCCGCGGCAGGCTGGCCACCGTGCGCCGCAAGGCCCGTCGGCCGGACTGATCACCCTCTCACGCCCGAAAGGAGAATCCCATGTTTCCCGATCTCAACCTGGGCGGCATCCTGCCCAAGACGCTGGTGATCGCTGCCCTGGCCTATGGCAGCTTCGCCTACTTCCTCAGCGGCCCGTTCGTCGCCGAGCGCGTGGTGCGCGCCGATCATCTGCCGGCCTGCGCCGCCGCCGTCCGCACGCTGGCCGCCCAGGGCGGCGCGGCACGCATCGGGGCCCTGCCGCCACCGGCGGCGGAGACGACCCGTGAACGCGCGGCGGCACGATTGCGGGCGCTGCGCAACAGTCCGTTCATGCAAGGACTCAAGGAGCTGGGCGGCGACCTGAGCACCATGTTCGGCGTTGACGACATGATGGACCTGGCCATGGAGCAAGAGGCCGGGGACGTCGCCGCCGCCAAGCAGGCGTATCAGGACGCGCTGGGCCAGATCCGCGCCGAAACCGCAACCCGGCTGGCGGCAGCGGGCGATGTGTGCGGCTGCGCGGCAGATGCGGCGATCGCCGAGACGCGCACCGAATGGGCGATCTTCGCCGGCAGCTTTTCCCTCGTGCGCCCGGCCGCGCTGGATGGGTTTGACGCGCGGCTCCTGCGCCTCCAGCAGGCCGGTGCCTGCGCCGCGCCCGAGGGAGCGGCGTCATGAGTGGAACCATCTTCTTCCGCGGCGGCGGCTTCGAGGTCACCGACCGCGTGCTGCGCACCCGGCGCAAGACCTATCGGCTGGCGCAGATCGAATATGTGTCGGTCGAGCGCCCGCTGCTGATCGTCGTGCTGCCGCTGGCGGCCGCCGCCTTCGGCCTCGCCGCCGCCTTCTCCCGCTATCTCTATCCGGGCGAGATCGGGGCGCTCGTAGCGATCGGTGCGGCCGCGGCGCTCGCGGGGCTGTCGATCGGCACGCTGCAGGTCCATTCGCTGGCGCTGCGCGATCACGAGGTCGCCACGAGCCTCGGGCCGGTGCGGACACTGCGCCAGGTGCGCCGGGCGATCGAAGAGGCGATGTCCATCCGCGATGCGAGGGAGATGCGCGATGCCGAATGATACCGGCGTCCGCGACATCGCGGCGGTCAATCTCAATCTCTTCGGGGCGGCGCTGCTGGCCTGGACCGCCTGGCGGATATGGCCCGCCGAGGGCGAATGGTGGGGCATGGGGCTTATTTCCATCGTGCTCGGGGCTGGCGCGCTCGGCTCGCTGGTGAGGGCTGTGCGACTGATCCTTGCATCGTGGCAGCGGCGCAAAGCGCTGGCCGAGTTCGCAGCGCAAGGCGGCGCGCCGAAGTCGGCGCAGCTCGCGACGGAAGCCGATCTGCGGCGGGCGGGGATGATCCAATGACCCAGCGCATTCACAATGCCGGGCGCCGCATTCTCGGGCTGACCTTCGATGGCAAGCCGATCCTGGAGCCGGTCAATGCCGGGTCCTCGATCACCTTCGCGGCGGCCGGCGGCGGCAAGACGACCTGCGTGTCGATGGTGGCGCTGATGACGATGCTCGCCGACAGGAACCGCGCAATCTTCATCAACGATGCTAAGGACGGCGAGATCGCCGCGCAGATTGGCGCGATGTGCGTCAAACACGGCCGCAGATTTGGCATCGTGGATGAATTCGGCGTGCTGGGAGCGAACCATCCGCACCGTCTCTCGCTCAATGCGTTCGGGGCGGCGTCTGCCGCGGCGGCGGACGATCCCGACCAGTTGCCGTTCGTCCTCGACAACATCACGCACGCGCTGATCGATGAGCCGGCCGACGACGCCAAGAATCTTTATTGGCGCTCGTCGCCGCGCGACCTGATGGATTTCGGCCTGCGTGCCCTTCTCGAGCGCAATCCGCGCCTGTGCTTTCCGGGCGCGCTCCAGGCGCTGATCGCCGATCCCCGGACGTGGCAGATGGCGCTCGAGGACGGCAGCGAAAGCCTCGCCCCCAGCCTTAGCAACCCGGCACGTCAGATTCTGGACATGCAACGGGAAAACCCGGAGCACTATGCGCAGCACATACGCGCGGCCGTCAGCGCGCTGAAAATATTCGCCAGTGGCGCGCTGCAGGATGCCGGGCGCAATGCCAGCCTCACGCACACCGAGCTGATCCGGGACGGCTGGGTGGTGTGCTTCGTCAATCCGGCGCGCTTCACCGACCGGCTGGGGCCGTTCTTCGCCCTGCACTTTCTGGCACTGATGAACGCGCAACTGCGGCATGGGGCGGGCCGCGCCGAATACATCCTCGATGAGTTCTGCAACGCGCCGCTGCGCGATGCCCTGAACCGCGTCACCATCCAGCGCGCCTTCGGCGCCCGTTCGCACTTCATCGCGCAGAGCCGGCAGGACATCGTCCGCCGCTATGGCGAGAAGGAAACCGCGCTGCTGGAGGAGAACTGCACGACCAAGCAGTGGCTCTCCTTTTCTGTTTTCGAGGAAGCCGAGCGCGCGTCCCGCGCCATGGGCGAAGCGCTCAATGTCAGCTCCAGCCTCGGGCTGTCTTCGGACCGCAGCGCGTGGTCGCGGAATTTCTCGACGGGCCGCGACCGGCTGCTGAGCGCCGACGAGCTGATGCGGCTGCCGCCCGATCAGCAGCTCCTGCACGTTGCCGGCGTCGGCTTCATCCATTGCCGGAAAATCCGGCAGAACCAGATCGCACCTTATTGCCATGAGTTGGCCGACAATCCGCTCGAAGGCGTGCGGCTTGCGCCGGACCCCAAGGTCGTCATCGACAATGGAGGTGCCCCATGACGCGGCCCCACCTTATCCGCCCGGCCTATTTCCTGTGGGTGCCGGCGGCGCTCGGCCTCTACGCTGCCTATGCGGCCTTCGGCCTGCCGCATGTGCTGTTTTCTTACAGCTTCGATGTACCGGCAGGTGGCGACCCGTGGAGCTTCAAGGACCGCTGGTACACGCGCTGCACCTTCGTCGGTCCGTATGGGGTCTTCACGTCGTCTGCCGGTGATGGCCAGTGTTCTTGGGTTGTGTTTCACCGCGAGGGCGACGCGGGAGGCGGTCAATGAAGGGAATACCACGGCATGATGTCGCGCGGTTTGAGGCTGAAGCGCTCGATCAGTTCGAGCCGCGCCATGCCTTTCAGCACGTCAAGAACGGTGTTCGCGTCAATACTGCCGGAGGCGATCTGCCTGTCGCAGCACGCACGGGACTGACCGCAAAGCTCGAGGACGAACAGGTCGGCCTGCGTCCAGAAGTCTTCGTAGCCGAGCGTTTCCAGCCACTCTTCCACATCGTCACTGTCGTCGAACTGCATCATCGGACAAGCGTGACGGAATGCGGGCGTCGATTGCAAATTTGGGCCGGATTGCGAGGCAGATCATGAGCTTGCCGATAGATCAGGAACTGCGCCGCATCTTCGAGCTGGCGACGCTACGCCGCGAAGCCCAGACCATCCAGTCGCCGCGCCAGTGGCGGCGGGTGCAGGATTTGAAGGTTCGGTGCCAGGATGCGCGGGTCAAAGAGAAAGACCTTTACGCGGCCCGGTACGACAGCCGTGTCGAAGCCCGCCGGCGCCAGTTGATCGCCGAGGCCGGGGCGCAGCGCCGCGAGTTCAAGCCGTTCTGGGGCGGCGCCGATCGTTTCAATCCGGCGGACCTGCTGCGCCAGGCGCAACGCGATGTGCGGGACGCCCATGAGCGTCGCCTCATGGTGATCGATGAATACGAGCGCAGGCAGCTCAAGGAGGTTGTTGAGCGCTCGGCCGGCGAAAACCGGATGCGAGGCGTCGCCCGCTCCGCCTTTGCGCGCGCCGTGGACCGGCGAGTGCGCCCGTTCGAGAGGTAGGCAGTTATGGCAATCCCGCCCGCAGATCAGGCGGCCCACTCGCAAATAAGTCTTGCCAACGTAGGAATATTATTCCTATGTTCATGGTTTGTTCTAGCAAAAGGAGAAAAGCAATGGAACAGTCAAAGACCCAGAACTACCAAGATCAAGCCGCAGACGTGCGGGAGACTTACTCGGCGCGGTTGCTGAGCAATTCGCAGTTCGACGAAGCGGTGGCCATTACCAGCATCATCGAGCGCGAAATACTGCGCAGCGGCACGTTCAAGGAAAAGCTTGCCGACTACGCGCACGCCTTCGCCCGGACCGAGAAGTTCGACTCCGGCAAGGCGGAGACGATGATCCGCGACATCTTCCGCTCCCGTGTCGGCCAGTCGATGAACGATATGCGGGAAAAGCTGATGCAGCGCGAGGAAATGCTGACGCCGCAGCAGAAGAGTCTCGGCGTTCATTTCGCCAAGGCCACGGGTGAGATGATCGAAACCGGCGACAAGATCACCTTTTCGCGCGCCTTTGCCCATCAGGGCGAACTGCTCGGCCGCGAGCTGGGCATCACGGACGCCGGGGCCAAGCGGCTGATGAAGGAAGAGTTTCAGGCCGTGGAGGGCGCCGACTTCTACCAGTGGGGCAAGGACATTGAAGAGACGTTCTACCGCCCGCAGATCGAGGCCGAACGCCAGCGCGGTCAGGCGCGGCAGGCGGGCCGTGAGTCGGAGTCGAACGACGAGCCGTCGCGCGAGCCACAGCGCCGTCGTGAGGCTGCCCGTGGCGACGGCGACAGCCGCCGGCCGGGGCCGTCGAGCGCACGGATCCCGTCGCGCTCGCGCATGGAGCTGAGGCGCTGAGGGCTGGGCAATGAGTGAGGTCGATCTGACGAAGTACCGCCGCCATGTCGAGCACCTTGACCTCAGCGACCGCGAGAAGACCGAGCTTCTCGCGGCGCTGTGGCGGATCATGGAAAGCTTCGTCGATCGGGCCTTCGGCGATGATCCTGTACAACTGGCCCAACAGCAGATCGTGCAGCGCAGCGTGAGCGCTGCCAAGCTGCACGGGGCCGAGCGTCCGGCTGTCAAACGTGCGCGCGATGCCGGTCCCGTGCTAGACTCGGATACGACCGCCAGCCCGAGGAAAGCCCAAGCTGTCGCCGCCGTGTTCAAACGATCGAGCCGGGGCAAGAAAGAAGGAGATTCATGACGACCCCAACCAGACCAACCAAGGCCCTCATCTATTGCCGCGTGTCGAGTGCGAAGCAGGCGACGGACGGGCACGGACTCGAATCGCAGGAGGCGCGTTGCCGCCACCATGCCCAGTCGATCGGATGTGAGGTCGAGGCGGTTTTCCCCGACGATGTGTCGGGCGGCGGCGACTTCATGAAGCGGCCCGGCATGGTGGCGTTGCTGAGCTATCTCGATGCGCAGCGCGGCCGAAAGAACTATGTCGTCATCTTCGACGATCTGAAGCGCTTTGCTCGCGACACAGAATTCCACATCAAGCTGCGTCACGCCTTCAGGATGAGGGGCGCCAGCATCGAGTGCCCGAACTTCCGCTTCGAGGATACGCCCGAGGGCGAATTCATCGAGACGGTGCTGGCTGCGCAGGGCCAGCTTGAACGCAAGCAAAACAGCCGACAGGTCGTCCAGAAGATGACCGCGCGTGCCAGCGCGGGCTATTGGCTCTTCCTGCCTCCAGTGGGCTATCGATTTGCGGATGTCACGGGGCATGGGAGAATGCTGGTGCGCGACGAACCCGTCGCGTCGGTCGTCGCCGAGGCTCTTAATGGTTATGCGTCGGGTCGGCTCCAGACGCTGACCGAAGTGCAGCGCTTTCTTCAGGCGCAACCGGCCTACCCAAAAGCGCGGAACGGCGAGGTCCACATGTCGCACATCGCGCAGTTGCTGACACGCCAGCTCTATGCCGGATACTTCAGCATCGAATCATGGGGCTTGCATCTTGTGCGCGGTCAGCACGAAGCCCTCATCACGCTGGAGACGCACGAGGCGATTCTCGCTCGGCGCCAAGGGGTGAGAAACGCGCCCGCCCGCAAGGATTTGAGCGCCGACTTTCCGCTACGCAACTTCGTCGTCTGCGGCTGCTGCGGTGAACCTCTTACGGCCTGCTGGTCGAAGGGCCGGTCGAAGCGTTACCCATATTATCTCTGCGATACCCGCGGATGCGGCGAGTACCGCAAGTCAGTGCGCAAGGAAAAACTCGAAGGTGAGTTCGACGTGATGCTGGCAAGTTTGCAGCCGACTGCAACACTCTTCCACGCGGCCTTCGCGATGATCCGCGAGTTGTGGGAGATGAAGCTGGGAAACATCCAGCAGAGGCGTACGCTTTGGGAACAGGAGCTACGCCAGTTGAACGGCCAGGTCGAACAACTGCTGGACCGAGCCGTGGAGGCCACCAGCTCGCAACTCGCCGCGGCCTATGAAAGGCGCATCCATGACCTGGAATTGCGCAAGGCAGTCTTGAACGAAAAAATCGCGACCACGACGCAGACGGGACCGTCCTTCGGCCGGACTTATCGAACCGCTTTCGAGTTCCTGGCAAACCCTTGCCGTCTATGGCGTTCCGAGCGCGTCGAGGATCGCCGGGCGGTGCTGAAGCTCGTTTGGGGTCAGCGTCTGGCCTATGACCGGAAGACCGGCTATCGAACCGCTGAAACCGCCTTACCGTTCAAGGTCTTAGAGACCTTGAGGGTGCTGTGCGAAAGAGTGGTGGAGCCAATCGGAATCGAACCGACGACCTTCTGAATGCCATTCAGACGCTCTCCCAACTGAGCTATGGCCCCATTCCTTGGGATGGCTCGGCGGGCGGACCTGCCGAAGCGCGGGTGTTCTCTAGTCGAGCGTTTCCGAGGACGCAAGCACCAAATCCGGGCGCGTCGCTGCGACGCGCGCCGGACGCGGGGATCAGCGCTCGTCGCCGCCCTCGACGTCGAAATCGAGGTTCTCGTCCTCTTCCTCGTCTTCCTCGAGGAAAGCGTCCTCGTCGTCGTCGCCGATGTCCTCGACATCCTCGACGTCCTCGACATCGGGGATTTCCTCGTCGCCGGACTCGCCGGCCTCTTCGGCATCGGCGTCCTCGAGCGAGATGACCTCGGGCTCGTCGGGCGCCTTGGTCACGTCCTCGACCTCGACGTCCTCTTCGTCCTCCTGCTCCTCGTCGCGCTCGTTCGCCTTGCGCGAGGCGAGGGTCTGCTCGAAATAGGAGCGCGGATAGGATTTGCCTGTGTAGGGCGAGACGATCGGATCCTTGTTGAGATCGTAGAACTTCTTGCCGGTCTCGGGGTCTTCGCGCTTTGTACCGCGTGGGTCTTGGGCCAAGGCAGCTTCCCTATGAGTTGAAACGCGGGGCCTCCGCTGGGTTCGCTCGGTTAGGGGCAAACGATTTGCCTGTCAAACGCAAAAAACGCGGCAAATCCCAGCCGTGCATCCGCCTCATTTGCGCCGCGCCTCGCCACGATGCTGGCGCACCGCCTCCCGGTGCAGTTGCGTGATGAACAAAGCGTCGATTCCGTCCCTGCCGCTCAGCGCCGAGCGGTCGCCGTGGCTGCGCGGGCCGATGCGGCTGCCCGGCGAGCCGCTGCTGTCGGCGCTGGCGCTGATCCTGGCGGCGATGGCGCGCGGCGAAAGCGTGCTCGACACCGTGAGCCCGGCCCCCGAACTGGCCGCGACAGCCGAGGTGCTGCGGGCGCTGGGCGCCTACGTCGCGCCGGCGGGGCCGCGCTGGCACGTGCAGGGGCTCGGGGTGGGCGGGCTGCTCACCCCCGCCGGGCCGCTGCCGCTGGCCGAAACCGGCGCCGCGGCGCCGCTGCTCATCGGCCTCATCGCCGGGCACGACATGGAGGTGGTGCTCGACGGGCCCCCGGCCGATCCGGTGAGCGAGGCGCTGCTCGGCTTTCTCGGCCGCAATGGCTGCCGCATCGCGCGCGACGGAGGGCAGATGCGGCTCTGCGGCCCGCGCTTCGGCGTGCCGCTCGACCTGGCGCTGCCGGCCGAGGCGGCGGGGCTGGTGGCGCCGCTGCTGCTCAACGCGCTGGTGACCGTGGGCCGCTCGCGCCTCACGCTGCCGGCCGGCAGCCACGATCCGGCGATCGATCTGCTCGCCGCCTTCGGGGCGCGGCTCGGCGCCGAGGAGGACGCGGCGGGGCTGCGCCTCGGGCTCGAGGGCCTGGCGCCGCTGCGGGCCCAGGCGCTGACGGTGCCGGGCGATCCGCACCTCGCCGTCTATCCGGCGGTGGCGGCGCTGATCGCCCCCGATTCCGAGCTCACCCTAAGCGGCGTGGCGCTGACGGCGCGCGGGCTCGCGCTGTTCGATGCGCTGGCGCTGATGGGCGGCGACATCGCCATCGGCGCGGCGCAGAAGGGCGGCGCCGACATCGTGGTGCGGCATGGCGGGCTGCAGGGGGCGGTGATTCCGGCCGAACTCGGCATCGCGGCCGAGGATTTCCCCATCCTCTGCGTCGCGGCCGCCTTCGCCGCCGGCGACACCCGCTTCGAGGGGCTGGGCGAGGGGGTGCGGCGGCTGGCGCTCACCCGCGCGCTCAGGGCCAATGGCGTCGACTGCATCGAGCAGCAGGGGGGCCTTTTGGTGCGCGGCAGCAAGCGGGTGCCGGGCGGGGGAAACGTGGCGCCGCGGCTTGACCCCAAACTGGCGATGGCGTTCCTCGTGCTGGGGATGGCCGCCGACCGCGCGGTCAGCATCGAGGACGGAACCGTGATGGCCGAGCTGTTTCCCGATTTCGTGACCGCCTTCGAGCATGTCGGGGCGAGCTTTTCGAGCGCCCCGGCCGCCGGCGGTCCGGCGGCATGATCATCGCCGTCGACGGCCCGGCGGCGTCGGGCAAGGGCACGCTGGCGCTGGGGCTGGCGCGGCACTACCGGCTGCCGCATCTCGATACCGGGCTGCTCTACCGCGCCGTCGGCCTCGCGGCGGCCGAGGCGGTGGACACGCCGGAGTTCGAGGCGCGGGCGATCGCGGCGGCGCAGGCGCTCGATCCGGCGCATCTCAGCGACCGCGACAGCCTCACCAGCGCCGCGGCCGGGCCGCTCGCCAGCAAGGTGGCGGTGATCGGCCCGGTGCGCGCGGCGCTCTACGATTTCCAGCGCAAATTCGCGCTGCAGCCGGGCGGCGCCGTGCTCGACGGGCGCGACATCGGCACGGTGATCGCCCCCGATGCCGACGTGAAGCTGTTCATCGAGGCCGATTCCAAGGCGCGCATGGAGCGCCGGGCGCGCCAGCTCGAAGCGCGCGGCCAGGCGGTTGACCGCTACGGCCTCTATCACCAGATAGAGGAGCGGGATGCGCGCGACCGCGCCAACCCGCATGGCGGCTTCTATCCGGCGCCCGATGCCCACTTGCTGGACACCACGCGATTGGATATAGACGCCGCACTCCGCGCAGCCGTCGCCATTGTCGACGGGGTTCTGGCCGGAAAGGCGAAGCGTTCGACCACTCCGAACGGCTTCTAATCCAACCTTTCCCGCAACGCCCCTTCGTCATCGACCAAGGACCGGCCGCGGCATTTCAATCAAATCGCTGGCTCGCGCTTTCGCGCACCGGGTCGCTTTTGCTTTGGCAGAGCGACGAAGCCGGGCCGGCTCAACACCAGCTACCGGGCGCGATTGGAGAGATATTTGGCTACGCAAGCTGCAGTGAAAGACGATTTCGAGTCCATGCTGATGGACTCCTTCCTCGACAACGAGCCGATGGAAGGCGCCGTCGTCAAGGGAACGGTGGTCGCGATCGAAAAGGATCTGGCGATCATCGACGTCGGTTTGAAGACCGAGGGCCGCATCGCCCTCAAGGAATTCGGCCAGGCCGGCCGTGACGGAACCATCAAGGTCGGGTCCGAGGTCGAAGTGTATGTCGATCGCGTCGAGAACGCGATGGGCGAGGCGGTGCTGAGCCGCGAGAAGGCCCGCCGCGAAGAGAGCTGGGTCAAGCTCGAAGAGATGTACAACGCCAACCAGCGCGTCGAAGGCATCATCTTCAACCAGGTCAAGGGCGGCTTCACCGTCGATCTCGAAGGCGCCGTGGCGTTCCTGCCGCGCTCGCAGGTGGACATCCGCCCGATCCGCGACATCGGCCCGCTGATGAACGTGCCGCAGCCGTTCCAGATCCTGAAGATGGACAAGCGCCGCGGCAACATCGTCGTGTCGCGCCGCGCCATCCTCGAGGAATCGCGCGCCGAGCAGCGCTCGGAGATCGTGCAGCAGCTCGAGGAAGGCCAGATCGTCGACGGCGTGGTCAAGAACATCACCGATTACGGTGCGTTCGTCGATTTGGGCGGCATCGACGGCCTGCTGCACGTCACCGACATCGCCTGGCGGCGCGTCAACCATCCGTCGGAAGTGCTGTCGATCGGCGAGACCATCAAGGTCCAGATCATCCGCATCAACCACGAGAGCCACCGCATCAGCCTGGGCATGAAGCAGCTCCAGGCCGACCCGTGGGAAGGCATCGAGGCCAAGTATCCGGTGGGCGCCAAGTTCACCGGCCGGGTGACCAACATCACCGACTACGGTGCGTTCGTCGAGCTCGAGCCGGGCATCGAAGGGCTGATCCACGTCTCCGAGATGAGCTGGACCAAGAAGAACGTCCACCCCGGCAAGATCGTCTCCACCTCGCAGGAGGTTGAGGTGATGGTGCTCGAGGTCGATCCCGACAAGCGCCGCATCTCGCTGGGCCTGAAGCAGACGCTGCAGAACCCGTGGGAGAGCTTCGCCGAGAAGTTCCCGATCGGCTCGACCATCGAGGGCGAGGTCAAGAACAAGACCGAGTTCGGCCTGTTCGTCGGCCTCGACGGCGACGTGGACGGCATGGTCCACCTCTCCGATCTCGACTGGACCAAGCCGGGCGAACTGGCGCTCGACGAGTACAACCGCGGCGATATCGTCAAGGCCAAGGTGCTCGACGTCGATGTCGACAAGGAGCGTATCTCGCTCGGCATCAAGCAGCTGGGCACCGGCGACGAGAAGGACGCCTCGGGCGAGGGCCTGCGCAAGGGCTCGGTGGTCACCGGCACGGTGACCGAGGTCAACGATGGCGGCATCGAGGTCAAGATCGCCGACAGCGAGATGACCGCGTTCATCCGCCGCGCCGACCTCAGCCGCGACCGCAACGACCAGCGCCCCGAGCGCTTCGCCAAGGGCGACAAGGTCGATGCCCGCGTCACCCAGTACGACCGCAAGACCGGCAAGATCGCCCTCTCCATCAAGGCGCTGGAAATCGCCGAGGAGAAGGAAGCGGTGGCGCAGTACGGCTCGTCGGATTCGGGCGCCTCGCTCGGCGACATCCTGGGCGCCGCGCTCAAGGACCGCGAGAAGAAGTGAGGCGCAGCGCCCGCCCCGCCTGAGGCGGGGATCGGGCGCCGTCATCACTGCGCAGTTGCGTAATCGAGGCCCGCGCGCTAGCCGTGCGGGCCTTCGTCGTTTGGGGCCGACCGATGCCGATGAAAATTCCGGGCGTGGCCTGGCGCTCGCTCACCGGGTACGACATGCCGGCGGTCGAGCAGATCGCCGCGAGCGTGCATCCGGCGTTCTTCGAGAGCGTCGAGGTGCTGGCCGAGCGGCAGCGCATCTATTTCCACGGCACCTATCTGCTCGAGGTCAACGAGCGGCCGGCGGGCTACGTGCTGAGCCACCCCTGGCGGCTGGGCGACCTGCCGCCGCTCAACAGCCTTTTGGGCGAGCTGCCGGCGGACGCCGACACCTACTACATCCACGATCTGGCGCTGCTGCCCGTGGCCCGCCGCATCGGCGCGGCGAGCTTCATCGTCGACGCGCTGGCCAAGCACGCCCGCGCCCACGGCTTCGCCACGATGAGCCTCGTCGCCGTCAATGGCAGCCAGGGGTTCTGGCGGCGCCACGAGTTCGAGGCGGCCGACGCCCCGCACCTCGCCGAAAAGCTCAGGAGCTACGAAGACGCCGCCCAATTGATGGTGCGCCGGCTGTAGCTGCTGCGGCGCCTGGCCTCCAGGTTGAACCCGGCGCCAGTACGCGCTAGTTTGAGGCGCATGCGCAAGGTTCGGGGGCGCGCATGCGAGCGTTCGAATGGAATGCGGCAAAGGCTGCATCCAACCTTCGCAAGCACAAATTGAGCTTCGAAGAGGCGACAGAGGTTTTCGACGATCCGTTTGTTCACATCGAACAGGATCGCGTTGTCGATGGCGAGCAGCGCTGGCTGGCCATCGGAGTATCGCACGGCTTCATTCTGATTGTGGTCGCGTACGCGACTTGGGACGATGAAACAGGCACCGAAACCATCCGCATCATCTCGGCGCGTCGCGCTGAGAAGTACGAGCGCCGGCGCTACGAAGGCTGAGCGGATCGTGAAATATGCGCTGGATCCGAAGGTTACGCGCAAATTGGCGGCGGATCGACGCAAGCGCCTGGCCGCGCTGGAAACCGCGCCGGACAACGACACCGACGTCCCCGACATTCCTACGCTCGACGAGAAATTCTGGGCGCGGGCGATCCGTCCCGCGATGTTTCCGCCGGTCCCCATCGACGGCCGCGTCGTCGAATGGTTCCTCAAGCGCGGTGGAAACCGCGGCGCGCTGATGTTCGATATCAATCGCGTGCTGCAAGACTACATCCGGGCGCAGGATCGGAAGGCGGCTCGCAAGACAGCCGGCTGATCGGTCGCCTTGCCAAGGATGCGTGCGCCGGGCTAAGCCGCTCACTCTTCGAGGGTGTCCCGCATGACCGATCCGATCGTCGATCCCGCCCACGCCATTCCGGCGGCGAGTGCGCTGCGCCGGTCGCGCTTCCGCTGGCGCATCCTGGCGTTCGTGGCGCTGGTGGTGGCGATCCTGGCGGTGGGCGCGCGCTACGCCACCGAATACGGGCTCAGCGGCGAGCAGATCGCGCGAATCGTCATCGACGGCACCATCGCCTCCGATCCGGTGCGGCTCAAGACGCTCGAGACGCTGGCCAAGGACGATACGGTGAAGGCGGTGGTGATCGCCATCAACTCGCCGGGCGGCACCACCGCCGGCGGCGAAGAACTGTACGAGGCCATCGGCAAGCTGCGCGCCAAAAAGCCGGTCGTCGCCTACATCAAGGAGTTGGGGGCCTCGGCGGCCTACATGGCGGCCATCGCCACCGACCGCGTGTTCGTGCGCCGGCTGTCGATCGTCGCCTCGATCGGCGTGCTGTTCCAGACCTACAATGCCGGCAAGCTGCTCGACACCATCGGCATCGGCGCCGACAAGGTGGCCTCGGGGCCTCTCAAGGCCGAGCCGGCGCTCGACCATCCGATGACGCCGGAGGTGCGCGCCTCGCTGCAATCGCTGGTCGACGATTCCTTCTCGTGGTTCGTCGACATCGTCGCCGAGCGCCGCGGCCTCAGCCGCGCCGAGGTGCTGCCGCTGGCCGACGGGCGGATCATGACCGGCCACCAGGGCATCGCCAACAAGCTGGTGGACGAGGTGGGCGGCGAGGCCGAGGCCGTCGACTGGCTGGTCAAGACCAAGGGGCTCAAGCCCGACCTGCCGATCGTCACCTGGTATCCCACCGGGGGCGGCAATTTCACCAATCTGGGCAAATGGCTGGGCGGCGAGGCCCGGGCGCTGCTCGGCCTGCCGGCCGACGGCCCCGTCGCGCTTGACGGGCTGGTCTCCCTTTGGCAGGTTCAATGATGTTACCTAAGGGTTTCCGGCAGGCCCGGGGGGCGCGATGATCAAGTCTGAACTGGTCGAAAAGCTTGCAGACGAGAATCCGCATCTGTTCCAGCGTGACATCGAGAACATCGTCAACGCCATTCTCGACGAGGTCGGCAACGCCATGGCGCGCGGCGACCGCGTGGAGCTGCGCGGTTTCGGCGCCTTCGCCGTCAAGAACCGCCCGGCCCGCGTCGGGCGCAATCCGCGCACCGGCGAGCAGGTCGACGTCGGCGAGAAATACGTGCCGCAGTTCAAGGCCGGCAAAGAGATCCGTGAGCGCCTCAACAAGAACTGACATCAGCATGGGACCGGGCGGATGCTGAGACGCATCGTCGGCTGGGTCGTGCTCGTGCCGCTGTGCCTGGTGCTGATCGTGTTTGCGCTCGCCAACCGGCAATTGGTGGTGGTGAACTTCAACCCGTTCGTGCCGTCCGAGGCGCTGTCGACGCCCGGCGTCGGCGTGCCGCTGTTCCTGGTGCTGTTCACGGTGCTGCTGTTCGGCGTGGTGCTGGGCGGCGTCGCCACCTGGTTCGCGCAGGGCCAGCACCGGCGCGACGAACGCAATTACCGTCGCGAGGCCGAGCGGCTGAACCGCGAGGTCAACGCCCTGCGCCGCTCGC
Source organism: Devosia sp. 67-54 (assembly GCF_001899075.1). Classification (GTDB taxonomy): domain Bacteria; phylum Pseudomonadota; class Alphaproteobacteria; order Rhizobiales; family Devosiaceae; genus Devosia_A. The sequence continues at coordinate 358,127 of NZ_MKVA01000011.1, read as the reverse complement.
CGGCGCTGCCCGCCACCGTCGACGACCTGGCGCAGCCCTAGCCGCATGAGCGAGCCCCTCATCATCAAGATCTGCGGCATCAGGACGGAGGCGATCCTCGATGCCGCCATCGAGGCGGGGGCCGACATGGTCGGCTTCATGCACTTTCCCCGCTCGCCGCGGCATCTCGAGCTCGACCCGATCGGCGAGCTTATCTCGCGCGCCCGCGGCCATGCCGAGACCTGCGTGGTGCTGGTCAATCCCGACAACACGCTGGTGGCGCAGGTGGCGGCGCTCGGCCCCGACTGGATCCAGCTGCACGGCCCCGAGACGCCGCACCGTGTCGCCGCCATCCGCGACGAGGCCGGCATCGCCATCCTCAAGGCCTGCGCCATCGGCGCCGCCGAGGACGTGGCGGCGGTCGCCGGCTTTGCCGATTGCGCCGACCGGCTGCTGCTCGACGCCAAGCCGCCCAAGGACGCGACGCGCCCCGGCGGGCACGGCGCCGCCTTCGACTGGAGCCTGCTCAAGGCGCTTGACCCCTCGCTCGGCTTCATGCTTTCGGGAGGCCTGACGCCCGACACCGTGGCCGCCGCCATCGCGGCGACGCGGCCGCTGGGGGTCGATGTGTCCTCCGGGGTCGAGACGGCGCCCGGGGTCAAGGATGCGGCGCTGGTCCGCGCCTTCATCACCAATGCGCGGTCCGCCGCGGCGAGCTAAAGGCCCGACCCACATCATGACCGACACCGACGGCGCTGCCACCCGGGCGAATTCCTTCCGCACCGGCCCCGACGAGGACGGCCGCTTCGGCATCTTCGGCGGCCGCTATGTCGCCGAAACGCTGATGCCGCTGATCCGCGACCTCGAAACGGCGTATTTCGCCGCCAAGGACGATCCGGCCTTCATCGCCGAGATGGCGGAGCTGCGCACGCATTATGCCGGCCGGCCGTCGCCGCTCTATTTCGCGGCGCGCCTCAGCGAGCATCTGGGCGGCGCCAGGGTGTACCTCAAGCGCGAGGAGCTCAACCACACCGGCTCGCACAAGATCAACAACACGCTGGGCCAGATCCTGCTGGCCCGCCGCATGGGCAAGCGCCGCATCATCGCCGAGACCGGCGCCGGCCAGCACGGCGTCGCCACCGCCACGGTGTGCGCGAAATTCGACCTGCCCTGCGTGGTGTTCATGGGCGCCACCGACGTCGAGCGGCAGCGCCCGAACGTGCTGCGCATGCAGATGCTGGGCGCCGAGGTGCGGCCGGTCACCGCCGGCGCCGGCACGCTCAAGGACGCCATGAACGAGGCGCTGCGCGACTGGGTGACCAATGTCGAGACGACCTACTACCTGATCGGCACCGCCGCCGGCCCGCACCCCTACCCGCTGATGGTGCGCGATTTCCAGAAGATCATCGGCGAGGAAATCCGCGCCCAGATGCAGGCGGCCGAAGGCCGGCTGCCCGACGCGCTGGTGGCCTGCGTCGGCGGCGGCTCCAACGCCATCGGCACCTTCTACGATTTCCTCGACGAGCCGAGCGTCAGGATCTACGGCGCCGAGGCGGGCGGGCATGGCATCGAGGTCGAGAACGGCCATGCCGCCTCGATGACCGGCGGCCGTCCCGGCGTGCTGCACGGCAACCGCACCTATCTGCTGCAGGACGCCGACGGGCAGATCCTGGAAGGCCATTCCATCTCGGCCGGGCTCGACTATCCCGGCGTCGGCCCGGAACACTCGTTCCTGCACGACAAGAAGCGCGTGACCTATGTGCCGATCACCGACAAGGAGGCGCTGGAGGCGTTCCAGCTGCTGACCCGGCTCGAAGGCATCATCCCGGCGCTCGAAAGCGCGCACGGCCTGGCGCAGGTGATGAAGCTCGCCCCGACCATGCGCAAGGACGAAACCATCGTGCTCTGCCTCAGTGGCCGCGGCGACAAGGACGTGGATTCGGTCGGCCGCTACCTGGGAATGAACGCATGAGCACCCGCATCGCCGACACCTTCGCCGCCTGCGCCAAAGCCGGCCGCCCTGCCCTCGGTATCTTCACCATGGCCGGCGATCCGGATCTCGAGACCGGCCTGGCGATCCTCAAGGCGTTGCCCGCGGCGGGCGCCGACATGATCGAGTTCGGAATGCCGTTCTCGGACCCGATGGCCGACGGCCCCGGCGTGCAGGCAGCGGGGCTGCGCGCGCTGAGGGCCGGGCAGACGCTCAACAAGACGCTGGCGATGGTGGCCGAGTTCCGCAAGGGCAACGACACCACGCCGGTCGTGCTGATGGGCTATTACAACCCGATCTACAGCCACGGCGTCGACGCCTTCCTCGAGGATGCGCTGGCGGCCGGGGTCGACGGGCTGATCGTGGTCGACCTGCCGCCCGAGGAGGACAGCGAGCTCTGCCTTCCGGCGCTGGGGGCCGGGCTCAACTTCATCCGGCTCGCCACGCCCACCACCGACGACCAGCGGCTGCCGATGGTGCTGCGGAACACGTCGGGCTTCGTCTATTACGTGTCGATGACCGGCATCACCGGCGCCGCCATCAAGTCGCACGCCGCGGTGGGCGCGGCGGTCAAGCGCATCAAGGGCCACACGGCGCTGCCGGTGGCCGTCGGCTTCGGCATCAAGACCGCCGACGACGCCGCCCGCGTCGGCCGCGACGCCGACGGCGTGGTGGTCGGCACCGCCGTGTGCAACGCCGTCGCCAATTCGCTCGCAGACGGCAGGGCCACCGCCGGCACGGTCGGCGCGGTGACGGCGCTGGTCCGCGACCTCGCCGCCGGGGCCAGGCGCGCGCGGAGCTGAGGCCGCCGCCCGGCCCTTGCGCCGGCCTGCCATTGCGTCATTTGCAACGTTGCAATAAAACCACGGGCGCCGCGTGCGGCGGCCTTTCAAGGACGGACGATCATCATGGCGTTGACGGTTTCCCAGCGGCTCGACCGCCTCAAGGTGCGGAGCGAGGAGCTGCGCTATTGGCGCGCCCGCGAGGGGGTGACGGTCACCGGCTGGAGCCTCGACGGCGCGCCGATCGAGATCGGTGGCGCCTGGCCGAGCCGCGAGGGCGTGCACAAATTCGCCGCCACCGCCGAAGTGCCGGCGCACTGGCCGCTGGAGGAGACGCGGCTGGTGCTCGACCTCGGCGGCGAGGGCCTGGTGACGCTGAGCTATCCCAACCGCGACGCCGCCTCGTTCGGCGTCGACCCGTACCATCGCGAGTTTCCGCTCAAGCACCGGCAGGTGGCGATCGCCGCCGAAAGCACGGCGCGCGAGCCGTTCGGCGTACCGGTGCGCAATCCGCGCCTCAACCGCGCCGTGCTGCAGTGGATCGACGTTCCGGTGCATCGGCTGCACCTGCTGCTGCAGCAGGTGCACGAGGCCTGCCTGGCGCTGGGCAATCACGAGGTGGTACCGCATCTGCTGAGCGTCGCCGAAGCCTGCCAGCGCAGCCTCGACTGGCCCTCGGCCACCGCCGACTACATCACCCGCCTCGCGCCCTCGCCGCAGCAGCAGCGGATCTGGGAGCTGCCGCCCTCCGCCGGCCCGGCGGTGGCGCTCGACCAGGGCCAGCGCGCCAGCGTCGTCGCGGCCCATGACGGGCTGGTCGAGGCGCTGCGGACGCTGCAGCAGCGCTATCCGCAGCAGGGCGAAATCCTGCTCACCGGACACGCCCATATCGACCTCGCCTGGCTGTGGCCCTATGCCGAGACGCGCCGCAAGATGCGCCGCACCTTCCACACCGCGCTCGGCCTGATGGAGGCGTCGGACGACTACCGCTTCAACCAGTCGACGGCGCAATATTATGCGCAGATCGCCGAGGACGATCCGGCGCTGTTCGCCGCCATCAAGGCGCGCGCCGCCGCCGGCCAGTGGGAGACCATCGGCGGCATGTGGGTCGAGCCCGACACCAACATGCCCACCGGCGAATCGCTGATCCGCCAGGTGCTCTACGGCCAGCGCTATTTCGAACGGCAGTTCGGCGTGCGCCACAGCGTGTGCTGGCTGCCCGACTGCTTCGGCTTTTCCGGCGCGCTGCCGCAGATCCTGAAGCAGGGCGGCATCGACAATTTCTTCACCATCAAGGTCAATTGGTCCGAGACCAACAAATTCCCGGCCGATCTGTTCTGGTGGGAAGGCCTCGACGGCAGCCGCGTGCTGGCCCACACCTTCGCCAACCCGCATGGCGGCTACAATGGCGAGCTGCAGCCCGACGCCTATGTGGCGACCTGGCGCAATTTCGGCGGCAAGACACAACACGGCACCACGCTGCTGGCGGTCGGCTATGGCGATGGCGGCGGCGGCACCACCGCCGAGATGGTCGAGCGCGAGGCGCAGCTGCGTGATTTCCCGGTGCTGCCGAAAGCGCGCTGGGGCCAGGTCAAGGACTTCTTCGCCGCCGCCCGGCAGCAGGCGGAAACGACCGCGCTGCCGGTGTGGGCCGGCGAGATCTATCTCGAGCTGCACCGCGCCACGCTGACCACGCAATCGGGCGTCAAGCGCACGCACCGGCAGGCGGAGCGGGCGCTGATCACCGCCGAGACCGCCGCCAGCCTCGCGCATCTGCTCGGCGCCGCGGCGCCGGCGAGCCTCGAGCCCTACTGGCGCGTGGTGCTGAAGAACGAGTTCCACGACATCCTGCCCGGCTCGTCGATCCGCGAGGTGTACCAGGACGCCGAAAGCGAGCTCGGCGCCGTGGTCGAAGCAGGCAAGGCGGCGCAGGCCGAGGCGCTCGACGCCATCGCGGCGCAACTGCCGGCCGGCGATGGCGACGGCTACCTCGTCGTCAACCCGTCGCTGTCGACCCGCCGCCTGGCGCTGCCCCTGCCCGACGGGTCGCTGCTGGCTGGCGCCGGCAGCGTGCCGCCGCTCGGCGTCGCGATCGTCGGCCGCGACGTCGCGCCGGCCCCGGGCCTCGCCGCCAGCAGGACCACGCTCGAGAACGCCGTTCTGAAGGCGACCATCGCCGCCGACGGCACGCTGGCCTCGCTCATCCACAAGCCGAGCGGCCGCGAGGCGCTGGCCGGGCCGGGCAACCAGCTCTGGGCCTATCCGGTCGACAAGCCGCGCAACTGGGACGCCTGGGACGTCGAGGACGACTACGCCGAACGCGGCGAGCAGCTCACCGCGCTCGACAGCCTCGAGCTGGTCGAACGCGGGCCGCATCGCGCCGCCATCCGCGTGGTGCGCAGCTTCCGCAACTCCACCATCACGCAGACCTATGTGCTTGCCGCCAACAGCCCGCGCCTCGACATCGAGACCACGCTCGACTGGCACGACCGGCGCGTGTTCCTGCGCACCCGCACCCCGGTGGCGGCCCGCGCCATGACCGCCACCTTCGAATGCGCCAATGGCGTGGTGAAGCGGCCGACCCACGCCAACACCAGCTGGGACCAGGCGATGTACGAGGCGGCGGCGCACCGCTTCATCGATCTGAGCGAGACCGGCTTCGGCGTGGCGCTGCTCAACAACGCCAAATACGGGCACAATGTGCGCGGCAACGTGCTCGGCCTCAGCCTCCTGCGCTCGCCCATCTACCCCGATCCGCTGGCCGACGAGGGCACGCAGAGCTTCACCTATGCGCTGCTGCCGCATGCCGGCGACTGGCACGAGAGCGGGGTGCGCGAGGAGGCCGAGGATCTCAACCAGCCGCTGCTGCTGCGCGAGGTGTCGGGGCTGCGGCAGGGCACGGCGACGCCGCTCGCGGTCGGCGGCATTCCGGCCGCCTTCTCCGGCCTCAAGGCGGCCGAGGAGGGCGGCGGCCTGGTGTTCCGCGTCTACGAGCCCGCCGGCCGGCGCGGCGATTTCGCCGTCACCGCGCCGGGCTGGACCGCCGCGCCGGTGACCATCCTCGAAGAGCCGCAGCAGCGCGACGCCCCCGCCGAGCTGATGCCGTTCGAGGTGCGGAGCTGGAGGCTGACGCGCGGCTGAACCACGGGCACCAGCGGTTGGACGAACGAGCCGCCTTCCGGCTCGGTCGGACAGAGCGCCGGGGAACAGCGGTTGGACGATCGAGCCGTCTTTCGGCTCGATCGGACAGAGCGTCAGAGAACAGCGGTTGGACGAGCGAGCCGGAACTTGACGGGCGCGGCGCCGCCCCGTCTCATCGGCCATTGCGTCAGAAGGAATCGCCCCATGCCCATCCGCCCCTGGTCCGAAACCGCGCCACAGCTCGTCGATGTCGCCATGGGGCGGGCGCCCGCCGACATGCTGGTCCGCAACGGCCGCTGGGTGAACGTGCATTCGGGCGAGATCATCGCCGGCACCGACGTCGCCATCAAGGCCGGACGCTTTGCCGCCGTCGGGCCGGATCTCGGCTACACCGTCGGCGAGGGCACCACGATCGTCGAGGCCGACGGCCGCTACCTGGTTCCCGGCCTCTGCGACGGGCACATGCATGTCGAAAGCGGCATGGTGACGGTCACCGAATTCTGCCGCGCGGTGATCCCGCACGGCACCACCTCGATGTTCATCGATCCGCACGAGATCGCCAACGTGCTCGGCCTCGCCGGCGTCAGGCTGATGCATGACGAGGCGGCGGCGATGCCGACCAATGTCTATGTCGAGATGCCGAGCTGCGTGCCGGCCGCACCCGGGCTCGAGACCGCCGGCGCCTCGATCGACGAGCGCGACGTGGCCGAGGCCATGACCTGGCCCAACATCATCGGGCTCGGCGAGATGATGAATTTCCCCGGCGTCGCCGCCAACGACAAGAAGATGCTGGCCGAGATCGCGGCGACGCAGCGCGCCCACAAGACGGTGGGCGGGCACTATGCCTCACCCGACCTTGGACGGCCGTTCTACGGCTATGTGGCGGGCGGACCGGCCGACGACCATGAGGGGACGCGCGCCATCGACCCGGTGGCGCGAGTGCGGCTCGGCATGCGCGCCATGCTGCGCTTCGGCTCGGCCTGGTACGATGTCGGCCCGCAGATCAAGGCGGTCACCGAAGGCGGGCTCGATCCGCGCAACCTGATCCTGTGCACCGACGACCGCTTCGCCGCGACGCTGGTCGATGACGGGCACATGGACCACACGGTGCGGCACGCCATCGCGCAGGGGCTGAAGCCGATCACCGCCCTGCAGATGGCGACGCTCAACACGGCGACGCATTTCGGGCTGGAGCGCGAGCTCGGCTCGATCACCCCCGGCCGCCGCGCCGATCTGATCCTCAGCTCCGACCTCGTGACGCTGCCGATCGAGACGGTGATCGCGCAGGGCAAGGTGCTGGCCGAGAACGGCGTTCTCGTCGCCGACATTGCGCCCTATCCCTACCCCGATTTCGCCAAGGGCACGGTCAAGGTCGGCCGCGTCATCGGGCCGGAGGATTTCGCCATCGCCGCGCCGCCCGGCCGGAACAGCGTTACAGCGCGCGTCATCCGGATCATCGAGAACCAGGCGCCGACGCGGGCCGAGGAGCGGGTGCTGCCGGTGGCCGACGGGCTGGTCGGCGCCGACCGCACGCAGGACGTGGCGCAGGTGGCGGTGATCGAGCGGCACACCGGCGCCGGCCGCGTGGTCAACGGCTTCGTCACCGGCTTCGGCTACGGCATCGACTGCGCCGTGGCCTCCACCGTGGCGCATGACAGCCACCAGATGATCGTGGTGGGCACCAATCGCGACGACATGGCCATCGCCGCCAACCGGCTGCAGCAGGTGGGCGGCGGCTTCGTCGTGGTCAGCCGCGGCCAGGAGCTGGCGCTGGTCGAGCTGCCGATCGCCGGGCTGATGTCGGAGGAGCGCGCCGAGATCGTGGCGCGCAAATCCGAGCAGCTGATCGCGGCGATGGCGGCGTGCGGCTGCACGCTCAACAATGCGGTGATGCAGCACATGTTCCTGGCGCTGCCGGTGATCCCCGAGCTCCGCCTCACCGATCTCGGCCTCGTCGACGTCAGCAAATTCGGCTTCGTCGATCTGTTCGTGAAGTGAGGGGGCCTTCTCCCGACCCGCCGCCAACGAACCGGTAACCCTTCTTAACGGATTATTGACGATGCGGTGGGATGAGTTCGGATCGGGAATGCACATATGGTCGGAGCGTCGACCTTGAATGCCGCAGCTTACATCGTTGGGGCCCGCGATGGCAGCACCGCCGCGCTGCAGGATCTCGCCCGGGCGGTGGGCTTCATGCCGGTCGAGCGCTATTCCGGCCTCGCCCGTGCCGAAAAGCAGGTGCGGCTGACGCCGCTGATCTTCTTCCTCTGCGCCGAAGTCGGCGACGTCGAATCGCTGAAGCCGACCGCCGACGCCATCCGCTTCTCGCCCAACCCGGATCTGCGCTTTTCGCCGCTGCTGTATTTCTCGCGCACGCCGTCGCTGGAGACCACCAAGGCCTGCATCCGCATGGGCTTCGACGACATCATCGCGCTGCCGTTCAGCGCCGGCGACCTCAGCGAGCGCATCTTCCGGCAGGTGGGGCGCACCCACACCTACTACGAGACGGCGACCTATTTCGGCCCCGACCGGCGCAACCGCACCGGCCACGAGCGCTCGCCCGACAGCGACCATGGCGGCGGCCAGTACCGCCGCATCCAGATCGTGCGCAATCCCGACAGCGGGGTGAACGTGCTGCGCGACGATTTCCAGGTGGTGCTGTAGGCCGCTGAGCTCAAGCTGGCGCTTGTTTCATCGGCGTCCGCCGATTAAAGCTCGTTGCAACGTTCCTGCGAGCTTTTTCCGATGAGATTCGGCCTCACCCTGCCCCCGCATTTCCGGGTCTTTGCGGCGTTTGCCGTGTATTCCTTCTGCATGGGCAGCATTTTTCCGCGCCTGCCCGACATCCAGCACCAGATGGGGGTGGCGGAAGGGGCGCTGGGGCTGGGGCTGATCGGCACGCCGGTGGGTACGCTGATCTCGCTGACCTTCGCCGCGCCACTCATCGAAAAGCTCGGCTTCCGCCGGGTGCTGCTCGGCGCCATCCCGCTGCTCGCAGTGCTGTACGCCATCGCCGTGCATGCGCCGAGCCCGCTGGTGTTCTTTGTCCTGCTGGTGCCGGTCGGGCTGGTGATCGGCGTCATCGAAATGATCGTCAACACCGAGGCGGACCGGGTGGAGCACCAGGTCGGCTTCCGCATCATGAACCGCTCGCACGCCTTCTGGAGCATCGGCTTTTTCGCCGCCGGGCTGTTCGGCGCCTGGATGGCGCAGCTCGGCATCTCGCCGCAACTGCACCTGATGCTGGTGATCCCGATCGGCCTCGTCGGCGTCGTGCTGCTGCTCGGCCGCTTCGAGCCGGCGCCGCACCGGGCCGGCGGCAGCACCGACGCGCCGCCGCGCTTTGCTGCGCCCACCGGCGCCATCATGGTGCTGGTGGCGGTGACGCTGAGCGCCATGCTGCTCGAGGGCGCCAGCATGGACTGGTCGGCCATCTACATGCGCAACATCTTCAATCCCGGCCCGTTCCTCACCGGCGTCGCCGTCGCCTGCTTCGCCTTCAGCCAGGCGACGACGCGGTTCTTCGCCGACGGCTTCGTCGAAAAGCATTCGCCCGAGATCGTCGCCCGGGTGCTGCTGGTGATCCTCCTGGTCGGCACGCTGACCGTCTATTTCTCGCCGCTGCCGGTACTGTCGCTCATCGGCTTTGCGCTCTGCGGCGTCGGCACCAGCGCCATCTTCCCGCTGGCGATGTCGGCGGCGGCGCAGCGCACCGACCGGCCGGCGGTGATCAACGTCGCGGCGCTGGCGCAGAACTCGTTCGTGATCTTCCTGCTCGGCCCGCCGCTGCTGGGCGGCATCGCGCAGGCGTTCGGCATCCGCTGGTCGTTCGGCATCGGGCTGCCGCTGATCGTTCTGAGCTTCGTGCTGGCCGGGGCGCTGGGCAAGAAACCGGTGCGCGCCGCCCTGCCCGATCCCGCGCCGGGAGAATAGGCTCCCCCCGCGTTTCCGTTTCTCGGTCGTTTCCATGTCGCTCCAGCAGCACCACCGGCTCGCCGCCTGCTTCCTCCTGTTCTCGCTGATCACCGGCGCGATGTATTCGCGGCTGCCCGACATCCAGCAGGCGCTCGGCGTCAACGAGGCGCAGCTGGGGCTGGTGCTGATCGGCGGCGCCATCGGCTCCCTGATCTCGCTGACGCTGTCGTCGCCGCTGATCGAAAAGCTCGGGGCGCGGACCACCGGCTTCATCACCGTGCTCGGCTCGGTCGCCTGCTATGCCAGCATCGGGCTGATCACCGATGCACGGCTGGCCTTTGCCGTGCTGTTCGTGGGCGGGCTGCTGTCGGGCGCGATGGAGATCAACCTCAACGTGCAGATCGGCCGGCTCGAGGCGCTGCACAAGCGCTCGCTGATGAGCCAGGCGCACGGCTTCTGGAGCCTGGGCTTCTTCATCACCTCGCTGGCGGCCGCCGGCATCCGGCAGATGGGGGTGCCGGCAGGATTGCATCTCAGCATCGCCTTCCTGATCGTGACGGTGGCCGGCATCTTCGTGCTCGCGGGGCTGACCGATGCTCCCGTCGCCAAGGCCGACGAAGACGAGAAGCCGCCGCTGCTCTCGTTTCCGACGCTGGCGCTGCTGCCGCTCTGCCTGATCGGCTGCGTCGCCTTCCTGGTCGAGGGCGCCGGGGTGGACTGGTCGGCGATCTACATGCGCGACGTGTTCGCGGCCGAGCCGTTCGTCGGCGGCCTCGGGCTGACGCTGTTCACCGCCATCATGGCGGCGGCGCGCATCTTCCTCGGCCCGGTGATCGACCGCTTCTCGCCGCGCCTGGTGGTGACGGTGCTGTTGTGCATCTGCGTCGCCGGCCTCGCCGCGGTGTCGCTGGCGCAGCATCCGGCGGTGGCCATCGCCGGCTTCGGCCTGCTCGGCGCCGGCACCAGCGCCATCTATCCGCTGGTGGTGTCGGCGGCGGCGCAGCGCACCGACCGCTCGGCGGCGACCAATGTCGCGGCCATCGCCCAGGTGTCGTTCGTGATCTTCTTCCTCGCGCCGCCGGCGCTGGGCTTCATCGCGCACGCCATCGGCATACGCTGGTCGTATGTCGTCTGCCTGCCGCTGGTGGTCGCCAGCCTGCTCGCCGTGCGCGCCCTGCCGTCGCGCGGCCGGCCGGCGTCGCCGGGCGAGGTGCTGCCGGAGCCGCTGACGCCCAATGGCTGAGCCGCAAATCGTCGACCTGAGGCAATCGCCGACGGCGCTCCGGGTGCAGCGCGGGGTGATGCGGCTGCTGCGCTCGGTGCACGATTTCTGCTGCTTCGCCGAGGTGCCGCTGGCCAACGGACGGCGCGCCGACGTGCTGGGCGTGGGGCCCAGGGGCGAGATCTGGATCGTCGAGATCAAGTCGAGCCTGATCGACTACCGCGTCGATGCCAAATGGCCCAATTACAAGGACTATTGCGACCGCTTCTTCTTCGCCAAGCCGCCCGAGCTCGACGCCGGCATCTTTCCCGCCGAGGAGGGGCTGATCGTCGCCGACGCGCATGGCGCCGAAATCCTGCGGCAGGCCGAGACGTTCCCGCTGGCGCCGGCGCGGCGCAAGGCGCTGCTGCTGAAGCTCACGCGGCTGGGGGCCGACCGCGTGCACCAATTGATGGACCCGCAGACGGGCGGCGACACGCTCTGATGCTGCTCGACCGCCACACTCGCATCCGGGCGGTGTTCTTCCTGCATGCGATCAGCTCGGGCGGGCTCTATTCGCACATCGCCGACATCCAGAACGCGCTCGGCGTCGACGCGGCGACACTGGGGCTGACGTTCCTGGGCTTTCCCATCGGCTCGATGCTGGTGTTCCTGTTCGGCAGCCAGGTGCTCGAGAGCACGGGCACGCGGCCGATCCTGATCCTCGGCCTCACCGGCCTGCCGGTGGCCACGGCGCTGCTCGCGGCGATGCCCAGCGCCGCGGCGCTGTTCATGGTCTTCGTCGCCTATGCGCTGTTCTATTCGCTGCCCAACATGGCGATGAACATCGAGGCCGACCGCATCGAAGCCGCGGCGCCCCGGCGGGTCATGAATTCGTGCCACGGCGCGTGGAGCAGCGGCTACCTGCTGGCGACGCTGCTCGGCACGCTGGCGACGGGGCTGCACATGAGCCCGCTGCTGCATCTGGGGCTGCTGGCGGTGCCGCTGGCGCCGATCGCGCTCTGGGTGACGTTCGGGCTCGACCCGGCGGCGCCGCGCCCGCATGCGGCGCGGACGGTGCGCCGGCTGTCGCTGCCGACGCTGCCGATCCTGCTGCTGGTCGCCTTCACCATCGGGCCCAACCTGCTCGAAGGCGCGCTGCGCAACTGGTCGGTGATCTATATGCGCGACAGCTTTGCGGCGCCGGGCTGGGTGGACACGCTGACGCTGCCGGTGTTCCTGCTGGCGCAGAGCATCGGCCGGCTCAACGCCGACGGGCTCGTGACGCGCTACGGCCCGGTGCGGGTGGCGCGCGGGCTGAACATCGCGGCCCTCGCCGGCTGCCTGCTGGTGACCTTTGCGCCCAGCCTCGATCTGGCGCTCGCCGGCTTCCTGCTGGTCGGGGTCGGGGTGTGCGTCTCCTACCCGCTCACCACCTCGGCGGCGGCGCGGCTCGGCGACCGGCCGTCGTCGCAGAACGTCGCCTCGCTGACGCTGGCGGTGCAGCTCATCATGCTGGCCTCGCCCGCCGCGCTCGGCTGGGTCGCGAGCACCCTGGGCATCCGCGCCACGTTCGGCGTGATCCTGCCGGCCATCGTGCTGTCGCAATGGCTGGCGCGCTTCCTGCGGCCGCGCGGCTGAGGCGGACGGCTAGTCCTCGCTCGCCTCTTCGTGGACGATCGTTCCAGTCGCCTTCACCGGGGTGACCGGCGTCGGGGCGGGCACCACCGGCGGCACGCCGAGCTTGTCCTTGAGCCCGACCAGCAGGTTCATGCGCGCGGCGTCGGTGGGCGCATGCTGCAGGCGGTTGGACAGATCGATCATGAAGCTCGAATAGGCGTTGTACCAGTCGGCGTTGATCTGATTGAGGTCCATGCGGCGGGCCTGCGGCTCGACCAAAGTGCGGCCGCCGCCGGCCTGCAGCTCCACCGCATCGTCGAGCAGCGGCATGATCACCTGGTCGCCGGCGATGCCGGTGGCGAGCAGCGCGTTGCGCAGCGCGGTGCGTTCCTCGTCCTCGCCATGGGTCAGAAAGATCGCGCCATGCGCCGGCAGCCGCTGCGTGACCCAGGCCATGAGCTCGGAATGGTCGGCATGGGCCGAGTAATTGCCCATCGAGCGGATGCGGGCGCGCACCGGGATCTCGTCGCCGAAGATGCGCACGGCCTTGGAACCCGACAGGATGATCTGGCCCAGCGTGCCCGGCGCCTGGTAGCCGACGAACAGCACGGTGGCGTTGGCGCGCGGCAGATTGTTGACGAGGTGGTGCTTGATGCGGCCGGCGTCGCACATGCCGGAGGCCGACATGATGATGGCGCCGCCCTTGATCTGGTTGATGGCCTTGGAATCGTCGACCGATTCGACGATGCGGAAGCTCGGGTCGTTGAACAGCTCGGCGGCGCTGAGCTCGACGTCGTCGAACATCGCCTCGTATTTGCGGTAGACGGCGGTGACCTTGCTCGCCAGCGGGCTGTCGAGGAAGACGCGCGAGGGCGAGATGTCCTTGTTCTTGATCAGCAGGCCGATGTCGTGCAGCAGCTCCTGGCTGCGCTCGACGGCGAAAGCGGGGATCACCAGATTGCCGCCGCGGCCGAGCGCGTCGTTGATCTCGGCCTTCAGCGCCTCGCGGCGCTGCTCGAGCGTATAGGGCGGGCGCTCGCGGCCGCCATAGGTGGATTCGCTGAGGATGTAGTCGAAGCCCGAGGGCGCGCTCGGGCTCTTGTAGAACACCTTTTCATCCGGACCGAGGTCGCCGGAGAACAGGATGGTCACGCTCTTGCCGTCGGCATCGGCCACCTGCACCTCGATCGAGGCCGAGCCGAGGATGTGGCCGGCGTTCCAGTAGCGGGCGCGCACGCCCGGACCGGGGTCGATCCACTGCTCGTAGTCGACCGGCGTGCGCAGCTCCAGCGCGGCGCTGGCATCTTCGAGCGTATAGAGCGGCTCGAGCGGCGCGTTGCCCTTGCGGCCGCGCTTGCGGGTCTCGAACTCGGCCTCGCTCTCCTGGATGCCGGCGGCGTCGGGCAGCAGATATTCGAGCAGCCCGCCGGTGGGCGGCGTGCCCCAGATCGGCTTGCGGTAGCCGTTCTTGGTCAGCTTGGGCAGCAGGCCGGCATGGTCGATATGGGCATGCGTCAGCAGCAGGAAGTCGATGGCCCGGGGATCGAAGGGGAGCGGCTTGTAGTTGAGGTCGCGCACCGTCTTGTTGCCCTGGAACATGCCGCAATCGACCAGGAACTGCCCCTTGGGATGGACAATGCGGTAGCACGAGCCGGTCACGGTGCCGGACGCGCCGTGGAAATGGATGGTGACGGTCATGGAGGTCTCCGGGAGAATGCGAGCCGTGAATGGTCAATCGTGAATGGTGAACGGTCGAAGGGCGCTACCGACCATTCACCATTCACCACTCACTTCGGCGCCCGCTTGGCGAGGATGCGCTGCAGGGTGCGGCGGTGCATGTTGAGCCGGCGCGCCGTCTCGGAGACGTTGCGGTCGCACAGCTCGTAGACGCGCTGGATGTGCTCCCAGCGGACGCGGTCGGCCGACATCGGGTTTTCGGGCGGCGCCGGCTGGTTCTCGCCGGTGGCGAGCAGGGCGTTGATCACATCGTCGGCATCGGCGGGCTTGCTGAGGTAGTCGACGGCGCCGAGCTTCACCGCGGTCACGGCGGTGGCGATGTTGCCGTAGCCGGTGAGCACCACGGCGCGGGCCTCGGGGCGCTTCTTGTGCAGGGCGTCGACGACGTCGAGGCCGTTGCCGTCCTCGAGCCGGAGGTCGACCACGGCATAGGCCGGCGGGGCGGCGTCGACGGCGCTGAGGCCGGCGGCCACGGTGTCGGCGCTGCGCACGGCAAAGCCGCGTTTTTCCATCGCCCGTTCGAGGCGGGTCAGGAAGGCCTTGTCGTCATCGACCAGAAGGAGGGTCTTGTCGCCCTCGGGAAGCGCATCGGCGGTGCTCATTTGTTGTTCATTTAGGCGCTTGGGCGGCAAAGGTCAAAGTGCCGCGGCCTCGATGGCCTTGCGCGGCCAGATCACGCGGACCCGGGCGCCGCCGGAGGCCGAGGCGTTTTCGAAGGCGAGCCTCGCCCCGGTGCGCTCCAGCAGGGTCTTGGCGATGAAGATGCCGAGCCCCAGCCCGCCGGGGGCATCGCCGTCCGGCGCGGTGTTGCGGGCCCGGGTAGTGAGGTAGGGCTCGCCCAGCCGGGCGATCAGCTCGTCGGGGAAGCCCGGGCCGTCGTCGGTGATGATGACGCCGATGCTGACGCGGTCCCAGCTCGCCTCCACCGTCACCTTGGCGCGGGCGAAATGGGTGGCATTCTCGATCAGATTGCCGAGGCCGTAGAGCAGGCCGACATTGCGCTTGAACACCGGCTCGTCGCGATTTTCCGGAATTTCGACGAAAATCGACTTGCCCAGCCCCTCGAGCGGCGCCGCCGCCTCCTCGAGCAGCTCGCCGATGGGCACCTGGGCGAAGGGATCGCCGGATTCGCCGCTCCTGAGGCTGCGCAGCTTGGCGAGGATGGCGCGGCAGCGGGCGGACTGGGCGATGATCAGCTCGACGTCGTCGGCGAGCGGCCCGGGCGGGATGTCGGCCTTCATCTCCTTGGCGGCGAGCGCGATGGTCGAGAGCGGCGTGCCCAGCTCGTGCGCGGCGGCGGCGGCGAGGCCGTCGAGGGCGCTGA
Organism: Devosia sp. 67-54; assembly: GCF_001899075.1. Classification (GTDB taxonomy): domain Bacteria; phylum Pseudomonadota; class Alphaproteobacteria; order Rhizobiales; family Devosiaceae; genus Devosia_A. The sequence goes on along the minus strand of NZ_MKVA01000011.1, from coordinate 342,438 downwards.
GCTGCTCGTGCCGCGACAGCGCCAGCTCGGTCGCCGCCAGCGCATCGGCGAGCTGGCGGGCCTCGTGCGCCACGCGGTTGGTGTAGGCGGCGATGAACACCACGCCGCAGACGAGGCTGACCCAGATGCCGATGACATAGACGCGGTCGATCGTGATGCGCCGCTGCGGATCCCACGGCAAGGGCAGGTGATAGACCGAAATGGTGGTGGCGATGGCGATGGCGAGCGCCGAAACGATCAGCATCGAGCGCTGCGGCAGGGTGGTGGCCGACACCGAGACCGGCGCCAGCAGCAGCAGCGAGAACGGATTCTCGAGCCCGCCGGTGAGCGACAGCAGGCCCCCGAGCTGCGCCAGATCGTAGGCGAGCTGGATGGTCGAGACCGTCGCCGAGGGCCGGTTGCCGGCGCCGAAGCGCAGGATCAGCACCAGATTGACCACCACCGAGAGCGCGATCAGCGACAGGCATTCGACCAGCGGCAGCGGGTAGCCGAGGCCCCAGGCGACGAACAGCACGCCGATGGTCTGGCCGATGACCGCCAGCCAGCGCAGGCCGACGAGCGTCCCCAGCCGCAGCGGCCGCCAATTGCCGGGCAGAAGCGGGCGGATTTCGCTGCCGATGCTCATCACAATCTGCCGTTCGCGGCGGCGCGGGCCGGCCGCATGGGAATCGTTTTCGGCGGATTCAAGAGGAAAAATCGGACAGGCATTTGCTTGATCCCGCGGACGATGGGGCCACATCCCTTTCGTTCGTGACTGGGAGACTAAGCAATGAACGCCACCTTTATCAAACCGCAATGGAGCCCGCTGACCATCGCCCTGATGGTGCTGGGCTTCGTCATCTTCTGGCCGCTGGGTCTCGCGATGCTCGCCTACATCCTGTGGGGCGAGATGTTCGGTGGCTCGTCGGACAAGGCCGAGGCGTGGGTCAGCAAGTCCAAGGCCTGGTGCCAGGGCAACAAATACCGGCATCAGGGCTTCAACAGCTGGCAGCAGTCGAGCGGCAACGCCGCCTTCGACGAGTACCGCGCCGAGCAGTTGAAGCGGCTCGAAGAGGAGCGCAGGCGCCTCGACGAGGACTACCAGAAGTTCCAGGACTATCTGCGGAACCTCCGCATGGCCCGGGACCGCGAGGAGTTCGACCGCTTCATGCGCGACCGCAACGGCAATGCCGGCGGCTCGTCCGGCTACGGCAGCGGCCAGAGCGTCTAGTCCAGCCCCTGGCCGGGCGGGCCCCTGGGTCCGGTCGGCCAGACCATTTCCCGAGGGGGCGGGCCCGGCCCATGGGCGCGCTCCCGATTTCTCCCCTGACGACCCGGACTTTGCGGGTTGCAACTGGCGTCTTCCATGCGGAGGACGCTTTTTTTGTTTTCGGCGATATTGGCGATGCCCCGAATCCGTCCTAGCGTTTCGCGCATCATGATCCCCCTGCTGCAGAAGCGCTGGCCGCCGGCCGCCGAAGTGCGGATCGGCCGGGACTCGATTGCCGTGACGGTAAAAGTCTCAATGCGGGCAAAGAGTTACCGGCTGTCGCTGCCGCATGGCGGGCAGCCGCTGCTGACCGTGCCGAAATTCGGCCGCTGGGCCGAGGCCAAGGCCTTCCTCGACCGCCACACGCCCTGGCTCGCCGAGCGGCTCGAAAGCTCGGTCAAGCCGGTGGCCTTCGTGCGCGGCGCCATCGTGCCGCTGCGCGGCGTCAACCACCGGATCGTGCCGACCGGGCGGGTGCGCGGCGTGGTCGAGGTGGGCGAGCACGAGGGCGAGCGGGCGCTGCTGGTGCCGGGCGAGCCGGCGCACCGGGCCCGGCGGCTGATCGACTGGCTGAAGGCGGAAGCGCTCAAGGACCTCGAGCGGCGCTGCCGGCTGCACGCGGCGGTGCTGGGGGTGAACGTCAAGTCGATCTCGATGCGCAGCCAGTCGACGCGCTGGGGCTCGTGCTCGTCGACGGGCAAGCTCAATTTCAACTGGCGGCTGATCCTGGCGCCGCCCTACGTGCTCGACTACGTGGCGGCGCACGAGGTGGCGCACCTGGTCGAAATGAACCACTCGCCCGCCTTCTGGCGCACGGTGGAGCGGACCCTGCCCAACATGTCGCGCGGCCGCGACTGGCTGAAGGTGCACGGCCGCGAGCTGATGGTCTACGGCATCGACGGCTAACCGCGGCTATCCGACCAGCCCGGCGTCCCTGGCCATCGCCATGTAGCCGCGGCTCACCGGCAGGCGCAGGCCGTTGCTCAGCTCCACGATCACCTTGCCGGCGCTGCGTTCGGTGCGGCTCACGGCGTCGAGCGCCACCCAGTGCGAGCGGTGGATCTGCAGTCCGGGCACCGGCGCCGCCTCGCGGATGGCGTCGGCCAGGCGCATCAGCACCAGCGCCTTGCCGCGATCGGTGACGATGTCGACATAGTGGTCCTCCACCGTCAGCGCCAGCAGCCGGCCGCGCTGCGGCAGCGGCACCCGATCGAGGATGGCGGCCTGCGGCGCGGCCGGAGGCGGCGGCGTCGCGGCGGGAGCGGGCTCGGCCGCGCCGGCCGGCGGCGCCCCGGCCATCAGCTCGCTGAAGGTCACGAACACCACCACCACGGCCAGCGTCACGATGGTGGCGTACATCCAGATGCTGAGGCTCTCGGCCAGATCCATGTGCTGGTAGGCAACGCCGTTGACCAGCAGCACCACGATGGTGACCGGCAGGCTGGCGAGCAGCCCGCCCAGCAGCACCCGCGGCCATTTCTGGGTGATCTGCTCGCGCAGCAGCTCGAGAAAGAAGCTCGACGCCGCCTGCCCCACCAGGTAGCTGCCCACCACCATCACGCCCCAATAGCCGACGCGCTGGCCGAGGTTGAAGCTCTCGAACGTGCCGAACGGCCCGCTCACCGCCAGCAGCACGGTGCTCAGAATCATGCCGATCCGCGAATAGCGGCCGGTGCTGGCCGCCTGCATTTCACGAAGCGCCAATTGCAGGGCTCTACGGTTCACGACGGGCAGGCTCCGGCCACGAAGTTCGCATTGCGGCCCTGACTTAGGCGAGCCACATGCGCCGCACAAGCCGCCCGGCCCCTCGCCGGCGGTGCCTCAAGGAGAGTTTTCCCCGTGACCAATATCGGCCCGCTGCTCATCGGCATCCTCACCCACACCCCGCCCTATGTGTGGGCCATCTTCGCCTTCATCGTGTTCATGGGCTACCAGCGCACCCGCGACCGGGTGGTGCCGGTGTGGCGCCTGCTGCTGCTGCCCGCCATCATGATCGCCACCGCCATGAGCGGCATCGTCGGGGGCGGCCTCGCCATCCTGCCGGCGGTGGCCGCCGGCCTCGCCGTCGGCGGCACCAGCGGCTGGCTGCTCGAGCGCGAGGGCGCCACCCGCCGCCTGCCCGGCGGCAGGCTGTGGCTGCGCGGCGAATGGTGGTCGCTGGTACAGGTGGTGCTGATCTTCGGCTTCCGCTACGGGCTCGCCGTCACCACCGCGATCAACCCGGCCTTCGTCGGCGACCCGACGGTGCACCTGGTCACGGCGTTCGTCTCGAGCCTGCTCTCGGCCATGGTGCTCGGCCGCACCGTCGCCCGGCTGCGGGTGTTCTTCACCTCGGCGCCGACGGCGGCGTGACGGAGCCCGGCATGAGCCTCGATCCGCTTCTCGCCGCGCCGCTGCAGGTGCAGATCCACGCCACCGCCGCCATCGCGGCGATGGTGCTGGGCGCAATCGTGCTGCTCCTGCGCAAGGGCACGCCGCTGCACAAGGCGCTCGGCCGGCTCTATGCCGGGCTGATGCTGGTGGTGGCGACCAGCGCGCTGTTCATCAACGAAATCCGGCTGATCGGACCGTTCTCGCCCATCCACCTGTTCGTCGTCGTCACCTATGGCGGCCTCGCCGTCGCCATCTGGCGCATTCGCCGCGGCGACGTCGTCGGGCACCGCGCCGCCATGGTGACGCTGTATTTCGGCGCGCTGCTGCTCACCGGCGCCTTCACGCTGCTGCCCGGCCGGCGCATGCACGACGTGCTGTTCGGCGCCGAAGCCGGCTGGACCCCGGCGCTCGTCGCCATCCCGCTCTGCCTCGTCGCGGCCGGCCTGCTGTGGCGCCGGCTGATGCCGAAGCGGCGGCTGCGGCTCGCCTGACGCGCACGGCAACGGGCGGCCGCAGGGCCGCCCGTCCGCTGTCGGCTGGGTCTGCTATTTGGCGTTGACGGTGACCTTGGGGACGTCGAGCGTCACGGTGCTGCCCGAGCTGCCGTGGTTGATCACCAGATAGCCGCCGGCGATCAGCAGCAGCACCACCAATACGATGGCGAGGATCATGCCGGCGCCGAAGCCGCCGTCGCTCCCGCCGCCACCCGTGTCGATAATCGTTTCGCGATCGGCCATGGCCGGCTCCTTTCGTTCACATCCCGAGGCAAACGCCGGGGGCGCGAACGAGGTTCCGGCGCCGTCCCGGCGGACGGCACGGCAAGGCGGGCGCTCAGGCGATGCGGCCGCGCTTCAGCGAATCGGCGATCGGCGCCGGCCGCTCCACCCGGGTGCGGATGCGGACGATCTCGCCCGATCTGCTCGCCGTCGCGAACGCCTCCATCACTTCCAGCACGTGCAGCGCCAGCGCGCCGCTCGCCCGGTGCGGGCGGTTGCCTAGGATGGCGTAGGCCATGTCGGCCACGCCCAGCGAGCGGTAGTTGGCATCGGCATAGGGCAGCTTGACTGGAACGTCGTCCCAGGTTTCGGCCCGCGGCTTCGCCAGCTTCACCTCGCCGCCGAAGGCGTTGGGGTCGGGCACCTGCAGCGCCGCCTCGGTGCCGTAGAGCTCGATCGGCCGGTGCGTGTGCTTGGGCACGTCGAAGCTCAGCGCCACCTGCACCAGCGCGCCGGAGACGAATTGCAGCGTGCCGGTGACGTGGGTGAACACCTTGACCGGCATCAGCTGCCCCTTCTTCGGCGCCGAGCGGATCGGCCGCCGCTTGTGCGGGGTGAGGCTCATCGCCTGCACCGCCTTCACCGGTCCGAGCAAATTGACCAGATCGGTGATGTAATACGGCCCCATGTCGAGCACCGGCCCGCCGCCGATGTCGTAGTAGAACGCCGGATCGGGATGCCAGTATTCGTGCCCCGGCACGCCGAACGAGGCGGTGCCGCCGATGATGGTGCCGAGCTTGCCGCTGTCGACCACGGCGCGTGCCGTCTGGTGCCCGCCGCCGAGGAAGGTGTCGGGCGCCGAGCCGACGCGCACGCCGCGTTTCTTCGCCGCGTCCATCAGTTTCCTGCCGTCGGCGAAAGTCACCCCCAGCGGCTTTTCGCCATAGATGTGCTTGCCGGCGGCCACGGCGCGCAGGCCCACCTCGACATGCGCCCGCGGGATGGTGAGGTTGACCACGATGTCGATGCCGGGGTCGGCGAGCAGCGCCTCGACGCTCGCCGCCGGAACGCCGAATTCGGCCGCCCTGGCCGTCGCAACCTCGGGCCGCATGTCGGCGATGCCGCGGATGTCGAGCACCGGGAAATCGCGCATCGCCCTGAGGTACTGGCTCGAAATATTGCCGGCGCCGATGATGCCGACGCCCATGCGCTGCCTGGCCGCCATGAAATTCCTCCGCTTTGCTGCTGGCGGCGCCGTCCGGCCGGACGCGCCGCTGTCCTCGGCCCGCATCTTTAACGGCGCCCGGTGAACAGGGAAGAGGGCATGATGCACGTACCGCAGATTTTGTGCATGCCGGCCGGGGCTGCTATGAGGCGCCAAAGCGCGAGCAGCAAAAGTGGCGTCCGCTTTTGCGTCCGCGAGCGCGCGAGAGAGACCCCCTATGCCGCCGCTGCCCGCCACCTTCGACTACCGTCCGCCCACCGAGCCGTGGCTCGACATCGTCTACGCGGACGACCGGCTGATCCTGTGCAACAAGCCCTCGGGCCTGCTCACCGTGCCGGGCAAGGATCCGAGCCTTGCCGACTGCCTCGAGGCGCGGGTGCAGGCGCGCTATCGGCAGCACCCGCAGACCAAGGTGGTGCACCGGCTCGACAAGGACACCTCCGGCCTGCTGCTGCTCGCCTTCGACAAGGCGGCGCTCGGCGCGCTCGGCAGCCAGTTCGAGCACCGCAAAGTGGAAAAATACTACATCGCCCGTGTCTGGGGCGATGTCGCCGGCGACAGCGGCCTCGTCGACCTGCCGCTTGCCACCGATTGGGAGAACAAGCCGCGCCAGCGCGTCGATCTGGAGCGCGGCCGGCCGAGCCAGACGCGCTGGCAGGTGCTGGCGCGCGAGGGCGGCGTCACCCGGCTGCAGCTCACCCCGCTCACCGGCCGCACCCACCAATTGCGCGTCCACATGCTGGCGCTCGGCCACCCGATCCTCGGCGACCCGTTCTACGCCGAAGGCGAGGCGCGCGCCGCCGCCGACCGGCTGCAGCTGCACGCCGAAATGCTGCAATTCACCCACCCCGCCGACCACGCCGTGCACCGCTACGTCGCCCCGGCGCCGTTCTGAGGCCCCACAGCGGTTGGCCGAGCGATCCCTCTGGGGATCGATCGGACAGAGCGCAAAATAACTACGGTTGGCCGGACGCCCCCCTTTGGGATCGATCGGCAGAGCTCGGATAACCACCAGCTTTCCCGCCACATTCTCTCCCCGAAATCATCGCGCCGCCGCCGCATCGCGCCTCTAGCGTTCCGCCCCGGGGGTTGCAGCAGGAGCGTGCGTGATGAACGACAAAACCCAGCAGTCTGACCAGCTTACCGACAGCCTCGCGGAAGGAATCGCCGCCGTCATGGCCGCCAGCGCCGAGCTGGACGACACCGGCGACATGGCCGACCTTTTCCTCGAAGAGCTCAACCGGCTGTGGGCCGAGCCCGCGCCCGAACTGCCGTTTGACGACGCCGCGTGGGTCGTCTAGACGTTTTCCCACGCACCCGTAGCTCAGCTGGATAGAGCGTTGCCCTCCGAAGGCAAAGGCCGGACGTTCGAATCGTCTCGGGTGCGCCAAAACTACCGCCATTCAGAATGTCTTCGAACCAGTGACCGCTCTGGCCCAGAGCGGTCATTCCTGCATGGCGGCCGCTTTCGCTTCAGGCTGGATTGGCAAATCGGTGCGGGATTGATGTGCAATAGGCTTTGCCTGCATAAACTCTGAATTGCCGTATCCTCCCCTGGGGGATACAAAGCGCGCTATGAAGCACCACTCCCATCCCGATATCGCCAAGCGTCTGAAGCGCGCGCAGGGGCATCTCGCCAAAGTCATCGACATGATCGAAGCCGGCCAACCGTGCGTCGATCTCGCCCAGCAGCTGTTCGCCGTGGAAAGCGCGATCACCAACGCTAAGCGCGAGCTGGTGCAGGACCACATGGAGCACTGCCTCGGCGATGGCGTCGAACATGGCGAGATGACTCAAGCCGAGGCGATGGCCGAGTTCAAGGTGCTGGCCAAATACCTGTGAGGACATGATGCTCGCCAAGATCCTGGATTGGTTCGGCTTCGGCAGCCCCGCAACGGTTGACGGTGTGACCCATGGACACGATCACGGTAGTGACGGTGGCGGTCATGGTCACATGCATGGCGTGATCGACCCGAGCATCGCCGCGACCAATCGCGGCATCTGGGCCGTGAAATGGTCGTTTGTGGTGATGATCATCACCGCGCTGATCCAGCTGGTGGTGGTGCTCTGGAGCGGCAGCGTCGCCCTGCTCGCCGACACGATCCACAATTTCGGCGATGCCACCACGGCGATCCCGTTGTGGGTCGCGTTCGTGCTCGCCCGTCGTCCGGCCAGCAAGCGTTTCACCTATGGTCTTGGGCGGGTTGAGGATATCGCCGGCGTGCTAATCGTGCTGATCATTCTCGCGAGCGCCATTGTTGCTGGCTACGAAGCGATTGGTCGGTTGATCCACCCGCGGCCGATCGCGCAACTGTGGTGGGTCGCTGCGGCCGGTATCATCGGCTTCATCGGCAATGAGGCGGTGGCGGTGTTTCGCATTCGCGTCGGGCGCGAGATCAATAGCGCGGCGCTGATCGCCGACGGCTATCACGCGCGCACCGACGGGCTCACCAGCCTGGCGGTGGTGCTGGGCGCGATCGGCGTTGCGCTCGGTTTCCCGCTGGCCGATCCGATCATCGGCCTCATCATCACAGTCGCGATCTTCGGCATCGTCTGGCAGTCGGCGCGGGCGGTTCTCACCCGTATGCTCGATGGCGTCGAACCGGGAACGGTGGACGAGATTGTGCATGCCGCCGAGCACGTCAAGGGCATCAGAAAGGTCACCGAGGCGCAGGCACGCTGGCTCGGGCATCGCCTCTACGTCGAGGCGACCATCGAGGTCGACGACCGGCTGCTGGTCGCTGCAGCGAGCGATATCGTCGAGAGCTACCGCGAGGAGCTGTTCCACCACATGCCCGGGCTCACCTCCGCGCAGATCCGCATCGCGGCGCCGGTGGCGGAAGGCGAGCATCACCATGCGCCAAAGCCGATCCAGGTTGCGAGCCGACTGGCTGATGGTCTGCTTCAGATCGTTGACACGCCCGAGGGCGAGCGCATGCAGTTGCGCGTGTCACGGCATGCTGAAGGGCTGAGTGCCCGCGTCGACATTGCGCGAGGCAGCAACATCGAGGTTCTCGACCTGCAACCAGTTGCCGGTGATCACCACTGGCTGCGCAGCGCTGTGGCTCCCGCCGAGCCGCATGAGTTCTCGGCCAAGCTGCGCCTCACCGCCGGCAACGACAACGAGGAAGTGGCGTTCGCAATGGTCGAGCCCGAGGAGCATCACCACTAACGTCCGCTGTTGGCGCAAAGCGGACATTTGAGCCAATTCGCCTCGTGGAATTACCTGGCAATCTCAATCACATAAGAGTTCGCAGTTCTATTCTGGCCGGCGCGCCAATTCTTCAATGACCTGGGCAGGCGATTCGTCGGCACCCCGCGTCGGCGGCGTCGCCACGATGTCCCCAGAGAAAAGGCCCTCGGCAGGCCGGGGGCTTTGTCGCTGCGCCTCCCCTTGTCCCACCGGCTTCAGGCGCGCCGGTGGTGGTCGCGCGGGGTTTCGGCCGGCGCTTCTGCGTGGATCGGCGTCGGGGCGGGCGCCGTGCCCGGGCGCTTGCCCGCGCGCCGGATTGGGTGTTGGCTGCCACGGCTTGGGGATCGCGAAGATGGACAAGCCGACTTCTGCAGCGCAGCGTCTCGAAGCTCGCGTGCTGGCAATGGCTGGACGGCACCACCCGTTTGCGAGCTACTACCAGGGCAAGGACCTGGTGGCCGACTGGGTTGGCCAGAGGCCGCTCGTGTGGGCCGCGCTGTTGAAGCCCTACCGCGGCGACATCAAGGACGTTCTCGAGATTGGAAGCCTCGAAGGCCGGTCCGCCCTGTTCTGGCTCAATCACATCGAGAACTGCACGCTCGTCTGTGCCGACACATTCAAGAAGCCCGAGGTAGAAGACCGTTTCGATCGCAACATCAGACAATTCGGCGCACGCGTCCGGAAAATGAAGGGCCCGTCGATCCTGGCGCTCGGAACGCTCGTCACCGAGCAGGCGGCGTTCGACCTCATCTATGTCGACGGCGGCCATCAGCGCGATACGGTGATGATCGACATGCTGGCATCATGGAGCCTGCTTCGCGCCGGCGGCATCATGCTGCTCGATGACTATGGCTGGAAGCCGGAGCTGGCACCGGAGCACACTCCAAAGCAGGCTATCGATACGTTTCTCGACTGGCACGCCGACGCCGACATCATCCTCAAGTCCTACCAGGTGGCCCTCCGCAAGGCGCCTGCGACAGCCAGCAAGGCCTAGCACGGTGGCCGCGCCGGCCCTTGCGGAGTATGGATATGGTTCGCTTTCGTCGACGGCGGGACGCCACTCAACCTTATGAGCGATAGTGACGCTGCGGCGGGCGCGACTCGCCGCTTGCGGATGCCACGCGCGCCCTCTCGGCGCCGGCCGCCAAACGACAGCATGGAGTGGATGCGATGGCGCTCAGGCGCATGGACAATGTCGGGATCGTGGTGGCCGACCTCGAGGCGGCGGTCGACTTCTTTTGCGCGCTCGGGCTCGAGCTCGAAGGGCGGGGCATGGTCGAGGGCGAGTGGGCGGGGCGGGTCACCGGGCTCGGCGACCAGCGCGTCGAGATCGCCATGCTGCGCACGCCGGACGGGCACAGCCGGCTCGAGCTTTCGCGTTTCCTCGCGCCGCCGGTGGTCGCCGATCACCGCACCGCGCCGGTCAACGCGCTGGGCTATCTGCGCGCGATGTTCGCGGTGGACGACCTCGACGGCACGCTGCGCCGGCTCGACCGGCACGGCGCGCGGCTCGTCGGCGAGATCGTGCAGTATCAGGACGTGTATCGGCTCTGCTACATCCGCGGGCCCGAAGGGCTGCTCATCGGCCTCGCCGAGGATCTGCGGTAGCCATCGGGGCCCGACCGCTCAGGCGCAGACCCCCGGCGGCTGCGGCCGCATGGCGAGCGAGGCGCGCAGCAGCGCCCCGAGCGGCAGGGCGGCGCGGCGCTTCTCGTGCGTGTCGCGGCGGCGGGACGGATGTTCGGGATGCGGCTCGACGTCAGGCGCGGCGGCATGCCAGCCGCAATCGAGGCATTTGAGCCGCACGTCGCAGCCCGTCGCCGTTTCGACGATGCCCGGAAATACATGCTGCGAGCCGCACGACAGGCAGTGCGGTCGCGCTGGCGGCAGGTTGCCCTGCGATGGCCGCGCCATTGACGAAGTCCCTCTCCCCTGCGGGAGAGCATACCACATCACGGTTCCGTGAAAAGCCCGTGACAGCGGCCGGCGCCTACGCCTTCCGTCGCAGGCGCGCCAGGTCGGTTTTCTGCTGCCGAGGCGGCATGGACCGCGCCAGGCAGATTTTTCATCCCGGCGACGGCGCTACATCGACTGGCAGAGCTGAAGCTCCTCGTCCCACCAGATATTCGGCCCAAAGCAGTCGTCTGGTTTGGTTGTCGGGCTGCCGACCTCCCCGGTTCCCGCGCCTCCGTCACCTTGCGGCGGCAGATCGCCCGGCGGAGTCGTGTCCGGGGGCGGCGTGGTATCCGGCGGCGGTGTGTCGGGTGGCGGGGTGTCGGGTGGCGGCGGCGCATCTGGCGGCGGTGTGGTGTCCGGCGGCGTGGTGGAGTCACCCGGCGGATCGCCTGGATCGCCGGCCGGACCGCTGGCGGGCGGCGGCGTGTCGCCGGCAGTGGCCGGCGGGTGGCCGCCGGGCGCAGGTCCGCCGCTTGCTGTATCGGCCGATGCCGTCTTGTCCTCGCTTTTGGGTGGCGCCCCCAGCAGCGTCGACCGTCCCGCCGCGGCGGACAGCGCGCTGCCGAGGTCGGCCGGATCGTCCTCGCGGTGGCGGGCGAGCAGCGATTTGTGCGGGTCGGGGCCGAAATAGGTCTTGAGGCCGACCAGCGCGCGGATGGCGCCGTCCTGGCCGAGGCGCGCCTCGCCGGTGACGGCGACCGGCAGGTCGAACCTGTCGAGCAGGTATTCGCTGCCCAGCTGCAGCGCCGCATAGCCGTCGAGCGACGACACGCCGAGCGACACGCGCCAATTGTCGGTCGGATAATAGGCCACCGTGCCCAGCGCGAAGAGGCCGACGCGGTCGGGCGCCGGCGCCGCCGGGCGCACCATGGCGACGCCGCCCCAGGCTTCCACCGTCACCCGGTCGCGGTAGAGCTCGGCCTCCGGCCCGGCCGCGAGGATGGTGGCGCCGGGCGAGCGCACGAGCCCGAACGAGGCGCCGAGCAGGTACGAGTCCGGATCGCGGGTGAACAGATGCAACGCGGCGCTGGCGGTGACGCCGGGGGCTGTGGACGCACTCACATCCGCCTGCAGTCCGAAGCCGTCGCCGAGCGGAACGGTGAGGGCCCCGGCGGCGCGACCCATGAAGGCCGGCGTCGGCAGCGAGAGCGCCCCCGCACTGAATTCGAACTTGCCGTTGAGCCCGGACACGGCCGGCTTCTGTTGCGCCAGCGCCGCGTTGGAAAAAAGACATAACAGTATTGCTGCGGGCCAGATGGCCACGCCGAAAATATTGCCTTGCACGGACGCCCCCGAGAAAAGTCGGCCGTATATGTCCTTAAGTAAACGTTATCAGTGTAGGCACGTCTCAAAAGTCGTGGCAAGCGAAAGAATCGGCTTCTAGATCGGCGCCCCGGCACGGCCCCGGACCCGCCTGCCCGCCCCGGCGTCACCCCGGCCGGAGCGTGCCGATCGCTCCGCCGGAGGACGGCGGCGCGCCGCCGCTGCCGCGCGGCCGCCATCACCCGCGAGCGCCGCCTCCGGCGACGATGCGCCGGCCCATCCACACCCCGCCCGCGCGCCCCCGCACCCGGATTTGCGCGTTGTCCCGCGCGCGCCTATATTGCCACAATCGTCCCATAACCGGGGCCGGCCATTGCCCCAAGGGAAGCCTTCATGAGCTGGATCGACAACGTCCTCCCCCCCAAAATCCGGTCGTTTCTGGGCAATACCAAGCGCGAGACGCCGGAAAATCTGTGGGTGAAGGATCCCGAATCCGGCGAGATGGTGTTTTACCGCGATCTCGAGGCCAATCAGTGGGTGGTGCCCGGCTCGGGCCACCATATGAAGATCAAGGCCGGCGACCGCATGACGGCCTTCCTCGACCGCGGGCAGTACGACACCGTGCCGCTGCCGCAGGTGGCGCAGGACCCGCTCAAATTCCGCGACCAGAAGCGCTATGTCGACCGGCTGAAGGAGACCCGCCTCAAGACCGGCATGGACGATGCGGTGCTGGTGGCGACCGGCAGGCTCTACGGCCAGCCGGTGACCGTGGCGGTGCAGGATTTCGACTTCATGGCCGGCACGCTCGGCATGGCCGCCGGCTCGGCGGTGATCACCGGGCTCGAGAAGGCGGTCGAGCTGAAGACGCCGTTCGTGCTGTTCGCCTCCTCGGGCGGGGCGCGCATGCAGGAGGGCATCCTGTCGCTGATGCAGATGCCGCGCACCACCGTCGCGGTGCTCAGGCTGCGCGACGCCGGCCTGCCCTACATCGTGGTGTTCACCAACCCCACCACCGGGGGTGTCACCGCCTCCTACGCCATGCTGGGCGACGTGCACATCGCCGAGCCGGGCGCGCTGATCTGCTTCGCCGGCCCGCGGGTGATCGAGCAGACGATCCGCGAAAAGCTGCCCAAGGGCTTCCAGCGCTCGGAATATCTCTACGAGCACGGCATGGTGGACATGGTGGTGCACCGCCACAATCTGCGCTCCACCATCGGCTCGATGCTGGCCATGCTGACCAAACAGGCCACCCCCGCCGACCTCGCCTCGGCCCCGGCTTTGGTGCCGCTGCCCACCAGCACCGCCAACGACGACGACCTCGAAGGCCCGGTGACGCAAGCCGCGTCGGAATAGGCGCGAGGGCGCGACCGCCCCCACCGGGGCCGCTCCCCCACATCCCCCACCGCGCCTCTGGATTGTTGCCGCGCCGGTGCTATTACCCATCCGTTCCTGGGCGATTCTGCATGTCCCGCACCGATGCCATCCTCAAGCGCCTGACGGCGCTCTATCCCCGTTTCATGGATCTGCAGCTCGACCGCGAGCGGCGGCTCCTGGCCGAGCTCGGCCATCCGGAGCGGCAGCTGCCGCCGGTGATCCACGTCGCCGGCACCAACGGCAAGGGCTCCACCGTGGCCTATCTGCGCGCCATGCTGGAGGCGGCGGGCAAGCGCGTGCACGTCTTCACCTCGCCGCATCTGGTGCGCTTCAACGAGCGCATCCGGCTGGCCGGCGAGCTGGTCGGCTCGCGCCGGCTCAACGCCATGCTGGAAGCGGTCGAGCGCATCAATGCCGGCCAGCCGATCACGCAGTTCGAGATCACCACCTCGGCGGCGCTGAAGCTGTTCGCCGAAACGCCGGCCGACTATTTGCTGCTCGAGGTGGGCATGGGCGGCAGCTTCGATTCGACCAACATCGTCGACCACCCCGCCGGGGTGATCATCACCCCGGTCGACTACGACCACATGGCGTATCTGGGCAATTCCATCGCCGAGATCGCCGCCAACAAGGCCGGCATCTTGAAGCGCGGCAGCCCGGCGGTGATCGGCCGGCAACGCGACGAGGGCCTCGACACCATCGAGCGCGCCGCGGCGAAGCTCAAGATCACCCCCTTCGTTCAGGGCCGCGACTATGACGGCTTCCCGCAGGACGGCAGGCTGATCTACCAGGACGAGGCCGGCCTGCTCGATCTGCCGCCGCCCGCCCTGCGCGGCCACCATCAATACGACAATGCGGCGCTCGCCGTCGCGGCGGTGCGGCACTTCCGCCTGCCGGTCAGCGAGGCGCAGATGGCGGCGGGGCTGCGCCACGTCGTGTGGCCGGCGCGATTGCAGCCGCTCACCGGCAGATTGCGCGCGCTGTTGCCCAGAAGCGCCGAGCTCTGGCTCGATGGCGGCCACAACGCCCATGGCGCGGCGGCGCTGGCGCTGTCGCTCGAGGAGATGCAGGCACGGCGCAAAAAGAACCTCGTTCTGATCGTCGGCATGATGAACACCCGGCCGCCGGCCGACTTCCTCGCGCCGTTCAAGCCGATGGCGCCGCGGGTGCTGGGCCTCGGCATTCCGGGCGAGCCCAATTCCTGGCCGGCGCGCGCCATCGCCGACGCCGGCCTGTCGCACGGACTGCCGTCGAAAGCCTGCCGGTCGGTGCTGTCGGCGCTGCGGGATGCCGCCGAGGTGCCGAACGCCCGCGTGGTGATCTGCGGCTCGCTCTACCTCGCCGGCGACGTGCTCGCCCGCAACGGCACCCCGCCGGAGTAGACCACCATTTTACAGTCAGCCTCACCTCGCCCCTTCAGGGGAGAGGTCGGCGCCTTGGCGAGCGCAGCGAGCCTGGAAGCCGGGTGAGGGGTGCGATCTCTCGGCTCAAGCGATGCGGCCCGCAACGCGCAAGGTTCACCACCGCACCCCTCACCCAGCTCCGCTACGTCGCTGTGCTCCGAAGCTGCGCTACCCTCGCCCCTTCAGGGGCGAGGGGACCAGGCTGATGGAATGATGGTCCAGTGCGCAGCGATGCTGCGCGCAACGGCACGCTGCCGGCCTGAGCAGATGGCAGCAGCCGGCTCACTTTGCCCCCACCCCCAACCCCTCCCCGCAGAGGGGAGGGGGGCGATGGAACCGCAATCGCCGATGTTGCAGTCGCGCTCCCCTCCCCCTTGCGGGGTGGGGGTGGGGGCCACACGCGCCGGATCCGGCGTCAGCCTAATATTTCGCCTGCTCGTCCCCGGCGAACGGGTCCACGGGCGAATGCGTGTTCCAGTCCTGCCGGCCCAGCAGGGCCTGCACCACCGCGCGCTGCATCGTCTCCGTCGTCGAATACGCATTGACGTAGGTCGGCGCCCGCGGGGCGTCGTAGAGATAATACGGATAGCCGAACGAGATCAGCAGCGTTGGAGTCTCGCTCCAGTAGCGCTGCATGGCGCTGACGAAATCGCCGGTGAGGCGCAGCCAGTCGAGGAAGATGTGGCCGCGCGTCAGCAGCGTTTCCTCGCCGAACAGATAGAGGACGAGGTCGTAATCGCCGGGCGCGACGCGCTGGCCCGGCGCCGCCATCGTCACCTCGAAGCCCTCGGCCTTGAGCAGGTCGGGCAGCGCGAAGGGCAGCGGGCGGGGCGCGAAGGGAAGGACGATGCCGGTCGAGAACACCAGCACGCGCCGGTGCTGCCGCGGATCGAGCGGCAGCAGCGCCTGAATGTCCTTGACCAGCGTCGGGGCGCGCCGCGCCGCCTCGGCGGCAAGACGCCGATGCGCCGCGATGTCGATGCTCGGCGCGGCCTGCGGCCCGCGGTGCAGGCCGAGCGCCGCCTTCATCGCCAGGATACGGGTCACGGCCTCGTCGACACGGGTCCGGCTCAGCCGGCCGTCGGCCAGCGCGTCGGCGATGTAGCGATGATCGGCCTGCATGTCGTCGACGAACAGGATCACGTCGCAGCCGGCGGCGACCAGTTCGGGCAGATAGTCGGCGCGGCGCGACCAGGCCTTGAGGCCGGCCATGCCGGTGGCGTCGGAGACGATCAGGCCGTTGAAGCCGAGGCGGCGGCGCAGCAGCTCCTCGTTGAGGTCGCGGCTCAGCGAGGCGGGCCGGTAGAGCTCGACGCCGGCGTCGGGGTTGCGTTCGCGCACGAAGGCGGGCAGCGCGATGTGCGCCGACATGACGCTCAGCGCCCCCGCCGCGATGGCGGCGCGGTAGAGGCGGCCGAAGCACGCCTCCCAGTCGTCCATGCTGAGCGGATTGACGGTGGTGACGAGGTGCTGGTCGCGGTCGTCGAACCCTTCGCCGGGCCAGTGCTTGACCGCCACGGCCACGCCGTTCTGCTGGAAGGCCGTGAGCTGCGCCAGCGCGTGCCGCTCGATGGTGTCGATATCGCTGCCGAAGCCGCGGGTGGCGACGATGGCGCTCCTGAACCTGGCATTGATGTCGAGCACCGGGGTGAACGACCAGTTGATGCCGACCGCCTGCGCCTCGCGCGCCATGGCGGTGCTGACGGCGCCGGTCAGCGCCGGATCGTCGATGGCGGCGAGCGCCAGCGGATTGGGAAATTCGCCGCCGCCCGGCAGGCTCATGCGGCCGCCCTCGAGGTCGGCCGAAACCAGCAGCGGCACCGGCGCCGCGGCGTTGAAGCCGGCGACCAGCGCCCGCTCGGCGGCCCAGTCGGCGCCGGCCTGGCGGGTGATGCTGCCGGGCCGGAACGCCTGCTGCGCCGCGAGCAGGGCCGGATCGTCGCCGGCCGAGCGCAGATTGAACAATTGCCGGATCCGCTCGTCCGGCGTCAGCCGCGCCAGCGTCTGCCGCACCCAGGCGATGCCGTCGGCATCGAGATGGAACGGCGCTGCCGCCAACTGCGCGTCACGCATGGATTTTCCCCCGTTTTCCGGGAGTGTAGCGTGGGCTCGGCGTCAGGCGAAGGTCTCCAGCCATTTGGTGAGCTGGGCGCGCGAGGGGCCGTAGCCGACCTTGATGTCGACCGGCTCGCCGTCCCTGAACAGCATCAGCGTGGGCATGGCGCGCACATTGTAGGTGACGACGGTGGACGGATTGGTCTCGACGTCGAGCTTGACGATCTTCACGCGACCGTCGAGCTCCACCGACAGATCGTCCAGGATGGGGTCCATGGCCTTGCAGGGCGGGCACCAATCGGCCCAGAAATCCACCAGCACCGGGCCCTTGGCCTCCAGCACCTCGCGCCCGAAATCGGCATCCGACACCAACTGGCCCACGGTTCTCTCCATCGTTGATTGCCGATGAATGCTAGGCGAGTCGGGGGCGGTGCGGAAGTCAAAACGCCCAGCCGCACGATACTATGATGCCATATCACCTCCGGGCAGCCCCGGAGGAGAGGACAAACCCGGGATGCGGGCGCCGGACACGCGCCGGCCGCGCGATGCTATGACGCCATAGCATCTTTGCCCCATTCCGACCGCGAAGCTCTGGCAGTCCCGGAGGGAAACGGAGGCAGCGGCGATGACTTTCGACGAGGCGATGGCGTATGCCCTCACCCTCCCCGGCACCGAGCGCTCGACCAGCTACGGCAAGCCCTGCGTCAAGGCCAACGGCAACGGCGTCCTGTTCGTCGGCCACGAGCCGCACGAGGCCTTCGCCCTGCGGCTCGAGCCGAGCACCAAGCAGATGCTGCTCGCCGCCCACCCCGAAAGCTTTTTCGAGACGCCGCACTACGCCGGCTACCCCATCGTCCTGGTCCGCTACGCCAGCCCCGACGCCGACCTCATCCGCGAGCTGATCGCCGGCGCCGTCGAGGCGGCCCGCGCCAGCCCGCCGCCGCGGCCACGCAAGCGGCAGCGGGCATAGCTGCCGCCTGCGCATCCGGCGGTGCCTCAAAACGAAAACGCCGCCGGGGATCACCCGACGGCGTTTTCGATTGCCTTGACTGCGACAGCTCAGGCGGCGTGGCTCTCGAGCCATTTGCTGAGGCCCGCCTTGGGGGTGCCGGCGCCGATCTTCATGTCGACCGCCTCGCCGCCCTTGT
Source organism: Devosia sp. 67-54 (assembly GCF_001899075.1). GTDB lineage: Bacteria > Pseudomonadota > Alphaproteobacteria > Rhizobiales > Devosiaceae > Devosia_A. The sequence continues at coordinate 324,483 of NZ_MKVA01000011.1, read as the reverse complement.
ACAGGATCATGGTGGGGATCGAGCGGACGCCGTACTTCACGGTGGTCGAGGGGTTCTCGTCGACGTTGAGCTTGACGATCTTCACCTTGCCCTCGAGCTCGGTGGCGAGTTCCTCGAGCACCGGCGCGATGGCCCGGCACGGGCCGCACCATTCGGCCCAGAAATCGACGAGCACCGGCTCCTTGGACGAAAGGACTTCCTCGCCGAAATTGGCGTCGGAAACGTGGTTTGTCATATGAAGAATTCCCTTTGGGATGTCGCCTTCCAAGAAAGCGGCGTTTGTGTGATCCAAAAGCTAGGAAGAGTCCAGCGACGCCGCAATGTGTATCACCCTATGGTGAAGCCGGAAACCGCCTGCCGCAACCGCCCCGGCGGCAGAATCATCAATGATTCCAAACTCGTCCACAGGATGGCCGCGTCCACGGCCCGTCCCGGGAAGAGCTGGCCTGCGAACAGCGCATAGAGCCCGAGCTGCGCCAGATAGGCCTCGGGCACGCCGGCGGGCGTCGCCGGCGGCGCGGCGTCGGACTTGAAGTCGACCACCAGCACGCGGTCCGGCTCCACCACCAGCCGGTCGATGCGGCCGGCGATGGTGACGGGGACGCCGTGGCGCGTGCCGCGCGCCAGAATCGGCAGCTCGGCGCGCGAATTGGGTCCGAACAGATGCACCAGGTCGAGCCGGGTGAGGATCGAGCAGGCCCGGCGCGCGAGCTCGGCATGCGCCTTGGGCCGCCCCGGCAGCAGCACGGCGAGCGCTTTGGCCGACACCGTCGGCCAGTCGGCCTCGGGCACCTTGAGCAGATGCTGCAGCAGCGCATGCAGCGCAATGCCCTCCTGCCGCGCCGCCTCGGGGTCGCGCGGATCGCCCAGCCGCTCGGCGGGGGTGGCGAGCGCGTGCGCGGCGTCGGCCTCGGCGAAGGCCGTCGACGGCCGCACGATGCGCCGCGGCCGGTGCGTCGGCAGCTCGGGCAGGCGCAGCGGCGCCGGCGCCGCCGGAACAGCCGGTGCGGCGCCGGCGTCCGCCGTCCCGTCCGCCAGCCGCGGATAGACCAGCGCCGTCTCGGCGCCCTCGCCATCGTGCACGCTCTCGGCCACCGGGCGCAGCGCCTGCTCGACCGCCTCGTACCAGGTGCCCTCGAGCTTGCCCTGCCGGGTCAGCGTGCCGGTGACGTAGAGCTCGTCCTCGGCGCGGGTCATGGCCACGTAGAGCTTGCGCCAATATTCCATGCGCTGCGCCGCCAGCGCCTCGTCGCGCAGCTGCAGCGTCTCGCCGACATGCGCCTCCTTGCTGGAGGCATGGATGAACAGCGGCGCCTCGCGCATGAAGATGGCGCGCCGGTCGCGTCCCTCCTCGGTGCTCGCCGCGTCGGCGAGGATGACGATGGGCGCCTCGAGCCCCTTGGCGCCATGCACGGTCATCACCCGCACGCCGCCGGCCTCGCCCAGCTCGCGCTTGATGGTGACCTCGCGCGAGCGCAATTCGGCGAGGAAGCCGAGCAGCGAGGGCTGCGGCGCCTGCTCGTGCGCCAGCGCCAGGTCGAGGAACTGCGCCACCACGTCGTCGATCTCGGCGCCGAAGCGGGCGCGCAGCTTCCTGAGGCCGCCTTCGCGATAGAGCACGTCGCTGTAGAACTCGAAGGGCCGCTCGAAATCGAGGCGCCGGCGCCACTCGTGCAGCGTCTGCTGCGCCGCCCGCACCGCGGCGCTGGAAGAGCGTTTCAGCGCGTGCCACAGCCACTCACGGGCGGCGCGCGGCTGCGCCACCGCCGCCAGCTCGTCCTCGGAAATGTCGAACAGCGGCGAGCGCAGCAGCGCGGCGAGCTGCAGATCGTCGGCGGGGTTGGACAGCACGTCGCCCAGCGCCATCAGGTCGAGCGCGCCGATATGGGTGGTGACCGCCAGCCGGTCGGCCCCCGGCGTCGGCAGGCCGGCCTGCACCAGAGCGCGGATGATCTCGTGGAACAGCACGCTGCGCACCTGCACCAGGATCAGCACGTCGTCGGCCGTCACCGGCCGGCCGCGCGGCCCGAGATGCCGGCCGGCGTCGATCCAGCCCTTGATCTCGCGCGCGATCCGTTCGGCGACGCGGCGCGCCGCGCCCTGCGTCTGCTGCTGCGGCGGCGTGGTCGGCCAGGCGTCGGGATCGGCCTCGTCGGCGACGTCGCGCAGCGGCGGCCACAGCGTCACCCGGCCGCCGGTCTCGGCGCGCGCCGTCTGGTGCTCGACCGCCACCTCTTCGAGCACCGCCTCGTGCAGATCGGGCCGGGCGAAGACGCGGTCGACGGCGGCCAGCACCTCGGGCAGCGTGCGGAAGCTGTCGCGCAGCGGCAGCGCCTCGAACTCCACCCGGGCGCTGCGCGCCGAAAAATAGGTCTTGCGGCCCAGATCGACGAACACCCGCGGATCGGCGCCCTGGAACGAGAAGATCGACTGCTTCTGGTCGCCGACGGCGAACAGCGTTCTGGTGCGCCGTGCCACGCCCTGGCCGGCGAAGAATTCGTCGACCAGCGCCTCGACCACCGCCCATTGCTGCGGGTTGGTGTCCTGCCCCTCGTCGACCAGGATGTGGTCGATGCCGCTGTCGAGCTTGTAGCGCACCCAGTCGCCGTGCCGCGGGTTGCGCAGCAGCGCGTCGAGCCGTTCGATCAGATCGTCGAAATCGAGCAGCGAGCGCGTCCGCTTCCTGGCGTCGTAGCTCGCCGCAATGGCGCCGACGATGTCGAGCATGGCCTCGCTGCGCTCGACCAGCTCGGCGCGCGTCAGCTCGAGCCGCAGCCGCTCGAGCCGCGCCGCCTCGTCCAGGAGGCGCTGCGCCACGTCGGGGATCAGCAGCGCGACCGGCTTTTTGAGCAGGATCTTCCGCGCCGTGCCGGTCTGCGTCAGGTAGGCCGCGAGCAGCAGGTCGCAGTCCGGCCGCTCGGGGTCGATGCGCGCCAGCCGGTCGACGAACTCGTCGCCGTCCGGGCCGGGCGCGGCCAGCTCGAACACGGCGCGATGGTCGGCGGCGCTCGGCCCGTAGCCTTCGGCGATCTCGGTCAGCACCGCCTCGCGCAGCGGCCCCGGCCCGACCTGCAGCAGGTGCCGCAGATTGCGCCGGGCGCGGACGGGGTCGGCCAGCACGTGGCGCAGCACGCGCTGCTGGCCGAGCGCCTCGACGATCGCCGTCTCGATCTGGAAGTCGCTCAGCATGTCGAACAGCGTCGCCACCGCCCCGGCATGGGCGCCGCCGCGCAGACCCGTGGCCAGCACGGCCTCGCGCGCCTCGCGCAGCATGCCGTCGCGCTCGTGCTCCTCGAGCACGGTGAAGTCGAAGGGCACGCCCGCCTCCTGCGGGAAGCGGTGCAGCACCGCCTCGCAGAAGGCGTGGATGGTCTGGATGCGCAGGCCGCCGGGGGTTTCGAGCGCGCGCGCGAACAGCGTGCGGGCGCTCGACAGCATGGCCGCCGACGGCGGCGCGCCGGTCAGGTCGCCCAGCGTCCGGCGCAGCTCGCTGTCCTCGACGACGGCCCATCTGGCGAGATTGCCGCCGATGCGGCCGCGCATCTCCGCCGCCGCCGCCTTGGTGTAGGTGAGGCAGAGGATCTGCTCGGGCTTCACCTCGCTCAGCAGCAGCCGCAGCACGCGCTCGGTCAGCACATGCGTCTTGCCCGAGCCGGCATTGGCCGTCACCCACACCGATTGCGTCGGGTCCGAGGCCCGGCGCTGGCTGGCGATGATGCGCTCGGGGAGCGGCTTGAGGTAGCGGCGGGTCACGGGTCGTCGACCCCCGAAATCAGCGTCCACTCGTCGGTGCGCGCCAGATGGTCGTAGGGTCCGGGAGAGTGCCGCAGCCCGACGTCGCGCGGCTTCAGTCGCGGCACCATCGCCAGATCGTCGCGGATCAGGAATGCCTCGATATGCGCCTGCACGCGGCGCGACATGGCGTCCACGGCGTCCATCAGCGACATGCCCTTGCGCAGGCTGAACGGGCGCACCACGAAGGCGTTGGGGCCTAGGCCGATCTTGATATAGGTGAGCTCGGCGGTATCGGCGGGGGCGACGCCGGGAAACACTCCGGCGGCGGCCATCGCCGCCTCGAGCAGCAATTGCGGCGCCTCGAAATTCTTCATGTCGGCGGGCGCCGGCACGCCGCCGGTCTTGAAGTCGAGGATTTCGAGCCGGCCGTCGGTGCGCCGGTCGACGCGGTCCGCCTTGCCGGCCAGAACGAAGTTCTGGAGCAGCGGGAAGGTCCATTCGCCGGTGATCTCGGCGGTGCGCGAGGCGATGCGGCCGTGCCGCTCCTGCTCCCACAGCAGGAACAGCTCGGCGGCATGGTTGAAGCGCTTGATCCAGATGTCGCGCCGTTCGGCGATGCTTTCGAGCGCGCCGAACTGTTCGACCGCCATGGCCTCGAGCTGCGCCGCGGCGCCGGGCGCCGAAAAATTCAGCCCACGAGCGACGAACTGCTCGAACACCTTGTGGATCATGGTGCCGCGCTCGCGCGCCCCCGGCTCGGCGCCGAGCGGCTCCAGCCGTTCGAGGTGCAGCACATAGCGGGCGTAGATGTCGTAGGGCGAGCGCAGCAGCGTTTCGACCTCGGTGACGCGCAGCCGGCGCGGCCGGAGGGCGGCCGGAGGGCGCGGCTCGGGCCGCCGCGCCGGTTGCGGCAGGCCGGTGAAGTCGATGGCCGCCGCCTGGCGCAGCCAGATGTCGCCGCGGGCGCGCAGCGCCCGGGCGGCGTCATCGCCGACAAAGGCGTCGAGCCGCTGCAGCAGGCGCGAGGGCAGCGCCGGCGCGGTGCCGAGCCGGGTGGCGTAGGCGACGAGCAGTTCGGCATTGCCGAAGGCCATCTCGAAATCGTGCGCCGCAAGCCCCTGCTGGCGCTCGGGCGGCTCGAGCCCGACGCCCAGCCGCATCTGCCGGCTCATCCACGGGCCGGGATCGGCGGGCGCCGGCCAGATGTCCTCGTTGAGGCCGGCGAGGATCGTCAGATCGGGGTTCATCAGCCGCGCCTCGAGCTCGCCCCAGATGTGCACGTCGTCGCGCCGGCGCTGGCCGGGCGGCACCTTGACGGCCTGCATCAGCGCCTGCAGCACGCCGTCGAGATTGACCGGCCGGAAGCGCGGACCGGCATCGGGGCCGGCCGCAAGGTCGCGCGCCCATTGGCGCAATTCGAGCAGGCCCGGCACATCGGCGCCATCGACCAGCGCCGTCAGCGCCGCATCGAGCGCCGACGCCAGTTGTCCGGCCTCGATCTCGGGCGCCGCGACCAGATCGCAGATCGGCGCCAGCGCCAGGCCCAGCGCGTCGAGCAGGGCGCGCAGGTCGTCTTCCTTCGCGAGCGGCAGCACGCCCGCAAGGCCGGGCAGCGTACGGTCGCGCCGCAGCCGGAGGTCGAGCCGCGTCGCCAGCTTCTGCACCTCGTCGCGGCCGCGGCCGAGGGTGACCGCGGCGTTGCGCAGCAGCGCAACGAGATCGACCGGGGCGAATTTCTCCGTCGCCACCGCCAGCACCTGCCGCGCCAGCCGGCCGGCGCTCGACTGGTAGAGCGGCGTTCCGGCGGGATCGTCGACGTTGATCCCGTGGCGGCGCAGCTCGGCGGCGATGCGCCGGGCCAGCGTCTGGTCGCGCGTGACGATGCCGACGCTCCGCCCCTCGGCGACCGCCTGCCGCGCCGCCAGCGCCACGGCGCGGGCCTCGATATCGGCATTGGGCGCGGCGATGACGCCGACGCCGGCGAGCGCCGCGTCGATGGCGAGCGCCTGCCGCTCGCGCTCCCAATGCTCGGTCTGCGCCGCCGGCGCCAGCGCGGCGCGCACGAGGCGCGTGCGTTCGGTCGCCGGCGCCAGATCCTCGACGTCGGCAATGCCGGCGCCGAGCCGGCGCAGCAGCGTTGCGAGGCCGTATTGCGGATGCCCGTGCAGGGTGTCGCTGTCGAGCAGCAGCTTGTGCTGCTCGGGGCTGAGGCTGGTGTCGAGCCCGGGCAGCACCAGCGCGCCGCGCGGCAGGGCGGCGATGGCCCTGAGCAGCTCGGCGGTCGCGGGGATCGAGCCGGTGGTGCCGGCGGCGATCACCGGCCGCTCGCCATAGAGCAGCGGCGCCGTATCGGCCTGCCGCCGCAGGCGGTCGTTGCGCGCCGCGGCGGCATCGGTGCGGCCGGTGGCGCGCAGATAGGCCGGCCACGCCTCGAGCGCGATGTCGAGGAAGGCCAGCACCTGCTGCCAGTTCGCCGCGAGCTCCTCGGGCACCAGGTCGCCGAGCCGTTCGCGCCGCACATCCTCGATGGTGAAATCGTCGATCAGCGTGCCGAGCGAATCGGCGAGCCAGAAGATTTCCGCCGCATTGGGCGGCGAGGCGAAGCCGTCGGCGCGCTGCGCGAAGGCCGCGACCAGCCGCGACAGCACCAGCCGCCGCTCGATCAGGCTTGCGGCGGGCGGCGCCACCGGCGCGTCGATGGGCGGCAGGAACGGCTCCTCCTCGCCCGGCTCGCCGCCGAAGGTGCGGATGTCGGGCAGCAGCGCCGCGCCGCCCAGCCGGGTCGCGAACAGCTCGGCCAGATGCAGCCGCGCCCGTCGCGTCGGCAGGATGATGGTCACGTCCGCAAGCCAGAACGGCCCGGTCCTGTCCCACCCGGACAACAGGGTGCCGTCGAGCACCTTGTCGACGAGAATCGGCAGGAAGGCCGCGTTGGGCGGGATCGACCAGAGGCCGCGCCGGCTCACCATGCGACCTCCGCGACACGCCCCGTGCGTGTGTCAGGGATGGACAGCGTCACCGACCGGAGAGAACCTGACAGTGTGTCACGGGCGCGCTCGGGCCATTCGACCAGCACGATGGCGTCGGGGCGGTCGAACAGGCCGAGTTCGTCGACCTCGCGCGGATCGCCGATCCGGTAGAGGTCGGCATGCAGGACCGGCACCCCGTCGGGGGTCTCGTAGGGCTGCACCAGGGCGAAGCTCGGGGACGGCACGTCGAGCGCCGCATCGTTCGTCAGCGTCCGGATAAGTGCCCGTGCCAGCGTGGTTTTTCCGGCTCCGAGGCCTCCCTCGAGCAGCACCGTATCGCCCGGCCGAAGCAGCGCGGCGAGGCGTGCGCCAAGCGCCGCGGTGGCCGCGTCGTCCGCCAGAAAGATGCGCTCGATTCCCATGCCCGAGCACTAGCACAAGGCCGGCGGCGATGCCTATTCCGCCGCCGTCGGAGCGGCGATGGCGGCCTTCAGCGGCAGGCTCACCACCACGCGGCTGCCCCGCGGCTCGCGCCGCTCCACGCTGATGGTGCCGCCATGCAGGCTGACGAAGCTGCGCACGATGGCGAGGCCAAGCCCGACGCCGCGCTGGCGGCCCGAGGCGTCGCCGCGATCGCTGAGCGCGGCCCGCATCTGCTCGCTGGTCTGCGCTCCCTCGTCCTCGACGGTGAACAGCATCCGTCCGCCGCGCGAAACCGCCGTCAGCGTCACGAGCCCGCCCGGTTCGGAGAAGCGCGCCGCCATCGACAGCAGGTTGTAGAGGATTTGCACGATGCGGGTGCCGTCGGCATAGAGCGGCGGCAGGGCGTCGGGGATCTCGACGCGGATGTTGAGCGGCTTTTCGCCGTCGACCTCCGGGAAGGTGGCGGCCAGGCCGGCGCGCGCCTTCTCGATCAGCGCCGGCACGTCCTGCGCTTCGGGCTGCAGCTCGGCGATGCCGGCATCGACCGTGGCGAGATCGAGGATGTTGTCGATGAGCACGCCCAGCGTCACCGACGAGGCGCGGATATAGTCGGTGTAGGCCTTCTGCTTGTCATTGAGCGGACCGACCGCCTCCGACGCCAGCAGGTCGGCAAAGCCGATGATGTTGGTGAGCGGGCTGCGCAGCTCGTAGCTGACGTTTTGCACGAAGGCGTCCTTCAGCCGGTCGGCGGTGATCAGCGCCTCGTTGCGCTCGGTCAGTACGCGCTGGTAGTTGGCGCTTTCGGTGACGTCGACGAAGGTCATCATCGTCTGCCCGTCCGGCAGGCGGGTGATGGCGTAGTCCAGCATGCGGCCGTCGGCCCGGGTGATGCGGCCGCTGGTGTCGGTGCGCGTGGGGTTGAGGTCGACGATGCCGCGCTTGAGGTTGCGCCACAGGCTGGCGCCATCCTCGGGCAGGACGCGGCCCACGGCTTCGACGATCTGGTCGATGTGCGGATTGGTCTCGAGCAGGTTGGTCGGCAGCTTCCACAGCGTCGACAGGCGCGGATTGGAGAGCGTCAGCCGGCCATTGGTGCCGAACACCGCAACGCCCTCGGTCAGCGCGTTGAGGGTCGAGCGCTGCACGTCGATCTGGGTGCGGTGCTGGCTCTTGAGCTTGAGCTGGTCGGTGATGTCCTCGAAGACATAGATGACGCCGCCCTGCGGGCCGGCCGGCGCCGAGATCACCTGCACCACGCGCCCGTCGGGCAGGTACCAGGGGTCGCTCTCGCGCGGCGCCTTGATGGTGTAGGATTGCAGGTGCTTGGCGCGCCAGGCCTGGTAGTCGGGCTCGGCGGGCAGCATGCCCATGGTCCTCAGCTTGTCGAGGATCGCGCGCTCGTCGAGGCCCGGCTGCAGCCATTTGGGATCGAGCCGCCAGAGCGCGGCATAAGCGCGGTTGCACTGTACCAGCTCACGGCTGGCATTGAAGATGGCAATGGGCGTAGCGAGCGCATCGATGATGGCGCCCAGATGCGCCAGACCCTCGGCCTGCGCCGGTGCGGCCTTGGCCGGTACCGGCCTTTGCCGCAGATAGCCGATGCGGCCAATCGGCAGCGCCACCTCAACCAGATCGAGTCCATGCGCGGCGGCGAGGTCGGCGACCGGCACCGCCTGGCCCCGGGCCAGCGCCTCGTAGGCGGGATTGGCGAAGGCCACCTTGCGGCCATCGCCGAACAGCACAGCGGGGTCCGGCAGGGCCGCCAGCACCGCGGCGACATCGTCGGTGCGATTGGCAGGGCGTGCGTCGGGCTGGTGCAGCGTGGGGCGCACGCGCATGGCGGCGCCGGCGCCCAGAGCCCAGCCCATGACCCGCATCTGGCGGCCGTCGCGGGCTGGCAGCACCACATCGAAGCCCTGCCCGCCGCTGCGCAGATCGTTGACCCGACTGGCCAGCAGGGCCGCGTCCTGCTCGTTCAGCCAGGTGTCGAAATCGAGGATCGCCTCGACGCGGCGGCCGTTCGGCAGCACCGCGGAGGCGGGACCCAGAAGACGCGTATTGCCGGTACGGCCGCCCCATACCACGGTGATCTCGCCGGTGCCCGACAGCAGCGCCTCATAGTCGTCGACCATGGCCCGCAACGACGCCACCTGGTCGGTGGCACGGCGCTGCGCCTCGCGACTGTCGCGAACGATGCGGCGCACCAGCGCCAGGGCCACCAGCGCAAAGGCGCCGGCGCCCAGCGCGATGGCGAGCGGCACGGTGCTGGCAAGATTGGGTGTCCCCAGGCCCTGGCTCAGCGCCGGGGCGGCAGTCAGAAGTGTCAAGGGAGCCGAAGCGCCAAGCGCGAATCCCAATCGTCTCCGGAATCGCTCCGGCCGCATGCACCAAACTCCGGTAAATTGAACCGCCACCACCTGCCCCGCCGGGGCAGATCACTTCAATCGCCGGAAAACGCTGGCGCCCATCGACCGCTTCCTCACGGTATCCCGGCAGCGCCGGGCTGTGAGGGTGCCCCCGAATCATCCAACCATAGCGAGGCGACGAGTCGCGAAAAAGAGTCCTCGTCACTGTGCACAGCGGGCAAATCGCCAAACATGGCGATTGACCGTGGACCGAACAGTGAACGATTGGTTAACGCTCGAAGCTCGGCAGCCGGCGTGGCAGCCTGAGGCGGGAGACGGCGCCATGCGACGCCGCCCCGAGGCCGAAAATCAGTAGCGATACTGGTCGGACTTGAACGGGCCATGCTGCGGCACGCCGATATAGTCGGCCTGCGGCTTGGTGAGCTGCGTCAGCTTGGCGCCGAGCTTGGCGAGATGCAGCTCGGCCACCTTCTCGTCGAGGCGCTTGGGCAGCACGTGCACCTTGTGCTCGAGCGACTTGCCGTTGGTCCACAGTTCGATCTGCGCCAGCGTCTGGTTGGAGAAGGACGCCGACATCACGAAGCTCGGATGGCCGGTGGCGTTGCCGAGGTTGACGAGCCGGCCCTCCGACAGCAGCACGATGCGCTTGCCCGAGGCGAGCTCGACCAGATCGACCTGCGGCTTGACGTTGGTCCATTTGAAATTGCGCAGGCCCGCGACATCGATCTCGTTGTCGAAATGGCCGATGTTGCAGACGATGGCCATGTCCTTCATCTGCCGCATGGCGTCGACGGTGATGATGTCCTTGTTGCCGGTGGCGCTCACCACGATGTCGGCGCGATGCGCCGCGTCCTCGAGCGTCACCACCTCGAAACCGTCCATCGCCGCCTGCAGCGCGCAGATCGGATCGATTTCGGTGACCAGCACACGGGCGCCGGCGCCGCGCAGCGAGGCAGCCGAGCCCTTGCCAACGTCGCCATAGCCGCAGACGATCGCCACCTTGCCGGCCAGCATCACGTCGGTGCCGCGGCGGATGGCATCGACCAGCGATTCCCGGGTGCCGTATTTGTTGTCGAATTTGGACTTGGTGACGCTGTCGTTGACGTTGATCGCCGGGAAGGGCAGCTCGCCCTTTTCCTGGAGCTGATAGAGCCGCATCACGCCGGTGGTGGTCTCTTCGGAGACGCCGCGGATATTGGCGCGGATCTTCGAATAGAAATTCGGATCCTTGGCGAGGCGCGCCTTGATGGTGGCGAAGAAGATCTCTTCTTCCTCATTGGCTGGTTTGGCGAGGATGGACGGGTCCTGCTCGGCCTTGGCACCGGTGAGGACCAGCATGGTGGCATCGCCGCCATCGTCGAGGATCATGTTGGGGGTCTGCCCGCCCGGCCAATCCATCATGCGGTCGGTGAAGGCCCAGTATTCTTCGAGGCTCTCGCCCTTGTGGGCGAACACCGGAATGCCAGCCTTGGCGATGGCGGCGGCGGCGTGATCCTGGGTCGAAAAGATATTGCAGCTCACCCAGCGGACATCGGCGCCGAGCGCCACCAGCGTCTCGATCAGCACGGCGGTCTGGATGGTCATGTGCAGCGAGCCGGCGATGCGTGCACCCTTGAGCGGCTGCGCGGCGGCAAATTCCTCACGGATGGCCATCAAGCCGGGCATCTCGATCTCGGCCATGCCGATTTCCTTGCGGCCATAGTCGGCGAGCGAAATGTCTTTGACGGCGTAGTCGGCCATTGCATGTCTCCGGGATGCGTGTGCGGCGCCTTATAGAGACGGACGCGCCAGCGGGCAAGGTGATATAAAGAAAGCTTTATATGCTAGCGGATGATACCCGCGCTGGGCCTTCAGTCCGTCGCGCCGACACCTTCATTGTCTTCGTCGAAGCCGTTTTCGACGAGGATGGTGATGGCATCCAGCGCTTCGCGGGCCTGCTTGCCAGTGGCTTGCACGAGAATGGTGCTGCCCGGTCCGGCTCCCAGCATCATGAGTCCCATGATTGACCCGCCGGAAACGGTGGTGCCGTCGCGGGTGACCTTGATGTCGGCGTCGAAGCATTCGGCCATGCGCACGAAGCGCGCCGAGGCGCGGGCGTGCAGGCCCTTGCGGTTGACGATGGTGAGTTGTTGCGCCAGCGCCCGGCCGGCATTCGCCGCAGCATCCATGAGCAAAACTGTATGCCGGAAACGGGTCAGCCGCCAAGCGACTCGCTGGCGACATTGATGTATTTCCGCCCGGCCTCGGCGGCCATGGTGACCGCCTGCTTGATCTCGAGGTCGGAGCGGACGCGGGTGAGCTTCACCAGCATGGGCAGGTTGACGCCGGCGATGACCTCGGCGCCGACGGTCTTCATTACCGAAATGGCGAGATTGGAGGGCGTGCCGCCGAACATGTCGGTGAGGATCACCACGCCGTCGCCGGTGTTGGCCTTCTCGACGGCGGCGATGATGTCCTCGCGCCGCGCTTCCATGTCGTCATCGGGACCGATGCACACGGTTTCGACCTGTTCCTGCGGGCCGACCACATGCTCGAGGGCGGATTTGAACTCGACGGCGAGCGCTCCATGCGTCACCAGAACCAGACCGATCATCCACCATCCCCAAACGCGCCAGCCCCCTGACGCGACTGCACCGAGCGGGAAGCCCTGTCCTGGAGCCGACCCCGATGTGAAGCGCCGAGTCTTGCCCCTCGATTCAGGTGTTTCAAGCGGTTTTTTTCCGGGTTGCGGGAGTTGGGCTAAGTGCCCGAAGCGCCTCGCGGATCAGCAACATCTGATGGCGACTATCCACCAGGCCGGCGCGCGGCACCGGGCAACGCGCGAGCGTGACGCCCTCGAGCGCGGTGACCAAAGCATCCTCCTCGACCATGCGCTCGAGGCCGTCGACGAGGTCGATCACCAGATGCAGCGGCGCCCGGCGCAGGAAGGGGCGGCTGACGATGCCGCGCCCGCGCAGCTCGATCAGCCCCTCGATCGCTCTGGGGGCGTGCATGACAAGGCCGCCGGGCGTCGGCTCGATGTCGATGCGGTCGTCGCTGACCAGCTTCGCCGGCACGCCGCGCAGCGCCCATTCGTCGAGCAGTTCGAGCGCGAGGATGGATTTGCCGGAGCCCGGCGCACCACGCAGGATCAGTCCGGTCCTGCCCAGCACCAGCCCGGTCGCGTGGATGTTGACGAGGCTCATTTGCGCGGGCGTTGCGGCTTGTCGATGGCGACGCGCGGCAGGCTGACGGTGAAGACGGCGCCCGAGCGGTCGGTGCGGTTGGCGGCGGAGATGGTGCCGCGATGCGCCTCGATGATCTGCTTGGAGATGGCGAGGCCAAGCCCCGAATGGTCGCCGAAATGCTCGCCGTCCGGACGGTCGGTGTAGAAGCGCTGGAAGATGCGCGAGATGTCGCCGCGGATGCCCGGGCCCTCGTCCTTGACGGTGGTGACGACCTTGTCGTCGCTGGTCGCGATCGACACCGTCACCGTGCTGTCCTTAGGAGAAAAGCTCACGGCGTTGTCGATGAGGTTGTTGAACACCTGCGCCAGCCGGCTGTCGTGGCCCATGACGGTCGCCGGGAAGCGGCCCTGGTGCTTTTCCAGAACGACGTTCACCTCGCGGGAAGCGGCGAGGTCCTTCTGGATGGCGACCATGGCGTCGCAGAGCTTGTCGAGCTCGATCGGCTCGGAGGTGCCGCGCGCCAGCTCGGCATCGAGGCGGCTGGCGTTGGAGATGTCCGAGATCAGCCGATCGAGGCGGCGCACGTCGTGCTGGATGATGGCGTTGAGCCGCTCGACATCCTCGGGGCGCTTCGCCCTCGGCAGGGTCTCGACGGCCGAGCGCAGCGAGGTCAGCGGGTTCTTGAGCTCGTGCGCCACGTCGGCGGCGAAGCGCTCGATCGCCTCGATGCGGTTGTAGAGCGAGCTGGTCATCGAGCGCAGAGCGCGGCTCAGATGCCCGACCTCGTCGGTGCGGTAGGTGAAATCGGGGATCTCCTCGCGCGAGCTGGGCGAGGTCTGCACCTTTTCGGCCGCCTCGGACAGGCGGCGGAGCGGCCCGGCGATGGTCGAGGCGAGCAGCAGCGACAGCACGATAGTCACGGTGGCGGCGACCAGCGCGATGCGCAGCACGCCCCAGCGCTCGGTGGCGACGATGGAATCGATCTCGCCCGGAGCGGTCGAAAGCAGCAGCACGCCGACGGTGGCGCGCACGCGCTGCACCGGCACCGCCACCGAAATCACCAATTGATGGTCGGAATCGACGCGCACCACGTCGGCGGGAGCACCGCCCAGCGCCGCCGCGACCTCGGGGTATTTGGTGCCTTCGTCGGCGCCGTATTCCTTGTAGGGCGGGAAATCGTCGCCGGGGACCCAGCTCATCAGCGAGGTCCACCAATCGTTGTTGGCATCGGCGGTCGAGCCGGCCAGCGGCCGGCCGGAGCGGATCACCTCGCCCTTGCTGTAGATCGAGGCGCTGTCGACGATCATGAAGCCCGACTGGTCGTAGATGCGGGCACGGGTGCGCGTTGGGGTGACGAGGTTGCGCAGGAGCGGCGCGACGCGCTCCGGGTTGATCGGAAATTCGAGATTGGGATCGTAATAGGAGAAGGGCGAGACGGCGCTGCCCGATTTGAGCTGCAGCAGCCGGTCGGGATCGACCTGGATGACGTCGCTGTCGACCGTCGCCGAGGCGGCGATGGCGGCGGCGATGATCTCGCCCTGCACGCGCAGCGACTGCACGCGCGCATCGATGAGCCCGGCACGCCACTGGTTGAGGTAGAGGATGCCGGTGACCAGCACCGCCAGCGCCACGAGGTTGAGCACCACGATGCGCCGGGTGAGGCTGCCGAAGACCACCGCACCCAGTACGCGCGAGACGCCGCCGATGCCCTTCTGCGCCTCGTGCAGAAAGCCGCTCCACCACCGCGACGGCGCCGCCTCGCGACGCCGCGCCTGGGTGGAGGGCTTGTTGAGCCCGGGCAGATCCTGACCGGTGACGGCCATGTGGCCTTATTGTTCCTTGAACCGGTAGCCGACGCCGTAGAGGGTTTCGATCATCTCGAAATCGTCGTCGACCGCCTTGAACTTCTTGCGCAGCCGCTTGATGTGGCTGTCGATGGTGCGATCGTCCACATAGACCTGGTCGTCATAGGCCGCATCCATCAGGGCGTTGCGCGACTTGACCACGCCGGGCCGGAGGGCAAGCGCCTGCAGGATGAGGAATTCGGTGACGGTGAGGGTCACCCGCTGGCCCTTCCAGGTGCAGGTGTGGCGCTCCTCGTCCATGACCAGATTGCCGCGCTCGATCAGCGCTTTGCCCGGCTGTGGCTCGGCCGCGGCTCCCGGCTGGCCGTCGCGCGGGGCGGCACGGCGCAGGATGGATTTGACCCGCTCGACCAAAAGGCGCTGGCTGAACGGCTTCTTGATGAAATCGTCGGCGCCCATCTTGAGGCCGAACAGCTCGTCGATCTCTTCGTCCTTGCTGGTGAGGAAAATCACCGGCAGGTCGGATTTCTGCCGCAGCCGGCGCAAAAGCTCCATGCCGTCCATGCGCGGCATCTTGATGTCGAGGATGGCGAGGTCGGGCTTGTCCGACGTCAGGCCCTCGAGGCCCGACGCGCCGTCGGTATAGGTGGAGACGTTGTACCCCTCGGCCTCGAGCGTCAGCGAGACGGATGTGAGAATGTTGCGGTCATCGTCCACCAGGGCGATCTTAGGCATCCAAGTCCCTTTCTTTGGGTCAGTTGGCTCGGTTCGGCCAGGGCCTGCCAAATGTGGCGGAACGGAATTGCCACAATTGCGCATAAAGTAAGGCGCCTGCCCGCTATATACCAGACGGCCCTGAGCCGCCATTCCTTGGGGTGGCGCCCCGCAGATTCTCAAACTTCCGTCTTACGACCGATTGCCCGCTGTCCCCTGCCCCGGCCCCGACCTAGCTATGCCGGCGCCGATTAACGTCGAGGGATAGAGGACGAAATGGCTCAAACTGCGGAGCTGGTTGGCCGGCTCGAAGGTATTGCGCGGATCCGCCGCGGCGGCAATCGGGCGCAAATGGTCACGGCCGCGCTGGTGGCGGGAGATGGGCAGCTCACCAATGCCGGCGCGCTGGCGGTGACGACCGGCGCCCATACCGGCCGCTCGCCTAAGGACAAATATATCGTGCGCGACGAGCTGGCGGCGCCGCATGTGTGGTGGGACAACACCGGCGCGATGGCGCCCGCGGCATTCGAGCGGCTGCTCGAGGACATGCTGGACTATGCGCGCGACCGCGAGCTCTATCACGAGGCGCTGGGCGCCGGCGCCGATCCGGCGCTGCATGTGGCGGTCGACGTGATCACCGAGACGGCGTGGCACGCGCTGTTCATCCGCAATCTGCTGCGCCCCCGCCTGCCGCAGCCGGCAATGCAGGCGACCATCCTGCAGCTGCCGGGCTTCGTCGCCGATCCGGCGCGGCACGGCACGCGCAGCGGCACGGTGATCGCCCTCGACATGAGCCGGAACATCGTTCTGATCGGCGGCAGCGCCTATGCCGGCGAGATCAAGAAGTCGGTGTTCTCGCTGATCAATTTCCATGCCCCGCTCCGGGGCGTGTTGCCGATGCATTGCTCGGCCAATGTCGGGGCCGACGGCGGCACGGCGCTGTTCTTCGGGCTCAGCGGCACCGGCAAGACGACGCTCAGCTCCGACCCCGACCGGCCGCTGATCGGCGACGACGAGCATCTGTGGAGCGCCGCCGGCGTCGCCAATATCGAGGGCGGCTGCTACGCCAAGACGGCGCGGCTCAGCGTCGAGGCGGAGCCGGAAATCCACGCGGCGAGCCAGAGCTTCGGCACCGTGCTCGAAAACGTGGTGATCCGCGACGGGGAGCCCGATTTCGACGACCTGACGCCCACCGAGAACACCCGCGCCGCCTATCCGCTGCAGACGCTGGGCGCGGTGGTGCCCGCCGGCACCGGGCCCACGCCCCGGGCCGTGGTGTTCCTCACCGCCGACGCCTTCGGGGTGCTGCCGCCGGTCGCCCGGCTCGACCGCGAGCAGGCGATCCGGCTGTTCCTGCTGGGCTATACCGCCAAGGTGGCGGGCACCGAGCGCGGCGTCACCGAGCCGACCGCAACGTTTTCGGCATGCTTCGGCGCACCGTTCATGTCGCACCATCCGCACGTCTATGGCGACCTGCTGGCCGAGCGGCTCGACGCCAGCGGCGCCAAGGTGTGGCTGATCAACACCGGCTGGATCGGCGGCGCCTATGGCGCGGGCCGGCGCATCGACATCGCCGCCACCCGGCGGCTGGTGGCGGCGGCGCTGAGCGGCGAGCTCGACGGCGCGGCGATGCGGACCGACCCCGTGTTCGGCTTTGCCGTGCCGCTGGCAGTGGAGGGGCTGCCCAAGCGGCTGCTCGACCCGCGGGCGAGCTGGGCGGATGCGGCGGCCTACGACGCAGCGGCGCAGCGGCTCGCCCGCATGTTCGCCGAGGCGGCGCGCAAGCTCGAGCGGAGGCCGGTGGCGACGGCGGCGGAATAGCCGCCGCCATCAGCAGCGAACAGCAAAAACCCGGCTGAGCCGGGTTTTTTCGCGGACGGTATTAGGGAAGCGCCTAGCGGACCGAGTAGAATTCGTGGGCGCCGATGACGGCGACGCGCTTGAACTTGTCGGACCAACCGGGATTGACCGACACGGTGTGATAATAGAGCGCCGAATTGGGGATCACGCCCGGGCGGTCGCCCTGGCGGAATTCGCTATAGGCCACGGCGGCCATCTTGGTGGCGCGATTCCAGGCCGCCTTCTCGGTGCCCATGTCGGACCGACCGTCGCAGGCGAAGGTGAACTGGCAGCGGTGGTAGCCCTGGTCGGCGTTCTGGAACACCACGCCGCACAGGGTAGTGGGGAATTTCTTGCTCATCGCCCGGTTGATGATGACGTTGGCGACGGCCCACTGGCCTTCTTCGCTCTCGCCGCGGGCTTCGTGGTAGATCGCCTGGGTCAGGCAGAGCTTCTCCTGGTTGGAGAGCTGCACCTTCTTGACCGTCGGCATGAAGCTTTTCTGCGCGTATTTCTCGAGCATCGCCGTGTTGAGCGCCGGCTGGTCGGCCAGCGAATCGATGGCGTCGAGCGCCGGGGTGCTGATATTGCGGGTGCGGTCGACATAAGCGAGCAGCACCTGCTCGGTCAGCTTGCCGGCGGGCTGCACGTCGAAACCGTCGAAGCTCCTGAGCTGCTGCTGGCGGGCGACGTAGGCGGCCAAAAGATCATTGGTCAGCGCCGGCTGAGCGGAAAAGCTCGGGCGGAGCGGCACGGTGGCGGGCGCTTCGCGCGCCGCGGCCAGCTGCGGCGTCATTTCGGCGGGGGTGACATAGGCGACCTGCAGGTCGACGGCCTGGACCGGAGCGGATACGCCGAGCGCCATGACCGCCGCAGCGCCCACGACTCCCACCATCCACAGCGCGCGTGTGAGCGCGTTTGCCCTCAATCCCCCGTCCTTCCCCCAGCCCCGCCCCAAGCGTGCCGGCTTTTGGCCGTTGTTTCCCGCAGTCTTTCTAGCCGAGCTTTTTCGACCTGCAAACCAGAATTTACCGTGCCTTAACCATACACGTTAGGTTGCTAAAGCGACGTTAACGGCCCCGCGGGTACGGGGAAACCCCATATTTCTCAAGGTTTTGGAGGGGGTAAGCAGCGGCTTGCGCAAGCGAATCGTAGTTAATTCAAATTGCGCCGATACGCCGCGCAATCCACCGGGATCTGGCCGCCCGGCGGGCGAAGAGCCGCCGTCAACCGGCCATTTCCGTGCCGAAGGCGGCGGCGCGGACGTCGTGCAGGCTGGCAAGGATGGTGCACAGCGCCCGGATTTCGTCGGAGGGCGGCACCAGATCGGGGACCATGATGGTCTGCATGCCGGCGCCGTGGGCGGCGCGGACGCCCGAATGCGAATCCTCGACCGCGAGGCAGGCGCCGGGCGCGACGCCCAGCCGCCGGGCGGCGGTGAGGTAGGGTTCAGGGTGGGGCTTGGGGCGGACGACGTCGTCGCGCGTCACCACGGTCGCGAACATGTCGAGCAGCCCGGCGGTGCCCAGGTGCCCCAGCGCATGCGCCGCCCGCGACGAGGTGGCGACGGCGGCGGGAATGCCGCGGCCGCGCAATTCGGCCAGAAGCTCGGGTACGCCGGCCTTGATCGGCACCGATTGCTGCATGCGCGCGTGCATCAGCCGGCGGCATTCGGCGTCGAACAGGGTGTAGGGGAAGGTGGCGCCATAGGTTTCGACCAGCAGCGTGTTGGTGGCCTCGTGCGAGGCGCCGACCATGCGGCCGTGCACGGCGTCGGTCATGGCGAAGCCGAGGTCGCGCGTCACGTCCCAGACGATCTGTTTGAACACCAGCTCGGTATCGAGAAGCGTGCCGTCCATGTCGAAGACGACGGCGGCGAAGGGCTGCAGGGCGGCTGGGCTGGGCATGCCCGCATTTAGGGCGCTTTGGCGGCCGGCGCCAGCCCTTACTGCGCCGGCGGCGTGGCGCTGGACGAGGCGGCCGAGGCGTCGCCGGCGACCAGGGTGATGGGCACCTCGAAGGTGGTGTCCTTGCCGCCGGCCCGGTCGTGCAGCACGTATTGCAGCTTGTAGGCGCCCGGATCGAAGGCGGTGAGCGTGGCGTCGAGCGTCAGGAAGGTTTCGAGCAGCTTTTCGCGCGACTTGATGTCGGCGGTGAGGAATTTCTCCTGGCTGGCGACCGTGGTGCCCTGGGCATTGAGCAGGTTGAGGTCGGCATCGAGCAATTCGCTCAGCGTGCCGTCGCCATTGTCCTTCCAGCCATAGCCGAGCACCTCGACATAGACGTGGATCGGCTCGCCGGTCCTGAACTCGGAGCCCTGGTGCGGCGTGTAATTGCCGTAGCCGGCGGCGGGCCCGTCTGTGAGCGTGACGTTGCGCGCCGTGAGCGGCAATTCGGCCCAGATGGAGAGCAGGGCCTGCCGCGCCGCGTCGAACGCCGTGAGGCTGGTCTCGGCCAGCGCCGGAACCGGCACGAGCAGGGCCGCGCCCAGGCCAAGGGCGAGCGGGAATTTGAGACGCGAACGCATACGCATGGCCACCTCCACCGGCCCCGAGCATGCACCGAACGCCGGGCGGCTGCAAAGGGGAGCGGGAAATGATGTGGGAATGATGACCAAGCCGGGAGGGGGCGGCGGGGGGCCTCTCCTGCTTGCTGGGCAGGGGACCAGGCGCGGCATAGGGCGACTGCGGGTCAGTGGGAAGACGCCAGTGCCTCGACCGTCAGCTCGTCGTCCACGCCGCCGTAATATTTCGCCAGTGCGTCGGCGAACACCTGGCCGCCCCCGGCATGGCGGAACAGCGTTACAGAGGAGCGGAATTTCAGATCGTCGGGGGTGCCGAGGATGGCGTGGGCCGTCTTGCCCGCAATGGCATTGACGAGACCGGTGCAGTCGAGCGGCCGCCGACCGAGCACCGGATGAGCCAGATAGGCGCGCGCCTCGTCGAGATCGGCGATGCCATAGAATTTCGCCGTCGGCGACCGACCGAGCGCATCGAGCTGCGGGAAGACGAACCACATCCAGTGCGACCGCTTCTGCCCGGCCCGCAGCTCGGCCAGAACCGTCTCGTAGACCGGCGTCTGCGCGGTGAGGAAGCGGGTGAGGGACATGTCGTCTCCTGAGCTGAGCAGGAAACGCGGGAGGCGCCTATCGGTTCGCACAGCCGCCCTCCCTCTCGCGACTCGCCGGCTCACCGCGCCGTGATCGGATTTCCACTGGCGCGCGCCGCGCTTTCCTGCTCCCATCGGTTGCAACGAGAACAATCCACGTCAGGAGCATCCCATGGGCGAGCGCATTACACTTACGGCAGCCGACGGGTTCACGGTCAATGCCTACCGCGCGGCGCCGGAGGGAAAGGCGCGGGGTGGGGCGGTGGTGATCGG
The DNA here is from genome assembly GCF_001899075.1 of Devosia sp. 67-54. Lineage (GTDB taxonomy): Bacteria > Pseudomonadota > Alphaproteobacteria > Rhizobiales > Devosiaceae > Devosia_A. The sequence goes on along the minus strand of NZ_MKVA01000011.1, from coordinate 304,084 downwards.
GGAGGTGTGGGGGGTCAACAAATGGGTGCGCGAGGTGGTGGACCGCTTTGCGCGGCATGGCTACCTGACGGTGGCGCCCAATCTGTTCGACCGCATCAAGCCCGGCTTCGAAAGCGAGGATTATGCGGCCGGCAGCGCCTATGCGACGATGGCCGCGCAGATGAAGACGTTCTCGTTCGACAAGGCGCTGCTCGACGTCGAAGCGGCGGTGAAGGCCGCGGCTGCCGGCGGCAAGGTGGGGATCACCGGCTATTGCTTCGGCGGGGCCACCACCTGGCGGGCCTGCCATGCAGGGCTCGGGCTCAGCGCCGGCTCGGGCTATTATGGCGGCGGCATCCCCAATTACATCGACCTCGAGCCGCAGATGCCGCTGGAGATGCACTATGGCGACAAGGACAGTGGAATCCCGCTCGAGCAGGTGGCGGCGCTGAAAGCGCGGCACCCCAATGTCAATGTCTATACCTACGATGCCGGTCACGGCTTCTGCAATTCCGACCGCCCCGACAAATTCGACGAGGCGAGCTGCAAGAAAGCCAGCGCGCGAACGCTGGAGTTTTTTCACGGGCATCTGGGATAGCCGTCCGCACTGCCTGCATGGAGGACGCACTGGACTCAGCCCTGTCGCAGGCCGTTGCAGCTGTTGCGGCCGCCCGGGCGGCGCCGTTGTCGGTGAAGAAAGCGTGGCTTGCGGCGCTGCTGGTCGATGCGGCGGCGGATGCGCTGTTTACAGCCCGGCGTGGCGGACAGGGCGAGGACATCCTCGCCTTCCGCGCCGACCTCGCGGCGCAGTGCGCGGCACTGGCGCTGGTGTTCGGCGTGGCCGGGCGCGAGTGCGAGCTGGTGACCGAGGCGGTCGAGGTGCCGGTGCGCGATTACCCCAACCTCGGGGTCGAGGACTTCATGGTGTCGCTGTACAACGGGCGCGCGGTGCAGCGGGTGCGCGTGGTGCTGACCGATGGTGGGCGGGCCGACGTGCATGAGGTCCTGGCGGAGGCGCTGGAGTTTCTCGCCACGCGTTGAGGCTTCAGTCGGGGTTCTTCTCCCCCGCAGGCGGGAGAGGAGCGCCGACTGCATGACTTACACGCTGTTCTAATGCGCCTCGTCCCAGTTGTGGGCGGCGTGGGCGTCGACCTTGAGCGGCACGCTGAGGTTGACGGCCGGCATGGCGGCATTTTCCATGACGGCTGCGATCACCGGCATGGCATCGGCTTCGGTGCCCCTGTCGACCTCGAAGATCAGCTCGTCGTGCACCTGCAGCAGCATGTCGGCGGCAATTCTGGCACGGGCCAGCGCCGGCTCCATGCGGATCATGGCGCGGCGGATGATGTCGGCGGCGGAGCCCTGGATCGGGGCGTTGATGGAGGCGCGCTCGACGAAGCTGCGCTCGGCCGGATGGCTGGAATTGGCGTTGGGGAAGGCGATCTTGCGTCCGAAGATGGTCATCACATAGCCGTCGGCCTTCACCTTGCGGCGCTGCTCGGCCATGTAGTCCTGGATGCCGGGGAAGCGGGCGAAATAGGTCTTGATGTACTCGCCGGCCTCGGAGCGCTCGATGCCGAGCTGGTTGGCGAGGCCGAAGGCCGAGATGCCGTAGATGATGCCGAAATTGATGGCCTTGGCGCGCCGGCGCACCTCGGCCGGCATGCCTTCGACCGGCACGCCGAACATCTCCGACGCCGTCATGGCGTGGATGTCGAGGCCCTCCTCGAAGGCATCCTTCAGCGCCTGGATGTCGGCGATGTGGGCGAGGATACGCAACTCGATCTGGCTGTAGTCGGCCGAGACCAGCATTTTCCCGGGCGCGGCGACGAACGCCGTCCTGATCTTGCGGCCATCCTCTGTGCGGACCGGGATGTTCTGCAGATTGGGATCGTTGGAGCTGAGCCGGCCGGTCAGCACCGAATGCTGGCTGTAGGTGGTGTGGACGCGGTTGGTGCGGGCGTTGATGTAGTCGGGTAGCGCCGCGGTGTAGGTGCCGATGAGCTTGGTGAGCTGGCGCCAGTCGACGATGACCTTGGCGAGCGGCACGCCTTCCTTTTCGGCAAGATCCTCGAGGGCGCCGGCGGTGGTGGACCATTGCCCGGTCTTGGTGCGGCTGCCGCCGGGCAAGCCCATCTTGCCGAACAGGATGTCGCCGAGTTGCTTGGGCGAGCCGATGTTGAAGCGCTCGCCGGCCATCTCATAGGCCAGCTCCTCGAGCGCGGCGGCGCGCTGGGTGAAGTCGCCGGTGAGGCGGCTGAGAATGTTGCGGTCGACCGAGATGCCGCGCCCTTCCATGCGCGCCAGCACCGGGGCCAGCGGCCGCTCCTCGGTTTCGTAGAGCGTGGTCATGTTCTCGGCGGCGAGGCGGGGCTTCAGGATCATCCACAGGCGGATGGTGAGATCGGTGTCCTCGGCGGCGTAGCGGGCGGCGTCGGCGATGGGCACTTCGGCGAAGGTCTTCTGGTTCTTGCCCTTGCCGATGAGCTCGGTAATCTCGGTGCCCTTGTGTCCGAACCAGTGGGCGCTGAGCTCGCTCAGCGTGTTGTACTGCACGCCGTCGAGCACGTAGCTCATCAGCAGCGTGTCGTCGAACGGCCGCATGTCGATGCCGTAGCGCAGCAGGAGGCCGAGGTCGTATTTGACGTTGTGACCGATCTTGAGGATGGAACGAGCTTCCAGCATCGGCCGCAGCAGATCGAGTGCCTGCCGCAGATCGAGCTGGCCGTCGAGGCGCTCGCCGAACATGCCGCTGCCGGAAGTGTGGCCGAGCGGCAGATAGGCCGCCTTGCCCGGCGCCAGCGCCAGCGCGATGCCGACGAGGTCGGCGGTCTGGTTGTCGAGGCCGGTGGATTCGAGGTCGATGGCGACATAGCCCTGCGCCTCGATATCGGCCAGCCAGCGCCCGAGGGTTTCGGCGTCGGTGATGGTTTCGTAGCCGGCAGCGTCGATGGGCAGCGTCTTGACCCGGGCGAGGCGCTCGGCGGCGAATTTCACCGCGGCGTTTTCGGCCTTGCCCTCGGCGGCGAGGCGCAGCACGCGCGCCGCCTCCTTGGCCTCGTTGTTGAAGCCGATGGGCTCGATCTTTACGGCCGCCAGATCGGGGTCGGCCGGCCAATCGTCAGGATTCACCTCCAGCACCTTGGACTGGTAGGCGATGGCCTTGGTGAACTCCATGGCCTTGAGGAAGGGGAAGAGCTTGCCCGGATCGATCGGCTCGCGCGCCAGCGCGTCGAGCGGCAACTGCACCGGAACGTCGCGGCTGAGGGTCACCAGCCGCTTGGAAATCAGCGCCAGATCCTTGTTGTCCAGCAGCGTCTGCCGGCGCTTGGGCTGCCTGATCTCGTCGGCGCGAGCCAGCAGCGTTTCCACGTCGCCATAGGCATTGATCAGCTCGGCGGCGGTCTTGACGCCGATGCCGGGAACGCCCGGCACGTTGTCGACGGAATCGCCGCACAGCGCCTGCACGTCGATGACCTTGTCGGGGGTGACACCGAATTTGTCGAACACTTCGTCCATGCCGATCCAGCGCAGCGGCGGCTGGCCGGGGCGGGGGATGGTGTCGAGCAGGCGGATGGAGCCGTCGGGCTCGACCAGTTGCATCAGATCCTTGTCCGACGACACGATGGTCACCTTGCCGCCGGCGTCGCGCGCCATGCAGGCATAGGTGGCGATGATGTCGTCGGCCTCCCAATCCTCCATCTCGATCGAGGGCAGGCCATAGGCCGCCGTGGCGGTGCGCGTCAGCGGAAACTGCGGCACCATCTCTTCGGGCGGCGGCGGCCGGTGCGCCTTGTAGTCGGCATAGATCTGGTCGCGGAAGGTCCGCCCGGAATAGTCGAACACCACCGCCATATGCGTCGGCGCATCATCGCCCTGCAAATCCTGCTCGAGCTTGAAGATCATGTTGCAGAAGCCGAGCACGCAGCCGACCGGCAGCTTGTCCGAGCGGGTGAACTGGGGCAGGGCATGGAACGCTCGGAAAATATAGCCCGAGCCGTCGACAAGAAGCAGATGCATGGTGATTCCGCAGACCAGGAACGGCGCACCTTAGTGCATCCTTTGTTCTCGCCCAACCCCGCGAGGATTTTGCGCGCAATCTGTCGCCGTGCTAGGCAGATCGATGATGGTGGACACGCACATGCAAAAGCCGGTGATCTTCACGATTTCGGCCATCTGGGACGACGAGGCGTCGGTGTGGAGCGGCCACTGCGACGACATTCCCGCCGCCGCCGACGCGCCGACGCTGGACGAATTGTTCAGCAAGATCTCGGCGATGGCGCTCGACCTACTGCCCGACAACCATCCCGGTCTCGACCCCGCATCGCTTTACCTGCAGATCACCGCCTTGCGCGAAGCCGAGCCGGCCGCGGCATAGATGGCGCCGCAATTCGACCGCCCGTTGCGCGACCTGCTGAAGGTGGCCGGATGCACGATGGTCCGGCAGGGCAAAGGCAGCCACGAAATCTGGCACAGCCCGCTGGGCGGGCAGAACTTCGCCGTGCCGATCGGCATTCCGAGCCGCCACACCGCCAACGCCATCCTGCGCCAGGCCGGACTGCCGAAGGCGTTCTAGCGGCCTCTACTCTTCGCTCGGGCGAATGCGGCGCAATTGCTTGACGCCGCTGCGCTGCGACTTGCCTTCGAGGCGGCGCTGCTTGCTGGCGAGGGTCGGCCGGGTGGGGCGGCGCGGCTTGGGCGGCACTGCGGCCTCGGCCAGCAATTCGAGCAGCCGGGCGACCGCGTCGTCGCGGTTGAGCGGCTGGGTGCGAAAGCGGTCGGCGGTGATGACGATGACGCCGTCATTGCTGAGCCGCGAGCCGGCGAGCCGCGCCGCCCGCGTCTTCACCGGCTCGGGCAGCGAGGGCGAGTGGCGGAGGTCGAAATGCAATTGCGCCGCGGTCGAGACCTTGTTGACGTTCTGCCCGCCCGGGCCCGAGGCGCGGATGAAGGCAATCACGATCTCGGCCGGATCGAGCGACAGCGACGGGGTGATGGGCAGGCGGTCGGGCATCGGTACAGCATAGCCGAGCGCAGCGGTTGCGCCAGCCGGGCGAGGCGCCTACATCGACAGGCGACACACCCCAAGGAGGCGGTGCTGCAGCTTTACCTGATCCAGGCGCCGACGCGGCTGCGCCACTATGCCGAGGCCAGCGGCCGCCTGCTGCTGCGCCAGTGGCAGGGCATGCTGCTGCTCGGCCTGCTGGTGGCGGGACAGGCGACGACCATCCTGATGCTGCCGGCGATGGCCTTGGCCGGCCTCGCGCGGAACAGCGATCTCGGCGGGATCACCGCATTGGCCGGGCTGGCGGCGTTGTGGGTCCTGCCGCAGCGCCGGCAGATACGCGGCGGCACGTTCGCCGGATATGCCGCGACGCTGCCGATGCCGCGGCGCGTGCGGCTGCTGCTCGACCTCACGGTGCTGCTGCTGGCCGATGCGCTGTTGCTGCTGGAGCTGGTGCTGGCGGCGAGCGTAGGCGGCATCGCGGCGATGCCGGGGCTGGCGGTGCTGCTGGCGCTGGTGCTCGTGGCGCAACTCGTCGTGCTGCACCTGCCCCTGCCCGACCCGCGCCGAATGCTGCGCGGCCTGCCGGCGCCAGCCGGCCTGCGATGCAATCTGCAGGCGCTGGCGGAACAGCCGGCGAGCGCGGGCACGCGGTTGCTGACGACCATCGCGATTGCGGCAGGCGCCGCGGCAATTGCGACGGCGTTCCACTTCGACGCTCGCGCCCTGTCCGTGGCGATTGCGGCACTGGCACTGAGCGGTTTCGTGCTCGCCGATTTCTATCGGGTGCTCAATGCCGCGCATGCGCCGATCCGCGCCTATCTCGCGACGCTGCCGCTTGCACCGCACACGCTGCTGCTGCGCGACATGGCAACCGTGCTGCTGCTGGGCAGCGTGCCGTTCCTGATGCTCACGGTGTGGTTCGGCGTATTCGAGCCGGCGAGCCTTTTCGTCTTTGCGCTGCTGGCGCTGGCCTATGCGGGATTGCTGGCGCTGCTGCGCCTGCCAATGCTGCGTGGTGGCGGGCTGGGCGCGATGCTGGCTGCCCTCGTGGCGGCGGGCTGGGCCGGCAGCGCCATCGCCATGGTGCTCAAATGACGCTGCTCGCCGCCCACGACCTCGCCGCCGGCTATGATGGTCGCGTGGTGTTTTCCGGCATCGGCCTGACGCTCGGACCGGGCGCCTATGCGCTCGTCGGGCGCAATGGCAGCGGCAAGTCGACGCTGTTGCGGGTGCTGGCCGGAGCGCAGCAACCGATGGCAGGCCGCGTGATCGTCGCCGGCCATGATTTGGCGCGCGCGCCGCTCGCGGCGCGGCGGCAGCTGGCCTACGCCCCCGACGACATGCCGGCCTATCCGTTCATGCGCGGGCGCGAGCTGCTGGCGATGGTGGCGGCGGCCAAGCGTGTGACGCCGGGGCCGGTGGTCGAGGCGCTGCTGGCGACTTTTGCGCTGCTGCCGTATCTCGATGAACGCGTCGACGCGCTGTCGCTCGGCACGCAGAAGAAGCTGCTGCTGGCGGCGGCGTGGATCGGAGCGCCGCGGGTGATCCTGCTCGACGAGCCGTCCAACGCGCTCGACACGGGGGCGCGCGATGCGCTGATCGGGCGCATCCGAAGCGATGCGGTGGGCGCGGCGGTCCTGTTCGCCACCCATGACGACGCGTTTGTTGCCGCGACGGGGGCCGAGGTGCTCACCCTGTCCGATCGTGCCGCGGCGGCGTAATTTTCCTAGAACGTACCGCCCAGAGTCGCCTTGAGGCTGCCGCTGACGAGACCATCGGCGCGGTAGGCGCCGTCGCCGTGCAGCGACAGGGTCAGCGCCGGCCCGAGCCGGCTGTCGATCCCGGCGCCGGCATAGACGCCCGCCGAGGACGCGGCGGAGCTGACGCTGACCGTCTGACCGAGCACCGTCACCGGCACGTTCGCGCCGCCGAAATTGGCGGTGGCGAACACGCCGCCGCGTGCCACAAGCTCGGCACCGACACCGTCGCCAGCGGTGACGCGCCGGCGGCCCTCGAGACCGAGGCGGGCGTCGAGCAGGCCGATGCCCTGTTGGCCCACAGTGAGGCTCATCGACGAGCCGGTCTCGCTGTAGCCGCTGACGAAACCACCGACATAGCCGAGACTCGCCTTGACCAGCAGGGTCGAGACATCGGTCGACGAGACCGGCAGGCTGACGGCGAGGCTCGGCGCGACGAACAGGCTGGAGTATTGGGTGCTGGCCGTCTCGATGCCGCCGGGCGCCGACACCTGCCGCGTGCCGGCATGGCTCGATGCGCCGGCGAGCAGCGCCAGGTCGAGATCGGCAGCGCCCAGGCTCGTCTGCCCATAGACACCAGCCAGCACCGTGCGGCTCACGACGGATTGCACGCCGCCATGCTGACCATTGGCCGAGTCGACATAGCCGGCGAGCCCGCCGAGAGTGAGGGCCTGGCTCAGCCGCACATGCGCGCCGGCGACCAGACCGCCATAGACGCCTGAGACGTCGAGCGGCTGGCCGGTGTTGCTGGCGCCGCCAATGGTGCCGCCCCAGATCGCGATGCCGGGCTGCCGCACGTCGAGCTCGCTCAGCACCGCGGTTTCGGCGGCGGATCGCGACGGCTGCGGCGCGAAGCCGAGGGGCGCGGCGGCAGGTCCGGACGTCAGCGCATGGCCGAGTTTGGTCTCTGCCAGGCCGGCGATGTCGCGGCTCATCCGGGCGTAGAGATCGCCGAAGGCACCGCCACCCATGGCGGAAATATCGAAGATGGCGATGCGGTCGTTCGGCCTGTCCCAGGCGTAGGAGTGAATTCCGGGCACCACGACGTCGAGGCCGGGCACGGTCAGCACAGTGCTGCCGAAGTAGCCGGAGAAATCGAGGGTATCGTGGACGTCGCGGCTTTCGCTGCCGAAATTGACGGCGCCGAAAATGCGCGAGCCGGTGAGGATGGTCAGCGTATCGGCGCGGTCGTAGTCGCCGCAGCCGCAGTCGAAATCGATGGCGGTGCCGTTGGTGAGGCTGCGGATGATGCCGGAATTGATGAGCTGCTCGCGCCCATCGGCATCGACGAAATACAGAACGCCCGTCGGCCCCTCGATGGTGCCGGTGTTGACAAATGTCGTTCCAGCCGCGGTGATTCCATCGAGCATCACGCCGGCATAGCCGCCGCTGATATAGCCGGCATTGGTGAAGCTGTGGATAGGCTGGTAATTGTAGGCCTGCACGCCGGCGAGGGCGCCGACGATGGAGCCGCCGGCGAGGTTGGCGAAGCTGTCGACCTCGTCGTCGAATCGCACGGCGCTGCCGCCAGTCGAGGTGATCTGCCCGGAATTGGCGAAGCTGCCGACGGCGCCATTGAAATAGGCTCCGTCGTCGCCGCCGGCAATCTCGCCGGAATTGGCATAGTCGCCGACGCTGCCATAGATCGCCGTTCCAACAGTGGCGCCGTAGATGGTTCCGCCATTGTAGAATGAGCCGACGCGGAGCGGGACGTAGTTGGCAAACTCGACGCCCACCTGATTGCTGGTGATGTGTCCGAGATTGCTGAAGCTGCCGACGTCGCCGCCGCTGTAGACGCCGGTCGACGTTCCCGGTCCCGGATTGACGTCGATGATGCCGCTCGCACTGTTGAGGAAGCTGTCGACGCCGCCGGCCAGATAGACGCCGCCGCTGGCGCTATCGAGCACCATCTTGAGGGTGCCGTTGTTGATGAAGCTGCCGACGCGGCCGTTGATGCCGACGATGGCGTTGTGGCCACCGTCGATCTCGCCGTCGTTGATGAAGGTCGTCACGTCGCCATCGAACACCGCGGACTCACCGGCATTGTCGGCGCGGATCGTGCCGGAGGCGCGGTTGTAAACGAGACCTACCGACTGGCTGCTGGCAATGCCGGTCGCACTGCCGCCATCGACGTAGCCGCTGTTGTCGAACCCGTCATAGGGGCCGCCGGCATAGGTCTGCAGATCGATTGCCCCCGGCGCGTCGCCGGCATCGATCGCCAGCGTCGCCGCGGCGCCGCTCCCTGTGGCAGCGAGCAGGGCGACGGCCGAAATGGCGCCGGCGCTCAGCCATTGCCCGAATGACGCTGTGGCAGACATGTGGCCCCCTTGGCGGCGCAAGCTAGCGGGAGCGGCCTTCCTAGCTGGAGCGGCCTTCTGCACAAGATCGCAAAAGTGTGCATTTCCGGACTGGCTGCAGGTCTTTCGCTTGTGTGCCCATCTTGCCACAATCTGTGCAAATGACGGCGCCCGAAAAACCGGCTAGAACTCACCTGTCATTTCGGGGGAAATCCATGCCATCGCGCCTCTTCGCCGCCCTAGCCGCCGGCTTGCTGCTCACGGCGCCGGCCGCGGCCGCCACCACGCTGCCAGGCGGCGCCACGTCGCTCACCGAGGCGCATGACGACTGGACGGTGCGCTGCGACATCGAGCAGGGCAGCGTGCACTGCGCGGCGCAGCAGGAGCAATTGTCGTCGCAGACCAAGCAGCGGGTGCTGGCGGTGGAGATCCTGCCCGGCAAGGGCCTGCTCGACGGCACGCTGGTGCTGCCGTTCGGGCTGGAGCTGAGCAAGGGCGCGGTGCTCAAGGTCGACGACAAGCTGACCTCGCCGGTGCTGAACTTCAAGACCTGCCTGCCGTCCGGATGCCTGGTGCCGCTCAGCATCGGTGCCGATTGGGAGAAGGCGATGCGCGCCGGCACCAAGCTGGCCGTGGTGGCGCAGGCGGTCAACGGCCAGGCGGCGAACTTTTCGATCTCGCTCAAGGGGCTGGCGGGCGCGCTCGACCGCATTACCGAGCTCACCAAATAACAGGGCCCGCCGAAGCGGGCCCCGCAACTGCCGTCGGCGGTAACGCTATTTGACCTGGCCGATATTGGCCGGCGTTTCGCCCGGCGACAGCAGCGCCCGCCAGATGATGCCGCCCAGCGCACCGCCGACCAGCGGGCCGACGATGAACAGCCAGATCTGGCCCCAGGCGCCGGTGGTGGCGAAGATCGCCGAGGCGATCGAGCGCGCCGGATTGACCGACAGATTGTCGACCGGGATGCCGATGATGTGGATGGCGGTGAGGCAGAGGCCGATGGCGAGCGGCGCGAAGCCGGCCGGCGCCGCGGTGCTGGTCGAGCCCAGGATCACCAGCACGAACATGCCGGTGAGCACGATCTCGGTGACCAGCGCGCTCAGCATCGAATATTTGCCCGGCGACAAATCGCCATAGCCGTTGGCGGCAAAGCCGCCGGCGGCGAAGTCGGGCGCGCTCGAGGCGATCCAGTAGACGATGACCGCCGCCACCGCGCCACCGACGATCTGCGCGATCCAGTAGGGCACGAGATCCTTCCAGTCGAAGCGGCCGGCGACCGCCAGCCCCAGCGACACCGCCGGGTTGAAGTGACCGCCGGAGATGCCGCCCACGGCATAGGCCATGGTCAGCACAGCGATGCCGGCGGCAAAGCCGACGCCGATGAAGCCGACCCCGACGGTCGGAAAGCCGGCCGCCATCATCGCCGTGCCGAGCACCGCGAGGACCAGCCAGAAGGTGCCGAAGAACTCGGCGAAGAGTTTACGAGCCATGCGTTGTTGCCCCTGAGAGTTTCCCACCTGCCGAGGGTTAGCGCCCGGCGCGATGCGACGGAATCGTCGGTGCGGGGTTTCACACCGGAAACTGGGCGCGCAGCATGGGCTCGAGGTGATCCTCGAACAGCAGGCCGGGCCTCGCCGCCGCCGCAGCCGGATACGTCTCCTCGGCGACGAGCGAAATGCGCAGGAACGCCGCCATGCCCTCGGGGCCGGCGGGGTCGGCCATGGTGTAGTGGCCCGTTTCGAGGCGGCGCAGCATCTCGCGCTTGCTGCGCAGCATCTTTTCGGTGACGCCGGGACCGTTGCTCATCGACACCGAGAGCTTCAGGTAGTCATGAAGCGGCGTGCCCAGGTGCCAGCTTGCGGGCACCGTGCGGTAGAGCTGCAGCAACAGCTCGAGATCGGTCATGTTGGTGAGCTCGAGATCGTAGCGGGCATCGGTCTTGCGGCGATCCCACAGGAGCATCGAATCCATCGACAGGCAGGTCCATTTGTAGACCGCAGGGGAAAGCTCCGCGTCGGGTCCGGCGCCGACGAGACGCAGGCGCCGGTCCGTTTCGTCGAACTCGTCGAGCGCAACCGAAACGATGGGGTGATGGGCGAGCGCGGCGACGGCGCGCGCGAGCTTTTGCGGCTTGAAGCGGTCGTCGGCATCGAGGATGGCGACGTAGTCGGTGCCGATGGCATCGAGCGCGACGTTGCGGGCGCGCGAGGCGCCGCCGCCAATGGCGCCCGAGGATAGGAATTTGAGGCGCCGGTCGCGGATGCCGGCGGCGGCCAGCAGCGCCTCGTAGTCGGCACCGTCATCGGCGATGATGACGTGCTCGAACGCCTCCCAGGTCTGAGCGAGGACGGACCTGACGCAGGGGACGATCCAGCGCTCGGACCTGTAGGCGGGGGTGATGACCGAGACGGTCGCAGCCATGGGTCAGCCTTGAAGGAGAGTGTGCCCTGCCCCATATTTGGGCAGTCCGCCGGTGCCGCTGAAATCTGGGCCGGAGGGCAACGTTGCTTGTCGAAGGACGGATCGATGTCCCGTGTCTCGTTGTTTTCGGCGCCGTTCCTGTTGGGCTTCGATGCCTATGAGGAACGGATAGACCGGCTCAGCCGGGCCGCGGACGGCTACCCGCCCTACAATATCGAGCGCAGCGTCGATGCCGACGGCAGCGAACGCTATGTGATCTCGATCGCGGTGGCGGGGTTTGCGCTCAACGACCTCGAGATCGTGTGGGACGAGAGCCAGCTCGTGGTTCGCGGCAAGCAGCAGGACGATCCAACGCGCCAGTTCCTGCATCGCGGCATTGCCGCGCGGCAGTTTCAACGGAGCTTCCTGCTGGCTGACGGCGTTGAGGTGAAGGATGCCGTGCTGCAACACGGCATGCTGGTCATCTCGGTGCTGCGGCCCAGGATCGAAAAGCCCGCCCGGCGCATCGACATACGTTCTGCCTAGGAAGGGGAACATCATGCAAGACAGACCAGAACAGACCAGTTTCGACAACCCGTTGCGGCACCTGACGCCGGCGCAATTCATGGCGCTGGGCGGCAATGCGGTTGTCTATGTCCGCTCGATCAAGGGCGGCAAGCTCAACGAGATCATGCCGCCCGACGACATGGAGGTTTCGGACGACGACGCCGACTTCCAGCTCGTGGTGTCGGCCGATGGTTCGCCGCTGCTCGTCGCCGACAGCATCGAGGCGGTGGAAGAGTGGCTCAGCGACAAGAATTTCGGCATCGTGGCGCTGCATTGAGAGCCACTGCGGTGCAGTGACTGGCGCGCTGCTCCCCGCGATGGGAGCAGCACCTGGCCACAAGCCTCACGCCGCCTTGGTGGCTTCCAGCGGCTGGGTGAGGATAGCGTAGAGCTTGTGCGGGTCGCTGGTGCGGCGCAGCGCTTCCGCGACGCTGTCGGTGCGCAGCACGCGGGCAACGCGGGCCAGGGCCTTGAGATGGTCGGCGCCCGAGCCCATGGGGGCGAGCAGCATCATCACGATGTCGACGGGCTGGTCGTCCACGGCCTCGAAATCCACCGGGGTTTCAAGCTTCATGAACACGGCGAGCACGCCCTTGCCCTTGAGCGGGGCGAACTTGCCGTGCGGCACGGCGATGCCGTTGCCCAGCCCGGTCGAGCCGAGCGATTCGCGATCGTTGAGCGCCTCGAACACGTCGCCGGCCGGCTGCCCGGTCAGCGCCGCGACCTTGTCGGCAAGCTTGAGAAGAACGTCGCGCTTGCTGGTAATGCCCGTGCAGACAAGCACGGACTCCTCGGAGAGGATGTCAGCCAGTTCCATTCGTATCGAACCCTAATTCTTTTCCGGCGCCGGAGGTTGGATTGTCGCGATCTTCAAACCGGGAAACCGCTACGCACTGGGAACGCTCTAGTTGGCCCTGAGGGCAGGATCGATCCAGCCAATATTGCCGTCGGCGCGGCGATAGACCACATTCAGTCCCCCATGTCCAGCATGGCGGAACATCACAATATCGGCCTGTGTAAGATCGAGTTCCATTACTGCTTCCTCGACGCTCATCTGCCTGAGGTTCCTGGTGGTCTCGGCAATCACCGGCGGAGAGTAGTCTTCCGCCAATTCGTCGGAATCGTCCGGCGCCTGAAGCACATAGCTTTGCGCGGTGTCGTCACCATTGGCTGGATGGCGATGCTGCTTGAGCTTGCGGTTGTAGCGGCGCAGGCGCTTTTCGATGGTTTCGGTGAGGATCTCATAGGCGGAGATGGCATCGCCGCCATAGGCGCTGGCCTGCAGCACGGCGCCCGAATCGAGATGCACCATGCAGATCGCGTTGAAGCCCGACCCTTCGGGCTCCAGGGTCAGGTGGCCGGTGTAGCCCCCGTCAAAGTATTTCTTCACGACGCCGTCGAAATGGCCCTCAGCCCTGGTCCTGAGCGCATCGCCCACATCCATGTTCTTGCCTGAGACGCGTAGGGTCATGGAACTCCTCTTGGGGTGATTGGTCCTCCGTCGGCCGACGCGGAACGCCAGCCGCGTGCCCCGAGACTAGACCCGGGGCCGCTCAGGGGGCAATGCGCAAAGGGAGCGGCGGTTGCCGCACCGACCCCCTCGGTTCGGCGGAATTCGCTGTTGATTTTCAGTACGAAAGGTGCAGGCACGCACCGCTAGCGCGCCGCGACCAAAGCGCGCTTCTGCCGCCGGCGGATCACCGAGGACGGGATGTTCATGCCCTCGCGGTATTTGGCCACGGTGCGGCGGGCGACCTCGATGCCCTGCTCCTTGTGCAACATGTCGGCGATGGTGTCGTCGCTGAGGATGTCTGCGGGCGATTCGGCATCGATGAGCTGACGGATGCGATGACGCACCGCTTCGGCCGAATGGTCGGCGTCGCCGGTCGAGGACGCGAGCGCGGTGGTGAAGAAATACTTCATCTCGAACAGGCCGCGCGGGGTCGCGATGTATTTGTTGGAGGTGACGCGGCTCACCGTCGATTCGTGCATGTCGATGGCGTCTGCGACGAGCTTCAGCGTCATCGGCCGGAGGAAGGCGATGCCGCGATTGAGAAACGCATCCTGCTGGCGCACGATTTCGGTCGCCACCTTGAGGATGGTCTGGGCCCGCTGGTCGAGGCTCTTGGCCAACCAGTTGGCGGTCTGCAGGCAATCGACGAGGAAGGCCTTTTCGGCGCTGTCGCGAGTCTTGCCGGTGACGGTGGCGTAGTAGGTGCGGTTGACGAGGACGCGCGGCAGGATGTCGGAGTTGAGCTCGACGATCCAGCCGGCCGGCCCTTCGCGCACGAAGACGTCGGGTACCACCGCCTCCACCGGGCCGCGTTCGAAGGCGCGACCGGGCTTGGGGTCGAGGGCGCGCAATTCGGCCAGCATGTCGGCGAGATCGTCGCGGTCGGCACCGACGGCGCGGGCCAGCGCCGCGAGATCATGACTGGCGATCAGCTCGAGATGGTCGAGCAGGCGCTGCATCAGCGGATCGAGCCGGTCGCGCTCGCGCAACTGGATGGCGAGGCATTCGGGCACCGAGCGGGCAAACAGGCCGGGCGGATCGAGCGTCTGCAGCCTGGCGAGCACGGCCTCGACGGCTGCGAGCGGGGCGCCGAGCTGCTGGGAGACGGTGTCGAGGTCGAGCGTCAGATAGCCCGCCTCGTTGAGGCCGTCGGCGAGAAAACGCGCGATCAGCCGCTCGACCGGATCGTCGAGCAGCAGGCCGATCTGGGTGTTGAGGTGGTCGGCCAGCGTCGGCCGGGCGGCGACGTACTGGTCGATGTCGGCGGCCTCGCCGGGATCGGACAGGCTGCCGCCGCTCCAGCCGGACTCGAGCCGGTCCTCGCTGCGCTGTTCGGGAAAGACGTTGTCGACCTCGGTGTCGAAGCTCTGGGCGATGCCGTCGGCGTCCTGAATGCGCTCGCCGGCATCGACCGCGTCATCATGGGCGGTGATCTCGGGCGCCGGCTCTGGCGTCTCCACCGGCTCGGTGCCGTCCTCGCGCTCGAGCAGCGGGTTGCGCAGCAGCTCGGCGTCGACGAAGGCGCTGAGCTCGAGATGGCTGAGCTGCAGCAGCCGGATCGACTGCATGAGCTGCGGCGTCAATGTCAGCGACTGCGATTGCCGGACCTCGAGCCGAGGCGACAGCGCCATGGAGCGTATTCCCGTGTCTTTCAGCCGCCGCGGGGAGCGCGACGCGAGCGGACCATGGCCTATTCGGGGCGCGAGGACAAGGGCGAGGGCAAGAACCGTGCCAATACGGTGAATGGTGAATGGTGAATGGAAGGCAGTGGCCCGATCCTGCGCCGCCGCAAGACCATCCGCCCTCTACCATTCACCACTCACCCCCTCACACCTCGAAGCTATCGCCCAGATACACGCGGCGCGCTTCCGGATCGCTGGTGATCACCTCGGGCTTACCCTGGATCATCACGCGGCCATCGTGGATGAGGTAGGCGCGATCAACCAGCGACAGGGTCTCGCGCACCGAGTGATCGGTGATGAGCACGCCGATGCCACGCCGGGTGAGTTGGCGGACCAGCGCCTTGACCTCGCTGACGGCGATGGGATCGACGCCGGCGAAGGGCTCATCGAGCAGCATGAACACCGGATCGCCGGCGACGGCGCGGGCGATCTCGGTGCGGCGCCGCTCGCCGCCCGAAAGCGCCAGGGCGCTGACATTGGCAAGGTGCGCAATGCCGAATTCCTCGAGCAGCGCGTCTAACCGCGCCTGCCGTTCGCGGCGTGAGCGGATATGCGATTCGAGCACGGCCAGAATGTTGTTCCTGACGCTCAACCCGCGGAAAATCGAGGGCTCCTGCGGCAGGTAGCCGATGCCGAGCAGGCCGCGCTGGAACAGCGGCAGGCGGGTGATGGCGTGGCCATCGAGCCGAACCTCGCCCTTGTCGGGCTTGATGAGCCCCATGATGATGGTGAACACGGTGGTCTTGCCGGCGCCGTTGGGGCCGAGCAGGCCGACCGCCTCGCCGCGGCGCACCGCGATCGACACGTCGTGGACCACGGTCTTCTTGCCGAAGCTCTTGGCGAGGCCGTGCGCGACGAGCCAGCCGCTCTGGTCGATCCGCCCTTCGCGCTCGTCGCTCATTTGGGCGTGAACACGCCGGTGACGCGGCCGCCGCTGCCCTTGGCGGCCGAGAAAGTGGAGGTGTTGGTCAGCATGTTGACCACCAGCTCGGGGCTACCGACGGTGCCGCTGGCGTTGACGACGATGACGTTGCCGGTCAAGTGAAGAAGCTGGGTCTTGGGATCGTACACGGCCCGCTGGCCGGTGGCGTCCTGGTCGGGCGTCTTGATGCGGACATTGCCCGAGGCGACGAAGCTCTTGATGTCGCTGGGGCCACCCTCGCCGTAATCGACCACCACCTTGGCGGCCCAGACGGTGAGCTTGGTGCGCAGCACCACCACCTTGCCGGTGAAGGTGGCGGTATGCTCGGCGTCGTTTATGACGAAGGTATCGCCGGTGATCTTGATGGGATCGGCGCCGCCGAGGCCAGCCGTCGCCGCATGCGCCGCGGAGGCGGCGAGAGCCAGCAGTACGGCAAGAGCGAGGCGCTTCATTGCGGCAGCACCTCCGGCTCGGCGAACAGCAGGAAAACGTTGTTCCAGCTTGGCGCAGCGTGCGGCAGGTTGGGCACGGTCAGCGTGGCGCGCTCGAAGCTCCAGACGTCGGCAGGACCATCGAAATGCATGTTGGCCGCAACCAGATGCGTGCCGTCGGCGAAGGTGAGGTCGACCGGCCCATCAGCGACGGTGATCTGCGCCTTCATGTCGGAGTGCACCGAGGTGAGCGTGCCGAACAGCCCGTCGGCGCTGCGCACATGGGTGACGCCCGGCACGGTGACGACGTGCCGGCCGGTATCGACCGTGGCGCTGTCGGCAGTAGCGTGCAGGGCGGACTCGCCGGGACGTTCGAAAAGCAGATCTGGGCTGGTCATCTCGATGCTGTTGGGGTTGTCGAGCGGCGTGCGCGCGGATTCGGCAGTCACCAGGTAGCGCGAGCCATCGTCTCCCGTCTCAGAATATTGGGGCGTTTCGACGACCAATTGGCCGCGGTCGATGCGGATGCCGGAGACCCCGTACTGGCGGGCAAGGCCGGTGAGCCACATCTGCCCCATCAGCACCAGGAAGGCGGCGACGCCGAGCGCCGGCACGGCGAGGCGCAGCACGCCGACCAGCCGGTTGCGCCACAGCAGCCGGCCAAGGATGGCGGCACGTTGATCGAAGGTCTGGGTGCGCGCCACAAGCATCAGGAGTGGGCGAAGATGTCCTCTTCGTCCCAGCCCAGGAGATCGAGCTCGATCCGCGTGGGCAGGAAACGAAAGCAGGTTTCGGCCAGCTCCAGCCGCCCCTCGCGCCGAAGCATGCGGTCGAGGTGGCGCTTGATGTCGTGCAGATAAAGGACGTCGGAGGCGGCGTAGTCCATCTGCGCGTCGGAAATCTTGTCGGCGCCCCAATCCGAGCTTTGCTGCTGCTTGTTCATATCGATGTTGAGCAGCTCGCGGGCCAGGTCCTTGAGGCCGTGGCGGTCGGTGTAGGTGCGGGCGAGCTTGCTGGCGATCTTGGTGCACCAGACCGGGCCGGTGACGACGCCGAAGCGGTGCTTGAGCACGGCCATGTCGAAGCGGGCATAGTGGAAGATCTTGGTGCGGGCCGGATCGGTCAGCAGCGACACGAGATTGGGTGCCTGGGTGAGGTCGGCCGGAATCTGCACCACGTCGGCGCTGCCGTCGCCGGGCGAGAGCTGCACCACGCACAGCCGGTCGCGGCGCGGATCGAGCCCCATGGTTTCGGTGTCGATGGCCACTTCCTTGCCGTAACGGGACAAATCCGGCAGGTCGCCCCGGTGCAGTCGTGTGGTCATCAACGCCCCCAAATCGAAATATCGGGCTGGTTTGCCACAGCATCTTGGCATTGGAAAGGCCGAGACGCCGCGGTGTTTCCGTCGGCATCGGCGGAGACGCAAGTAAACCGGGCGGAAACGGCGCCGCAAGCCGATCATCGCGTCCGGCGTCATGTCAGCATCGATTGTGGAAAGCATCGCTTTTTCGGGCCCGCGCCTGCCCGCAGGGAGCATGCCTCATATGCCCCTGTCCGGGTTTACAGCACCGGTCGCCCACACCATTTTCCGCCGCAAATGCAGGGCGCCCGCCCTGCCCCCGACGAAAGGACGTGCCAGATGAGCATGAGCCAACCCGAACGATCGCAACCAGGCGCCGAGCGCCGCGCCGAAACCGAGTCCGCCGCGCCCGAGCCAACCGAGCACCCGCGCGACAAAGCACGACGCACCGGCCTCCACCCCAGTCTCAGGGCGCTGCCGGACTACCCGGCGCGCTGAGCGGCCCCTTCGGGGCGCCGCCGATCCGACAATCGCTGGAGAGTGGTGCCCCGGAGAGGCTCCGGGAAACCGGCCTCAGTCACGCTGTTCCTGGGCCTTAGGGGCTGTCAGCGTCGAACGGCACGGTGCTCCGCACGGAGCTTTGGACTTCGGAGAGCGCCTCCGGCGGCCGTTAACCACCGTTGCGGGTTGGCATTATGACCCATTTGCATAGGCTCCGCCCGAGGGTCTATTTCGAATGCCTTCTTCCAGCAGGAGGCGTTCCATGTATCCCACCCATTCCGGCCACTACGTCATTGACCCCGAGGACGTGTTGATCCCCGACGGATGTCGTGTCCCCGACGAGCCGAACGTCGTCAGGCTGATTGAGACCCTCACGGCAGGGCCTCAGACCGACATCATCTACCCCAGCTTGCCAGACCATCACCCCTCAGTGCTAGTTATGGCTGCGATGCGCATCGCCGGCAGAAGGTAAGACACGTGCTTACGACGTTGTTGATTATCCTGATCCCCGTGGGCTTCTTCGTCGGCTACATCGTCATTATGACCGTTGAATCCGCGGCTTCGAACAGGGACTTTTCTGCACAGCACCCTGAGGACCCCTTCTCCAAGGGTATGGATGCCGCGTGGACTGGAAAAGGGCCTACTCCCACGAAGCAGGACCGAAGCGACCATATTCGTCGCGCTATACTCTGGGACAGGCTGAACCCATTTGGACGGACCCTGTCGAAGGCTCAGCGCGAAGCGATACGGAAGAGTGCCGAGGAGGTCGCCGCAAGAGCGGCATCGGCCGAGGCAACGGGCTCGAACAAGGTCTCTTCAGAAGACCAGTAGGCGGTCCTGCACGGACACTTGCACGGATACTTCTACCCCGCACCAGCGGGCACCCCAGTGCACCACCGTGCACCATAACACGATGCCGCCGATGAGCCGGAGAGGCCCACGTACTGGGGTTCTCACGGCGCGAGAGGCCCGCGAAGCGGGGCGTTGCTGCTGAAACGAGGAGGGAGTGCCTGGTGCCCCGGAGAAGACTCGAACTTCCACGACTTGCGTCACACGGACCTGAACCGTGCGCGTCTACCAATTCCGCCACCGGGGCAACCGATGGGCGCCGTTCACCTAGGGGAGCGCCCTGCGGCTGTCAATCGGCAAACGCGCCGCGCCGGACGGTTTTGCCGGCCCTGGCGTGGCGCCGAGCCGTCTCGACAGTCCGCGCGGCTTCGCGATAGAAGCGGACACCCTGTTTTCGCGCCCACGGAGCCGCCTGATGGATCACCCCGAACTGGTCACGATTTTCGGCGGCTCGGGCTTTGTCGGCACGCAGGTGGCGCAGCTTCTGGCGCGCGCCGGATATCGCATCCGCGTGGCGGTGCGCCGGCCCGACCTCGCCGGACCGGTGCGGATGTTCGGCAGCGTCGGGCAGGTGGTGCCGATCCAGGCCAATGTGCGCAACAAGGACTCGGTGGCGGCGGCGGTGCGCGGCGCGGCGATCGTCATCAACCTCGCCGCGATCGGCATCGAAAAGGGCAAGCAGCGTTTCCGCGCCGTCAACGTGACGGGCGCGCGCAACGTGGCGGCGGCGGCGAAGGCGGCCGGCGTCACGACGCTGGTGCATATGTCGGCGCTGGGCGCCGATGCCAATTCGCCGAGCCTGTTCGCCCGCTCGCGCGCCATGGGCGAGGCGGAGGTGCGGGCGCACTTTCCCGACGCCATCATTTTCCGTCCGTCGGTGATCTTCGGGGTGGGCGACGATTTCTTCAACACGCTGGGCCACATCGCCCGCATGCTGCCGGTGATGCCGCTGTTCGGCGGCAAGACCAGGTTCCAGCCGGTCTATGTCGGCGACGTGGCCGAGGCGGTGGCCGCGGCGGCGATGGGCAAGGCGAAGCCGGGCACGATCTACGAGCTGGGCGGGCCCGAGATCGTGAGCAATCGCGAGCTGACCGAGCGGGTGCTGCACTACACCAACCGCCGCAACCCGATCCTGCCGCTGCCGGCCGGCGTGGGCACGCTGCTCGCCATCCCGATGGGGCTGATGCCGAAGCCGCTCCTGACCAGCGACAGGGTGCGGCTGCTCGGCCTCGATAATGTGGTGTCGCACGCGGCCACCGCCGAGCGGCGGACCCTTGCGAGCTTCGGCATCGTGCCGGTGCCGCTCGATGCAGTGCTGCCCAGCTATCTGTGGCGGTTTTCGCCCAACGGCCAGTTTGACCGGCAGACGGCCTGACGCTCCGTCGAGCAACCGCTGTTGAAGGCTAGAGGCAGGTCAGCGACAGGCGAGTGAGCAGCGACACCAGCTCGGACTGGCGGCGGGTGCCGGTTTTGCGCATGACGCCGACGAGCTGGTTGCGCAGGGTCTGCTTGGACACCTCGCGCTCCTGCGCGAAATCGGCCAGCGTGGCGCCCTTGACCAGCGCCTCGGCGAGCTGCGCTTCCGCCTCGGTGAGGCCGAAGGCGCGCCAGAGCAGATCGAGCGGCAGGCTGGCGGCATCGAGCGTGCCGTGCACGATCAGCGTCACCAGCGGGCCGGGATCGAGGATGGCGTCGTGCAGCTGGTAGTTCTGCGGGCCGCGATAGGCGAGACGCGCCACCACCAGGTAGGATTCGTCGGAGCCTGGGCGGTTGAGCCGCAGCACGGTGGTCGAGGCGCGCTTGGAGGTGGCGATCTTGCCGACCAGATTGCGCAGCTCGGCGTCGCCGGCCTCGTCGGCCGCCCGCAGCGTGCCGTCGAGCCCGAGGAAGGGGCTCGCGGGGCTGTGCCGCATGGTGTCGGCGTTGAGGTTGGCATAGTGGATGTGCATGCCGGCATCGACCAGTAGCATGGCAAAGGGCAGATCCTCGAGCACGTTGTCGAGATAGCCCGGGCCGATGGAGAAGCGCGAGCGGCGCAGGATCTCGAAGGCGCGGCCGAAATGATAGGCGGCCTCTCCCAGTGCCGCGGCGGCACGCTCGCGCCGCTCGAGGTCCTTGGGCGAATAGCGGATTTCGATGGCCATCTGCCGCGCGCCTTCGCGCAGCACCACCACGCCGGTGGCCGCGGCGTAATCGCCCTGGCGTGACAGCCAGTCGCGGTAGAATGTCGTTTTCGCGGCTTCGTCGCGCGGCAGCAGCTGGTCGTCGTGATAGATCTGGAACGGGGCCAGCTCGGCCTGCCCGTCGAGCCAGGGATTCTGGTCGGCGTATGTCGACAGGTAGGTCTGCACCGCGGCCGGCGACAGGCCGCGCTGGGCAAAGACCAGGCTGGTGTGCCGCACGAGATCGTGGCCGGTGACGAAGATCAGCGAATTGGGGAAGGCCGCGCTCAGCACGTCTAGAATGCTGTCCCAGCTAGAGCGGCCGAGCGCCATCTCGTAGATGTAGCTGGTAAGGCTGTTCTGCGAATATCCCATGTGGGATCCTCCCGGGCCGTCCTGGACCGGATTATCCCTGTGCGCCCCGCGCCGGACCGGGGAGGGAGTGCAGACGCAGCGAAGTCGTTCTATTGCGCCTGCGACGGGCTGTACTAAGCACCGGCGTCGTGCGTTAGCAATTCATATACTATGTCATGGTTACCGCGCCCGCGCTCGGGAGGCGGCGAAAGGCCGGAGGCGTGGGGGTTTTGACCCGCGCCCGCGCTGGCCGGCACCTAGAGCATATGCACCAAGCGGTTGGTACCGTTGCGCTATCGACGCCGCCAAAACATACGGCCGGATGTGAAAACGTCTCTACTGTCGTAGAGCGTATTACACGCCACACTAGAGCAAATAGCCCAAATTAATATTGGTAAACAGATGGTTAACCATGCTGCTATACCTGGGCTTACGATGCCAGTGTCTTTGCGCAGTTTTCCACAGTGATGTTTTTTGCTGTCTTCACGGGGTGCGACTGCCCCCCGGAAGCGAAACACTTCACGGAGGACTTCACATGCGCCGTATTCTTCTTGCAACGACTGCGATCGTTGCGCTGAGCGCCGCCTCGCCGGCGTTTGCTTTCAATCTTACTTTGGGCGGGCAGCTTGGATACAATACCGCTGTCAGCGTGCAGCACGATCACGCCAATAGCAGCGAGGGTGCGAATGTGCTGCTCGCGGGTCAGGCAGGCCTGGGCAACACCATCGACAATGGTGTCTGTGTGCAGAGGAATAGCCATCCTAAGCCGAATTGCGATTGGTATGAAAAGCCCGGTCAGGACGCCAAGGGCAAGGGTGTCAATGCCGCTGCCATTGGCCAGCTCGGGCTCGGCAACTATGCGAAGAACCGTCAGAAGGCCGAGGACAAAGGTGTCAATCTGAGCGGCGTCGGCCAGATCGGCATTGCCAACAGCGCGGAGAACTATCAGAACGCCAAGGGCAAGGGCTCGTTCAACGGCTCGCTCGTGGTTCAGGCCGGACTGCTTAATGAGGCCACGAACGACCAGAAGGCGCGTGACGGCAAGAACAACACCGCGACCCAGTGGCAGCTTGGGGCTTTCAATGAGTCGAGCGTGTCGCAAGATACCAGTGGCGGTGGCGGTACCAAGGGCAACAACGATTCCGACACGGTTCAGGTGGGTTTCGGTAACGGCTCGTACGTTTCGCAGAAGGGCGGGAACGACCAGTTCACCGGCCAGCTCGGCGCCGGCAACATCTCGGTGACGGACCAGAACCATAACCAGAGCTCGCCGAACGACTCGACGACGCTGCAGGCAGGGCTCGGCAACTTCTCGCGCACGACGCAGAACGGTGGCAACAGCGACGCCACGACTGTTCAGGGTGGCGTCGGCAACGTCTCGGTGACCAGCCAGAGCGACAAGAACAACACGTCGCAGACGTTCCAGGCTGGTGCCGGCAATACTGCCGTCGTCGATCAGAGCGGCAACGGCACCAACTGGTCGGCCGTCGGCCAGGTGGGAGCCGGCAACACCTTCGTCTCGGTGCAGAGCAGCCACTAACAATGGTGGGGCGCGTCGCGCCCCACTCTTCCGTATTCCAAAAGCAAAGGGCGCCCCAGAGGCGCCCTTTGTTATCGTGCTGCAAAGTTTTAGAAGTGTCCGCTGACACCACCTGTCAAGGTAAACGCCCACATGTCGCCAAACGACAGCAGAGGCGAACCTGACGACGACCAGTTCGCATTGGCATCGGTTGCATTCGCGGTGTAGGTGACGTTGGCGCCACCATTCGGGCGCGCCACTTTCGACAGGTAGTCGACCGAAGCCGCCAGCGTCAGATCCAGGTTCGGATTGAGATTGACGGTGGTCGAGGCCTGGCCTCGGATCGCGTAAGCGATGCCATTGTTGAACGCCGATGCACCGGGTCCGTAGGTTACCGTCTGCGGCCCGTACGGCAAGCCGGCAACGCCGGAGCCTCCAGCGATCGTCACTGAGTCCGAACCACTGAGCGCTGCGTGCATGTAGTACAGCGAACCCTCGGCCGCGAACGCCACGGATACAGTGTCGTTGACCTTGCTGGCCAAACTGCCGCCAATCACGGCGCCGATATAGTTCGACGTTACGTTGGCATTGCGATCCAGCGTGTAAAGCGGATGTACAACAGTGGTGCCAGCGACTTCGGGCAGGTCGACCGAGAGCGAATAGTTCGTCTTGTTCCACTGATCGATGAACCGATAGCTGGGACCAACATAGGCCTGCGCCACCGTGCGATCATTGACCACACCCGACGCACCGAAGGTAACGTCCATCCCGGTATAGAGGATGGAGTTCTGAACGCTCGTCGCGATCGACAGCCCATCGAGGTCGCCCACCGCCAGCAGCAAGCTGCCGGATGTGTCGGCCGCGGCCCCCACTGCAAGAGCCTTGGCGACGCCGCCGGCAGAAACCTGCGTGTTTGCGGCGCCCCAGACAAAGCTGTTGCCAGTTCCGGCGGCGGTCACCTGCGATGCGCTCTGCTGATTGCCGGGCGCCGGAGTCGTTTGGGTAAAGCCATTAGTGGCGTTGCCGCCCTCGGGGTTGTTGTCGACCACGTTGACCGACGCCACGGCGCCGGCGGCTCGCGACGTCGTCAGATCGATCGAAGCGTTGGCCGGGGTCGAAATACCGGGAATGGCGACCAGGCCCACGCCCGAAAAGTTCTGCGTCCGAGTACTGCTACCATTGGCGTAGGTCGCGAACAGGTTTGCGCCCATGAAGGCGTCATAGTCACCGATCTTGCCAATGCCGATGACGCCGTTGAACCCGAACGTTCCACCTATCATCAGCGGGTCGGAACCAGCGCCCTGCACGTCCCCCTGCGTCAGCACACCATTCTGGCCCGCGGGCAGCTTCAGGACGGCGACGCCGCCATTCGCCCCGAGGCCAAAGAACGGATGGGTATCATCCTGCGCCATGACGGCGGTCGACCCCAGGAGGGCGGGGAGCAGCGCGGCGCTCAGTGCCCAGAACTTCATCTCATGCCCCTCGAAAGCGAGAATCGGAATTATGGTTAATTGACTGCAAAATGCCGCGTTTTCGACAAATTGTCGAGACGCCCAGCATACCGAAATAAGCTGTGAATAAATCCGGCGTCTTGGTGTGACAGTTAAGCAACGCCAACCGGCATCGGCGCAGTTTTCAGCAAGAGTTTCTTAAGATTTGAAGCGTCTTCGCCCACCGCCCGGAGGCTTACTTGAACAGCAGGACACCCCAAAGGCCGATGGCGCCGATGAAAATCCGCCAGTAGGCGAACGGCGCGAAGCCGTGGCGCTGAATGAAGTCGAGCGCGTAGCGGATGACGAAGAAGGCGGAGATGAACGCCAGGGCAAAGCCAATGGCGATGTCAATCCCCGCCTCGGTGCCGATCAAAGCGCGGTTTTTCCAGAAATCGAGGCCGAAGGCGCCGATCATCAGCGGGATGGCGACGAAAAAGCTGAACTCGGCGGCGGAGCGCTTGTCGGTGCCGAGCAGCAGCGAGCCGACGATGGTGGAGCCGGAGCGCGACACGCCGGGCACCAGCGACAGCACCTGGAACAGCCCGATATACAGACACAGCAGCGGCGGATAGTCGTAGATCGAGGTGTATTTCGGCGTCAGCTTCAATTGATCGACGTAGAGCAGCACGATGCCGCCGATGATCAGCATGGAGCAGATGAGGATGGGGCTCTCGAACAGCACGCCCTTGATGAAATCGTGCGCGAGGGCACCGACCAGCGCCGCCGGCAGCGCCGCCAGCACGATGCCGAGGATGAAGCGCCAGGCGCCGGGCTTGCGCGCGATGGCGTCGCGCAGGATCAGCAGGATGCGGCCGAAATAGACGACGACGATGGCGAGGATGGCGCCGAGCTGGATCAGCACCTCGAACACCTGGCCGGGACTCTGAAAGCCAAGGAAATGCGCGGCCAGCAGCAGGTGCGCGGTGGAGGAGACGGGAACGAACTCGGTCAGGCCCTCGAGAATGCCTAAAATCGCAGGCGCAAAAAGACCTTGATCGACGCTCATATGTTCTCCTACTCATCGCGGGCGCGTGGGCGGCTTTTTCGCATAAGCTGATTTGCGGGGCCGCGCCATTGGACCCGGATGCCGAATGCCGCGACTGTTGCACCACAGGCTCGACCCCTCGTCCCGCCTCGCCCGGCTGATGTTCGCCGAGTACGGCGTGGCGGTGGACCTCGAGGACGTGAAGCCGTGGCGGCGCGACCCGCATCTGCTCGAGCTCAACCCGGCGGCCACGGTGCCGATCCTGATCGACGAGGGCGAGCCGCCGGCGGTGGGCACGCTGGCCACCATCCACGCCATCGAGGACCGCTACAGCCCGAGCGCGGTGGCCGGGCTGTTCCCCTCGCAGGGGCGCGACCGGGCCGAGATGTGGCGGCTCAGCGAATGGGTGCTGATGAAGCTCAACGACGAAGTGACGCGCTATGTGATCGAGGAAAAGATCGTCAAGCGCGACACGCCCGGCGCGACGCCCGATCCGTCGGTGCTGCGGGTGGCCAAGGCCAACCTCGTCGAGCACATGCTGTATTTCAACTGGCTGTTCGCGACGCGGCAATGGCTGGCGGGCGACGCCATGTCGCTGGCCGATTTCGCGCTGGCGGCGCACCTCAGCGCGCTCGACTATCTCGGCGACGTCGACTGGGAAACCTCGGTCGAGACGCGGCACTGGTATGCCCGCATCAAGTCGCGCCCGGCCTTCCGCACCCTGCTCAACGACCGCATCGGCGGCATGCCGCCACACGCGGGATATGCCAATCTTGATTTTTGACTATACTTTTGTATATACATTGACGGGATTTCAATCGTGGCTCTCACGTCTCGCTATGTGTGGGATGCCGGCAATCTGGAGAAATGCCAGTCGCATGGCGTGACGATCGCCGAGATCGAGCATGTGCTAGATAGCGATCCGTTCCTCGTTCCGGATTACGAGCATTCCGACCACGAAGACCGCAGCATTGCGGTCGGCAGCAATCGTAGCGAGCGTCCGGTATTCGTGGTTTTCACAATTCGGATGCAAGAGGGACAAGAAGTGGTTCGCCCGCTTAGTGCCCGTTACATGCATAGAAAGGAGATCGAGCGGTATGAGCGACTCTGGCGGGAGGAAGGTTCCTAAGTTCAAGACCGATGAAGAGGCGGAAGCCTTCCTCATGCAGGACTTGTCCGACCTCGACCTGGCGCAGTTCAAGCGCCATCATTTCGAGTTCGAAAAGAAGGAGGCGCAGCTCAATATGCGGGTGCCGCAGCCGCTGCTGGATGCGGTGAAAGATCGGGCCAAGGCGCAGGGCATGCCGTACACGCGCTACATCCGGATGCTGATGGAACGCGACATTGCCGCAAAGTAGCGCGGCGCTGGTGGCCGAGCTCAAGGCTCGCGCCAAAGCACTTGGGTTCGATGCGTTCGGCATCGCCTCGCCGGCGGCGCGGCCGGATCTGCGTGATAAGCTCGGCGAAGCGCTCAAGCGCGGCTGGCATGGCGACATGGCGTGGATGGCCGAGACGGCCGAGCGCCGCGCCGATCCGCTGGCGCTGTGGGACGGCACGCGCTCGGTGATCATGCTCGGGGTCAATTACGGGCCCGACCGCGACCCGCTGGAGGTGCTCAAGCAGCGCGACCGCGGCAGCATCTCGGTCTATGCGCGCAACCGCGACTATCACGACATCATCAAGGGCCGGCTGAAGGAACTGGCGGGGCTGCTGGCGCGGCGTAGCGGCGCCGAGGTCAAGGTGTTCGTCGACACCGCGCCGGTGATGGAAAAGCCGCTGGCGGAAGCGGCGGGGCTCGGCTGGCAAGGCAAGCACACGGTGCTGGTCAGCCGCGAGTTCGGCTCGTGGCTGTTCCTCGGCGCCATCTTCACCGCCGCCGAGCTGCCGGTGGATGCGCCGCATGAGGAGAGCTGCGGCAGTTGCCGGCGGTGCCTCGACATCTGCCCGACCAACGCCTTTCCTGCGCCGTTCCAGCTCGATGCGCGGCGCTGCCTCGCCTATCTCACGGTGGAGCACAAGGGGCCGATTCCGCGTGAGTTCCGGGTGGCGATGGGCAACCGCATCTATGGCTGCGACGACTGCCTCGCGGTCTGCCCATGGAACAAATTCGCCTCCGCCAGCCGCGAGGCCAAGCTCATGGCGCGCGACGAGTTCAACGCCCCGACCCTTGCCGATCTGGTCCTATTGGACGATGCCGGCTTCCGGGCCTTGTTCGCCGGCTCGCCGATCAAGCGCATCGGCCATGCGCGTTTTCTGCGCAACGTGCTGATCGCCATCGGCAACAGCGGCGATGCGGCACTCGTGCCGCTGGCGGCGGCGCGGCTGGGCGATGCCGAGCCGTTGATCCGCGGCGCCGCGGTCTGGGCCGTGCGCCGGCTTGCTCCGGTGGACGAAGCCAGGCGTTTGGCGCTGGACTTTCTGCCTCGCGAGGACGACACCACGGTCCGAAACGAATGGACGGCAGAGCTTTCGGCATAATGGGCGTGTTCTTTTTCGGCATGGGGTATTCGTCGCTGGCCACGGCCAAGGCGATTCACGACATCATCGCGCCGGACGTAGCGATCGCCGGCACCACCCGCACCGAAGAGGGCGTCGAACGGCTGGCCGAGAGCCCATATCGGCTGCACGTTTTCGACGGCCTGAAGAAGGGGCCGACGCTCGGTGCCGATTTGCGCAGCGCGAGCCATGTGGTGCTGTCGATCCCGCCCAACGACAGCGGCGATCCGGCCTATAATCTGCATCGCGACGACCTCGACGCGGCGACGGGCCTCCAATGGCTCTGCTACTACTCGACCGTCGGTGTCTATGGCGATTTCGGCGGGCAGTGGATCGACGAGACGGCACCGACGCGGCCGATCAACAAACGCAGCCAGCAGCGCGTCGAGGTGGAGCAGCTCTGGCGCGACTATGCCGCCGCGCGCAATCTGCCGCTGCTGGTGCTCAGGCTCGCCGGCATCTACGGGCCGGGACGATCGAGCTTCGACAAATTGCGCGAGGGCACGGCGCGGCGCATCATCAAGCCGAACCAGGTGTTCAACCGCATCCATGTCGACGACATCGGCCGGGTGAGCGCGCTGGCGGCGCAGCGCAAGCTGGCCGGCACCTTCAACCTTAGCGACGACGAACCGGCGCCGCCGCAGGATCTGGTGGAATACGCGGCGCGGCTGATGGGCGCGCCGGTGCCGCCTGGACTGCCGTTCGAGGAGGCGGAGATGACGCCGATGGCGCGCAGCTTCTATGCCGACAACAAGCGGGTTTCGAGCCACGCCATCAAGCAGGCACTGGGCATCGAACTGATGTACCCGACCTACCAGGCGGGGCTCGACGCCATCTTCAGGCAGCCGGCATGAGCGCGCCTCACGCCGCCAAGGGCCCGCCGCAGCGGGTGGTGCTCGAGGGCCGCTATGCGCGGCTCGAGCCGATCGGGCCGCAGCACGTGGCGAGCCTTTACGAGGCCATCGGCAGCGCCGACGGACGCGAGCGTTTCACCTGGCTGTTCGAGACGGCGCCCGAGACGGAAGCCGATCTCGCCGATTTCGTGCAGCGCGCCGCGGCAGCGAACGACCCGCTGATGTTTGCAGTAGTCGACAGCGCGACCGGCCGCACCGAGGGCCGGCAGGCGCTGATGCGCATCGTGCCCGAGCATGGCGTGATCGAGATCGGCTCGATCTATTGGGGACCGCGCATGGCGCGCAGCCGGCTTGCGACCGAGGCGCTGTACCTGGCGGCACGCTACGTGTTCGACGAGCTCGGCTATCGCCGCTTCGAATGGAAGTGCAACAACAACAACGCGCCGAGCAAGAAAGCGGCCGAGCGCTTCGGCTTCAGTTTCGAGGGCATCTTCCGCCAGCACATGATCCAGAAGGGGCAGAACCGCGACACGGCGTGGTTCGCCATGCTCGACGGCGAGTGGCCGGCCCGCAAGGCGGAATACGAGCGCTGGCTCGCGCCGGACAATTTCGACGCCGGCGGGCAGCAGCGCAGCAGGCTGCGCTTCGACAACGTGGAGAGCACAAGATGACCTACCGCGCCAACGACACCCGCTACGACAGCATGGCCTATCGACGCAGCGGCCGCTCCGGTCTGAAGCTGCCAGCCATCTCACTCGGCCTGTGGCAGAATTTCGGCGGCACGCGCGACTACCCGTCGGCCTTCGAGATCCTGAGCTATGCCTTCGACCACGGCGTCACGCATTTCGACCTCGCCAACAATTACGGCCCACCGTCCGGCGCCGCCGAAGAATTGTTCGGCGACATCATGGCGCGTGACTTCCGGCCGTACCGCGACGAGCTGATCATTTCGAGCAAGGCCGGCTGGGGCATGTGGCCGGGGCCGTATGGCGACCTGGGCTCACGCAAATACCTCATCGCTTCGTGCGAACAGAGCCTCAAGCGCATGGGGCTCGACTATGTCGACATCTTCTATTCGCACCGGTTCGATCCCAACACGCCGCTCGAGGAGACGATGGGGGCGCTGGCGCAACTGCACCGGCAGGGCAAGGCGCTCTATGTCGGCATCTCGTCCTATCCGCGCGAGGAGACCAAGCAGGCCTACCGCATTCTCGCCGACATGGGGGTGCCGCTGCTGATCCACCAGCCGAGCTATTCCATCCTCAACCGCTGGATCGAGGACGACGAGACGCTCGACACCTGCGGCGAACTCGGCATCGGCGTGATCCCGTTCTCGCCGCTGCAGCAGGGAATCCTGTCGGGCAAATACTCCAGGGGCAAGGCCGGCACCCGCGCCGAGGACAAGAACTCGTCGATCAATGCGCGGGCGCTGGCGCCCAAGGTGCTGGCCGGGGTCGACGCGCTGGGCAAGATCGCCAAGGCGCGCAAGCAGACGATGTCGCAACTGGCGCTGGCCTGGGTGCTCAGGCGCAGCGAGGTGACCTCGGCGCTGATCGGCGTGCGCACGCTGGAGCAGCTCAAGGACTGCCTCGGCGCGCTCGACAATCTGAGCTTCACGCAGAAGGAGCTCGACGCCATCGACGCGGCGGTCGAGGGGGCGCTGCTGCCCAGCCGCCCGGCGACGACTATGGCCGACTGACCTCGTCAGGCTCGCGGAAGGCGCCGAGGACGATGGCGGTGAGCACCGCGTGCAGCGTCGTCGGCAGGTCGTAGCCGAAGGTCATGTCGGTGAGGCCGAAGACGAAGAAGCTCAGGCTTAGGAGCAGCGCGCCGTAGAGCCTGAGGTTGGCGTAGCGGTCGGGCGGCAGTACCAGCACGCCGACCACCGGCGCGACCAGCGTCGCCAGCCAGGCGACGATGCCGACGATGCCGGCGGCGACGGCGGCATTGAAGAAGTCGTTGTGGTACATCGACAGCACATAGGGCAGTGCCGCCTCGCTCAGATGCGCCCAGCCATGGCCGAGCAGCGGCGCGCGCAACAGGGCGGTCCAGCCGGCCTGCCACATGGCGAGGCGCTCGGTGGTCGAGGGATCGGGGATGGCCGAGGGATCGACCACCACCTGCTCGAGCAGCGAGGCGACGGCGAGAAAGCGCGGCGACATGAGCGCGACGGCACCGACTGCGACGACCAGCACGCCGAGGCCGGCGAGATACCACAGGCGGCTCGCCCGCATTTCGCGCAGCAGCGCCCAGACGAACAGCAGCCCCAGCACCGGCACGGCGACGAAGACGCCGCGGGTCGAGGTGAGATAGAGCGCGAACAGCGAGGCGGCGGCGCCGATGACGAGCAGCCAGCGCCAGG
Organism: Devosia sp. 67-54; assembly: GCF_001899075.1. Classification (GTDB taxonomy): domain Bacteria; phylum Pseudomonadota; class Alphaproteobacteria; order Rhizobiales; family Devosiaceae; genus Devosia_A. The sequence continues at coordinate 272,650 of NZ_MKVA01000011.1, read as the reverse complement.
GCGAGCGGAGGCCGATGATGCCGGCAAGGCCCATGAAGCCGAGCAGCACCACGGTGCGCGCCATGAGGTTGCCGCCCGAGCCCCAGCCGATGGCGCGTTCCTTGTGCTGGATGAAAACGTCGTAGCTGCCGGTGAGGGCGCCGACGACGGCGCCCAGCGCGCAGAGGGTGGCAATGGTGGCGATGGTGCGGGCGCCCGGCCGGCGCAGCGCCAGCAGATAGGCCGCCGGCGCGAGCAGCAGGCCGAGGAAATTGGTGGCGAACAGCGTGTCGCCGAATTCGCGCGCCGTGGCGATGAAGCAGACCAGCAGCGACAGGAAGGCCGCGAGAAAGAGCAGCATCGCCGGCTGCCGGCGCAGCGTCGTCCAACTGCCGCGAAGAAAGGCGACCGGCGACAGCAGCAGCAGCGCCAGCACTGCAACGATCGAGGCGATGCTGCCGATGGCCGGCGACAGCACGAACAGCACAACGGCCGCGAACCAGGCGAGCCCCATCGCGGCGCCGCGCAGGATGGTGAGCAGCAGCACGGTCACTTCGTCGGCTCGCGGCAGAGATGCAGCAGAATGGCGGTGAGCATGGCGAAGAGGTAGGTGTGGAACTCGAAGCCGAACATCAAATCGGTGAGACCGCCGCCGACATAGACGATGGTGAGCACCGTGGCGCCGTAGAGACGGAAAGTGCGGAGACTGTCGCGCGGGCCCAGCAGGGCGCCGACGATGGGCGTGGTGATGATGGCGAGATAGGCGGCAACGCCGATGATGCCGCTCGCCACCGCGAAGTTCAGGACGTCGTTGTGAAGCTGCGGCAGCCAGGTGAGCAGCCATTGGTCGGAGTCGGCGAGGAACGGCTTCACCGAGCTCATGATGTTGCCCCAGCCATGCCCGACCCAGGGCGATTGCTGGAAGGACTGCCAGCCGGCGCGATAGAGCACGAGGCGCTGGCGCACGGTTTCGTCGACCACGGCGTTGCCCTCGGCCACGGCGCCGACGATGGCAAGGAGGGAGCCCGCCCGGCCCTGCAGCACCGCGGCAATGCCGCCGGCGAGCACGACGACCAGCCCGGCGGCGCCGATGAGCGTGGCGCGTAGCGACTGGCGGAAGCGGTCGTGCCAGATGAAGATGGCAGCGGCGATGGCGGCGGCGGGGACCGCCAGCAGCGGCCCGCGCGAGCCGGTGAGGACGGTCGCGACGATGGCGAGCAGGGGCGGCACGAGATAGAGCCAGCCATAGCGATCGCGGCGCACGAAGACGCCGCCGAGCGACACGAAGCCCAGCGCCAGCAGGGCGTTGGAGAGAACGATGGGCCCCAGATTCAGGGCCTCCGGCCGGCTCGCATGCACCAGCACGGCACTGACCCCGACCTCCACGAGACCGAGCATCACGCCGATGGCGGCGAGGCGCGCCACCAGCTCGGCGGGACGGGCGATGCGCTGCCGTTCGAACAGCAGCGCCACCGCGCCATAGGTCAGGAACATGGTGAAGTTGAGGGCGCGCAGCACGTCCGACGCGCTGTCGGCGGTGATGGCGCAGATGATGGCGAAGAGCACGAAGATGCCGAGCAGCACGCGGGCGTCGTAGGAGGCATAGGCGGCGGGCGCATTGCGGCGGATGAGGGTCACGACGAAGAGCGGCAGGATCACCAGCAGCGCCGCGTAGGGGGTGAGCAGCCCCAGCACCGGGGAAAGGGCCAGGGCGAGCAGCAGCAGCGCCCAGAGGGCGATGGCCGGCAGGCGGGCGGTCACGGCGCCGCCTCGAGCTCGGCGAAGCGCCGGGCCAGCAGCTCGTCGCGCACCAGCGCACCTTGCGGCGCCCTGGTGCGGTCGTGCTTCCAGTTGGTGTTGATGCCCTTGAAATGCCAGTAGAAAGCGTCGTCGGGCATGGATTTGCTGAACCAGGCGCGACCCTCGATCCAGTGCCAGTAGGGGTGGACGGAGAGGCGGCGGACCCAGGGGCGGGCGGGGTCGAGAGCCCATTTGCGCTGCGGCGAATGCGCCGGTTTGGGGTCGGCGAGGCGCTGGGTGAAACCGCGGTGTCGGGTGGCCTGACCCACGGCCTCTATCCACGTGCCGTGGAAGACGACGAGGCCGCCGCGCGAGGCGTGGGCGAGATCGTAGAGGGAGGCGCCGGAGCGGGTGCCGGCGAGTTCGTCGATGTCGCAGTCGAGGAGGCCGTAGGCGCGTTCGCCATAGCGCCTAAGTACCACTGACATCGACGCAATTTGCAGGAAGCGGGCCCAATAGGGATTGGCCTTGAGCGCCGCGTCATAGGGGCCGAAGCTGTGCGGCCAGTGCTGCACGCCGACATGTTTCAGGCCGGGAACGGACGCCAGCACACCGTGAAGCTCTGTCAGGTTATAGCGGGTTGAGGCGTTGTCGAAGAGGACGATGGCGTCGGTGCCGTGCAGGCGGGCGTGCCAGGTCGCCCATTCGCGGATCCAGGCGAGGTCGTTGTCCTTGTTGATGGTGAACAGCAGGCGGCTGCCGGCGAGCTCGGCGCAGGCGTTGGGCTGCACCGGCAGCGACATCGTCTCGCCGGCCAGCGACACCTCGATCGCGGTGGTGTCGCGGGGCACCGCCACGAGCTCGGTGACCATGGTGCTGAGCGAGGGCCAGAACCGGACGCGCAGGCGATCGCCCGAGGGACGCGCCGTGAAAATCGCTGCCTTGTAAGGCAGGCCGTAGGGCGGCGGGCCGACCAGCAGCACACGGGTGCCGTCGGCATCCCAGAAGCAATCGTAGAACAGCGTTTTTGTGTCGAACGCCCTGGTGAACGCTTCGGGTCGCGCGCGGCCGGGGGCACGGGCGATGCGGTGGGCCGCATTGCCTGCCGACAGGGCCGCGTAGGAATTGGCGACGGGGAGCGCGGCCGCACTCATGCGCGCAGCGCGCCGCCCGTGGCCTTGCCTACGGCCGCGACGATGGAGGCCGACACCTTGTCGATCTCCTCGTCGGTCAGCGTCTTCTGCATCGGCTGCAGCGTCACGCGGATGGCGATCGACTTCTTGCCCGACTCGACGCCCTTGCCCTCGAACAGGTCGAACACCGCGACGTTGGCGATCAGCGCCTTGTCGGCGTTGCGCGCGGCCTTGAGCAGGTTGGCGGCGGCGACATTGCGATCGACCAGGAAGGCGAAGTCGCGCTCGACCGGCATCAGGTCGGAGAGCTTCAGCGCGCCCTTGCCGCGCGTCGCCTTGCGGCGCGGCTCGGGAATGGCGTCGAGGTCGAGCTCGAACGCCGCCACCGGGCCGGTGAGGCCGAGCTCGGCGGCCCAGGCCGGATGCAGCTCGCCGAACCAGCCGATGATCTTGGCCGGGCCGAGCTGCACGCGGCCGCCGCGGCCGGGATGGGCCCAGGCCGGCGCCTCGCCGACGAGCTGCAGCTTGTCGAGATCGTGGCCGAGCCCGTCGAGCACCGCCGCAAGGTCGGCCTTGGCATCGAAGACGCTCAGCGTGCCGCCGCCGTCCCAGGTTTTCGGCACCGCGCCGGACCGGAGGGCGGTGACATAGGTATGCTGGCCCTCGGGCTCGGCCGAGAGGAACACCTGCCCCACCTCGAACAGCGCCACGGCGTCGAAGCCACGATTCTGGTTGCGGCGCGCGGCCGCCAGCAGGCCCGGCAGCAGCGAGGGCCGCATGTCGGAAAGATCGGCGGCGATAGCGTTGGCGAGCTTCAGTTCGGGCTTGCCGCCGCCGAACCGCGCCGCCTCGTCGGCGGAAATGAACGACCAGGTGACGGCTTCGTCGAGCCCGCGCGCCGCGAGCACGCGCTTGGCGATGCGGCGGCGGGACTGCAGCGTGGTCAGCATGCGTGGGGCGACGCCCGAAAGGCGCGGCAGCGGATCGACGGGCACCTTGTCGACGCCCTCCATGCGCATCACCTCCTCGACGAGGTCGGCCTTTTGCGTCACGTCCGGACGCCACGACGGCACCTTGACGGTGAGCGTGGGGAAGGCGCCGGTGACGGCAAAGCCGAGGCGCGTCAGCAATTCGGCGATGCGCGGCGCCGGCAGATCGAGGCCGGTCAGGCGCTTCACTTCGCCGACGGGGAACTCGATGACGGTGCCGGGCGGCTCGACATGGCCGGCGACGACGATCTCGTGCGGCGTGCCACCGCAGAGCGCGAGGATCATCCTCGTCGCCAATTCCAGGCCGGGCACCTGGCTGGTCGGGTCGACGCCGCGCTCGAAACGGTAGCGGGCGTCGGTGACGACGCCGAGCTTGCGGCCGGCCTGCGCGGTGACCATCGGGTCGAACCAGGCGCTCTCGACGAACACATTGACCGTGGCGTCGGTGGAACTGGTGGGCTCGCCGCCGATGATGCCGGCAATGCCGACGGCGCCATTGGCGTCGGCGATCACCGGGATGGTCGGGTCGAGCGCATAGGTGTGGCCGTCGAGCGCCAGCAGGCTTTCGCCGGCCCTGGCCATGCGGGCGTGCACCGGGCTTTTGAGCTTGTCGGCATCGAAGACGTGCAGCGGCCGGCCGCGATCGTAGGTGATGTAGTTGGTGATATCGACCAGCGCCGAGATTGGTCGCAAACCAATGGCGCGCAGCCGGTCCTGCAGCCAGCTGGGCGACGGCCCGTTCTTCACGCCGGAAATCAGCCGGCCGGCGAACATGCGGCAGGCCTCGGGCTCGCCCTCGGCAAAACGCAGTTCTACCGCGATCGGGCTCGCGCCACCCGGCGACGGCTGCGGCGCGATGGCGCCGTCCCTGAGCGTGCCGATGCCGAACGCCGCGAGATCGCGCGCCACGCCCAGCACGCTGGTGGCGTCGCCGCGATTGGGGGTGATGGAAATGTCGAACACCACGCCGCCGAGCTTGGCGTATTCGACATAGGGCATGCCGATGGGCGCGTCGTCGGGCAGGACGATGATGCCCTCATGGTCGTTGCTGAGCTCGAGCTCCATGGCCGAGCAGAGCATGCCGTTGCTGGGCTGACCGCGAATGACGACGCCGGCCTTGAGCTCGAAATCCTTGCCCGGAATATAGGTGCCGGGAAAGGCGAAGACCGACTTCATGCCGGTCGTGGCGTTGGGCGCGCCGCACACCACGTCGATGAGCGCGCCGGTGCCGGCATCGACCTTGCACACCTTGAGGTGGTCGGAATTGGGGTGCGGGATGGCCGACACCACCTTGGCGACGACGAAGGGTTTCAGCGCCCTGCCCTGATCCTCGATGCTTTCGACCTCGAGGCCGATCGTGGTCAGCGCCTCGCCGATCTCGGTGGCGGTGGCAGTGGTCTCGAGGTGATCCTTGAGCCAGTCGAGGGTGAACTTCATCGATAGATACTTTCGGTCGCTTCGATCCTGGGCAGGCCGCCGGAGATCGCAAAGAGCTTGGCAAGGACGTTGGCGAAGCCGCGCGCATCGTCGATGGCGCGGTGCGTGTGCGCGATGTGGCCGTACCAGTCGGGCGGCACGCGCTGCATGCCCCATTTCAGGTATTCGGCGCCGCGCAGGGCGCCGGCCATGGTGTAGAGGCAGACGCCGCCGCCGCGGAAGATCTGGCGGCCGCCGGTGGGATGGCCGAGCACGCGCACGCCGGCATAGGTCTGCAGATAGTGGTCCATCCACAGCCCGTCGAAGCTCATCGGCGCGGCGGCGAAGGCGTGCCAGCCCGGCAGCGCCTCGACCCAATCGGCATAGCGCGGCATGACGATCTCGGGCCGCTCGGGATTTTCGGTGGCGTGCCGCCAGGCCTCGGGCTGCGTCTTCCACCAGTCCATGGTCACCGGGTGCGGCTGGCGATCGGAACGCGGTTCCAGCACCGCCTCGAACTCGGCCAGCACCGTGCCGGCGACGTCGCACGCCACCGAGGCAAAGCTCAGCATCGAGCTGTCGAGCGGCGACGGCCCGTCGGCCTCGATGTCGGTGACGACGAAGGTGACGATGTCGGTGGTGTCGGTCAACGCGTGTTCCGCTTCACCAGCTCTGCCAACGCATCGTTGATACGTGTCTGCCAGCCCGGGCCGTCGTGACGGAAGTGATCGACGATATTGCGATCGAGGCGCAGGGCGACGCGCTCCTTGGTGGGGGATTTCTGCGGTCCGCGCTGGCCGCGGGCACGCTCCAACTCGTCGATCTTGATCTGGGTGCGAAGGATCGACGCGATGGAGGCTTCCTCGTGAAACTGTGGCCAGTGGAGGCCCTCCGGCGTCAGCACGAATGCCTGACGCTCGTCCGGCGTAGCGGTAACGAGGTCCGGATACCAGGTCAGCGGCACTGTCAGGGTGCGGCCATCCGCAAGATCTATGTGCAGATGTTTCTCATCGAACCGAGCAGCCACCGGCGGTGAAACCTCGACTTCAGGTTGCGGCGGCCGGGGTTGCCGCTGCGCGCGCTCAAGGGCGGCCTTCAGCTCCGGAAAATCACTAATCGGCCGCGCGCGCTTGAAGTCATCCTCAGTCCACTCCGGCGCGTCATCGCCCACGCGCTTCTCGAAATCGTCCAGGGACTCGCCCGGAAGAATGCCTTCCATCGACCCCGGCTCTCTATCGCGTCTGATATTTCTTGCGTTCGCGGTCATTGGCTTTCCTCATGGAAAAGATGCGCATTCCCCCTGCTCGAGGCGTCCAACAGAAGTTGATCAGGCGGCCACGCAGGTAGGCGAAGCTGGAGAACCGCACCTCGCCATAGTCCTGGCGCGTGTCCTGCTCCGAAACGAGACTGGCCCTGTCGATGAATGCGACGTCGGCGAAGTCCAACTGGCGGTTTTCCAACGTCCATTGTCGCTTCGTCTCGTCCCATTCCAGTTCCATCTACCACAATCCCCATTTAATTGTGGTCACAAATAAATCAATAGGTCAGCTCTGATGGCGTCGGCTCATTGGATCGGAGTCCCTTGCAGAGGCGGTGCGGCGAACATCGCAAATGGCCGATACTCATCCCCGGGGGCAACGGTCTCCTTGGCCTGCGGGTCGTCCGGTGTCCACCGAATCCACCAATTCACGAGGGCCGCAGCGTCATCGGCTCGATCGAACAATTTGTGACTGTTCAGCACCCACTCGCCGGGGTGTCGGCTCACATGATGGAGCAGCAGGGAGTAGTGACCGTAGGCATCGAAATACATTCCGGCGTCGTAGCCAACAAAGCGAAAGTCTCCACGCGGCGGCGTGTTATCGAGTTCGTCGGAAATATAGGCACCCCGTAGCGGTCCCGATGGCAGAGCATCTGGATGCTGCTTGAGCTGTGCCACGCGAAAGCTGGACTTCAGCAGCGGCTCCCATCGTTGATTGGCCCGAACAGCGAGTCCGTCGAAGCCCGCATAGCTCCGCCAGCTGCCAGAAGCCTCGAGCGTCTCGGGCAGGTCAAAGTCGACGATCAGAAGATACCGCTCGACCTTCTGCATCAGCTCGACAACCCTCCGAACAGCGTCGGCATGTCGAACGCCCTGAAGCCGTAGTGGTCGAGCCAGCGTTTGTCGGCGTCGAAGAAGGCGCGGAGGTCGTTCATGCCGTATTTGAGCATGGCGAGCCGGTCGATCCCCATGCCCCAGGCGAAGCCCTGGTAGACATCGGGGTCGAGGCCGCAATTGCGCAGCACGTTGGGGTGCACCATGCCGCAGCCCAAAATCTCGAGCCAGTCGCTGCCCTCGCCGATCTTCACCTCGGGGCCGGAGCGGTCGCAGCCGACATCGACCTCCATCGAGGGCTCGGTGAAGGGGAAGAAGCTCGGGCGGAAGCGCAGGGTGACGTTGGGCACCTCGAAGAAGGCCTTGAGGAATTCCTCGAGCACCCAGCGGAGCTGGCCGATATGCGAGCTCTTGTCGATCACCAGCCCCTCGACCTGGTGGAACATCGGGGTATGGGTCTGGTCGCTGTCGTGCCGATAGGTGCGGCCGGGCATGACGACGCGGATCGGCGGCTCCATCGGCGGGGTGAGATAGGGGGCGGCGGGCGTCTCGTTGGTCCGGCGCATCACCCGGATCTGCACCGGCGAGGTGTGGGTGCGCAGCACCTTGCGCACCCCGTCCGGTCCCGGCTCGAGGAAGAAGGTGTCGTGCATCTCGCGCGCCGGATGCCCCTCGGGGAAGTTGAGCGCGGTGAAATTGTACCAGTCGGTCTCGATGTCGGGGCCTTCGGCGATCCTGAAGCCCATGTCGGAGAAGATGGCGGTGATCTCGTCCCACACCTGGCTGATGGGATGGATGCGGCCCTCGGCGGTGGGCGCGGGCCGGAGCGGCAGGGTGACGTCGAGGCGCTCGGTTTCGAGCCGGGCGGCGAGCGCGGCGGCGGCGAGGGCCGCGCCCTTCTGCTCGATGGCGCCGGCGATCCCGGCCTTGAGGCCGTTGATCAGCGGGCCGGCGCTCTTGCGCTCGTCGGGCGGCATGGCGCCGAGCGTCGCCAGGAGGGCCGAGACCGAGCCCTTCTTGCCCAGGGCGGCGACGCGGACCGCCTCGAGCGCTCCCGCGTCGGCGGCCGCGGCGATGGCGGCGGTAAGCTCGGTGCGCAGGCGCGCAATGTCATCGGTGAGGCTCATGTGCAATTCCAGTTCAGGCGGGCAAACAAAAAGCCCTGCGCCAAAGCCCGGACGGGCGGCGCAAGGCTTAACGTGAGGCCTCGGAAAAGGCTAGCGCGGTGGCTGTATCAGGCCACGCGCGCGGCGGTGGTCTTCTCGATCTCGCCGAGATAGCCGAGCGCCTTCTTGGACTGGGCGACCAGCGCCTCGAAGGCCTTGGGCTCGGTGATGGCGATGTCGGACAGGACCTTGCGGTCGACCGCGATCTCAGCCTTCACGAGGCCGTCGATAAATCGGCCGTAGGTCAGCCCATGCGCGCGCACGGCGGCGTTGATGCGCTGGATCCACAGCGCGCGGAAATTGCGCTTCTTGGCGCGGCGGTCGCGATAGGCGTACTGGCCGGCCTTGTCGACGGCCGCCTTGGCGACGGTGATCGACGATTTGCGGCGGCCGTAATAGCCCTCGGCGGCCTTCAGGACTTTCTTGTGGCGGGCGTGAGCGGTTACGCCACGTTTGACTCGGGACATCTGTCAGCTCTCCTTCAGCGCGCGTACGGCATGTACCATTTCACCAGGCCCTCATCCCCCTTCTTGAGGATCTTGGTGCCGCGGTGACGGCGGATGTAGTCGGCATTGTGCGAGGAGAGGCGGTGGCGCTTGCCCGCGACACCGGCCTTGACGCGGCCAGACGCGGTCATCTTGAAGCGCTTTTTGGCGCCCGATTTGGTCTTCATCTTTGGCATTTTGCTACCCGTTTGCGCCCGAAGGCGGTGGCATTCAGGATCGCCACGGCATGCCTTTCGGCCGGGCGGTCCGGTTGGAAGCGGCGTCTATAGAGGGTGGGCGCGACAAGCGCAAGCCTCAGGCGGTCCTGAGCGACGAAATGACTTCGCCCAGCCGGTCGATGAGGTGGGCGCCCTCGGTACGGCTCAATTCGCCGAGCGCGGCGCGGTTGATCTCGGCAGTGATGCGGGCGAGGTCCGGCACCAGGGCGCGCGCCTTGTCGGTGAGGTAGAGGCCCTGGGCCCGCCCGGCCAGATGCCGGCGGGTGATCCAGCCTTCGGCCTCGAGGCCGTTGAGGGTGCGGGCGACACCGGGCTGCTCGACGTCGAGCCGCTCGACCAATTGCTTCTGCGTCAGCCCTTCGGCCCGGCCGATCTCGATCAGCGCCGCCGCCTGCGCCGGCTGCACCCCGAGCGGCGCCAGCGCCTCGCGCAGCCGGTTGGCCAGCAGCCGCGCCAGTTGCGCGGCGTGAAAGCCGATGGTGTCGCGCTGGTCGAAGGTCATAAGGCGTTATGTAGAGGATTCGCGGGACGGTGGGAACAGCCACCCCGCCATCCTCGAAACAAAAGGGCGGCACGGGGCCGCCCTTGTTCCTGCCGATGCCGGGCCGCCCTCATTTGGGCGCCAGCACCATCACCATCTGGCGGCCTTCGGAGCGCGGGGCGGATTCGACCTTGGCCCTGGCCTCCATCTCCTGCTGCACCTTGACCAGCAGTTCCATGCCGATGTCCTGGTGCGCCATTTCGCGGCCGCGGAAGCGCATGGTCACCTTCACCCGGTCGCCGTCCTCGAGGAAGCGGGTGACCGCCTTCATCTTGGTCTCGTAGTCGTGGGTGTCGATGTTGGGGCGAAGCTGGATTTCCTTGACCTCGATCACCTTCTGCTTCTTGCGCGCCTCGGCCGCCTTCTTCTGGGCAGCATATTTGAAGCGGCCGAGATCGAGCATCTTGGCGACGGGCGGCGTGGAGTTTCCGGCGATGACGACGAGGTCGAGGCCCAGTTCCTGAGCCTGGGCCAGCGCGTCGCGGGTGCGGACCGCGCCTTTGTTGACGCCTTCGGCGTCGATGAGCTGGACTTCGGGAGACTGGATGTCCTCGTTGCTGAGCGGCCCATCCTTCTGGGGCGCAACGGGTCTCATGGGTCGGCGAATGGCAGAGAATCCTTCTGCAGTTGAACGGATGCCAAGGGAAGCGGCGCTAAAATCGTTATTCGCGGCCCATAAGTCAATCGGCTGGACAGGGCGCGAACGGAAATGTCAAAGCCTGTTGCGGAGCTGCGCGGAGCCGCGAGTGTGAGCGAGACCATCCTGGTGGGCGACAGGGCGATCGCCGTCGAGCGCCGGGCGGGGCGGCCGCCGGGGCTGTTCTGGCTGTCGGGCTTCCGCTCGGACATGAGCGGATCGAAGGCCAGCGCGGTCGATGCGTTCGGGGCCAGCCACGGCCTTGCCGTCACCCGCTTCGACTATTCCGGCCACGGCCGCTCCGGCGGCGACTTCGACCAGGGCACGATCAGCCGCTGGCTGGAGGAGGCGGAGGCGGTGTTCGCCACCACCAGCGGGCCGCAGATCGTCATCGGCTCGTCGATGGGCGGCTGGCTGGCGCTGCTGCTCAACCGGGCGCGGCGGGCCAGAGGCGACGCGCGCATCCATGGGCTGGTGCTGATCGCCCCGGCGGTCGACATGACCGAGCTGATGCTGGCGCAGATGCCGAAGAAATATCGCAAGCTGCTCGACAAGCAGGGCTTCGTCGACACGCCGTCGGACTATTCCGACACGCCGTACCGCATCAACGGCGCGCTGATCGAGGACGGCCGGCGGCACCTGCTGTTCGGACGCGCCATCGAAACGGGCTGCCACGTCACCATCCTGCAGGGCGCGCGCGACAGGGACGTGCCGCGGGAGCATGCGGCGAGGCTGGTGCAGCATCTGGTCAGCGATCCGGTGAGCTTCATCGTGGTCCCCGAGGGCGACCACCGCCTCAGCCGCCCCGAGGACCTGGCGCTGCTCGACCGCGCCATCGAACAGACCATCGCCGAACGCGGGGTGTAGCGCCTCGCCCTAGGCCCACTCGCCCTTGCGCATCACCGGGGTGACCGCGCCGTCCTGGCCGATGCCGTCGACGTCGATCTCGGCGGAGCCGATCATCCAGTCGATGTGGATGTTGGAGGTGTTGCCGCCGCGGCGCGCTACCTCTTCGGGGGTGATGGTGTCGCCGTCGAGGAAGCATTTGGAATAGCACTGGCCGAGCGCGATGTGGCTGGCGGCGTTCTCGTCGAACAGCGTGTTGTAGAACAGGATACCGCTCTGGCTGATGGGCGAGGAGTGCGGCACCAGCGCCACCTCGCCGAGGCGGCGCCCGCCCTCGTCGGTGTCCATGGCCTTGAGCAGCACGTCCTCGCCCTTGCCGGCATGGGCCTCGACGATGCGGCCGCCCTCGAATTTAACCGCGATGTCGGTGATCAGCGTACCGTTGTGGCTGAGCGGCTTGGTGGAGCGCACCACGCCATCGACGTGCAGCCGGTGCGGGGTGGTGAACACCTCTTCGGTCGGGATGTTGGGGTTGCAGGTGATGCCGTTGCGCGCCGGCGAGGCGCCGCCCTTCCAGGCATGGCCGTCGGCAAGGCCGAGCGTCAGATCGGTGCCGGGACCGGTGTATTTCAGCGCCTTGAAGTTCTTGCCGGTGAGCCAGGTCTGGCGCTCCCTGAGGCGGCCATTGTGCGCGGCCCAGGCGGCGACCGGATCGGCGGTGGAGATGCGGGTGGCGGCAAAGATGGCGTCGGCGAGCTTCCTCACGGCGGTCGCCTCGTCGTCGCCCTCAAACACCTGCTTCGCCCAGGCGGCGCCGGGATAGGGCACGATGGTCCAGTTGATGTCGAAATTGACGATCTTGGCCGAGGCCGGCTTGTAGGCCTTGCTCAGCGCCCGGTTGGCGCGGCCGACCTTGTCCGGATCCTCGCCGCTCAGCAGCATCGGGTTGTCGCCGGCGATGGCGAGGCGGGCGGTGTTTTCGCCGAACGCCCTGGCCACCCCCTCGTACAGCCAGCCGGCGGCGCGGTCGAAGCCCTCGTCGTGGCCGTGGCGATAGCGGGCGAGGGTCATCTCCTCGTCGGAAAAGAAGGTGGTGACGAGGCCGGCGCCGGCCTTGTAGGCCTCGGCCGCGATCAGCCGGGCCAGCGGCAGGGCGCTGATGGGCGACGTCATGTAGAGGTCCTGCCCCGGCTTCAGCCCGAGGCCGACCTGGATGGCGACCTCGGCGAGTTTCTGCAGCTTGTTGGGATCGACGGCGGGAGCGGGCATGGCGGCACCTGAATGAACGACGGTGCATGACGCCTAGAACAATTCGCCATTTCATGGAAACAGCGAATCGTTCCGGTTTTCGTTTCGACGCGCGGGACACAATGGCGACGGTGGCTGTGGCCCCCACCCCCGGCCCCTCCCCGCAGGGGGGAGGGGGGCGCAGGAGCCGCGATCACGGTGGTGCAGTCGGGCTCCCCTCCCCCTTGGGCGGCGATCACCAAGCTCGAGGTTCGCGTCAAGCGCCGGGTCAGGCCGCCTGGTAGCTGGCGGTGAAATAGAGCATCGCGCTGTTGGTGAATTGCGAACTGGTGAGGCCGGCGCCGGCGCCGTTGGCCGACTGGTACAGCGTCACCTTGCTGCCGTTGGGCCCGATCAGGCCGAGCACGGCGCCGCTGACGCCCGAAAAACCGCCGGCATAGCCGATTGCGACGGAGCCGTAGATGCCGTCGTTGAGCGACGCGAAGGGCAGGCCGGTGATCTGCGCCGGCCCGGACGAGCTGCCCTTGCTGGACAGGGTCAGGAGGCCCGTGACCGTGACCAGATTGCCGACCTTGGTGTAGCGGCCGAGGCAGGGCGAGCCGTAGACGACGCCGGTGGCGCCACCGCCGAAGGTGATCGCGGGGGTCCAGACGCCCTCCTCGTAGTCGTCGAGGGTGTTGGCGCCGGCCGAGGGATTGTGGGTCGCCGGAAAGGCGAGCTGGCCGACCGGCAGGCTGACCACGCCCGTGCCCTGCGCCACGGTGAGCGCCTCGGTCCAGGCGCTGCCGTCGGGCGAGACCTTGAGGTGCAGCGCGTCGTCGCCGGCAAGCCCGATCTCGCCGCGGCCGGAAGCGTTGTCGGCGAAGACGATGCTGGCGGTGTCGGCGGCGCTGGCCTTGTCGAGCGTCAGGCGGTGGCCGGCGCCGTCATGGGTGAAGAGGCTGCCCGCGGCGGCGACGGCCAGCCGAGTGGTGAGGTCGGCGTCGGTGTTGACGCCGAATTTGCCGAGGCCGGCGCCGCCGGTGAAGGCCAGGGCCGACCAGGCGCCGGCGGCGCAGATGGCGATCTCGCCGGCGTCGAGCACGTAAGCGAGCCAGCCATCGGCGGGAACGACGAAGCTCCAGCCGCCGTCGCGCCAAAGGGCGAGGCGGCCGTCCTTGCCGGCCCACGCGCCGCTGGCCGAGGGTGCGACGATATAGGCGTCGCCCTCGGTGGGGCCGGCCGGCGGCGCGGCAATGCTGCGGCTCTTGACGGCCGGCTGCACGAGCTGGTCGAGCCGCGCCATGGCGGCATTGTAGGTCACTTGCTTTTGCGCCTGCTGCGGGGCGATGTAGGGCAGCGAGAGGCGGGCAGTCGTCGACATCGGGGGTTCCTCCGAACCGTTGGCGTTGCCCGCCATTTTACGAGCCCCCGCAGCGACGGGGATAAGCGTGCCTCAGGAGCCCCTGCCCATGACCCGGATCGACGACCTCGAAACGCCCTGCGTGGTGATCGATCTGGGGCGCGTCGAGGCCAATCTGCAGCGGGCGCAGGCGCATGCCGACGCCAATGGCTACGCGCTCCGCCCGCACATCAAGACGCACAAGCTGCCGCGCTTCGCCAAGCGGGCGCTGGCGCTTGGGGCGGTCGGCATCACGGTGCAGAAGCTGGGCGAGGCGGAGGTGATGGCCGACGCCGGACTGACCGACATCTTCCTGCCCTACAACCTCATCGGCGACAAAAAGCTGAGCCGGCTCAAGGCATTGAACGAGCGGATCAGGATCAGCGTGACGGCCGACAGCCCCGAGACCGTGGCCGGCTATGCCGCCGCCTTCGCGGCGCCGGGGACGAAACCGCTGACCGTGCTGATCGAGTGCGACACCGGCGGCGGGCGCTGCGGCGTGCAGTCGCCGGCGCAGGCGCTGGCGCTCGCCCGGCAGATCGCGCTGGCGCCGGGGCTGCGCTTCGGCGGGCTGATGACCTACCCGCCGCGCGGCCAGGCCGCGGCCGCCGACCGCTGGCTCGGCGAGGCCAAGACGCTGCTCGAAACGGCGGGGATAGACGTGCCGGTGGTGACCTCGGGCAACAGCCCCGACATGTGGCATACGGGCGACTCGGTGGTCACCGAACGGCGGCCCGGCACCTACATCTATTTCGACCGCAGCCAGGTGGGGTTCGGGGCGGCGCGCTTCGCCGACTGCGCGCTCACGGTGCTGACCACGGTGGTGTCGCGGCCGACGCCGACGCGCATCGTGGTCGATGCCGGCTCCAAAGCGCTGAGCAGCGACCTGTTGGGCCAGACCGGGCATGGCGCGGTGCAGGGGCATGAGGAGATCGTGGTCACCGCGCTGTCGGAGGAGCATGGGGTGATCGAGCTCGACGCCCCGTCGGACTGGCCGCGGGTGGGCGAGCGGCTGAGGCTCATCCCCAACCATGCCTGCGTGGTGTCGAACCTGTTCGACCGGGTCAACCTGCTGGCGGCGGACGGCACGATCGAGGCGGTGCCGGTGGCGGCGCGCGGCCGGGTCGACTGACCGATCGAGGCGAAACGCGCGGTCAAACTAACTCAATGTTTACGGCGCGAGCCTATCCTGGGCCCAGAAAAACCCCGGAAATCCGGTGGTTTGGAAGGATCGCGGATGGGCGCATCGCAGCTCTGCCGGAACGCTGGCGAGGGCCGGCCGGACGAGCCTGCCGAGCCGGCAGCCGTCGTCTCGCGCCGCGCGCCGGCCGGCGGCTGAGCGGGCCGCCCGACATGCACACGCGTCTCGCCCGGCAGCTCGACGAAGCCCGCCTGCCCGATGGCGGCATCGACCTGGCGCGCTTCACCGCGCTCGTCGCGGGCGCCTATGCGGAGGCGGACGCGGAGCGCGAGCGCGGCGACCGCTCGATGCGGCTGCGGGCCGAGGAGCTGGAGGCGTTCCAGCAAAGCCTCGAGCGCAAGATCCGGCAGCGCACCGCCGAACTGCGCGACAGCCGCCGGGCGCTGAAGCTGCAGACCGAGCGCATGGCGCTGGCGCTCGATTCCACCGGCTACGCCATCTCGATCTTCGATGGCGGGCGCCGGCTGGTCTATTGCAACAGCTATTTCCTCGACCTCTACCACCTGCCGCGACGGCTGGGGAAACCCGGCACGCCGTTCGCCGACATCGTGCGCGCCCGGATCGCCGCCAATTCCTTCGTCGGGGAGGACCCCGAACGGTACTACGCCGAGCGCACGCAGGGCGTCGACCGCAACCAGGTGTGGGTCGACGTGCACCGGCTCAACAGCGGCGAGATGGTGTCGGTCAACCACCAGCCGCTGCCCGATGGCGGCTGGGTGGCGACGCACAAGGACATCACCGAATTCGCCCGGCTGCAGGAAGAGCTGGCGCACCGCGCCTATCACGACGCACTGACCGGCCTGCCCAACCGCCACATGCTGCAGCAGCGGCTGGCCGAATGCGTGGCGCAGGCCGACGGGGTCGGCAGCTTCGCGCTGCTGCTGGTCGATCTCGACGGCTTCAAATCGATCAACGACACGCTGGGCCACGCCGCCGGCGACGTCGTGCTCAAGGAGGTGGCGCGACGGCTCGAGGCCAGCGCCGGCGGCGCCTGCATGGCGGCACGCATGGGCGGCGACGAGTTCGCGGTGGTGATGGATGTGGGCGCGGCGGCGCGCGACGCGCACCGGCTGGCGGTGACGCTGACCGATGTGGGCCGCGTGCCGTTCATCGTCGACGGGCAGGAGGCCGACATCGCGTTCTCGATCGGCGTGGCGGTGGCGCCGGGCGACGGGCTGACGCCGGACGAGCTGCTCAAGAACGCCGATCTGGCGCTCTATGCCGCCAAGGCCGAGCGGCGCGGCAGCTACCGCTTCTTCGAGCCGGCCATGGACAAGGCGCTGCGCGACCGGCGGCGGCTGGAGCGCGACCTCGGCATGGCGCTCGAGCGCGGCGAGTTCGAGCTCTATTACCAGCCGATCCTCAACCTCAAGCGGCAGGCGTTTTCGGGCTTCGAGGCGCTGCTGCGCTGGCGGCATCCCGAGGACGGGCTGATCTCGCCGGTCCGTTTCGTGCCGGTGGCGGAGGAGACCGGGCTGATCGTGCCGATCGGCGAATGGGTGCTGCGCCAGGCGATCGCCGAGGCGGCCACCTGGCCGGCCGGACTGCGCGTCGCCATCAACGTGTCGTCGGTGCAGTTCCAGCGCGGCAATGTGGTGGCGACGATCATGAATGCGCTGGGCGCCTCGAGCCTCAGCCCGGAGCGGGTGGAGATCGAGATCACCGAATCGGTGTTCTTCGAAAACAGCGCCGCCAACCTCGACGCGCTGCGGCAATTGCATGCGCTCGGGCTCAAGATCGCGCTCGACGATTTCGGCACCGGCTTTTCAGCGCTGAGCTATCTGCTCAAATATCCGTTCGACAAGATCAAGATCGACGGCGGCTTCGTACGCGCCATCGACAGCGCCGCCGGGGCGCAGACCATCGTGCGGGCCATCGCCGAGATCGGCCACGGCATGGGCATCGTCACCACCGCCGAGGGTGTCGAGACCGCGGCGCAATTGCGCAACATCCACGCCGCCGGCTACACCGAGGCGCAGGGCTATCTGATCGCCCGCCCGCTGCCGGCCGGCGAAGTGCGCAAACTGCTGGGCGGCGAAGACGATGCGATGCCGTATCCGCCGATGGAGCAGCGCCTTACGGGATAGGACAGATTCGGGACGCCGGTGGCGGCCGACGAAAGGGGCGGCCCCAGGCACCGATGCCTGGGGCCGCCCCTCCATTACGCGACGCGCGGTCCCCGTCTCCCGCAAGCGGGAGAGGAGCGCCGAGTGCGGGTGTTAGTGGTGGATGAACAGCAGGATGATGATGATCAGCCAGATGGGAACGCCGAGCAGCCAGAGCAGAATGCCGGCACCAAGATTGCGCATGTCCGATCCTCCTCAGTAGCGGCCGAAGACATCGGCGAACACCGTGCCCTCGTCGCGATGGCGACCACCCTTCATGGCGGCCCAATAGGCGCCGACGGCGCTGACCAGCAGCGAGGCGGCGGTGAGGAAGGCGGCGAGCACGGCGGTCTTGCGGGCCGTCTCGGCGGCTTCTGCGGCCTTGGCCCTGGCGTCGTCCACCGCCTTCAGCACCTGGTCGACGCGGGCCGTGGCCTGGTCGGCCGGCAGGCCGGTCGACTGCGCCACGAGCTGGCCGAGATAGGCCTTGTCGTCGTCGCTGACGTTGCCCGAGACGGCGCTGGCCGCAAGGATGCGTCCGGCTTCGCCGCGGGCGTCGGCAACGTCGGCGCCCTGCGGCGCCGCGCCGTCGGCGGGCAGGCGGAAGAGCTGGTCGGTGAAGTAGGCGTTGGGGTCGAGCGCGTTGGCCGCGCCGGGATTGGCGGCCGCCCCCTGCGCGACGTTGGACGCCGCGGTGGTGGCGGTGCCGACGGCATTGCCGATGGCACCGACCGCGGCGCCGAGGCCGCCGACGGTGATGATGGCGCCGACCACCAGCGCCCCGGCCCAGACCAGGAGGCCGTGGGCGCCGTCGCGCACGTCGCTTTCGTGCTCGGTGGCGTCGTGGAAGCGGCGGCGCATGCGGCCGGTGAGGTAGCCACCGGCCATGAAGCTCGAGATCTGCACCCAGAGCAGCCAGCTCGCGGCGGCGATGCCGACCCAGATCGGGGCGACGCCGGTGAAGCTGCGGAAATTGGCGAAGCTCAGGCCGACCGCCGAGCCGAAGGCAAGCAGCAGCAGCGAGATCGCCGAGGCGAGCACGATGCCGCCGATGACGGCAGCCCAGTCGATGTAGGAATGATGTTCTGCTGCGCCGCCGGCGGCGGGCGCGGCGGCGATGACGACGTCATGTTCGATGGTCATGGGCGGCCTCGCTCAGCGCAGGCCGAAGAAGGACAGAATGGCCATGATCACCACGACCAGGCCGACGAGATAGATGATACCGTTCATGGGGCAAGCTCCTGTGACGCAATTGCTCGGTGACGCAATTTGCTCGAGTCACAAAGGCGCGATGCCGCAATTTGGTTGCCTCGCTGCCCAATTGTCGTGCAACAGGCGGAACCGGCGTGGCCGGAACAAGTTGTTGGGTTCAGCACCGGGCTGCGCTAAAACGCCCGTGCCCCCCGCGAGGTCGCTGTAGCGTCAGATGGACGAGACGATTGCCGAAAGCAAAGCCGCCGCCCGGCGCTGGACCTGGCGGATTCCGGCCTACGTGCTGCTGCCCTTCTACCTGATGCTGATCGGCGTGCTGCTGCGCTACGCCGTCTATGTGCGCACCACCGGGCATTGGGGCTTCAACGACTATCTGCGGGCGCTGTGCGTCTACGACTGCAACGCCTATGAGCGGCTGGCGCTCTATGGCTATGAGGGCCGGCCGTCGGGGTTCGACAAGGGCGACGCCAACAACTGGGCGTTCTTTCCGTTCTATTCGATCTTGGTGTGGGGGCTGAACCGCATCACCGGGCTTTCCATGCTGGTGGGCGGCTCGATCCTGACGCTGCTGCTCAGCGTGTGGGCGGCGATCCTGAGCTGGCCGCTGTTCGAGCGCCGCTTCCGCGCCTATTTCCTGTTCTGCTTCTTTTTGTTCCTCGGGCCGTTCTCGTATTATTTCTCGACGCTCTATACCGAGGCGCTGTTCATCATGCTGACCATCGCCGGCTTCGTGCTGCTGAAGCAGCGCGACTACGTGTCGGCGGGGGTGGCCGGAGCGCTGATGTCGGCGACGCGCTCGACCGGGCTGTTGTTTGCCGGCGCCATCCTGATCGCGGCGTTCCAGAACCATCTGAGGGACGGCGGCTCGGTGCGCGGCTTCTTCCGCACGCTGTGGAAGCGCACCGATCTGCTGCTGGCGGTGGCGCTGGTGCCGGTCGGCATCTGCCTGTTCGCGATCTATCTGTGGTTCCATTCGGGCGATGCGCTGGCGTTCGTCCACATCCAGCGCGCCTGGGGCCGGGCGTTCTCCGATCCGTTCCGCAATCTGTGGCTGACGCTGAAGATGCAGTTCGACGCGCACAATTACTCCACCATCAGCACCGACCTCGCCTTCGGGCTGGCGGCGATCGCCGGCATGGCGCTGAGCGGGGTGATGGCGTGGAAGGGCAAGTGGGACTGGGCGCTGTTCTCGCTGTTCGGCGTGCTGCTGCCGCTCTCGACCAACGCCTATTCGATGCTGCGCTTCGTGGTCGGGCTGGCGCCGGTGCTGATCACCGCGTCGCTGCTGTTCTCGCGCTGGAAATGGCTGTTCTACCTGCTGCTGCCGGCGCTGCTGATCCTCGACGTGCTGCTGCTGCCCACCTGGACCGGGCGCTCCTATTACCTGATGTGAGCGCGCGCATGCTGCCCACCTACCAGCCCCGGCTCTGGCACCTTGCGGTCGTGGCGCTGATCGCGCTGTTCGACCTCGTGGTGCTGTACATGGTGCTGAGGCCCAATGTCAGCGACGACTACCGCGCCTACTATATCGACCGTTCGGCCTCGTGCTTTCCGCGCGCCGACAATGTGGCGACCGGCTACTACCCCCTGGGCGAGCCGATCAGCTTCGTGCCCGACCGCAGCGGCTTTTCGCTCGACACGGTGCGCTGGTGCGGGTTCATGCCGCCCAGCAACACCGGCATCCGCTCGTTCGGCGATTACGGCATCATCCGCATCGTGATGCCGCTGCCCGACGACGATTTCCTGCTGACGTTTGCGAGCTGGGCCAATACCGACAGCTCCAAGCCCGAGCGCGACGTGCAGGTGGTGGTGAACGGCAGCCGCGTCGGCACGCTGAGCTTCACCTCGTCCAAGGGCATCTTCGGGCGCTTCCTGGTGCCGCAGGCGGTGGCGCGCGCCGGCGGCACCGACGACAACGGCAACAACATCGTGCTGATCCGCTTCGAGGTGCCGCGCACCGGGCCGCCGGGCACCAACAGCGAGCCGGTGACGCTGCAATTGCGGCTCGAGAGCCTGCGCCTTGCGCCGCTCAAATCGATCCCGGCCGAACTGGCGAGCGCGAGTTTTGCCGCCGGCACGCCGGGGACGGTGGTCGAGGCGGCGCCCAAGGCGCACCCGCCGCACACGCCGGCGGGCAAAAAGAAAGAGGCGGGCTGAACCGCCTCTTTCGGTGGATTGCGGCCCCCACCCCCAACCCCTCCCCGCAAGGGGGAGGGGGGCGATGGAGTCGATACGACGGTGTTTCAGTCGGGCATCGCACTGCCGCCCGATCCGGAAGCGCTTATTCGGCGTCGGTGATCTCGGTGGTGTAGGCGCCGGCATCCGGCTCCTTGGTGATGGCCGGGTTGTCGCCGCTCTTGTTGGCGAGCAGCGTCGCCACCGTCTGCTTGAAGTCGTTGGCATCGAGCGCGCCCTTGAAGGCCGGGTCGATCAGCTTGGCGACCTCGCCCATCATGTACTTCTGGTGGTCGATGGTGGCGGCGCCGGTGGGGTCGGAATCGACCACGATCTGGGCGGCTTCGTCGGGGTTCTTCACCGCGTCTTCCCAGCCCTTCATCGAGGCGCGCACGAAGCGCACCAGCACGTCCTTGAACTTGGCGTCGGCCAGCTTGTCCTGCAGGACGTAGAGGCCGTCCTCGAGCATGCCCACGCCCTCGTCGCGGTAGTTGAAGACGACGAGGTCGTCGGGCTTCAGGCCGCCATCGAGCACCTGGCCGTATTCGTTGTAGGTCATGGTCGACACGCACGCCGCCTGCTTCTGCAGCAGCGGATCGACGTTGAAGCCCTGCTTCAGCACGGTGACGCCGTCGGCGCCGCCATTGGTGGGCAGGTTGAGCTTGGCCATGAAGGCGTAGAACGGATATTCATTGCCGCCGAACCAGACGCCCAGGGTCTTGCCCTTGAAGTCGGCGGTGCCGGTGATGCCCATGTCCTTGCGGCAGGTGAGCAGCAGGCCGGACTTCTTGAACGGCTGCGCGATGTTGACGAGGTTGACGCCCTTCTCGCGGCTCGACAGCGCGTCGGCCGCCCAGTCGATGACCACGTCGGCGGTGCCGCCGACCAGCGCCTGCACCGGGCTGACGTCGGTGGAGGCGGCGTCGATGGTCACGTCGAGGTTGGCGTCCTTGTAGTAGCCCTTCTGGGCGGCCACGTAGTAGCCGGCGAACTGCGCCTGCGGCACCCATTTCAGCTTCAGCTTCAGCGCGTCGGCGGCATTGGCCCCGGTGGCGCCCGCCAGCAGGGCGCTGAGCGCCACCGCGGCAAAGATGGTGTTCGTCTTCATGGTCGTTCCCTTCTTGTTGCTCCCTTACGTCGTTCCACCACGGATCGACGGATGCCAGAACGTCACGGCGCGCTCGATGAGCGCGACGACGCCGTAGAAGACCGACCCCGCCAGGGCCGACACGGCGATTTCTGCCCAGACCAGGTCGATGTCCATGCGGCCGACCGCGGTCGAGATCCGGAACCCCATGCCCACCACCGGGGTGCCGAAGAACTCCGCTACGATTGCGCCAATCAGGGCCAGAGTCGAGTTGATCTTGAGGGCGTTGAAGATGAACGGCGCCGCCGCCGGCAGCCGCAGCTTGAACAGCGTCTGCCAGTAGGACGAGGCGTAGGAGCGCATCAGATCGCGCTCCATGGCGACGGTGACGTTGAGGCCGGCCACGGCGTTGACCAGCATCGGAAAGAACGTCATCAGCACGACCACCGCCGCCTTGGACGGCCAGTCGAAGCCGAACCACATGACCATGATCGGGGCGATGCCGACCAGCGGCAGCGCCGACACGAAGCTGCCGATCGGCAACAGGCCGCGCTTGAGGAAAGGCGAGCGGTCGATGGCGATGGCGACGAGCAGGCCGACGCCGTTGCCGATGGCGTAGCCGGCGAGCACCGCCTTGAGGAAGGTCTGCTGGA
Organism: Devosia sp. 67-54; assembly: GCF_001899075.1. GTDB lineage: Bacteria > Pseudomonadota > Alphaproteobacteria > Rhizobiales > Devosiaceae > Devosia_A. Next base: position 250,325 of record NZ_MKVA01000011.1, on the reverse strand, counting down.
AATCGGCGGCGAGGATCGGCAGGTTGGCGACGATCCGCGCCCAGATCACCGAGGGCGCCGGCAGCAGCACGTTGGGCACGTTGCCGCCGCGCGTCCCCGCCTCCCAGGCGACGAGCACCGCGAGGCCGAACATGGTCGGCACCAGCATGCCCAGCCAGCGCCGGCGCTCGGCGCCCGAGGCCAGCCGCGCCGACAGCCGTTCGGCGAACAGCCAGGCGACGAGCCAGGCGGTGGCGAGCAGCGCCCAGTAGCCCCAGCCGGCGCTGTCGAACTGGGCCAGCTCGAACAGCACCACGGCGCCGCCGGCGACCGCGAGCAGGCCGGAGACGAGCGGCGGCAGCTTCAGCGTGAACAGCGCCAGCAGCAGCAGCACCAGCACCGGCCAGGCGACCGACAGCACGCCGGTCCAGCTCATCACCACGGCATCGCCGCGGATGCCGAGCGGCAGCGCGATGGCGAGCACGGCAAAGAGTGCGGCGGCGATGGCGAGGATGCGCTCGAGCCGGCTCATGCGGGACGCGCTCCCATGCGGGCGACCACCAGGCGCTCGACGATGCCGACGGCCAGCACCAGGAGGCCGGCGAGGATAGCCGAGAGCAGCAGCACCGACCAGATCTGCACCATCTGGCCGTTGTACGAGCCGATCAGCAGCCGGGCGCCGAGGCCCGAGACGGCGCCGGTCGGCAGCTCGGCGACGATGGCGCCGACGAGGCTGGCGGCGACCGCCACCTTCATCGAGGCGAAGAGGAAGGGCACGGCGGTGGGCCAGCGCAGCAGCCACACGGTCTGCGTCGTGGTGGCGTTGTAGGTGCGCATCAGATCGAGCTGGATGGTCTCGGGGCTGCGCAGGCCCTTGACCATGCCCACCACCACCGGAAAGAAGCTGAGATAGGTGGCGATCACCGCCTTGCTGATGAGCTGCGCCGCGTCGGCATCGAGATGCAGCAGCTGCGCCACCGCGTTCTGCCCGGTGAGGACATTGTAGGTCAGCACCACGATCACCGGCGCCACCGCCAGGATCGGCACGGTCTGGCTGGCAATGATCCACGGCATCAGCGAGCGGCTGGCGGCCTGGTTGAGCACGATGAACAGCGCCAGCACGACGCCGAGCACGGTGCCCATGACGAAGCCGAGCAGCGTCGCCGACAGCGTGATCCAGGCGTGATAGAGCAGGCTCCGCTTGTTGGAGGGCGCCAGCGTCAGCGTGGTGTTCCACAGATCGACCGCCACCTGGTGCGGCGCCGGCAGCACCGGGCGGGTGTAGCTCAGCGTGGTGAGGACGATGTCGGTGAGCGAATGCGTGGCGCCGTCGCGCGAGAAGCGATCGGTGACCACGCCCCAATTGAGCAGCACCGCGCCCACATACCAGACCACGATCAGGACGAGCACCAGCACGAAAATGGCGAAGACCTTGCTGTCCCTGATCGCCGTCATCACGACTGCTCGTAGGAATGTCCGGCGCGCAGGCCTTCGCGCACGCGGTGGGCGATCTCGAGGAATTCCGGGGTCTCGCGGATCTCGAGCGGGCGTTCGGCCGGCAGCGTCGAGTCGATGATGTCGGTGACCCGGCCGGGGCGCGGGCTCATCACCACGATCTTGGTGGAGAGATACACCGCCTCGGGGATCGAGTGGGTGACGAAGGCGATGGTCTTTTTGGTGGCGGCGAAGAGCTTCAGCAGCTCGGAATTGAGATGGTCGCGCACGATCTCGTCGAGGGCGCCGAACGGCTCGTCCATCAGCAGCAGGTCGGCGTCGAATGCCAGCGCGCGGGCGATGGAGGCGCGTTGCTGCATGCCGCCCGAGAGCTGCCAGGGAAATTTGCGCTCGAAGCCGGTGAGGTTCACGAGCTCGAGCGTGCGGGCGATGCGCGCCTTCCGCTCGGCGTCGGAGTGGCCCATGATCTCGAGCGGCAGAGCGACGTTCTTTTCGATGGTGCGCCAGGGAAACAGCGCCGGCGCCTGGAACACATAGCCATAGGAGCGCGATTTGCGCGCCGCCTCGGGCGTCATGCCGTTGACGCTGATGGTTCCCGAGGTCGGCTGTTCGAGATCGGCGATGACGCGCAGGAACGTGGTCTTGCCGCAGCCCGACGGGCCAATGAAGGAGACGAACTCGCCCGGCTGCACCTCGAGATTGACGTCAGAGAGCGCGACGACGTCGCCGTCATTGGTGCGGAATGTGAGGCCGAGATTTTTGGCGGAGACGACGGCGGTCATTGCGGCCGCCCCTCCCACCGCCAAGCCAACGCTGCTGCGTGTGTTGCTCCCCCCAGCGTCAAACTCACACCCCCGTCGCCGGGATGCCCGCGCGTTCGATCTTGTGCGGAGCGGTGATGGCTTTCCAGGTGGAGAGCGCGCGGTTGACCGGGTTGTTGGGCTCGCGGGCGACGAACTGGCCGTGGCCCTGCTCGGCCTCGACCTTGCCGTCGTTCACCGCCACCTTGCCGCGGGTCAGCGTGTAGCGCGGCAGGCCCTTGACCTTGAAGCCCTCGAACACGTTGTAGTCGATGATCGATTGCTGCGATTTGGCCGAGATGGTCTTTTCCTTGTTCGGGTCCCAGACCACGAGGTCTGCATCGGCGCCGACCAGCACCGCGCCCTTTTTCGGATACAGGTTGAGGATCTTGGCGATGTTGGTCGAGGTCACCGCGACGAACTCGTTCGGCGTCAGCCGGCCGGTGTTGACGCCGTAGGTCCACAGCAGCGGCATGCGGTCTTCGAGGCCGCCGGTGCCGTTGGGGATCTTGGCGAAATTGCCGAGGCCGACGCGCTTCTGCTCGGTGGTGAAGGCGCAATGGTCGGTGGCCACGGCCTGCAGGGAGCCGGCCTGCAGCCCGGCCCACAGCGAATCCTGATGCTGCTTGTTGCGGAAGGGCGGGCTCATCACGCGGCGCGCCGCATAGTCCCAGTCCTTGTTGAAATATTCGGTCTCGTCGAGCACCAGATGCTGGATCAGCGGCTCGCCGAAGACGCGCATGCCCTTCTGCCGGGCGCGGCGGATAGCCTCGTGGCTCTGCTCGCACGAGGTGTGCACGACGTAGAGCGGCACTCCAGCCATGTCGGCGATCATGATGGCGCGGTTGGTGGCCTCGCCCTCGACCTCGGGCGGACGGGAATAGGCGTGGCCCTCGGGGCCGTTGTTGCCTTCGGCCAGCAGCTTTTCGGTCATGGCGAGGACGACGTCGCCGTTCTCGGCGTGCACCAGCGGCAGCGCGCCGAGTTCGGCGCAGCGCTGGAACGAGGCGAACATCTCGTCGTCGTTCACCATCAGCGAGCCCTTGTAGGCCATGAAATGCTTGAACGAGGTGATGCCGCGCTGCACCACCTCCGCCATCTCTTCCCACACCTGCTTGTCCCACCAGGTGATGGCCATGTGGAACGAGTAGTCGCAGGAGGCTTTGCTGGTCTTGTTGTCCCACATCTGCAGCGCTTCGAGCAGCGACTGGTTGGGGTTGGGCAGGCAGAAATCGACCACCATGGTCGTGCCGCCCGAGAGCGCCGCACGCGTGCCGGACTCGAAGTCGTCGGTCGAGTACGTGCCCATGAACGGCATTTCGAGATGCGTATGCGGATCGATGCCGCCCGGCATGACGTAGCAGCCCGTGGCGTCGAGCACGTCGCCGCCGGAAAGATTCGGCCCGATCTCGGTAATCTTGCCGTTGTCGATACGGATGTCGGCCTTGTGGGTGAGATCGGCGGTGACGATGGTGCCGTTCTTGATGATGGTCATTTGCTATGCCTCCTGCTGCGCCGCCGCCCCCACCTCTCCCTTGGGGGAGAGGTCGGACTTCGCAAAGCGAAGTCCGGGTGAGGGGGCCTTCTGCAAATGGGCCACAATCACCTCGAGGACGCCGTCGGTGTGGATAAGGGCGTCGGTATTCCAGAAGCGAAGCACTTCGTAGCCGTGCTCGGCAAGCACCGCGGTGCGACGCAAATCGTAGCGCACGGCGTCGTCCTCGGCATGCTGGCTGCCATCCAGCTCGATGACGAGATCGGCCTCTCGGCAGGCAAAATCGGCAATGAACGGGCCGACCGGCTGCTGGCGGACGAACTTGAAACCGAGCAGGCGGCGGTCACGCAGGCGCGACCAGAGCTTGCGCTCGGCATCGGTCGAATTGGCGCGCAACCGCTTGGCCGCTCCGGCCGCAAATTTGGTCTTGAGGATGCTCACAGAAAGGCCCCCTCACCCGCCGCTGCGCGGCGACCTCTCCCCCCAGGGAGAGGTGGTGCGTGGGCAAGATCGTGCCGCACCCTGACCTCTCCCTTGGGGGAGAGGTCAGACTTCGCAAGGCGAAGTCCGGGTGAGGGGACCTTTGCGATCCCGCCACCCATCACTCCACGATCTCCGCCGTTTCCACCACGGCGTGGAACAGGACGTCGGCGCCGGCGGCGGCCCAGTCCTTGGAGATGTCTTCGGCTTCGTTGTGGCTGAGCCCATCGACGCAGGGGCACATGATCATGGTCGAGGGCGCCACCTTGTTGGTCCAGCAGGCATCGTGGCCGGCGCCGGAGATGATGTCCATGTGGCTGTAGCCGAGCTTTTCGGCGGCGGCGCGGACGCGGGCGACGAGCGTCGGGTCGAACGTCACCGGATCGAAATGGCCGACCGCCTCCACGGCGCAGCCGACGCCCAGCGCGGCGCAGATCTTTGGCGCCTCGGCCTCGATCCTCGCCCGCATGCGGTCGAGCTTTTTCTGCTCGGGCGAACGGATGTCGACGGTGAACACCACGGTGCCGGGCAGCACGTTGCGCGAATTGGGCGAGAAGCGCATCTGGCCGACGCCGCCGACGGCGCCGGGCTGCTCGCTCATCGCCACCTCCTGCACCATTTCGAGGATGCGGGCCATGGCGAGGCCGGCGTTGACGCGCATGCGCATCGGCGTCGAGCCGGTATGCGCCTCCTTGCCGGTGAGGGTGAATTCGAGCCACCACAGGCCCTGGCCGTGCGTGACCACGCCGATCTGCTTGTGCTCGGCCTCGAGGATGGGCCCCTGCTCGATGTGGTATTCGAAATAGGCGTGCATCCTGCGGGCGCCGACCGGCTCGTCGCCGACCCAGCCGATGCGCCTGAGCTCGTCGCCGAAGCTCTTGCCCTCGCCGTCCTTGCGGCCATAGGCGTAGTCGAGCGTGTGGACGCCGGCGAAGACGCCCGAGGCCAGCATGGCGGGGGCGAAGCGGGCGCCTTCCTCGTTGGTCCAGTTGACCACGACGATCGGCCGGCGCGTCCGGATGCCGAGGTCGTTGAGGGTGCGGATGACTTCGAGGCCGCTCAGCACGCCGAGCACGCCGTCATAGCGGCCGCCGGTCGGCTGCGTGTCGAGATGGCTGCCGATATAGACCGGATCGAGGCTCGGGTCGGTGCCTTCGCGGCGCGCGAACATGGTGCCCATCTGGTCGAGGCCCATGCCGAGCCCGGCGCCCTCGCACCACGATTTGAACAGCGTTCTGCCCCTGGCGTCGTCGTCGGTCAGCGTCTGCCGATTGCTGCCCCCGGCCACCCCCGGCCCGATCTCGGCCAGCTCGTGAATGGAATTCCACAGCCGGTCGGGATTAATGCGGAGGTTTTCACCGGGAGAGGTCATCATCGTTTCCTTGCAGTCGCAGTCAGATCTCCTCGATCCTCCGGGGAGAGGGTGGCTGGCGAGAATCGCCAGTCGGGTGAGAGCCCTGGAGACTCGCCCGCGGCGACGCGGCCGATCAGCTCGTGAACGCCAGCCAGTTCCCTGAGGACCTCGCTGTTCCAGAACCGCAGAACGCTATACCCACGCGCGTTGAGGAAGGCCGTGCGGCGGCGGTCGTATGCCTCATCGTCGACATGCTGGCTGCCATCGACTTCGATGACAAGCATGCGCTCGCGGCATACGAAATCGGCGACGAACGGATCGATCGGCACCTGCCGTACGAATTTGAGCCCGGCGACGCTGCGATTGCGCAACAGATTCCACAGGCGCTTTTCGGCCTCGGTGGGGACCTGGCGCAGGGCGCGTGCCTTGGCAACGCCGGCGGCAGTGACCTTACGGCCCCTCACCCGGCGCTGCGCGCCACCCTCTCCCCAAAGGGGCGAGGGGAGGCTGGAGCCGAGAGCCCCGTTGACCCCACCCATTGACGCTGCAGCCAGGTCCCCTCGCCCCTTTGGGGAGAGGGTGCCGAGCGGCAGCGAGGCAGGTGAGGGGCCGTGCGCCATCGTTATTTGTGGCTCGGGAAGCTGAAGTCGGCGCCGCCTTTGATGCCGGCGGGCCAGCGGGTGGTGACGGTCTTGAGGCGGGTGTAGAAGTGCACGCCTTCGGGCCCGTAGATGGCGTGGTCGCCGAAGATCGAGCGCTTCCAGCCGCCGAAGGAGTGGTAGGCCACCGGCACCGGGATCGGCACGTTGATGCCGACCATGCCGACTTCGATGTGGTCGGCGAACTCGCGGGCGGCGTCGCCGTCGCGGGTGAAGATGGCGGTGCCGTTGGCGTATTCGGTGTTGTGGATCAGCTCGACCGCATCGCCATAGGATTGCGCGCGCACCACCGACAGCACCGGCCCGAAGATCTCTTCGCGATAGATCTTCATGTTGGGCTTGACGTCGTCGAACAGCGTTCCACCGATGAAGAAGCCATTCTCGTAGCCCTGCAGCTTGAAGCCGCGGCCGTCGACGACCAGCCTGGCGCCCTCGGCGACGCCGGAGTCGATGTAGCCGGCGATCTTGTCGCGCTGCGCTTTCGAGACGATCGGCCCCATCTGCGCGTCCTTGTCGGTGGACGGGCCGATGCGCAGCGCCTCGACGCGCGGCTTCAGCTTTTCGATGAGGGTGTCGGCGGTCTTGTCGCCCACCGGCACGGCCACCGAGACGGCCATGCAGCGCTCGCCGGCGGAGCCGAAGCCGGCGCCCATCAGTGCGTCGGCGGCCTGCTCCATGTCGGCATCGGGCATGATGATCATGTGGTTCTTGGCGCCGCCCAGCGCCTGCACGCGCTTGCCGGCATGCGTGCCGCGCCGATAGACGTATTCGGCGATCGGGGTCGAGCCGACGAAGCTCACCGCGGCGATGTCGGGATGGTCGAGCAGCGCGTCGACCGCCTCCTTGTCGCCGTGGACGACGTTCATCACGCCCTCGGGCAGGCCGGCCTCCATCAGCAATTGCCAGGCCAGCATCGGGGCGGACGGGTCGCGCTCCGACGGCTTCAGCACGAAGGTGTTCCCGCAGGCGATGGCGATGGGATACATCCACATCGGCACCATGGCGGGGAAGTTGAACGGGGTGATGCCGGCGACCACGCCCAGCGGCTGGCGGTCGGAATAGGTGTCGATGCCCGGCCCGGCGTTGCGCGAGAACTCGCCCTTGAGCAATTGCGGGATGCCGCAGGCATAATCGACGCAGTCGATGCCGCGGGCCAGCTCGCCCATGGCGTCGTCGTGCACCTTGCCGTGCTCGCGCGAAATCTCGCGGGCGATCTCGTCGGCGTGCTTTTCGAGCAGCTCCTTGAACTTGAACATCACCCGGGCACGCTTCATCGGCGTGGTGCTGGCCCAGGCCGGCAGCGCCTTCTTGGCGGCGGCGACAGCGGCGTTGATCTCGTCGAGGGTGGAGAGCGGGAGCGTCGCCACCGCTTCGCCGGTCGCCGGATTGTAGACCGGCTGGGTGCGCGTGCTGGCGCTCTGGATCAGCTTGCCGGCGATGGCGTTCTGGATGGTCTGCATCGATGGGGTTCCGCTCTTGTTGGAATGATTGTTCTATCTGGATCGGAATAGAACATTCGTTCCATGCTATTCAAGCGTCTTGAGGATCTCCGCCAGCTTGCCGATCAGCGTGTCGATGTGGGTCTTTTCAACGATCAGCGGCGGCGACAGCGCGATGATGTCGCCGGTGGTTCGGATCAGGATGCCGCTTTCGAAGGCCTTCACGAAGGCCGAGAAGGCCCGCTTGGTGGGCGCCCCGGCGATCGGCTCGAGCTCGACGGCGCCGACGAGGCCGAGATTGCGGATGTCGATGACGTGCGGCAGGCCCTTGAGCGAGTGCAGCGCGTCTTCCCAATATTTGCCCAGCTCGCCGGAGCCGCGCGTCAGCAGCCCTTCGTCCTTGTAGGTCTCGAGCGTGCCCAGCCCCGCCGCCGCGGCCACCGGATTGCCCGAATAGGTGTAGCCGTGGAAGAACTCGATCATGTGCTCGGGACCCTGCATGAAGGCGTCGTGGATCTCGGAGGTCACGAGCACGGCGCCCATCGGGATGGTGCCGTTGGTGAGGCCCTTGGCGCACACGATCATGTCGGGCAGCACGTCGAAATAATCGGCGGCGAACGGGGTGCCGAGGCGGCCGAAGCCGGTGATGACCTCGTCGAAGATCAAGAGGATGCCGTGCTTTTTGGTGATCTCGCGCAGCTTCTTGAGGTAGCCCTTGGGCGGGATCAGCACGCCGGTGGAGCCGGCGACGGGCTCGACGATCACCGCGGCGATGGTCGAGGCGTCGTGCAGCGTGACGATGCGCTCGAGCTCGTTGGCCAGCGCCTCGCCGCCCTCCTCGCGCTCGCCGCGGGTGAACTGGTGCTTTCCTGGCGTGTGGGTGTGCGGCAGGTGATCGACGCCGGTGAGCAGCGTGCCGAACATCTTGCGGTTGCTGACGATGCCGCCCACCGAGATGCCGCCGAAATTGACGCCGTGATAGCCGCGCTCGCGGCCGATCAGGCGGAAGCGGCTGCCATCGCCCTTCACCCGGTGATAGGCGAGCGCCACCTTGAGCGCGGTCTCGACCGATTCCGAGCCGGAATTGGTGTAGAGGACGTGGTTGAGCCCTTCCGGCGCGATGCTGACGATGGCGTTGGCCAGCTCGAAGGCCTTGGGGTGGCCCATCTGGAAGGCCGGCGCATAATCCATCTCGGCCGCCTGCTCGGAGATGGCCTGCACGATCTTGGGGCGGCAATGGCCGGCATTGACGCACCACAGGCCCGCCGTGCCGTCGAGCACCTGGCGGCCGTCGGAGGTGGTGTAGAACATGTCCCTGGCGCCCACGAACATGCGCGGCGCCTTCTTGAACTGCCGGTTGGCGGTGAACGGCATCCAGAAGGCGCTCAGATCGTTCGGCGCAACATTTTGACGATTGGACACGCGCAACTCCCTCGCGATTATTTCCTGAGCAATACAGTCAAGTTTGTTGGCGCTTGACGCGGCGATGTGCTACGGGAATTTTTGACCAGTTGGAAAAAGTGTTAGCACTTAGCGGCTGCCGATCAAGGTGAAAATGCTCCCCGAACGACGCCCGATGGACTGCCGCTGATGGCCCCGCCGAGCAAGGTGCGGCCGCGGACGCGCATCCAGCGCGAAAAGCAGGATGTGATCCTCAACGCCGCGCTCGACGTGTTCTCGCTGCACGGCTTCCGCGGCGCCACGATCGACCAGATCGCCGAGGCGGCGGGGATGAGCAAGCCGAACCTGCTGTACTATTTCTCGAGCAAGGAAGAGATCCATCGCCGCCTGCTCGAGGACATGCTCGATCTGTGGCTCGACCCGCTGCGCGAATTCGACGCCGCGGGCGACCCGGTGTCGGAGCTGCGCAGCTACATAAGGCGCAAGCTCGAAATGGCGCGCGACTTCCCGCGCGAGAGCCGGCTGTTCGCCAACGAGATGCTGCAGGGCGCGCCGCACGCCATCGACGTGCTCGCGGGCGAGCTCAAGGCGCTGGTCGACGACAAGGCCGGGGTGATCGAAAGCTGGATGCGCGAGGGCAAGATCACCCGCACCGACCCCTACCATCTGATCTTTTCGATCTGGGCGACGACGCAGCATTATGCCGATTTCGACGTGCAGGTGCGGGCCGTGCTCGGCCCCGCGCGCGGCGGCGAAGGCCGCTTCGAAGATGCGGCGCGCTATCTCGAAAACCTGTTCATGCACGGGCTGGTGCCGAAGGGATAAGGCACGACGCCTGCAGCCCAGCGGAAAGGCCCCCTCAGTCCTTGACCACCGCCAGGACGATCAGTCCCAGCACCGTCACGGCGGCACCGGCGATGATGCTGAGGCTGGGCAGGCCGTGGCCGGCGATGGCTTCGAACAGGATGACGAAGGCCGGGGTCAAATAGCCATAGGCGATGACCTTGGGGGCGGGCAGGCGCAGCGAGGCGAACTGGATGAGGAAGAAGCAGATCGCGGTGGAGCCGATGGCGAGATAGAGGATCACCCACCACACCACCGCCGGCAGATGCAGCCAGTCGGTGGCGAGGATGTCGGGAATGCCGCCGAGGGCGATGCACACGGCGCTGGCGAGCAGCGTCCAGAAGCTCAGCACCAGCGACGGCTCGCCGCGGCTGTAGCGGCGCAGCAGCGGCGTGTAGATCGCGTAGGCGACGCAGCCGACGAAATAGATCAGCTCGCCGCGGCCGACATCGAAGCGCAGGAGCGCCGCGAGGTCGCCGTGAAAGATCACCCAGACGGCGCCGGCGGCGGCGATGACGAGGCTCAGCAGCACCACCAGGCCGGAGCGCTGGCGCACGATGAGCCAGGCGGTCACCGCCGTCATCAGCGGCACCAGCGTATAGACGGCGCTGGTGGCGACCGGCAGCGTCATGCCGAGGGCGATGAACTGGGTGACGAAATAGGCCGCCATCAGCACGCCCATGACGCCGAAGCGCCAGGGTGCCGCGGGAACGACGAAGCGGTTGCGCGCGACGCCGAACGCCACCACGCCCATCAGCGCCGAGGCGAGCAGGAAACGGATGGCGTTGAGCGGGATCGGGTGGATGTAGGGCACCGCCAGCGCGCCCGAGGTGAACGAGCCGGCGATCAGCGCCGAGAACGCCAGCATCGCCGCATGCGCGAGCCAGCGCTCGCGCGGCGCGACCGGCGGGCTCACGAGATGGCGATCACGAGCAGGAAGCCGCCGACGATGGCGGCATTGGTCAGCACCGAGCTCAGATGGCCCTGCCGCTCGGCGCCGGTGAACCGGGTGAAGTTGTGGTAGAGATAATTGGCGGCGATGGTGAAGGCGATCAGCCCGATGGCGCCGATGGCGGGGAAGATGCCGAGCGCCACCGACAGGCCGCCCAGCACCTGCACGGCCAGCGCTACCGCCAGCGACAGGCGCGGCGCTGGAACGCCCTTCTTGTCGAGGATGCCGGTGTGCAGCTCGAACTTCAGCGCATTGCGCACGCCGGCCTGCACGAAATAGCCGCCGAGCAGCAGGCGGCCGACGATGACCAGGACGGCGCCGAGACTCATGTGGTGTTTCCCCCGAAAAACGCCCGCATCGATGGCCGATGCGGCCCGCCGGGTCAAGCCGCCGAGGCGGCCGGAGCGCAGGATAATCGCGCGTCAGGCGGCGTAGCGGCGCGGCGGCAGGGCCGGAACGGCGAGCTCGGTGGCGTTGCCACCGCGGCGCTTGGCGCGATAGAGCGCGGCATCGGCGGCACGCATCAGCGCATCGGGCGAGGCCTCGAAATCGCTGCGCCGGGCGACGCCGAAGCTGATGCCGATATCGACGCTGTGGCCCTCGAGCGACAGCGGCTGCGCCAGCCGGCGGTGCAGCTCGGCCAGGTAGTCCTCGAGGGCGGAAACGGCGCACAGCACGGCGAATTCGTCGCCGCCCAGCCGCGCCGCATCGATGGCGCCGGCCGCCGGCGCCGCCGGCCGGAGGGTGGCCGCCACGTGCTGCAGCACCAGGTCGCCGGCGGCATGGCCGAGCGCGTCGTTGATGGCCTTGAAGCGGTCGAGATCGGCGAGGATCAGCGCGAAGCCTTCGCCCGTGGCGAGGCGCTGCGCCAGCGCTGCCTCGAAAGCCAGCCGGTTGCCGAGCCCGGTGAGGCTGTCGGTCAGCGCCAGATGCGCCGCTTCCCGCCGGCGCTGCTCGAGCTGCCGGCCGAGACGACGGATGTAGAGCGCGACCAGCCCCACGATCAGCGCGAAACCGAAGCCGAGCCCAATGCGGGTTGGCGCCAGATGGCGGAAGGCGTCGCTGCCGAACAGATGCGGCGTCCAGGCGACGACGCGGTCGCCGCCGAGCGCCACCGCCAGCTCGTCCCGCCGCAGCGCGTCGCGCGTGGTCAGGCGCGGTGCGTCGAGGTCGAGCGTGCTGCGCAGCGCGTCGAGCGTCACATAATCGAGGTCGCCGCCATAGGCGGCAACGGTGCGCTCGACCTGCAGCCGCTCATGCGCGATGGAATTGGCGTCGATGACGTCGACCGCCCGCAGCGCCGCCACGATCAGCAGCAGCACGATCAGGATGGTGCAGCCGAGGCCGGCGAGCAGGATCAGCGTCAGGCGCCGGAGCACCTGCCGGTTGCTGTCTTCGGGCGGCACGGCCGCCCGCAAGTCCAGAGTGTCCATGGTCCCACTCGCATTCCCGGGGGGAATGCTTAGGGACGACCCCTTAGTCGGCGGTTTACGCGGCGGGCGCCGCAGCGCCTATGGTGAACGACGCGTTACCGGCCTATTCGGCCGGTTCCATCGCGTCCTTGCGCATGGGGTTGTTAGGATGCGTGGTCCAGTTGGCATATTTGCCGGTGACGACGCGGCCGGTGCGCTCGTCGATCATGCCGGGCTGCAATTCGACCATGGTGATGCAGTCCTCGACCGGGCAGACGTTGACGCAGAGGTTGCAGCCCACGCACTCATTGTCCATCACCTCGAAATGCCGGCGGCCGTCCTTTTCCTTCATGATCGCCTGGTGCGAGGTGTCCTCGCAGGCGATGTGGCAGCGCCCGCATTTGATGCAGAGGTCCTGATCGATACGCGCCTTGGTGATGTATTCGAGGTTGAGGTACTGCCAGTCGGTGACGTTGCGCGACGCCTTGCCGACGAAATCGTCGAGCGTTTTGTAGCCTTTCTCGTCCATCCAGTTGGATAGCCCCGAGATCATCTCCTCGACGATCTTGAAGCCATAGACCATGGCCGCGGTGCAGACCTGCACGTTGCCGGCGCCCAGCGCCATGAATTCGGCGGCGTCGCGCCAGGTGGTGATGCCGCCGATGCCCGAGATGGGCAGGCCCAGCGTGTCGCGGTCGCGGGCGATCTCGGCCACCATGTGCAGCGCGATCGGCTTGGCCGCCGGGCCGCAATAGCCGCCATGCGTGCCCTTGCCGTCGATGGTGGGCATCGGCGCCATGTCGTCGAGGTCGACGGCGGTGATCGAGTTGATGGTGTTGATGAGGCTGACCGCGTCGGTGCCGCCGCTTTTCGCCGCGCGCGCCGGACGGCGGATGTCGGTGACGTTGGGGGTGAGCTTGGTGATCACCGGCATGCGGCTATACTGCTTGCACCAGCGCACGACCATCTCGACATATTCGGGCACCTGGCCGACGGCAGCGCCCATGCCGCGCTCGCTCATGCCGTGCGGGCAGCCGAAATTGAGCTCGATGCCGTCGGCGCCGGTCTCCTCGACCAGCGGTAGAATCGCCTTCCAGCTCTCTTCCTCGCACGGCACCATGATCGAGGCGATCACGGCGCGGTCGGGCCAGCGCATCTTGATGGCCTTGATCTCGCGCAGGTTTTTCTGCAGGTCGCGATCGGTGATGAGCTCGATGTTGTTGAAGCCCATCAACCGGCGGTCGCCGGCCCAGATGGCGCCGTAACGCGGGCCGTTGACGTTGACCACCGGCGGGCCGGCTTCGCCCAGCGTCTTCCACACCACGCCGCCCCAGCCGGCGCGGAAGGCACGCTCGACATTGTATTCCTTGTCGGTCGGCGGCGCCGACGCGAGCCAGAACGGATTGGGCGATCTGATGCCGACGAAGTCGTTGCGAAGGTCTGCCATGTGATCCTCCTAGTAGTTGGAGTTGCGCGCAGTTCGGACTATGTTTGACGTCGTTGAAAGCGGGCGGAGCCAGAAAGAATGAGCGCCGAACACAGCTACACCATTCATCTTCTTCCTGAACCGGAGGGTGGCTTTACCGTCCGCGTGCCGGCTCTGCCCCCGGTGGTGACTTATGGAGAGACATACGAGGAGGCCATGGCGAATGCCCGCGAGGCGATTGAGGCCATCCTTGACGTGTACCGGGAAGAAGGGATCGAAATCCCGCCGGACATTGAGACACGCATCGACAAGCTGACGATCGCGGCCTGAGCCGTGAATGCCCGAAGGCTTCCGGCCGTCAGTGGCAAGGCTGCCGTCAAAGCCTTGCAGCGCGGTGGATTTACGCTGCGCCACATACGTGGCAGTCACCACGTCATGATCCACCCCGGCCCTCCGGGCAGAATGGTCTCTGTCCCGGTACACGCGAACAGGTCGCTTCCAGCGGGCACACTGTTGGGCATCCTGGACGAGGCCGGTTTCACGATCGACGAATTCGTTGCCTTGCTTTGAGGACGGACGAGCTGTCGTTCTCACCGCTCAGCCCATCAAATAGCGGTTGATGCTTTCGGCGGCGTCGCGGCCTTCGGCGACGGCGGTGACGGTGAGGTCGTCGCCGCCGGTGGCGCAATCGCCGCCGGCCCAGACCTTGGGCATCGAGGTGCGGCCCTCGGCGTCGACCTCGATCTTGCCGCCGATGAGGGTGACGCCCTCGCCGTCGGTGGCGAGCATCTGGCCGATGGCCTTGAACACCTGGTCGCAGGCGATGGTGGCGGTCTCGCCGGTGGCAACCAGCCTGTCGCCGTCCACGCGCATGTAGCCGAGCTCGATGCCGCTGACCTTGCCGCCGGCGGTCAGCACGCGGCGCGGCGCCAGCCAGTTGCGGATGTTGACGCCCTTGGCCGCCGCCAGATCCTGCTCGAAGCCGGAGGCGCCCATCTGCTCGCGACCGCGGCGATAGACCATGGTCACTTCCTCGGCGCCCAGGAGCTTCGACTGCACCGCGGCATCGATCGCGGTCATGCCGCCGCCGATCACCACCACGCGGCGGCCGATGGGCAGCGCACCGAGGTCGGAGGCCTGGCGCAGCGTGGCGATGAAATCGACGGCATTGTCGACGCCTTCGGCGTCCTCGCCCTCGGCGCGCAGCGCGTTGACGCCGCCCAGCCCGATGCCGAGGAACACCGCATCGTATCTGCCGGCGAGCTCGGCCAGGCTGAAGTCCTGGCCCAGCGCCTTGCCGGTCTCGATGGTGATGCCGCCGATGGCGGTGACGTAGTCCACCTCGCGCTGGGCAAAGCCGTCGATGGTCTTGTAGAACGCAATTCCGTATTCGTTGAGGCCGCCCGGCTTGGGGCGCGCATCGAAGATGGTGACGGTATGGCCGTGCATGCTGAGCCGGTGCGCGCAGGCGAGGCCCGCCGGACCGGCGCCGACGATGGCGACGTGCCTGCCGGTCTCGGCGCCGCGGCTGAAGAACTGCGCGCCCTCGGCCATGGCGACATCGGTGGCGTAGCGCTGCAGCATGCCGATCTTGACCGGCTTGCCCTCGGCCTCCTCGCGCACGCAGGCCTCTTCGCACAATTGCTCGGTGGGGCAGACGCGGGCGCACATGCCGCCCAGGATGTTCTGCTCGAAGATGGTCCTGGCGGCGCCCAGCGGATTGTCGGTCAGGATCTCGCGGATGAAGAGCGGGATGTCGATCGACGTCGGGCACGCCGTCTGGCACGGCGCGTCGTAGCAGAAATAGCAGCGGTCGGCCTCGACGAAGGCCTCGTGCTCGACGAACGGCGGATGCAGATCGGCGAAATTGGAGACGTACTGGTTCTCGGCCAGCCGCCCCGCCGCAATGCCGTCCTTGAGGATCCCCTCGCCCATCCGCCTCTCCTCCAGAGCGCAAACATCGAACAGGTCAAGAACGGTTGCTGGAACCGTTCCAGACTGGCAACGCTAGCACAGCCGGAAATTTTATCAATTGGTCAAATATTGGCGCCGAGCGGGCCGGGGCGGCGGGCCGTCAGGGCGCCAGATCGTGTCCTGTTCCGACGCTGCGACGGGCTCGAGCGGAAAAATCGCCACGCGCCGGGCGCTGGACGCGTCTTCAAAGAGCTGCCGAAACACATTGTTTCGCCAGCACAATCGAGTCGAAATCGCGACCGATTGTCCTGTGTTTCATGCGCAACAGTTCCGGGATGGATTTGCTCCTGCCCGGATTCGCCCACAATCTCGCCACGGCCCGACATTTAACGCTCACGGGTCGTTAACTAGCGTGAGTAAAGCGTTTGATTAAGCACATCGTTGTTGCCGCCGCCCTCGTCACGGGGTGTTGTTCGTTCGTGACTGGGGACAGTTTCGCCGGCAGCAATCAATGCGGTGGCGCGTCCTGGTATTCCTTGCCCGGACAGAAAACCGCGAGTGGGGAACGGATGAACCCCAACGCCATGACCGCAGCCCACAAGACTTTGCCGCTGGGCTCGGTCGTACGGGTGGAGAACCAGCAGACCGGCAAGGTCATCAAGGTGACCATCAACGACCGCGGTCCCTATGTCAGGGGCCGCATCATCGACCTGAGCAAGGCCGCGGGGCGGCAATTGGGGATCATCCCCGCCGGCACCGGCAAGGTGTGCATCACCCGCGTCTAGCTCCAGTTTCGCAGCAGACAAAACGGGCGTCCCGGTTGCCGGGGCGCCCTTTTCCCGGCGCCGGCGACGCGTCCCGAGCATTTGCAGGCGCCTGCCGTTCAACTAAGAAGAGGCGGGGCCGCTGGGGGCTCGGGGACATGTCTTGAGCAACAGGAGCCGCGCGACCTTGGCGGACGTCGCCGCGCGGGCCGGCGTCAGCCCGGTCACGGTGTCGCGCGCCATCCGCCATCCCGAGATGGTGTCGGACGCCCTGCGGGCCCGCATCGACGCGGCGGTGCATACGCTCAACTACATCCCCAACCACCTGGCGAGCGCGCTCGCCTCCACCCGCACCCACATCGTCGGCGTCGTCGTGCCGTCGCTCACCAATGGCGTGTTCGACGACTATCTCGGCGCCATCCAGGACGTGCTCAACCCGGCCGGCATCCAGGTGCTGGTGTCGAACGTGCGCTATTCCGAGATCGAGGAAGAGCGCGCCATCCAGACGCTGCTCGGCTACCACCCCGAGGCGATGATCCTCGCGGGGGTCGACCAGACCGAGCGCTCGCGCCAGATGCTCCGGAACGCCGGCGTACCGGTGGTGCAGACCATGGACGTCACCGACACCCCGATCGACCTCAATATCGGCCTCGATCACGCCGCGGCCGGCGCCGCCGCGGTGCGCTACCTCTACGATCTGGGGCATCGGCGCATCGCCCACCTCACCGCCCGCGCCGACCCGCGCGCCCGCCGGCGCCACGCCGGCTACCAGCGGGCCATGGACGAGCTCGGCCTGTCCACCAAAGGCCTCGTCGGCGCCTCGCCGCGCCCCTCCGACGTCGCCATGGGCGGCGAGCTGTTCGCCCGTATCGTCGCCGCGGTGCCGGAGGTGACGGCGGTCTTCACCTGCAATGACGATCTGGCGCTCGGCACGCTGTTCGAGTGTCAGCGCCGCGGCATGCGCGTGCCCGACGAGCTGGCCATCATCGGCTTCAACGACCTCGATTACTGCGTCGCGGCGGTGCCGCCGCTGACCTCGGTGTCGACCGAGCGCCAGCAGATGGGCACCTGGGCGGCGCAGGCGATCCTCGACATCATCCGCGGCTCCGGCCGCCGCCCCAGGCAGCCGCAGATCGACGTCGGCTTCTCCATCAAGGCGCGCGGCAGCACCGTACGCGCCGCCTGAGGGCGCGGCCGCGGTGGCGAGCGGGCGGTGCGGACGACGTCAGTTGCCGCCGCCGAACAGGCCCTTGAGCATGTCGCCGATGGTCTTGGGCGAGCGTTTGGCGGGTTGCGCCGGCTGGGCGCCGGTCAGGTCGGTGGGGGCGGGCTGGCCGTCGGGCAGCGCGCCGGTGCCGCCCGGCTGGCCGTCGCCGGCGGCCAGCGCCCCGATCGGATCGTTGGGCTGCAGCTCGGAGGCGGGCACGGCGGCGGAGGACGCGTCAGGCAGGTTCTGCGGGGTCAGGCCCTGATGCGCCTTGGCCATGAAGTCGGACCAGATCTGCGTTGGCACCGAGCCGCCGGCCAGGGTGGTGGGGGTGTCGTCGTCGTTGCCGAGCCAGACGCCGGTGACCATGCGCGAGGTGAAACCGACGAACACCGCGTCGCGCGCCTTCTGGCTGGTGCCGGTCTTGCCGCCGATCTGCCAGCCGGCGAGCTTGGCGTGCTTGCCGGTGCCGATGTCGAGGGCGGTCGAGAGCATGTCGTTCATCTCGCCGACCACGGTGGGCGAGATGACCTGGCCGGGGCCGGCCGGCGAGGCCTCGTACAGCACCTTGCCGCTGGCGGTTTCGATGCGGGTGACGACATTGGCGATGACGCCATTGCCGCCATTGGCGAAGGGCACATAGGCCGAGGTGAGCTCGAGCAGCGACACCTCCTGGGTACCGAGCGCGATCGAGGGCACCGGCTGCAGCGGCGAGGAGATGCCGAGACGCTGCGCCACCTCGACCACCTTGTCGGGGCCGACAATCCAGGCGAGCTGGGCGGCGACGGTGTTGCGCGAATAGGCCAGCGCGTCGCGCAGCGTGATCGGGCCCATGAATTTGTTGTCGGCGTCGTTGGGCGACCAGCCATTGATGTTGATCGGCGCGTCCTGCGACATGGTGTCTGGCGTGTAGCCCTTCTCCATCGCCGCCATGTAGACGAAGGGCTTGAAGGTGGAGCCCGGCTGCCGGCGCGAGGTGACGGCGCGGTTGTACTGGCTCTTCTGGTAGTCGGCGCCGCCGACCACGGCGCGCACCGCGCCCGAGGTATCGACCGCCACCAGCGCGCCCTGGGTGAAATGGTATTTCGGGCCCTGCTCGGCCACCGCCTCCTTGACCAGGAATTCGGCTTCCTTCTGCAGGTCCCAGTTGATGGTGGTGTAGACGACGATGTCTTCCTTGACGTCGCCGATATAGGACTGGACGATCTGCTCGACCCAGTCGGCGACATAGGATTCCGAGCCCGCGACCTTGGTGCGGATGTCCTGGCCCGGATCGACGGTGGCGGCGTCGGCCTCCTTCTGGCTGATATAGCCCTGGTCGGCCATGGCCTGCAGCACCAGCTTCTGGCGCGCCTCGACCAGCTTGGGGTCGCCCTTGGGGTTGAGGCGCGACGGCGCCTGCATGGAGCCGGCGAGGATGGCTGCTTCGCCCAGCGACAGATTCTTGGCGGATTTGCCGAAATAGGTCTGCGAGGCGGCCTCGATGCCGGTGGCGTTGTTGCCGAAAAACACCCGGTTCAGATACAGGTCGAGGATCTGGTCCTTGGTGTAATTGTGCTCGAGCCAGAGGGCGAGCAGCGCCTCCTGCACCTTGCGGCCGAGGGTCTGGTCGGGGGTGAGGAACAGATTCTTGGCGAGCTGCTGGGTGATGGTCGAGGCGCCGCGGGTGACGTGGCGGGCCTTGAGGCTTTCGACCGCCACGGCGCCCAGCCCCCACACGTCGATGCCGAAATGCTGGTAGAAGCGCTTGTCCTCGATGGCGATGAAGGCCTCGGGCACGTAATCGGGCAGATCGGCCAGGGCGACGGCCTCGCCGCCCATCTTGCCGCGGTTCGACATCATCTGGCCGTCGGCGGCGACGATGCGGATGTTGGCCGGGCGCTCGGGCACCGCCCAGGTGCTCACCGCCGGCATCTGCATCCAGTAGTAGTAGACCACGCCGGCAACGCACAGGGCGCCGACGATGCCGAGGGTGGCCACCCAGTAGATCAGCCGGCCGAACAGCCGCCACAGGCTGAAGGATTTGCGCTGCTTGCGGCCGCGGGGCTGCTTCTTCTGCGGCTTGGGGGCGCGGCCGCGGCGCGGCGGCTCGTCGTCGTCATAGGCATCGGCGGCGGTGAAGAAGCCGCCGCCAAATCCCGGTTCGACCCGTTCGCCCTTCCTGGGCTTGCGGGGCTTTGCCGCCGGTTTCGCCTTCGCCTTGCGGCCACGCTGCGCGCCGCCGATGCGATCCTCGGGCGAAATCTCGAAATCCATGAACAGAGCCCCGATTGTCCGTAGGTCACGGTTGCCCCGAATACGCGGGGAACGACCGGCCGCGAATCCGCACCGGCCGGGCAGCCGACCAACCCCACCGTTCTTGGAGTCAAATGTGGCCGGTTTATGTGAACCCGACCAGCCTGCTTAGCCCTGTGCTTGCCGGGCAACAAGGGGCGGCGGCCGGTTTGGGGCGGCTATCGACAGCCGGACGGCGCTATTGGGCGGCCTGATAGACGAAGGCATTGGGCCGGACGGCGACGATGATGGCGCCCTCGGCCCATTCCCGGAACTCCGGGTCCTGCCGCAACTGCTCGATGGTCCGCGGCGCGGGCGGGCCGCCGGGCCAATCCTCCAGGGCAAAATCTAGCGCAACGGCGCCTTCGCGCAATACGGCCTCGAACGTATCTTCGGCCGAGATGACGCCTGGCACGTCAGGAAACGAGATGCCGTAACTGGAATCGGGGTCCTTGTGGACGAGGCCGATATAGAACCGGTCGCTCATTGCGCTTCCCCTTCGGCCATTGTGCCTGCTTGTAGATCGAAAACACCGTGCCAAGCGGGATGTCGCGGCGCGGGTGCTGTACGCTTACGACGCGACCGTCGGCATGTCGGAACTTATGGTGCGATCCCACAATGTGCACCAACACGAAACCATCCTGCTCCAGCCGCTTGATGATATCGCGGCTGTTGCGCAGCATCAAACGTCCAGATTGGCGACGTTGAGGGCATTGTCCTGGATGAAGTCGCGGCGCGGCTCGACGAGGTCGCCCATCAGCTCGCTGAACAGGCGGTCGTGGTCGTCGCTGTCCTTGATCTCGACCTTGAGCAGGGTGCGGATGTTGGGATCGAGCGTGGTCTCCCACAATTGCTCGGGGTTCATTTCGCCCAGGCCCTTGTAGCGCTGCAGCGAGATGCCCTTGCGGCCGGCGGCTGACACCGTGGCGTAGAGCGAGGACGGCCCGAAGATCTCGCTGGTCGCGTCCTTCCTGGTGAGCGTCGCCACACCGGCGAAGACGTCGCCGGCCCGCTCGATCATCTGCCGCATCTTGCGGGCGTCGGCGGAGGCAAGCAGATTGGCATCGAACTCGTGCGTCTCGGTGACGCCGCGCACGGTGCGCTGGAACACCAATCCACCCTGGCCGTCGGGCTCGCCGGTCCAGCCGCGCTCGACCTCGTCGGAGATGCGGTCGAGCCGGGTGGCGATGCGGCGGCCGATCTCGCCGGCGCGCGCCGGATCGGCGACGGCGTCGGGATCGAGGGCGCCGACGATGGCGGCCTGCTCGAGGATGGAGCGGCTGTAGCGGGTGTTGAAGGTCTCGATCTGGTGCACGATGTCGCGCGCCTGATGCACGATATCGAGCAGGTCCTGCCCGGTGTGGACCGAGCCGGCAGCGGTCCTGAAGCTGGCGTCGTCGACGCCGCCCTGGATCAGATAGTCTTCGAGCGCGCGCTCGTTCTTCAGATACTGCTCGGACGAGCCGCGCTTGACCTTATAGAGCGGCGGCTGGGCGATGTAGATGTGGCCGCGATCGATGAGCTCGCGCATCTGCCGGTAGAAGAAGGTGAGGAGCAGCGTTCTGATGTGGGCGCCGTCGACATCGGCGTCGGTCATGATGATGATCTTGTGGTAGCGCAGCTTGTCGATGTTGAACTCTTCGCGGCCGATCGAGGTGCCCAGCGCCATCACCAGATTGCCGATCTGCTCGGAGCCGAGCATGCGGTCGAAGCGGGCGCGCTCGACATTGAGGATCTTGCCGCGCAGCGGCAGCACCGCCTGGTTGGAGCGGTCGCGGCCCTGGGTCGCGGAGCCGCCGGCGCTGTCGCCCTCGACGAGGAACAGCTCGGACTTGGCCGGGTCCTTCTCCGAGCAATCCTTGAGCTTGCCGGCGAGGAAATTGACGTCGAGCGCCGATTTGCGGCGGGTGAGCTCGCGCGCCTTGCGCGCCGCCTCGCGCGCGGCGGCGGCTTCGGCCACCTTGCCGACGACGGTGCGGGCTTCGGCCGGATGCTCCTCGAACCATTCGGCGAGCTTTTCGTTGACGACGTTCTCGACCACCGGACGGACCTCGGAGGAGACCAGCTTGTCCTTGGTCTGCGACGAGAATTTCGGATCGGGCACCTTGACCGAGAGCACGCAGGTCAGCCCCTCGCGCGCATCTTCGCCCGACAGCGTCACCTTCTCGCGCTTGAGGATGCCGGAGGTTTCGGCATAGGTGGTGACCTGGCGCGTCAGGGCGCCGCGGAAGCCAGCGAGATGCGTGCCGCCGTCGCGCTGCGGGATGTTGTTGGTGAAGCACAGCACGTTTTCGTGGTAGCTGTCGTTCCACCACATCGCCACCTCGACGGTGATGCCGTCCTTTTCCTGCATCAGGTAGATCGGCGCTCCAATCAGAGCCGTCTTGGCGCTGTCGAGATAGCGCACGAATTCGGCGAGGCCGCCTTCGTAGTGCAGCTCGACCTCGACCTTCTCGGGATGGCGCAGATCGCGCAGCACGATGCGGACGCCGGAATTGAGGAAGGCGAGCTCGCGCAGGCGGTGCTCGAGCGTCTTGAAATCGAACTCCACCATGGTGAAGGTCTGCGGCGACGGCAGGAACGTCGTTTCAGTGCCGGAGCGGCCCTCGTAGGTGCCGGGCTGCTTCGACGGGGTGTAGGTGCCGGTGACGGCGAGCGGGGCCACGGCATCGCCGTGACTGAACTCCATCTCGTGGACCTTGCCGTTGCGGCGGACCTTTACGCGCAGCCAGGTGGAGAGGGCGTTGACCACCGACACGCCGACGCCGTGCAGGCCGCCCGACACCTTGTAGGAGTTCTGGTCGAACTTGCCGCCGGCATGGAGCTGGGTCATCACCACCTCGGTGGTGGAAATGCCCTCGGTGGGGTGGATGTCGGTGGGGATGCCGCGGCCGTTGTCGATGACCGTGCAGGAGCCGTCGGCATTGAGCTGCACCGTCACCAGATCGGCGTGGCCGGCCAGCGCCTCGTCGATCGAATTGTCGACGACCTCGTAGACCATGTGATGCAGGCCCGAGCCGTCATCGGTGTCGCCGATGTACATGCCGGGGCGCTTGCGCACCGCGTCGAGGCCCTTGAGGACCTTGATGGAGTCGGCGCCGTAATCTTCGGCGGAACTGGGCACTGGGGTGGCTGCGGGCGTGGTCAATCAGGCTCCGAATCAGGCTCGAAAACCGCTTTCGAGCGGTCTAGATCATTGGGGAGGGATACCCAAGAGAAATGGCGTTTTTTGGCCAGATTTCAAGGGATTTGGGCCGATTCGGCGGCGTTCCGGCGCGGCGTGCGGCTAGAGCCTGAAGACCGGGTGGTACGGACTGGCGGGATTGACGTCGTATTCGACCATTTTCATGCAGGTCTGGGCAGTGGAATGAGCGGCGCCGCTGCGCCACGGACCATCGCGCAGGACGGCGTCGCGAACATCCCTGAGCTTCAGGCATTTCCACTCGCCGGCAGCGGGAAGGCGGCCGGCCGAAGTGTCGCCGCCGAACTGGTAGGCAAGGCACTTTTCCTCAAGCCCGGTGCGGCCGAGCAGGATCGGGCAGAGCTCGCGGCGATGGCCCTGGTAGAGGCAGACGATCTGCCGGCGGCCGCGCATGGCGGCAAGGAACAGCTCGTAGGTGGCGCTAGGCATCGAGGCGGCCGTCGCGCACGGTGACGCGCTGGGCCCGGGGGCCGAGGGCGTCGAACAGCATGGGGTCGGTGCCGGTCATCAGGCACTGGGTGGCGAGCGCGTCGAGCGCGGCGAACAGCGCGGCGCGGCGGTCGGGATCGAGATGGGCGGCGATCTCGTCGAGCAGCAGGAACGGCACGATGCCGGTCTGCGCCTTGACCAGCCGGGCCTGCGCCAGCACCAGCCCGACCAGCAGCGCCTTCTGCTCGCCGGTGGAGCCGAGCGCGGCGGGCATCTGCTTTTGCGCGTAGAGCACCTCGAGATCGACGCGGTGCGGCCCGGCGATGGTGCGGCCGGCGGCGCGGTCGAGAGCGCGCGAGGCGGCCCAGATGGCTTTGAGCTCGGTCTCGAGATCGGGCGAGGCGGCGGGTTCGGGCCGGTCGTCGAACAGCGGCGTCAGCGACAGATGCGCGGCGGGGAAGGCGGCATCGTCGAGGCTTTCGCCGATGCGGTGCTGCAGGTGCGCGACCGCATCGGCGCGGGCGAAATGCAGCGCGGCGGCGTGCGCCGCCATCTCGGCCTCGAGCGCGTTGAGCCAGAGCGGATCGGCGTCCTCCTCGAGCAGGCGGTTGCGCTGGCGCATGGCCTTGTCGTAGTCGGCCACCGCGCTCGAATGCGACGGGATCAGCGTCGTCACCAGCCGGTCGAGGAAGCGGCGGCGCTCGCTTGCCGGGCCGGTGAACAGGCCATCCATCGCCGGGGTGAGCCAGAGCAGGCGCAGATAGTCGCTCAGCTGCTCGATGGTGCGGGCGTTGGCGCCGTTGATGCGAACGCGGCGGCCGCCATCGTCGGCGGCGCCGGTGCCGATATCGGCCGGCCCGTCCGGCGTCTCGATGGTGGCGGCGACGGCCCAGGGCTGGTCGGAGGCATGGTTGCCCAGCGTGTCGAATGCGGCGCGGCGCAGGCCGCGGCCGGGGCTGAGCAGCGACACCGCCTCGAGCAGATTGGTCTTGCCGGCACCGTTCGGCCCGGTCAGCACCAGATGTCGCCCGTCGAGATCGAGCGCGGCGGAAGCGTAGTTGCGGAAGGCGCTGAGGCGCAGGCGGGAGAGGTGACGGTCGGGCATGAGCGTGGGTAGCACAATGGGCGAAGGAGGGCACCGCCCTCCTCCCCCCGGCGCGGCGCGCCTCGCCTCGATGGCGGCCAGTCGCGGGGGGCTACACCCGCATCGGCATCAGCACGTAGAGGGCGCGGGCGTCGCCGTCTTCCTTGACCAGCGTCGGGGAGCCGGCGTCGTTGAACAGGAAGATGGCGTTGTCGGATTTGATCTGGCCGATGATGTCGAGCAGATAGCGGGCGTTGAAGCCGATCTCGAAGCTTTCGGGCTCGAACTCGACGGCGACCTCCTCGGTGGCGGTGCCGTGGTCGGGGTTAGTGACGGACAATTCGAGGTTGCCGTCCTTGACGGCGAGCTTCACCGCCTTGCCGCCGCGATCGGAAGCGATGGTGGAGACGCGGTCGACGGCGGTGGCGAAGGAGCCGCGATCGACGGTGAGCTGCTTGTCGTTATTCTTGGGGGTGACGCGATCGTAATCGGGGAAGGTGCCCTCGATCAGCTTCGACAGCAGCACCACGCCGCCCAGCGTGAAGCGGATCTTGGTGTCGGAGATCTCGATGCCGACATCGCCCTCGGCGCCATCGAGCAGCTTCTGCACCTCGCCCACGGTCTTTTTCGGGATGATGATGCCGGGCATGCCGCGCGAGCCCTCGGGCGCCTCGGTTTCGGCGCGGGCCATGCGGTGGCCATCGGTGGCGACGGCGCGCAGCACCGGCTGCTTGTCGACCTCGAGCGTGTGCACGTAGATGCCGTTGAGGTAGTAGCGCGTCTCTTCATTCGAGATGGCGAACTGGGTGCGCTCGATGAGCTCGCGCAGGGTCGCGGCGGGCAGCGTGAACTGGTGGCTGAAGGCGCCGGATTTGAGGTCGGGGAAGCTGTCGGGGCTGAGGCACGCCAGATGGAAGCGCGAGCGGCCGGAGGTGAGCAGCATCTGCTCGGCGCCGTCGGTCTCGAGCCGGACTTCGGCGCCGTCGGCGAGCTTGCGCACGATCTCGTAGAGGGTGTGCGCCGGCACCGTGGTGGTGCCGGCGGTCGCCACCATCGCCGGCACGGCCTCGGTCACCTCGATGTCGAGGTCGGTGGCGCGCAGGTCGAGGCTGCCATTGGCAGCCTTCATCAGCACGTTGGCAAGGATGGGATAGGTGTTGCGCCGCTCCACCACGCGGTGGACGTGGCCCAGCGATTTCAGCAGCGCATTGCGCTCGAGAGTAACTTTCATTGCACGCCATCCCCGACCACGTCCGGCATCCTGCCGGATGGGTCAAAACCCCCACAAAACCGGGCCGCGACCTTGGCAAGACGGGGAGCAAAAGGCAAGCGCAAGAGGTGTCGCGGAGGTTCCCGTCCACACCTCGCGGTCGCGGTGCGGGGGCTAGTTGAGGCCGAGGCGGTTGAGCGCCTGCTCGGCCTCGGCCAGGCGGCGCTCGGCGGCGCGGCCGCGCTCGTCGATTTCGGACAGCATCGCCTGCCAGCGCTCGCGATTGTCGACGCCGGACAGATCGGTCTGTTGGGGCTCCCCCACCTTCAGGCGGCGGACGGCCCTACGCACACGCAACACCAAACGCGGCAGCACTGACTGGCTCCTACGCAACGCAACAAATACCTGGCGGCCCGCCGCAAGGGCCGCAAACTCAACTCACTCCTCAAGCATGCGCTTGAGGAGCTCGATCTCCTGGCACAGGTCGCCATCGTCCTTCATCATCTGCTCGACCTTGCGGACGCTGTGCAGCACGGTGGTGTGGTCGCGGCCGCCGAAGCGGCGCCCGATCTCGGGCAGCGAGCGCGAGGTCAGCGATTTGGCGAGATACATGGCGATCTGGCGCGGCCGCACCACGTCGCGCGAGCGGCGGGACGACAGCAGCTCGTTGCGCGGCACCTTGTAGTGGCGCGACACGATGCGCAAAATGTCCTCGATGCGGACGCGGCGCGCCTCGCGGGCACGGACGAGGTCGGCAAGGGTCCGCTCGGCGAGCGGCACGCTGATCAGCTCGTGCGTGAGCTGGTTGGCGGCGACGAGCCGGTTG
The DNA here is from genome assembly GCF_001899075.1 of Devosia sp. 67-54. GTDB lineage: Bacteria > Pseudomonadota > Alphaproteobacteria > Rhizobiales > Devosiaceae > Devosia_A. Next base: position 223,720 of record NZ_MKVA01000011.1, on the reverse strand, counting down.
ACGGCGCCGTCGAGGTCGCGGCCGTGGCTGACCACGATGCGCGAAATGTAGTCGATCACCGGCGCCGGGAAATGCACGCCGAAGCGAGACTGCGCCTGCTCGGCGCGGCGGGTGACGATCTGCCGGCGCAGCTCGAGATCGAAGCCGCCGATCGGCACCACGAGGCCGCCGGAAAGGCGCGAGCGTACGCGCTCGTCGAGCATTTCGAGATCGCGCGGCGGGGCGTCGCCCGCCACCACCACCTGCTTGGCGCCGGTCAGCAGCGTGCCCAGCGTGTGGCCGAACTCGGTGGCTGACTTGCCCTGCAGGAACTGCATGTCGTCGATGAGCAGCAGATCGACCCGCCGCAGCCAGTCCTTGAGCGCGATGGCCGACTGCCGCTGCACGGCGGTGATGAAATGGTACATGAAGTGGTCGGCCGTCAGATAGACGATGTTGCGGCCGGGCTCGGCGGCACCGGCCGCCCAGGCGATGGCGTTGAGCAGATGCGACTTGCCCAGGCCGACGGTCGAATGGACATAGACCGGGTTGAAGCTGACGGTGCCGTTGAGGGCGGCGCTGGCCACCTGCCTGGCGATGCCGAGCGCGATCTCGTTGCTGGCGCCGGGCACGAAGCTGTCGAACGTCATTTTGGGATCGAGCGCCGACCCCGACAGCGCATCGCCGCGCGGCGGCACCATTTCGCGGTGCGGCTTCAGCGCCGGAGCGGCGGGCTCGGCCTCGACCTCCGCCGGCGCCTCGACCGGGGCGCTGAGCCGCGGCCGGGCCTGGCCGTTGACGCGCACGGTGAAGTGCAGCCGGGTGATCTCCGGCGTTTCGGCCTTGAAGATATCGAGAATCTTTTCGGCGTAGTTGGACTGGATCCAAGAGCAGAGGAAGCGCGTCGGGACGCTCAGATGCGCCTTGTCGTCGATGATCTCCTCGAGCTCGAGGCGGGCGAACCAGGAGTTGAACACGTCCTCGCCCACCGCGGTCCGGAGCCGGACCCTGACGCGCTGGAACAGCTCGCTCTCGGTGCGCATCTCCCCCGACGCTGCCGGTGCCGCGGGGCGGGCCGGCGCCGCTCCATGACCGGTTTCAGGTTTGCCGAATTCATTGCGCGCACCGCTCGCACCCAACGCCATGTCTATCTGCCCCGCCTCGCCGATAGGAGCCCGTTTTCGAGCCCTCAAATTTGCCGCCCTGCCTGTCCGCCGACAGACAAAATCCTTCACCCGCCGCAAAGACTTGCGGCCTGGCCGTACTCGTTTTTACTTTGACGCCGGAGTCGAGACGCCCCGGCTCGCCATTATCTCTCACGCAAACGCAAGACGATAATTGTTAACGCCCCAACAAACCGCAACACAGATGGACACCACGATACTTCCATCCGCGATAGTTGACTCCGCGGCAGAGGCATTCGTCTACGCAACTGATATTTGTCATCTGAAAAACCGGCAGGAGGACCGCCGTTCCTCATCCAACGGAAGGCATCTTAGAGGCGCAGATTTTTGCCTGCAACCGACTCTTTTCGCAAAAGCGGGGTTGACAGGTTCGGGCCGAAACAAGGGAGGAAAATGGTTCTTCCAAGGCGCGTTAACGTGCCTCAAACCAAGCGTCTGTGACTCAATGATGAATCGCTGAATCCGAGTTTGTCCGGAGTCGCGTTCTAGATTTCCGGCAAGGGCGGGATTCGGAAAGATTCATCCGCGATGCAGGCGGAGAGCCTTGGAAATCAAGGGGTTTCGTGAAAGCCGACGACTGTCGCAGAAGTGCCACACCGATGACATCGAGTCGTCACGGGCAAAGAAAAAGGCCCCGCGACGGGGGCCTCGTTTCGAGCTCGCGGCGAGAGCGCCGGATCAGGCCTTGAGGGCCTTCACGCGCGAGTTCAGACGGCTCACCTTGCGGGCCGCGACATTGGCGTGGACGATGCCCTTCTGCGCCGAGCGCGCGATCTCCGGCTCGGCCGCCTTGAGGGCCGCCACCGCGTCGTCGTGCTTGCCACCGGCAATCGCTTCCTCGACCTTGCGGATGAAGGTGCGCATGCGCGAGCGGCGCGACTTGTTGATCTCGGTGCGCGCGGCGATCTTGCGGGCGGCTTTCTTGGCCGAGGCGGTATTTGCCATCGTCGTCCTCTTTGTCCGGCGCGCGGAACGCCGCGCGAAACCCCCGGAGATGAAATGAAATCGGCGGCACCGGGCCGCCTAAGCTGGCGGGTCTATAGTTGGAAAATTTCCAACCGTCAATCGGAGTCTGGAGCGACAGGTCTTTGCATTGCTCTGGCCGATCGATCCCGAAACGGGATCGATCGACCAACCGCTTGGGTCAAAGCTTCTGGCACACCGGGCAGAAGAAGGTGGAGCGGCCGGACTGCACGATGCGCGCGATGGTGCCGGTGCAGCCGGGGGTGGGGCACGGCTCGCCCTCGCGGTCGTAGACGGCGAAACGGTGCTGGAAATAGCCGGAGCCGCCATCGGCGGCGCGGAAATCACGAAGGGTCGAGCCGCCCGCATCGATGGCCTCGGTGAGCACGGTGCGGACGCCGTCGGCCAGGAGGTCGAGCCGGGCGGAGGGTTTGCCCGATTTCAGCACCAGCTTGCCGGCCGGGGCGGTGGGGCGGATATGGGCGCGGTGCAGGGCCTCGCTGGCGTAGATGTTGCCGATGCCGGCGACCACCCGCTGGTCGAGCAGGGCCGCCTTGATCGGCGCCGCCTTGCCCTTGAAGCGCTGGGCCATCTCCTCGGCGTTGAAGGCGTTGCCCAGCGGCTCGGGCCCGAGGCCGCTGAGATAGGGCGAGTCCTCCTCGTGCTCGAACAGATCCATGAAGCCGAAGCGGCGGGCGTCGGCATAGATCAGCGTCAGCTTGCCGCGGCCCGGATGGGTGAGATGGACCACCACGTGGTCGTGTTTGACGTCCTCGCCCGGCTCGTAGTAGCGCGACGGCTCCTTGAACTTGCCCTCGGCGAAGCGATAGGCGCCGGTCATGCCCAGATGGCTGAGCCAGGTCTTGCCCGAGCTCAGATGGACCAGCAGATATTTGGCGCGGCGGCCGACGGAGGTGATGGTCTGGCCCTCGAGCGCGGCAGCGAAGCCGCGCGGAAACGGAAAGCGCAGATCCTTGCGGTTGAGGGTGACCTTGTCGATGCGGGCGCCTTCGAGATAGGGCGCAAGGCCGCGGCGGACGGTTTCGACTTCGGGGAGTTCTGGCACTCGCGGACTCTCAAGGCTGCCGGCTCTTGTTGTGGCGTTTCCGAACCGGAAGCCGCATGCACCTTTGCTGGAAACGCTCTATGGCCAATTCCAAGCGGCGCACTCCTTCTATATAGACACGGCCAGCACGCGAAAGGCTGACAACAATGGCTGAAACCACGCATTTCGGCGAACGCACGGTGCCGCTCGAGGCCAAGCAGGGGCTGGTCAACGAAGTGTTCCATGCCGTCGCCGACCGCTACGACCTGATGAACGACCTGATGTCGGGCGGCGTGCACCGGCTGTGGAAGGACGCGCTGGTGAGCCGGCTGGCGCCGCCCAAGACCGGCACCCTGCCCTATCGCGTGCTCGACATGGCCGGCGGCACCGGCGACATCGCCGAGCGCATCCTCAATGCCTCGGTGGGCTATGCCGAAGTGACGGTGGGCGACATCAACACCGACATGCTGCGGGTGGGCGAGGAGCGCGCCAGGCACTGGCGCTTCGGCAGCCAGGCGAGGTTCGTTGAGGCGAACGCCGAGGCGCTGCCGTTCGCCGACGAAAGCTTCGACGCCTATACGATCGCCTTCGGCATCCGCAACGTGCCGCGGATCGAGGTGGCGCTGGGCGAAGCGTACCGCGTGCTGAAGCGCGGCGGACGCTTCCTCTGCCTCGAATTTTCGGCGGTGGACGTGCCCGGCTTCGACCGGCTGTACAAGGCGTGGAGCGACCGCGCCATTCCGCCGATCGGCAAGGCGGTGACCGGCGACGGCGAACCGTATCAATATCTGGTCGAATCCATCCGCAAATTCCCCCCGCCCGGGCGCTTCACGGCGATGATCGAGCGCGCCGGATTCAAGCGCGTCACGCATACGGCGATGTCGGGCAATATCGCGGCGCTGCACGCGGCGTGGAAGCTCTAGCGTATGGGCATTGCCGCCACCTTCCGCCTGATGCATGCCGGATTCGTGCTGGCGCGCGAGGGCGCGTTCTCGATCGTGGACATTGCGGCGCTGCCGCCGGTGATGCGCACCGGGGTGCGGATCGGCCGGCTGCTCGAGCGCGGCTCGGTGAAGCGGCGCGGGCCGCAGGAGAATCTGCGGGCGGCGCTCGACCGGCTCGGGCCGACCTATGTGAAGATCGGGCAGACGCTGGCGACGCGCCCCGACATCGTCGGGCTGGAGGTGGCGGCGGACCTGGCGCAGCTGCAGGACAAGATGGAGCCGTTCGACCCGGCGCTGGTGCCGGTGCTGCTGAAGCAGGCGCTGCTCGAGCGGGCGGCGGACCTCACCGACATCTCGCCGCCGATCGCGGCGGCCTCGATCGCGCAGGTGCACCAGGCGACGCTGCATCGCAACGGCACCAGCGGCCGGGTGGCGGTGAAGATCCTCAGGCCGGGGATCAAGGAGCGCTTCCGCGCCGACCTCGAGGCGCAATATGCCGGCGCGGCGCTGGCCGAGCGCTTCATGCCCTCGCTGCGGCGGCTCAGGCCGACCGACGTGGTGTCGACGCTCGACCGCTCGGCGCGGCTCGAGCTCGACCTTCGGCTCGAGGCGGCGTCGATCTCGGAGATGGCCGAGAACATCAAGGACGACGAGGGCTTCGTCATCCCGGAGGTGAGCTGGGACCACACCGCCGAGACGGTGCTGACGACGAGCTGGGTCGACGGCATCCCGATCCGCGACCATGCGGCGCTCGACGCTGCCGGGCTCGACCGCAGGGCACTCAGCAGAATACTGCTCCAGTCGTTCCTGAAGCATGCCATCCGCGACGGCTTCTTCCATGCCGACATGCATCCGGGCAATCTGTTCGCCGATCCGAGGACCGGCGACATCATCGCCGTCGATTTCGGCATCATGGGGCGTATCTCGCGCAAGGAGCGGCGCTTCCTCGCCGACATCCTCTACGGCTTCATCACCCGTGACTACCGGATGATCGCCCAGCGGCATTTCGAGATCGGCTATGTGCCCAGGCACCAATCGGTCGACGATTTCGCGCTGGCGCTGCGCTCGATCGGCGAGCCGCTGCACGGGCGCAGCGCCACCGACATCTCGATGGCCAAGGTGCTGGGGCAGCTGTTCGCCACCACCGAGCTGTTCGAGATGCAGACGCGGCCCGAGCTGGTACTGCTGCAAAAATCCATGGTGCTGGTCGAGGGCGTGAGCCGCGGGCTCGACCCCGAGCTCAACATCTGGACGGTGGCCGAGCCGGTGGTGGGCGATTTCGTGCGGCGCGAGGCGGGGCCGCTGGGCCGGATCGAGGATTTGCGGGACAATCTCGCCGTGGCCGCGGACACGGTGGGCAGGCTGCCGGGGCTGATCAGGCGGGCCGAGGCGGCGCTCGACGATTACGACGCGGAAAAGCGCTCGCCGCAGCGGCACGGCACGCGGCGGCTGATGGTCGCCGCGTTCTGGGTGCTGGTGGTGATCGCCATCGCGCTGATCGCCAGCCTGTTCAGGTAGCATTCAGCCGTGCCACCCTACCGATCCGCTGCGCTTGCGGTGGCTCGGACCCGCCCATAGATTGGCGCCACTTCCGGCGGGGCGCGGAAAAAAGAGGGCAATGAGATGAAATTTGCAACCATCGGCCGCATCGCCGGCGTGCTGGCGCTGACCATGGGCCTGGCCGCCTGCGTCGACATGACCGAAGAACTCGCCGTCACCTCCGACACCACCGCCAAGGCGACCATGACCATGCAGATGGGCGCCGACGTCTATACCATGGTGAAGAGCGCCGACGCCTCCAACGACAAGGCCGAGGACAAGTTCTGCGGCAAGCAGGGCGAGACGCTGACCGAAAATGCCGACGGCAGCGCCACCTGCGTTGCGATCAGCGAAGGCACGTTCGACCAGCTCAAATTCGACGAGGGCGACAGCAAGCCGACCTTCACCCAGGTGTCGCCGGGCGTGGTGCGCGTGGCGTTCCCGACCAAGGACATGGCGGGCGATCTGGGCAAGGACAGCGATCCGCAGACCGCAGCGATGATGAAGCAGATGTTCGACGGCCATTATGTGACGCTGCGCGTCACCGGCCGGCAGATCACCGACTCCAACATGACGATCAATGGCGACAGGACCGCGGCCGAAATCAAGATCGCGTTCCTCGACCTGATCAACGGCACCGCCAAGCTCCCCGACGAGCTCTATGCGGTGGTGCAGACCAGGTAAGGACCAGCATGCCCGGCCGGATCGACATAGCGCTCACCTGGCTCGATCACGGCCGCGGGCTGGAGCTGCCCAGACAGCAAAGCGCGGGCGCGGCGGGAGTCGATCTCCTCGCCGCGCTCGCCTCCGACGCGCCGCTGACGCTGGCGCCGGGCCAGCGCGCCACCATTGCCTGCGGCTTCGCCATGGCGCTGCCCGCGGGCTACGAGGCGCAGGTGCGGCCGCGCTCGGGCCTCGCCGCCCGGTACGGCGTCACGGTGCTCAACACGCCGGGCACGATCGACGCGGATTATCGCGGCGAGGTGAAGGTGATCCTGATCAATCTGGGCGAGGCGCCGTTCGTGGTGCAGCGCGGCGACCGCATCGCGCAGATGGTGGTGGCGCCGGTGAGCGCGGTCGGCTTCACCGAAAAGGAGAGGCTCGATGCGACAGAACGTGGTTCTGGCGGCTTCGGCTCGACTGGCCGCTAGCCTTGCCGGGCTGGCGCTGGCGGCGGCCGGTCCGGCCTGCGCCGCCGACCGCGCCGAGATCGGCTTTCTCGGCTACGACGAGCGCGGCAGCTATTTCGCCTTCGAGGAATACGGCATCCACGACGGCTCGGGCGCGGCGTTTTCGAACATCTATGTGGTCGATGTCGCGACCGACACGTGGGTGCATGGCGCGCCGTTCACGGTCGATGCGACGCGCGACGCCGACCCGGAGGCAAGGCCGCTGAACCAGGTGCGGCGCGACGCGCGTGCCAGGGCCGACGCCACGCTCGAGCAATTGGGCATCGGCTGGCCGGTGCAGATCCTGGCGCTCAACGGCGATGGCGAGCACGGCGACACGAAATCCGTGGTGTTTTCGACACCCATTTGCTGCGGCCCGGCCACGACCGCGGACGACAGGCTGACCGTGACGCTGACCACCGCACCGGTCGCCAGGCTGCCCGAGATGTGCGCCGGCATTGCCGGCGACGATATTCCGATCGTCGGCTACACGCTCAACTTCACCACGCCCGAGGGGGCGCGGATCGTGCATGCCGACGGCGACACGCTGCCGAAATCACGCGGCTGCACGCTGGATTATGCGATCTACGCCATCGTCGGCGCGGCGGCGACCGGCGGCAGCCGCATCGCCATCGTCGCCAGTTCCCCCTTCGGCTTCGAGGGCCCAGACCGCCGCTTCCTCGCGGTGCCGCTCGACCGATGAGCCTGTCGCCCGACGAGACCCGGCGCTATGCGCGGCATCTGGTGCTGAAGGATGTCGGCGGCGCCGGGCAGCAGAAACTCAGGGCGGCACGCGTGCTGGTGGTGGGCGCGGGCGGGCTCGGCAGCCCGGCCATCGCCTATCTCGCTGCGGCCGGCGTGGGCACGCTGGGCATCGTCGACGACGATGTGGTGGGGCTCTCCAATCTGCAGCGGCAGATCATCCACCGCACGGCCGATGTGGGCGCCGCTAAGGTGGCGAGCGCCGGCGCCTTCGTCTCAGCGCTCAACCCGCAGGTGCAAATTGTCATCCACCGGATGCGGCTCGACGCCGGCAATGCCGACGGCGTCGTCGCCGGCTACGATCTGGTGCTCGACGGCACCGACAATTTCGAGACGCGCCGCATCGTCGCCGAGGCTTGCGAGCGCGCGGCAAAGCCGCTGGTGTCAGGGGCGGTGTCGATGTGGGACGGGCAGCTCACCGTGTTCCTGCCCGGCGGCCGGCGCTTCGCCGACCTCTATCCGATCGCGCCCGCACCCGAGGATCTGCCGAGCTGCGAGGTGGTCGGCGTGCTCGGCCCGGTCACCGGCGTCGTCGGCACGCTGATGGCGATGGAAGCCATCAAGCTGATCACCGGCACCGGCACGCCGCTCGCCGGCCGGCTGCTGCTCTATGACGGCCGCAGCGCCCGGTTCACCGAACTGGACTATTGATCTAGCGAACAGCGCTGACCAGCACCCGGCCGGCCTGCCGGTCGCGGCGGGGACGGATGATGATCTCGACATCCTGGTTGAGTGCGGTCAGGAACGCCATCAGCCGCTCGACCGAAAAGCCATCGAGCCGATAGTTGGCGAGCGCCGAGATTTTCGGCTGCGGCACACCGAGGATTTCGCCCGCTTCGGCTTGCTTCAGCCGGCGGGCTTTGATCAATCCGTTGATCTCGAGCGCCAGCCGCGTCTTGGTCTGCCGCTCCCCGGCATCGGCATAGCCGAGATCGGCAAAGACGTTGGCGGTGCCGCGTGTGATCTTGTCGCTCATTTTCGTGCCTCGTAGTCGGCGCGCGCCAGCCTGAGCCGCGCCGCAACCAGCTCCACATCCGTCGCGGCGGTGCGTATGCCGCTCGGGCTCTTTTTCTGAAACGCGTGCAGCACGTAGATCGCCTCGCCATAGCGCACGGTATAGATCGCCCGATAAGCGTTGCCGTCGAAGCTTTCGACCAACTCGAACACACCCGGCCCTTCGCCCTTCCACGGCTTGGCCCTGGGGTGTTTGCCGCCCAGTTGCGCGACGCCGAGGGCGAAGCCCATCTCGTCCTGCACGGGGCCGGGAAACGCCATATAGTCGCGCTTGGACGAGCCGATCCAGTGAACGGGCTTTTCGCTGGCTATCCTCCAGATATACCCTTTCGGGTATATCTGCAAGCCGCGTCAGAGCAGATCCGGGTGGCGGAACACCAGCGTGGCGTTGGTGCCGCCGAAGCCGAAGCTGTTGGATAGCGCGACGCCGATGTCGACGCCGTCGCGGCGGGCGCGCAGGATCGGCATGTCGGCGAAGGCCGGATCGAGCTCGTCGATGTTGGCGCTCTCGCACAGGAAGCGGTGCTGCATCATCAGGATGCAGTAGATCGATTCCTGCACGCCGGTGGCGCCGAGCGAGTGGCCGGTGAGCGATTTGGTGGCCGAGATCGGCGGGCAAGCCTCGCCGGTGCCGAACACCTGGCGCAGCGCCTCCATCTCCTTGGCGTCGCCGATCGGGGTCGAGGTGGCGTGCGGGTTGATGTAGTCGACCTTCTCGCGGACGGTCTCGAGCGCCATCTTCATGCAGCGCGTGGCGCCCTCGCCCGACGGAGCGACCATGTCGTAGCCGTCGGAGGTGGCGCCGTAGCCGACGATCTCGGCGAGGATGGTGGCGCCGCGGGCCCGGGCATGTTCGAGCTCCTCCAGCACCAGCACGCCGGCGCCGCCGGCGATGACGAAGCCGTCGCGCTTCGCATCATAGGCGCGCGAGGCCTTTTCCGGGGTGGCGTTGAAATCGGTCGACATGGCGCCCATGGCGTCGAACAGATTCGACATGGTCCAGTCGAGATCCTCGTGGCCGCCGGCGAAGACGATGTCCTGCTTGCCCATCTGGATCTGCTCGTAGCCATTGCCGATGCAATGCTTGGAGGTGGCGCAGGCCGAGGTGATGGAATAGTTGATGCCCTTGATGCCGAAGGGCGTGGCGAGCGTCGCCGAAGCGGTGGAGCTCATGGCCTTGGGCACGGCCAGCGGGCCGATGCGCTTGGGGCCCTTTTCGCGCGTGATGTCGGCGGCTTCGACCACGGTGTGGGTGGAGGGGCCGCCGGAGCCCATGACGAGGCCGGTGCGCGGATTCTGGATGTCGTGCGGCTCGAGCCCGGAGCTTTCGATCGCCTGCTGCATGGCGATGTAGTTCCAGGCGGCGCCGCGCCCCATGAAGCGGGTGGTGCGGCGGTCGAGCACCTCGAACGGGTCGAGCCTGGGGGCGCCATGCACCTGGCAGCGGAAGCCGAGCTTTTCGTATTCCGGCGCGAAGACGATGCCCGGGCGGGCGGCGCGCAGGCTCTCCACCACCTCGGAGGTGTTGTTGCCGATCGAGGAGACGATCCCCATGCCGGTAACGACGACGCGTCTCATGCCCTGCTCCTCCCGCCGCTAGGATGCGGCCGCCACAGCCGGGAACAGCCCGACGCGCAGATCCCTGGCCTCGTAGATAAGGTTGCCGTCGGCCTTCACGAAGCCTTCGGCAATGCCCAGCGCCACCTTGGAGCGGACGACGCGCTTGATGTCGATGCCATATTCGATCAGCTTGACATCGTCGGTCACCTGGCCGGTGAACTTGATGTCGCCGCCGCCGAGGGCGCGGCCGCGGCCGGGCGAGCCGCCCCAGCCGAGAAAGAATCCGGTCATCTGCCACAGCGCGTCGAGGCCGAGGCAGCCGGGCATCACCGGATCGCCCATGAAGTGGCATTTGAAGAACCACAAATCGGGGCGGACATCGAGCTCGGCGCGGACCTGGCCGCGATGGTGCGAACCGCCGGTGTCGTCGATCTGCGTGATGCGGTCGAACATCAGCATGGGGGGGAGCGGCAATTGGGCATTGCCGGGGCCGAAGAGCTCACCGCGCCCGCAGGCGATCAGCTCGTCATAGGCATAGGCGTTCTTGCGCTCCGCCATCAGGCTCGGTTCCACTGGTTAACGTGACCCGTGTGTATTGGGGGGACCGGAAGGGGTCAAGGCGAGCCGCCGCGACACCGCAACGCTTGTGCGGAAAACCCCGCAAAGCTATAAGTTTGCCGCAAAAGTCGAGTTTTTCGGGGATCCATGCACGACCGCCACATCTTCAGCCGCAACGTGCCGTCGCGACGCCCGTGCCTCACGGCGGTGCTGCGCATGGCGGGATTGCGGCCGACGCGGCAGCGCGTGGCGCTGGCCGAGATCCTGTTCGGCGGCGAGCACCGGCATGTGAGCGCCGAACAATTGCTGGCCGAGGCGCAAGCCGCCAAGGTCAACGTCTCGCTGGCGACGATCTACAACACGCTGCACCAGTTCCGGTCGGCGGGGCTGCTGCGCGAAGTGGCGGTGGATGCCTCGCGCAGCTATTTCGACACCGACACCTCGGACCACCACCATTTCTATCTCGAGGACGAGCAGCGGGTGACCGACATCCCGGCCTCGGCGATCGTGATCCAGAACCTGCCGGCGCCGCCGGACGGCATGACCATCACCCATGTGGACGTGGTGGTGCGGGTGAAAAAGGGCCCGGTGCCCGAACAGGTCTAGCCGACGCGCGGACGCAGCGCCGCAAGGGCGGAGAGTCCTTTTGCTCTGGCCGGTCAAGCCCGGAAGGCTCGATCGACCAACCGCTGGGGTCCTTTTCGCTCTGGCCCGATCAAGCCCGGGAAGGCTTGATCGACCAACCGCTGGGAGAAGAGTCCTTTTTCGCTCTGGCCGATCGAGCCCTATCGGGCTTGATCGGCCAACCGCTGTCAGTCGAAATTTTCGCCCTGGTAGACGCCCCAGAGATCGGCTTCGGGCAGATAGCCGGAGTAGTTCGACGGCGCGCCGCTGGCGGGATGGTCGGTGGCGACGACGGCGCACCAGCCCTTTTCGCAGCTGTTGATCTTGACCGGAAAGCCGGGCCCGACCCAGGCAACGACGCCGGATTCGTCGGAGGCGCCGGCATGCAGGCCGACCTTGTCGCCGGCGGCCTGGGTGACATAGCCGGCGCGGTTGCCCGATAGCATGTTCTGATGCACCCAGCCGGTGGAGCCGTCGACATCGCGGATCTTCCGCCAGACGTCGAATTCCTGGATGATTTCGACCGGAACGCCCGCCACCTGGTATTGCCAGGCGATGTCGTACTGGTAGCCGGGACCGACGCGGACGTTGGATTCCTTGGCCTTGACGGTCACGAAGCGCGGCAGCGGCAGGCCGCTCGGATTGGTGGCGGCCGCTTCGGCGAGACTGGGCAACAGGACGAGGGATATAAGAGCGAGGGCACGCAGCAACACGGCAGGACGCCTCATAGGCAGTTTGATCTTGGGCAGCTTGGCCCGGAAGTCGCGCTTTTCAGTCGATGGATGCATCGCGTGACGCAAAACCGGTTCCCACTTCTGCGCGCGATGCTCTATCGTTAGGCGATAGACCTTAATGGTCCTTGAAAGGCACGCGAGCTGACGGCAAATCGCCCCAAGATCCTGGTGACGCGGCGGCTGCCCGAGCCGGTGGAGCAGCGCATGGCGACGCTGTTCGACGCGCGCTTCAACCCGGCCGACGCGCCCTACAGCGCCGACCGGCTGGTGGCCGAGCTCGCCGGCGCCGACGTGCTGGTCAGCTCGATCACCGACCGGCTCGATGCCGAGCTGATCGCGCGGCTGCCGCGCGGCCTGAGGCTGATCGCGCAGTTCGGCAACGGCTTCGACAACATCGACATCGAGGCGGCCTATGCGGCGGGACTGACCGTCACCAACACGCCTTCGGTGCTGACCGAGGACACCGCCGACATGGCGATGCTGCTGATGCTGGCGCTGCCGCGGCGGCTGGTCGAGGGCGCCGAGGTGCTGCCGCGCGAGGGCACCTGGCCGGGCTGGTCGCCGACCTGGATGCTGGGGCGGCGGCTGCGCGGCAAGACGCTGGGCATCGTCGGCATGGGCCGGATCGGCAGCGCGGTGGCGAGCCGGGCCCGCAATTTCGGGCTCAACATCCACTATTTCTCGCGCAACCGGCGGCCGCCGCAACTCGAGGACAGGCTGGGCGCGACCTATCACGACAGCCTCGACGCCATGCTGCCGGCGGTCGACATCCTGTCGCTGCACACGCCGCTGACGCGCGACACCCACCACATCCTCAGCCGGGCGCGGCTGCTGACGATGCGGCCCGACGCGGCGGTGGTGAACGTCAGCCGGCCGGAGCTGATCGACGAGGCGGCGCTGGTCGACGCGCTGGCGGCGGGCCGGCTGTCGGGCGCGGCGCTCGACGTGTTCGAATCGAGCGCCGGCATCAACCCCGGGCTGCTGGAGCTGGCGCGGGCGCACAAGGTGGTGCTGACCCCGCACATGGCGTCGGCGACGCTCGAGGCGCGGCTGGAGATGGGCGACACGGTGATCGTCAACATCCGGGCGTTCGTCGACGGCCACCAGCCGCCGCACCGGGTGCTGCCGGAGACGCGGGCGCGGGCGTAGCGCCCCGGGCGCAAGGCGCGAAAGCGTGATCGGCGGCGGCTCGCAACCGTTTCGGGGCGGGCCTATTTATGGCGTATGCGAACGCTGCTGATAGCTGCAATCATGCTTGTGCCGAGCGCCGCGCAGGCGATGTGCGTGCCGGTACCGCCGGGCGACAACAGGGCGGAAAACCTTGCAAATGCAAGGGCTTTGACGCTGTGCCGGGTGCAGGAGCTGAGCGACGCCACGGCGCTCAAAGCCCAGCAATTGCAGGTGCAGGCGGACCTTGAGGCGCAGGCGCGCAGCTTCGAGCAGCAGCTCAGGATGCAGCAGACCTATGCCGCGGCGCAGCCACCGGCGGTGAGCCTGCCGCCGTTCTGACGCTTGCCAGGTCCAGGCCGATCCGCCACAGTTCGTGGAGTTTTGGAGGCGGCAATGGCGAAGGTCCTGTTCATTGGTGGTACGGGGCAGATTTCGCTGCCCTGCGTGGAACTTGCGGTCCAGAAGGGACACGCGGTCTCGGTGTTCAACCGCGGGCAGCGCCGTGACAGACTCCCAGGAAATGTCGCGTCGATCACCGGCGACATGGCGGATGCGTCAGGGTACGCACAGCTCGGCGGGCAGAATTGGGACGTGGTGGCGCAGTTCATGGTGTTCACGCCCGAGCAGATGCAGCGCGACATCGCCACCTTTGCCGGCAAGACCGGGCAGTACATCTTCATCTCGTCGGCGTCGGTGTACCAGAAGAGCATCGACAGCTATGTGATCACCGAACAGACGCCGGCGATCAATCCGTACTGGGCCTACAGCCAGGCCAAGATCGCCTGCGAGACGCTGATGAAGGCGGCCAAGGGGCTGCCCTGGACCAATGTGCGGCCCTCGCACACGGTGCGCACCGGGCTGCCGACGATGCTGAACGACGGCGACGCGGTGGCCAACCGCATGCTGACCGGCAAACCGGTGATCGTCGCCGGCGACGGCAATGCGCCGTGGACGCTGACGCGCTCGGAGGATTTCGCCGTCCCGTTCGTCAATCTGTTCGGCAACCCGCACGCGCTCTACGAGGATTTCCACATCACCGGCGACAAGGGCTTCACCTGGGACGCGATCTATACCGCGATCGGGCGCGGGCTCGGGGTCACGCCGAAGCTGGTGCATGTGCCGACGGACACGCTGTGCGCCTACCGGCCGGAGTGGACGGGCCCGCTGCGCGGCGACAAGAGCTGGACGGCGCTGTTCGACAACTCCAAGGTCAAGCGCATCGCCGGCGACTTCCGCTGCGAGACCAACCTCGACAAGATCCTCGAACAGCCGATCAAGTATTTGAAGCAGCGGATCGCCGACAAGGCGCCGTACAGCACCGAGCTCGAGGCGCTGACCGATCGTATCATCGCGGCGCAGACGGCGCTGCATTAGAACGATATTGTAGCGCTGGTGGTTGCGGCCCCCACCCCCGGCCCCTCCCCGGCGGCGCGGATGGCGCTGCATTAGGACGATACTATGTAGCCTGGTGGTTGCGGCCCCCACCCCCGGCCCCTCCCCGCAAGGGGGAGGGGGGCGATAGAGCCGCATTCGCTGGCGGCGCAATCATCGAGCGAAGGGATGCAGCAACAGGGTCCGCTTGCAGGCAAGCACCCCAGAACGCCAGCCTATTCGGCGGCCTGGAGGGCCGGAGCGGGGAGGCCGTCTTCGAGGCGGTCGAGCTGGAACGGGCGGGTGGGGGCGGTGGCGACGCGGTTGCGGCCGGCCTGCTTGGCGCGGTAGAGGGCGCTGTCGGCGGCGGCCAGCAGATCCATGACGCCGCTCGACGTGTAAGGCACCGAAGCGACGCCGAAGGAGGCGGAAATCTCGGCGGCGTGCGTCTCGCCGAGCGCGGCGATGCGCACGCGCAGCAGCTCGGCCTTGTCGGCGGCGCGGTCGAGGTTGCAGTCGGGCAGGATCACCACCAGCTCCTCGCCGCCGTAGCGGCAGACGATGTCGGTTTCGCGCAGGGCGCCGACGATGGTCATGGCGGTGTCGCGCAGCACGCTGTCGCCGAAGGCATGGCCGTGCTTGTCGTTGAGCGCCTTGAAGTGGTCGAGGTCGACCATGACCACGCTCACCTCGCGGTTCTCGCGGTCGGCGAGGCGGACGAAGCGCTGCAGGCAATCCTCCATGTAGCGGCGGTTGTAGAGGCCGGTGAGCGGATCGCGCAGCGCCTGGTTCCTGAGCTTTTCCCTAAGGCCCATATTGGCGAGGGCGAGGCTCATGCCGTCGGCGAGCGCCGAGCCGAGGCCGGTGATCGCCTCGAGCCGCTGTTCGGCGCGGGGCCCGGCGGCAAACAACTGGAACAGGCCCATGATCTCGCCGCGCGCGATCATGGGGATTTCGAGCACGGTGTCGTCGCCATGGTGATGCTCGCAGCACAGCTTGCTGCCATCGACGCGGTTGAGGTGCGGCTTGCCGCGCTTCAGCGCCCAGCACTGGTCGGCGGCGATGGCCTCGGGCGGCGCCCCGTCGTCGGGCCGGCCCCAGCTGGTCGACAGCACCAGCCGGTCGCGCGAATTGTTGAAGACGTAGAGGGCGCCGGAATAGCCGGGCAAGAGCTCGGTGGCGGTGGCCTTGAGCACCTGGTTGGCATCGCCATAATCGGTGGCGCTCTGCAGCACGTCGGCCATTTCGAACAGCCGCGCCACCTGCTCGCGCGAGGTGTCGGCGGACCTGAGCGCCGCCGAGCGGCCGAAGGCCTCGCGGGCGCTGGAGCGGAAGGCGAAGAACATGCCGCTCATCGCCAGCGTGCCCGACAGCACCTGCAGCACCAGCACCGCGAGGGTGCCGAGGCGGCTCGACTCGTCGTGCTGGCCGAGCGTCACCTGCGCCCCCTGCAACGCCGCCTGCGCCGTGTTGGTGATGGCGGCGACGGTGGCGGCGGTCTGCCGCTCGGTGAACAGCGCCCGCGCGTCGTCGGCATGGCCGTCGGCGCTCAGATTGACCGCCTCGGTCCAGTCCTGCACCAGCCGGTCGAGGGCGGCCGGCACGTCGGCCAGAGCATCGAGGGTGCCGCCGCGCTGGGTCTTGAGCAGCTCGAGATCGCGGAAATAGCTGGCCAGCGCGCCGCGTTCGCCGTTCAGCACGTGCGCCGCATCGCCATCGACCAGCTGCAGGGTGTTGACCGCGGCGCGCAGATCGTCGGCCTGGTGGCGCACCGCGCTCAGCGCCTGCTGCTGGCTGCTGACATAGGCGAAGCCGCCGATGGCGATGACCACCATGGCGAAGACCAGCAGGATGATGGCCGGCGGCAGCAGCACCTCGCTGCGCGGCCGGGGCACCGGGTCGGCGGCAGGCGGGTGGTCGCTGACGACGGACATGCTGACGGGCCCCGCATTGCCTCCAAGGTCTGCCGATGATGCCTGCCGGGGTTTGCGCGAAGGCTTCCCCGGCGGCGACAATTTCAGGCAAATTGCAACGGCGATGTCGAATTGGCCAAGGGGCGGTCGACCATAGGCAGCAGAACCATGGAGGCGTTGCGATGCGCTATATGTGCCTCGTGCATTTCGACACGAGCGTGATGGACACGGCCAGCCGGAGCGCGCGGCAGGACCTCGACCGCCGCTCGCTGGCCTATGACGACACGCTGCGGGCCGCGGGCCACTATCTCGCCTCGGCGGCGATCGAGGGTGGCGACAGCGCCGTGCTGGTCAGGGTGCGCGACGGGCGGATGTCGACCACCGACGGGCCCTATATGGAGAGCAAGGAACAGATGGCCGGCTTCATTCTGATCGAGGCGCGCGACATGAACGAGGCGGTGCGGCTGGCCGCCGGCATTCCGATTGCCGCGCTCGGCACCATCGAGGTGCGGCCGGTGTACGAAATCCCGACACCGCCGCCGCTGACGTGACCGGGTTCGACCTCGAGGGGATCTATCGGGCCGAGCGCGGCCGCGTGCTGGCCAGCCTGATCCGGCTGCTGGGCGGGTTCGAGCTGGCCGAGGAGGCGCTGGCCGACGCGTTCCTCGCGGCGGCGCAGCAATGGCCGCGCGACGGCGTGCCGGCCAATCCGCGCACCTGGCTGGTGTCGGCGGGCCGCTTCAAGGCCATCGACAAGCTCAGAAGGAGCGGCCGCTTCAAGGCCATCGCGCCGGAGATCAGCCGGCAGCTCGAAGACGAGGAGGCCGAGATGCCGGCCGAACGCGAAACCATCGCCGACGACACGCTGCGGCTGATCTTCACCTGCTGCCACCCGGCGCTGCCGCTCGACGCGCAGGTGGCGCTGACGCTGCGCGAGGTGTGCGGGCTGACCACCGAGGAGATCGCGGCGGCCTATCTCAGCAAGCCGGCGACGGTGGCGCAGCGCATCGTGCGGGCCAAGGCGCGCATCCGCGACGAGCGCCTGCCCTATGAGGTGCCGGCGCCGGCGGAGTGGCCGGACCGGCTCGATGCGGTGCTGCACACGATCTACCTGATCTTCAACGAGGGCTACGATGCCTCGTCGGGCGCGGCGCTGCTGCGGCGGGAGTTGTGCCAGGAGGCGATCCGGCTGGCGCGGCTGCTGCGGGAGCTGCACCCGGCCGCCGATATCGACGGGCTGCTGGCGCTGCTGCTGCTGCACCAGTCGCGCGCGGCGGCGCGCACCGGACCCGACGGCGGGCTGGTGCTGCTCGAGGCGCAGGACCGCACGCGATGGGACCGGGCGCTGATCGCCGAAGGCACGGCGCTGGCGGAGGCCGCCTTCGCACAGCCGCCGGTCGCCAGCTACACCATCCAGGCGATGATCGCGGCAACGCATGCACGGGCGCCCGACGCGGCGGCCACCGACTGGCGGCGCATCGCGGCGCTCTACGATGTGCTGCTGCGGGCCGAGCCGTCGCCGGTGGTCGAGCTCAACCGCGCCGTCGCCATCGCCATGCGCGACGGGCCGGCGGCCGGCCTGGCGCTGATCGCGCCGCTGGCGGCCGGGCCGCTGGCGCGCTACCGCTTCGCGCATGCGGCCGAGGCGGATCTGCTGCGGCGGCTGGGACGGAACGATGCGGCGGCAGCGGCCTATCGGCGGGCACTGGAGCTGAGCGAGCAGCAGGCCGAGCGGGCGTTCCTGGAGCGGCGGCTGGCGGAGCTGGAGTAGGGGGAACGGGGACGGCTCGCCGGTGTCGTTTCCGCTCCTCCGCGAGCCCGGTCTGGATTCCCGCTTTCGCGGGAATGACGATGTGGAGGGGGAGAGATGCTGACGGCCCCTCACCCGCCTCGCTGTGCGAGGCACCCTATCCCCGGAGGGGCGAGGGGAGAGGCGGCCTTGCAAAGCAAAAGGCCCGGGAGTGCTCCCGGGCCTTTTGTAGAACGCTGCTACAAGCTCACTCGGCGGG
Source organism: Devosia sp. 67-54 (assembly GCF_001899075.1). Taxonomy (GTDB): domain Bacteria; phylum Pseudomonadota; class Alphaproteobacteria; order Rhizobiales; family Devosiaceae; genus Devosia_A. Next base: position 205,182 of record NZ_MKVA01000011.1, on the reverse strand, counting down.
TTCGGCCGGGGCGTCTTCCCTGGCTTTTTCCTTGCCGGTCTCCTGGTCGACGACCTTCATCGACAGGCGCACCTTGCCGCGCTCGTCGAAGCCGAGCAGCTTGACCCACACCTTGTCGCCTTCCTTGACCACGTCGGTGGTCTTGCCGACGCGCTGGTCGGCGAGCTGGCTGATGTGCACGAGGCCATCCTTGGAGCCGAAGAAGTTGACGAAGGCGCCGAAATCGGCGGTCTTGACCACGGTGCCCTGGTAGACGGCGCCGATCTCCGGATCGTCGGTGATGCCGCGGATCCACTTGATGGCGGCGTCGATCGCCTTGCCGTCGGAGGACGAGACCTTGACGGTGCCGTCGTCCTGGATATCGACCTTGGCGCCGGTCTTTTCGACGATCTCGCGGATCACCTTGCCGCCGGTGCCGATCACTTCGCGGATCTTGTCGGTCGGGATCTTGATGGTCTCGATGCGGGGAGCGAACTCGCCCACCTGGCCGCGCGAGGCGGTGATGGCCTTGGCCATTTCGCCCAGGATGTGGGTGCGGCCTTCCCTGGCCTGCGCCAGGGCGACCTTCATGATCTCCTCGGTGATGCCGGCGATCTTGATGTCCATCTGCAGCGAGGTGACGCCGTCGGCGGTGCCGGCGACCTTGAAGTCCATGTCGCCGAGATGATCCTCGTCGCCGAGGATGTCGCTCAGCACCGCGAACTTCTCACCCTCGAGGATGAGGCCCATGGCGATGCCCGCCACCGGCTTCTTCATCGGCACGCCGGCATCCATCAGGGAGAGCGACGTTCCACACACGGTCGCCATCGAGGACGAGCCGTTGGACTCGGTGATCTCGGAGACGACGCGCAGCGTGTAGGGGAACTCTTCCGGCTTGGGCAGCAGCGGGTGGATGGCGCGCCAGGCGAGCTTGCCGTGGCCGATCTCGCGGCGGCCGGGCGAGCCCAGGCGGCCGGTTTCGCCGACCGAGTAGGGCGGGAAGTTGTAGTGCAGCAGGAAGGTTTCCTTCTTGGTGCCCTCGAGCGAGTCGATGAACTGCTCGTCGTCGCCGGTGCCGAGGGTCGCCACCACCAGCGCCTGCGTCTCGCCGCGGGTGAACAGCGCCGAGCCGTGGGTGCGCGGCAGCACGCCGACTTCGGCGGTGATCGGACGCACGGTGCGCACGTCGCGGCCGTCGATGCGGGTGCCGGTGTCGAGGATGTTCCAGCGCACGATCTTGGCCTGGAGGTTGTGCACCACCTCGCCCAGATGCTCGGCATTGACGGTGCCGGCCTCGATGCGGGCGGCGAAGGCGTCCTTCACCTTGGCGTTGGCGGCATCGACCGCGGCGTAGCGCTGCTGCTTGTCGGTGATCCTGTAGGCGGCGCGGAGGTCGTCCTCGGCGATCGCCAGCACGTCCTTTTCCAGATCGGAATAGTCGGGCGGGGTGAAGTCGCGCGGGTCCTTGGCGGCAAGCTCGGCGAGCTTGATGATGGCGTCGATGACCTTGCGCGACTGCTCGTGGCCGAACATCACGGCGCCGAGCATCACCTCTTCGCTGAGCTCCTGGGCTTCCGATTCGACCATCAGCACGGCGTCGGCGGTGCCGGCCATGACGAGATCGAGCTTGGAATCGGCGCGGCGGTCGACGGGCAGGTTCAGCACGTATTCGCCATCGACCCAGCCGACGCGGGCGGCGCCGATGGGGCCCATGAAGGGCACGCCGGAAATGGTCAGCGCGGCGGAAGCGGCGACCATGGCCAGCACGTCGGGATTGTTCTCCATGTCATGCTGGAGGACGGTGACGATGACCTGCGTCTCGTTCTTGTAGCCATCGGGAAAGAGCGGGCGGATCGGCCGGTCGATGAGGCGGCTGGTCAGCGTCTCGGCTTCGGTCGGACGGCCTTCGCGCTTGAAATAGCCGCCCGGAATCTTGCCGGCGGCGAAGTATTTTTCCTGGTAGTTGACGGTCAGCGGGAAGAAGTCCTGGCCGGGCTTGGCGGTCCTGGCCGAAACCACGGTGGCGAGGACCACGGTCTCGCCGAGCGTGGCGAGCACGGCGCCGTCGGCCTGGCGGGCGATCTTGCCGGTCTCGAGGGTCAGCGGCTGGCCGCCCCAGTTGAGCTCGACCTTGTGGTGATCGAAATTGATGGGCATGAGTGTCATGTCTTTCCATTCTGCCGGGCTGAGCGGGAACGCGGGGGCGTAGCCACCCCGCGAACTCATCCGGTGTGCCAGCTCGCCCCTCGCACCCCATGTGCAGGAGCGGCCCAAAATCGGCACGGTTTCCGCGCTGACGACCCCTTTGTCGGAGGGGGGCGGAACATGGACAAGACGATGAGCGGTTCAGTTTGCGGGTGGTCGCCGGGTGGCCGCAACAGCCCTGAGCCGCCGATGATCTCGCCATGCTCCGCATGGTTGCATCAGCCTACGCTTGGTCCGGCGCCACCAGGGCGGCGCCAGATGTGACAAGGGGAGCCGCAGCTCCCCACGCCGGATCGAAATCAGCGGCGGATGCCGAGGCTTTCGATCAGTTTCTTGTACCGCGGCTCGTCGACGCGCTTGACGTAGTCGAGCAGGCTGCGGCGGGTCTGCACCAGCTTGAGCAGGCCGCGGCGCGAATGGTGATCCTTGCCGTGGGTCTTGAAATGCTCGGTGAGGTTGTTGATGCGCTCGCTGAGGATCGCAACCTGGACCTCGGGCGAACCGGTGTCGCCCTTCTTGGTGGCATATTCGGTGATGAGCGCGGTCTTGCGCTCGGCCGTGATCGACATCGGGTGATCCTTTCAAAACGGAGGATTTGGGACACCCAGCCCCGGGATGTCGTCCAGGGCGGGCCACGAAAATCCGGGCCGAAACCACGGATTGGGCGCGCATATAGGGGAAATGTGGCACGAATGCCAGCGTTTTTCCTGCAAGGCGTCCGCGCGATGGCGGTGATCCGCCTAGAGGACAAGGTCGGTGTGCGCTTTCAGATCGCGTTTAACGCCGTGTCCCATGTGGTCAAGATAGACGCGCACCCCTTCGCGCCGTGCGAACTTGAAGGCCGGGATCATGTCGCTGTCGCCGGTGACCACGACGAGGACGCGGACCAGTTGGCGGAGCGACAACCTTGCGATGTCGAGGCCAATGCGCAGATCCACGCCCTTCTGGGCTGATGTTGGGCACGAGGTCCCTTGCGGTAATCACGCGCGGGCCACCGGCGGTGAGATTGTGAAGCGCGGCGCTCCCCAACGCCCAGCCATCCACCGACATTTCGCCGGAGCGGAGCGCAAAGTCCGGCAGCATCTCCAAGGCCTGCTGCAGCCCGAAATTCTGCGCATATTGCGGGTGTTGCGACAGGTCGAGCCGGGTCTGGTCGATCGGGTTGGTCAGGGTGCCGATCGCGGGCGGGGCGTCATAATAATAGACGCGAAGCAGTTCGTGCTCCTGCAGTTCGGCAATAGACTTTATCCGGTCGATTTCGGCCGAAACTTCCGCGACGGTCGGGAAATGCCTGTTCTTGACCTGCAGGCGAACCCGCATGAACCCGCCATCAACAAGAATGGCGTAACTCGGCTTCATCAAATGCTCAAAAAAACTGACCCCGTCCACTCGTAGCACTTTCGTGCTTTCCATCAAGGACGAATGAACGGGGCCGGATATCAGTGCATGTCATGTAAGACTGTTTGCCCCAAGCGTCAATCAAAGCGCCGGGGCACGCTTCAAGCGCCAGGCTTTTCGGCGTCTTCGGGGCCTTTGGCGGGGTCGATGGCGGTGAGGGGGATGGCGAAGCGCCATTCGAGGCCGTCGTCGTGGATGGTGCGCTCGACGGTGGCGCCGAGGGAACGGCCGACCATGTTTTCGAGCACGGTGGTGCCGAAGCCGCGGCGTTCGCTGGGGGGAGTGAACACCCGGACGTGCTCGCGCCAGTCGAGATCGAGGGTTTCGGCGGTGCGCGACCAGACCACCGCAAGGCTGCCGCCATCCTTCTGGAAGGCGCCGTATTTGACGGCGTTGGTGGCGAGCTCGTGCGCGGCCATGCCGAGGATCTGCGCCGCCTGGATGTTGAGGCGGACCGGCGGGCCCTCGAGCGTCATGCGGCTTTCGTCCTCGGGGCGGAACGGATCGAGCTGGCCGGTCAGCAGCTCGCGCAGATCGACGCCGACCACGCCGTTGGCGAGCAGCAGATCGGTGGAGCGGGCCAGCCCGAAGATGCGGCGCTCGAAGCTCTGCACGAATTCGGGCACGGATTCGGCGCCGCGGGCGGTCTGCTTGGCCATGGCGGCGATCACCGTCATCTGGTTCTTGCTGCGGTGCGCCAGCTCGCGCATCAGGAAGCGCACCTCGACCTCGGCCTGCTGGCGGCGGCGGCTCGCCTCTTCGAGCGCCGAGGAGACGGTGGCGATCTCGGAAATGGGATAATCGCGCGCCAGCACCGGCTGGCCGGCGCCCATGCGCTTGGCGTCGCTTTCGAGGCCGCGCACCGAGCGGCCGATCTGCAGCGTCACCCAGTACACCACCAGCACCACGATGGCGGCAAGCAGCAGGCCGCCGACCGCCAGCGACCACACCGCATCCATCAGCGGCTGCGAGATCACCGCGGCGGGGGCCCAGGCGATCAGCGTCCAGCCGGTCAGCGGCGACTGCCGGATGGCGGCGCGGTAGGTGAGATTGTCGGAGCGGATGGTGATGAGCCCGGCGGTGGTGTGGAGGTCGGCGACGCTGGCGAGGGTGAAGGGCCGCCCGCTGTCGCCGGGCCCTTCGGAGGAGGCGATGATGGTGCCCTTGTCGTCGAGCATGGCCACCTTCCAGCCGGTGGGCAGCTTGTCGGAGAGCAGCGAGGTTTCGAGCGAGCTGGCGTCGCGCGAGATGCCGAGGACGAGCGGCGCGTCGCGGCCGGTGAAGACGGGCAGCATGACGTTGACCACGGGGATGCGCGAAATGCTGCCGATGACGAGGCCGGAGACCACGGGGTCCTTGCTGTCGAGCGCCTTCCGGGCGCTCACCGGGTCGGAGCTGCGGACGGGTGGGGCGCCATGCGCGCTGCGGGTCGAGACGACGACGTCGAGGGCCTTGTCGAGCACGTAGACATAGGTGCTGGTGCCGGCGAGGGCGGCCTTCACCTGGTCGTAGAAAGCCTCGTATTCGCCGGCCTGCAAGGTGTCGGTGGTGGCGAGCACCTTGAGGGTCGAGATGTTGGCGTTGATCTCGCGATCGGCGGCCTGGCTGATCGAGCGGGTGGACCCGGTGATCAGGGTTTCGACCACGCGCTCCTGCGCCTCGTTGTTGCGCTGCAGCAGGATGGCGGAAAAGGCGAAGGCGGGGACCAGCGCCACCAGCGCCAGCACGAACAGATAGACCGCAATCGAGCGCGGCCGGCTCAGAGCCGCGGCCTTGCGAGCCGGGTCGGCGGGACTGGGCGGGACTGTGGCCACGAAAGATGCGACTCCGAACGCAGGCAGGAACCATAGTCGAGGCAAGCCGACGCGTCGATTCTGGCCGCATTCGCCCCCGCGACCTAGTATGCGCGAGGCCGGCCATTGGTTCCGCCGGGCGATGAAATTGTGCGCAGGCGCCCTAGCGCAGCACGCGCGCCGGGCGGAAATGGCCGGCGACCACGGCGCCGACCGCCACCACCGTGCCGTTGCAACTGGCCCAGGCCTCGTCGAGCGCGATGGGGGCATTGGCGCCGCGCAGCAGCACCTGGCCGCCATGACGCAGCAGCGCCGCCTCGTCGGGGCTCATGCGCAATTCGGGCACGTGCCGCAGCGCGATGGCGGTGGGCCTGAGCAGGGCGTCGCGGTCCGGGGCGGCCTCGATGGCGGCGAGCTCGACCATGTCGGCTTCGGCAAAGCCGCCGACGGCGGTGCGGCGCAGCATGACGACGTGGCCGCGGGTGCCGAGCGCCCGCGCCAGGTCGCGCGCGAGCGAGCGGACATAGGTGCCCTTCTCGCACGCCATCTCGAAGCGCGAGCGGTCGGGCCCATGGTCGAGCAGCGTCAGGGCGGTGACGGTCACCGGGCGGGCCTCGAGCTCGACCGCGGCGCCGGCGCGCGCCAGATCGTAGGCGCGCTCGCCAGCGACCCTGATGGCGGAGAAGGCCGGCGGGCGCTGCAGGATGGTGCCGATGAAGGCGGGCAGCGCGGCGCGCACCGCGTCCTCGGCGGGACGCAGATCGGCAGTGGCCACCACCTCGCCCTCGGCATCGTCGGTGGTGGTTTCGGAACCCCATTCCAGATCGAAGCGATAGCGTTTGCCGCCCGCCTGCACGTAGGGCACGGTCTTGGTCGCCTCGCCCAGGGCGATGGGCAACAGGCCGGTGGCCAGCGGATCGAGCGTGCCGGCGTGGCCAGCCTTTTCGGCGGCGTACAGCCAGCGCAGCTTGCCGACCGCCTGGGTGGAGGTCATGCCGTAGGGCTTGTCGAGGAGGATCCAGCCGGAGATGGGACGCTTGCCTGCCTTGGTCATGCGCCGGCCGTGGGGCAGCGCCCCCCTCCCCCTTGCGGGAAGGGGCCGGGGGCGGGGGCCATATGCACGGCCGGAGCGCGCTGCCCCCCTCCCCAACCCTCCCCCGCAGGGGGGGAGGGGGCCTGACTGCTAGCCCTTTGACGCGTTGTCGTCATCGTCGTGGTGATTGAGGTCGCGCTGCACGCGGTCGGATTTGAGCAAAGCGTCGATCTTGCCGAATTCCTCGAAGGTCTGGTCGACGAAGAAGCGGATTTCGGGGGCGTATTTGAGGTCGATCTCGGGGGCGACACGGCCGCGGATGAAGCGCTGGTGGCGGTTGAGGGCGGCGACGATCTCGGCCGCGCGCTCGCCGCCGAGCGGCATGACGTAGGCGCTGGCGAGCTTGAGGTCGGGCGACATGCGCACTTCGGGCACGGTGATGACGGCGCCGGCGAGCTCGGGGTCCTCGATTTCGCCGCGGGCGAACAGGCCGGCCAGCGCGTGGCGCACCAGCTCGCCGACGCGCAGCATGCGCTGGCTCGGGCCGGTGGATTTGTGGCGGTCGTGTTTCATCGCCCCGACCTAGGCGCTTGGCGGGCCGGGGTCAACGGGGGGCGGCGTCGCTGCGACCGCCGCCGGCGCCGCGGGCCGGCCCTCGATGCGGGCGGCCATGTCCTCGATGGTGCCCTCCTCGGGGAAGGCGCGGCGCGGCAGGATGATCACGTCCTCGTCGGTTTCGAGGAAGAGGTGGGTGCGGGTGAGGATGGAGCGGCGCACGTCGGCGAAGCGTACGGCATCGAGCTTGCCGGTGCCGACGAGGTCGAGCCGGTCGGGCCAGTCGCTGACGGTCACTTCGCTGGGGCGGCGGAAGCGGCGGCGGGCGCGCCACCATTGGCGCAGCGCGATGAGCAGCAGCGCCACGACGTAGCCGACCGCGACGGCGACGAGGACGAGCAGCGACGAGGTCATCGAGAGGCGCGGGCCGGCCCAGTCGTCGGGGACGAGCAGCGCCGCCGCGCCGCAGAGGCCGAGCCAGCAGATGAGCGCGATCACCCCGAGCGGACTCAGCCGGCCGGCCGCCTGCTCATAGGCCAGCGAGTCGGCGCGGGTGAGGGTGAAGGTCGCGATATGCAGCGGCTCGTCGGGCATGGGGGAAGTGTAGCACGGCGGCGTGACTATCGGCGACGATGGTGCAGTCGCGACCCTTTTCCCGCTTGCGAGGGAAGGTGGCACGCGCAGCGTGACGGAAGGGGGCGGCCACTAGCACCGAGCATGGGGCCGCCCCCTCCACCACGCTATCGCGTGGTCCCCCCTCCCCCGCGAGCGGGAGAGGAGCGCCGACTGCAAAATGCGAAGGGCGCGGATCACGCCGCGCCCTTTTGCCATGCCCTGTCGTGCGGCCAACCGCTGGCTTACAGCGAGCGCGTGACCTGTTCGACGCGGAAGCATTCGATGACGTCGCCGGGGCGGATGTCTTCGTAGTTCTCGAAGGCCATGCCGCATTCCTGGCCGGCGGGGACTTCCTTGACCTCGTCCTTGAAGCGCTTGAGCGTCTTGAGCTTGCCTTCGTGGATCACGACGTTGTCGCGCAGCAGGCGGACGCCGGCGCCGCGTTCGACGATGCCCTCGGTGACCTGGCAGCCGGCGACCTTGCCGACCTTGGTGATCTGGAAGACTTCCTTGATCGAGGCGTAGCCGATGAAGGTCTCGCGGCGCTCGGGCTTCAACAGGCCCGACATGGCGTTCCGCACGTCATCCACGAGGTCGTAGATGATGTTGTAGTAGCGGATCTCGATGCCGCCGCGGGTGGCGAGATCGTTGGCCTGCTTGTTGGCGCGGACGTTGAAGCCGATGATGATGGCGTTCGACGCCTCGGCCAGCGTGACGTCGGATTCGGTGATGCCGCCGACGGCAGAGAGCAGGATCTGCGCCGAGACTTCTTCGGTGCTCAGCTTGTTGAGCGAGGCGACGATCGCCTCGACCGAGCCCTGCACGTCGCCCTTGATGATCAGCGGGAATTTGGCGACGCCGGCGGCCTTGAGCTGGTTCATCATCTGCTCGAGGCTGGTGGCGCCGCCGGTGGCCGATTTCTCGCGCAGCTGGCGCTGGCGGTAGTCGGTGACCTCGCGGGCCCGCGCCTCGGTCTCGACCACCGAGAAGCGGTCGCCGGCCGAGGGCACGCCGGTGAAGCCGAGCACCTCGACGGGGGTCGAGGGGCCGGCGTCCCTGACCTGCTGGCCCTTGTCGTCGATGAGCGCGCGGACGCGGGCGAACTCCGTTCCAGCGACGACGATGTCGCCGACCCGGAGGGTGCCGCGCTGCACCAGCACGGTGGCCACGGCGCCGCGGCCGCGATCGAGCTTGGCCTCGATGACGAGGCCTTCGGCGCGACCGTCGCGCGGCACCTGCAGCTCCAGCACCTCGGCCTGCAGCAGGATGGTTTCGAGCAGCTTGTCGAGGCCGGTCTTCTTGACCGCCGACACTTCGACGTCGAGCGTCTCGCCGCCCATCGATTCCACCTGCACGTCGTATTGCAGCAGCTCGGTGCGGACGCGCAGCGGATTGGCCGAAGGCTTGTCCATCTTGTTGATGGCGACGATGATCGGGACGCCCGCCGCCTTGGCGTGCTTGATGGATTCGATGGTCTGCGGCATGACGCCGTCGTCGGCCGCCACCACCAGCACGGCGATGTCGGTGGCCTGGGCGCCGCGGGCACGCATGGCGGTGAACGCTTCGTGGCCGGGGGTGTCGAGGAAGGTGATCTTCTGCCCGTTCACCTCGACCTGGTAGGCGCCGATGTGCTGGGTGATGCCGCCGGCTTCGCCGGACACGACGTTGGTCTCGCGGATGGCGTCGAGCAGCGAGGTCTTGCCGTGGTCGACGTGGCCCATGATGGTGACCACCGGGGCGCGCTCGGTCAGATCCTCGGCCTTGTCGTCGGCGGGGATGTCGAACAGACCCGCCTCGACGTCGGATTCGGAGACGCGCTTGACGGTGTGGCCGAGCTCGGTGGCGATCAGCTCGGCGGTGTCGGCGTCGATGACGTCGTTGATCTTGAGCATCTGGCCCTGGGCCATCAGCAGCTTGATGACGTCCACCGAGCGCTCGGCCATGCGGTTGGCGAGCTCCTGCACGGTGATGACTTCGGGGATGGTCACCTCGCGGCTGAGCTTGGGCGCAGCCTGGACGTTGCGGCCCATCTTCTTGTCGCGGCGGCGGCGCATGGCGGCGAGCGAGGGCCCGCGGTCACGGTCGGATTCGGTGGTGGCGCTGGAGAGCGTCAGCCGGCTGCGGCCGAAGGCATCCTCGCCGGCGCGGCGGGTCGGCCGCTCGGGCGTGGCGCCGGCGCGGCGGTTCTCGGTTTCCATCGGCCGGCCGCCGACGGGCGCCACGGTGCGGGTGCGGCGGCCATCGGCTTCCGAGGGCGGCGCGGGCACGTTGGGGATCGGCGCCGGACCACGGCCGAAGCCGGGGCGCGCGCCGGCGGGGCCGGCCGGACGGCGATCGGCGCCGGGCGCGCCGGGACGACGGTCGGCACCCGGGCCGCCGGGGCGGCGGTCGGTGGAGGGGCTACCCGGACGGCGGTCGGCGCCGGGGGCGGCCGGACGGCGGGCCTCGTAGCCGCCGGTGCTGCGCGGCGCGGGCGCCGAACGCTCCTCGGCGGTGGCCTGCGGCGCCGGGCGCTCGGCCTCGAGCGTGGCGGCTTCGGCAGCGGCGGCCTCGGCGGCGCGCTCGGCCTCGGCGCGGGCGGCAGCCTCGCGCAGCTCGCGGCGGCGGGCATCCTCCTCGGCGCGGCGGGCCTCGGCCTCGGCGGCGCGGCGATCGTCCTCGGCCTGGCGGGCACCGGCCTCGCGCAGCGCCCGGACGCGGGCTTCGGACTCGGCGGTGGACAGGCCCGGCGAGCGCGGCACGGCGGACGGAGCGCGCAGCGGCGGACGGCCGCCATCGCGCGCCGGAGCGCCGCCCGCAGCCGGGCGCGGCGTCGCCGCGGCGTTGCCGCTCGGACGCGCCGGAGCCCCGGCATTGCCGTGCGGCACCACCCGGGTCTTGCGCTCGACGACGACGGTCGGACGTCCCGAGCGCGACAGGCCGGGACGTGCGCCGACCGCCGGACCGCCCTTGAGCGTCAGGGTCTTCTTGTGGGCACCGTCTTGCGTCTTGTCGTCGCTGTCAGCCATAAAAACTCGTCTCTTTCAAAGGTCAGTTGGCGATGTAACGTGCCAATTTCTCGGCCCGTTTCACCGCTGCTTCACCTGCTGCCCCTTGGGTCGGCGCAGCATGTATCACATTTTCGATCCCGAGCGCCAAACCCAATTGCGCGGAATCGAGCAATTCGAAATGCGGCCGCCGGGGGCGGTCAAACCCCTGCTCCGCCGCGGCCCTGTCGGCGGCGGTGAGGGTCGCCAGGAGCTTCCTGCGGCCATCCTCGGCGGCGTCGGTGGCGGTCAGCAGCGCGATCGCCTCGCCGGTTTCGAGCGCCGCCTTCACCTTGGTGGCGCCGGTCAGCAGCTGGCCGGCCTTGCGCGCCATCTGCAGCGCCGACACGAAACGCTGCTCCAGCCGGCGGCGGGTGAGCGCCGGCAAATCCTCGGGCACCGCGACGGCGCCCTTGAGGCTCCTGGCGAAGGCCTTCCTGCGCACCGCCTCGGCCACGGCCTTTTCGCCCAGGCTGATCCAGACGCCGCGGCCCTCGGCCCTGGCGTCGGTATCGGGCACCAGCACATCGTCCGGACCGACGACGAAGCGGATGAGCTCCGCCGCCGGCTTCACCGCATGGGTGAGCGCGCAGCGCCGTTCGATCTCGTCCTTGCCGGGCACCGGGCGGTGGTCGCCCGCATTTACGCGGGCGCTCCTTCCTCGAGCTCTTCGGCCGGCGGGGCCAGGTCGGCCTCGGTGATCCAGCCGGCCTTGAGGCGGGCATTGAGGATCATGTCCTCGGCCTCCTCGCGCGACACCGGGAAGTCCTTGAAGGTGCCGTCGAAGCGCTTCACCTCGCCGTCCTTGCGCTCGGTCCAGCCGACGAGGTCGTCGGCGGCGTTGCCGGCAAAATCCTCGACGGTCTTGATGCCGTCCTTGCCGAGGGCCACGAGCATGGCGGCATTGAGGCCGGGAATGTCGTAGAGCGCGTCGTCGACGCCGAGCGCGATGCGCTCCTCGTCGTTCTGGCGCTCGATCTCGGCGAGATATTCGGTGGCGCGGTTCTGGATTTCCGCCGCCGTTTCCTCGTCGAAGCCCTGGATCGAGGCGATCTCGCCGACGTCGATATAGGCGAGCTGCTCGACCGAGGAGAAGCCTTCGGACGCCAAGAGCTGGGCCACCATCTCGTCGACATCAAGGGCCTGCATGAACAAAGCCGACCGCTCGGTGAATTCCTTCTGCCGGCGCTCGCTTTCTTCCTGCTCGGTCAGGATGTCGATGTCCCAGCCGATGAGCTGGCTGGCGAGGCGGACGTTCTGGCCGCGGCGGCCGATGGCGAGCGAGAGCTGCTCGTCGGGCACCACGACTTCGATCTTTTCGGCCTGCTCGTCGAGCACCACCTTGGCGACATCGGCCGGCTGCAGCGCCGAAACCACGAGGTCGGCGATGTTCTCGGTCCAGGGGATGATGTCGATCTTTTCGCCCTGCAATTCGCCGACCACCGCCTGCACGCGGCTGCCGCGCATGCCGACGCAGGCGCCGACCGGATCGATGGACGAATCGTTGCTGGTCACCGCGATCTTGGCGCGGCTGCCGGGGTCACGGGCAATGGAGCGGATGGTGATGATGCCGTCGTAGATCTCGGGCACTTCCTGCATGAACAGCTTGGCCATGAACTGCGGATGGGTGCGGCTCAGGAAGATCTGCGGGCCGCGCTGCTCGCGGCGCACGTCGTAGATGTAGGCGCGGACGCGGTCGCCATAGCGGTACATTTCGCGCGGGATCAGCTCGTCGCGGCGGATGATGGCCTCGCCGCGGCCGAGATCGACGATGACGTTGCCGTATTCGACGCGCTTGACGGTGCCGTTGACGATCTCGCCGACGCGATTGATGTACTCGTCGTACATGCGCTCGCGCTCGGCGTCGCGCACCTTCTGCACGATGACCTGCTTGGCCGATTGCGCGGCGATGCGGCCGAATTCGATGGGCGGCAGCGGCTCGGTGACGAAATCGCCGAGCTTGGCGGCGGCGTTGCGGCCCTGCGCGTCGCCGAGCGAAATCTGCTTGCTCGGATCCTCGACCGCCTCGACCACTTCGAGCAGGCGCCACAGGCGCAATTCGCCGGTCTTGGGATTGATCTCGGCGCGGATCTCGGTCTCGGCGCCGTAGCGCGTCTTGGCCGCCTTCTCGATGGCGTCCTGCATGGAGGCGATGACGATCATGCGGTCGATCGACTTTTCCCGCGCCACCGCATCGGCAATCTGCAGCAGTTCAAGCCGGTTCGCACTAACGGCCATTTATTCAACCTCCTGGGAGAGTTCGGTATTGTCTGTAGAATCGACTTCTATCGTCTCGACGTCGTCGCCGGCATCGATCGGGTTCGCTTCCTGATCGGCTTCCGCCATGTGCAGGAGCTTGTCGGTCATCAGCAGCTTGGCCTCGGCGATGGCGCCCAGCGGCAGCACGTGGTCGGGGTCGGTGTCCCTGGGTGCATCGGGCAGGTGGATGGTGACGGTGTCGTCGCCCACCGCCGAAATGATGCCGCGGAAGCGCTTGCGGCCCTCGAGCGCGTCGGCCAGCTCGATCTTGGCTTCGTGGCCGAGATAGGTCCGGTAGTCGCGGGCGCGCACCAGCGGCCGGTCGATGCCGGGCGAGCTGACCTCGAGGTGATATTCGCGGTCGATCGGATCCTCGACGTCGAGCACCGGCGACAGGTCTTTGCTCAGCCGCTCGCAATCGGCGATGGTGAAGCGGCCATCGGCGTCCTCGGCCATGATCTGCAGCGTGCAGCCGTTCTCCTGCGTGACCTTCACGCGGACCAGCGCATAGCCCAGATCGTTGGCGACCGGCTCGACGATGCGCGCGATGCGCTGCTCGAGCCCGGTCTCGCGGATGTAGCGTTTCTCAGTCAGGTCGAAAGCCAATTGGCCCCTTAGTGCAAAAACAGCGTCTAATGCAAAAAGAGCGGGGGCCGGTCAGGGCACCCACTCTCCAAAGAGAGCATCGATGTTGGGAGCTATATAGCGCCGGAGGCGGGCTGGCGCAAGGGTGGGGCCTCCACCACGCCGTGTGTGGTCTCCTCCCCCGCGACTGCGCTACTTCTCCCACGTCACGTTTTCGACGTCGGCGCCGAGGTCCTTGAGGGTGCCGCGCAACTGCTTGACCATGGGGTCGGGGCCGCAGAGGTAGAAATTCTGGGCGAAGTCCCTGATGCGGGATTTGAGGAATTTGGCGTCGATCCGCTCGTGCGGCAGGCTCGATTGCGGATCGTCGGTGACGGTCCAGACGATGTCGAGGCCGCGCATGGCCTCGAATTCCTCGCGCAGGATGATGTCGGCCTCGGTGCGGTTGGAGACGATGAGGGTGTGGCCGTCGAGCTGCCGGCGGTGATGCAAATCGCGCAGGATGGCGATGAACGGCGTCACCCCCGCGCCGCCGGCGATGAACACGCCCGGCCCCTTGTAGGTGATGGTGCCCCAGACGTCGCGGATGAGCAGCCGCTGGCCCGGCCGGTAGCCGTAGAGGCGCTCGGTGACGCCGGCGCCGCCGGTGTCGAAATAGCTCTTGATGGTGAATTCGAGCTCAGGGTCGTCGGTGAGCGCGGTGAAGGTGAAGGGGTGCTTGTTGTCGCGCCAGCCGTCCTCGTCCAGCGACATCTCCGTCGCCTGGCCGGGCGTGAAGCCGTAACCGGCCGGGCGCTGCAGCCGGTAGCTGCGGACATTGTGGGTGACGTCCTCGATGCCGAGAATCTCGACGCTGTGTTCCATGCGGGGCCTCCGGAGATGCAACACACCCTAGCGCGAAATCATCCCGGCGGCCGCGGCGAAACAGCGGCATTTCCGCCTGGACCGCCGATGGTTTCGCAATGGAAACCGAGGCGCTTCGCGGCACGTGAGGTGCCGCGCGGCACCTCGCTCCCTTCCCCGTAACACTCTCTATTCATTCAGCTATTTCAAGAGCGTGCAGGGCAGCTATGCGGGCTTGGCGCGGCCGGGCGGGGCACGCATCTGAGGCTGGTCCAAGCATTTTCAGAAAGGGACACCAAAATGACCATCACCAAGCTTTCCGCCCTCGCCCTCACTGCCGCCGTCGCGCTGGGCGCGGCCGCGCCGGCCCTCGCGAACGATGGCTCGCCCGAGTTCGACGGCGCCTACTACCTGCAGCAGCTGCGCTATGACGGAGTGAACGCGATCGCGGTCAACGAAGTCACCGGCGACACCTTCCAGGCGACAGTGGTCGGCCCGAACGGGCACACCCTGTTCGAGCTGTTCGACAAGGACTCGCTGCGGCTGCTGAAGCGCTGAGCCGACGGGACTACACAAAGGAGCCGGCGGACCATCCTGCCGGCTCTTTTGCGTCCGGCGTCAGGCGCCGGGGCCGGACTGGGCGGCAAAGGCCGGCAGCGGCCCGGTGGAGCGGGCATCGAACAGGCGGCGCGCCTCGACGACGCTCTGCCAGTGCGTGGCGGCAAAGGCCTCGAACGCCTCGAACACTTTGAGGGCCTCGGCCCCGAGCGCGGTCAGCGCGTAGTCGACGCGCGGCGGAATGGTGGCGTAGCTGGTGCGCGAGATGAAGCCGTCGCGCTCGAGCGCCCTGAGGCTGGCGGTCAGCGCCTTCTGCGAAATGCTGCCGATCTCGCGCTGCAGCTCGGAGAAGCGCTTGGTGTCGCGCCGCAGATGCAGCACCACCGTGAGGTTCCACTTGCTGTGGCGGGCGGTGAGCAGGTCTTCGAGAATGGCGCCGTCGAGCGGCTGGCGGTTGGGCCCCATGTATAGACTCCGGCAGGCGCGGCCCCTCGCCACGCGGGTTTCCCTCGCGACGGCTCATGTTGGAAGCGGCAGGCCGGATGTCCAGAGGCGGCGATCGGCGCGATGCGAGATAAATCCGCTCGACCGGCCGCAGATCGCCGATTCGCCGGCGCCCTAGCGGCGGATGAATTCGAAATAGAACGAGACGGAGCGGCCTGCGGCGCGGGCCTTCTCCTCGTAGCGCGTCGGCTGCCAGCCGGGATAGGGCTCGTGCCATTGGCCGGGCCGCGCCGGCGCGAAGCGGAAGGCCGGGGCGCGCAGGATGTGGGCCAGCGTCCAGTCGGCATAGTCCTCGATGTCGGTGGCAAAGCGGAAGACGGCGCCGGGCTTCAGCACGCGGGCCAGCTCGCCCAGCGTCGTGGGCGAGACGAAGCGGCGCTTGTGATGGCGCGTCTTCGGCCAGGGATCGGGATAGAGCAGGTAGGCGGCATCGAGGCTCGCATCCGGCAGCTCGAGCAGGAGCTTCAGCGCGTCGTCGGTGAACAGCCGGACGTTGTCGAGGCCGGCCACGTCGACGGCTTCGAGCAGCTTGGCGATGCCGCCCGAAAACACCTCGCAGCCGATGAAGCCGGTGTCGGGATGTGCCGCCGCCAGCCGCGCCAGATGCTCGCCGCCGCCATAGCCGATCTCGAGCTCGACCCGCCGCGGTGCCGTGTGGAACAGCGCTCCAGGATCGAGCCCGCCCTGGGGCAGCTCGATTTCGATCGCCGGCAGCTTCTCGCGAAACAGCCGGTCCTGCCCCTTGTGCAGGCGCTTGCCGGAGCGGCGGCCGAAGAACGCCCGCGGCTCGCCGGCGACGGTGAGGGGATGGTGGGGATTGGTGGTCACGCGGCCTAGTCCGCTGCTCTGGCGACTACAGGGGTTTCCATGCATTGGGCGGCATAGTTGAGCGCGGCGGAAATGTCCTCACGGGACAAGTATGGAAAGTCGGCCACGAGTTCATCGATCGTATCCCCCGCGCCCAAGGCCGCCAGAATATCGCAAACCCGGATGCGCGTACCGCGGATGCGAGCGCGGCCGCCACACACACCCTCGGCGGCGGCGATACGATCACCCAGATCGATCTCATTCATTCCAGCCTCCTGCGCCCGACATATGGCCGCGCGCAGAAGGTTGCAAGTCGGACGCGGCCGCTAAGAGAGCGTGTTCACGCCGCCTTCACCGCCGCCTTGAGCGCGGGGACGAGGTCGGTCTTTTCCCAGCTGAAGCTGCCGTCGCGGCCGGGCTTGCGGCCGAAATGGCCGTAGGCCGAGGTCTTGGCGTAGATCGGCTTGTTGAGCTGCAGATGGTTGCGGATGCCGCGCGGCGAGAGGTCGAAGACGTTGCCAAGCACCGCCTCGAGCTTGTCCTCCTCGACCTTGCCGGTGCCGTGCAGGTCGACATAGATCGACAGCGGCTTGGCGACGCCGATGGCGTAGCTGAGCTGGATGGTGGCGCGGTCGGCGAGGCCGGCAGCGACGACGTTCTTGGCGAGATAGCGGGCGGCATAGGCGGCCGAGCGGTCGACCTTGGTGGGGTCCTTGCCCGAAAAGGCGCCGCCGCCATGCGGGGCAGCGCCGCCATAGGTGTCGACGATGATCTTGCGGCCGGTCAAGCCGGCATCGCCGTCGGGACCGCCGACCACGAATTTACCGGTGGGGTTGACGTGCCAGACGGTGTCCTTGCCGATCCAGCCTTCGGGCAGGGCCTGGCGCACATAGGGCTCGATGATCCGGCGCACGTCGTCCGAGCTCAGCGAGGCATCGACGTGCTGGGTCGAGACCACGATCTGGGTGACGCCGACCGGCTGGCCGTTCTCGTACTTCACCGTGACCTGCGACTTGGCGTCGGGACCGAGCTTTTTGGCATTGCCCTCGCCGGCCTTGCGGGCCTCGGCGAGCACTTCGAGGATCTTGTGGGCGTAGTAGATGGGGGCCGGCAGCAGCTCCGGGGTCTCGCGGCTGGCATAGCCGAACATGATGCCCTGGTCGCCGGCGCCGACATCCTTGTTGCCCTTTTCGTCGACGCCCTGGGCGATGTCGGCCGACTGGCCGTGCAGCAGCACGTCGATGCGCGCCTTCTTCCAGTGGAAGCCGTCCTGCTCGTAGCCGATGGCCTTGATGGCCTTGCGCGCCGTCGACTTGAACTTGGCCGGATTGACGATCGGAGCGCCCGAGGCGTCGTGCAGCACCTTGCCGTCCTTGCCCTTCTTGAGCAGCGTTTCGGGCACGCGCACCTCGCCGGCGATGATCACGCGGTTGGTGGTGGCCAGCGTCTCGCAGGCGATGCGGACCTGGCTGGGGTCCATGCCGGTCTTCTTGGCCTCCTTGAAGACGAGGTCGACGATCTCGTCGGAGATGCGATCGCAGACCTTGTCCGGATGACCCTCGGAGACGGATTCGGAGGTGAAGAGATAAGAAGACCGCAAGGCTGAAACCCCGAAAAGATGGCCAAAAACGCGAAAAATCGCGTGGTTCGGCTGGTCTTCTGTCACCGCGGCGGGGTGCGGTCAATGGGGATATAAAGAAAGCTTGATATGTCCCGGCGCCATGTGGCGGAAAATCCATGCGGGGGCGCGGGAGCCGAGCCGGACCCGTCGGTCAGATCCGGCGTGGCCGGCGGGTGCGGGTGACGAGGCCGGCGAGGATGCCCAGCAGCACGGCGGCGAGGAAGGGCCAGTTGCCGAAGCGGTCGAACATGGTCTCGGGCAGTTTCTGGCGCGGCACGACATCGAGGATGCCGGGCTCGCCGGGCGGCAATTGATCGGTGATGCGGCCGAGCGGATCGGCGGCGAAGGTGATGCCGGAATTGGTGACGCGCAGCATCGGCAGGCCGGTCTCGATGGCGCGCAGCAGCGCGTGGCGGGCGTGCTGGGCCGGGCCGATGGAGCCGTCGAACCATTCGTCGTTGGAAATGTTGAGCAGGAACTCGGCCTTCTGCGGATCGGCGCCGAGATCGCCCGAAAAGATCGCCTCGTAGCAGATCAGCGCGATGAAGGCCGGCATGCCGGGCGGGCTCATCAGCCGCCGGCCGTCGCCGGGGGCCCAGCCATTGGTGCCGGGCACGAACTGGCGGATGCCGAACAGCTTCCAGAAGTCGGCGAAGGGCAGATATTCGCCGAACGGCACGAGGTGCGACTTGTCGTAGCTGGCGACGATCTCGCCATCGGTGTTGATGGCGAGCAGCGAATTGTAGCCGGGGTTGGGCGCGTTCGGATCGGCCCCCACCGCCTCGGGCTCGCGCGGAGCGCCGGTGAGCAGCATGGTGGTGTCGGGCAGCATGCGGGCGATGCGCGCGAGGCCTTCGGGATACTGGCTCATGAAGAAGGGGAACACCGATTCCGGCCAGATGAGCTGGGTCTTGTCGGCAAGGCCGGGATCGTTCGGGCCGGTCCTGGCCGAGCTCAGATCGATCAGCCGGCCGACGATCTGCGGCGGATTGGCGGCGGCCCAGTCGGAATGCTCGGTGACCACTGGCTGCACCATGCGCACCTTCATGTCGGTGCGCTCGGCAATGGCGGTGCTGCGCAGGCGGTAGCCGCCATAGCCGATCTGCGCAGCGAGCACGGCGATGGCGAGAAAGAACGGCACCAGCCGCGTGGCAAGGCCGCGGCCGTCGGCGGGCCAGATCAGCGCCGGGGTCATGGCGAGGAGCGCGGCAAGCAGGGTCAGCCCGTAGACGCCGACCAGCGAGGCCAGCTGCATCATCTCCGTGTTGGCGGTGAGCGCATAGCCGAGCAGGTCAAACGGAAAACCCGAGAACAGCGTTCCACGCGCGTATTCCGCCGCGGCGAGGAAGGCGGCGAGCGTGACGATGCGCCAAGCGCCGTGGCTCCAGCAGAGATGGGCCAGCGCCGAGGCCAGCCCCCAGAACAGCGCGATCAGCGCCGCGAGGGCGAGGATCGCGAACGGCATGGGAATGAGGTAGAGCCCGCCCTCGAGCAGGAAGGCGGCGCCCAGCCAGTGGAAGGCGACGATGAAATAGCCCCAGCCGAAGGCAAAGCCGATGGCGAAGGCCGGGCCGAACAGGCGGCCGAGGCCGGTGCGACGCTCGGCGCCGTCGAGGGCCCAGACCCAGAACGGCATGGTGACGAACAGCGCCGGCAACACGTAGAGCGGCGGCACCGACAGCCCGGCCACGGCGCCGGCGACGAGCAGCATGAGGAAGCGCCGCCAGCCATGCGAGAGCATGGCCCACTCAGCCAGCCGGGTCATGGCGACGAATCAGGAGGCGGGATCAGCACGCCGGACCGTCGCCGCAGCGCGGCGCGCGGTCAAGGGCGAGGTCAGGGGACGAGATCGTCGAGCGTCAGGTTCAACACCGCGGCAATTTTGCGCAAAGTTTCAACCCCACCCTTCTTCTTGCCGCTTTCGAGCTCGGAGAGATAGGCGGCACTGATCTTGGCACGTGCTGCCAGCTCCGTAGCGCTCAGGCCCCGATATTCACGCCACACGCGAATGGAGTTCTCGCCATCGAGGAACCGATAAACTGTCTCGGCGGGGATGAGTTCTTCTTTGCCCGCTGCAATCTCCGCCTGAATGCGCCGGGCCTCGGCAATATCGAGGGCATCGATCAGTGCTTCATATTCGGCCAGAGGAACGAGGATCAGCGTCTCTCCGCCGGGGGTGATGATCTTTTGCGCGTGGCTACCCATAGATGCTTCCTCTCGGACCGATCCGCACGACGTCGAGCACGGCGCCTCGATCATCCATGACGACGCGCCAATCACCGACCCTGAGGCGAATATAAGGCTCGCCCTGCAACGCCTTGACGTTGTTCGCAAGACTGGCCGGATCGCGGGCGTATTGCTCGACCTTCTGCCGGACCCGTGCCGCATCGTTGGCCGGCATCCTAACCAAAGCGTTGCGAGCCGCCCTTGTGTAGCTGATCTGCCTCACAGGCACAAAGTTAGCAGAAAGCGATCCAAAAGCTCAAGAGTTATTAGCTGAGAGCGAAGCATCGGGCTTTGCTGCCTTGCCCGGGGCGGCGGGGGGCTTGCGCTGCTTCAGGCGCTTGATCTTGACGCGGCGGACCTGGCGGCTGTCGGCCTGCATCACCTCGAATTCGAAATTCTTGATGCCGCCGATCACCTCGCCCTTGACCGGCACGTGGCCGGCCAGCGCGAACACCAGGCCGCCGATGGTGTCGACCTCGTCGCCATGCTCGCCCGGATCGAAATCGGGGCCGATGACGCCCTCGACCTCGCCGATCTCGGCGCGGGCGGCGGCGATGAAGATGTTGGAATTGATCTTGCGGATCAGCGGGCCGTCTTCGGTGTCGTGCTCGTCCTCGATCTCGCCGACCACGGCCTCGAGCAGATCCTCGATGGTGACGACGCCGTCGGTGCCGCCATATTCGTCGATGACGATGGCCATGTGCACGCGCTTCAACTGCATCTGCTGTAAGAGGTCGCCCACCGGCATCAGCGGCGGCACGAACAGCACCTGGCGCGCGATGTCGAGCTTGCCCAGCTTGGATTTGAGCGCCGGCGACACCAGGCGGATCGGCATTTCCGGCTTCTTGTCGGGGTCGGTGATTTCGGCGGTGATGCGCCTGAGCGCATCCTTGACGTGGATGAAGCCGGTGATGTTGTCGATATTGTCGGCATAGACCGGGATGCGCGAATGGCCGACCTTGCGGAAGCGGGCGATCATGTCGCCCAGCGAGCACTCGATATCGATGGCCTCGATATCGGCGCGCGGCACCATCACGTCCTCGACATGCTTGTCGGAGAGCTGCAGCACATTCTGCAGGATGGTGCGCTCGGGCAGCGAGAAATCGGCGGTCTCGCCCGAAGCTTCGGATTCGAGCGCGTCTTCGAGGTCGTCGCGCAGCGAGGCGGGGCGCAGCGAAAACCGGCTCTTGAGCCGCGCCCACAGCGAATGCCCCCGCGCCGGCGCGGGGGCGGTGGTCGACGGAGGTTCGGTGGAACTTTCGGCCGCAACAGGCCGGGAGGCAGTGGTGCTATCGCTCATCGTTCAATCGTCGGCATAGGGGTCCGCCACCCCCAGGGAAGCCAGAATCTGGGTTTCGAGGCCTTCCATGGCAAGGGCCTCGTCATCATCCATGTGATCATAGCCCAGCAGGTGCAAAAAGCCATGCACCACCAGATGGGTGAAATGGTCCTCGACGCTGACCCCCTGCTCGGCAGCCTCGCGCTCCAGCGTTTCGCGGGCGAGGATGATGTCGCCGAGCAGCCCGGAGACCGGCGCGAAGGGCTCGATCTGCGGGAAACTCAGCACGTTGGTGGATTTGTCGATGCCGCGCCAGTCGCGGTTGAGCACGCGCTGCTCGGCATCGTCGGTGAGGACGATGGAGAGCTCCGCGGGCCCGGCGATTCTGGCTTTCGACTGCGCCAGCGCGGCGCGCACCGCCTGGTCGGCGCGGGCGTCGAAGGCGTCCGGCCAGCCCTCGCTGTTGCGGGAGATGTCGATGCTGAGCGGGGCGGGCACGATCAGGCGCCAGGCGTGCAGTCAGGGCTCCCTCCCCCCTTGCGGGGGAGGGCTGGGGAGGGGAGCCCGTCCAGCGCCAGGATCATGCGTTCGGCTTGGTCGCGCTGGCCTGGTCGTAGGCGCGCACGATGCGGCCGACCAGAGCGTGCCGCACCACGTCCTTGTCGTTGAAGCGCGAGACGTGGACGCCCTCGATGCCGTCGAGCAGGTGCACCGCCTCGATGAGGCCGGATTTTTCGCCGCGCGGCAGGTCGACCTGGCTGGGATCGCCGGTGACCACCATCTTGGAGTTCTCGCCCAGGCGGGTGAGGAACATCTTCATCTGCATCGAGGTGGTGTTCTGCGCCTCGTCGAGGATGACCACGGCGTTGGCGAGGGTGCGGCCGCGCATGAAGGCGAGCGGGGCGACTTCGATGACCCCCGAAGTAATACAGCGTTCCACGTGCTCGGGGCGCATCATGTCGTAGAGCGCGTCGTAGAGCGGACGCAGGTAGGGGTCGACCTTTTCCTTCATGTCGCCGGGCAGGAAGCCGAGGCGCTCGCCGGCCTCGACCGCGGGGCGGCTGAGGATGATGCGGTTGATGTCGCCGCGCTCGAGCAGGGTCGCGGCGTGCGCCACCGCGAGATAGGTCTTGCCGGTGCCGGCGGGGCCGATGCCGAACACCAGCTCGGCGCGCTCCATGGCGCGCATATAGGCGTCCTGCGCCGGGGTGCGGGCGACGATGGTGGCCTTGCGCGTGGCGATCTGCGCCATGCGCACGCGCCCCTTCTTTTCGAGCGTCGGCAGGCTGAGCTGACTGTCCTCGGTTTCGATCATGCGGATCATGGTGTCGACATTGGCGATGTCGAGGGCGCGACCCTCCTCCAGCATGCCGTAGAGCGATTCCAGCACGCGGCGGGCCTGGTCGACGCCGCTGGCGCTGCCCTTGAGCATCAGATGGTTGCCGCGCGGCGTGGCGGTGACCTTGAGGCGCTGTTCGATGAGGGCGAGGTTCTGGTCGAAATCGCCGTAGAGCTGGGCGGCGAGCCGATTGTCTTCGAAGGCCAGTTCAAGCTGCGAGGAGAGGGCGTTGTCGGGCGTTGCGGACAAATGCCTGTTCAAACTCGGTTTTCTCTTTCCGCGGCGACAGCCGCAAATCGGCCTGACCGGGTGCGGAGACGGCGGTCAGGCGAAAGCCTGGGACTCAATCACGCTAGCACCTTTGGGTTCCGCGTGTGTGACAATCTTGCCTTCAATTGAGTTATTTCCGGCACCCACGATCAGCACCTGCTGCACCGTGCCGAGCAGGTGCTCGGGCGCTTCGAGGTGCACCGCCTGCAGGTAGGGCGAGCGGCCGCCGAGCTGGCCCGGCAGGCGGCCGGGCTTGTCGAGCAGCACGTCGAGGGTGCGGCCGACGCAGGACCTGGCGAAATCGCGCATCTGGCGCGTCACCAGCGCATTGAGGCGGGCGAGGCGCTCGGCCTTTACGGGCTCGGGCACCTGGTCGTCCATGTCGGCGCCCGGAGTGCCGGGGCGGATCGAGTATTTGAAGGTGAAGGCGGAGGCGTAGCCGACCTCGTGCACCAGCGACAGGGTCTCGGCGAAATCGGCCTCGGTCTCGCCGGGGAAGCCGACGATGAAATCGCCCGACAGCGCCATGTCGGGGCGCGCCGCCTTGATGCGGTCGATGACCGCCAGGTAGTCGGCGCGCGTATGGCGACGGTTCATCGCCTTGAGGATGCGGTCGGAGCCCGACTGCACCGGCAAATGCAGATACGGCATGAGCTTGAAATTGTCGCGATGCGCCGCGATCAGCTCGTCGGTCATGTCGAGCGGGTGGGACGTGGTGTAGCGGATGCGGGCGAGGCCTTCGAGCTCGCCGAGGCGGGCGCAGAGCTCGCCGAGGCCGACGCTGCGGCCATGCGCGTCGAGGCCGTGCCAGGCGTTGACGTTCTGGCCGAGCAAAGTGAGCTCGCGCACGCCGGCCGCGACCAGGGTGCGGGCTTCGGCCAGCACCTGCTCGAGCGGGCGGCTCTGCTCGGCGCCGCGCGTGTAGGGGACGACGCAGAAGGAACAGAATTTGTCGCAGCCCTCCTGCACGGTGAGGAAGGCGGTGAGGCCGCGGCTGCGGATCACCCTGGGGCTCGCGGCCGGCAGATGCTCGAACTTGTCCTCGGGGGGAAATTCGGTCTCGACCACCTTTTCGCCGCGGCCGACGCGGGCCACGAGCTCGGGCAGGCGGTGGTAGGATTGCGGCCCGAACACCATGTCGACGGCCTTCGAGCGGCGGGCGATCTCCTCGCCCTCGGCCTGCGCCACGCAGCCGGCGACGCCGATCATGAAATCGCGCCCCTCGCGCCGCAGCTCGGCCAGCCGCCCGAGCTCGGAAAACACCTTCTCGGAGGCCTTTTCGCGGATGTGGCAGGTGTTGAGCACGACGAGGTCGGCATCGTCGATGACCGGCGTCGGCTCGTAGCCGTGCGGCGCCAAGGCGTCGGCCATGCGGTCGCTGTCATAGACGTTCATCTGGCACCCATAGGTCTTGATGAACAGCTTCTTGGGGCGGATTTCGCTGGCTTCGGTCATGGCGGGGGTGAATACACCCTCACCCGGCGGGTGTCATCCCGGCCCGCAGGGACCCGGCAAGAGGAGGCGAGCGGTGGCGAAGCTCAAGGACATCGTGGTCGATGCCGACCATCCGGCGCAACTCGCCCGGTTCTGGGCGCAGGCGGCCGAGGGCTATGCGGTGCGGGCCTATGATGCGGCCGAAATCGCGCGGCTCGCGGCAGAGGGCCGGACGCCCGAGACCGACCCGGTGGTGATGGTCGACGGGCCGGGGCCGACGCTGTGCTTTCATCTGCGGCATGGACCGCGGCCGTTCCGCAACCGCATGCATCTCGATTTGAGCGCGCCCGACCGCGAAGCGGAGGTCCGGCGGCTGCTGGCCCTCGGCGCCACGGTCTGGCGCCGCGAGGCCGGCTACACCACGCTGCGCGATCCCGAGGGCAATCCGTTCTGCATCGTGGATGCGTGAGGGCGCGAAACGGCCCCCTCACCCGACAGGCTAGGCGTTCGCGGGCTGCACCACGACCGGCGGCGCCGCCATCACCCTGGCGATGTCCTCGTGGCGGTTGAGGGCCACCAGCATGCGGCGCACCTGGTCCTCGGCGAGCTTGGTGATCTGCTTGCGGTCGGTTGCGGCCGACATCGGGATGGGCGCGCCGAAGGCGATGGTGATGTCCTTCATGCCCGAGCCGAGGATGCCGGCGACCACCGCCTTGAAGCCGCGGGCGTTCATGCCGGAAATGCCGCTGCGCTCGTTGCGCGACACCGGCAGGCCCTGCAGATGCGTGTAGGCGATGGCGACGGGCTGGATGGCGACGTCCTTGGCGCCGCCTTCGACCATGGCCGCCTGCGCCGCGCCGACCAGCGCCGAGCGGAACGGCTGCACGTGGTCGCCGAGGTCGCGATGGCCTTCGGCGAACAGCAGCACGGCGCCGTTCCTGGCGAGGCGCTGGCCCATTTCGGCGCTGGTGCGGCGGGTGTCGGCGCGGCGGTTGTAATCGACATAGAGGGTGCGCTGCAGCGACGCCATGAAGCCGACGAAGAAGGTGTCGCGCACCCCGGTCTTGGCAACGAAGGTGACGTCGGCCACCGAGCCGATGGCGACGATGTCGGTCCAGCTGATGTGGTTGGAGAGCAGCAGCGTCGGCCGGTTGTGCAGCGGCTCGCCGATGACCTTGACGCGCAGCCCGCAGAAGATGCAGCCGATGCGGTGGAACAGCATGGTGAGGAACGGCGAGAACAGGCCGAGCCGGGTGATGACGAACTGCACCGGGATGCCGACCAGCATGAACGGCACGAAGACGAAGATGAAGAACAGCGTTCTGAAGATCATGGTGTGACGGTCAGGGCTTGCCGGGGTCGGACTTGAGCGGCACGGCGTAGAGCTCGAGGCGGTGGTCGACGAGGCGATAGCCGAGCCGCTTGGCGATCACCTCCTGGATGGCCTCGATCTCCTCGTTGCGGAATTCGATGACCTTGCCGGAGCGGATATCGATCAGATGGTCGTGGTGCTCGTCGGGGATCGGCTCGAAGCGGGCGCGGCCATCCTTGAAATCGTGCTTGGTGACGAGGCCGGCTTCCTCGAACAGATTGAGGGTGCGGTAGACGGTGGACAGCGAAATGCGCGGATCCTGCGCGGCGGCGCGGCGATACAGCTCCTCGACGTCGGGATGGTCGATGGCCGCCTCGATGACCTGGGCGATGACGCGGCGCTGCTCGGTCATGCGCATGCCCTGCTTGACGCATTGCTCCTCGAGGGTCTCGCTGTGGCCGGGCTTCAGCATCGACAACGCGCTACTCCAGGTTACGGGCCATGACCAGCGCGGTGGCCGGCCGGCCGTCGGGGCGGGCGTAATAGCCCTGGCGCTCGGAGAGCTTGGTGAAGCCGAGCTTCTGGTAGAGCCGGATCGCCGACGGGTTGTCGGCGGCGACTTCGAGGATCATGCGCCGGACGGGCGTCATGCGCAAATCCTCGAAGCAGGCCTGCATCAGCGCCCGGCCGAGGCCCTTGCCGCGGTATTTGGGCTCGACCGCGATGGTCATCAGCTCGACGTCGTCGCCGAGGATGCGCAGCATGGCGAAGCCGACGACGCGACGCTTGGCGTCGCAGGCGACCAGCGTGGGCGTGTCGGGGTCGATGATGTAGGCCTCGATGTCCTGGCGCGGCCAGCCGCGATAGAAGCTCGCGGCATGCAGCTTTGCCACCGCGTCGGCGTCGCGCGGCGTCGCCGGCTCGATGTGGAGCCCCATCGGCGCCATCCAGCTGCGCAGCATCATGCCGGCACCCGTGCGACGCGGAATTTCTCCTGCGGCCTGGCGTCGGCGTCGCGGATGTAGCTGGCCTCGGGCGGATAGAGCGCCGGATCGGCGGTCATGGCGAAGCGGGCCAGCGCGCCGATGTCGACGAAGGGCGTGGTGTGCAGCTCGGCGCCGTGCGGCAGGCGTGCCCGCGCCGCGTCCATCGGCAGCAGCGCCGGCGGATCGAGGGGGCGGCCGGGGCCGGCAAAGCTCTGCACATAGGCCTCGTTCCGCCGCGCATCGAGCAGCACGGCGGCGGGGCCGGCGGCGGCCAGCGACAGCGCCAGCAGCGAGGGAATGCCGAGCACCGGGATATCCAGCGCCAGGCCCAGCCCTCGCGCCGCGCTGAGCCCGATCCTGAGGCCGGTGAAGGAGCCGGGGCCGGTGGTGACGGCGATGCGGGTCAGATCGGCGTAGCCGGCGTGCGCGCGCTCGAGCAGCTCGGCAAGCGCCGGGAACAGCCGCTCGGCCTGCCCCGTCGCCATGTCCTCGACCAGCGTCTCAAGCGAGCCATCCGCGCCGAGCAGGGCAAGCTGCAGCCGCGGCGCGGCGGTATCGATGGCGAGGAGCATGCCCATGCGGCTGATGTAGGCCGGGCAACGCCGTGGGGCAAGCGCGGCCCCTGCCCGCGGACCGAGAGACGGTGCGACGGCCCCTCACCCGGCCGCCTCGCGGCCACCCTCTCCCCGGAGGGGCGAGGGGAGGCAAAGCCGGCTCAGACCTGCTGCACGGCCTCGACGCCGGGCACGAAATGGCGCAGCAGGTTTTCGATGCCGGACTTCAGCGTCGCGGTGGAGCTGGGGCAGCCCGAGCAGGCGCCCTGCATGTGCAGGTACACCGTGCCGTCCTTGAAGCCTTTGAAGGTGATGTCGCCGCCATCCATGGCCACGGCCGGGCGGACGCGCGTCGAGATCAGCTCCTTGATTACCTCGACGGTCTCGGTGTCATCGTCGTCGAAGAATTCCTCGACCTCGCGGGCGAGCGCCCCGCCCTCGTCGAGCACCGGCTTGCCGGACAGGAAATGCTCCATGATGACGCCGAGCACCGCCGGCTTCAGATGATTCCACTCGGTCTCGTCCTTGCTGACCGAGACGAAGTCGGAGCCGAGGAACACGCCGGTGACGCCCGGGATCGAAAACAGCCCCGAGGCCAGCGGCGAGATCGCCGCATCGTCGGCGGTGCGGAAGTCGCGCGGCTCGCCCACCAGCACGTCGCGGCCGGGCAGGAATTTCAGCGTGGCCGGATTGGGCGTGGCTTCGGTCTGGATGAACATGGCGATTCGATCTTTCTGCTCTGGATCACGCCATCGCACAGCGCTGGCTCGACCCACCGCAAGCGGTTTTGGAACGGTTCTAAAATAGGCCTGCGACCCAGAAATAGCAAGCATCAGGGCAATCGGGAAGCCCCTGCCGCGCCTTCAGGCCACGGCGACGATTTCGGCGTCGGTCATGGCCGGGGGGACGATGGTGACGAGGATGTGCAGGCGGTTGTGGCCGACGAAATGCTGGATCAGCGGCCCGGGGCCCTTGTCGTTGATGCCGGCGGCCAAAACCAGGATGGCGATGCCGGGGTCGGCCGTCACCAGCGCCTCGATGGCGTCGGCGGGGGTGCCCTCGCGGATCACGGTTTCGATGCGGATCTGGCCGATCTCGGCCAAGCGGGCGATGCGGGCGTCGAGATTGCGCTCGGCCTCGTGCCGGGCCTCGGCGCGCATGGCGTCGGCGACGCCGATGAACTGGGTGAAGTCCTGCGTATCGATCACCGACAGCAGCACCAGCGTGCCGCCGGTGCGCTTGACGCGGTGCGCGGCAAAGCTGACGGCGCGGTCGCATTCGGGCGACTCGTCGATCAATACGAGGAATTTCCGATTGTAGCCGCTGTCCGCCACGCGCCGCCTCGCGCCGGTTAAGGGACGCCATCATCCCATCGCCCGGCGCGCTCGACAAGTCGCGCCGGAAAGTGTCTTTGCTACAAAGCCTTAGCGGATGAAGCCGACGATGCGGCGAACTTCGCTCATGGTCTGCTCGGCCAGCACGCCGGCGCGCTCGGCGCCATCGGCCATGAAGCCGTCGACATAGGCCGGATCGGCCAGCATGCGGCGGGTTTCGGCGGCGATGGGAGCGAGCTCGGCCACCGCGAGGTCGGCCAGCGCCGGCTTGAACGCGCCCCAGCCCTGGCCGCCGAATCGGCGCAGCACCTCGGCCTTGTCGATGCCGGCCAGCGCGGCGTAGATGCCGACGAGGTTGCCGGCCTCGGGCCGGCCCTCGAGGCCCTTTTCCTCCGACGGCAGCGGCTCGGCGTCGGTGGTGGCGCGCTTGAGCTTTTTGGCGATGGTGTCGGCATCGTCCATCAGCAGGATGCGGGCCTGGTCCGAGGCGTCGGATTTGCTCATCTTCTTCTTGCCGTCGCGCAGGCTCATGACGCGGGTCGCAGGCCCGGTGATCACCGGCTCGGTGAGTGGGAAATAGGGGTCGTCGAGGCCCTGCTCGCGGATCGAGGGGCCGAAATCATTGTTGAATTTCTGCGCGATGTCGCGGGTCAGCTCGAGATGCTGCTTCTGGTCGTCGCCCACCGGCACGTGCGTGGCCTTGTAGAGCAGGATGTCGGCGGCCATCAGCGAGGGATAGGCGAACAGGCCCAGCGATTCCGCCTCGGCATTCTTGCCGGCGGTCTTATCCTTCCACTGCGTCATGCGGCTCATCCAGCCCATGCGCGCGACGCAGTTGAAGATCCACGCCAGCTCGGCGTGCTGGACGACGCGCGACTGGTTGAAGACGATGTGCTTTTGGGGATCGACGCCGGCCGCGACATAGGTCGCCGCCACCTCCCGCGTGGCCCTGCGCAGCGCATCGGGGTCCTGCCAGACGGTGATCGCGTGCATGTCGACGACGCAATAGAGGCACGGAAACTGCTGCTGCAACGGCACGAAGCGCTTGATGGCGCCGAGGTAGTTGCCGAGATGCAGCTCGCCCGAAGGCTGGATGCCGGAAAAGACGCGCGGGGTGAAGGGCATGGTTCGCCTGGATGCTTGGTTCGCCGCGGCCTTACCGCCCGGCGACAGCGAGCGCAAGCCGGTGCCGGTGCCGGTCGCGGGGGAGACAGCGCCGCCGCGGCTTGCACTGGCAGGACAAAGCTGGCTAGCGTCGCCTGCTCCTCTTGTCTGACGAATGCATTGCCTCGTGCCCAAAGTCCTGCTTGCAAACAATCAACTAAGCGAGCGGGCCGGCTCCGAACTCTATGTCTGCGAGTTGGCCGAATCGCTCGCCAGGCGCGGTGTCGACGTTGCCGTCTTCGCGCTGTTTCCCGGAGCGCTGGCCGAGGCGTTCAGCACCAGAACCGGGCTGCCGGTCTATGGTCCGCAGCAGCTCGAAGAGCTGATGCGGTGGGCGCCCGACATCATCCACTCGCACCACGTCACCACCTTTCACCTACTGGGCGACCTGTTCCCCGGCGTGCCGCGCGTGCACGGCATTTTGGGGCTGGTCCCCGACCTCGAGCAATTGCCGGTCAACCTCGCGGAGGCGAGCCGGGTGCTTGCCGTCTCCGAGCGGGACCGCGACGTCATCCGGGCGCGAGCGCCGGACCTCGAGGTCGAGGTGGTGCGCAACTGGTTCGACGACCGCGAATTGCGGCTCGCCGCGCGAATGGCTCCCGCCAGCAATGCCTGCCATCGGCTGCTGGTGGTCTCCAGCCACCACGCGCCCGAACGCGATGCCGCGCTCGACACACTGGCGGCGGAAGGGCTGGTGAGCTGGGAGCGCGCCGGTGCCGGCGCCGTGCCGCGCGAGATCACCGGCGCGTATTTGGCGGAGTTCGACCTGGTGATGAGCATCGGGCGGACGGTGCTGCTGGCCGGCGCGGTCGGCGTGCCGTGCATCGTCGCCGACCAGCACGTGTCGGACGGCCTGTTGTCGGCCGAGGTCGTCGACGAGCTGGCGTACCACAATTTCACCGGGCGGGCCCGACGCCTGGCGCTGACCGCCGAGCATCTGCGGGCGGAAATCGAACGCAGCAGCCGGCTGGACCGCGATGCGCTGTCGCGGCGAATCCGGGCCGGCTACAGCCTGTCGGCGCGCAGCCTCCACTTCCTCAACGTCTATGAGGAGGTGCTGGCGGGGTGGAACCGCAACGAGACGCAGCTCGCGCCACGGCGCGGCGAGGGCATGGTGTATCGCGACATGGCCATCCACATCGCGCAGCTCGAGGCGATGATGCAGTCGTATCGGAACTCGATGTCGTGGCGGATCACCGCGCCGATGCGCAAGGCGAGAGCCATGGCGCGGCGCTGGCTGTCGAGGAGCCCCGGCCGGCATACGGCGGCGCAGCAGCAGAGCCACTAGGCGGCGGCGCGCCGCGCTATCGCTTCAGCCGGCGCAGCAACTGGCCGAAGGGTTGGGCGCCGCTTGCATGTATCAGCGCGAAATAGAGGGCGGCGCCGAAAACGCACAGGGCGCCGAGCGCCACCAATTGCACCAGCAGCGGCGCCCTGGGCGTTAGGTACGGCGCGAGCGGCAGCGACAGGCCCCACAGCACGAGCGCCATGGCCAGTGCGGCGGCGATGATCAGTGCGTGGCGGCGCCAGTCTTCGGCGGGCAGGCGGAAATGGCCGCGGCGGCCGAGCCAGATGGCGAGCAGCACCGCATTGGCCCAGGCGGCGACCGACGTCGCCACGGCGATGCCGACATGCTTGAGGATAGGGAACAGCAGCAGCGACAGCGCGATGTTGACCACCACCGAGATGCCGGCAAAGACGGTGGGGGTGCGGGTGTCCTCGCGGGCGAAAAAGCCCGGCTGCAGCACGCGGATCAGCACATAGGCGGGCAGGCCGGCCGAGAACCAGATCATGGTTTGCGCCGTCTCGTAGGTGTCGGCGGCCGAGAAGGCGCCGCGCTGGAACAGCACGGCGACGATCGGCTGCGCCAGGGCGATCAGCGCCGCCGCGGCGGGCATCGACAGCAGCATCGAGATCAGCAGCGCCTGGTTCTGGCTGGCGTCGGCTTCCTTGTCGCGGCCGCCCTTGAGGTGCCGGCTGAGCTCGGGCAGCAGCACGGTGCCGATGGCGATGCCGATGATGCCGAGCGGCAATTGGTAGAGCCGGTCGGCGTAATAGAGGTAGGCGATGGCGCTCGGCGCCGACGAAGCGATGATGGTGCCGACGAAGATGTTGACCTGGGTGATGCCGCCGGCGATCACCGCCGGGATGGCGAGGATCCAGAAGCGCTGCACCTCGGGGTCGAGGCGCGGCCAGTGCAGCTTCGGCACGAAGCCGGCGCGGCGGATGGCGGCATAGACCATCAGCAATTGCGCGATGCCGCCGGCGATGGTGCCGACGGCGATCCAGATGGCCGTCTGCACGTCGGTGTTGGGCCACAGCACCAGCGGCGCCATGAACACGATCATGACGATGTTCAAGAGGATCGGGGCGAAGCTCGAGGCGGTGAAGCGGTTGAGGCCGTTGAGGATGGCGGCATAGGCCGCCATCAGCGACATGCACATGAGGTAGGGGAAGCAGATGCGCGTCAGCAGCACCGTGAGATCGTATTTGCTCTGGTCGCCCAGAAAGCCGGGGACGAAGAGCGGCAGGATCCACGGCATGAAGATTTCGACGGCGATGGTGACGCCCGTCACCACCACCACCAGCCAGCTCATGATGCGGGCCGCCCAGAGGCGGGCCGGCTCCATGCCGTCGTGCTCGAGATGCCTGGCGAACAGCGGGATGAAGGCGGTGTTGAAGGCGCCCTCGGCGAACAGCCGGCGGAACAAATTGGGGAAGCGGAAGGCGGCGAGATAGGCATCGGCCGCCGGCCCGGTGCCCAACACCGCCGCGACCAGCGCATCGCGCACGAAGCCGAGGATGCGGCTGCCGGTGGTCATCAGACCGACATTGAGGAAATTGCGGTGGAGGTTGCTCATGAGGAACCGCGTCCCGACAGGCGCAAAGTTCCCACCGGGTCATTCCCACGAAAGCGGGAACCTCGGTTTGCCGGCCCCAGGATGAGCCTCGTGGACCGGACCGGGCCTCGCCCGGCTCTGCCGCGCCGCGCGTCGTTGCCGATCCCGTAAACGGAGGTCCCCGCTTTCGCGAGGGTGACGCCGTGGACTATCGGGACCATCGTGGTTGCGGCAGCCTCAGCCATTGACCACTTTCGCGGCCGGCGCCTCGCCCTGCGGCCTGAGCGGCTCGAACACTTTCAGCAGCGCGTCGCGGATGGATTTCTGGCGCGGCTTGCTTTCGATCTTATGGCCGGTGAGGTCGGTGACGTAGAAGACGTCGACCGCCTTTTCGCCATAAGTGCCGATATGGGCCGAGCCGATGGTGAGGTTGAGGTCGGAGATGGCGCGGGTGAGCTGGTGCAAGAGGCCCGTGCGGTCGAGGCCCGAGACCTCGATGACGGTGAATTTGTCGGAAAGCGTGTTGGACACTTCGACCGAGGCCGGCAGGGTGAAGGGCTTCAGGCGGCGGTTGTGGCGGCTGTCCTTGCCGAGGTCGATCAGCACCTGGCGCTTGCCCTGCAGCAATTGCTTGACCGTCTCGATGATGCGGTTGGCGCGGACCTTCTCGTCCTCGTCGGAGGTGAAGGCGCGCCTGAGCCGGAAGGTGTCGAGCGCCTGGCCGTCGCGGGTCGAAAAGATCTGGGCGCCGATGATCGAGGCCTCGCACATGGTGCAGGCGCCGGCGATCAGCGACAGCAGCCGCGGATGGTCGGGGGTATAGAACGAGACTTCAGTGATGCCCTCGAAGGCGCGCACCCGGATGGAGCCAGCGAAGGGCTGGTGCGCCTGGTCGGCGGCGCGGATCATCTTGGCGTGCTCGACCTGAAGCTCGAGCTCGGCGCGCAGCCAGTAATGGTTGTAGTGGCGCGCCATGTAGGCGTCGAGCTCGGCGCGCGGCCAGGCGCCCAGAGCCTTCTCCAGGTCGGCCTTGGCGGCGGCGATGCGGTCGGACTGGGTGACGCGGGAATGGCCGCCCGACAGCAGCGGCTCGGTGGCGTAATAGAGGGTGCGCAGCAGCGAGCCCTTCCAGCCGGTCCAGACGCCGGGGCCGACCGCGCGGATGTCGCAGGCGGTGAGAATCATCAGCAGGGCAAGCCGCTGCGGCGACTGCACCACTTCTGCAAACGAGCGGGCCGTCGCCGGATCCTGCAGATCGCGGGCCTGCGCCACTTCGCTCATTTCCAGATGATGTTCGACCAGCCAGGCGACGGTGTCGGTCTCGGCGGCATCGAGGCCGAGGCGCGGGCAGAATTTGCGGGCGATACGGGCGCCGGCAATGGAATGATCTTCCGGACGGCCCTTGGCGATGTCGTGCAGGAACAGGGCGACGAACAGCAGCCGCGTGTCGTTGAGCGAGGGCAGCAGCTCATGGGTCAGCGGCAGCTCGTTGCGCAGCCCGCCATTGGCGATCTCGGCCATGACGCCGACGGCGCGGATCAGATGCTCGTCCACCGTGTAGTGGTGGTACATGTTGAACTGCATGAGCGCGACGATCTTGCCGAACTCGGGCACGAATTTGCCGAGCACGCCGCTCTCGTTCATCTGCCGCAGGATGCGCTCGACGGTGCGCGGGCTGGTGAGGATTTCGAGGAACCAGGCATTGGCCCGGGGGTCGTTCTGCACGGCGCGATCGACCAGGTGCAGCGAGCGGCGGATCTGCTTGATGGCGTCGGGATGGAACAGCAGGTCGTTGCGGCCGGCGACGAGGAAGCTCCTGATGATCGCCAGCGGATCGGCCTCGAAGGTCTCCGGGCGCGCGGTGTTGAGGCGGCCGGAATCGATGACGAAATCGGGCTCGCCCTTGATCGCCACCCGGCCGCGCCGGAAGATGCCGGTGACGCGGCCGAACATGTCGAGCGGCTTGGCGTGGTCGAATTCGAGGCTGGTGCAGAAGATGCGGGTGAGGTCGCCCACGTCCTTGGCGACGAGGAAGTAGCGCTTCATCATGCGCTCGACCCCGAGCATGCCCGGCCGGTCGGCGAAATTGAGGCGGGCGGCGAGCTCGGGCTGCAGCTCGAAGGTCAGTTTTTCATCAGCGCGTCCGGTGAGAACGTGCAGGTTGCAGCGGATGGCCCAGAGGAAGTTTTCCGCGCGCTGGAACAGCCGGTATTCGTCGGCCTGGAACACGCCCTTGTCGACCAGCTCGGCGGCGGTCTTGACGCGGTAGACGTATTTGCCGATCCAGAACAGGGTGTGCAAGTCGCGCAGCCCGCCCTTGCCGTCCTTGATGTTGGGCTCGACCACGTAGCGGGTGTTGCCCATCTGGCGGTGCCGCTCCTCGCGCTCGGCCATCTTGGCGGCGATGAATTCGGGGCCGGTCCTGGGCATGATCTCGGTCTCGAAGCGCTTCACCAGCGCATCGAACAGGGTTTTTTCGCCGGTGAGGTAGCGCGCCTCGAGGGTGGCGGTGCGCACCGTCATGTCGGCGCGCGCCATGCGGATGCAATCGTCGACCGAGCGCACGGCGTGGCCGACCTTCTGGCCCAGATCCCACAGCATATAGAGGATGTATTCGGTGACCTGCTCGCCCCAGGGCGTCTGCTTGTAGGGCAGGATGAACAGCAAATCGATGTCGGAGCCCGGCGCCAGCGTGCCGCGTCCGTAGCCGCCGACGGCGGCGATGGAAATCGCCTCGGCGCCGGACGGGTTGTCGACCGGATAGACGTGGCGGATGGCGAACAGATGGATGGCGCGGATGATCTCGTCTTCCGCCGCGCTCAAATTCTGGGCGCAGCGGGTGCCCTTGCCCGTCGCCTCGAGCTCGGCGATGGCCGACTGGCGCGCATCGGCCAGGGTGCGGCGCATGGTGGCGAGGACGACGGCGCGGGCGGCCGCCGACTTCGGCGACTCCTGGCCCAGCGCCGCCAGGATGTCGGCGAGGATGGCGTCGGCGGTTTTCAGGTGGAACTGCGCCTTTTTGGGGCGAAGTTCAGCTTCGGCGACCGGCATCGCGTGCTTTCTTCAGCTCGTAGATCAGCTCGAGCGCCTCGCGGGGGGAGAGATCGTCGGGGCGCACCTGGTCGAGCATGGCATCGAGAGCATTAATTTCCGGCTTTTTCGGCGGCGGCGCCGCCGCGAAAAGCGGCAGATCGTCTAGCATGGGCGCGGAATGGCCGGAAGAGCGGCTTTCGAGCACACCCAGCACCTGCCGGGCGCGGGCCAGCACGGTTTCGGGCAGGCCGGCGAGCCGCGCCACCTGGATGCCGTAGGAGCGGTCGGCGGCGCCCGGCACCACTTCGTGCAGGAACACCACTTCGCCCTCCCATTCGCGCACCGCCATGGTGACGTTGCGGACCCGAGCCAGGGTCTTGGCCAGCCCGGTCATCTCGTGGAAGTGGGTGGCGAACAGGGCCCGGCAGCGGGTGTCGTCGTGCAGCGCCTCGACCGCCGCCCAGGCGATGGAGAGGCCGTCGAAGGTGGCGGTGCCGCGGCCGATCTCGTCGAGGATGACCAGCGATCTGCTGGTGGCGCGATTGAGGATGGCGGCGGTTTCGACCATCTCGACCATGAAGGTCGAGCGGCCATGGGCGATGTCGTCGGAGGCGCCGACGCGCGAGAACACGCGGTCGACGACGCCGATGCGGGCGCTGTCGGCGGGCACGAAGCTGCCGATCTGCGCCAGGATGGCGATCAGCGCGTTCTGGCGCAGGAAGGTCGATTTGCCGCCCATGTTGGGGCCGGTCACCAGCCACAGGGCGCCGCCCGTGAGGTCGGTGTCGTTGGCCACGAAGGGCTGGCCCGCCGCCTTGACGGTGGTTTCGACCACCGGGTGGCGGCCGCCCCTGATTTCGAACGCCAGCGTCTCGTCGACCACCGGCCGGCAGAAGCCGCGGGCGGCGGCGAGATGAGCGAGGCCGGCGGTGACGTCGAGCTCGGCCAGCGCGTCGGCGAGGGCGCGGAGCGTGTCGGTTTCGCCTAGGGTCGCGGCGACCAGCCGGGCGAAGATCGCGGTTTCGAGCTCGAGCGCCTTTTCGTGGGCACGGGCGATGCGGCCCTCGAGCTCGGCGAGCTCGGGGGTGGTGAAGCGCATGGCCGAGGCCAGCGTCTGGCGGTGGATGAAGGCCTGGCGGTGCGGCTCTTCGAGCAGCTTGTTGCCCTGCCCCGCCGGCACCTCGACGAAATAGCCGAGCACGCCGTTGTGGCGGATCTTCAGGGATTTGATCTCGGTCTCGGCGACGAGCCGCGCCTGCAGCGCCGCCACCACGGCGCGGGTCTCCGACGCCAGCGCCCGCTCGGCATCGAGGCCTGCGTCATAGCCTTTGCGCACGAAGCCGCCGTCGCGGCTGAGGAGCGGCAGCTCGTCGTCGAGGGCGCCGGCCAGCTCGGCGGCGAGGGCAATGGGCGCGGTGGCGAGCGTGGCGCCGATGCCGGCCAGCACCGCCGGCGCCGCGTCGAGGCCACGGAGCGCCGCCGCGAGCTCGCCGGCGCCGGCGATGGCGCGGGCCACGGCGTCGAGGTCGCGCGGGCCGCCGCGGCCGAGCGCCAGCCGGGTCAGCGCGCGGGTGAGGTCGGGCACGGATTTGAGCGCGCCGCGCAGCCGGGTGGCGAGGATGGTTTCGCCCACCAGCGCCACGACGGCGTCGAGACGGGCGTTGATTGCCGCCGGATCGCAGAGCGGGGCACTGAGCCGGCGAGCGAGGAGGCGCGAGCCGGCCGGGGTGACGCAGCAATCGATCTCGGCGAGCAGCGAGCCCTTGAGGCTGCCGCGCTGGGTGACCAGCAGCTCGAGCGAGGCGCGGGTCGAGGCGTCGATGGCCATGTGCGCCTGCAGCCGCTCGGTGGAGGGCGGGCGCAGCGCCACCGCCACGCCCTTCTGACTTTCCCGGATGTAGCCCAGCAGGGCCCCGAGCGCGGCGCGTTCGACGCGGGTGAAGGCGGAGGCATCGACCGCGCCGGCGAAGGCGGCGTCGATGAGTGCGGTGGCGGCGCCGGAGTCGAAGGCCTCGAGCGGCAGCACCACGGTGACGCCCGGCGGCACGATTTTGAGGTCCCGCAACGCCTGCTGCGTGGCGTCGGCAAAGAGCAGCTCGGCCGGATCGATGCGGGCCAGCTCATCGGCCAGCGCCGCCGCGCCGAGCGGCAGCACCGTGAGCTCGCCGGTGGAAACGTCGGCGAAGGCGAGGGCGAAATCGGCGTCGCCCTGCCGGAGCATGGCCAGCGCGGCGAGGAAATTGCTGGCGCGAGCGGGCAGCAGATCGTCCTCGGTGATGGTGCCGCGCGTCACCAGCCGCACCACGTCGCGCTTCACCGGCGATTTGCTGCCGCGCTTCCTGGCCTCGGCCGGGTCCTCGATTTGCTCGCAGATGGCGACGCGATGGCCGAGGGCGATGAGCTTTTTGAGGTAATCCTGCGCCGCGTGCACCGGCACGCCGCACATCGGAATGTCGGCGCCCTGATGCTTGCCGCGCTTGGTGAGCACGATGCCAAGCGCCGCCGAGGCGGTTTCGGCGTCGTCGAAGAACATCTCGTAGAAATCGCCCATCCGGTAGAACAGCAGGTAGCCCGGATTGAGCCCCTTGATCTCGAGATACTGCCCCATCATCGGCGTCACCGGGCCGGCGACGGGCTCGGGCGGTTCGGCGGTGTCGAAGGGCGTCTGGTCCATCAGGCTGCGGGCTGGTCGCGGGAAAGCTCGCGAACTTAGGGGCTTTGGCGGAAAATACCAACAGCGGCGGCGGGGGTTTCCCCGCTATGCCGCAAGATAGGACGACTTGCCCGACTGCGACATTGTGCGACGGCCCCTCGCCCGCCTCGCTGGCGCGAGGCACCCTCTCCCCGGAGGGGAGAGGGGAGGCTCGACCGCGGAGTCGGGTGTCAGTAGCGATCGCTGTCGTGCTGCACGGGGCGGTAGACGAAGTCGGTGAAGTCGGCGTGGAGCGCCGTTCCATTGAGGTCGGAGGCGGCCATGCCGACGAAGGCGCCGGTGAAGCTGCCGTGCTCGGCGTGGCCGCCGCATTCGTCCGAAAGGATGGAGGCATCGAGCACCGGGCCGATCGCGGTCCAGTCGCCGCCTTCGAGGGCGTAGAAGAACTGCAGCGCCGGGCCGCGGATTTCGAGCTTCAGGCGCACCTTGCCGGCCGGGGGCAGCGGCACCGGCGCGGCGGGATAGGTCAGCCTGCCGTCGGGCCAGGAGACGATCGAGCTCATGATCAACAGCTCGCGCCGGCCGTCGGAATGGGCGGTAATGGTGAGGTAGTGGAAATTATAGCGCGAATAGTAGCCGGTGAGGCCAGCGAACTGCCGCTCGTCGGTGGGCGCGAAGTCGACCGTCACCTCGGCATCGAAGGAAAAATGCGTCTGCCGGCGCGCCACCAGCGCCTGCTCGAACCACGAGCCGATGGATTCGCGGCCATAGAGGCGAAGCCTGTCGCCTTCGACCGCGAATATCCGTTCGGTCTCGGGCGTTCTGAGCCACTGGAAATCCTGGTGCAGGCCCTCGCTGAAATCGTAGCGCTGCTCGGCCCAATATTTCTGTTCGTCGCGCGTGCCGGGCACATCGACCTCGAGCTGCGCCACGTTGCCGCCGGATTTGAGCCAGGGCCAGCCGTCGTCGCGCCATTCGAGTTCCTGGATGGCGGTCTCGCGGCCGAGCACGCAGCGGCGCTTCTGCGTCGTCGGGCGGCCGGTGAGGTGGACGAGGTAGGAGCGGCCATCGGGGGTGTCGACCCAATCGCCATGGCCGGCGCGCTGCAGCGGATTGAGCGGCGTGTCCTTGGCGGTGACGAGATATTTGAGCGGATGCAGCTCGTAGGGGCCATCGATCCGGCGCGAGCGGGCGAAGGTGACGGCGTGCTCGTAGCCGGTGCCGCCTTCGGCGGTGAGCAGATAGTACCAGCCGTTCTTTTTATAGAGATGCGGGCCTTCGACCAGCTTGAGGTCGGTACCGGTGAAGATGTTCTTGCGCTCGCCGACCAGCTTTTGCGCCTCGGGATCGTATTCCTGCAGCGCGATGCCGGCGAACAGCAGCGGCCGCACGCGATGGTCCCACAGCATGTTGACGAACCATTTGCGGCCGTCGTCGTCGTGGAACAGCGAGGGATCGAAGCCCGAGGAATTGATGTAGACCGGATCGGACCACGGCCCCTCGATCGCCGGCGCGGTGACGATGTAATTGTGCGCGTCCTTGAACGAGCCGTCCTTGCGCTTGACGTCGGTATAGACCAGCCAGAACTGCGTTCCATCGTGGCTGAGGCAGGGCGCCCAGATACCGCAGCTGTCGGGGTCGCCGCGCATGTCGAGCTGGCTCTTGCGGGTCAGCGGGCGGGTGACAAGGTCCCAATTGGCGAGATCGCGGCTGTGGTGGATCTGCACGCCCGGGTACCACTCGAAGGTGGAGGTGGCGATGTAGTAGTCGTCGCCGACGCGCAGGATCGAGGGATCGGGGTTGAAGCCGGGGAGGATGGGGTTGCGGAGCGTGGGCATCTTTCGTCCTCGATGCGTCCTCTCCACCAGATGTCATCCTCGCGACAGCGGGGACCCAATTTCGTTCTGGCGCAAGAGGAAGAATGGGTCCCCGCTGTCGCGGGAATGACATCTTTTGTACTGGTTTACACGAAGCGGTTGACCAGGTTTTCGAGATATTCCTGCCGGCCGGAGCGCGGCTCTGGATTGATGTTCTGCTTGTCGACGCGGGCGGCGATCTGCTCGAGGCTGCGCTTGCCGGCAAGCATGGCCTTGGCCTCCTTGTCCTGCCAGCCGGCGTAGCGGTCGGCGACGAATTTGTCGTAGGTGCCGTCCTCGATCAGCGCCGCCGCGGATTTGAGGCCGCGGGCCAGCACGTCGAGGCCGCCGACATGGCCATGCACGAGATCGACCGGATCGAGCGACTGGCGGCGCACCTTGGCATCGAAATTGAAGCCGCCATTGCCGAGCCCGCCATTCTTCAGGATCTCGTAGAAGGCCAGCGTCATTTCGCCCGGGTTGTTGGGGAACTGGTCGGTGTCCCAGCCGGACTGCAGATCGTTGCGGTTGGCGTCGACCGAGCCGAGGATGCCGAGCGAGCGGGCGAGGTGCAGCTCGTGCTCGAAGGAATGGCCGGCGAGGAAGGCGTGGCCGACTTCGATGTTGACCTTGACCTCCTTTTCGAGGCCGAAATCCTTGAGGAAGCCGTACACGGTGGCGACGTCGTAGTCGTATTGGTGCTTGGTCGGCTCCTGCGGCTTGGGCTCGATCAGGATGGTGCCCTTGAAACCGATCTTTTTGGCGTGCTCGATGACCAGCGTCAGGAAGCGGCCGGCCTGCGCGCGCTCCTGCCGCATGTCGGTGTTGAGCAGCGTCTCGTAGCCCTCGCGGCCGCCCCATAGAACGTAGTTCTCGCCGCCGAGCTCATGGGTGAGCTCGAGCGCGGTCTTCACCTGGCCGGCGGCATAGGCGAAGACGTCCGGGTCGGGGTTGGTGGCGGCGCCCGCCATGTAGCGGCGGTTGGAGAACATGTTGGCCGTGCCCCACAGCACGCGGGTGCGCGACTTCTGCATCTTTTTCGCAAAGATGTCGCCGATGACGCGCACATTGCGGCTGCTCTCGGCGAGGGTGTCACCCTCGGGAGCGATGTCGACGTCGTGGAAGCAGAAGAACGGCACGTCGAGGATGTCGAACAGCTCGAAGGCCACGTCGGCCTTGAGCTTGGCCCCCTCCATGCCCTTGCCGAACCACGGCCGGTCGAAGGTGCGGCCGCCGAACGGATCGCCGCCCTCCCAGGCGAAGCTGTGCCAATAGGCCACCGCCGGGCGGATGTGGTCTTCCATGCGCTTGCCGAGGACGAGCTCGTCCTTGTTGTAATGGTGGTAGGCCAGCGGATCCTTCGAGCGCGGGCCCTTGTAGGTTACGGGTTTGATCCCCTTGAAGAAATCGGTCACTTATGGGCCTCCTCGATGGCAGGATAGAGCGCGCGGTAGCGTGCGTATTGGGCGGTGTAGGCGTCGCGCAGCGCGGCGTCGGGCGCGATGATCTGGCGGATCGGCGGCATGGTCATCACCGCGGCAGGATCGGCGGCTTCGGCGGCGCAGAGGCCGAGGCGGGCGGCGCCGAGGGCACCGCCGAAATCGCCGTCCTCGGGCAGCGCGATCTCGATGTCGAGATTGGTGGCGATGAGCTTCAGCCACAGCGCCGACCGGCTGCCGCCGCCGACGGCGAGCAGCCGGTCGAATGTCGTTCCAGCGGCGTTCAGCACGCGCTGGCAGTCGCGGAAGGCGAAGGCGACGCCCTCCATCACCGCCTGCGCCAGCCTGGCCTGGTCGCTGAGATGGCTCAGGCCGACGAAGCTGCCGCGGGCGCCGGCATTGTTGTGCGGGGTGCGCTCGCCGCTGAGATAGGGCAGGAAGATTTCTTCGCCCGGCCCCGTGAAGCTTGCTTCGGCGGCGGCCGAAAGCTCGGCCTGCTTCCTGCCGGTGACGGTCGAGAGCCAGTTGAGGCTGTCGGTGGCGGAAAGGATCACGCCCATCTGGTGCCAGGTGGCGGGGATGGCGTGGCAGAAGGCGTGCACGGCGCCGGCGGTGTTGGGGCGGAAGCGGTCGTTGCTGACGAACAGCACGCCGGAGGTGCCGAGTGACACGAAGCCCTCGCCCGGGCGGATGGCACCGATGCCGCAGGCCGCAGCGGCGTTGTCGCCGGCACCGCCCGCCACCACGACCGTGCCGGTCATGCCCCAGCGCCGGCGAAGCTCGGAGCTCAGCTCGCCCGAGGGCGCCGAGCCTTCGACGAGGCGCGGCATGTGGGCGCGGGTGAGGCCGGTAACGGCGAGCAGATCGTCGGACCAGTCGCGCTTTTTGACGTCGAGCCAGAGCGTGCCGGAGGCGTCGCTCATCTCCTCGACATGCTCGCCGGTCATCAGCAGGCGCACATAGGCCTTGGGCAGCAGCACCCGGGCGAGCTTCGCGTAGACCTCGGGCTCGTGCTTGCGCACCCAGGCGATCTTGGGCGCGGTGAAGCCGGGCATGGCGATGTTGCCGGCGATGTCGCGCAGGGTGGGCAGCGCCCGTTCCATCTCGGCGCATTCGGCGGCGGCGCGGCCGTCGTTCCACAAAATGCAGGGGCGCAGCACCTCGTCATTGCTGCCGAGCAGCACCGCGCCATGCATGTGACCGGAGAGGCCGATGCCGCGCACCGCCGCGAGCGCGGCCGGATGCGCCTGGCCCAGCGCGTCGACGGCGGCGAGGCAGGCGGTCCACCAATCGGCCGGATTCTGCTCGGACCAGCCCGGATGCGGGCGCACCGGCTCGACCGATCTGGCCGTCGCCTCGCCCAGCGGCGCGCCGGCGCGGTCGATCAGGATGGCCTTGACGCCCGAGGTGCCGATATCGAGCCCGAGATAGGTCATGAGGCACGTACCTCACGCTGTCTCAGACAGAGGCCGGCCAAGGTGCTCGATGCCGATCGCATGCTGATGGTCCCCTCCCGAAGCGGCGCCGCCATATCGCTGCTGCCGTTTGGCCTTAACGCAAATTGTCGCGCAGGAAAATGCCGATTTCAATGGGGTCGGAGTGAATCTCGGCGTCCGGCGACAGCGCCACCTGCCGGGCGGCGGCGATGGCGGCGCGGATTTCGCCGTCCGGATTCTGGTCGAGCACCACGTCGAGCGTGCCGGCGCGCAGCGCGTCGCGGGTGGTGTCGGTGAGCTCGTGCGCGACGACGCGGATATTGCCGGCGCGGTGAGTGCGGCCGAGCGCGGCCACCAGCCCGGCATTGCCGGCGCCGAGGCTGTAGATGCCCGACAAATCCGGATGCGCCTCGAGCATGCTCATGGCGGCGGCCTCCGTGGCGGCATCGTCGTCGAAGCCTTCGACCGGGCCGACGACCTTGAGCTGGGCGAATTCGCGCCCGAG
This sequence comes from Devosia sp. 67-54, assembly GCF_001899075.1. Taxonomy (GTDB): domain Bacteria; phylum Pseudomonadota; class Alphaproteobacteria; order Rhizobiales; family Devosiaceae; genus Devosia_A. The sequence continues at coordinate 161,741 of NZ_MKVA01000011.1, read as the reverse complement.
AACGCCGGAAAAGCCCTCGAAGCGCTCGCGATGGTCGCGCAGGCCGAGCGAGCCGGCGATGATGCCGACCTTGCCCGAAGCGCAGAAGCGGCCGAGCAGCGAGGCGGCGCTGCGGCCGGCGGCCTGGTTGTCGATGCCGATGAACTGCCGGCGGGCCGAGCCGGGCAGGTCGGAGACCAGGGTGAGCACGGCGACGCCGCGGCGGGTGACGGCGTCGATGGCCCTGGCCACCGCCGGATCGTCGGGCGCCACCACCACGGCGCAATCGGCCTCGCGGGCGCCGAGGCCGTCGAGCCGGGCAACCAGGGCCGAGGGATCGAGCGCATGGTATTGCACCGCCGCCAGCGTCAGCCGCTCGTTGCGGGTGGCGCGGGCGCGGCGGGCGATGGCGGCGGTGAGGCTTTCCATGAAGGCGTTGCTGCCGCCGGGGATGAGGAACACCACGCGCAGGTCGCGGGCGCGCGCCAGGAGCGAAGCGGAAAGATCGCGGCGAAAGTCCAGGGCCTTGATCGCGGCCTCGACCTTTTCGGCGGTTTCCGGCCGCACCCCGGGACGCGCATTGAGCACGCGGTCGACGGTGGCGAGCGAGACCCCGGCGGTGCGCGCCACATCGTGCACGGTGGCGCGCCGCCCCTCCAGCTTGTCGTCCAAATCCGACCTCCTGATAGTGTGGACGTTGCGGCGCAAGCCTTGTCCCGTCAACCGATTTCGGCTTGGTGGGGCAAGGTTATCCGGGCTACATCGTCACCCGGAACGGCGGAGGAACAGATGGTCGCGGTGAAGTCTTTCGGCAGCTATGACGGCAAGCGCGTCGACCAGTTCACGCTCGTGTCCAGCACCGGCGCCGAAGTCGACCTCATCAATTGGGGCGTGGTGGTGCGCGACTGGCGGGTGCCGGTCAAGGGGGGCCGGCGCAACGTGGTGCTGGGCTTCGAGCAGTTCGACGACTATCCCGAGCATTCGCCGCATTTCGGCTCGCTGGCCGGGCGCGTCGCCAACCGCGTGCGCGGCGCGAGCTTCGAGCTCGACGGCAAGACCTACCATCTGCCGGCCAACCACGGCACGAGCTCACTGCATGGCGGGCCCAACGGCATCGGCCGGCTGGTGTGGGAGGCCGAACCGGACGACGCCACCAACGCCGTGGTGTTCTCGCTGACCTCGCCGGACGGCGATGCCGGCTACCCCGGCACGGTGAAGATGAAGGCGACCTACCGGCTCGACGGCAACAAGCTGCGGCTCGAGCTCGGCGCCACCGCCGACCGGCCGACGCCGCTGAGCCTGGTGCAGCATCAGTATTTCAACCTCGGCAGCGGCGACCACATCCTCGACCATCGCTACCGCATCGCGGCGCACGCCTATACCGAGACCGGACCGGACCTGGTGCCGACGGGCAATATCCTCGAGGTGAGACCGGGCAGCGAGCGCGACTTCCTGGCGCCGCGCACGCTGCGCGACGGCAACGGCGCGCCGATCGGCTATGACGGCAATTTCGTGCTCGACGCCGGTCGCGACGTTGCCGACCCGATCGCCGAGGTGACCTCGCCGGACGGCGATCTGACGCTGCGGCTGTGGTCGGACCGGCCGGGGCTGCAGTTCTACAATGCGCTCACCACCGACGTGCCGGTGCCCGGCCTCAACGGCAGGCGCTACGGGCAATATTCCGGCTTCTGCCTCGAGGACCAGGCGTTCCCCGACGCCATGCACCACCCGCATTTCCCCTCGATCATCATCACGCCCGACCGGCCTTACAGCCATTGGTGCGAATTCGAGATCTCGTGACCGCCTACGTCGCGCTGCTGCGCGCCATCGGCCCGGTCACGCATGCGGCGATGCCGCTCGGCCGGCTGGCCACGGCATGCAGTGCGGCCGGGCTCGAGACGGTGAGTACCATCGGCAACACCGGCAATCTGGTGTTCGCCTCGCCCCGGCCGCAGGCGGAGGTGGAGCGCCTCGTCGGCGACGCCATCACGGGGTTCGGGCTCGCCAACGACGTGTTCACCCGCACCGCACGGCAATTCCGCAAGCTGATCGACGCCGCGCCTTTCCCCGATGCCGCCGCCGAACGGCCGGCGCAGCTCGGCGTCTGCTTCTTCCACAAGGACCCGAGCTGGCCGGCCGCATATCTGCACTATCGCGGCCCGGAGCGGCTGACGATGCTCTCCAACCATCTGATCATCGACTATGGCGGGGCGGCGTCGACGAGCCGGCTGACGGTGGAAAAGACGGTGGGCGCGCGCATGACGCAGCGCAGCTGGAGCAGCATTCTTCGCATCGCCGCGGCGCTCGCGGCGATGTAAGCCGCCGGCGTCGCGCAGAGGCCTACTGACGGTTCGCCTAGACGGGCCCGCGGGCCGGCATTTCCACTGCCGGGTGCGGCCGGATCGCGCGCAACGCCCGGCGCTTCCTCGCTGCTATGACGGCATAGCAGCTTGCGGCGCAGCTATTATGCTGCCATAATATATGCCATGCAGCAGCAAGCCCTTTCCGCCGTCGTCGCCTGGGTCCGGCTCGAGGCCGCGATCCAGAGCTTCAACCAGACGCTGCGCAAGCAATTCGGCATCACCGGACTGCAGCTGGCGGTGCTGCGCATCCTGGGCGAACGCCCGGCCCTGCCGCTGGCGGCGCTGCGCAAATCGCTGGTGATGCACCCGGCGACGCTGGGCCAGTCGATCGACGAATTGCGCACGATGGGGCTTTGCACCGTGACCCGCGACGGCCGCGACAAGCGGGCGCGGCTGGTGGCGATCACCGAGGCGGGGCGCGAGCTGGTGGCGCGGGCGCCGCTGGCAGGGCCGGTGCGGCTGCGCGAGGTCGAGCACGATCCGGCGCGGCTCGACCGGCTGAAGCTGGCGTTCGAGGATGCGATCGACCTGTTCGGGCTCGGCGAGCACGTGCCGGCAAAGACGGAGGGACGATGAGCGATCTCGAAACGCTGCCCAATATTGGCAAGGTGCTGGCGCGGCGGCTGCAGACGGCGGGGATCGGCAGCAGCGCCGAGCTTCGGCGGCTGGGCGACGCCGCGGCGTTCCGGCGGCTGCGCGCCGTGCTGCCCGACGATGCCTGCGTGTCGACGCGGCTGGCGCTGGCCGGGGCGGTGCGCGGCGTGCGCTGGCACGATCTCGACCCGGCGCTGCGCCAGAAGCTCGCCGCCGAGGCGAAGGCCCCGAGCTAAGGCCTTCGCGATGCGATGGGCTTCGGTGGGTGTGGCCCCCACCCCCATCCCCTCCCCGCAAGGGGGAGGGGAGCCCGACTGAAACATCAAAAATGCGGTTCTATCGCCCCCTCCCCCGTTTGCGGGGAGGGGCCGGGGTGGGGGCAACGGGCACCAGACGCGCGCCAGCTAAAGCCCGGCGATCTGTTCCGGCAGGCGCTCCATCGCGGTCCAGTCGCAGAGCAGCGCCCGGTCGGCGAGGCGGATCGCCAGCACATTGCCGCCGCCCGGATCGCCGATGCGCCGCTGATCCTCGGCGCGGGCGATGGCGCGGCTGCCCAGCGCGCATTTGAGCAGCGTGCCGACGGCGCCGTGGCCGGCAAACAGCAGCGGCTGCGCCGGATCGTGCGCGGCCAGCGCCGCCTCGACCGCGGCGACGATGCGCGCCTGGGCGTGCCGCGCCGTCTCCCAGCCTTCGACCGCGTCGTCGGGGTGGCCGAAAAAGGCGTCGGCCAATCGCTCGAAGCGCTCGGCGGACACGTAGCCGGTGGCGCTACGGTCGTTCTCGTTGAAGGCGTCGGCGTGCTCGACCGGGGCGCCCGAGGCGGCGGCGAGGATCGCCGCGAGCTCGAGCGCCTTGGTCTCGCGGCTGCTGATGATGCGGCGCGCCGCCAGCGCCAGGGGATGGCGGGCGAACGCTTCGGCGCGGGCCCGCCCCTTGTCCGACAGGCCCCAATGCGGCACCGGCACCGCCGGGTCCATGCGCACCTGCGGATGCGTCACGTAGAGCGCGTACATCTCAGATGCCGCCGCGCGAAAAGTGCGTGAGCTCGCGCACCATCTGGCCGACCTTCCACTGGATGTTGGCTTCGTTGGGGGCGCCGTCGGTGAACACGTCCGGATAGGGACCGAGTCCGAGCAGGGTCGGCACCACCAGCGCGCCGAGCTTGCTGAGGCTGTCGCGCAGATGCGAGAGCGCAAACAGCGTGGCGTATTTGCCGTCGCTCATGCCGGCGATGCCGAACACCGCATGCTTGAACGGATTGGGCTTCTGCCGGCTGACCCAGGAGATGGTGTTGGCGACGAGCGGGGTGACGCCGCCATTGTATTCGGGCGAGACGATGAGCACGATGTCGTGCGTGCAGAACAGATCGGCGAGCGCTCCGGCGGCCTCGGGGGTCTCGCCGGCGTCCTCGATGTCCTGGTCGAACACCGGCAGGGCAAAATCGTTGAGGTCGAGATCGGTGACGGCGACGCCCGCCTCGCGCAGCTTTGCCGACAGGTGGCGGCGCAGATGCTCGTTGATCGAGCCGGTGCGCAGCGAGCCGCAGAGGGTGACGGCGGTCCGGGGCTGAGTAGAAGCTGGTTCTGGCATGCTACACCGGGTCATTCCCGCGCAAGCGGGACCTTCCGTTGACGGGACAGGAAAGAAGGCTCAGTCGTCGGGCCGGGCGTCGCCCGGCTCTGCGCGCCGGGATCACAGCACCCGCGGCCAACGGAGGTTCCCGCTGTCGCGGGAATGACTCCGTGGGTGTGCCGGACCGCGTAGGTCACGCCTCGAAGATGTTCTTCAGCTTGGCGAAGAACCCGTCGCTGGTCGGCGAGGTGTCCTTGGTCGTCAGCTTGTGGAATTCCTCCAGCAGCTCGCGCTGGCGGCGGGTGAGGTTCTGCGGCGTCTCGACGTCGAGCTGGACGTAGAGGTCGCCGGTGTCCTTGCTGCGCAGCACCGGCATGCCCTTGGATTTGAGGCGCACGCGCTGGCCGGGCTGGGTGCCGGGCGACACCTTCACCTTGGCGCGGGCGCCGTCGAGGGTGGGCACCTCGAACTCGCCGCCGAGCGCGGCGGTGGTCATGGCGATGGGGACGCGGGCATAGAGATCGGCGCCGTCGCGGTGGAAGAGGTCGTGCGGCTTCACCGACACGAAGATGTAGAGATCGCCCGGCGGACCGCCGCGCAGGCCGGCCTCGCCCTCGTTGGCGAGGCGGATGCGGGTGCCATCCTCGATGCCGCGCGGCACGTCGACGCTGAGCTTGCGGTTTTCCTGCCGCCGCCCCTGGCCGCCGCAATCGGTGCAGGGCTGTTCGAGGATCTGGCCGCGGCCCTGGCACACCGGACAGGTGCGCTCGATGGTGAAGAAGCCCTGCGCCGCGCGCACCTTGCCGTGACCGCCGCAATGCTTGCAGGTGGACATGCCGGTGCCCGGCTTGGCGCCGGAGCCGTCGCAGGTGTGGCAGGTGACCAGCGTCGGCACGTCGATCTCGACGGTGCGGCCGAGGAACGCCTCCTCGAGGCTGATCTCGAGATTGTAGCGGAGGTCGGAGCCGCGCAGGCGCGATTGCTGACTGCCGCGGCCGCGGCCACCGCCCATGAAGTCGCCGAAGATGTCCTCGAAGATGTCGGACATCGAGGAGGCGAATTCCGGCCCGAAGCCGGCGGCGCCATTGGCGCGGCCGAAGCCGCCCTGCTCGAAGGCGGCGTGGCCGAAGCGGTCGTAGGCGGCGCGCTTCTGCGGGTCCTTCAGCGTGTCGTAGGCTTCGTTGATTTCCTTGAAGCGGTGCTCGGCCTCGGTGTTGCCGGGATTGCGGTCCGGATGGAACTGCATGGCGAGCTTGCGGTAGGCGCCCTTGAGCGCAGCTTCGTCCGCCCCCTTCTGCACCCCGAGCACGTCGTAATAGTCGGCTTTAGCCATCGAAGTCTTTGTTCCGCTGCGCCCACGCGATCCGACCAATCGCGAATGGTCTTATCCAAAATGAAGGCGCCGCGGGAGACCCGCAGCGCCCTTTGTTATGTGCCAAACTGCGCGAGCATGAGGCTCAGGCCGACTTCTTGTCGTCCTTCACTTCCTCGAAGTCGGCGTCGACGACATCGTCGTCGGCCGGCTTGGCGCCGCCCGAGGCCTTGGCTTCGGCTTCCGCCTGGCTGGCCTTGTACATGGCCTCGCCGAGCTTCATCGACGCCTCGGCCAGGGCGTTGGTCTTGTCCTTGATGGCCTCGGCATCCTCGCCCTCGAGCACGCCCTTGAGATCGGCCAGGGCCGTCTCGATGGCGGACTTCTCGTCGGCGCCGACCTTGTCGCCATAGTCCTTGAGCGACTTCTCGGTCGAGTGGATCAGGCTCTCGGCCTGGTTCTTGGCCTCGACCGCCTCGCGCTTGGCTTTGTCGGACGCGGCGTTCGCCTCGGCTTCCTTGACCATGCGGTCGATGTCGGCGTCGCTCAGGCCACCCGAGGCCTGGATGCGGATCTGCTGCTCCTTGCCGGTGCCCTTGTCCTTGGCCGAAACATTGACGATGCCGTTGGCGTCGATGTCGAAGGTGACTTCGATCTGCGGCACGCCGCGCGGCGCCGGGGGGATGCCGGCGAGGTCGAAATTGCCGAGCAGCTTGTTGTTGGCCGCCATCTCGCGTTCGCCCTGGAAGACGCGGATGGTCACCGCGCTCTGGTTGTCCTCGGCGGTCGAGAAGACCTGGCTCTTCTTGGTCGGGATGGTGGTGTTGCGGTCGATCAGCCGGGTGAACACGCCGCCCAGCGTCTCGATGCCGAGGCTCAGCGGGGTCACGTCGAGCAGCAGCACGTCCTTGACGTCGCCCTGCAGCACGCCGGCCTGGATGGCCGCACCGGCCGCCACGACCTCGTCGGGGTTGACGCCCTTGTGCGGCTCCTTGCCGAAGAAGGACTTCACCACCTCGATGACCTTGGGCATGCGGGTCATGCCGCCGACCAGCACGACTTCGTCGATCTGGCTGGCGTTGACGCCGGCATCCTTGAGCGCCTGCCTGCAGGGCTCGACGGTCTTCTGGATCAGGTCGTCGACCAGCGATTCGAACTTGGCGCGGGTGAGCTTGGTGGTCAGGTGCTTGGGACCGGAGGCATCGGCCGTGATGAACGGCAGATTGATCTCGGTCTGGGTGGCCGAGCTCAGCTCGATCTTGGCCTTTTCGGCCGCTTCCTTGAGACGCTGCAGCGCCAGCTTGTCCTTGCGCAGGTCGATGCCCTGGTCCTTCTTGAACTCGTCGGCCAGGTAGTCGACCAGGCGCATGTCGAAATCTTCGCCGCCCAGGAAGGTGTCGCCGTTGGTGGACTTCACCTCGAACACGCCGTCGCCGATCTCGAGCACCGAGATATCGAAGGTGCCGCCGCCGAGGTCATAGACCGCGATGGTGCCGGAATTCTTCTTGTCGAGGCCGTAGGCGAGCGCCGCCGCCGTCGGCTCGTTGATGATGCGCAGCACGTCGAGGCCGGCGATCTTGCCGGCGTCCTTGGTGGCCTGGCGCTGGGAATCGTTGAAATAGGCCGGCACGGTGATCACCGCCTGCGCGACCTTCTCGCCGAGGTAGGCCTCGGCGGTTTCCTTCATCTTGGTGAGGATCATCGCCGAGACTTCCGCCGGCGACATCTTCTTGCCGTCGACCTCGACCCAGGCGTCGCCATTGTCGGCGCGGACGATCTTGAACGGCACCAGATGCTTGTCTTTTTCGACCATCGGGTCGTCGTAGCGGCGGCCGATCAGGCGCTTGACCGCGAACAGCGTACCCTCGGGATTGGTGACCGCCTGGCGCTTGGCCGGCTGGCCGACGAGACGCTCGCCATCCTTGGTGAACGCCACCATCGAGGGCGTGGTGCGCGCACCCTCGGAATTCTCGATGACCTTGTAGGTGCTCCCCTCCATCACCGCGACGCAGCTATTGGTGGTGCCGAGGTCGATACCGATTACTTTAGCCATTATTTGTGCCTCTTTCCTAAGCGAACCCGGACCCGCGAACTCCAAAGCATTTCGGCAGTTACGCTGACCCCGCGTGGGGCGTCGGGCTCCTCGCTGAATTTGGGATTTCGACCCGTCGCCGGGCCTCGGGGCGTATATAGGGGCGGGGTTTTTGGCCTGCAAGCGCCACACCCGTTATTTTCCGGGGCTTTGCCGCGGTCTGACTTCGGCCACATTGGTCCGGCCAAAGGGCGCCCAGCGTCGTCCATTGGCGCTGATGCGCCGATATGCTCTAACTCGCATCGCCAACAGCAAACCGGAAATTTCATGAACAGGTTCATCCTCACGCTCGCGTTCGCGCCGGCGCTCGTTTCCACGGGCGCCTTCGCCCAGACGGTCAGCGACGACGTCTCCAAGCAGCTCTGGTGCGGCGAAGCGCTGGTGGCGGCCTTCTCCAACCCGCCGCCGGGCGTGCCCTCCGAGCAGCTCACCCAGGCGCAGGTGTTCATCGACGGCGGCAACCGGCTGATCGACGACGCCGGGCAGAAATATCTCGACGCCGGCTTCACCGAGGAACAGCTCACCAAGGTCAAGACCGACCTCGTGACCGAAGTCACCGCCGTGGTGACCGGCAGCGGCGCCAACGCCAAATACAGCTTCGACGATTGCAACGCCGTGCTGAACGGCGGCGCGTCGGCGCCGGCCGACGCATCGTCCAGCGCCGCCCCCGCCTCGTCCTCGGCAGCGCAGTAGGCCCGGCATGAAACTCGGAGCCGGGGACGCGCTGGTCGTCGTCGACATCCAATACGATTTCCTCCCCGGCGGCAGCCTTGCCGTTGCCGGGGGCGACGAGATCATCGCGCCGGTCAACGCGCTGGCGCGGCGGTTCGAAACCGTGGTGCAGACGCAGGACTGGCACCCGGCCGGGCACATCTCCTTCGCCTCGAGCCACCCCGGCAAGGCGCCGTTCGAGACCATCGCGCTCGCCTATGGCCCGCAGGTGCTGTGGCCCGACCATTGCGTCATCGGCTCGCACGGCGCGGCATTCGCCGCCGGGCTCGAGCTGCCCAACTGCCAGATGATCGTGCGCAAGGGCTTCCACCCCAGGGTCGACAGCTATTCGGGGTTCCGCGAGGCCGACCGCAGGACGCCGACCGGGCTTGCCGGCTATCTCAACGAACGCGGCTTGCGGCGGCTGTTCGTGGTCGGCCTCGCCACCGATTTCTGCGTGAGCTGGACCGCCGAAGACGCCGCCGCGGCCGGGTTCGAGGCCATCGTCGTCGAGGACCTGACCCGTGCCATCGACACCGCCGGCTCGCTCGCGGCCGCCTGGACCCGGATGACCGCCGCCGGCGTCAAGCGCGTGCAGATGGCGGACCTCGGGTAGCGCACGTCGCTCTTGTCCTATCTACGGGTATCCCGTATACTCCTGACTTGCAGACCGTGGTCGAGACGCCCGGCTATTTGGCGACGGCAAAGGCCGCAGGCGTCTCCGACGCGGTGCGGTACGACATTGTTACGGCTGTCGGGCTCGACCCGAGCCTCGGTGAACTCGTTGTTGGAACGGGAGGCCTGCGCAAGTTCCGGTTCGCGCGTCCGGGCGGCGGCAAGCGAGGCGGTTATCGCGTCCTGTCCTACTATGTGTCGGCGGCGCTTCCGGTGTTCCTGGTCGGCGTGTTCGCGAAGAACCAGAAGGAAAACATCACTCCGGCCGAGCGTGCTGCCATAGCCAAGCGGCTGAAGACGATGTCCGAGAGCTACCCGAAGAAAGCTGAGCTGGAATGACCAAGACCTTCGACATGATCATGAGCGGCCTCGATGAGGTCGAAGATTTTCTAAAGGGCGAGCGGAAAGGTTTCGCCGTTCACATCCCGGACCAGGTCGATGTCAAAGCGATCCGGCAAAAGCTCAATTTCTCGCAGCCGAAATTTGCCGAAACGTTCGGCTTCTCCGTTGGCCGGATACGCGATTGGGAACAAGGGCGTTTTCCGGTCGATGCGCCGTCGCGGGTCTTTTTGACCGTAATCGATCACGAGCCGGAGGCCGTGCTACGAGCCCTGAATACAAAGCGTCGCGCGCCGCGAAAGCCCACGGACTCGCTGCCAGCCAAACGGGCGTAGCATCTGCCCGCGGGTCACCACCGTTCAGGCGTTCTTGTCGATGTGGGCCTCGCCGGCGGGAGGGGCGGCGGCGGGGCCGCCCTTGGCGATGCCGACCATGGCGGGCCGCAGCACGCGGTTGCCGATGGCGTAGCCGGTCTGCACCACCTGCACCACGGTGCCTTCGGGGCGCGTCGGATCGGGCACCTCGAACATCGCCTGGTGCTTGTGCGGATCGAATTTCTGGCCCTCGGCCTCGATCGGCTTGACGCCGTGCACGGCGAGCAGCCGCTGCATCTCGCGCTCGGTGAGCTCGATGCCGTCGATCAGCGATTTGAGCGCACCATCGGCGGTGTCGCGGGTTTCCGCCGGCAGCACGACGAGGGCGCGGCTCAGCGAATCGGTGGCCGTCAGCATGTCGCGGGCGAATTTGGTGATGGCGTAGGCGCGGGTGTCCTCGATCTCGCGGCCCATGCGCTTGCGCAGATTTTCCATTTCGGCCGCCAGCCGCAGCAGCCGGTCCTTGAGATCGGCATTTTCCTTCTGCAGCGCCTCGACGGGATCGGCTTCGGGCGCCGGCGTCTCGATCTCGGGCCGGGGCTCAAACCCGTCCTGCGCCATGGTGTCGTCGCTCATAACAGGTCCTGTAACTTGGGGATTGGCCGGACGTTCCGGCGATTTGACCCGGGATATCGGCCAGATGGGCGAAAGATTCAACCCTACGTCAGGGATCGCACGTCGGACGGGGATGAACAAAGGCCCGGCCAGCAGCACCCCGGCTACGGCCGCACATCCTTTTACTGCCGCGCGCGCCACTATTTCTTCCGCGCCATCACGGCAGAGATGGCCTGGGCGGTATAGTCGACCACCGGGACGATGCGGGAATAGTTGAGGCGGGTGGGGCCGATGACGCCGAGCACGCCGATGACCTTCTCGCTGGCGTCGCGATAGGGGGAAAGGATCACCGACGAGCCGGAGAGCGAGAACAGCTTGTTCTCGCTGCCGATGAAGATGCGCACGCCGTCGGCGGTCTCGGCGTCGCCGAGCAGGTCGATCAGCCCGTCCTGGCGTTCGAGCTCGTCGAACAGCCGGCGCATGCGGTTGAGCTCCTCGGATTCCATGGCGTCGTTGAGCAGGTTGGAGCGGCCGCGCACGATGACGGTGGGCGCCTGCGCCGTGCTGCCCTCGCTGAGGGTGGCGAGGCCGGTGTCGACCAGCCGCTGCGTCAATTCATCGAGCTCGGCGATGCGCTGGGCGCGCTGGCGCGTCACTTCGGCGCGCGCCTCGGCCAGGGTGCGGCCGACCGCGATGGTGGCGAGATAGTTGGAGGCCTGCGTCAGCGCCGAGGCGGTGAGGCCCGGCGGCAGCGGCACGACGCGGTTTTCCACGGTGCCGTCCTGGCCGACCAGGATGGCCATGGCCTGGTTGGCGTCGAGGCGCACGAATTCGACGTGCCGCAGGACCATGTCGGCTTTGGCGGCGATGACCACGCCGGCGCCGTGGCTGAGCCCGCTCAGCAGCGAGGAGGCCTCGGTGAGCATCTCCTCGAGGCTCTGGTGCTGGCTCTCGATCTGGCGGGCGATCTGGCTGCGCTCGGCCTCGTCCACCGCCCCCACTTCGAGCATGGCGTCGACGAAAAAGCGCAGGCCCTGCTGCGTCGGCTGCCGCCCGGCCGAGGTGTGCGGCGCCGCGATCAGCCCCAGATCCTCGAGATCGGCCATGACGTTGCGCACCGAGGCCGGCGACAGCCCCACCGCCAGCATGCGGCTCAGATCGCGCGAGCCGACCGGCGAGCCGGTCTCGAGGTAACGCTCGACGATCTTGCGGAAGATGTCCTGGCTGCGGGCGTTTAGGCTCTGCAGGAAATCGTCGGGGATCTTCGCCATCAGCGGGCCGGGGTTTTCCATCAAATTGCGCCTGTAACCATCTAGGCAAAAACGCCGGTCGATGAAAGGCGGGGCCGGGTTGTCGGGGCCGGGCGCGAGGGTTAAGAGGCGGTTAACGTTGATTGACCCGAGAGTTGTCCGATGCGCCCTTCCGGCCGCAGCCCAGACCAGATGCGCGCCGTCAGGATCGAGCGCAACGTGGCGCAGAAGGCCGAGGGAAGCTGCCTCGTCAGCTTCGGCAACACCAAGGTGCACGTGACGGCGTCGGTCGAAACCAGCCTGCCGAGCTGGCGGCGCGGTTCCGGACTCGGCTGGGTCACCGCCGAATACGGCATGCTGCCGCGCTCGACCGGCAGCCGCACCAAGCGCGAGGCGGCGACCGGCAAGCAATCGGGCCGGACGCAGGAAATCCAGCGGCTGATCGGCCGCAGCTTGCGCGCCGTGGTCGACATGCATGCGCTCGGCGAGAACCAGATCACGCTCGATTGCGACGTGCTGGAGGCCGATGGCGGCACCCGCACCGCCTCGATCACCGGCGCCTATATCGCGCTTTACGATGCGGTGCAGTGGCTCAAGGCCCGCTCGCTGACGCGCGGCGAGCCGCTGCGCGATTCGGTGGCCGCCATCTCGTGCGGCATCTATCGCGGCACGCCGGTGCTCGACCTCGATTATCTCGAGGACGTGGAGGCCGAGACCGACGCCAATTTCGTGCTCACTGGCGCCGGCCGCTTCGTCGAGATCCAGGGCACCGCCGAGCAGACGCCGTTTACCCGCGAGGAGCTCGCGGCGCTGATGGCGCTGGCCGAGAAGGGCATCGGCGAGCTGACGCAATTGCAGCAGGCAGCGCTCGATGGCTAACCTCCCCCGGCTCAAGCGCGGCGAAAAGCTGCTGATCGCAACGCACAATGCCGGCAAGCTCGCCGAATTCCGCGAGCTGTTCTCGCCGCTCGGCATCGTGTTGATCTCGGCCAAGGATCTCGGCCTGCCCGAGCCGGAGGAGACCGGAACCAGCTTCGTCGAGAATGCACGGCTCAAGGCGCATGCGGCGGCCAGCGCGGCCGGCATGGTGGCGCTGGCCGACGATTCCGGCCTGTGCGTCGATGCGCTCGGCGGCGAGCCGGGGGTCTATACCGCCGATTGGGCGGCGACGCCGACCGGGCGCGACTACCAGATGGCGATGCGGCGGGTCGAGGACCGGCTGCAGGCGATTGGCGCCAATTCGCCCGGGCTGCGCAAGGGTTCGTTCAACGCCACGCTCTGCCTCGCGCATCCGGACGGGCGCGACGACCTCTATGTCGGGCAGGTGAGCGGCACCATGGTGTGGCCGCCGCGCGGCGACAAGGGGTTCGGGTTCGACCCGATGTTCATGCCCGACGGCTTCGACATCACCTTCGGCGAGATGCCGTCTTCGGCCAAGCACAGCTGGGCGCCGGGGCAGGTCGGCCTCAGCCACCGCGCCCGCGCCTTCGCCAAATTCGTGGAGGGCGCGATTGAGCAGTCCTGACGCCACCGGGCGCTCCAACGGGCTGTTCGGCGTCTATGTGCACTGGCCGTTCTGCGCGGCGAAGTGCCCGTATTGCGACTTCAATTCGCACGTGCACCGCGGCGAATTCGACGAAGCCGCCTATGTCGAGGCGTACAGGCAGGAGATCGGCCATTTCGCGCGGCTGACCAGGGGCCGCACGGTGCGCTCGATCTTTTTCGGCGGCGGCACGCCGTCGCTGATGGACCCGCGCTCGGTGGATGCCATCCTCGGCAGCATCGCACAGAACTGGACCATTGCTCCAGACGCCGAGATCACGCTCGAAGCCAACCCGACCTCGGTCGAAGCGGAGCGGTTCCGCGGCTATCGTTCGGCCGGCGTCAACCGCGTGTCGCTGGGGGTGCAGTCGCTGCGCGAAGGCCCGCTCGCCGAGCTCGGCCGCCGCCACACGGTCGACGAGGCAATCCGCGCCGTACGCCTCGCGCAATCGATCTTCCCGCGCTCGAGCTTCGACCTCATCTACGCACGGCCCAAGCAGTCCTTGAGCGATTGGGAGGACGAGCTCAAGGAAGCGCTGTGGATGGCCGAAGGCCACATCTCGCTCTACCAGCTCACCATCGAGATGGGGACGCGCTATTTCGATCTGTGGAACAGCGGCAAGCTCAAGATGCCCGACGAGGATCTGAGCGCCGATTTCTACGAGCTGACGCAGGAGCTGACGCGCGCCGCCGGCCTGCCGGCCTACGAGATTTCCAACCACGCCCGGCCGGGGCAGGAATCGATCCACAACCTCATCTACTGGCGCTACGGCGAATATGCCGGCGTTGGCCCGGGCGCGCACGGCCGGCTTCTGATCGACGGGCAGCGCCACGCCACCGCGGTCGAGAAGCTGCCCTTCGAGTGGCAGAACAAGGTTCTGGCGCGCGGCCACGGCATGGCCACCGACGATATCCTCACCTGGGAAGAGGAAGGCGACGAGCTGCTGGTGATGGGCCTTCGGCTGCGCGAAGGCATCGACCCCAACCGCTTCGCCACGCTCAGCGGCCGCCGCATCGAGCAGCGCCAGATCGACGAGCTCAAACGCATCGGCTTCGTCGAAACCCTGCCGAACGGCAATCTGCGCGTCACCGACAAGGGCTGGCCGGTGCTCGACGCCGTTGTGGCGGATCTGGCGGCTTAGCTTTTGCGAGGCCGCCTGGGCAGCGCCTTTTCTGCCTTGACCAGCGCCGAGATGACCTCGTCGGCGTCCTTGTGGCGCGCCAGTTTGCGCGCAGCGCTGAATGTCTCGTATTGCCGGGCGGCCAGCTCTTTGGCGTCGGACATTTTCATCCGGCCGCCATGCGACAGGACCGTGCGGTGGAGCGAGCGCAGCTGCTGGTCGAGCAGGTGCTCGACATCCCGCATGAGCACCAGCCGCCCCAACTCCGCCTGATCCTCGAAGATGTCGAGCAGGATCGTGGTCAGCCGGTTGAGCTCCCTGATCTCGGCGTCGGCGAGATAATTCTTGGAGGTGGCGGTGTCCTCTTTCCGAATGTTCTCGTTCGGCCAGTTGGTGAGGCCCATATTGGGCTGCCGGGCATCAGCGCGGCTGGCAACGATCTCGGCCGGGGTGTGCGAGGTGACGGCATAGACGAGCTTGGCCTGCGTCAGCTGGTAGAACTCACGCCACGCCTCCGAGGCGCCGTCATAGTCCTGGCACAGCGCACAGATGCTGCGCAACTCGCGATAGACATTGGCCTCGTCCGCCCGGATATCGCGGATGATCTCGCGGAGTTCGGCGATGCGGTCGGCATTGCCGGGCCGCTTCAGCCGCTCGGCATCGACAACGAATCCGCGGGTTGCAAACTGCACCAGCTTCTGCGTCGCCCATTTGCGGAACAGGGTCGCCTGGGTCGAGGACACGCGGTAGCCGACGGAGATGACCATATCCAGGCTGTAAAGCACCGCCGGGCGACCGCCACTTGTTTGCGCTTTCTGCAAACAAGTGTCGTCGAGTTCACCCTCCTGGAGCACATTCGCGATGTGCCGGGAGACGGTGGAGACGTCCTTGCCGAACAGTTCGCCGATCTGGGCCTGGGTCATCCACAGGGTGTCGCCGGCATAGCGGATGTCGAGTCTCAGACCTTTCGCCGTGCCGTAGACCAGGAACCGGTCGCCGGTCTGTGCATCTTCGGTGAGATGAACCGGCTCGTCCGGCCGTTCGATGCTGCTGTCGCCCATGCCCGAGCATAGGGCAAAAACCGCCAGGAACAAACCATAAACATGCAGCTACAGCTTCGCGCCGTCCGCCACCTGCGCGGTGCCGTTGCTGATCTTCTTGACCACCAGGGCGAACTGGCTGCGGCCGTCGCTCAAAAAGCGGAAAACGCCGTCGCGGCCGTTGAAGCCGCCGGGGGCGGTGAGCAGAGCGGCGTTGTATTTGGGCTGCGCCATGCTGAGGGTCGAGGCGTTGGCGAGCACCACGGCGGTGTAGGCGATGGTGACCAGCGGGTGCGGCGCGCCGCCGAAGCGCTGCTGGTATTGCGGCAGGATGGCCTGGTAGCCCTTGTCGTCGAGCGCCGGATAGATGGCGCCGTCGAGATAGGGCGTCGCCAGGATCTGTGGATCGCCGTTCCAGTCGGCCGAGCCGACGATGAGCTGGCCGCCGGCAGGGATGTTGGCCTGCTGCAGCAGCACACCGAAGCTCGGGGCGGTGGCGCGGTCGGGCAAGAACAGCGTGTCGACCTGCCGGGCGCTGAGCGTCGGGCCGATCTGGGCGACGACATTGCGGGCCTCGGCCTCGGAGCCGAACGAATACATGCCGACGATCCTGAGGCCCAGATCGGCGGCCGCCTGCTGGAAGGCGGCCTGCTGGATGCGGCCGAAATCGTTGTTGGGAAAGATACCGGCCAGCGCCTGGCGCCCCTGCGCCTTGGCGTAGGCGAGCGAGCGCCTGGCCTCGCTTTCGGGCAGCACGTTGAGCAGATAGACGCCGGGCGCGGCGGCGCCGGAATTGTTGGAAAAGCCGATCAGCGGAATGCCGGCGGAGCGCGCCACGCTGCCGGCGGCGCTCACCTGGTCGGCCTTGAGCGGCCCGAGGATCAGGCTCGCGCCCTCGGCCACCGCCTGGCTCGCGGCGGCGGCGGCACCCCGCGCCGAGGGGCCGGTGTCCTTGACCACCAGGGTGATGTTGTCGGCCATGTTGGGGTTGGACGACACGAACTCCATGGCGAGGATGGCGCCGTTCTGCATGGAGGTCGCGACCTTGCCGAGCGCCACATCGCCGCTCAGCGGCAGCAGCATGGCGACGCGGACCGGGCCGCTGCCGATGGTCTGGCCGTTCACCGCGGGGGCGGAGGGCGCGCTGGGTCCGCCGAGGCGCGGCAGGTTGAGGTCGAAGCTCGAGCAGCCCGACAGCGTCAGGAGCGACAGGCCGCCCAACAGCGCCTGCCGGCGCGTCACCGATAGCCCTGTCAAATCGAAGTGATTCCCCTGCCCTCGCACCCGTCCCTCCCGTTCTATACAAAACGCCGGGGGGTCCTTAAAGACTAAAGGCTCCGTCTGAGGCCAGGAGCCGGCTCGTGCACGAGCGCCGCTATTTCATCGCCGGGACGGCGTTCGACGCACCCGAGCTGGCGCCGGGCCTCTACGTGGTGGCGACGCCGATCGGAAATCTGCGCGACATGACGCTGCGCGGGCTCGAGACGCTGGCGGGGGCCGACGTCGTCTACTGCGAAGATACCCGCACCAGCGCCCGCCTGCTCGAACATTTCGGCATCACCACGCCGCGCAAGGCGCTGCACGAGCACAATGAGCGGGCGCTGGTCGACACCATCCTCGACGATCTCAGGCGCGGCGGGCGGGTGGCGCTGATCTCGGACGCGGGGACGCCGCTGCTCTCCGACCCCGGCTTTCCGCTGGTGCGGGCGGCGCGCGAAGACGGGCTGCCGGTGTTCGCGGCGCCGGGCGCCTCGGCGCTGCTGGCGGCGCTGGCGGTGGCCGGGCTGCCGACCGATGCCTTCGGGTTTTTCGGCTTCCTGCCACCGCGGGCCGAGGCGCGGGAGCAGGCGCTGCGGCATCTGGCCGGCCGGCGCGAGACGCTGGTGTTCTACGAATCGCCGCGGCGGCTGGGCGACAGCCTTGCCGGCATGGCCAAGGTCTTCGGCGCCGAGCGCGTCGGCGTGGTGGCGCTCGAGCTCACCAAAAAGTTCGAGCGGGTGTTCCGCGCGCCGCTCGGCGATCTGGCGCAGCAATTCGGCGAGGCCGACCCCAGGGGCGAGGCGGTGATCGTGGTGGCCGGGGCCACCGAAGCTGCAGTGAGCGAGGAGCAATGGACGGCGGCGCTGGCCGAGGCCATGGCGACGCAGCCGCTGCGCTCGGCGGTCGACGCCGTCGCCGCGCAGTTCGGCCTCAAGCGCAAGGACGTCTACGATGCCGCGCTCGCCCTCAAAGCCAAAGAGTGAGTACCGCAAATTTGCCGAGGGCGCCGGCCGCCGCGGCGAGACGCTGGCGGCGCTGTACCTGATGGCGCAGGGCTATCGCGTCCTGGCGCGGCGGGTGAAGACCCCGGTGGGCGAGATCGACCTAGTCGTCCGGCGCGGCGGCACGGTCGTGTTCGTCGAGGTCAAGACGCGCAGCTTCTCGCACCAGGAAGCCGACGCGCTGGCGGCGGTCAACCGCAGGCGCATCGTGCGGGCGGCGCAGGCCTGGCTGATCCGCAATCCGCGCTACGCCGGGGGCGGATTGCGCTTCGACGTGATTTTCCTTGCGCCCTTCGCCTGGCCGCGCCACATCGTCAGCGCCTTCGATGCCACCGGAATTGCGTGAATGAGCCTCAGCGTCGCCGTCCAGATGGACCCCATCGCCTCGATCAACCCGGTCGGGGATTCGACCTTCGCCATGATGCTGGAGGCGCAGGCGCGCGGCCACCGGCTCGACTATTACACCGTCGGCTCGCTCGGCCTGCGCGACAATGTGCTGTCGGCGGAGGTGGCGCCGGTCGAGGTGTTCGACAAGCCCAGGGGCGAGCACTACCGGCTGGGCGAGGCCAGGCGGCGCAACCTTGCCGAATACGACGTGGTGCTGATGCGGCAGGACCCGCCCTTCGACATGAATTACACCACCATCACCCACATGCTGGAGCGCATCCACCCGCGCACCTATGTGGTGAACCCGCCGGCGGCGGTGCGCAATTCGCCCGAAAAGATCCTGGTCACCGAATTTCCCGAGCTGATGCCGCCGACGCTGGTGACGCGCGACCGGCAATTGATCCAGGAGTTCCGCAAAGAGCATGGCAACATCATCGTCAAGCCGCTCTACGGCAATGGCGGCGCCGGGGTGTTCTTCATCGAGGAGGGCAGCCACAACCTCGTGAGCCTGCTCGAGCTGTTCGAGACGGCGTTCCGCGAGCCCTTCATGGTGCAGCGCTATCTGCCGGAGGTGCGCCAGGGCGACAAGCGCATCATCATTGTCGACGGCGAGGCGGTGGCGGGGCTCAACCGCGTGCCCTCGGACGGCGAGGCGCGCGCCAACATGCATGTGGGCGGGCGCGCCGAGCTCAGCCCGCTGACCGCGCGCGAGCGCGAGATCTGCGCCGCCATCGCGCCGCGGCTCAAGGCGCTCGACATGATCTTCGTCGGCATCGACGTGATCGGCGGCTACCTCACCGAGATCAACGTCACCTCGCCCACCGGCATCCGCGAGATCAAGCGCTTCGGCGGCCCCGACATCGCGCCGATGATCTGGGACGCCATCGAAAAGCGCCGCGCCTGAGCAGCTAAGCTATTCGTCGCTGTCCTCGGCGTTGAGGTTGTGCGCCTCCCATTCGCTTTGCGGGATGGGCTTGCCGAGGCGGAACTCGAAGCCGGTGACGCTTTCGAGGTCGGCGGCGACGGTGCATCTGACCGCGACCCCATACCATTTGCGGCGCGATCGGAAGGCGGCGCCGGGCGCCGTCAGCGTCAGCCCGGCGACCAGCGGATCGGACATGGCGTAGGTGACCAGCGTGTCGGGATCGTAGTCGGGGGCGCCGCGCCGGATCTGCTCGAGCCCTTCGATATTGCACAATTGCACCAGCCGCTCGCTGGGGGCGAAGCTTTCGAGCGTGCGCTTCATTTTCGCCATGCCCGGCTCGGCGAGGATGCCGCCGGCGTAGAAATCGGTGGCGATGTGGACGCCGAGGATGGTCGAAGGCGGCGCCCCCGGGTTTTTTTGCGCCGGCGCGGCGGTGGATGGTGGCGCGGCCGCGCCGGCGCCGGTCGGCGCGGTCAGCTCCGGCGTCTGCGCCGGCTGCTCCAGCGCCGCGAGCTCGGCATCGGTCACGATCTCGACCGACACCGGCCGCGGCGGCGGCACCACCATCTGCTTGAGCGGCGTCAGCAGCAGCAGCGCCGCGAGCAGCGCGCCATGCGCGAGCAGCGAGGCCAGCGTGCCTGCGGCGAGGCGGCGGTCGGGCAGCAGCAGCAGGCGCGCCTCGGCGGCGAGGTCGGTCATGGCGCTAGCCGCCCATCTTCGGCTTGAGCGTGGCGGTGACGTCGGCGCCGATGCGATAGGAGAAGGCAGTCACCGCATCCATGTCGTGGCTGAGCGTGCAGGCATAGGCGAGCGCATACCATTTGCCGCCCGAGCGGAACGCGCCGCCCGTGACGGTGAAGCTCGACCCCGACACGACCGGCGGAACGAAGGCGTTGGCGACCACCGCGTCGGGCGAAAAGCCGCGGCCGGCATTGCCGAGCTGGCCCACCGCCTCGATGTTGCAGGTCTGCACCAGACGCTTTTCCGGCGGCAGCTTTTTGATCGCCTCGCGCGCCCGGGCCATGGCCGGCGCATCGAGCACCGCATCGAGATAGAAGCGCTTGGCGGCATGCAGCGCGCCGGCCAGCGACGGCGGGGGCGTGGCCGTTTCGCCCGGCTCGGCGATGCTGTCGCCGGCAGCGGGATCGGTGGTGGCGAGCGCCGAGACCGCGTCCGCGGCGCTTGCCTCCGCCGAGGAGAGCGGCTCGGAGGCGGCCGAGGACACCTCCTCCGAAGCGGACGCGGCTTCGGCCGACGACGCCTCGGAAGCGGAGGCGCTCGGCCCGACGGGAATGACGATCGGCCGGGCGGCGGGAACCGGCGGCGCGACCGAGGATGGCGGTTCCGACGCGGAGGCGGATTCGGCGGCGGACGAAGTGGCGGCGGATGACGGCTCCTGCGATGACGCCGCCGGTTCCGACAAGGGCGGTTCGGCCGAGGACGGCGCCTCGGACGACGGGGCCGAGGCGGGTTCCGCGGACGACACCGGCGGCGCGGCGGACGAGGACGGCAGCTCGGCCGACGACAACGCCGCCGGCGGCACCAGCTCAACGGCGATGGCGGGCGGGTCGGACGGCTCGGGCAGAGGCAGCCGCGGCAGCACCAGCCAGCCGATCAGGACCAGATGCAGCGCCACCGACACCATGGCGGTCGCCACGATCCGCCGGTCGCGCGGCGCCACCGGAGGCGCGATCAGGCTGTCGGGGGCGGCGTCGCTCATGCCGGCGAGCTTGCCATGAGGATCGCGGCGATTGCGAGATGGCTCGCCTTTCGGCGCGGCTTGCGCCATGCTGGCCGGCATGCGTCTCGATACCCTGCTGCTGGCCCTGTCCACCTTCTTCGCCGTGCTTGGGCCGGCCGATCTGATCCTCGTCTATGCGGCGCTGACCGAGCGCAGCACGCGCACCGAGCGGCGGGTATTCGCGCTGCGCGGCAT
This sequence comes from Devosia sp. 67-54, assembly GCF_001899075.1. Classification (GTDB taxonomy): domain Bacteria; phylum Pseudomonadota; class Alphaproteobacteria; order Rhizobiales; family Devosiaceae; genus Devosia_A. Next base: position 140,713 of record NZ_MKVA01000011.1, on the reverse strand, counting down.
CCTGATCGCCACCGGTATCCTGCTGTTCTTTGCCGTGTTCGGGCAGGCGCTGCTCGGGATTTTCGGCATCACGCTGCCGGCGCTGCGGATCGCGGGCGGCGTGCTGCTGCTGCTGATCTCGATCGACATGGTGTTCGCCCGCCATTCGGGCGGCACCGGCACCACCGCGGAGGAAGAGAACGAGGCGCGCACCCGCCCCGACATCTCGGTGTTCCCGCTGGCGACGCCGCTGATCGCCGGGCCGGGCGCCATCTCCGGCGTGATCCTGCTGGCGACGCCTGCCGGACTGTTCACGCTCGAATGGGTCGAGGTGGTGGTGGCGCTGCTCGCCATCCTGCTGCTGTGCTACCTGGCGATGCTGGTGGCGATCCCGATCCAGCGGCTCCTGGGGCTCACCGGGCTGGCGGTGGTGGGCCGCGTCGTCGGCGTGCTGCTCGCGGCGCTCGCCATGCAGTTCCTGATCGACGGGCTCAAGACCTCCGGCCTGTTCGCCGCGGCAGCGGCGGCGACGACCGGCAGCTAGAACGACAAGGCCGCCCGGAGGCGGCCCTGCGGGCGCTGCGCCCTATTTCTTCTTGCCGACGGCGGGCGCCGGCGTGCTGAGGCCGGCCGTCGCCAGGACCTTGGGCTTTTCCTTCTTGGGCTTCTTGGCTTCTTTCTGCTTGCGAACCTGACCCTTGGCCATGTCTGTCTCCCTTCCTGTGGAGGCCGGCCGCGCCGGCGAATACGAAGCGTCAGGCTAGGCCGGCGCCCGCCGCCCCGCAAGGCGGCTGAAGCGTCATTTCACCAATTGGCAGCGGCCTTCCGGCCCCAGCGCGTCGACCACGCGCGGGTCGCAGCCGGTGAGCAGGAACACCGTCCAGTCGTTCTCGTCGCCGTAGAAGGCGTTGCGGTCGACCTCGCCGACGACGCCGTTGAGCACGCCGGTCTGCGTCCACTGCCACAGCATCCAGCGGCGGTTGCCGTAGCGCTCGGGCGGCTCGGCGGCGGTGGAGCGCAGCCAGAACGCGTTGTCGAAATGCTCGCCCTCGAGGATGTCGTGGTGGAAGGTCATGTCGGTATAGATGATCGGCAGCTTGCCGGTGTGCTGCTCCATGGCCTTGAGCATGACGCGGATCTTTTCGAGCACGTCGGCCTTGGGGAATTTGTTCTTGCACGAGCTGCCGTGGTTCCATTCGAGATCGAGCACCGGCGGCAGCGCGGTGGGATCCTGCGGCACGTTCTTGACGAACCACGCCGCCTGCTGCGCCGCGGTCGAGCACCAGGTCATGAAGTGGTAGGCGCCATGCGCCATGCCCGAGGCGCGCGCCTTGCGCCAGTTGGCGGCGAAGGCCGGGTCGACATAGTCCTTGCCCTCGGTCGCCTTCATGTAGACGAAATGCACCCCGGCGGCGCGCACCTTGGCGTAGTCGATGGCGCCCTGGTAGCGCGCCACGTCCATGCCCTGGATCGGCAGCGCGCGGGCGCGCGCCACGCCCGGATGCGGGCGGTTGTCGCCGTGGATCGGCGGGCCGACCTCGCTGCGGATGCCCACCGGGCTCTGGGCGCAGGCCGACAGGATCGCCAGCACCGCCGCGACGGCGGCAAGCTTGAGCAGAGACGGCAATTGCGGGCGGACAGCAGCAGTGACCATGGCTTTTCGGGGCGCGTGGCAAAAATGAAACTCGCCTTCGATTCAACATGGCTCAGTAAACGAAACCTTGCGCTAACCCATTGAAATTCCAGCATGGTTAACGGCCGAAAAGAGGCCGTGAACGCGGCGCTGCGGCGCTGTTCCCGGAACGTTCTTGCGGGCCTTAACCACGCTTGTTAGGGTTTGCCCGACGGATGGGGGGTCCGATGGTTGCCCGCGTGCAGACCGTGGCGTTCCAGGGCATCGAGGCCGTGCCGGTGGACGTGCAGGCGCAGATCACCAGCGGCCTGCCGCCGGGCGTGGTCATCGTCGGGCTGCCCGACAAGGCGATCAAGGAGGCGGGCGAGCGGGTCAAGGCGGCGCTGATCTCGTCGGGGCTCAGCCTGCCGCCGCGGCGCATCGTCGTGAACCTGGCGCCGGCCGATCTGCCCAAGGAGGGCAGCCATTACGATCTGCCGATCGCGCTGGCGCTGATGGCCACCATCGGCGCCTTCCCCGCCGACGCGCTCGACGGCTATGTGGCGATCGGCGAGCTCGGGCTCGACGGCCGGCTGGCGCGCGTCGACGGGGTGCTGCCGGCCGCGATCGCGGCGCACGGGCGCGACCTCGGTATCATCTGCCCGGCGCCCTCGGGGCCGGAGGCGGCGTGGGCGGGCGACGACATCGAGATCGTGGCGCCCGAAACGCTGCTGGCGCTGGTCAACCACCTGGGCGGCTACCAGCTCTGCCCCCGGCCGGTGCCGCGGCGGCGCGAGCTCGCGGCGGGACTGCCCGACCTCGGCGACGTGCGCGGCCAGGAGGTGGCGCGGCGGGCGCTGGAGGTGGCGGCGGCCGGCGGCCACAATTTGCTGATGGTCGGGCCGCCCGGCGCCGGCAAGTCGATGCTGGCGCAGCGCCTGCCCTCGATCCTGCCGCCGCTCGATCCGCGCGAGCTGCTCGACGTGTCGATGATCGCCTCGATCGCCGGCGAGCTCGCCGGCGGAGCGCTGTCCGACCGCCGGCCGTTCCGCGCGCCGCACCATTCGGCCTCGATGGCGGCGCTGGTGGGCGGCGGGCTCAAGGTGCGACCGGGCGAGGCCAGCCTTGCCCATAACGGCGTTCTATTCCTCGACGAGCTGCCGGAGTTTGCGCCCTCGGTGCTCGACAGCCTGCGGCAGCCGCTCGAGAGCGGCGAGACGGTGATCGCCCGCGCCAATGCGCGCGTCACCTTTCCGGCGCGCTTCCAGCTCGTCGCGGCGATGAACCCGTGCAAATGCGGCCTCGCCGGCACGCCGGGGCACACCTGCAAGCGCGGCGACGCCTGCCGCGCCGACTACCAGTCGCGCGTCTCCGGCCCGTTCCTCGACCGCATCGACCTGCGCATCGACGTGCCGGCGGTGAGCGCCGCCGACATGATCGGGCCGGCTACCGGCGAGCCGTCGGCGGCGGTGGCGGCGCGGGTGCGCGCGGCGCGCGACACGCAGCGCCGGCGCTATCGCGAGGCCGGGCACCCCGGCGTGTTCACCAACGCCGCGGCGCCCGCCAGCCTGATCGAAACGCTGGTCGACCCCGACCGCGACAGCCAGGCGCTGCTGCTGCAGGCGGCGGAGCGCTTCTCGCTCTCGGCCCGCGCCTATCACCGCGTGCTGAAGGTCGCCCGCACCCTCGCCGACCTGGCGCAGAGCGAAAAAGTCACCCGCCCGCACATCGCCGAAGCCCTGAGCTACCGGCTGAATTTTGCCGGGAGTTGAATCAACGTAAGTATGTCGCTGCAAGGGAGATCTACACGTGCCATTTTACCACCTAGCCAGCACTTGGCTTGAGCCTGGTGCAGTGATCTTGCCCGGTAATTGGGGGCGCACAATTGCCGCGACAGGACCGGGGCACACACGGTGGGTTTACGAGTCCGCGCTGGAACAGGTTCGACAGGATTCATTTCCCAAATTACCCTCAAGGCTCAATGCAGCGTTCTATTTTGACAATCTCGTTGAGGCTCAGTTCTACCGAGGTCAAGTCAACTCGCAGGTGCCCCGGATACTCATTCCCTACGAGGTAGCTCTTCAGTATCCAGCCGCACCGGGCCACAGCACAGACTGGCGATTGGTCTCGCCGCAAAACCCCCAAACATCAGTCAACTTAGATTGGGCGAGAAGATACTGGCAGGGCAATATGCTGGCCCCCCATACCGACACCGGATACCCCTATCCTTGTCGTGAATATCTCGCCGACTCACCGCTTGTGATCGTGCAAGCAATCCTTCCGTGACCACATGCGCCGAGCAGCGCCTCGGCCTCACCAAGTAGGCACACGCTGACTGTTAGCGCTCAGGCTGCTCGAAGGTCTGCACCTTGGGCAGCGCCGGGAACAGTTTCGTCCACAGCAGCACCACGGCGATGGTGCCGACGCCGCCCAGCGCCACTGCCGCGACCGGGCCGACGAGCGCGGCGAGGGTACCGGATTCGAACTCGCCGAGCTGGTTGGAGGTGCCGATGAACAGCGAGTTGATGGCGTTGACGCGGCCGCGCATGGCGTCGGGCGTCCACAATTGCACCAGCGAGGTACGGACGACGACGCTGATGGTGTCGGCGGCACCCAGCACCAAGAGCATCGCGACCGACAGCGCCACGCTGCGCGAGAAGGCGAAGACGATGGTGGCGGCGCCGAAGATGGCGACGGCGATCAGCATGGTCTTGCCGACATTGCGGGTGATGGGGAAGCGCCCGAGCAGCAGCGACATGGCGACGGCGCCGATGGCGGGCGAGGTGCGCAGCAGGCCCAGCCCGACGGGGCCGGCCTCGAGGATGTCGCGGGCGAACACCGGCAGCAGCGCCGTGGCGCCGCCGAGCAGCACCGCGAACAGATCGAGCGAGATGGTGCCCAGCATCACCGGCTTCGAACGGATGAAGGCCGCGCCAGCGAACACCGAGCCCAGCGTCACCGGCTCGCGCTTGGGCACGGCGCCCGGATGCGGGATGGCGATGACGGCGAGGCTGGCGAGCGCGAACATCGCGGTGGCCACGGCGAACGGCACCACCGGCCCGACGCCGTAGAGCAGGCCGGCCAGCGACGGGCCGATCACCAGCGCCGTCTGCATCACCGAGGTGGAGTTGGCGATGGCGCGCGGCAGCGCGGCGGCCGGCACGATGGCGGGCAGCAGCGCCGCCATGGTGGGACGCTCGAAGGCCTGGGTGGCGCCGAGCAGCGTCACCGCCACGAAGATGCCGGCGATGCCCAGCCAGCCCTGCCAGACGCCGAGCAGCACCAGCAGCAGGGTCACCGCCTCGACCACCTGGCAGACGAAGCCGATGCGGCGGCGGTCGAACTGGTCGGCGACGTGGCCGACCACGAAGGTCAGCACCACCATGGGCAGGAACTGGCAGAGCCCGATGAGGCCGAGGTCGAACGGGTTGCGCGTCTGGTCGTAGACCAGCCAGCCGATGGCGACGCCGGTGCCCTGGAACGCCATCGAGGACAGGGCCCGCGAGGCCATGAAGAACAGGAAGGGGCGATGGGCGAACAGCGAGCCCGATGGAGCGGTGGTGTCTGACATGAAATCTGGGGCGATGCCCGGGGAAGGACGATCCCCTATAGCGCCGCCTTGCGCTGCGGCGCCAGCCGGGCAATGTCACAAGGTGTTCAAAGTCGATGCATTCGCGGGCTGGACGGTGATCCGCCGCCGGCCGCCGTGCGTTCAAATTCGCCATGAGTGAGCTGCTTTTCGCCGATCTTCCCTGGGCCGCGCTGGGCCTGTCGCTCCTGCTCTGCCTCGCCATTTCGGCGCTCGGCTTCCGCCGCGTCGACTGGTTCATCAGCCTCGGCTACGGTTTTTTTATCGCCGCCCAGGCGCTGCTGTTCGCGCTGCTCTACCGGGAAGCGCTGTCGTTCTGGCTGGTGGCGCAGCTGGTGCTGCTGTTCGCCTACGGCCTCCGGCTCGGCGGCTATCTCATCGGGCGCGAGCGGGCCAGCTCCTTCGCCCGCGAGCTCGAGGCCTCCCGGGCGCGCAGCGCCGGCATCGCCGGGCCGGTGAAGTTCGCCATCTGGGTCAGCGTCTCGGCGCTCTATGTGGCGATGGCCTCGCCGGCGCTGTTCGGCCTGGTGCAGGCGGCGGCCGGCGCGGCGGTGCCGTCGCTGCCGGCGGGCGTCGCCATCATGCTGGCGGGGCTGCTGCTCGAAGCCCTGGCCGACTGGCAGAAATCGCGCTTCAAGGCGGCGAACCCGCGCGCCTTCATGCGGCAGGGGCTCTATGCCATCGTCCGCTGCCCCAATTATTTCGGCGAGATGCTGTTCTGGCTCGGCGGGTTCGTCGCCGGCCTCTCGGCCTATCGCAGCCTCGGCGCCTGGCTGATCGCCGGCATCGGGCTCGTCTGCATCGAGCTCATCATGCTGGGCTCGGCGCGGCGGCTCGAGCTCAAGCAGGCCGAGCGCTATGGCGGCGAGCCGGCCTATCGCGACTACGTCGAGCGCGTGCCGATCCTCATTCCGCTGCTGCCGCTCTATTCGCTGCGCCGGCTCAGGATCTATCTGGGCTAGAGCCTTTGTTTTTCGCGTTTCCGAACCGGAAAACCGTTGCCACTTTTCCTGGAAACGCTTCAGCCGGCACGGCCGCGCAGCAGGTAGAGGCCGACGCCGAACAGGATGACGTCCTGCACCACCGCCACCGGGATCAGCGGCAAATTGCCCAGCTGCAGGAACAGGTCGGTCAGCATGTGGGTGACGATCAGCGGCACCACGGTGCCGGTGCGCTGCCGGAGCGCGGCATAGCCGAAGCCGAAGGCGGCGGCGCCCACCGCCTGCGCCGCGATCACCGGCACGTTGCCGCGGATGACGATGTTGCTGAGATGGACGAGGCCGAACAGGATGGCGGTGATGGCGGCGATGGCCATGGGCGAGCGCCGCTCCAGCAGCTTGACCAGCACGCCGCGGAACATCGTCTCTTCGGCAAAGCCGGTCAGCGCATAGCCGGCGAGCAGCAGCAGCAGGGTGTCGGTCTCGAGCGGCTTGATGCCGGTGACGAGTGGCAGCAGCGTCAGCAGCGCCGGCACCGCCAGCCAGGCGGTGTCGCGCCATGCGGCCGGCGGCGTGTAGCCGACGGCGCGCCACCAGTGCAGCGCGCTCACGCCGGCGGCGAGCAGCAGCGCGACGATGGCGATGATCCACAGCGAGGCCAGCCGCGGCGCCATGCCCGGCAGCACCGCCTGCAGGATGAAATAGACGCCGAGCGTGACGGCGAGCCAGGCCAGCCAGACGAGCAGGGTGCGGGTGAGATCAGTCGGCATGGCGCCGGTGCTCCGGATACGGCACCCCCGGATGCGCCTGGTTCCAGCGGTAGCGGGACCACCAGCGGAGCACGATGCCCGCCGGCCACAGCACGATCCAGAAATATTTGGCGGCGTCGGCATGCGCCAGCGACAGCGGGATGGAGATGGCGAAGATCAGCGAGATCAGCAGCGTCGCGCGCAGGTTGTCGCGCCGCTCCTCGCGGGTCATCTTGGGGTCGATCAGGCCGTTGACGTCGGCATAGAGCCAGGTGCCGGCGAGCGACAGGCCGCTCACCGCCATGGAGGCGGCGTAGATCATGGTCGAGACGCTGCCGCCGCTTTCGGCGATGAGGTTGGTGGTGAACGGCACCAGCCCCACGGTCAGCAGGAACAGCATGTTGATCCACATCAGCCGGCCGTCGGTCTTGAGGATGTGGTTGAATTTGGAGCGATGCGACAGCCAGAAATTGGCGATGACGTAAAAGCTCAGCAGATAGGCGAGCAGCCGCGGCCACAGCGCCACCAGCGCCGTCCACAGCTCGGCGTCGGAATACTCGCCGAAGCCCTCGGGCAGGCGGATGTCGAGCACCAGGAGCGTGATGGCGACGGCGATCACGCCGTCGGACAGCGCCAGGAGGCGCGCATTGGGATTTTCGTCATCGCCCATGCCGCCTTGGTAAAACAGCGTTCGCCAGTTTGCAACGGCGCCGCCGGCTCAGGCGGCCTGCGTCGCCGCGTCGAGGTCGTCGCGCAGGGAAAACAGCAGCCGGCGCAGGGCGTCGAGCTCGGCGGCCGAGCAATTGGCGGCGGCGCCGATCCGCTGCGGGAAGCCGGCGGCGCGGGCTTCGAGCCGGCGGCCCCGGGCGGTGAGGTGGACGCGCAGCACGCGCTCGTCCTGCACATCGCGGCTGCGGCTGACGAGGCCGGCCTGCTCCATGCGGCGCAGCAGCGGCGTCAGCGTGCCGGAATCGAGGCCGAGCCGGTCGCCGATGGCCTTGAGCGGCAGGCCGTCGGCCTCCCACAGCGCCAGCAGCACCAGATATTGCGGATAGGTGAGGCCCAGCGGGCCGAGCAGCGGCTTGTAGAAGCGGTTGAAGGCGTGGCCCGCCGCATAGATCGAAAAGCAGAGCTGGTCCTCGAGCCTGAGGGATTTCGCCATCGGAGCCTCCATGTCGCGATGAATTGCACACAATTGGATTGCACGCAATTGATATCCGCGCTACAGCGGTCGGCGTTCCCAAGCATTGCACAAGGCATTTGAGCATGACCAAGATCCTTTACACCGCACACGGCACCGCGACGCATGGCGGCCGCGGCAATGGCGAGGCACGCACCGACGACGGCAAGGTGGCCGTCAAGCTGTCGGTGCCCAAGGCGATGGGCGGCGACGACGGCCCGGGCACCAACCCCGAGCAGCTGTTCTCGCTGGGCTATTCGGCGTGCTTCCTCGGCGCCATGGTCAATGCCGCCCGGCGGCAGGGCAAGACGCTGCCCGAGGGCGCCGAGGTCAGCGCCGACGTGAGCTTCGCCGATCGCGAGGACAAGGTCGGCTTCGCCATCGTTCCGGTGCTCACGGCGCGGGTGCCGGGCTGGTCGAAGGCCGACATCGAAGCCAACATGAAGCTGGCGCACGACATCTGCCCCTATTCCAATCTGATCCGCTTCGCCCACGAGGTGGAGCTGCGCGCCGAGGGCTGAGGCCCCGTACCCCGCCGCTGCGGCCGGATGGGCACGGCGGCGCGCCCCTTGCGTTCGCCGCCTGACTCAGGCATCAGCGGCCAAACGGGGAGACCGCCATGGCCGCAACGCTGATCGTCGCCCTCGATCTCGACAGCCGGGCCGAGGCCGAAGCGCTGGTCGCGCGGCTCGGCGACACCGTCGATTTCTACAAGATCGGCTACCAGCTCACCTATGGCGGCGACGGCCTGGCGTTCGGCAAGGCGCTGATCGCGGCCGGCAAGCGCGTGTTCTTCGACCTCAAGCTGCTCGACATCGACAATACGGTCGAGCGCGGCACCGCCGCGATCGCGCGGACCGGCGCCAGCATGCTGACCGTGCACGCCTATCCGCAATGCATGCGGGCGGCGGCGAAGGCGGCCGCCGGCTCGGGGCTCACCATCCTCGGGGTCTCGGTGCTGACCTCGATGGACGATGCCGACGTGGCCGAAGCCGGATTTGCCCGCGACACCGCCGGGCTGGTGGCACTGCGCGCCGGCCAGGCCAAGGCGGCGGGCATCGGCGGGCTGGTGTGCTCGCCGCGCGAGGCGGAAACCGTGCGGGCCCTGGTCGGCCCGGCGATGGCCATCGTCACCCCCGGCATCCGCCCCAAAGGCGAGGCGGCGGGCGACCAGAAGCGCGTGATGGGCCCGGCCGAGGCGATCGCCGCCGGCGCCAGCCATCTGGTGGTCGGCCGGCCGATCACCGCGGCGCCCGACCCGGCGGAAGCGGCACGCCGCATCGTCGCCGAGATGGCCGGCCACCGCATCGTCTGATCGCGAGTCCGTGCTTCCCGCTTTCGCCGCAATGGCGATGTGGCTAAAGAGAGAGCATGACCGACCTCAGAATAGCCATCGCCGGAGCCGGCGGCCGCATGGGCGCCGCCAACATCCGCGCCGTCGCCGCCACCCCCGGCATGGTCGTCCATGCCGCCTTCGAGCGGCCCGGATCGCCGGCCATCGGCCGTGACGCCGGCGAGCTGGCGGGGCTCGGCGCATTGGGCGTCGTGGTCGGCGACGACCCGGAGGCGGCGGTCGGCGGCGCCGACGCCATCATCGATTTCACCGGTCCGGCGGTCAGCGTGATGCTGGCCGAGCTCGCGGCGGCGCGCGGTCTGGTCGACATCATCGGCACCACCGGCTGCACGCGCGAGGAAGACTGGGCCATCGCCAAATCCGGCTCGGCCGGGGCGCGCATCGTCAAGACCGGCAATTTCTCGCTCGGCGTCAATCTGCTGGCGGGGCTGGTGAAGCAGGTGGCGCGTGCGCTGCCCGACTACGATGTCGAGGTGCTCGAAATGCACCACAACCGCAAGGTCGACGCACCCTCGGGCACGGCGCTGCTGCTGGGGCAGGCCGCCGCCGAGGGCCGCGAGGTGGATTTCGACGCCAACGCGGTGCGCTCGCGCGAGGGCCATACGGGCCCGCGCGTGCCCGGCAGCATCGGCTTTGCGACGCTGCGCGGCGGCAACGTCATCGGCGAGCATACGGTGCTGTTCGTGGGCGACACCGAGCGCATCGAGATCGTGCATCGCGCCACCGACCGCGGCATGTTCGCGGCGGGCGCGGTGCGGGCGGCGCTGTGGGCCAGGGACCAGCCGCCGGGATTTTACGACATGGCCGACGTGCTCGGCCTCAAGGAGTAGTGCACATGGCCGGAACGCTGATCCTCGTCCGTCACGGACAGAGCGAGTGGAACCTCAAGAATCTGTTCACCGGCTGGAAGAACCCCGACCTCACCGAGCAGGGCATCGCCGAGGCACGCGCCGCCGGAAAGCGGCTCAAGGCGGCCGGCTACACGCCAACGGTGTTCTACACCTCGGCGCTGAAGCGGGCGCAGCACACGCTCGATCTGATCCTCGAAGAACTCGGCATCGTCAATTTGGTGATCACCCGCGACCAGGCGCTGAACGAGCGCGACTATGGCGACCTCGCCGGCCTCAACAAGGACGACGCGCGGGCGAAATGGGGCGAGGAGCAGGTGCTGGTCTGGCGCCGCTCCTATGACGTGCCGCCGCCGGGCGGGGAATCGCTCAAGGACACCGCCACCAGAACGCTGCCCTACTACGACAAGCACATCCTGCCGCAGGTCGAGGCGGGCGAGACGGTGCTGGTCGCCGCGCACGGCAATTCGCTGCGCTCGATGGTGATGGCGATCGAGGGGCTGACGCCCGACGAGATCCTGAAGCGCGAGCTGGCCACCGGCGAGCCGGTGATCTACCGCATCGGCAAGAGCGGCAAGCTCAAGGAAAAAGTGGCGCTGTAAGGCCCTCACCCGGCCGCTGCGCGGCCACCCTCTCCCCCAAGGGGGAGAGGGGAGGATGGAACCGCAGGCACGGCAGTCGGGACTCCCCTCTCCCCTCCGGGGAGAGGGTGCCTTGCGCAGCAAGGCGGGTGAGGGCCGCCTGTTCTTCCTACGCCGCTACCCCCGCTTCCCAGCCCAGGATCGCGCGCTTGCGCGGCACGCCCCAATGATAGCCGGTCAGCGCCCCGGTGGAACCCAGCACGCGGTGGCAGGGCACGACGAATGAAATGGGGTTCTTGCCGACGGCGGCGCCGACCGCGCGCGAGGCGCTGGGCCGACCGATATGGGCGGCGACGCTCTGGTAGGTGGTCGCCTTGCCCACCGGAATTTTGAGCAGCGTCTCCCACACCGAGACCTCGAAATCGGTGCCGATCAGCACCACCTTCACCGGCCGGTCGGCGTGCCATTGCGCCGGATCGAAGACCCGGGCGGCCACCGGTGCCACCCGGGCGTCGTCGCGCCGGAACCGCGCCTTCGGCCAGCGCGCCCGCAGATCCTCGAACGCCGCCTCGATGCTCATTTGCGCATCGGCGAAGCCGAGCCCGGCGAGGCCGTATTCGGTGACCACCAGCACCGCCGTGCCGAACGGCGAGGGCGCGGCGCCCCAGACCATGGCGAGGCCCTCGCCCTTCTGCCGGAAGGCGCCGGGCGGCATGGCCTCGTGCGCGACGAACAGGTCGTGCAGGCGCGAGGTGGAGCTGAGGCCGACCGCGTAGGTGGTCGACAGCACGCTGCTGCGGTCGGCCAGGAGCCGCCGCGCATGGTCGAGCGCCACCGCCTGGGCGAAGCTCTTGGGCGTCAGCCCGCACCAGCGGCGGAAGAGATCGGTGAGCTGCCGCTCGCTCAGCCCGAGCGAGCGCGCGAAGCGGTCGAGATCGAGGTCCTCGGCGCCGGTTTCGCTGATATGGGCGATGGCGGCGCGCACGGCCTCGTAGTCGTCGGCGGGGGTGAACATCTGGTGCTCTGTCATGATGGCCATGACATAGGCCTCCGCGCCCGCGGACGCGACCCGGTTTTGACGGCCCCGCAAGGGCCGCCGCGTCAGACCCGCGATTTGCGCAGGGCGGTGCCGAACACCTTGCTCAGGCTCAGCTTTTCGTCGGCGCTGAGGAAGGCGCCGAGCGGCACCTTCTTGCTGTCGGCCTTGAGCCAGAGGGCGGTGACGCGCTCGTTGTAGTCGCGGTCGACGAGGAATTTCACCGCCTTGGGGGTGAAATTCAGCACCTCCTCGCCGCCCTTGGCGTCGACCTTCTTGAGCTCGAGCGCCGTCGGCCACAGGGTGATCACCTCATAGGCCTTGCCGCCGCGCATCGAAATGGTCAGCGCCGCCCAGATGGCGAGGACGTCGAGCCCCATGAAGCCCACCACCGGCCAGGCGCCGGCGAGGTAGAAGACCAGGCCCGGCACCAGCGCCAGCGCCGCCACCAGCCCGATCACCACGCGCTTGCCGGCGGGCGTCAGCGAGCGGTGCGGCGTCAGGGTCGCGGCGAAAAGCGGCTTGGCTTGAGTTTTGGTCGACATCACGCTGACTATAGACCCCGAATCGGAGTGCTGAAAATGGCGAAGGCGCCTGTCCGGCGATCAACTCAACGTCTGACGCCGGCAGAAGTTGAGGCGGTATTTGCGGCTTTTGCACGCCATAACCCCGAGCCCAAGGGCGAACTGGTCGCCACCAACCCCTTCACCCTGCTGGTGGCGGTGGTGCTCTCGGCGCAGGCGACCGATGCCGGGGTCAACAAGGCGACGCCGGCGCTGTTCAAGCTGGCGGACACGCCGCAAAAGATGGTGAAGCTCGGGGTGGAGCGGATCACCGAGCTGGTCAAGAGCATCGGCCTTTACCGCACCAAGGCGAAAAACGTCTTCGCCCTGAGCCAGATCCTGGTCGACAGGTTCGGCGGCGAGGTGCCGGCCGACCGCGAAGCGCTGGAATCGCTGCCCGGCGTCGGCCGCAAGACCGCCAATGTGGTGCTCAACATCGCTTTCCGGCAGCCGACCATCGCGGTCGACACACATCTGTTCCGGGTTGCCAACCGCACCATGCTGGCGCCCGGCAAGACGCCGCTAGAGGTGGAAACCGGGCTGCTCGAGGTGGTGCCGCAGAAATATCTGCTGCACGCGCATCACTGGCTGATCCTACACGGGCGCTATGTGTGCAAGGCGCGCAAGCCGGAATGCTACCGCTGCATCATCGCCGAATGGTGCCGGTTCGAGCCGAAGACGCCGCCGCCGAAGGACTGGGACGGGGCGCCGGTCTAGGCGCCCTCCCCGCGAAACACGGCGCCGCCACGGTTGCGCGCGCCCCTGATCCCCGCTATCTCCGCGCCGGACCAACAGTTCAGGGCGGCCGATGGCTGACACACAGTTCGACGTGCTCACCATCGGCAACGCGATCGTCGACGTGATCGCCCCGATCGATCCGGGTTTCCTCGAGCGCGAGGGCATGGCCGAGGGCATCATGCATCTCGTCGACGCCGAGCGCTCGGCCTATCTCTACGAGCGCATGCCCGGGCAGAAACGCCAGGTTTCCGGCGGCTCGTCGGCCAATACGGCGGCGGGCGTCGCCAGCTTCGGCGGCCGCGCGGCATTCATCGGCAAGGTGGCGGCCGATCCGCTGGGCGACGTGTTCGCCGACGATCTGCGGCAGATCGGCGTGCACTATTCCATCGGCCGGCTCGGCGAGGGGCCGGCCACGGCGCGCTCGATGATCCTGGTGTCGCCGGGCGGCGAGCGCACCATGAACACCTATCTGGGCGCCTGCCAGCAGCTCACCACCGCCGACATCAAGGAAGCCGAGATCGGCGCCGCGGCGGTGACTTATATGGAGGGCTATCTGTGGGACCCGCCGGAGGCCAAGAAGGCGTTCGTGCTGGCGTCGCATTATGCCCACAAGCATGAGCGGCCGACGGCCTTCACCCTCAGCGACCCGTTCTGCGTCAACCGCTACCGCGAGGAATTCCTCGACCTGATGCGGTCGAAAACCATCGACTACGTCTTCGCCAACATCGAGGAGGCCAAGGCGCTGTACCAGACCGACAGCCTGCACGAGGCGGTGCAGCAGATCGCCCGGGATTGCGACCTCGCCGCCGTGACCATGGGAGCGCAGGGCGCCATGGCGGTGCACAATGGCGAGATCGTCACGGTGCCGGCCTTTCCGGTGCCGCAGGTGGTGGACGCGACCGGCGCCGGCGATCTGTTCGCTTCGGGCTTCCTCCTGGCCCTGGCGCGCGGGCGCGACCTCACGACGGCGCTCGCCGCCGGCTGCCTCGCCGCCAGCGAGGTGATCTCGCATATCGGCGCTCGCCCGATCCGCGCCCTCGACCAGATGGCGCTGGAACATACGGTCGGGATCTAGCCGCCGGCTGGGAGCGCGGCCTCAGCCGGCGCTGCCCCCGATGCCGCCGGTTCCTCCCGTCCCGCCGGTGCCGCCACGGCCACCCGTCCCGCCGGTTCCGAACATGCCGCCGTTCCCACCGGCGCCGCCGATTCCGCCGGTGCCACCATTGCCACCGTTGCCACCGGTGCCGGCATCGCCGCCCCTGCCGCCGTCGCCACCAGTGCCGCCGGCACCCCCGGTGCCCCCGGCGCCGGCCGCGCTACCGCCCGTTCCACCCGTGCCGGCACCGCCAAGGCCGGCGCCATTGCCGCCAGCGCCTCCCGTGCCACCGGTGCCGGCGTCACCGCCCTTGCCGCCGGTGCCACCGATGCCGCCATTCGTGCCGGCGCCACCCTGGCCGCCGGCCTTGCCGCCGGTGCCGCCATTCGCGCCGGCGCCACCCTGGCCACCGGCCGCGCCGCCCATGCCACCCGTGCCGGCGGCGCCCAGGCCGCCACCATTGCCGCCGCTGCCCCCGGCGCCGCCAGTGCCGCCATGTCCGGCCATCGCGCCATTGCCGCCTGCCGCCGCGGGACCACCCGTGCCACCCGTGCCGCCGGTATTGCCCATGCCGAACATCATGCCCATCAGGCCGCCGAAGCCGCCGGAACCCATGGCGCTGCCGCTCATCGGCGAACCCATATGGCCGGCATCGCCGATAGCGACGCCGTCGGGCGCGGCGGCCGCCCCGCCGGCCGTGCAATTGGCGGCGTGCAGCGCCGGGTCGGACAGCATCCAGCCCAGGCAGTCGACGAAATGCCGGATCTGCGTCTTGTCGGCGGCCGCGGCCGGCCCGGTGACGGTCAGGGCGCCGAGCAATACGGCGCCAACGGCAAGCGCCTTCGGCGCGTTCGATGCAAAGGTCATAAGCAATCTCCTCTCGGCCCCACCTAAAGGCCAAGCGAAAGATCGTTCAAGACACTTACCGATCACGCAAATGCGCCGGGCCCGCGAGCGGCCTAGACGCGGCGGAGCTGGACCTCGGCCACCGCGTGGTTGCCGGCCTTCTTGAGGATGAGGTCGGCGCGGCCGCGGGTGGGCAGGATGTTGTCGCGCAGATTCGGCAGGTTGATGCTGTCCCAGGCCTGCAGGGCGAACTTCTCCGCCTCGGCGGCAGGCATCTCGGCGAGCCGGCGGAAGAAGCTCTTGGGGTCGGTGAAGGCGCTCTCGCGCAGGGCGCGGAAGCGCACCATGAACCAGTCGCGCAGATCGGCCTCGTCGGCGTCGATATAGATGGAAAAGTCGATAAAATCCGAAGCGAACAGGATCGGCCGGCCGGTGCGCGGCAATTCCCCCGGCTGCAGGATGTTGAGGCCTTCGACGATGAGGATGTCGGGCCGGTCGACGGTGATGAACTGGTCGGGCAGCACGTCGTAGATGAGGTGCGAATAGACCGGCACCCTGACCTCGGCCTTGCCCGATTTGATGTCGGAGAGGAAGGCCAGCAGCGCGGCGCGGTCGTAGCTTTCGGGGAAGCCCTTGCGCTCGGCGAGCCGACGCTCCTCCAGAACGGCGTTCGGCAGCAGGAAGCCGTCGGTGGTGATGAGGTCGACCTTGGGCGAGGTGCGCCAGCGCTGCAGCAGGGCGCGCAGGATGCGCGAGGTGGTCGACTTGCCCGACGCCACCGAGCCGGCGACACCGATGATGAAGGGCACCTTGGTATCCTCGGTGCCGAGGAACCGCGTCGAGACGCGATGCACCGCCTGCGCCGCCTCGACATAGAACGAGATGAGGCGGCTCAGCGGCAGGTAGATCTGCTCGGCCTCGGTCAGCGAGATCGGATCGGTCAGCGCGCGCAGCCGCTCGATGTCGGCGGCGGTGAGCGTCATCGGCTCGCCGTCGCGGTATTTCGCCCATTCGGCCTTGGAGAAGCGGTGATAGGGGTTGAGGTCGAGCTTGCGCTTTTCGGTCATCTACTTGGTCCGCGAGGCCTTTTCGGCAAGGCCGGATTGTCCGGTTCTGCGTTCGAGCTCGGCCAGCACCTGGGCGAGCGGCACATCGGCGGCGCGCAGCAGCACCAGCAGATGATAGATCACGTCGGCCGCCTCGCCGGTGAGCCCGGCAGTGTCGCGCGACACGGCGGCGACGATGGCCTCCACCGCCTCCTCGCCGAACTTGCGGGCGCAGCGGTCGACGCCGTCGCGCAACAGCTTGGCGGTGTAGCTTTCGTCGGGCGAGGCCTTGGCCCGTTCGGCCAGGCGCGCGTCGAGCTCTGCGATTGAGAACGCCATTTCAGTCGAACCTCGTTTCAGTCGAGCCGCATGGGGATGCCGTGTTCGGCGAGATACGCCTTCGCCTCGGCGATGGTGAAGGTGCCGAAATGGAAGATCGAGGCGGCGAGCACGGCGTTGGCGTGGCCGATGCGGACGCCGTCGACCAAATCGTCGAGCGAGCCGACGCCGCCCGAGGCGATCACCGGCACGTGCACGGCGTCGGCGATGGTGCGGGTCAGCTCGAGGTCGAAGCCCGCCTTGGTGCCGTCGCGGTCCATCGAGGTCACCAGCAATTCGCCGGCGCCGCGCTGCACCATGCGCACGGCGAACTCCACCGCGTCGAGCCCGGTAGGGTTGCGGCCGCCATGGGTGAACACCTCCCAGTCGGAGCGGTTGGCGCCGCCGACACTGACGGTCTGGCGGCGGCGCGCATCGACCGAAACGACGATGCACTGGTCGCCGAACTTGTCGGCAGCGCGCTCGACGAAATCGGGGTCGTTCACCGCCGCGGTGTTGATCGACACCTTGTCGGCGCCGCTGAGCAGGAGCTTCCTGATATCCTCGATGGTGCGCACGCCGCCGCCCACCGTCACCGGCATGAAGCATTGCTCGGCGGTGCGTGCCACCACGTCGAAGATGGTGTCGCGGTTTTCGGCGCTGGCGGTGATGTCGAGAAAGCAGAGCTCGTCGGCGCCCGCCGCGTCGTAGGCGATCGCCGCCGCCACCGGATCGCCGGCGTCGACGAGGTCGACGAACTGCACGCCTTTCACGACGCGTCCATCTTTGACATCCAAACACGGAATGATGCGGGTCTTGAGTGTCATTTGGCCCTGGATTTGCGGCGCAGGGTGGCAACCAGCGCGAAGACGAACGAGAACAGCCAGAAGATGGCGGCGAAGGCGACCAGCAGCAAGACCGGCGCCGGCAGCCAGGCGCTGAGCGTCGCATAGCCGAGCGCGAGGATGACCGCCAGCGCCAGCGCGTAATAGAGGAAATTGATCCGCGCCGTCGAGGCCGTCGCCACGCCGGCCCGGCGGCGGACATAGGCGTTCCAGGCGATCATCAGCACCACCAGCCAGAGCGCCGCGGCGAGCGCGCCCATGGGCAGCGACACCGCGGCGAGGCTTTTCAGCCCGAACGGCAGCGGCCAGAGGGCGAAGACCGCAATCGCCGCCAGCGCCAGCCAGTAGGCGCGCATGCGGAACCGCCCGACCGGCGGGGCGCCCGTGGGGTCCTGGCTCGATGCGTCCTGACTCATGGCCGCCGGCTCCGGGCGAACAGGTGGATACCCAGCACCACGGCCCAGGCAAGAATGGCAACGACCCCGAGCGGCAGGCTCGCCAGCATCAGCCAGCCGAGCACGCCCAGCGTATAGAGGGTTTCGCCATAATCGGTGCCGGCGATGAGGCAGGGATGGGCCGAGCCCTCGTCGAGCCGGCAGCCATTGGCCGAGGCCACCATGCCGGCCAGGGTGACGCTGAGCACCGGCAGCGCCGCCAGCAGCACGATCCCCGCCAGCACGACGAGATAGATCGGCCAGGGAAAGCGGCGCCGCGACGGGGCCGGCGTGCTGCTCACGCCGGCACGCCCTTGAGCAGCGCCAGCGCCGCCGCAGGGTCGATGCGGCCGTCATAGAGGGCGCGGCCGGTGATGGCGCCGGCGAGGATGCGGCAGTCGGGCCGGCTCAGTCGCTCGATATCGGCCATCGAGGCGAGGCCGCCCGAGGCGATCACCGGAATGGAGACGGCGCGGGCGAGCGCCAGGGTGCCATCCCAATTGATGCCGCTCAGCACGCCGTCGCGGTCGATGTCGGTATAGATGATGGCAGCAACGCCGGCGCCCTCGAAGCGCTGGGCCAGCTCGATGGCCGTCAGCTCGGAGGTTTCGGCCCAGCCTTCGACCGCCACCCTGCCGCCGCGCGCGTCGATGCCGACGGCGATGCGGCCGGGGAATTTTCGCGCGGCTTCCCGGACCAGGTCCGGGTCGCGCAGCGCCACGGTGCCGAGGATCACCCGGCTCAGACCCTTGCCGAGCCAACCCTCGACGTGGGCGAGGGTACGGATGCCGCCGCCGAGCTGCACCGGCATCTTGACCGCAGCGAGGATAGCCTCGATGGCGCGGCTGTTGCGGCTCTCGCCGGCAAGGGCGCCGTCGAGGTCAACGACGTGCAGGTACTCGAACCCCTGCGCCTCGAACAGTTTCGCCTGCGCCGCCGGATCGTCGTTGAACACCGTCGCCTGCGCCATGTCGCCGAGCTTCAGCCGCACCGCCTGCCCGGCCTTGAGGTCGATGGCGGGGAAGAGGATCACGATGCGCCTCCGGGAAAGGCCACGGAGGACGCATCGGCCCGCATCGTCATTCCCGCGAAAGCGGGAATCCAGACGGAGCTTTCGGACGTCCGCGAGCCTGGTCTGGATTCCCGCTTTCGCGGGAATGACGTTGGGATGACGTCGAAACTCATCATCGTCACGGCCGCCACTCCAGGAAATTCTCGATCAGGGTCAGGCCGAGGGTCTGGCTCTTTTCCGGGTGGAACTGCGTTCCGAACAGATTGTCGCGGCCGACGCAGGCGGTGACCTGCTGGCCGTATTCGGCGACGGCGAAGAGCTGGCGGTCGTCGGCGGTGACGAGATGGTAGGAGTGGACGAAATAGGCGTGCAGCCCGGCCTCGCCGTCGGGGATGTTGGCCAGCAGCGGGTGGGGTTGCGTGATGCGCAGCGTGTTCCAGCCCATATGCGGCACCTTGAGGCCGCCGCGCGGCTCGAGCCGCACCACCGGCCCCATGATCCAGTTGAGGCCGGCGAAGACGCCCTTCTCGTGGCCTTCGGTGGCCATCAATTGCATGCCGACGCAGATGCCGAGGAACGGCGCGCCGCCCTGGATCACGCGCTCGTCCAGCGCCTGGCGCATGCCGCGCACCGCCAGCAGCCCGTTCATGCAGTCCTCGAAGGCGCCGACGCCCGGCAGCACGATGCGGTCGGCGCGGCGCACGACATCCGGGTCGGCGGTGACGGCGACGTCGGCGTCGGCGCGCAGCGCCCTGACCGAGCGCTCGAAGGCTTTGGCGGCCGAGCGCAGATTGCCCGAGCCGTAGTCGATGATGGCGACGCTGGCTGTCATTTCGGGCCGGCCGTGACCGCCAGATAGTCGTGCGTCGCGAGATCCTCGCCGCTCGCCACCACGTCGCCGCGCCAGACGAAGCCGCGGGCCAGGAGCCCGTCGCGGCGGAAGGCCGGCGCCTCGAAGCCGAGGAACAGCGCCACCAGCGCATAGAGCGCGACGGCGGCGTCGGGGCCGATGACGCGCGACACGTAGGCCAGGCCCAGCACCAGCGCGATCCAGAACACCAGCAGCAGCCACAGCCCGTTGAACAGCGCGAACAGCGGGGTGAACAGCATCGCCGTCCAGGAGAAGCGGTCGGCCACCGCCACCGGCAGCACGGGCCGGGGCGCGCGGTTCTTTGCCGCCTTCCCTTGCGGTTTTTCGAAGATAGAGTAGACGGTCATGGCACCGCCTTAGAGCAAATCAGCCGCGCATGGAAGCGAGGCGCGCGCCGGGCAGGTTTTGATGGAGACGACGAGCATGGCCACCCCGAGCAACAGCCCCGCGCCCACCGAGCCCCGGGAAACCCCGAGCCAGGGCATCTTCATCGGCCGGCTGGCCCTGGTGCTGTTCATTTTCGCCGTCGCCGTCGCCGCTTTCGGCCTCTACGCCGGCGCCAGCCACGGCTGGCAGTAAGCCGCGGACGGCGCCCTCGCCGGGCCGCTACGGGGCAGACTGACCAAAACTCCGAGTTCTCCCCTGCTCTCCCTTCCGGGGAGAGGGTGCCTCGCATGGCGAGGCGCGTGAGAGCCTACAGCGTCCCCTTGGTCGACGGAATCCGGTCCTTGGCCCGGGGATCGATCTCCACCGCATCGCGCAGCGCCCGCGCCAGCGCCTTGAACGCCGATTCGGCGATGTGGTGGTTGTTGTCGCCATACGGCGTTTCGACGTGCAGCGTGATCCCGGCATTCATGGCAAAGGCCTGGAACCACTCGCGAAACAGCTCGGTGTCCATGTCGCCGACCTTGTCGCGGCTGAACTCCACCTGCCAGACGAGGAACGGCCGGCCGGACACGTCGAGCGCCACCCGGGTCAGCGTGCCGTCCATCACCAGGTCGGCGCTGGCGTAGCGGCGGATGCCTTTCTTGTCGCCCAGCGCCTTTTTGACCGCCTCGCCCAGCGCGATGCCGACATCCTCGGCGGTGTGGTGGAAATCGATGTGCAGGTCGCCCTTGGCCCGCACGTCGATGTCGATCAGCGAGTGCTTGGACAATTGGTCCAGCATGTGGTCGAGAAAGCCGATGCCGGTCTCGATGTCGTAGACGCCGGTGCCGTCGAGGTTCACCGCCACGACGATGTCGGTCTCGTTGGTCTTTCTTTTGATCTCCGCGCGGCGCATGCCCTAACCTCGATGTCATCGGTGCGGCAGGTTCATCGGCAAAAGGCGATGATTGAATTCCGGCAACAGCACCCTAAATACGGAAAAATCCTTTTGGAGTGTTGAATGCCCACAAACAACGACTTTCCGGGCTGGCACGGCACCACCATCGTCTCGGTGCGCAAGGGCAACAAGGTTGTCATTGCCGGCGACGGGCAGGTCAGCGTCGGCAATACGGTGATGAAGCACCACGCGCGCAAGGTGCGGCGGCTGGCCGGCGACAAGGTGATCGGCGGCTTTGCCGGCGCCACCGCCGACGCCTTCACCCTGTTCGAGCGGCTCGAGAAAAAGCTCGAGCAATACCCCGACCAGCTGATGCGCGCCGCGGTCGAGCTGGCCAAGGACTGGCGGACCGACCGCTATCTGCGCCATCTCGAGGCGATGATGATCGTCGCCGACAAGACCGACACGCTGGTCCTGACCGGCAATGGCGACGTGCTGACGCCCGACCACGGCGTCATCGCCATCGGCTCGGGCGGCAATTACGCGCAGAGCGCGGCGCTGGCGCTGGCCGACAACACTGATCTCGACGCCGAGACCATCGCCCGCAAGGCGATGAAGATCGCCGCCGAAATCTGCATCTATACCAACGAGAACGTGACGCTCGAAGCGATCGAGCTCTGAGGAGCGGGATCAGGAAAAGTTGCAGACTTTTCCGGTTCGATCCCGCGACAGATAGAGGACTATCATGCTGAATGAACCCAACAGCCCGGCCGGCTACGGCGGGAATGACGACGCGCTTCACCCCGAAGGCGTCCGGAAAGGCGGATCGATGGCTGAAAATCTCTCCCCCCGGCAGATCGTGGCCGAGCTCGACCGCTACATCGTCGGCCAGACCGACGCCAAGCGCGCCGTCGCCGTGGCGCTGCGCAACCGTTGGCGGCGCCAGCAGCTCAGCGACGACCTCAAGCACGAGGTGACGCCCAAGAACATCCTGATGATCGGGCCGACCGGCGTCGGCAAGACCGAGATCTCGCGGCGTCTGGCGAAGCTCGCCCAGGCCCCGTTCATCAAGGTCGAAGCCACCAAATTCACCGAGGTCGGCTATGTCGGCCGCGACGTGGAGCAGATGATCCGCGATTTGGTGGAAGCCGGCATTTCGGTGCTGCGCGATCTGCGCCGCGACGAGGTCAAGGCGCAGGCGCACCAGAACGCCGAAGAGCGCGTGCTCGACGCGCTGGTCGGTGCCAGCGCCGGCTCGGCGACCCGCGACAGCTTCCGCAAGAAGCTGCGCGCCGGCGAGCTCGACGACAAGGAGATCGAGGTCGAGGTCTCGGGCCAGCAGCCGCAGGGCGGCATGTTCGAGATTCCCGGCCAGCCCAACGTCATCAACATCCAGGACATGATCGGCAAGGCGCTCGGCGGCAAGCCGACCAAGCGCAAGGTCAAGGTCAAGGACAGCCACGCGCTGCTGATGGCCGACGAGGCGGACAAGCTGCTCGACCAGGACCAGCTGGTGCGCGAGGCGGTGGAGCTCAGCGAGAACCACGGCATCGTGTTCATCGACGAGATCGACAAGGTGGCCTCGGGCGGCAATTATTCCGGCCCGAGCCGCGAGGGCGTGCAGCGCGACCTGCTGCCGCTGATCGAAGGCACCACGGTCTCGACCAAATACGGGCCGGTCAAAACCGACCACATCCTGTTCATCGCCTCGGGCGCATTCCACGTCAGCAAGCCCTCGGACCTGCTGCCGGAGCTGCAGGGCCGCCTGCCGATCCGCGTCGAGCTCAAGGCGCTGAGCAAGGACGACCTCATCGGCATCCTCTCGGACACCGACGCCTCGCTGATCAAGCAGTATGTGGCGCTGATGGCGACCGAGGGGCTGACGCTCGACTTCACCAAAGACGGCATCGAGGCCATCGCCGACGCCGCCGTCAAGGTGAACTCGACGGTCGAGAACATCGGCGCCCGGCGGCTGCAGACCATCATGGAGCGGCTGGTCGAGGAGCTGAGCTTCGAGGCACCCGACAAGACGGGCGAAACCGTCACGATCGATCGCGCCTATGTGGGTGAAAAGGTCGGCAGGATGGCCGGCGACACCGACCTCAGCCGCTTCGTGCTGTAAGCACTGAAACACCGATTCAGACAAGGGCGGCGCCACGGCGTCGCCCTTGTCATTTCGACAGCCGGATTCGGCTGCCCTATCCTCGCCTGATCGCGGCACTACACTGGCGCGCATGAGACCGCTCGAACTCGCGCTGCTCGCCGCCGACCTGCTGACCCTGGTCCTGCTCGCGTTGCCGCGCCTGCGCCACACCTGCTGGCCGCTCGGCGCCGGCCTCCTCGCCGCGCTCCTTGCCATCGTCCAGCGCATCGTCGAGGGCGCGCGCTGGCAGATGCTGCCGGCCGATGTGCTGACGGCGCTGCTGCTGGTCGTGGCCTTCGTCTTCTGGCGCCGCCCCGCCGGCAGCAGAACGCCGCTCCGGCGCGTCGCGACCGGCCTCGTTCTTGCGCTGGCCGCGCTGCTCTTCGCCGTTGCGGCACTCCTGCCGGCGGCGTTGCCGATGTTCCGCTTTCCGGCGCCTTCCGGGCCCTATGCCGTCGGCACGCTGACCTATCATTGGGTCGACCGCAGCCGCGCCGATTTCGGCGCCCCGAACGCGCCGCGCGAGCTGATGGCGCAGATCTGGTATCCGGCCGTGCCCACGCCCGGCGCCGAGCACGATACCTACATCCAGGACGACATGCATTTCGGCCCGCTGCCGGGCACGCCGTTCCCGGCGATCTTTTCCAGCCACCTCAACCAGGTGCGCACCAACGCGCTGAAGGCGGCGCCGGCCGCCGCCGGCGGGCCGTTCCCGGTGCTGGTGTTTTCGCCCGGCGCCGAGGGCTTCCGCCAGCACAACACCTTCGAGGTCGAGAGCCTCGTGTCGCACGGCTACGCCGTCATCGGCATCGACCATCCGCGCGCCGCGCGCGAGGTGGTGTTTCCCGACGGCCGCTGTGTCGAATTCGACCCGCAACTGGTCGACGTGCCCCGCTTCCTGCGCGACGAGGCCTTCGGCGAGCGCATCTACAATTACCTCGCGGGCGACGTGTCGTTCGTGCTCGACCGGATGACGGCGCTCGACGCCGCCGATCCCAACGGCATCCTCACCGGGCGGCTCGATGTCGGCCGAGCCGGCATGCTCGGCGTGTCGCTCGGCGGCCTCGTGGGCGCCGAGGCCTGCCGCACCGATCCACGGCTCAAGGCCTGCCTGACCGAGGACGTATTCGTGCCGCGCGACGTGATCGCAGCCGGCCTCGCACAGCCGGCGATGTGGCTCGCCAGCGACGCCGCCAGCATGGCCCGGGAGGGCTGGCCGCAATGGGAGGTCGATCTGCACCAGCAGACCATGCGGGCGGCCTACGAGGCGGCGCGCGCCGACGCCTATTTCGTGCACGTGCCGGGGATGTTCCACCTCAATTTCACCGACTTCCCCTACACGCTGGCGACACCGATCGCGCGGGCGCTGCACCTCATCGGGCCGATCGACTGGCGGCGCGGCCACGACATTGTCGACGCCTATGCGCTCGCCTTCTTCGACCGTCACCTCAAGGCAAAGGACGCGCCGCTGCTCGCCGGCCCGTCACCGGCCTTCGCCGAAGTGAGTCTCGAGAGCCGCCACCCCTGACGGTTGCGTCCGCATCGGCGCCCGTGATCAATACCGGCGATGGATTCGCTTGCCCTCCCCCTCGTCAAAAATCCGCGCGACGTGCTGCACCAGGTGTTCGGGCACAGCGCCTTCCGCGGCCTGCAGGAGGATGCGGTCAGCCATATCGTCGACGGCGGCGATGCGGTGGTGCTGTTCCCCACGGGAGCCGGCAAGTCGGTGTGCTACCAGGTGCCGGCGCTGTGCCGGAATGGGGTGGGCATCGTCGTCTCGCCGCTGATCGCGCTGATGCGCGACCAGGTGGAGGCGCTGCGCCAGCAGGGGGTGCGGGCCGAAGCGCTCAATTCGTCGCTGAGCCCGGAAGAGGCCGCCGGCGTGCGCAATCTGCTGCGCCGCGGCGCGCTCGATCTGCTCTATGTCGCGCCCGAGCGGATCATGACGGCGGGCTTCCTGCAGCTCATCGCCGATGTCGACATCGCGCTCATCGCCATCGACGAGGCGCATTGCGTCAGCCAGTGGGGCCACGATTTCCGGCCCGACTACCGCGAGCTTTCCCGTCTCGCCGAGCTGTTTCCCAACGTGCCGCGGGTGGCGCTGACCGCCACCGCCGATCCGCTGACGCGCGACGACATCGTTGAGCGGCTGCATCTCAGGCGCGCCCGGATCTTCGCCACCAGCTTCGACCGGCCCAACATCAGCTACACCATCGTGCAGCGCAGCAACGGGCCGAAGCAGCTCCTCGGCTTTCTCGAGCGGCACAAGGGCGAGAGCGGCATCGTCTATTGCCTTTCCCGCAACAAGGTCGAAAAGACCGCCGAGTGGCTGACCGAGCATGGCGTGCCGGCGCTGCCCTATCATGCCGGCCTCTCCGCGCAGATCCGCTCGCGCCACCAGGACGCCTTCCTCAAGGAGGACGCGGTGTGCCTCGTCGCCACCGTCGCCTTCGGCATGGGCATCGACAAGCCCGACGTGCGCTATGTCGCCCATCTCGACATGCCGTCCTCGATCGAGGCCTATTATCAGGAGACCGGGCGCGCCGGCCGCGACGGGCAGCCGTCGGAGGCGTTCATGACCTTCGGCATGGGCGACGTGGTGCAGCGCCGGCGCATGATCGAGGAGGGCGAGGCGCCCGAAGAGATCAAGCGCATCGAGCGCGGCAAGCTCGATGCGCTCTTGGCGCTGTGCGAGACCACGGCGTGCCGGCGGCAGACCATCCTGCGCCATTTCGGCGAAGCGCATCCGGGCGATTGCGGCGGCTGCGACAACTGCCTCAGCCCGGCCGAGACCTGGGACGGCAGCGAGGCGGCGATCAAGGTGCTGGCCGCCATCTATCGCACCGGACAGCGGTTCGGCGCCGGCCACATCGTCGACGTGCTGGTCGGCCGCGAGACCGACAAGGTGCTCAGCAACGGGCACCACACGCAAGCCGTGTTCGGCAAGGGCGACGAGCTCGACGCCAAGGGCTGGCAGTCGGCGATCCGCCAGCTCACGGCGCAGGGCTTCATCGCCGTCGACACCGCCGGGTTCGGGGCGCTGCACCTGACCGAGGCGGCGCGGGCGGTGTTCCGGCACGAACGGGCGGTGACGCTGCGCAAGGATCAGCCGCGCGAAACCCGGCGGGCGCTGCGCCGGGCGCTGGCGGAGGACATGCCGCCGCCGGCCGCCGCGCTGTTCGAGGCGCTGCGCGCCGAGCGCAGCCGCCTCGCCAAGGCACAAAGCGTGCCGCCCTATGTGATCTTCCACGACACGACGCTGCGCGCCATGGCGCTCGCCCGCCCCGGCTCGGTCGCCGACATGGCCGAGCTGCCCGGCGTCGGCGACGCCAAGCTGCGCCGCTACGGCGATGCGTTCCTGGCGGTGATCAGAACGGCGCTCTAGGCCGTTGGCTTGGCCGGCCGCGGACTGCGGGCGTTGAACGCCGCCGCGCCCAGCGCCACCAGGACCGAGACGAACCCCCACATGGTGCCGAAGCCCCAGACCTCGAGCGCCGTCGGCAGGCACGCGGCGAAGAGCAGCGCGGCCGCCGCCCACCAGCCGAAGCGGGCGAACGATTTTCCATGCGGGAACTCGTCATTGGCGAAGAAGACGGCCAGCAGCAGCAGGATCGGCGCGGCATGCCAATGCAGCTCCCAGCCCGAGGCGCTGCCATAGCCCTCGGGCAGGATGACCCACAGCGCCCCATAGCCGTCGGTGCGGTAGGTCGGCACGCTCACCGGCGCGTCGGAATAGAGCAGGAACTGCGACAGGAAATTGAGCACGATGGCGCCCAGCATCCAGCGCTGCGGTCCCGGCTTGTCGCGAAAGAAGTCCCGGATCATCGATGCCCCCTGGTCTTTGGTAAGACGCCGGCCGGGGGCCGCACAATGGGGAAAATCTACCGCGCCCGCTTGATCAGCTCGGCCTTGAGCGCCCCCAGGTCCTCGGGGCTCAGCCGGGAAATGTCGCGGGCGAGGCGGTTGGCGAGCTCGGTGGCCTCCGGCGACAAGCCGCCGGTCTCGATGGTCACCTTGGGGTCGGAGAGCTCGGCCAGCCGCTGCAATTCCTCGGCCTCGTCCCAGATGACGTTGAAATAGTGGATGATGCGCTGCAGCAGGATCCAGGTCGGCTTGCCGCGCCGGCCGTGCTCGAGGGCGCTGAGATAGGCGCTCGACACGTTGAGCGCCGCCGCCATCTGCTTGAGGGTGACGCCGCGCGCCTCGCGCATTTCCCGCATCTTGAGGCCGAGCGGGGTCATCGCGCCGGCCGCCTGAGGCGCACATACCAGGCGCCTTCGCCGCCATGGCCCTGCGCCGACTGGTCCCAGCCGGCGACGAGCGGCCTCAGCTCAGGCGAATTGAGCCAGATCGGCAGCATGGTGCGCAGCACGCCGCGCTCGACGATCGAGGTCGGATCGCCGTTGAGCTTCTTCAGCCCCTTGCCGGTGATGACCAGCACGGTGCGGTCGCCCCGCCCGGCGCGGACATGCAGATAGCGGTGAAGCGCGGCGAAGGCCTCGTCCTGGCGCATGCCGTGCAGATCGAGCGTGCCGTCGATCGGCACCCGGCCGCGGCCGAGCTTCTGGCGGAGCCGCGGCTCGATCACGCCGGGCGCCTGCGATCCGGGCGTCTCCGGCGATTGGTATGACGGCATAGCGATGATTTTCGGCGCTTTCGGCAGCGGCGGCACCGCCGGCGGCAGCGGCAGCGGCGCCTTGAGCCGGACGCGCCGCCGCGGCTTCAGCGGCAGCACGCTCTCGGTCACTTCCGTCCATAGATGGAAGTCGGCAAGGGGCGGTTTCCTGCCTCCGCCCGTCCGTGCCATGGCGCCCTCGCCGGCCTCAGGAGAGCTGGTTGGTCGCAACCAGCTTCCAGTTGGGATCGCGCGATTTGGGGCTGCGCGCGAAGGTCCATTCGTCGGCGATGGTCTGCACCTGGTCGGCATTGCCTTCGATCAGGGTGCCGTCTTTGTCGCGGGTGGCCTGCACCACTTCGGCGGTGAAGCGCACGGCGACACGGGCGTCGCGGCGGTCGATCTCGGCGTCGGAGATCTCGACCTTGGGCAGGCCGACGAAGGTGAAATCGACCTTGCTGCCGGCCGCCTCGCGGGCGGCGATGGCCTGCTCGAAGCCGTCATAGACGTCCTTGTCGAGCAGGGTCCTGAGCGTCTTGCGGTCGCCGGTGGCGAAGGCGGTGACGATCATCTCATAGGCGGATTTGGCGCCTTCGAGGAACGCCTTGGGCGAAAAGCCGGCATCGGCGGCGGCGATGGCCTTGAGCCCGCCGGCCACGGCGGCGTCGCCATGGCTCATCTGCTCGATCTCGGTTTCGAGCTTGAGGGCGCGCCGTTCGGCGTCGCCATTGGCGGGGGGCGCCGCCGGCGCCGGCCGCAGCGGCGTCACCTTCTCGTCATTGGCCGGCTTCACCTGGTTCTGCTGGGCGCGCTGCAAGGGCGAGCGCTCATTGCCGGTGCGCGTGCCCAGCACCGAGCGCAGGCGGAACAGCACCACGATCGCGATGACGATCACGATAACGGTGGGAATGTCGAAGAACTCATCCATGCGCGCGCAATTCCGGTGGCGGGGCGGCCGGCTGGCCGTATTGAAGCCTATATAGGCAATGCCGTAGCCTGAAACCAGTTCACGAATGGTAGAGGCGCGCGGCAAACCGCCCGGCCCGCCCGCCGCAGCAATCGCGCGCCCCGCGTCCGTCTTGTGACGAAACGGCAAAACTGCTAGGCCCGCGCCCGCCCCTTTTCAGGACGAGGTACTAAAGTATGGCCGACGATACCGCGGCGAACGCGACTGCCCCGAGCTTCAACCTCATCGGCCAGTACATCCGCGACATGAGCTTCGAGAACCCGGGCGCCCCGGCTTCGATCATGCTGGGCGGACCCAACCCGAACTTTCAGGTTGGCATCAATGTCGGCGTCAAGAAGCAGGCCGACAACCTCTACGCCGTCGAGATCACCCTCAACGCCAAGGCCGACCGCGAAAAGAACGTGCTGTTCAACGTCGAGCTGATCTATGGCGGCGTGTTCCGGATGAACAACATCCCGGAAGCCAGTCTGGCCGAGCTGCTCCTGGTCGAATGCCCGCGGCTGATCTTCCCGTTCGCCCGCCAGGTGCTCGCCACCATCACCCAGCAGGGCGGCTTCCCGCCGCTGATGATGGAGCCGGTCGATTTCCGCGCCATCTACGTGCAGAACCTCAAGGCCCTGCAGGACGCGCAAGCCGCGTCGCCCGACGGCACCCCGACCCCGACCGTCACCAACTGATTTTCGCCAGACGCGAACGAAAAGGCCGCCCCTCGAGGCGGCCTTTTGTTTTGGCAGTCGGGATTCCTCTCCCGTTTACGGGGGAGGGGGTGCCGCCGGCGCGGTGCCAGACAAATGCGCCGGACGACGACGCGGCAAGCAAGACCCTGTCCAACCACCGGGTCATCCCCGCGTAAGCGGGGACCTCTGTTGGCCGGGCAGCGTGCCGGAACTGGATGGATCGGGCCGGGCGTTGCCCGGCTCGTCCCCGCACCGCCGACTGCACCAGGGCAAACGGAGGTCCCCGCTTGCGCGGGGATGACCCGGTGAAAAATGGGATTTCCGGGGGGAAATCTGCCTACGCCGCTTCGTCCTGGTAATACCCCCACAGCGCCGCCTCGCCCATGGTCTTGATCAGGCCCAGATGCGCGGCGAGCTGGTCGGCGTCGAGCCGGGGCGGCAGCGGGGTCGGGCGCTGCGGGGCGTGGTGCGCGACCAGCGCGGCGCCGGCGGTGGCCACCCGGGTCTCCTCGACCAGCGCCAGCGTCACCTGGCGGCCGCCGATCAGCTCCAGATAGACGTCGGCGAGGATTTCGCTGTCGAGCAGCGCCCCATGCAGGGCGCGGCGGGAATTGTCGATGCCGTAATGCTTGCACAGCGCATCGAGGCTGACGCGGGCGCCCGGATGCTTTTCGCGCGCCAGCACCACGGTGTCGACGATGGCGTTGCCGAGGCTCGGCCGGCGTGCCTTTTCCAGCTCGAAATTGAGGAACTGCACGTCGAAGGGGGCATTGTGGGCGATCAGCGTGGCGTCGCCGAAGAACTCCAGCATCTCGTCGATGATCTCGGCGAAGCGCGGCTTGTCGGCGAGGAACTCGTCGGAAAGCCCGTGCACCTGGAAGGCTTCCTCGGTCATGCGCCGTTCCGGGTTGATGTATTTGTGGAAGTGCCGGCCGGTCGGGACGTGGTTGAACAGCTCGACGGCGCCGATCTCGACCACCCGGTCCCCGGTCAGCGGGTTGAGCCCAGTGGTTTCGGTGTCCATCACGATTTCGCGGCTCATCTCGTCGTCCTCGCACCGGTCTTCGGCGTTGCGCGCAGCTCCTCGACCAGCGCCGCCACGTCGGCGCGGGTCTGCGCCAGCGGCCGGTCGGTGTCGAAGATATAGTCGGCGCGGCGTTTTTTCTCGGCCTGGGGCAGCTGCCGGGCAAGGATGGCGTCCAGCTTTTCCACACTCATGCCCGGTCGCGCCAGCGCCCGCGCGCGGATGGTGGCGTCGGCGGCGACGGCCACCGCCACGCGGTCGAGCCCATAGGGATGGCCGCCCTCGAACAACAGCGGGATATCGACCACCGCCAGCGGCGCGCCGCCCGCCTCGGCCGCGGCGAGGAAATCGGCGATCTTCGCCCGGACCAGCGGATGGACGATGGCCTCGAGCTCGGCCAGCCGGCGGGGCTCGGCGAGCAGGCGGGCGCTGAGGGCGGTGCGGTCCACCTCGCTTTTGCGGGTGGTTCCGGGAAACGCCGCCTCGATCGGCGCAACGGCCGCGCCGCGATAGAGCGCATGCACCGCCGCATCGGCGGAAAACACCGGCACGCCCAGCTCCTCGAACATCCGGCCGACGGTGGATTTGCCCGAGGCGATGGAGCCGGTGAGCCCGAGCCGCCACATCAGAGCGTTGCCTCGACCAGCGCCCGCAGCTCCGGCGTCACCTCGGGCCTGACCCCGAACCACGCCTCGAACCCGGGCACCGCCTGGTGCAGCAGCATGCCGAGCCCGTCCACGGTGCGCAGGCCGCGCTGCCGTGCATCGGCCAGCAGCGGGGTGACGAGCGGCACGTAGACGAGATCGGTCACCACCGCATCGGCGGGCACGACCGACAGGTCGAGGCCCTCGAAGCGCGTGTCCTTCATGCCGACCGAGCTGGTGTTGACGATGAGCCTGGCGCCGCCGGCCCGGGCGGCGAATTCGTCGAGCCCGCCGCAGGCGATGGGCCCGCCGAGCTCGATCGCCAGGTCCTCGGCCTTGCCGACGGTGCGGTTGAGCAGGTGGATCTTGCCGACGGCGCGCGATTTGAGCGCCACGAGGATGGCGCGCGACGCGCCGCCCGCGCCCAGCACCACCACCTCGTCGAGCCCCAGGTCCCAGCCGGGGGCGTTCTGGTCGAGATTGCCAAGAAAGCCCATATAGTCGGTGTTGAACCCCCGGACCCCGGCGTCGCGGAGCACCAGCGTGTTGACCGCGCCGATCTCCTCGGCCAGCGGGTCGAGCTCGTCGACCAGCGCCACCACCTGTTCCTTGTGCGGGATGGTGACGTTGCCGCCGACGAACTCGCCGCCCTTCAGACGCTCGAAGAAATCGGGCAGCGCCGCCGGCGCCACGTCGATCGCCTCGTAGCTGCCGCCGACCCGGTAGGTGTCGATCCAGTGGCCGTGGATCAGCGGCGAGCGCGAATGGGCGATCGGGTGGCCGATGACGAAGGCGCGTTTCACGTGAATCCTTTCCACAGGGTGCAGGCGGCGCGCGGCGCCGACTCGACACGACTCGCAATTTCGAGTCCGCCCCGCAATCCCTTCCCCCCGCGATCGTGGCGGCCGATCTCGCAGCCGGGCGGGGCGGCCAATCCACAGAGTCGTTGCTGGCGGATAATCCGGCCAGGGGAAATCCGGCGGCGGCCGGGGGCGCTGGCGGGTTGTCCCCCTCCCCGGGATCGGCGTCCACACCCTGACCCGCCGGGACGGTTAACAAAAGCTTAACGGCGGAATCGGGGATAACATGATTCCAGGCGGGCCCTGCCGTCCCCAGCTTATCCCCAGCCGCCCGGGGCGGATGGAAATGGTTAACGCTTCGTTAATCCGCCCGAGTCCGGCGATGTTCTTCGCCCTCAACCGCCGGCAATCCCCAGCTTGCGGATGCGACTCTTGGTATCTGCCGGCTGGCGCCCTTCCGGCTATCCGGCGCCGAAGAATTCCTGCAAAACACGGCTATGATACTGATGATAAAAGAATCTTATCTCTTTGAGGGAACCCGGTCGTGAGCCCGGTGGCCAAACCGCTGCTCGACACGATCCGCGGTGCGCGCCAGGCCCGGCCGCCGCTCTGGATCATGCGGCAGGCCGGCCGCTATCTGCCGGAATATCGCGAGCTACGGGCTCGCGCCGGCAGCTTCCTCGAGCTCTGCTACACCCCGGCGCTCGCCGCCGAAGTCACCCTGCAGCCGCTCCGCCGTTTCGACCTCGATGCGGCGATCCTGTTCTCCGATATCCTGGTGATCCCGGACGCGCTGGGTCAGGAGGTGCGGTTCGAGGCCGGGGAGGGTCCACGGCTCGAACCGATCACTCCGGAAGGGCTGGGGAAGCTCAGGCCGGATGCGGTGCTCGAGCGGCTGGCTCCGGTGTTCGAGACGTTGGAGCGGATCAGGGGCGCCCTGCCCCCCGGCAAGACGCTGATCGGCTTTTGCGGCTCGCCCTGGACGGTCGCCACCTACATGATCGCCGGCGCGGGCTCCACCGACCAGGCCGCGGCACGCATCTTCGCCCTCACCCAGCCGCAGGCGTTCGCGGCGCTCATTGATATCCTGGTCGAGGCCTCGATCGCCTATCTGGTCCGCCAGTTCGAGGCCGGTGCCGACGTGGTGCAGCTGTTCGAGAGCTGGGCCATGAACCTCGACGAGCAGCAGTTCCGCGATTACGTCATCGCGCCAAACCGGAAAATCGTCGAGGGCGTGCGGGCCCGCATCCCGGACGCCGCTTTCATCGGTTTTCCCCGCGGCGCCGCGGCGATGCTGCCGGCCTATGCCGCCGCCGTCCGCCCGGATGCGCTCGGACTCGATTACGGAACGCCGCCGGATTTCGCCGACAGGGCCTTGCCCAGATCGCTGCCGGTGCAAGGCAATCTCGACCCGATCCGGCTGCTCGCCGGCGGCCCCCAGCTCGATCTGGCGATCGACGGCATCATCGCGGCCTTCGGCAATCGGCCGCATATCTTCAATCTCGGGCATGGGATATTGCCGCAAACGCCGATCGCCAACGTCGAGCGGCTGGTCAGGCGCGTCAAAGGGGGCTGAGCGATGGATTGGGTGCTGTTTGCGACGACGTGGGTCAAGGCCCTGCACGTCATTTCGGTGATCGCCTGGATCGCCGGCATGATGTATCTGCCGCGGCTCTTCGTCTATCACAGCGCCGCCGAGAAGGGCTCGATCCAGTCGGAAACCTTCAAGATCATGGAGCGGCGGCTGTATCGCGGCATCATCCGGCCGGCGATGGTGCTGACCTTCGTGTTCGGGCTGATGATGGTGTTCACCCCGGGCCTCGTCGACTGGTCGCAGGGCTGGCCCTGGGTCAAGGCGGCGGCGGTGCTGCTCCTTACCGCCATCCACGGCTTTTACGGCACCCAGATCCGCAAATTCGCCGCCGACCGGAACGACCGCCCCACCCGCTTCTGGCGCATCGTCAACGAGCTGCCCTTCGTTCTGGTCATCATCATCGTGATCATGGTGATCGTGAAGCCGTTCTGAGGCGGCGAATGGGAAGTGGTGAACGGTCGCGCGGACCGGCGGCGCCGTTCGACCATTCACCATTTTGCCATTCACCATTCACCACGGGCGTTTCACGTGAATCCGTCCCGAGACCAGCCGGCTCTTGAATACGACACCGCTTCGGGCTATCTGAGGCGCGTCGCACCGACAAACGCGCGCCGCCCGGCGAAAGCGCGGTGCAAACCCCCCTCACACATCTCCAGTCTATCTCCAGGGTCATTCGCCGCATGGAAAATCTGAAGCTCAGCGAGCTCAAGGCCAAATCTCCCGCTGAATTGCTCACCTTCGCTGAGGAATACGAGGTCGAGAACGCCTCGACCATGCGCAAGCAGGAGCTGATGTTCGCCATCCTCAAGGAGCTGGCGGCACGCGAGGTGGAGATCACCGGCGAAGGCGTGGTCGAGGTGTTGCCCGACGGCTTCGGCTTCCTGCGCTCGCCGGATGCCAACTACCTGCCCGGCCCCGACGATATCTACGTCTCGCCCAGCCAGATCCGGCGCTTTTCGCTGCGCACCGGCGATACGGTCGAAGGCGAGATTCGCTCGCCCAAGGAAGGCGAGCGCTATTTTGCGCTGCTCAAGGTCGCGACCATCAATTTCGAGGATCCCGAAAAGGTCCGGCACAAGGTCAATTTCGACAACCTCACCCCGCTCTATCCAGACGAGCGGCTGAAGCTCGAGCTGCCCGACCCGACCAACAAGGACAAGTCGGCGCGGGTCATGGACCTCGTCGCGCCCATCGGCAAGGGCCAGCGCGCGCTGATCGTGGCGCCGCCGCGCACCGGCAAGACCGTGCTGCTGCAGAACATCGCGCAGTCGATCGCGGTCAATCACCCCGAATGCTACCTCATCGTGCTGCTGATCGACGAGCGCCCCGAGGAAGTCACCGACATGCAGCGCTCGGTGCGCGGCGAGGTGATCTCCTCCACCTTCGACGAGCCGGCGAGCCGCCACGTGCAGGTGGCCGAAATGGTCATCGAGAAGGCCAAGCGCCTGGTCGAGCACAAGCGCGACGTGGTGATCCTGCTCGATTCGATCACCCGGCTGGGGCGCGCCTACAACACCGTGGTGCCGAGCTCGGGCAAGGTGCTGACCGGCGGCGTCGACGCCAACGCGCTGCAGCGGCCGAAGCGCTTCTTCGGCGCGGCGCGCAACATCGAGGACGGCGGTTCGCTCACCATCATTTCGACGGCGCTGATTGATACCGGCAGCCGCATGGACGAGGTGATCTTCGAAGAGTTCAAGGGCACCGGCAACAGCGAAATCGTGCTCGACCGCAAGGTTTCCGACAAGCGCATCTTCCCGGCGATGGACGTCACCAAATCCGGCACCCGCAAGGAAGAGCTGCTGGTCGAGCCGGATATCCTGAGGAAGATGTACGTCCTCCGCCGCATCCTCAACCCGATGGGCACGGTCGACGCCATGGAGTTCCTGATGGACAAGATCCGCCAGACCAAGACGAACTCCGACTTCTTCGATTCGATGAATACCTAACGGGGAAAGGGCGTGTCCTGCGCGGCCCCT
Source organism: Devosia sp. 67-54 (assembly GCF_001899075.1). Classification (GTDB taxonomy): domain Bacteria; phylum Pseudomonadota; class Alphaproteobacteria; order Rhizobiales; family Devosiaceae; genus Devosia_A. The sequence continues at coordinate 105,374 of NZ_MKVA01000011.1, read as the reverse complement.
CACCCGGCCGCTGCGCGGCCACCCTCTCCCCAAAGGGGCGAGGGGGGTCCCGACTGCAAGACCCGCGGCTCCGCCCTCCCCTCTCCCCTCTGGGGAGAGGGTGCCTCGCGTAGCGAGGCGGGTGAGGGGCGGCCATGCAAGCCCCGCGCCGTCACCCCATGACCGCCCCCGCTGCCGACACCATCGTCGCCCTTTCTTCCGGCGCCCTTCCGTCCGGCGTGGCCATCGTTCGCATTTCCGGCCCGCACACGAGCGCCGTTCTGGAACATCTTTCCATAGCGCGTCCGCCACCGCGCCACCTTACCCTCGCCGCCATCCGTCTCGACAACCAGCTCATCGATACCGGCCTCGTCGCCTGGATGCCCGCGCCGCATTCCTTCACTGGCGAGGACACCGCCGAGCTGCAGGTGCATGGTTCGCCTGCCGTGGTTAGAACGCTGCTCCGAACCATCGCCGCACTTCCCGGCGTGCGCCTCGCGGAGGCGGGCGAGTTCACCCGCCGCGCTTTCCTCAACGGCAAGCTCGATCTGACCGAGGTCGAAGGGCTTGGCGATCTCATCGAGGCCGAAACCGAAACGCAGCGGCAGCAGGCGGTGGCGCGGCTCGCCGGCGGCGTATCGGCCGAGATCGGCCGCTGGCGCGAGACGCTGCTCGACGCGCGTGCCGAGATCGAGGCACGACTCGACTTCTCCGACGAGAGCGATGTGTCCGACGTGCTGCCGGACTCGGTGCTGCGCAATATGGAGCGGCTTTCCAGCGAGCTGACTTCCGCCATCGACGCGGTCGGCCGCGGCCGTATCGTGCGCGAGGGGTTGCGCGTCGCGCTGGCCGGCCCGCCCAATGTCGGCAAGTCGTCGCTGCTCAATGCGCTCAGCCGCTCGGACCTCGCCATCGTCTCGGACGAGCCGGGCACCACGCGCGACGTGCGCGAGGTGGCGCTTGATCTTGGCGGGCGGCTGGTGGTGCTGGTCGACATGGCGGGCCTCAGGCCCACCGATAGCCGCGCAGAGGCGGAGGGCGTGCGGCGCGCCGAGGTGGAGATCGCCCGCGCCGATCTGGTGCTGTGGCTCGTTGCCCCCGATGTGCCGCCGCTCGATCCGCCGCCGCAGCCGGCGCTGTGGACGGTGGGGACCAAAGCCGATCTGGGGCCGGTGCCGGCGCAGTACTCGCTGTCGGTGCAGAGCGATGTCGGCGTCGACGAACTGCTGGCGGCGCTGGCCGGGTTTGCCGCCGCTGCTGCGGGGTCCGGTCCCCCTGCCCTCGTCAGCCGCGAGCGCGACCTGGCGGCGCTGCAATCGGCACAGGCGGCGCTCGATCGCTTCCTCTCCGAAGGCGCCACCGACGAGATCGCCGCCGAGCATCTGCGCCAGGCCTCGCTGGCGCTCGAGCGCCTGCTCGGCCGCATCGATACCGAGCACGTACTTGACCGGCTGTTCGCGAGCTTCTGCATCGGCAAATGATTCACGTGAAACAGTGCCGCCGCGCGCACCATTGAACTTGCCCGCCGCCTCCACTACACCCGCCGGCCATGAGTAACTCACGCGATTTCGGCGTCATCATCGTCGGCGGCGGCCATGCTGGTTCGGAAGCGGCGGCGGCCGCGGCGCGGCTCGGCGTGCCGACGGCGCTGATCACGCACCGCTTCGCCACCATCGGCGAGATGAGCTGCAACCCGGCGATCGGTGGGCTGGGCAAGGGACATCTGGTTCGCGAGATCGACGCGCTGGACGGTTTGATGGGCCGCGTCGCCGATGCAGCGGGCATCCAGTTCCGCGTGCTCAACCGGCGCAAGGGGCCGGCGGTGCGCGGACCGCGCGCCCAGGCCGACCGCAAGCTCTATCGCCAGGCGATGCAGGCGGCCCTGGCGGCGCAGCCGAACCTCACCATCATCGAGGGCGAGGTCGACGACCTGGTCGTCGACGCCGGTAATATAACAGGAGTCATCCTGCTGGACGGCCGCCGCTTCAGTACGCATTCGGTCGTCTTGACCACCGGCACCTTCCTGCGCGGGCTGATCCATCGCGGCGAGGAGACCATTCCGGCCGGGCGGGTCGGCGAAGCGCCGGTGCTCGGCCTGTCGACGCGGCTGGAGGCCCTGGGATTGCGGCTCGGTCGCCTGAAAACCGGGACGCCGGCGCGACTCGATCGGTCGTCAATCGACTTTACCGTGCTCGAGGCACAGCCCGGCGACGATCCGCCGGAGCCGTTCTCGTCGCTGACGACGGCGATCACGACGCCCCAGATCAGTTGCTATATCACGCATACGACGGGCGAGACGCACCGCATCATCGCCGACAATCTGCATCGCTCGGCCATGTACTCCGGCCGCATCCAGAGCCGTGGGCCGCGCTATTGCCCGTCGATCGAAGACAAGATCGTGCGCTTCGCCGACCGCGACAGCCACCAGATCTTCCTCGAGCCGGAGGGGCTCGACGATCCCACCATCTACCCCAACGGGCTCTCCACCTCGTTGCCGGCCGAGGTGCAGGAGGCGTTCCTCAAGACCATGCCGGGGCTCGGCGCGGTGCGCATCCTCAGGCCGGGCTATGCCATCGAATACGACTATGTCGATCCCCGCGAGCTGAAGGCGACGCTGGAGCTAAAGCGGCTGCCGGGACTGTTCCTCGCCGGCCAGATCAACGGCACCACCGGCTATGAGGAGGCGGCGGCGCAGGGGCTGCTGGCCGGCGCCAATGCGGCGCTCCGGGCCAGAGGCGACGAGCAGATCATCCTCTCGCGCACCGACTCCTATCTCGGCGTCATGGTCGACGACCTAGTCACGCGCGGCGTGGCCGAGCCTTATCGCATGTTCACCTCGCGCGCCGAGTTCCGGCTGCATTTGCGCAGCGACAATGCCGACCAGCGGCTGACGCCGCTCGGCATCGCCAGGGGCCTCGTCGGCCGTAATCGTCAAGATGCTTTCCGAACAAAGGTCAAGGCACTTGATGACGCCAAAACGCTGCTCCACGGGCTGCGCGCCACGCCATCGGTCGCCCGCAAAGCGGGGATTGTCGTCAATGCCGACGGGCAACACCGCAGCGCCTTCGATCTACTGGCCTATCCCAATGTCGGGCCCGCCGAGATCACGGCGCTATGGCCGGAGATCGGCAATATTGGAACGCCGATTCTGGAACAGCTCTCCATCGACGCCCAATATGCCGTCTATCTCGAGCGGCAGCGGGCCGATGTCGAGGCGCTGCGGCGTGACGAGAGCGTCGCCATTCCGGATTGGCTCGATTACGCCCAAATTCCAGGGCTTTCCAACGAGATCCGGCAGAAGCTGATGGCGGCGCGTCCGGCCACTCTGGCGCAGGCGCAGGCGCTCGAAGGCATGACGCCGGCGGCCGCGACGTTGTTGCTCGCCATCATCCGCCGCGGGGCGCTGCGCAAAGCCGGATGAGCCAGCGCGACGATCTCGAAGCCTTCGCCGCGCTGCTGCGCAAATGGAATGCCGTCCAGAATCTCGTTTCACGTGAAACAGTGGACACGCTGTGGCCCCGTCACATCGAGGACAGTCTGCAGCTTCTGCCGCTGCTCCGGCCCGAGGATCGCGACATCATCGATCTCGGCTCCGGCGGCGGCTTTCCCGCGATTCCGCTGGCCATCGCCTCACGCGGAACGGAACGGCGATTCACCCTGGTCGAGCCCATCGCCAAGAAGGCCGCGTTCCTGCGGACCGTGGCGCGGGAGCTGCGGCTGCCGGTCATTGTAGAGGTCTGCCGCGCCGAGCAGATTGATTCACGTGAAACATTCGATCTGGTGACGTCGCGGGCGCTGGCGGCGCTGCCCGACCTCCTCGCTCTCGCGGCTCGTTTCCTCCGTCCGAATGGCCATCTTTTGCTGCACAAGGGCCAGACATATCGTGAAGAAGTGTCACGGGCCGCTGCCCATTTCGACTTCGATATGCTAGTCCACCCCAGCGAGACCGACTCCTCCGGCGTCATTCTCGAGATTTCACATCTGCGTGCGAAGTCAGTCGCTTAGGAGGCCCTTATTGGCGCCGCGCATCATCACTCTCGCCAATCAGAAGGGCGGCGTGGGCAAGACCACCACCGCCATCAACCTCGCCACGGCGCTGGCCGCCATCGGCGAGCGGGTGCTTATCGTCGACCTCGACCCGCAGGGAAATGCGTCGACGGGGCTTGGGGTTAGCCGCACCGACCGCGAGGTCTCGTCCTACGATCTGATGGTCGGCGATGCCACCGTGGCGCGCGCCGCGATCATGACCGACGTGCCGCGGGTGGCCATCGTGCCGTCGACGCTGGACCTGCTCGGGGTGGAGCAGGTAATTTCGCAGCAGCCCGACCGCGCCTTCAAATTGCGCAACGCCTTCAAGGCCCTGGGCGAGCTCGCCATCGAAGAGCAGCCGATCTCCTATGTCATCATCGACTGCCCGCCCTCGCTGAACCTGCTGACGGTGAACGCGCTGGTTGCGGCCGACGCGGTGCTGGTCCCGATGCAGTGCGAGTTCTTCGCGCTCGAGGGCCTCAGCCAATTGCTGCAGACCATCGAGCAGATCCGCACCAATCTCAACCCGCGCCTCGCCATCCAGGGCGTGGTGATGACCATGTTCGACCGCCGCAATTCGCTCAGCGAACAGGTGCTGAACGATGTGCGCGGGACCATGGGCAATTTGGTCTATGATACTGTTATTCCACGCAATGTCCGGCTGAGCGAGGCGCCGTCCTACGGCAAGCCGGCGCTGCTCTACGATCTCAAATGCGCGGGGAGCCAGGCGTATTTGCGGCTGGCGACCGAAGTGATCCGCCGCGAACGCCAATTGAATGCCGCGTGAGGCCGACCATGAATGAAAAATCGAGACTTGGCAGGGGGTTGGCGGCGCTGATCGGCGACATGGCGCCGATCGAGGCGCCGCGCCTGGCCGAGAACGTGCAGGCTGGACAGCGGCGTTTACCGGTCGAATTCCTGATTGCGAACCGCGCCAATCCGCGCCGCGATTTCGACAGCGACCAGCTCGACGAGCTGACCAGCTCGATCCGCGAGAAGGGCGTGATGCAGCCGCTGCTGGTGCGGCCGACCAGCGACCCCGACCAGTTCGAGATCATCGCCGGCGAGCGGCGCTGGCGGGCGGCGCAGCGGGCCGGGCTGCACGACGTGCCGGTGGTGGTGCGCGAGGTCGACGACAAGGAAGCGCTCGAGCTCGCAATCATCGAGAACGTGCAGCGGGTGGACCTCAATCCGCTGGAAGAAGCACAGGGTTATGAACAGCTTATTGAGCAGTTTTCCTATACGCAGCAAGACCTTGCGCAGGTCATCGGAAAATCCCGCTCGCACGTCGCCAATACGCTGCGGCTGCTGAAGCTGCCGCGCGAGGTGCGCGACATGGTGACCAATGGCCAGCTCACCGCCGGCCATGCGCGCACGCTGATCACGGCCGAGGACCCGGCGGCCGTCGCACGTGAAATCGTCGAGCGCGGCCTGTCGGTGCGCGAGGCGGAGGCGCTCAGCCAGCGCGGCGCCAGCAAGGACGGCGTGCCCAAAAAGCCCTCCGCGCACCTCGAACGCGACGCCGATCTGATGGCGCTCGAAAAACGGCTGTCGGACGCGATCGGCCTCAAGGTGGCGGTGGCGGCCAAAAAGGACGGTTCGGGCACGGTGCAGATCGGCTATCGCACGCTCGAACAGCTCGACACGGTGCTGGCGCTGTTGACCGGCTCGAACTGATCAGTGCTGCGCGGCCATCTGGGCCAGCGCCAGGAAGGTGCGGCGGGTGAGGGTTTCGGCGCTGCCGTAGCTCTTGCGGCTGTCGCCGGTGGCGCGCAGCAGCCGGTCGAGGGCGAGGGCGAGGGAGGCGTCGGACCACAGGCGAAGCTGCTGCTCGAGTGCGGCGCGGCGGGAAAAATGCGGCTTCGGCCGGGCGCCGTCGAGCACCTCGCGCACCGACGCGCCACTGTCGACCACCGTGCGCCAGCGGCGGAGCTGGGTGAAATGCTGGGTCAGCGACGCCAGCAATTGCTGCGGATTGACGGCGGCGGCGAGGGCCCGGCTCAGCGCCGCGTCGAGCCGGTCGGGATGGCCGGTACCGATGGCGTCGGCCACCTCGTCGAGCACCAGGGCGGCATTGTCGGCGCAGAGCGTCAGCACGTCGGCGGCGGTGAGCAGCTTGCTCTCGGCGGCATAGAGGCTGAGCTTTTCGAGCTCGCGGCGGGTGACCTCGCGATCGTTGCCCAGAATGTCGCGCAGCAGCGCCGGCACGTCGGGTTCGGCGCGGATCTGGGTGGCGTTGAAGGTCTCGGTGATGAGCCGCAGGATGGTCTCGTCGCTGTCGGCATAGCAGGGCAGGGCACGACCGGCCCTGGCGCCCTCAACCAGCGCCCGCAGCGCGTCGCGCGGCGGCAGATTGCCGGCCTCGACGATGATCACGGCCCCCGAGGGATCGGCCGCGAGCTCGCTCAGCGGCACGGCGATCGATTTGCCGGCGCCGCGCACGCGCACCACGCGGCGCTCGCCGAACAGCGACGAGGTGCGGGCTTCGACCAGCAGCCGCCCCGGATCGGCGTCGATCTCGCCGCCGTCGAGTGTCACCAGCCCCATGCCGTCGCCGTCGCGGCCGGCATAATGCGCCGCCAGCCGCTGCGCCGTTTCGCGCACGAGGCCGGTGTCGGGGCCATAAACCAGAATCACCCCGGCCTCGAGGTCGGGCCGCCTGACGAAACGCTCGACCTCATGCGCCTTGAGCGCGGTCATGCGGTCCCGATCATTTGGCGAGGGCGCCGAGGACGGAGAGGCGGATGGTGTCGGCGAGGAGGTGGGCGGCGCGGGCCTGGGCGTCGGTCGCGGCCTGGTTGTTGGCGATCACCTGCGAGCCGGAATTGTAGTCGGCGCTCTGCGAGCGGGTGCCCGAGAGCAGCACCTTGCCGTCGCTGCCGACCAGCGTGACGCTGGCGCTCACCACCATTTCGTCGGGCCGCTGCGCGGTGGTGACGACGTTCTGGGTGTCGGTGAGCTGGCGCGCGCCGGCGCCCGCGGTGACGGTGAGCTTGGGGGCGCCCGGACGGCTGACGCGGGTGAAATGCAGCGCCAGATCCTGATAGATGATCTGTTCGACGCGGTTGGTCGGCGGCGACATCGCGAGCTCGACCCGGTCGGTGGTGAACTGGCCCGGGCCATAGACCGGGGTCAGGCCGCTGCAGGCGCCGAGCGCCGGCAGCAGCGCCAGCGCCACCACGGCTCCGGCAGCCCGCACGGTCCGGTTAGATGACCACATTCACGATCCTGTCGGGCACGATGATGATTTTCCTGGGCGGCTTGCCGTCCAGCATGCTGGCAATCGCGTCCAGTGACAAGACCTGCCGCTCCACCTCGGGTCCGGCGGCACCCTTGGGCAGGGTGATCTCGGCGCGGCGCTTGCCATTGACCTGCACGGCGACGGTGACCGCCGAATCCACCAGCAGCGCCGGATCGATCTCGGGCCAGCCGGCGTCGGCCACCATGCCCGAGCCGCCGAGGGCGGCCCAGCAGCTTTCGGCCAGATGCGGCATCATCGGGGCGATGAGCTGCACCAGCCGGGTGACGCCGTCGCGCAGCACGGCGACGCCATTGGCGGTGGGCGCCGTCTCGAGCGTCGCCGCGAACTTGCCCAGCCCGTTGCTGAGCTCGTAGATCTGGGCCACGGCGCTGTTGAAGCGCAGCGCCTCGATGTTGTCGCCCACCGCCTTGACGGCGCGATGCACCAGCTTGCGGGTTGCCTCGATCTCGGCCGGCGCGGTATCGCCGCTGGCGGGCAGCTCGGCGATCTGCAGCGTCTCCTGCACCAGCTTCCAGATGCGCTGCTGGAAGCGCGAGGCGCCCTCGATGCCGGCCTCGGTCCACTGCACGTCGCGCTCGGGCGGGGAGTCCGAGAGCATGAACCAGCGGGCGGTGTCGGCGCCATAGGTGCGGACGATCTCGTCGGGATCGACCACGTTCTTCTTGGACTTGCTCATCTTTTCGATGGAGCCGATGACGACCGGCGCGCCGGTGGCGGTGAGCCGGGCCTGGCGGGTGTCGCCCATGCCCTCCAGCGTCACGTCGGCCGGCAGCACCCAGTCGCCGTTCTGGTCGCGATAGGTTTCGTGCACCACCATGCCCTGGGTGAACAGGCCCTTGAACGGCTCGTCGATCCCCAGATGGCCGGTCTTGTGCATGGCCCGGGCGAAGAAGCGGCTGTAGAGGAGATGCAAAATAGCGTGTTCTATGCCGCCGATATACTGATCGACGGGCAGCCAGCGATCGGCGATGGCGGGCACCGTGGGCGCCGCCGCGTGCGGTTCGGTGAAGCGGGCGAAGTACCAGGACGAATCGACGAAGGTGTCCATGGTGTCGGTTTCGCGCCGCGCCGGCTTGCCGCAGATCGGGCAGGGCACGTGCTTCCAGGTCGGATGGTGGTCGAGCGGGTTGCCGGGACGGTCGAAGGTGACATCGTCCGGCAGCTTGACGGGCAGGTCGGCGTCCGGAACCGGCACCACGCCGTGCTCGTCGCAATGGATCACGGGGATCGGGCAGCCCCAATAGCGTTGCCGCGACACGCCCCAATCGCGCAGGCGGTAATTGGTCTCGACCGTGCCCTGCGGGCGGTTGCCCACCTGGCGGGCGCCGAAATAACGCGCGATCTCCCGCTTGGCCGCGTCCACTGGCAGGCCGTCGAGGAAGTCTGAGTGATAGAGGGTGCCGGGTCCGACATAGGCTTCGTCGGCCACCGCGAACTCGTCCGGGTCGGTGTCGGGCGGCAGCACCACGGGGATCACGTTCAGCCCGTATTTGCGGGCAAAATCGAAGTCGCGCTGGTCGTGCGCGGGACAGCCGAAGATGGCGCCGGTGCCGTAGTCCATGAGCACGAAATTGGCGACGTAGACCGGCAGCGTCTCGCCCGGCCTGACCGGGTGACGCACCCTGAGCCCGGTGAAGACGCCCTGCTTTTCGGCCTTCTCCAGCGCCTCGGTGGCGGTGCCCTGGCGGTGGAATTCGTCGATGAAGTCGCGGATCGCCGGGCGGCGCTGCGCCAGCTCGGCGGCCAGCGGATGGTCGGGCGACAGGGCGATGAAGCTCGCCCCGAAAATCGTGTCGGGACGGGTGGTGAACACCTCGATGGCGGTGGCCGAGACGTCGGGCGACGGCTCGAGCTCGAACAGCAGGCGCAGGCCCTCGGATTTGCCGATCCAGTTGCGCTGCATGGTGCGCACCTTGTCGGGCCAGCCGGCGAGGCCGTCCAGCGCCTCCAGCAGCTCCTCGGAATAGTCGGAGATCTTCAGGAACCACTGGGTCAGCTCGCGCTGCTCGACGATGGCGCCGGAGCGCCAGCCGCGGCCGTCGATCACCTGCTCGTTGGCGAGCACGGTCTCGTCCACCGGGTCCCAATTGACCTTGGCGGATTTGCGCGTCACCAGCCCGGCCTTGAGGAAATCGAGGAACAGCTGCTGCTGGCGCTGGTAATATTCGACGTCGCAGGTGGCGAATTCGCGCGTCCAGTCGAAGCTCAGCCCCATGGATTTGAGCTGGGTGCGCATGGTATCGATATTGGCGTAGGTCCACGCCTTGGGGTGGCTGCCGGTCTGCTTGGCGGCGTTCTCGGCCGGCAGGCCGAAGGCGTCCCAGCCCATCGGATGCAGCACGTTGAAGCCCCTGGCGCGCTTGTAGCGGGCCAGCACGTCGCCCATCGAATAATTGCGCACATGGCCCATATGGATGCGCCCCGAGGGATAGGGGAACATCTCGAGCACGTAATAGGGCTCGCGCGGATCGTTGTTGGCGACCACGAAGGATTTGCTGTCCTCCCAGGCCTTCTGCCAGCGCGGTTCCTCGACCCGCGGGTTGTAACGCTCGATGGGTTTCACGTCCGGATACGTCCTTGCGGCGGCAAAGGCCTTGCTTTGCCGGGGAATTTCAGCGTAGCGGACCATCATCAGAAAAGACGAATCCGGTCAACAGCAAGGCGATGGACAACGCGGCGGAACGGCTCGATATCATCCGCACCCGTATCGAGCGGGCGCGCCGCCGCTTCGGGCCGCCGCCCGAGACGGTGACGCTGGTCGCGGTCAGCAAGACCTTCCCGGCGGCGGCGATCGTGCCGTTCCTCGAGGCGGGCCAGCGCGTCTTCGGCGAGAACCGGGTGCAGGAGGCCGAGGCGAAATGGCCCGGATTGCGGACCTCCTATGACGGCATAGAATTGCACCTGATCGGGCCGCTGCAATCCAACAAGGCGCGCGAGGCGGTGGCGCTGTTCGACGTGATCGAAACCGTCGACCGCGACAAGATCGCCGGCGCGCTGAAGGCCGAGATGGTGCGACAGGGGCGGACGCCGCGGCTCTTGGTGCAGGTCAATATCGGGCTCGAGCCGCAGAAGGCGGGGATCGCGCCGGCCGAGGCGGTGGCGTTCGTCGCCCGCTGCCGCGACGTGCATGGTCTCACGATCGACGGGCTGATGGCGATCCCGCCCGACGGCGTGCCGCCGGGGCCGTATTTCGCGCAATTGGCGATACTGGCGCGCGAGGCTGGCGTTGCGCTGCTGTCGATGGGGATGAGCGGCGATTTCGAGACGGCCATCGCCATGGGCGCCACGCATGTGCGGGTCGGCAGCGCGCTGTTCGGGCACCGCGGCTAGTTTCGGCCGCCCACCGAAACTATATGATGTCAAATCACGTTGCTGGCCGCGTCACCAGGATGTGATTGGCCGGTGTCCGGCGGCCAGCCTACTCACGGACCACCAGACCCAGAGGTTTCGAGCCATGATCCGACGCCGGATTTTCCTCGTCGACGACGACGCCGAGCTCAGGAAAACCCTCGTCGACCAGCTCATGCATTACCGCGAGTTCGAGCTCAGCGAGGCCGGCACGGCGGGCGACGCGCTGCGCATGGTGCGCGACGGCCATGTCGACCTGATGATCCTCGACGTCGGGCTGCCCGACATGGACGGGCGCGAGGCGGTGAAGATCCTCCGCCGCGACGGGTTCAAGAGCCCGATCCTGCTGCTCACCGGGCACGACAGCGATTCCGACGAGATCCTGGGGCTCGAATCGGGCGCCAACGACTACATCACCAAGCCGTTCCGCTTCTCGGTGCTGCTTGCCCGCATCCGGGCGCAGCTCCGGCAGCACGACCAGTCCGAGGACGTGGTGTTCACCATCGGGCCCTACAGCTTCCAGCCGGCGGCCAAGCTGCTCGAGGCGGCGGACGGCGGCAAGGTGCGGCTCACCGACAAGGAAACCTCGATCCTCAAATATCTCTACCGGCAGGGCCCCAAGACCATCACGCGCGACGTGCTGCTGAAAGAGGTGTGGGGCTACAATAACCGGGTCACCACGCATACGCTCGAAACCCACATCTACCGGCTGCGCCAGAAGATCGAGCGCGATCCGTCCAACGCCCGGCTGCTGGTGACGGAGGAGGGCGGCTACCGGTTGGTGCCCTAGATCAGCTCGCCGATCCGCCGGATCGGATCAGTTGATCCAAGGTCTTGTCCGGTCGCGTTTTCCGACGCGGAAAACCGGAGCCACTTTTCGCGGAAAGGCGCCGGCGCGCCACGGCGCGCTTTTAGGGTTAAGTCCCAGAAATCGGGGCGGAGCGGGCAAAAAGCCTTCTTCCGAACGCCTCCGCATGGTCTATATCAGGCGCCGAGCCGTGGCGGCGGCTCGCCGTGACCATGGATTCGGGGCCAAATGCAGCTCGACGACGCGACCACGATCCTCGGGCGCGCGGACTTCTTTGAGGTCTGCGACGCCGAGCAGCGTCGGCTGCTGGCCTTCGCCAGCGAGCGCAAGAAATACCGCGCCGGGAACGTGCTCTATACCGCCGGCGACGTGCCCGAGGGCGCGCATGTGCTGGTGCGCGGCACCGTCGCCTCCTACCAGGAGGGCGACGAGGCCAACCCGTTCGTCATCACCACGCCGGGCGCGGTGCTGGGCGCCATGTCGCTGGTGGTGGCCAGGCCGCGGCCGGTGACCATCAAGGCGGTGGACAATGTCGAGACGCTGTTCGTGCCGCGCTCGGCGTTCATGAAGCTCGCCAACCAGGCGCCCGACCTCGCCCGCCGTGCCGCCGACCGCATCCGCGCCGAGCTCACGGGGTATCTGAGCGCGGTGGAGCAGGTGAAGGGCAAGATCGGCAGTCGGTGAATGGCAGCGTGGCCATTCAGCATTCACTGGAAATGCGCGATCACCGGCACGTGGTCGGAGGGCTTGCTGCCCCAGCCGCGGGCGGGGGCGATGATCTCGGCGGCGGTCGAGTGCGCGGCGATATCGGCGGTGGACCAGATGTGGTCGAGGCGGCGACCGCGGTTGGAGGCCTGCCAGTCGGCGGCGCGATAGCTCCACCAGGACGACAGCTTTTCGCCGAACGGATGGTGCTTGCGCACCAGATCGGTCCAGCCGTGATTGGCGGTCAGCAGATCGTCGAGCGCTTCGGTCTCGACCGGGGTGTGGCTCACCACCTTCAGCAATTGCTTGTGGCTCCACACGTCATCGGGGTGCGGGGCGACGTTGAAATCGCCGCAGATGAGCTGGCGGTCCCTGAAATGCGCCTCGCCGAACCAGGCCTTCAGCTCCTTGAGGAAGTCGAGCTTGTGGCGGAATTTCGGGTTGAGCTCGGGGTCGGGGATGTCGCCGCCGGCCGGGATGTAGATCGAATGCACCGTCAGCGGGCCGCGGCCGAAATCCAGCATGGCCGAGACGTGCCGGCAGTCGGCGATGTCGCAGAAGACGCGGCTCGAAATGTCGGCCAGCGGATGGCGCGAGACGATGGCGACGCCGTGATAGCCCTTCTGCCCGTGCACCGCCTGGTAGGGGTAGCCGGCCCTGGCCAGCGGCTTGGCCGGAAACTGTTCGTTGAGGCATTTGATCTCCTGCAGGCACAGGACATCGACGGGGTGGGCCTTGAGGAAGCGCAGGACCAGCGGCAGGCGCAGCCGGACGGAGTTGATGTTCCAGGTGGCGAGGGAGGGCATGAGGGATGGCAGTCGGCAATGGGCAATCGGCAGTCGTACTAACCCATCGTCTGCCGGTTGCCTATTGCCGACTGCCTCACGTCATCCGTTGGGGCCCTGCACTTTGTTGTAGTCGTTGATGTTGAGGTAGAACGTCGCCTTGGGGATATCGACGCCCTTCTGCACATCGTAGATCGAGAAGGTGAGCTCGGTGCGGTCGGGGTTGGTCAGCACCCATTGCACCAAATCGAGGCTCTGCTTGTCGAACACCAGCGCCACCTTGACGGTGCCGACCGGCGTATCGTCCTGCAGCGTCAGCTCGAGATAATTGGCCGACTGGTCGATGGCGACGAGCCCGGCATGCAGCAGGTCGATGTTGCTGTCGAGGAACTGGCGCAGCGGCACCTTGTCCTGCGGGTAGGCGTATTGCGTCTTCTCCTCGCGGTCGATGACGTAAAAGCCGTTGCCGATCGACAGGATCTCCTGGTGCGAGGGCGGGGCGTAGCGGAAGCGGATCTTGCCCGGCCGCTGCAGATAGAAGGTGCCCTCGATGCGCTGGCCCTGGGTGTCGACCTGCAGGAAGCGGCCGACCATGGTGGTGATCGCCGAATTGTGCGCCGACACCTTGTTGATGAGGTCGATCTCGTCCTGCGTCAGCCGCCGCGGCTCGCCCTCGGCGAAAACCGGGGCAGCGGGCAAAGCGGCGGCAACCGCGATCAGGGCCAGGACGGAACGACGACGCATGGGCAAATCCTCTGCTGGTCACTTGAGCTAAGCATCTCAGGCAATTACGGCAAGAGCGGGATTCGGTTCCCCCGGCCGCGGCGCCTGCCGCGCCGGCACCTCCTGTCCAGCATGTTCCGCCTGCTCCGTTCGCTCCTCGATACCGCCCGCGCCCGCTGCCCGACCGAAATCCTGGTGGTCGGCTCGAACGGTCCGGCCTGGGCCGCGGCGCTCGGCCCCGAGGCGCCGACCTGGCGGCGGCTCGGGCTCAGGCCCACCGAGCGGCCGCTGCGCCCCGGCCAGTTGCGGCGAATCGTCAGCATTCCGCTGCTTGAGGCGCATGTACCGGCGGTGGGGCCGGGCACCTGGACGCTGCTGCCGCCGCCGGAGGCGATGCGCGTCCTGGCCGACAAGGGCCGGTTCGCCCGCTATGCCGCCGCGCAGGGGCTGGGCGCGTTCGTGCCGGCGACCTACGCCTCGCCCGAAACCGCAAGTTTTCCGGTCGTGCTGAAGCGGTGCGACCTCAATGCCGGCCACGGTGTCGCGGTGGTCTCGAGCCGCGCCGAGCTTATGGCCCGGCTGGCCGAGCCGCCATGGGCCGGTGAGCCCGTGCTGCTGCAGGAGTGCGTCGAGGCGGAGGTGGAGTACGTGGCGCATCTGGTGCGCGCCGGCGGCCGCATCGTCTGGTCGCGGGCCTATGCCTATCCGCTGGCGCACAGGCGCGTGGTGCGCGGGCCGGTGGAAGGGCTCGCCATCGAGCCGGCGCGCCTCGGCGCCGCCGACCTCGCGGTGTTCGAGCGCTTCCTTGCGCCGCTCGACTATCAGGGCCCGGCCAATATCGACTTCCGCCGGCGTGCCGACGGGCGCCTCGCCCTCCTCGAGATCAATCCGCGGCTCGGCGGCTCGCTGATGCGGCCGGAGTTTGCGGCCGACCTCGACGCGGCGCTGGGGATCATCGTGCGCGAGGCGCAGCCGCCGGTGCGAGGTGGCGGCCGGAGCCGGTAAGCGGGGCCGCCCCTTCCGGTCAGCTTTGCTGACCGAACGACCCGAAGACGGCTCGTTCGGCCAACCGCTGGTTGGGGCTAATACGCGTCGTTGCCGACAAGAATTTCGCGCTTGCCGGAGTGGTTGGCGGGGGAGATGACGCCTTCCTTTTCCATGCGCTCGATCAGGCTCGCCGCCTTGTTGTAGCCGATGGCGAGGCGGCGCTGGACGTAGGAGGTGGAGGCCTTCTTGTCGTTGAGCACGATGTTGACGGCCTTGTCGTAGAGCTCGTCGCCGGAGCCGCCGCCATCTTCGCCCAGCGCCGAGGCGGGATCGAACTCGTCGTCCTCGTCGGCGGTGATCGAGTCGAGGTAGTCGGGCGTGCCCTGCATCTTCAGATGCTTGACGATGCTCTCGACCTCGCCGTCGGAGACGAACGGGCCGTGCAGGCGCCGGATGCGGCCGCCGCCGGCCATGTAGAGCATGTCGCCATTGCCCAGCAATTGCTCGGCGCCCTGCTCGCCCAGGATGGTGCGGCTGTCGATCTTGGAGGTCACCTGGAACGAAATTCTGGTGGGGAAATTGGCCTTGATGGTGCCGGTGATGACGTCGACCGAGGGACGCTGCGTCGCCATGATGACGTGGATGCCGGCGGCACGCGCCATCTGCGCCAGGCGCTGCACGGCGCCCTCGATGTCCTTGCCGGCGACCATCATCAGATCGGCCATCTCGTCGATGACGATGACGATGAAGGGCAGCGGCTCGAGGTTGAACTCCTCGCTCTCGTAGATGGCCTCGCCGGTGTCGCGGTCGAAGCCGGTCTGCACGGTGCGGGTGATGGTCTCGCCCTTCTGCGCCGCTTCGGTGACGCGCTGGTTGAAGCCGTCGATGTTGCGCACGCCGATCTTGCTCATCTTGCGATAGCGGTCTTCCATCTCGCGCACCGCCCATTTGAGCGCGGTGACGGCCTTGGCCGGATCGGTGACCACCGGCGTCAAGAGGTGTGGAATGCCGTCGTAGATCGAGAGCTCCAGCATCTTGGGGTCGATCATGATCAGCCGGCATTTCTCCGGCGTCATCTGGTAAAGCAGCGACAGAATGAAGGTGTTGATGCCCACCGACTTGCCCGAGCCGGTGGTGCCGGCGATGAGCAGATGCGGCATGCGCGCGAGGTCGGCGATGATCGGCTCGCCACCGATGGTCTTGCCGAGGCAGATGGGGAGCTTGCCCTTCATCTTCTCGAAATCGGAGCTGGCCAGCATCTCGCGCAGATAGACGGTCTCGCGGTGCTCGTTGGGCAGCTCGATGCCGATGGCGTTGCGGCCGGGCACCACAGCGACGCGGGCGGAGA
Organism: Devosia sp. 67-54; assembly: GCF_001899075.1. Taxonomy (GTDB): domain Bacteria; phylum Pseudomonadota; class Alphaproteobacteria; order Rhizobiales; family Devosiaceae; genus Devosia_A. The sequence continues at coordinate 89,400 of NZ_MKVA01000011.1, read as the reverse complement.
TGGCGCTCATCGAGCGGGCGATGTCGTCGGCGAGCGAGATCACCCGGCTCGACTTGATGCCGGGGGCCGGCTCGAGCTCGTACAGGGTGACCACCGGGCCGGGGCGGACATTGATGATGTCGCCCTTGACGCCGAAATCCTCGAGCACGCCTTCGAGCCGGCGGGCCATGGCCTCGAGCCGCTCGGGCCGCATCTCGTCGGACATGCCGCGCTGCCTGGGCTCGGCCAGCAGGCTTAGCGCCGGCAGCTCGAAGCCGCTCGGATCGTCGAGCAGCGAGCCCTGCGCTTCGCGCCCGGCGCGGGCGCCAGGGGCAGGACGGCGGGCGGGCGGCGCCACGCGCGGGCTGCGCGCCGGCGCGATGGGGGGAAGCTCCTCGTCGTCGTCCTCATCCTCGGCGTAATCGTCCTCGGCGGCCGGCTCGGCGACGGGGGCGAAGATGCGGCGCTCGACGGTCAGGCCGGCGCCCAGCGAGGGCTCGCGCCGCTCGTCGGGCAGCACCGACACCGTCGGCGCGCGGGCGGCGAGGCTCGGCTCGGCGGCGCCGTCGCGCCATTCGGCTGCCTCCGCCTCGCGCTTGGCCGCGGCGTTGGCGCGGGCCTGCGCGATGGCGCGGCGGAAAGCGGTCTGGGCGGAAAAGCCCAGATGCACCAGCGCGCCGATGGCGACGTCAAGAATGCCGTTCCGCTCGGGGACGTCCTTACCCCTTGCCTTGCCCTGGGCCTTGGGCATGGCGATGGCGCCGAGGCCGAGCGCCAGCCAGAACAGCGCCAGGGTCGGCGCCATCAGGATGATGGCGAACAGCCAGGCCGTCACCGGCTGCGGCTCGGCGCCGGTGACCAGCGCGGCGAGGTTGGAAAAGCCGGTGCCGATCAGGCCGCCGAGGCCGGTGGGCAGCGGCCAGCTGGCGGGCGCCGGCAGGAAGGTCAAGACGCCGGTGGCGAGGCCGCTGGCGCCGATCCAGGCGATGAGGCGCAGCCCCATGCGCGAGGGCACGCGGCGGCGCAGGAAGCTCCAGCCCCACAAGGCCGGCGGAATCAGCAGCACGATGATGCCGAGGCCGAGCACCTGGAAGCTGAAATCGGCGATCACGGCGCCGGGAAAGCCGAGCCAGTTGGCGACAGGCTTGCTGGTCGCATAGGAAAAGGACGGATCGTCCACCGACCACGAGGCGAGCGCCACCATCATGACGGCGACCAGCGCCAGGACGATCATGCCGATCAGGCGGACTGGAATGGTGATGGCGATGGCGGGCGCTGGCGCAGCGGATTGGTCTTCGAGCAGGGGACGAGCCGGCATCGCAACACTCTGAACTAAACTTGAGCGCCGATCCTAGGTGGACGTGGTTAATCCCGAGCTAACCATGTGGCGGTGAATGATGCGTGGCGAATGGCAGGTATCCGGTGCCGCCCTGCCGCCATTCACCATGCACCCCACTCAGATTTCCCCCTCCGGCAGGGCGCCGATGGAGTGCACGGTGAGGTCGGCGCCGCGGCGCTGCTGCTCGTCGCCGAGGCGGATACCGACGGTGCGCCGGGCGATGGCGTAGATCAGGCTGCCGAGGGCGAAGGCGTAAGCGGAGACGGCGAGCGCGCCGACGAGCTGCACCGGCAGCGACACGCCGCCCATGCCGCCGAGCTGGGCGAGGCCGAAAATGCCGGCGGCGATGCCGCCCCACAGACCGCACAGGCCGTGCAGCGGCCAGACGCCGAGCACGTCGTCGAGCTGCAGCCGCTCCTGCGTCAGGGTAAAGCCGCGCACGAAGATCACGCCGGCGATGGCGCCGGTCGCGAGCGCCCCGAGCGGATGCATGACGTCGGAGCCGGCGCACACGGCCACCAGTCCCGCCAGCGCGCCATTGTGCACGAAGCCGGGGTCGGCGCGGCTGGCGATGGCCGCCGCGGCGATGCCGCCGACCATCGCGAGCAGCGAATTGATGGCGACGAGGCCGGAGACCGCGGCGGTTGATTGCGCCGACATGACGTTGAAGCCGAACCAGCCGATCGACAGCATCCAGGTGCCGAGCGCCAGCCAGGGGATCGACGAGGGCGGGAAGGGCCGGCCGTGCGGGCCGTAGCGGCCGATGCGCGGGCCCAGCGCGCGCACCGCGGCGAGCGCCAGCCAGCCGCCCACGGCGTGGACGACGACCGAGCCGGCGAAGTCGTGGAACGGCGCGCCGAAGCTGGCGGCGAGCCAAGCCTGGATACGGTAATTGCCGTGCCAGACGATGCCCTCGCTCAGCGGATAGACGAGGCCGACGATCAGCGAGGCGATGGCCACCTGCGGCCAGAATTTCGCGCGCTCGGCGATGCCGCCGGAAATGATGGCCGGCACCGCCGCGGCGAAGGTCGCAAGAAAGAAGAAGCGCACGAGGCTCAGCCCCTGCAGGGCGAAGCCGCCGCCATCGCCGGAGAGGGTTCTGGCGCTGGCGAAGAATTCGACGCCATAGGCGATCCAGTAGCCGACGAAGAAGTAGGCCAGGGTCGAGAAGGCGAAATCGACCATGATCTTGACCAGGGCGTTGACCTGGTTCTTGCCGCGCACGGTGCCGAGCTCGAGGAAGGCGAAGCCGCCATGCATCGAGAACACCAGCACGGCGCCGACCAGCAGAAAAAACACGTCGAGTCCGATGGCGGACTGAGTCATCACGGCCTCCCCCACGCGGCCACACGTGCCGCTTTGCTTCCCAAGTCCGGCTCGCAACCGGTCATGTACCGGGCAGGCACTCAAGGATCGTGCCAGCGGCTGGGTCAGGAAAAAGCCGTGTCGATGGAGGGAGTTATGCGGGGGTGGCGGTCGACGGGGCGGCGCCGGACGGCAGGACGCCCAAAAAACCGGCACGAACGATGACGAGAATGCCCACGCATTGGGCGCACTCTCCTGTCATCCGTCGGCGGTGTGGTGACTTGCCGGGCGACGCCCGGTCTTATCTACCCTGCTCATCTCGACGTCAGCCAACGGAGGTTCCCGCTTGCGCGGGAATGACCCGGTGGGCGGGGACGCCGGCGCGGGCGATCGTCGATTCCGTTCGATCGGGGGTGCAGTCCACGCGGGTTGCGAGTGGGAAGCCTCTGTGGCGGGCCAAGAGGCGCGCGGACTGCACGCCGGATCGAACCGGCGGTCCGGCGCGGACGGCTGCCCGCGCCGGTGGGGTGCCTATTCGTTCACCGATTCGCCGTGCTGGGTGATGTCGAGGCCCTCTTCCTCCTCCTGCTCGGAGGGGCGGAGGCCTCCCACCAGGACCTTGACGATCATCAGGATGATGAAGGAGGCGATGGCGGTCCAGGCGATGGTGGCGACGATGCCGTAGAACTGGGTGACGATCGAATGGTTCTCGCCCAGCGGGTTGATGGCCGGATCGGCGAAGACGCCGGTCAACAGCGCGCCGATGATGCCGCCGACGCCGTGCACGCCGAAGGCATCGAGCGAATCGTCGTAGCCGAGCCGGCGCTTCACATGCGCGGCGGCGACGTAGCAGAGGACACCGGCGACGAGGCCGATGACCAGCGCGCCGGTCGGGTTGACGAAGCCCGCCGCCGGGGTGACGGCAACGAGGCCGGCCACGGCGCCCGAGATGATGCCGAGGACGGAGGGCTTCTTGACCACGATCCATTCGGCGAACATCCAGGCGAGCGCCGCCGCGGCGGTGGCCACCTGGGTGTTGATCATCGCGGCGCCGGCAAGGCCGTCGGCCGCCAGCTCCGAGCCGGCGTTGAAGCCGAACCAGCCGACCCACAGCAGCGCTGCGCCGATCACCGAATAGACGAGGTTGTGCGGCGCCATGTTGGTGCTGCCGAACCCCTTGCGCTTGCCGAGGACGAGGGCGCAGACGAGGCCGGCGACGCCGGCGTTGATGTGCACCACGGTGCCGCCGGCGAAATCGAGCACGCCCAGGCCGCCGAGGAAGCCGCCGCCCCACACCCAATGGGCGATGGGCGAATAGACGAAGATCGACCACAGCACCATGAAGATCAGCATGGCCGAGAACTTCATGCGCTCGGCGAAGGCGCCGGCGATGAGCGCCGGGGTGATGATGGCGAAGGTCATCTGGAAGGTGGAGAACACGTATTCGGGGATGCTGCCCCAGAGCGAGCTCACCGTGACGCCGTTGTGGAACAGCTTCGAGAAGCCGCCGAGCCACGCCTGGGTCGGGCCGCCATCGGTGAAGGCGATGGAATAGCCGACGACGAACCAGACGATGGTGATGGCGCAGGTGATGGCGAAGGACTGCATCACCGTCGCCAGGACGTTCTTCTTGCGCACCATGCCGCCGTAGAACAGCGCCAGGCCTGGAATGGTCATCATCAGCACCAGAAGGGTGGAGGTGAGCATCCAGGCGGTGTTGCCGGCATCGAGCGTGGGCGCCGCCGGGGCGGCGGGGGCCGCGTCCTGGGCGAAGACGGGAAGCGTCGCCAGCGCAAAGGCTCCCAGCGCCGATCCCGCCGCGGTCAAAGTCGTGTTGAGTTTCATCATGTTCTCCTGGGATCGCACCGGCTAGAGGGCCGCCGCGCCGGTCTCGCCGGTGCGGATGCGGGTGACTGCGAGCAGATCGAGGACGAAGATCTTGCCGTCGCCGATGCGGCCGGTCTGGGCGCTGTCGCGAATGGCGGCGACGATGGCGTCGGACTGGCCGTCGTCGACGGCGATCTCGATCTTGAGCTTGGGCAGGAAGTGCACCGCGTATTCGGTGCCGCGGTAGATTTCGGAATGGCCCTTCTGGCGGCCATAGCCTTTGACTTCGGTCACGGTCATGCCGTGCACGTCGAGCGAATTCAGCGCCTGACGCACCTCCTCAAGCCGTGACGGCTTGATGATTGCGATCACCAGTTTCATGGATGCCCCTTTCGACTGACTGCTTGGTCTGCAATGCCGGCAAGAGACTCAAACGCCGTGCCAAGCCCGGCGCCGGTTCGCCAAGTCCATGATTCCGCTTCGAGAATCGGCCCGGTGGCGATATCGATGGGAAACGAAGCCCGGTTCACGCCCGCGATTGCGCCTATTTTTTGAGCGGATGATGTCTCGCTGCACAAATGTTGGGCATCGCCGTGACCCTTGCGCCGGCCGGGCCCGCGCGGCACAACCGTCGCACGCGGCGAGACGAGAGCGATGAGCGACAAGCCCTATGACGTCATAATCGTGGGCGGCGGGCCGGTCGGCCTGTCGCAGGCGCTGGCGCTGACCCGCTTCCAGAAGGACATGCGGGTGGCGCTGGTGGACCGGCGGCCGTTCAGCGTGCCCGACGACAAGCGGGCCTTCGCGCTCAGCGCCGGGGTGCGGCGGGTGCTCGAGGCACTGGGGGTCTGGGGGGCGCTGGGCGACGAGGCGACGCCGATCCGCGCCATGAAGATCTCCGATTCCGGCGCGGACGATCTGTCCCGCCCGGTGTTCCTAAGCTTCGAGGGCGACGTCGCGCCCGGCGAGCCCTATGCGCATATGGTGCCCAACCGGGTGCTGACGGCGGCGCTGCTGGCGGCGGCCGAAGCGCGGGTGGAATTCATCGCGCCGGCGGAGGTCGCCGGCTACAGCGCCGAGCCGGCGCTGGCGACGCTCAGCCTCAAGGACGGCCGCACGCTCGCCGCGCCGCTGCTGATCGCCGCCGACGGCGCCATGTCGGGGCTGAGGCAGATGGCGGGGATCGGGGTCGTCAGCCACGACTACCGGCAGGCGGGCGTGGTCACCACCATCGCGCACGAACTGCCGCACGAGGGCACGGCCTACGAGCATTTCCGCCCGGCGGGGCCGTTCGCGAGCCTGCCGCTCAGCGGCAACCGCTCGTCGCTGGTGTGGACCGAAGCGACGGCGGAAGCGGTGCGGCTCAAGGCGCTGCCGCCCGAGGCGGCGGCGGCCGAGATCGAGGCGGCGATGGGCTCGTGCCTCGGCGCGGTGCGGCTCGAAGAGCCGCTGCAGAGCTTTCCGCTGCGGCTGCAGCTGGCGCGCAGTTTCGTCGCGCCGCGGCTCGCCATCATCGGCGATGCGGCGCATGTCATCCATCCGCTGGCCGGGCAGGGGCTCAATCTCGGGCTCAAGGACGTGGCGGCGCTGAGCGAGGCGGTGATCGACGCGCTGCGGCTCGGGCTCGACCATGGCGCGCCCGACATGCTGGCCCGCTACCAGGCGTCGCGCCGGCTCGACACGGCGCTGATGGCGGCGGTGACCGACAGCCTCAACCGGCTGTTCTCCAACGATCTGGCGCCGCTCAGGGCGCTGCGCGACGTCGGGCTCGGCCTCGTCGATCGCATGCGCCCGGTCAAGTCGGCGCTGATCGGCCGCGCCGCCGGCCTCGACCATCACGGTCCGCGCCTCACGCGTGGATTGCCGCTCTAGAGCGGCGCCCCGATCCAGCCAGGAGAGACTGCCATGCCGCTCGCCCGCATCGACATGCCGGCCGGAACATCGGCCCAGTACAAGCGCCACGTCTCCGACGTGATCTACGAAGCGATCGTCGGCGTGCTGAAGGCGCCGGACGGCGACCGCTTCCACGTCATCACCGAGCACCAGCCCGAAACGCTGTTCATCGACCGGCACTTCCTCGGCATCGAGCGCAGCGGTGAGGCGATGATCATCCAGGTGACGCTGCGCGAGGGCCGCAGCAACGAGGTCAAGCAGGCCTTCTTCAAGTTCATCGCCGATGGCCTGCACGAGCGGGTCGGCATCCGGCGCGAGGACGTGATCATCAACCTCGTCGAGGATACGCTGGGCGACTGGTCGTTCGGCAATGGCGTGGCGCAATATCTGGTGCAGCCGCCGAAATAGGCGCCGACGCCGGCCGCATCGCCGAGATCCACGCCGCCGGCTGGCGATCCGCAGCGTGCTCTATTGCTAGCCCGACCCGCGCGTGCTGCTGCCGGACAGGGCCTGAGCCGTCACACCGCCGGGGGGAATTGCACGCGCATTTCGTCGGGGTCGACGTCGCGGGCTTCGTCGAGGCTCAGCATCGGCACGCCGTCGCGGATGGGGAAGGCGAGGTGCGCCGCCACCGAGATCAGCTCGGTGCGGTCGGCGCTCAGCACCAGGCGGGTCTTGGTCAGCGGGCAGACCAGCATTTCGAGGGTGCGCGGATCGACCTCGTAGCGGCGTCCGGAGGTGTCGGCCACATCAGCCATGACCGTCAGTTCAGCGGCACGCCGGCGCTCGAGCCCTTGGCCATCTCGAACTCGGCGAGCGCGATCAGGGTTTCGGCGCGATCCTGCAACGAGGTCGCTTCGAGCAGCACCTGCTTTTCACGGGCGCCATAGGGCGACACCATGCAGCAGAAATTCACCAGATCGGCCGTGCCGGTCTTGTTGATCTCGTCCCAGTTAAGCTCGAAATTGGCGAACTCGGCATAGTCCTTCATCATCTTGAGGAAGCGCTCGCGGTCGACCTTATCCTCGCCATGGGCGTGCTCGAAATCGAGGGCGAAGCGTTCGGCCGAGATGCTCGCCTGCCGGTACGGCGTCATCACCGTGAGCTCGGTGCCCAGCTCGAAGCGGGTGACGCCTTCGAGGATGATGAAATAGCGGCCCTCGCCATGCTCCTCCCAATGGGTGAGGCGGCCGAGCGTGCCGATCTTCTGGAGCGGCGCTCTCCCGCGCGGGCTCTCCTCGCTGGTGTCCTCGGGCTGGATCAGCCCGATCAGCCGGTTGCCGGCCAGCGCATCGTCCACCATGGCCAGATAGCGCGGCTCGAAGATGTTGAGCGGCCGGTGCGAGAACGGCAGCAGCAGCGCGCCGCTCAGCGGGAACAGCGGGATGTGCTCGGGCAGCTCGGCCGGCGCGGTCGGAGTCTTGACCATCTACGAAAACAGCAGCGACGACAGCAGTCGCCGTCCCTTGAGCGTGGCCGGGTCCTTGGCGCCCCAGGCCTCGAAAAATTCCAGCAGCTTCTTGCGGGCGCGGTCGTCCTCCCAGGTACGGTCGCGGCGCAGCAGCGTCACCAATTGCTCGGCGGCCTCGGCGCGCTTGCCCTCGGCGTTGAGGGCGATGGCGAGATCGAAGCGGGCCTGGTGGTCGTCGGGCGCCGCCTCGACCTTGTGGGCGAGATCGGCGGTGCCGCCCAGCGCCGCCGCCTCGGCGAGCAGCTTCAGCTCGGCGGCGATCGAGAGGTAGTCGGCGCCGGTGCGCGCCGCCTCGGGCACGGTGTCGAGCACGGCCTGCGCCTGCTCGGCCTCGCCGGCCTTCAAATAGACGCGGGCCATGCCGAGCAGCGCCTCGCTGTTGTCGGCCTGATGCTGCAGCACCATGCCGTAGATCTGCGCGGCGGTGCCGAGGTCGCCGCCATCTAGCGCCGCCTTGGCCGCACCCAGCGCGTTCTTGATCTCTTCCTCGATCGAGCCGGCGCGCGGCTTGCCCGGCCCGGCGGCGGCGATCACCCGGTCGGCGAATTTGCGCACTTCGGTCTCGGGCAAATTGCCCAAGAACATGTCGACCGGGCGGCCGCCGGCGAAGGCGAAGACGTTGGGGATCGACTGCACGCCGAGCTGGCCGGCGATCTGCGGGTTCTCGTCGATGTTGATCTTGACCAGCCGGATCTTGCCGGCCTTTTCCCTGATCACCTTCTCGATGGTGGGGGTCAGGGCCCGGCAGGGGCCGCACCAGGGGGCCCAGAAATCCACCAGCACCGGCGCCTCCAGCGAGGCGTCGATGACGTCGGCCTTGAAGGCGCGGTCGGACGATTCCTTGATCAGCTCGGCCGGCGGGGCGGCGGGCGTGGGCGAAGACAGATTGACGTTCACGGGTCGGCTCTTTCCGAACGGGCCCACCCTTGTCGCATGCCGCCGGGGGCTCGCGCCAGCGGCGCCCGGAGACGATGCAGCCAGAGTGGGATTCAGGGTTGCAAAGGCGGTTTCGATTGGGCATATAGGCCGCGCTTCGGCCGCTGCCAAGAGATTGGCGGCATGGACGGGGCGTGGAGCGCGGGTGTAGCTCAGGGGTAGAGCATAACCTTGCCAAGGTTAGGGTCGAGGGTTCGAATCCCTTCGCCCGCTCCAAAAACATAATTGAAATCAATGACTTAGCAAACGCCCTTCGGGGCGTTTTCTGCTTCCCCGGCTCTCTTGGCGAAACGTGGGGAGGCACGGGAAAGCAAGTCGCAGCGCATCCCGACGGGCCATCGACGCTCCTGCGATGCCCAAATGCTCTATCCCTGCCTTCAAAGGCCTGACGCGTTTTGACGTGCTCGGCCGAAACTCCGACCGCGAGCTGATCCGGTCACTGGCGAAGCGACTCGCCGACGACATGGCGGAAGCATCGCGCCTTCGCGTTGGCATCCATCTCGGCGATGGCCGGCATGATGTCGTTGAACTCGGCGTGGTCGGCATCGCCAAACAGTATCAATACATTCTGCGCGAACGAAAGCATCCACCTCACCTTCGGCATCGATGTCATCAATGATCAAAGCCGAGAGTTCGGCGAGCAAGGGTTCGAAGAGACATGACTGGTTTTCATATGGTCATACGAAATTGGCCGTCTGATCTTGTCGGTCCTGCCGCTATATTGACCCGCGCGAGAGGTGCAGCGGAAGGACGCGGGATGGACGCGGCAAACCTGGTTGGGCTCATTGGTGCCGGTGCCTATCTACTGGCCTATGCGTTGCTTCAAATGCGCGTTCTGTCGCTAGGGGACGGCCGCTACGCGTTGCTCAATATCGTTGGCGGGGTGGCGTTGGTCTATTCCCTGAGCTGGAATTTCAACCTCGGATCGTTCATCACGCAGATTGCCTGGCTGCTATTCACCGTGGTTGGATATGTCCGAGGGCGGCAAGTGTCCGGGCCGGCTTGACGTCTAGTCCAGCGTGCCGCCATTGCTGGCGACGAGCCAATCCGAGACCTCGCGCACGATCCGACGTTGATGTCGGTCGAGCGGGCGCATCAGATAAAACCGGCCTTCCGAACGCATGACATGAGCGTGCTTGGGCAGCAGTATCCCGCTGGCGAGTTGATCGCGGATCAGCCAGGTCCAGCCTAGCGTCAGGCCGACTCCCTGTACTGCCGCCGTCGTGCAGAGTCCGTAGTCGCCGAGCAGCCAGCGGCGCATGTTTGCCGGCGGCGTCAGCTGGGCGCTAGACCACCAGTGCGGCCAGTCCTGCCATTCGCGCATAGAGTCCAGGATGCCGATCAGGATGGGGTCGTCTGTCGCCCCGAGCATCGGCGTTGTCTGTGCGCCGACCGGCACGATTTCCTCATGGCCAAGCGTAGTCAACTGCACACCCGCAGGCCGCTCGCTGCGATAAAAGATGGCAAGGTCGAACTCGTCGAGACGCAGATGGGCGATGTCGTCGGTGACCTTGAGCTTGAGTTCGAGCTCGGAAATCTCGAGCTTCAGTTGGTTGAGCCTGGCCATGAACCATTGATCGGCAATGCCACGCGAGCAGGCGATGGTGATCTGTCGGGGCCCCGACCAGCCACGGAAATCTTCAGTGACAGCGGCGATCTCGCCAAGCAGGCGGCTGATATCGGCCGCATAATGCTCACCGGCGGGGGTCGGGCACACCCCATGCGCTTCACGCATGAAGAGCTTGGTGCCAGTGTAGGTCTCGAGCTTGCTGATCTGTCGACTGACGGCGCTCTGAGTCAGACCCAGCTTGAGCCCCGCGCGCGAGAAGCTGCCGAATTTCACCGCCGCCTCAAACACCTCAAGCGCGTTGAGCGGAGGCAGCTTCTGTCGGAGCGACATGAAACTCGTTTCCAGCTATCGAGGCCTCAGCCATGTCCAAAGGCTGAACAAACTGCTTTGAAACGGCCTCTACCACAACGCCATCGCTACAACAACGCGCCTCAGGCGCTCGTCAATCGCAACGCCGCCATAGGACCGCCAGCCCTGCCGCGGCCCTTGTCGCGGAGATCGCTCGTCGGTTACAGCGAGGCGACGGCAAGAGGACCTGGAGGACATCGCGTGGAGGAAGACGACGACGTCGTCGTGAGCGACGACGGCCGGCGGTTGCGGCCGGTGAAATCGCTGCTGCGCGCTCTGGATATCCTTTCGGCGCTTGCCCAGAGTGACCGTCCCCTGACGCTGAGCGAGATCGTCACGCGGACGGGTTTCTCGCGCACTGCGGCCTACAACGTAGTCACCACCTACGAGATTCGCGGCCTGGTCCGCCGCGACTCGCATAGCCGGTACGAACTCGGCTGGGGACTTTTCGAACTCGGCGAGAAAGTCCACTCCCGTTCCGATCTGAACGACGTCGCGCGCCCGGTCGTCGAGGATCTTGCCGAGGGCACCGGCGAGACCGTACTGCTCGGCGTGCTCGACCAGGACTCGGTGATATACGTCGAGAAGGCAGAGAGCCGCCGGTCGGTCCGAATGGTCGAGGCGCCAGGGCGCCGGCTGCCGCTGCACGAGTCGGTCACTGGCATGGTGCTTCTTGCATACGCCAGTCCGGCGCTACGCGAACGATACATGATCGAGCACAAGGCAAGCCGGCGCAAACTGGAGCAGCGTATCACCGAGATCGTTGCGCGCGGGTTTGTCACCTCGGTACAGGACCTCGACCCCGACCTGTCCAGCGCCTCGGTGCCTGTGCACGGCCCGGACAATCAGACCATCGCGGCCCTCACCGTGGCGGGCCCGGCGAGCCGGCTCACGCAGGAGCGGGTCGAGGCCTTCCTGCCCGACCTACTAAGCGCTGCCGCCACGATCAGCAAAGCGATCGGAGGTCGCGCTCGCTATTGACGATCAAAAATCTGGCTCTTAGGGTGCGTCGTCTGTTTTACAGACACAGTGTCTGCAATACAGACATTGTTGGACAGCAGCCCGGAGGAGGGTCCAGATGCGCCTAAACAGCATAAGAGTAGTCGTCGTTCTCCCCCTTGCGCTCAGCATGGCCGCTATTCCGCTCTCGCCAGCAGCCGCGGCCGATGTGACCATCAGCCATTGGCAGCACCAGAGCGACGCACGCGCCAAGATGGTGCAGGAATTCGCGGATAGCTATGGAGACGCCAAGATCGATTTTCAGTCGATCCCCTATTCGTCTTACTTCCAGAAACTGGGCGCCGCGCTCGAGGCCGGCAACGGCCCGTGCGTTTTCCAGCTTCCCGCCAACATTCTCGCCGAATTCTACAAGCGCGGTGAGCTCGACCCCGTGCCGGCCTCCATCATGTCGACTGCGGACATTGAATCGACGTTCACGCCGGCCTCCATCAAATTGCTCAAGATCGATGGCTCGTACTACGCGCTGCCCACCGACGTGCAGACGTTCATGCTCTTCTATAACGACGATCTGTTCAAGCAGGCCGGTCTCGATCCGTCCAAGGACTTCGCGACCTGGAGCGACCTGGTCGACGCCGCCAAGAAGCTGACGACGGTCGAGAACGGCAAGATGACCCAGGCCGGCATCGACATCGCGGCCTCGCCGTACCAGTGGTTCTACGCCGTGCCGACGCTCGCTTATGCCGACGGCCTGGTCAATGACACCACCGGCGACATCAACTACGATTCCGACCCCGGTTACCTGGCGTGGGACCGGATCACCAGCCTGGTGGCCAAGGACCACGTGGACGACCCGCAGTTCCTCGCCGAGCAGAGCAAGTTCACGATCGGCAAGGCCGCCATGACGTTCAAGGAATTCACCTTCGACGGCGTCTACCGCCTGGCGTCCGACGATCTGCACTTCAGTGTCCATCCCGCGCCGCCATTTGCCGACAATGCTCCCGGCAAGGTGGCGAGCACCTCATGGTCGTACGCCGTGTCGTCCAAGTGTGCCGTCAAGGACGACGCCTGGAAGTGGGTTGCCTATCTCACCTCCGAGGACGCCCAGAAGAAGTGGATCGCGGGTGGCGCGGAGCTGCCGTCGCGGATAGCGCTGCTCAGCGACCAGACCCTGCAGCAAGACCCCAATGTTGCCGCCGGCTTCAAGGCACTGCAGAGCGCCATGCCCTATGACTCCAAAGGCTGGGATGACGCCTATGCGATCCAGCAGGAGATCTGGGACGAGATCGTCCTCAAGGGAGTCGACGTGAAGACCGCCGTCGACAAGGGCGCTGCCGACGAGCGGGCTCTGTACCGCAGCAAGGGCCTGCTGAAGTGATATTGCGGCGAGGGCGGGGGACTGGGACGGGTGGTGCGCTGCGTCGTCATGAGACACGCTGGGCCTTCCTCTTCCTGGCTCCTGCCCTCATCCTTCTTGGGCTGACCGTCTTCTATCCGATGGCGCGGGCCCTGCAGTTCAGTCTCTACAAATGGCTTCTCGGTGCCGAAAAGACCTTCGTTGGGCTGGACAATTATCGCCGGCTGATCTTCGAAGATGGCGACTTCCACAAATCGGTCCTGGTGACGCTGTACTTCACGGTACTCAGCGTGCTGCCCGCGATCGCGCTGGCACTGTTCGTGGCGGTGCTGCTCAACGGTGCCGGCCTGCGGTTTCGGGGGATCTTCCGGACGATCTATTTCGTCCCCGTGGTGACCTCTCTGGTCGCGGTCGCGTTTGTTTGGCGCGCGCTTCTCGAGCCCTCGTTCGGGCTGGTCAACACCGTGTTGGGCTGGGTCGGCATCAACGGGCCCGGATGGCTCGCGTCGCCCGACTGGGCGCTTCCGGGCATCGCGCTGATGACCATCTGGCGCGACATGGGCTTTTACATGGTGATCTTCCTCGCGGGCCTGCAGGCGATCCCGCGCGAAGTGACCGATGCGGCGCGCATCGACGGGGCCGGGCCGTGGCGCAGCTTCTGGTATGTCACGCTGCCGCTGCTCAACCCGAGTATCGTTCTGGCGGCCGTGATCGGTGTCATCAACGGGCTGCAGCTGTTTACCCAGACCTACGTTATGACCGGCTCGCCGCAGCGGCTTCCCGGTGGTCCGCTCGGCAGTACACGTTCGGTGGTCCTGTACATCGTCGAGCAGACGTTCCGACCGCTCGAGATGGGTTATGGCTCGGCCGCGGCGTTCCTGCTCTTCGTCCTCATCATGATCGTCACGCTCATCCAGTTTCGCCTGATCCAACGGAAGTTCGAGTACTGATGCAAACCGGAGCGAAGCGATCCGTTGACGTCGCCAAGTACATGCTGCTGCTCGTGGGCGCGGTCACCATGCTCACGCCGCTCATCTGGATGGTGCTGGCCTCGTTAAAGACGTTGCCGGAAATTCTCGCTTTTCCGCCGACCATCCTGCCCAAGCATGTCAATCTTGACAACTACAAGGCGGTCTTCAAGACCGCCGATTTCGTCCGCTATTTCATCAACAGCGTGATCATCTCGGCGATCAGCGTCGTGAGTGTCCTGCTGACCAGTTCGCTGGCGGGATATGCGTTTGCCAAGTTCCGCTTTCCCGGCCGCGACGTGCTCTTCGTCGTCGTTCTGGCAACGCTGATGATCCCGTTCCAGGTGCGGGTGATCCCGCTCTATGTGCTGGCCAGCGACCTCAATCTGCTCAATACCTATGGCGGCATGGTGCTGCCGTCGCTCGTCGATGCGTTCGGCATCTTCCTGATGCGGCAGTACATGATGTCGATCCCGACTCAGCTGATCGAGAGCGCCCGGGTCGACGGCGCCGGTGAGCTCCGAATCTTCTTCCAGATCGTGCTGCCACTGACGAGGCCCGCGCTGTCTGCGCTCACGATCTTCACGCTGGTGACGAGTTGGGAGTCGTTTCTCTGGCCGCTGCTCGTGGCCTCGTCTCCCGACATGTACACCCTGCCGCTGGGGCTGGCGCAGTTCGCGGGACGGTTCCTCACCCGCACCGATCTGCAGATGGCAGCGGCCACGATGACGGTGCTGCCGCTGCTCATCGTTTTCCTGTTCATGCAGCGGCGCTTCATCGAAGGCATGGCCACGACGGGGTTGAAGTGAGACCCGGGAACATCGCCGCAGCGCGCAAAGGGAGCGACATAGACGTGACTATGACAGAGACGGGATCGCCGTCTGGCGGGATCGGCATCGATGTCGGCGGTTCGAAGATCGCCGGTGTCGTAATAGAACCGTCGGGCTCGGTGGTGGCCCGCAAGTGGATGCCGACGCCGAAGGAAGGCGGTCGCGCGGTGGTCGAGGCCTGCATCTCGGTCGCCTCGGGGCTGCTCGAGGTGGCCAGGGCCGGCGGCATCGCGGTGGGTCCGGTGGTGATCGGGATGCCGGGGACCGTCGATTCGGTCCGCGGCATCGTGCGCGACGCGCCGGTCCTCAAGATCGTCAACTACGAGGTCGTAGCCGAGGTGCAGAGCGCCGTGGGCCACCCGACCACGGTGATCCACGACGTGAAGGCCGCGGCGTTCGGCGAGTTGATCGCCGGTGCGGGGATCGGCCAGGCCGACGTGGCCTATCTCAACATCGGCACCGGCGTGTCGATGTCCTTCGTCTTCGACTGGCAGGTGTACCGCGGCGTCAGGGGCCTGGCTGGCGAGATCGGCCATGTGCGCGCCGTCGCCGACGGCATCCAATGCAACTGCGGCCGCTATGGCTGCCTCGAAACCGTCGCGTCCGGACCGGCGATCGCGCGGGCCGCCGGCATCACGGTCGGCGGTGTGGAAGCGGTCGCCGCCGCGGCCGCCAAAGGCGACGCGCGGGCCATCAACGCCATCCATGATGCTGCGGGACATCTTGGCCGCGTGCTGGCCGACTACATGACCGTGCTCGACCTGCAATTGCTGATGGTGGGCGGCGGGGTGTCCGAGGTCGGACCGCTCCTGCTCGACCGGCTGCAGGAGGTATTCGACGAACAGCTCGCCGACGTCGAGGCGACGGTACGGGTCGTCCCCGCGGCGCTTGGCGGAGAGTCCGGCGTTCTTGGCGCCGCACATCGCTCGCAGCTGCTGCGCGACGACCGCCGCAGAACCCGGTGGTGATATCATGGTGAAGATCGGAATAGTTGGCGCGGGCTATATCGCGCAGTCTCATGCCCGCGGCTATGCCGCCGATCCGCGTGCCGAACTGGCCTACGTCGTCGAGCCCGTGGCCGAGAAGGCAGCCGCCCTCGCGGGGAAATATGGCGCGCGCGTCCTTCCTTCTCTCGATGCCCTGCTCGCCTCCGATGTGGAGGTGGTCAGCATCTGCACGCCCTCGCCCACCCACGCCGACCTGGCGGTCGCGGCGCTTGGAGCCGGTAAGCACGTGCTCTGCGAGAAGCCCGTGGCCCGCACCATGGCCGATGGCGAGCGGATCGTCGCGGCCGGACGGCGCGGACCGGGGCTGCTGATGATCGGGCACGTCTCGCGTTTCGAGCCCGACCATGACGCGGCCTATCGCGCGGTGCGCGCCGGGCGGATCGGCGAGCTGCGGATGATGTCGCAGTCGCTGGTTGGCGAGCGGCCGACATGGAGCGAGCATGACTGGCTCGGCGATGCCGACCAGTCAGGCGGACCTCTGGTCGATCTGGCGATCCATTCCTTCGACTATCTCAACTGGGTCAGCGGCGCCCGGCCGGTGCGCGTGCATGCGATCGGCTCGGCCCGGGCCGACGGCGTGGTCGACTACGCCATCGCCACCGTGCGCTACGACAATGGCGCGATGGCGGTGGTCGAAACCAGCTGGGGGCACCCCGCCGGCCATGGGCTCGAGCTGACGACCGAGCTCACCGGCAGCGCCGGCCGGATTACCTGGGATTACGCCGGCACCGCGGTCGCCAGCCTGAAACGCGCCGGAGCTCCGGCGCGGGCCATGAGCCAGCTCGGCAATCGCGGCTTCGTCGCCCAGATCAAGGCGTTCCTCGATGCCGTCGAGTCGGGCGGGCCGAGCCCGGTGCCGGCCGAAGACGGCCTGCTTGCGCTCGAGGTGGCGCTGGCAGCGGTCGAGTCGCTGCGCACCAGGCGCGTGGTGCACCTCACGGGCAGCAAGGAGGCAGCGCGATGATCGATGTTGTGATCTTGGGCGTCGAGCACGGCCCGCACGCCAGGTCCTACGCTGGCGCCCTCGGCCGCAGTGGGCTCGGCCGGCTGGTTGGCGTCTACGATTCCTCGCCCGAACTCGGGACGCCGGTGGCGTCCGATCTGGGCGTCCCGTATTTCGCTGATGCCGTGCAGTTGATCGAGACGACGCATCCGGCCGCCGCGATCGTCTGCAGTGCAACCAACCGGCATCGCGAGCTTGTCGAGTTGGCGGCCGCGCGCGGGCTGCACGTGCTGAGCGAGAAGCCGCTCGCCACCAATGTTGACGACGCCGCGGCGATGGTCGAGGTGTGCAGGACGCACGGCGTGCAGTTGCACACGGCGTTCGTCACCCGGTTCTATCCCATTGTGATGCAGGCGCGCGATATCTTGGCGCGCGGCGAGATCGGCACGTTGCGCGGCATGGTCGGCGGCAATCGCGGCCGCCCTCCGCTACCTCCACGCTATCCCGCCTGGATCACGGACGCCGAAGCGGCCGGCGGCGGCGCGCTGATCGACCACTCGGTGCATGTCGTCGATGCCATGCGGTTCGTCTCCGGCCTCGAGGCGAAGGAGGTGCTGGCCGAAACCGGCACGCTCTTCACCAATCTCAAGGTAGAGGACAGCGCGCTGGTCTCGGTGGTGTTCGGCGACGACGTGCCGGCTAGCGTCGATCCGAGCTGGTCGGTGACGCCGACCAATGTGTGGGACTACGATTTCTACCTGCGCCTGGTCGGCACCGAGGGATCGTTGACCATCGCCAGCGGCCGCGAGGCGCTGCAGATATCAGGTCAGCACGGTGTGCGCACGCACGCGCTGGCACCGTTCGAGCCGGACGTTGACCAAGCGATGGTCGAGGGGTTCCTGCAATCGCTGGCCGAAGGACGGGTGCTCCACCCCTGCGCCACCGGCGAAGACGGACTGCGCGCCGTCGAGGTCGCATGCGCGGCCTATGTCTCGGTCAAATCCGAGGCTTTCGTGCCGACGGCCGGAGGCGATCTTGGCTGATCTGGCAGTCTTGGCCGGCCAGGCTGTCGTCGATGGCCAGCTTACCGGGCCGGTCACGCTGACGATCGCGGACGGCCGCATCGCATCGATTGATCCGCCACGCACCGAGGGCGTCATCGATGCGTCCGCAGCGACGGTTGTGCCGGGTCTGCTCGACATCCACACGCATGGCGGCGGCGGCGTTCAGGTCATCGACGGTCCGGCCGCCGACATGGATCGGCTCGCCCGATTCTACGCCGCGCACGGCGTCACCGGCTTCCTCGCGACGATTGGCGGCAGCCGGGAGCACATCCTGGCCGGCCTGGGCGCCGTCCGCTCGTATCTCGCGGCATCGCCGAGCGGTGGAGCGCGATGCCTCGGGGTGCACCTCGAAGGTCCCTTCATCAGCCCGCACGCGCTCGGCGCTTTCCGTCCGGAGTCGGCTCTCGCCCCTGATGCCGAGCTTTTCGCCGAGGTGCTGGACGCTGCCGGCGGACATATCCGACTGATGACGATTGCCCCCGAACTCGAGGGGGCGGATGCCATCATCGAACGCGCTCTCGCCGAGGGCATCGCCTGCACCATCGGACACTCGGTGGCGACCCTCGCCCAGGTCGATCACGCGGTCGACATCGGAGCGCGGTCGGTAACCCACTTCTTCAACGGCATGAGCCCGTTCCGGCATCGCGAACCAGGGCTGATCGGCGCCGGCCTCACCGATCCCCGGCTGGTCTGCGAGCTGATCGTCGACGGCATCCATGTCCATCCCAGAGCAGTGGCGCTGGCGGCCGTGGCCAAGGGGATCGACGGTGTCGCCCTCGTCACCGATTCGATTTCCGCAGCCGGAATGCCGGACGGCGAATACGAGCTCGAGGAGCAGCACGTCATCATCTCGGCCCGCTCCGCGCGGCTGGCGGACGGCACGCTCGCTGGCAGCATGCTGACTCTCGAACGAGGGGTCGCCAATTTCGCCGAATGGGCCAAGGTGCCGCTCGCCGATGCGGTGCGGTCGGCCACTGAAGTGCCTGCCCGTGTGATCGGCCTGTCGTCGACACGCGGACGGATCTCGCAGGGCCGCGATGCCGATCTGACGGCGTTCGACTCCGACCATCGCCTGCTCTGGACGATGGTGGGTGGCGCACTGCACGAGCCGGCAGCGGCGTAAGTCGGCCGAACAGAATGCCAGGATCGGGAGGATGGGTGTGATGGGCTTCAAGCTGGATCTGCTGTTGCGCGGCGCGACCGTGCACACGATGGACACTGCTCGCCCCGCGGCGCGCAGCGTTGGAGTCTGGAACGGCCGAATTGTCGGCGTGGACGAGCAGGTCGACTCGCTTCCCGCGACGCGGGTGATCGACCTCGATGGCGCGACGCTGCTGCCCGGCTTCCACGACGCGCACTGTCACCCGACCTCCTACGGCGTTGCGGCCAAGCAGCTCGAGCTCAGCGACGCCCCGACGATCGATGTGGTGCTCGACCGGGTGGCCGCGTATGCTTCCAAGCTCTCGAAGGAGAGCTGGGTGATCGGCGTCGGCTACCTCGACCGGTCCGGTCTGGGCCGGCACCCCACGGCGGCTGAGCTGGACCGTGCGGCCGGCGGCCGGCCGGTGTGGCTGACGCACCGGTCCGGGCATATGTGCGCGGTCTCGTCTGCGGTGCTGCAGTTACTGCCGTCGCCCCTGCCGGAAGGCGCGGAAGAATACGTCCATCGCGACGCTTCGGGCGTCCCGACCGGCCTCCTTGAAGAGGCCGCGATGGAGCCGGTGAAGGTCGCTGTTGGCCCAGGTTCGGTGGCGCAGATCGTCGACGCGATCGAGGTGGCGACGCGGCAATACGCCAGCGAAGGCGTGACCAGCCTCACCGACGCCGGCATCGGCTGCCCCGGTGTCGACCATAGCCCGCAGGAGATTGGTGCCTGGCAACTTGCCGCGCGCACCGGGCGTACGCACACCCGCGCCAATCTGATGGTCTACAACGAGCTCTTTCACGATGTTCTCCACCATCCCGACGATCCAGGATCATTCGGGCTCGACCTGGGATTGCACACCGGGATGGGCAGCGATCGTGTCCGAATCTCGGCGATGAAGGTCTGGCTCGACGGGGCCGGTTCGGCCGGCAAGCACGCCACCAATCACGACGACACCGCGCTGGTCGACGACCCGGCCCGGTTGCGCCGCCACATCATCGAAGCCCATCGTTCGGGCTGGCAGGTCGCCGTCCACGCCATGGGCGACCACGCGGCCGACCTCTTCCTCGATGCAATTGAGGCGGCCGGTCCGGAGGCCGAGGTGCGTTCCAGGCGGCACCGCATCGAGCATGGGGGCCTGCTCCGGCCCGACCAGCTCGCACGGATCAAGCGTCTTGGCGTCGTGGTCGTGATCCAGCCGGTGTTCATTTCGGAGTTTGGCGATGCGCTCGCACATCACTTCGGCGCGAACCACGTTCCCTGGTCGATCCGCGCCCGCAGCTTGCTCGACGCCGGCATAGCCGTGGCCGCGAGTTCCGACCGCCCCGTGGCCCCCGGTGCGCCTCTGGTCGGCATCCAGGCTCTGCTCGAGCGCCGCACCGCGTCTGGCGCCGCCTACGGGGCCGACGAGATTATTACAGCGGCGGAGGCGTTGCGCCTTTATACCCAGGCTGCAGCCTATGCGGCCGGCGTCGAGCAAGAGGTCGGTACCATCGCGTCTCGCCAGCTCGCCGACCTGGTTGTGCTAGACGCCGATCCGTGTGTTGTCGCCAGCTCCGCCATCTCTGACATCGGCGTGCGGGCGACTGTGGTGGGGGGCGAAGCATCACACGACCCCGACGGGCTTTTCGGCTGACGGAAACTGCTGGGTTGCCCGCGTCGACGATGATGCGGCGCTTCGGTAGCTCGAAGAGGGGCCGCCGGCCCAAATATCTGTCCCATAGCCGATCTCTCCAACAAGGATCGGCCAAGCTGATTCCATCACACACAACGAGACACCTAGCGGACAGGCGGCTGAGCAGCCTTTTGGGCCACCAGACTCAGGCGTTTTTATCGATCTGTCCTATGCACTTCGCTTTAGTCGCGAACCGGTGCGGAAACCGATCGCCTGAATGCGCTCCTCAGGGAAGGACGTGCGATGCGTCCAGGCCCGTGACGCCATCCAAGGCGAGGGCAACGCCGCCGAGATAGGACTTCGATGCGGAGATCTTGGAGAAGGTGATCCGCGTTTGTGCGAACATCGAAGGATGCGCAAGTCGGCGAGCCTCCTGCTCCGTGGCCGGACGAAGATATGCTTCGGCGCGAGCGAGGTCGCCACCGAGCATCACCAGAGGAGGGTTGAAAATATTGATAAAGTTGGCGATGCCGGCGCCAAGCATCAACGCCGCGCGATTCAGGACGTCGAGCACGACGAGATTGCCGCCCGCGGCCTGCTTCAGGACATCTCCAAACTCCGAAACGCCCTCGATCCCAAGATGCTGGACCTCGGAGGTCATCGCATATCCCGCGACGTAGGCGGACAAGCAACCGTAGGACCCGCATGAGCACGGCCGCCCCTGTGGCACCACTTTAACGTGCCCCAGTTCGCCGGCCAGGCCAGTCGCTCCACCATACATCTCGCCCCCCAGGAAAAGGGCGCCGCCGACACCGGAGCCTGAAAACAGGTAGATGAAATCATCCTCGTCAACGCAATCGCCAAACATGTGCTCGGCCATCGCGGCCGCCTTCACGTCGTTGCCGATGAACAGCGGGTAATGCACCTTGGAGCTGAGCAGGTCGAAGACTGGAACGTCGTGCCAGCCAACGATGGGCGCATGAACGAGCAGGCCCTCATCCGTCACCAGGCCAGGCAGAGAGACACCCACCCCGAGGATCTCTCCTGGTCTGTCGCAGGCCGCGCGCACCTTGGCGATGCCCCTAGCGATCAGAGTGTCGAGCTTGCCAACGCCACCATCGAACCGCTGCTGCTGGGTGACGAGCGGTTGTCCATCCAGCGCGGAAATCACGAACGAAAGCGCTGTCCTCTCGACCTGGACGCCAATCAGCAGGCCCTTATCGGGAGAGATCGACAACCCTTCGGCCGGGCGACCCCGTTTCGAGCCAGGACCATTGGACGATCTGCGGATCAGACCCAACTCGTCGAAGCGGTTGACGATGGAGGACACCGTAGACTTGTCGAAGCCCGTCCTGGCAATGATGTCCCGCTGGGAGATCTGCGGTTCAATCCGGATCCGGTGGAAAATCTCGTTCGCGTGAAATCGGCGGATATAGGATTTATGCATCGATCAAATAGCTCTCTTCAGAATCTGTACCGCCATTCTAGATAGTTGACGTGAAGCATTCTGCGTCGCAGGTCGCGATACAGGCCAACGCGGACAATTGACAAGAATAGCAGTACGACATCATATTCTTCATTCAAGAATAAAGAGGTCAACCGACTTGCACACGCTTCTGTGGATTGGCGCCGCCGTTGAGAACGCCAGGCTCGATCGTGAGCCGGGAAGGTTCGCTGTCCCGCTTGCATCAGCGCCGGGCCAGCCCGTGGATGCGAAGACAGTTCGTGGCGCTGGCGAAAGGATCGAGAGCTCCGTCGGCCGTCTTGGCGGGAAAGATGGTCCGCGCTTCGGGAATGGTGGCAATTCCGGGAGCTTGCCCGACTAGACAGTCGGATTTTCCACCTCGACACGTTGAAGGGACTTCATTCTGGCGGCGCTTTCGCGCGCAAAGCGGGCATAGTCTAAGGGTTGATCGTGCTCGGCAACCATCAGCCAGGCTCCGGCACGGATACATTGGTTCCAGAGCATATCCCACGGGACAACGCCCGCACCGATGGTCGTCTGCCCCAACTCTTCCGGGATGCCTTGGCCAGGTGCCGGGACGTCCTTGACATGGATAGCCGGTATTCGCCCTGCGTAGCGGTCGAGCCAGGTGGATGGGTCTGATCCCGCGGAAACGGTCCACCCGATGTCGATCTCCCACTGCAGGTCGTCACCGAGCAAATGCTCGATGGGATATGTTCCATCCGGCAATGCCGTCACTTCCGCGCCGTGATTGTGCCAGGCAAAGCTCAGCCCCTCGCCGGCCAAACGCTTTGCGGCGACCGCCATCTCCCTGCCGATGGCACGCCATCCGGCGGCGTCTGTAGGAATGAGCGGATTCGGAAGCCAGGGCATGATTACCAGCTCGGTCCCGATCGTGCGCATTGTCCTTACTGTCTCGTCAAAGCTCGCTTCGCGCAGCATGTCGTAGTGGATGTGCGAGGACTTGGCGGTCAGCCCCACCTCGTCGAGCTGCCGGCGCAGCTCCGCCGGATCGCCATACTGCGCATGATGGGGCTGCACGTCCGTGTATCCCGCGCTTTTGAGGACATCGAGCTGCCGGCGCAGCGAAGGATCGTCGCGCGAGGACCAGAGCTGAAACGAAAGCGTGGACGGCATCGAGATTCTCACGTGGAGCGCAGGATATGATCGGCGTTGCGGAACGCCATCGCCATGATGGTCAGCACTGGGTTGAAGCCGCCATTGGTCGGATGCAGCGATGCGTCGCAGACGAAGAGGTTTTCGTGTCCCCAGACGCGACCATACGAGTCGGTGACCGAGGTCCGGGGATCGAGGCCCATGCGGCATGTTCCGGCCTGATGCTGGCCGGCCGACATGTGAAGCCGCGGCTCCGCGCCCCACACGGCGCGGGCGCCCGAGGCCTCGATCCATTCCTTGGCTTTGCCGAGGATGAAGCGCGCCGTCCTGACGGTTTCGGGGTGGGTGGTTCCGTGCAGGTGCGCCACGGGCATGCCGCATCGATCGGTGAGCGCGGCCAGGGTCACCCGGCAATCCGGGTTCGGTATTTCATGGACGGGCCCTTTGACCTGCAGAACCCGCTTGTAGTTGTCGCGCATGAAGCGGTGAGCTTCGGCTCCCCAGCGGGGAAGAGCCGGGGGCAAAGCGTTTTCCCAGAACATGATCGGCGGCATGACGAAGTCGTCGGCCAGCATGGCGCCGCCAATGACGCCGGGATTGCCGTGGTTGTAGTCACAGGTCGCGATCGTCACACCCGGTCCGCGCGAGCTGTGAACCTCGTCATCGAACAGCCCGAACGCTGTTGGGTAGGTGTGTCCCTGCAGATGCCGGCCCACCTGATCGTGATCATTGCCAAGGCCGTTCGGGTAGAAATCGGACCGCGACGCCAGCAGGAGCCGCGCCGTTTCAATCGCGCCGGCGCTGACGACGACGAGACGGGCCCGCACCGAGGTCGCCACCATGCTGCCATCGGCCTGCGGCTGAACGAGCCGTACCCCGGACACCTGACCCGTGTCGTCATGCTCGATCGAGGTCACCATGGCCTCGGTGATCAGATGGCATCGCCCGGTCGCGAGCGCCCTGGGGATCGCGGTGGCGTAAGTGCCGTTCTTGGCATTGGAGGGGCATTGGAAGCCGACACAGCTGCCGCATTCGATGCAGGCGCCGCGGCCGTCGCGCGGAACGCTATTGACGAGCAGCGGCGGATGGAAGGTATCGAGCCCCAGCCGTCGCGCGCCTTCGGCCAGCCGGTCGCCGGCAAGCCGACGCGGCAGCGGCGGCATTGGATAGCCGCGGCTCCGATGCCCTTCGTGAGGATTGCCTGCCTCGCCGCTGACACCGATGTCGTTTTCTGCCCTGTCATACCAGGGCTCAAGATCGGCGTATCCGATCGGCCAATCGGCGAGCGAGGACCCGTCGGGCACGCCATAGCGGCTGGCCATTCGAAAGTCGTCGGGATGAAA
Organism: Devosia sp. 67-54; assembly: GCF_001899075.1. GTDB lineage: Bacteria > Pseudomonadota > Alphaproteobacteria > Rhizobiales > Devosiaceae > Devosia_A. The sequence goes on along the minus strand of NZ_MKVA01000011.1, from coordinate 64,923 downwards.
GCGCCAGGCGAGCCCACCGAAAACCGTCGTGCCGGAGCCGACGCCGCCGGCACTGTGATGATAGGCCCATTCATACGGACGGGCGACAACCGCCCGGCCCTCGGGGTCGATCCCGATACGGGGATTGCCTTCGAGGGCCGGATCCGTGTTCATTCCGTATCGGGCGTATCGCTGGTTGCGCAGATGGTCGCGATACCCACCCTCGGCGTAGCCCCGCTCGTGTCCGCGCTCGACCAGCAGAACCGTTCGGCCTGCCTGCGCCAGGCTGTGGGCGACGATGCCACCCGCGGCGCCGGCTCCAACGACGATGGCGTCGAAGTCCAGCTGGTCGGCGTCGAGCCGCCGTATGGGGAGAGGGCGAGACGGCGGCGGTCCGTCAGGGCCTTCGGGCAGCCCATGCTCATAGCCGATCACGTCCCAGGATGCCGCATTCCGGTTGCCGCCATTGCCCGGGTTCGCATAGACGCCCTCTGCGACGAGGCGAGCGAGGCTCGTAAACCAGGGCTCGCGTGCGTGCGCCTCGAGCTGGGCTTCGGTCGCGACAGCGTGCGTCCCCTCCCCGACGATCTTTTGCAGCCCCGCCACGATCTCGGCCGCTTCGGGGGCGTCGCCCGCCAGCAAGCGATCGAGGACGTATCCCCCAACCCCCAGCTCATGCGCGGTGAGTCCAAGTTCCGTCGAAGCCATTCTGTCAATGAGACGATCCAACAGGGTGGCGATCGCCGGTGAAATCATCCTGCTCATTTGCCGGCTCCGCCCAGCAGGCCACGCACGAACGATTTTTGAAAGATCAGGTAGGCGGCCATGACCGGCACCACGGACACCAAGGTGGCAGCCATCAGGGGACCGTACTGAACCTGGACGCCACTGACGAAGCCGGCGATCGCCACCGTGGCCGGCTGCGCCTCATCGCCGTTCGTCAGGGTGATGCCGAACAGCAGATCGTTCCAGATGTAGCGGCTTTGAATGATCGCCAGCGCCGACAGACCAGAGGTCGAGGCAGGCAGCAGCAGACGCCAGAAATAGCCGAATGGGCCGCATCCCTCGATCAGCGCCGCCTCGTACATCGAGCGCGGAACCGACGCGAAGAAGTTGCGCATGAAGAACGTGCAGAACGGCACGGAATAGGCCGTGTGGGTGAGCCACATGCCGGGAATGGTATCGTAGAGGCCAATGGTGCGAATGAAGATGAACAGCGGGATCTGCACGATCTGAAACGGTACCAGCATACCCGTCAGCAGAAAGAAATAGATCCAGCGGCTCGAGCCGCCCCGCATATAGGCGAGCGGATAGCCGCCGATCGCGCCGAGGACGACCGAGAAGATTACCGCCGGTATCGTGATCGCCAGCGAGTTGAGGAAGCTACGCCCCATCTGGTTCGCCGCCACCACGAAATTGTCGAGGTAGAGCTGAGTCGGGAACGACAGAACCTGCGTAATCTCGCGCGGCGACTTGAACGCCGTCAGCGTTGCGACGACCAGAGGCGCGAGGAAGATCACTGCGACCACTATGGCGATGAAATAGGCCGAGACGCGGCCGGCCGAAACGCGCGTCGCCATCACTCCGCCTCGCTGGCCTGCACGCGCAGGGACATATAGTAGAGGTATGGCATGATTACCGCGCCGGCGAGGATCAGAAGGTAGACCGAGATCGCGCTTGCCCGGCCCATGTCGAAGCGGCCAAAGGCAACGTCGTACATCTGGGTGGCAAGCACCTCGGAGGCGTAGGCGGGGCCGCCATTGGTCGTTGCCCACACGACATCGAACAGGCGCATCGCATCCACGGCCGATATTCCCAGCACGACGATGGTCGAGGGCCACAGCAGCGGGAAGCTCACCTTCCAGAAGATCTGCCAGGGCGTGGCTCCCTCGATCCGCGCCGCCTCGATGCATTCGACCGGAATGTTGCGCAGTCCGGCAAAGAAAACGAGGAACGAGAAGCCCGTCATCCACCACATGACGGCGCCCATCAGGGCGAAATTGACGACATGCGGATCGCCGAGCCAGTTCTGCGCCAGACTGCCGAGGCCAACGACGTTGAGCACCGTGGTCAGCAGGCCGCTCGTCGGTTCGTAGACCCAGCGCCAGATAGCGGCGACCGCGACGGCGGGGATGGTAAACGGCAGGAAATAAACGATGCGAAACACACGCTCGCCGCGCAGGCCGCGATCAAGAATCGCGGCAAGCAGCAAACCAAGTCCGGTGGGACCGAGCAGCAGGAAGATCAGCCAGGTGACGTTGTTCAGAACCGCATGAAAGAACCGCGGCTCGTGCAGCAGCTCGACATAGTTCGCCATGCCGATGAATTTCATGGATTTCGAAATGCCGTCCCAGTCCTGCAGGGACAGGTAGAACGTCGAAATGATGGGATAGATGAAAAAGGTGACGAACAGCAGGACGGGCAGCACCAGAAACAGCAAATGCACGGCGCGCTGCGAGAAATAGAACCGGCGGCGTGCAGGAGCGACGGATGTCATGTGTGTCTCTGCTTCAAAACGTGTAGTCGGGCGCCCGGCGAGGCCGGGCGCCAGATAATCACCAACTGGTATAGGCGTTGTCGGCCATCGCCTTCTGGCGAGCGGCTTCCAGGGTGCTGATGACGTCGTGCTCCGTTGCATCGGACGGATCGATGGCAAACTTCTCGATCTGGTTGCCGAGCTCGGTGCCGACATCAGTGGGCAGGAGGAAGAAGAGATTGGGGAGCACGGCATTCGCCTTGCTCGCAGTGGCGAGTTGCGTCGCGAACTTGGCAAAATCGACGTCGTAGACCGAGGGGTCGACCTCGGTGCTCGGCGAGATCGAACCCTTGTTCGTCGCGAAGGCCTCCTGTGCTTTCGCCGACGCCACGGTGGTCACGAATTCCTCACCGGCCTTGATCATCTCGGGTGTCCCCTCCGGCACGGCGAAAAGGTCCATCTGGAAGATCGCCTTGTCGCCGGTTCCGGGCGCAGGGAAGGTGTCATAGCCGGTATCGGGCTTGAATCCGGCCTGCTTCATGTAGCCGGCCACCCACACGCCCATACCGTACATGCCCACCTTGCCGTTGATCAGGTCGTCCGCGGTCTGCGTCCAGCTCTTGCCGCTCCAGTTCTTGGCGTAGCACTTGACCTCAGTATCTCGATAGAGCTCGAGCGCCTTGCGGAACTCCGGCGAGTCGAAGGCGAGCTCGCCGCGTGCAATCTTGTAGTAGCCGTCGGTGCCGACAGTCGAAATCAGTGGCGCATAGAAATTGTAGAGGCTCCAGAACGGACCGCCGGCATCGCCCAGGGGCTCGATGCCGGCCGTGCGCAGAGCGTCGCAGGTCTTCACGAAACCGTCCCAGTCGGTCGGCGGCGTCAGCCCGAGTTTCGCAAAGATCGCCTTGTTGTAGAAGATGTTGTTGATCTCGGCGAGATCGAAGGGAAGTCCGTAGGGTACGCCATTGATCTTGGCGACGCGCTGGATGCCTTCAGGGAAGATCTTGTCCCCATCGATCTTTGCCCAGACGTCGGTCAGCGGATGCAGGCGGCCACCATCCACAAAGGTCTTCAGTTCCGACGCCATCGACGTCTGGTAAGCCGCCGGCGGCTTGTTGCCGATGAAGGCGGTCTGAAGCTGCCGACGCATCTCCACGACATTGCCCGGAATGACCTTGCTCACGAACTTGGTGTCCGGGTTGGCGGCATTCGCCTGATCGATAAGCGCCGTCATCCCGGCCAGCTCGGAGCCGGCAGCATAGTAATTCCACACTTCGGCAGTGGTGCTCTGGGCATAGGCGCCGCCGACACCGGCAAGCATGGCGACCCCGAGAGCGATCGAACCGACTTTCCACATAGGATTTCCTCTCCTCACGAACGGACTCCCCCGTCGTTTTCGCCCAGAGCCGGGCGGCGGATCGAGGCAATAGTCCGGTTACGAGAAAAATTCATCGCCGGAATTTGCGATGTTGTCAACGCAGTGCCGCGTTCGGCCGATCCATGCTTGCGCGCCAGAACATCGGTTTACTAGATAATATGCTGAAATATCACGACTATTCTGACGATGATGATCCGCTGACTGGTTGACCGTGAGAAAACCCTGGTCGGTACAATGGTCGTTTGTCCCTCTTGCGACAGGCTTCTTTTTCTGTAATCAAGATAAATAGAAGGCCGCAGCATGCTCCGGAGTCCGGGCTTGCATGCCCAAAGGACGGAGTTTCATATGCGGATCGGAATTGTTGGGCTCTCGATCGAGATCATGTTGGCATCGCCACTGCCCACTGCCGCTCGCGACATTCAGCACTACACGCCTCGGCAGATGCGCGACGACGACCTGTGGATGATCCGCGGCATGCTTGCACGCCTGGGCGAAGACAAGGATGTCGAGGCCGTTCCGCTGTACTGGGCGACGGCGCTTCCCGGCGGCCCGATGACGGCCCAGTCTTATGCGGACGTGAAGGAAAGGACGCTCAGGCTGCTCGACGAGAAGGGACCTTTTGACGGCGTACTGGTCGCCAATCACGGCGCGCTCGAGGTCGATGGGCTCGATGTCGATGCAGACAGCGACTTCATCACGGCCATCCGCAGGCAGATTGGTCCGGAAGTTCCGATTGGCGTCTCTCTGGACCTGCATGGCGACATGACGCCCGAGCTGTTGGAGGCCGGTACGGTGTTTTCCGTGCTGCGGACGGCGCCGCACCGCGACGACAAGCAGACCGGCTATCGCGCGGCAGACATGTTGCTGCGGGTGCTGCGTGGCAAGCTCGTGCCGAGTAAGGCAGCGGTTCGTATTCCCATGCTGATTCCCGGCGAAATCGCAGTGACCTCCAGAGGGCCTGCCAAGGACCTCTACGGCTCGCTGCCTGAGTATGATGCCAGGCCGGGCGTGCTGGAAGCCAACATCCTGGTCGGGTTCGCCTGGAACGATCGGCCGTGGACCGCCGCTACGGCGTTCGTGGTGACCGAGAACGATCCGAACCTCGCCCGCGCCGAAGCCATCCGCCTCGCCCGCAACATCTGGGATCGCCGCAGGGAGTTTAAGCTCGGCATGGAGACGGCTGAGGTGACGGAGGGCCTCAAACTGGCTGCGGCCGCCAAGGAGCATCCCGTCTACATTTCCGACTCGGGCGACAACACCACCGCCGGCGCTGCCGGCGACCTGACGCTGGTTCTACAGGCGGCGCTGGACGAGCCAGCGATCAAGGACCTGGTTGTCGCCGGCATCACCGCGCCGCAGACGGTGAAGGAACTGCTCGCGGCCGGCGTCGGCAACACCACAGAGATCGAGCTGGGCAGCGAGCACATCTCTCGTCCGAAGACCGCGCGAAAAGTCCTCGCGTTGGTCGAGGCCGGCGGCGAAGAGCTTCAGCTGAGCGGCTTTCAGCCCTACCGCTCGGTGGAAAGTGCGTGGGCACGGGTTCGGATCGGCAACGTCATCGCCACCTTCCATGCGCAGCCGATCGGCATCGTGACGCCCGAACATCTGTCATCCATGGGGATCGACCCCCGAGGCCACCAGGCCTATGTCGTCAAACTCGGATATTTGCATCCCAGGCTCGAAGACATTGCCGCAAGGCACATCCTGCTGCTCAGCGATGGCACATCGCAACTGGATATGCGTCGGTTGGCCTGGTCGGCGCTGCATCGTCCGACCTATCCAATCGATGCCGAATTCGACTGGTCGCCGGAAGGCGCCGTCTACGGCGACGCCAAATAGGGAGCAAGCCATGCGAGTTTCGTTGCGCAACGTTCAGCTGCCCGCATTCCCCGTGTCCGGCGATCAGCCGCGAGTGCCTGCAGCCGTGTTCGACCGTCGTGCCAGAGACGCTTATGCGCGCGGTAAATCCGATTGGATGGTCGTCTATGCCGACCGCGAGCATTTCGGCAACATGGCGTTTCTGACCGGCTTCGAGCCGCGCTTCGAGGAGGCCTTCCTCCTGCTTGGTCCGGGCGGACGCCGGGTTCTCATCACCGGCAATGAATCGGAGAGCTATGCCGCGCTGGCCGTGCTGCCGGGCCTGTCCGTGCTGCGGTCGCAGACTCTCAGTCTCATGGCGCAGGATCGTTCCGAGTTTCCTCGGCTCGTCGATCGCCTGCGTGACGCGGGCTTGAAGTCCGGCGATTCGGTGGCGTTGGTGGGCTGGAAATATCTTGAGGTCGAGGAAGATGCCGACCCCTCGACGGCCTATTTTGTTCCGGCCGCGTATGCGCGGATGCTGCAACAGGCCATCGGGGCACACGGCGAACTTCGCGATGCGACGCCCGTCCTCATGCATCCTGAGCACGGCTTGCGATCGATCCTCGACGTCGACCAGATCGCGGCGTTCGAATGGGCCGCGACGCGCTGCTCCAGCGCCTTGTGGCGCATCGTCAGTGGTGTCGCTGAAGGCGATACCGAGTTCGACGCGGTTGCCCGCATGCAATATGCCGGCGACCCGCTCAACGTACACACGATGTTTGCTTCGGCGGGAGCTGGCGAAGCGGTCATCGGGCTCCGCAGCCCGACGGGTCGCCGCCTGCGCCGTGGTGACGGTGTCACGACGGCTTTTGGGCTTTGGGGAGCACTTTCATCGCGCGCGGGGCTGCTCGATACCAGCAATGACGACTTTCTGGCACACGCGATAGCTTACTTTCGCGGTCTTCTCAGGTGGTACGAGACGGCCGACATCGGCGTGACTGGCGGCGATCTCTACGAGGCAGTTGCTGAGACTCTGGCCGAGGGCGGACTTCGCTCGGCACTCAATCCCGGTCATCTGACTGGGCACGAGGAGTGGCATCATAGCCCGGTGCGACCAGGATCCCGGGAGAGACTAGCCTCCGGTATGCCGTTTCAGATCGACGTCATCCCGACGCCCTTGCCGCTCGGGCAAGCCCTCAATTGCGAAGACCCGATCACATTCGCCAATGCAGAGCTGCGGCAGGAGCTGGCGGCGAAATATCCGGAAACCAGCGGCCGCATCGAGGCACGCCGATCCTTCATGCGCGATGTCCTGGGCGTCGAGGTCAAGGCCTCCATACTGCCCCTCTCTTCGACGCCGCTGTGCCTCCCTCCGTTCTGGCTGCGTCCCAACGATCTGCTGGTTCGCGACTAACGGTCGGCGTCTCCAACTGAGAAAGCAATTCGCATGGCAGGAGTGATCCTCGACAAGATAGTCAAGTGCTACGGCGAAATCGAAACTGTTCACGGCATCGACCTGCAGATCGAGGAGGGCGAGTTCATCGTGCTTGTGGGGCCGTCAGGGTGTGGAAAATCCACGACCTTGCGCATGATCGCCGGCCTCGAGACGATCACAAGCGGCGAAATCCGGATTGGCGATCAGCGCGTGAACGAGCTGCAGCCCGGCGAGCGCGACATCGCCATGGTCTTTCAGAACTATGCGCTCTATCCGCACCTGTCGGTGGCCGACAACATCACCTTCGGCCTCAAGCTCAGGAGAACGCCGCGCGCCGAGATCGCAAAGCGGCTTCAGACGACCGCTGATATCCTCGAGATCACGCCGCTGCTCAAGCGCAAGCCGCGACAGCTTTCGGGCGGTCAGCGGCAACGTGTGGCGATGGGGCGCGCCATCATTCGAAACCCGCAGGTCTTTCTGTTCGATGAGCCGCTCTCGAACTTGGACGCCAAGCTTCGTGTGCAGATGCGCACCGAGATCAAGCAATTGCACGCAAGAATCCCGACGACGACAGTCTACGTCACCCACGACCAGGTCGAAGCGATGACGCTCGCCGATCGCGTGGTCGTCATGAACGACGGCCGGATCGAGCAGATTGCGGCACCGCAGGAATTGTATCTCAATCCGGCGAGCAAATTCGTCGGCGGGTTCATCGGCTCGCCCGGCATGAATTTCATCGGAGCGGAGCTCCGGCACACGGATGAAGGGACCGTTGCCGCGATCGGTGACAAAACGGTGATCTTGTCACCCGATCAAAATGGCCGAGGCGTGGCCTATGTCGGCAAGCGCGTATCGCTTGGCGTGCGGCCGGAGCACTTCGCCCTCGCCCAGGCTCATGGTCCGCGCGAGAACGTCTATGACGTGGTTCTCAAGATTGTGGAGCCACTGGGGGTTGAAACCCTGGTGCACTTTGAAATGGGGGGCGTAGACGTCGTCGCCCGTCTCGACCCGGATGAGCGCCTGAGCGTCGGACACACTGTTCCAATCTACCTCAACGCGAGCCGCGTTCTGCTTTTCGACGCCCAGTCGGGACATAGACTGCCTGAGCGCTGACCGCACCATGAATGTGCTGATAGCTTCGGAGCAAACTCGCTTAAAGAGCCTAAATATCGTTTTTGGATTGGCGTGGCGTAAGCTGGCCAAAAGCCACCCTGCGGGGTGGTTTTGCTTATCAGGCCCGATCACGCCGCGCTGGCCGCGGCCGCTGCCTCGATCCGCGCGAGGATCTGTCGCCGGGGTGGGCCGGGGAGATGAGCCTGCGTCGTCCGCGACGCTAGGTCGCCCGCAGCAGCGCGTCGATCTCTTCCATCAGCGCCAGCGGCGCGATCAGCTCTTCGCGGGACATCGGCGAGACGCCGGTGCGCAGCATGATGGCGATCCGGTCGACCACCGGCAGCATGTAGTCGTCGCCGAGCACGATCGGCCGGCGGAATGCGACGCCCCTGCCCGATATTTCGACGCCGAACTCGGCGTGGCCCGACGCGCCGGGCGGCTGGAAGCTCAGCGTCACGGCGGTGTCGCCGCAGCGATAGGCGATCGCCGGGTCGCCGGTCCGGCACCGCTTCACCTTGCGGAAGTGCGGGCCGAGCAATTCCTGCGCCAGCTCCACCGTGTGGATGGCGTAAAAGATCGCGCCGCCATAGTCGCTGTGGGGATGCCACGTGCCCCAGGCGTGCAGCTCCGTCGCGCCGTCGACGCCGGCGAGGCGGGCCTTGATGCGCCGGGTCTCGGCCTGCCAGCGCAGCGCGCTGCCCGACAGCAGCGCCACGCCCGCGCGCCCGGCCGCGTCCACGATCGCCTCGGCATCGCTGCGCGTGTTGGCCAGCGGCTTGTCGACGAAGACCGGCCGCGATGCCGCAAGGCAGGCGATCGCCGCATCGCGATGCAGCGCGCCGTCGCGGTGGCCGACGATCACCGCATCGACCTTGCCGAGCAAGTTCTCGACAGTCGGACAAACGACAAGGTCGCGGTCCAGGGCCTGCAGCTCGGCCATGCGCGCCTCGCGTCCACCCTGCAGCGCCGTGATGCGCAGGTCGGGGTGCCGGCCTTCGCGGTTGAGGTGGCGAATGAAGTCGTCGGCGTGGCTGCTGTCGAGGCCGATGAGGCCGATCCTGGTGCTCATGCGATGCCGGTATGCACTTGACGCTCACGGGGCGCCCTGACAGGATAGTCATAAGTCATCATATGTTCTTAGACAACCGCTAGCGTGCCGTACCGGCGCATTCGCGTCCATCAACAGGGGAAGAACGTCCATGACACGATCCATGCCACTCTCGCTACGCTTGACCCTTCTTTCGTCCGCCGCCCTGGCGGTCGTTGCGGCCGGCGCCATCGCGCCCGCCAGCGCCGCCGACAAGACGCAGGTGACGCTGCTCACCATCGGCTATCCCGACAAGGACACCATCGACGCCAATACCGGCGCCACCTCGCCGGGCATCGACAAGCTCGAAGCCGCCTTCGAGAAAGCCAACCCGGATATCGATCTCGTCATCACCAACATCGCCTGGGGCGACGGCGCCACGGGCTATACGCCCAAGACCGAGGCGATGGTGCAGGCCAACCAATCGTGCCTCTACGAGATGCCGGGGGCCGCGAGCTTCGCCAAGCGCGGGCTGCTGCAAAATCTCGACGAGCTGATCGCCAAGGACAAGGACTTCAAGAATGTCTGGGGCAAGCAGCTCGAAACCGACAAGGTGTGGGGGCCCGGCGGCCAGCACCTCTATTACATTCCCGACAACACCGGCGAGCGCGTGATCAACTGGGACGCCAAGCTGTTCGAGGATTACGGCGTCGAGCCGCTGAGCAAGAACCCGACCCTCGACGAGATCGCCGAGAAGGCCAAGAAGCTGACCGGCACCGATCCCAAGACCGGCGTCGAGACCTATGGCTACTGGTACCAGGGCAAATACACGGTGTGGCAGTTCCTCACCATCGCCCACGCCATGGGCGCCAATTGGGGTGGCGTCGACCAGACCGGCAAGATGACCATCAACTGGAATACGCCGGAATATCTCAAGGCGCTCAACTGGCTGGTCGACATGTCGAAATACGCGCCGCGCGGCGCGCTGGCGAGCGATTCGATGCCGGACGGCTTCCTCAGCGACGACAATGTGGTCGCCATCATTCCCGAGGGCGAGCAGGGCTATTTCATCCAGCCGCTGATCGCCAACCCGGATCTGCAGAAGCGCTTCCGCTCGTCGTTCAATCTGCGCGGCAGCGACGGGGTGGGGGGCCTGTCCACCATCACGCCGCTGGCGATGGCCGCGAGCTGCCCCAACAAGGACGCGGCCTGGACCGCCCTCAAATGGCTGGCGGGCGCGCCCGAGGCCCAGGCCTATTACTTCCAGGCGTCCGGCCGCCTGCCGACGGCTTCGACCGGCGCCGAGGCGGTGCCGGCCATCGCCAAATTCCCCGATGCCGAGGTGGTGCTGACGCAGCCGCAATTCGCCGAGGCGCCCTATCCCTGGGCCGCCAGCCAGCCGCGCTTCTCGCTGCAGAACGCCATCGAGGCGGCCATCGCCGGCACGGCCACCCCGGCCGACGCGCTTGCACAGGCGCAGAAGGAGACGGAAGATTGGCTGGCCAAGCAAGCCGGTTGACCGCCCATGACGCCAGAGTCGTCGCCGCCCTCCCGTGACTCCGGCGTCGTCGCACGCCTCCGGCGCGCCTTTCGGGGTGCGCTGGTCTGGTATGGCTTCGTGCTGCCGCCGCTGTTCCTGATCCTGGTGTTCATCGGCTACCCCACCGCCATTGCCTTCCAGCAGAGCATGTTCACCGAGGTGCCGGGCGGCGGGCAGAAATTTGCCGGCACCTATCATTTCGAGCGGCTGCTGGGCGACCCGGTGTTCTGGGGAGCGCTCGGCAACACCGTGCTGCTCGGGGTCGCCTTCCTCGTCATCATCATCCCGCTGTCGACCGTGCTCGCCTCGATGCTGAACCGGGTGCGGCGCGGGGCGACGCCGCTCAAGGTCATCTACTTTTTGCCGCAGCTCACCTCGTCGGTCGCCATCGCCATCCTGTTCCACTACGTCTTCCAGCCGGACTGGGGGCTGCTCAACGGCACGCTGCGCCTGCTCGGCGTCAATCCGCTGCCGCTGTGGCTGGCCGAGCCGCGCTACACCCTCACCGGCTCGCGCGCTGCCGCCACCATCCTCGCCGTCTGGGCGGGGCTGGGCTATTTCATCATCGTCGTCCTCGCCGGCCTGCAATCGATCCCCAACGACCTCTACGACGCCGCCGCCATCGACGGCGCCTCGCCGGTGCAGTCATGGTGGTACGTGACGCTGCCGAGCCTGCGGCCCACCTTCATCTTCCTCATCATCACCGGCACCATCGACCAACTCGCCCGCTTCTCGGACCTGTGGACGCTGGGGGGACCGGGTGGCTCGCCGGCGCGCTCGCTGCAGTCGATCGTCATGTACATCTTCCAGCAGGGGTTCGTGGGCAGCGACTTCTCGCTCTCGGCGGCGGCGGCGGTGGTGTTCTTCGTCATCGTGCTGATCGTCACCAGCATCGCCTTCTGGGGCTTCCTGCGCCGCGAATTTTCGGCGGTGCGCTGATGGAGCGGCGGCTCGATCCGGCTTCCAGGGTTGCGCCCCGCCGCCCGCGCCTGCTGCCGCACGACTGGCGCGGCCAGGCCGGCATGAGCATCGTGCTGTGGATCGGGGCCTTCTTCATGGTGATCCCGTTCGTGTGGATGCTCACCACCTCGCTCAGCCGCAAGGCGGACGTGTCGATGCCGCGCACGCCAAGCCTGTGGCCGCCCGATCCGAGCCTGTTCAACTACATGATCGCCACCGACAAGCTGCCGATCCTGAGGCTCTATCTCAACAGCCTGATCGTCGTGGGCGCCAGCACGGCGGGCTATCTGTTCTTCTGCTCGCTGGCCGGCTACGCCTTCGCCAAGGGCCGCTTTCCGTTCAAATCGACGCTGTTCATCCTGTTTCTCGCGACGCTGTTCATCCCGTTCGAGACGCGGATGATTCCGCTCTATCTGTTCATGGTGCAGGTGCACCTCACCAACACCTATCTGGCGCTGATCCTGCCCTTCCTCGCCGGCGGCTTCGGCACGTTCCTCATGCGCCAGACCATCGCCAACATCCCCGACGAACTGGTGGATGCGGCACGCGTCGACGGCGCCTCCGAGTTCCGCATCTTCTGGACCATCATCCTGCCGCTCTGCCGGCCGACGCTGGCGACGCTGGCCATCCTCAACGTCATCTGGCGCTGGAACGACGTGCTCTGGCCGCTGCTGGTGACCTCCGACACCGACATGTACACGGTGACGCAGGGCCTCGCCCTCGAGGGCCACTCGCAGGGCACCTATACCGGCGTGGCGCTAGCGACCGCCGTGCTCGCCATCGGCCCGGTGGTCGTCGCCTATCTGTTCCTGCAGCGCTATGTCATCCGCAGCGTGGTTTCGAGCGGCGTCAAAGGCTAGATGCCGGTGGATAGCCTGCGGGCCGCCGGCGCGCGGCATGGAACAGCCCGGCGCCGCCGTCTATCCTCGGCCCTGCCGCGCACCAAGAGAGACCCAATGGCTCTGACCCGGACCCGCCCGCTGCTTCCCGACGTCGTCCGCTCGGAGCTGCGCCGCGCCATCATCGAGGGCGAGTTTCCGCCCGGCTCGAAGCTGCCCAACGAAGGCGCCCTGTGCGAGCGCTTCGCGGTGAGCCGCATCACCCTGCGCGAGGCCGTGCGCGGGCTGATGGAAGATGGCTATGTGGTGCGCCGGCAGGGCGCCGGCACGTTCGTCACCTCGGGCCCGACGCTGCGCAACTCGCTCGACACCAATTTCAGCTACACCGAATATCTGCAATCGACCGGCATCAAGGTGAGCAAGAAGGTGCTCGAGGCGGTGCGTATGCCGGGCGAGGCCGAGGTGCTGGCCGATCTCGACCTTGCACCGCATACCGAGGTGGTGACGGTGCGGCGCGTGCGCATCGCCGGCAGGAAGCCCGCGATCTTCTCCATCGACAGCCTGCCGGCCGACATCGTCGACGCCAAGGCCGATCTCAAGGCGTTCAGCGGCTCGCTCTACAGATTGCTGTCGGCGCGCGGGCACAGCGTCGATCACGCGCGTGCCGTGGTGACGCCGACGCTGGCCACGGCCGAGCAGGCGACCATCCTCGACGTCCCCAGGGGCACGCCGCTGCAGCACGTCAAGCAGGTGGACTACGACACCGCCGGCCGGCCGGTGATGCGCTCGCTGGAGTGGCACGTGCCGTCGGTCATCGAGCTCAGGGTGTATCGCCGCGGGCCGGGGCCGGTGCCGCATTGAGCGGGCCGTGCCGGGGCATGGACATCGGGCGTCCGTCGCGCTACTCGTAAGTCATCATACGATCTGAGATCAGCCCATGTCTCCTCTCGCTCCGCCACGCCGGTTGGTCGAAAACCTCGCCTGGTGCTGGTGGACGCGGCCGCGCGCCAGCCGCATCGGCAATTCGGTGTTCTTGGGCGGCATCGAATCGGGCGGCGGCATCGTCGCGGCGCGGCTCGATCTTGCGACCGGGCAGGTCGAGCGGCAGACGCTGGCGCAGTTCGAGGACGACGACCACAACAATCCGGCGCTGCTGGCGGCCGAGGGCAGGCCGCTGATCTGCTTCTACTCGCGGCACGACGCGGAGGAGGGGCTGCGCTATCGCATCTCCACCGCGCCGCTGTCGGTCGCCGACTGGCACCCCGAGCAGATCCTCAGCTTCTGGGGTTCGACCACCTATGCCGAGGTGCATGTCGCCGGCGGCGAGATCCATCTGTTCACCCGGGTCGACGAAACCCGCTGGGGCTGGCGCATGTCCGCCGACTGGGGCGAGAGCTGGAGCGAGCCGCGCGACCTTTTCGCCTTCGACACCGACCAGCAGGTCTATATGGGCAGCGCGCTGCTCGGCGACGGCCACACGCTGCGCATCGGCGTCTCGGGCCATCCCAAGGAGTACGAGAAAAAGCCGCTGCACGACGTCTGGGCCTGTCTCGTCGATCTGCGCAGCGGCGAGGTGCGCACGCCGGCCGGCCACGTCCTCGGCAACCTCCGCACCGGCGCCGGCCTGCCGCTCAACTACACCGCGCTGGAGCTGGTGCAGAAGACGCCCGTTGATCGCACCGTGAACCTGCTCGACGTAAGCTCGGGCCCGGTGTTCGAGATCGCCTTCGTCTCCAAGATCAGGGACGATCATTCGACCCGCGATGCGCAGTACCACGTCGCATCGTGGCGCGACGGCACATGGCACATCGAGACGGTGGCGCCGGCCGGCCGCAAGTTCGGCTATATCGACGCCGGGCTCTATGTCGGCGGCATGGCCTTTCCCGAACAGTCGCCCGACGGCGTCGTCTACCTCACGCGCGAGTCGCAGGGCCTGTGGCATCTCGAGGAGTGGCGGCGGCAGGCAAGCGGCCAGTGGACCGGGCGCGACCTGGTGACGCCCGGACATGTGCGCCTCACCCGCCCGTGGCCCGTGACGCCGCCGTCTCGCGATCTCGCCGTGGTGGCGCTCGAGCTCGAGCGCTACGCCGACGACAGCTACTACGACACGCTGTCGCATCTCGTCGGCGCCGCGACGGGGAAGCCGGAATGATCGGCCTCGGCATCGTCGGCTGCGGCTGGGCCGCGGGCGAGATCGTCCGCGCGAGTGCCGGGCTCGCCGGCCTCAGGATCGCGTCGGCGTTCGATACCGACCGCGCCCGCGCCGAAGCTCTCGCTGCGGAAGCCGGCGCAACGGTCGCCGCCGATGTCGAGGCGATGCTGCGCGATCCGACGATCGGCGCGATCTATGCCGGCCTGCCGCATGCGCTGCTGCCCGACGTGGTGCAGCGGGCGCTCGAGGCGGGCAGGCACGTGCTGAGCGAGAAGCCGCTGGCGCTGACGCCCGAGGCGGCGAGCCGACTCGGGACGCTGGCCGACGCACGGGGCCGCAAGCTCGCGGTGTTCTTCGAGCTGCGCCGCGCCGGTACGGTGCAGGCGGCGCGCCGGTTGGTGCAGGAGGGCCGCATCGGCGAAATCCGCCTCGTGCGCTTCCGCACCCTCATCGACAAGCGCCGCGACTATTGGGGGGCACCCGGCCATCTCAACTGGCGCGCCAGCAAGGCCATGGCCGGCGGCGGGGTGGTGATGATGAATGCGATCCACCAGCTCGACACCGTCCGCTACGTCACCGGTCTCGACTACGTCTCGGTCATGGGCAGCATCGCGACCTTCGCCGTCCCGGCCGGGGTCGAGGTCGAGGACAGTGCGAGCGCCACCATCGGCCTCGCCAATGGCGGCCTCGCGAGCCTTGTCGCCAGTGCGCATGCGCCCGGCGCCGTGCGCGCCGAAACCATCGAGATCGACGGCTCGTGCGGCCGCCTCGACCTGCCCGACCCCTTCGGCGAGCAGCCGCTGCGGCTCTATGCCGATAACCGCTGGACCGATATTCCAGTCGAGCGCCCGGACAGCCATCGGCTCATGCTCGAGGCCTTCGTCGAAGCCATTGCGACAGACGGTCCGGTGCCCGCGGGCGCTGCCGATGCCGCCGCGGCGCTGTTCGTGGTCGACGGGCTCTACCGCTCCGCCGCCACCGGCCGGCTGGTCCAGAGCGGCGCCAGCGCCTCGAACGTCTCGCGGTAGTGCGCATAGGCTTCGGCGTAGGCTGGCGCGTCGCGACCGGGCTCGTATCGCTGTGTCGGCAGGTGCAGCGCCGTGCTGGCACTGGCTATGTCGCGGAACTTCTTCGCGGCCACCGCCGCAAGCACGCCTGCCCCCAGCGCCGATGCGTCGACTTCGCCGAGCGCCACGATCCGGCGGCCGGCAATGTCGGCCCGCATCTGGCACCACACGCCGCTCTTCGCGCCGCCGCCGACGATGCGGATTGCGTCGGTCGCCACGCCCAGCGCCACCAGCCGGTCGATCACGTCGCGCATGGCGAAGGCGGTGCCCTCCAGCACGGCCCGCGCCATATGCGCCCGGCCGTGCGCCGCCGTGAGCCCGACAAAGCTGCCGCGCGCCGTGGCGATCCAGCGCGGCGCCATCGCGCCGCTCAGCGCCGGGATGAACACCAGCCCGTCGCACCCCGCCGGCGCCTCCGCCGCCAGTGCGCCGAACGCCGCGTCGCTCTCGGCCCTGAGCAGCTCCGCCGCCCAGCGCACTGCCCCGCCCGACAGCCAGCCGGGATTGCCCAGGCAATAGAAGCCGCCGGGAAAGGCATGCGTCTCGACCAGCATCTGCGGGTCGATCACCGGCCGGCCGTGCAGCGCGCCCACCGCCTCCGACGTGCCGAGCGAGACGCTCACCGTGCCCGGCGCTGCGATGCCCGCGCCGAGCAGATTGGCGAAATCGTCGCCGGTCCCCACCGCGACCGGCGTTCCCGGCCGCAATCCCGTGAGCTCGGCGCCGCGCGCGCTGAGCCGGCCGGCGATATCAGCTTCGGTGCCCAGCGTCGGCATCGTCCCGCGGTCGATGCCGAACAGCGCCAGCAGATCGTCGCTCCACTCGCCCGCCGCGAGATCGAGCAGCATCGTGGTCGAGGCAAGAGAAAGCGACATCACGCGGGCTCCGGTCAGCGCCGCAACAAGGTAGCTCACCGGCTGGTGCCAGGTGGCGGCGGCGCATTGCTCGTGCCGCAGCCAGGCGATCTTGGCCGCCATGTGCGTCGCATCGAGCACCAGCCCGCAGCGTGCATGCACGATCCCGGCATCGATCCCGGCGAGCAGGGGCGTTGCGCGCCGGTCCATCCAGAGCAGGGCCGGGCCGAGCGCCTTCCCCGCCGCATCGGTCGGCACGCAGCCGTCGAGCTGGCCGCTGATGGCGATCGCCTCGATCTGCTGCGGTCCGCAGCTGGCCTCGTCCAGCGCCGCGGCGATCGCCGGCCGCAGCGCCGCCAGCCAGTCCCGCGTGTCCTGCTCGGCCCAGCCGGGCCGCGGCAGGCGTGGGCGATACGCGGCGGCGCCGCTGCCGCGCACGCGCAAATCGTCAGCCAGCACCAGCGCCTTGAGGCTCTGGGTGCCGAGGTCGAGCCCGAGCAGAGCCATGCCGGAACCTCACACCGTGGCGCAATCGGCGATCACGTCGCCGAGCTGCGACAGTATCGAGCCTTTGCGCGGGCTGTAAGAGCCGTCGAACACGGCCGTGCCGATGGTGAAGGCATCGCCGCCCGCCGCCGCCACGTCGGCGATGCGCTGGCGCGAGGCGATGGAGCCGGCGACGATCAGATAGCCCGCCTTGCCGAGCCCCCGGCGCGCGGCCCGCACCAAATCGAGCGGGTCGGCCTCGGTGGCGCGATAGGCGAGGAGGTCGCAGCCGCCGCAGCCTTCGGCCATGAATTTCTCGCAATGCGCGGCGACGTCGCCCGGCTGCCCTCCCAGCTTCGTCGGATGTCCCCCGGGAAAGCCCGGGAACGGATAATAGATCGTGGACGTGCCGGCGATGATCCGTTTGACCGCGGCCACGTCGGTGCCACCGAGCAGCCGGTCGATGCCGAGCGTCTTGGCCGCCGCGGCCGAGCGCAGGCAGGCCTCCGGCGTCTCCGACACCACCTCCATGTAGGAGAGGGCGCCGCCCCGGCGGATGCGCTCGGTAAGTTTCACCAGCACCTCGAATTCGACGCCCACGTCCTTGAAGCCGATGTGCTTGAGCCCGAGCGGCAGGATCTCGTCGAGCACCACGAGACAGTCCTCCACCGTCCTGTCGCCGCGGGTCAGCATGAAGATGAAGTCCATCGCGGGGCCTCCGTAGGTCAGAGCGAAGCGAGCATCGGCGCCAGCCGGCCGTTGGCCGCGGCGAGGTCGAGCACGGTGAAGCGGCAGCAGCGATCGGCATAGCGGCCGTCGAGCAGCGCCTGCAGCCGGTCCGGCGCGGCGATGCGCTGCGATGTCGGAGACAAGATCGTGGCGTCGGTCGGCAAGTCCGGCTCAGTGATAAGACGTAATATGACTTGTTAGCGAGTTTCCGGCCGCGTTGCAATGGCCGGCGGCGTCGTTCGCCGTCGAGGCGACGGGTGTCCCGTATCGGCGCGTCGAGCTTCGGTGCACGGATGGAGATGCGGGGAGGTCGGGAAATGCTGGAGTCTCTGGCCGAGTCGAGACCCTGGACCGGCTGCAGCGAGCCGTCTTGGAGCTGGTGACGCTTACACGCTTGCCTTGATCTCGCGCTCAATGTTCACGACGCCGGGCGAGGATGATCGCCGCTCGGGGCCGGCGTGGAGGGAAAGGTCAGAACCGGCTGGGCCGATATGGCGCAAGATCGATCGGCGAGGGGCGGCCCGATACCAGTTCGGCGACGACGACCGCGGTAAAAGGCGCCGCCGTCATGCCCACATGCTGGTGGCCGAACGCATGGATGACGTCGGGCGAACGGCGCGACCGTCCCAGCACCGGCAAAGAGTCCGGCAGGCTCGGGCGATGCCCCATCCATCGCGTGACGTTGCCATGCGCGGCGCCTTCGGCAAGCGCGGGATAAAGCCCGCCGATGCGCTTGCGCAAAATATCGGCGCGCCGCCAGTCCGGCGGCAGCTCCAGCCCGGCGAGCTCGACCGTGCCGGCGACGCGCACCCCCATCTCCATCGGCGTTGCCACCATCTTGGCCTCGGAGTCCGTCGTTGGCACGCGGGGCTGCACGGCAGGATCGGCGATCACGACGTGATAGCCGCGCTCGGTCTCGAGCGGCACCCGATCGCCCGCCGCAGCGGCCAGCGGTTTCGAGTGCGCGCCAGCAGCAATGACCGCGACCTCCGCCGCAACCTCTCCGGCATCGGTGACGACGGCCTCGAGCCGGTTGCCCGCGAAGCGAAAATCCCGCGCAACGGCTCGCACCAGCACGCCGCCGGCGGCGTGCACCGAGGCGGCGATGGCCTTGACCAGCGCTCCCGGATTGACGGTGTGCCCATTGCCCGGAACGTACTTTCCGAACTTCACGTCGAGGCTGAGATTGGGGTCGAAATCGTGCAAGGCAGCTTCGTCGAGATCCTCCCATTCGATGCCGTGTGCACGCCGTATGGCCCAGTTGCGCGCGTCGGACTCGACGCTGCGCGCCGTGCGATAGACGATGAGAATGCCGTCGCGACGCACCAGATGCCGGGCCCCGGCATCGGCGACGACAGGCATCAGCGCCTCGAGGCTCGGCGCCAGCAGCGCGTGCAACGCGTCGGCCTGAGCGGCGATCCGGCCCGGCGTTCCAGCCAGGCCATAGCGGATGAGCCAGGGCAGGATCGGCAGCGCGTAGCGCCAGCGGATGGAGAGCGGCCCGAGCGGGTCGGTGAGATAGCCCGGCACCTGCTTAAACGTGTCGGGCCCGGCAATGGGGACCACCGAGGACGGATTGAAACATCCGGCATTGCCGAACGAGGCGCCCTCGCCTGGCTCCCGCGGGTCGACAAGCGTCACGCTGTGCCCGGCGCGTTGCAGATAGCGCGCGGTCATCACGCCGACCATGCCGCAGCCGATGACGGCTACCTTCTTCGGGCCTTCGGTCATGACGGTCGTCCTTCCGGCAAGCTCGCGCCTACACGATGCCGTTGATCAGCGTGTCGTCGCCAGCCCACAGCCTGTCGAGATTGGCCTGAAGGATGCGCGCAACGTTGGCTTCGTAGCGGCGGGTCTCGCCGGCGGTATGGGGCGTGACGATGACGTTGGGCATGCCCCATAGAGGAGAGCTCGCCGGCAACGGTTCCTCGGCAACCGTATCGAGCGCCGCGCCGGCGAGCGTGCCCGCCTCGAGCGCCGCGATCAGCGCCGGCTCATCGACGCAGCCACCGCGTGCCGTGTTCACGAGCCACGCGGACGGCTTGAACCGTGCCAGCGCCGCCGCGTCGATGAGGCCGCGGGTTTCGTCGGTCAGCGGGCAGTTGAGCACGACATAGTCGGCACGCGGCAACAGCGCCGGCAGGTCGCGGAAGGAATGCACTTCGTCGGCATGCCCCGGCTCGTCCAGACGATTGCGGCGGACGCCGATCACCGTCATGTCGAAGGCCTTGGCCAGCTTCGCCACCCGGCCGCCGATCCGCCCGAGCCCGACGACCAGGATGGTCTTGCCGGCCAGCTCGTCCTCGCGCAGCGCGTGGTCGCTCTGCATCGGCCGCCACAGCCTCTTGACCTGGTTGTCGCGCGCCTCCGGCAGGCGCCGCGCGATGGCGAGAACGAGCGCCATGGCATGATCGGAGACGGCGTTGACGTTGACCCCATGCGCGCTGGCAAGCCGCACCTTCGCCGCGGCCAACGCGGCGCGGTCGTACTGGTCCGTGCCGGCGCTGATCGACTGGATGAATTTGAGGCGATGGTCCCGCGCAAGGAACTGGTTGCGCCAGAAGCCGGAGCAGACGACGACATCGGCCGCGCCGACCTGCGCCTCGAAAGCCGGAAATGTGTCAACTTCGAGCGTGCGCACGCCGCTGCCGAGCGCATCGAAGGCTGCCTTAACCCGATACGCGGGATGGCCGAAAAGGATGGTAAGCTGATCACGGGAGGGCAGGGTCAAGGGGCGATCCTCGGCGACGGGGTGACGGAAAAGACAATGCTCGCGGGGTTACCCGAAGCAGGTGTGCAGCACGGCTGTCAGCTTGCCCCTCTCGTTCAGGGCGTAGATGGCGCCGTGCTTGTCGAGCGTGGTGCAGGGATGGCGGACGCCGAATTCGATGACGTCGCCCACCTCCAATCCGGCACCGCGCGCGGTGACAAAGGCGTGCTGGTCGTTGAGCCTGTCGACGCTGGCGGTGCCGCGCAGGTCGCTGGCGGGCCGGCCGCCACGCCAGGCCGTGAGCGGGACGGGCAAGCCTTGATCGTGCGCCACATCGCGCATGCCGATGCCGCAGATCGCGGTGCCGTCGCTCCTCAGCGACAGGACCTCGCCCCAAAGGCGCAGCGTCGGCTGAAACGACGTTTCGATCCTTGCGTTCCAGTCGGGGCCCAGCAAGCGGCGGGCGGCCAGCTCCTCGAGCCGCTCGCGCACCGGCCCGTGATCGCAGAAGAAGCAGGCGCCGCTGCGCAGCAGCAACAGCGTCCCGCCATCGGCCGCGGCCAGCGGACCGCATCGCGTCAGGACGTGATCGAACAGGCTCGAGCCGCCGGCACTGAGCAGCAGGGCGCGCTCCGGCACCGCCGTCCGCACGGCCGCAAGTGCCGTCTCGATCCGGCCAAAAAGCGCGTCCAGCTCACGGGCCGTCGCGGCGGCGTCCGGGCGCCGCGCCGTTCCCTCATAGGCGGCGACGCCGGCGAGCGCGAGGCGGGGGTCGCCGCTGCCGGCAATCGCGGCAATCACGTCCTCGACCTCGTCCTGCGACTCGGTGCCGCCGCGGCCGCACCCCACCTCGACGAGAAGGTGCAGCGGTGGCAGCGCCTCGTCCTCGGCCCAGGCGGCCGCAAGATCGGCGACGCCGCGCGGCGAGTCGACGAACAGCGTGAGTTCGGCGTCCGCGTGCTGCCCGAGCAGCGCTGCGAGCCGGCCGGCCGCCGCGCGGCCGCCGATTTCGTTGGCAAGCAGCAACCGCCGCAGCCCGCTCCGCAGCATGACGCCGGCCTGGCGCAAATCGGCGACCGAGACGCCCCAGGCGCCTGCGGCGAGCAGCATCCGCGCGATGTCGGGCGCCATCGGCGTCTTGATATGGGGGGCAATGGCCGCGCCGTGCGCCTGGCAGAGCGCGAGCATCGTCGACACATTGGCCTCGAACGTGGGCAGGTCGAGGGAGAGCAGCGGCAAATTGAGATGGCCGTCCGCCGGATGCCACCCCGTCGCGGCCAGATCGCCGGTGGTACGCAAGCCCGCGTCCGGAGGCACCCCCTTCCAGTCGGGGTCGAGCGGGACCTGAGTGCGGGTGACAGGCATGAAACCTCTGCAAAGACCTGATCAGTCTTTGCAGAGATGTGATCACTCGTCAACAGAGAGTTCTGCACACCCTGATCTTGAGGTGACGCAAAGGCAGGCGTAGCATAACCACAGCCATGGATACCGGCGCTAAGCCGCACCCTCGATGGTGATACTATCTTACAGCGATGGACAAGCAATTGGCACGGCGAAACGGCAGCAATCTGACCCTGCAGACCAAGGAGGCCCTGCAAAAGCGCATCTCCGAAGGCCCGGTGGCCGTGGGCGAGAAGTTGCCGACCGAAAAAGCGCTGGCGCTGGAATTCGGGGTCAGCCGCACCGTCATCCGCGAGGCGATCGCGGCGCTGCGTTCGGACGGCATACTCCAGGCCAAACATGGCGTCGGCGTCTTCGTCTCGCAGAAGTCGCCGCCGGCGGCGGGACGGGAGCTGCATTTTTCGGCTTCGGCCCTGGACATGCTGGAACTGCGCATGGCCGTCGAAATGCATGGCGCCGGGCTTGCCGCAGCGCGCAAATCGTGGGCGCAGGAGCAGCGCATCTACGAGGCCGCCGACGCCTTCGCCACGGCCGCTGCCGGCGGCGAACCGACCGAGGCCGCGGATTGGAGCTTCCATCGTGCCATCGCAGAAGCCACCAACAACATGGCCTTTATCGAGTTTTTCGATCGGCTGGGGTTGAGCCTGCTGCCGCGCAACAGTCTCGAAGGCAGCGGGCGCGAGACCCTGATCAGCAAGTCCTATCTCGAAAAGACCGCCGCCGAGCATCGCGCCGTCTGCGACGCGATCTCGCGCGGGGACGCCGAGGGTGCCCGCGAGGCCATGCGGGTCCATCTGGGTGGCAGCCAGTCGCGCTATCGCGGGCTGACGCTCGCCAGCAACCCCGCCGCCACGCCCGCGCGAGAGGAAGCCGGTTCCCGTCCCTAGCGGCGGTGGAAGTGTGCCAGAAAGGCCTGGGTGGCAGGATGCTGCGGCGTTTCGATCACCTGTCGCGCCGGCCCATCCTCGACGACGACACCATCGCGCATGAACACCACGCGGTCGGCGACGTCGCGCGCGAACGCCATTTCATGCGTGGCGAGCAGCATGGTCATGTTGTCGTCGGCGAGGCCGCGGATCACCGCCAGAACCTCGGCCACGAGCTCGGGGTCGAGTGCCGAGGTCGGCTCGTCGAACAGCATCACATCGGGTTCCATCGCCATCGCCCGCGCAATGGCGACGCGCTGGCGCTGGCCACCCGACAGGCGGGCGGGAGCCGCTTCGGCCTTCTCGGCCAGCCCCACGCGCGCGAGCAGCCGCTCGGCGATGGCGCGGGCCTCGTCGCGCGCCATGCGCTTGACGATGAGCGGACCGGCCATGACGTTCTCGATCACCGATTTGTGGGGAAAGAGGTTGAAGCTCTGAAACACCATTCCGGTGCGCGCCCGGAAATCGGCCAGACGCCGGTCGCCGGGCAGGCGATGGCGTTTCGAAAAGGCGAGCGTCTGCGCGCCCACCTTTATGGTGCCGGCATTGGGCGTTTCGAGCAAATTGACGCAACGCAGGATGGTGGACTTGCCCGATCCGCTCGGCCCGATCAGGGCCACCACGCCGCCACGCGGCACCTCGAACGAGATCCCTTTCAGAACCTCGAGCGGCCCGAACGATTTGTGCACGTCATAAAGACCGATCATCGCTTCGGAGTGCGCAGCCGACGTCCCGGCCATGGTCTCGCTATTCGGCATAACGGAGCCTGTTCTCGACATATTGCCCAAGCGCGGTGAGCGGGAAAAGCACCACGAAATAGATCGCGGCGATAAGCGTGTAGACCTCGAGCGGACGATAGGTGGCGGCGGTGATCAGCATGCCCTGATAGAGCAGGTCGGTCACCGCGATGGTCGAGACCAGCGACGTGTTCTTGAGCTGGATCACGGATTGATTGATGAAGGGCGGCATCATGCGCCGAACCGCCTGCGGCAGGATGATGTGGCGCATCAGCTGCCCCTGGCGCATGCCCACGGCACGCGCCGCGTCCCACTGCCCCAGCTCCAGCGACAGGATGCCGCCACGGAAAATCTCGGCGTAGAACGATCCGGTATAGAGCGACAGCACCAGGACGGCCGCCGTCGTCGCCGACATCTCGATGCCGATCAGGATGGGGAAGGCGTAGTAGAACCACACGATCTGCACCAGCAGCGGCGTGCAGCGGAAGATCTCGATATAGGCGAAGGCCGGGCCCCGGATGAACGGATTGCGCGACATGCGCATCAGCCCCGCCACCAGCCCGATGACGAGTCCCAGCAGGATCGTGCCGACCGTATAGGCCATGGTATAGGCAAGGCCGGTCAGAAGGACCGTGCGATAGCCCCACAAGAACGAGAAGTCCCAGTGATAGCTCACACCGCTCAATGGCGTTTCCTCCCAACCGGCCCGCAGATCAGAACGTGACGTTGCTCGGGATGTCCGAGCTGACGACGCCGTTGAGCGCCAGCCCGTCGATCATCCACTTGCGAATCTGGCCGGCGCCGCGGTTGTAATCCGTCCAGTTGTCGAGGAAGTCGCGCCAGCGCTTGTCCGCTTCGTAGCGCACGCCCATGCAATTGGGCAACGCGACAAGCGGCTCGGTGAGCACCGAGAACTTGCCGAGCGCCGGATTGCGTTTCACCGCGGTGAGTCCCAGCACGACGGTGAGGATCGAGCAGTCGGCACGGCCGGTCTGCACCGCCAGGATGCAGTCGTCGCGCGTCTTCAGCGGCGTGATGGTGGCGTTGGGCGCAAAGTTGCGCGCCGCTAGCTCGTGTCCGGAGCCGATGTCGACGGCCACGCGCACTTCGGGCTTGTCGAGCTCCGCCCAGCGCGTCGGCTCGAAGCCCTTTTTGCACACGGCGCCAAAGCCGTGCATGAACACCGGGCGGCTGAAGCCGATGGCAAGGGCGCGCTTGGGCGTCGGGGTCAGCGAAAAGGCCAGGTCGACCTTGCCGGTCTGCAGCTCGATCACCGAATTGCCGTAGGTCGAGTCGAACCACTCGATCTGAGCATCGAAGGTGGCGGCGATATCCTTGGCCATTTCGACACACATGCCGGTCCATGCGCCGGTGGCAAGGTCCTTGTTGAAGTAGGGCGCCTCGCCGGGCAGCGCCGCCACGCGAAGCGTCTTGGTGCGCTGGATCCGATCGAAGGTCGACTCGCCGGTATCCTCCTGGGCGTTGGCCACGCCAGCGGTCACCGCGACAGCGGCGACACTCGCCGCTCCCAAAAATGCTGCACGGCCGAAAGAGCGTCTATCGAAGTCCATGTCGTTCCCTCTGTTGCTAGGTTGTTGCTGCAGTCGCTATTCGTGCCGGGCAACGCTGATGCTGCGCACGGCTTCCTCGTTCACGCGGACACCCAGCCCCGGCCCGGTCGGCACGACCGAAAGCCCGTCTTCGATGCGCAAGGGCTCCTCGAGGATGTCGACGGCGAGGACCCAGGTCGAGCTGTAGAATTCCGCGCCCAGACTGATGTTCGGCGTCGCCGCGACCGTATGCAGGCCGGCGGCGCAGGCGAGGCCGCCCTCGAACATGACGCCGCCGTAGCCGGCTATGCCGCCGGCCTCGGCAATCGCCGACACCTCTCTTGCGCGCATGATGCCGCCGCTCTTCATGAGCTTGATCGCGACGACGTCGGCGAAGCGCTGACGCACCATGGCGAGGGCGTCCGACGGCGAGAAGACGCTCTCATCGGCCATGATGGGCGTGTCGATGGCCGCCGCGATCTGGGCCATGGCATCCCATTGGTGCCGCTTCACCGGCTGTTCGATGAAGGTGAGCGCGAAGGCTTCGAGATCGCGCAACTGCCTGACGGCCGTCCACGGGTCCAGCCCCTGATTGTAGTCGACGCGAATTTCGGCCGTCGCGGGCAGGATCTCGCGCAGCCGTTCGAGCCGGCGCAGATCCTGCGCATGGCCGGCAAAGCCGGTCTTCACCTTGAAGATGTTGTAGCCCTGGGCCGCGACCTGCGTGGCAAAGGCGATGTCGGCCTCGAAGTCCGGATTGGCGATCGACACGCTGAGCGGCACGCGTTCGCGATGATAGCCGCCCAGCAATTGCGCGATCGGCAGGCCATAATATTTGCCGACGATGTCGAGCAGCGCCATTTCCACCGCCGCCTTGCCTTCGCTGTGGCCGGTGAGGACATGGTCGATCTCCCCCATCAGCGTCGTCACCTTGCGCGGATCGGCCCCGATCAGCAGCGGCTTCATGTAGGTCGCGATGCCGCTGACATTCTGCTCGGCGGTACCGGTGAACACCGACCACGGCGCCACCTCGCCCCAGCCGGTGATGCCGGCATCGGTGGTGATTTTCACGATCGCCCCCGGCATCTCGTGCTGCACGCCACCAACGCCGTGCTGGCGTTTCATCTTGAGCGGCCAACGCACCAGATCGACCACGATCCCGGTAATGCGCAGTTCGCCGCTGGACATGAGCAATCTCCCTTGCCGGCCCGGCCGCAAGACGCCTCCGGAGACCGGAGTAAGCCAGTGATATGACCACGTGTCAAGAATGATCCGCACTCCCGCTCGTCAGCCGGCTAGAGATATGATCTATATTGACATGGATCATATCTCTGCTAGGAGCGGCTGCATGTGATTGCCTGACTGGAGCCGTACCCAATGGACCTCTACGCCCTTCGATCCGCCTTAGGCGCGGGCCTTCTGTCGTTTCCCGTAACGGCGTTCGACGCCGACGGGTCGGCCTTCAATCGCGGCGCCTATGAGCAGCATGTCGGCTGGCTTTCGGGGTTCGGGGCCGCCGCCCTGTTCGCGGCAGGCGGCACCGGCGAGTTCTTCTCGCTGGCCCCCGACGAGGTGCCGGAAGTCGTCCGGGCGGCAAAATCGGTGGCCGGCGCCACGCCGATCGTCGCCGGCTGCGGCTATGGCGCGGCGATCGCCAGGCCGATGGCGCGCGCCGTCGAAAAAGCCGGTGCCGACGGCATCCTGCTGCTGCCGCCCTATCTCGTCGAGGCGGGCCAGGAAGGCCTTTTCCGGCACGCACGCGCCGTATGCGACGCGGTGGGCATCGGCGTCATCATCTACAATCGCGACAATGCGCGCTTCACCAGCGAGACGCTGCGCCGGCTGGCCGATGCCTGCCCCAATTTCATCGGCTTCAAGGATGGCACCGGCGATCTGGCGACGGTGCGCGAAGTCACCGCCAGCTTTGGCGACCGGCTGTCCTATCTGGGCGGCGTGCCCACGGCCGAGCTCATCGCCGGAGCGTATCTGGGAGCGGGGGTGTCGACCTATTCGTCCGCCGTCTTCAATTTCGTGCCCAGGCTCGCGCAGCGCTTCTATACGGCCTTGCGCCAGGGCGACGAGGCAACGACGACACGAATTCTCGCCGAGTTCTTCTATCCCTTCGTCGCCCTGCGCAATCGCCAGAAAGGCTATGCCGTGGCCGCCATCAAGGCCGGCGTACGGCTCGCCGGCTTCACCCCGGGTCCGGTCCGGCCCCCGCTTACCGATCTCACCCCGGAGGAGCTCGACATGCTGCGCGGCCTCGTGGAACAGCATCGAGACTAGATGCGTCGGACGCCGACATGCCGGACCGGGGCAGGCGCCCGCAGCTACGACGCCTGCCCCCGGACCGTCAGCGCCACGCTGGATGACGAGGGCCCGCAAGGGCCCTTTTCCTTTGCGGCGCTGGCCTCGCGGCGCTAGACCGCGGGTTGGAGGCAGTCATGACGCGGACCGTGTTTCTTGCCGGCGCGACCGGGGCCATCGGGCGGCGGCTCGGGCCGATGCTGCTGGCGGCGGGCTGGCGCGTGGTGGGCACGACGCGGGTGCCCGCCAGGGCGGCGCAGCTGGCGGCGATCGGCGTCGAGCCGGTGGTGGTCGACGTCTACGACGCGGCGGCGCTGCTGCGGGCGGTGGCGGCGACCGCTCCCGAAATCGTCATGCATCAATTGACCGACCTGCCGGCCGGGCTCGATCCGGCCCGGATGGCGGCGGCGGGCCTCGCCAATGCGCGGCTGCGCGAGGCGGGGACGCGCAATCTGGTGGCGGCCGCAATCGCCGCCGGCGCCAGCCGGCTGGTGGCGCAGAGCATCGCCTTCGCCTATGCCGACGGCCCGCTGCCGCATGCCGAAACCGATGCGCTGGCGGTGGCGGCCGAGGGGCGGGCCGGGATCACCGCCCGCGGCGTCGCCAGCCTCGAGCAGCAGGTGCTGGCGGCACCGCTCGCCGGCCTGGTGCTGCGCTACGGCCGGCTCTACGGGCCGGGCACCGGGGTCGACACGCCGCCGGCCGCGGCGCCGCTGCACGTCGATGCGGCGGCCCATGCCGCGGTGCTGGCGGCGGAGCACGGCGCGCCCGGGGTCTACAATCTGGCCGAAGATGACGGGACGGTGCTGAGCGAGCACGCCAAGGCAGAGTTCGGCTGGTCGGCCGCCTGGCGCTGGCCGCAGCCGGGCGCGTAGGCGCGGCCGGGCGGGAGTCCCGGAACGTCTGGCGGCGGGCCGGCCCGGGCGCTAATATGGGCGGGCCCCGCGCGGGGGACGGCCGGCATTCCGCCGGCGAAGGGGTTGAGGTGGCACTGTCCGATCGCGACTCCGCAGGGCTGGTTCGCGCCATGGCCGAGACGTCGCCCGCCATGCTGTGGATGGGCGACGCCGAGGGCAAATGCATGTTCCTCAACAAGGCGCTGCGCGCGTTCTGGGGCGTCAATCCGGTGCGCCTCGAGGATTTCGACTGGACCTCGACGGTGCATCCGGACGATGTCGGCGTGCTGAGCGGGCCGTTCGCCCGGGCGATGGCGACGCACACGCCGTTCGTGGTCGAGGCCCGCTACCGGCGCGCCGACGGCAGCTACCGGACGATGCGCACCGAGGCCAATCCGCGCTTTGCCGAGGACGGCAGCTTCCTCGGCATGACCGGGGTCAACACCGACATCACCGAGCAGCTCGCGGCCGAGGCGCGAAGCCGGATGCTGATGGGCGAGCTCAACCATCGCACCAAGAACCTGCTGACGGTGGTGCAGGCGCTGGCGCGGCAGACGGCGCGCGGCGCCGAGCCGGAACAGTTCGTGCAGGCGCTCGACCAGCGGCTGCTCAGCCTGGGCGCCAGCAACGATCTGCTGCTGCGCAACGACTGGGACGGGGTGTGGCTCGACGAGCTGGTGCAGGCGCAGCTCGCCTTCATTCCCGACCTATTGGGGACGCGCGTGCTGACCGCCGGCCCGCGCCTGCGCATCGCCTCGCAGGGGGCGCAGGCGCTGGGCATGGCGCTGCACGAATTGTCGACCAACAGCCTCAAATACGGGGCGCTGAGCGTGCCGGACGGGCAGGTGCGGCTGCAATGGGAGGCGCCCGCCGGCGGCGGCTGGAGCGTCGACTGGCGCGAGCACAACCCCAACCCGGTGACGCCGCCCAGCCACAAGGGCTTCGGCCACCGGGTGATCGTCGACATGGTGTCGAGCGCCTTCGGCGCCTCGGTCGAGCTCGATTTCTCCGCCCCCGGCTTCCACTGGCGGCTGACCGCGCCGGCTGCCTGAGGCTTGCCGCCCGCCCGCCTCCGCCGGCTTGCCGGCGACCCTCGCGGCATGGTCTGGTCCGGCCCGCAGCGGCGGGGAGAGAATCGGCATGACGGTTGCGGTCTGTGGCGGGACGGGGTTCATCGGCAGCGCCGTGGCGCGGCGGCTCCTGGCGCGGGGGCTCGAGCCGCTGGTGCTGGCGCGCGGCCGGCATCCGGTCGCGGTGCCCGAGGGCGCGCGCTTCGTTGCCGCCGACCGGCAGGACGGGCGGCGGCTCGTCGAGATCTTCCAGCAGCACGGCGTCGACACCGTCATCGACATCTTCGCGCTCGGCCTCGGCAACACCGCGCCGATGCTGGAGGCGATGGGGGCGGTCGGCGGGCGCTATGTGCTGCTGAGCTCGGTCGACGTCTATGCCAATTATGGCGGGCTGCTCAGGCGCGACACGCCGCCGGTGCAGGCGGCGCCGGCCAAGGAAGACGATCCCTTGCGCAGCTTCCGCCACCCCTACCGGCAGAACGAGCGGCGGCCCAGGGGCGTCGAGGCCGACATGCTGGAGGATTACGACAAGATCATCCTCGAGGAGGCGACGGCCGGCGACGGGCGCTTTGCCACCACGGTGATCCGGGCGCCCATGGTGTTCGGGCCGGGCGACAAGCAGCACCGCTTCGGCTGGGCGATCGAGGCGGTCGAGCGCGGCGGGGTGGTCGAGATCGACCAGCGGGCGGCGCGCTGGCCCAATTCCTACGGCTATGTCGAGGATGTGGGCGAGGCCATCGCGCTCGCCGCCACCGCGCCGCAGGCGGCCGGCCGCACCTACAATGTCGGGCAGGCTTTCGTGCGCACGCCGATCGAATGGCTGCTGAGCTTCGCGGTGGTGCTCAACCGGCCGATCGAGGTGCTGGAGGTGCCGCCCGAAACGCGCGGGCTCCTCGCCGACCGCGCCGATGCCTCGGATCTGCGCTATCCGCTGACCCTCGATACGACCCGCATCCGCGAGGAGCTGGGGTTCGCCGAGATCGTGCCGGAGCGCGAGGCGCTGCTGGCGACGATCGCGGCGGAACGGGGATAGGCGAGGCGCCAAGGCTCCCGCATCAACATCCGGTTGACTTCCGTTCCACGCCCGAATTTAGTGTCACTAAAGTTTCACGCGATGGGGCGGGCGCGAACCGGATGGGCAAGAGTGCGGCATGGCCGGTGGAGCTGGAGCTGCCTGAGGACGGCAAGGGCCTCGGGGCGCGCATCCGCGCCCGCCGCAAGGCGCTCGGCAAGACCATGCAGCAGGTGGCCGACGAGGCCGGCCTCACCATCGGCTTCATCAGCCAGATCGAGCGCGGGATTTCGACGCCGTCGCTGAGCTCGCTCTACAACGTGGCCAAGGCGCTCGACTGCTCGGTCGACATGTTCGTGGCGCAGCCGCCGGGCCGGCGGCACAGCGTCGTCACCCGCGCCGGCAAGCGGCCGCTGTTCGAGGCCGGCACCGGCAATACGCGCTTTTACGAATTTCTCGAGCCGGGCTTTGCCGAGGCCAGGCTCAATGCCTGCCTCACCCATGTGCTGCCCGGGCATGCCTCGGAGATGATGAGCCATGACGGCGAGGACTTCATCTACCTCGTCGCCGGGCACATGCTCTACGAGGTCGACGGGACGAGCTACGAGCTGGGCGCCGGCGACACGCTGCACTTCGATTCGCACAAGCCGCATCGGCGCACCAATATCGGGGCCGAGACGGCCATCGAATTGTGGGTCGGCACCATGCAGTTGTTCCAGCCATGATCCCGCTCGAGCCCGAGATCGCCACGCGCCTCAGCGTTGCCCTCGCCACGGGGCCCGACGCGCTGCTCGACGTGCTCAACGGGCTGCTGCTCGATCTGCCGAGGGTGCGCACCGTGACCTGGCTCGCGGCGGTGCCCGCGCAGAAGCTCACCCGCCGCATCGGCACGTCGGATCCGAAGCACTTTCCGCTCGGGGCGTCCGATCCCATCGACGAGGCCGCCTGGTCGCGGCGCATCTATGTCGACAAGCTGCCGATCGTCGGCAACAGCCCGGCTGAAATGGCGGTCTATATTCCGGAGACCGCCGAGCTCGAGGCCATGGGGTACGGCGCGACGCTGTGCATGCCGATCGTCATCGGCGGGGCGACGCGCGGCACGGTGAATCTGCTCGGCGATGCCGGCATCTTCACGCCCGATGTGCTCGGCGCGGTCAACGCGCTGCTGCCGCTCGCGGCGCTGGTCTTCACCTATCCGGAGATCGGCACGCGATGAGAGTTCTGCCAACCGGCCGCATGAGCCGGAGTCATCATGCATTCAACAGGGAGACTGCCATGCGCCTATTCAAAGCGCTTGCCGGCGTGGCCCTCGGCGTGGCGCTGTTCACGTCGAGCCCATATGCCGCCACGCCAAAAGACACCCTCGTCGTCGCCGACGCGATCGACGACGTGATCACGCTCGATCCGGGCGAGGTCAGCGAGGTCGCCGGCGTGCTGATCAGCCAGCAGATCTATCAGCCGCTGGTCACCTTCGACATCAACGATCCGACCAAGATCATCCCGGTGCTGGCCAAGAGCTGGACGGTGTCGGACGACGGCAAGACCTTCACCTTCAAGATGAACCGCGACGCCAAATTCGCCTCGGGCAATCCGGTGACGGCGCACGACGCCGAGTTCTCGCTGCAGCGCCCGGTGCTGCTCAACACCCGCATCTCGTTCATCCTGACGCAGTTCGGCTTCACCAAGGACAACGTCAAGGACAAGATCAAGGCGCTCGACGACGATACGCTGCAGTTCACCGTCGACCAGCAATATGCGCCCAGCTTCGTGCTCTACGTGCTGTCGTCCTATACCGGCGGCATCGTCGACTCCAAGCTGGTCAAGGAGCACGACGTCAATGGCGACCTCGGCAATGCCTGGCTGAAGCAGGCCAATTCGGCCGGCTCGGGCCCCTACATGCTGACCAAATGGGAGCCCAAGCAGTCGATCCTGCTCAGCAGGAATCCGAACTTCTGGCAGACGGCGCCGGGGATCTCGAAGCTGTTCTTCCAGCAGATGCCGGAAAGCGCCACCGAGCGGCTGGCGCTCGAAAAGGGTGACATCGACGTCGCCAACAAGCTCGGCCCCGACGACTTCGCCGCCATCGCCGGCAACAAGGACATCAACGTCCTCCAGGGCAACGACACGACGCTCTATTATTTCGGCCTCAACCTCCGGAACGAGAACCTCAAGAACCCGAAAGTCGTGCAGGCCATCAAATACCTGGTCGACTACCAGGGCATGGCCGACACCATCGGCAAGGGCACCATGAAGGTGCACCAGACGATGATCCCCGACGGGTTCCTGGGCGGCGGCATCGACTACACGCCGTACAAGCTCGACCTCGACAAGGCCAAGTCGCTGCTCGCCGAATCCGGCGTCAAGCTGCCGTTCACGCTCGACACCGTGGTGTGGAACGTGCCGCCCTATACCGAGTTCGCGCAGGCGGTGCAGTCGACGCTGGCGCAGGCCGGCATCAACCTCAACCTCGAAGTGGTCGACGGCGGCCAGTGGCTCGACAAGTACCGCAAGCACGACCTCGACGTGTGGATGGGCCTGTGGGGACCGGACTATCCCGATCCGAACTCCAACGTGAAAACCTTCACCGTCAACATCCCGGGCGATCCGGACGGCACCTCCGACCTCGCCGACCGCTTCGGCTGGAACTCCGGCCCGCTCTCCGACCAGGCGCTGGCCGCGGTCAAGGAGCAGGACGTGGAGAAGCGCCGGCAGATGTATGTCGACCTCGAAAAGGCGCATGCCGACGCCTCGCCCTTCGTCTACATGTTCCAGGGCACCCGCAAGGTGGCGACCCGCGCCAACGTCAAGGGCCTGGTGCTCGGCTTCACCTACTCCGACGACCGCTATGGCGGCGTGAGCAAAGAGTAAGCGTCGGGAGGCCGCGACCGCCATGGTTGCGGCCTCCCCCTCATCCGGCTGAAGATATTCGGTGACCGTCATTCCCACCAACGCCCGCCAGAGTTCCGCCGCCGAAGGGCGCAGTTGGGGCTCCCTCCCCCCTTGCGGGGGAGGGATGGGGAGGGGGGCAACGAGCGCCGGCGGTGATTGCGGCCCCCACCCCCGGCCCCTCCCCGCAAGGGGGAGGAGGGCGCCGGCCCTGGTGCCGGTCCCATGACCTCCCGTGCCCTGCGCATCGCAACCGGCGTCGGCAGCTGGCTGGTCACCGTGGCCATCACGCTGGTCGGCCTTGCGGCGCTCACCTTCTTCATCGGCCGCGTCATTCCCATCGATCCGGCGCTCAAGATCGTCGGCGACAAGGCCACGCACGAGGCCTACCAGAAGGTGTTCCTCGAGCTCGGGCTCGACCAGCCGCTCTATGTGCAGTTCTGGCGCTACATCGCCGGCATCCTGCGCGGCGACTTCGGAATTTCGTTCCAGACGACGCGGCCGGTGCTGCAGGATCTGCTTACCTTCTTTCCGGCGACGCTCGAGCTTTCCACCATCGGGCTGGTGCTGGGCGTCGTGCTGGGCGTCCCGATGGGCGTCGCCTCGGCCTACTGGCACGAAAAATGGCCCGATCACCTGATCCGCGTCGTCAGCCTTGTCGGCTATTCGGTGCCGGTGTTCTGGCTGAGCCTCGTCGGCCTGTTCGTGTTCTACTACAAGCTGGGCTGGGTGGCCGGACCGGGGCAGCTCGACGTGTTCTACAATGGCGTGGTCACCCGGGTCACCGGCTTCATCCTCGTCGACTCGCTGCTCGGCGGGCAGACCGACGTGTTCTGGAACGCCGTCGGCCACATGACGCTGCCGGCGATCCTGCTCGGCTATTACAGCCTCGCCTATATCGCGCGCATGACGCGCTCGGTGATGCTCGACGAATTGAGCCGCGAATACATCCTCGCGGCGCGCCTCAAGGGCGCGAGCGAATTGCGCGTCGTCGCCAACCACGCGCTGCGCAACGCCGCCATTCCGCTGGTCACCATCATCGCGCTCAGCTATGGCGGGCTGCTCGAAGGCTCGGTGCTGGTCGAGACCATCTTTTCCTGGCCCGGCATCGGCAACTACATCTACCAGTCGCTGTTCGCCGCCGACATGAATGCGGTGCTGGGCGGCACGCTGCTGGTCGGGGCGGTGTATGTGCTGATCAACACGCTGAGCGACGTGCTCTATCGCACGCTCGATCCGCGCTCGCGGGGACAGAGAACATGAGCGTGGTCAGCGACCCCATCGAAGATCCGCGGCGGGCGCTCCGGGCGGCGCGGCTCGGCGAGTTCCGCGTCTTCGTGCGGCGTTTCTTGCGCAATCCGCTCGGCGTCGTCGGCTTCGCCATCGTGGTGCTGCTGGTCCTCGTCGCCATCTTCGCGCCGCTTCTTGCCACGCACGATCCGTACCTGCCCAGCCTCGGCAAGCGGCTCTCGGCGCCCAGCGCCGAATTCTGGTTCGGCGCCGACGAGCTCGGCCGCGACATCTATTCGCGCCTCGTCTACGGCTCGCGGCTGACGCTGTTCATCGTCGGGCTGGTGATCGTCACCTCGGCGCCGATCGGGCTGATCATCGGCGCGGTGTCGGGCACGGTCGGCGGCTGGACCGACCGCATCTTCATGCGCATCACCGACGTGTTCCTCGCGGTGCCCAAGCTGCTGCTGGCGCTGGCGTTCGTCGCCGCGCTCGGGCCGGGCATCGTCAATGCGGCGCTGGCCATCACGCTCACCGCCTGGCCGCCCTATGCGCGGCTGGCGCGGGCCGAGGCGATGGTGGTGCGCAATTCCGACTACGTGGCGGCGGCGCGGCTCGCCGGCGCGAGCCCCTTCCGCATCATCGTCTTTCACGTCATCCCGATGTGCCTGAGCTCGGTGATCGTGCGCGTCACCTTCGATATGGCCGGCATCATCCTCACCGCCGCCGGGCTCGGCTTCATCGGCCTCGGGGCGCAGCCGCCGCTGCCGGAATGGGGCGCCATGATCTCGACCGGCCGCCGCTTCATCTTCGACCAATGGTGGGTGCCGACCATTCCCGGCATCGCCATCTTCGTGGTCAGCCTCGGCTTCAATCTGCTGGGCGATGCGGTGCGCGATCTGCTCGACCCGCATCTCAGGCAGCGGCGATGAGCAGTCTCGTCGACATCGACAATCTGCGCGTGTCGTTCCGGCAGGACGACGGCAGCTTCACCGAGGCGGTGCGCGGCGTGTCGCTCAGCCTCGGGCGCGAAAAGCTCGGCATCGTCGGCGAAAGCGGTTCGGGCAAGAGCCTCACCGGCCGCGCGCTGCTCGGCGTGCTGCCGCCCTACGCGCGGATGAGCGTCGAGCGCATGAGCTTCGACGGGCTCGATCTCACATCGGCGACCCCGCGGGTCCGGCGAGCGCTGCGCGGCGGCCGCATGGGGATGATCCTGCAGGACCCGAAATTCTCGCTCAACCCGGTGATGCAGGTCGGCCGGCAGATCGTCGAGGCCATCCGCATCGGCGACCGGCGCATCTCCGGCGCTGCGGCGCGCAAGCGCGCCCTCGCCATGCTGGAGGCGGTGCAGATCCGCGAGCCGGAGCGGGTGTTCGGGCTCTATCCGCACGAGCTGTCGGGCGGCATGGGGCAGCGGGTGATGATCGCCATGATGCTGGTGCGCGAGCCCGACCTCCTGGTGGCCGACGAGCCGACTTCGGCGCTCGACGTCACGGTGCGCACGCAGGTGCTGAGCATCCTCGACGAGCTGGTGACGCGGCGCGGCATGGGGCTCATCCTCATCAGCCACGACCTCAACCTGGTGTCGCGCTTCTGCGACCGGGTGCTGGTGATGTATGCCGGCCATGTGGTCGAGGACCTGCAGGCGAGCCACCTGCATCAGGCGACGCATCCCTATACGCGTGGGCTGCTGGCGTGCCTGCCCAGCATCGACGGGCCGCTGACGCCGCTCCCCACCCTCAACCGCGATGCGGGCTGGGCGGCCTCATGATCGAGATCGAGCACCTCACGGTCCGCTTCGGGCCCTCGATCGCGGTGCGCGACGTGTCGCTGACCGTCAGGGACGGCGAGAGTTTCGGCCTCGTCGGCGAATCCGGTTCGGGCAAGTCGACGCTGCTGCGCTCGATCATGAACCTCAACCGCGACTGGGATGGCCGCATCGCCATCAACGGGCTCGACGCGCATGCGACGCCGCGCAAGCGGCTGGCGCGCGAAATCCAGATGGTGTTCCAGGACCCCTATGCGTCGCTGCACCCGCGCTACGTGGTCGGCGAGCAGATCGCCGAGCCGATGCGGATCAACCGCATGGCCGACATCGAGCGGCGCACGGTGGAACTGCTCGAGCTCATCGGGCTCGGGGCGAAATTCCGCTTCCGCTTTCCGCACGAGCTTTCCGGCGGGCAGCGGCAGCGCGTGTCGATCGCGCGGGCGCTGGCGCTCGAGCCCAAGATCCTGCTGCTCGACGAGCCGACCTCGGCGCTGGACGTCTCGATCCAGGCGGAAATCCTCAATCTGCTCAACCGCCTGCGGGGCGAGCTCGGCCTCACCTTCGTGATCGTCAGCCACGATTTGGCGGTGATCAGCTACATGTGCGACCGCCTGGCGGTGATGCGCAATGCCGAGCTGGTCGAAACGCTGACGCGCGAGGCGCTGCGGGCGCGCGACATCCGGAGCGACTACACCCGGGCGCTGGTCGCGGCGTCCTAGGCACGCACCGGGCCGGCGCGGCGGAAGCGGGCGGCGACGGCGCCCAGCAGCTTCAGCGCGAAGGCCTCGAACGGCTTGCGGAAGCGCCACTCGACCAGTTGCGAGAACACCCAGGCGATGAGCAGCGTCGCCCCGACGGTCAGCAGTACGGCGAGCGTGTTGGGCATCACCCGGTTGAGGTTGAACAGGAAGCTCGCGCCGAGATTCTCGTGCACGAGGTACCAGGAGAAGCTGACGAAGCCGAGCGCCGCGACGGTGCGCGACAGCCCCGGCACGTGCGGCATCGGCACGCCGGCGCCGAACGCCACCAGCGCGCCGAGCAGGCCCATGGTGATCAGCGTGGTGAGCGCGGCGGCAGGCACGTCGGGCGAGCCGTCGAGCGCGGTCATGAAGATCACCGCGGCGCCTTCGACGAAGCACAGCGCCAGCAGCAGCGCGCCGAGCGGAGAGCCCGGCCTGTGGGTGCGCGCCAGAATGCCGATGGCGAAGAACGGCAAATACGGCGCGATGGTCGCAAGGCCGATGAGCTTTTGCGGAAGATGGCTGCCGCCGCCGAGCGCGTACCCCATCGCCAGCAGCCAGAACGGCGCCGCGGCGAGCGACAGCCAGGCAAAGAGCGTCGCCAGCTTCTGCCGGTCGGGCACCAGCAGAGCGAGCAGGCCGAGGCCGATATAGAACTTGATTTCAACTGCGATCGACCAGAACGAGCCGTTGACCCAGCGGCCGTCGCCGACCACCAGCAGATTGAGCACGAGGTCGACGAGGGTCGAGGGCCGCTCGTGGAAATCGGCGGCCGGGATGGAGGGCACGGGGGCGATGAGCCCGTAGGCGAACAGGAACAGCGCCGCCGCGAGAAAGGCCGGATAGAGCCGGGAGAAGCGGCGGGCGAGGAACAGCGAGATCGTCGCCGAGCGCTCGAGCGTCAGATAGATGCAATAGCCCGAAATGGCGAAGAAGAAATAGACGCCGGCCCAGCCGAAGAACACCGGCGGCGCCGGCATGCCGGCAACGTTCATCGCCTCGGCCGGCAGCCGCGCGGTGAAGTGGTAGAGCACCACCATCAGGATGGCGAGGCCGCGGAACACGTCGATGGTTTCGACACGCTTGCCGGAGGTGGGGCTCATCTTGGTGCTCCGCAACAGAGGCTGGCGTTCTACACCCGCCCGTGCCGCCGGCGGGGCGCGATCACTCGCCAGCGTTAACGGGGAGGGCGGCCGGCGCCGGCACGGGGCGGCGGCGCAGCAGGCCGCCGAGGCCCCTGAGCAGCGGCCGCTCGAGCAGCAGGTGCACGCCGATGGCGACCAGCACGGCCGCCACGATGGCCGTGGCAATGAACAGCCGGGGCGCGGCGAAGCCGAATTTCTGCCAGCCCAGGATCACCAGATTGATCGAGAAGGGATGCGACAGATAGAGCGCGTAGGAGGCGTCGCCGCCCAGCACCAGCGCGCGGCCGACGGGGCCGGGCGCATGGGCGCGGGCGAACACCGTTCCGGCCACCACCAGCGCCGCCGGAATGCCGGCGGTGAGCAGCCGGTCGAAGGCGCCGCCGATGTCGACGAGCTGGCCGAACCCGAGCCCGGCGATGCCCGCCACCAGCAGCAGCGGCGGCAGCCAGGCGGGCAGGCGCAGGCCGCGGCGGACCAAAAGCGCAAGGCCGATGCCGAACAGGAATTCGAGGATGATCGGGTCGGTCCAGAACACCAGCTGCACGGCGCCCGGCGGCATCGCCAGATGCGTCGCCGCCAGCAGCACGAACAGGCCGCACAGCGTCCACAGCCCGGCGCGCAGCGGCAGCAGCAGCATCAGGGCGAAGACGGCGTAGAAATACATCTCGTAGTTGAGCGTCCAGCCGAGCCCGAGCACCGGATGGGCGAGCCCGGTCGCATCGAGCCAGGGGATGAAACCGAAGGAGGCGGCGATGTGCGCCGCATCGAAATGGGTATGGGCGAGCTGGCCCGGCACCAGCAGCATGGCGGCCAGCATCGCCGCGCTGAACAGCCAGTAGAGCGGCACCAGCCGCACGATACGGCGCAGCAGGAACTCGCCCGAGGCCCCCGGCCGGCCGAATTTGTCGGCCGAGATGTGGAGCATGATGAAGCCGGAGATGACGAAGAACACATCGACGCCGACGCCGAAATCCACCGGCTCCAGCGTGGCGATCAGGCCGTTCGGGGTGATGCCGAAGCTCAGCGCCTCGTGCATCACATGCTCGAGCAGCACGGCGAAGGCCGCAAAGAAGCGGAGGATCTGCAGGCCGTAAAGGCGGTGGCTGTCGGAGCTGGGCATGGGGCCGCGCAAAGCAAACTCCGGCAAATCCTACGCCTCGCGCGGCAAATGCGCCTCAATGGCCGGTGCGCAGAGTTAACGGCTGGCTAGGGGGCGGGGCGGACGTCTCCGAGAGGGCATCTCACCATCCTTCACCGCATCGTCATTCCCGCGAAAGCGGGAATCCAGACCGGCCCCGCGGACGTCTGGAAGCTCTGCCTGGATTCCCGCCTTCGCGGGAATGACGACGTGGATTGAACGAGATGCGGCTGGGGCAGCATCGAGAGGGCGCATCGCGCGCCTTATTGCGGGCAGTCCTTGCCAAGGTCGAACAGCCGGCTCGGCTCGAGCGTGGTGTCGTCGGCCGCCGCGATCTGCGCGCTCAGGCATTTGAGCCCGGGGCCGTCGGCGACGAACTGGGTGTCGAGCGGCGCGGCGCCGGTGGCATTGCCGGTGGGCAGGCCGCCGCGCGTCTGGCAGTCGCTGAGGTCGACGATGACGAAGCTCTTGCCGCTCTGGGCCAGCGCCGCGAGCTCGTCGTCGGCGCGGTTGGCAAAGCAGGTGGCGAGCGCCGAATCGAGCCGGACGGCGGAATTGCACAGCGTGCAGAAGGCGAAAGCCGGCGTGGCCGCTGCGGTAAGGGCGAGGGCGGCGGCGAAAAGAGCGGTCGAGCGCATGACGGTCCCGTGTTGATCGGCATGACTTGGCCATGCCAAGCTGGCAAATTCAAGACGCCGGAAATATTGGCAGCCGGCTAGATTTGAACGGCGGGCAGCGCCGCGGGCTGGTAAAGCGGGTTTTGTTGCCGTTGTTGCTTCATGGCACGCGTTGTTCACGTCGCGCGGGCCTGTTGTTGGGGGATGGCCGCAGTTCGGGGGGCCGGCATGGACGAAACGGAGAAGGGCGCGGACCGGCCGGTTCGCGTGGAGGACGTCGCCCGCGCCGCGGGCGTCTCGCCGATCACCGTGTCGCGCACGCTGCGCACGCCCGACATCGTCAAGCCCGAGACGCGCCGGCGCGTCGAGGAGGCGGTGGCGCAGACCGGCTACATGGTCAATTCCATCGCCTCGAGCCTCAGGTCCGGGCAATCCACCTTCGTGCTGGTGGTCGTGGCCAGCCTGCAGAACGTCCACTACGCCGCGGCCATGCAGGGCATGATCGACGCCTTCGAGGACACCCGCTACCGCCTCACCTTCTCGCAGGCGCGCTTTACCGAGGAGCTGTCGGCCGAGCAGATCCGGGCGCTGCTGCCGTTCCGGCCGGCGGCGTTCGTGTTTTCGGGGATCGTGCGCGGCGACGAGGCGCGCGCCTATCTGCGCTCGCTGCGGGTGCCGATCCTCGAATTCTGGGGCGAGTCGGAGACGCCCGTCGACATGCTGGTGATCTCGCCGGGGCGCGACAGCGGCCGGCTGCTGGGCGAGCATTTCGCCGAGCAAGGGTTCGAGCGCGTCGCCTATATCGGACACACCGGCATCCGCGGGCAGCCGCGGCTCGAGGGATTTCGCGAGGCGCTGCGGCGCGGCGGCCGCGACCTCGCGCTGGTGCAGCCGGCCGAGGGCAGCGTGGAAATGGAGGATGGCGCCGCCATCGTCGACACCGTGCTCGCCAAGCTGCCCGATTGCGACGCCATGGCGTTCGCCAGCGACATCATGGCGGTCGGGGCGCTGATGCGGCTGCAGGAAATGGGCCGGCGCGTGCCCGACGAGATCGCCATCGCCGGCCATGGCGATCTGTTCTTTGCCGGCCACACCCGGCCGCAGGTCACCACGGTGCACACCGCGCCCTACGAGATCGGCCGGCAGGCGGGCACTTTGCTGCGGACGCGGCTCACGGACGGGCGGGTGGACGAGCCTGTCATACAGGTGCCGATCAGCCTCGTGGTCCGCGAGAGCACGTTCAGAAAACGCCAGAAACCGAACGCCTAAGCCGAAAAGAGGGCTCTCTTTCCGGGCGCCGATGCGCTATGGCTTGACGCACACTCTTCACCTCGAGGCCGACGATGACGACGATGGGTAAAGGCATGTCTGACAGGAAGCTCAGATCACGTGCCTGGTTCGACAATCCCGACAACCCGGACATGACGGCGCTCTATCTCGAGCGCTACCTCAATTACGGCCTCAGCCGCGAGGAATTGCAGTCGGGCAAGCCGATCATCGGCATTGCGCAGACGGGATCCGATCTCAGCCCCTGCAACCGCCACCATCTGGTGCTGGCGCAGCGCGTGCGCGACGGCATCCGCGAGGCGGGCGGCATCGCCATCGAGTTTCCGGTGCATCCGATCCAGGAGACGGGCAAGCGCCCGACCGCCGGGCTCGACCGCAACCTCGCCTATCTCGGCCTCGTCGAGGTGCTGTACGGCTACCCGCTCGACGGCGTGGTGCTGACGGTGGGCTGCGACAAGACCACGCCGGCCATGCTGATGGGCGCGGCGACCGTCAACATTCCGGCGATCGCGCTCAGCGTCGGGCCGATGCTCAACGGCTATTTCAAGGGCGAGCGCACCGGCTCGGGCACCATCGTGTGGAAGGCCCGGCAGATGATGGCGGCGGGCGAGATCGACTACAAGGGCTTCGTCGACCTGGTGGCGTCGTCGGCGCCCTCCACCGGTTATTGCAACACCATGGGCACGGCCTCGACCATGAACTCGCTGGCCGAGGCGCTGGGCATGGAGCTGCCGGGCGGCGCCGCCATTCCGGCGCCCTATCGCGACCGGCAGGAGATGGCCTATCGCACCGGGCTCAGGATCGTCGACATGGTCAAGGAGGACCTCAAGCCCTCCGACATCCTGACCAAGCAGAATTTCCTCAACGCCATCGTGGTCAACTCCGCCATCGGCGGGTCGACCAATGCGCCGATCCACATCAACGCCATCGCCCGCCACATCGGCGTCGAGCTCAAGATCGACGAATGGCAGAGCGTCGGCCACAAGGTGCCGCTCCTGGTCAATCTGCAGCCGGCCGGCGAGTATCTGGGCGAGGACTATTACCATGCGGGCGGCGTGCCGGCGGTGGTCAACGAGCTGATGCGGCAGGGGCTGATCCATGAGGACGCGCCTACCGCCAACGGCAAGACCATCGGCGAGAACTGCCGCAACACGCCGATCCAGGACGACAAGGTCATCCGCCGCTTCGACAATCCGCTGAAGGCGGAGGCCGGGTTCCTGGTGCTGCGCGGCAACCTCTTCGACAACGCCATCATGAAAACCTCGGTGATCAGCGAGGAATTCAAGGACCGCTACCTCTCCGACCCCAAGCATCCCAACATGTTCGAGGGCAAGGCGGTGGTGTTCGACGGCCCGGAGGACTACCACCACCGCATCGACGATCCGGCCCTCGCCATCGACGAATACACCATGCTGTTCATGCGCGGCGCCGGCCCGGTGGGCTATCCGGGCGCCGCCGAAGTGGTCAACATGCGGCCGCCGGCCTACCTCATCAAGCAGGGCGTCCACTCGCTGCCCTGCATCGGCGACGGGCGGCAGTCGGGCACCTCGGGCTCGCCCTCGATCCTCAACGCCTCGCCGGAGGCCGCCGCCGGCGGCAACCTCGCGATCCTGAGGACCGGCGACCGGGTGCGCATCGACCTCAACAGCGGCCATGCCGACATCCTGATCTCGGACGACGAGATTCGGAAGCGGCAGGCGGATCTGGCCTCGATGGGCGGCTACCAATATCCCAAGCACCAGACGCCGTGGCAGGAGATCCAGCGCGGCATCACCGACCAGCTCGGCGACGGCGCGGTGCTGAAGCCGGCGGTCAAGTATCAGCGGCTGGCGCAGACGGCCGGCATCCCGCGCGACAACCACTAGCGCGCGGTCTCCTCGCCCGTTTTCCGTGCAATTTGCAGCGTTGCCTGCAGATTGCACGGAACGATGCTTTGCTCTATTGGGGCGGGATCGCTTGGGAGCGACCTGCCGATGCCGGATATTCTCGACTACTGCCAGGGCCGCAAGGCCGAGACGTTCAAATCGGGCGCCGTCCTGATCACCGAGGGCGGCAACGAGCGCAAGCTGTTCGTGCTCGTCGAGGGCCAGGTCGAGGTGCTGCGCAAGGGCACGCAGGTCAGCTACATCGAGGAGCCCGGCTCGCTGTTCGGCGAAATGAGCGTGCTGCTCGACATGC
Organism: Devosia sp. 67-54; assembly: GCF_001899075.1. Lineage (GTDB taxonomy): Bacteria > Pseudomonadota > Alphaproteobacteria > Rhizobiales > Devosiaceae > Devosia_A. The sequence goes on along the minus strand of NZ_MKVA01000011.1, from coordinate 21,490 downwards.
CGTATTCGGCCACGGTCAAGGCGCTGTCGACGGTCAAGGCCTATGTGATCGACGATCCCATCGGGTTTCTCGGCAGCCAGGCCGAGATCGCGCTCGAGCTTGCGGCGCTGCTGGCGCGGCGGCTCTACTACACCACCTCGTATCTGGTCGATCTGCAGCAGCAGGCCGCCGGCCGCCGCGAGGACCTCGACCTCGTCGACAAGATCCTGGCGCAGCTGGTGCAATCGCCCGACGACGCCAAGGCCAAGAAGAAGCGCTAGCCCGTCAAGCCAGCCCCTTCACGCGCAGCACGGCGTAGATCATCGCCGCATAGGTGAGCTGGTGGGTGAGCTGGTCGATGCCGTGCAGGGCCCAGAAGCGGCGCGGCCGGCTGTCGACGTGCACGCCCCTGGAATAGTGGATCTTGGCGAAATCCAGCACGTAGTGCACCACGAATTCGGCGACCAGCAGCAGCGCGGCCAGCCACAGCGGCGTGGCGCACAGCAGCAGCACCAGCAGCGACAGGCCGGCGTGGATGCCGGCATGCACATAGCCGCCGGGATGGCGCAAATCGCCCTTGCCGCCCAGCATCCAGCCGGGCTGCAGGAAGTAGTCGGCGACATAGTGCTTGAGCTCGAGGCCGACCAGCAGGCCGAAGAAAATCGCCGTCATGCTTCCTCTCCGGCCCCCCAGCCGAAGCCGGACCGCCTGGCGCGCGGTCCGGAACCGTCCCCGTTGCGGCACGGACCATTGCAGCAAGCCGGAGCGGGCGCAAGCGCCGAAGAGTCGACGCCACCGGCTCGGGAATGCTATCGTTCACTCGCCGTTCAGGCGCGAGGTGAGAGGTCGCGGGCGCCCGTCGGGCTCAGCTCTTGAGGGTCACTATGCGCAGAGTGTTCGCAGGCATCGCCGCAGTCCTCATGGCTGCCTCCCTGTCGGCCCCGGCCTTCGCCGATGCCGCGGCGGGCAGCGCCAAGGGCGTCAATCCGGCGGCCGCCGCCGATCTGGGGGGCGCCGAGCGCACGCTGGTGGTCGGCTCCGACATCTTCATCGGCGATCTGGTCAAGACCGGGCCCAAGGGGCAGGTGCAGATCCTGTTCGCCGACAACACCAAGCTGGTGGTCGGGCCGCAATCGGCGCTCAAGATCGACGATTATTTGCTGCGCAACGACGGCAGCGCCGGCAAATTCGCCGTCGACATGCTGTCGGGCACCTTCCGCTTCGCCACCGGCAACGGCCCCAAGCCGAGCTACGAGCTCAACACCCCCACCGGCACCATCGGCGTGCGCGGCACGCAGTTCGACGTCTACGTCTCGCCGACCGACGGCTCGACGATGATCCTGCACTACCTCGGCACCGTGCTCTTCCGCGCCAAGGGCGAGAGCAAGTGGACGACGCTGCACGACCTGTGCACGCTGGGGCAGATCACCAGCCGCGCCGCGGTGCTGGGCAGCGCCAAGGTCACCACCGGCGATTTCCGCACCCAGCTCAAGACCGAGTTCCGCTATGCCGACAACCAGTCGCCGCTGCTCCGGCCCTTCTGGTTCGCGCGCGCCTATGAGTGCCTGCACAACCCGCCCGAGGCGGCGACGCCGCCGAGCATCGGCACGCCCAACACCGGCGACCAGGACACGCCGCCCCCGACCCAGTCGGGCACACCGCCGGGGCGGCTCGACATCGGCTCGCTCACGCATCACTAGAACGCCGCTCGTCATTTTTCGCATAATCGGCTACAACAGCGCATGATCGGTCGCAGGCTGTTGCCGACAGTGCTGGGTCTCTGCCTCGTGGCGCTGCTGGCGCTGCTTCGGCTCGCCGATCCGCTGCCGGTCGCCACCATCCGCGACCTCGGCTTCGATTTCGAGCAGCGGCTGCTGCCGCGCGCCGCCGCTGACGCGCCGGTGCGGGTGGTCGATATCGACGAGCCCTCGCTCGCGAAATACGGGCAATGGCCGTGGCCGCGCGCCGAGCTCGCGACGCTCACCCGGCGGCTCGAGGAGCTCGGCGCCGCCGCCATCGGCTTCGACGTGCTGTTTCCCGAGCCCGACCGGCTGGGCGGCGACAACGACGCGCAATTTGCCGCCGCGCTCGCCGCCGGCAAGACCGTGCTCGGCTTCTCGCTCGCTCCCAACGCGCCGCCGTTGGCGACGCCTCCCAAAAGCGGCTTCGCCATTTCGGGCAGCGACCCGACGCCGAACCTGCCGGCGCTGCCCGGCGCCGTGGGGCCGCTCAAGCAGCTCGCCGACGCCGCGTCGGGGCTCGGCAGCCTCAGCCTCGATACCGCCGATTCGGCCGGCGTGGTGCGCGAGGTGCCGCTGCTGTGGAGCGACGGCACGCAGCTTTATCCCGGCCTCTCCATCGAGACGCTGCGGCTGGCGCTGGGGGTGACGACGCCGGTGGCGCTGGGCGACACGCGCGGCGACGGCACGCTCGAAGCGCTGAAGCTCGGCCCGTTCACCGTGCCCACCACCGCTTCGGGCGACATCGTGCTCTACGACAAGCGGCCCGATCCGCGCGAGGTGATCTCGGCCGGCGCGCTGCTCGGCGACGACTACCGCTCGCTGGCCGACCAGGTTTCGGGCCGCATCGTGCTCGTCGGCACCTCGGCCAGCGGCCTGCTCGACCTGCATGCGACGCCGCTCAGCCCGGCCATCGCCGGGGTGCGCATCCATGCGGCGGTGATCGACCAGATCGTGTCGGGCAGCTACCTCACCCGCGCCGATTGGGTGCAGGGGCTCGAAATCCTGGTGTTCGTCATCGCCGGAGCGCTGCTGGTGCCGGTGGTGCTGCGGCTGGGCCCGCTCGCGGGGCTGGCGCTGGCGGTGGTGCTGATCGCGGCGATGATCGGCGGCGCCTTCGCCGGCTTCGCGCTCAAGGGCTGGCTGCTCGACGCCACCTTCCCCGCCATCGGCGCGCTCGTCACCTATGGCGCCATGGTCTATGCGCAGTTCTCGCTGACCGAGCACGACCGGCGCGAACTGCGCCGCGCCTTCGGCTATTACGTGTCGCCGCAATTGCTGGCGCGCATCGAGCAGAGCGCCGACCAGCTCAAGCTCGGCGGCGAGGCGCGCGAGATCACGGTGATGTTCGCCGACATGCGCGGCTTCACCAGCTTCACCGAGGCGCATGCGCCCACCGAAACCTTCGGCATGCTCAACCGGCTGTTCGGGGCGCTGGGCGCCGAGATCGTCACCCGCTCGGGCACCATCGACAAATTCATCGGCGATTCCATCATGGCGTTCTGGAACGCGCCGGTGGATGTGGCCGGGCATGCCCGTCGCGCCTGCGAGGCGGCGCTGGCGATGCGCGCCACGCTCGCCGCGCTCAACGACGATGGCGGGCTCGACGGCATCGCCATCGGCATCGGGCTCAGTACCGGCGAGGCGCTGGTGGGCAATATGGGGCTCGAAAGCCGCTTCGACTATTCGGCCATCGGCGATACCGTCAATGTCGCCTCGCGCGTCGAGGGGGAGAGCAAGCTCGTCGGCTTCGACATCGTCGCCGCCGACGCGACACGCCGCGCCGTGCCCGATCTCGCCTGGCTCGAGGCCGGCACGGTGCAGCTCAAGGGCAAGGCAGCGCGGCTGCGCGTCCACATCCTCTTGGGCGATGCGGCGCTGGCGCAGCGCCCCGACTTCCTGGCGCTCGGCGCCGCGCATGCCGACTGGCTGGCGGGCAAAGGCACTCTCGCGCGCTGCGTGGAGCTGGCGCCGGCCGTCGACCCCCGGCTGGTCCGCTTCTACGAGCTGGCGGCGGGCCGTGCCGACGATTTCGCATCGCCGGCATAGGCCTGCCGCATCTCCTCGATCTCGCCCAGCACGCGGTGGAGCGCGCTCCAGTCGTCGCGCTCGGCGATGGGCGCCCACAGCGCCTCCACTTCGTCGATCAGCATGGTGCGCGGCACGGCGCGGGCAAAATAGGGGTGGTCGAGATTGGCGGTGCCGGTGGCCACATAGGGCGCCAGCGCCGCGCGCACCGGGGCGAAGGCGTCGCCGGCATAGGCGTCGGCGGCGGGGCTCCGCGCCGCGCGCCCGGCGCTCAGCGTGCCGCCGCGCCAGTCGAACCAGAACTGCTCGTAGCGGATGCCGCTTGAGTGCAGGAAGCCGAAGATCCGCACCACCAGCTCGGCATCCTCCGCTGCGCCGCGCGGCAGCAGCGCCAGGCGGCGTAGAGCGGCGCTCCACATCGCCTGCTGGAACGCCGGCCAGAAGCGGTTGAGCGCCGCTTCGAGTCCGTCATGGCTGCCGAGCGGCAGCAGCACCTCGGCCAGCCGCGTCAAATTCCACGCCAGCGCGTCGGGCTGCCGGCCGAAGGCATAAAGCCCGGTCTGGTCGAAATAGGCGGCGGTGAAATTGGGGTCGTAGTGCGGCAGGAAGCGCCACGGGCCGTAGTCGAAGCTCTCGCCGGTGATGTTGATGTTGTCGGAGTTGAGCACGCCATGCACGAACCCCGCCGCCAGCCAGTCGGCGCCGGTCGCCGCCACGCGCTCGGCCACCGCCGCGAGGAATTTCTCCGCCCTTGCATTGTCGCCGGGCGGCGCCACGCCGGGCAGATAGGTCGCGAGCGCATAGTCGAGCAGCCGGCCCAGATTGCCGGTGTCGCCGAGAAAGCCGAGGCGCTGGAAGGTGCCGATGCGCACATGGCCGTGGCTCAGCCGCACCAGCACGCTGGCGCGCGTCGGCGACGGCTCGTCGCTGCGCTCCAGCTCTTCGCCGGTCTCGACCAGGCTCAGGCTCTTGCTGGTATCGACGCCGAGCGCCTCGAGCATCGCGGTCGCCAGCACCTCGCGCACGCCGCCCTTCAGCGTCAGCCGCCCGTCGCCCATGCGCGACCACGGGGTGCGGCCCGAGCCCTTGGTGCCGAGGTCGAGCAGCCGCCCGGCATCGTCCTGCAGTTGCGCGAACAGAAAGCCGCGGCCGTCGCCGAGGTCGGCGTTGTAGGCTTGGAACTGGTGGCCGTGATAGCGCAGCGCCAGCGGCGTCGTCAGCGAGCCGGGAATGGGCACGAAGCGGCCGAAATGCTCGATCCATTGCGCCTCGGTGAGGGTGTCGAGCCCCACCGTCGCCGCCGCCCGCTGGTTGCGATAGCGCAGCGTCAGCTCGGGAAAGTGCGCGGGGACGACTTCGTCGTAGAAGGCGGGGCCGAGCGTGGTGTGGGCGGTGGAGGGGGTCAGCGTGACCATCGTGCTCGCGGCCCCCACCCCCGTCCCCTCCCCGCAAGGGGGAGGGGGGCCTGACTGCCCAACCGAAATTGCGGCTCCATCGCCCCCCTCCCCCTTGCGGGGAGGGGCTGGGGGGTGGGGGCCGCTGGAACAACGTTCGTACTAGTCAAAAGTCGCCTCACCGCCGGAACACCCCCACCACCTCCACATGCATCGACCAGGCGAACTGGTCGACCGGCGTCACGCTCTCCAGCCGGTAGCCGCCGGCAATCAATATCGCCGCGTCGCGGGCGAAGGTGCGCGGCTCGCACGACACCGCCACCACGGTCCTGACCTTCGACTTCGCCAGCTCGCGGGCCTGCGCCTCGGCGCCGGCGCGGGGCGGGTCGAACACCACGGCGTCGTGGGCGTCGAGCTCGCGCGGCAGCAGCGGCTCGCGGAACAGGTCGCGGACGGCCGCCGTCACCGGCTTCAGCCCCTGTGTGTGCTTCACGGCCTTGTGCAGCGCGGCGATGGCCGGCCGGTCGGCATCGGCGGCAAAGATGCGCGCCGTTTCGGCCAGCCGCAGCGTGAACGGGCCCATGCCGCAGAACAGGTCGGCCACCGATTTCGCCGGCCCGACGCCGTCACGCACCAGCCGCGCCAGCACCGCCTCGGCCTCGGCGGTCGCCTGCAGGAAGCTCGCGACCGGAATCTCGACCAGCGCCTTGCCCATCCTCACCGCCGGCGGCCGCGTCTCGATGACGATCTCGCCATTGAGCGACAGCCGCGCCGCGCCCGAGCGCTGCGCCAGCAGCGTCAGCCGCTCGGCCTTGAATCGGCGCTCGGTGCGGATGGCGACGTCGAGGCCGGTGTCGGTCGCGGTATAGGCCACGTCGCAATCGCCGACGGTCGCGGCGATGGGATGGGTCAGCGTCACGGCGCGCTGCGCCAGCGCCGGCACCAGGATCGGGCAGGCGGCGATGTCGAGCAAATCGTGGCTGCGCGCCTGCATGTAGCCCACCGCCTTGCCGCGGGCATGCAGCGTCGCCCGCCTTCGGCCGTCGCCATGGGCGGCGAGCATGGGGTTCAGCGCCGCCGCCACATGGGCGTGGCGCAGCGCGTCCTCCACCAGCCCGCGCTTCAGCGCATCGTAGGCGGCGGGGCCGAAATGCTGCAGCGTGCAGCCGCCGCAGGTGCCGAAATAGCGGCAGAACGGGTCGCGGCGGTCTTCCGGCTCGGACAGATCAGGGAGCATCCGGCCTTGTAGCGTATTCCAGGAGACTTGCCAGCGACACGAAGGGGATGCCGGCGCGCTCGCTGAGGCCGGCGGCGCAGGTCGCGACCGTCGACACGCCGACCTCGCAGCCGGCTGGAATATCGTTCTTGACGAAGCGCGTCGCCCATTCGTTGAGCTCCGGCGCGAACAGGCCCTTGTCGCCGGCAAAGCCGCAACAGCTCACCGAGTCGAGCGGCGCAACCGTACCCGCGATAACCTGACACAGTGTCATGGTCGCCTGCTGCTCGCCCATCCGCTGCGCCGAGCAATTGTGATGCACCGCGACGGCCGGAATGGTCCGCACCACCTTGAGCCTGGGCAGCACTTCGGCTGCCAGGAACTCGGCGCTGTCGGCCACGACGATCTCGGAATTGTGGTGCTGCTTCAAATGCTTGGCGCAAGTCGCGGCGTCGGTCAGAACGCGCGCATGCTCCGGCGCCAGCGTTTCCAGGAGCCGGCCGCCCACCCGCGCCGCCTCCTCGGGGAAGCCTTTGCTGAGGAAAGGCTGGCCGCAGCACTGTCCCTCCAGCCCCTGTGGTACCACGACGTCGAATCCGGCGCGTTCCAGGAGCTTCAGCATCGCCGCGGGCGTCGGCAGCAGGTCGTAAGGCGTTGTATTTGCACCGAACATGCGGGTCGGGCAGGCGGGGAAATACACCACGCGATTGGCGGGCGCCGCGATGGCCACCGGCGCGCCGTCGGCCTTGGGATTGTTGCGCACCCGGGCGCCGGGCCGCGCCGCGGGAGCGCCCGGCCCGGGCCGCAGAGCGCGGCTGACGCGCGGCGTGCGCAGGGCCTTGCGCATGGCGCCGGCGATGGCGTCGGTGGCGCCGTCGCCGATGATGCTGCGGCTCAGCGCCTGCACGCCGATGCCGGCCTTGAGGCCGCGCTCCACCGCCAGCGTGTGGCCGGCCACCAGGTGCGCGGCGCGCTTTTCGCCCGCCGTCTTGCGCCTCGCCCGCTCGCCCAGCACCATGGTGCCGGTCTCGATGCCGACCGGGCAGCGGCCGGCGCAGACATTGCCGGCGGCGCAGGTGTAGAGCCCGGCATAACCGAACCCCTCCTGCAGGGCGGCGAGCCGCGCATCGTCCTCGTGCGTCTCGCTGAGACGCTGCATCTCGCGCGTCACCACGATGCGCTGGCGGGGGCTCAGCGTCAGTTGCGCGCTCGGGCAGGCCGGCTCGCAGAAGCCGCATTCGATGCAGAGGTCGACGATCGGGTTGGAAAGCCGCATCTCCTTGAAGTGCTCGAGATGCACGGTCTTGTTGTCGGTGATCAGCACGCCGGGGTTGAGCAGGTCCTCGGGATCGAACAGCGGCTTGATCCTGCGCATGATGCGATAGGCGGCGGCTCCCCATTCGCGCTCGACGAAGGGGGCGATGGCGCGGCCGGTGCCATGTTCGGCCTTGAGCGAGCCGCCATAGCGCACCGAGACCAGCTCGCTCAGATCCTGGCTGAAGGCGTCGAACTTTTCCGCCGCGCCGGGCGCCGCCAGCTCGTCGCCCATCTGGAAGTGCAGATTGCCGGCCAGCGCATGGCCGAAGATCACCGCGTCCTCATAGCCGTGCGCGTCGAGCAGCTTGCGCATGTCGATGACGAAGTCGGCGAGGCGGTCGATGGGCGCCGCCACGTCCTCGGTCAGCATTGCGGTCCCCGGACGGCGAGCCGCGCCGGCAGAGGCGAAGAAGCCCTTGCGCACGTCCCACAGGGCGTGCGAGCGCTCCTCATCGGCAGAGAAATTGAGGTCGGTCGCGCCCTCTTCGCGCAGGATGGTCTCGGCCTTGGCTTGCTCGACCGCCAGTTCCTCCGGCGTCGGCGCGGAGACGTCGATCAGCACGGCCGGCGAGGTTTCGGTGAAGAACCGGACCAGCGGCGCGATGACGGCGATGTGCTCGACCGTGCCGAGGGCGCGGCGCTCGATATATTCGGCGGCAGTGACGCCCGTGGTCGACTGGATGCCGCCATTGGCGAGCCGCGAGATGGCGCGGGCGCAGGAATAGGGATCGGGGAAGGGGATCAGCCCGGTCACCTTGTAGGGATGCTCCGGAATGGTGTTGTAGGTCACCTCCGAAACGAAGCCGAGCGTGCCCTCCGAGCCGACGATCAGGTGGATCAGGATGTCGACGGGGTCGTGGAAATCGGTCAGCGCATTGATCGAATAGCCGACGGTGTTCTTGATCCGGTATTTCCTGCGGATCAGCTCGACCAACTCGGTGTCCGCCATCACCTCGTGGTGCAGCGCGTGCAGCGCCTCGAGCAGGTCGGCCTTCCTCTGCCGGAACGCGGCGACCGAGTCCGGATCTCCCGAGTCGAGCACCGTTCCATCGGTCAGCATCAGCCGCATGCGCTGCAGCGTGTGGTAGGTGTTGTAGGCGACGCCGCAGCACATGCCGGACGAATTGTTGTTGACCACACCGCCGATCTTGCAGGTGGCCTGGCTGGCGGGGTCGGGGCCCAGCTTGCGATTGAACGGCTTCAGCGCGCGGTTGGCGTTGGCGACGATGATCGCCGGCCCCAGCGTGATGCGGTCGCCATTGTCGTGGATGCGCATCTGCTTGAAGCCATCGCCGAGCACGCACAGCACGCCATCGGAATTGGACTGGCCGCTGAGCGAGGTGCCGGCGGCGCGGAAGGTCACCGGCAGGCGCTCGGCGCGCGCGGCGTTCAGCACCGCCAGCACTTCGGCTTCGGAGTTGACGATCACCACCAGGGCCGGCACCAGCCGGTACTGGCTGGAATCGCCGGCATAGGCGTAGGTCATCAGCGGATCGGTCATGATCCGGCTGGGCAGGATTTGGGTGGTGGCCTGAAGGCGGGTCGCCACCCGCCGCGCGGCGGCGGTGCGGTCGGCCCCGATGGGCGTCATGTCGTTCACGGTAAACCTCGTCGTGAACTAACATGTTAGTCCGATTTGGCGGCGCAGACGAGTCGCCTTCGCCATATGTGGCTAAGTATCGTCGCCGACGCGCAGGCCGCGGCGCAGGGCCCGCCGCTTGCCGCCGTCACCGCCATCGGCCCAGAACCGGCGGGAGCGCATCTCGTCGCCGACGCTGGGCACGATCCATTCGAGCAGGAACTCCCCCCGGTCGTCGGGATCGGGAGGAGCTTTCGCCGCCGGGGCCAGAGCGTGGGCAGCGGGGAGGTCGGCGTGCCACCACATGGTCGGCCCCAGTCGCGGTTCGCGGAACGGTTCAGATATCGACATCGTCGGGTTCGGCCGAACGGCCGCTGCCGGTGCGCCGAATGTCCTCGGCGGCGCGCCGCAGTGCGTCGGCGAGGCGCCGCTGGCTCCCGGGATCGCGGTCCCGGGCGGCCTCGCGGATGGCGTCCTTGAGGTCGCGGCGGGCCTCGTTCACCTCGGGGGCGACGTCGTCCATGTCGCGATCGGGGCGTGGATGATGCTCGTCGAAATGCCGGCGCATCTCGTCCCAGCGCTCGCGCATCTTGCCGACCTGCTCGCTGAGCCGGCCGAGATGGGCGAGCGTGCTCTCCACCGCCTCGCGGTTGTCGTCGAGATGGGTGCGGCCCTCGTCGGTGATGGTGTAGAGCCGCTTGTTGCCCTCGGCGGTCGAGGTCACGTAGCTGGCCTCTTCGAGGAAGGTCAGCGCCGGATAGATGACGCCGGGGCTCGGGCTGTACATGCCGCCGGTCTTTTCCTCGATGGCCTTGATCAGATCGTAGCCGTGGCGCGGCTGCTGCTCGATGAAATACAGCGCAATCAGGCGCAAATCGCCCGAGGCGAGCATGCGGCCGATCCGCATATTGTCGCCAAAGCCACCCCAGTCGCCGAAATTGGCGCCCCAGGCGCCGCCCCGCGGCCCGCCCCAGCCGCCGCGGCGGCCCATGGCCTCGAATTTGCGCCACATGCGGTGCTGGGCGCGATCCCACCGGTCCTGGGACCGGCCAAAAGGATCATCATGATGCATGATGTGTCTCCGATATATCTTACGATAGTGCGGAGATACGCTTGCACAACGAAACCGTCAAGATATATCGCGTAAATATATCTGATGCCGAAAACAGGCTATTTTCTATAGAATCTGCACAGGACCAATGGCCCGGCCGCACTCTAGCGTATGGCAGCGATATATCGTTCGGCGCTGCGTTGCACTGTAGCCTTGGCGTCATGGTCGAGCACGCGGTCCCACCATCCGGCATAGATCCTGTCGAATTGGTAGGCGCGGACCGACTTTACAATGGCCTCGACGCTGCGGGCGTTGAGCGGGACGAGGTTGGGGAACGAGTACATGAAGCTCACCCAGCGCGTGTCGGGCACCACCATGATGGAATCGCCGGTCAGCAGCACGCCCTTGCCGCCGGCACCCTGTGCCCAATGCAGCACGGTCGAGCCGGGGAAGTGGCCACCGGTGCGTACCAGGGTGATGCCGTCGGCGACGGCCTTGCTGGCGCCCGACCAGAACTCGACGGCCGGGTCGGGCCGCATCACCCAGTCGCGATTGTCCTCGTGGAGGTAGATCGGCACGCCGCCCAGCGCCTGGCTCCAGTCGACCATGGTGGCGTAGAAATGCGGGTGCGAAATGGCGATGGCGCTGACGCCGCCTTTAGCCGCGATGGCGTCGAGCGCCGCGTCGGTGACGAGCGGCGTGCAGTCCCACAGCACCCCGCCGTCGGGCCGCTCGACCAGCAGCGCCCGCTGGCCGATGGCGATCTGTGGGCGGGCGCCGATGCCGGTCAGGCCCGGCTCGAGCTCGCGCAATTCGTTGACGTGATCGTCGCGCAACTCTTCGAGCGTGGTCCAGCCCTGGCCCCTGGCGTTCACATATTGCCGCTCATCGGCGCAGATCAGGCAGACTTCGCGCGGCGCGTCGGTTTCCGCATAGCCGACGCCGCAGGTGGTGCAGATGTATGATGGCATAGCGTTTCTCCGGGCCCGGAGGGCGAAGCCTACTGCCGCGCCTTCCACAGCTCCAGAGCGCTCAGGCTGTCGCCGGCCTTGGCGATGGCGAACTGGTAGATGTCCCAGCTCGAAACTTTGACGCCATAATAATCGTCGCGCTCGCGCGCCTCGGTCTTGAGGCGGAGGATCAGGTCGCGGTCGCAGGCGGCGAGGTCGGTGCGCAGCGAGAAATCGCGGGCCTGGCGCACGGCGAAGTCGAAGGGGTCCCAGCCCCAGAGGTCGAGCTTCCAGGGGTTGCCGGCAAAGTCCTTGAACTCAATGCCCCAATAGAGGCCGGCGCCGAGCGGATGCGGGTCGACCCAGTCGTTGACGAAGGTGGCTTTGTGCAGCGCGAGGCCGACGCTGTGGAGCTGTGCCGCGAGATCCTGGCCGAAGGCCATCCATTCGCTCCAGCGCTCGGCCTCGAGCGGCAGGTGAATGTCGATATCGCGCCAGACCATCAGGTCGTAGCCGGCGCTGCCGGTAACGGTGGGTTCGCCGAAGCGGTCGGTGAGCAGGGCGAAGAGGCCGGTTTCCGCCAACACCTGGCGCACCTCCTCGCGCAATTGGCGGGCGGTTTCGGCGCGCGCCTCGGGACTGCCCACGATGTCCTCCCCGACAAACAAAAACCCGGCTCCAACAGAGCCGGGTTGTCGCTGAATGCAAGCTTAACTCCCGGCTGGGCCTATTCGGCCTTGCCTTCGGCGGCATCCTTTTCCGCGAGTTCCTTGGCCAGTTGCTCGGCGGCGGCGACCTTCTCGGCCTCGCGGGCGGCGCGGGCCTCGGCGGCGGCGTCGCGTTCGCCGGCCTCGATCTTCTTGGTGCGGGCCGAGGTTGATTCGAAGATGCGGGCGGCCTTGCCGCGGCGGTCGCGCAGGTAATAGAGCTTGGCGCGGCGGACCTTGCCGCGCTTCAGCACCTCGACGCGGTCGACATTGGGGCTGACCATCGGGAAGACGCGCTCGACGCCCTCGCCGTAGGAAATCTTGCGCACGGTGAAGCTCTCGTTGAGCCCCGTGCCGGTGATGGCGATCACCACCCCTTCATAGGCCTGCAGGCGCTCTTTTTCTCCTTCGCGCACCTTCACCCACACCTTGACGGTATCGCCATGGGTGAAATCGGGGTGGTTGGCGCGGGCGGCGAGGGCCTCATGCTGCTCTTTTTCGAGCTCGGCGATGATATTGGGCATGTGTTGTCCGTTCTGATCTTTTCAATGGGGCGTTTCGCCGAAGGAATGCTCCAGCCGCCCGGTCTTGGTTGCACGGATTATGTGTCTTGTTGGCCCGGGCAGGGCCACGGGCGAGCGCGCGTATAGAGGGAAAGCCGCCGCGAGTCCAGTGCTGCGGGCGCTTTTGCCGCGTGCGGCGCGCCGCCGGCACCGCTATAAACCGAGGCATGGGACAGGGCGAGCCGCTTTCGAGGTCGATTGCCCGCGACGTCGTGCTCGCGGCTCTGGTGCTTGCGCTGCTGTTCCTCAATTTCGGCCATTCGAGCGCGGTGTTCGCCGCCGGCGGCCGGGTGGTGGTCACCGCCCAGTCGATCTGCGGCGACCAGCCGGCGCCGGTCGCCGGCGACCATTTCGCCTGCCACGCCTGCCGGCCGGCCCTGGCGGTGCTGCCGCCGCCGCCGGCGACGAGCGTGGCGGCCGAGTTCGCCATAGTGCCGGTGGTCTATGCGCTTCCCGCCCTGGTGCAGCCGCTGCTGACGCCCGGCCGTGACGCACAGCCGCGAGGACCGCCCGCCGTCTGACCTGCACTGCGGAAGTTTTCGTCCTGTTTCCCGTCAAAAGGTCAGATCATGACTCGTTTCAGCCTTGCCGCCCTGCTGGCGGCCCTGGCGCTCGCCGCGCCGTCCCTCGCTTTCGCCCATGAGGGCATCGTGCACGATGGCTGCCCCACCGGGCAGAGCTTTACCGCCGGCGACATCACCGTCAGCGGCGCCTATGCCCGCGCCACGCCGCCCAACGCCCGGTCGGCGGGTGCCTATCTCAGCATCGCCAATGCCGGGCCGGAGGCCGACACCCTCACCGGCGCCAGCACCGAGGCGGCCACCGACACCTCGTTGCACCAGATGAAGATGAACGGCCAGGTGATGGAGATGTCGGCGCTGCCCGATGGCCTGCCGATCCCGGCCGGAGGGTCGGTGGCGCTCGACCCGATGGGCTATCACTTGATGCTCACCGGCTTCAGCCAGCCCTTCGTCAAGGGACAGTGCTTAGAAATGACGCTGCATTTCGCCAAGGCCGGCGACCTCAAGGTTGAGCTCAATATCGGCGGCTTCGCGCAATCGTCGCCGCCGAGCGCGAGCGATGCGCCGGCCGAGCCGTCGCACGCGATGGATATGTCCTCGATGGCCATGTGAGGAGTGATGTCGATGAAAAAGCTTCTGCTTGCCGCATTGTTCGCCCTGGGAGCCGCGTCGCCCGCTCTGGCGCATGCCCACCTCACCGGCAGCGAGCCGGCCGACAAGGCCGAGATCGCGGCGCCGACGACGCTGACGCTGAGCTTTTCTGAGGGGCTGGAGATCGCCTTCAGCGGCGTCGAGATCAGCGGGCCGTCGGGGCCGGTCAGCGGCGTGAGCGCGGCGCTGGGCGCCGACGGCAAGACGCTGCTGGTGACGTTGCCGGCGGCGCTGCCGCCCGGCGCCTACACAGTGAACTGGCACGCGCTCGCCAGCGACGGCCACAAGACCACCGGCAGCTACGGCTTTGTGGTGAAGTAGGCCGAAACGCGCCGGCCGGGTCAGACCTGGCCGGCGGCTATTTCAGCAGATCGGGCCGCCGGGCGCGGGTCAGCTTCTCGCTCTCGGCGCGCCGCCACTGCGCCACCTTGCCGTGGTCGCCAGAGGTGAGCACGGCCGGAATGTCGCGGCCCTCGAAACTTTGCGGCCGGGTGTAGTGCGGATACTCCAGAACGCCGTTCTCGAAGCTTTCGTCCTGGTGCGATTCGTCCTTGCCGAGCACGCCGGGGATCAGCCGCACCACCGCCTCGAGCAGCACCATCGCCGCCACCTCGCCGCCGGCGAGCACATAGTCGCCGATGGAGACCTCCTCGAGGTTGCGTGCCTCGATGACGCGCTCGTCGACGCCTTCGAAGCGGCCGCAGACGATCACGACGCCGGGGCCGTGGGCGAGGGCGCGGGTTCGCTCCTGCGTCAGCGGCTTGCCGCGCGGGCTCATCAACAGCCGCGGGCGCGGATCGTTCTGGTCGGAGACGGCGTCGATCGCCGCCGCCAGCACGTCGGGCTTCAGCACCATGCCGGCGCCGCCGCCCGCCGGCGTGTCGTCGACGCTGTGATGCCTGTCGGTGGCGAAGTGCCTGAGTTGCGTCAGCCGCAGCGACCACAATCCCTGCGCCGCGCCGCGGCCAATCACCGAGGCGCCCAACGGGCCGGGGAACAGTTCGGGAAACAGAGTGATGACATCGGCGGCAAAGCTCAATCGGGCTCTTCCTCGCCGGGCTCGCTTTCGGTCGGCACCTCGATCACGAGGTAGCCTTCCGCCACGTGCACCTCGGGCACCACGGCCTTGCTGAAGGGATAGAGATAGGTGTCGCCGCTGCGCTCGTCGCGCACCTCGATCAGGTCGGAGGCGCCGAAATTGGGAATGGCGATCACCTTGCCGAGTACGGTGCCGTCATTGAGCCGGGCGTCGAGCCCGATCAGGTCGGTGTGGTAGAAATCGTCGGCGTCGTCGGGCGGCGGCAGGCGGTCGCGCGCGACATAGAGCTCGACGCCGTTGAGCTTTTCGGCGGCGGTGCGGTCGGCAACGCCCTTGAGCCGCGCCACCAGCACATTGGTGGTGGCGCGCGCCGCTTCGATTTCGATCTCGAGGCCGGGCCGGTTGGTGCTGAACGGCCCATAATCCTTGAGAGCCAGCGGCTCCTCGGTGAAGGATTGGATGCGCACCTCGCCCTTGATCCCATGGGCCGCGCCGATGCGGCCCATGAGCAGGCGTTTGGACGAGGTGACGCTCATCTTACTCGGCGGCCGGGGCCGCGGCGTCGGCGGCGGCCTTGGCGCGGGCTTCGGCGCGCTCGGTGGCCTTCTTGCCCGGCTTGGCGCGCTCGGGGTTGTTGCGCGGGGCGCGGGTCTTGAGGCCGGCCTTGTCGAGGAAGCGCAGCACGCGGTCGGTCGGCTGGGCGCCGACGCTCAGCCAATGCTGCACGCGCTCGGTCACCAGGGTGACGCGCTTGTCGTCCTCGAGCTTGGGATCGTAGGTGCCGACCTTCTCGATGAAGCGGCCGTCGCGCGGCGAGCGGGCGTCGGCGATGACGACGTGGTAGTAGGGGCGCTTGGTGGTGCCGGCGCGGGCGAGGCGGATCTTGAGAGACATGCGTTGGTCCTTGGGAGTTTGTTTGCGAAACGGGGTTCTATTTCTTCTTCGGCACGAACCCGCCGCCGAGGCCGGGAAGGCCGGGGAAGCGTGAGGCGCCGCCGAGACCGGGCATGCCCGATCCGGATTTGAGCAACTGGCCCACATCGGTGGGCAGCTTCTGGCCGAGGTCCTTGGGCGGGGCAGCGCCCTCGGTGGTGGCCTGCTTCAGCATCGCGGGGTCCATGCCCATCTGCCGGGCCATCGCTTCGAGCTGTGCAGGGTCCATCTTGGACGGGTCGGGCATCTGGCCGAGGCCGGGCATCATGCCGCCCAGCTTGCCGCCGAACATGCCGGCCAGCGAGCCGAGGCCACCCTTGGAAACCTTCTTCATCATGTCCGCCATCTGGCGGTGCTGTTTCATCAGCTTGTTGACGTCTTCGACCCTGGTGCCCGAGCCCTTGGCGATGCGGATGCGGCGCTTGGCGTTGAGCAGGTCGGGGTCGGCGCGCTCGGCTCTGGTCATCGAGTTGATGATGGCGATCTGCCGGTCGAACACCTTCTCATCGATGTTGGCGCCGGCCATGGCCTTCTTGACCTGGCCCATGCCGGGCATCAATCCCATCAGGGCGCCCATGCCGCCCATCTTCTTCATCTGCTGCAACTGGCCGCGCAGATCGTCGAGGTCGAAGCTGCCCTTCTTGAGCTTCTTGGCCATCCTGGCCGCGTCTTCGGCCTTGATGGTCTGGCTGGCCTTTTCGACCAGGCTGACGATGTCGCCCATGCCGAGGATACGGTCGGCAATCGAGGCCGGACGGAAATCCTCGAGCGCGTCGAGCTTTTCGCCGGTGCCGATCAGCTTGATCGGCTTGCCCGTCGCGGCGCGCATCGAGAGCGCGGCACCACCACGGCCGTCGCCGTCGACGCGGGTCAAGACGATGCCGGTGATGTCGACGCGCTGGTCGAAGGAGCGGGCGAGGTTGACGGCGTCCTGGCCGGTCAGCGCATCGGCCACCAGCAGGACTTCGTGGGGGTTCACCGCGGCCCTCACCGCGGCGGTCTCCTGCATCAGATCCTCGTCGACATGGGTGCGGCCGGCGGTATCGAAGATGACGACGTCATAGCCGCCGATCCGGGCTTCGCGCTCGGCGCGGCGGGCAATGTCGACCGGCGTCTCGTCCTGCTGAATCGGCAGCGTATCGACGCCGATCTGGGTGCCGAGCACGCGCAGCTGCTCCTTGGCGGCAGGGCGGCGGTCGTCGAGCGAGGCCAGCAGCACCTTCTTGCCCTGCCGCTCCTTCAGCCGCTTGGCGATCTTGCCGGCATGGGTGGTCTTGCCGGCGCCCTGCAGGCCCACCATCAGCATGCCGACCGGGGCCGGGGCGTTGAAGTCGAGCGGCACCGGGACCTCGCCCAGCACCTTGACCAATTCGTCATGGACGATCTTGACCACCTGCTGGCCGGGCGTCACCGAGCGGGTGACTTCGGCGCCGACGGCGCGCTCGCGCACCTGCTCGACGAAGGCCTTGACCACTTCCAGCGACACGTCGGCTTCGAGCAGCGCGCGGCGGACTTCGCGCAACGCCGCATCGACATCCGCCTCGTTCAGCGCGCCGCGGCCGGTGAGGCCTTCGAAGATTTTCCCAAGCCGGTCGCTGAGGCTATCGAACATCGCGTTTCCTTCCCGGATCACTCCCCGGGATATGGTTGGCTCAGGCGCAAACGCCAAACACACCCCGGGGCGCGTCGCGCTGCGGGATGTTTGCCTCGGGGAACTCTTTATACCTTTGCGGGTCCCGGTCGGCGGTTCAGGTCAGACCTGAGCGAAGTGGCGGGTGAATAGGCGGGAACGGCCGGGGAGTCAAGGAAGCCGGCGAACCCGCGTCGCACTGGCAATTCGTCAGCACATCCGCCATATAGTGCCGGCAAACGCGTCCCGCGAGGCTTTCGGCAAAATGGCTGGCGTTCCGTATTTGAAGATGAACGGGCTGGGCAACGATTTCGTCGTCGTCGATGCGCGGGCGGACGGGCGGCGGTTCACGCCCGAAGCGGTGCGTGCCATCACCGACCGGGTGAAGGGCGTGGGCGCCGACCAGTTCATCGTCATGGAAAAGCCGGCGGCCGATGGCGTCGACGTGTTCATGCGCATCTACAATTGCGATGGCGGCGAGATCGACGCCTGCGGCAACGCCACGCGCTGCGTCGCGGCGCTGGTGGCCGAAGAGGTGGGCAAGCGCGCCATCCTGCTGCAGACCAATGCCGGCTTGCTGGCGGCGACCGTCACCGACGATCTGGTGACCGTCGACATGGGCAAGCCGCGCTTCGACTGGGACCAGATCCCGCTCAGCGAGGAATTCGCCGACACCACCGGCATCGAGCTGCAGATCGGGCCGATCGATGCGCCGATCCTGCACACGCCGTCGGTGGTCAACGTCGGCAACCCGCACGCCATCTTCTGGGTCTCGGACATAGCGGCTTATGATCTCGGCCGTTTCGGGCCGCTGCTCGAAAACCATCCGATCTTTCCGGAACGGGCCAATATCAGCCTAGCGCAGGTGGTATCGCCCGAGCGCATCAAGGTCAGGGTGTGGGAGCGCGGGGCCGGGCTGACGCTGGCCTGCGGCACGGCGGCCTGCGCCGTCGGCGTCGCTGCAGCGCGCAAGGGCCTCACCGGCCGCAAGGTCACGGTGGAACTGCCGGGCGGGCCGCTCGAGATCGACTGGCGGGCGTCCGACGGCCATATCCTGATGACCGGCACCTGGTCGCTCGACGGCGAGGGCGTGCTGCCGGACGAGTGGCTGAAGGCAGCATGAGCGTCGAAACGCTCACCTTCGGCTGCCGCCTCAACGCCTATGAATCCGAAGTGATGAAGGCCGAGGCCGAAAAGGCCGGGCTTTCGGGCGCACTGATCGTCAACACCTGCGCGGTGACGGCCGAGGCGGTGCGGCAGGCCAAGCAGGCGATCCGCAAGGCGCGGCGCGAGGCGCCGGGCCGGCAGATCATCGTCACCGGCTGCGCCGCACAGACCGCGCCGCGCGACTTCGCCGATATGGCCGAGGTCGACTTGGTGCTCGGCAACGCCGACAAGATGAAGGCCCAAAGCTACGCCCCGATGGCGTTCGGGGTGAAGCTCAACGACAAGGTGCAGGTCAACGACATCATGGCCGTGCGCGAGCAGGCCGGGCATCTGATCGAAGGCATGGACGGGCGGGCGCGGGCGTTCGTGCAGGTGCAGAACGGCTGCGATCATCGCTGCACCTTCTGCATCATCCCCTATGGGCGCGGGCCGTCGCGCTCGGTGCCGATGGGGGCGGTGGTCGAGCAGATGAAGACGCTGGTGGGCAACGGCTATCGCGAGCTGGTGCTGACGGGGGTCGATATCACAAGTTATGGCGCCGACCTGCCGGGGCAGCCGAGCCTCGGCAAGCTGGTGCAGGCGATCCTGCGGCACATCCCGGACCTGCCGCGGCTGCGCATCTCGTCGATCGATTCGATCGAAGCGGACGATGCGCTGTACGATGCCTTGGCGTCGGACCGGCGGCTGATGCCGCATCTGCATCTCAGCCTGCAAGCGGGCGACGACCTGATCCTCAAGCGCATGAAGCGCCGGCATTTGCGGGCCGATACGCTGGAGTTCGTGGGGCGGGTGCGGGCGTTGCGGCCGGACGTGGTGTTCGGTGCCGACATCATCGCCGGATTCCCGACGGAAACCGAGGCGATGTTCGAGAATTCCCTCAGCATCGTGACCGAAGCCGACCTCACCTACCTGCACGTGTTTCCCTATTCGCCGCGTGAAGGCACGCCGGCGGCGCGCATGCCGCAGGTGTCTCGGCGTGTCGGCAGGGAGCGCGCGGCACGGCTCAGGGCCTTGGGCGAGCAGCAATATAACAGGTTCTGCGAAAGCCGAATCGGGCAGGTGGAAGCGGTGCTGGTGGAGCGCGACGGGATGGGGCGGACCGAGCAGTTCGTGCCGATCGCGGTGCCGGGGCATGCGCCGGGCGAGCTGGTGGCGGTGCGGGCGGTGGCCGTGGCCGCCACGGGGCTGGTCGGCGAACCGATCCGGAATGCGGCCTGATGGCGGACGAGAAGCCTAGTTTTTTCAAGAGGTTGTTCGGAGGCGAGACGCCGCCGGCGGCGGCGCCACCACAGGCTGTGGTGCCCGAGACGCCGGGGCCGCCGGAGACGCTGCCGCCGACCGGCGGAGCGCCGAAAACCTCGTGGCTGCAACGACTTGCGACCGGACTCAAGCGCTCCTCGGACCAGCTCGGCAGCGGCATCGCCGCGGTGTTCACCAAGAAGCGGCTGGACCAGGCCATGCTGGACGAGCTGGAGGACGTGCTGATCCAGGCCGATTTCGGCGTGGACATGGCGGATTCCGTGGTCGAAGCGCTGCGCCGCGACCGTTTCGACCGTGACATTTCGAGCGACGAGGTCCGTGACATTGTGTCACGTCATGTCGCGCAAGTTCTGGCTCCCGTCGCACAGCCTCTCACGGTGGACCCGGGGAAGCGGCCCTTCGTCATCCTGATGGTGGGGGTGAACGGCTCGGGCAAGACCACAACGATCGGCAAGCTCGCCTCGCTGTACCGGGCAGAGGGCAAATCGGTGATGCTGGCGGCGGGCGATACGTTCCGCGCCGCGGCGATCGAGCAGCTGCAGGTCTGGGGGCAGCGCACCGGGGCGCCGGTGGTGGCGCGGCCGGCCGGCTCGGACGCCTCGGGCCTGGCGTTCGACGCGATGACCGAGGCCAGGGCGCGGGGCAGCGACATCCTGATCATCGACACGGCGGGCCGGCTGCAGAACCGCGACGAGCTGATGAGCGAGCTCGAAAAGATGATCCGCGTCATCAAGAAGGTCGATCCCAGCGCGCCGCACGCGACGCTGCTGACCCTCGATGCGACGACTGGACAGAACGCGCTCAATCAGGTCGAAATCTTCGGGCGCCGAGCCGGGGTGACCGGGCTGGTGATGACCAAGCTCGACGGCACGGCGCGCGGCGGCATCCTGGTGGCGATCGCGAAAAAATACGGGCTGCCGGTGCATTTCATCGGCGTCGGCGAGGGCATCGACAATCTCGAAGCCTTCGCGGCGGGCGATTTCGCCCGGGCCATCGTGGGCGAGGTGTAGATGGCGGAAACGTCCAAGGATTCCGATCTCAACTGGGACGAGCTCAAGCCGCAGCTGATCAAGATGGCGCTCGAGCTCGGGCCGCTGGTGGTGTTCTTCATCGTCAACGCCCGTGCCGACATCTTCGTGGGCACGGCCTGGTTCATGGGCGCCATGGTGCTGTCGCTGGCGCTGAGCTGGCTGCTGCTGAAGCGGGTGGCGCTGATGCCGCTGGTCACCGGCGTGGTGGTGCTGATCTTCGGCGGGCTGACGCTGTGGCTGCACGACGACACCTTCATCAAGATGAAGCCGACGGTGATCAATGCGCTGTTCGGCGCGGTGCTGCTGGGTGGAATGGCGTTCCGGCTGTCGCTGCTCAAATATGTGTTCGGCGACGTCTACAAGCTGAGGCCGGAAGGCTGGACGGTGCTGACGCTGCGCTGGGGGCTGTTCTTCTTCTTTCTCGCCATCCTCAACGAGGTGGTGTGGCGCACCCAGAGCACCGATTTCTGGGTGGCGTTCAAGGTCTGGGCGACGATGCCGCTGACCATCGTGTTCGCGGCGCTGCAGGTGCCGGTGCTGAGCAAATACGCGCCCGAGCCGGTGAAGCCGGTGGACGCGATCACGCCGATCGATCCGCTGCCGTAGAACGGCGGTTCGGACGGACGGGCCGGGTGGCTGCGGCCCCCACCCCCGGCCCCTCCCCGCAAGGGGGCAGTGTTTACATTAGACTGTGATTGGATTCTTCTTGGGTTGAGGTGATTTTCCCGGAGGTTT
>NZ_MKVA01000010.1 GCF_001899075.1 Devosia sp. 67-54 | reverse complement strand
ATTATCCAGAGCATGGTTTTATCTGGGGTAACGCGATTCTCACGTCCGGGATTGACGGAAAAGGTCAGCGTCGAGCTCGTGATAAAATCAAAGGGACCGGAGGTATGAAAGCAGGTCCGGCTTTGGCTTCCAAGGCGTGGCGTTTGCGGGTTCGATGCCAGCGTGCTCCCAAAAGTTCTCTAGCGCATCGCGCTTCATCTTCAGGTTCGTCGAGATATACCGGTTCGTGGTCGCGATGCTGGAATGACCGAGATAATCGCGGATCACGGTCACATCGGTGCCCGACTGCAGGAGCGCGACGGCACAGCTGTGGCGGAAAACGTGAGGTGTGATGCGGTCACGCGCCAGCCTTGGTCGATCCTGGACTACTGGCGAGGCATGCTTGGTAAGGATGTATGCAACTCCATCGCGGGTCAGCGGTTGATCGTGACGGTTCATGAAAACATGCTGGTGGCCCGAGGCGCCCGACAGGTTTTGCAGGCGCCGTAACGCGTCGGCCGTCTCGCGCCATAGCGGAACGAGTCGCTCTTTGCGGCCCTTCCCACGCAATCGAGCCTGGTGGGGCGGCATCAGTTGAAGATCCTGCCAGAGCAGGCCGGTTGCTTCGCTTACTCTGGCGCCACAATTATAGAGAAAAAGCAGCAGCGTGTAGTCGCGCCAGCCACTGCCGGTCCGCCGATCGGGATGGGCAATGATGGCCCGCACGTCGGTTGCTTCGAGGTAGGTTGCGGGCTTCTGCCTCGCCCGTTTCGACGGCAGCGCCAACACCTTCGTGTAACGTAGGGCATTGTCGAGATCGTTGCGCAAAAGGTGCTTGAAGAAGCTGCGAAGCGCGGCACGGCGGCAGTTTCGCGTCGCGGTGGAGTTGGATCTTCCGTCCTCGAGATGGTCGAGGAACCCAGCGACGGTGTCGGCGTCGAGATCTTCCAGCACAAGCGCGGCGACCTCGCGATCACGACACTCGGCAACGAACTGGAACAGCAGCTTGAGCGTGTCACGATAGGCGCGCGTCGTATGGGGGCTCGCGCCGCGCTGACGCGGCAGATAGTTGGAGAAGAACGACTCCACCAGAGTGAACAGCATCTGAGGTCCGGCCTTACTCATCGTGGCTGCCGGGCGTGTCGCATATGTTGTTCGAAGCGCGTGCTCGCGAGTTCCAGGAGTTGCGGCGTCGCCTTCAGATAGACCTCGGTGCCAATGACGTTCTGGTGCCCG
Organism: Devosia sp. 67-54; assembly: GCF_001899075.1. Classification (GTDB taxonomy): domain Bacteria; phylum Pseudomonadota; class Alphaproteobacteria; order Rhizobiales; family Devosiaceae; genus Devosia_A. The sequence goes on along the minus strand of NZ_MKVA01000010.1, from coordinate 2,852 downwards.
AGATAAGCCGAAAGCCACGGGAGCTTGGCGTGAATGTCGGCACCTTCCTCCGCCCACGCCGTCAGGCGATGAACCGCGAAAGCATGCCGAAACTCATATGGACGCGCTCCGGCGCGCCCCTGCGCAGGCTTAATATCGAGGCGGCGCAGGAGCTTGCGGATAGCTTCGGACGCAGCGTGGGTATGGAGTGGCGCGCCGTTGAGGCGAACGAACAGCGCTTCGCAAGCCACTTGACCGCGATCATGAAGCAACCGGCATCGATCATCGACATAGAGGCGAAGCTCTGCGACAAGATCTTCGCGCATGGGGACGATCCGCGTCCGCCGCTTGCTGTTGCGGATGAGCAAGGTTCCACGGTCGAGATCGACATCATCCATGGTCAGACGCACCGCCTCGCCGAGCCTGAGGCCGGTGCAGTAAAGCACGAGGATCAGTCTTCGCAGCATCGATGCCCATATGAAGCGCCCTTGGTGCGCTGACGCGGCGGCGAGAATGCAGCGGATCTCGTCGCGGCTGAAAATGTAAGGAAAGAACGTCGATTCCTTCACCGGCGCAAAGGCGTGTTCGGGCACATAGCTGGTGGGGTCGCGACGACGGCGATGCAGGCAAAGTTGGCGAATTACCCCGAACTCATTGCCGAGGGTGACGGCCTTGCGGTCGGGTAAACGCCCGCACCAGCGGCTAATCGCATCGGCCAGCGAAATATCGACACCGTCGCCCCACTCGTCTTCGATGAAGCGAAGGAAGCGTTCGATCTCAAACTCGCCGCGTCGATAGGGATGGCCCATGGCGCGCTTGAATGCCAGGAAGCTCGCAGCGTCATTCTTGAGCTCAGCCAGGGCGACAACGGTGGTCATGTCGGCACCGGCAATGAGATCTCACGCAGGGATGCTGTTGCGATCCTTACATAGGCGGAGACCGAGTCTCGATCCCGGTGACCAAGGATATCTGACACCACCTGAGGTCGCGTACCGAGATCGATCTGGCGTGCCGCATGGGAGTGTCGCAGGACATGGCTGCCCAGAAATGGCGCATCGATCCCCGCGATCTTCGCATGCTTCATTAGGATGTGGCGTATCGCGCTCGAAGCCGCGAATGGCTCCAGCGGCATCTTCAGCTGCACGAAAAGATGGCGGGTGGGTGTATCGGCGGGCCGACCGTGGCGTAGGTACTCCGCCAGCGCCTTGGCAATTGGCGGCAACAGCGGCAGCGTGAATGCCACACCCGTCTTTGGGCGAAGGACGGAGAGCATGCCGCTATCCCAGTCAATATCCTGAAACTGCAAGCGGATGATCTCGCCGGCACCAAAGCCATAGGTGCTCATCAGCAGCAGGATTGCGTAGTCGCGAAGACCCAACGGGTTCGATCTGTCCACGGCCATCAGGAGTCGCTTCACATCGTCCCAGGAAAGTGCTCGCCTCGGTCGCTCGTGCCGTCGTTGCACAGGCGCGATCACGGCCTCGCTGATATCGACCGCACTCAGGCCGCTCCAGTGCAGGAAACGGGCAAAGCAGCGTACCGTGCAAGCGAGGTCGCTCACATGTGATCGGGAATATCGCGCGGCGCGGCCAACCAGAAATGCGTCGACATCGGTTAGCTGCATCGAGTGCCACTCCTTGCCGACCTGGATAAGATGATCCTGAAGCTTGCCGATGTGGTCCAGCTTCTTATGAACCGTGACCTCCGGGTTGCCGCGGTGCTGAGTCAGATAGGCGGCATATTGCGCAAGCAGCAGCGTCCGCGGAACCCTCGCCGGGCGAGGTGGTCGCCAGTCGGGAGGGGCGAGTCCCAAGCGATGATAGACACGGCTGAGCGACAACAGCGCGGTTCGGGAAAGTTGAAGAGAAAGCGGGTCGAGGCCCCGCCGCTCAGCGTACCAGTCTATGAAGCGGCCAACGCGTTCGAGAGTCAATTCTTCTCGCTCGACCAGCCCGTGCAGGGCGCAATAGGTACGGAACTGCTGGATGCGGTTCAAATAGACAATCGTTGTTCCTGCCCCAAGGCGTCGCTCCGAGCTCCAGATGCGGCGGATATCGTCGGGGGTGGGCGCGGCGGAGTCGGCTGCGGTGATATGATCGACATGTACGGGCATGGCTTTACCTCGATCGGCGAAGCGTAGCCGACGGAGAGAGGGTGATCACGCCCCGCATCGTGTTGGCAGAAGCCACCGGCGCCAGCACTGCCTATCCTCTGAATAGGTCGGAGTCCTAGGGGCGCCGGAATGCAGTGCAACTGCTGTGGGGAAAGGGCTCGGCGGAGCATCACAAGGGCCGGAACGTCGCTCACCGGCAAACCTGGCCTCGTCAGCCGGGGCGCCAGCACCTTGACAGCGGCAACGGATCTGCGCACCGCGACCACTCGGCGGCGCAGCCAGCGCACTGCGCCTGGAAGGCAAATATCCGGGCCCCGTACCGCGTCTGCGGCGGCTTCCATGCTTCGCGCTGACGCGGCTATCCCAACGATGCGATCGATCATGGCAAGCGACCCAGGCAGGCGAGCGGCGAGAAAATCCGGGAGCAGGCTGAACGTCATGCGCCCTTGTGGGCAATAGCAACGAGCGATCCGTACACCCGGGCTGGTCTGGCGGGCATAGCTGCCGTGACGCCGAAATGCACAGTCGCCGCTCGGATGGAGCGGGCAGCACGACAGTCGTGCATACCGCCACTCCTGCGTGGCGACATAGTCCTCGATCGTCGACCTGGTACGCAATGGTATCTGCAACGTCGCCCCCGCGCGCAGCGGCCCCCAACAACGAGGACGCGGCTTTTATCTGGAGCCCAATGCGCCGAAATCTCCGGCACCCAAGGATTATATCCCAAAATACCCCAGATAAAACCATGCTCTGGATAATG
>NZ_MKVA01000009.1 GCF_001899075.1 Devosia sp. 67-54 | reverse complement strand
GCTCGAGCATCTGGTATTCCTTGCCGGTCAGGTGCACGCGCTGCGCCTGCACCTCCACCGTCTTGGTGTCGAGGTTGACGGTCAGATCGCCGGTCTGGATCACCGATTGCGCATGGCCCTTGGAGCGGCGCACGATGGCGTGGATGCGCGCCACCAGCTCGTCCTTGTGGAACGGCTTGGTCATGTAGTCGTCGGCGCCGAAGCCGAGGCCGCGCACCTTGTCCTCGATGCCGGCGAGGCCGGACAGGATCAGGATGGGAGTCTGCACCTTGGCGACACGGAGCGTGCGCAGCACCTCGTAGCCGCTCATGTCGGGCAGGTTCAGGTCAAGCAGGATGATGTCGTAGTCATACAACTTGCCGAGATCGACGCCCTCTTCACCGAGGTCCGTCGTGTACACATTGAAACTTTCCGATTTGAGCATCAATTCGATGCTCTGCGCCGTCGCGCTGTCGTCCTCAATCAGGAGCACACGCATGCCGTTCCCCTTAAAGTCGTTCCTGCCTGGAACCGGGGAGCAGCCTTTTGACTGCCACCCCTAACCGAACCCTACTGGATATGACTCAAACCTAACCGGCATTAGTTAACAAAGTTTAATTCTGATCCGCAATATGCAAAGCAATTGCTATGGCATCTTAACTAAGGCATTGATTTCAAATGTTAAAACGCGGCAAGGAAACTTAATATTTTAGGTTAAGAAAGGCTTTTAATCGACTCTGTCGACTCATGCTTGTGGGGTTTTGGGCTGTGGAAAAGCCGCGGGCGTCAAGAGGCGCGCAAGGCGGGGCTCAAAGCCCATGGTTAACGCTTTTTGCTTAACGTTCGGTTACGTTCCCACCGATGCGATTCGAGGACAGCCGATGCGGGCCCTGACCGCCGATATCGAGGCGATCGACGAGGTCGAGGTGTTCGGCCGGGTCAAGACGGTGCAGGGGCTGCTGATCGAGGTCGTGGGCCCGGTGCGCGAGCTGCGCGTCGGCGGCCGCGTCAGGATCGACACCACCGGCGGCGGCACGCTGCAGGCGGAAATCATCGGCTTTCGCGACGGCCACGCGCTCTGCCTGCCCTATGGGCCGCTGACCGGCGTGCGGCTCGGCTGCAAGGCGGTGTTCCAGAGCCATGACGGCGCCGTCTATCCCGGCGAGGCCTGGCTCGGCCGCGTGGTCAACGCCAATGGCGAGCCGATCGACGGCAAGGGGCCGATCGCGCGCGGCATCGCCGGCTATCCGCTGAAGCAGCAGCCGCTGCCGGCGCATGAGCGGGCCCGGGTCGGCGCGCCGATGGATCTGGGGGTGCGGGTGATGAACACCTTCACCACCATGTGCGAGGGCCAGCGCATGGGCATCTTCGCCGGCTCCGGCGTCGGCAAGTCGGTGCTGATGTCGATGCTGGTGCGCAACGCCACCGCCGACGTCGCCGTGGTCGGGCTGATCGGCGAGCGCGGCCGCGAGGTGCAGGAATTCATCACCGAATATCTGGGCGAGGCCGGACTCAGGCGCGCCGTCGTGGTGGTCGCCACCTCCGACGAAGCGGCGCTGATGCGGCGGCAGGCGGCGTATCTGACGCTTACCCTCGCCGAATATTTCCGCGACCAGGGGCAGCGCGTGCTGTGCATGATGGACAGCCTCACGCGCTTTGCCATGGCGCAGCGCGAGATCGGCCTCGCCATCGGCGAGCCGCCGACCGCCAAGGGCTATCCGCCGACGGTGTTCACCGAATTGCCGCGGCTGCTCGAGCGGGCCGGGCCGGGGCTGGTGAATTCGGGCAGCATTACGGGTCTATTTACCGTTTTAGTCGAAGGTGATGACCACAATGAACCCATTGCAGATGCCGTGCGCGGCATCCTCGACGGGCACATTGTGATGGAGCGGGCCATTGCCGAACGGGGACGTTATCCCGCCGTCAATGTGCTGAGATCCATCTCGCGCACGATGCCTGGATGCGTCCCTACCGCGGTGCGGCCGGTCCTCCAGAAGGCGCGGGAGTTCATGTCGGTGTTCGCCGACATGGAGGAACTGATCCGGCTGGGGGCTTACCGGAAGGGATCGGATCCGCAGGTCGATCGCGCCATCGCTCTCAACCCCGCCTTCGAGGCCTTTCTGGGCCAGCAGCGGGAAGAGCGAACCAGTATCGCCGATGGCTACACCATGCTGGAGGCGATCCTGGACAAGGCGGGGAAATGACCCAGTACGTGGTCAATGACTTGAATGTGTAAGGAGTACAAGTCATGAAGTCGCGCAGCGAGAGCCTGATCCGGCTCAAGAAATTCCAGGTCGACGAGAAGCGTCGCCAGGTTGCGCAGATCGAGATGATGGTTGCCGATTTCGAGCGCATGGCCGCCGAGCTCGACCAGCAGATCGAAATCGAACAGCAGAAGACCGGCATCTCCGATGTCGCGCATTTCGCCTATTCCACCTTCGCCAAGGCGGCGATGGCGCGGCGCGACAATCTGCTGGCGTCGGCCGCCGACATGCGCGACCAGCTCGAGGGGGCGCAGGACGCGCTCGCCGAGGCGGTCGAGGACCTCAAGAAGGTCGAGCTGCTCGACCAGCGCGAGCATGGCCGGGAGATGGCGGAAGAGGCCAAGGCCGAGCAGGCCGATTACGACGAGATCGGCCGGCTGCGGCATCGCCGCTGACATCGCTGCCCTGGCGATCCGATACGGGGCGCCGCCGGCGCCCTTTGCCGCTCAGTACGTCTTCATCGTGCGGTGCCGGATGCCGCTGATCTCGATCTCGTCGCCATAGGCCACGAAGCCGAGCTTTTCGTAGAGGCCGACCTTGTCGAGCTGGGCGGTGAGGGCGAAGCGCGTCTCGCCCGCGCCGCGCGCCAGATGCAGGGCGTGCAGCATCATCGCCCTGGCGATCCCCTGGCCCCGACGTTCGCGCCGCACCGCGACCCGGCCGAACTTGGTGTGCTCTGGCAATTTCTGCAGGCGCAACGTGCCGACGACGTCGCCATCGGCAATCGCCACCACGTGCACCGCGGTCGCGTCATGGGCGTCCCGCTCGATCGCCTCCGGTACGTTCTGCTCGAGCACGAACACCTCATGGCGCAGCGCCAAGGCGAGCCGGCCCAGATCGGAGGCAATCGGTACGGCGACAATCAGCGGCAGGGGCATGGCAGGGTCCGGCGGAAACGGCCTGCGACCTCAGCATTGCCGGACGCAAAAAGAAAGGGTCCATGCGATTGCATGGACCCAGGGGTCAGGGAGGGCGCGGCGGTTACATTGCCGCCGAGCTGCTGGCCGGAGCGGTCGACTCCGGAGCGGGTGTCATCGTGTCCGAGGCCGGGGCGTTGGACGCGCCGGGCTGGTCGTCGACGGTCTTGAAGTCCGGCGCGTTGGTCAAATCGTCCTTGCTGGCGTTGAGCACGAAGCGTTCGGTGTTGTCGGCGGCGACGACCCATTGCAGCGCCGAATAGTCCACCGCGACCTGCTTTTCGCCGATGCCGAGGAAGCCGCCGACGCCCAGCACGACCGCGGCGATGGTGCCGTCTTCGTTCACGACGATGTCGCTGATCTTGCCGAGGTTGTTGGCGTCTGCCGCGGTGCCGTCATAGACCGGCGAGCCGATGATCTTGCTGGCTAGGCGGTCGGTGTCGACTCGCGTGTAGCCAGACAGGATGTCGACCGGCTGGCGCGGCGCCGGGGTGGCCATCATGGACGACTCCATCGAGCTTGCCGTCGACATCTGCGACGACATCGCCGAGCTTTCCATCGCCGATGACGGCATCGCCGACGTGTCGGCCGGAGTGGACGAGGTGTCGGCCGGGGTCGAGGCGGAGGTGTCGGCCGGTGCGGACGAGCTTTCCATGGCCGATGAGGAGGCCATCGAGGCATCCGCGGACGAAGAGGATTGCGCAAACGCGCCGCCGATCAGCAGGGCGGTCAAAGCCGTGCCGGTCATCAAAAGCCGGATCATTGGTTTCTCCTAATTTTTGGCTGCCGCAGGGCAGGGTCCAAATTGACAACTTTCTGCGGCGGGAGCTGTTCCAAGGAATTTTTGTGGAACCCGATCGACTTCTTCTGCTGCGTCGGCGATGAGAATTTCATGCTAGGGTGACGCTCGTGTTCCTTTCGGTCTTCGACATCTTCAAGGTTGGCATTGGACCCTCGTCGTCGCACACGATGGGGCCGATGCTCGCTGCGGCGCGGTTTCTCGAACTGGTGTCGTCGCGGCCGTTGCCGCCCGAGCCGCTGGCTCTGGGCTGCCGGCTCTATGGCTCGCTGGCCTATACGGGGGAGGGGCACGGCACCATCCGCGCCGTGCTCTGCGGGTTGTGCGGCATGGTGCCGGCGAGCTACGACCGCGCAATGGCCGATGCGGCCCTGGCCGAGCTGGCGGTATCGGAAACCGTAAGGTTGCCGAATGGCCGGCAGGTGCATCTCAGCCCGCATGCAGTGACGGTGGAGAAGGGCCACAGGCTGCCGGCCCATCCCAATGGAATGACATTCGTTCTGAGCGCGGACGAGGGTCGGGAGGTCGCAGCCGAAAGCTACTATTCGATCGGCGGCGGCTTCGTGCTCACGGCCGAGGAAATGGCTGCCGGGCCGCTCAAGCCCAGCGATGCGGGTGTGCCGTATCCGTTCGACACGGCGGCCCAGATGCTGCAGATGGGTGAGGCCGCAGGCCTCAGCATCGCGGCGATGAAGCGCGCCAACGAGATCGCCGACGGCAGCGGCGATCTCGATGGACGGCTGATGGCGATCTGGGACGTGATGTACCGCTGCATCGATCGCGGCCTCAACTCCGATGGCGTGCTGCCGGGCGGGCTCAACGTGCGGCGCCGGGCCAAGGGTCTCAACGACAAGCTGCATTTGCGCGCCGGCAGCAACGACGCGCCGCTGCATTCGGCGGTCGACTGGCTGCAGGCCTATGCCATGGCGGTCAACGAGGAGAACGCCGCCGGCGGGCAGGTGGTGACGGCGCCGACCAATGGTGCGGCGGGCGTCATCCCGGCGGTGATCCGCTACTATCTCGACCTGGTGCCGGGCGCGTCGCGAGAGCGGGTGCCCGACATGCTGCTGACCGCAGCGGCGATCGGCGGGCTGATCAAGTACAATGCCTCGATCTCGGGGGCGGAGGTCGGCTGCCAGGGCGAGGTCGGCTCCGCGTCGGCGATGGCCGCCGCCGCGCTTTGCGCCGTGCTCGGGGGCAGCAACATGCAGATCGAAAATGCCGCGGAAATCGCGCTCGAGCATCATCTGGGCATGACCTGCGATCCGGTGCGCGGCCTGGTGCAGGTGCCGTGTATCGAACGCAATGGCATGGGCGCGGTGAAGGCGGTCGCCGCCGCATCCCTGGCCGCGCTGGGCGACGGCAAGCACATCGTGCCGCTCGATGCCGCGATCGAGACGATGCGGCAGACCGGCCGCGACATGGACGAACGCTACAAGGAAACCAGCCTCGGCGGTCTGAGCGTCAGCCTGCCGGAGTGCTGATCTAGAAGCCCAGCATGTCCTTGAGGAACATCAAATCGACACCGATGGCGCCGATCGCCGTTGCCGCATACCAGGGCGCCAGCAGTACCCAGGCGATTATCCGGCCGGCGCTCCAGGCGCGTCGTTCCCGGGGCTCGTCATAGCCGTCGAGGCGAGACGTGCGCAGGTTCTGGTTGCTGGCCGGTCTGGGCCGGAGCCGAGGGCGCTCAGGAGCGTCCGGTTCCACCGTAGGTATGGCGACGATCGGGCGTATGGGCGGCCGCGGCGCTTCGCCGGCGGGCCCGGGGCCACGTGCGGCTTCTGAGGCAAGGCGAGCTGCATCCTCCCGGTAAAAACCCCCGGTGGTCTTGGGTTTGACGTCCGACACTTCCGCCCCGACGCAGTCCGCCACTGGCATTCAATGAATCATCGGCACGGCCATTAGTAAACCCGGGGGCTTGTGTGCAATTGCTGCTAATCCACTACTTCGCGCATCCGGCGCCTCACGGGGCTGGCCGATTGATCGGGATCGGACCGTCGGGACCGGGGACGGTCCATGGCGCAGAGCCCGCTGCGAGCACGGTTTTCTGGATGAAGCCGAGCTTGGCGACGACGTGCGGCGTGAGCACGAACGGATAGGCATCGTGCTGCCCCACAGCCCTGTTGAGGTTGTTGATAAGTGAGCTCAGCGGCACCCAGTGTGCGAACAATTCGCCCATCGAGGCGAGCCGGTAGGGGTCGAAATCGATGCGTGTCCGCAGTTCCCCGACCACGTCGACATGGGGGGCGAGACGCACGCCAAAGGCCGCCGCCATCTCAGTTGTGTCGATTATGTGCAGGTGGTGCGCCCACGTCTCCGCCCAGTCCTCCCAGGGATGCGCGGTGGCGTAGGCTGAAATGAAATTCTGCTGCCAATTGGCGGGGGCGCCGGTTTCGTAGTGGCGCTGCAGGGCGGCCGCATAGTCCGCCCGCTCATCGCCGAACAGGGTGCGAAACTCGTCCAGCGCCGGCGTGTTGGCGATCAGCAGGTCCCAATAATAGTGCCCGATCTCGTGACGGAAATGGCCGAGCAGCGTCCGGTAGGGCTCGTTCATCTGCAGGCGACGGCGCTCGCGCTCGGCATCGTCGGCTTCCCCCAGCGCCAGGGTGATGATGCCGCTATCGTGTCCGGTCAGCACCGGGTGTGGCGCGGCCTCCTCCGCCAGGAATTCGAAACGGAGGCCGTGCACGGGGTCCTCACTGCGCGTGGCAAGGGGCAGGTTGAGCCGAAGCAGTGAATAGATCAGCCGCTTCTTGGCGCGTTCGATGATGCGCCAGTTCTCGAGGTTCCGGGCGCTGTCCATCGGCGGGACGATGCCGTTGTGGCGGCAGGCGCGGCAATAGGGATCGGCGCCAGGCTGGTCTTCGACCAGCCAGTTGCAGGCGCCGAAGCCGGCATTGGCGCAATAGACGAAACGTCTGCCGGGCAGGGCCGGCGCGTGGAAATGGCCGCCGCCCTCGTCTTCCAGCGACACCAGCATGTTGGCGTCCGGCCAATAGCCCAGCGTATGGCCGCACTTCTCGCAGACGATGTTCTCGAAATAGAGGACATTGTCGCAATGGTCGCAGCGGAAAAGCTTCATCGATGTCCCCGGTTCACCCGCTGAAAACGCCTGGACCGCATGTCTTCGTTCCGCCGATTGGCGCTTCTTTAGGAAAATCGGTGTCAGGATACTGCATTCACAGGGAGTCCGGCGATGCCGCTGACGCGCTTTCACGACCTGCGGCCTGGCCTCGCCCGGGCGGTGCTGGCGGTATTTGCCGCCGTCACCCTGCTGCTGGTGCTGCAGGCGCTGTCGATCGTGGAACCGCAGCAGGCCGCTGCCGATCGCAAGGGCGACCTCTATATGTACAGCCAGGTGGTCGAGCGCCTGAAGGCCGGGGAACCCTATTATCAGGCGCTGCACACCGAACTGGTCGACGGCGGGTACGGCCTGCAGTCGGTGTTCAACTGGCGGCCGCCCTTCTTCCTGTCGGCGCTGGCGCTGTCGCCGTCGTGGCTGCTGTCGCAGGGCGTGCTGCTGGCGCTGGCGCTGGCCGGGCTGGTGCTGGGGCGACGCCTCGTCTCGGACGTGCAGAGCCTTTGGCTCAAGGTCCTGCTCAGCGCTATGTTCGTGTTCAGCCTGCTGTCGGCCGCAGCGCCGCAGGCCGAGTTGATGTGCGAGCTCTACGCCGGCGCCCTGATCCTGATTTCGGTGTCCGCCTACGGCCAGAAACTGCCTTGGCTCGGCTTCGCCGCCGCGGTGCTGGCGCTGCTGGTGCGGGAGCTGACGGTCGTCTACGCGCTGGTTTGCGTCGGGCTCGCGGTCCGCGACCGGCGCTGGCGTGAGGTCGCGGCATGGGCGGGAGCGCTGGCACTGTTCCTGCTCTATTATGGCTGGCATGCCCAGATGGCGATGTCGACGGTGGGCCCGAGCGATACCGCCTATCGCGATGGCTGGCTGCAGTTCCAGGGCATGGCGTTCGACATCGTCACGGCGCATTTCAACGGCCTGCTGATGCTGCTGCCGTTCTGGGTCAGCGCGCTGCTGCTGGCGCTGGCGGTGCTGGGGCTCCTGGCCTGGCCGGCGGCCGCGGCGGAGCGTGTGCTGCTCGCGGTGCTCGCCTATCTCGCGGTCTTCGCCATCGGCGGCAAGCCGTTCAACAGCTATTGGGGCGCGCTCTATACGCCGCTGCTCTGCTTCGGCATCGCCTGGGCGCTGCCGGCGCTGCGCGACCTGCTGCAGGCGGCCTCGCGCCGTCCGGCGCTGCAGGGCTAGACCGCTCCAACGGTCCTGAGGCGCACTCGCGGGTGCACTTCGTTCTGGCTCATCACCACGGTCTGCGGCCGGAAGCGCTCGATGATGACGCGGACGTGCGGGCGCACCGAGGGCGAGGTGATCAGTACCGGCAATTCGCCCATCTGCGCGGCGTTCTCAAAACCCTGCTGGATGTTGAGGATGAACTGCTGCAGCCGTGACGGCGCCATTGCCAGATGGCGGTCGGCGCCATCGCCCACCATCGCCTCGGCGAATTCGCGCTCCCATTGCGGCGACAGCGTCAGCAACGGCAAATTGCCGTCGGGCCCGAGATTGGCGGCGCAAATCTGGCGGGCGAGGCGCGAGCGCACGTGCTCGGCGATCATCTGCGTGGTGCGGTTGCCGCCGGCGATCTCGGCGATGCCTTCGAGGATGGTCGGCAGGTCGCGGATCGAGATGCGCTCGCTCAGCAGATGCTGCAGCACGCGCTGGATGCCCGACACCGAAATCTGCGACGGGATGATGTCCTCGAGCAGCTTCTGCTGCTCCTTGCTCATGCCGTTGAGCAGGGTCTGCACATTGGCGTAGCTCAGGAGGTCGGCGACGTTGGCCTTCAGCACCTCGGTCAGATGCGTCGAGATCACCGTCGAGGGATCGATGATCGAATAGCCCTTGAGCTCGGCCTCGTCGCGCAGCGCCGGCTCGATCCAGGTGGCGGGCAGGCCGAAGGTGGGTTCGGTGGTGTGATAGCCGGGCAGGGTGATCTCCTTGCCCATCGGGTCCATCACCATCAGCTGGTTGGCGTAGATGCGGCCCTTGCCGGCTTCGACCTCCTTGATCTTGACCATGTAGTCGTTGGGCTCGAGCTGCATGTTGTCGAGGATGCGCACCGGCGGCATGACGAAGCCGAGCTCGGTGGCGAGCTGGCGGCGTAGCGCCTTGATCTGCTCGGTCAGCCGGTCCGAGCCGGTCTCGTCTTCCTTCACCAGGCTCAGCAGGCCATAGCCGAGCTCGAGCTTCAGTTCGTCGATCTTGAGGCTGTCGGCGATCGGCACCTCGTCGGCCGGCTTGGCGCCGGCCTTGGCGGTCATCGTCTCGGCCGCGGCCAGCGCCGCCGCTGCGGCTTTCTTGCCGGTCGAGCGGAAGGCGAGGTAACCGATGCCGCCGGCGAGCGCCAGGAAGGGCAGGATCGGCATGCCGGGCAGGAACGCCATGACGCCGATCACCGCCGACGACATGCCGAGCGCCTTGGGATAGCTGGTGAACTGCGCCACCAGCGCCTTATCGGCCGAGCCGAGCACGCCGGCCTTGGAGACCAGCAGGCCCGCCGCCGTCGAGACGATCAGCGACGGGATCTGGCTGACGAGGCCGTCGCCCACGGTCAGCAGCGTGTAGTTGTTGCCGGCTTCCTGGAAGCTCAGCCCCTGCTGCAGCACGCCGATCACCATGCCGGCGATGATGTTGATGAAGGTGATCAGGAGGCCGGCGATGGCGTCGCCGCGCACGAATTTGCTGGCGCCGTCCATGTTGCCGAAGAAGGCGCTCTCGGCCTCGAGCGTCTTGCGGCGTTCGCGGGCGGTGGCCTCGTCGATCAGGCCAGCGCTCAGATCGGCGTCGATCGCCATCTGCTTGCCGGGCATGGCGTCGAGGTTGAAGCGCGCCGCGACCTCGGCGATGCGGCCCGAGCCCTTGGTGATGACGATGAAGTTGACGATGATCAGGATCGCGAACACCACGACGCCGATTACGAAATTGCCGCGCATCACGAAGCTGCCGAAGGCTTCGATGACGTGGCCGGCGGCGTCCGGGCCGTTGTGGCCGTTGGCGAGGATCAGTCGGGTGGTGGCGAGGTTGAGCGCCAACCGCATCATGGCGGCGATCAGCAGCACGGTCGGAAACGACGAGAATTCGAGCGGCGTCTGGATGAAGAGCGCCGTCATCATGATCAGGACCGAAAATACGATCGAGATCGCCAGCAGGATGTCGAGCAGGAACGGCGGCAGCGGCAGGATCAGGACGACGATGATCGCCATGACGCCGATGGCGAGTCCGATATCGGTCGAGCGCAGCAGCCGGTTGAGGTCGCCGAGCGAGGGCAGGCGGAAGCCGGCCCGCGGGGCAGGGGCGTTGGTCAGGTCAGCCACGGCCCACCTCGGACATCAGTGGAGGGGCTGGGTGGGGGCAGAGTGCATCCAGCTTCAGGACAGTCACTAGGCGCTCTTCCGCACTTCGCCGGGGCCCGGCACGTGCGTGCCTTCGTCGGCGTACTGGTTGAGCTTGTTGCGCAGCGTGCGGATCGAAATGCCGAGGATGTTGGCGGCGTGCGTGCGGTTGCCGAGCACGTGGTCGAGCGTTTCGAGGATCAAATCGCGCTCGACGTCGGCCACGGTGCGGCCCACCATGGAGCGCGAGATCGACTCCGCCACCTGCGCGGCCTGCGTCGCCAGCGACGCGGTGCGGACGACATCGGAGAGGCCGGCGCCGTCGGGCATGACGATCGCTTCGGGTCCGATCTCGCTGCCCTGCGACAGCAGCACAGCGCGATGCAGCGTGTTTTCGAGCTCGCGGACATTGCCGGGCCAGGGTGCGGCGAGCAGCGCCTGCCGGGCCGCGGGCGACAGCGCACGGCCGGGAAGGCCGTTGGCCTTGGCGTATTTGTCGACGAAATGGTCCGACAGCGCGGCGATGTCGCCCGGGCGGTCGCGCAGCGGCGGCAATTTCAGGTTCACGACGTTGAGGCGGAACAGCAGGTCTTCGCGGAAGCTGCCATTGCGCACCGCCTCGCCGAGGTTGCGGTTGGAGGTGGCGATGATGCGGATGTCGACCGGCACCGGCCGGGTGCCGCCGACGCGGTCGATCAGCCGCTCCTGGATGGCGCGCAGGAGCTTGGCCTGCAGCCGCACATCCATTTCGGAGATTTCGTCGAGCAGGAGCGTTCCGCCCGAAGCCTCCTCGAACTTGCCGATGCGGCGGCCGATGGCGCCGGTGAAGGCGCCCTTCTCGTGGCCGAAAAGCTCGCTCTCCAGCAGGTTCTCAGGAATGGCGGCGCAATTGACCGAGATGAAGGCGCGGCTGGCGCGCTTCGACTTGGAGTGCAGGTACTTCGCCATCACCTCCTTGCCGGTGCCGCTCTCGCCGGTGATCAGCACCGAGGCGTCGGACGGGGCGATCTGCTCGGCCAGATGCACGACGCGCGCCATGGCCGGGTCGCGGAACAGGAAGTCGGTGCTTTCGCGCGCCACGGCGGCGATCACCGCCGCGATCAGCTCGGCGTCCGGCGGCAGCGGGATATATTCCTTGGCGCCGGCGCGGATGGCGTTCACGGCGGCGGCGGCATTGGTTTCGGTGCCGCAGGCGACCACCGGAATGTGGATGCGCTCGGCCTCGAGCCCGGCGATCAGGCCGGGAATATCGACCATCACATCGACCAGCAGCAGGTCGGCGCCCTTGCCGCTCCTGAGGCTCGCGAGGGCGATGTCGATGGTGGCCGCATGGGCGACCTTGGCGCCCCCTTGCATGGCAAGTTTGGTGGCTTCCGAGAGCTGGCCTTCGAGAGCGCCGATGATCAATAGTCGCATGCTGCGCTCCTAGGCTGCCTTGACGATTTCGGTCATGGTGACGCCGAGCCGGTTCTCGACGAGCACGATCTCGCCGCGGGCGACGAGCCGATCGTTGATGTAGATTTCCACCGCCTCGCCGACCTGGCGGTCGAGCTCGACCACGGTGCCGATGTCCATCTTCAACAGGTTCGCGACCGGAATCTTGGCGCGGCCGAGGACCACCGACACGCGGACGGGAACGTCGAATACGGCCTCGAGATCGCCGGCGGCGCGTTCGACGATCTGCGAGGGACCGCCACGGTCGGGCGGAGCCATCTCCTCGAGGCCGAGGTCGCCGGATTCGTTGCTCATTGCTCGGGTCCTTCGACAAGTGCGTGGGAATGGCCGCCATGCGCGGCAACATAGGAGGCGACACGGCGGTCGATCTCGGCTTCGAGCGCCGCCCGGTCGCGGGCGATGCCGCCATCCACCCATTCGAGCCGCGCGTCGCCGGTCGCCTGGTCGGGATCGCCGAGCACCACGAGCCGTCCGGTGAAGCCGGAGGTGGCGATGCGGGCGGCGGCGATCTCGCGAACGGCCTCGGCCAACTCCGGGGCACAGCGGATGACGAGGTGCGGAACGGCGTCGAGCGAGGCCAGGCACTCGGCGATCAGCGCTTCGATCTCGGCGGTGGGCTGCGCCGCCACGAGGCTCGAAGCCAGTTTCTTGCCGATGACGGCGGCGAGGTCCGCGGCTTCGGCCAGCGTCTGCCGGCGATGGTCGTCGAGCGCGGCGTTCAGCGCGGCGGCGTGGTCGGCGAGATGCTCGGCGGCCGCGGCGAGGCGTTCGGCAGCCTTCACCACGGCGTTGCGCTCGCCCTCGGCGAGGCCGTCGCGATAGCCCTCGGCGCGGGCGTTGGTGACGATGCTGGCGAGAGCGCTCTCGGTGAGCACCGAATTGCGCTCCTGCCGATGGCCGAGATCGAGGTCGAAGCGGAATTTTGCGGGGGCCGCCGTCATCCGATCATCTCCTCATCGGCCTTGCCTTTGTTGAGGACGATTTCGCCGCGCGCCGCCATGTCCTTGGCGAAGGACACCAGCCGGCTCTGAGCCTCGTCGACGTCCTTGAGGCGCACCGGCCCCATGGCTTCCATGTCGTCGCGCAGCAGCTTGCCGGAACGGGTCGACATGTTGGCGAAGAAGAATTCCTTCACCGCGTCGTTGGCGCCCTTGAGGGCCAGCGCCAGCTCCTTCTTGTCGACCTTGGAGAGCAGCGCCTGGATGGCCGAAGGATCGAGCCGCGACAAATCCTCGAAGGTGAACATCAGCGCCTTGATGCGCTCGGCGCCGTCGCGGTCGCTTTCCTCGAGATTGGTGATGAAGCGCGCTTCGGTCTGGCGGTCGAAGGCGTTGAAGATTTCCGCCATCTGCTCGTGGCTGTCGCGGCGCTTGGAGTGCGACAGCGTCGACATGAATTCGGTACGCAGCGTCGATTCGATCTTTTCGAGGATTTCCTTCTGCACCGGATCGAGGCTCAGCATGCGCTTGACCACATCCATGGCGAGCTCTTCGGGCAGCACCGCCAGCACTTTGCTCGCGTGCTCGGTGGAGATCTTGGACAGGACGACCGCTATGGTCTGCGGGTATTCGTTCTTGAGGTAGGAGGCGAGCACGTCCTCCTGCACGTTGGAGAGCTTCTCCCACATGTTGCGGCCGGCAGGGCCGCGGATTTCCTCCATGATCGCATCGACGCGATCGGGCGGCAGGAACGACAGCAGCAGGCGCTGCGTGGTGTCGGAATTGCCTGCGACGGTGCCGTTGGCCGAGATGTGGGTGACGAACTCCGCGAACAGCGAGTCCAGCATCTCCTGGGTGATCGGGCCCATGCGCACCATGGTGCGCGACAGCACCTTGATCTCCATCTCGTCGAGCTCTTCGAGGATGGGCTTGCCGAAATCGGGGCCGAGCGAGAGCAGCAGCACCGCGGCCTTCTCGTCGCCGGAGAGCTCGCGATGCTGGGCGTCGCCGCCGATCACGAGCTGGCGACGCATCCCCTGGTCGATGCTGGGAGCGGCGGTGGCGACGCTGGTTCCGGCCATGGGCTAGCTCACACTGCGCTCGACAGCCAATCGCGAACGATCAGCGCGGCCTGCTTGGGGTTGTCCTGGACCAGGCTGCCGACGGTCTTGAGCGTCTGGGCCTGTGCTGCGCCCTGGGTCTTGGCGTCCTTCATCCAGCCCGGGATCATCGGCGGCGATGCCGCGTCGTCGCGAACGAGCTCGCTCGCAGGAACCATGGTTGCCGGTGCGCCGGGTACGGCCGGGGCAGGTGCGCCGACCTCGGCGCTGATCGGCAGGGCGAGCGGCTGCGTCTCGGGAGACAGCACGCGCTTGAGCAGCGGGCGCATCACGAAGAACACCAGGGCGAGGGCGATGATCAGCGTCACCAGCATCTCGGCGCCGTTGATCAGGTCGTCGCGGGTGAAGTCGAAGAGGCCGGGCCCGGAGGTGCCCTGCACGGTTGGCGTCGGGCCCTGCGCGAACTGCAGGTTGGCGACGGTGATCTGGTCGCCGCGCTTGTCGTCGAAGCCGATTGCCGACTGCACCAGCGACTTGATCTGGTCGAGCACCGCCTGGTCGCGGGGAGTGTATTTCGAGTTGCCCTGCGGGTCGGTGGTGTAGGTGCCGTCGACCAGTACCGCGACCGAGAGGCGCTTGATGGCGCCGGGGTCGGTCATTTCGGTCTGGCTGACGTTGGAGATTTCGTAGTTGGTGGTCTCCTTGTCGGTCGAGCCCTGCTCGCTGGTGCCGGCGGCGGCGCTCGATGCGTTGCTGTTGGCGCCCGGCAGCTGCGTCGAGGCGCTCACCTGGCCGCTGTTGTTGCTGGCGTCGGTGGAGTTGTTGGCGACACTCTCGGTCTGCGTCGAGCGGACCACCTGGCCGTTGGGATCGAAGGTCTGCGCGGTCTTGGTGACGCGCGTCATGTCGAGGTCGGCGCTGACCTCGACGCGGGCGCGTCCGTCGCCAACGATGTTGGCGAGCAGCCCCTCGATGCTGGTGCGCAGCCGGTTCTCGAGGCCGGTCTTGCGTTCGTCGGCCTCGCCGGCGAGCACCGTCGAATCGTCGCCGTCGCCGACGCCGGCCGCAAGCAGGTTGCCGGTATCGTCGGCGATGGTCACGCGATTGGGCGTCAGCCCCTCGACCGCCGAGGCGACGAGGTGCTGGATGGCGCGGATTTCCTCGTTCGAGAGCTGGCCGCGGACGGACACCACGATCGAGGCGGTGGGGTCCTTCTTGTCGCGCGAGAACAGGGCGCGCTCCGGCAGCACCAGATGCACGCGGGTCGATTTGATGCGCGCCAACGACGAGATGGTGCGCGCGAGCTCACCTTCGAGGGCGCGCACATTGTTGATGTTCTGTACGAAGCTGGTGGCGCCCAGGGTGTTCTGCTGGTCGAAGATTTCGTAGCCAACCTGCCCCTTCTTGGGCAGTCCGTTCTCCGCCAATTGCATGCGGATGCTGGTGATCTGGTCGCGGGGAACCAGGATCGTATCCCCATCCCCCCGGATCTCGTTGGGGATGTTCTGCTTCTGCAGTTCGCCGACGATGGCCGAGGAATCCTCGAAGGAGAGGCCCGTGTACAGCGGCGCCATCTGCGGCGTCGAGGCGCGCATGATGAGAAAGGCGAAGAAGCCGAGCATCAGCACGGCCACCACGGCCATGGCTGCGATCCGCTGCAGACCCAGGCGGTTGAAGAGCTGTAGTACGTCCACTAGACCGACCCGCCGAATGCCCCCGGGTCCGGAACGCTTGGCCGAACCCATAGGCAAAAATTACCTAGCGGATGGTAAAGAAGGTCTTAACGCACCGTTGCGCCTTGCAACGAACAGGCAGGTCTTGCCGATCAGGGTGAAGAAAGGGTGACGCAGAAACGAACGCGCCAGGCAGCGAGGCCGGGCGCGCAGAACTGGCAAGGCGAGAGGCTCAGCCTTCGCGGTAGTGCTGGATCCAGGTGGTGCGCAGGCCGGCGAGGCCGTGCTTGTCGATGGCCGCCTGCCAGTTGAGGAACTCGTCGACGCTCAGCGTATAGCGGGCGCAGGCTTCCTCGAGCGACAGCAGTCCGCCGCGGACGGCGGCAACCACTTCGGCCTTGCGGCGAATCACCCAGCGGCGCGTGTTCTTGGGCGGGAGGTCGGCAATGGTCAACGGACTTCCGTCCGGACCAATGACGTACTTCACGCGGGGACGCATTTGGACGGTCATTTTACTCACTGACTCAACCTGACCTGAAGTCGAGCCTAGCGGATCGCGCTTAAAATTTGCCTAAGCTAGTGTCTACAAGACGTTAAGGATGCACCCCGTCTGCGAATGGAAATGCTTAGGAATCAGCGGTTTGCACGACCAGCCGCATTCGGCGCAGGGCTGGCGATCATGGCGGTTCCGCGGCAGGGTTAACCGAGCGTTACGAGGCGGTACGGACCGAGGTGACGCCGGACAGATTGAGGCGCGCCTTGCCCACCAGAAGCACCGGCTCGCTGCCGGTGAAGTCGACGCCGGTGACGGTGCCGGTGGTCTCGGTCGAGACGTTGATGGTCTTGCCCTCGGCCGTTACCGCCTGCATCGAGATCGTGTAGGTGCCATCGGGCTTGACGTTGCCCTGGTTGTCCTTGCCGTCCCAGGTGAAGGTGCCGGCGCCGGCCTTCATGCTTCCCTGCTCGCTGTAGACGGTGTTGCCGTTCTCGTCCTTGACGTTGACGGTGACGGTGGAGGCATCGCTCACGGAGAACTGCCACTGCGCCTGGCCATTGACCAGCTCGGAGCGCACGCCGGAGGCAGTCACGGTCTTGCCGATGTAGTTCACGGCGTTGGAATTGGTGGTGTTGGCGTTGGCCTGGACCAGCGACGACAGGAAGTCGTTGGTCTTGAGTTGCTGCTCGACGCCGGAGAATTCCACCAATTGCTGGGTGAACTGATTGGTGTCGAGCGGATCGAGCGGGTTCTGGTTCTTGAGCTGCGTGGTCAAAAGCTGCAGGAACGTGTCGAAATTGTTGGCGATCGTCGTCCGGTCGACGACGCTCGAGGACGAAGATGAAGACGAGGAACCAACGCCGCTGACGGTCATGATGCGATCCTACACGAACAGGTTGACGCCGCCGGCAGAGGCGACGCCGCGATAAAGCGTGACTGAGGGAATGGCGGAAGATGCGATGGCGTCGTCGACCGAGTCCGGGGCAAGCGCGAAGCGCGACCCCGATGAATTGCCGTCGTCTGGCCGCCGGTCGCCGCCCATCATGCCGGCGAAGGGGTTTTGCCGCAGCGAGAATTCGAGGTTGGTCTTGGCGCCGTCGAGGCCGGCCTGGCTTAGGGCCTTTTCGAGCGAGCCACGGTCGCGCTGGAACATGTCGAGAGTCTCGGACCGCTCGACGGTCAGGCGGGCATTGATGTTGCCGGAGGCATCGACGTGCATCTTCACGTCGACGCGGCCGAGCTCGGGCGGATCGATGCGAATGGAGAAGCGCGACTGGCCCTGATGCATCTGGCGCATCATCTCGAAGGCAACTTGCGCCATGTTGATAGGCGTGGCGGCGGCCTGGTAGGCGGCCGGCAGGATGCGCGGGGATGCCTGCGCGGCGGGAGCGCCGACTGCATTGGCATTGGGCTGCGTCGTCCCCGTCGGGTCGGACTTGGCGTCGGCCTGCGTGGTGGTCGCGGCGATGACCTTCGCCTCCGCTTTCACGGCGTCGTCGTGCGAGTTGTCGGCCGGCTTGGTGGCTTCGGCGGTTTTGGCTGGCCGAGAGGTGGCCGCTGCGGGCGCCGAGACGGTGGGCTGGGGCGGCGGGTCGAGCGTTGCCGATTGCGTGCCGGTCGCCACGGTCGGGGGCGCCTGCAATTGTGTGCTGGCGGCGATCTGCGGGGTTGGCGACGTGGCGGCCGTGGTTGGCTTGGCGTCCAGCAGCGATCGGACGATCGTGTCGAGGGTGGTCGCGCCGGTGTCGTCGGGCGTCGTCAATTGCGCAAGCACGGTGGGGTCGGCTTCCGCGCCGTTGAGCTTTTGGGTCAGTGCCGCGAGTTTTTGCGCGATGTCGGGGGCCGAGGCGGCAATTGCCGTGCCAAGCTCGGAAATCTGGCTCGCGAGCTGCGCAATCGCCGGCAGCGGCGGGGCCGTGGCCGCGCTGGCGGACGAGGCGGTATCGGTGTCGGCGGTGGTCGTCGGAGCGATAGGCAGCTGGATGCCGAGGCTGGCGAGAAGTTGCGCGATCTGGTCGGACGGGGCCGTAGCCGGCTTAGCATCGGCCTGCGGGCCGTCGGTGCTGGGGGCGTTGGATTTTCCGCCCTTGAGGGCCGCGAGTGGGTCGAAGGTCGCCGCGGGAGAGGTGGCTGTCGCGGTCGGTGACGGCGTGCCGATCAGCGCCGCCAGCGCATCTGCGGTGTCGCCGAGCTTTTGCAGCACTTGCGGGTCCGGCCGGCCGCCATTCGCCACCTGCTGCTGGAGCGTCTTGAGTTCGGCGGCGAGCTGGGCGAGCAGCACGTTGGGCCCGGGTGCGCCGGTGGCCTTGCGGGCCTGGACGTCGAGGAGATTGGACGTGGATGGCGCGCCGATGGTGTTACCGCTGGTCGCGCTGGTGGTCGTTGCCTGGGCGGCCGAGCCGGTGAGCAATTGATCGACCAGCGCCGCCAGGAAGCCGAGGGGGTTGGCGTCCTGCGCTGAGCCCGACGCCGACGTGGCCACGCCACCACCCGGCGCGGTGGAGCCGCTGGTGGTGCTGGGGCCGGTGTAGGCGATGGTCAGGTGCGTCGACAGTTCGACCTCGGTGGACGGAATGCGCCACCGGCAGCGATGCAAGCCTGATGCCAGTTGCTGAAAGTCAGCAATTTCAAGGTTTTGAGCGCCGCGGCGAGGCTGCCGGGCCCGGCAAGTCCGGCCGGTCGCGGCAAAACTTGCCGATGGCGGCGGGGGCTTCTATAGAGCAGCCGTTCACTGGGGCCTTGACCCCCAACTGGATGGCATCGATGGATCTGAATTCGCTTGATTTTCCCAAGCGCCCCAGGGACACGCGCGTGGTCGTGGCCATGTCGGGGGGCGTCGACAGCTCGGTGGTGGCGGGGCTGCTGGCCCGGCAGGGCTACGACGTGGTGGGCGTTACCCTGCAGCTCTACGACCATGGCGAGGCGACGCACCGCAAGGGCGCGTGCTGCGCCGGACAGGATATCCACGATGCGCGGCGAGTGGCCGCGGCACTCGGGATTCCGCATTATGTGCTTGATTATGAAGAGCGATTCCGAAGCTCGGTGATCGAGCCCTTTGCCAATGCCTACCGGCAGGGCGAAACGCCGGTGCCCTGCATTGCATGCAATCAGTCGGTCAAGTTCGTGGACCTGATGGAGGTGGCCAGGGACCTCGGAGCCGACGTGCTGGCCACCGGACATTATGTCAGGTCATCGCTGGTTGCGGGCAGGCGACGGCTCTACCGTCCCGTGGATGTGTCGCGCGACCAGACCTACTTCCTGTTCGCCACGACGCAGGAGCAGCTCGACTTCCTGCGCTTCCCGCTCGGCGGCATGACCAAGCCGGCGGTGCGCGAGCTGGCGCGCGAGCTCGGGCTCGAAGTTGCCGACAAGCATGACAGCCAGGACATCTGTTTCGTGCCGCAGGGCAAGTATGCCGACGTGATCCGGCGGATGCACCCCGAGGCGCTGGCAGGGGGCGAGATCGTGCATCTCGACGGGCGCGTGCTCGGCCGGCACGACGGCATCGTCAACTACACCGTGGGGCAGCGCAAGGGGCTCGGCATCGCCGCCGACGCGCCGCTGTACGTGGTCAAGCTCGAGCATCGGACCGGCCGCGTCGTCGTCGGACCGCGCGAGGCGCTGATGACGCGGACGCTGCGGCTGCGCGACGTCAACTGGCTCGGCGATGCGCCGCTCGGCACGGCCGCCGGCGGCAACGGCCTGCCGGTCGAGGTCAAGGTGCGCTCGACGCGGCCGCCGCAGCAGGGCGCGGTGCAGATGCGCGACGGCGAGGTGTATGTAACGCTGTTCGCCGGCGAGTACGGCATTTCGCCGGGGCAGGCCTGCGTGTTCTACGCCGACGAGAGCGAGACGAGCGAGGTGCTGGGCGGCGGGTTCATCGCGGAGGCGGTGCCGCAGGCGCTGGTGGCGTAGACGCGGGAATGACCGGCGGCCGCCGCAGAAGGGACCGGCTGCGCGGGTCCGGCCCGGGCCGGATATTGCTTAAGGCTTCGTCACCAGCCGGTCTCGCAATAGAGCGTAGCGATTTCGAAATTCTCCGGTGTTTTGCTGTTGAACTCGTCTCGGGTTCACCGCGGAGTGCCGATGTTTGCCATCGACGAGCGCTTTCCCGACCTGACGGGCGGGCTGACGGCCGTGCGCGACGACGTGCGCGGCGTGGCGCTGCGGCTCAAGGAGCGCGGGCCGGGCGGGGAGGGCGACCAGTATCGCTTCGTCCGGCACGGCCGCGAGTATGTGCTGTTCGTCAGCGGCGGCATTTCGCGCGACCGCCGGAGCGTGGTGTTCACCATCGAGCACGGCAATCTCTCGGACGACCGGCCGGGGCTGCTCGCCTCGCTGTCGCGGCGCTTCGTGGTCGGCGATCTGGGCGAATGCTTCCGGGCCTATGCGCGGCTGGTCTATCGCTATGACGGCGACGACATCGAGATCAATTTCCGCGAACCGGAGACGCTGCCGACCTACAAGGAAATGGTGCTGGCGCTGGCGGGCATGCGGACACGCAATCCCAAGCTGCTCGACGAGCTGTACGAAACGCTGGAGGCCGACCAGCCGCTCAGCGGCGACCAGTTCGGAGCGCTGCTGCGCTGCATCAAGGCGCTGAAGCTGCGCAAGACCAACGCGCATGCCTTCGCCTCCGACATGCTGCCGCATGTGGTGATGGCGCTGAAGGGACCGTTCGCGCGGCGCGCGCCGAATTTCGTGCGGCAGGCGATGGATCGCATCGCGGTGACCAGCGTGCTGGTGATCGCGATGATCGCATGGGCGGTGCCGAACGGCATCAGGGTGATTGTGGACATTGTCGGGGGACAACTGCAACGGGAGGCATTATTGGACCAAGTCCTCGACCTCATGGCCGGCGCCCTGGCGCTGTCGATCGGTGGAGCGGCGATCTATTCGACGATCGTCATCCTCCGGCTCGGGCGGCGCGAGCAGATCCTCAACTACATCCGCACCGGCAAGGTCGCGACGCGCCGACGCCGGTCGCCGTTCAAGGCACGGTGATCGGGCTCGATTTCGGCGGCACCGTGGGCTTGAAATGCTCGACGGTGAACGAGCCGGTGACGACGCCCATGATGCCGGCAAGCAGCACGAAGACCAGGATCAGCAGCACGGCGAACCGCGCGGGCGCCGCTTCGTCGTGGTTTGGGTTGCGCGATTGTTCGCCGGGTCGCATCGGAGCCCGCGCCTAAGGGGTGCTCGAGGAGGACGAGGAGGCCGTGGCGTCCTGGTTGGCTTCGCGCAGGGCCTGGTAGTTGCCGACACCGCCGGCGATCCCCCCGATGATCATGACGAGGGCGAGGACCCCCAGCACCAGGATGAGGATGCGCGGTGGCGTCAGTTTGAAAGGGCTGAGGGGGGCTGGGTCGCTCATGGGGGGAGCTAGCCCGAGCGCGCGGGGGAAGGCAAGACTTCAGGTTGTCGCGCGGGAGCCGTCGCCAGTTCGCCTGCATCGTGGTTGTGGCCCCCACCCCCGGCCCCTCCCCGCAAGCGGGGGAGGGGGGCGATGGGCCGGCGCCATTCCGGCGAGAAATAATCGCAAATCGACCCAAGGATGGTTCCGGGCGGGGCGTCTCACTGGCAAAGATGCCAATTCAAGGGTCTGACGAGGGTGAACGGGTCTTTGGTGCTGACGCCGCAATCTGCCGAAATGCCAGCGCGGTCCGCGGTGGCCGCCCGCACGCTGTCGCTGGTCGGCCTCGCCAAGGCGGGTGACCGCGCGGCGTTCGGCCAGCTGGTCGAGGAGCACTACGACTTCATCTTCCGCACCGCCTGCAAATGGACGGGCCGGAAATCGGATGCCGAGGACATCGCGCAGGAAGTCTGCATCAAGCTGGCCACGGCGATCCAGAGCTTCGACGGGCGCTCGGCGTTCACCAGCTGGCTCTACCGCGTGACGCTCAACATGGTGCGCGACATGCAGCGCTCGAGCAGCCGGCGCGACCGCAACATCGACGCATTTACGCTGGTGCATCCGGAAGACGATCCGGGCGAGCAGGAGGAGGCGACGACAGCCCGGGAAATCTGGACCGCGGTGAGCGAGCTACCCGAAAAGCAGCGCGAAGCGATCATGCTGGTCTATGCGGAGGACATGAGCCACGCCGAGGCCGCCGGGATCATGGGATGCAAGGAGGCCACGGTCTCCTGGCACATACACGAAGCGAAAAAGACCCTGAGGGGACTTTTGTGATGGACGACAAGATGACCGACGATGCCCTTTCGACCCTGAAGCTGCTGCGGACCGGCGCGCCTTCGCCCGAAGCGCGGAAGCTGGCGCTCAATGCCGCGATGGTGGCGTTCGACAAGGCGCAACCCAAGGCGGCGGCGCGCAAGGGCGGCTGGCTGAACCGCTGGACGATGGGCGCCGGGCTCGGCGTGCCGCTGACCACGGCGGTGGCGGCACTGGTGCTGCTGCCGCTGGGCACGCAGCTCTATACCGCGACGTCGCACCGGATGGAGGGGCAGCCGCCGGTGGCGGCGCCGGCGACGACCGCGGCGGCAGCGCCGCAGGCCAAGGCCAGCGCGTCGGTGGCGCCGACGGCGCCGGCCAATGCCGCGGCGGGGGATGCGGAAGGGCGGGTTGCGGGCAGCGCCACGACGATGACGCAGGAGGCGGCGCCGGCGATGGACCAGCTCGCGGCCGGCGCTCCGCCGGTCGCGGCGGCGCCGATGACACGCGCCTTCGCGGTGCCCAAGGCCATTGCGAACGCGACGATGAGCGGCATGGCGCAGCCGGTGCCGTACCAGCAGAGCGGCGACACATTCCAGAAATTCACCGAGAACGGCGTCAAGGTGACGGCGGCCGACCCGGTGTCGACCTTCTCGATCGATGTCGATACGGCGTCCTACGCCTATGTGCGCAGCGTGCTGAAGGACGGCTATCTGCCCGCCCCCGACGCGGTGCGGCTCGAAGAGCTGATCAACTATTTCCCGTACGACTATCCGGCGCCGGCGTCGCAGGAGGTGCCGTTCAAGGCGACGATGGCGGTGATCCCGACGCCCTGGAACCCCAGGACGCAATTGCTGGAGATCGGCATCAAGGGCTATGTGCCGCCGCCGGCGGCGCGGCAGCCGGAGAATCTGACGTTCCTGATCGATACGTCGGGATCGATGGACGAGCCCAACAAGCTGCCGCTGCTGAAGCGCGCCTTTGGCCTCTTGGTCGATACGCTCGGGCCGGACGACACGGTGTCGATCGTGACCTATGCCGGCTCGGCGGGGATTGCGCTCAAGCCCACCAGGGCGTCGGACCGGGGGGCGATCCTCGGCGCCATCGATGCGCTGTCGCCGGAGGGGGCGACCAATGGCGCCGACGGCATCGCGCTGGCCTATGAGGTGAATGCCGGCGCCAGGGCGGACGGGACGGTGAACCGGGTGATCCTCGCGACCGACGGCGACTTCAATGTCGGCATCGATCAGCCGGACCAGCTCAAGGCCTATATCAAGACGCAGCGCGACCGCGGGATTTCGCTCAGCGTGCTCGGCTTCGGCCGCGGCAATCTCGACGATGCGCTGATGCAGGCGCTGGCGCAGAACGGCAACGGCAATGCCAGCTACATCGACAATTTCCAGGAAGCGCAGAAGGTGCTGGTGGAAGAAGGCGGCGCCAACCTGGTGACCATCGCCAAGGACGTGAAGATCCAGGTGGAGTTCAACCCGGCGCAGATCAGCGAATACCGGCTGATCGGCTACGAGACGCGGGCGCTCGCCAACGAGGATTTCAACAACGACAAGGTGGATGCCGGCGACATCGGCGCGGGCCACACCGTAACGGCGCTCTACGAGATCACGCCGGTGGGCAGCGGCGCCGAGCTCAACGATCCGTTGCGCTATGGCGCATCGTCGGCGGCACCGGCGGCGAGCAGCGACGAGCTCGGTTTCCTCAAGATCCGCTACAAGGCGCCCGAGGGCGACGCCAGCAAGCTGATCACGGCGCCGATCACCAAGGATCTGGTGGTGGGCGAGCTTGCGGCGGCCGGCAACGACCAGCGCTTTGCGGCGGCAGTGGCGGCCTTCGGGCAGAAGCTCAAGGGCTCGGCCTATGGCGAGACGCTGAGCTGGCAGCAGATCGCCGACCTCGCCAATGGCGCCAAGGGCAGCGATGCCGACGGCTACCGCGCCGAGTTCGTGCAACTGGTCAAGGTGGCGGCGCTGCTCGCCCCCGACCACGCCGGCGGCGGCAAGTCGGTCTACGACGACCCGACCGGCGGCAAGACCGGCACGTCGCGGACCACCGGCGCCAGGCCCGTCACGAACTGACGCATCGATCGCGCTCCGCCTCCCGGCGCGATCCGGACTGGAGCCTGCCCGCGCGGCAGGCTCCTTGTTTTGCGGTTTGACAGCGATCGCGTGAGAACATAAAGTGAACGCGCATGCGACGGGTGCGGCTCACATCGCTCAACGATTTCGCCGAATGGCGGCTGGCGGCGCGCGGGCTGCTGCTGGGCGGGACGCGGCCGGAGCAGGTGGCGTGGGACGATCCGGCGGCGGCCGTCGACCTGTTCGCGATGCCCGAGGACCGGCCCGAGGACATCAGCCGCCGCGCCGTGGGCGTGGTGCCGCCGGGCTTCATCGCGCTCGCCGAAGCGGCGATCTGCCATCGCGATCCGGTGCGCTTCGGCCTGCTCTACCGGCTGCTGTTTCGCCTGCAGAAGGACCGCGGCCTGCTCGAGGCGCGCTCGGACCCCGATGTCAGCAGGCTCCATCGGCTGGCGGCCGAAGTGCGGCGCGACAGCCAGGCGATGCTGGCGGCGATCCGCGACGGGGACGCCGGGCCGCGGTTCGCGGCGTGGGTGGGGCCGCAGCATTACGTGCTCGAGCGGTCGGTGCCCGCGCTGCTCGAGCGCTTCGGCGAGGCGCCGTGGGCCGTGCTGGCGCCGTATCGCTCGGTCGCCTGGACGGGCGCGCGGCTGCTCTACGGCCGGGGCGCGCGGCGCGGCGGGGCGCCCCGCAACGCTGCCGGGGCCGCCGCGTGGTCGGGCTATTTTGCCGCGATCTTCGGCCGGGCGTGGACCATGGCGGCGGCAGGCAACCCTTGGGCGCCTCAACTCATTGCCTCCCTTGTCGACACCAGCATGGAGGCGGCGATGCAAAAGCCCGGCAAAGTGGTGACGCTGCCCGAGGCGGCCCCGGCGGAGGCGATCACCTCGCTGGCCGCGGCCCGCGCGGCGGTGCAGGGCTGTCGGCGGTGTCCGCTCTACGAGCATGCGACGCAGGCGGTGTTCGGCGAAGGCCCGCCGACGGCGGAGGTGATGTTCGTCGGCGAACAGCCGGGCGATCAGGAGGATCTCGCCGGCAAGCCGTTCGTCGGGCCGGCCGGGCAGTTGTTCGACCGCGTACTCGATACGGTGGGGCTCGAGCGCCGGCGCACCTATGTCACCAATGCAGTCAAGCACTTCAAGTTCGAGCCGCGCGGCAAGCGCCGCATCCACCAGCGGCCCAATGCCGGCGAGATTTCCGCCTGCCGCTTCTGGCTGGAGCTGGAGCGCGAGCTGGTGCGGCCCAAGCTGGTGGTGGCGATGGGCGCGACGGCGGTGCAGAGCCTGACGGGCAAGGCCGCCTCGATCAGCTCGCTGCGCGGCAAGAAGCTGGAGCTGCCGGACGGGGCCGCGCTGCTGGTCACGGTGCATCCGTCCTATCTGCTGCGCATTCCGGAGGCGGCGCGCAAGGCCGAGGAGCTGAAGAAATTCGAGGCCGACCTGCGAGCGGTGTGGGCCTATTTCGACCGCCGCGGCGACGAGGTGCGGCAAGGCGGGGCCGCCGGCCACAGGGCTGCTTGACAGGGCAGGGGCCCAAACCTAAGAAGGCCGCGCCCTGGAGCCCAGACACCGGCTTCGGCGCGCGGCGGAGTAGCTCAGGTGGTTAGAGCAGCGGAATCATAATCCGTGTGTCGGGGGTTCAAATCCCTCCTCCGCTACCAGGGCGCACAGGCGCCTTGAAGCCTGCAGAAATCCTGAGAAATCGCGAGATTGTGGTCGTGCGGCCGTCGGACACGTGACACCGCGATGTGTCACTCTGTTTGACCGGAGTCGGCGCAGATGGCGCGTGCCCCTTTTGTCGTCCGCAAGGGTGGACGATACTTTTTCGATAGGCGATTTCTGTCGCGTCGGCGCATGTCTGGCTGCGTGCGTATCATGCACCTCGATGCGACCAGTGCCGACCTTGCAAGCCGTTCGAGCCTGCTCACTGCGGAGATGCCCCGCCTCGACAGCCAGGCTATGGGGATCGATGGGAGCGACCTGGTCGAGCGTCGCGCGCTGGAGCTGATGGTCAACCGGTTCCTGGCGGAGGTTCGGCAATCGGACTACCAGATCGCCTCCGATCCGGTCTTCTGGCCGGCGTGGATGAGCTTTTGCAACGTCAACCAGCCTCTCGAAACCGCGGTGTTTCCGCCACAGCGCCGAAACGTCCACGCTGGATTCGCGCTGCCGCGGTCACGCGACCTCGATCCGGTGGTGATGGCGCTCCGGACGGGCAAGGGCCTCGAAGACGTGCAGTTGTCCGATCCGCTGGTGCCGGAACGGGAGCGGCCAACGATATCTGCGGCAAGCGCGCATGCCTTCTGCCTGTTCGCCGGCAGCGAGACTGCCGGTGACGACAAGCAGCCGCGGGTGAGCAGCATCGAGCCGACATTTGTGCTCGAGGGCGGGGCGCCGGCGCAAAGCAACGATACGGGCCTGCCTGCTCTGGCCGCCGCTTCGTTCCTGTCCCAGGTGCTCTGCGAATACCTGAAGCAGGCGCGAATAAGAGCCGGCACCAATAGCGCGGAAAATGATGTCGGTCTCATCCTGCGCTTCGTCGTTGACCTCATCGGCGATGTGCGGATGTGCGATCTCACTCCGGGGCATTTCGTGACGATCGAGAATGTGCTGCCCGACATTCCACATCCAAGCGCCATTCCAGCAGAGCATTCCACGTCGCTTCACGCCCGCTATTGCTATGCACAGCGTCAAGGGTGGGAAAAGCTTCGCCGCCTGTCGCGTGCGCGGATCACGAACACGTATCACCGCTGTCTGCACGCCTTCTTCCGGTGGGCAGCCGACCACGGCGCCTATGAGGGCAAGCTGCCGCGATTCAAGCTGGTGGCGAAAGGCAACCGGCGTGACCAAAAGCGCGATGCGTGGCGCGCCGACGAGATCGTCAAATTGTTTTCGTTGCCGCTCTTCACGGGCTCGCACTCCAGGGCACGACATTGGAAGGCTGGGGATCGCCTGATCCAGAACGAAATCTATTGGGCATTCCTGCTGATCTTTTTCATGGGTGTGCGGCCCAGCGAAATCGGCCGGACGCGGACCGAGGATGTCACGTTCATCGATGGGCATTGGTACCTCGACTATCGTAACAAGAGCCCCGACGCCGAGGGTGAGGAGCAGGTGAAGGCGGAAGCATCCGCGCGGCTCGTTCCCATCCACCCTTTGTTGCTCGACCTGGGTCTTCTCGATCGTCACGCGGATCTGGTCCGGGCGGGAACGAAGATGCTGTTTCCGGAATGGAAGCGATACCGTCGCCGGTCCACTGGCGAGATCATGTGGGGTCATACGTTCTCAAAAGCCTGGCAGTACGTACGTGCAACTTTCGCCTTCGAGCGTCAGGATCTGACTGTGTATGGTGGCCGGCATACACGCGCGACCTGGTACGACGAGGCGAAGCTGCCAAAGCGAATCCGCATACGCGCCTTGGGGCATAAAGCCAGCGATGTGGCCGATAGCTACGGCGCGCAGCACCTGACGCGGACGGAGACGGAGCTTGTGCTGAGCGTAACCAATTCGGTGGAAACGAAAGTCGCCGACATTCTGCTGACG
This sequence comes from Devosia sp. 67-54, assembly GCF_001899075.1. Classification (GTDB taxonomy): domain Bacteria; phylum Pseudomonadota; class Alphaproteobacteria; order Rhizobiales; family Devosiaceae; genus Devosia_A. The sequence goes on along the minus strand of NZ_MKVA01000009.1, from coordinate 302,092 downwards.
GCCAAGTTGCGCGCGATGGAGGGCGAGCTCGTGGTCATCAAAACCTGGTAGGCCGTTGTCCATGCAACAAGGCGTAAGACCGCGCCGCCTCATCGTCGGAACCTGGGCCAAATAGAACAAGACATCGTGTGGGCTGTGCTGCTGACCGTCTGACGAGCGCGGTGACCGCATCCGCTTCGGCTCGCCTGCGAGCGATACAAGGAAAGCGAAGCTAACTCGAGATGGCTTCGCAAGCTCGATCGTGGAGCAACCTTTTCGGTGCCGGACTCAGCATTTTGATTCTCTCCGCAAGAATGCGTTTGCAATCCCGATCGATCCAAACGACCGTTTTGGTGGGAGGTCTGGCTAGAACATGAGTGTAGTGAATGAGTTCGACATCGAAAAAAGCGGTACGCGACGCTGATCCGAAAATTCCCGAGAATTTGCGGACGGAAGCAGCCCACGTGGCGTTCTGTGTCGTCGCCGCCCTCGGTGAAATGCGCGAGCGCGCGCTGACAATTGGTCAGCTGCTCCTGCCGATGAAGAGCCGCCTGGCGCGCGGGACGTTCACCGCGTGGGTGCAGTCGGACTGTGGTCTGCATATCCGAACAGCGGAAAACTATATACTCGCCTGGTGCGTCACGCAGGCATGTCCCGCGCTCAAACTGGCGAGGTCCTTCAAGCTTTGCGCGTTGTATGAGTTGGGCAGGATCGTGGACTCGGAGGAAGAGCGCGGGGCTGTTCTATCTGAACTCATTGCCGATCGGCCGACCGCCAAACCCGCTGAGGTGATTGTAGAACTCAGGGCGAAACTTGGCCTGCCTGCTGCGAGCCATCGCGTGCTGCCTGCCGCGATGCAACGCGTTCCTGCGATCAGCCAGCGTATCGAGCCCTCGCTTGTCGCTGAAATGGCCGAGTTGCTCGGAGACAAGCTGAGGGACTTCGTTACCCTGGTGGGTGAGTGCGGAGCGGTCGCGGTTTGCGAGGCTCTGATCGAGTTTCAGCGCCACGCTGCCCAAAACGAAAACTTTTCGTTTTCGGCCGGCGACTGATCCTCGGATGGCGTCAGCAAGGTCGGCAGGCGAACACCAGGCGAGACTGCGACCCACACGCTGCAGGGACATAGCCCCGTGCGAACGTGCGGATCGCAGGATCTCGCGCAACAGTGTGCGAACGCGGCCGTAGGCACAAAGCGCCAGGACGACCGCCGTACTGGCCGGAAATAGCCGCGGTCAGCCTTTGAGGAGTCCCCGCTTGTCCACGTTTTGAGGGTTCATCTTTTGACCAAGCCCGGCCGCACAAACTACGGCAATGTACCCAGGAAGCATCAGTCCGAATAATTGTCATTCGAACTGGATCAATACTTCAAAGGGCGACTCGACATTGCCAGAACCGAGGAATTAGCTCCTGAGACGTTGGCGGGGGGCTACAGATGCAGCGCCTGACAGAGTTTTTGCCTGGGTGGGTGCTCGGGCGGGGGAGGCATCTTCAGCCTTCGATGCTGGCCCTGGCGGCGTCGATTACTCTTCTGATGAATAATGGGGCGGAAGCATTAGAGATAGTCTCTTCACTGCAAGGACAAATACAAAAACTAACAAGTGAATTGGCCTTGGTCCAGACGGATGGCGATTATCCTAGAATTAAGACTCTAAATCTAGACACGGCCAGATCCTCTATTTCAGCCGGGAAGAGGTCCTTGCGGGCCTCAACAATACGATAAAGAAGCTGACCTTCCTTGGCGGGCCGGATCCCCTTTACGGCATTGTCGAGCCACTTGGCACAAATCCCAACAATGGCACATTCATTACAGCGCTGGGCTTCACCAACAGCGAGTTGGTGGCCGCAGGCTACGCCAATGCAGACGACGGCACACTCCATGCCATTAAATGGACGCTGAACGGTGGCACCGTCGATCTGAGCACTCTTGGCACGCCATTGCAGGATCCGCAGGCCAGCCAGCCTCTGCTGGCAGGATCGCAAACCTTCGGTATCAGCGCGGACGGGACCGTCATCGTCGGCGGCAGCACATCACCTACCGTCATGAACGGCTATACCGCCTTCCGCCGGACGTCCGGCGACAACACTATGCGCGATCTCGGGTCGCTCCTGGGCGTTGGCGGCAAATCAACGGCCTACGGCGTCGATGGAGATGGGGACGTCGTGGTGGGATCGTCCGAGGTGGGCGCACCCAACACGGTCCATGCCTTCCGTTGGGTGCTGACCCCAAACACGACGACCGGCGTCATGTCGGACCTCGATCCGACCAGCGTGTTCCACCGCTCGCTCGCCACCGCCGTGAATTTCGACGGCAGCGTGGTGATCGGAGACGCCGACTTCAAAGCGATGCGGTGGGACGCAACGAACGGCATGACGCAGCTCGGCGTGCTGTCGGGCGACACCGTGTCGATCGCCAATGCCGTTTCCGACGACGGCGCGGTGATCGTCGGCACGTCCCTGCCCAACGGCAATCCGGAGACATCCTCGGGCGCAGGCGAGGTCGACAGCCATGCCTTCCGCTGGACCGCCGCGACCGGGATGAAGGATCTGACGACGCTCCTCGCCGATGCGGGCGTCGACATGACAGGGATCAGCCTCGTCGGCGCCACCTCGGTGACGGGCGACGGACAGTTCATCGTCGGCAACGGCGTCTTCCCCGACACCGACACGAACTCGATGGACGCGTTTCTGGCCCGCTATTGCGATGCGACCGTCGCCGTGGCTTGCGCCGCAACCTATGCCGGCCAGGGCAGCGGGGCGATCGGGGGGATAACCGGTCAGCAGAGCGTGGACAATTCCCTCGCGCAACTCGCCGACCAGCAGAATTCCGTTCCGGCGCAGTTGGGCGGCACTGCCGATCTGCTCCTCGGGGAATTGCAGCCGATCGAGGAGGACGGTTATGGCCAGATCTTCGGCTCGGTCGGCTCGTTCACCCTTGGCGGGCACGGCCGCTATAATGCCGGCAACGGCCTGAGCGTCCTCGGCGGCGCCGCGCTGGTCGACCAGTCGGTGGCCGGCGCGAGCGCGGGCGGACCGCTGTTCGGCGTGGCGGTACGCTACGTCGCCCCGGTGCAGCTCGATACACTTGCGCTCAAGCCGTTCGCGGAAGGCGGCCTCTGGACGGCACCGAGCCTATCCATGCATTTTTCGCGCAGCTACGCCAACGGCAGTGGTGTTGCAACCGGAGAGTCCGATGCCTCGGGTTCGGCGTTCAGTTTTTACGGGCGGGCGGGCGTACTGGTGACGCCGACGCTCGATGACGAGCTGGCCTTTTCGGTGACGCTGGCGCGCAACTGGCTCAATGTCGGTGCGCATTCCGAGACGCTGTCGGCCGGCAATCCGTTTCCGGCGAGCTTCGAGGCATCGAGTTCGGGCAGCACCGAGATCAAGGGCACGGCGCAGTGGACGCGTCACCTCGACAGCACGCTCAATCTCACCCTCTCCGCCTCGGCCGGCCGGAGCGTTGGGGGAACCAATGCCGTGACCGGCGACGTGAGCGGCTTCGGCGTCCTGACCGGAACGACCGGCGACTACACGTTTGGCGAAGTCGGCGCGAAGCTCGACTGGAAGTTCAGCGAAGCTGCAAGTGCGCAGGGGTTTGTGCTTTCCCGCTTCAGCAATGGCATCGGCGTCCACACCCAGTTCGGCGCTGGGCTGTCGATGGCTTTCTGACGGCCCCGTAACCGGCGCCCGCGCACAAAAAGAAGGTGCCAGGGAGTCGGGGCATTAGTGACGATCGCCCTGAGCTTATGACCGATGTCATAAAGTCGACCCACCAACTCACCACCTGCAAGCATTGCGACCCGAGGGGGAGACTGCTTCACGTCCAAAGGCGACCCCAGGTCTCCGGGCCGATCAGGAATGGCTTCAGCCCGGCGAAGCACCGAAGCACCTGGCGGCGTTTCAACTACCGGCGAACAACAACCTCACCGGCATTACTGGTGGCATGGACCTGGAACGCCGACTTAGCGATCTTCAGTCCAACTGTGCTAAGTCTCCTTCATGGGCTGCTCCTTTTGTGCGGTCCTCAGAACACCGCAACCTGGCATACCGCGATGCCGGGGTGCGTTTTCCCGATGCCGCGCGCGTAGCCTTCCACCACAAGGAGTATCTGAAGAGCACGCTTGGCAACTGGACGTATGCCACGATGCGCGGCGAGAGCCGTCGGTCGATCAGCGAGCGCAAGTTGATGGCGGTGATGGTCGCTAGGCTCAGGACTCATTGATCCAGAAGATGCAGGTTGCAGCGAAGGCGATAGCGGACAGGTGTGACCGACAGTAATGCCGACGTGTGTCGGGTCTTTCTGCGGGGAAAGACCCGGGTTCAGGTCGAGCCGCTGGAACGCGCGAAGAAGCCCATTCAAAAAGCGCAACCTGTGCTTCTCGAATGATGTGTCGAACATCGGCGCATCGAAGACGAACTTGTAGCTGCTAGCCAGGTATTTGGCGCGTCTACCTTGAGCAGGGACTCGATTGCGGGATGCAGGCGCGATAAGTCGCGCGGGATGGTAACCGTCCCAACCAGCTTGCGTACGCGATCGATGATCGCCTCTGCCGGTTCATCAAAGTGCGGCGGCGGTCCGATTTCGATGTCCGTCAGATTGGTCGCTGCGGAGTGTCGATAATAGTAGTTGTGGCGCCCGCGACGAATGAGTTCTTCGACATCCCGCGCGTCTACTTTGGCACGCAGGGCCGCAAGGTCGCGGCTCTGCGTCTCGATCATGCGGTTCTGGTTTCCAATGAGAACGCGCAGATTGTCGTCGCGAGCGTGAAATCCTAGATCATGGCCGGTTACGGCAACTCGATCACGATGATCGTTCCGGAACTGCCGGCATGACCGGTTTGGACCGACCCGCTTGATGTTGTGAGACCTGAGGTCGCGGCGTAACGGCCGAGCAGCGAGCTTCCGCTGACGTTCTGAATCTTTGAATATTGGATCGACGCGCTATTGATAGTCCACATTGCACCGGAACCGGAGACCGTGAGGCCGCCCTTGTTGTCGTCCATGACACCGGCCGCACCGGAAGAGCTGCCGGTTATCGAAATCCAGTTCGTGCCGTCGCAGAACTGCATCGCCTTGTAATCGACGTTGTAGATGAATTCGCCTTCGGTAGCAGATGGGTTTGCGCAGTTGGCCCATGCGGCGGAAGGACTAAGTAGCGCCAGGGCAACCCGGCCGACTACGCAAAGATACCCTCTCGGTAGTGCCGCATTCATCCGTCCCCTAGGTCGAACAGTCACCAGACCGGCACTGAGCGCAGGCTGGTGACCGGGAGTTGGTAACCGCTAATCGTAGAGAAACGGCGCGGCGCTCTTTGGCCGTGAGGCTTGGACATACAACGCCGCCTCCCGGCCATGGGCCGACGAGGCGACACCTTTCCGGCAGTGTCCGCCGCTACGACTGGTGGGTTACGAGCCCAGAACCGGCACAGGCCGGTCCATCGTTCGATTATTCCCTGAAACGGCATTCTACGTCAATCGTTCCGCATCGCGGCCTGCGCATGATGGCTGAGGACCGGAGCTGCACCGTTCCGCTCCCGGTGCTTGTCGTCGGTCCAAAGTTGCCAGCGGTCATAGACCAGGCCTTTGTCGACCCGTTGCACTTCCTTTCCGGAGCCAAGATCGCGCCATTCCCAGGAAAAGCGGCCCAGGCCGTCTATGTAGGAGGTCGCAAAATTCATGGCCCAGCCCGAGCGCGTCAGGACCAGCAAACCCGCGCGGCGGCTCACCTCGAAGTGGCCAGGTCCGGCGTCGGAGCTGCCGTCCGGCTCGATAAGCCAGTCCGATCCAAGGTTGGCGCAGAGTTCATCGTCGTTGATGCGCCGGAGTCGCGGCCGCTCGTCGCCTTCCAGCATGCCGCCCAGCGCCTCGCGGTCGTCGTTGAACTCGAAAACGATGGCGGTGGCGCGATTGCCGTTTTCCTCGAACACAAGGAGATCGCTTACCTGCGCGTCTTTCGCCCGGATCAACGTTCCCGGCCCCAGAACTTTGCCCATTTTGAGTATCCATCAGCGAAATCGGGTAAAAGCGAGCGGGTTGTACGGCGATTCCCGGAGGCGGCATTGGCCGCGAAAGTATTCTTCTGATATTCCCATGCCGACGAGGCGCTCCGCGACCAATTGGAGCGGCAGCTCGATACCCTGCGGCGCCAGGGCGTCATCGAGACCTGGCACGACCGCCGCATCGGCGCGGGACACGACTTCGGGCACGAGATCGATCATCATCTGGAGGAGGCGGACATAATCCTGTTGCTCGTCTCGTCCGACTTCCTCTCATCGGACTATTGCCAGGACGTTGAACTCCAACGGGCCATGGAGCGGAACGCCGATGGAACGGCGACTGTGATCCCCGTTATCCTGCGCGAATGCCTGTGGCAGCGCGCGCCGTTTGGACGGCTCCAGGCGACGCCGACGAACGGACGGGCCGTGACGCAGTGACCCGACCGCGACCAGGCGCTGACCGAAGTTGCCCGTGCCATCGAGGCGGCGGCTGCCCGGTTTGCTGCGCCGCAGGAAAGCAACTGGAGGGGAGCGAGCCAGCCCGTTCAGCGGCAGCCGAGCGGCGCCGCACCCGGGGCGGTGTCCGGGTTACGCTCAAGCAATCTCCGGCTGGCCAAGAGCTTCACCGACCGCGACCGTGACAGGTTTCTCCACGACGCTTTCGAATTCATGGTCCGGTTTTTCGAGAAGTCGCTGGCCGAGCTCTCGACGCGCAACCCCGGGATCGAAGGCGACTTCCGGCGCATCGACGCCAACCGGTTCACGGCGGCCATCTGCAAGGACGGCAAAGCGATGGCGAAGTGCAGTATTTTCGTGGGCAATAGCCTGGGCAAGGGTATCGGGTTCAGCCATGGCGACAGCCACAGCGGCACGTCCTACAACGAGAACCTGACCGTCGAAGCGGACGACCAGTCGCTCTTTCTGCGGCCAATGGGCTTCGGCATGGGCGGCGAGCGCGACACCAAGCTTTCGGAGGAAGGCGCCGCCGAGTTCTACTGGTCGATGCTGATTTCCAACCTGCAGTAGCACTCGAAGCGATATCGGGCAGAGGTGGGTATGGCTGCGCCGACTCTGCTAAACAGAAGATTGACCATCGAGCCCGCATCCACGGAATTGATGACGCTCTACCCGACGCGGGCGGAGCGGCTCAACAACTGCGCATGCGCCTATTGCGGACAACTGCTCACACCCGAGACCAAGTTACGCGAGCACGTTATCGGGCGCAGGTTCGTGCCCGGGGTAAGCTCGATGCTGCCTGGAACCTGATCCTGAATGCCTGCCGCGATTGCAACAGCCGCAAAGCCGATCTTGAAGACGACATTTCTACGATCACGATGCAGCCCGACGCATGGGGCCAGTACGATCACCGAGGACCAGGCGGCAATGCGCGACGCGGAACGCAAGGCACGTGAGGCGCGAAGCCGCCGCACCAAGAAGCACGTGGGCGAGAGTGCGGAAAGTTTCACGATCGAAGGGCAGCTCGGTCCGGGCATTGGGCTGGCATTCAATTATACCGGGCCGCCACAACTCGACCAGGATCGCGCGTTTGAACTGGCACGGATGCATCTGACCGCGTTTCTTTCCATGCAAACATACAACCGCGAAGAGATGCGAGGTCGATACTGGCTAGGCGACTTTCTGCCGATGCTGACTTCGGGCGGGGAGACTGGGGCAATCCGGTCATGCGGGGTTTCATGGACGCCATCGCGCCCTGGGATGTAGGTGTGTTGGCGATTGCGACTGACGGCTTTTTCAAAGCGATCACGCGAAAGCATCCCTCGGGCAACACATGGGCTCTCGAATGGAACCGGTCGTATCGCCTGATCGGTTTCTTCGGCGAGCTGGAGCCAGCCAAAGCGGTCTCCGATACTCTTCCGTCGCTATCCGCTAAGGAAGTCTACCGCACGGAACGCGAACGTCTCGCTTATCGGAGCGAGGTCGCGCTTCGCGACGAAGACGATATTCTCTTCGACGTGCCGCCCAAGTCCTGCAACTCGGACAAGCCGGATTCGGCGTCGTATGCCACCTGCTGTGATGCACGTCGTAGAGCCGCTTCGGATGATAGTGACCTGCGGTCCACGACGCGGGGACAGGCTCGCACCGAGACCGAGAACCCGTTCCCCTGGATGAGCGAAGCGATGGATCTGAAGAAGGAAAAGAACTTCTTCGTGATCGAATACCAGAACGGCGGCGCGCTGAACTGGGATTGAGGTCTACAAGCTGCGGGCGGCGGCCGTAAAATCTGGACCGGCCGCTGCTCGAAGGTTAGGCGCCGAGCTTGAGCTGATCGGCGATGATGCGGTCGACAAGGGCTTCGCTGTCGGTATTGTAGGGCGTTCCGGCGGCGCTGCGCATTTTGAAGTGACGCACGGGCTCGCTCAGGATTCTGCTCAAATCCGTCTCGCAGGTAAAGTCGCCGGCGACGCGCTTGACCTTGGAATTGTCGAACAGCACCGACGCGGTCTTGTCGCCCAGCAGCGGGCCGGCCCAGTCGGGCCGGTAGCGGATCACCGTGTCGGTAGGGACGTGGACGATCCTGGCTTCAACGCCGAGCCCCCGCGCTATCGTCTGGTAGATCGCGTCCCAGGTGAAACCAACGTCGCCCGTGATGTGAAAATCCTCGCCCCGCGCTTTCTCGTTGCCGAACAGCTTGACGAAGGGCCTGGCGAAATCCTCGGCGCGCGTGAGGGTCCAAAGGCTGTTGCCGTCGCCGGTCACGAGGACGGGCTTGCCGGCCAGCAGGCGATGGCCGACCACGTCACCCTCGTTGAGCACGGTGGGGAGCGTGGTCCGGACAGTCTGGCTGGGGCGCACATTGGTCCATGGCAGATCTGATCGCTTCATCAGCGCCTCGCAGGCAATCTTGGCCTGCGAATAGGGCCAGTATGGATTTTCGACCGCCGTGTGCGCTTCGGTCGTGACGTATTCGAAGATGCTTCGCTTGTAGACCGAGGCCGACGAGATGAAGATGTATTGTCCGGTCCTGCCCGCGAAGACCTCGATGTCCTGCTGCATCTGGTCGGGCGTGAACACGATGAACTGGGCCACGACGTCCCAATTGCGGTCGCCGAGCCTGCTGTAGCTCGCCCGGTTCTGCATGTCGCCGACAATGGTTTCGACGCCGGCCGGCAACGCCTCGTCGCGCTGGCCGCGGTTGAAAACCGTGACCTTGTGGCCCGCCTCGAGCGCGCACTCGACACAGCGCAACGACACCTTGCCCGTGCCGCCGATGAAAAGGACGTTCACATCAATCTCCGATGTTGTGGTTCATTGACCGAAATACGGACATTATGATCGTATCTCAGATTTAACTGCAAGGCTGCATCATGAGCGTTCGGGGCCGTAGTCAGCTGCGATTTCCATGCGATTGGGAGCGACTCAAATCCGAATTTTGCGATCAGGCGCTCGTATTTTGAAATACGCCATGAAAAGCATTTGTTGCCAAAGATAGCGGCAACAAAATCAGCATCATGTTGATATCAAAAGGATTATTGGTCGCTTTTGGGGATTGCAAGCCGACCTTTGTTGGCCTAATGTCATCGCATTACGAAATATATGCCCACATTGTGGTCATAAAAATCGGAAGCAAGATAGCGAGAGGACTTTCCAGAATGAGACTGCTGACCAAGGAAGACGTCGTCGGGATCTTCCCCCCGTTGTGTTCCCCGTTTGACCAGAATGAAGAGCTGGATCTGGAGCTGCTGCGCACGGAAGTGCGGTACAATCTCTCGCTCGGCGTCAGGGGTGTCTGCATCGGCGGGAGCACCGGCGAGGGTCATGCCCTCGACGGCCAGGAAATCGGCGAGATGGTGAAGGCGGCGCAGGAAGAAGTCGCCGGACGGATTCCGGTGATGGCCGGCATCATCACCACCTCGACCCGTGAGGCGGTCAAGCGCGCGAAGATCGCCCGCGATGCCGGCGCGCAGGCCGTCATGGTGACGCCGCCGATCTATCAGATCTGCTCTGACGACGGCATCTACGATTTCTATTCCACCATCCATAAGGAATCGGGCCTTCCCATCGTCATCTACAATGTCCTGACGAATGCGCCGGTGACGCCGAAGCTCATGCAGCGCATGGCGGCCAATCTGGAGGAGACCGGGCTGATCGCGACCAAGGAGAGCATCGGCGGCTCGCTCGAAACCCTTGGTGAGCTGCTGATGACCATCGACGACAAGATCTCCGTCACCTGGGCGCATGACTGGCTGCTCTATCCGGGCCTCGCGCTTGGCGCGAAGGGATCGATCTCCGGCGCCGCCGCCATCCTGCCGCGCCATTCGCTGGCGCTGTGGGACGCCTTGCAGCGCAGCGACATCGCCACGGCGCAAAAGCTGCACTTCGCCATCACCGATGTGTGCAGTCAGGTGAGCCGCTACAACTGGCCCGCCGGCGTCAAGCTGGCCGTCAACCTGCAGGGGCGTAAGGTCGGACCCACCCGCGCGCCGTTCAACCGCGTGCCCGACGAGCAGGTCCAACGCATCAAAGACGCGCTCGATCGGGCCAATGCGATCGATCTCAAGGTCGCCGCCTGACCGTTGACATTGCTGCCGAGGCCGATGCTTATCGCACTGCCTCATGCGCAAATTGCATCATCGGGGGCAGCAGTGCCGGCATGCCTCTGTCAGGATCAGTCTCCAGGTGCACCCATGAAGAAAATCCTCAACGACCCCTTCGCCTATGCCGATGAAACGCTGGAGGGCATGACGCTCGCCTTCCCGCGGCACTATGCCTTCGCTGCTGAGTCACGCCGCGTGATCGTCCGGCCGTCCGGTGCCATCCGGGGCAAAGTCGGGATCGTTACGGGCGGCGGCTCCGGCCATCTGCCGGTCTTTGCCGGCTATGTCGGAGCCGGCCTGCTCGACGCCTGTGCCGTTGGCGATGTGTTCGCGTCGCCGTCTGCCGACGAAATGGCCATTGCCATGCGCGCGGCCAATGGCGGTCGCGGGGTGCTGCGTCTCTACGGCAATTACGGCGGCGACGTCATGAATTTCGATCTCGCGGGCGAGATCGTCGAGATGGACAATATCGAGAGCACCACCGTGCTGCTCGCCGACGACGTCGCCAGCGCCCCGCGCGCCGAGCGCGAAAAGCGCCGCGGTGTTGCAGGCATGGTCTATGCCTTCAAGATCGCCGGCGCTTCGGCGGCGCGCGGCGACGACCTCGCCGCTGTCACGCGCCTCGCGCAAAAGACGGCGGATTCCGTGCTGTCCATGGCCGTTGCCCTGTCGCCCTGCACGGTGCCGCAGGCCGGCAAGCCGACATTCGAGATCGGCGAGATCGAAATGGAAATCGGCATGGGCATCCATGGCGAGCCGGGGGTGACGCGTGGTCCGCTGGCGCCCGCCGACTCGATTGCCGATTCGCTGCTCGATCCCATCCTGGCCGAGCAGGGGCCCGGCAAGGGGAGCCGCGTCTCGATTCTGCTCAACAGCCTCGGCGCCACGCCGGCAGAAGAGCTGTTCATCCTCTATCGCCGCCTCGCGTCCCGCCTCGCCGAGGCCGGCGTCACCATCGTCCGGCCGCTGGTCGGCCGCTATGCCACCTCAATGGAAATGTCGGGTGTCTCGTTGAGCGTCCTCAGGCTCGACGACGAGCTCGAGCCGCTGTTGGCGGCACCAGCCGACTGCGCCTTCTGGACGGTGGCGTGATGAGCCTGACGACGCGGTCCGTGCAGGCCGGCATTGCCAGTGTCCACCGGATGCTCGAGGCCGGCGGTCACGAAACGCTCACCGAGCTCGACGGCAAGATCGGCGACGGCGATCTGGGCATCACATTGCTCAAGGCGTTCCGCAAGCTCGACGAGGTGGCGCCCGACCTGCCCCAGGATCTGGGGCAGGCGCTGGCCGCTTGCGCGCAGGCGATCGCCTCGGTTTCAAGCTCCAGTTTCGGCACACTTCTGACCACGGCCGTGCTGTCCGCCGCCAAGGAGCTCAAGGGCCAGCAATCGGTCCCGTGGGAGCGCCTGCCCGCGCTGCTGCAAGGGGCCGGCGCGGCCATGGCCAAACGTGGCCGCGGCAATCTTGGCGACAAGACGGTGCTCGATCCGATCGACGCTGCCGCCTCCGCCGCGCTTGGCTTGTCCGATGCGCCGGACATTCTTGCGGTCATGCGCCATGCGACACAGCAGACGATCGACCGGTTCCGCGACAGGCCCAACAGGCTCGGCCGTGCGCGCATCTTCGGCGACCGCACCATAGGCCTCGACGACCCCGGTATGGTGGCCTTCAAGCTGATGCTCGATGGGGTCTCCGGCTAGTTGTTCAGTCCCAACACACCTCATGTCGGGACTGAACACCTAGCTCTCAGTCTGCTGTAACGTGAGTCTAGTCACGCCCCTCCGGCAATGCGGCGGGGCGCGGCGTAGGGCGGCATGCGTCAGAGATATTTGCTCAGCGTGAAGCCGGCGAGCCGGATGTGCTGGCGCGCCACGGTGTAGGACATAAAGAGCTCATGTCCCGGCCCGTATTGGACGAAGGGGTAGAAGCAGCTCGACTGCATCTTCGCCTGCAGCACCACGCTGCTGTTGGCGAGATTTTCGGTATCGACGCGAATGATGCCGATATGCTCCCGATCCTTGGGCGCGTGAAAGAGGTAGAGCTGATCCTGGTAGACGATGAAGTCCGACCGCGACTGGCAATCGGCAATCAGCACCGGCGTCGCCCAGCGGTCGCGCACCAGATCATACGCCGTGAGGAAGCCATAATGGCTCTCCTGCTGCCGTACGAAATAATAGCACACATCGCCGATGACGTAGACCGCGTTCTCCCATTTGGACTGGGTGAGGAAGCTCGGCTGCGACACATACTCCCAGGTGACCAGGTCCCGGCTCTTGATGATGCAGGTGAAATCCCCGGTGTACGCGCCCGAATAATAGTAGAGCTTGCCATTTTCCCTACGGGTCGACAGCTTCTGCATGATGCCGATGTCGATATACATGTGCTTGTAGCCGACGCCGTTCTCGGTCAGCGCCGCCTGCATGCCCGTGGTGCTGAAATCGTTCACGATGTCGCCGACCTGGAAGCGGTTCACCTGCACCGGCCCCAGGGCCTGCGTCGAGATGGTGAAGGAGCGATAGAGCCGATAGTAATTGCCGCCGATCTGCGCCGTCCACAGGACATACAGCGTGTCGTCGTCCTTCTGCATGAGGATCGTGTCGTAGAGTTTTTCGACGACATTGCCGTAGCAGTCGTCGCCCACCGACTGCATGTCCAGAAAGACCTTGTTCGTCGGATCCGCGATCGGGCAGTAGACGAGCCGCGCCGTCTGGCTGTCGGGATCTTCCTTGTGCTCCTTGGTGTTGGCGTAATAGGTCACGTAGAGCGTGTCCTGCGTGAACACAAAGGTGGAGACGTGGACCATGAGGTCGCGCTCCGTCACCTTGCCCGCCTGATGAAGCGCCTCGGTCTTTTCGAAGTCCGAGATGAAGCGATCCTCGATCTCCTGCGCGAATGCCTTGCCCTTGGTCAGGGCCTCTGCCGAGGCCTCGTCGGAGATGATCCCGGCGGGGTCCGCAATCGGCTGGCCCGGGATGATGATCGGCGTCCTGGCAGTCGGGTGGTCCGGACTGAAAATGCTCGTGGAGGTCGTCGCGTTGCGGGGCATAAGGGTTCTTTCTCCGCCGCAGCCACGCCGTCATCACTAACGCGGCGATGCATGGCAGGCTGTGGATGATGGTTCGTAGAATGGACTAATGCACCATAATGCGGGCAAACTCAAGCGACGAAAGTCGCTTTATGGGCGCGATTCTGCGCGATTCTGATCGCGTGCGTGCCGGGATCCGGACACGGCTCTTCAAGGACATACCGCCGCCTGAAATGCTTGCGAGAGTCCTGGTCCTCACGCGTCCGGGCTGACGGAGTTTCTGCGCGTGGCGGGCCGCTTCGGCGTGGCGACAGGGGGGACCTTTTCGGCCTCTTCCTGTTCGTGCGGCCGATAGCCGAGCTGGGCCGAAATGGCTTCGGCGTAGTGCTTCACGAGGTCGGCAAACGCCTCGATGCGCTCCGGCGCGAACCGCCGGGCCGGTCCGCTGACGCTGATGGCGGCAAAAACCCTGCCGGACGCACTGCGGATCGGGGCCCCGACGCATTTTGTTCCAGGCGTTAGCTCTTCGTTGTCCACAGCGTAGCCGTTGGCACGAATGGTCTGCAGCTCCTCCAGCAGAACCCGCGGGTCCGTGATGGTGTTGGGCGATATCCGCCGCAGGCCGAGCGCGAGGAATCTGTCGAGCGTGGCCTGAGACTGGAAAGCCAAGGCGACCTTGCCCGACGACGTCGCATGGGCGGGCGACGATTCCAGCACGAACAGGGTGTTGACCCGCTTGCCTTCGGGGTCAGTCCGATTGATGACCGTCGAATTGATGCCGTCGAAGACCGACAGGTGCACGATCTCGCCGCTCACGCGCGTCAACGACTCCACGCTGCTTTGGGCCTCGCGCTGCAGATCCATGTTGGCGAGGACGGTCGTGCCAAGCTCGAACAGCTTCATGCCCAGCCGGTACTGGTCCCGCTGGCGCTCCTGCTCCATCAGCCCTAGGTCGCGCATCGTGCGAATGATGCGATGGGCGGTGCCGCGCGGCATGTTCGTCCGCTTGGCGATCTCGGCGACCGACAGCTTGCGCTCCAGTGTCGAAAAACAATCGAGAATCGACATCATCTTGACGATGCTTTTCAGATTGTCCTGACTCATCGGTCGACACGTCCCATTCTCGATTGCGAAGACTTGCCCCGAATCGAAAGCGGCGATCGGAGCCGGCAATATCTTTCCTCTATCGCTTCGCATCGTGGCGCCGCAAGCGCTGGGCCCGGGATGGTGGACTCGGCTGTCAGACAAACCCGCACATTCCGCGGTACGCGCAAGCTATGACATTGCCCACGATATGATCAATGTGAACGATTGGCAACTCGACCAGCGTTGGCCTTTCAGGTACTGCGTTCTCGCCTGGCGCGGGCCACGCAGTGAAGAGCAGGGCAGGGCGGCACTCTCCAGGACCGCCCTTTCCGCCCTTGCATCACCATGGTCACTCCGATAGTGTTTCGTAAAATGGTCTATATGACCGTATTGTGGTCAAATAATCTTAGGCGGAGAGACTGGAATGACGACGCTACAGGTGGGCCTCGTGGGCCTGGGGCTGGTCGCCCAGGTGGTGCATCTGCCGGTGCTCCGCACGATGCCGGAGCGCTTCGAGGTCGTCGCCGGCTGCGATCTCTCGCTGTCCCATGCCGAGGCGGTGGCTGCCCGTCACGGCATTCCGCGTGTCCACTCTTCACTTCACGCGATGCTGGCCGCAGAGCAGCTCGACGTCGTCGCCGTGCTCAACAGCGACGAGTACCACACCGACGCGACCATCGCGGCGCTGGACGCCGGATGCCATGTGCTGCTCGAAAAGCCCGTCTGCCTGAACCTTGCGGACGTCGCGGCGATGATCGCGGCGCGCGACGCGGCGCAACGCAAGGTCACGGTGGGCTATATGCGCCGCCACGCGGACGCCTATCGCAAGCTGCAAGCGGCGCTCGGGCCGGCGCCCGATATCCATCACGTCGCGATGCGCGCCATCATCGGGCCCAACGCCTATTTCAACGAGCAGAAAAAGGCCCTGCTCGTCGCCGGCGATCTCCCCGAGGCGGCGGCGCGCGAGCGGTCGGAACGCGCGGACCGCCAGGTGCGGGCCGCCATCGGCGACGTGCCCGAGGCCAGCAGCAATGCGTTTCGCCTGCTGAACAGGCTCTCCAGCCACGACTTTTCCGCCCTGCGGGGCCTGGTCGGCAGTCCGCGGCGCGTGATCGCGGCGAGCTGCAAGCGCGATGGCCGCTACGTCTCGGCGCTCCTCGATTATGGCAGCTTCGTTGCCACCTACGAGACCGGCTCGGACCAGGTGGGCAGGTTCGACGCCCATATCGAAATCTTCACCGGCGAGCGGCGCTGGCGCATCCAGTACGACAATCCCTATGTCCGTCATCTGCCGACCCGGCTCGAATGCCACGGCGCCGGCGACGAGCCGTTCAGCGTGATCGATACGGCGCGCAGTCCCTACGCGATCGAGTGGATGTCGCTGTGGGACGCGCTCGTCAACGGCAAGGATTTCGAGGCGACCCTCGAGGACGCGGCCGAGGATGTGCGGCTGGCGATCGAAATCGTCCGCGCTTTCGCGCCGGACGCGGACGCCTAGCGGTGAATCCCGTTCAGCTCGAGGTCGCACCCGAGGAAGATCGATGTCGACACCATTGAACTGGGGCATATTGGGGAGCGGCCGAATTGCCCGGACATTCGCGGATGCCATCGAGCACAGCGCTCGCGCCAGGCTGGTCGCGATCTCCAGCCGGACACCGGATCGTCCCGATATCGCGGCGCGCTTCGGCGGCCTGCCGGTCCTGTCCTATGAGGCGTTGATCGCGTCCCCGGAGATTGACGCTGTCTACATCGCGGTCAACCACGCCGGCCATGTCGGCCTCGCCAAGGCAGCGGCGCGGGCCGGCAAGCATATCGTGTGCGAAAAGCCGGTCGGCGTGTCGCTTGCGGACGTCGAGGAGATGTTCGCCGTCATCGGCGAGAGCAAGGTCTTCTTCATGGAGGCGTTCATGTATCGCTTCCATCCGCAGATCCGGCGGGCCGTCGAGATCGTCGAGGCCGGCACCATCGGCGATCTCCGGTTTATCCAGGCGGAATACGGTTTCTCCCGGCCATTCAGCAGCCATCGCCTCTACAGGCCCGACGAGTATGGCGGCGGTGTGCTGGACGCCGGCGGCTATCCGATGTCGATGGCGCGTCTGTTTGCCGGCCTTGCCCGGCGCGCGCCCTTCGCCAATCCGGAGTCGGTGCAGGCCATGGCTGCCTTCCACGAGGTCGGCGTCGACATCCTGGCGCTCGCAACGCTGCGGTTTCCCGGCGACGTCCTGGCGCAGATCTCGACCGGCATCGCCATGAAGCATGGTCAGGTGGCCCGGCTTTATGGCACGGGAGGCAATCTCGTGATCCGCTCGCCCTGGTTCGGCGGCGGCATCCATGGCGGCCGCTGCGAGCTGGTGCTGACGCGCGATGGCGAGGAGCCGCAGACAATCGTGATCTATGACGATGTCTGGCTCTACGAGCACGAGGTCAATGCGCTGATCGATGGTGTCGCGGCCGGCAGGACCGAGCCCGAGGCGCCAGCCATGACCTGGGCCGATACGCTCGGCAATATGGCCGCACTCGAGCGGTGGTATCGCGCCAGCCGCAAGACGCAGGCCTAGCCGGCGGTTGAGCCGCGGGAGAGTTGCATGAGCACCATCACAGAAGTCGACATCCTGCCCTTCACTTTCGAGGTCAACGATTTGTCCTTGGCCGTCGACAAGGCGACGGGCGCCAGCACCATGGTTTTTGCCAGGGGTGAGACGCGTCGCGTCATGCGCTACGGGGTCGCCATCCGCACCGACGACGGGCTCGAGGGGCGCTATGTCACGCACTGGGTCGGCACCCCGTCGGCGCTCGGCCAGACCCTCATGCTTGCGCCGAGGCTGCTGGGGCGCAACCCGGAGCATCGAGAATCCATCTATGATGATCTGAAGCGCGAGGCGCGCGCCTACGACCATATGGGCCACGGGCCGCTCGACATCGCGCTGTGGGACTTGGTCGGGCGCAAATATGGCGCATCCATCGCCAGCCTCCTCGGCGCCTATCGCGAGCGGCTGCCGGCCTATGCCAGCACGCATCACGGCCAGGACATTCCGGGCGGTCTCGATAGCGTCGAGGCATTTGCCGACTTCGCCGTCGCGTGCCGCGAACAGGGCGTGCCCGGCTTCAAGATTCATGGCTGGCACGATGGCGACCGCCGGCGCGAGGCCCGGGTGATCGGGGCGGTGCGCCAGGCAGTCGGCGCCGACATGGAGCTCATGGCCGATCCGAGCTGCAAGTTGCGGACCTACGCCGACGCGCTCTATGTCGGACGGGCGTGCGACGAGAACCGCTGCCTTTGGTACGAGGACCCGTACCGTGACTGCGGGGTTTCGGTCATCGGTCAAAAGATGCTCCGCGACAACCTCAGGACGCCCCTGCTGGTCTCCAAGCATATTCGCGGCCCGGAGCAGAAGGCGGCCTTCGCCCTGGCCGGCGGCTGCGACATGATCAATACGGATCCGGAATATGATCTTGGGATCACCGGCACGATGAAGATCGCCCATTTTGCCGAATCGATCGGCATGGACCTGCAGGTGCATGGCTGCGGCCCGGCGCACCGGGCCTGCGTTGCGGCGATGCGCAACACCCATTTCTACGAGATGACATTGGTCGGACCGGGCATGCCGAACCTCGTTCCGCCGGTCTACAAGTGTGGCTACAGCGACCAGTTGGCTGCAATTTCCGGCGATGGAACCGTGCCCGTTCCGTCCGGCCCTGGCCTCGGGGTCGACTATGACTGGCCCTATATCGAAGCCAATAGAACGGCGGAACACTGCTTCCGGCTTGACGCCTGAGCAGTGGCTGCGCGGCGGGCAAGGCTTATGCGGCTCGCGAGCCTTCGCCCGCCATCCGAAACACGGACAGACGACCGAATAGCGACAGCTTTTGTGGATTGGTGGGAAGGGAATGGGTGGATGATGATGCAACGGCCAAGCCTTGAGGGGCGCCCCCTGCGTATCGGCGTTTGCGGCAACGGGCATTGGGCGGGGACCGTGCATGTGCCGACGCTCGCCGCAATGCCTGCGGTCGATCTCGTGGGCGTTTGGGGGCGGACGCAGGAGCGGAGTAGGGCCCTGGCGGATCAGTTCGCGATCCAGAGCTTTGCTGATTTCGACGCGTTGCTCGACGAGGTCGATGCGGTGAGTTTCGCGGTGCCGCCCGAAATCCAGGCCGCTCTGGCGCTGCAGGCGGCGAATGCCGGAAAGCACCTGCTCATCGAGAAGCCGGTGGCCACCACGCTGGCCGAGGCGGATCGTCTGGTGGAGGTCGTGGAGCGACGGCAGTTGTCCGCCGTCGTCTTCCTGACGCGATTCTTCGTCGATGGCGCGAACGACCTGATTGCCCGCGCCCGGGCGGGCGGGCATCGTCGCGGCGAGGCCAGCTGGAGCTCGAGGGCGCTGCTGCCGGGCAGCCCGTTCGCGGCCTCCGTTTGGCGCAACGGCGACTACGGCACGTTGTGGGATCTCGGGCCGCACGTGCTGTCGATCTTCATCCCCGTGTTCGGCCCTGCAATGCAGGTTGAGGCGAGGCGGCTACGCAAGGCGAAATTCGCATGCCGGGTTCTGCATGCCGGCGGCGCAGAATCGATCGTGACGCTGGACCAGATGGACGAGTCGCTGACCCGGGGCAGTGTCGAGCAATATGTCTTTTCGGGCGGTGACGGGGTGGTTCGGGGCGGTCCCTTTACCTATGAGGCGGCGAGCTGCCTGGCGAGCGCGGTTCGGCTGCTGATCGACGGCATCGGCTCGACCGACGCGCCCGTGGGCCCCAACATCCGCTTCGGCCGCGACATCGTCGCCGTGCTCGAAGCGGCTTGCTCCAGCATCGAATGCGGCTGCACACCCGTCGATGTGCGTCTCTAGCGCGCGCAGGTGTGTGCCTGAGGCGCAGCGGATGTGCCGTGCCGAAGCTGTGCGGCATCGAGTCGCTTGTCGGTCTGACATTGTCGTATAATGGACAAATATTTGCCCGCGATCCGTCAGTTTGCGATGCGAGAGGCACCTGCGGGCGAAACGGAAAAAGCGTCGACTTCTGCGCCCCCCTGCTGCTGTTATCATCCCAGGTCGCTTCCTCTCGAAGCTGCCGCTTATTAAGGAGATTATTTAAAGGATTCAATCGGTTGAGCGATGGTGTGGTGAGCAGCGAGGCGCGAGCCTTTAATAGCAGTGCGGGGTGCGCTCCCGCGGCCGCGAGCCAAGTCGGAACGCTGCCCATTGTGGATTGACTATTGTTCGAATTGCGGACAAACTAAATTTGTCCGAGAAGCGGACAAAGTGAGCCGTCAGATGGTGGCTACCGAGATCATGGGAGAGGGATATGCGACAGACGAATAGACGGAGTGTGCTGTCAGGAATGGCGGCGACATTTCTGGGGGCGCCGCTGGCCGGCTCGCTGGTCACGCCCGCGCGGGCGGCCGAGGGCGACTTCAGGATCCTGGGCGGGGCTGTTCAGTCGTTCGGGGCCAGCATCGCGCAGGCATGGGCCGACAGCCACAATCTGAAGCTCGAATACATTTCGCTCGACGTCGATTCGCACCATACGCGGCTGTTCCAGGAAGCCAGCCTTGCCGAAACGACCGTGGACGTTTCCATCATTCTCAATCGCTTCCTCAGCGACAACATCGTCAATCTGTTCGATCCGCTCGATGCCTACCAGGCTGCAAACCCGATCGAGAATCTGGACGGGATCAGCGCCGGCCTGAGGCAGGCCATGACCTATGGTGGCAAGCTCTATGGCGTCCCGTTCCGGCACGCCACCGAGGGCCTCCATATGAACACCGCGCTGCTCAAGGAGCGAGGCATCACCGAGTACCCCAAGACATTCGAGGAGGTGTTGGACTACGCCGAGAAACTCACCTACAAGCGCGCCGACGGCACGCAGGTGTCCGGGCTGATCTTCGAGGGCCCGACCGTCGCCTCCCTGTCCGAATATTATCGCAATTTCGGCGCGGAGTTCATTACACCGGACATGCAAGTCAAGGCGGATGCGCCGGAAATGATTGCGGCGATAACCCAGCTGCAGAAGTTCTTCGCAGACGGCGTGCTCCCCAAAGCCTTCCTCAACTTTGTTCCGCCCGCCGACACGAACAATTTGATGCAGCAAGGTCGCGCCGCGATGATTTTCTCGCCGTTCGGTCGTACCTTCGTCTACGCCGACAGCAAGGCGTCGAAGTTTCCGAACGACATGGCCGTCATTGCCGTTCCGCCGCGTGCGGGACATGCGGCACCCCCGACAAAGACCGAATTCTGGGGGTACGTCATCCCCAAGAACTCCACCAGAAAAGATCTCGCCTGGGATTTCATCCGCTACATGTCGTCGCTCGAGAGCATCGTGCAGATGGCGGTACAGTACGGGAACGGACCGGTGCGTCCGGCGGCCTATGCCGATCCGCGGGTGCAGAAGGCGTTTACCTATGCCGACGCGGAGGCCGCGGCGATCGCCAACGCTACGCCGCCTCTGCCGGGCTTCCCCCAGTCCGCCAAGGCGGCGGATTATTTCACTGCCGCGGTTCAATCGGTGCTGATCGGTGCCAGCTCCGCGGAAGATGCAATGAAGGATGTGGCGTCGCAGACCCGCGCCCTCCTCAAGCAATAAAGCGCCGCTGGTGAAAGTGCCGGCCGGGCCTTCAGCTCGACCGGCCAGTGCGAGGACAATGCGAGGATAGGGTGCGTCCAAAAGGGCTAATGCCGTACCTGCTGACCGCCCCGGTCATGATCATGCTGGGCTGCATCCTGCTGGTGCCGTCGATCTACGTCGTCTGGATGAGCCTCAACTCGTCGAGCTTCGGCGTCGAATCGAATTGGGTGGGGCTCGACAACTACGTCCGCATTCTCTCCGATCCGGTGTTCTGGCGATCGACGTTGAACACGCTCATCGTGGTCAACATCGTCGTTTATGTGGAGATCGTTCTGGCGATCTGCCTCTCGCTCGCGCTGGCGCGCAATGTGATCGGCCGGGCGGTGATCATCTCGATCATCCTGATGCCCTACGCCGTCAGCGAGGTCGCGGCGATCGTTATGTGGCGCTACATGTTCGAGCCCGACGTCGGGATCGTCAACTACGGGCTGGAGTGGCTCGGCCTCGGCCAGCTGAACTGGGTCGTCGACCGCTGGCACGCCCTGTTTCTCGTATCTTTGCTGACCATCTGGCAGAGCTTTCCGTTCACGTTCCTGATCATCTACGCCGCGGTCAAGAACCAGCCGCGCGAGACGATCGAGGCGGCGTTTGTGGATGGCGCCAACAGGTTCCAGGCGTTCTTCAACGTCACGCTGCCGGCAATCATGCCGGTGGTGCTGGTGGCGGTGATCTTCCGCTACATCTTCGGGCTTCGCCTGTTCTCGGAGGTGTGGCTGCTGACCCAGGGCGGGCCGGCGCGGCTTACCGAAGTCATGGCCACCTACCTCTACCGATACGGCTTCCGCTACCAGGATTTCGGCGTCGCCGCGGCGACGGCTCTGATCATGCTGGTCGTCTCGCTCGCCATCGCGACGGTCTATGTCCGCTGGCTGTATCTGAGGTCGTCGAAAATTGGATAAAGATCCTTTCCACATCAAGGTGATCCGCTACAGCGTTATCCTGGTCATGACGATCTGGTCGGCGGTGCCCGTTTATTTCGCCGTGGCGTCGTCGTTCAAGCCGCCACGCGACATTTTCAGCGTACCGCCGACCTTCATCTTCCAGCCGACGCTGGAGAGCTATGAGCAGCTGTTCACGCTTTGGCCGACATTCACCGACGCGATGCTCAACAGCCTGGTCATCGCGGTTGGAACGACGCTATTGACGGTGGTCTCCGCGTCGCTGGCGGGCTACGTCTTCTCGCGCTATCAGAGCCGTGTGCTGAGCGGCGCGGCGATCTTCACGCTGCTCATTCGCATGCTGCCGCCGATCATCATCACCCTGCCGCTGTTTCCCGTCGTCAATGCGTTGCGGCTCAACGACACGCACATCCTGCTCATCGTCATCTATGCGACGTTTCAGCTCAGTTTCGCGACATGGATCATGAAAGCCTTCATCGATGCCGTGCCCAAGGAGCTCGAGGAAGCCGCTCTGATCGACGGGGCGGGCACGGCATCCATTCTGCTGCGCGTGATCATGCCACTGGCCGTGCACGGCATGATCGTGGCGGCGACCTTCGCCTTCATTGCGTCATGGAACGAGTTTCTCTTCGCCTACGTTTTCTCGTCGACGCGCGCCAGGACGGCTCCGCTGATTCTCAGCCAGATGCTGGCAACGGAGAGCAATGTCGAATGGGGCGTCCTGTTCGCTGGCACGTCGATCCAACTGATCCCGGTGATCGTGCTGGTGCTCGCTTTGCAGCGCTTCATCATCGCCGGCCTCACCGCCGGCGGGGTAAAAGGATAAGCTGCGACAGAACATCGTTCTTTCCCTTGCGCTCCACGCTCGTCAGGCGCGAGGCTCTGCTCGCGGCTGACGATAGAGTCGCTCGCGGCTGCAGCAGGCTGCGGACCAGTTCGGGGCGGAGGAACAGGTAGCCCTGGCCGATGGTGATGCCGGTCTTGTCGAGGAGAAGCGCAGCCTCCTCGCTGACCTTCAGCTTTTCGGCCACCGCCTTCAGCCGGTGGCTTTCCGCCTCGGTCAGGCTGGTCCGCTTGGCCGCGAAGACATACGAGGCCAATAGCGAGAATTTGCGCGTCAGCGGGCGCGGCCTGCCGTCCCTTTCAGCCCTGTTGACAGTGCCACTTTCTTCTACAATTTATAAATTGGAATTTATAGAGCTATTGGCCACTATTATCGCGGGACGGGTATAGGGAGCACGAGAGTTAGGATCCTCATAGGTGGTGGCACCACGACTTTCTGTCGTGCCCTCATAGCCGCTTGAAGCCGGACGACCCGCCAGGATCGCATCGGCGTGCAGTGGCGGGGATAGGGGCCAATTGCTCCTTGCCTTCACGGTTGCCGACGCCCTCAGCACCGCGACATTCCAAACCCATTCCAGTTGCCCTCCAGCAGCCTCGGGACCGGGCAATAAAGGACAAAAGCAGGACGAACAGATCCGAGCCCACGGGATCGGGCAAATCATCTGCTTAAGCGACCGCCAGTGCCAAATGATCATGGAAAACTCATCTCGCACTGCGTGCATCGAGCTGGAGAACGAGGAGGGTTGAGTAGTGGTCACTCTGAGTGGCGAAAACGCGATCTTTATCCTGCCGGAGGCCGCCACCAATGGGCGTATGCATCGAGAACGGCGCTCTAATTCATTGCGGCCGTCGCTTTCCTCGACACAGAAGATGGTTCTCGGTCATTGAGGAAGCCCCCACAACGTGGGGCTTACGCGACATGGTCACGCGGAATCGGTTCGCCGTTCATTTTTCGGCTTGCGGTTTTGGCGACCACATTTGGGCAATCGATGGATATCACCTTCACCAGCCCTGAAGAAAAGCCATAGGCTGAGCCTATGGATTTCTGCCTGTCACGTGGAGCGCTTCACCATCTTGAGCCGTTCCGGAGGCGTCGTCATCCACGCTGCCGTGGGTAGGATGGCCACTACTCTCCCACATCCGAACGCCTGCAAGTACGTGCATCCATAGGTGGCCGCGGGGCACACTCAACATTCGGCACCTGGAACCGTCTTCGGCATGACCGATGTCAGCGGCTGCCGGCGCGGAAGCTGCCATCGAGCGGCGGCATTGCACGGCGCCAAGCCTCGTCGCCTGTGCGGGTGGCCAGGCCGGCCTTCAACGCCAGCAACCCACCCGCACTGTCGATCTCTGCAATGCGCTGCGCCGCCAGTGCCGCGAGCTCGGCGGCGCGCGCGCCGTCGGGGTCGCGGTAGAGCGCCACGAGGTCCTCGACATAAAGGTTCGGCAACCCGCCGATCATGCCGGCGCCGCCCACCCTCAGCAGATGCGGCAACACGCGATCGTCGCCGGTGAAAATCGCCAGCTCGGGGAACGCCTCGACATAGGCAACACCACTCGCGAGATCGCCCGTCGAATCCTTGACTCCCGCAATATGCGGACCCTTTCCGGCCTGCAGCGCCCGCACCAACTCATGCGTGATGGTGACGCCGGTCATGTGGGGAATGTTGTAGAGGACCAGTCGGATGTCCGGCCGGCCGGCGCGCTCGAACACCGCCTCGAAGAAGGCCACGAGGCCTGCGGTGGACGGCGCGCCATAGTAGAACGGGGGCAGCATCAGGATGTCGCGGCACCCCAGCGCGACGAGGTCATGCATCTCAGCGGCCGCGGTGCCGACCGACGACGTCATGATCGCCGGCAGGAGTTGGTCGGGCCGCACGCCGGCGGCCAGCAACGCCGCAACGGCCTCGCGCTT
This sequence comes from Devosia sp. 67-54, assembly GCF_001899075.1. Taxonomy (GTDB): domain Bacteria; phylum Pseudomonadota; class Alphaproteobacteria; order Rhizobiales; family Devosiaceae; genus Devosia_A. The sequence continues at coordinate 277,176 of NZ_MKVA01000009.1, read as the reverse complement.
CTCGGCCGGGGCGAAGGCGACGCCCTCCCCCGTGCTGCCGAAGGTGGAGATACGGCTGCCACCCTGAGCAAGCAGGTCGCGCGCATGGCGGACGAGCCGATCGGTGTCGATCGTCAGGGTTTCGTGCACCGGCGTGAGAATCGCCGTCATGATGCCGTTGAGGGGGGCCAGCGTCGTGGCGTGCTTGTTCATGGACTCACCAAATCAGCGAACTGTCGCATGCAGTTGCGCATAGGAGGGCGGCACGTAGCCGAGGTTGCGGGACATATCGAAGCAGCAGGCGATGAGTTGCCGCCCGATTTCGGGAGCGCGGGCTCCGATGATCTCGGGGTCTGTACCGGAAATGGAACAGCCCCCGATGACATGCCCGCTGGCGTCAAGCACGGGGGCACCGACGCAGTAGTTGCCGATCTCGTTTTCGCTGTTGTCGAAGGAATAGCCTCGCGTGCGGATCACCGCGAGCTGGTCCATCAGCTCGTCAACGACGGTGATGGTGTTCGGCGTGACCCGGGGCATGCCCACCCGCTCCAGGATCCCACGCGCCTCGTCGGGCGGCATAAACGCCAGGATGGCCTTGCCGACGCCGGTGCAGTGCATCGGCATGCGGTCGCCCACCGCCGTCCGGGCGATCAGGCGGCGCGACGATTCCACGGCGTAGATGTAGAGAATGCGGTCGCCTTCGCGAAAGGTCAGGTAAACCGACTCCGCCACCTTGTCGGCCAGGGCCCGCACATGCGGCGCGGCGCGGTCGCGGAACTCGACATTGACGCGCACCGATTGCGACAGCGCCAGGATGCCGGTGCCCAGCGCATAGGCCTCGCCGCCGATCTTTTCGATCAGCCCCTCGGCGATCAGCGAGCGCAGGATGGCGTGCGTCGTGCTTTTTGGCATCTCGAGGCGCGCGCTGATTTCGGCCAGCGGCAGACGCGGCTCTTGCGCGCTGAACAGCTTGAGAACGCGTACGGCCTTAGCCAGGCTCTTATTCGTAGAGGCTTTGCGTTCTGTGCTGGTCACGGTACCCCTTGCTCCTTCTCCGGCTCGGGCACAACGCCCTTCAGCTGCAGGCTCTCGGCGAAGTGACAGGCCGCAAAATGGCCTGACACGACCTCCCGAAGCGGCGGCGCGTCGCTCTGGCAGACCTCGCGAGCATAGCGGCAGCGCGGGTGAAAATAGCAGCCGCTCGGCGGATTGGCGGCACTGGCCACCTCTCCCCCCAAGATAATCGTCTCGTCGGCGACATCGGGGTCCGGCTGGGGGACCGCCGACAGCAGGGCTTCCGTGTAGGGATGCCGAGGGCGCGCGTACAAATCCTCGGTATCGGACAATTCGACGATCTTGCCGACATACATGACCGCGACGCGATTGGCGATATGCTCGACCACGCTCAGATCGTGCGCAACGAAGATGAAGCTCAGCCCCAGCTCCTGCTGCAGGCGCTGCAGCAAGTTGAGGATCTGGGCCTGGATAGAGACGTCGAGGGCCGACACCGGCTCGTCGGCGACGACGAGCACGGGATCGGTCACCAGCGCGCGGGCGATGCAGATGCGCTGGCGCTGGCCGCCCGAGAACGCGTTCGGATAGCGCGACAGATGCGCCGGATTGAGCCCGCACATCTGCGCGATGCGCTCGACCTTCTCGGTGATCTCGTGGCTGGGCACCTTCTGCGCCCGCAGCGGCTCGCCGATGATCTCGCGTACCGTCATGCGCGGCGACAGCGACGAGAACGGGTCCTGGAAGACCATGTTCATGTACCGCCGCACCTCGCGCAGCTCGCGCTTGCCGGCAGCGGCCAAGTCGACTGTGATGCCGCCCTCCGGCACGAACTGCGCCACTCCGCCCGTGGGATCGATCGCCCGCACGATGCAGCGGCCGAGCGTGGTCTTGCCGCAGCCGGATTCGCCGACCAGCCCCAGCACCTCGCCGCGCGCCAGCTCGAAGCTGACGTCGTCGACGGCCTTCACATGGCCGGTGACGCGGCGGAGCGGCCCGCTCTCGATCGGATAGTATTTCTTGAGGCCCACGACCTTCAGAAGGGGGTCAGTGGACATTGGCGCCCCCCTGGTCGAGACCGGCCGCAGCGACGACCTCGCTGTAGCGGAAGCAGGCGGCGCTGTGGCCTGCGGCCACCGGCGTCAGCGGCGGCACGACGCGGTCGCATACGCCTTCGATGGCGACCGGGCACCGCGGAAAGAAACCGCAAGCTCGCGGCTTGTTGATCGGTACCGGCACATTGCCCTTAATCGACTGCAGCGGCTCGCCGGATTTCTTGCCGATGCGCGGGACCGACGCCATCAGCCCCCTGGTGTAGGGATGCATCGGGGTGCGCAGCAGGTCCCGCACCGCCGCCTGTTCCACGATCGAGCCCATATACATGACGGCCACTTCGTCGGCCATCCGCGCGATGACCCCGAGATCGTGCGAGATGTAGAGGATGGCCATGCCGAGATCGTGCTGCAGGTCCTTCATGAGGCGCAACACCTGCGCCTGCACCGTAACGTCCAGCGCCGTGGTGGGCTCGTCGGCGATGAGCAAGCGCGGCTGCGAGGCAAGTGCCATGGCGATCATCGCGCGCTGCCGCATGCCGCCCGACAGATGGTGCGGATATTTCTTCAGCGTCTCCGCCGGCGCCGGAATGCCGACCTTGGCCAGCATGGCGACGGCGAGATCATGAGCCTCGCGCCGGTGGCGCGTGCGGTGCAGCAGGATGGTTTCCATCAGCTGGTTGCCGATGGTGTGCACCGGTGAAAAGGATGTCATCGGCTCCTGAAAGATCATCGCGCATTCCCCGCCGCGAATCTTCAGCAGCTCGGGGTCGTCAGCGCCGAGCCCGATGATATCGGTCGCCGGCCGGTCGGCGTAGTGCAGCAGGATGCGGCCATCGGTACGCGCTTTGCGCGGCGCGATCTTTAGGATCGACTGCGCGGTGATGGTCTTGCCGCAGCCTGACTCACCCACCAGTCCGAGTGTCCGGCCCGGCCGGATCGCAAAGCTGACACCGTCGGCGGCGACCAGATTGCCCTCGAGCAGCGGCAGCACGACGCGCAGATCCTTGACCTCGAGCAGCGGCTGGTTGGTGGAGGCGGAGTCCGTCATGTCCATCGTGCGATCACCGAGTTCGTCCATGCGTCTAGGTCCTGTACGGGTCGACCGCATCGCGCAACCCGTCCCCGAGAAAGCTGAAGGCAACGACGATGAGCACCACGAGGCCGCCGGGCACCAGCAGCCAGGGGCTGAGCGTCACCGTCTGGATGTTCTGCGAATCGATCAGCAGCGTCCCGAGGCTGACCGCCGGTGGCCGTAGGCCGAGCCCGAGGAAGCTCAGCGCGACCTCGCCCAGGATCATCTGCGGAATCGCCAGCGTCAGATAGACGATGAGATAGCTGGTGAAGCCGGGCAGCAGATGCGTGAGGATGATGCGCGCCTCGCTGACGCCGGAGACCTTGGCCGCCATCACATAGTCCTCCTCACGAAGGCTGAGCAGCTTGCCGCGCACGACGCGGGCCAGCGTTGTCCAGCCGACCACCGCCAGCACCGTCGAGATGCCGAAATAGACCTGCGTCGGCGTCCAATCCTGCGGCACGAGCGCCGCCAGTGCCATCCACAGCGGCAGTGTCGGCAGCGATTGAAGGAATTCGGTGAGTCGCTGCACGAGATTGTCTACCGTGCCGCCGAAATACCCCGAGATGCCGCCGAAGAAGAGACCGAGGGCAAAGCCGATCGAAAGGCCGAACAGCCCGACAAATAGCGAGGTGCGGGCCCCGAAGATCATACGTGTAAAGAGGTCGCGTCCCAGCGTATCGGTGCCGGCCAGAAAGACCTTGCCATCTCCCTCGACCCCGAACAGATGCACATCCGTCGGAATGACGCCGAACAGCTGGTACGCGTCGCCTTTGACGAACAGCGCGAGCGGATAGCGCTTGCTGGTATCTACCACATATTCGCGCTGGAAGGTCTCGCGGTTGAGCTCGTTCTTGAGCCCGTAGACGAAGGGCTGCAAATGGAACTGCCCGTCAGTGTCGACGAATTGCAGACCCGTGGGCGGTGCAAGTAGATAGCCGACATGCCGGTTGAACGGATCATAGGGCGTCACGAACTCGGCGACCAGCACCACGACATAGAGCAGTACAATGAACACCAGCGACACGGTGGCCACGCGGTGGCGCGTGAACTTCGCCCAAAAGATTTGGCCACGCGACAGGATATGGCCGCCCTGCGGGCCGTCTGCCGCGTCGAAAAGCAACTCGGTCACGACCGCCTCCTCAATTCGACCTGCCCATCCGCACGCGCGGATCGAGCACCGCAAGCAGGATGTCCGACAACACGACGCCGACGACCGTCAGGACGCCCAGCAGCATCAGCGAGCTGGCCGCGACATAGGTGTCTTGCGCGATGATGGCGCGCAGCAGCAGCGGACCGATCGTAGGCAGGCCTAGAACGATGGCGACGATGGTCGATCCGGAGACGATTTCGGGCAGCAAGTGCCCCGCCGTCGAGATGATCGGATTGAGCGCCACCCGGAACGGGTATTTGAACAGCAGCCGGCCCTCCGGGACGCCCTTGGCACGGGCGGTGACGACGTATTGCTTCTGGAATTCGTCTAGGAGTTGCGAACGGAGGATTCGGATCGTCGCCGCTGTGCCGGCGAGACCCACCACGACGACCGGAACCGGCAGATGGATGAGCAGGTCGACGAAGCGCCCCCAACTCCAAGGCGCATTCATATATTCGGGGGAGAACAGCCCGGTTGGCGTGATGCCGAAAAGGCGCGCCGATGCCACAAGCAGCACCAGCGCCAGAAGGAAGTTGGGAACGGCGAGACCGATCACCCCCAGGAAGCTGACTGCATAGTCGCCGGCAGAATATTGGTGCGTCGCCGAATAGACCGCCACCGGGATCGACACCGCGTAGACGAACACCATCGAAACCAGCGAGACGATGATGGTCAGCCACAGCCGGTCCGCGATCAGCGACCAGACCGGCTGCTGCCACTCGAACGAGAAGCCGAAATCGCCATGGGTGACGAGCGGGATGATCCAGTTCCAGTATTGCACGATCAGGGGCTGGTCGAGGCCGTAGCGCACTGTCAGATAGTCAAGCTGAGCCTGGCTAGCTGGCGCGCCCGACGCCTCGAGCTGCGTCGCGAAAGTCTCGATGAAGCTGCCGGGCGGCAGATTGATGATGTAGAAGCAGACGATCGAGATGAGGATCAGGACTACGACCATGTAGCCTAGGCGACGAACGATATAGGAAAGCATCGCTGCCCCTCACAGACCGAGAACGGAGGCGCTGCTAGAGCAGCGTCCTGAAATTTGGAACGGTGCCGTACATGATGCGGTTGGCGTCGTGGAAATTGGCCGCGCCGCGATAGCCGCACCGCACCGCGTAGATGAGGTCGTCGGGCCCGTCGAACTGCCAGTCCGTGTACTGGAATCCCGTCAGCCGGATCGAATCTTCACGGCCAAGCCCGGTGTCGTCCTTGATCAGCAGCTTCACCCGCCGCCAGTGCCACAGATCTTTGGACGCCAGCAGATAGGATTTGTTGCGCTGGCGCATGGAATGATCCTTGTGGAAGCGCGTGAAGCTGTCGTCCTCCTCGCGCGCCCATTTCCGCAGCACCTCGATATCGTCGAGGGCGTTGCCGATGGTCAGGTATTCCCCGCTGACCGGATCGCGCCGGATCGTCAGCTTGGCCTTGCAGCCGGGCAGATCGAAATAGTCCCGCGCCGGATCGAAAACGATCCGCTTGCCGTCATCTTCGATACGAATCCGCGCCGCCTTCTCGGCTTCGAGCGGCCCGGCTTCGAAGGTCAGGATGTCCCAGAGCTGCCCGTCCGGATCGGCCACCACATTGCCCTCGCGCCAGCCCGGCTTCAGGGTGCGGCCCCACTCCTTGGGCACCCAGGCCGGATCGTAGGGCAGCTTGTTGCTCATCGTCCAGTTGGCCGCGTCGAGCAGATTGGCGCCGACCGGAGCCGACACGACGCAGGCCTGGAAGCCGGTGCCCCACACGCAGGGCGTGCAATCCTCGAACGCCTTGTAGATGCGCCCGTTATGGATCGTCACCGCCACCGGCGCGCAATGATAGTTCGGCCCGTCGTGATAATAGCCGCCGGCGAACAGCCAACCATTCTCGGGACCTGTCGGATGCGTCCACGTATAGCCGCCATCGTCGCTGCGGCGGATGACGATCGAGCCATATTGCTGTGACGTGCCGAAGATGTAGAGCACGCCCTCATGCACGAACAGCGTGCTCCAGTAGCAGTTCATGATGTGGGTGATGTTCACCCAGGTCGCGCCATCGTCCTCGGAGCGATAGATGGAGGTGAGGCTTTCCTCGGACTCATGGTTCCGCGGGCAGCCCACGCCGTAATAATCGTGGCTGACGACGAGGGCGCCGTCGGCGAGACGGACGACGCTCGGGCTGCCCAGATAGGAGCGGGCGAGTTCGGGCTGGTATTTGACCTGGCTGAGACGGGGAGGCATCGCTGGACCCTGGTGCCGCTGCGCGCGGCGGTTGCTGTGTTGCGGAAAGGGGATGGCCCGGACGCGCATCGCCGCCCGGGCCGCTGGTCGCGAAAGGTCAGTTGGCGAGATACCACTGCTCGGAATGCGCCCCGCGCGTATGGTCGATGAACAGCGTGTTCTCGCCGGGGAAGTTCTTGATGCGGTTCGAGCGGGTGTAGATGTACGGGACCTCGCCCACGGTGCCGATGTGCAGCATCTGCTTGACCGTGTTGGCCACCACTTCCTTGCCCAGCTTGTAGTAGTCGTCAGATCCAATTGGCGTCGACTGCCACTGCGTCACCAGCTTCTGCTGCGCCTCGTACTCGGCCGGGGGCTTTTCGCCCTGCGCGCCGTTGGTCAGCTCCCATTGCCGCCAGGCGAGGCCGCCGCCGACGGGATTGGTGTCGAGGCCGTAGGGCGGCCGGAACCAGATCGGCCGCGTATACATGTCCTTTTCCGACACCACGTCGGCGAACCAGACCGACGCCTGCACCTGGTTGGCGATGACCGCCTGCTGGAACGCCTCTCTGGTGATGGTGTTGACCTGCGTCGGTACGCCCACCGCCGTCCAGTATTCAGCGATCAGCTCGGAGAGCTGCACGCGGTTGACCGCGTCGTCGAGCACGAGGCGCAGCGGCTTGCCGTCGGGCCGCAGGCGGACCCCGTCCGGCCCCTTCTTCAGCCCCATCTCGTCGAGCAGGGCGTTGGCCTTGGCCACGTCGTAGTCGGCGAAATACTGGCCTTCCCAATCCTCATAGAGCGGCGAGGCGGACGAGACACCCCACTGGCGCGGAACGCCCAGGCCGAAGAAGATGGTGTCGTTGATCTCGGGCCGATTGACCGCCAGCGACATCGCTTCGCGGAAGCGGATGTCATTGAAGATGTCGCGCAGCACCGGGTCGTCCACGGTGATGTCGAACTGGTACTTCATCGCCGCGCCCTGGTCGGCACGGAACAGCATCGTGGTGTAGTTGCCGGTCTTCTCGCCAGCCTTGAGCACCGGCAGATCGGCCTGTGCGAATTTGTCGGCATAGTCGAGTTGGCCCGACTGCACGTCCAACTTCACCACCTCGGGGTCGGCGATGAGCATGCGCACCTGCTCATCGATATAGGGCAATTGGTTGCCCTCGGTGTCGACCTTCCAGTAAAACGGATTGCGCTTGAAGTACTCGTTGCCGAACTGGTCCACCTGCGACAGGATCCACGGCTTCAGCACCGGCAGGTTGGGATCGACCTGGAAGTCGGAGACCTGTCCATTCTGGTGCGAAACGAAGGCGTCCACCCAGGACGAGAAGCCCTCCTTCTTGGCAAGCGCCTCAGCGTCGGGATTATATTTCTTGTGCCATTTCTTCAGGTAGTGCGCGGGTGCCAGCGGGAAGCCCGCCTCGGCGCGTGCGACGTTGAGGATGAAGGCCGGGTTGGGAATTGGGAAATGGAAAATGACCGTGAAGTCGTCGACTTTTTCCACTGTGGTCGGCTTGCCGCCGAGCACGAGGTTCCCCGGCAGCGGCGGCAGATCGCCCTGGCCGGCGATATCGTTGAAGAAGAACAGGATGTCGTCGGCGGTGAGCGGCACGCCGTCGCTCCACTTCATGCCGCGGCGCAGCTTGACCGTGGCCGACATGTTGTCGGGCGCCATGTCGATGCTGCGGGCGATATCGGGATAGACGATTTCCCAATTGGTGGTGAAGCCGGCGAGCTGGGCGTCCCAGGCCGAGTAGCCGATATTACCGAACGATTGCGGATTGGTGGCGTTGTAGCGGATGGTGCCGCCATAGGTGCCGACGGCGTCGCGCGGCCGCTCCACCATTACATCTTCGCGCACCGGTAGCCGGTCGGCGACCGGCGGCAGCGTACCGTTCGCGACTGCGGCGTCGAACTGTGGCGACTGTTTGAAGGCGGGGACGGTCTTGCCGGTCGCCGCCTCGTAATCCGATAGACTCCATGCCATGAAATTGTCGACCAGCTTGATCTGCTGCGTCTGCGCGTAAGTTGCGCCGGTCGTGGCGCCGACCCCGATGGCCCCTGCCATCAACGCCAGTGCCGCAGCACCCAGCCATTTGTTCAGCCTGACACGCATACCGTCCCCTCCCTTTGGGTTGCTTTCCGATTGTCCCCGGCGCCAGCCGGAGGTCCCTGCTCTCACCATTCGCCGGACTTGCCGAACTGCCGGCGGGCAGCCTCGCCGAAACGTCGTTCTGCCTCGACCATCGCCGCCCGCGTTTCGGCCATGCTGCGGCCGCGTAGCGGCTGGCCAGCCTCGATCACCGAAGTGCACTCATTGGCGTCCATGAACTGGGTTGCCGCCAAAACGCCGGTCTGGTCTTGCTCCGGAATGACCATGAAGCCGTGCTGGTCGGCATGCACCAGCTCGCCCGGGCGGATCGTGAGGCCGAAGACCTCGACCTCGTGCCCCCAACGCACCGGCCAGGCATAGGCGTGGCCGACGCACAGCCGCCGCGCCAGCGCCTTGAAGCCGAGCGAGGTCATCTCGACCACGTCGCGGATGCCACCGTCGGTGATGATGCCGACGCAGCCGAGCGCCCGATGCAGGCTGGCATTCACCTCGCCCACATAGGTGCCGATGATGCCGGGGCTGTCGGCGTCCTTGACGATGACGATTTTCGGCCCGGGCACGCTCTCCAGATAAGCCCGGTAGGCCTGGGGCGCGTCCTTGTGCGTCAGATGGTCGGGATTGCTCGGCTCGACCTCGAGCGTCACCGCATAACCGACCATCGCGCCGAACTGCGGCATGAAATCCCGCACATCCTCGCGATTGACGACGCCGCGGCGGTCCACGGCGCTGATCTGCTCCCAGCCATTATAGACGGTCGGCGTCGAGAACCGGCGCAACCGCAGCAGGTCGCCCTCGGACAAGGTGAGGCGGTCGGACAGCTTTACCTCCCATACATTCAGCAATGCTGAACGATATTCGTTATTTTGGTTTAAGCAATCACGAATATGCGAGCCGGTCAACGAGATTCCGGTGCGCTGGTCGAAGTTGTCGAAAACGGCGCTAGTTCTGCCGGATCTGCCGAGCGGCGGCGAGGGCCAGACGATGCGTCGCGAGCGCATCGTCATAGGGGCACAGCACCACGTCGGGACGGTTGCGGCGCACCGCGTCGAAGAAGGCACGATCCTGCAGCGCGTAGCTGCTGGTGCCCGACGCCGTATGGCTGCTCTCCCGCCCGCGGACAATCGTGACACCGGCAAGGCCGATCGCGATCTCGCAGCCCTCGCAGATCAGCCGCAGCTCCGCGCCGGGACCGTTCGGCAGCACGCAGGCGGCGGTGATCACGCCAGGTACGCCGCCAAACAGGAACAGTGCCGCGCTCGTCCCGGCAACATCGCCGTCCGGTACTCCAGGCAGCGCCCCGCGGGTTCCGGCTGCCGCCAGCAATTGGCCCGCGCCTGCCAAATATCGGGACAGGTCGATGAGGTGGCAGGCCTGCTCCAACATCTGGCCGCCGCTGTGCGCCTCGAAACGCCACCACGGCGTCAGCGGCGTGCCGATGTGAAAGCGTCCAATGACCATGCGGATCGGTGTCTGCTCAATCTGCCGTCGCACAGCGGCAAGCGTGTCGAGAGCGCGCCAGTTGTAGCCGACCGCTGCGACCAGATTGCGCCGCGACAGGGTGTCCGCAATGCGATCGGGAATCGCGTCGTCCAGGCCGATGGGTTTTTCAACGAGGAACGGAATTCCCGCTTCCGCCAGCGCGAGTTCGATCGGCCCATGCTGGCTGGGAGGCACCGTGACGATCACGGCATCCGGCCGTCCCTGCCTTATGAACGCCTGCACTGTGTCGAACGCCTCGCCGCCGAAGCTGCGTGCCGCCTGCGCGGCTTTTTCCACCGAACGCGACAGGAATGCGACCGGATAAACGTCCGGATCGGCCTCGGCCAAAGCTGCGATATGCCTCGCCGCGATAAGACCTGCTCCAATAATGCCCAAGCGCATCGCCGTTCCTGCCGAACCTGCAACATCTGGCGATGAGAATCGCCGACCTCCACATCGAAGGCCCCATCACAACGAAACTTCAAGGTCATGGGCGGCTTGATCGTGCAGAGCGTTGGCCGACCGAAGCGTCACGATCGTCAGAGCAGCTGGTACGCAACCATGCTGGGCTGGGTCGTATACTTGCCGGGTGATCCGCCCAAAAACAACGTCACTGGGATCAGTTCTTTCCACACGGCCAAGGCGAGAGCTGGTTGAGCAGGCAAAGGCTCAATCGCCTGGAGCGCGATGTGACGTGGGCCAGCATTGGGGATTCGTGACCGCTTCACGCAACCAGTTGCGGAGTTTTCAACGAACCGTGTATTCCCATCTAGCTGAATCAGCGCAGAGTTCAATCGAAGCCGCGAGGCGCATCGCCCCGCCCAGCGACCGGCTACCCATCCGACGAGGCCGACCGGTTTCTCTGCCTCGACCAGCGCTGGTGGGATCTCACCGGCCGGGACTGACGGGCACGCCGCCGCAAACCGGCCTGTTCATCGCCCGCCGCATGCCTTCGTGCGGGCTATGCCCGCATCCTGCTGCCTTCACCCACAGGGGCTCGCTCGGTCGGGCGGCAGACACACGCGCTTGAGTAGAGGCCTACCTGCTGGGCCACGAGGATGCGGCGCTCGGTCTGGCCGTAGCGGCTCCAGGTTTCGAGGAGATAGCGGTCGCACACCTCGACCAGCGCCATTACCCGACTGCACCAGCGCCGACATGGATGGAGCGCGACAGCGTCGTCTCGATTTTGACGCCATCGGCGACGCCGTCGGGCACGATGGCGAGCCCGTGGATGGCATAGCGCCCGCCAGGCCGGAGGATACGGAAAGCCTCCGCGGCGATCGCCTGCTTGTGCGCCGGCGCGTTGAGCGTCAGCGTTGCCTCGGCAACGACCAGGCTGGCGGTCCCCTCGGTAAGTCCCGCCTGCTCGGCCGTGCCGGTCAGTACACGAGGCTCGGGCTCGGCGGCAAACGCTGGCGCATGAAGGCGGCAGCTTCGGCAGCGCGCTCGACGCCGACATATGAATGTGGCCTGTGCTCGAGCATGCGCTGCGCCGTGAGCCCCATTCCCGGCGCCAGCTCGACAATGCGTCGGCGGACGTGACGCCGGCATCCGCAAGCACCGCCTTGGTCAGCGCCGGCCCGTCCGAACGCAGCACCCACTTGCCGAGCCGCTGCCTGGTCTTGAGCAGTTTCGGCTTTCGCATTATATGATGCGTGATGACTGATGCGCGCTTAGGACGATCAGAGATGAGAACGACACTGGCGATCGATGACGACGTGCTCGAAGCGGCCAAGGCGATGGCGCGACAGCAGGATCGGAGCATGGGTGAGGTTATTTCCGATCTCGCGCGCCGCTCCCTGCGCCGACCTGCAGGCGGCGGCGAACGCAATGGCATCCCGCTGCTGAAAGCAAGATCGGGCACGCCCCCAGTCACGCTGGAGACGGTCAATGCGTTGCGCGATGAGTTGCCGTGACCTTTCTGCTGGACGTTAATGTCCTGATCGCGTTGATTGATCCTGGCCATGTCGCGCATGAGGACGCGCATCGCTGGTTCGAAGCAGAGGGCAGGGCGTCATGGTCCACCTGTCCCTTGACCGAAAGTGGCGTCATCCGGATTGTTGGCAATCCGAAATACCCCAACTCTCCGGGGTCGCCGGCTCTGGTCGCAACGATCGTCGAGAAGCTCCGGACTCTTCCGGGCCACAGCTTCTGGCCTGACAATCTGAGCCTGGTTGGTGTCGAGCACGTCGATGCACGCAAGATTCTCACTTCGGCGCAGGTCACCGACACCTATCTGCTCGCGCTTGCGAAAGCGAATGGCGGGCGTCTGGCGAGCTTTGATCGCAGATTGTCGACTGCCGCTGTCAAAGGCGGCAAAGCCGTGCTCTTTCTGATCCTGGGCAAGTAGCACTGGAAACCCACGCCCCGCGATCACAACCTCCGGACGCCGGACGCGTAAGGTCTGGGCGCAACGGATTTGTGGTCTCGAACTGCTCTTGTACAGCTTCAACGGGCGACGGACATGCGAAGGAGGCATCCATGGTCGAGAGCCGCATCGCCGCACGGAGGCTCGATGCGCGCGACGTCAGGATTCTCGAAATCCTGCAGCGCGAGGGTCGTATTTCCAAGGCGGCCCTGGCGGCGCGGGTCAATCTGTCGGCGACGCCCTGCTGGGAACGTCTGCAGCGGCTGGAACGCGCCGGAATCATAGAGAGCTATGGCGCGCAGATTTCGCTCAAGACATTCGGGCCGATGGTCATCGTCTTCGTTGAGATTGAGCTCGACAGCCATCGCAAGGCCGACTTCCAGCGTTTCGAGCAGGTAGTGGGGAAGATGCCAGAAATCACCGAATGCTGGGCCATCGGCGGTGGCATGGACTATCTGTGCAAGATCGTGGTGCGGCATCTGGCCGAATACCAGGATCTCATCGACGCGCTGCTCGGCCGCGACGTCGGCATCAAGCGCTACTACACTTATGTGGTGACCGCTCCGGTGAAACAGACGCCGTTGCCGTTGCAGCGGCTCCTGCCGGAGGCTTAGACGAATCGTCGCCAAAACTGCCTCGTAGCAGATGCTTCATCGGCCGCGGGTGCTCAGTTTGGTGTCAGCGTCTGTCAAGGCGTGGCTATCTTCGCCAGCGGATCGACACGCCCGAAGCGCTGACGCGCAATGCGACCCGATACGGTGCGAAGGCTTCGAGCTGGGGCTCAGGGATCTCCATCGAGGTCACATAGGCCCCGCCGTCAGCGACGTGATGCAAAGGAAGCGCCATGCTGAGCAACGACCAACTCGATCGCTGGGACCGCGACTCGTTCTTCCATCCCTCGACCCATCTCGGCCAGCATGCGCGCGGCGAAAGGCAAGGTCGCATCGTCACCGGCGGCGAGGGGGTCTATATCGAGGATCGCGACGGCCGGCGCCTGCTCGACGCCTTCGCCGGACTCTATTGCGTCAATGTCGGCTATGGCCGGCGTGAAATCGCCGACGCCATTGCCGAGCAGGCGCGCGAGCTTGCCTAGTATCATGCCTATGTCGGACACGGCACCGAAGCGTCGATCACGCTGGCGCATATGGTGCTCGAGCGCGCGCCGCAGCATATGGCGCGGGTCTATTTCGGCCTTTCGGGCTCGGACGCCAACGAGACCAACGTCAAGATGGTCTGGTACTATAACAACGTTCTCGGGCGGCCGCTGCCATTCTCGGTCCCGGGCTGGACCACACGATTCTCGTCATCGGCCTGCTGCTGTGGTCAACGACGGCCCGCGTGGTGCGCGCGCAGGTCAAGTCCGGGCGCGAGCGGCTCTATGTGCAGCGGGCGCGATCGCTCGGAGCCGGGCACCTGCATATTTTACTCCGCCACATTCTGCCCCAGGTGCTGCCTCTGATCGGCACGACCGGCTCGCTGGCGGTGGCTCTTGCCGTGCTTACCCAGGCGGCGCTCGAGTTTTTCGGGCTGGGTGGCACGGATTTGCTCTCCTGGGGGACGATGATCCGCTTCGCTTTCCAGCGCGACGCCATGCTCAATGGCGCGTGGTGGATGATCGTGCCGCCGGGGCTTTGCATCTGACTCGTCATCACCGCCTGCTACTGGCTCGCCCAAAGTCTCGAGGAGGCGCTGAATCCGCGGCTCAGGGCAACGGACCTGCGCATCCGCTCTTTCCGCCTGCGTGGGGAAAGGTCGCGCTGATGCCGATGATCGAGATCGAGCACCTCAATGTGTGGATCTGCGCCGGCGCGCGCGAAGTGCATGCGGTGCGCGACGTGAGCCTGGCGCTCGAGCCGGGCGCTCACCTCGCGATCATTGGCGAGTCGGGCAGCGGCAAGTCAACGTTGCTGCTGGCCATGCTCGGCCTGCTGCCGCCGACGGCGGAAGTCAGCGGCCGGCTCGTGGTTGACGGGGTCGATGTGCTGCAGGGGCCTGAGGCGGAGTTCAACGCCTTGCGCTGGCGGCGGGCTGCGATGGTGTTCCAAGCCTCGTCCAATCCGTTCAGTCCGGTCCGTACGATCGGCCGGCAACTCGGCGCGGTCCTCAGATTTCACGGTTCGACGCCGGTCGCGGCGCGGGGGCGGGTCGAAGACCTTCTTGCCATGGTACGCCTGCCGACCTCGGTCGCTGCGGCCTATCCGCATCAACTTTCGGGCGGCATGCGCCAGCGCGCGGTCATCGCGCTCGCGCTCGCCTGCGCGCCGAAAATCCTGCTGGCCGACGAGCCGACCACGGCGCTCGACCCCATCGTGCAGGCCGAGATCGTCGAGCTGCTGTTCTCGCTCAGCGCTCAGCTTGGGCTGACGCTGGTTCTGGTCAGCCACGATTTGCAGCTCGTCAGCCACATGACCGGCGACCTCGCGGTCATGCAGGCAGGGGAAATGGTTGCCTGCGGCGCGGTGGGCGAGCTCATGGCGCGGCCGACACATGTGCATCTTCGCGACCTGATCACCGCTTTGCCGCGCTTCGAGCTGACGGAGGCGCCATGAGCGACGACCGCAATCTGCTCGAGCTCGATCATGTCTCGTGGCTTTTATCGGGGGCGGACTGTTCGGACGCGGACCGCGGACGATCGCCGTCAATGATGTGAGCTTTGCCGTCGGCCGTCGCGAGATCGTGGCCCTGATCGGCGCCTCCGGGTCGGGTAAGACAACCATCGTGCGCACAGCTCTGGGCCTGCAGGCTCCAAGTGCCGGAGCCGTGCGGTTCTGCGGGCGACCGGTGGACACGCTCGGCGCCAGCGAGCGCCAAGCCTGGCGGCGGCGCGTGCAGCTCATCTTCCAGGACCCGTCGGAAGCGCTCAATCCGCGCATGACGGTGCAGCAGATTCTGCTGGAAGGGCTCGCTATCCATCGGCTTGGCACACGCGCGGAGCGGCAGGCCCGCATCGTCGAAGCCCTCGGCTTCGTCGGCCTCGCGCCGGCGGACGCGTTCCTGGGGCGGCATCCGCACACGCTCTCGGGCGGGCAGCGCCAGCGTGTCGCCATTGCTGCCGCGCTGGTGCTCGAGCCTGAGCTGCTGGTTGCCGACGAGCCGGTGTCGATGCTCGATCCCTCGATCCGGGCCGGCATTCTCGAGCTCTTCCGCCGGCTGCGCACGGAGCGTGGCATGAGCACCTTGATCGTCACGCATGACCTGCCGTCGGCCTACAACCTCGCCGACCGCGCGCATGTGATGAATCGCGGCCGCATCGTCGAGGAGGGCGATACCGCTGCCGTGTTCCGGTCGCCGCGGGACGATTACACGCGGCGGCTGATCGCCGCGGCGCGCGGCAAGGTGCAGGAGGCCGCGTCGTGAACGGCCTCTTCACGCCCAGGGCCGCGCATGTGCCGGCAGCGCGGCACCAATATGTGTTCGACGCCGCGGCGGAGCCGGCATTGGTGGTCGAGCCGGGCGCCACCATCGTCATCGAGACGCTGGACTGCTTTTCCAATCGCCTCGGGGCAGGCGCGCCGACGCTGCGCGACGAGAACGACATTCTGGATTATATCGGCGGGCGCTACAATCCGGTGAACGCGCCGATCTTCGTTGAGGGTGCCGAGCCCGGCGACCGGCTGGCGGTCGATATCGTCGATATCGCCCTCGGCCGGCGGGAACGCTACGCCGTCACCCATGTCGCGCATGACTGGGCGGCCGGTTTCGGTGGCGCGGCCTTCGCCGACGCCGCGGCGCCGGTCCTCACCATCGCCGAGATCGAGGGCGAGTCCGTGCATCTGCGCATCGGCGGGACCACGCGCATCTGCCGCGCGCAGCCGATGATCGGCACCATCGGCACCGCGCCGGCGGGGCGGGCGCTGAGCTCGCTGCTCTATGGCGCCGGTCACGGCGGCAATCTCGACTGCCCGCATGTGCGGCCGGGCGCGACGATGCTGCTGCCGGTCAACGTGCTGGGCGGGTTGCTGTCGCTCGGCGACGTGCATGCGCTGATGGGGGAGGGCGAACTGACCGGAACGGCGCTCGAGACCAGTGCGGACGTGACCGTGCGCATCCGTCTCGAGCGACACCCCGATCGCCCGTTGCCGGCGCCCCGCATCAGCGACGGCGAGGGATTGGGCGTCCTCGGCTGCGTGTCGCGCACCAGCCTCGAGGACAATGTCGCCGCGGCCATGCACGATCTGGTGATGCTGCTCCGCGACGAGATCGGCATCGCCTCAGCAGAGGCGCTGCAACTCGTCAATCTGTTCGGGCGCATCGTCGTCAACCAGGCAGTCGGCAGCGGCGCCGAGCGCTGGCTCAGCGTGCTCGCGCGCATGAGCTGGGCCGATCTGGAGCTGTTCGCGCCGCAGGCGGCGGCGATGCGTCCATGACAGCGTCATCTCCAGGTCCGCTGAGCCAGGTGGCGTTCGTTAGTGTCGAGCGCATGATACGGCTCGTGCATGCGATTGGAGTCGGCCGCATGCTGGCGGAGCTCGCCGGCTACATCGAGGCGGATTTCCGGCGCTGGCGCAGCTTCGACAAGACACCTCGGATCGCGTCGCACAGTCATGCCGGCGTCATCGAGCTGATGCCGACCAGCGATGGCGTCCTCTATGGCTTCAAATACGTCAACGGCCACCCCGGCAATGTGCACAGCGGCCGGCAGACTGTCACGGCCTTCGGTGTGCTCGCCGATGTCGAGACGGGCTATCCGCTGCTGCTGAGTGAGATGACGATCCTCACGGCGCTGCGCACGGCAGCAAGCTCGGCGCTTGCCGCGCGTCTGCTCGCGCCGCCCGGAGCCGGCACCATGGCGCTGATCGGCAATGGCGCCCAGGCGGAATTCCAGGCGCTCGCCTTCGGAACCGTGCTCGGCGTCGGCCGGCTGCGGCTCTACGACATCGACCGGGCTGCGAGCGAAAAATGCCAGCGCAATCTCGATGGCTTGGGCTTTGCGATCGAGATTTGCGCGTCGGCGGAGGAGGCGGTCGCCGGAGCCGAGATCATCACCACGGCCACCGCCGACAAGCGCCACGCCACCATCCTGACCGACAACATGGTCGGCGCCGGCGTTCACATCAACGCCGTTGGCGGCGACTGCCCTGGCAAGACGGAGCTGCATGCCGACATCCTGCGGCGCTCCGACATCTTCGTCGAATATGCGCCGCAGACGCGGATCGAGGGCGAGTTGCAGCAAATGCCGCCTGACCATCCGGTAACGGAGCTGTGGCAAGTGCTGGCTGGCGAAGCGCGGGGACGTACCGATGCGCGCCAGATCACCTTGTTCGACTCGGTCGGGTTTGCCGTCGAGGACTACGCGGCCCTGCGCTACGTGCGGGACCAGATCGGGCGGATCGAGCTGGCCGAGCAACTGGATCTCGTTGCCGATCCCGATGATCCGCGTGATCTTTTCGGGATGCTGTTGCGCGCAGCGTGAACGAATGCCGCTGCGGCGGAGAGTTTGTGCCTGCGCGTTGGACCAGTAGGATTCTAAGCGCACTCGCCCGCGTCCCCGACCGTTGCGTTCGTCGTATAGTGGCAGATCTCATGCACACGATCGCCGTCGACCGGCCGGAGACTGCTGCTGAGAGCGTTGTGTTGTCACCAGCCGTGGCCGGCTGAGGCGACTGTAGAGGGCCGAAATCGCGGCGGTGAAGCGGTTCGCCGTGGCCGTGACCGAAAGGGCCAAGCCTGCTGCTCCGTCAGAGTTGGTGGCGCCGGCCGAATACGCGGCCTCGACGACCGTACCGGTTTGCGCCGGCGAAACGCAGGGGCCGCACCGGTGTGGCCATGAAGCTACTGGCGTATCACCGCCTCGGACACTGCCATCAAGGAGCTACGCAGCAGCCTTGGCCTGGTCGAGACGGCCCTCGTAGTGCCATCTTCACCAGCGTTGCCACCGCGCCGCCGACCGCAAGATCGTTTGAAGAGACTGGAACGCTGCTCTCTTAGTGCCAGATCGGGCCGCCGCCGAGTGCGGCGACCCGCGATGAAGCGGCGAGATCAGGTCTCGATGTAGACCGTGTGGGTGGTGGTGTATTCGTAGATGCCGTGCTTGCCGTCGGCCCCGCCGATGCCCGATTTGCGCTGCCCGGCATGGAAGCCCTGCATCGCCTCGAAATTCTCGCGGTTGACATAGGTCTCGCCGAACTTCAGCTCGCGGCTGGCCTTCATCGCCGCCCCGAGGTCGCGCGTATAGATCGACGAGGTGAGGCCGTACTCGCAGTCATTGGCCATGTCGATGGCCTGGTCCAGGTCGTCGAACACCGCCACCGGCACCACCGGCCCGAAGATCTCCTTGCGCATGATCTCCATGTCCTGCCGCGCCCCGGCGATCACCGTCGGCTCGAAGAAGAAGCCGTCACTTTCGCTGTTGGGCGTGCCCCCGGTCACCACCTCGGCGCCGTCGGCCACCGCCTTGTCCACCATCGCCTTCACCTTCTGGCTGGCGGCGGCGTTGATCAGCGGTCCCATGTCCACCGTCTCGTCCTTGAGCGGGTCGCCAAAGCGTGACGCCTTCATCTTCGCCGTCAGCTTGGCGATGAAGGCGTCGGCCACCTTGCGGTCGACATAGACGCGCTCGGCGCAGTTGCACACCTGCCCGCTGTTGATGATGCGCGAATCCTTGATCGCGCCGGCGGCGAGCTCGAGGTCGGCGTCCGCCGTCACGATGGCCGGCGCCTTGCCGCCCAGCTCGAGGTTGACCTTGGTGATGTTGCGCGCCGCCGCCGCCATGATGGCCGAGCCGGTGGTCACGCTGCCGGTGAAGCTCACCATGCCGACGCCCGGGTGGCTGGCCAGCGCCTGGCCCACGCTCGGCCCGCGCCCGAACACCAGGTTGAACACGCCGCGCGGCATGTCGGTCTCGGCCAGCAGCCGGCTGAACATCGCCGCGTTGTTGGGCGTTTCCTCGCTCGGCTTGATGACGATGGTGTTGCCGATCAGCAGCGCCGGCGCCATCTTGCGGGCAATGAGGAAGAACGGGAAGTTCCACGGCAGGATGCCGGCCACCACCCCGATCGGCTGGCGGTGCAGGAAGATGGTCTCGTTGCGCCGGTCCGAGGGAATGATCTCGCCCTCGATGCGGCGCGCCCATTCCGCCATGTAGTCGATGTAGTCGGCGGTGAAATTGGCCTCCACCTTGGCCAGCCCGAGGATCTTGCCCTGCTCCTCCGAGATCGCCCGCGCGATCTCGTCGGTATTGGCGCGGATGCGCGCCGCCACCTGCCGCAGCAGGCTGGCGCGCTCGATCGGCGCCAGCCGGGCCCAGCTCTTCTGCGCCGCGGTCGCCGCCGCCACCGCCTCGTCCACCACCGCGACGGGCGAGTCCGGAATGCCCGAGATCACCGCGTTTCGCGACGGGTTGAGCACGTCGATGCGCGCCGCGCCCTTCGGCACGGCGAAATGCCCATCGACGTAATTGGAATGCAGTTCGTTGAGCACGAGGCTATCCTCCTGGTTGATGCCTGATGACTAGGGAGCGTTGCCGATGATTGCCGGCCGCGGGCCGGCCAGCGTGACGTCGATGATGCCGGGGCCCACCGTTTGCAGCCGCGCCGCCTCCGCCGTTCCCGGCGCCGGCTGCAGCAGCTCCACCCAGCCGGCGGCGGTGGCGAAGCGTTGCCCGCCGCCCGCGCCAGCGGCCGGCACCGGGCTCAGCACGGCGCAGAGCCGCGCGCTCGAAGCGGCGAGATCGTCCACCGCGATGCGCACGCCGGCGATGCCGGTGGCGCCGTTCGGGTGCACCACCTGCGTGTCGGGCACGCGCAGATTGTGCGCCGTGCGGTCTTCCGCCAGCATCGGCATGGCCGGATCGCCCACGCCGCGGCCGAAATGGCTGAGCCAGACCTCCCAGCTGCCGCCGTCGGCCAGCGTCTTTTGTACCTTGCGGATCGGGGAGGTGGGCTGTCCGTCGTCGGTAATCGCGGCATGCGCCGCCGTCAGGTCGTCGATGCGCAGCACGTAGTCGGCCCAGCCGCCATCGGCGACCGGCGCGAAGCGGTGCGTGCGTAGCAGCGCCGGGTCGCGGAAGCGCACCAGCTCGATATAGCTGCCATCGGCAAAGCAGATCAGCCGGTTCTCCGTGGGGCCGGCCTCGCGGTCGGCCCGCTCGGTGATGGCAAAGCCCAGCCCCGCAAAGCGCGCCGCCGCCGCAGCAAGGTCGTCGACGACGAAGATGAGATGGTCGAAGCGGGGCAGCATCAGCGGTTCCTTGCGAAAAGCCGGCCGGGGCCGGGTGCGTCCGGCATGCCGATGAGCTGCAGCGCATGCCAGGCGAGCGCCTGCGAGCTGGTTACCACCGGCCGGCCGGTCGCCGCCTCGATCTGCTCGATCCCCGCCGTGGCGCGGATGCCGGTGCAGGAGATGAACACCGCGTCGGTGTCGTCGCCCGCCGCCGCGATCGCCGCCTGCGCGATTATCTCCGGCTGCAGCCGCGCGAAATCGGTGCCAAGCCCCAAGTCGAAGCAAGACGATCGCACCACCTCGCGCCCGCCCGCCGACGCGGCCCGCACCACCGTCTCGTGCACGCTCCGCTTGTATGGTGACACAACGGCGATGCGCCGCGCCCCGAGCCGCGTCAGCGCCGCCTGCGCCGCGGTGAGCGGCGTCGTGGCGGGCGTGCTGGGGCGGGCCCCGGCCAGAAGATCGATCATCGCCTGCTCGCCCTTTTGCGCCGAGCGCGAGGTGCAGCTATAGGCCAGCACGTCGATCCCCGCTTCGGGCAGGATCTGGCCCACCGCCTCGGCCAGCTCGCGGTCCTCCTCGTCCTCGCGGCTCTCGCTGTAGCGGTACAGTACCCGGGTGCTGAAGCAGTGTGCCCCGGCCGCCTCGACGATGCCGCGGAACGCCGCCTCGCCCACCTGGTCGCTCGACAGCACCACGAGGCCGATGCGCCGGCCCGGCGCGATGCCGGCATCGAACTGCGGCGCAACCGGCGTCGGGGCTGTGGCGCTCATGGGTGGCTCCTTGCAACGATGGGGGGAACGGCATGCGCGCTGACCGGCGGCGTCGTCGCGGCGCGCTCTACCTCCACCAGCACCGACAGCGGCGATGGCCCCTGCGCCAGCGACGAGGTGCCGGCGTCGCGCGTCAGCACGTTCGGGTTGCCGGCCTTTTCGAGCGCCGCGGGATCGGCATAGTCCTCGGGGTCGTACCAGGCGCCGGTCGGCATCCGCACCACGCCCGGCATCATCATCTCCGACACCGACAGCGAGGCGAGGCATGCCCCGCGGTCGTTGAAGGCCCGCACCACGTCGCCGTCGCGCAGGCCGCGCTGCGCGGCGTCGGCCGGGTGCATCGCCAGCACCTCGCGGCCGTCCACCTTGGCCGCGGCGCTGACCCCCACCCCGTCCTGCTGGCTGTGCAGCTTGGTCCCGGGCTGGCTGGTGACCAGGTGCAGCCGGTAGCGCGTCGCCAGCGGCGCGCCGAGCCATTCCACCGGCTCGATCCAGCTGGCGTGGCCGGGGCAGTCGGCATAGCCGAAGCCCGCGATGGTCTCCGAAAAGATCTCGATGCGGCCCGATGGCGTTGCCAGCGGGTTGGCCTCCGGGTCGCGCCGGAACGCCTCGAACAGCACGAAAGGCGTCGCCGCGTCCGGCGTCTGCACGTGACCCCGCGCCCAGAACGTCTCGAAATCGGGCAGCTCGAGGTCCTGCGCCGCGGCGCGCCTGCGCGCCTCGTCGTAGAGATGCCGCGTCCACTGCGAAATCGTCCGGCCTTCGGTATAGGCCTCGACGAAGCCGAAGCGGGCGGCCAGCGCGGTGAAGATGTCGTAGTCGTTGCGCGCCTCGTGCAGCGGCGACACCAGCTGCTGCATGGCGAGGATGTAGCGGTCGCGCGACGAGGCGGCGAGGTCGTCCCGCTCATAGGCGGTCGTCGCTGGCAGCACGATGTCGGCCTGCCGCGCCGTCGGCGTCCACCACGGCTCCTGCACGATGATCGTCTCCGGCCGCTGCCACGCTTGCCGCAACCGGTTGAGATCCTGGTGATGGTGGAACGGGTTGCCGCCGGCCCAGTAGATCAGCTTGATCTCGGGGAACGTCACCTCGCGCCCGTCGAAGGCGATGGTTTCGCCTGGCCGCAGCAGCAGGTCGGTGATGCGCGACACCGGGATGTCGCGCCGCAGCGGGTTGCGCCCCTCCGGCATCGCCGGCACGCTCACCGGCAGGCGCGGGTTGCCCAGCCCGTTGATCGAGCCGTAGCCGAAGCCGAAGCCGCCGCCGGGCAGGCCGATTTCGCCCAGCATCGCCGCCAGCGTCACCAGCGCCCAGTAGGGCTGCTCGCCGTGGTCGGCGCGCTGCAGCGACCACGTCGCCGTCAGCATGCTGCGCTGGCTCATGATCTGCCGCGCCACCCCGGCGATGGTCGCCGCAGGCACGTCGGTGATCGCCTCGGCCCAGGCCGGCGTCTTCGCCACGCCGTCCGTCTCGCCGCGCAGATAGGCGCGGAACTGCCGGTAGCCCACCGTGTAGCGCCCGAGAAAGCCGGTGTCGGTGCGCCCGCTTTGGTCCACCACATGTGCCAACGCCAACATCATCGCCGTGTCGGTGTTGGGTCGGATGGGGATGAACTCGGCGTTGAGGAAGGCCGGCGCGTCCTCGCGGTCAGGGCTCACCACGATGAACTTCACCCCGGCGCGCGCCGCCCGCTCCAGCCACGGCACGAAATCGTGCGAGCCGCCGCCGCCCGAAGTCACGCGGGCATTCTTCGGGTTAGCGCCGCCGAACATCAGCATGGTGCCGGTCGCCTCGACGATGCTCTGCCAGTCGGTCACCGGCCCCGACACCGCCTCGCGGTTGCCCACGATGCGCTTCAGCAGCACCTCGGCGGCGCCCCAGCTGTAGTTTGTCACCTGCCCGACCGAGCCGCCGAACAGGTTGAGGAAGCGGTGCACCAGCGTGCGCGCATGGTTCACCCGCCCGGCGCTGGCCCAGCCATAGGAACCGCCGAAGATCGCCTCGTTGCCGTGTCGCGCGCGCACGCTTTCGAGCGCGTCGCCGACCAGCGCCAGCGCCTCGTCCCACCCCACCTCGACGAACGGCTCGCTGCCGCGCGCCCGGCTGGCCGTGCGGCGTTCGAGATAGCCGCGCCGCACCGCCGGCCGGCGGATGCGGTTGGCCGCGTAGAGCGCCGCAGGTATGGCCTCGACCAGCGCCGACGGGTGCCTGTCGTGCTCGAATGGCAGCGTCCGCCGCACCACGCCGTCGACAATCTCGGCGCGGAACGCCCCCCAATGCGCGGCGCTGCGGCGGATTTCGACGCTCATGCCAGCTCGCTCATCCTGGCCTGGCCGTCCTGCGTGGCGATGCCGGGATAGTGGCACGCCACCTCGTGCCCGTTGTCCTGCGCCGCCAGCGCCGGGTCCGACGCCGCGCACAGCTCGGTCGCGAACGGGCAGCGCGTGCGGAACCGGCAGCCGGTCGGGATGTTTGACGGCGACGGCAGCTCGTTGGCGGCGATGCGGTGTCCGAAGCGTCGCGCATTGGGGTCGAGCGAGGGCACCGACTGGAACAGCATCGTGGTGTAGGGATGCAGCGGCGATCTATATAGCGCCGCCCGTGGCGCTCGCTCGACGATGCGCCCCAGATACATCACCGCCACCGTGTCGGCGATATACTCCACCACGCTCAGATCGTGGCTGATGAAGATGTAGGACAGCCCCAGCTCGCGCTGGATCGACGCCATCAGGTTGAGGATCTGCGCCTGCACCGACACGTCGAGCGCCGACACCGGCTCGTCCGCCACCACCACCGCCGGGTTGAGCACGATGGCGCGGGCGATGGCGATGCGCTGGCGCTGCCCGCCGGAGAATTCGAACGGATGCCGCCCGAGCATCGCCGGGCTCAGCCCCACCAGATCGAACAGCCGCGCCACCTTGGCGTCGATGGTGCGGCTGTCGTCGCCTCCCAGATTGACCAGCGGCTCCGCCACGATCTGCTTCGCCGTCATCTGCGGGTGCAGCGACGCGAACGGGTCCTGGAACACCATCTGGATGCGCCGCCGCACCAGCCGCCGCGCCTCGCCGCGCAGCGAGGCGGTGGCCTGGCCGTCGATCTCGATGTCGCCCTCACTCGGCGCGATGGTCAGCATCAGCATGCGCGCCAGGGTGGATTTGCCGCAGCCCGACTCGCCGACGATCGCCAGCGTCTGCCCGCGTGGCAGCTCCAGCGACACGCCGTCCACGGCGCGGATCGGCTTGGCCAGCCGGCCGAGCCAGCCCGTGGTCTGCCCGAAGCGCTTGCCGAGGCCGCTGGCGCGCAGCGCCGTGCCGGCGTCGGCTGGCGCCGGCATCACCGATGGCGACGGCGCGCCGTCGATGGTCTGCAGCACCCGCCCTTCGCGCCACGAGCCGCCGCCGAGGCGCGGCGTCGCCGCCAGCAGTGCCCGCGTATAGGGATGCTGCGGCCGGTCGAACAGCTCGACCACCGGCGCCTCCTCCACCTTCTCGCCGGCGCGGAACACCGCCACGCGGTCGGCCATCTCCGCCACCACGCCCAGATTGTGGGTGATGAGGATCACCGAGGTGCCAAATTCGCGCTTCAGCTCGGCGATCAGCGCCAGCACCTGCGCCTGGATGGTGACGTCGAGCGCCGTCGTTGGCTCGTCGGCGATCAGCAGCTTCGGCCGCGACATCAGCGCCATGGCGATCATCACGCGCTGCCGCATGCCGCCCGACAGCTCGTGCGGATAGGCGTCGAGCCGGCTGGCCGCGTCGGGAATGCGCACCCGCTCCAGCATCTCCAGTGCCTGCCGCCGCGCCGTGCGGGGCGAGGCTCCGGCGTGCCGGCGCACCACCTCGGCCAGCTGCGTGCCGATGCGCATCGCCGGGTTGAGCGACGTCATCGGCTCCTGGAAGATCATGCCGATGTCGCGCCCGCGGATCGCCGTCATCTCGGCGTCGCTGAGCGTCTCCAGCGCCCGTCCGTCGAACTGGATGCGGCCCGAGCTGCGCCGCGCCGTGCGCTCCGGCAGCAGTCCCATGACCGACAGAGTTGATACCGACTTGCCCGAGCCAGACTCGCCGACGATGCACAGCGTCTCGCCGGGCTCGACCGAGAAATTCACGTTGCACACGGCCGGCACCCACTGCCGGCCCGAGCGGAACTCGACCGAGAGGTTTTCGACCGCCAGCAGCGGCAGCTTCGGGTTGGCGGGTAACATGTTCATCGGGTTTCGCGGCGCAGTTTCGGATCGAGCTGGTCGCGGATGGCGTCGCCCAGCGAATTCACCGTCAGCACGAGGATGGACAGGCAGACGCCGGGCGCGATCACCACCCACGGCGCGATCTGGAACAGCGTGCGTCCCTCCGAGATGATGTTGCCCCAGCTCGGCACGTCGGGCGGCGCCCCGGCCCCCAGAAACGACAGGATCGCTTCGGTGATCACCGCCGCCGAGAACACATAGGTCGCCTGCACCAGCATCGGCCCGGCGGTCATCGGCATCACGTGGCGGAACAGCAGCCGCAGCGGCCGCGCGCCATTGGTGATGGCCGCCTCGATATAGGGCCGCTCGCGGATCGACAGCGTCACGCCGCGCACCACACGCGCCATCCGCGGCACCTCGGGGATGATGATGGCGATGATGGCATTGAACACGCCGGCCCCGAACAGCGCCATCAGCGCGATGGCCAGCAGGATGGTGGGAATCGACATGATCGCGTCCATGATCCGCATCAGCACCGCGTCGACGCGGGCCACGAATCCGCTCAGCAGTCCCAGCGTCACCCCGATCAGCAGCGCCGCGACCGTCACCGACGCGCCCACCAGCAGCGAGATGCGCGTGCCGTGCAGCGTGCGCGCCGCCACCGAGCGGCCGAACTGGTCGGTGCCGAACAAATTGGCGAGGCTCGGCGCTTGCAGGCGCGCCATCGGATTAATGCCGGAGGGGTTGCCGATCAGCGCCGGCGCCAGCAGCGCCAGTACCGTTGCGGCGACAAGGATCAGCACCGGCACGAGAATGCGCGGCCGTGCCAGCGCCTGTTGCAGGGCCGAGGCGGCGCGGCCGGTGTCGGCGGTGGCGTCGGTCATCGGTTCACCGCCTTCCACACCCGCACGCGCGGGTCGAACAGCCCGTAGCTCAAGTCGACCAGCAGATTGACCAGCACATAGACCACTGCGAACAGCAGCGTCAGCGCCTGGATGATGGGATAGTCGCGCTGCAGAATGGCGCTCGCCGCCAGCTGCCCCAGTCCAGGAATGTTGAACACCGTTTCGGTCACCACGACGCCGCCCAGCAGGCCGCCGACGCCGAAGCCGATGATGGTGACGATGGGGATCGCCGCGTTGGGCAGCGCATGCACGATCAGCACATAGAGCCGCGACAGCCCTTTGGCTCGCGCCGTGCGGATGAAATCTTCGGTCAGCACTTCGATCACGGCGGCGCGCGTCACCCGCGCGATCTGCGCCATGTAGACGCCGCACAGCGCCACCGCCGGTAGCATCAGCGAATTGAGCGTCGCGCCGAGCCCGGCGCTGAGCGGCTTGTAGCCCTGCGCCGGCAGCCAGTGCAGCTTCAGCGATATGAAATAGACGAGCCCATAGGCGAGGATGAACACCGGCACCGAAAACGCCATCACCGACAGCAGCATCACCAGCCGGTCGATCAGGCTGCCGACCCGCGTCGCGGCGAACGTGCCCAGTGGCACGCCCACGCACACCGCGAGGATGATGGTGAGCAGCGCCAGCATCAGCGTCGGCTCGATGCGCTGCGCGATCAGCGTCGTCACCGGCACGCCGGACAGCAGCGACGTGCCGAGATCGCCATGGGCCAGCGCCGAGCCCCAGGCCATGGCCTGCACCAGCGGCGGCTGGTCGAGGTGCAGTTTCTCGCGGATCGCCTGGATCTGCTCGGGCGTGGCCGTGTCGCCGGCGATCAGCTGCGCCGGGTCGCCCGGCGTCAGCTGCAGCAGCGAGAACACGGCCACCGCCACCAGCAGCAGCACCGGGATCACCGCGAAAATACGGCGGACGAGATAGCCGATCATGACCGAAGAGCTCGCATCGATGAGTGTCCTTCACGCTTCGGTCAGGCCGACCCCATGCCGTCCGCCGGGGGCGATCCTACGCCGTCTTTTCCATGCCCCAGTATATCGGCACGGGGGCGCTGACGACGTTCTTGATCGCAGCCGTATACGCGTGCGGCTGGTAGAAGGTGCCGCCAGGGAAGATGAAGCCCTGCTGCAGCGCCTCGACCTGGATGTCGGCGGCGATCGGCTTGCGCTTTTCGATGTCGCCTTCCGCCAGGAACGCCGTGCGCAGCTGTTCCACCTTCTCGTCCTTGGCCCAGCCCAGATAGTCGCCGGCGCCCGACAGCGAGCGGCTGGTGATCGGGTCGGCCATATCGGTCGCGATGTTGGCGAAGTGGATCATGTGCCAGCCATTGCCGGACTCGATCGGGTCGTTCTTCAGCGCCCGGGCGAACATGGTGCTGAAGTCGCTGGCCTGCACCTGCACGTTCAGCCCGGCGCGGCGCAGCTGGTCGGCCGTCACCGTCGAGAAGATGCGGTTGGTGGCGATGTCGGTCGCCTGCAGCACGACGATCGGCTCGTTGTTGTAGCCGCTCTTGGCCAGCAGTTCCTTGGCCTCGTCGGGGTTGAACGTGATGACGCCGGCGTCGGTATGGTACGGCGTGCCCACCGGATACACCGAGCCGTCGACGGTGAAGTATTTCGGGTCGCCCAGATAGCTGGTCAGGTGCTCGACGGGGTTGAGCATGCGCATGAAAGCGGCGCGGAAATCCGGATTGTCGAACGGCTTGGCGGTGTGGTTGGGCCGCACCACCATCTCGACGCCGGATTTGTTGGTCACGTCCAGCGTCACGCCGGGCAGGGCGCCCAGCACCGGCAGCAGTTCGGGCGAGGGCTCCTCGAAATAGTCGAGCTCGCCGCTCTGCATGGCGTTGGTGGCGGTCACGTCGTCCATGAAGAGCCATTCGACGCGGTCGACCTTGACCACCTTGCCGCCGGACGTGCCCGACGGAGGCTCCTGGCGCGGCTTGTAGTCGGCGTTGCGCACATACACCGCCTTGGAGCCCGGTACGTAATCGCCGGCCGAGAAGGTGAACGGCCCCGAGCCGATCATCTCGGTCACCTGCGTCGCCACGTCGGTCTGCGCCAGCCGTTCCGGCATGATGAAGCAGCAGTTCGAGCTGGCCTTGCCCAGCGACTGCAGCAGCAGCGAGAAGGGCGAGGTGAGTTCGAGCCTGACGGTGCGCGCGTCGACCGCCGTCAGGCTGCCGATGAGCTTGCCGATGCGCAGCCCCAGATTGTCCTTCTTCGACCAGCGCTGGATCGACGCGATGACGTCCGCTGAGGTGACCGGGGCGCCGTCGTGGAAGCGTAGTCCGTCGCGCAGCGCGAAGGTGTAGGTCAGCTGGTCGGCCGAGATATCGAAGCTGTCGACCATCTGCGGCTTCACGTTCAGCCCCTCGTCCACGCTGAACAGCGTGTCGAAGATCATGTAGCCGTGGTTGCGGGTGATGTAGGCGGTGGTCCAGATCGGATCCAGCGAGCTCAGGGAAGCGATCACCTTCGAGCGGATCACGTTCGGGCTGCTCTGCGCAAAACCGGGCCGGATGACGAAGGGCGACGCCACTGCCGCGCTGGCAGCGGACAGCATGAAGTTTCGGCGCGTCAGACGCATAATGGTTCCTCCTTGTTGCACAAAGCGCAACACTGTTCACAAATTTGATGTAAAGAGCATTTTTGCGGGCTGTCAAGGCGGATTCGTCCCGCCGCTCTGCGGTGGCTATGCAGTATCTCAACAACGGTCCCGTGCGCCCAACGATGCGGCGTCGCACCCGACAAACAATTCCGCGAGCGAGCCAACATTTTGTTTGTAAAGGGCTTTCCTTTCGAATTGGCCGTTCGGCTTAGCCGTGACTCGACCAAACTGACGGCCCGAAGAAGGCCGCTTGACAGAAAATGAGCCCCCGCTATAGCTTGCATGAATTAGCAACACTGTTGCGCATTATGCAACGCGATCAGGTGGGTTATGATTATTGGCGTTGATGTGGGGGGCACCTTCACCGACATCGTTCTCGCGGACGACAGGGGCGGTCTCACCATCTCCAAGGTGGTGTCGCGGCCCGACGATTATGCGGCGGGCATCGTCGATGCGATTCGCAGTGTGCTCGAGCGGGCCGGCGCCGAGCCGTCCGGCGTCACCCGCTTCATTCTGGGCACCACCGTCGGCACCAACGCCGTGATCGAGCATCGTGGCGCCCCCACCGGCATCATCATGACCGCCGGCTTCGAGGACGTGCTCGAGATCGGCCGGCAGAAGCGCGACGTGCTCTACGATCTGTTCGTCGAGCCCGAGACCCCGGTGTTTATCGCCCCGCGCCGCCAGCGCCGCGGCGTCGTCGAGCGCATCGGCGCCCAGGGCCAGGTGCTGACCGAGCTCGACGAGGATCAGGCCCGCGCCGTCATCCGCGACCTCGTGGAAGTCGAAAAGGTCGAGGCCATTGCCGTCTGCTGCCTGTTCTCCTTCCTCAACCCGCGCCACGAGCGCCGCATCCGCGAGCTCATCGCCGAAGCCTACCCCGCCATTGCCGTCTCCATCTCGTCCGAGGTCGATCCGGTGTTCCGCGAATATGAGCGGCTCTGCGTCACCGCCCTCGACGCCTACCTGAAGCCGGTGATGCGCCGGCACATCGAGCAGCTGATGGCGGGCCTCAGGAATGCCGGCCTCGACGTCGACCTCGAAATCATGCAGTCGCGCGGCGGCATCTCCAGCTACCGCCGTATCCTCGAGGCACCGGCCCGCACCCTCGTCTCCGGCCCGGCCGCCGGCGTCCGCGGCGCCCACCACATCGCCGAAGCGGCCGGCAGCAGGAACATCATCAGCCTCGATGTCGGCGGCACCTCGGCCGATATCGCCGTCGTCCGCGGGGGCCGCGTGCTGACCACCACCGAAGGCCGGATCATCAACTACCCGATCCGCCTGCCCACCATCGACTGCACCGCCATCGGCGCCGGCGGCGGCTCCATCGCCTGGCTCGACGCCGCTGGCGGCCTGCATGTCGGCCCGCAGAGCGCCGGCGCGCAGCCGGGGCCGGTGGCCTACGGCCAAGGTGGCACCGAGCCTACCGTCACCGATGCCAGCCTCGTGCTCGGCTGGCTCGACGCCAGCAATTTCGGCGGCGGTCGCGTGCGCATCGATGCCGCCGCCTCGCACCGCGCCATCGAGGCCCTCGGCCGCCGGCTTGACCTGCCGGTCCACGAGACCGCCTGGGCCATCCACGCCATCGCCAATGCCAACATGGCCAACGAGATCCGGCTGTGGACGGTCGGCCGCGGCTACGACCCGCGCGATTTCGCGCTGGTCGTGCTCGGCGGCGGCGGCGCCGTGCATGGCGGTCTCGTCGCCCGCGCCCTCGCCATGAAGAAGGTGATCGTGCCGGCTGTGCCAGGCGTCCTCGCCGCCCTCGGTCTTCTCGTCGCCAACATCGAGCACGACAACGCCATCTCCTTCAACCGCAAGTCCGAGGCCACCGGCCGCGACGACCTTGCCGCCACCTTCGGCGAACTCGACCTGCTCGGCCTCGCCCAGATGCGCGAGGAGGGGGTCGCCGCCGCCGATGCGCGCGTCATCCGCTCCGCCGACCTGCGCTATGTCGGCCAGTCCTTCGAGCTCAACATCGTGCTCGAGGGCGAGATCGACGCCGCCGCCGTCGCCCGCCTGGTCGCCAGCTTCCACCGCCGCCACCAGGAGGTCTACGGCCAGTCCGATCCGGAGGCCCCGGTCGAGATCGTCAGCCTGCGTACTGTGCATTGGTTTCCGGTCGCCAATCCGGAGCTGCCGGGGCCGGCCACGACGAAAAGCTGGGATGAGGCGAAGAAGGGCAGCCGCATTGCCCGCTTCTTCCCCGAATTTGCCGAGGGCGTCGACACCCCGGTCTACGACCGGCTGAAGGCGCCGCTCGGCGTGCCGCTCGCCGGCCCCGCCATCATCGACCAGCTCGACACCACCACCGTCGTCTATCCCGGCTTCGTCTGCGAGGTCGATCCCAGCGGCAGCATGATCATGACCGCCACCGACAACGACGGCCATGTCGCGCCATCCGCCTCTCTTGCCCAGGAGCTCGCGCTGTGACCGCGCCCAAGACGTTCGATCCCATCACGCTCGAAGTGCTGCGCAACCGCATGGAGGCCATCGCCGATGAAATGCAGGCGGCGATGATCCGCAGCGCCTTCTCGATGATCATCAAGGAAGGCGGCGATTGCGGCGTCGCCATCTTCGACGCCAAGGGCGGCCTCATCGCCCACGCCAACGCGCTGCCGGCCAATCTGGGCATCCTCAATTCCTCCGTCGCCCGCGTCCTGCAGGACTATCCCGCGAGCGAGATGAGCGAGGGTGACGCCTACTGCTTCAACGATCCCTACGAGGGCGGCACCCACATTCCCGACGTCGCCATGATCGTGCCGATCGTGTATCGCGGCCGCACCGTGGCGCTCTCTGCCGTTATCGCCCACCAGCAGGATTTCGGCGGCATGACCATCGGCAGCCTGCCGCCGGATTCCACCGAGATCTTCCAGGAGGGTCTGGTGCTGCCGCCCTGCCGGCTGATCAGCAAGGGCACCTGGAACAAGGAAGTCCTCGGCATCATCCTCAAGAACATCCGCATGCCGCGCCATACCATGGGCGATTTCCGCGCCGAGCTGGCCGCCGGCGATGTCGGCCGTCGCCGCTTCATCGAGACCATCGACGAATACGGCCTCGATACCGTGCTGAGCTACATCGACGAGCTCAACAACCGCGCCGAGCGCCAGGCCCGTGCCAAGATCGAGGAGATCCCCGACGGCGTCTACGATTTCGAGGACTACCTCGACAATGACGGCATCGATCTCGGCATCAAGCGCAAGATCAAGTGCACCGTCACGGTGAAGGGCTCGGAGATGACCTTCGACTTCACCGGCACCGATCCGCAGTTGCGCGGCGCCGCCAACAGCGCCATCTCCGGCGCCATCTCCTGCTGCTACTACGTCGCCCACTGCCTCTACGGCCACGACGTGCCCAACAACGAGGGCTGCTATCGCCCGCTCACCATCAAGGTGCCCAAGGGCACCATCCTCAATCCCGAGCACCCGGCCGCGCTCAACTCGCGCACCATGACAGTGCTGCGCGCTGTCGACACCGCCTTCGGCTCCCTGATGAAAATCATCCCGCAGCGCCTGCGCGCCTCCTCGGGCGGCATGGAGGGCGTCACCCTTGCCGGCCGCCGTCCCGACGGCAATGCCTATGTCTATCTCGAGCTCTTCGCCGCCGGCATGGGCGCCCGCCCGACCAAGGACGGCATCGACTATATCGAGAGCGACACCACCAACATGCTCAACACGCCCATCGAGGCGCTGGAACTCGACTATCCCGTGCGCATCCACCAGCTGCTGCTGCGCCAGGATGGCGGCGGCGCCGGCCGGTTCCGCGGCGGCACCGGCCTCGTCAAGGAATTCGAGATTCTCGATGAGAGCACCGAGGTCTCCCATCGCGGCGACCGCTTCGTCACCCAGCCCTGGGGCGTCTTCGGCGGCCTGCCGGGCGGCAGCTGGCAGACCACCGTCACCCGCGCCGATGGCGAGGTCTTCTCGGTGCCTTCGCGCAAGCGCTTCAAGCTGCACAAGGGCGACCGCATGGTCTGCGCCACCGGCGGCGGCGGCGGCTATGGCGATCCGCTCGAGCGCGACCTGGCGCTGGTCTCGGCCGACGTGCGCGACCGCAAGGTCAGCGTCGAACGCGCCCGCACCGACTACGGCGTGATCCTCGATGCCGCCGGCAAGGTGGACGAGGCCGCCACGGCGGCGGAGCGCAGCAGCCGGGCGGCGTCGCGCGGCAAGGTCGACTGGACCTTCGACCGCGGCGTGCTCGGCACTCAAGCGTAATGGAATTGCACACGGAGGCTTCGCGGTGACCCGCTTGAAACTGGCCATTGGGCCGCACACCTGCACCATCGACCTGCTCGACGACGCCGCGCCGCAGACCGTGCGCGGCATCACCAGGCTGCTGCCGCTCGAAACCGTGCTCGGCCACGCCAAATTCGCCGGCGAAGAGCTGATCTTCATGATCCCCGAAATGTTCGAGCGCGAGAACATCGTCGGCAGCGTCGCCCCTGGCGACGTCGCCTATTATCCCGACCGCCAGACCATCTGCATCTTCTATGGTGACATCGTTCCCTTCGCCAAAGTCGGGCTCGTCGGCAAGGTCAGTTCGGGCCTCGACACCCTGCGCAGGATCGGTCCGTCGCTGTGGGCCCAGCCCTGCAACATCACCGTTTCGCTGGAGGCGTGAGATGAACACGGTCGAAAAGCTCACTGCCGCCACCAGGGCCATCTGGCACGCCGATCCCAAGGGAGCCGCGCGCCTCGCCGGTCTGCACCGGCCGCCCAGCGGCGACATGCCCAAGCGGCTCTACGCCAATTTCGATGCCTACTGGTTCGCCGGCATCCTCTACCAGCTGCGCGAGGGCCGCCGCACCGGTGAGCTCACCCTCGAGGGCGCCCGCGACAGCGCCGCGCTGTTCGCCCGCTACGGCGCCGCCCGCCTGAAACTCTGGGGCTTCGACGAGGAATCGGCGCTGATCGACGCTGCCGCCGGCGAGATCAAGGCCGCCGGCGAAAAGCAGCTCGACGACCTGCTGCAGGCGATCATCGTTCTGGTCGACACCCTCAACGCCTGGATCGACGCCACCATTCCGTGGGCGGCGCTTGGCGACGTCGCGCCGGTCAAGCCGGGAGAAGCCAAGTGAAGCTCGATCAGATCCCGCGCCTGCCGCTCGTCTTTGGGCCGACTCCGGTCGAGCCGATGCGACGCTACAGCGAGGCGCTCGGCGTCAACCTGTCGGTCAAGCGCGACGACTTCACCGGCTTCGGCGGTGGCGGCAACAAGGTGCGCAAGCTCGAATTCCTCATGGCCGACGCCGTGGCGCAAAACGTCAAGGTGCTGATCACTACCGGCGGCCACCAGTCCAACCATGCCCGTATGGTGGCGGCGGCGGCGCGCCATTTCGGCATGCACCCGGTGCTGGTGCTGCGCGGCAATCGGCCGACCGAGTACCAGGGCAACCTGCTGCTCGACCGGCTCTTCGGCGCCGAGCTCGAATTCCTCGATCCCGACGCATATTTCGATGAGATCGCCCCGCGCATGCAGGCCCACGCCGATGCCGCCACGGCCCGCGGCGAGGCGGCCTACATCATGCCCGTCGGCGGTGCCACGCCGCTCGGCGCGCTGGGCTACGTGCAGGCCGTCAAGGAACTGGCCGGCCAATATGCCGCCGCTGGCAGGAAGCCGCCGCAATACATCGCCACCGCCGTCGGTTCGGGCGGCACGCTGGCCGGTCTCGCCATCGGCGTCCATCTGTTCTGGCCCGAAACCAGAGTGGTCGGCATCGCCGTCTCCGGCAGCGCCGTCCCCTTCGTCGAGCGCATCGCCGTCATGGCCACCGCCGGTGGCGAGCTGATCGATGCCGGCCGCGGCTGGACCGCCGACGACATCTGGGTCGAGACCGACTATGTCGGACCCGCCTATGGCGTGCCGAGCGATGCGGGCAACGCGCAGATCTTCCGCGCCGCGCGCGACGAAGGCGTGCTGCTCGATCCGGTCTATACCGGCAAGGGCATGGCCGGTCTCGTGGACATCATCGCCAAGGGCAAGATCGCCCCGGGGTCCGATGTCCTCTTCATTCATACGGGCGGTTCGCCGGCGCTCTATCCCTTCGCGGCTGTCCTCAACCGGGACTGAAGTCATGGCTTATCGCATTGGCTGCGACGTTGGCGGCACCTTCACCGATCTCTGCCTGTTCGAGGTGGAGACCGGCCGGTCCATCTTCGTGAAGACGCCCACCACCGTTGGCCATCAGGGTACCGCCGTGGTCGAGGCCACCAAACTTGCTCTCGGCTATGCCGGCATCATGCCGTCCGACCTGGTGGGCTTCGCGCACGGCACCACCGTCGCCACCAATGCCATCCTCGAGCGCAAGGGGGCCCGCACGGCGCTGCTCGTCACCAAAGGCTTCCGCGACCTGCTGATCATCGGTCGGCAGACCCGCGCGCATCTTTATGACCAGGCGGCGCGTCGGCCCGCGCCGCTGGTGCCGCGCAGCCTGGTCTTCGAGGTGAGCGAGCGCGTCGGCCCTGACGGGCAGGTGCGCGAGCCGCTCGACGAGGCTGGCATCCGCGACATTGCCGAGCAGATGCGCGCCGCCGGCGTCGAGACCGTCGCCGTCACGCTGCTGCACAGCTACGCCAACCCCGTGCACGAGCAGCGCATCGCCGCTCTGCTGGCCGGGCTGCTGCCCGATCTGCGCGTCTCGATTTCGAGCGAGGTCCTCGCCCAGCCCGGCGAGTTCGAGCGCGCCTCGACCACGGTGATGAACGCCTACCTGATGCCGCCGCTACGCGCCTATCTCAACGCCATCTCCAGCGACCTCAAGGCGTCCGGCGTCACCGCCGCGCCGGCCATCATGCAGTCGAGCGGCGGCGTCATGCCGATCGAGACCGCCGGCGGCGTCAAGGCTGTGCACACCTGCCTGTCCGGCCCCGCCGCCGGCATGATCGGCGCCCGCGGCTTCGCCGTCGCCGCCGGCTACGACAACGTCGTCACCATCGACATGGGCGGCACCAGCTTCGATGTCGGCCTCATCGAGAACGGCCAGATCCTCACCCGCTACGAAAGCGCCATCGAGGGCTTCCCGGTGCGCGTGCCGATGTTCGACATCGTCACCCTCGGCGCCGGCGGCGGCTCCATCGCCAGTGTCGATGTCGGCGGCCTGCTCAAGGTCGGCCCCGAGAGCGCTGGCGCCATGCCAGGCCCCGCCGCCTACGGCAAGGGCGGCACCCGTCCTACCGTCACCGACGCCAATGTCGTGCTCGGCCGCCTGCGCCACGGCCGCGCCCTCGGCGGCGGCATCGTGCTCGACCGCGAGCGCGCCGTCGCCGCCATCCGCGAGCACGTCGCCGACCCCGCTGGCATCTCCGTCGAGGAGGCTGCCATGGGCATCCTGCGCGTCGTCAACGCCGCCATGGTGCGCGGCATGCGCGGCGTCACCGTCGAGCGCGGCCTCGATCCCGCCGATTTCGCCGTCATGGCCTTCGGCGGCGCCGGCCCACTGCACGCCGTCGATCTGTGCGCCGAGCTCGACATCGAGACTGTCATCGTGCCGCCTTCGCCGGGCCTGCTCTGCGCCATCGGCCTGCTGCTCGCGCCCTGGCGCCACGACGAAACCGGCATGGTCGGCCGCGACGCCCGCGAGTTGCAGGGCGGCGACCTCGACGCGCAGATCGCCGCGCTCTCCGAACGCGTCCTCGCCCAGGCCGCGCTCGACGGCGTCGTCGCCGACGCCGTGACGCTGTCCACCGCGCTCGGCATGCGCTATCGCGGCCAGGGCCACGAAATCTTCGTGCCCTTCTCCTCCGACGGCACCCTCGCCGACGCGCTCGACCGTTTCCACCGCGCCCACCGGCAGAGTTTCGGCTACGACCGCCGCGACCAGCCGGTCGAGGTGCTGCTGCTGCGCATGCACGGCACCGCCCCGGCGCCCACCGACCGCCTGCCGCTGCCGCAGATCGAGCCGGGTGCCGACCCGGTGGTGGCGCGCGCCCGGCTGTGGGTCGATGCTCGCTTCGAGGACGTGCCGGTCTACGACCGCGCCCGCCTTGCCCCCAGCACCACCCTGCACGGCCCGCTGATCGTCGAGCAGCAGGACACCACGCTCATCGTCGGCCGCCAGTCGGTGACCGTCGACAGCCTCGGCAGCCTCATCATCCGGATGCAAGACCATGCGTAAAGACGCCATCCTTCCCGAGATCGCGCGCCACGGCCTGCAGGCCGTCGCCGAGGAGATGGGCGCCGCCCTGATCCGCACCGCCTATTCGGTGAACATCCGCGACCGCCGCGATTTCTCCTGCGGCGTGTTCGACCGCAAGGCCCGACTCATCGCCCAGGCCGAGCATATCCCGGTGCATCTGGGCCTGCTCGCTGGCGTCGTCGAGCGCGTCATCGCCGATCTCGGCGCCGATCTGCCGGCCAACGGCATGATTGTCACCAACAACCCCTGGCTCACCGGCTCGCACCTGCCCGACGTGGTGGTGATGGCCCCGGTCGACCACGAGGGCGTGCGCCTCGGCTACGTCGCCAACATGGCCCACCAGGTCGATCTCGGCGGTATTGCCCCGGGCAGTCTCGCGCTCGGCACCGTCGATGTCATGCAGGAAGGGCTGCGCGTGCCGCCCATGCCGCTGCTGCGCGACGGCGAGGTCGACGGCGCCGCGCTGAAGCTGTTCCAGCTCGGCAGCCGCACCCCCGACGTCGTCGCCGGCGACCTGCTCGCCCAGGCTGCGGCCAATGCCACCGGCGCCCGCCGCCTCGCCGATCTGGTGCGCCGCATCGGCCACGAGGCCTTCGAGGGCGCCGTCGAGGCGCTGCTGGAGAACACCGCCCTGCGGCTCGGCCAGCGTTTCGAGGCGCTCGAGGGCAAGTCCGCCGAATTCGCCGACGTGCTCGAGCTGCGCCAGGGCGATGCCGATGTCGACCTGCCCATCCGCGTCCGCCTGTCGGTCAGCAACGGCCAGCTGCTCGCCGATTTCGCCGGCACCGCCCCGCAGGTGCGTGCCCCGGTCAACGCGCCGCGCTTCCTCACCGCCAGCTGCGTGCTCTACGCCGTCAAGACCATGCTCGATCCGGCGCTGCCCTCCAATGCCGGCCTCATGCGCAAGATCACCGTCGACACCCCGCCGGCCAGCATCGTCGACGCCCAGGCCCCGGTGCCGGTGGCGCTGTGCACCTCGATCACCAGCCAGCGCATCTGCGACGCGCTGCTCGGCGCCTTCAACAAGCTGCTGCCCGACGGCCAGGTGGCCGCCTCGACCGGCAGCATGAACGCGCTCATCGTCGGCGGCCTCAATCCGGCTCTGGGCCAAGCCTATTCCTACGTCGAGACCTATGGCGGCGGGCAGGGAGCCATGGCCGGCCACGACGGCGCCGACGGCGTGCACTGCCACATGACCAACACCGCCAATTCGCCGGTCGAGTTCATCGAGCGCGAATATCCGATGACGGTGCTGCATTACGGCCTCGTCGCCAGCAGCGGCGGCGACGGCGAGTTCCGTGGCGGCCACGGCCTGTCACGCGGCATCCGCCTCGATGCCGACGCCACCGTCACCGTGCATCTCGACCGCACCCGCCACCGCCCGTGGGGCGTCAATGGCGGCGGCGAGGCGCAGGGCTCGCGCGTCGTGGTCGAGGATGCCGCCGGCCGCCGCGAACTGCCCGGCAAATCCACCACCGATCTGCCGCGCGGCACCGTGCTCGTCGTCGAAACCGCCGGCGGCGGCGGCTGGGGTTCGCCGGTGCGCCGCCGTCCGGCCGCCCGCGACGACGATGTCCGCAACCAGCTCCAGCCTTTCATGTCGGCGGCGGCCGAATGAGCCGCCTGCTGCAGGCCGCCGAAGCCATCGCGCGCGCTGGCGACGAGGGGGTCCTCTTCGTCGACGTGCGCGGCCACGAGGCCTTCCGGGCCGGCACCATCCCCGGCGCGGTGCAGCTAAACGTGTACGATTATTTCATCCCGCACAGCGACGCGGCCGGCTTCGCCGATCTTGAGGCGGCCGTCGCCGCCGCCTTTGCCGCAAGCGGCATCGATGCCGCCCGCACCGTGGTCTTCTTCGAAGAGCACACCGGCATGGCCTCGCCCCGCGGCCTGTGGTTCCACGAGCTTGCCGGCCGCACCGGCGGCCATGTGCTCGATGGCGGCATCGCCGCCTGGCGCGCTGCCGGCGGGCTGGTCGTGCCAGGCACCGGACCAGCCCATGCCGTCGCCTCTCGTACCGGCCTGCCGCCGGTCGCCCCCATGCGGCGCGAGCTTCTCGCTGCCGTGACCGATGTTCTGCATCCCGGCGCCAAAGTCGATATTTTCGACGTGCGCCGCGCCACCGAATTCTCCGGCAGCTTCGCCCATGCCTGCTGCAGCCGCGCCGGCCGCATTCCCGGCGCCAAATTCCTGTTCTACGAGGATCTGCTCAGCGCTGGCCGCTACAAGCCAGCCGGCGAAATGGCCCGGCTGTTCGCCGCCGCCGGCCTGTCGCCGCGCCGCACCGTCATCACCTACTGCCATCGTGGCGCCCGCGCCGCCACGGCCTATGTCGCCCTGCGCGAAGCCGGCTATGATGACGTCCGCATTTTCGTCGGCTCGTGGCACGAATGGGCGGCCCGCCCCGACCTGCCGCTGCTGACCGGAGCATAGTCCAGATGCCGGCAATCGAGCGCATCGCCGCGTGGCTTCCGGAGCTGACCGCCATCCGCCGTCACCTGCACGCCCATCCCGAGCTCGGCTTCGAGGAGCACGAGACCGCCGCGCTGGTCGCCCAGCGGCTGGGCGGCTGGGGCATCGAGGTTCACACCGGCATAGGCGGCACCGGCGTCGTCGGCATCCTGCGCTCCGGCCGGCCCGGCCGCACCATCGGCCTGCGCGGCGATATGGACGCGCTGCCCATGCACGAGGAAACCGGGCTGGACTACGCCTCGGTGCATCCCGGCCGCTTCCATGGCTGCGGTCACGACAGCCACGTCGCCATGCTGCTTGGCGCCGCCCGCTATCTCGCCGAAACCCGCAATTTCGACGGCACCGTGCATCTGATCTTCCAGCCGGCCGAGGAGGGCCTAGGCGGCGCCCGCGCCATGATCGCAGATGGCCTGTTCGCGCGTTTTCCCTGCGACGAGATTTACGCCCTGCACAATTCGCCGCTCGATCCGCCCGACCGGGTCGGCCTGCTGCCCGGCCTGTCGCATGCCGGGGCGGATTTCTTCGACATCACCCTCGCCGGCAAAGGCGGCCACGCCGCCATCGCCCATCTGGCGCGCGACCCAATCCCCGCCGCCGCCGCCCTGGTGCAGGCGTTGCAGACCGTCGTCAGCCGCGACGCCCACGCCGGCCATGCGCTAGTGCTCACCGTCACCCGCCTCGAAGCCGGCGCCGCCTATAACATCATTCCGGAAACGGCCCTGCTGTCTGGCACCGTGCGCTATCTTGACGATGCCGACCGAGATCTGGCGCGCGCCCGCATCGCCTCGCTCGCCGACGGCGTGGCGCAGGCCTTCGGCATGGCGGCGGAGGTCAGGCAGTGGAACGTCTTCGACGTGCTCTACAACGATCCGGCGCTGACCGAGAGCGCCGCCGCCGTCTGCCGCGGCATCGTCGGCGCCGACAATGTCTATTTCCGCGACGGCCCGTTCATGGGCAGCGAGGATTTCGCCGATATGCTGAAGCGGGTGCCCGGGTCCTTCATCATCGTCGGCCATGCCGGCGATGTGCCGGTCCACAACCCCCGCTTCGTGCTCGACGACGCCATCCTGCCGGTCGGCGCCAGCATCCTCGCCCGCCTCGCCGAAACGCGCAGCGTGCTACCTCCGGCGGCGCGCGCATCGTAACCCCCGAGGGGCAATCGTCCATCCGCAACGAGAGACAAAGGCAATGGCACTTTCGCAGGACTACATCGCGGACTGGCAGAAATGGCATGATGCGCGCGTCGCCGAGCTGAAGCGCCCCTATGGCCTGCTGTCCGTCGTCAGCCAGGACTGGTTGACCGAGGGCGAGCCCCTCACCTCCGAATTCGTGCCCGGCCAGTGGCTGCTCGACAAGGGCGAGATCTACTACCATCCCGATCCGGAGCGCACGGCCAGGGGCGAGCTGCTCACCGTCGACGGCAAGCCGGCAACCGGCCCGGTCCACATCCCGCACGGCTACAACCGCAATTCCGGCACCGGCTCGTCGGTCCCGGTGTTCTTCACCGACCTCGAGGTCGAGACCATCACGCGCCTCAACGCCCGCGGCGAGGTGATCTACGCTGTCCGCGTCCGCGATCCGAAAGAGGCGGCGCGCAAGCAGTTCGACGACATCGAGACCTTTCCCCTCAGCGAGGACTGGATCCTGCCGGCTAGATTCACTCCCGCCGAGATCACCCTCCATTCCGTCCCCACGGTCGAAGGTGGTCTCTACGAGGCCAGCTACACCATCGGCACGCTCGACATCGTCATCGACGGCCGGCCCTTCCACCTCGAGGTCAGCGGTCATCGCGCCGGCAGCGCCAGCACCGGCTATTTCCGCGATCTCAACTACGTCCATATCGGCGACCTGACCAGCAGCAGGGAAACCTATGGTGGCGGCCGGCTCGTCGGCTACGATTCCGACGAGGCGCTCGAAAGCATCACGCAGATCGATTTCAACCGCGCCGTCTCCTTCCCCTGCGCCTTCTCGACCTTCATCGCCTGTCCGTCGACGCCGCCGAGCAACCGGCTGCCCTTCCGCGTCACCGCCGGCGAGTTCAAGCCGCCGATCCCGCACGCGCGCATCCCCACCTACAAGGGCTAGCCGTCCGCCGCCCTTGGCCTGCTGCGCGCCTCCTGTCTGGCCGGCGCGTCGGCTGCACCATCGCCTCAGGAACGTCGCACATGTCGGCACGCCACACGCCCGTCCTCGTCATCGGCTCCGGTCCGGCCGGCTACACCGCGGCCATCTACGCCGCCCGCGCGCTGCTGCACCCGGTGCTAATCGAGGGGTCGCAGCCGGGCGGCCAGCTCACCATCACCACCGATGTCGAGAATTATCCGGGCTTCGCAGCGCAGGTGCAGGGGCCCTGGCTGATGGACCAGATGCGCGCGCAGGCCGTCCAGTGCGGCGCCGCCGTCGTGCAGGACCGCGTCGTCGAGGTCGATCTGAGCCGGCGTCCGTTCCGCGCCACGCTCGAGTCGGGCGGCGTCTGTACCGCCGACGCGCTCATCGTCGCCACCGGCGCGCAGGCGCGCTGGCTTGGCCTGCCCGATGAGGGGACCTATCGCGGCGCCGGCGTTTCGGCCTGCGCCACCTGCGACGGCTTCTTCTATCGCGGTCAGGATGTCGTGGTGGTCGGGGGCGGCAACACCGCCGTCGAAGAGGCCCTCTATCTCTCCAACATCGCCCGCAGCGTCACGCTGGTGCATCGCCGCGACCGGCTGCGCGCCGAGCGCGTCATGCAAGAGCGGCTCGCCGCCCGGCCCAATGTCGCCATCCTCTACGGCCAGGTCGTCGAGGGCCTGATTGGCGAGACCCGGCCCGCGCCGCTGCCGCCGGCGGTAGCCGGTGTCAGGCTGCGCGACCTCGCCACCGGCGCGCTGCGCGAGCTCGCCGCCACCGGCCTCTTCGTCGCCATCGGCCACGCCCCCGCCGTCGAGCTCTTCGTCGGCAAGCTCCGCCAGAAGCCCAACGGCTATCTGTGGACCGCCCCGGACTCGACCGCCACCGACGTCCCCGGCGTCTTCGCCGCCGGCGATGTCGCCGACGACGTCTTCCGCCAGGCCGTCACCGCCGCCGGCATGGGCTGC
The DNA here is from genome assembly GCF_001899075.1 of Devosia sp. 67-54. Lineage (GTDB taxonomy): Bacteria > Pseudomonadota > Alphaproteobacteria > Rhizobiales > Devosiaceae > Devosia_A. The sequence goes on along the minus strand of NZ_MKVA01000009.1, from coordinate 234,428 downwards.
ATGGCCGCCCTCGAGGCCGAACGCTTCCTCGCCGCAAGCTGAGACAACCGCGGGCCAAGCGCGGGACCATGCCGAGATAGAGGCGGGAATAACCGGGTCATTCTTGGCCAACATGTTGCAAATTACGCAACAATGTTGTTTCCAAGGGAGAACCACACCCCTTCGAGGACCCTCATAGATGAGCCAGGCTGCGGCTTCAGCTTCCGCTCCCGTCGCCGGGGCCAAACGGTCCCGCACTCCTGACGTCGCGTCGGTGAGCCACGCGATCGCTATCCTCAATGCCATTGGCTCTTCTCGCGAGTCACTCGGCGTCAACGAGATCGGTCGTCGCGTCGGCCTGCACAAGAGCACGGTGTCGCGCCTCCTGGCGACGCTGGAGCGGCATGGCTTCGTCGAACGCCTCGGTTCCGATGGCCGGTTTGCGCTCGGGTTCGAGCTCGTGGCTCTCGCCGGACCACTGATCGCCGATCTCGACGTGGTCAAGGTCGGCCGGCCCACGCTCGTCCAGCTCGCGGCCGAGACCGGGGAGACCGTTTACATGGCCGTTTGGAACGGCCGTGACACTATCATGATGGAGCAGGCCATGGGCGAGCACGGCATGGCGCAATATGTGCGCCCCGGCACGGCCATGCCCGCCCACGCTTCCGCGGCCGGGAAGGTATTTCTCGTCTTCGTGCCGGGTGCGTTGCACGCCGCACTGTCGGCGCCGCTCCCGCGCTACACGCAGTTCACCAAGCTCGGCAGCGACCTCGAGGAAGAGCTCAACAGCATCCGCCAGCGCGGCTACGCCCTCAATGATCAGGAATACGAAATCGGCTCCTGCGGCCTTGCTGTGCCCATCCGCGACGTGCGCGGCACCGTGGTCGGCGCGCTCACCGTCGCCGTGCCGAAATACCGCTTTGACGCCGCGCGACAACAGCAACTCGCCGCCATGACCATGAGCCGCGCCGAAGAGCTGGGCCGCCGTCTCGGTTATGTCGTGCGATAGACGAATGGGAACGGCTCGGTGAACTGCTCCATCTCGACATCAAGTGCCTGGGGCGCTTGGAGCGCATCGGCCACCGGATCAGTAGGATCGCACCGGCCAGTCCAGGAGCCGGGGTATTGGGTGGGACCATCCGCACGTCGCTATGATGATGCCAGCCGCCCAGCCTATAGAGGTCCTGCCCAGCCTGGGCCGCGAGGATGCCACGGCTGCTTGGTAATAACAGCTGGAGGAGCTGCTTTAGCACGGCCATGACCGTGTTGAAGGCAAGCAGCGTCGGGACCCGCACGATCGGCTGGATGCGCGACCTGATCTCGTCGGCATAGCCGAGACAGTCCATGATCACGAAGTCGGGCTGCAACGCCGCCATCTCGGCGCCGGCGGAATCGATCTCGAGTGGCGTCGTGCCTGGCAGCAGCGGCACGCCCCCACCTCGCGGCCCGGCGCTTGCCAGCGCGCGATGAAGTGCTCGCGCTGCTCGGGTATCGGCATGAACATGCCGAGCCGCCCGGCGGCGAAAACGGCATTCACCACCTGCGTCATCACCGTCGACGGCAGCACGAACAGGCCGGTGGTCGATACGTTCGGCAAGTCGCCGGCGCAGAACAGCATGCTCACCTTGACGCCGTTTTCGCCGAACGTAGCAATGACATCCTCGGCGTGCGTCTCCACGATCCGCTTGCTGACCTTGCGGCCGGCCGCCTCCGCCCTTGGGCCGCGCTTCTCGAGCGGCACGAAAGCGATCGGCGTGTTGGCATCGTCGCGTAGTGCGGTGGCCGCGAGTTCTTCCGGCGTCGATCCATCGAGCGCGCCGCGCCGCTCGCGGCTCGAAACGACGCGCGTCACGAGGTCCCGGCCGGTCAGGCCTCGTATCCCTGCGCTCCTTCGTGAACCCCGAGCAATTTGCGGGCGTCCTGCAATTGCCAGTGCGAGCCGCAGATGGGGGACGGCCCAGTGCGATTGTCACGTAATCCCCTTCAGGCGGTACAAAAAGGAGGCGTCAGGGTGTCGGGGGACGACCTTCGCCGAGGGTTCTGTCGAGGCCTCACGGCAGGTAACCCGGGGTGACGGTGTGCCGCACGAGTGTAGCACAAGCACATTGATCCGCAGCCGAATCCCCCGGATTTGCTAGGGTTTCCCGGCCGACGGAAATTGGGCGCGGGTCCTAGCGCCCCAGCCAGCCGCAAGTGGGTCACCGTCGAGTCGTTGGAATCCTGGATCTGTGGTCGCGTGCTCCGGCTGCGGCATGTGTGACACAGGACTGGAGCGCACGATGTGGACATGCGCTGCGGGCGATCCCAATCTTTTCGGTGAAGCGCCGCACCACAGGGGACAGTGCATCCCCTCAAGTGAGACGCTCGTGATGTTTGGCGGTCGGTAGCTGACTTATTGCGACGCAAGACATAATGACCGGCGAGTTGACCAGTCCGAAAAAGTGTTGGTCCAGTGCCAAGAGTCTAGAGCGTGCGGGTGCCCGATGATTTGTGACAAGGTCACGTGTCCGAGGTCGCCTAGTGAGTGTGCGGTCTCAGGATTTGCGGGCGGTAGAGGCGGATCGTGGGAGCGCATCCCTCCTCCGCTACCAGGGCAAACAGGCGCCTTGGGCCCCGTCCGGGACTGGTTCATCGCGGGGAGACGCTGCATGGGCTGTCGCAACGGCACGACGTTTTCCTGCAACCTCATTCGCATCTGGGTCCGCAAGAATCAGCAGGGCGCGTTCCCGGGCCAGGGCCTAGGGCGGATCCGTGCCATATGGCACCGTCGCCTACCTGCGTCTGGCCGACAGGCGGCACCCCTGCCGGAGGGCCGTATCTCGACGACGGGTTTCCCGTCGCGCACGATAGAACGGTACTCCAGACACCATGGTCTCAGCTTTTGGGTCCCAGCGTCCGACGGAAGGCGGCGAAGCCGGGGAGGTCGTCGGTGTTGATGAAATCGACGCCCGACAGGGCGAGCAGGCGCCATAGCCGGTCGCGATCGGGGCCGGGCGCGTCGGGCGTGTTCCAGAAGCGCAGCTTGTAGCCTGCCGCATGGGCCCTGGTGACGATATCCCGGAGGTGCGCCGCCTCGGCCGGCGGCATCTCGCCGGCGCCGGTCCAGCTGAAGATCTTGGTCCAGTTGTCGGAAACGAGTGGCATGAGATCTGCCGGCAGACCGCTGTCCAGATCGTTCATGCGGCCGTCGTAGAAGGCGAGCCGGCGCGGCTCCGCCTGCATCGTGGCCAAAGGCCGGTTGCCTGAGACGATGGCTGTCACCAGTCCGGGCACTAATTTTCCGGCCTCAAACCGGGTCAGCATGCCGGCATAGGGGGCGAGCGCCTGCTCGAGCGCGGCATAGGTCGATTCGCCCTCCGTCTTGATGTCGATCAGGAGGATCAGCGGCTGCAGCGTCTCCGCGGCGGCCTTCGCCGCGAGCGGATCGAGATAGAGGCTTTGCAGCGTCCGTCCGGGCCGCAGGGCGGCATAAGAGTGCCCGATCCGCAATTGTCCGGCATCCAGCCAGATATCTGCTTCGACGCTCGTGAACCCGGCGGCGAGCGCGTCGACCAGCGGCCGGGCGTGCTCGTAGTCATTGTGCGCGTGTCCCTCGGGGCGGAGGTCGGCGGCACCGGTCGCGGCGGCGCCAGTGAGGAACAGGAGGGCGGCGGCAAGAGCGCGGAGGAGCTGCATCATGGCCGCGAACCTAGACTAGGCGCCGCGACGCGTCGACCTGGGCATCGGTGCGGTTTTGACGGCGCCACGCGATTCTGCCTATCTGGACGAGCCAAGCGGGGGGAAGGATGCGCGCGATCCTGGTGCTGTTCGATTCGCTCAACCGGCTGGCGCTGGGCGCCTATGGCGGCCACATCGGCACGCCGAATTTCGACCGCTTCGCCCGCCGCGCGGTGACATTCGACACCCACTATGTCGGCAGCCTGCCCTGCATGCCGGCCCGCCGGGATCTGCATACCGGCCGCCTCAATTTCACGCATCGGTCCTGGGGACCACTGGAGCCGTTCGACAATTCTTTCCCGGAACTGCTCAAGGAGCATGGCGTCCATTCCCATCTCGTCACCGATCACTCGCATTATTTCGAGGAGGGCGGCATCACCTATCACCAGCGATATGCGAGCTGGGACTTCATCCGCGGTCAGGAGAACGATCCGTGGAAGGCGATGGTGCAGCCGCCGCTGGAGCGGTTTCGCGCGCTCTACGATGGCCGGCACTACAAATTCGGCACCGAGATCGACGCCTCCTCGCGCATGCGCCTGCAGCACGCGATCAACAAGGAATATATGAACGACGAGGCGGACTTCCCCACCGCCCGCTGCTTCGCCTCGGGCTTGGAGTTTCTCGAGGCCAATCACGCGGCGGACAATTGGTTCCTGCAGCTCGAATGCTTCGATCCGCACGAGCCGTTCGACGCGCCCGCCCGCTTCAAGGCCGCGCGCGAGACCGGCTGGACCGGCGGCATCCTCGACTGGCCGTTCTATGAGCACGTCACCGACAGCCCGGAGGAGATCGCCGAGATCCGCGCCAACTACGCCGCCCTGGTCAGCATGTGCGACGCCTATTTCGGCCGGCTGCTCGATTTCATGGATGCGCACGGCATGTGGGAGGATACTGCCCTCATCCTCACCACCGATCACGGCTATTTGCTCGCCGAGCACGATTGGTGGGGCAAGAACCTCGAGCCCTACTACGAGGAGATCTCGCACATCCCGCTGCTGCTGCATCACCCCGCGCATGCCGGCCGCGCCGGCGCGCGCGTCGGCGGCCTGACGCAGACCCATGATCTCATGCCGACCCTGCTCGAGATTTTCGGCGTGCCGGTGCCGCCCGAGGTCCGGGGGACGTCGATCCTCGACCGGCTGCGTGCGGAGGAGGGCGGCCGCGCGGTCGCGATCTTCGGCATGTTCGGCGGCCCGGTCGGCGCCACCGACGGCCGCTATGCCTATTATCTCTACCCCGAGGACCTCTACGCGCCGGGCCTATGTGAATATACCCTCATGCCCACCCATATCCGCTCGATGATGTCCGCCGCCGAGCTGCAGACGGCCGAGCTCGTGCGGGACTTCTCCTTCACCAAGCAGATGCCGGTGCTGCGCATCGACGCGCTGCGCGATGCCCGCCGCATCCCCAATGTCGACGGCCGCGTGTTCGAGAATTGCGGCACGCAGCTCTTCGATCTTGTGGCCGATCCGCGCCAGCTCAGCCCGTTCCGCGATGCTGTGATCGAAGCGCGGCTTCGCGCCGGCATCGTCGCCGAGTTGCGCGCACACGAAGCGCCGCCCGAGCTCTACGCACGCTACGGGCTCTGAGCGCGCCGTCGCCGGAGTCACAAAAAGGCTTTGACCGCGCGCGGAAAGGCTGCCAGTGTACACGTGTGCAACGGGGTGACGACAAACCGCCCCGGCCGACAGGAAGGCGCAAATTGTCACGGGCCCGCAATACGCGGCCGGTACACAGCGGCTACAGCTGGGACAGTCAGCGCGAGGGGTCGGGAGCGTGTCCGCAGTCGCTCGCGCCCGAGGAGGACCAGCCGCAAGGCTCACAGGGAGAATACCGAGATGACCTTTTCTTCGAAATTGCTGCGCGCAACTGCCTTGGCGTCGCTGATGCTGGCGGCAGCCGTCGCGGGCGCGCAGGCCCGGGATGTGAACATCAGCGTGTGGGCCGGCGGCACCGGCCCGAACGATACCTACCGCGTCGACGCCATCGAAATCGCCGCCGATCTGCTGCAGCGGCAGGCGGCCATTGCCGGCGACGATCTCAAGATCACCGTCACCAAGAAGGTCTACAACGGCTGGGACGATTTCAAGCCGGCTGTGACCCTTGCCGCGCAAGCCGGTAATTCACCCAACATCATCGTCACCGGCCATGAGGACATCGCCCCGTGGGCGCAGGCCGGCCTGATCGTGCCGATCGAGAACTATGTCGATCTCGACTCCTGGCCGCTTTCGGACGTCTATCCCAACCTCATGGAGATCGCCTCCTATGGCGGCGTCGTCTACGGCATCCCGCAGGACGCCGAGTCGCGGCCATTCTTCTTCTGGAAGCCGCATATGAAGGCGATCGGCTATTCCGACGACGACATCGCGGCGCTGCCCGAGAGAGTGCAGAAGGGCGAGTATACGCTCAAGAACGTGCTCGAAGACGCCAAGAAGATGCAGGACAAAGGGCTGGTCCAGCCCGGCTACGGCTTCTATCCGCGCGCCTCGAACGGCCCCGATTTCTGGATGTTCTACACCTCGATGGGCGGCACGATGGAGGAGAATGGCAAGCTCGTCTTCGACAAGGCGGCGATGCAGCGGGTCTATCAGTTCTTCGCCGACGCAGTGTCGACCGGCGTCACCAAGAAGAACCATATCGGCCTGCCGGGCGACCAGTGGTGGCATGAGGTCTCGACCGGCCAGGCGGGCATCTGGGATGCCGGCACCTGGCATTATGCCCGCATGGTCAATCAGGAGGGGCTGACCGACTTCTTCGGCAACATCCTGTTCACGCTGGCGCCGGCGGGCGACGGCGGCAAGGCCAATACGCTGACTCACCCGCTGGTCTATGTGCTGGGCGCCGGCCACACCGACGAGGACGCCCAGATCGCCGCGCAGCTCGTCGCTATTGCTACCGAGCCGCGCATCAACGCGCTGCACGCGATCAAGTCGTCGCATCTGGGCGTCGATCAGTCGGAAGGCAAGATCCCGTTCTATGCGGCCGACCGCTGGGCGTCCGAGGCGACCTCGGCGCTGCTGCCCTACGCCAATGCGATGCCCAACAATGCTGATTTCGGCAAATATTGGGACATCATGTGGAAGAACCTCGAAGCGTCCTGGACTGGCACCAAGACGCCCGAGCAGGCAGCCAACGATGCCGAGTCCGACCTGAAGTCGACGCTCGGCGACGCAATCGTCATCCGCTAGCCATGAGCGCTGGACGGCGGCATCGGCCGCCGTCCAGGCGTCGTCCCGATCGGTCATGACAGTCACACCTACATCCCCCGCTGACGCCGGCGCCGGCGTCGTCCAGCCGGCGCTGGGCAGCCGCACCCGCCGGCTGCTCTACGGCTCGCGCACGCTCGCCTGGCTGCTGCTGCTGCCGGGCCTGGTGATGGTCGTGCTGTTCTTTCTCGCGCCGGTGGTGCTGACGGCGGCCTTCTCGTTCACCAATATGAGCACCGCCACGGGCGTTTCGGGCGGCGTCTACCAGGTCGCGCCGAGTTCGATCTCGCGCCTCAAGACGGCGCTGCCGGACCTTGCCGACGAGCTGTCGCAGCCGCGCTATGTCATCGATCAGGCCGGGCTCGACGCGCTCGGCCAGACCAGCGTGCCCAAGCCGCTGCTCGACGAACTGGCCGCCAAGCATATGGGCGAGGTGTTCGACAATCGCCGCGACGCCGAACGCATGATCAAGACCCTTGGTGGCAGGCCCAGCACCGCTGTGGTCAAGCAGATTTCCGAGGCGTTCAATCGCTCGATCGTCAATGCCCGCTTCTCGAGCAAGACCGCGCTGTTCGAGGCGATCGACGGCCTCGGCATCAAGGCGACGCCTGAGCAGAAGGAGACGATCGCCGACAACACCTGGACCGGATGGGTGTGGACCACGGGAAATTTCGAGCGGATGTTCGCGTCCAAGGACGCACTGCGCACCATGCTCAATACGGTGTTCTACGTCGCCATGGTGCTGATCATCTTCAATACTGCCTATGCGATGTTCCTCGCCATCGCGACGCACTACATGCCGGACCGGACGTCGGGCTTCTTCCGTTCGCTGTGGCTGCTGCCGCGCATCACGCCGCCGGTGATCTACGTGCTGATGTGGAAATGGGTGGCCTGGGACAACGGCTTTCTGTCGATGCTGCTTGCTCCATTCGGCGTGGCGCCCCGCAACTGGCTTCTTGACACCGGCACCAATGCCTGGGTGTTCGTCATCCTCATCAACGGCGTGGTCGGCGCCTCGATGGGCATGCTGGTCTTCGCCTCGGCGCTCAAGGCCATCCCGCAGAGCCAGTTCTGGGCCAGCGAGGTCGACGGCGCGAGCCGCTGGCAGCAGATCGTGCACATCCTGTTGCCGCAGCTGCGCTGGCCGATCCTGTTCATCACCTGCTACCAGACGCTGTCGCTGCTCGCCTCGTACGACTACATCCTGCTCGCCACCAATGGCGGGCCGGGCGGCTCGACGGAAGTGTGGTCGCTGGCGGCCTATCACACCGCGCTCTTCAACTATGCGGGCAATCTCGACTATGGGTACGGCGCGGCGATGGCTTTGGTCCTCGTGATCATCGGCATCACGCTGGCGCTCCTCTATCTGCGCGTCTTCAACTACCGCGCGCTGGTCTCGCGGCCGATCATCGAGCATTGAAGATGGCCGCTTCCTCCGCTCCCTCCGCCAATTTCCGCACCTGGCCGATCGTCCTGCTGCTGACGCTGCTCTCGCTGCCGCTGGTGGTGATGTACATCTACCTGTTCGTGGACACGGTGACCGATTCCTCGACCGGCTCACTGATCCCCGACACGTTCACGCTCAGCCACTGGGATTTCCTCTGGCACACCAAGGTGGGCAAGCCGTCGGTCTGGGTGGTGCTGGTCAATACTCTGCTGTTCGCGACCTCGACGACCACCGTGGTGCTGCTCATCTCCTCGATGGTGGGGTACGCGCTGTCGCGGCTCAACGTGCCGGGCCGCAGCGTGCTGCTGGCGGGCGTCATGGTCATGCACGCCTTTCCGTCAGTCACGCTGCTCATCGCCATCTTCGTCGTGCTGCAGATGGTGGGGCTCTACAATACGCTGATCGGCGTGATCCTGGTCAAGGCAGCGCTCGATCTGCCGCTCGGCATCTGGTTGATGAAGGGATTCTACGACACCGTTCCGTGGGAAATCGAAATGGCGGGGATCACCGACGGCGCCTCGCGCTTCACCGTCTGGCGCCGTCTTGTGCTGCCCCAGGTGTTTCCGGCGCTCGCCGCGCTCGGGCTGTTCGCGTTCCTGTCGGGCTGGAGCGAGTTCATCCTGCCCCGCGTGTTGGCGCCGGGCAACAATGTGCAGGTATTCTCGGTCTATCTTGCCTCGCTGATCGCAGACGACAACAATTTCGATCTCAGCATGTTCAAGGCGGTCGGCGTGTTCTACGCGATCCCCGTGATCGTCCTGTTCGTGCTGTTCCAGCGGCACCTGATGAACATCTATGGCGGAGGCACCAAAGGCTGATGCGCATCCTGCTCGATCATTTCAGCAAGAGCTTCGGGGCCGTGAAGGTCATCGAAGACATGAATCTCGAGATCCGCGACGGCGAGATGCTGGCGCTGCTCGGCCCGTCGGGCTGCGGCAAGTCGACGACGCTGTTCTCGATCTGCGGCATCCATCGCGTCTCAGGCGGCCGCATCCTGTTCGGCGACAACGACGTCACCAATGTGCCGAGCCAGCTGCGCAATGTCGGCGTGGTGTTCCAGTCCTATGCACTCTACCCGCATATGACGGTACGGCAGAACATCGCCTTTCCGCTGCAGGTCAAGGGCTTGGCGGCGGCTGACATCAAGCAGCAGGTCAGTGCGATCGCCGCGCTCGTCCATATCGAGGAATTGCTCGAGCGTCGGCCGGCCCAGTTGTCGGGCGGCCAGCAGCAGCGCGTGGCGCTCGCCCGCGCCCTCATCCGCAAACCCGACGTGCTGCTGCTCGACGAGCCGCTTGCCAATCTCGATGCCAAGCTGCGCCTCGAAATGCGCTCCGAAATCCGGCGGCTGCAGCTCGAGACCGGCATCACCGCCATCCTCGTCACCCACGACCAGGTCGAGGCGATGAGCATGTGTGACCGCATCGCGATCATGAACGCCGGCGAGATCATCCAGATCGCGACCCCCAGCGAAATGTACCACGACCCGCGCACCGAATTCGTCGCGGGGTTCCTCGGCAATCCGCCGATCGCGTTCCTCAAGGGCACTGCGCAGGATGGCGCGGTGCTGCTCGACAAGAGCGACATCCGCATCCCGCTGCCGGGCAGGGGGCGACCGGCCGGCGCCGGCCGGGTGACGCTGGGCATTCGCCCCGAGGATTTCGGTCCGCAGGGCGATGTGCAGATCCCCGGTACCATCGTCTTCGTCGAGACGCAGGGCCGCGAAAACCTCTACGATGTGCGGCTGGCCGATGGCGGTATGTTGCGCTCGATCCAGCCGGTGCGCGGTGATCTCAAGGTCGGCGACGCCGTGACCTGGGCCGCTGCCGGCGACAAGATCATGGTCTTTGGCGAAGATGGGAGTCGCCTGTGAAGGCGCACGATTTCTCGCCTTTCATCGCCCGCTTCGGCTGGCCGGCGCGGAAAGCGGAATTTCCGTTCTGCATCGGGCATCGCGGTGCCAGCGGCCATGCGACCGAGAACACGCTGGCGTCGTTTGCGCTCGCCGCCGAGCTCGGGGCGGAGATGTGGGAGCTGGATACGCAGCTGACCCGCGACGGCGTCGTCGTGGTCAGTCACGACGATCATCTGCAGCGGGTCTTCGGCGTCGATCGCCGCATCTCGCAAATGACGCTGGCCGAGCTGCGCGCGCTCGTTCCCGCGGTCCCGACTTTCGCCGAGGTGGCCGAGCTCGGCCGGCGGCTGGGCTGCGGGCTCTATGTCGAGCTGAAGGCGCCCGGCAGCGGTATGCTGTGCTGGCGCGAGCTCGAGGCGCACCAGCAGGCCTTCGCTAGCTTCGGCTCGTTCGATCCGGCGCAGGTCCGCGAGCTTCGTGACGCCGGCTGCGGCTATCCGCTGTCGGTGCTGGTCCGCGTTGGCGACGACCCGTTCCAGCTCGGCGAGCTGGCCGGCGCGGACGTGCTGCATCTCTGCTGGGAGCGGGCCGGAACGCGCCCGCAGGATCTGGTCACGCCCGCCCTGATCGAGCGGGCCTTCGCGCAGGGCCGGGAACTGGTGCTGTGGCACGAGGAGCGCCCGGAAATCCTCGCCGATCTGGCGCGGCTGCCGGTGCTCGGCATCTGCACCGACCTGCCCGACCTGATGCGGCCCGGTCCTGCGCGGGAGGGCACGCCTTGAGCGAAACCGAGACGCGCCGGCGCCGGGTCACATCGTTCGATGTCGCCTCGCAGGCCGGGGTTTCGCGCGCCGCGGTGTCGCGCGCCTTCACGCCCGACGCCAGCATCTCGCCGGAGACGCGCGCCAAGGTCTACGATGCCGCCAAGCAGCTCGGCTATCGCGTCAATTTCCTGGCGCGCAGCCTGATCAACCAGCGCTCGGACCTGGTCGGCGTGGTGGCGGCCAGCTTCGACAACCCGTACCGCATCGTACAGGTCGAGCAGATCGCGCATGCCCTGCTGGAGCGGAACTATCGCCCCGTGCTGCTGCCGGTGAGCAAGTCGCAGGACACCAGCGAACTCGTGGGTCAGCTGCTGCAATATGCCGTGTCCGGAGTGATCATCACCTCCGATGCGCCGCCCTCCTCGCTGTGCGAGGAGTGCGCCGATCGGGGCGTGCCCATAGTGCTCATCAACAAGGGCGACGATATTCCCCTGGTCGACCGGGTGGTCAGCGACGACAAGGCGGCGGGCCAGCTGGCGGCAGCGCATTTTGCCGAAGCCGGGGTCCGGCGGCCGCTGGTGATGGCCGGCACGGAGGTGTCGTACACGGTCCGCCGCCGCACCGACGCGTTCCTCACCCGCTGTCGCGCGCTGGGGCTGCCGTCGGAACTGATCCCGGTCCCCGCCAATGACTACCAGGCGGGCTTCGAGCAAGCGGGGCAGCTGTTCGAGCTCGGTTGCGACGGCGTCTTCTGCGCCAACGACTATCTCGCCTGCGGCGTTGTGGACCGGCTCAACCGCGACCGGGCGCATCGGCGCCTGCCGCGCATCCGGGTCATCGGCCACGACGACATTCCGCAGGCGGCCTGGGGCGCCTATCAGCTCACCACCATTCGCCAGCATTGCGACGTCCAGGCCATGCAGGCGATCGAGCTCCTGATGAGCCGGATGGACAATCCGCGCCGGGCCACGCAGGTCGAGTTCACCCCGGTGAGCCTCGTGCGGCGGAGGTCGGCGTGACGCTGCTTGCTGTATCCGGGCTCGACCTCGCGGCCCGCGTCCGCCTCGCTGAACAGGTCGTGCGGCAGGTTGGCCGCGAGGCGTTGGCGTTTCGCGAGCGCATGGGGCCGCTCGGGCTGAACGTCGAAAGCAAGGGCCTGCAGGATTTCGTGACCGTCGCCGACCGGCAGGCGGAGGAGACGATCCGCCAAGCAATTGCCGCGGCCTTCCCCGACGATTGTTTTATCGGCGAGGAGAGCGGCGGCAGCTCGGCCCGCGGCGGCGTCTGGGTCGTCGATCCGATCGACGGCACGACCAACTATATCCGCGGCTTTCGTCACTGGGGCGTGTCGGTCGCCTTCGTCGTGGCCGGCGAGGTCGAGCTCGGCGCGATCTACGATGCGGCGCAGGATAAGGTCTATTCGGCGGCGCGCGGGCAGGGCGCCAGCAAGGACGGCGTTCCAATCCATGTCTCGACCGGCAGCGATCCCTCGCGGGCCATCGCCATTCTCGGCCATTCGCGACGGACCGATTTCGACACCTATGTCGAGGTCGCCCGGCAGCTCTATGCCCTCGGCACCGACTATCGACGCATGGGCGCGGCCGCCATTGGCCTGGTGCGGGTCGCCGACGGCATCGGCGATCTCTATTACGAGCGCCATCTGTTCGGTTGGGACATGCTGGCGGGTGCCCTTATCGCCGCCGAAGCAGGCGCGCGGGTGTATCTGCCGCCGACAGATGTGGCCATCGCCCGGGGCGGGCCCATTCTCGTCGTCGCGCCCGGTCTCGATGCGTCCTACGGGTTTTTGCGCGAGAAGGTCGTCAACGAACTCCGCGCGACGCGCTAGGGGGCTGAGGAAACGCGCGGAAGTGCTACCCGCGACGCAGGGCGGCGAGATATCACTCCGGATGACGCTTCCTGCCGCCATAGGCCCCGTCGGCTGCCCTCATCTGTCTTCAAGAGGCGAAGTCTCAATGGATGGTGGCCAGGACGGCAGATCCAGGTGTGATGCGCGGGTGCGGGCGCGGCGCAGGAATTCGCGTACCAGCGGCTTTTGCAGCGCGCGCTCGGTGTAGATGGCGCCCGATTCCTGTGGGCGCGGCGCATCGTCGAGTTCGAGATGCACGACGCCGGACTGCCGGAACAGATCGACGAAGCCGCTCGAGGCCGCCATGATCAGCGGCGAGCCCTGGATCAGCATCAGCGCGTGCATCACGTTCTCGACGCGGACGGCGAAATCGCGCGGATGGCCGCCGATACGGCCGGGCCCCGCGTCGTCATCATAGCCGGGACTGATCCAGCGCTGCGCCAGCAGCGTTTCGAGATCGGGCGCGGTGCCGGCGAGCGGATGGCGCGCGTCGCAATAGACATAGGTCGCCTGCCGCATCATCGGCTCGAATTCGGGATGCAGCACCGCCTGGTATTTGTGCGAGAGCCGGCCGAAGACGATGTCGTAGATGCCGTTGCGAAGGCCCTCGAAGCGCGTGCCGTCGTCGGTGATGGTGGTGTGGACCACGACATCGGGGTGCGCCTGGACGAAATCGTTGATCACCTCAGGCAGGATCACCAGGCCCCACAGGTCGCCCGTGGCGAGGCGGAGCGAGGCCTTGGCGCGGCCCTGCAGATGCTCGATCTCCTCGCGCGCCTCATCAAGGGCGGGCAGGATGCGCACCGCCCGGCTGTAGAGAGCCGAGCCGGCCGGGCTCAGCACCACGCCGTTGCCGGTGCGGGTGAACAGCGGCGCGCCGTAGCTGTCCTCGAGCTGGCGGATGGCGCGAGACAGCGCCGGCTGCGAAATGTTCAGCGATTTGGCGGCACGCGAGATCGACTGCCGGTTGGCCACCTCGACGAACTGGCGCAGCTCGCGCAATGCCTCACCTATGCGTAAAGTGAATAACCTATTGGATGTTTGCATTTGACGCCTTCCGCCGTCAATGCACTGGATGGGCGCAGATATGGCGCGAGTTGAGCTGAATTTCTGCTTGCCTGGCGCGTATCCGGCGGCAACGACCGCCCGATATCATGTCGATGATATGCGAGTTATGCATAGAGCAGCAAATGCGGGCGCTCGCGACCCTATCGGCACAAACAGCAAAACGACGGGCTCAAGCTCTTTGGAGGATCGACCATGAAACTGTTCCGCGCCTGGCACGGGCTGGCGCTGGCCTCGACCGTGATCACCACACTCGCCCTTGCCGGCGCCGCTTCGGCGCAGGACAAGGTGCAACTGACCTTCCGCCAGTTCGATCCGCCTACCGAGATCGGCGGACTGGTCACCGCGGTGGACGCCTGGAACGCCAGCCACCCGAACATCCAGGTGAAGCTAGAAACCATGGGCGGTGGCGATACGCTGGCGCAGCTCGCGCGCGAGGTGCCGGCCGGCGCCGGTCCCGACGTGCAGCAAATGGCCTTCGTGTGGACGCGCGACCTGGCGCGCTCCAAGCTGGTGCTCGATCTCGACCCGTTGATCGCCGCGGATCCGCCCGGCGCCGGCATCGGCGATTTCCTCGCCACCGACCTCGCTACGCTCGACGGCAAGATCTACGGCCTGCCCTGGTCGGCCGACACCTTCTCGATGGCCTATCGCCCGGACCTGCTCGCGGCAGCCGGCATCAAGAGCTTCCCCGACAGCTGGGACGACCTCGCCACCGCCTCCAAGGCGCTGACCGACACCGCCAAGGGCCAGTACGGCTTCTGCTTCCCCGCCGGCAGCGCGCCCGACGGCGGCATGTGGATCCTTGCCAACTATTATCTGTGGAGCAACGGCAAGACGCTGCTCGAGGAGACCAGCCCCGGCGTGTGGAAATTGGGGGTGACCGCCGCCGACATCGCCGGCGCGATGACCTATTTCAACGCTTACTTCGCCAACGGGCTGACGCCCGACAGCCTGATCACGGTCAATTCCTGGGGCGACCCGGAACTGGTCGGTGGCCTCGGGCGCGGCGACTGCGCCATCACCTTCTTCCCGCCGCAGACCTTCCGCGCGGCGCAGGGCCAGTCGGAGCAGCCGCTGCTGACGGCGCCGATCCCGAAGGGCTCGGTGAAGCGCATCTCGCATCTGGGCGGGCGCGCGCTCGGCATCAACGCCAACACCAAGCATCCCAAGGAAGCCTGGGAGTTTGTGCGCTATCTGGTCGGGCCCGAGACGTTCAAGACCTACAACCAGTACCCGGCGCAGAAATCGCTGTTGGCAAGCCTCAACTTCCCGGCCGCCGAGCAGGGCTATGTCGATATGCTGCCGCTGGCGCAGACCTTCGAGCGCTATATCTCGTCGCCGTTGCAGGTCTCGACCATGACCGCGCTGATCAACCGTGAGTTCGGTGCCGTCTATTCCGGGCAGCGCTCGCCCGACGAGGCCGCCGCCAACGTCATCAAGGAGCTCGAAGACGGCCTCAAGGCGGCCGCCAAGGGCTGAGGACGAGCTGAGGCGGATGACCACGACGCTCGCCACCGCACGTACCGCGCCACGGGACCCCCTGGCGCGGTACTGGTCTCGCAACCGGCTGGAGCCCTATGCGCTGGTGCTGCCAGCGATGGCGATCCTGGCGATCTTCTTTGCCGGGCCGGCCCTCTACAACATCGCGCTGAGCTTTCAGCAGCTCAGCCTGTTCGATCTCGGCCGCGAGGGCAAATGGGTCGGCTTCGACAATTTCGTCGAGGTGCTCACCGACCCGGCCACCGGCCACGCGCTGTTCAACACGGCGCTGCCGCTGACCATCGTCACGGTGGCAGTGCGTCTGGCGCTCGGCCTCGGGCTGGCGCTGCTGCTCAACGCCAGCGTGTTCCGCCGCTGGAAGCTCGGCTGGCTGGTGCGCTCGCTGGTCCTCATTCCGTGGGTGACGCCGCCGGTGGTGGCGGTGGCGGCCTGGAAATGGCTGCTCGATGCGCGCTACGGCGTCGTCAACCAACTCCTTGTGGGGCTGGGCATCATCCAGCAGGGCATCCCCTTCCTCGCCAAGACCAACACGGTCTGGGGCGCAGTCGAGACCATGCTGATCTGGCGCGAGCTGCCCTTCGTCGTCATCACTTTTCTCGCCGCGCTGCAATCGATCCCCAGCGATCTGCGCGAGGCGGCGCGCATGGACGGCGCCAGCGAATTGCAGATCCAGACCAGGGTGGTGCTGCCGCTGCTCAGGCCGGTCACGGCGGTAATCGTCATGCTGACCACGATCTGGACCTTCAACAATTTCGTCTATGTGTGGCTGGCGACGCGTGGCGGTCCCGGCGACTACACGCAGGTGCTGGCGACGCAGATGTATACCGCCTCCTTCGTCGACTACCGCATGGGCTCGGGGGCGGCCATCGGCGTGGTGATGAGTGTCATCATGTTCGCCTTTGCGCTGATCTACTTCCTCGTGGTGTTCCGCGAGCGGGATGGTGTGCGATGAGCGTCGATGTCGGCACCTCGCCTTCGGCGCGCTTCGCCAAGGACCTCGCGGTGGTGGTTATCGGGCTGGCGCTGCTGCTGCTGCTTGCCTTTCCGTTCCTGTGGGTCGTGATCATCTCGTTCCGGCCGGATTCGGAGATCTTCACCCGCACCTTCCGGCTGATCACCACGATCACCACCGACAACTACGCCAAGCTGCTCTCGGGCTCGCCCTTTCCGACCTATCTGCGCAACAGCTTTTTCGTCTGCATCACGGCGACCTTCTTCGCCGTGGTCATCGCGCTCGTCGCCGCCTACGGCTTTTCGCGCTATCGCCGCTTCCGGCTGCGCCAGGTGCTGCTGGTGCTGGTGATCTGCACGCAGCTTTTCCCCTTCGTCATCCTGATCACGCCGCTCTATGCGATGTTCTTCAGCCTGGGGCTGGTCAACAATTTCCTCAGCCTCATCGTCTCCTACATCGCCATCAACCTGCCCTTCGCCATCTATCTGCTGCTGGGCTATCTCGACACCATTCCGGTCGAGCTCGACGAGGCGGCGCGCATCGACGGCGCCTCGACGCTGCAGGTCATCTTCCGGGTGATCCTGCCGGTCGCCTGGCCGGGGGTGGTGACGGTCGCCGTCTATGCGTTCGTCGCGGCCTGGGACGAGTTCCTGTTCGCCCTGACGCTGATGACCTCGGACGAGAACAAGACCGTGCCGGTGGGGCTCGCGAGCTTTTTCGGCGAATACACCACGCAATGGAATCTGGTGATGACCGCCTCGGTGATCACTACCCTGCCCACCCTCATCCTGTTCATGCTGCTGCAAAAGAAGCTGGTGTCCGACCTGACCGCCGGCTCGGTCAAGCAGTAGCGCCCACACCTACGCCGAGCCAAACATGAACATCATTCTGGTGCTTATTGACAGCGTGAACCGCAGCGCGCTCGAAGCCTATGGCGGCAGCGAGTTCGCAACGCCGAACCTCATGCGCTTCGCCCGGCGCGCCTGGCGCTTCGACAATCATTTCGTCGGCAGTCTGCCCTGCATGCCGGCACGTCGCGAGATCTTCGCCGGGTTCAGCGGCATGCAGTGGCGGCCCTGGGGGCCGCTGGAGCCGTTCGACCTGCGCCTGCCCAAGCTGCTGGAGCAGGCGGGTTACCAGACGGCCATCGTCACCGACCATTATCACTATTGGGAGGAATCGGCGAACGGCTACGTGCAGAGCTTCCAGAGCGCCGAGTTCGTCCGCGGGCACGAGCTCGATTTCTGGAAGCCGCAACTGGCCGAAAACGAGTTGCCGCAATGGGTGCGGAACATCGAGCGCTGGCGACCCGAGTATGGCCGGCGCTATTTCTCCAACGTTGCCGAGTTCGATGGCGAAGAGGATTTCTTCCCCGCCAAGGTGTTTTCGGCGGCAAGCGAGTGGCTCGGTGCCCGCAAGGCCGAGCGGCCGTTTTTCCTCCAGGTCGAATCCTTCGACGTGCATGAGCCGTTCCACGTGCCCGAACCCTATGCGTCGATGTATGGCGACGCGGCGCTGCGCGACCGCTTCACGCTCTGGCCGCCCTATCAGGACGCGGCGAAGCAGGCCGAGTTCTTCGCCAGCGCCAGCCCCGAAGAGATCGCCTATGTGCGCTCGCAATATGGCGGCAAGCTCACCATGGTGGACCACTGGTTCGGGCGGCTGCTCGACACGCTGGACGCGCAGAAATTGTGGGACGACACGGCAGTGATCGTCACTACCGATCACGGGCACGATCTCGGCGAGCGCGGCGGCTTCGGCAAGCAGTTCCCGCATTTCGACAGCCACGCCAACATTCCGCTGCTGGTGTGGCACCCCGACCTGCCCGGGGAGGGGCGGGCGGTCACGGGGCTGACGAGCACCGTCGATCTCTTCGCCTCGCTGCTCGAGCTTGGCGGCACATCGGCGCCGGCTCCCACGCATTCGCGTTCCTTCGTGCCGACGCTGCGCAGCGGCGACGGGCGCGACGCGGTGATCTACGGCACCTTCGGGCAGGGCATGTGCTGCACCGACGGAGAGTGGACGCTGATCCTGCCGCCCGACCGCGAGATGCCGCTCTACGCCTATTCGACCATGATGCCGACGACACTCGCCGGCGACATCCCTGCCGAGCACGGCTATTTCATCCCCGGCGTCAAGCTGCCGCAATGGAAAATCCCGGTATCGCCGGACGGTCCGGGCGACCGCCGCGCGCTCGATAGCGAGCCGCTGCTCTACCATCGCAGCGAAGACCCGCTCCAGCAGCGCAACGTCGTCGCCGAGCATCCTGAGCACGCGGCGCGAATGCGCGCCCTGATGCGCGACACGCTCGCGGGCTACGGTGCCCCGACGGAGCTGTTTGCACGATTGCGGCTGAGTTAGAAGCACTTGCGACATCAACAAGCACCCGGTCGCATGTCGCGTCTAGCGCGCCCCGCACGGAAGATGCGCTGCGCGTCGAACGCCGGTCAGCGCTCGGATATTTCAATCCGGCGTCGACTTCGCGTTATCCTCGTGCAACGTCGCATGATTGGCCCTCGATGAAGCGTCCTTCCAGAACGACGCGCTGCGGGGCGGAGCCGGGAGTGCGCAGGTGGTGGAGCAGGGTGCGGGCGGCGGCTTCGGCAAGCTGTCCGGGCAGGCGGTCGATCATGGTGATTTCCGGGGAGGAGACACGGCCCAGAGCCGGGTGGTCGGCGCCGAGCAATGAAATGTCGCGCGGATATTTGAGGCCGAGATGCTTCAGCGCTTCGAGCGCGCCATAGAGAATCTGATTGCCCCCGGCGATCAGGGCTGTCGGCCGGCTGCGGCCGCGGAGCAGTTCCATGATGACCTGCCGCGCGTAGTCCTCGGACGTTCCCCCGTCGAGGATCGGTGAGTCGGCGCGCAGCAGCCTGGAGGCGCGCAGGCCCCGCTTGAAGCCGGCAATGCGCTCGCGGCCGGGGCGCATCTTGGCGCTCGGTGCGACCAGGGCGATCCGCTTGTGCCCGAGCGCCGCAAGATATTGCACCGCGCCCTGCATTGCCTTGGCGTGGTCGATGACGACGCTGTCGACCTCCACTGGCAAGTCTCGATCGACCAGCACGACCGGGCAGTCCATCGCCGCGACGCGCTCGATGATGCCCGGATCGCTTTCGTCGCAGGTCTTGAGCAGCACCGCTTCGATGCGGTTGCGCTGGAAGCTGCGCAGGGCGCGCTCCTCGGCCGCCGGGTCGAAATGCGAGCAGGCGAGGATGACGGTGTAACCCTCGCTGGCAAGCACGCGTTCGACGTTCTGGGCCACCGTCGCGCTCACCCCATGCGCGAAATCGGGCATCAGAAAGCCGATGGTCCGCGACGAGCCGCGGCGCACATTCTGCGCGGCCGCGTTGGGCTCGTAATTGAGCTGGCGCATGGCCCGCTCCACGCGCTCCCGTGTCGAGTGCTTGATCGAGGGATGGTCGTTGATCACGCGCGAGACGGTGAGGGTGGACATCCCCGCCGCCTTGGCCACGTCGTGGATCGTCGGACGGGTGGGGCTCATCACCATATTGTGGCGGAAGCCGATTGCATTGACTAGTCGATCGCGCCATGCTTTAAAAAAGTAACAACGATATAACTTTGGGGAGGGGTTATGCGGTTGTGGAACGAGCCTGCAGTCTGCGGGCGCAAGTGTAGCCGCCCCGGCGCCCGATCGGTGCGATGAGCTACGTCTTCCGGCAACATCGCCTGGCGGCCCTGCTGCTGCTGATGCCGGCGCTGCTGTTCGCGGCAGCGTTTCTGGTTTATCCGCTCGGCAATGGGCTGTGGCTGAGCCTCACCAACGCCTCGGCGCTCCGGCCGAAGGCGAAGTTCGTCGGGCTCGCCAACTACACCTACCTTCTGTCTACCTCCGAATTCTGGACGGTCATCTTCAACACGATCGTGATCGTCGGCGGGGCCATCGCGCTCTCGACGGCGGTGGGCCTGGCGCTGGCGCTGCTGGTCAACAGGAAGCTGCCCGGAGTGGCGCTGTTCCGGGCCGGCATCTTCCAGATCTGGATCGTGCCGTGGATATCCGTCGCCATCCTCTGGGGGTGGATTTTCAATGCCGACTACGGGGTGGTGAACTATCTGCTGATGGATGTCGGGCTCATCAGGGCGCCGGTCAACTGGTTCGCCGACACCACCACGGCGCGTGTCGTCATCATCCTCGGCTTCGCCTGGCGCATGATTCCGTTCATGATGGTGGTATCGCTCGCCGCGCTGCAGACGATTCCTGCAGAGATTCTCGAGGCCGCCGCGGTGGACGGGGCGGCGCCGATGCAGCGCTTCCTCCGCATTACGTTGCCGATCCTGCGCCCGATGCTGGTGACGCTGGCGCTGCTGCAACTGGTGAAGCTGTTCCAGGAAATCACCCTACCGTGGATCCTGACGCAGGGCGGGCCGGTCAACGCCACCACCACGCTCAGCCTCTACACTTACAAACTGGCGTTTCAGCAGTGGGACTATGGCCTTGCGGCGAGCGCCGGCACGCTCTGGCTCATCCTGCTGTCGCTGATTGCGCTCGTTGCAGTGCGGCTTACCCGTCGACGGTACCAATAGGCGGAGCAATGACCGAGCTTTCCCATATCGATCGCCGTCTGCACGCCTCCCGCATCGCGAGTTATGTGGTGATGGCGGTCAGTCTCATCGTGCTGCTGTTTCCGCTCGCCTGGCTCCTGGCGACGGCGTTCAAGAGCCGCGGCGAGGTGTTCATGGTACCGCCGACCTGGTGGCCGCGGCAGCCGACGGTGGAGCCCTTCGCCGACGCCTTCACCCCGACGATGCTGCGGTTCTTTTTCAACAGCATCCTGATCGCGGCGCTGACTGCGGTGGTGAGCACCGCGATTGGCGCGTGCGCCGCCTACGCGATCGTGCGGTTGCAGCACTGGGCGACCAATCTGGTGCTGCTGTTCTTTCTCGGCTCGCTGGCTTTCCCGCTGCCGCTGCTGATGATCACGCTGTACCTGCTGCTGTCGCGGCTTGGACTGATCGACACTTATCCGGCCGTGGTGGTGGGACATGTGATCCTGACGCTGCCGGTGGTCATCTGGCTGCTCAAGGGCTTTGCCGAAAGTCTGCCAGTCGAGGTCGAGGAGGCGGCCTATGTCGATGGCGCAGGTGTGCTCAGGATCATCTGGCTCGTCGTGCTGCCGATGATGCGCCCGGGCTTCACAGCCGCAGCCATCTACGTTTTCGTGACGTCCTGGAACGAGTTTACATTCGGACTGACCTTCACCACGTCGAGCGACATGCGGCCGCTGCCGGCTGGCATCACGCTGCTGTTCCTGCAGGAATTCCAGTATCAATGGCCGCAGATGATGGCCGTCGCGGCGACCGCCACGGTGCCCATTCTCGTGCTGTTTCTCGCGTTCCAGAAAAATTTCGTAGAGGGCGTCACCGCCGGTGCCGTCAAGAGCTGATTTCGTGCTTCAAGAGGAGGAAGAGCATGCATGAGGTAAGGAGACTAACGCTTGCCGCCACGGCGTTCCTGGCGCTTTCGGCAGGCAGCGCGCTGGCGCAAGAAGTGAGCTTCATGGGCTGGGTCGGCCTGTTCGACTTTCAAAAGAAGGGCTGGGACAACATCGTCTCGTCCTTCGAAAAGTCGCATCCGGGAATGACGGTCAAATACATCGGCACTCCCAATGAGCAGACGCTCAACCAGGCGGTGGTGGCGATCAATGGCGGCCAGTCGCCGGACATCGTCCAGGTCAATCCGGGCTGGGTGTCGCAGCTCAACGGCATGAGCGCTTTGACCAACCTCAGCGACAAGCTGCCCAAGACCACGCTCGACAACATCCCGCAGGGCTATCGCGACGCCATGACCTTCGACGGCAGCCTGGTGGCGGTACCGTGGATTCCGGGGCCGATCGCGATGGTCTACAACCGCACGCTGATGAAGGAGGCCGGGCTCGACCCGGACCATCCACCGCAGACCTGGCAGGAGTTCACCTCGGCCGTCGATGCCATCTGTGCGCTGGGCGACAAGAATGGCGGCAAGGTCTATGGCGTGGCGCTACGCACGGCACAGCAGCCGGCAAGCGGATTGTGGACGCTGCCGATCATCTGGGCGCAGGGCGGCGATGTCGTCGATGCGGGCGGCAAGGTCAATTTCGACACCGATGCCACGAAGTCGACGCTCACCTGGCTGCATGACGTGATCGGCAAGGGCTGCGCGCCCGAGTTCGCCGATATCCAGCAGTCCCGCAATCTGTTCGCACAGGGCCGCGCCGGCTTCATCTTCGAGGGCCCGTGGATCGGCGGCATCGTGGCCAATATTTCGGGCGGGGCACTCAAGGTGGGCAAGGACGCCGATGTGTGGATGGCCAACATGCCCGCGTCCGACGGGAAGAGTCCACGCGATCTCGACAACTCGAATATGCTGGTGCTGACCAAGAAGGGTGCCGACAATCCTGCCGCGGCCGCCTTCGTCGACTTCATCATCAGCGACCCGCAGGCGGTGGAGTATTTCTACGAGACGTCGAATCAGTTGACCACCGGCCGGACCGACCTGATCGGCGCCGGGAAGATGGGCCAAGACCCCTATGTCCAGGCGTTCGCCGCCATTCTCAAGAACGCCAATCCGCTGCCGATTCGGGACGTGCAGGCGACAGGAATGTACGATGCCCTGTCGAAGGCGATGCAGGCGGTGATCAAGGGCGCCGACGTGGCCGGCGAGATCGCCACGCTCGACAGCGCCGTCGAACGTCTTGCGGACTAGCGAGACAGGCGGGCGGCCGCGCCTGGCCGCCCGCAACCAGCAGGATCATCATGCATAGACCAAACATACTTCTGATGGTCGTGGACCAGCTCCGCTACGACTGCGTCGGGTTCGCACGGCGCTATCCCGTGCGCACGCCCAATCTCGACAGACTGGCGGCGCGGAGCACCTGGTTCTCCCATGCCTTCACGCCGATTCCGACCTGCTGTCCGGCCCGGCAGTCCTTCCTGACGGGGCAGCGGCCCGAAGCGCTGGGTACGTTGTGGAACTATGATCTGGGCTCGAAGATTCCTTCGCTCGGGCGCGACGTGTGGACCTGGAGTAAATCGCTGTCGGCGAGTGGCTACGCCACCGGCTACGTTGGCAAATGGCACGTCAGCGACAGGCTCGACCCCACCGATTTCGGCTTCGGCACCTATGTCTCGGAAGCCGAGTACGATGAGTTCCGGGCCGCCCGATATCCTGATGAAGTCTTCCATGCCGGATATTTCGGCGAGGATGATCCGCAACCTCTGGAGGATGCCCGCACGCACTGGCTGGCCGATCGCGCCATCGATCGGATGAAGGGCCTGTCAACCGGCAGCAGGCCGTGGCTGTTGCGCCTCGATCTGACCGAGCCGCATCTGCCCTGCCGGCCGGCGGCGCCGTTTTCGGGTCTGTTCGGGCCCGGCGACGTTCCGCAATGGGCGTCCTTCGGCGAGACGTTCGAGAACAAACCCTACATTCAGCGCCAGCAACTCTTCAACTGGCGCATCGAGACTTTCGACTGGAGCGACTGGGCCCCCATCGTTGCGCGCTACTACAATATCATCGCGCAGGTCGATGACGCGGTAGGGCGGATGCTATCTGCCCTGAGCGCACTGGGACATGACGACGACACGGTCGTCATCTTCACTTCGGATCACGGCGACATGTGCGGGGCGCACCGGATGCTCGACAAGCACTATGTCCTCTACGACGACGTGGTGCATGTCCCACTCATCGTGCACATGCCGGGGCAGCAGCGCGGCGCCACCACCGATGCTTTCGTCAGCAACATGCTCGATCTCGCGCCGACGCTCGCCGCGCTCGGTGGCGGCGATGTCCCTGCGCACCTGCACGGCACCAGCCTGCTGCCGCTGCTGTCGGGCGACCCGTCCTTCGTGCCGCGCGCCGATATCGTCTCGACCTATAACGGGCAGCAATTCGGGCTCTACAGCCAACGCATGCTGCGCGAGCGGCGCTGGAAATATGTGTGGAACGCGACCGATGTCGATGAGCTCTACGATCTCGAGGCCGATCCGGCGGAGCTGCGCAATTTGATTG
This sequence comes from Devosia sp. 67-54, assembly GCF_001899075.1. Classification (GTDB taxonomy): domain Bacteria; phylum Pseudomonadota; class Alphaproteobacteria; order Rhizobiales; family Devosiaceae; genus Devosia_A. Next base: position 210,068 of record NZ_MKVA01000009.1, on the reverse strand, counting down.
CCGATCCCGGCGTGCAGGGCGTTGTCGAGCGCATGCGTCGCCGGTTGCACGCCGAGCTCAAGCTTGCCGGCGACAGCTTGGTCGACAATCCATGGCTGACCGACCAGATGCTGGGGCCGGGCCGCAAGCTCGCCTCGGAGCAGGGCGGCCCGACCGCCTTGCCGGCAACGCACGAGGCGCCCGGCTGAAGGCTGTTTGCAGACACGAGCTGGCGCGTCTTCCTGGCCAGCTCCCCGCGACCCCGGAGCCTCTGGCCGGGGTCGCATTTTTTCTGCCCAAGCCGGATCGGGTGCCAGCTGCCTCCGAGAGTGATCCAAAAAGTTGTCCGGCATGCTGGACGGCGGCTATTCGGCAAGCTGCGGCAGGTTGCGATAGGCATCGAGGCATTCGGGGTTGGCGAGCGCGGTGTCGTTGCCGATGGCGCGGCCGTGAATGGTGTCACGGACCGCGATCTCCGAGATCTTGCCCGAGCGCGTGCGCGGGATTTCGGGCACCGCGACGATGCGTGCCGGTACGTGACGCGGCGTCGCCCCGCTCCGGACACGGGCGCGGATGCCTTGTTGCAGTTTCTCGGTCAGCTCGACACCGGGCCTGAGCTTGACAAACAGCACGATGCGCTGGTCGCCTCGCCAGTCCTGTCCGACGCAGATCGCCTCAAGCACCTCGGGAATGGTTTCCACCTGCCGGTAGATTTCGGCCGTGCCGATCCGTACGCCGCCAGGATTCAGCGTGGTGTCGGATCGCCCGCTGATGATGAAGCCGCCCGAGGGCCGCCGTTCGGCGAAATCGCCGTGTGCCCACACGCCCGGGAAGCGGGAAAAGTACGCGGCAGCATAGCGGCTGCCGTCCGGGTCGCCCCAGAATCTGACCGGCATGGATATATGGGCGTTGCGACAGACGAGCTCGCCCGGCCGGCCGCTGACCTCGTGCCCTTCGCCATCGAAGGCGGCGACATCCATGCCGAGCATTGCGCCCTGCAGTTCGCCGCGGCGCACCGGAAGCGTCGGCACGCCGCCGAGGAAGCAGGCGCAAATGTCCGTGCCACCCGAAATCGAGGCCAGATGCACATCGGATTTCCAGTCGGCATAGATGTAGTCGAAACTCTGCGGCAGGAGCGGCGAGCCGGTGGAAAGGATCGTCTTGAGGGATTTGAGCGAATGCGTGGCGCGCGGCGTGAGGCCAGCTTTGTGGCAGGAGTCGATGTATTTCGCCGAGGTTCCGAAGATGGTGATCTCTTCGGCATCGATGAGGTCGGCGAGCCGTGCCGGTCCGGGATAGGCCGGGTTGCCGTCGAACGTCACCAGCGTTGCACCGGAGGCGAGTCCGGTGATCAGCCAGTTCCACATCATCCAGCCGCATGTGGTGTAGTAGAACAGCCGGTCGCCAGCATTCAGACCGCAATGCAGCACATGTTCCTTCTTGTGCTGCAGCAGCAAGCCGCCGGCGCTGTGCACGATGCATTTCGGCCGGCCGGTGGTGCCAGACGAAAACAGGATCGCCAGCGGCGCGTCGAAGCCCTGCCGGTAGTAGGCGATGGGACCGGGCGAGAATGGCGCGAGCCAGCGTTCGAGCCGGGCATGAGGTTTGCGGTAGGTCGCGGCCGACGGTGCGTCGCCGAGCAGGACGATGCTCGCCACTGAGGGCGCAGCGGCAACGGCGTCGATGCTCGCGTGCGTGTCGATCCACTTGCCGGCATAGCTGTAGCCGGGCACGGCAAACACGATCTTGGGTTCGATCTGGTTCAGCCGGTCGCTGGCCCCCGCCGGCCCGAAATCGGGCGAGCACGAGGCCCAGATCGCTCCTATGGCCGCCGAAGCGAGATAGAGTGCGATGGCTTCGACGTCGTTGGTGACGATGCCGGCGACGCGATCGCCGGGGCCGATATCGCGCGCTCTGAGCGCCTGCACCATGACCGAAACCAGATCGTGCAAACTCTTGCGCGTCAGCGCGCGCCGGGTGCCGTCGTCACGATGTGCGATCAGCGCGAGACGGTCATCGGGCTCGACCAGAAGGTTTTCGGCGTAGTTGAGTCGTGCCTCCGGGAAGAACCGCGTCCGGCGAATGTCGGCGTCGAGGCGAACGGCGCGTCCGCCTTTGTCACCGAGGATGCCAAGGAAATCCCATAGCGCCGAGTGATACGCCTCGGGGTCGCGCACCGACCAGGCATGCAGCTCGTCATAGTCGGTTGCCGAGACGCCGACGCGACGGGCGAAGCCGGCCAAATTGCTGCGGGCAACGCGCGCTGCGTCCGGTGTCCAGAGGATTTCGCCCAGCTCAGACATGTTCCACCGCCATGGCAATGCCCATGCCGCCGCCGATGCAGAGCGTCGCCACGCCGCGTCGTGCCTTGCGGCGTCGCATTTCGTGCAGCAGCGTGGTCAGGACCCGTGCGCCCGACGCGCCAATGGGATGGCCAAGCGCGATGGCGCCGCCATTGACGTTGACGCGTCCGGACTCAAGTCCAAGGTCCGAGATCACGGCGAGACTCTGTGCCGCGAAAGCCTCGTTGATTTCCCACAGGTCGACGTCGCCAAGCTGCCAGCCGGCGCGCTCGAGCGCATTGCGGCTGGCGGGGATGGGACCGAGCCCCATCACCTGCGGGTCGACGCCGGCATGCGCCCATGCGGCGATGCGGCCAAGGGGCGCGAGCCCCCGCCGCTCCGCCTCGGCCTCCGTCATCAGCACCAGCGCCGCCGCGCCGTCATTGATACCCGAGGCGTTGCCGGCGGTCACGGTGCCGTCGTCAGCGAAGGCCGGCCGCAGTGCCGCCATCGCCTCCGACGACGCATCGTGCCGGATGTGCTCGTCGGCGGTGAATGTCTGCAAGCCCTTGCGGCCGGCGATCGCAACCGGTGTGATCTCGTCGGCAAATCGCCCCTCGGCCGCGGCGGCGGATGCCTTGCGTTGCGAGGCGAGTGCAAACTCGTCCTGCGTCTGCCGCGAGAGCTGATATCGGCGCGCCACATTTTCGGCCGTCGCGCCCATCGGGTAGCCGTAGAACGCGTCGGCCAGTCCGTCGGTCATCACGGTGTCGCGCAGTTGCAGGTCGCCGAGCTTGCGGCCCTGCCGGATGAAGGCGGCATGCGGGGCGCGGCTCATGCTTTCCTGCCCGCCGGCGACGACGATGTCGGCGCCGCCCGTTTCAATCTGCTGCGCGGCCAGGGCCACAGCGCGCAGGCCGGAGCCGCAGACCTGGTTGACCAGCGCCGCCGGCGCGGCATCGGGCAGACCGGCGGCACGGCTTGCCTGCCGGCCCGGGTTCATTCCCTGCGCGGCGGTCAGCACCTGTCCGAGGATGACCTCGTCCACATCCTCGGGAGCGACCCGCGCGTCGGCCAGGGCCGCCCGGATCGCGACGGCGCCAAGCTCATGGGCCGCCATGGATGACAACATGCCGTTGAGCGAGCCGATCGGTGTACGGCGGGCGGCGGCAAAGACGATTGCAGGCAAGCTCATTTCACAGCGGTTTCCGGATCCAGCGCGACAGCACGCCGACGATGCCCTCGCGGAACAACAGCACGGCGACAACGAAGATGGCACCCTGGATCACCGTTACCCAGGCGCCGAAGCCGGCGAAATAGTTCTGCATCGTGACGACGGTGGCAGCGCCGACCAGCGGGCCGAAGACGGTCCCCATACCCCCGAGCAGCGTCATCAGCACGACCTCGCCCGACATGCTCCAATGCGCGTCGGTCAGCGAAGCAAGCTGGAACACGAGCGCCTTGGTGGCGCCGGCGAGGCCGGCCAGCGTCGCCGACATCACGAACACTGCGAGCTTGTAGCGATTGGTCTTGTAGCCCATCGAGACGGCGCGCGCCTCGTTGTCGCGAATGGCCTTGAGCACCTGTCCGAAAGGCGAATGGATGATGCGGTAGATCAGCAGCAGGCTGCAGCCGACGATGGCGAGCACGACGAAATATAGCGTCAGATCGTTGTCGAGGCCGACCAGGCCGAACAGCCGGCCGCGCGGCACCGCCTGGATGCCATTCTCGCCGCCGGTGAACGGCGCCTGCAGGGCGACGAAATACACCATCTGCGCAAACGCCAGCGTCACCATGGCGAAGTAGATTCCCTGGCGCCGGATCGACAGGGCGCCAATAGCGGTGCCGAGCACCGCTGCGGCGGTGGTGCCGAGCAGGATCGCTAGTTCCGGCGTTAGGTTCCAGTCCTTTGCTGCGTAGGCCGCGACATAGCTCGCGGTGCCGAAGAAGGCAGCGTGGCCGAATGACAGCAGGCCGTTGTAGCCGAGCAGCAGATTGAGCGCCGAGGCGAACAGCGCAAAACACAGCACGCTCATCAGGAACACCGGGTACAGCACGAACGGCGCGATACACAGCAGCGCCAGGAGCGCGACAAAGACGACGGCGTGGTGCCGCCCGTCTGAGGTTGCCACGGGTGTTGTGGAGGCTTCGGTCCGGTCATCTGCTGGAGCGCTCATCATGCCACCTTGCCGAACAGTCCGGCCGGCTTGACCAGCAGCACGATGGCCATGATGACGAAAATCACCACTGACGAGCCCTGCGGATAGAAGGTCTTGGTAAGCCCCTCGATGATGCCGAGACCGAAGCCAGTGGCGATGGCGCCGAGGATCGAGCCCATGCCGCCGATCACGACGACGGCGAAGACGATGATGATGAGGTCGGCGCCCATATCGGGGTTGACCGAATAGATCGGGGCGGCGAGGACGCCTGCCAGCGCCGCGAGCCCGACGCCGAACCCGTAGGTCAGCGTGATCAGCCGCGGGACGTTGATGCCAAAGGCGCCTACAAGAACGGGATTTTCCGTTGCCGCCCGCAAATAGGCGCCGAGCCGGGTCTTGTCGATCAGCAGCCAGGTCCCCGTGCATACGACGATCGAGGCGACGATCACCCAGGCGCGATAATTGGGCAGGAACATGAAACCGAGATTGATGCCCCCCGCAAGCTCGCCGGGAATCGAGTAGGGCAGGCCGGAGACGCCGTAGAAATTGCGAAAGACTCCCTGGATCATCAGAGCCAGGCCAAAAGTCAGCAGCAGGCTGTAGAGATGGTCGAGCTGCGCGAGCCGCGCGATCATCGTGCGTTCGACGATCATGCCGAGAATGGCGACGACGATGGGGACGAGCACCAGCGCTGCCCAGTAGTTCACGCCGAGATAGGTGAGCGCCATCCAGGCGAGGAACGCCCCGACCATATAGAAGGCGCCGTGGGCGAAATTGATGACGTTCAGCATGCCGAAGATCACGGCGAGCCCGAGGCTCAGCAGGGCGTAGAATGACCCGTTGATGAGTCCGAGGAGCAGTTGGCCGAACAGAACCTGCACTGGCATGCTTGTATGTCCCGGAAGTGGATGACGATGCGCCGGCTGTGCGGCGCATCGTCGGCGATGAAAGACTAGCCGAGGGTGCAGCCCGACTGCTCAACCGTCTGGAAGGCATCCTTGGCGGGGATGGTATCGACCAGCTTGAAATAATCCCATGCCCCCTTCGACTCGGCCGGCGACTTCACCTGGTAGAGGTACATGTCGTGCAGCACACGGCCATTGGCGAGGATGGAGCCCTTGCCGAACAACGGGTCGTCGGTGGGATTGGCCTTCATCCAGTCGAGCACGGCCTTGGAGTCCTTGCCCTTGGTGGCGTCGACGGCCTTCAGGTAGTCGAGCACGCTGGCATAGACGCCGGCCTGCACCATGGTCGGCATCTTGCCGTTGTTCTTGGCGGCAAAGGCCTTGGCGAAGGCGCGCGTGCCATCGTCGCGGTCCCAGTAGAAGGCGGAGGTGACGAGCAGCCCCTGCGCCGTTTCAAGGCCCATCGCATGCACGTCGGTGATGAACACCAGCAGTGCCGCGAGCGACTGGCCACCCTTGGTGATGCCGAACTCGGCGGCCTGCTTGACGGTGTTGACGGTGTCACCACCGGCGTTGGCAAGCCCGATGATCTGGGCTCCGGAGCCCTGTGCCTGCAGCAGGTAGGACGAGAAGTCGGAACCAGGGAACGGATATTTGACATCGCCCGTGACGGTGCCGCCGAGGTTCTTGACGATGGCGGCGGTGTCGCGCTCGAGCGCCTGTCCGAAGGCATAGTCGGCAGTGATGAAGAACCACGAGCTCTTGCCCTGCTTCAGCAGCGTGCGAGCGGTGCCGTTGGCCAGTGCGTAGGTGTCGTAGGTCCAAAGAATGGTGTTGGGCGAGCACGACTTGCCGACGATATCGGTCGAGCCGGCGCCGGAATCGATGAAGACCTTGTTCTTTTCCTTGGTCACCTGGCTTACGGCCAGCGCTGCCGAGGAGGTCGGGACGTCGAATATGGCGTCGACGCCGTCCTGGTCATACCATTGACGTGCGATGCTGGAGGCGATGTCCGGCTTGTTTTGGTGGTCGGCCGAGACGATCGAGACATTGATGCCTTTGTCGGCAGCCTTGAAGTCATCGACCGCCATCTGCGCGGCGATCACCGATCCCTCGCCGCTGAGATCGGCGTAGACCCCAGAGCGATCGTTGAGAACGCCGATCTTGACGTCGATCGCCAGCGCCGGCGCGGCACTCAGCAAAGCCACCGCGGCGGTGGCGAGTACAAGTCTTAGTTGCATTTCAATCCTCCCTATTGGCCTGCATGCAGGCCGTTCACACGCCCAGATAGGCATGCAGCTGGTCCATCTTCGCGTTCAGTTCCGAATTGCGAATCTCATCGATCACGCGACCCTGCTCGACGACGTAGTGCCGGTCCGCAACCTGCGCCGCGAAACGGAAGTTCTGCTCCACGAGGATGATCGTGAAGCCCTGCTGCTTGAGGTCGCGCAGGGTGCGGCCGATCTGCTGCACGATGACCGGGGCGAGGCCCTCGGTCGGCTCGTCGAGCAGCAGAAACTTGGCGCCGGTCCTCAGGATCCGGCCGATGGCGAGCATCTGCTGCTCGCCGCCCGAAAGGCGCGTGCCCTGGCTGCCGAGGCGCTCGCGCAGGTTGGGGAACATCGCGAGTACCGCGTCGCGGCTAAGCCCGCCTGGACGCACCACGGGCGGCAGCATCAGGTTTTCCACGACGCTGAGCGACGCAAAGATGCCGCGCTCCTCCGGACAGTAGGCGAGCCCGGCGCGGGCGATGGCACGTGCCGGCAGACCGATCAGTTCCTGGCCCTGGAGCCGGATGGACCCCGTTCGCCGGGGCAGGATGCCCATGATGGCGCGCAGCGTCGTGGTCTTGCCGGCGCCGTTGCGGCCGAGAAGCGTCACCACCTCCCCCTGGTGCACATCGAACGCCATGCCCTGCAGCACGTGGCTCTCGTCGTACCAGGCATTGAGGTCCCGCACGGCGAGAAGAGCTGGAGACTGCGCGGCCGACGGATGCGGGGAACGGGCGTCAGCCATGGCCGACCCCGATATAGGCCTCGATCACCCGGGGATCCTTGGACACCTCGTCATAGCTGCCTTCGGCCAGCACGCGTCCTCGCGCCAGCACCGTGATGCGGTCGGAGAGGTCGGCGACCACCGACAGATTGTGCTCGACCATCAGGATCGTGCGGCCGACCGAGACCGATTTGATCAGCGCGGCGATGCGGCCGATGTCCTCGTGCGCCATGCCGGCCATGGGCTCGTCGAGCAGGAGCATCTGCGGCTCCAGCGCCAGCGTCGTTGCGATCTCCAGCGCCCGCTTGCGGCCATAGGGCAGGGCGCCGGCAGCCACTTCGGCATAGTCGCTGAGCCCGACTTCGGCGATGCGCTCGCGGGCCTTGTCGTCGAGTGCGTGCAGCGAGCGCTCCGAGCGCCAGAAGTCGAAGCTGTCGCCGCGGGTCCGCCGCTGCAGCGCCAGCCGGACATTCTCGAGCGCGCTGAGGCGCGGGAACACTGCCGAGATCTGGAACGAGCGCACGAGTCCCAGCTGGGCAATCTCGGCCGGTGGCAGGCGCGTGATATCGCGGCCGTTGAACAGGATGGTGCCGCTGGTGGGCTGCAGGAACTTGGTCAAGAGGTTGAAACAGGTCGTCTTGCCCGCGCCATTCGGGCCGATCAGGGCATGGATCGAGCCGCGACGCACCTCGAGGTCGACATCGGTGACGGCGGCAAAGCCGCCAAAGCGCTTACCCAGCTTGTCGGCGCTCAGGATGATGTCGCCTCGAACCACCGTCATTTCGCCGTCCAGCCTCCGTCGATGGAGATGGCGGTGCCGGTGATCGACCGCGCCATGTCGCCGCTGAGATACAGGGCAAGCTCGGCGATTTCCTCTGGCTGTACGAACTGCTTGGTCGGCTGCGGGCCGAGAAAGATGTCGCGGATGACTGCGTCCTGGCTGATGCCATGCACGCGGACCTGGTCCGCCACCTGTTTGGCGACCAGCGGGGTCCAGACGTAACCGGGGCAGATGGCGTTGGCGGTGATCCCCTTTTCGGCGACTTCCAGCGCGACGGTCTTGGTCAGGCCCACGACACCGTGCTTGGTCGCCACATAGGCCGATTTGAACGGCGAGGCTCTAAGCCCATGCGCCGAGGCGACGTTGATGATGCGCCCCCAGCCGCGCTCGGCCATGCCGGGTATTGCGGCGCGGATCGTGTGAAATGCCGAATCGAGGCTGACCGCGCGGATGCGGTCCCAATCGGCGGGAGGAAAGTCCTCGATCGGGGCGACTTTCTGGACGCCGGCATTGTTGACCAGAACGTCCAACTGGCCGAAGGCGGCGATGACATCGCCTACAAGGCCGAAGCTCTGCGCTGCATCGGCCAGATCGGCGCGGAAATACCGCACCCGGCCGCGGGCTCCTGCGGCGACGTCGTCGACCGCGGCGCGCACCTCGGCCTCGGGCTCGAAGCTGTTGAGGGCAACGTCATGCCCCATCTCGGCAAATCGCTTCGCGATCGCAAGACCGATGCCGCTCGACGATCCCGTGACGAGCACCGCGCGCTTGCCGTCCTCCACCTAAGTCTCCACCCTGTTGCGCCGGTCATGCCGGTTCTGATTGGCGAGGGTGTTTCAAGTTTCGTGCCAGATCGCGTTCGCCCGCGGTCGCAGGCGTTTGAGCGGCTGGTGCTCGGCGCCGTGTCCGGGATGCCGGACAGGAGTCCCGGCACAGAGACATTCACGCGGTGATGTCGTGGCGGCGGAGCTTTTCGTAGAATTGCGAGCGAGAGATGCCGAGCCGCTGCGCTGCCAGCAGCTTCTGGCCGCCGCTGGCGTCGAGGGCATCGAGAATGGCGCGCCGTTCGGCCTCCGCCAGGCGCGAGGCAAGATCGGCCGGCCCCCCTATCCCGCCCGGTGCCGTGCCGCCGCGCGCCGGAAGCGCCAGGCGGATCAGGTCGGCTCCGATGATGTCGCGGGGGGCCATCGCCGCAGCACGTTCCAGGACGTTGGCGAGTTCACGCACATTGCCCGGCCAGTCATGCTGCTGCAGCAATTGCACCGCCGCAGGCTCAATCACCCAGCCGCGCTGGTCACTGGCGCGCGGTGTCTTTTCCAGCAGTGCGTCGCAGAGCACCGGAATGTCTTCCAGCCGCTTGCGCAGTGGCGGGATGGCGATCGTCAGCACCGCGATACGGTAGTAGAGGTCGGCGCGGAAGCTTTTGTCCTCGATGCGCGCCACAAGGTCCTGCGAGGTGGCAGCGATGATGCGGACATCCACCTTCTTGACCGCGTTTGAGCCGAGGGCCTCGATTTCCCCCTCCTGCAGCACGCGCAGCAGCTTGGCCTGGATGCCGATCGGCATGTCGCCGATTTCGTCGAGGAACAGCGTGCCGCCATGCGCCAGCTCGAACTTGCCCTTGCGGGCCTTGCGGTCGGCGCCGGTAAACGCGCCGGGCGCAACACCGAAGAATTCGGCTTCCAGCAAAGCCTCGGGCACCGCGGCCATGTTCACCGCCACGAATGGGCCGTCGGCCCGGTCGGACTGCTGGTGGATGGCATGCGCCAGGAGCTCCTTGCCGGTGCCGGTCTCGCCCGACAACAGCGCCGCCCCATCGCGCAGGGCGAAGCGCCGCACCTGCGCCTTGAGCTGACCGACGACCTCGCTGGTGCCCACGAAGCTGGACAGCGAATATTTGGCGGCCCGTTCGCGGGTAAGCGCCGCCTGCGCGCGGTCGAGCTGCTTGTGCAGCAACTCGAACTTTTCGAGCATGGGTGCAAGAAAGTCGACCCGGTCGTAAAAGACGAAGCCGACCGCGCCGTCGACCGCGCCGTTGTCGTCCTTGAGTGGAATGCGGCAGACGACGAATTGCCGCTCGTCAAACTCCATGATGTCGACGAGAATCGGCCGGCCGGTCTCGACGACGCGCCGCATCAGCGAATGCGGAATGACCTGCTCGACGGGCAAGCCATAGCAGGCGAAATCCGCCGGCATGCCCAAGAGTTTGCGATAGCGCGGATCGATCCAGGTGATGCGCGATTCATGGTCGACAATGAGTGCCCCCTGGAAATAGTCGCGAAGCAGGCTGAAGGACGACAACGCCTGCTCGATGTTGGGGTGCTCGGGACGGCCAATCGAGGAACTCTCGGACACCACACATTTCCAGCTTCTTGGACCAAAACGCAGGCTACCCGTCCGGCATTCAGGACGGCAACCAGATTCTGTAGAGGCTGGGAGCGGTCAGGGCCAATCTCGTGCTCGGCGCGCCATCGTCCATAGCGATCGTCGGTGCGACCAACTGATGGGAAATGAGCGTCGGGCGATACATCGTGCCGCCGGTCCAGCGACGGTTGCAGGACCCACCGCTCGCATGGAGGCTGCGTTGTGCTCGGTCGGTGGGGATCAGTCCGTCAGCGCCGGGCGATGGCGATATTGAAGAAGCTCTCGCCTTCGGAGAATGCCGCTTTCAGGGCATCGCTCGGCGACAGGTCGATTTCGTCCACCACGCGCTCGTTGTTCTCGCCCAGGGATTTCACTCGATAGAGGATCGGGCCGTTGTCGTGCGGCAGGCAGAAGACCACCTCGCATGGTCCCGCGCGGCGGTTGCTGCGTTGCGGGGCAGAGCGCAGATCGAGCATCTGGCCGACCTTGTAACGGTGCTGCATGATGCGCTCCTTTCCAAGAGCGAAAAGAGAGGTGCAGGGGCGCCGAGGCGCCCCCACGGAGCTGTTTCAGACGAGCTGCAGGTTGATGGCGGACTCGCGTCCGTCACGGCCGCGCTCGAGATCGTAGGTGACCTTCTGGCCATCGCCGAGGCCCGAGATGCCGGAGCGCTCGAGGGCGGACACGTGGACGAACGCGTCCTTGCCGCCATTCTCGGGGGAGATGAAGCCGAAGCCTTTAGTGGAGTTGTAGAACTTTACGGTGCCGGTGTTCATTTGGCGCCCTTTCAGAGAAAGCTCGAAGCAAAGCAAACGAGCGGTTGCCCTGCGCAACATGCGACAGGGGTCTAACAACGTTTGCAGTTCGGAAGGGAAGCCAAGCAGCCGGGCTATGCCGGAAGATCAGGTCGCCAACAGGGGCTGGACGTATGATCATACCATCTGCTTCAATTGCGCCCAAGTCAAGGCGCGGCAGACCTGCGTCGCGGTTGCCGCGATGGATGGGGTGGGTTTGCGGCATGATCGCCAGGCTGGTCGGGCTTGGCGCACACCAGATCTACCGCGGCCACCCACGGTATTGAGCGGCCGCCCTCGAGAACATCGTTTTGCCCGATCCGCGACTGTGGGTTGTGGAGCGCGGTTCGGTTAGGACTAGATCGCTTCACGCTACCGGCCACAGCGGTTTCCGAGCGATCTTCCGCTTGCTCCGTTGCGGGCGACGGCGGGAGAGAGCGGAAGCGGCAAGGGGCGCGTCAGGTGAATCTGCGGCAGTTGGAGTATTTTCTCGGTGTGGCGCGGTCCGGCAGTTTTACTGCCGGCGCGCTCCAGCTTGGGGTGGCGCAGCCGACGCTGACCAAGTCCATCCGCGCCCTCGAGGTCGAACTCGGTGTCGCCCTGTTCGAGCGCTCGGCGCGCGGTGTCGTGGTGACGCCGTTCGGAGCCGCTCTGCAGCGGCACGCTGAGAGGGTGGGGCTACAGCTCAAGGACGCGACGGACGAACTGGCTGCCCTGCGCAGCCACGCCGGCGGCCCGGTGGTGATCGGCGCAGGTCCGGCGTGGCTGCGTCGGCTGCTGCCCGAAGCGGTGGCCGGCGCCATCAGCCGTCAACCGACGCTGCGCGTCAGCCTCCTGGGAGGCTTTGACGACATGCTGCTCAAGGGCCTGCGCGCGGGCGAGCTGGATTTCGTGGTGGCCGAATTGCCGCCGCTGGAAAACGCCCGCGATCTGGACGTGCTGCCACTGACCACGGATACGCTCGGCGTCGTCTGCCGCGCCAGCCATCCGCTGGTGGGCCGCAAACGGCTCGCGCCCCGCGATGTGTTGGCCTATCCATGGGTCATGCCACCGCACCGTACGCGAGCCCATCAGCGGCTCAGCGCCCTGTTCGTGTCGGCCGACCTCCCGGTGCCGACGATCGCGGTGACGACCGAATCGATGGCGCTGCTGTTGCGGCTGCTCGCCAGTTGCGACGCGCTCACCTTCACCGTCTCGACCACGATCACGCTGCCGGAGGCCGCAGGGCTGGTCATGCTGGATGTGCCGCAGCTCGCGGCCAAGCGGGCCGCCGGAATCATCACCCGGAAGGGGGCGTGGGTGTCGCCGGCGGCACAATCGATCATCGAGGATCTGCGGGCGATCTGCGCCAGGGTGCAGCGCAACTAGCCATAGCCTATGGCTATGGAGGCGATACGCTTAATCATTTGATTGCATATAATTCCCCGTGTCACTCTCGGACAGGACCAATGATGTCCCGGGGAGGACCGAATGAACCGTCTGAAGCTGAATCGCCGTGAGGCCCTGGTGGGAATCGGTGCGGCGGCGCTGGCGAGCCGAACCGGCTTTGCCTTCGCGCAGGCCAAGGTCGAGCCGATCACCATCGTCATCAACCAGTCGCCGTGGCTCGCCAGCTTCCAGACCACAGTCGAGCTCTACGAGCAGGAGACCGGCAACCAGGTCAACCTCGACGTCAACCCCTTCGACGGCTCGTTGCAGAAGCAGCGCAACTCGGTGCGCGCCGCGCAGGGCGATTACGACATCCTGATCATGAATTCGGGGTGGTTCGCCGAGATGTATTTCGGCGGCTTCGTCACCCCCATCACCGACATCGATCCGAGCTTCAAGCTCGATCCCGACATCTTCACGCTGGGCGACACGGTTTATTTCGACCCCGACAAGAAGACGATGACGCCGCAAGGCAAGCTGATGTCGATGCCGATCCAGCCGCTCATTCCGCTGCTGTTCTATCGTGGCGACCTCTACAAGGAGAAGGGCCTCAAAGTGCCCGAGACCTTCGAGGAGCTCTTCGCCAACGCCAAGGCGCTGCACAATCCGCCGCAGATGTACGGCATCATGCAGCGTGGCGCGCGCGGGCCCAACACCGTGTCGTTCGACTTTTACCCTTACCTGTTCGGCATGGGCGGGGCGGTGTTCAAGGACCAGGCCGCCGGCGACTATTCGGTGGTGCTCAACGACGACAAGGGCAAGGAAGCGCTCGACTACTACCTCAACCTCGCCAAGGAGGCCGGGCATCCCAAGACCGCCTCGATCGACCAGGCCGAAATCATCCAGGGGCTGACGACCGGTCATGCCGCGCACGCCAGCATCGTGGTCGCCGCCTGGTCGCAGATGGACGATCCCGACAAATCGGTGGTTGCCGGCAAGATCGACTACGCCCCGACGCCGCACCTGCCCGGCTTGCAGCCGGGGCCGGCGCTCGGCCATTGGCTGGGTGGTATCTCCCACAACGTGTCCGATGATCGCAAGCGCGCGGCCGTCGAGTTCCTGCGCTGGTTCCAGACCAAGGCGGCGCAGATCGCCAACGCCAAGGCGGGCGGCATTCCGGTGAGTGCCGCAGCCTACAACGACCCGATGGCCGACGACCCGAAATATCGCTGGATGAAGCCGCTGGCGGCGGCGTTGCCGCACGCGATCAACCCCTATGCCTTCCCGGAGGCCAGCGAGGTGATTTCGGTACTCGAGCTCGGCCTCAATCGGGCGATTGCCGGCGAGATCTCCTCGGCCGTCGCGCTCAACTCGATGGCCGACGAGATCTACAAGGTGATGGACAAGTACAAGTACCGGACGGCAGCTTTGCCGGCACTGAAGGCGTAGCCGCCGGCTCGTCCGGCTCCCCGCCCATTCCATCCGCACCGGCCTATGGCGCCGGTTGCGGTGGTATTGGTGGGCGGGGCTTTCCGGCGAAATGCTTCGGGGCGATAAGGAGAGGGTAGTGTCCGTCACTTCCGCCAGCATGACGGCTGAGGCGCCGGCAGGCGTGCGCCGGCCACGCGACGACGATCCGGTATGGCGCTGGGTAGCGTTCGGCCCGGCGCTGCTGCTCATGCTGGCCATGGGTACGCTGCCGCTGATCAATCTGGTCTTCACCAGTTTTCACGACGTGGCCTGGTCGGGTGGGACGGCGCAGTGGACCTTCCGCGGGCTCGATCACTATGGGGAACTGTCGAGCGATCCGCTGGTCAGCGCTGGCGTGGTCAACACCATCGTCTTCGCGCTCGGGGCGGTCGTCGGCCAATTGGTGCTCGGCTTCGTGCTGGCGCTGCTGGTCAGCCGCATCGACCGCGGGCAGGTGCTGTTTCGCGCCGTCTTCATTCTGCCGATCCTGATCCCCGGCATCGTCATCGGTGCCATCTGGAAGCTGATGCTGAACTTCGATTTCGGACTGATCAACCAGGCGATCGGTCTTCTCGGCATCGGGCCGCACGACTGGCTTGGTGACGCCGGCACGGCGCTCCTGTCGGTGATCGTCGTCGATATCTGGCACTGGACGCCGTTCTGCTTCCTGCTCTTTCTGGCTGGTATCGAATCGCTGCCCGGCGATGTGTTCGAGGCGTCGCGCATCGATGGCGCCTCGCCGTGGCAGGAGTTCTGGCTGATCACCGTGCCGTTGATGATCCCGACCATCGCCGTCACCTTCGCCTTCCGGCTCGTGCTCGCGTTCAAGGTGTTCGACGAAGTCTATCTGCTGACCGGCGGTGGGCCGGGGACCGCGACCGAGGTGATCAGCTTCACGCTCTACCAGCGCTTCTTCACCGAGGACCGGGTGGGCTATGGCGCGGCCATTTCGGTGGCGGTGATTTTCTTCATCTGCCTGCTGCTGGTCGCGGGCCTGTCGATGCGGCGGCTGGGGAGGGCGCAATGACCCAGACGTCACGCGGCCGCGCCATTGCCTATGTCGTGCTGACGGTGGTCGCAGTCGCCATCGTCATTCCCGTGCTGTGGATCATCGCCGCCGGATTCCGCACGCAGATTTCGCTGCTGATGGGCGACGTGCTGTTCACGCCGGTGCTGCGTAACTTCCAGGAAGTGCTGTTCTCCAAGGGGTCGGACTTTCTCGACAATTATCGCAATTCCATCATCGTCGGGGGGCTTTCGACCGCCATCTGCGTGCTGGCCGGCACGCTCGCCGCCTGGTCGCTCGAACGGCTGCGCTGGCCACGCTGGGTCGCGCATGTATTCCTCGCCTGGGCGCTGGTGTTCCAGATGATCCCGCCGGTGGCCCTGGCCAGCGCCTGGTTCACGATGGAAAGGGCGATGCAACTCGACAACACCTTCATCGGGCTGATCCTGGCCCACGCCACGCTCAACCTGCCGATGGCGGTGTGGCTGATGGCCGTGTTCGTGCGCGACGTGCCGGACGAACTGGTGGAGGCGGCACGGATCGACGGCGCCTCGGGGCCGACGCTGTTCACCCGCATCGTGCTGCCGATCATCGCCCCGGGGCTGGCGGCAACCACGGTGCTGTGCTTCGTGTTTTCGTGGAACGAGTTCGCCGTAGCGCTCAACCTCACCAACAAGGGCACTGCCACCGTGCCAGTGGCGATCGCCAAATTCGCCCAGGACTTCGAGATTCAATACACCCAGATGGCTGCTGCGGCGGCGCTGTCGATCCTGCCGGCGCTGGTGCTGCTGCTCATCGGCCAGCGCTATATCGTCAAGGGCCTGACGACCGGCGCCATCAAATAGGCGGCCGTACAAGGAGAATGTGATTCATGCGTACCGTGTTCGTCGTCTTCGATTCCCTCAACCGCCATATGCTGGGGTGCTATGGGGGAACCGCCGTGCCGACGCCGAACTTCGACCGCCTGGCAGCACGCGGCGTCACCTTCGACAATCATCGGGTCGGCAGCCTGCCGTGCATGCCGGCACGCCGCGACATGATGTCGGGGCGGCTGTCGTTCCTGCACCGGAGCTGGGGGCCGCTCGAACCGTTCGACAACGCCTTCCCGGAGATCCTCGCGGAAAAAGCGGGCGTCTACAGCCATCTTATCACCGACCATTTTCACTATTTCGAAGATGGTGGCGCGACCTACCACAATCGCTACGATTCCTGGGAGCTGGCGCGCGGACAGGAAGGCGACCGCTGGCAGGCGGTGGTGGCGCCGGACTGGGCAGGGCTGAAGGAGCGCTACCATCCGCGCCAGTTCTCCGACAGGCGGCGCAACTATGCAGCGCAGAACATCATCAACCGTGAGTTCATCACCGAGGACGAGGACTATCCCGCCTTCCAGTGCTTTTCGCGCGGCCTCGAATTCCTTGAGCGCAACCGCGATGCCGACGATTGGCTGCTGCAGATCGAGACCTTCGATCCGCATGAGCCGTTCACGACGCCGGCGCGCTTCAAGGCCCCGTTCCGAACGGGCTGGAACGGTCCGGTGCGCGACTGGCCGCAATATGGGCGCGTCGACGAGTTGCCGGAGGAGGCGGCCGAACTGCGGGCCAGCTATTTCGCCATCGTGTCGATGTGTGACGAATTGCTCGGCAAGCTGCTCGACCATTTCGATGCGCACGATCTATGGAAGGACACCGCTCTGGTCGTCACCACCGATCATGGGTTTTTGCTCGGCGAGCACGATTTCTGGGCCAAGAACCGGATGACCGTCTATGAGGAGCTGGCCCACATTCCGCTGTTCCTGCACCATCCGGCGCATCCCGAGCGGGCGGGGACGCGCAGCGCTTCACTGACGCAGACGATCGATCTGGCGCCAACCTTCCTCGATCTTTACGACGTCCCGCCGGCGCCTGAAATGCAGGGCTTTTCGCTGCTTGGCATGTGTCAAGGCGAGCAACGGCGGGTGGCGGCGATCTATGGCTTTTTCGGTGGAGCGGTGAATGTCACCGACGGGCGCTACACCCTGCATGTCTATCCGCCCGATCTCAAGACCCAGGAGATCTACCAGTACACGGTGATGCCGACGCATATCTTCAAGATGTTCTCGGTGGAGGAACTGAGTCAGGCAAGCCTGTCGGACGGCTTCGGCTTCACCAAGGGCGTCAAGCTGCTGAAGGTGCCGGTCAATGAGCGATCGCCGTTCTATAATGTTTATGGACCGGGCTGCCTGCTCGAAGACGAGACGCAATTGTTCGATCTCGAAACGGATCCCGGGCAGGCGCATTCGCTTGACGATCCGGCCACCGAAGCACGCCTGCGTGAACTGATGGCTGGGTTGATGCGCGCCAACGAGGCGCCCCCCGAAGCTTTCGTTCGGTTGCAGATGCCTGTCGACGCCGGTGTGCAGGCGTGAGCTTGCGGGACCTCGCTGAGCGCGTCGGGGCGTTACGGCAGCTCGCCTCGGTGCGGCGACTGACCCTCGAGGACGGGCCCGAGAGCGGGCCGGCCCTGTTGTTTTCGACCGGCGGCGGGCTGGATTTTCTCGTCATGGCGGGTCGCGGCCTCGATGTCGGTACGCTCAACTACCAGGGCGTGCCGCTGGCCTGGCAGAGCCCGGGTGGACTCGCCGGCCCCGGTCTGTGGCAGCCGGATCGGGATGACGGGCAGGGCTTCAATCGCGGCTTTTCCGGTCTGCTGATGACGTGCGGGCTCGACAGCATCCGGCAGCCGCGTGCCGGCGGGGTCCTGCACGGAAGCCTGCCCGGAACGCCGGCGCGGCTCACCGCTTGCGGCGAGGACTGGGACCGGGACGAACCGGTGCTGTTCTGTGCCGGCGAGGTCGTGCAGGCGCGTTATGGCGGCGCCAATCTGCGGCTCAGGCGGCGCATCGAAGCGCCGATCGGCGGCAGTGTCATCCGCCTCACCGACATCGTTGAAAATGTCGGTCCGTCGCCGCAGCAACATGCGCTGCTCTACCATCTCAATTTCGGCTTTCCGTCGATCGGTCCCGGCAGCACCGTCCGCGTCGGCGACGAAACGCTGCTCGGCCCGCTCCGCTTTCCGGACGCGAGCGTGTCGCAGACGCCGGCGTGTCGGGCACTGCCCCGGGGAGGCGATGTCACCTGCCGCCTGATCACGCCAAAGCCAGAAGGCGAGCTCGAGATCGGCATCACCTTTGCCACCGAGACCCTGCCATTTCTGCAGCTTTGGCAGGATCTGCGTCCACGCGCCGGCATATTGGCCATCGAACCGTGCACCAGCGACCGTACCCCCGAAGGGTTCAGCGAGACCGAGACGGTGCTGGCGCCGGGAGAGACACGCAGCTATCGGCTGGAGCTGGCGATAAAAGGTCTGGCGCCGTCCATCTTCTGACCCGCCGCGTACAGCCGCGGTTCAGGGCGAGGTGAAGAAGAACGGGCTGGCCCAGGCCCATTGGCCGTTCTTCTGCCGCAGGCGCACATAAACGGTTTCACCGGCCGCGACGGCGCCGAGCGTCACCTCTCCGGTCCATTGCCAGTCGGCGGCACGGGGCAGGGGATGGAAGCGATAGGCGGGGCTGTCGATGGGGCCGAGATTGCCCGACAGTGCCCCGTCCAGCAACCGCGCTGCCGGTATGTCGAGGCGGTGGCCGTCGAAGTCGGCGTGAATGATGCTGTCGGGGCTCAGACGGACGCGGGCGGCGATGGCCTGTGTCGCGGCCGTGGAATTGTTGGGATTGGCTTCGGCGCGCAGCGCGAAATCGAGCCGCTGCACGTCACCGCCGATGCGGGGCAAAGGCGGCGCCGTGCCCTCTCCTTCGAGCGGAGAGACGATCTCCGGTCCGCGCAGGCGCGGCTCGACCGCGAGGATTTCGCCGCCGTCGAAGCGGACGCTGCCGGTCCAGTCGTGGCTGCTGCCGCGCGCGCCCCAGCCGAGCTCGAGGTTGAAGATGGTCTCGAAGCGATCGCCGTCCGGATCGATCGCGTGCGGGGTGATCTCGGGAGAGATGCGTTCGACCAACCGCCCGTTGCGAATGATATCGATGTGATCGATGAAGCTGCCGGCGACGGCTTCGATGCACAGGACCTTGTCCGGTCCCTCTGCCACGCGGCTGCCGAACGGCAGCCCGTCGATGCTGGCGAACAGGTGCGCGCAATCTCCAGTCAGCGCCACCGTGCGGCGGGCGTGCAGCGCGTCCCAGATCGCGGTGCTGGCATTTTCAGCAGCGTAGACCGCGCTGCGGCCGTGGCCATAGGAACCGGGATAGGCGCTGTGGTGATCGGTGTTGCCGAGGAAGCCGAAGACATTGCCGTGAGCGAGGCCATGTTCCACCGTGGAATGGCCGTCGGCCGGCCCCATCGAGTGCAGGAAAGGTCGGTCCCCGAGCGAGGTTTCGGACAGGCCGTGCATGGAGACGATTTCGAGCACTGGCGACAGGTTTTCGTCGAAGCTGCGCCAGTTGATGCCGCGCGCGCCCTCGCGATAGCCGATGTGGTGGGGGAAGGCGAAGGCGCGACCGGGGTAGCGCGCTTCGAGACGCCGGTGCAGCTCGGCCGGGCTCTCCGCCTCGATCAGCTCGTCCTGGTCGAGATCGCGATAGACGATGGTATAGTCGCCGTGCTGGCTTGAATGAATCTCGTAGCCCGGAAAGACCGTGAAGCGCCCCGGTTCGTGGGCTTCGGCGAGCTTTGCGTAATGCGGCCGCCAGTTCTGCTGCAGTCGCGCGAAGCCTTCGACATGGAAGGCCACGATGTGCGCGACGCTCGGCTCGTTCACCGGCATGTCGGGCCAATAGGCGTGTCCCGTGACGGAGACGAAATCGAGTTGCTGGCGAGCGCGGGCGAGGGCGCTGTCGAGGGAACCGTGGCCGTAGGATATGGCGCAGTGATTGTGAATATCGCCGTAGAAGGGCCGCAGGCCCATGGCGGTGGCCAGCGGCATCAGCCGGGCGGGCAGGCGCTGTTTCAGCAGGGGGTGGGCAGCATCGTCCATTGAAGGTCCTCGGCAACCACGCCAGCAGCGAGGCCCGGCGCGTCATCATTGATGAGGCATAGCCCGACGCAGCAGCGAGGCGCCAGCGCATTGATCCTCACGGCGCCAGAGAACTCTGCGACCGGCACTCGCCAGCAATGCGCCACCGAACTATGGTTTGCTGCCTAACGATCGAGGCTGGGTGGCGATGAGCGGCGTGGACATCGAAATTGTGCAGCTGATCGGCGCGATCTACGACGCCGTCATCGCCCCCGACAAATGGCACGAGGCGCTCGACCGTGTGCGGCGGCATTTCCATCTCCACAACGCGGCCATGGAGCTACACGATCTTCGCGCGCGAACCGCCTCGGTGTCCGTTCTGGTCAACATCTCCGATGAGTGGGCGGCCGCAATGGTTCAGCCCAAATACAGCGCCGAACTCGTCCGCCTGCTGGGTGGTCGGGAACGTGTCGAAGGACTGCCGCTCGAAGAGCCGGTCAACGTGCTGGGCACCGCCGGCCAAGAGGCTATGGAAGCCAACGAATATTACATCGATCTGGCCCAGCCCAACGGGATCATCGACAGCGTCGCCATCATCCTGACGCGCGACCGCTTCCGTGTCGGCAATATCGGCCTCGGGCGCCACCGGGACGCCGGCCCGATCACCCCGGACGTGCTGGCCGGTCTGCGTGTGGTGGCTCCGCACCTGCGGCGGGCGGCGCTGATCACCGGCATCCTCCAGCAGGAACGCCAGAAGCGCCAGGTGTTCGAGGCTGTCGTCGACGCAGTTCGCTCCGGCATCGTGCTGGTCGATGCCGATGCGAACATCGTGCACGCCAATTCGGCCGCGCGTGACGTAACGGCGAACGGCGATCCACTGGCCGAGCGGTTCGGTCGGTTGCAGATCAACGGCGAGGTGGTGCAAGGCGCCCTCAACGCCGCGATCGTTGCGTCCGCCGAAGGCGACATCTCGCTCGGCCGCCGCGGGATCGCCATCCCCGGGACGCGTGCCGATGGCGAGCCGTTCGTCGTGCATGTCATGCCGCTCGCCGACCGGTCGACGCGATCCAATGTTCCGGGGGAGGTGGTGGCCGCCGTGTTCGTCGCCGAGCGCGGCGATGATCCCAAGCACGTAGTCGATGCCGCAACCACGCTCTTCAACCTGACCCCGGCAGAGAGCCGCATTTTCGAGCTCACGATCGAGGGGAGGGCCAGCGCGGAGATCGCTCAGATGCTCTCGATCTCGCCCAATACGCTGAAGTCCCACACGCGGCATCTGCTGGAAAAGACCGGACGCCAGCGCCGGGCCGACCTCTTCCGCCTCGCCAAGTCCCTGGGACCAAGTGTTTGAGCACAACAGTCTCCCGACGGACCGCGTGCATGCCCTGGCTACTCGCGCCAACAGCGCCTCCACGCGAGCAATCGCCAACACCTGTCCCTCGAGATTGGAACGGTAGTCGTCCAAATTCCAGGCACCCTGCGGCATCGAGGGCTGATGTGGCGGTAACGGCCGTTGTCTACGCGTTCAACGACATGTCGCGCACAAGGGCGACAGCCTCGGCTCGGCTGTGGACGCCGAGCTTGTCGAACAGCCGGGTGGTGTGGGTGTGCGCTGTGTTCTCGCTGACCCCGAGCGCTTCGGCGACGGCACGGCTGGACAGTCCCGCGGCGATAAGATCGAGCACGCGCGTCTCGGCCGGCCTCAAATCGTAGAGCAGGCGGAGACCCTCGAGCGGAAGATTGAGCGCGGGGTTGGGCTCGGCCACGAATACGGCGGCGGCGGCATTCGGAACAGGCCGCACGGCGCGGCGCTGGAGTGGCAAAACGTGGATGATGGCGCCACTGCCATCGCGGCGGCGGACGGCGATGCCGCTGCCGGGCCCCAGCGCCTCGCCTGGCTGCTTCGCGGCGGCCACGGCGCGCTTGAGCTGCCCCTTTACCAGCTCGCGCGGCACATCGATTCGTCCGTTGAGAGATGCAATCGGATCGCCCGTGCGCAACATCTGGTCGGCGCGGCCGTTCGCATAGACGATGCGTCCGTTCGCATCGACGAGAAGGATCGCCGATCCCAGTGCATCCAGCGCCGCTTCGAACGAGGTCGCCACGATCGAGCGGGCCTCGAGCAAATTGCCGATCAGGACCGCCCGGCGCATGTGCGGCGCGAGCACGCGGAAGGCCTCGATCTGGTGGTCGTCGATGGGCGGCATCGACTCGTGCAGTCCGAGGGCGAATGTCGCCACGAGATCAGGCTGGTATTCCAGAATGAGGCACAGCTGGTCGACCAGCCCCTGGGGACGGCAGAACGCCTCGTAGAAGGGATTGCCGGGCCATCGGTCGACGGACGAATGATCGAGCATCCGAATGGGCTCTTCCGCTGGCAGACGGCCGAACGCGGCCACCCCTCCCCACAGATCCGGGATGGCATGGGCGGTCTCGGCGATGACGCGCACGTACTCCGGCGGGATATTGGTCGTCGCCTGAATACTGATGGCGCTCGGGACATAGTGGATGCCGATCGCCCCCAGGTGAAGACCGACATAGCGGCGGATGCGATCGATCGCATCGCTCCAAAGTCCGGGGTCGAGAACGGAATCGTAGATCGCCCCGATGAGGTCGAGCTCCGTCTGGAAAGTGCGGTTCACGGCAATCACCCATGTCATGACCAGCCTGCGACGCTCGTCATGATTGGCAGGAGTACCGTCGGAATCAAGCTTTAGTGCCGGCATGCGCGCCGGCGACCCCGGTCGAAACGATCAAGTCTCGAACTCAGGATACTGAATTTTCAGGCTTCTTGGCGTCTCTTCGCGCTCTCAATGGTCGAGCTCGGGTTCCCAGACCCAGCCGTGCCTCGGCGTGCTGATCTCGCACCAGTTGGCGACCTTTTGGTTGCACTGGACGATGGTGACGCGGTCGCCGGCGCTCAGATAGGCGACGTCGCTGCCCTCGGGCTGGTCGTAGATCGTCGTGTCGGTATTGGCCGAACCCTTGCCGCCGCCAGCCGTCAACTGCCGGAACCCCTTGCCGTTGCCGCCGTCGTTGCCACCGTCATCGTTGTCGACGACGCCAGGCGGCAACGGCTCGGTAGTGTCCCCCGCTCCGGTTGTTTTGACGGCTTTGCCGACTGCCTTTATGCCGCCGGGCTTGGATGCCGGCGTGTCGTCGAACCGTCCGCAGATCATGCCGACCGAATCGACCAGCGAACCGGAGGTGCCCTGCAGGCCGATGGCGAACGCGCCCGGTCCGCAATCGGCAGCGACCGTGGCAAAGGCTTCCCCACCATGCGTGAGCAGCCCGAACGTCGCGGTGTCGATGATCGGGGACGGCTCGACGGTGCGTTTCTTGAGGTTGCCGCAGATCAGCTCGATGTGGTGGACGAGACTGGAACCGGCGCCCGAAATGCCGACCCACATCCCCTGCACCACCGTGGGACATCTGGCCTGGCCATGCTTGTCGTTGGGCCTGCCCCTGGTTTCCAGCGGGATCAAATTGCCGACATAGTGCCCGTTCTCGAACTTCCGGCAGACCCCGGCGATCGAATTCATGTCGGCGCCGAACGAGGCATTGACCCCGGCGAGGATGGTGCCGTCGGGACATTGGGTGCGGAACCCGCCACCGCTCGTCCCGCCCGGCGCGAGGGTGTCCGGCAGCGTGCGGATGAACTGCGCCTGCGTCGCGGGAGAGAACGTCACGCCGGCGAGGGTGACGACGATTGCTGACAGCCTTGGCAAATTCACCATGCGCTCCGCATCCCGCCGGTCGATCCGGCCTTCGGCTATCGGCCGAGGTCCTCGCCCCAGACCCAGCCGCTTTTCGGACGACTGATCTCGCACCAGCCATCGAACTGCTTGCCGCACTCGGTGATGGTCACCGGCGTGCCGGCATAGAGCTCGCCGATCCGAGTGCCGTCGGGCGCGTCGTAGATGGCCGCCCCCACGACGGCCTGGCCGTTGCCGCCACCCTTGCCGCCGCCATTGTCTCCGCCGCCATTGTCGACCTCGCCCGGCGTGCGCCCCGGGGCCGTGGTGCCCACGGCTTTGCCCACGGCGCGCACGGGCTTGTCCTTGGGCAGGACGCCACCGGTGCCCACGGCTTTGCCCACGGCGCGCACCGGCTTGTCCTTGGGCAGGACGCCGCCGGCGCCCACGACGGGCAGCAGCTTGCCGTTCTGATCCTGGAACCTGCTGCAGATCAGCCCGAGGCGGTCGATCAGGGCGCCGTGACCGCCGATGACTCCAGTGGCGATCGTGCCGGAGCCGCAGGGAGCGACACCGATGCGGGCGGTGACGCCACCGGCGTAACTGTTGTTTGCGTCCAGCTTAATCTCGCCGGTCGCCATGTTTCGGCAGGAAATGCTGAAGCCGCGGACGTCGTCGTGACCATCGACGCCGACCTTGAGGCTTTGCACAGCCATGCCGGTGGGACACCAGGCGGCGTCGGCTAAGGCGAAGGGCGAAAAAGCATCTGTCGCCTTGGGAGACGTGCCCCAGGTATGGAGACCATAGGGCGTGCCGACGATATTGCCCCCCTGCGCGGGCGAGCAAACCGGACCGATTGTGTTGAGAGCCTTTCCGGCCCGGAAATTGATTCCAATCAGCACGTCGCCGGCGCCGCACGAATCGGAGAACGCGGCGCCGCCGGGCCCGCCGACCTCGTTGGTGCGGAAGGTCTGCGCGGCGGCGGGAGCGAGCGCGCCCGCCGACATGGCAACGGCGATCGTCAGCAGCCGCACCAGCCATCTTTTCTGCGTCATCGCGAAACCTCGTTCATGCCGCCATGATCGGTCACGCCCCGGCTGCGGTTTGCCGCGGGCGCTCTTTGTCGGGCCCTGCTAGTGCAGGTCGGGGCCCCAGACGTAGCCCTTCTTCGGCTTGCTGATCTGGCACCAATCCTCCCCGCCAGGC
Organism: Devosia sp. 67-54; assembly: GCF_001899075.1. Taxonomy (GTDB): domain Bacteria; phylum Pseudomonadota; class Alphaproteobacteria; order Rhizobiales; family Devosiaceae; genus Devosia_A. Next base: position 185,123 of record NZ_MKVA01000009.1, on the reverse strand, counting down.
TTGCCATTCTCGTCATCCGCGCATTCGACGATGGTGACCTTCTGTCCCCGGTCGAGATAGGCGATCTCCTTGCCGGCCGGTGTCTGATAGATGGTGGTCGGCGCCACGGCGAAGCTGGGCCTGTCCTTGCCGCCGCCGCCCGGATCGATCTCGAGCTGGATGCCGCCGGCGGCGGGCCCGTCATGCTCGACCGTCAGATCGTCGCCGATCTCGGCTGCGCCGGTATCGTCGGCCTTGCCTGACGCGGCGGCCGGCGCTTCGCCTTCCCTCTGGCAGACGAGGCCGATGCTCAGGATGCCCGTGTTCGCCTGCGATCCCGTGTCCTTGTAGGTTCCGACGAGCGCCGTGGTGTAGAAATGGCTGCCGCAGTCGACGCCGGCGTGCGAGGTCGAGGGCGGGTGCGCGTTGTCGTAGGGCAGCGAGTAAGTGCGGGCGGTAACCGGCCCGCCCGGTCCGTCGCAAACCGGCCGGAAAGCAAAGATCGAGGTACTCTTGGTCAGGTAGACCTGGAGGCCCCTCACCGCCTGGTCATTGGTGCAGAGGATGGGCTCGCCGCCGCTGCCGCCCGCCGCCCCCTTGAGCTTGCCCAATTTGGGGACGATGCCGGTCGCATTGCCGTTGGCCTCGACCTGGCGGCACAGCGGCGCGACGGCCAGCAACTGGGCGTCGCTGTAGTTGTAGGCAAATCCCATGATCCCGAGGCCATCGGGACAGGCCGCGGTAAAGGCTTTGCCATCGGTGTTGCCAAGATGCCTGGTCTCGGCGGCGAGGACGGATGACGCCGCGCCACATGGCCCAAGCAGGGCCAGGCAGGTGATCATGAACGTCGCAACCGATCGATGCATGTTTGCGGCCTCTCGCGTGGGACCGAAAAACGCTAGCCCGGTTTCACAGCTCTTTCGTCACCTGTTTAGGTGACTCACGATCGCGCCGACGCACCTCGGTGTGCGAGAGCGTCAAGCGGGGCGACATGGATCACGCGCAGGACGTGTTCGACGCGCATCTGCCGCTGGTACGCTACGAGCAGCAGCCCGGCCTTGGACTGTCCGTGCGCAAATACGTGCTGGCACGGCGCGCGGCACCTCGCGGATCGGGCGCTGCCCGGCTTCGGCGCCGTCTCACCCCTAGGGATGATGCGGCCCGCGGGTATTCATCGCTACGAATTCCGGCAAAGAAGCTGGAGCTCATCGATGAATCTGAAGCAGGGACTGGCCGCAATTGCTGTCGTCGGGGTAGCGACGGCGGCTTCGATCGGGGTCACGCAGCTTCAGGCGTCGCAAAACCCGCTGCTGACCTATTGCCCGGCGCACGCAGGCGGGAGTTGCGCCGAGGCGGTGCAGATGTATCTGCAGTTCGCCCATCCCACCGATGCGCAGATCGTCACCGTTCTGAACACGCTCGCGGCGAGCCTCGACAAAGGCCGCCATTCGCGCCGGGTTTACCAGGATGCGCTGCAGGCCCTGGGGTTTCTCACCAACGCCATCGACGACAGGGGGTTGAAGGCCGCGGCCAAGACCCTGGTCGCCGACGTTGCCGCCAAGGCGCCGGGGTCAGCCTCGACCGCCGCGACCCCGAGCACGAGCTTCGATATTTTCGGCAAGGGGGCCGATACGGGCGCAGGCAGCCCGAGCGGCAGTGGATCCGGCGGCGCCGGCCTGGCAAGTTCGGGCGCCGGCGCAAGTAACGGCGGTGCGTCCAGCTCCGGCGCGAGCAGCAGCGGTGCGTCGAGCTCGGGCGTTAGCGGCAGTTCGGGCAGCAGTGGCAGCTCTGGCAGCAGTGGTTCAAGTGGCAGCTCCGGCTCGTCCGGCAGCCAGAGCTCCGGCGCCAGCGGTGGGGCATCGAGCTCGGGCGCCAGCAGCAGTTCGGGGGCCAGCAGCAGCTCCGGGGCCAGCAGCAGCTCCGGGGCCAGCAGCTCCGGCGCCAGCGGCGAGTCGAGCTCGGGCGCCAGCGGTGGAGCGTCGAGTTCCGGCGGCGCCAGCGGCAGTTCGGGCAGCAGCGGTTCAAGCGGTTCGTCGAGCTCCAGCGGTGGTGCGTCGAGCTCCGGTGCAAGTTCCAGCGGCGCTGGATCGGACAATTGCGATGCACCCAGCGACACGCCGCAATCGTGTCCGCCGGGCGACGATGGCGGCAGCTCCGACACATCGAGCTCGGGTGCAAGCAGCAGCGGCGCATCGAGCTCCGGCGGGGCCAGCAGTTCGGGGAGCAGCGGTTCCAGCGGCAGCTCGAGCTCGTCCGGCAGCCAGAGCTCCGGCGCCAGCGGTGGGGCATCGAGCTCGGGCGCCAGCAGCAGTTCGGGGGCCAGCAGCAGCTCCGGGGCCAGCAGCAGCTCCGGGGCCAGCAGCTCCGGCGCCAGCGGCGAGTCGAGCTCGGGCGCCAGCGGTGGAGCGTCGAGTTCCGGCGGCGCCAGCGGCAGTTCGGGCAGCAGCGGTTCAAGCGGTTCGTCGAGCTCCAGCGGTGGTGCGTCGAGCTCCGGTGCAAGTTCCAGCGGCGCTGGATCGGACAATTGCGATGCACCCAGCGACACGCCGCAATCGTGTCCGCCGGGCGACGATGGCGGCAGCTCCGACACATCGAGCTCGGGTGCAAGCAGCAGCGGCGCATCGAGCTCCGGCGGGGCCAGCAGTTCGGGGAGCAGCGGTTCCAGCGGCAGCTCGAGCTCGTCCGGCGCCAGTGGCGAGTCGAGCTCTGGCGCCAGCGGGGGAGCCTCGAGCTCGGGGGGCGCCAGCAGCGGCGGTGGGGCGTCGAGTTCAGGAGCGGGATCGGACTGACGTCAACCAGGACAGGTCGCAGGTGCGATGGCCGAGACCACAACACCGTCCCGTGACGCGCTGGTGCATCTGCCGATCGTCGCGACCGGCCGACCACGATCGGCGGTCAGCGGCTGGGTCGGTGCGGGCGGGGTCGCCGCGGCGCTGATCGTCATTCCCCTGCTGCACGCATGGCTCGCACCCGGCTGGCTGAAAGCCGTGGTGGTGATGCTGGCGGTCGCCGGGACGATGATCGCCGTCGACGCCCTGGCGCATCGGCTCGGCGGCCAACGCTACGGGCTGCAGAGCGAGGCGCTCCGCGATCTCGACCTGCTGCGCGTCGGCCAGAAGCTTGCCGGCTTCTGGCTCACCATCGGGGCGCTGGCCGCGGCCTACAGCCTGCTTCCGGTCTATGCCGCCGCCTCGTTCGAACCGTTCAGGCAGGCCGCCCTCGGCTGCCTGCCGGCGCTGATCGTCATAGCGCCATTCTACATCGCCTATGTCGATCGCCGGCAGGCCGATCCCAATGATGCCTATGCGCAGCTCCCGGCGCTGCTGGCCGGGGTGCCGCCCGCCGACTGGACGATGCTTCGCCAGCACGCCCTCGGCTGGCTGGTGAAGGGCTTCTTCCTGCCGCTGATGTTCGGCTTCATCGTCGGCGACCTCGCGGACATGTGGTCGAACCCGCATTACTTCGAGCTCGACGGCTTCGAAACCGTCTTCAGCCGGCTGCTCGATCTCTTCTATTTCTTCGACGTGCTGCTGGCGGGCATCGCCTATGTGCTGACCCTGCGGCTGCTCGACACGCATATCCGCTCGGCCGAGCCGAGCGTCGCGGGCTGGGTCGTCTGTCTGCTGTGCTACCCGCCGTTCAACAGCGTTACCGGCCAATATCTTCCCTACGACCAGGACAATCTCTACTGGGGCAAGGTCTTCGCGGCGTGGCCGCCGATCTATGTGGCGTGGGGCAGCGCGATCCTGCTGCTGCTGTTCGTCTATGTGTGGGCCACCGCGGCGTTCGGGTTGCGCTTTTCCAACCTCACCAATCGCGGCATCATCACCAACGGCCCCTACCGCTGGACCAAGCATCCGGCCTATCTGTGCAAGAACCTCAGCTGGTGGCTGATTTCGGTGCCGTTTGTCGCCGGCGCGGGATGGCAGCAGGCGGTGCAGTCCTGCCTGCTGCTGGGCGGCGTGAATTTGATCTATTTCCTGCGCGCCAGGACCGAGGAGCGGCATCTGGGGCGCGACCCCGTCTATCGCGACTATGCGCAATTTGTCGCCCGCGACGGGCTGTTCGCGCGCATCTCCAGGCAGAGAGCCCGGGCGGCGTGATGCGGTAATCAATTTTGTCATTGTCTATCGCAGCCTTTCGGGTGCGAGACTATTGTAGATTCCGTCGTCCTCGAGGGCAGGCGGAATATGCATGGTGTCGATTGCGGCTGCGCCCGCCGCATGAACATGACGGAGTCAACGGGCCGGCCCAGCGCGGCAAGGGCCTAAGCCGATGGGTGTCGATCCCCAGATCGTCGAGCTGATCGGCGCGATCTACGACGCCGTCGTCGATCCCGACAAATGGCCCGAGGCGCTCGACCGCGTGCGGCAGCATTTCCGGCTCGCCAACGTCATGATGGCGCTGCACGATCTGCGCCTGAAAACCGCGTCGCTGTCCGTTCTGGTCAACATCCCGGATGAGTGGGCGGCGGCGATGGCGCAGCCCGAATACAATGCCGAGCTCATCCAGCTGCTGGGCGGCCGGGAACGGATCGAGGGCCTGCCGCTCGAAGAGCCGGTCAACGTGCTGGGCGCCGTCGATCAAAAGGCCAGGGACGCCAACAAATATTACATCGACCTGGCCCAGCCCAACGGGATCATCGACAGCGTCGCCATCATCCTGACGCGCGACCGCTTCCGTGTCGGCAATATCGGCCTCGGCCGCCATCGGGACGCCGGCCCGATCACCCCGGACGTGCTGGCCGGCCTGCGCGTCGTGGCTCCGCACCTGCGGCGGGCGGCGCTGGTCGGCGGCATCCTCGAAGAGGAGCGGCACAAGCGCAAAATGTTCGAGGCCGTCGTCGATGCGGTGCGCACCGGCGTCGTGCTGGTCGATGCCGATGCGAACATCGTGCATGCCAATCCGGCGGCGCGTGACGTCATGGCGAACGGCGATCCGCTGGCCGAGCGGTTCGGCCGGCTGCAGATCAATGGCGAAGTGGTGCATGGCGCTCTCAACACCACGATCCTCGCCTCCGCCGAAGGCGATATCGCGCTCGGCCGCCGCGGCATCGCCATCCCGGGGACGCGTGCCGACGGCGAGCCGTTCGTCGTGCATGTCATGCCGCTCACCGACCGGTCGGCGCGATCCGAGGTGCCTGGCGAGACCGTCGCTGCGGTGTTCATCGCCGAGCGGGGAGAAGATCCCCATCACGTCCTCGACGCCGCGACCGTGCTCTACAGCCTCACCCCGGCGGAGGCGCGGATATTCGAGCTGATCCTTGACGGCCGGGACAACCAGCAGATCAGCCACGCGCTCTCGATCTCACCCAATACGCTGAAATCGCATACCCGGCATCTGCTCGAAAAGACCGGCCAGCAGCGACGTGCGGGGCTGGTGCGGCTCGCGAGCACATTGCGGTCGGCCGTGTAGCGCGCGGGCCGGCCTGTCGGCGATCACTTGCCCAGCTCGACTTCGCGGCGCAGGGCGTTGGCGCGGTGGGCGGCTTCGATGATTTCGACGATGTGGCTGGCGTAGGCGCCGTCGACGGCGATTTCGGCGCTGTCGTCGATCGCGGCCTGGACGGCGCGCCATTCGCGCACCACGGCGTGATGCATCCAGTCGGGCTCGATCGAGTGTTCCAGCAAGGTCCAGGTGCCATTCCGTCCGACCCAGGTGCCGCTGTCGAAATCGATGCGCAGCGTGCCGCGCTCGCACACCAGATCCATGGCAAAACCGACGGCGCCATCGCGATAGCCGACGCTCTGCACCTGGCCGATGCCGCCGCCGGCGAAACGCAGGCCGATGAGGGCGCTGTCGTCGGCCTGCTGCTCGTGAAAGAGCGTTCCAACCAGCGCGCCGACCGAGGTGACCGGCTGGCCCATGAGCCAGACGAGCCGGTCGAGCGCATGGATGCCGGCGGTCATCAGCATGCCGCCGCCCGAGGCGCGCTGCAGATGCCACGGCCGGCGGTTGCTCTCCATCCACAGCTTGATCATCCAGCTCGAGCCCAGCAGCGGCCGGCCGATGGTGCCGGCGTCGAGCACTTCCTTGGCCTTGAGGCAGGGCAAGGCGAAATGCATGACGTGGCCGACCATCAGCTTGACGCCGGCCGTCGCGACGGCGGCGTTGATGGCGGCGCAGGCGGCGACGGTGGGCGCCATCGGCTTTTCCAGCAGGACGTGCTTGCCGGCCCGGGCGGCGCCGATGGCAATCTCTTCGTGCAGATGATGCGGCGTGGCGATGACGACGGCGTCGACGCGCGGGTCGTCGAGCAAAGCGCGCCAATCCGAATAGGGCACGCCACCGAATTGCCGGGTGAAGCCGGCTGCCGCGTCGGCATCCTCGCGGCACGCCGCCACGAGCTCCAGGCCGTCGATCTCAGCGATCGCCCGCGCGTGCACGGCGCCGAAATGTCCGGCGCCGACAATGCCAATTCCTGTCATGAGCCTGCCTTTGCGTAGGCGGCATCGATCAGTCGCATGCTCGCCAGATAGTCGTCGAGGGTGATCGCCGGCGGGCGGCCGGCCGCCAGGCGGGCCAGCGTATCGGCGGCAAAGAGCCGGTAGCGGGTGGCGGTCGGCTCCGGAGCGAGAGTCCGGCGCTCCTCGCCCAGCACGATGGCGGAGGCGCGGTCGCCCTGGTCGAGCAGCACGGCCCGGTCGGTGACGAGCCGCCACTCGAAATCGCCGCCGGGCGCCATCGAGGCGTAGGTATAGCCGGCCTCGACGACGAACAGCGCGCCGCCATCGTCGGCGAGGGTGACGAGCGCGTGGTCCTCGACGCGCTCGTCGGTGTGGATGCGCTTGCCGATGTGGCTGGCGAGCAGCCGCAGCTCACCTTCAGCCAGCGACAGCGCCGCGTCGATGCCGTGGATGCCCAGATTGCGCAGCGCACCGCCGCCGCCGATAGCCGGAGCGAGCAGCCACGGCACGCCGTCGTCGCGGTAGCGCTGCGGTGGTCCGTTGATCAGGCGAAAGCCGGCATGCACGACCGGACCGCTCTGGCCGCCGGCGCGGAGCCGTCGAAACTCCAGCATGGCGGGGCCGAAGCGGTTGGGCAGCGGCACGCCGACGACGGCACCGACCGCCGCGGCCAGCGCGCACAGATGCTCGAGCTCGGGCGTCGCCGTCACCGCGGGCTTTTCGAGAATCAGCGGCTTGCGGGCCTCGATCACCGCGCGTGCCTGGGCGGGAAGCCGGGCCGGATGGCCCATCAGCACCACGAGATCGGCGGCCGCGACGGCCTGCTCGAAGCCAACCGCAGGCACGGCCGCCGCTTGCGCAAAGGCCGCCGCCTGGTGCGGGTCGTCGTCCCACACAGCGACGATGTCGGCGCCGGCAAACCGCATCGCGTCGAGGTGCATGGCGGCATGCCAATGGCTGCTGCCGAGAAGAGAAACACGCATTCGGATTCTCGATCCTGTATCGTACTTGAAGGATATCCCATATGTTGCTATACGACAAGCGTTGACCCTGCCTCTGTATCGCGTCAGCACTGACCGCAGTGCCCGCGAACCAGGAGACGACAAATGGACCGCACCCCCACGATCAGGCCGCTCGAGCGCCCGCCGCTGCTGCACGTCACGGTGCAGGAAGCGCTCAAGGGCTACATCGAAGGCAACCGCCTCAGGGCCGGCGATCCGCTGCCGCCGGAGGCGGAGCTGGCGTCGCGACTGGGCGTCGGCCGCAATTCGGTGCGCGAGGCGATCAAGGCGCTCGAGTCGCTGGGCATCCTCGAAACGCGCCGCGGCATCGGCGTGTTCGTCAAGGAATTCTCGTTCCGGCCGCTGCTCGACAACTTGGCCTACGGGCTGCAGGACTCGCTGCGCGACGTCGAGGAGCTGCGCGAGATCCGGCGCGTGCTGGAGACCGGGCTGATCGACAAGACCATCGCCATGATCGGCCGCGAGGATGTCGAGGAGCTGCGTAAGGTCACCGCGCAGATGAAGGCGCGGGCCGAGCGCAACGAAAGCTTCGCCGCCGAGGACCAGCAGTTCCACCAATTGCTGTTCCGCTGCCAGAACAACCACACGCTGAGCGCGCTGATCGACATCTTCTGGATGGCCTTCAGCAAGGCCTCCAACTTCCACAATCTCGAAAATCCGACCCCGCTCGATACCTGGCGGGACCACCACGAAATCGTCGAGGCCATCGTCCGCAGGGATGTCGCCGAGGCGCGCCGCCGGCTCGACGAGCACTATAGCGGCATTCAGCAGGTGATCGCCCGGAACCGGCAGGACGAGGACAAATCCAGTTCAAGGAGGACGAAAACATGAGACGCAGAGACTTTACGCAGGGGCTGGCCTTCACCGCGGCGCTGATGCTGGGAAGCAGCGCCCTGCCGCTGCCCGCCTTCGCGCAGGACAAGACCATCACCGGCGGCTTCGACGTCGGGCCCGGCGGCTTCCCGAAGAATTTCAACCCGCTGGCGGCGACTGCCGGCTTCATGTGGCTGAAGACCTACTTCGAGCCGCTGGTGATCTACAACGCCGATCTGAGCGCCCTCGAAGGCGCGCTCGCCAAGAGCTTCACGGTGAGCGACGACCAGAAGACCTACACCTTCGCGCTGGTCAGCGAGAGCTGGCACGACGGCAAGCCGTTCACTTCGGCCGACGTGAAGTTCACGCTGGATCTCGCCCGCAACAAGGCCTCGGGCAGCGTGTTCGCGGCACGCCTTGCCTCGATCGCCAGCGTCGAGACCCCTGACGACCACACCGCCGTGGTGACGCTCAGCAAGGCCGACGGATCGCTGCTGTCCATCCTGGCGCAGGTGATGATGCTGCCCGCGCATGCGCTCGCCGACATTGCGCCCGAGAGCCTCGCCACCAGCCAGTGGTGGTCGACCACGCCGATCGGCACCGGCCCGTTCAAGTTCAGCCGCTACGTCACCGACCAGTATGTCGAGCTGGCGGCGAGCGACAGCTATCGCGGCGGCCGCCCCAAGGTGGGCAAGCTGATCAACCGCTATTTCGAGAATGCGGCGGCCGCGGTGTCGGCGCTGCGCGCCGGCGAGATCCAGTTCACCTATGTTGAGCCTGACGACGCCAAGACCTTCGATGGCGATAACAATTTCCGCGTCATCAAGGGCGACTCCTACGTCGTCAACTATATCGGCTTCAACCAGAAGGTCGATCTGTGGAAGGACGTTCGGGTGCGGCAGGCGGTGATGTACGCCATCGACCGCAACGCCATCATCCAGAGCCTTTATGGCGGGGCGGCGACGGCGGCGAATTGCGGCTATGTCGCGCCGCACCTGGTGCCGGAGGGACTCAACGACTATGCCTACGATCCGGAGAAGGCCAAGGCGCTGCTGGCCGAGGCCGGCTGGGACAAGATCAACGGCGACAAGCCGATCACCTGGCTGACCTATTACGGCACGCCGCAGGCCGCCAACGTGATGGCCGCGGTGCAGGCGATGCTGGCGCAGGTCGGCATCAACGTGGTGCCGCGCGTGGTCGATACGCCGACCTATAACGGCATCGTCTACAAGCAGGACGATCCGGACTGGTCGCAGTTCCCGCTGGTCTATGCGGGCCTGCAGAACGGGCCGAATCCGGCGGGCATCAATGTCGGCCTCAACAAGTCGCAATTGCCGCCGGCCGGTGCCAACATCATGCGCGTCGAGTTCGACGACCTCAGCGCGGCGTTCGATGCGGCGCTCGGGGAGACCGACGCGAGCAAGGTCGACGGCCGCTGGCAGGAGGTCTGCCGCGTGATGAACGCCGAGCTGCCCTGGGCGACCATGTGGGTCGCCAGCCGCTACGGCGTCGCCTCGACCAAGCTGGTCGATTTCGTCTGGACGCCGGCCCCGGCCGGCGGCCCCTATGCCGACCACCCCGAGCGCTGGGACCTCAAGTAACCTCCCGAACCCAGCGCCGCATGGCGATGGCGCGCATCGACGTGCCATCGCCGATTTCAACCGGACCCGGTCATGCTCATCTACCTGCTGCGTCGCGCTGGTGTTGGATTGCTGATGCTGCTGGCGCTCAGCGTGCTGGTGTTCCTGCTGCTGCGCCTGACGCCGGGCGATCCGGTGTCGGCCTATATCAACCCGTCGGCGCCGATCTCGCCGGAAGCGCTGGCGGAGCTCCGGACGCGGCTCGGGCTCGACCAGCCGCTGCCGGTGCAGTACCTGGCGTGGCTGCGTGCGGCCCTGACCGGCGATTTCGGCTATTCCATCCAGCGCGGCGGCGCTGCGGTGCTGCCCCTGGTGATCGAGCGCATCGGCCCGACGGCGCTGCTGATGGGGTGTGCGCTGGTGATCGCCGTCGTCGTCGGCATCGCCACCGGCATCGTCAGCGCGGTGCGCCGCAATTCCGGGCTCGATGTCGCGCTGTCGGTGATCGCCTCGCTCGGCGTGTCGAGCCCGGCCTTCCTCACCGCGCTGCTCGGCCTGTATTTCTTTTCGGTGCTGCTGCACATCGCGCCCTCGGGCGGCATGCTGACGCCGGGGGTGCCGTTCTCGTTCGGCGATTTGTTCGCGCATCTGATCCTGCCGGCGTGCCTGCTGTCGATCGGCTATCTGGCGCTGATCATGCGCTACATGCGCGCCTCGCTGCTCGAGGTGCTGAACCAGGACTATGTGCGCACCGCCCGGGCCAAGGGCGTCAAGGAATTCTGGGTGATCGTCAAGCACGCGACGCGCAACGCGCTGCTGCCGGTGATCACGCTGATCGGCTCGACCATCGGCGTTGCCATCGGCGGCGCGATCTTCCTCGAAAGCGTGTTCAACTGGCCGGGCATGGGCCTGCTGCTGGTCAATGCCGTCAACAGCCGCGACTATCCGGTGATCATGTGCGCGACGCTGATCATCGGCGCATGCGTCATCGCGGTGAATCTGCTGACCGACCTCGCCTATGCGGCGATCGATCCGCGCATCCAGGTGGCGTCATGACGGTGGTGTCGATGCAGACGATCGCCGGCAAGCCGGCCGGCCCGATGCGACGAGCGCTGGGACGGTTCTTCAGCAACCGGGCGGCGCTGGTGGGACTGGTGATCTTCGTGCCCATGCTGCTGGCGGTGGTGACCTACCCGTTGTGGTGGCCGTACGGTCCCAATGCGATCGATCTCACCGCGCTCAACAAGGGCCCATCGGCCAAACACTGGTTCGGCAGCGACGGCGTCGGGCGCGACGTGCTGGCCCGGCTGCTGCAGGGCGGCCGCACCTCGCTGATGGTCGCGGTGGTGTCGGTGGCGATCTCGACGGTGATCGGCTTCGTGGTCGGCGCGTTCGCGGCGTTCGGCGGCCGCTTCGTCGACGGCATTTCGATGCGGCTGGTCGACCTCGCCATGACGCTGCCGCCGGTGATCTTCCTGCTGGTCCTCGCCTCGATCGCCGGCACCGGCATCGCGCCGACGATCCTCGTCATCGCGCTCCTGTCGTGGCCGGTGCTGTCGCGCATGGTGCGGGCCCGGCTGCTCGAATTGCGCGAGCGCGACTTCGTCGTCGCGGCGCGCGGCATGGGCGCCGGCGTCGGCCACCTGCTGTTCCGGCACGGGCTGCCGAACTCGATCGACATCATCGTGGTATATGCGACGCTGCAGATCGCCAACGCGGTGCTGCTGGAGGCCGGGCTGTCGTTCCTCGGGCTCGGCATCGCGCCGCCCGAGGCGAGCTGGGGCAACATGCTCAATTCGGCGCGCTCGGCCGCGGTGCTCGAACACTTTCCCTGGCAATGGATGTTTCCGGGCGCCGCGCTGGTGCTCACCGTGCTTGCCATCAACTTCATCGGCGACGGTCTGCGCGACGCGTTCGACCCCCGCTCCGATCTCAACTAGCAAAGGTCTGAAATGCCTCTCTTTACCGGTGTGGTTCCCCCTGTCGTCACTCCACTCACTGCCGATTTCGGCGTCGATTGGGGATCGTTCACCCGCACCCTCGAACATCTGATCGGGGCAGGGGTGCACGGCCTGTTCGTGCTCGGCTCGACCAGCGAAGTGGTGTTCCACGACGAGCCGACGCGGCGGCGCATCGTCGAGCACGCAGTCAAGGTCGCGAACGGCCGCGCGCCGGTGCTGGTAGGGGTGATCGACCCGACCACCGACCGCGTCATCGGCCATGCGCGCATCGCCGAGGCCGCCGGCGCCGATGCCGTGGTGGTGACGGCGCCGTTCTATACCCGGACCAACCAGGCCGAGACGATCGACCATTTCCGCTATGTGCGCACGGCGATCGACCTGCCGGTGATCGCCTACGACATTCCGGTCTGCGTCGGCATGAAGCTCGAGCGCGCCACCACGGTGGCGCTGGCGCGCGAGGGCACCATCGCCGGGCTCAAGGATTCGAGCGGCGACGACGGCAATCTGCGCTATGTGCTGCAGGACATGCGGAACGACGCCGGCTTCTTCGGCATGACCGGCTCGGAGATCGTGGTCGATTCCTGCCTGGCGATGGGTGCGCATGGCGTGGTGCCCGGCCTCGCCAATGTCGACCCGCACGGCTATGTGCGGCTGTGGACCCTGATGCAGGCGGGCGACCATGGGGGCGCCCGGGCCGAGCAGGAGCGGCTGTGCCGGCTGTTCGAGATGGTGTGGGTGTCGCTCGGGCGCACCAGCGCCGGCTCCGCCGGGGTCGGCGCGTTCAAGACGGCGATGCGCCGGCTCGGCATCATCGACAGCAATGTCATGGCGCGGCCGCAGCGCAGCCTCAACGACGACGAGGCGGCGCGCATCGACGTGATCCTCAAGGCGACGGGGCTCATCGACTGATGGACGCCCCGGTCCTCGACATCAGCGGCCTGCGCACCGTGTTCGAGCTCAGCAGCGGAGTCCTGCCGGCCGTGCAGGACTTCGACCTGACGATCGCGGGCGGCGAGACGGTGGCGCTGGTGGGGGAATCGGGGTCCGGCAAATCGGTCACCAGCCTGTCGATCATGGGGCTGCTGCCGCGCAAGGTCGGGCGCATCGCCGAAGGCACGATCCGGCTGCGGCGCAAATCCGGCGAGACGGCCGTGCTCACCGCGCTCGACCACGAACAGATGCGGCAGATCCGCGGCAACGACATGGGCATGGTGTTCCAGGAGCCTATGACCAGCCTCAACCCGGTGTACACCGTGGGCGAGCAGATCGCCGAGCCGATCCGCATCCATCTGGGCAAGTCGCACCGCGAGGCCGCCGCCGCCGCGGTGCGACTCCTCGACGATGTCGGCATCCCCGATCCGGCGCGGCGCGCCCTGCAATATCCGCACGAATTGTCGGGCGGCATGCGGCAGCGCGTCACCATCGCCATGGCGCTGGCCTGCGACCCGCAATTGCTGATCGCCGACGAGCCGACGACGGCGCTCGACGTGACCATCCAGGCGCAGATCCTCGAACTGCTGCAATCGCTGCAGCAGGCGCGCGGCATGGCGGTGCTGTTTGTCACCCACAATCTCGGCGTCGTCGCCGAAATCGCCGACCGCGTGGCGGTGATGTACGCCGGCCGGATCGTCGAGACCGGTCCGGTGGCCGACGTGTTCGCGCATCCGCGCCACCCCTACACCAAAGGGCTGCTCGCCTCGGTGCCGCGGCTCGGCCAGGCGGTGGCGCTGAAGCGGGCCGGGCAGCCCTTGCCGACCATCGCCGGCACCGTGCCGTCGCTGCGCAGCCTGCCCAAGGGCTGCGCCTTCGCCGGCCGCTGCCTCTATGTCACCGAGGCGTGCCGCGCCGCGATGCCGGCGCTGATCGACGTCGGCGCCGGCCGCAAGGCGCGCTGCATCCACTGGGCGGAGGTCTGAGCCATGACGACGCCCTTCCTGTCGGTGCGCGGGCTGAGCAAGCAGTTCAAGCCGGCGGCGTTTTCCAGCGGTCCGACCGTGACGGTGCTCAAGGACATCTCGTTCGACATTCCGCGCGGCGAGGTGGTGGGTCTCGTCGGCGAATCCGGGTCGGGCAAGACCACGATCGGCCGCTCGATCCTGCGGCTGATCGATCCGACTGCCGGCGAAGTGATGATGGGCGAGACCGACATCGCCAGACTGTCGCCGGCGCAGTTGCGCGTGCAGCGGCGGCGCATGCAATACGTGTTCCAGGATCCGTTCGCGAGCCTGTCGCCGCGCATGACGATCGGCCAGATCCTGACCGAGGGGCTCGACATCCAGCGCATCGGCAACAGGGCCGAGCGGCGGATACGGGCAGAGCGGGCGCTGGAGCTGGTGGAACTGCCGGCCGACGCGTTCGACCGCTATGCGCACGAATTTTCGGGCGGGCAGCGGCAGCGCATCGGCATCGCGCGGGCGCTGGTGATGGAGCCGGAATTCATCGTGGCGGACGAGCCGGTGTCGGCGCTCGACGTGTCGATCCAGGCGCAGGTGATCAACCTGCTGCGCGACCTGCAGGTGCGGCTGAACCTCACCATGCTGTTCATCTCGCACGACCTGGCGGTGGTCGAATATATCTGCGACACGGTGATCGTGCTCTATCTCGGGCGGATCATGGAGACGGCGCCCACCGCCGAGCTGTTCGCCCGGCCGCGGCACCCCTATACGCGGGCGCTGCTGTCGGCGATTCCGTCGCCCGACCCGGCGCAGCGGCAGGCGCGGCAGGTGCTGACCGGCGACATTCCGAGCCCGGCCAATCCGCCGTCGGGCTGCGTGTTCCGGACGCGCTGCCCGTTCGCCATTGCCGCCTGCGCCGAGACCGTTCCGCCGCTCCGCGAGATCGCCGCGGGGCACAAGGCGGCCTGCATCCGCGACGACATCCTCGCCCAATGACTGCATTGCTCGACCAGCTCAAAGACGGCCTCATCGTGTCCTGCCAGCCGGTGGATGACGGGCCGATGGACACGCCGGCGATCGTGGCGGCGATGGCGCTCGCGGCCGGGGCCGGCGGCGCCCGGGCGCTGCGCGTCGAGGGCGCCGACAATGTCGCCGCGGTGATGCAGCGCTGCGACCTGCCGGTGATCGGCATCGTCAAGCGCGACCTGGCCGACAGCGCGGTACGCATCACGCCGTGGCTGGACGATGTCCAGGCGCTGGCGGCGGCGGGCGCCCGGATCATCGCCGTGGACGGCACGGCGCGGGCGCGGCCAGTGAGCGTGGGCGAGCTGCTGGCGGCCATCCGCGCCACCGGCTGCCTCGCGATGGCCGACATCGCCACGCTGGAGGAAGCGCGGGCGGCCCGGGCGATGGGGTTCGATATCGTGGGCACGACGCTGTCGGGCTATACCGGCGGGCCGGTGCCGGCCGCACCGGACCTGCAGCTCGTCGCCGACTGCGCGGCGCTGGGCGGCGTGGTGGTGGCGGAAGGCCGCTACAACACTCCGGCGCTGGCAGCGGCGGCGCTGACGGCAGGCGCCACCGCCGTGTGCGTCGGCTCCGCCGTGACGCGGCAGGAGCATGTGACGCAGTGGTTCGACACGGCGATCGCGAAGGCCGCCGCGGCGCGCGAGCGCACGGTGCTGGCGCTCGACATCGGCGGCACCAAATCGCTGCTGGCGCTGGTGCGCAACGGCAGCGTGCTCGAGGAGCGGCTGGCGCGCACGGAGGGGCCGGTGGGCACGCCCCCCTGGTTCGTGGCCCTCGGCGCGCTGGCGGCCGGCTGGGCCGGCCGCTATGACGCCGTGGGAGCGGCGGTGACGGGACGCGTGCACGATGGCGCCTGGCGCGCGCTCAATCCGGGGACGCTGGCGATCCCCGAGAGCACGCCGCTGCTCGACAGGCTGCGCCGCACGTTCGGCACCGCCGCGGTGCTGGCCTGCAACGACGCGCAGGCGGCCGCGTGGGGCGAATACCGTTTTGGCGCCGGCCGCGGGCGCGACACGCTGTTTCTCACCGTGTCGTCGGGGATCGGCGGCGGCATCGTGCGCGGCGGCGCGCTGGTCACCGGCAGCACCGGGCTCGCGGGCAGCGTCGGCCAGCTCCGCGGGCCGGACGGGCAGCGCTTCGAGACACGCGCCTCGGGGTTCGGGCTGAGCGCCGCCGCCCGCGCCATCGGCCGGCCGGACGACACGCGCGCGATCTTTGCCGCCGACGCCGCCGGCGAGGCCTGGGCGGCAGAGCTGATCGCCGCGGCGGCGCGCGAGATGGCGGCGATGCTGGTCAATCTGCAACTGCTTGTCGACCCCGACGTGATCGTCTTGGGCGGCGGCATCGGCCTGTTGCCCGCCTATCGCCGGCGGATCGAACAGGACCTCTCCTCCAGCACTGCTCCGACACGCCCCACGCTCGTGGCGGCAGCGCTCGGAACGCACGCCGGCATCCTGGGCATCGGCGATCTGGCCGCGCAACAGAGCGCCGACGACGCCACTGCTGGTCCCAGCCTCAGCGGATGAGTCCGTCCACGGGCTTGATGCCGATCGAGTCGGGGAACACTTTGGTCGACAGGTCGGCCACGGCGATGCCGAGGTGGTCGCGCAAGGCGCCTTTCAGCACGCCGCGCAGATCGAGCGAGGGATAGAGGTCGCGATCCTCGAACAATTGGCTGTCCTTGAGGCCGGGCCAGTCGGCGAGGACGCGGCCGCCCTTCACAGCGCCGCCCAGCAGCAGCGCGGTCGTCGCGGTGCCGTGGTCGGTGCCTTCGTTGCCGTTGATCCGGGCGGTGCGGCCGAATTCGGTCATCACCACGATCGCCGTGTCGTTCCAGACCGGCGCCATGGTCGTCGCCAGCGCCTCGAGCGCGCCGTCGAGGGCGCCGAGCAGATTGGCGAGACGGCCGTCGCCGGCGCCTTCGTCGGTATGGGTGTCCCAGCCGTCATAGCTCAGCGCCGCGAGCCGCGGCCCGCCATCGTCGACCAGCAGCTTGGCGGCGCCCGAGGCCAGCGATTTGAACGCCGCGGCCACGCCACCGCCGCCGCCCTTGACCGGATCCATCGCGCCCGCCAGCGCATCGGTGTCGAGGCCGGCGCTCAGCACGCGCGCAAATTCCGGATCGACCTCGGAATAGAGATCGAGCAGCCGCGTCGCCGTATCGGCTTTCGCGACCTTCAGCTCGGGCGGCGTCCAGGTGAGGGTCGGCGCGTCGCCGCGCAGGATCAGCGGCACCGTCGGCATCGCGGCAAGCCCCTGCACCGGCGCCACCCGATCGCCCGCGGGGATCGCCGCGGCGGCGCGATTGAGCCAGCCGGTCTTGCTCATGCGCGGGCCGGTCTCGCCGGATTCGAGCACGTCTTGTCCGTCGAAATGCGAGCGGTCGCGATAGCCGGTCGCCACCGCGTGCACGATCAGGGCGTCGCCGGCCTGGTAGCGCTTGTGCAGCAGCGGCATCGCATCGTTGAGCGCGAAGAACCCGTCGAGCGGCAGCGTGTTGCCGTAGCTGCCGGTGCCGATGGCAAGGTCGCCGCGCAGGGCGGGGAAGTCCGGGTCGCCGACGGGCGGCACCACCGCGAGGCCGTCCATCGCGCCGCGCAGGATGACGGCGACGAAACGCGGATCCCGGCCCTGCGCAGCATACGCCGCCCTGGGGAGATTGGCCCAGGCGACGAAGGCGCCGGCGCCGGCGAGGAACACGCGGCGCGACGGACAGAGCATGGCATCGGTAAAGGCGTTGGCCATGGTCATCTCCTTTGGAATTCGGGGCTCATCAGCAGGATCGTCAGGCCCTGCACGCGGCCTTCGGCATGGGCGATCGTGTCGCGCGTCTGCGGCGATTGCCGATCGCCCAGGATCGCGTCGGCCACCTGCCGCGGATCGTCGCCGGCATCGGCCTGCTGCGCGAAATTCTGCGCGATATCGAGGCGGTTGGTCATGGCGTCGGGAGCGAGCCAGGTCGCGGCGTCGTCGTGGAAGCCCTCGGGCGAAGGCGGATTGAACAGCGGCTGGCCGAGCGTCGCCAGCGCCTTGAGCAGTTGCGGCGGCTTCGGCCGCACGCCCAGACCGCGCGCCGCCGCGAGCAGGTATTCCTGCGGCAGCCGGAGCTTTTCCATCGGCGTCAGCCAGCTCTCGTCGGCGCCGACCAAAGTCCTCGCCACCAGTGCGAGATCGCCCCCGCTGTCGCGGAAGGTGCCGGCGACGGCGGCCACGAGATCGGGCGGCGGCACGTCGGCGACGAACGCCCGCACCAGCTGGGTCGCGATATGCGTCGCCGTCGCCGGGTGCGCCGCCAGCATGTCGAGCACGGCGTCGCCCTGCTTCACGCCCTTCTGGTCGTAGACCTGGCCGAGCACGGTCTGCGGCCCCGGCTCATGCGCACCGGCGTTGAAGACGAACCGGCCGAAGTGCTCGGGCTGGTTTTCATTCTGTCCGAAGGTCCAGCCGGTCAGCACCTTGGCAAAGCTCGTCACGTCCGCCTGCGTGTAGCCGGCATCGACGCCGATGGTGTGCAGCTCCATCAGCTCGCGCGCATGGTTCTCGTTGAGGCCCTTGCCGCGCCGCAGGCCGGCCTTGGAGTCGGGGCCGACCGAGGTGGCGTTGTTGAGATAGCGCAGCATCGCCGGGTGTTGCGTCGCGGCATAGAGCAGGTCGACGAAGCGGCCGAACACGTGCGGCCGGATGGCCTCGCGGTCATAGGCGCCGGCGGTCCAGCGCACCAATTGGTTGGAGTCGGCCTCGACGGCAAAGTGATTGGCCCAGAACATCGCCCAGCGCTCGGCAAAGCCGACCTGCGCCCGTAGCGCCGCGTCGAGCCGCGCCGCAATCTCCGGCGCGAGCGGATTGCCGGGCTTGCCCATGCCGTCCGGCAGCGTCCGCTTCGGCGGGCGGCCGCCAGCCGGGGACATGTCCTCCATCGGCGCGTTGGCGTCGGACATCTGCGAGGCGTTGGCGTCGGCGGACGCAGTCTGCTTCACGGCCTTGCGCGCGGCCTGGATCTGCCGAATCTCGGTGAGGGCCGCGACGGTGTCGGGCAGCGCGGCGTCGGCGATCAGCGCCGCATCGGGCGCAATCTCGGCCAGCACGGCGCCGCGCGGATCGCCGGCGATGGCGCCGAGATCACCGGGTCGCGCCCCGAGGCCGAAGCGCTGCAGCGCCACAAAGCTGGTCGTCGCCGAAGACATGGAGGCCATCCGCCGTTGCTGGAACTACGACGCTGGCCGCCACGATTGCGGCGAAAGGCGAGGGAAATGCGGCAGCCGGATTAATTCGCGGCAAGATCGCGGCCATGTTGTGCCGGCAGGGTGGTGATGGCGGTGAGGGACAGGCCGGTGGTCAGCGGCAGCACGGACGCGACCGTACGCCACCGCCGGCCGATAGATCGGTCGCGGCGGCACGAAGAAGCCGGCGCTAGTCGATGATCAATTGCTGCAGGTCCGCATGCAGCCGATCGAGGGCCCGCCGGATGTCGCGCGTCAGGGAGTGGGTGGCGACGGCGGTTTCGAGGCCGTCCAGGCGTGCCTCGAGCTCGATGCGGTCGGCGACGACCAGCGGCAGCATCTCGGCGGCGCGGGCGCTGGCGCGGGACGGATCGTTCCGGCTGTGGAACCGCGCCGCCCGCAGCGTCGCCGCGGTATGCTGCCATTCGCTCAGATGCTGCTGGATGTCGCGCACCGCAAGCCGCGCGGCGCGATTGTGGACGTGGCCGATATGGGAGGCGCGCCGGTGCGGCGTGGAGGCGGCTGAAAGCTGTTGCATGCCCGCAAGCTCGCACGGAACGGACCGCGGCGCCTTAACCTGAGATACAATGACGGCGAATGCTGACAGCTAGCCCTGCAGTGCGCCAAGGGCGGCGTTTTCGGCGCGGCCGTCGACGATGACGTGGTTGTAGTCGCGCGAGCACTTTTCGATGCGGGCGTCGACGCGGTAGATGTCGCGCAGCATCTGGGCGGTGATGACGTCGGCGGCGGCGCCGCAGGCGCGCATGCGGCCATCGGCGATGACGATGACCTTGTCGGCGAAGCGCAGCGCCTGGTTGAGGTCGTGGATGGCGATCAGCACCAGCATGCCGCGGCGCTGCGCCTCGGCGCGCATCAGCTCCAGCACCTCCACCTGGCGGTGCAGGTCGAGGGCGCTGGTCGGCTCGTCCATCAGCACGATCTCGGGCTCGCGCACCAGGGTCTGGGCGATGGCGACGAGCTGGCGCTGGCCGCCGCTGAGGGCGCCCAGATCGCGGAAGGCGATGGGGACGATGTCGAGCGCCGCCATGATGTCGTCGATGACGCGCAGGTCGGCATCCTCGACGCGCCAGGACTGGCCCTGCTTGCGCGCCATCAGGATCGATTCGTACACCGTCAGCACGGCGTTGGCGCCGGTGTCCTGCGGCATGTAGGCGACGGCCCGGCTGCCCTTGCCGGACTGGCTGAGATGCACCTCGCCGGGGCCGTGCAGCAGGCCGGCGATGCGGCGGAACAGGGTCGACTTGCCGGCGGCGTTGGGGCCGATGACGGCGACGATCTCGCCCGACTGCAATTGCGGCGTGGTGACCTCGGAGACCGCGAGGCGGCGGCCGTAGAGGGCACCGACATTGTCGAGGCGGAGCATCACCATGAGCGTTTCACATTCGACAGGATGAGCGAGAAGAAGAAGGGCACGCCGACCAGCGCGGTGATGATGCCGATGGGGAACACCACGCCGGGGATGATCGACTTGCTGACGATCGAGGTGAGCGACAGCAGCAGCGCCCCGCACAGCACCGAGCCGGGCAGGAAGAAGCGCTGGTCCTCGCCGAGGATCATGCGCGCGACGTGCGGGCCGACGAGGCCGACGAAGCCGATGGTGCCGACGAAGCTGACCGGCACGGCGGCGAGCAGCGAGACGATCAGCATGGTCTCGAGCCGAACGCGGCGGACATTGATGCCGAAGCTCGCCGCCTTGTCCTCGCCGAGGCGGATGGCGGTCAGCGCCCAGGCGTTGCGCGCGAACAGCGGCAGCGCCAGCGCGACCACGGCGAGGGTGATCCAGATCTTCGGCCAGGTCGCCTTGGTCAGGCTGCCCATGGTCCAGAACACCACGGCCTGCAGGGCGGTCTCGGAGGCGAGATACTGCACGAAGGCGAGCAGGGCGTTGAAGGTGAACACCAGCGCGATGCCGAGCAGCACCACCGTCTGCACCGTGGCGCCGCGCAATTGCGAGACGAAGTGGATGAACAGCGTTGCGACCAGCGCCATGACGAAGGCGTCGACCGGCACCATGAAGGCGGCGGCCACCGGCAGCAGCGGAATCTCGATGACGATGGCGAGCGCGGCGCCGAAGCTGGCGGCGGCCGAGATGCCGAGGGTGAAGGGGCTGGCGAGGGGGTTGGCCAGGATGGTCTGCATCTGCGCGCCGGCGGCCGACAGCGCGGCGCCGACCACCAGCGCCATGACGGCGACCGGCATGCGGATGTCCCACACCACGGTGCGCACCTGCGCCGACACCGTCGACGGATCGAACAGCGCCAGGAGCACCTGGTCGAGCCCGTAGCGCGCCGGCCCCCAGGCGAGATCGACCGCAAAGCTCAGCGCCAGCGCCGCGGCGAGAAGCGCCAGGATCAGCAGCTTGCGGCGGGCGAGGGCGCGGTAACGCCCGCGCCCCTCCTGAATGTCGGCCGCAATCGCGGCAGGAGCCTCGATTGCGGCCATGGCTCAGTTCCCCTCGAGCGAGACCCAGTAGCCGGGGCTGTAGGGCAGGGGCAGGAACTTGTCGGAGAAGTCCTTGAAGGTCGCGTCGGGGTCGAGATCCTTGAACAGATCCGGATGGAACCACTTGGCGAGCCGCTGGATGGCCACGAACTGGTAGGGGCTGGTGTAGAACTGATGCCAGATGGCATGCACGTTCTTGCTGGCCACTGCCTTGGAGCCGGTGAAGGCCGGCTCTTGCATCAGCTTGGCGAGCGCGGCGCGGCTCTGCTCGGCCACGGCGGCGGCGCCGGGGCCGACGGTGACGAAGCCCGCGGCCTTGGCCGAGTGCGTCCAGTTCGAGCCGGTGACGACGACGATGTCGGGGTTGGAGGCGATCACCTGCTCGGGGTTGATGGTGCCGGTATAGCCGGGCAGGAAGTCGGCGCCGATGTTGTGGCCGCCGGCGAGATCGACCATCAGTCCGTAATTGTCGGTGCCGAAGGTGCCGCAGCATTCGGCGAGGCCCGCGGCGCGATACATGAAGACGTTCGGCTTGGGCGGGTTGGCCGCCTTCAGCACGTCGGTCACGCGGTCGAGCTGCGCCTGCCAGTAGGTGGCGACGGCGTCGGCGCGCTGCTCCTTGCCGAACAACTGGCCGAGAATATGCAGGCTCGGAACGGTGTTCTTGAGGATGTGTTCGCGGAAGTCGATGTAGACGATCTTGACGCCGATGCCGTCGAGCATCTTTTCGAGGCCGACCTCGTCGGCGGCGGTCTTGTTGCCGATGGGCAGCAGCATCACGTCGGGATGCAGATTGACCACGGTCTCGGCCTGCAGCGTGCCGTCGGTGAGATTGCCGAGGAAGGGCAGGTCCTTCACCTTCGGATATTTGGCGACGTAGGCGTTGAACAGGTCGAGGTCGGTGGTCCACAGGTCGTTGCGCCAGGCGACGACCTTGCCGAACGGATCGTCGGTTTCGAGCGCGGCGAGCGCATAGATCATGCGGCCTTCGCCCAGGATGACGCGTTCGACCGGCTTGTCGAACGACACCTGTCGCCCGGCGACGTCGGTGACGGTGAATCCCTCGGCGGATGCGGGTCCGGCGAGGATGGCGGCGAGGGCGAACATGGCCCCGGCCACCAGATGTGCGATTTTCATTTGGCGCCCTTCGGAAAGCTTGCTACAGGGGCGCCGTATAAAAGCGGACTACCAGAGTCAACTTTTATCTTTTAGAGTGATTCCAGTCTGTTAGGGACGTCGAGGTAGGACGAAGATGGATGCGCCGGCATCAAACTATTCAATTCGCGACGAAATCCGCGAGTATTGGTCGATGCGGGCCGCGACCTTCGACCAGCAGGTCGGACACGAAGTTTTTTCCGAGGCCGAGCGGCGCGGCTGGCATCGGCTGATCCGCAAGCATCTGGGGGAAGGACGCGGCCGTGCCGCGCTCGATCTCGCCTGCGGCACGGGGGTGATCTCCCATCTGATGAACGACCTCGGCTACAGGGTCACCGGCGCCGACTGGTCGGAGGCCATGCTGGACCGCGCGCGGGCGAAATCGGCGACGCGCAAGAGCGACATCCGCTTCATCATGCGCGACGCGGAGAACACCATGGAGCCGCGCGCGAGCTTCGACGTGATCGTCAACCGCCATCTGGTGTGGACGCTGGTCGACCCGCCGGCGGCCTTCGCCGAATGGTTCGCGCTGCTGAAGCCCGGGGGACGGCTGCTGATCGTCGACGGCAATATGGGCCGCAAGAGCTGGGTCGCGCAGCTGCGCGAGCGCTGGGGCCGCCTCACCGGCAGGGCCGCCAGGCCGCGCATGGATCCGCAGTGGATCGAACGGCTCGAGCGCATCCGCACGCAGGTGTATTTTTCGGGGCAGATGCCGGCCGAGCGCGTGGTCGACCTGCTGCTGGCGGCCGGGTTCGAGCACCCTGTCATCGATCGCGGGCTGTTCGACATCCACTTCGCGCAGGCGCGCAAGATGTCGCTGCTCAGGGCCGCCGAGCGGCTGACCTCGGACCGCTTCGCCATCTGCGTGCGCAAGCCGGAGCAGCCGTAGCCGCCACGGGCTGCGGGATGGCATAGTTGCCGGCTGCCATGTCTACGAAGACTCCCTCCATGCCGCCGGGCGTGAGAACGGTGATCCAGTGCGCCGGACGAGGTCCCAGCACATGGAAGGTGGGCGGCTAGCGCAAGCGGCCCTTGCCGGCCCGCCGCCTGGTTGCCGCGGTCTTAACGCCGACGGGACATTCCGCGGCATGCCGGCGACGGATCGGTCATGCGCGGCTGGTAGGGTGGCCAGGCGCAAAGAGGGGACCGCCATGGGAGTGATCATCGGGCTCGCGCTGATGCTGGCCACGCCCGCCTATCTGATCCTGCAAATCGCCTGCCTGTTCGTCGCCTGGCGCGAAGGCTGGTGGGCCGCCTTCCTTGCGCCGCTGTGGCTGGCGGCGCCGGCGGCGGCCTGGTGCATCTTCGCCTACACGCAGGAATCGAACCTGTGGCCGCTCACCTTCATCCTGTTCGCGCCGTTCGGCTGCCTGTATCTGATCGTGGTGCTGGTGCTGCGCTCGATCGCGCCGCCGAGCAGCACCCCGCCCGGCCCGAACGCCTCGGACATAAGCGGCGTGCGGACGATGCTGTCGCTCTTCACCTCGATCCTCTAGCCGCGCCGGTCCGGCGCCGCTCATCCCTGGCGCGGCTCGCGGCAAGGGGTTGACAGCGGTGCATCGCGCTTATTCTCTTTACATCCGAAGGAAGCCTGGACCGGACGGTGATTGACCCCGCTCTCAACGAGCTGATCGGCGCCATCTACGACGCCACCATCGAGCCTCGTCTCTGGCATGACGCGATCGACCGCGTGCGCCAGCGCTATCAGTTCCAGATCGCCATTCTTGCCATCAACCGGCTGCCCGACATGAGCCCGGTGGTGCAGGTGCCCTGCAACGTGCCGCCCTGGTTCGTCGAGCATGCCGGCGACTATGTCGACGCCATTCCGGAACTGTGGGGCGGGCTCGCCACCATCGCCCGGCTGCCGCTGGAAGAGCCGATCATCCAGTCGCAGGTCTACGACTTCCACAAGCATCCGGACAATCGCTGGTATGCCGAGTGGTCGCAGCCGCAAGGCATCGTCGACCAGCTGGTCATCGGCCTCGTCAACGATCCGACGACCGTCGCGTCGCTCGGCATGGGCGTACACCACAGCCGGCCGCCGATCACCGGCGAGGAGCTCGACGAGATGCGCCTGCTGGCGCCGCATCTGCGGCGCGCGGCGACCATCAGCAATCTCATCGGCGCGGCGCGCGAGGAGGTGGCGAGCTTCCGCGCCGCCTTCGACGTCATCGGCTCGGGCGCGCTGATCGTCGATGCCGATCTCCGCATCCGCCACGCCAACCGCGCCGCCGACGCCATGCTGCGCGAGGCCGATCCGATCCGTAGCGTCGACGGCCGGCTGCACCTGGCGCACGACCTCGTGCCCGGACGGCTGGAGGAAGCGGTGCGGGCGACGGCCGGCCGGCCGGAGGTGGAGCTCGGCCGCCGCGGCATCGCCATTCCGGCGCGGCGGAAGGACGGCAGCGCCATTTCGGTGCACGTGCTGCCGCTCGAGCGGCGCACGGTGGCGACGGGCGCCGAGCGGGGCGCCGTGGCCGCCGTGTTCATCGCCGACAGCGCCGCGCCCTGGACCGCCGCGACCGATGCGGTCGCCATCCTGTACGACCTGACCCCGGCCGAGGGGCGGGTGTTCGAGCTGGTCGTCGCCGGCCGCAGCAGCCAGCAGATCGCCAAGGAGCTCGGCATCGCCATGAGCACGCTGCGCACGCATCTGCTCCGGGTGTTCAACAAGACCGGGCGGCACAGCCGCACCCAGCTCGTGCGGCTCGCCAGCGAGATCAAGCTGCCGCTCTGAGCCGCGGCGCCGGCACGTCTCATCACAGCAGCGATCCTGCCGCACGTCCGGTCGCCGGCCGTGCCGTCCATCGGCCCATGCGCCCGGGCCGATGTCCACCACCTGGTGGACGACAGCGCGGCGGGGCCCGGTCTAGCGTCGCGGCACGGGGCGAGGAATGGAGGATTCGATGTGGCATGGTGACAACATCCTGGGCCGGCTGCTGGCCGCCGCAACGCTCGCCCTGGCGCTGGGCATGGCGCCGCCGGCGCTGGCCGATACGAAGACCAACATCGTCGGTGCGGGCGATGGAACGCCGTTCAGCTGGACCTGCCCGGGCGGTGATGCGCTGATCGGCTGGGGCTGGAACGCCTTGTACAACATGACGGGGATCGCTCCGGTCTGCCAGGCGCTGGTCAACGGCAAGCCGAGCGGCGCCAAGCCGGGCGCTCCCACGGTCGGGTTCGGCCACGCCTGCAGCGGCAGTCCGGTGTGCAAGACCATCATCGGCGGCGGCCCGGTCGTCTGTCCCAATGGCGGCTTCATGATCGGCGTGGAGGTATCGCTGAATGCCCAAAGCCACGTCCACCACATCCGCGCCATCTGCAAGGCCGACGGTCATCCGCGCGAAATCATCAAGGCCAGCACGACCGTCCCGGATCCGGCGGCGGTCGCGGTGTCGTCCTCCGAAATCAGCTGCATCAGTATCGTGGGGTCGGGGTCCTACGCCGTCGGCGTGCTCGGCGCGTTCGGCAAGTCCGTGGGCACCGGCATCACCGCGTTCGGCCTCATCTGTTCGTCGCCCGACCAGTCCGCCGACACTCCTCCCGCCGACACGGGCGACGCCGCCGATGCCGGGCCCGATACGGCCGATGTGGGCGACACCGGCGACAGCGACCTGCAGGAGCAGATCGACGTCGGCATCGGGCCGGACGGGGTCAGCTTCGGCCCCAAGGGCAAGGCCCGCGTGCTGCGCGAGCCCTCGACCCTCTATGCCGACAGGGGCGACACCGAGATCGCCTATTTCGACGCGGGCGACACGGTGATCGTCAGCGCCTGCGAGCGCAAGGGCCGGGGCTGGTGCAAGGTGATCAGGCCGCAGCCCGGCCTGATCTGGGGCGGCGACCTCAAATAGGCGCCCGGGCCATGCGCTGCTCCCGCTTCGCCCCGGCGCTCGCCGCCGCCCTGGTGCTGGCCGCCCCGGCCCTCGCCTTCGATGGCACCACCAAGCCGATCGGGGGGCCGGGGGGCTCGCGCTATCTCGACGAATGCCGGCCCGGCGATGCGCTCGTCGCCATCGACTACAAGGCGGGCAAGGACATGGACATGGTCACCGGCGCCTGCGTGGCGCTCCACGACGGCTGGCCGACGGGCAAGCACTATCGGCTGGCGACCCGCGGCCTCGACAACGACAATGGGCGGTTCAATCCCGACGGCACGATCGTCTGCCCCAGGCGCATGGTGGTGCAGCAGATCCACGTCACCGAATCGGCGGTGGGGCTGGTGCACAGCTTCTGGCTCACCTGCCGCAACCTGCCGGCGCCGGGCCTGGGCGACAGCAAGGCGACGAAGTCCAATGGCGGCGCCGGCGGCAGTCCGGGGTCTGCCGATTGCGGGCCGGACTCCTATGCCCGCGGCCTGCTGATCCGCGGCGACGCCCGCATCAATGCGCTGGGGCTGATCTGCGCCACCTATCGCCCGCCGCCTCCGCCGCCCCAGCCGCCCCAGCCGGCAACACCCGCCGACCCACCGCCATTCGCCATCGACAACGACGTGCACGCGCCGTTCGTCATCACCAACGGCTAGTCAGGACGTGAAAATGTCGACGAAAGGGATCATCGCGCCGGTGCTGGCCGCGCTGCTGTCGCTGTGGGCGGGCGCCGCTCTCGCGCAGGTCGGGCGTACCGACGATTATGGCGGCGCCGGCGGCGGCGTGCCGTTCGAGCTGCAGTGCCCGGATGGCTACGTGCTCGTGGGCATCGACGAGAATTCCGACAAGGACCTCGACGGCATCGCGGCGCAATGCCTTCAGTCCAAGGGCGGACGGCTGCTCGGCTCCAAGATCCAGGCGCCGCGTCTCGATCCTCCCCCCTCGGCCAGGCATGGCGGCGTGGCGGGCAAGGCGGAAAAATCCGGCATTGCCTTCTGGGGGGAAGTAATATGCCCCGACGGCATGGCGGCTGCCGGAATAAGCATCCAAAGGTCGGGGGCGAACCTCGTCCATGCCTTCAGGCTGCTCTGCCGCAACATGCAGACCTATGAGACCGCCAATTCGGCGCTCTCCGGCTTCAGCCGGGGTGCAGCAATCGGCAGCGCCACGCGCGATTGCGGCGGCGGCGCCATCGCCGTCGGCGTCTTCGGCACGGTCGTCCTGGACGATGGGGATGAAGGCCCGATCCGTCGCATGGGCCTCATCTGCAGGGTCATCGCCCACCCGGCGCCGCCTGCACCACCGCCGCCACCGCCCAAGCCGAAGCCCGCCGACCCACCGCCCTTCGCGATCGACAACGACGTGCACGCGCCGTTCGCCATCACCAATGGCTGAGCGACAGCCGCTCATTCCGGCGCGGGACTGGCCGCGGCGCTCCGTCAGCGGGGCGGCTCGTTCTGCTCGGGTCCGGCACCGTCGGGTGGGGCGGCCGGCTCGGGGAACACGTCGTTGCCTTCGGCGCGATCGCGGTAGAGGGCGGCGCGCGCCAGCAGCATCAGCGTCACCGGCGTCGTGACGATGACGAACACCAGGATCAGCAGCTCGTGCAGCACCGGGCGCGTCTCGGTCACGGAGAAAAACAGCATCGAGGCAAGGAGCACGAAGCCGGTGCCGAAGCTGCTGCCGAGGGTCGGCGCATGAATGCGCTGGTAGAAGGTGCCGAAGCGCGCGAGGCCGATGGTGCCGGCGAGCGTGATGGCGGCGCCGATGACGAGGCAGGCGCCGACCAGCAGCGCGGCCCAGACCGGAACGGCATCGAACGAGCTCATTCGATGACCTCGCCGCGCATCAGGAATTTCGCCAGGGCCGCGGTGGAGACGAAGCTGAGCAGCCCGATCACCAGCGCCGCCTCGAAATACAGCGTCTGGCCGGAGCTGATGCCGAAGGTCAGGAACAGCAGCATGGCGGTGAGATAGAGGCTGTCGAGCGCCAGCACGCGGTCCTGCGCCCGCGGTCCCTTGAGCAGGCGCCAGCAGGCGACGCAGAGCGCCGCCCCGAGCAGCAGCTCGGCGAAGAGGATGGCCACGGTCAGGATGATGGTGCTCATCTGAAGATCTCCAGCAGCAGGGATTCGTAGGTGCGCTTCAGCGCCTGCCCCCAGGCGTCTCCATCCTCGGTGTCGAGCACGTGCACCAGCACGGTGTCGGTGCGGGCGTTGTAGTTGATCCAGGCGCTGCCCGGCGTCGCCGTGATGATCGAGGCCAGCACCGCAAGGCCGTTCGGATCGCGCAGCTCGAGCGGGATGGCGACGAATTTCGAGCGCGGTTCGCGCCGGCCCAGCGCCAGCTTGAGCACGGCGATGTTGGACACCACGATGTCCGCCAGAACGCGGCCGACCAGCTTGACGACGAGGCCGGGGCGGCGCAGCCGCGGCTGTGGCGCTTCCACCGCCGAGGCGGCCCAGCTGCCGATGCTGGCGACGATGGCGGCCAGCAGCATCTGCCCGGGCGCCAGGCTGCGCGCCAGCAGCAGCCACATCGCGAACAGCGCCAGCCAGAGCAGCGGATGGGCGAGCACCCGTCTCATGGCGTCCGCTCCGCGGCGGGGCCGAGCACCGCATCGACATAGGCGGACGGGTGGTAGACGCCGTCGGACATCGTCTGGATCGAGGCCATCACCGGGCCGGCGAGCAGGGTGAGCGCGACGCCGAGCCCGAGCAGCAGGGCGATCGGCGCCATCTCGACCACCCGGACGCGGGGAACGTGGTCGTCGGTCGGGGCCCAGAAGCGGTTGATGCCGGTGCGCATCAGCGCGATCAGCATCGCCAGCCCCGACACGATGACGAGCGCCATCAGCCCCCAGGTCGTCGCGGGAACCGTGCCGCCGGCCCCGGCGCCGAGCATGCTGCGCAGCATGGCGAACTTGCCCACGAAGCCGGCGAGCGGCGGCATGCCGGCGAGGAGGATGGCGCAGCCGGCAAAGCTGATGGTCAGCAGCCCCATGGTGGCCGGCACGGCGATGCCCACATCGGCGTCGCTCTCGATCTCGTCGTCGCCGAAGGCCTCGAGGGTCACGGCGAAGACGTCGGCCTCGATCGGGCGGCCGCGCTCCATCAGCTCCGCCAGCAGGAACAGGCAGGAAAGCCCGAGGGTCGAGGCGACGAGGTAGTACATGGCGCCCGCGGTCACGCCGGCATCGCCATAGCCGAGCATGGCGAGCGTCGTGCCGGACGACAGCAGCACGGCGAAGCCGATCATGCGCGGCAGCTCCTGCGACGACAGCACGCCGACGGTGCCGAACAGCATGGTGGCCATGCCGCCGAAGAACATCCAGTCATGGCCGAAGCCGTCGAGCGCCGTGCCGAGCAGCCCCGACAGGCGCAGCAGCACGTAGATGCCGACCTTGCTCATGATGGCGAAGATGGCGGCGACCGGCGCGCTGGCCGCCCCATAGGTGGCCGGCAGCCAGAAGCTCAGCGGCCACATGCCGGCCTTGACCAGGAAGGCGATGCCGAGCAGCGCCAGGCCGGCATCGAAGAGCGGGCGGCTGCCGGCCGGAATGGCGGCCATGCGCATGGCGAGGTCGGCCATGTTGAGCGTGCCGGTGACGCCGTAGATGAGGCTGACGCCGACGAGGAACAGCGACGACGCCGCGAGGTTGAAGGCGACGTAGTGCAGGCCGGCGCGCACGCGGGCCGGGCCGGAGCCGTGCAGCGCCAGGCCATAGGAGGCCGCCAGCAGGATTTCGAAGAACACGAAGAGGTTGAAAAGGTCGCCGGTGAGGAAGGCGCCGTTGAGCCCCATCAGCAGCAATTGGAACAAGGTGTGGAAGTGCGGCCCGGCGCTGTGCCAGCGCGCCGCCGAATAGGTCACGGCGGCGAGCGCCAGCACCGCGGCCAGCGTCACCATCAGCGCGGCCAGCCGGTCGGCGACGAGGACGATGGCGAAGGGCGCCGGCCAGTCGCCCAGCCGGTAGACGCCGAGGCTCGCCTGGGCCGCGCCGTCGACCTGGGCCAGCAGCATCAGGCTCACCACCACCAGGGCCAGGGTGGCGACGATGCTGATCGCCAGCTTGGCGGCGTGGTGCCGCTCGTCGACGAGGACGAGCACGATGCCGGCCAGCATCGGCAGCAGGATCGGCAGGATGATCAGATGATCGGCGAACGGCATTTCAGCGCTCCCGTCCGTCGACATGGTCGGTGCCGGTCAGGCCGCGCGCCGCGAGCAGCACGACGAGAAACAGCGCGGTCATGGCGAAGCCGATGACGATGGCCGTCAGCACCAGGGCCTGCGGCACCGGATCGGCGTAGGCCGACACATCGACGCCGGGCTCGAGGATGGGCGCCGCGTCGCGCTTGAGCCCGCCCATGCTGAAGATGAAGAGATTGACGGCGTAGGAGAGCAGCGACAGGCCGATGATGACCTGGAAGCTGCGCGGGCGCAGCAGCAGCCAGATGCCCGAGGCGGCGAGAACACCGATGCTGAGGGCGAGGATCAGTTCCATCTAGCGGCCATCCGCTGCGGTGACGGGGGGCGGCGCCGGTGCATGCCGGTCGGGCAGGGCGGAGCGGAGCGACTGGTGCGCGATGGCGACGAGCACGAGCACGGTGGCGCCGACGACGAGGATGAAGACGCCGAAATCGAACAGCATGGCGGTGGCGAGGGGCGTGCGGCCGAGCAGCGGCAGCTCGAGATACTGGAAATGCGAGGTGAGGAACGGCGCGCCGAACACCCAGGCGCCGGCGCCGGTCAGCAGCGCCAGCGCGAGGCCGACGCCGATCCAGTACACCGGCCGGATGCGCAGCCGGTCCTCGATCCAGCGCGTGCCGCCGGCGAGATATTGCAGGGTGAAGCCGATCGCCATGGTGACGCCGGCGATGAAGCCGCCGCCGGGCAGGTCGTGGCCGCGCAGCAGCAGGAACAGCGCCAGGGTCACGATCACCGGGAACAGCCAGCGCATGATCACCGACGGCACGAACAGGAAGTCCGACAGGATGGTGCCCTCGTCGTGGTCGGCCCGCTCGGTTTCCACCGAGCTCTGGATGCGCTGCTGCTCGGGCCGGGCGATGCTGTCCGCCGCCGGCCGGAAGCGGCGCAGCAGCGCGAAGGTGGTCAGCGCCACGATGCCGAGCACGGTGATTTCGCCAAAAGTGTCGAAGCCGCGGAAATCCACCAGAATGACGTTCACCACGTTGCGGCCGCCGCCGCCGGCATAGGCGTTGTCGAGGAAGAATTTCGCGATGCTGTCGGGGGCGTCGCGGGTCATGACCGCGTAGGAGAGCACGGCCAGGCCCGCGCCGCCCGCCGCGGCCAGCGCCAAATCGCGCAGGCGGCGCGGGCTGAAGCGGCTCAACGGGTCGATCTGGGCGTCCTCGAAGCGCTTGGGCAGCCAGCGCAGGCCGAGCAGGATGAGGATGGTGGTCACCACCTCGACCAGCAATTGCGTCAGCGCCAGGTCGGGCGCGGAGTACCACACGAAGGTGGCCGAGGTGGCGAGCCCGGCGCCGCCGAGCAGCATCAGCGCCACCAGGCGGTGGTATTTCGCCTGGGTGGCCGCGCCGGCGGCGCAGATCATGCCGACCACCCAGATCAGCGCCGGGCCCGGTTCCACATTGGACCACGACAGCGGCAGGGGGCCGACGCCGCCCAGCGTCGGAATGCAGGCGGCGGCGATCGCGACGGCGACCAGGATCGCCAGTTGCGGCTGCAGCCGGCGCGTGCCGAGCAGGCGCAGCAGCGCCTTCGCCCATTTCACCGACAGCAGGATCAGCAGCCGCTCGAAGATGCGCGGGCCGACGATGTGGGCGATGAAGGGCGGGCCGTCGATGCCGCGCGCCAGATAGCGGCGCAGCAGCAGGTAGAACAGCACGCCGCCGACGAGGGCGGTGATGCTCATCAGCAGCGGCGCGTTGATGCCGTGCCAGACCGCGAGGCTGTAGTGGGGCACTTCGGGACCGAGAACCGAGGCGACCGCGGTGGCGAGCGCCGGGCCGATGGTGATCGCCGGAATGATGCCGACGAGCAGGCAGGCCAGCACCAGGATCTCGATCGGCCGGCGCATCAGGGCGGGCGGCTCGTGCGGCACGCGTTCGAGGCCGGTCGGCGGCGGGCCGAAGAACACCTTGTAGATGAAGCGCAGCGAATAGGTGACGGCGAAGGCGCCGGCGACGAGGGCGACGGCGGGGAGCGACACGTCGACGAAGGGGATCGGGTTGCGCAGCGCCGTCTCGCCGAAGAACATCTCCTTGGACAGGAAGCCGTTGAGCAGCGGCACGCCGGCCATGGCGGCGCTGGCGACGATGGCGAGCGTGGCGGTGGCCGGCATGTAGCGGGCGAGCCCGCCCAGCCGCCGCAGGTCGCGCGTTCCCGTCTCGTGGTCGATGATGCCGGCGGCCATGAACAGCGAGGCCTTGAACGTCGCGTGGTTGGCGATGTGGAACACGGCGGCCACCAGCGCCAGCGGCGAATTCATGCCGAGCAGCGCCGTGATCAGGCCGAGATGGCTGATGGTCGAATAGGCGAGCACGCCCTTGATGTCCTGCTGGAAGATGGCCGAATAGGCGCCGAGCAGCAGCGTCGCCATGCCGACATAGGTGACGATCCAGAACCACAGCGCGGTGCCCGACAGCACCGGCCAGAGCAGCGCCAGCAGGAACACGCCGGCCTTCACCATGGTGGCCGAGTGCAGATAGGCCGAGACCGGCGTCGGCGCCGCCATGGCGCGCGGCAGCCAGAACTGGAACGGGAACTGCGCGCTCTTGGTGAAGGCGGCGAACAGGATGAGCAGCAGCGTCGGCGCGTAGAGCGGATGCGCCCGTACCCGCTCGCCCGCGGCGCGGACGATGTCGAGATCGAAGCTGCCGACGATGTGGCCGAGCAGCAGCACGCCGGCAAACAGCGCCAGCCCGCCGGCGCCGGTGATCACCAGCGCCATGCGGGCGCCGTCGCGGGCGCCGGCATTGTGATGCCAGTAGCCGATGAGCAGGAACGAGAAGATGCTGGTCAGCTCCCAGAACAGCACCAGCTGGATCAGATTGCCCGACAGCACCATGCCGAGCATCGCCCCCATGAAGGCCAGCAGCAGCGCGAAGAAGCGCGGCACCGGATCCTTGGGCGACATGTAGTAGTGGGCATACAGCACCACCAGCGCGCCGATGCCGCTGATCATCGCCATGAACAGCCAGGAGAGGCCGTCGAGGCGGATGATGATGTTCAGCCCCAGATCGGGCAGCCAGGGGATTTCGGTGCGGAGCACATGTTCCGCCGCCACCGCGCCGTAGAACAGCACGGCCAGCGCGGTGAGGGCGGTGGCCACGATGCCGGAAATCACCGCGGCCGCGCCGCGCGCATGCCCCGGCAGCAGCGCGACGACGAGGCTTCCCGCAAAAGGCAGGAGCACGGAGAGCAGGAGCAGCGCGCTGGTCGACATGGCGCGCATCTTGCAGACGAACGATGGCCCCGGCAACCACCGCTTTCGGCGTTACGCCAGGCGGCGGTCCGTCATTGGTCCGCGATGTCTTCGCATGCTCCGGAGGAGCGCCGGCGCCGCGCCTAGGGCAGCTCGGCCGGCAGCGCCTGCAGCAGCCTGGTCCTGTCCTCCAGCGATTTGAGCCGGATGGTCATCGCCGCGGTCTCGACCGGCGTCTGCGGCGGCAGGCGATAGTCGAGATCGGGCAGATTGGCGGCGACCCAGCTGTTGAAGCGGTTGAGCTTGTTGCCGCCGGAGATGGCGAAGGTGAAGCCGTATTTGAAGGTGGTGTCCATGCGTGTCCTCGAGCATGGCCGGCGCATGCCTCCGGACGGCCGGTGGCAGCGCAGGCGACGGATCGCGGGCCGCCTCGAGGCGGCCGGTGCGATCGCTGGTCTTGGGGATGAGTTCGAGGGTCCTGGCCCGGCTCTTGCTCGCGCAGGTAACCGAACCAGGCTAACAGCCGGTCAGCAGCTCGTAGGACACACGATGTCGAACCATGCCGGCAGTGAAGGCCGGTTCGCCTCGCGAAGTCAATCGCGCATGGCGCGACCTAAGGTCTCGATCGCGGGCGCGCGGGCGGCGCGGCCTTGCCTCGGAGGCACGTTTCAGAGACGGTGCCCGAAGGAGGAGGGACGGCCATGTCAGACGCTCGACGCATCAACCTGCGACACATCACCCTGGCCACCGATCTGGCGGCGCGAACCGATCGGGCATTCGACCGCGCGGTGAGCTTTGCGCGCCGCTGGAATGCGCGGCTGCTGATCGTGCACGCGGTGCAGGAGCGCGCCTCGATGAGCGACCAGCCCTCGTGGCGGCGCGGCGCGGATGCGGTCGAGGTCGCGCGGCGGAAGCTGCTGTTCGACTATCCGGGCTGGGAGGGCGTCGAATCGGCCGTCGAGGTCCGGATCGGCAAGCCGCTCGACGTGGTGCTGGAAGCGGCGTCGCGCGAGAACACCGATCTGATCATCACCGGCATTGCCCGCGAGGACGTCTATGGCCGCGACGATCTCGGCGCGCTGGTGCCGGAGCTGGCAAGGCGGGCGACGGCGCCGGTGCTGGTCGTCAAGAAGCGCTTGCTGACGGCGCCGCGCCGCGTGGTGGTGGCCACCGATCTCACCGATACCTCGCACACGGCGCTGGAGCTTGCGCTCGGGCTGTTCGGGCCAGGCCGGCTGACGCTGTTCAACGCCTTCGACATTCCGTATCGCGGCCTCGCCGGCGACCGCGCCGATCTCGAACGGACCATGCGGCCGGGAGTGATCGAGGAGTGCCGGGCGCTGCTCACCGAAGTGGCGGGGCCGGCGGCGGCGGCCGAGGTCGAGATCATCGCCGAGCTCGGCGCGCCGGCGCCCATCCTCGCGAAGTTCGTCGTCGACCGCGACATCGACCTGGTCGTCACCGGCACCTATGGGCACCAGGGCGTGATGAACGCGCTGCTGGGGAGCACGGCGATGGAGATCATGTCGCAGGTCTCCTGCGACGTCATGGTGGCGCGCCGCAAACCCTAGGCCGCTGCCGGGGCGGCGCCGGGCAGGCGCGGCGCCGCGTCAATAGCCGTAGATGAGGACGACGCGGTTCTGCGCCTCCACGGTGTTGTCGCCGGTCGCGACCGGCGGCGCATCCTCGCCGAGGCCGGTCACCGAGGTGAGGGCGGCCGGGTCGACGCCGGCCTTGAGCAGCGCCAGCCGCACCGCCGCCGCGCGGCGGAGGGACAGGCTGCGGTTGAGCTCGGCCGGGCCCTTGCTGTCGGAGAAGCCGACGAGCGCCAGGGGGCCGGGCGCCGCCGCCAGCCTGCGCGCGATCGCGTCGAGCTTTTCCTGCTCGCTGGCCGCGACGCTGGTGCCGCTGGAGCCGAAATAGATGCGTTCCAGCACCTGCGGCGGCCGCACCGAGGGCGGCGGCCGGGTGGCGAGCGCGTCGAGGTCGTTGCGCAGGGTCGCGACCGCCGACGCCGGCGGCAGCGCCTGCACCTGCTGCTCGAGGGCATCGAGCCGCGACAGCAGCGAGGCGACGTTGCTTTCGAGCGGCTTGGTGTCGGTGGTCGGCAAGTCGGCAACCTGTTTGGCGAGGGCGTCGAGCTGGCTGGCGAGCGTCGCGACGGCGGCGCTGTCGGCCTTGGTCGCCAGCGCGGCGGTGACGTCCGCCACGCGGCTCGACAGGGCCGCCGCATCGGTGCGGGCCTGGGCCAGCGCGGTGGCCGCGCCGGTCACCTGGGCGCCCAGCTCCGCCACGTGCGTCTCGATGGCGCCGACGCGCTCGGCGGTCGGCGCGGCGGCGACGGCGGTGCGCAGCGATTCGATGTTCGCGGTGACGGTTCCCATCTGCTCCGCCAGCGGCCGCGTGTCGGGCAGCGCGGCGAGGCGCGACGCCAGCGCGTCGAGCCGCCCCTGCAGGCTGTCGGGCCCGGTGGCGGTGACGTCCGCCACGGTGGTCTCCACCGCCGTCAGCCGGCTGCCGAGGCGGTCGATCTCGGCGGCGAGGTCGGGACGGGCGGGCGTTTCGAGGGCGGTCACCCGCTGCGACACGGCGTTCAACTGGCCGGACAGCGCATCGACCCGCGCCGGCGCGAAATCGCCGAGCTGCGTCTGCAGGGTCTTGAGGTCGGTGCGCACGCCCTCGAGCTTGGCGTCCACCTCGGTCAGGTCCGGCGGCTTGATCGCGCCCAGCGCGGTCTCGACATTGGCGAGACGGCCCGCGAGGCCGTCGACGTCCTTTTGCACCGGCGCCAGATCGGGAATCTTGATGGCCGCGATCTGGGCCTCGAGCTCGGCCTGCCGCTGCTCCAGCGCCTTGGCGCGATCGAGCGGCACGAGGTCGGGAAGCTGGTCGCCAAGCTGCTGGCTGCGCTGGTCGAGCCGCGCGAGCGTGTTGCCGAGGTTCCAGTTCCACAGCAGCGATGCAACGAGCAGCACGCCCAGGGCGATGGCGCCCCAGAGCAGCCGCCGATCATAGGCAGTCTCCGCCACGTGATCCCCCCGTCCCCTTGCCGATCCTCCGCACGGCCCCGTCGCAACGGCGCCGGCGCACGGTCACCAACGCCGATTGGAGGCTGAGTTGCCGGCTATGTCAAACCGTGCCGCGCGGGAGGGGCCGCGAGTCGGTGCGGTCGGGCGCGGTCAGTTGCCCTGCAGCGCGCGGTTGCGGGAGATTTCGATGTGGGCTTCCATCGCCTTGCCGGCGGCGTCGGGGTTGCGGTCGCGGCAGTGGCCGAGCATGGCGACGTGTTCCTCGAGCCCGGTGATCACCCGGTCGGGCGTCAGGCGGTTGTTGGCGCGGATCAGGCGGATGCGGGTGGCGTTGATCTGGTAGGTTTCGCGGATCAATTCGTTGCCCATCGCCTCGATGATCACGTCGTGCATGCGCCAGTCGACCTCGACGGCGCGCGACAGATTCGCCTCGGACAGGTCGAGCCGCACCTCGGCGAGCACCGCCTCGGTGGCGCGCAGCAGGTCCTCGATCGCCGGCATCGGGCCCTGTTCGGCGAACTCACGGATGGCGGCGCGCTCGAACAGCAGGCGCAGCCCGAAGGCCTCGCGGATGAAGCGCGTGGTGAGGTCGGTGATCTGGATGCCCCGCTGCGGGTGCACCTTCAGCAGGTTTTCGCTCTCGAGCTTCTGGATCGCCTCGCGCGCCGCGCCCAGCGGCACGCCGGCGAGCTTGGCCAGCTCCTTCTGCGTGACGAACTGGCCGGGCGCCAGATGTCCGGAGAGCAGCTTGTCCTTGAAGTTCTGGTAGGCCTCGACCCGATCCATCGCGTTCTCCGCCTTGCGCGCCGTGCGTCCTGATAGCAACGGCGCGCGTCACGATCAATCTTTGCACAATTACTTGTCTATCACTGATTAATCAGTTAGTGATCAGCGTGCGAGGGAGGAACGCATGCAGGATCAGGCCATCACCGTGGAACGGATCGAAGCCTATGCGCTTTCGTCCGCCGTGGTGAACGGCCCCCGTTCCTCGCTCGCCCCCATGCCCACCCGCAACGGCCTGCTGATCAAGCTCTGCGACGCCGAGGGCGGCTGGGGCTGGGGCGAGGCGTGGTGCAATTTTCCGCCGCGCGGCAATCTCGCCAAGCTGCTTTTGCTCGAAGACGTCATCGGCCCGGCGCTGCTCGATTCGCCCGTCGCTGCGTGGGACCAGGGCCGCCGGTCGCTGGAAGGCCGGCTGGCGCGCATGGAAATCCACACCGGCGAGCAGGGGCCGTTCTCGCATCTTCTCGCCGCCATCGACCTGGCGCTGGCCGATCTCGCGGCGCGGCGGCGGGGCATTTCGCTGGCCCGGCTGCTGGCGGAGCGGCCCCTGGCGCGCGTCCCGGTCTATGCCAGCTCGCCGGCGCCGGAGCGGCTGGACAGCGCGCTGCCCGACCTGCTCGCGGCGGGGCACACGGCGGTCAAGGTCAAGATCGGCTACGATTGGGATGCCGACAGCAGCCTGCTCGATCGCGTGCGGCGCATCGCGCCCGAGGTCGAGCTCTATGTCGACGCCAACCAGGCGTGGGCGCCCGACATCGCGGCCGACCGGCTGCAGGCGCTGCGCGACTGGCAGCCGCGCTTCGTCGAGGAGCCGATGCGCGCCGACCGGCCGATCGAGGACTGGAGCACGCTGGCGGCGAGCTCGCAGATTCCGCTGGCGGCCGGCGAGAACATCCTCTCGACGCAGCGCTTCGCGCACATGGTCGAAGCCCGCGCGCTGCGCGTGGTGCAGCCCGACGTCATCAAATGGGGCGGGGTCACCGGCGCCATGGCGGTGGGCCGGCATGCGCAGCGCAACGGCGCCCGCTGCTTCCTGCACTATATGGGGACCGGGCTCGGGCTTGCCGCGTCGGTGCAGGTGATGGCGGCGCTGGGCGGCGACGGCTATCTCGAGCTCGACGCCAACGACAATCCGCTGCGGACCGACCTCGGCGACATCGACCTGACGGTCGGCGACGGCGCGCTGCGCGTGTCGGAGGCGCCGGGCATCGGCTTCGTTCCCGACCCCGGCCGCCTCGCCGCGCTTGCGGTCGGCTCCTGCGTCCTGACGGGCAGCTGAACATGCCGACAGCGCGCCGCCCCAACATCCTGTTCGTTCTGTCCGACCAGCACCGGGGCGACTGGCTGGGCAGCGACATCGAGGCGCTGCGCACGCCGCAGCTCGACCGCCTGGCGCGGGAGGGCACGCGCTTCACCTCGGCCATCTGCCCGTCGCCGCTGTGTGCGCCGTCGCGGGCCTGCATGGCCATGGCGCGCGACTACGACGACGTTCCGGTGCGCACCAATGCCCAGGACATGCCGGCCGATGCACCGACCTTCTACCGGGCGCTGCGCGACGCCGGCTATCAGGTGCTGAGCTGCGGCAAGCTCGATCTGTTCAAGGAGGCCGGCTCGTGGGGGCGCGACGGCTGGCACCGGCAGGCCGACGGACGTTCGCTGCTGGCCGAGGCCGGGTTCACCGGCGGCGCCGATTCCGCCGGCAAGCACGATGCGGTGATGGCCGCGCGCGCCGGCCGCGACGAGCCTTATGGCCGGTTCCTCGCCGAGCACGGCCTGCTCGACCTGCACGTCGACGATTATGCGCGCCGGCCGACGCCGAACTATCGCAACTGCACGCCGACGCCGCTGCCCGATTTCGCCTATGCCGACAACTGGGTCGGCGCCTCCGCCTGCCGCCTGCTGCAGCAGGCGCGCGAGGCCGGCACGCCGTGGTTCCTGCAAGTCAATTTCCTCGGGCCGCACGAGCCGATGGACGTGACCGAGGCGATGGCCGAGCGCTGGGCCGGCGTCGATTTGCCCATGCCCGATGTCGCCGGCGATTTCAGCGCCAGCGAGCACCGCGAGATCCGGCGGCGCTATGCCGCCATGATCGAGACCATCGACGGCTGGATCGGCGTGTTCCGCCGGCTGCTCGCGAGCAGCGGCCAGCTCGAGGACACCGTCATCGTCTATGCCAGCGACCATGGCGACATGCTGGGCGACCACGGCTTGTGGGCCAAGCTCCATCCCCTGCAGCCCTCGCTCGGGGTGCCGCTGATCTTTTCCGGCCCCGGAATCGCCGTGCAGGAGCGGGCCGATCCGGTGTCGCTGATCGATCTCGGCCCGACCTTCGTCGCCTGGGCCGGCGGCACAATGGACGCCGGCGCCGGCGGCACGCCGCTGCAAGCGCTGCTGGCCGGCGGCCCCGGGGACGCCGGCGCGGTCCGCTTTGCCGGGTTCGGCGCGTGGCGCGCCGTGAGCGATGGCCGCTACAAGCTGATCGCCGGCTACGACCGGGCGCGGATCGGTGTTCCGCGCGCCGCCCCGGCATTCGATGCCGCGCGCCTCGATCGCCGCGGGGAGCTGCAGCTATTCGATCTGGCGGAGGACCCGCAGGAGCGGGTCGACCTCGCGCCAGAGCATCCAGAAATCGTCGAACGCCTCGCCGCCCATCTGCGGGCGAGGCACAGGGTTGGCGAAAGAAGCCCGGCAACGGGCGCAAAGGAGGAGGAGTTGAG
The DNA here is from genome assembly GCF_001899075.1 of Devosia sp. 67-54. Taxonomy (GTDB): domain Bacteria; phylum Pseudomonadota; class Alphaproteobacteria; order Rhizobiales; family Devosiaceae; genus Devosia_A. The sequence goes on along the minus strand of NZ_MKVA01000009.1, from coordinate 144,797 downwards.
ATGAAGGCCTTATTGACTGCCGCCGTCATGGCGGTCGCGGTGGCCGCGGCGCCTGTCGCAGCCGCGGATTTCCCGAACGGACCGGTGCAGGTCATCGTGCCGTCGGCGCCCGGCTCGGGCATGGACGTGCTGGCGCGGACCATCGCCACGCATCTGGAGAAGGAACTTGGAACGCCGTTCCCGATCCTCAACACGCCCGGCGCCGGCCAGGCGACGGCGGCGCGCGCGCTGCTCGATGCGCCGGCCAACGGCCAGACCATCATGATCGCGCATCCGCAATTGCTGGTGAGCGCCGAGACCGGCATCCTGCCCCGCGAGCTGCTCGACAAGCTGGCCCCGATCGCCCAGACCGGCAGCCAGGAGAACTTCCTTGCCGCCCCGGCCAGCGCGCCCTTCAGCAACCTCAAGGAGCTCGCCGACTACGCCAAGGCGCATCCGGGCGAGGTGAACGCCGGCATCGACGGCATCGTCGGGCTCGACCACATCGTGCTGCTGCAACTGGCGGACGAGATGGGGGTGAAGTTCAACTACGTGAACGTGCCGGGCGGCGGCCCGCCGAAGGTGCAGTCGCTGCTGGGCGGCTTCACCCAGCTCGGCGTGCTGGGGCCGGGACCGTTCTCGGGCGTGTTCAAGAGCGGCGACATCAAGGGGCTGGCGACGCTGTCCAACACCGACGCCAAGAGCGTGAGCTTCCCCGAAGTGCCGACCACCAAGGCGCAGGGCTACTCGGCCGAATTCGTGCTCGGCTTCTGGTGGTTCGTGCGGGCGGACACGCCGCAGCCGATCGTCGACAAGCTGGCCAAGGCCATCGCCGACGTCATGGCGGACCCGGCGGCGCAGAAGGAGATCGTCACGCGCGGCATTCCCAATCCGAGCTATGCCGATGCGGCGACGGCCCGCCAGCAGATCGATGCGCAGATGGTGGGCATCCACAAGGTGGTCGAGGAAGTGGCCAAGCTGCAATAGCAGCCACGGCAGTCGCAACCGAGGGAGGTGGTGGTGCGGAAGCTGAACGGGACGCTGGTGTTCTCGGTGCTGATGGTCGTCATCAGCGGCGTGCTCGCGATGTCGGCCGCGTCGATCACGACGTCGCCCTTCGATCCGGTCGGCGCCCGCATCTTCCCGCTGTCGGTTGCGGCTGTCCTGCTCGTTTTGTGCCTGGTGCAGTTCGGGCTGCGGCTTCGCGACGCAATCCGGCCCGTGGCCAAGGCGCCGCCGGATCAGCCTCCGGCCGACGCCGCGGCGCCGGGCCGGGGCATCTTCGTGCGGGTGGGGCTGGTGCTGGTCATCCTCGCCGCCTGCACCCTGCTCATGCAGGTCAAGGTGATCGACGCGCTGGTCGCCATGACGGTGGCGGTGATCGGGAGCGCCCTGGCGCTGGCGCCGGTGCGCGGCGCGCCGGCGCTGCTGCGCGAGACGGCATGGGCGGCGCTCCTTGCCGCCATCCTCGTCGGCACCGCCTATCTGCTGTTCGTCCAGACCTTCGGAATCCGCCTGTGAGCGGCGTCCGTCCCGTCAAGTGGAACTGCCCATGCTGACCGAATTCGTTGCTCTGCTGCAGGTGCACACGCTGCTGTTCTGCGTGCTGGGCGTGATCCTGGGCGTGCTGGCCGGGGCGCTGCCCGGCATCAATGGCGGCACGCTGATGGCGCTGGCGCTGCCGCTGACTTTCTACATGCAGCCGCTCGACGCGCAGATCCTGCTGATCGGCATGTATATGGGCGACGTCAGCGGCGGCATGATCGCCTCGACGCTGATCGGCGTCGCCGGCTCGCCGTCCTCGATCATGACCACGCTCGACGCCTATCCCATGGCGCGCAAGGGGCGCGCCGCGCGGGCGCTGGGCATCGCCATCGGCGCGCAATTCTTCGGCGCCATGGTGTCGTGGCTGGTGCTGGCGTTCGTCGCCGAGCCGCTGGGGCGGCTGGGCGTCAAGTTCGGGCCGTTCGAGATGTTCGCTTTGGTGCTGTTCGGGCTGGTCATGATCTGCGCCGTGGGCGGCAGCTCGTTCATCAATGCGCTGATCGCCGGCCTGCTCGGCATTCTCTGCGCGCTGGTCGGGCTCGATCCGGTCGACGGGCAGCCGCGGCTCACCTTCGGCATCGACGCGCTGCAGAACGGGCTGAACCTCGTGCCGGTGATCCTGGGCATCTTCGCCATCGCGCCCATGCTGGCCGACGAATTGCTGCCGGAGGGGCAGGGGCAGAAGCAGAGCTTCACCGCCCGGCTGCCCGATATCGTGCGCTCGATCGGCGTCGTCCGGCACTACGGCGTCGACCTGCTGCGCTCGTCCGCGGTCGGCACCATCGTCGGCCTGCTGCCGGGCATCGGCGCGGCCATCGGCGCCACCGTCTCCTATTCGGTGGCGCGGCTGTCGTCGCGCCATCCGGAAAAGTTCGGCACCGGGGCCGAGCAGGGTGTCATCTCCTCGGAGGGCGCCGCCAGCGCCACGGTGTCGGCGGCGCTGGTGCCGATGATCAGCCTCGGCCTGCCGGGCAGCACCGCCGACGCCTTCCTGCTGGCGGCGCTGATGATCCAGGCCATCCAGCCCGGCCCGCTGCTGGTGGTCGAGCATCCCGACATCTTCTTCGGCATCATCGGGGCGGCGCTGCTCTCGGTCATCGTCACGCTGCCGATCGTGCTCGTGGCGTCGGTGTCGCTGGCCAATGTGCTGCGGGTGCCGCGGCACCTGCTGACCGCGGCGGTGATCGCGTTCTGCATCATCGGCACCTACGTGTCGGCCAATTCGGTGTCGGAGCTGTGGACGCTGGTCGCGTTTTCGGTGATCGGGCTGGTGATGATCTTCAGCCGCCTGCCGCTGCCGGCCTTCGTCATCGGCTTCATCCTCGGGCCGATGGCCGAAAGCTCGCTCCGCACCGGCCTGATGATTTCCCATGGCAGCATGCTGCCCCTGCTGCAGCGGCCGATCCCGCTGGTGCTGCTGGTGATGTCGGTGGCCGCCGCGAGCTGGATCGGCTGGCGCTCGCGGCGCATTCCCTCGTGAGGACGAAGCATGGCACCGACTGACCCTGTGTCGCGACGGATCGTCCTGACGGCGCGGCTGCGCCCGGACATGGTCGAGACCTATTGCGCCCTGCACCGGTCGCCGGACCCGGCGATCGTTGCGGCGCTGCCGGCTGCCGGGCACCGCGACTACCGGATTTTCCGGCGCGGCACGCTGCTGGTCGCCAGCTTCGACTATGCCGGCGACGATCTGGCGGCGGAGCGGGCGCGGCTGCGGGCCCGCCCGGAGCTGCAGGACTGGATGGCGCGCACGGCCGCCTGCCAGGAGGCCGCCGACGGCCAGATCTGGCAGGAAATGGACGAGATCTTCCGCCTGCCGTCCTGACGGCCACGCCCTGCAAAGCCTGTGATTTGGTTCAGCTTCTTCTTGGACGCCGGGTCGGCAATTGCTAGTCCTCTGTCCCCAGTAGCGACCCTTACCCAACCCAAGAGGAGACTCCTTTGGCTCAGACGCGTGCAAAAAAGGCCCCGGCCAAGCAGCCCGCTGCCAAAACCAAGCCCGTCAAGGAAGCGCTGACCAAATCGGCGCTGGTCAATCTGATCGCGGACGAGAACGGGGTGACCCGCGAGGTTGCCCGCGGTGTGCTCGCGACCATCGAAACGGCGATGATGGGCTCGATCCATCCGCGTGGCGTGGGCGAGTTCACCCTGCCGGGCGTCCTCAAGATTTCGCTCCGCAAGGTTCCCGCCCGCAAGGCCGGCACCATGATCCGCAACCCCTCGACCGGCGAGATGGTGCCGGGCGCGGCGAAGCCGGCGAGCGTGCGCGTCAAGATTCGCCCGCTGTCGAAGCTGAAGGCCGCCACCGCGGCGTAGCTCGGGGCGCACAAGGCCGGAGCATCGGTCGTAACGCCTACCAGCCGGCTCCCATGTCGGAGAGGAAGCGCACGACCAGGCGAACGAGGCCGGCCTGGGAGTTGGCCTCGGTTCGCTCCAGCGCAATGCGCAGGTGGAAGCGGGCGGTGTGGATGGTCACGCCCCGCGCTTCGGCAAAGCTCTTGAGATCGTGTCCCGCCGCCAGCGCCATGCTGAGCTCGGCGGCGCCGCGCGGCAGGCCGAGGCCCTTCTGCAGCGCTTCGACCGGCGCGCCGAGGCCGAGCTCGGGATCGTGCACGACCAGCATCGCGCCGCTGCGCGTGGCGTCGAGCAATTGGTCGCTCAATTCTGCCGTCAGTGGTGCAACGAGCACCGTATAGGCGCGCCGCCCGGACGGACGCGGGACGGGCACGAGCCCGCCGGATTCGCCGGCGGCAACCCCGGCGATCTGCGCATCGATGGACCGGCGCGCGACGGCGTCGGCGGCGACGAGCCGGCCCGACCGGTCGAAGCTCAGGCCGTCGGCGGCCTGGCAGATGGCCTGCGCCGTCTTGTTGGCGAACGCCAGGCGGCCGGCGGGGTCGAGGATGGCGATGCCGGCCGTCGCCCGGTCGAGCGTGCGCTCGAGATTGGCCACCAGCACGTCCTGTGCCAGCAGCAGCCGCCGCACCTGCAGCGCCCGCGCCATGTGTGGAATGATGTTCTCGGCGGCGCGGTCGTCGTCCTTGCCGAACACGGCGCGATCCTTGCCGCGCTGCAGCCCGAACATCTCGAAGCGCCCGCCGGCCGAGCGCGTCACGCCGCCCAGCGTTTCGACGAAGCCCGCCGGCTCGAACAGCTCGTTGAGGAAGACGCTGCGGCGCTTTTCGTCGGCGGTGAACATGCGGTCGGTGCTCGAGGCGCGGCCGATGGGGAGGCGCGAGAACGCCTGCGGCGCCGGATCGAAGGGCATGTAGTCGCGCTGGTAGCGCGCCAGCACGTCGCCCTCGAAGTCGCCGGTGACGACGCTGACGTCGGATTTGGGCACGCTGGCGTCGAACGACAGCAGCGCGCTGGCGCGCGCGCCGAAGGCATCGGCGAAGCGGTTCATGGCGTCATGGAAGGCGGCGGTGTCGGTCACGCCGCGGTAGAAGGCTTCGATCAGCCCAAGCTGTTCCTGCACGGACGGACGACGGTGCATCGGCGTCTCCCGAATTTGCGCAACCCTACTCGTTTGAACAGTGCGGCAGACCGGGCGCTCCTGCAAGCTATCGCTTTCGAGAAGACTGAAGCTGCAGGGGCGTTACCATGGGGGCGAGCGGCGCGGGGCGGGGACCCGAGGCGCGGGGGCGAGGTCGGGCCGGGCGCAGGGGCCTCTTCATGGCTGCGCTGCTGGCGTGGCCGGCCTATGCGGCTGGGACAATCGTACCGGCGATGGCTGCCGACGAGTGCGGCAGCGGCGCCAGCGTCACCTGCACCAGCGCCGGCAACCCGTTCGCCGGCGGCATCACCTACAGCGCCAGCAACCAGACCGTGACGCTGCAATCGGGCGTCGTGGTCACCGCGCCCAATGGCGGGCTGGGGCTCAACGGCAGCGGCACCCAGACGGTCAACATCGCCTCCGGCGTCAGCATCGGTACCTCGGCGGCGGGCGCCGATGGCGTGTACTTCTATGGCGCGCCGAGCGCGGTGGTCATCCGCGCCGCCGGCAGCGCGGTGAGCACCGCGAACTCCAACACCTGGGGCTACAATGTCGGCGACGCCGCGGGCGTGCCGGGTTCGGTCGACGCCATCGTCGGCGACGTGACCGTCGGCAACGTCTCGGGGGCGAGCACCAATGTGCGCGGCGTCTATGCCCGCAGCACCGGCGGCTCCGTAAGTCTCACCACTGGCACGGTGATTGCGCGTGGCACCGGCGACGGCGTCTATGGCGTCTACGGCCTGTCGAGCAGCAGCGACGTTGCCGTTCACACCGGGCAGGTCACGCTGTCGGGCGGCGGCACCGCCTTCGGCATCTATGCGGCGTCGGGCGGCGGCAATGTCAGCGTCACCACCGGCGGGGTCAGCAACAGCGGCAGCGGCGGCATTGCCGGCGGCATCCTGGCGGCAACGTCGGGCAGCGGCACGGTGCTGATCGACAGCACCGGCGGCGCCGTGACGCTGTCGGGCGGCACCAGCTACAGCACCGCGGTCAGCGCCTCGGGCGCCGCCGCCGTCACCGTCAAGACCGCGTCGGTGTCGACGGCGGCGTCGGCGACCAGCGCCATCTCGGTGATGAGCCAGGCGACCGGCACGGCCAGGACCATCGTCGATACCAGCGCCGGCACGATCAGCACCACCGGCACGGGCGCGGCCACCGGCATTTCGGTGCAGAACACCGCCGCCGCGAACGCCGCCGACATCTCGATCACCACCGGGGCGGTCTCCACCAAGGGCACCAGCGCCTACGGCATCTCGACCACCTCCAAGGGCGCCGTGTTCATCACCGCCGGCGACATCACCACGCTGGGCGGCGGCGCCGACGCCATCCGCATTTCGGGTGCCGGAGCCATCACCATCGGGGCGCAGGACCATACGATCTCGACCTCCGGCAACGGCGCCGACGGCATCCGCATCGACCGCACCAGCGCCAATCCGGTGACCATCAACGCCGGCACGATCACCACCGGCGGCATCTACAGCGAGGGCATCCACGTCTTCAACGGCACCTACAATGGCGTGAGCACGCCCGATGGCGGCGCCATCAGCATCACGGCGCAATCGGTCTCCACCAGCGGCACGCCGGACGGCTCGTCCAATGCCGCCAACGCCATCAGCGCCTACACGTCCGGTGCGGGCGCCAATGGCCGCATCGACATCGACACCTCGGCCGGGGCGGCGCCGGGCACGCTGGGGCTGGTCAAGACCACCGGCGACAAGGCGCGCGGCATCTGGGCACAGAGCGGCTGGATCGCCTCGCCGAGCGTGCCGACCGGCGGTGGCGCGATCACCATCAAGGCCGGCGACGTCGCGACCGAGGGCGAAAGCGCCGAGGGCATCCACGCCGCGACCTCCGGCGTGGGGGCGGACGGGGCGGTGACGGTGACGGTGCTGGGCACGGTGTCGACCAAGGGCGCGGGTCCCAGCGGCACCAATGGCGGGCCGGCCACCGGCATCGACGTGGTCAGCTGGGGCGGCGGCCCGGTCTCGATCACCGCGCACGACATCGCGACGCTGGGCGACAATGCCGGCGGCATCTTCGCGCAGACGACCAATGGCGGCACGCTCGACATCGACACGCGCGGCGGCACGGTATCCACCAGGGGCGGCGCGGCCGCCGGCATCACGGCGACGTTCGGCAGCGGCGGCAGCACCGCGGCGATGACGGTGCGCACCGGCAACGTCACGACCGAGGGCAGCTACTCCAACGCCGTCAATGCCTTTGCCGGCGGCGCCAACGCCTCGATCCTGGTCGACACCACCGGCGGCTCGATCGTCACCAGGGGCAGCTCCGCCTCCGGCGTCAACGTCAACGGCAACGTCACCGGCAGCACCGCGACGGCGGGGCTGGTGACGGTGCGCGTGGGCAATGTGCGGACGGAAGGCACGGGCACCGCCGTCTCCGTCCAGGCCGGCACCGGCGGCATGGACGTCACCGTGGCCGGGGCGGCGTCGACCGTCGGCGTCAACAGCTGGGGCGTGTCGCTGACCAACAAGCTGAGCGGCACCTCGAAGCTCGCCGTCAACGGCTCCATCACCACCACCGGCGATACGGGGCACGGCGTCGTCGCCGGCTTCGGCGGCGGCACCGGCACCAGCATCATCACCGTCGCCGGCTCGATCTCGGCGACGGGCGACAACGCCATCGGCATCATGACGACGGGGCGCGGCGACAGCGTTTCGGTCGCCGCCGGCGGGCTCATCCGCGGCCACAGCGCCGGCGTGCAGTTCCAGGAAACCGACACCTCGCCCACCAGCCTCACCAATGCCGGCACCATCACCGGCGACGCCGGGCCGGCGGTGACCTTCCTCGGCGCTTCGCCCTCGACCTTCACCAACACCGGCACCGTCAATGGCGACGTCAAGCTCGGCGGCGGCGCCGACCTCGCGATCCTGGGCACCGGCTCGGTGATCAACGGCATCCTCAATGGCGGCAGCGGCAGCGACACCGTGCGCTTCACGGGCGACGGCAACAACAGCTTCGATGCCGCCACGGCGATCAATTTCGAGGTGGCGCAGAAGACCGGGGCCGGCACCTGGACGCTGACCGGCTCGAGCACGACGCTCCCCGATATCGACGTGCAGCAGGGGCGGCTCGCGGTCGACGGCACGCTCGCCAGCCTCACCGCGACGATCGACGGCGGCGCCGTGCTCGGCGGCCACGGCACGCTCGGCAGCTTCAGCGCATTGGCCGGCGCCATTGTCGCCCCGGGCAATTCGATCGGCACGCTGACGGTCGGGTCGGCCTCGTTCGCCGCGGGCTCGGTGCTCGAGGCCGAGCTCGACGCCAGCGGCAGCGCCGACCTGCTGCAGGTCACCGGCATCGCCGATATCGCGGCGGCCGCCAGCGTGCACACCATCCCCGGGCCCGGCACCTACACCGTCGGGCAGGAGTTCCTGGTGCTCGACGCCGGAACGCGCAATGGCAGCTTCACCGGGCTCAGCAGCGATTCGGCCTTCCTGCGGTTCGAGCTCGACCAGGCCAAAAGCCTGCGGCAGGTCTGGCTGCGCCTCACTGCCATCGCCGACCTTCCCAGCGTGGCGCAGACGCCGAACCAGCGCGCCACCGCCGAAGGGCTGCAGAGCCTCGGCGGCAGCGATCCGCTGGTCAACGCCATCGTGCCGCTGTCGGCGGCCGCGGCGCGCGGTGCCTTCGACCAGCTCTCGGGCGAAATCCACGCCAGCCTCACGCGTGCCCTGATCGATGCGAGCCGCGCCCCGCGCGAGGCGGTGTTCGACCGCATCGACGCGGCGTTCTCGGCGATCGACGGCAGCCGGGCCGAGCATGCCCGCACGCTGTGGACGCGCTCCTATGGCAGTCTCGGCACCGTTGTCGGCGACGGCAACGCCGCGAGCTTCAGCACCGCCTCCGGCGGCTTGATGGTCGGCGCCGACGGGCTCATCGGCGACAACGGCTTTGCCGGCGTGCTCGCCGGGATGTCGCTCTCGCACCTCTCGGCGCCGGATCGCAGTTCCAGCGCCGACATCGCCAGCTACCAGCTCGGGGTCTATGGCGGCACCCGGCTGGGCCAGGTGACGGTCAAGGTCGGCGCCGCGGGCAGCCTCGACCAGGCCACGGTCACGCGGACGCCCGCCGTGACGGGGCTGGGGCAGACGCTCACCTCGTCGCAGCTCGGCGTGACCGGCCAGCTTTTCGGCGAGCTGGCCTACGCCTTCCCGCTCGACAAGGGCAGTATCGAGCCGTTCGCGCGCCTCGCGGTCGTCACCGGCAGCGCCGGCGCCTATGCCGAAAGCGGCGGCCCGGCGGCGCTCGACGGACACGCGAATGCCGCCACCGCCGTCATCGCCACGCTCGGCGTCCGGGCCGCGACCGACTTCGTGCTCGGCGACGACATGGTGGTGCATGCGCATGCCATGCTGGGCGTGCAGCAGCGTTTCGGCGGCGCGCCGACGGCGACGCAGGCCTTCGCCGGCGGTGCGCCGTTCACGGTGGCGGGGCCGTCGGGCGGCGCCACGTCCGTGGTCGTCGAAGCCGGCGCCTCGACCACGCTGGGCCGCGGGGTGGATCTCGACGTCTACTACTCCGGCCAGATGTCGACCGCCGGGCAGTCGCACGCGCTCAAGGCGACGCTGTCGGGGCGTTTCTGACGGGCAGCGTCGTCGTCGTGTGACGGCGCTAGCGCGTGCCGTCCGTCCAGGCCGCCTGCAGGTCGGGCAGTCCGTCGAAAACCCCGTCGGGCTGGATCGCGCTGCCGGCGAGGTCATGGCGGCTGGTGGCGCCGCTGAGGACGAGAGCGGCCGCGAGACCGCTCGCCCGGGCGCCGGCGATGTCGGTGTCCAGCCGGTCGCCGACCATCAGCGTGCGGGCCGGCGCGGTGCCGAGCACGCGCAGCGCCGAGTCGAACATCGGCCGCGACGGCTTGCCGACGACCACCGGAGCGTGGCCCGTGGCCGCCTCGAGCGCTGCGAGGATGGCGCCGTTGCCCGGCACCAGGCCTTCGGCCGCGGGCACGCTGGCGTCGCCATTGGTGCCGAGGAACGCCGCTCCACCGCGGATCAGCAGTGTGGCGCGTTTCAGCTTGTCGTAGCTGATGCCGAGGTCGATGCCGACCACGACCACGCCGGCGGCGTCGCCGACCCGGTATCCGGCCGCGCGAATGGCGTCGGCCAGGCCGGACGTGCCGATGACGTACACCTCGCATGGCGGCGCGTAATGCTGCAGCAGGTAGTCGACCATCGCCGTCCGCGAGGTGATCACGGCGGTCTCCGGGATGCCGTCGACGCCGAGGCGCCGCAGCTTGCCGACATATTCGCGGCCCGACTTGCTGCTGTTGTTGGTGGCGAGCGCGACCGGCAGCGCGCGGCGCCGGATCGTCGTGAAGAAATCCACCAGCCCCGGCAGCGGCTGCTCGCCGTGCCAGAGCACGCCGTCCATGTCGCAGACGACGCCATCGACCCTGGAAAAGTCGATCCCCATCCGGGGCGGCCGGCCCTCTGCCATCAGCTCGCGGCCCGCGCCTGGTCGGTGACGATGTCGTGGACGTGGTGGGCGACGCCCTTGAGCAGGTCGAGCGAGGCCAGCCGCGCGCTCGCGGCGTTGCCGGCGCGGATCGCCGACAGCACCGCCTCGTGCAGCGCCAGCCGGTTGGCCGGTCCGACATGCAGCGACGAGTGCAGGCTGAAGCTGAGGGTCAGCGGCATTTCCAGCATGTTGCCCATGGCGATCAGGAACTCGTTGTTCGACGCCTGGAAGATGGCCTTGTGGAAATGCACGTCGGCGGCGACGAAGGACTGGCCGAACGGGTCGCGGCCTTCCTCGGCGCGCATTTCGTCGAGCGCCTCCTGGATCACCTCGATCGCCGCGGGGTCGCGGCGTTGCGCCGCCGATTCGGCGGCCAGCGGCTCGATGCCTTCGCGGAACACGAAGAAATCCTGGATGAAGCGGTCGATGTCGCCGGAGGCCAGCCGCCATGCCATGAGGTCGGGATCGAGCAGGTTCCAGCTGGTGCGCGGCGCCACCAGCGTGCCGGTGCGCTGCCGCGCCGTCACCATGCCCTTGCCGGCCAGCACCTTCACCGCCTCGCGAAACGACGTTCTACTGACGTTGCGCGTGGCGCCGAACATCTTTTCCGACAGCACGTCGCCGACGCTGAACTCGCCGGCCACGATGCGGCCGCCCATCTCGTCGGCGAGCGGCGACAGGTGGTGCCGGCTGGCAAAGGCGCTGCGGACGGCGCGCGCCATCGTGCTGGGCGACTGAGCCGGTTTCTTTGCGTCCAATGCGGCCTCGTTGCGGCTGTCCGGCGGGTGCAATCCGCCTTGGGGGTGGGCGATCTCCTATCGCACCGCGGGCAACTTGACACGATCTGCGTTCAGCGTCTATAGTAATATTAATACTACTATATCGGAGCGCAACCGCATTGCGCAGGAGGAGGGCCGGCAGGGGAGAGTGCCGGCCCGAGGAGGAGAGGGACCATGAACAAGCTGCTGCTGTCCGCCGCTCTGGCAGGCATGCTGGCCACGCCCGCCTGGGCGCTGGAGCTCACGGTGTGGGTGCATCCGGATTTCTCGCCGTCGGCGGGTCTGCCGGCGGTGGCCGACGCCTACAAGGCGGCCTACGCCGAGTTCGAGAAAGAGAACCCCGGCATCACCATCAAATACGAGGTGGAGCGCGGCGGCACCGAGGCGCTGCAGCAGTTCCTGACGGCGGCCAGCAGCAACACGCTGCCCGACCTCGCGCTGCTCGACGGCTTCTGGATCTCGCGGCTGGTGGAGACCGGCAAGCTGCAGCCGCTCAACGATCTGTGGAGCGCCGACAGCCGGTCGCACTGGCTCAAGGCGTCGGTCGATGCCGTCACGCTCGACGGCAAGATCTACGCCGTGCCGTTCCACACCTCGTGGCGCGGCCTGTTCTATCCGATCGATACCATGAAGCAGCTCGGCTACGACAAGCCGCCGCAGACCTGGGACGAGTTCCTCGCCTTCGCCGCCAAGGCCAAGGCCGCCAACATGTTCGGCACGCTGCTGCCCGCCGCCAGCGGCGAGGTCACGGCGCTGCACATGCTGTCGATGTTCTGGGGGCTCGGCGGCGAGATGGTCGATGCCCAGGGCAAGCCGATCTTTGCCGACGGCAAGAACCGCGAGGCGCTCGAGAAGGTCTACAGCCTCTATCACGAGCTCGCCGACAAGGGCTTCATGTCGAACGACACGACGCTCGACGAAAACAAGATCCGGCCGTTCCTCTATACCCACGAGGCCGCCTCGATCGCCGCCACGTCGTCGCGCGTCACCTCGATGTACACCGACGCGCCGTGGCTCAAGGGCGATCTCGGGGTGTTCAACTATCCGCTGCCCGACGGCGCCAAGGCCGTGCCGGTCTTGACCGGCTTCACCTACGGCATCTTCGCCAGCGATCCCGAGCGCGAGCAGGCGGCCTGGAAGTTCATCCAGTTCCTGACCACGCCCAAGACCATCGGGCCGCTCAACGCCAATGCCGGACATCTGCCGGTGATCGATGACGTGTGGACGCAGGATTTCTACAAGAACGATCCGCTGATGCAGCAGTTCAAGACGATCGTCGACAGCGGGATGAGGCCGCGTCCGTCGGTGCCGATCTATCCGGCGATCACCGCCGCCTGGTCGGCGCAGATGGCCGACGTCATCGCCGGCAGGATCACGCCCGCGCAGGCCGTCGACAACGCACGCGACGCGGTGATGGCCGAGTACAACCGGATGAACGCCAAGTAGCGCGCCGAGCGGCGCCCGAACCAGCGATAGCCTGACACAAATTCCTGGGGCGCGGCCCGCCGCTGCGCCCGACGTCGAGCCACATTCTCTTCGGCATGGGAAAGGATTTGCAATGCTGATCAAGTGGATAAGCGCGGCAGCGCTGGCAGGCGCCTTGCTGGCCAGCCCAGCCACGGCCGTGGACCTCACGGTGTGGGCGCAGACCGATCTGTCGCCCTCCGCCTCGCTCGGCCCGGTGGCCGAGGCCTTCACCGACCTCTATGCGCGGTTCCAGCGCGAGAACCCCGACATCACGCTGAAATACGAGATTCTGCCGGGCGGCACCGAAGCCCTGCCGAACCTGCTGACCGCGGCGTCGGTGGGCAATCTGCCGGACGTCGCCATCCTCGACAGCTTCTGGGTCGCCCGCCTCGCCGAGACCGGCCATCTGCAGCCGCTGAACGATCTGTGGCCCGCGGCCGAGCGCGCCGACGTGCTGCCGGCGGCCATCGACACCATGACGTTCGACGGCAAGATCTACGCCGCGATGTTCTCCAACGCCTGGCGCGGCGTGTTCTACCGCACCGACCAGGCCAAGTCGCTCGGCATCGATGCGCCGCCCGCCAGCTGGGACGAGTTCCTGGCCTTCGCCGACAAGGCCAAGGCGGCCGGCATGAAGCCGATCATGATCCCCGGGGCCGACACAGAGGTCACGACGCTGCACCTCATCTCGACCTTCTGGGGGTTCGGCGGCGATCTGGTCGATGCCACCGGCAAGCCAATCTTCTTCGAGGGCGCCAACCGCACCGCGCTCGAAAAGACCTACGCGCTCTATCGCGATCTGGTGCAGCGCGGCCTGCTCGGGACCGAGGTCTCGACCATGGACGAGAAGGCGCTGCGGCCGTTCTTCTACACCGGCGAAGCGGCGGCGATCGCCAATACGTCGTCGGGGCTGCAGCAGATGTATTCCGACGCGCCGACCCTCAAGGGCAATATCGGAGTGTTCGCGCTACCGCTGCCCGACGGCGGGCGGGCCGCGCCGATCCTGGGCGGGCAGACCTGGGGCATCTTCGCCGACGACGATGCCCACAAGCAGGCGGCCTGGAAGCTGGTCAGCTTCATGCTGCAGCCGGCCAACCTCACCGCGATCGATGCGGCCAAGGGCTATCTGCCGGTCAACCAGGCGGTCTGGGCGCAGCCCTTCTACGCCGGCGATCCGCTGATGCAGCAGTTCAAGGGCATCTTCGACGGCGCCAAGATCGTCAAGACGCGCCCTCCGGTGCCGATCTATCCGACCATCTCCTCGGCGCTGTCGCAGCAGGTCGCGGGAATCCTCAACGGCACATTGACCCCCACAGTTGCGGTCGACCAGGCTCGCGACATCGTCATGGCCGAATACACACGGCAATCGGCGCGCTGAACCGACAGCAGAGGATCATGCGGCGTCGCCATCGGTGACGCCGCGCCACAGGGGACAAGATGAGCCGACAGATCGCCACGACGCTACAGAAGCACCAGTACATCTTCTTCATCGCACCGGCCGTGGTGCTGGTGCTCGGTCTCACGGCCTATCCGGCGCTCTACGGCGTGCTGGTCTCGTTCACCAACCTCAATTTCGGCTATCCCACCTCGAAGTTCGTGTGGTTCGACAACTACGTGCGGCTGGCCACGTGGCCGGCACTGCCGCAGGTGCTGTTCAACACCGGCGTCTTCGTCGGCTCGGTGGTGGTCCTGCAGCTCAGCGTCGGCCTGCTGGCGGCGCTGCTGCTCAACCGCGCGGTCTTCGGCCGCGGCCTCGTGCGTTCGGTCGCCATCCTGCCCTGGGTCATTCCCGGCATCATCATCGCGCTGATGTTCCAGCAGTTCTTCTCAGGCAGCCGGCTGGGCATCATGAACACGGTGCTCAGCGTCTTCGGCCTGCCCAGCCGGAGCTGGTTCTCCGATCCGGTGGAATCGATGGTGGTGCTGATCCTCGCGGTGGTGTGGCGCGGCGTGCCGCTGTCGATCATCCTGCAGCTGGGCGGCCTGCAGACCATCCCGCGCGACCTCTACGAGGCGGCGGCCATCGACGGTGCCAGCCGTTGGCAGATGCTGCGCTACATCACCATCCCGTCGCTGCGGCCGATCCTGCTGATCAATGTGATCATGGCCACGTCGGGCACGCTCAACCACGTCGACATTCCGCTGGCGCTGACCGGCGGCGGGCCGGGCCGTTCGACCGAGGTGCTGGCGCTCAGCATCTACAAGCAGGGCTTCGAGGTGCTCGACGCCTCCTATGCGTCCACCATCGCCACGGTGATCCTGCTGCTCAACCTGGTGCTAACCATCGTCTATCTGCGCTTGCTGAGGGCCCGCGATGAGCTTGCTTCCTAATACCGGCGGCACAGCTCCGGCGATCCGCCGCCGCGGCCTCGCGCCCTGGCGGCTGGGCGAGCTGAGCAGCACCTATGTGCTCTATGCGGTGCTGCTGCTCATCGTGCTGTTTCCGCTGTCGTGGGTGATCCTGGGATCGTTCAAGAATCCGTCGGAGATCTTCGCCTACCCGACGACGTTCTTTCCGCGCGAGCTCACGCTCACCAACTATGCGGACGTGATCCGCCGCACGGCGCTGCCCACCTATCTCCTCAATACGGCGATTGTGACCGGCTTCACGCTGGTGTTCACCTTGGCGATCGGCACGGTGGCGGCGTACGGGTTCTCGCGCTGGAATTTTCCGTTCAAGAACACAATTCTGGTGACGCTGCTGATCCTGCAGCTCATTCCGAGCACGGTGAACATCATCCCGTACTATCTGATGATGAACTGGTTCGGCCTGCTGAACACGCGCACGGCGCTGGTGCTGATCTATACGGCAACGCACGTGCCGTTCACCATCTGGATCATGAAGGGCTATTTCGACACGCTGCCGCGCAGCCTCGACGAAGCGGCGGTGATCGATGGCTGCTCGATGTTCCGGGTGTTCTGGAGCATCATGCTGCCGCTCAGCCTGCCGGGTCTGTCGGCCGCAGGATTTCTGGTGTTCATCGGCTCGTGGTCGGAGTTCCTGGTGCCGCTGGTGATCGCCAATTCGCGCGAGGTGGCGGTGATGAGCGTCGGCCTCTACAGCTTCTTCGGCATGGACACGACGGCCTATCACTACGCCTTCGCGGCATCGGTGATGTCGACCGCACCGGTGATCCTCGCCTACCTCTTCGCCCAGCGCTACCTGATCTCCGGTCTCGCCAGCGGGGCGGAGAAATGAAGCTTCCCATGCACTGGCTCCCGACAGTGCCGGCTCGCGAGACGGGGCAGGGCGCTACCCCGTCCCGCGAGTCATTTCGCCAGCGCGGCAACGCGCAGTCCCAGCATCTCTTGTGAGTACGAAATGGACCATATGATCGACGGCACGTCTTTGCAGGTGGGGAGTCAGCCCCAGGTGTTCGTGGACAACTGGCTGATCGAGCAGGTCGACAGCGTCACCCGGCGCTGGCACAAGCCGCAGCCGCTGCGCGAGGAGCCGGTGCTGGTGGGCGACCGGCCGTGGGAGCTCACCCCGTACTTCACCTACAGCAACTACAACGTGCTGCGCGATCCGACGGACGGGCTGATCAAGTGCTGGTACGAGGACCTTGGCCCGATGGAGGCGTACCAGCCGCATCCATGGCGCAATCGCATGTTGTATGCGGTGAGCCGCGACGGCGTGCATTTCGAGAAGCCGCCGCTGGGGCGCATCGCGATCGGCGGGCAGGACACCAATATCTTTGCCGGCTATGTCGAGGGCGCCACGCCGGATGCAATCAACCCCTGGGCGGATGTCGGCGTGCATTCGGGCGCGGTGGTGATCGTTCCAAACCCGCAGAACGCGGACGAGCGCTACCGCATGCTGTTCTCGCGCTCGCTGCCCTCGCTCAGCCAGATCGTCGAATGCGCGCATTCGGCCGACGGCATCGCATGGACGCCCTATGCGGAACGGCCGAGCTTCGGCAGCCAGACCAACCTCAACGACGTCTCGACCATCACCTATGATCCGCTGACCAAGCTGTTCACGCAGTATACGCGGCATGCGCGGATGACGGTGGCCGGCATACCGGCCTCGCGTATCGAGACGCCATCGGGCGGCCGCGGCAGCTTCCGCACTTACTTTCCGGAGCGGCCGGATCTGATGAACAAGCGGCGGGTGTTCCGCACCGTCAGCGCCGACTTCATCCACTGGACCGAGCTGGTGCCGATCTCGACGCCCGACGACGACATGGACAATCTCGACGAGGCGCACTACGGCTGCGGCCAGTTCAGCGTCGGCACGATGCAATTCGGCACGCTCGGCGTGTTCCACGGTACCGACAACGGCATGTATGTGCGGCTGATCTACAGCCGCGACGGCATCAATTTCCGCACCACCGACAATGGCCGGCCGTTCATCGCGCCGCGCGGCGAGGGACATTGGGACCGCTACATGGTCACCCAGGTGAGCCCGCCCATCCGTATCGGCGACCAGTGGTATTTCTACCATGGCGGTGCACGGAACCACCACGACTACTGGTACGCGGGCAAGCAGCATCTCGACCATGACGAGGCGCGCGATCCGCAGGGACAGATGCGCTACTGCCTCGGCGTCGCGACCCTGCGCTATGAGGGCATGGCGTCGATCGACGCGGTACGGCCGCGCCTTGGCCGGCTGGTGACGCGGCCGCTGCTCACCGATGGGCTGACCCTCGCCATCAACGCCCGGTGCCGCAAGGGCGGCTCCATCCGCGTGGCGGTGCTCGACAGCGAACACAATGTGCTGCCCGGCCGCTCGTTCGAGGATTGCGTGCCGTTCACCGGCGATGCGGTCCGTCACACGGTGCGCTGGACCGACGGCAGCGATTTCGGCGGCGCGCGCGGGCCCATCGATTTCCGCAAGCTGGCCTTCCTCATCGACGACGCCGAGATCTTCGGCTTCGTGTTCGAGGGCGAGCAGCCCGAGGCGAGCTGACGGAACGGCGCATCATGACCAAGATCGATATCGTCCTGCCTGAAAAGATCTTCGCCGGCACGCGCGCGACGCTGGAGAAGGAGTTTGCACCGCACTTTCTTGCCGAGGCAGCCGACCGCGAGGCGCTCATCGCGCAAATCGCACCGCGCGTGCGGGCCATCGCTCGCGGCAACCACATCGCGATCGACCGGGCGCTGATCGACAGATTCCCCAACCTCGAGATCATCTCGGTGTTCGGGGTCGGCTATGACGGGGTCGACGTCGCCTATGCGCGCGAGCGCGGGCTGGTGGTGACCAACACGCCCGACGTGCTCAACGAGGAGGTGGCGGACTACACCATCGGCCTGCTGGTGATGACGGCGCGCGAGCTGCTACGGGCCGAGCGCTATCTGCGCGATGGCTCCTGGGCGCGGCTCGGGCAGTTTGCGCCGGTGCCCGGCTCGCTGCGCGACCGCACGGTCGGCATGGTCGGGCTCGGGCGGATCGGCCTTGCCATTGCACGGCGGCTCGAGGCGATGCGGATACCCGTGGTCTATCATGCGCGCCATGCGCGCGCCGGCGTCGCCTATCGCTATTACGCATCGCTGCTCGAGATGGCGGCGGACGTCGATACTCTGATCGTCGCGGTGCCGGGAGGGGCTGCGACCCGCCATCTGGTCGATGCCGAAATTCTCGCTGCGCTCGGGCGGCGCGGACTCGTGATCAACATCGGGCGCGGCTCCGCCATCGATGAAGAGGCGCTCATCCGGGCGCTCGAGACGCATGCGCTCCAGGGCGCCGGGCTCGACGTGTTCGCCACTGAGCCGGCCATCGATCCGCGCTTTCTGGCGCTCGACAACGTCGTGCTGCTGCCGCATTCCGGTTCGGCCTCGCAGGTGACGCACGGCGCCATGGGGCAGTTGCTGGTCGACAACCTCAAGAGCTGGTTCAGCAGCGGCCGGCCGCTGACGCCCGTGCCGGAGACGCCCTGGCCGCGGGTGTAGAACTGACTTCGCCTAGCTCCGGTACCAATTGTGCGGGGCGACCTTGGGCAGATATTTGGCGAGGGGCAGGGGGTCCTCGGTCCTGATCGTCCAGTAGAGCAGTTCCTCGAGCATGGCGGTGCGCATCACGGCGTGCCGCGGATCGTGGTAGAGGTTCTCAAGCTCGCCCGGATCGCTATCGAGGTCGTAGAGCTCGCCTCCTGACAGCACGTCGAAGATAAGCTTCCAATTGCCCTTGCGCACCATTTTGAGGTTGCCGCTCTGGGTCACGGAGTTCAGCTCGTCGTAGGTCGGCCCGGCATAGTCGAAATGCAGCGGCGGCCGCTCGTGCGGTCCGTAGGGCAGGCTGCCGAAGCCGAGCTCGGCGTAGATGCTGGAAAATTCCGCTGCCGGATAGTCGGCGCCGGTGAGCATGGGCCAGAGGCTTCGTCCCTGGCAGCCGAACGGAATCTCGGCGCCGGCGATCTCGCACACGGTCGGGAGGATGTCGACCAGAGACACGAAGTCGAGGCGGTTATGGTGTGATCTGATGCCGGGGCCGGTGACCATGAAGGGGACGCGGACCAGGCATTCGGGCAGGCCGGCACCCTTGCGCTGCAGGCCGTAGTCGCCGGCATAGTCGCCATGGTCAGCAAGAAAGATGATGATGGTGTCGTCGAGCCTGCCGCTGGCGTCGAGATGGTCGACGAAACGCTTCACCTGGTCGTCGATCATGCGCAGCATGCCGGCATAGACGGCACGGTAGCGGCGCCAGTCGTCATCGTAGCCGGGGCGCTTTTCTTCCTCGAGCGTGCGCAGCCATTGCCATTTGCCGCCGCGCGCCAGGCTCGCCTGGGGGCCGGCGACGCGACCGGGCATCTGGTCAGGCGAGAACATGGAGAAATACGGCTCCGGCGCCTGGTACGGGTTGTGCGGCTCGGGCAGCGACAGCCAGAGGAAGAACGGCTTGTCGCGCTGCTGGTCGACGCAGGTGATGGCGTCGGAGACGATGCGGTAGCAGAGCTGGTTTTCCAGCGGGAACGGCGTGGCGGTGGTCGAGACGTGGTGGTCGAGCTCGAACAGCCAGTCGTCGGACTGCCTCTGGCTGGCAGTGGCGCGATCGGCCGGGCCGTTCGTGTGGCTGTAGGGGGCGCCGTAGAAATCGAAGGCGTCGCGGCCAGCGTAGGAGTGATTCTTGCCGGCGAGGTTGACGGTGTAACCCTGCTCGTGCAGCACCGCCGGCAGGTCCTTGCCGAAGGTGATGAATTTGTCCATGTCCCAGTTCTGCTTGACGCGCGTCGCCTTGGGGAAGCGGCCGGTCAGCATGCTGCTGCGCGCCGGCGAGCAGATGGGCATCGGGGTGTAGGCGCGGTCGAAGCGGGTGCCTTTGGCGCCGAGGGCGTCGACGAACGGCATGGTGTCGACAGGGAAGCCTTCCGAGGCAAAGAAGTCGGCCCGCTGCTGGTCCGTCATGATAAGAACGATGTTCGGCTTGTCGGACACTGAAGCGACCCTGACCTAATTCACTGGAGAAAATGGACGCCTCCGGCCAACGTGCGGCCGGAGGCGCCTGGGCCCACGGGAGATCAGCCCAGGATGCGCTTGGCCTCGGTGAAGAAGCTGTCGGCGGCGGCCTGCGGCGTCGCCTGGCCGAAGCCGACCGACGCATTGAGGCGGTTGAGCGTCGATTCGAGCTCGCCATGGCCGCTGATCCAGCGCGGCGTTGCCGACGGCGCATGGCCGCGCAGGTCGGCGAGGTAGGTGAGCACCTTGCCGCTCGGCACGTCGGCCGTCTTCGCCAGGACGCTGGCGGCCTTGTCGGAGGCGGGGCCGCCGAGCGACAGGCCGAGCGTTGCCAGCGCGCCCTCGTCGTTGAGCAGGAAGTTGACCAGCTTGGCTGCCGCCTCCTTGTTGCGCGACCCTTCCGGGACGACCCAGAAGTCGAGCGCGCGGATCAAATGGCCGTTGTCGGCGGCGCCGGCCGGCACCGGGCAGGCGTGGATATCGAGCTCGTCCTGCATTAGGGCCTGGTAGAAGACGATCTGCTGGCTCCAGCCGACCTGCATGGCGGCAGTTCCCTTGACCAGCGGCGCATTCTGGAAGCCGGCGCTTTCGGCGGTCACCGATGGCGGCGGCGCACCCTGGTCCTTGCGCATCGATTCCCAGTAGTCGAGCCAGTCGACGAGATCCTTGGGCTCGAAGCCGAGGGCGTTGTCGCCGCTGTAGAGCGACTTGCCGCGCTGGGTGACGAACAGCTCGAGGAAGGCGAAGAAGCCGCCGCCGTCATTGGTGCCATAGGAATTGGCGCCGCCCGCCTTGCCGATCTTGATGGCGAGGTCGCGGAAACCGTCCCAGGTCAGGTTGTCGAGCGAGCCGGCGGCCGCAACCTTCGCCTTGTTGTAGAACAGGGCAACGGCGATCTGGTTGTTGCCGATGGCGTGCACCTGGTCGCCATCCTTGCCGATCTCGACCACGCCCGGATAAAGCGCGGAAATGTCGATGCTCTTGCCGATGAAGGGGCTGAGGTCGGCGAGCAGGCCGCGCTTCACGTAGTCGAACAGATAGGTCATCGAATGACGGTGCATATCGGGTGCCGTGCCGCCGGAATATTCGACCGGCAGGCGATCGTAGAATTCGGCGAAAGGCGCGAATTCGACGCTCACAGCAATGTCGGGGTTCTTGGCGGTGAACTGCGCGATGGCCTTCTGCATGCGGTCATGCGTGTCCTGTCCGCCATACCAGCCGGCCTTGATGGACGTGCTGTCGGCCAGTGCGAAGTTCGACGTCGAAAGCCACAGCGCGGCGGCGCCGCCGACCGAGACTTTGAGCAGGTCGCGCCGGTTGAGGCCGGGCATATTCGGTCTAGACATGGATACTCCTCCTTGGTGATCGCAGATCTGCGTGAGTGGAAGCGGGGCTCATCCCTTGAGGCCGGTGGTCGCGATGCCGTCCGCCAGTTGCCTCTGGAACAGTACGAACAGCACGAAGATGGGAGTGAGGGTGACGACGGACATGGCGAACAGCATGCCCCATGCCGACTCGCCGCTGGTGGCATCGATGAACAGGTTGAGGGCCAGCGACGCGGTGTAGTTCTGCGTCTGCGTCAGGTAGATGAGCTGGCCGAAGAAGTCGTTCCACGTCCACAGGAAGGTGAAGATGGCGACGATCACCAGCGCCGGCCGGCACAGCGGAAAGATGATGTACCAGAAGGTTTGATACTTGTTGGTGCCGTCGATCTCGGCGGCCTGATCGAGGTCGCGCGGAATGCCGCGGATGAACTGCACCAGCAGGAATACGAAGAAGGCGTCCACCGCGAAGAACTTCGGCAGCACCAGCGGGATGATGGTGTTCACCGCACCCAGCTTCTGGAACATGATGTATTGCGGCAGCACCGTCACGTGGAACGGCAGCATGATGGTGAGCAGCATGATGGCGAAGGCGGCCTTCGAGAACGGAAATTCGAGCCGGGCGAAGGCATAGGCGGCGAGCGTGCAGGAGAACAAATTGCCCAGGATGCACAGCACGCAGATGATCACCGAGTTCAGCATGAACGCGGCGAAGGGCAGGCCGAGCTTGGTCCAGCCGGCGATGTAGTTGGTGAGCGTGAACGGGTCGGGCAGCAGGCCGGGCTCGGAGAAGATCACGTGTTCGGGCTTGAACGAGCTCGAGATCATCCACAGCAGCGGATAGCTCATCAGGATCGCGAGCGCGATGAGGATGGCGTGGCGCAGCAGCGTGGCGGGGAGGCGGTTCGGCTTCGCGGGGTGCATGGGCTCGCTCAATTCTCGTAATGAACCCAGAAGCGCGAGGACCAGAAGGCGAGCGCGGTGAACACCGCGATGATGACGAGCAGCACCCACGCCATGGCCATGGCGTAGCCCATGTGGAAGTTCCGGAAGCCCTCGATGTAGAGGTAGAGGGTGTAGAAGAGCGTGGAGTCGATCGGACCGCCGGAGCCGTCGCTGACGACGTAGGCCGGAACGAAGGCCTGGAAGGCGGTGATGGTCTGCATCACCAGATTGAACAGGATCAGCGGGCTCAGCAGCGGCAGGGTCAGCCGGAAGAAGCGCTGCACCGGATTGGCGCCGTCGATGATGCTGGCCTCGATGGTTTCCTTCGGAATCTGCCGGGCACCGGCGAGGAAGATCACCATCGGTGCGCCGAACTGCCAGATGTGCAGGATGATCAGCGTGCCGAGGGAGTAGCGCGGGTCGCCGATCCAGCTGGTGCCCGCGACGCCGAACAGGCCGAGGACGGAGTTCAGCAGCCCCTGGCCGCCGAAGAGCTGGCGCCAGAGCACGCCGATGGCGACGCTGCCGCCGAGCAGCGAGGGCAGGTAGTAGATGCCGCGATAGAGGTTCGCCGACCGGCTGGTCGAGGACAGCGACACCGCGATCAGCAGCGCGACGGTCACCGACAGCGGCACGGAGACCAGCACGTAGGTGGTCGTCACTTCGAGCGACTGGATGTAGCGCGGGTCCGACAGCAGCCGCTGGTAGTTGGCGGTGCCGATGAAGCGCGGCAGCGACAGCAGGTCGTAATTGGTGAAGGACAGCACCAGCGAGGCGACCATCGGCAGCGCGGTGAGCAACGTCACCCCCAGCAGCCACGGGGTGAGCATCACGAGAGCCGGGACGGTGTCGCGCTTCCTGCCGCGCGGCGCCGGCCGAAGGGCGGCGGCGGGCCGGGCATGCGGCACGGCCGTCTCGGCGGTCTGTGGCATCGCCATGACTCCTCCACCCGGGCAAGCCGCCTCCGTCGCGCGGCGAGGCGCCAGCGCGGGTAGTGGAGATGGATTGCCGCCAGAAAGCCGTCGCGTCCTCTCGCCACGGCTGCTAAATTTCTTTAGCAAATTGATTAGCTCGTGCTGTTTTGTCAAGCACGATGCCGAATGCACGGCGGACGGCCCTGGTGACCAAAGACTCGAAAAAGCGCGTGAGGATGATCGACGTCGCGCGCCAAGCGCAGGTGTCGCAGACGACGGTCTCGCTGGTCCTCAACAATATCGGCGGCGTGCGCATCGCCGAGGCGACGCGGCAATTGGTGATCGAGACGGCACGGCGCCTAGGCTATTCGCCCGGGCCGATGCTACACGACCTGCAGGACGACCACCTGCCGATCATCGGGGTGCTCATCAACGAGATTTCGGCGGCCTATCCGATCGACATCATCGACGGGCTGCACATGGCCGCACGGAGCGCCGCGACGCAGCTCGCGATCTTCGTGACGGATGGCGTGGTGGAACGCGAGGCCGAAGCGCTCACCTCGCTGCGGCGGCTGGGCGCCAGCGGCGTCATCTATGCCAACACCTTTACCGCCGGCGTGCATCCGAGCGATGCGCTGCAGGGTTTTGCGCATGTGTATGTGAACTGCTTCCGCAATGACGGGCAGGGGGTTGCCGTCATTCCCGGCGAGCGGGCGGCGGGCTTCGCGGCGGCGCAGTACCTGATCGGTACGGGCTGCACGCGCCTTGCGACCATCACGGGCGATAGCTGGCATTCGAGCACGCAGCGGCGGCTGTCGGGGTTCCGGCGCGGCATGACGGTGGCCGGACAGTCGCTCGATGCGACTCGCATAAAGCATCGCGACTGGCGCCATGAGAGCGGGCGGGCCGCGATGTTGGAGCTGCTGGCGCTCGACGAGCGTCCGGACGGCGTGTTCTGCCAGAACGACATGCTGGCGCGTGGAGCGTTGGCAGCGGTCGCAGAGGTCGGACTCAGCGTGCCCGGCGACATTGCGATCCTCGGCTTCGACGATCGCGAGTTTGCCAAGGACATCGGGCTGTCGACGATGCTGCTGCCGCATGCCGCGATGGCGGAACGTGGCATGCGGCTGTTGGCGCAGCGCGACCGGCTCGACGCACCGATGACGGTGTCGATCCGCTGTCCGCTGGTGCCGCGACAGACGACGCGCTGATGCGAGGCTAGTAGTCGGCGCGACGCTCGGGCAGGGGGTCGACGGTCCAGGCCATGCGATCGAGCATGCGCCGCATCAGGTCGAGCTTGAGCGCATCGTGCCCCGGCGTGTGCCACAGATTGTGGTGCTCGTGCGGATCGGCCGCGAGGTCGTAGAGCTCGGCATCGCCATCGGAGTGCGAGATCACCAGCTTGTGGTGGTCGGTGCGCAGCATGGTCATCTGCGGGTCGATTTCGGGCGGATGCCAGGGCATGGCGTTGTAGTATTCGCAATAGATGTCGTCGCGCGCGGCTTCGTCCTTGCCCTGCAGCGTCGCGAGCAGCGAGTGCCCCTGCATGCCGGCGTAGCGGGAAATGCCGGCGGCCTCCAGCAGGGTGGGAGCGATGTCGACCAGCTCGACCATGCCCTGTGCCCGTCGGCCGCGGGCAAAGCCCGGGCCGGAGATCACCAGCGGCACGTGGATGGCTTCTTCGTAGAAATAGGGGCCCTTCAGGTAGATGCCGTGGTCGCCGAGCATCTCGCCGTGGTCGGACATGAAAATGACAATGGTGTTGTCGCGCTGTCCGGTGCGCTCGAGCGCGTCGAGCATGCGCCCCACCTGCGAGTCGATCAGGTCGCACATGGCGTAATAGGCGGCACGCACCAGCCGGTGATCGCGCTCATCCATCTTGTCGTAGGGGAAGCCAGCCTGCCCGCCATAGGCGCCGTCGTGGTCGATGCGCTGTACGGCGGTTTTCTCGGCAAGCTCGCCCCTCTGGTAGTCGGGAAGCTCGATCGCATCGAGATCGGCGAGATAGCGGTCGAGGTAGGCCCTGGGCGGATCGAAGGGATGATGCGGATCGAAGATGTTGACCGAGAACATCCACGGCCGATCCACGCCTTCATGCGCCTCCATGAAGGTGATCGCCTTCTGGGCGCACCAGGTGGTCTGGTGGTCGGCCTCGTCCATGCCGTAGGAGACGTATTTCGAGCCGTCGACGGGCGTGGTGCCGTATGCCTTGCCGCGTTCGCGCAGCCACAGGTCGTACTCGTTGGTCGGCCAGGAATTGTTCGGCCGGCCGGGATGGTGCGACCAGTGGAACTCGGCGTAGCCGTCGTCGATGCGGCGTTCGTGATCGGGCGCGACGCTCTTGTGGCAGGCCGACAGATGCAGCTTGCCCGACAGGCCGCAGGTGTAGCCGTTGTCGGCGAGCAGCCGGCTGATGAGTTTTTCGTCAGCGGGGATGTCCTGGCCGTTCTGGCGCGTGCGCGTGGTGCGTGGGTAGCGGCCGGTGAGGAAGCTGGCGCGGCTCGGGGTGCAGACGGGGCTTTGCGAAAAGGCGCGCTCGAACAGCACCCCTTCGGTGGCGAGCCGGTCGATGTTGGGCGAATGCACCGCGGTGTTGCCGTAGCAGCCCAGCGTATCCCAGCGCTGCTGGTCGGTGCAGATCCACAAAATATTGGGCTTTTGTGTCATCGGCTGACTCAATCCTTTTTAGTTCAGGCTTTGATGGCGCCCGCGACCCCTTCGACGAAGAACCGCTGGACGAAAAAGAAGAAGACGATCACCGGCACCAGCGACAGCGTTGCGGCAGCGGCCATGCCGGGCCAGTCGGTTTCATTGGTGCCGACGAAGGCCAGCATGCCGACCGCCAGAGTGCGCTGGCCGGGCGCGCCGAAGGTCAGCACCAGCGGAATCAGAAAGCTGTTCCAGGCGGCCAGGAAGGTCAGCACGGCAACCGTGGCAGTCACGGGGCCGGCGAGCGGCAGCATGATGCGGCCGAAAATGGTGAAGAAGCCGGCGCCGTCGACCACAGCGGCCTCTTCCAGCTCCTTGGGCAACTGGCTGAAAAAGCCGGCATAGAGCAGGATCGAGGCAGCATGGCCGCTGCCGGCAAGCGCCAGGATGATGCCCCAGCGGTTGTTGAGCAGGCCAAGCGTCTTGGTGAGGTCGACGATGGGGATGATGGCAAAGCCGGCCGGAATGATGAAGGTCGCGACCAGTACGCCGATGACCAGCTTGCGGCCGATGAAGTTGTAGCGCCCCAGAACGTAACCGGTGAGCGAGGTGTGGAAGATGACCAGCAACACGGTGCCGACCGTCACCAGCACCGTGTTCAGCATGTAGGTGGAAAATCCCGCCGTGGCCCAGGCGCGGACGTAGTTGTCCCAGCGCAGCGCGTTGGGAACGAGGCTCAGGCCCTTGGAGAAGATTTCCAGCGGGTCCTTGAACGAGGCCGAGACCAGCCAGAGGAACGGATAGATCCAGACAAGGCAGAGGACGGCAAGCACCAGTACCGAGAGCCATGTCCAGAAGCGGGCGCCGGAGCGCGAGGAAGCGGCGGCGCTCATTGTTCGGCCACCCGGCGGCGCAGGCGCGCGACGACGACGATCTGCGCGGCAATGACGGCCATGACGCAGACGCCGAACAGCAGCGCGGCGGCGGAGGCGTAGCCGAGCCGCGGAATGTTGGCGGCGAAGGCCTGGCGATAGACGAAGATGTCGATGACCTCGGAGGAAAAGAACGGACCGCCATTGGTCAGGGTCAGCATGAGATCGAAGACGTTGGTCGCCTCGACCACGGTGATCAGGGTGATGATGATGGTGAAGGGCGTGAGCAGCGGCACGGTGATGTAGCGGAAGCGCTGCCAGCGGCCGGCGCCGTCGATGCGCGCGGCGTCGTAGAGATCGGCGGGGATCGTCTGCAGTGCCGCCATCCAGTAGATCAGGGTGATGCCGAGCCATTTCCATACCCACACGCCGATCGCCGTGTAGAGCGACAGGCCGGCACGGCCGAGGAAGTTGATCGGCTGGGTGATGAGGTGAAGCTGCAGCAGCACCTCGTTGACCGGTCCACTGGCGGGATCGAGGACGAAGCGCATCACGACGCCGAGGATCGCCGCGGTGGTGACCACCGGCAGGAAAATCGCGGTGCGGAAGCTGCGCGAGAATGGCAGGCCGGCGTTCAGCACCACGGCGAGCAGCAGGGCAAGGCCGACGCGGATCGGTACCGCGACGACGACGAAGATCACCGTGTTGGCGAAGGCGTTCCAAAACAGCCGGTCGGCGAAGATCTCGGCATAGTTGCCGAAGGCGATGAACCTGCCGGCGCGCTCGAAGCCGTTCCAGTCGAGCAGCGAGAACCAGATGCTGGCGAACATCGGCCAGATCGTGTAGCTCGCGACCAGCACGACGGTGGGCAGCAGGAAGAGGTAGATCCATCGATCCGCCCAGAGACGCCGGCGGATCGATGGACGGATTGCGGAGTGGGAGAGACTCACATGCAATCCTTGATCAGTACTTGTCCGGGGTGAAGTCCTCGGCAGGGTTCCAGGCGTCGAACTTCCAGTCGTCGACGCTGACCTTGCCGCCGGCATCGTTGACGGCCTTGATCGCCCGGTCGCGTTCGGCGGTCATCTGGTCGGCGAGTTGCTTGAGCACCGGCTTTGGATCGGCGAAGGCGCCGGCGAACGCGCCCTGCACGATCTCGCCGAGGCTCGGGCTCACCGGCTTCATTTCGCCATAGACCTTGCCGACATCGGCATTGCGGATGACCGGCTCGGGCGCGAGGCGCACACTGTCCTTGTAGCCGGCGACCACGTCCTTGTAGGTCTGGTGCACATTGGCCTGGGCCACGGCGTCGAGGTTCAGCGGCGGCTGGTCCATGCGCTCGGCGAGCTTGATGTAGAACTCGTCGGTGGTGAACAGGTTGAGCAGCTCCGAGGCGATGTCGGGGTTTTTCGACTGCGCGGAGATCCAGAAGGTGCCCGCCTGCGGTGACGAATGCACATGGCCGCTGTCGGTCAGCACCGGGTTGCCCGATACCGCGATGTTGGGCAGCACCTGGGCGAAGCTGTTTGCGATGACGCCACTGTTCCACGGACCATCGGTGAACATCGCGGCTTCGCCCGCTGCCCAGCGGGTGCGGCCCTGGCGGGCATCGAGCGAGGACGAGGCAGGGTGCAGCGTGCCGTCCTGCTGGAACGACAGCAATTGCTGCAGCGTCTCGACATATTCGTCGGCCGCATAGTTGTACTGGCCGGTCTTCCAATCGATCGGACCGGCGCCGCCGATCATCTGCGACAGGTCGTCGACATGCACGCGCATGCGGTCGGTGAACTGGATCGGCAGCAACAGGCCGTAGGTGCCATTCTTGGTGGCGGCCTTGGCCACCTGCCGGATCTGGTCCCAGCCCTTGATGGCGTTGCCGTCGGTGTCGATCTTGTCCTTGAGCGACCACAACGACGTCGAATGCTGGCGGAAGCTGAACAGGGGGAAGGAATAGACCTTGCCGCCGAAATTGGTCAGGCCCTCGAACAGCACGTCCTTCTGGAACGGCTTGTCGAGGTGCAGGCCGGAGCCTGCTGGGGCGAACCAGCTCGAGCCGGCGAGCTGGTTCAGCGTCGCCAGCGGGGCGGGAATCGACATCACGTCGGGCGCCTGCTCCGAGCGGAACGCCAGTTGCAGCGCCTGCATCATGTCGGCCGGGTTCATGACGGTATGTTCGACGGTGACGCCGGGATGCACAGCGCCGTAGTTGGCCCACGCCTTTTCGAACAGGGGAGCGATGGGCTGAAAATGGTCCCACCATTTGATGGTCTTGGCGTCCTGGGCAAATGCGGACCGGCCCGATGCCGTGGCCATCGCGGCCGCCAGCGTCCCCAGTCCGACAAGCGCATCGCGGCGGTTGATGCCGCCAGTCTGTCTCGTGCTCATGCTGATCCTCCTGTTTGCATGGCGATGAACTATCGGGTTATTTATGACTTCTGTCTAGCGCTATTCTGAATGCGACAAGCTTGAGGGTTGCGTGTGGCGGCATAGTGCAATCATGTCCCGCGGGTGACGACCATCGAGCGGGCCTTCTGAGTCCGAATGCCGAGACGAAGCGACAACGTGAACAAGGCCAGCAAGGAGCAGGGGAGGACGTCGCGCGGTCCGACCATGATCGACGTGGCGCGCCGCGCCGGCGTCTCGCAGGCGAGCGTATCGCTGGTGCTCAACGATACCGGCGGCGTGCGCGTGGCGGACGCGACCAGGCAAAAGGTGCGCGAGGCCGCCGAGGAGCTGGGCTACCGGATCTGGCGGCGCTCGCCGGTGGGCAGCGGCTCGATCCGTACGATCGGACTGCTGGTCGACGACATCGGGTCAAATCCGCTGTCGCTCAACGCGGTCGAGGCGGCGCGCGAGCGGGCCTGGAAGGACGGCTGCGTGCTGGTGGTGCTGCCGATCCACGGCGACAAGGACCTGGAGCGCTGTGCCATCGACCTGCTGATGGCGCAGCGACTGGTCGGGATCGTCTATCAGTCGTACTTCACGCAGGAATTGACGCTGCCCAAGGTGCTCAGGACGGCCAACATCATTCTGCTCAATTGCTACACACGCGACCCCAACGTGCCGTTCATCATTCCGGGACACGCGGACGGTGCACGCGGGGCCGTGGCGGCGCTGCTCGACGCGGGGCACAGGCGCATCGGCTTCATCAATGGCAAGAGCAGCGTTGAAGCCTCGCGCCATCGGCTCGAGGGCTATCGTAAGGCGCATGAAGACCGCGGTCTGGCAGTCGATCCGGAGTTGATCCGGGACGGCGACTTCACCATCGGCCCCGGCGAGCGCGAGACCACGGTGCTGATGGCGCTGCGCAAGCCTCCAACCGCGATCTTCTGCGCTTCCGATCGCACGGCGGTGGGGTGCTACGAAGCGCTGAAGACGCTGGGCCTCAGCGTGCCCGGCGATGTTTCGGTCATCGGTTTCGACGATGATCCGCTGGCAAGCATCGTGACGCCGCCGCTCAGCACGGTGCGCGTGCCGCATGCGCGAATGGGCGAGATCGCGGTCGAGTACCTGCTGGGGCGCGCGGCCGGGGAAAGAGCGGCGGGATCGGTCACGAGCCGCATCGCCTGCGATTATGTTGCGCGCGAGTCCGTCGCCGCGCCGCGGCGCAGGGCGCCGCGTGCCGAGGCCGGCACACGGCGCCGCGTTCGGGCCGAGCTGCCGCTCGAGGCCGGAAAATAGGAGGCTGCAATGGAGTCCTGCTGTTCACCCAACATGCCACACTTGCTCGACGTCCAGGCGATGACGCCGGCGCGCGGGCGTGCCGAGCCGCACCCCATGCTGCGCGACGCGATCGCCTGGATCGAGGGCGGCCACAGTTTCGTTGGTACCCGGCAGCCGGTGATCCGCGCCGACGGCGAAGGTCCGCCGCGTCCGACGAAGCTGAGCCGCTACGGGATGAGCCGCTACGCCGCGAGCAACCGGCAGTTCCGCGCCTTCGCCGACGAGACGGGATATGTGAGCGAGGCCGAGCGGTTCGGCTGGTCGTTCGTGTTCTGGATGTTCCTGCCCGAGGAGCTGGCACGTGCGTCGCGGCAGGTGGTGGGGACACCATGGTGGCACGCCGTCGACGGTGCCGACTGGCGCCACCCCGCGGGTCCCGGCTCGAGCATCGAGGATTGTCTCGACCATCCGGTGGTGCAGGTGTCGTGGGCCGACGCCAATGCCTTCGCCGCCTGGGCCGGTGGACGCCTGCCGACCGAAGCGGAGTGGGAGCACGCAGCGCGCGGCGGCACCGAACATATCTTTCCGTGGGGCGACGACGAGCCCAGCGACGACACGCCGCCGCTCAACATCTGGCAGGGCGAATTCCCGCGCCGCAACCTCGCGACCGACGGCTATCTGGGTACGGCGCCGGTCGACAGCTTCGCACCCAACCCGTTCGGCCTCTACAACATGTCGGGAAACACCTGGGAATGGTGCGCGGACCGGTTTCGGGTGCGGTCGCTGTCGGCGGCGGCCAAGCAGCGCGATATCGACGCCCTGCGGGAGCAGGAGCGCACGCTCAAGGGCGGCTCGTATCTCTGCCATCGCAGCTATTGCCATCGGTACCGCATCGCGGCCCGCATGGGGCGGTCGCCCGATAGCGCCGCCGGCCATATCGGGCTGCGGCTGGCGTTCGATCCACCGGCCGAACCCGCACCCGAGCCAGCGGCTTAGCGATAGTCGCCCAACGCCTGGCGATCGTTGATCTGGGCGCCGAACAGCAGCCTGGTCAGACCGAGGGTGTTGGCGACGTTGATGGAGGTATTTCGCAGCCATAGCGCGAGGGCGCTCTGCGGCACGAAGCTCGCCGCGAAGCCGCGCGCGGCCTTCTGCTTGCGCTCGACGTAAGGCCGCAGGAGCTGCTCATACGCTGCGAAGGCGGCCGCATGATCTCCGCTTGCAGCGTGGAGCTCGCCGGCCAGCGTGTAGGCTTCTGCCATCGCCATCGCCGAACCTTCGCCGGCCAGCAGGCTCGGGCATGCACAGGCATCGCCGATCAACGCGACACGTCCCTTGGTCCAGCGCGGCATGACGATCTGGCTGACGCGGTCGAAATAGAGGTCCGTGGTGGCCGCAAGCGCGCGCAGCATGTCCGGGGTTTCCCAGCCGCTGCGGGCATAGCGGCGGGCTAGAATCTCCTTCTGCTGCGCCGGATCGTGCATCGGGATCCCCTGAGGGCTGGCGTCGGCAAAGACCAGCAGAAAAACCGTCGTCTCGTCGTCCATGGTCACTCGCCAGATCTGCTTGCCGGGTTCGCCATAGGTCACATAGACGTGCGGATCGCGATGCGGGTAGTCGTGAGCGCTGAATGCCGCCACGTAATATCCGAGGAAGCGCTCGTACTCGGCCTGTTCGCCGAAAGCGAGGTGGCGCACGGCGGAATGCAGCCCATCGGCGCCGACCACGAGATCGTAGCCTTCGTGCGCGCCGCTGCGGAATGTCACCTCGACGCCGTCCGGATGCTCGGTGAGGGTAGCCACGCTGTCCCCGAAGCGAACTGAGACGTCATCGTCGAGTGCATGATAGAGGGCAGAGGCGACGGCGGAGCGTTGCAAGCTCATGATGCGGCCGCCTGCGATATCCTGCAAGGCTCGCTGGTCGATGCCGCTGATCTTGCGGCCATTGCGATCGACCACACGAAACTCCTCGATCACGAGATCGGACCGGCGAAGCTCGTCCACCAGGCCCATCTTTTCGGCAACGCGGTAGCCCAATCCCCAGAAGTCGATGACGTAGCCGCCGGCGCGCGGCTCGGCCGCCTGCTCCACGATGGTCACCGCGTATCCGTATCTGCGGAGCCACCAGGCAAGGCAGCACCCCGCGATGCCGCCGCCCGAGACGAGGATTTTTCCGGACATGGCGCTTCCTTGTGTGGACCAATGATATGTACCAGTAGTACATATCATTGGTCCACAAGACTGGAAAAGGCAAATAGATTTGCATGAGCAGGGAACGACTGAAGCGCATGTCGCCGGAACGGCGCGACAAGCTGTTTGAGAGCGCGGCCGAGGAATTCGCCGCACAGGGCTACGAGGCTGCGTCGCTCAACCGCATCATCGAGCGCGCCGGCATCGGCAAGAGCTCGCTCTACTATTATTTCGAAGACAAGCGGGATCTGTTCGGGCAGCTGATCCAGGCCGTGTTTGAGCATTTCGTGCGCGACATCGGCGGCTTCGACTATCGCACGCTGACGGCCGAGAGCTTCTGGCCGGAAATCGAGGCGCTGTTCCTGAAGGGCGTGGCATTCTCCGAGCGCAACGCCTGGTATGTGCGGGTCGGACAATTGTTCCACCGCTTCCGGCATCACGAAAAGGGCAGGGGGCCCGCCGCGGGAGCGATGGGATCGGTCGAAGCCTGGGTGGCGTCGCTGCTGCGGCACGGCATGACGCTGGGCGTGGTGCGGAGCGACCTGCCGGACGAATTGCTGATCCAGTCGGTCATGGCGATGGTCGAAGCCTGTGACCGCTACTTCCTCGAAACCTGGAGCCAATACGCGCAGGCCGAGCGTCGGGTACTGATTGCGCAGCAGATGGATCTGCTGAAGCGGATCTGTCTTCCGGCAGCCGAGCCTCGCAGGGACCGCGCCGAGCAATCGGAGAATGGAGTCTGACAATGCTGCAGGGCAAGAGTGCCGCAATCACGGGAGCCGCGTCTGGCATTGGCCTCGCCTGCGCCCGTGAGCTGCTGTCGCTGGGCGCGCGCGTGGTGCTGATCGACAGGGATGAGGAGGCCCTGCGGCGGGCGGCGAGCGACCTCGGCGACAATGCGTTCCCGCTGCGTATCGACCTGCTCGACGGCGTCAGCGTCGACCGCATGCTCCCGGCCATCGTCGATCTCGTCGGCCCGCTCGACATCTTTCACGCCAATGCCGGCTCGTATGTCGGCG
The DNA here is from genome assembly GCF_001899075.1 of Devosia sp. 67-54. GTDB lineage: Bacteria > Pseudomonadota > Alphaproteobacteria > Rhizobiales > Devosiaceae > Devosia_A. The sequence continues at coordinate 111,079 of NZ_MKVA01000009.1, read as the reverse complement.
GCGAGGTGGCGGAGGGCGATCCCGATGCGTGGGACCGGATGCTGAACCTCAACGTCAACGCGGCGTTTCGCTCGGTGCGCGCGGTGCTGCCGCACATGGTGGAGCGGCGGACCGGCGACATCATCATGACGAGCTCGATCGCGGGGCTGGTGCCGGTGGTGTGGGAGCCCATCTACACGGCATCGAAGCATGCGGTGCAGGCGTTCGTGCATACGGTACGGCGGCAGGTGGCAAGGCACGGCATCCGCGTCGGCGCCGTGGCGCCAGGTCCGGTGGTCACCGGGCTGATCAGCGACTGGCCGCAGGAAAAGCTCGACGCCGCGCGCGCCGCGGGCGACCTGATGGAAGCCAGCGAGGTGGCCGCCGCCGTCGCCTTCATGCTGACCCGGCCACGCAACGTGACCATCCGCGACCTCGTGATCCTGCCGCAGGCCAACGACCTTTGAAGCGACGTTACGGTGGCAAGGTGGTGACCGTTGCAGCGGCGCGTGCTAGCGTCAAAAGATGGTCAATCCTCTTTTTTACCAGCGCATCGTGCCGCTCGACAGCGCCGCGCATCGCAGCCTTCGACTCGCCCCGATTGCCAGGCCTTACCGCTTTGCCGGCGATGCCAATCTGATCCCGGCGCTGGCAGAGGAATTCAGCGCGGCGGCTGGCGTCATGCCGGTGGCGTTCCTGCCGGGCGCGGACAAGCCCGCAGCGGTGTTCGTCGTCGGTTTCAAGCCCAACCAGAACCTGTTGGTGACGGCGGAGGGGCTTTGGGCCGGCAGCTATGTCCCGGCCTATCTGCGGCGCTACCCCTTCATCATGGGCGACGTGCCCGGCGGGCAGCCGATCCTGTGCGTCGACGGCGCGTTTGCGGGCCTCGGCGATACGGGCGAGCCGCTGTTTCTGGAGACGGGAGCGCCGGCACCGGTGGTGACGCAGGCGCTGACCCTGGCCGAGAACTATCGGCTCGGTGCGCAGCGCACCGACGAGTTCTGCATGACGCTGCAGCGGTTGAAGCTGTTTCGGTCGGTGACGCTCGAGGCCAAGCCGCCGGACGCGCAGTCGGTGGTCGTGCACGGATTGATGGTGGTCGACGAGGAGGCGCTCAACGCTCTGCCGGAGCCCGATCTCGCCGAACTGCAGCGACAGAAATTCCTGCGTCCGATCTATGCGCACCTCATCAGCCTCGGTGCATTGCCGAAATTGTCGGAGCGGTTGCAGGCGGCCGATTGATCGGGCGCTATTGCAGCGTGCCGGTCAGCTTCGCATAGACGGCGAGACTCGGCTGGCCGGCGATGGCCGGCAGGATGGGTGCTGCGGCGCTGATATCGAGGCTGGCGCGGCCGGGCAGGGTGTAGGTCCAGCCGGCGCCGAGCGAGGCCATGTTGGTACTCGCCGGGAAGGTGGAAACGACACGGCCGATATCGAGCAGTCCATAGACATCGAGGCCTTCGGTCTGGCCGGAGCCGGTCCAGTGCAACTCGGTCTGGGCGAAGAAGCCGCTGTCGCCGCCGACGCCATCGGACGGGTAGCCGCGTACGCTGTTGTAGCCGCCGATCTGGAACAGCAGGCTGCCGGGCAGCAATTGCTCGCGCGTATATTGCCAGGCGGCGCGGCTGGTGATGCTGAACGAGTCCGACAGCGCGATCCTGCCATTGGCGTTGCCGGCGAACAGCCAGATGCCGCGCTTGGTCGCGAACAGATGATCGTCGGCCGACGCGTAGATCATCTGCGGCTGCGCCCCGATCGACAGGCGGGCGTTGGAGTAGCTGACGGCCACGCCGAGCGACGCCTTGAGCACGTTGGTATCGACGATGGGCGTTCCCGCCGCAAAGGATTGCGACGTGCCGGACGAAAGGGTGGCGAGGGCGATGGCCGTCAAATCCATGCCGGTGTAGAGCGCCTGGGTCAATGTGGCGGTCACGGCGTCGGAGCGTCCGGTGATGTCGAGCGGCTTGGTGGGCCCGGCAATGACCTTGATGGCCGAGGCCGTGGCGCCGAGCGAGATGCGGGTGCCGACGTGGCCGAACGGCATGTCGAAATTGACGGTACCGGCGAGGCTGCCGCGGGTCGCGGTCGCCAGCACCATCAACTGGTCGTCGATGCCCAGCATGCCGTATTTCTGGAACATGGCACCGAGCTGAATCTCGCCGGTCGAGGCGACGCCCTGATTGTCGAGGGTCAGCTGGAACAGATTGGGCGCCGGTTCGCGCACTCCCAGGGTGATGTCGGTCATGCCGAACTGGGCACCAGGCTGCAGCAGCAGGCTGAGCTGGGCGTGATGCGTGCTGTTGAAGCGGGCGATGTCCTGTGACGCTGTCGGCACGTCGACGATGTCGCCGTTGCGCGTCAGCCGCACGGCCTTGAGCAGCATGTCGTTCCTGGTCACATGCTGGCCGACGATGCTGACGGCGCCCTCGCGTCCCTCGACGAGACGGACGGTCAGCCTGCCGGCCGTCAGGTTCTGCGGCGGCAGGATGGCTCCTGCGGTCACCACGCCTTTCTTGGCGTAGAGATCGTTGACGTCGCGGACCAGGGCCGAGATCTGCGAGAAATCGACCTTGCGGCCCACATATTTCGCGATGATGGCGTCGAGCTCGGCCGTGCTCAGGAAGGCCGAGGGTGGCTCGAAGGTCACCGATCTGAGCTGCACCAGCGGACCACCAGGGGGCGGCAGCTCCGCCCGCTGCAACGGCGTGCTCACCACGCCGCCGGGAGGCGGCTGCGTGGCGTCGCGCAGCGTTTCGGCGTTGCGCTCGGTCTGCTGCAGCACCTTGCTGGCCGGATCGGATTGGGCGACCGCGGGGCCGCCCAGTGCCAGCGCCAGGGCCAATGCCGCAGCTGCGGGAGCCGCCGCCCTGGACGGGAGCCATGTACCCGCCTGCCGCATCGTCAATTCGCCTCGCTGAGCTGCACCGCCGGGCCATCGCCGACGACGCCGACGGGATAGACCACGCCATCTATCACAACACGGTGGCCCTTTTCGTCAAAGAAGAATTCGTGCTGCACCGGTTCGCCATCGGGTCCGACGGTGACAATCAGCAACACCTGCAGCGGATCGTTGTGGGTCATCAGCCGCACGGTATCGCGGACGAGGCTGGCGCCGTCGACCGGCAAACCGTTCAGCAGATTGGTGATCTGGGCGGTGGGGTCGTACCAGACGACGAAGGCGTTGGTGGTGGTGTGGTAGGTGTCGAGATCGAGCGAGAAGGCGTAGTCCGGCTGATACATCTGGGCATTGCTGCCCGGTGTCGGCCGAGGCGAGCGGTCGTCGACCCACAGCGTCTGGAATGGCGTCGTGAGACGCAGCGATCCGGGCACATAGGCGCTGAGGATGGCGACGCTCTTGGCGGTGGTTTCGATCTGGCTGTCGTAGAAGCGCAGGATCGGCATGATCAGGCCGGAGGGCGCGTCGACCACGAGGTTGGCCGAGGTGCCGATGCCACCATGGTAGCCGGTGATCGACAGTCGCAGCGGATCGGGTCCCGGCGGCACTTGAGTGATATGACCGCTGAGCTCGTTGACGCCCAGCGTCAGTTCCCGCTTCACCTGCAAGTCGCCGATGTTCAGCTTGCCCGCTGCCTCGATATAGACGTTGCCGCTGCCGGCCTTGAGATTGAGCGTCACGTCCGGCGCGAGCAGGTCGGCATAGATGTCGCCGGCGGCCGCATCGAGGGTGACGCTGGAGCTCAGGATGCGCAGCGCGTTGCCGACCGAGGTGATGGCGTTGGCGCCGCCGGCAGGATCGCTGGGACCGTCGGCCCATTTGTCGTCGGCCTCGGTCAGGTCGCCGATGCCGAGCGCGGCGGTGATGCGAACGCCGGCGCCGGCGCTCATCGCCTTGATGTCGTAAGCGCGGTCGGGGTCGGTCGCGGCGATGACATGGCCACCGGCGGTGATGTCGACGGCGTAAGGGTTAGTCGAACCGCTGGTGATGCCGGTGACGAGCGCGTCGCCATCGGTGTCGATCAGCACGCGGCCGATGTCAGCGGTGATTGCCGCGCCGTTGATCATCTTGAGCGAGCCGGCGTCGACAAGGACGTCGCCGGCGGTAGAATGCACGGTGCTCGTGCCGCTGATGATGAAGCGTCCGCCGGCGTTGAGGGTGACGCGGCCAGGCGCGTCGGCGCTGCCGTCGAGAATGCCTTCGAAGCCGGCGGTGAGGGTGATCGAGGCAGCCTGCGACGCGGCCGACTTTACCACGAACAGGCTGTTGGACGGACCGTAGAGATTGATCAGTCCGCCGGCGCTGGCGGTGATGCCGCCGCCCTGATTGTTGCCGACATTCAGCGCCCTGGCGGCCGACCCGATGGTGCCCTGGGCGTGCAGCCGCACGTTGGTGCCGAGGATGTTGATCAACTGGTCGCTGTTGGCGTTGAGCAGCGAGCTATCGGTGTCGAGGTTGACGTCCTGCGGCGAATATACCGTGTCGATGCGGGCATCGCCGGTGAAGTCGAGGTTGACGCCGCCCTGGGCGCGGGCGGTAAGCGTGGCGTTGGTGTTGAGGCCGAGTTGCAGTGGCGTGATGGCGGTGCCGATGCTGCCCTGCGCGGCCTCGAGCACGAGGTTGCCGGTCGCGAGGTGGCTGCTGAGGGCGTTGGCGATGTTGCCCAGCACCTTGATCCGCGTCTCGCCGGGCACGGTGATGTTGCCGAGCAATCCATCCTGGCGCGACGCCAGGTAGGCGTCGCCCTTGTCGAGCGTGGTGTCGGGCGCGTCGGCGACGGTGACGTTGAGGCTGCCGGTCGCATTGAAGTTCAGCGGGCGCTTGCTGAGCACGACGATGGTGATGTCGGACGTGGGCAAGGTGTGCGCCGCCGCAGCGTCGAGCGCGGCCTGCTGGTCGGGCGTCAGCGTGGTGTAGTCGGCGCCGAGCGGGATGTGCTGCGTGACGCCGTGATAGACGACATCGAGTTGCAGGTCGGACCGTTCGGCCGAGGCCAACGCCACCTTCTGGTCCAGCGTCAGCGCCGATGGGGCGATGTCGGCGGCGATACGGATGCCCGGCGTCGGCGTGCCGGCACCGATGGTCTCGCCGACGCTCGTCTGGGCCTCGAGCGTGACCTTGCGACCGGAGACGTTGGGGTCCTTGATCACTGGATTGGTGGCCGTCACCGTCTTTAGCGCGCCCGGCGTCAGCGAGAAGGCGAGCTCGCGATCGGTCCACACGGCGCCATCGGTCAGGCTGGTCTTTTCGGTATCGCTGGCGTGGTAGCGATAGCCCGGATCGTAGCTGGTGGTCAGCGCGCCGACCTCGGCATTGAGGTCATGGTAGAGTTCGGTCTGGCCGTCCACGAAATCGCCGAGCTTCTGCGTCACCGCGGCGGCGACCTGCGTGTCGGTGTAGCCCGGATTGGCGGCGCGCACCTGGGCGTCGAACTGCTGGCTGAGCGCGGTGTACTGCGCCGACGACGGATCGAGCGTGTACTGGAAGCTCGCATCGTAGGTGGTGCCGCCATCGGCCTGCAGGCGGCGGATCTGCCAGTACTGGTCGTAGGCCTGCGTCCTCGAATTCTCGTAGGCCTTGATGGTCGCCGCCTGCTTCAGGTCGTTGGCGTCGTTGGTGCTGTTCGGATCGTTGAGCAGGCCGAGCGTGTTCCAGTAGGACAGCAATTGCGCGTAGGTGCGCTGGTCGATCGTCTCGTTGGGGTTGTTGTCGAGGATCTGGCCGGTGGAGACGAGCCGGACATCGCCGCCCAGCGACAGCACCTGGTCGAGCAGCATGGTGCCGTCGGCGTTGCCGCTCCAGATGCTGGATTTGATGCCGATGTCGCCGCCGGCGGTGACCGAGAGGCCAAGGGTCGGGTTGGTGATCGCCGGGTTGCCGAAGGCCCGTGTGGTGTCGCCGTAGAGGAAGCCGGTGTTGACCAGCAATTGCTGGCCGTCGGCGGTCGAGCCGACCGAGCCGTTGAGCGCGGTGAGGGTAACGCGCGGCGCTTCGATACGGGCGTTCGCGTCGACGCCGCTGATCGACTTGCTGGTCGTGAGGTTGACCGCGGCGGTGCCTGTGGTGCGGGCGGCGGTGATCGTAGCCACCTTGAGGTCGCTGCGCGAGGTGATGTCGACATCGCCATTGGCGGCCTTGGCGGTCAGGGGGCCATCAAGGGTCACCGCGATCGCGGCTGCGGTCGGCGCGCTGGGGTCGGCCGTCCAGGTGACGCCGCCGACCGATCCGGCAGCTTCGAGGTCGGCGCTGCGCGCGACGATCTGGCCCGCAAGGTTGCCCTCGATGATCGACCCGGTGCCGGTGGTCTTGATGCTGACGGTGCCGTTGTTGGCGCTGACGCTGTTGGTGAGCACCACGTCGCTGGACGAATTGACGGTGATCGCGCCGGTATCGGAGCCGATGAAGTTGATGCCGATGGGGTTATCGGCCTTCAGCGAGTTGGTGGTGATGGTCGTATAGTGCTGCGTCAGCTTGTAATAATAGGTGTAGTCCGACGCGATGCAGGCGGTCCACCAGACGCAACTCGAGCTCGACCCGTTCGGCTCGAGATCGTTCAGCGTCAGGAAGCTGTGCGTCGAGGTTTCGAACGGCAGGATGCTCGAATCGGTGTTCGGGATCGACGACACCGACTGGTCAGCCGGCACGATGATGATGCCGGCCGTCGAGCCCGACCTGTAGACCGTGTCATTGCCGGTCCGTGTCATGTCGCCGGCCAGCGTCATATAGGTGCCGTCGTCGAGGCGGACATGCGCCGTCTGCGTCGGACCGCTGGTGGCGGTCAGGTTGGTGAATGAGTTGACCGTGAGATCGTCGCTGCCGAACAGCCGCGTGCCGCCGGTCTCGAAGTCGGTCGACGCCTCGTAATAGTCGCCGGTGGTCCACACATAGCGCTGGCCGGCGGTCGTGGCGTAGGACGTGTTTCGGTCGGTGCCGTCCCACACCTTGGCGACGAGCGTCGTGTCGAGCACATGGCCGGCGCCGTCGACGAAGTTGCCTGTCTGGCTGTCGATGAAGCCGCTCTGCGCCTGCTTCTTGACCTGCCCGGAGTTGGGGGTGAGCGGGTCGTAGTCGCGGGTATAGATCGTGTGGGTCGCCGACACGACCGGCGTTGCGGGGTTGCTGACGTTGACCCCGGTGATGTCCATGATGTCGATCACGCCGGCGGTGCCGCGCCCGCTGCCGGTGGGATCGTCGCCTGTCTTGAGCGTGGCGAGAACGACCGGGATGGCGCTGCTGTTGGCGATGTCGATGGTGCCGAAACCGTCCAGCACGTTCAGCTGCCCGCCGCTCGAGGCGGTATTCATGATCTGGCCGTAGAGCTGGATCGAGCCGCCATGCACGCTGGTGCCGTCGACCTCGTACTGGGCATGCCGTGCGTCGTACGAGACGCCGATATTGCTGGTCGGGCTGATCACGCTGTAGACGGCGCGCGCCGAGGTGTTGGCCGCGGCATAGGCGTCCGCCGTCGCCATGCTGAACTCGATGCGGCCGGTCACCTGGTCGGACAGGAAATCCTTGATGTTGACGGTGACCGTCTTGGTGGAATCGGCGGCGAGCTTCACCGCCACCACCGGATTGGGCAGGCTGCCGCCGGCATGTACGCCGGCAACATAGGCCGCGATCTTGTCCTTGAGGTCGGCGGTGTCGACGCCTTCCGGCGCCATGTTCAGGTAGATGTGCCGGCCCCCGGAATCGGTGCCGAGATCGATCAGCGGCGACGGCGTGCTGGTGGAGTCGGTCGCGGCCTGAACCGCGGTCTTGAAGGCATCGAGCTTGGCCTGCACGTCACCTGAGTTGAGCCCGATCGCGGCGGCGTCGGCGATGGAGAGGGTGAGCTTTTCGGTGCCGTCGAGATCGAGCGTCCAGTCGGCGATGCCGCTCTGGATGGTGCTGTTGATGTTGAGATACCGTGCGGCGATGGAGATTGCGCCGTTGGCGGTGATGCCCTTGCCGGCTTCCTGGGCGCGTGTCGGGTCGTTGAAGCTCGCCGGATCGCCGCCGATATGGTCGAAGCCGTTGACGTAGCTCGAAACGAAATCGCCGTTCTTGGCGAGGATGCTCACCGAGCCGGCATTGATGACGCCCTGCACATAGATGTTGCCGGCGGCGCTGGTGATGTTCACCGCGCCCGTCAGATTGTCGATCGCCTTGCCGGATTTGAGGATGATGTCGGGCGGCAGATGCGAGGCGTTGTAGCGCTGGTCGGTGCTGTGGGGATCGTAGTAGGTCGTCGAGTCCGGATTGTAGTTCGAGACGATGGTGACCTGCGGCCGGCTGGACGTTGCCCCGGTGACGACAGAGCCTGGGCCGAAATTGGCCCCCGAGCCGCTGGCATTGAGCGCGTTGATGTCGCCGCTGCTGGTGACCAGGGCGCCGTTGAACCGGACATTGCCGGCGTCGTAGTCCGGGATCAGCAGATTGCCGAGCGTCAGCGTGTTGGCGGTGTTGTTGGTGATGCTGATCGCCGCATCGCCGTAAGCCTTGAGCGCGCCGGTGGCGGCGCCATTCAACTGATCGGCGACGATGGAGATATTGCCCAGCCGCGCGGCCGTATCGGCGACGTCGATGGAGTAGGCGGTGGGCGAGCCGTTCGAGGTCGCCGCAGTCGCGGCGGCGGCGGTCTGCGTCGCGAGCGTGCTGGCAAGGGTGTTGAGGCCGGTCACTTGGGCCGACACCGAGCCGCTGCCCGATCCGGTCAGCGCCGTGATCTTGGTGCTCGAGGCGGTCAGCGCGCTCTGCAGGCTACTGTTGTAGTCGGCGATGCCGGGCTGGTGCCCATTGGCGGGGTCGCCCTGCGGGGTGACGCCGCTCACGGCGCTGCGCACCGCATCGAGCCCGGTCGTGCTGAGGCCGAGCTTGTTGTACAGCGTGGTGAGGTCCTGCGACACCAGCGCGGCGTTGGAGCTGGCCGCCGCGGACTGCGTGGCGATGGCGCTGTTGTTGTTGTTGATCGCGGTGATCTCGGCGGCAAGCTGGGTCTGCTTGTTGCCGATGCTGGTGGCGATCGTTGAGGCGGTGCCGTCGTTGCTGAGCAGCGCGTTGGCGAGGTCGGTCTCGAGGCTCTGGATCTGGGCGACGAGGCTGTCGATCTGGCCCTGATGATAGGCATTGCTCGTGGTGTCGTTGGGAGCGCCCGAGATGTAGGTCTGCACGGCGTTGGCGGCCGTCTGCCCGGCGCTGATCGCCGCCACCAGCGCATCGTAGGCGTTGTGGAACGTCGCGTCGTAATCGGGGTTGTCGTCGCCATTGCCCTTCTTGGCGTCGTAATATTTGCTGAAATTGGCGTTGGACGAGACACTGTCCTTGGCAGCATTGGCGCTGGCCACGAGGCCGTGCGTCGCATCGCTATAGGCGGAAACGAGGCTGGCGCTGAGGGTCACGCTGCCCGGATCGGCGACGCTGGTGCTCATCACGAGATTGGTGTTGGCGGTGCTGATCTGCGTCTGCGTGTCGGCGACGTTCGCCAGCGCAGCATCGCGCGGTGACGGGCCGGCATAGGTGCCCGCGACGAAATTACCGTTGCTGTCGAATGTGCCGAGTCCGAGCGCCACGAGCTTCTTTTGCAGGAAGGTGATTTCGGAGCGGTAGGCGCCGGCGGCGACGGGGTCGCTGCTGTACTGGCTCAGCAGCTTGTTGAGCTCGGCGACGCGCTGGACGATCTCAGTGCCGACCGTTTTGGGACCGCTGGTCGTGTATTTGATGTTGTACGCCGCGGTGGAGGCGAGGCAGGCCGCGGTCAGCGTATCGCAATTGGGCGCATAGTCGAAGGTGATGACCTTGTGGCGTTGCAGGCCGGTGTCGACGAGGCCATTGATCGTCACCACGGCCTGGCCGTCCTTGGTGACGGTGCCGCCATGATAGTCGAAGGTGACGTCGCCGCCGCCGAAGAGGTTGGAGACGGCGCTCGCGGCCTTGGCCAATTCCTCGCGATAGATGTCCTTGCCGGTGCCGACCGCGGTGGCATCGATGTTGCCGCGGTTGGCCCGCAGCATGATGTCGCCGGCCGCGTTGACGCCATAGGCGCCCGATGAATCCGGATAGGTCGCGGGATCGGCGCCGACGGTAACACCGGGGTTGGAGTGAACGGTGGAGCGAGCGTCCGGCGTGGTCGAGATCGGGATCGCCGTCTTGTTGTAGAGATCGACCGTGGTGGCGAGGCGCAGCGATTGCGGCGTGCCGTCGAGGCCGGTGCCGGCCGAAAGCGACACGGTGCCGCTGCTCGGCAGCGAGCCGTCGGTGGGATCGATGCCGTCGCTGGCCTCGAGCCTGACGTTCTGGCCGAGGGTGACGGTGTTGTTCCCGGTATAGGTGGCATAGGCGCGGCCGGACGGTGCGCCGGCGAGGCCATAGGTGGTGGCGGCGGCGCGGGCGCCGAGATCGGCATCGCCCCAGGCGGCGAGCGCCACATCGCCGATATCGACGATGATGCTGCCGGTGTCACCGACCGATACGGCGGCATTGGCCGTCGATGTGATCTCGCCGTAGGTCTCGGCCAGCGCGATGGCGCCGCCGGAATCGAGCTTCACCTTCTGGTGCGAGACGGTGTCGTTGTAGGCCTCGAGCGATAGCGAGGAAACGCCGGAGGTGGGCGCCACCAGGTGCACGTCGGCGTTCGTGCCGATGGCGGCGCTGGTGTTCTGGGTAAGCTCGACGGTGACGCTGCCGGCGGGCAGGTTCACCAGACCGCCGGAGCCTGAATCGACGTTCCAGCCGCCATTATCCGGATTGAAGCTCGTGGAGCCAGTCGGCTCGTTGATGAAGTAATTGTGGATGAGATTGTGCGCCGCGACGGCGAGGTTCGTCGCGAGCAGCCAAGTGTTGTCGCCCAGATGCGCGTCGACCGTGGCCGTCACCGCGTGCTCGATGCTGGCGCCGCTGGCGCCGACCAGCGAGGCCTGCGTGCTGTCGACGCTGCCGCCGAAATTGGCGGTGTGGGTGGCGGCCACATCGACCGTGCCGCCGAGCGCCGAGATCAGGTATTTGGCCGCGCTCGAGCTGGTGTTGGCGGCGGCACGGGTGGTGCTGACGGAATTGGTGGAGGCGTCGGCAGCGGCGCCGGCGATCAGGCCGCCGCTGCCGGACACGGCGTCGGCGACGTTGGTATCGGTGCCGGTTGCGTGCAGGTCGACGTTGCCGCCGGTGACGCCCGTCATGTCGGAGAAGAGCGCGGTGGTGACGATGGTGGAGTCGGCCTGGGCAACGTTGGCACCGGCCGCCAGCAGCCCTCCGGCGAAGCCGCTGGCGCTGGCGTGCTGCGAGGTGGCGGTGGTCGCGGTGACGGCAACGAGGCCGCTCGCGGTGAGGGTGCTGTTTTCGGCCAGGGTCTTGGCCGAGGAGCTATTGGTTGCCTTGGACTCGGTGGCGGTGAGGCCCACCATGGCGCCTGACGAACCGGTGGCGCTGGCATCGACCGCCGGAGTGGTGGTGTCGGGCGTAACCGCGGCGGCGATACTGATGCTGCCGGCGTCGATCAGGCTGTGGCCGCCGACGGTGGTCGCGACCTGCTCGGCGACGTTGGCATGGGCGAAGGAGCCGCCGGCCGCAACGATGCCGGCCAGTGCGAAGCCGGTGGCGTCGGCGGAGGCGCGGCCGGCGGCGCTACCGGCAATCGAGACCGCGCCGCTGGCATAGATGGTGGCGCCGTCGGCGAGCGCCGACACGAGGGTGGTGGTGTTGGCTTCGGCGTCGGAGCCCTGCGCCGCGAGGCCGAGGCCGCCCGAGGCCGCGAGAGCCGAGGTCTTGGCACTGTTCCGGCTCGAGGCGCTGACCGTGACGCTGCCGGCACGGCTGCCGCTGGTGCCGATGCTCGCATTGTGCAGGGACGCGGTCACTGAGCCGCCGAGATTGACGGCTGCCGCCGACACACCCACCGCGACGCCGCCGAACGAGGCGCCATCGGCCTTCGTGTTGGCAGTGCGCTGGTCGGTGGCGAGCACGACGACCGCGCCGGAGGTGGCGATGGTCATGCCATCGATGCTGGCGGTGGTCGTGGCGTTGTCGATGAGGATGGCGATCGAGGCTTCAGCGCCGAGGGCGCCGAACGCCGCCGCAAGGCTGTGAGTGTCGAGCGTGTGGGTGGTGGTCGCGGTGACGGCGAGCGATCCGGCGCCGAGCGTGGAACTGCCCGTCACCTGCGCGGTGTTGGTGGTATCGACCACCACCACGCCGACGCCGGCGCCGAGGCCACCAAGGCCGACGCCGACCGCGCCGGTGGTGGCATCGGTGCCAAGCGTATCGAGCGAGGCGACCGTCACCGCGCCGCCGGCAGTGACCGCGGCGTTGCCGATGCTGGCCGAGGTGCCGGCCGGCGTGCTCGCCTGCGTGTTGAGGCTGGCGACATTGACGCCGGCGCGCGCCGCCGCCATGCGGGTGCCGATATCGTTGATCCGCGTATCGTCCGAGGAGGCGAGCAGGTCGTTGACGGTGCTGTTGCCGAGCTGGCCCTGCGCATAGTCGCCGGGGTTGCTGCCGCCCGATTGCAGCTCGGCATTGCCCTTGCTGTTGGGGTCGATGCCGTCGCCGATGGAATAAACCGAGACGCCGGCGGCGATGCCGACGATGCCGCCCGCTGCGCTGACCACGGTGGAATCGACATCGGTCTGCTGCAGGCCGGCAACTTCGACGCGGTCCTTGCCGTTGACAGTCGCACCGTTGGCGATCGAGGCGGCTGTGGTGTTGCGCAGCACGCCGACGTCGACGGCGCCGGCAAGCCCCACCGCACCAATGGCGAGGCCGCCGTCGATGGCAGCAACGCTGGTGCTGTCGCGCGCCACCACAACCACGTCCTGGGCGCTGTTGGCACCGGTATTGTCGCCGTTGATGGTGGCGTCGCCGATCGCTGCAGTGGTGGTGATATCGAGTAGTTGCACCGACACGGCGCCGGCGATGCCGGCGAACAAGCCGCCGGCGCCCGCGATAGAGAGGGTGAAGACGCTTTCGTTGGAATTGGCGGTGACGATGACGCCCTGCGCCGCCTGCGTGGCGCTGAAATCGGCGCCCGACCAAGGGGTGAGTGCGCTGCCGCCGCCGAGGGCCGTGACCGAGGCGGTATCGGCGATGGTCGCATTTGTGTTCTTGGTGAGCAGCGACAGGCCAAGGCTGCCGCCGACGCCGCCGCCGGTGGCGCCGATGGCCAGGGAGCCGACCACCATGCCTGTCCGCGTCACGTCGTCGGCCGCCACCACGACATTGCCGCCGGCGGTGACGGTCGCGCCATTGCCGATGCCGGCGTGAGTGTGGCTGTTCAGCGCGAAAGCGGTGACGCCGCCAGAGACGCCGACCGTGACGCCGGCTCCGGCCGCTGCCGCCGCGCCCACGATGTCCTCGTGGCCGGAGGCCGATACGATGACGTCACGCTTGGCGTTGACGGTCGAGCTATTGCCGATCGAGGCGGTGATGGTGGGGCTGAGGATCGCGGTCTCGAGACCGCCGCCGATGCCGACCGTGCCACCCCCGACAGAGCCGGAGAGGCCGGCGCGGTAAACATCACCGGCCGCTGCGACGATCACCGACTGGTTCGCGTTGGGCGAGGTGTCGTTGTCGACGTTGATCTTGGTGTTGGCGCCGATGCTGGCGGCGATGTCGGTGTCGATGACCGGCACGTTGGCCGAGATCGAGATGCCGGCGGTGCCGCTGACGCCGGCGCCGATGGCCAGCGAGCGCACGGAGGTGTCGCCGCTGGCGTTGACGACGACGCCGTAGCCGCTGGCGGTGATCGGCGTGGCGCTACGAGTCAGGGCCAGAAGGCGCAGGCCCTGGCGCTGCGCGTCGTCGGCGCTCAGCACCTCGCCATCGGCGCCGGTGGTTGCATAGGCGTAGTCGGTGGGCGTGGGCGCCGCGTAGTCGCCGGAGCCGCTGCCGAGGGACGGCGCGTAGCCGGTGACGTAGTCGACCGCCGTGCCGTTGCCCAGCGCCGTGACGCTGGCGTTGTCGTCGATCAGCGCGTGCGTGGTGGTGGTGACCAGTGCCACCGAGGCGGCGGCGCCGACCGCGGCTGTGCCGCTGATGCCGGCGGCGCCGGAAATGAAGTCGATAGCGACATCGTCGCCGGCGAGCACGGCGGCATTACCGTTGGACCAGACCGCGGCGTCGCCGATCTCGGCCGTCGTGACGTCGGTGACGGAATACACCGAGACCGCACCGGCGAGGCCTGCCGTGCCGCCTATGCCGACGCCCACGGCCGTCGTAAGAGCGCTCTCGCTGCTGCTCGCAACGACGCTTACATCGCCGGCAAAGATCGCGGCATCGTCGCCGATGCGGGCTGACGTCGTCTTGCCGACGACACCAACAGCGACGCCGGCTCCGGCGCCTGCCGTGCCGCCGCCAGCAAGGGCGCCGGCGATGGTGGTGAGGTCGGTGTCGTCGCTGGCCTCGAGGCCGAGCGAGGCCGGGCGGATGGTCGTGCTCTGGCCGATCTTTGCATATTTGCCGACCAGCGCTTCGGTGGTGGTGTCGAGCACGTAGACTGCGGCACCGGCTCCGACGGCCACCTCGCCGGCCGCAGCGCCGGCCGCGGTGAGGGTGGTGCCGGTCTCCGTAGCGTCGGCAGAAATCGCGACGGCGCCGCCGGCATCGATGACCACCGCATCACCGGTGCCCGTGCCATCGGCGAGAGCCGCGCGCGTGACGTTGTCGACGGTGATCACCGACGCCGCTGCGCCAATACCGTTCGAGCCGCCCCCCGCCGCACCGCCGGCAATGCTGAAGGTGTCGAAGTCGTTCCTGGCGCCGAGCGTGACACTACCGGCGGAGGTTACGCTGGAGTTGAGTGCCAGCAGCGCCTGGACGCTGTTGGCGGAGGTGATGACGGTGGCGACGCCCGCCACCGCGTTACTGTCGGCAGCGGCGGCGGAGACGCCGATGGCGAGAATGTCCTGCGTCGCATGCGCCGCATCGCTGAAGCTGGCCGAGCTCTGGACCTCCGCATTCTGCGCGAGCAGGGCTGTGGTGGTGCCGGTGCTGTCGATCGCCGAACTCGAGACGCCGACGCCGACGCTGCTGCCCAGCGCGATGCCGCCCGACAGCGCCCTGGCGACGAGATCGTTGCCAGCCTCGATGGCGACTGCGCCACTCGAGTTTACGGTTGTGGCCGTAGTGACAGGCGTCGTGGCCAGGCTCTTGCCGATCGAGGCGCTGACGTCGTCGGAAAACACCATGACGGCGAAGGAGCCCTGCACCGCCACGCCGCTGCCCGCCGCCGCGCCCCCCATGGCCTCGGCATAATAATTGCCCTGGCCGAGCAGGCTGCCGTGCTGCGCCGCGTCCTTGGCCTGGTCGACCAGCGTATCGGGATGGGTGAAATCGAGCGAGAAGCCGGTGCCGGTGAACTTGTGATCGAGCGCTTTGACGGACACGCTCGCACCGCCGATGGTGTCGCCGGCGCCGATGGCGGCCGTCAGGCTGTGGTCGGCATAGACCGTGGCGACCGAAGCGCCGATGCCGACATTGCCGCCCGAATACGAGCCGGCCAGCGCCTTGGCCGAAAGCTTGCTGGTGTTGTCGGCCAGCACATTGACGGCGCCGCTGCTGCTGACCGTGACATTGTCGCCGATGGCGGCGGTGGATGACGAGGTGGAGATGCCGACCGCCAGCGCACCGGCGACGCTGACTTTGGAGGCCGAGGCGCCGGCGATGGCCAGCGCCGTCAGCTTGTCGGCGAAATCTGGATCGGTGTTTTCGGCCGTCGTCGTCTTGACCTCGACGCTGCCCGACTGGGTGATCCGGGCGTTGTCGGCAATCGTGGCGCTGGTGGTGTTGTTGATGATGCCGAGCCCGACGCCGATGCCGACGCCGACCTTGCTCGACGAGTTGACCGCCAGTCCGCTGCCCGAGGCCGCCATGCCGGTATTGTTGCTGGCATCGACCTTGAGGTCGCCTGTGACGTGCACGGTCACCGCATCGAGCCGGGCGCTGACCACGTCCTGCGCCGCCGCGACACCCACGGCGGCCGCCACCGTCACCTTGCCGCCGCCGCTGGCGCCCTGCTGTGAGCCCTTGGTCTTGTCGAGCGCGTCGGCGCTCGTCGCTTTGCCGCCCGACTGCGTGGTGGTGGTGTCTTCCTTGCCGCCCTTGGCGGTGGCCGTGGCGTCGGCGGTATAGCCGTGATCGGCTTCGGCGGAGATGTCGAGCGAGGCCGCGGTGACGTCGCGCGCCAGCTCGGCCGAGGTGACCGAGGTGTTCCACAGCGCGCCGACCTGCGTGCCGCCGCCCATGATGATCGCCGCGGCGGCGCCGACCCCCACGCTCGCGGCCTTGGTGTCGCCCTTGGCCGAGGCCTCCTGGTCGCCGCTGCTGGTCGCCTCGATGGTAACGGCGCCGGCGGTGTCGATCGCCGCGCCGCTGCCGATGCGCGCCGTGGTCGTCTGGTCGAGCGTGGCCAGCGCCACCACCGCGTCGACAGCGACGCCGCCACCGGCGCCGGCTTCAGCTTCGGTGGTGGTGTTGAGCACGCTGTTGGCGCTGACGGCGAGTCCGCCGCCATGGCTGTAGGTGACGCCGTTGGGAAGCTCGGCAGTGACGCTGTCGGTGATGAGGTTGAGCGCGACCGAGGCGCCGATGCCCACCTTGCCGCCATTGGCGCCGTTGCCGGAAGGAGCCGCCGTGGCTTTGGCGGTGATGCGCTGATCGGCGCTGATGCTGGAGGCGCCGGAGTGCGCGTCGATATCGCCGAGGATGTGCGCGGTAGTGGTGGCGTTGATGAGGTTGAGCGCCAGCGAGCCGGCGACGCCGACTTTCGAGCCGCCGGCGCCGGAGGTGGCGGTAGTCTCGTAGTCATCGACATCGGGGGCCAAGGGGTCACCGAACTGCCGGGCGGTGATCTCGACGCCATCGGCGCTGTGGCTGCCGTTGCCGAGGCTCGCGATATTGGTCTTGCTGACGACGTTGATGGCAACGCCGACGCCGATGCCGACCTGTGCGCCGGACGAGCTGCCGTTCTCGCCGACCGCGCTGCCGTCGGCGCTGGTATTGGCGCCGGTGGTGTTGCCGCTTTCGATGGTGAGCTTGCCGCCGGCGGTGATCACCACTGCGTCGGGCACCACGGCGGTGACGCTCGATTTTTGCACATCGACCGAGACGGCGGCGGCGACCGCCACCTTGCCCTCGGAGGTCTTGGCCGAACGGCTGCTTTTGTCGCCGACGGCGGTGCCGGTTTCGCCCTTCTGCGTGCTGTCGCCGACCTTGGAGTCGGTCTGCTTGGTCTGAGCGGTGTCGAGCTGGTCGTTGACCTTGGTGTCGACATCCTTGTCGCCGGCCTGCGCCTCGCCATTGTCGTCGGCTGCCTTGGCGCCGCTGGCTCCGGCCTTGGCCTCGAGCGTGCCCTCGGACTTGCCCATGGCCGTAAAGGTGACGGCACCCGAGCCGGTGGTGGTGATCGAGCGCGAGGTCGTGGCAACCACGTCGTCGTTGACCAGCGCCAGCGCCAGGGCCACGCCGATCGCCGCAGTGCCGCCCTTGGCGTCGGCCCAGGCCTTGGTCGTGGTGGTCGCTTCCTGCGTGGCGCTGATGTCGACCGAGCCGGCGGTCAGCAGACCGCCGGTGCCAAGCTGCGCCGTGGTGCTGTTGCTGACGAGGTTGAGGCCGAGGGCAGGGGTGAGCGACACTCCGCCGGCCGACCCGGCGGTGGCGTCGGCAGTGGCCGCGAAGGTGCCGCTGGCCGAGAGGGTCAGCGCGCCGACGCCCGACAGCACCACATCGTTTTCGAGCTCGGCAATGGCGCGGTTGGCCAGCACGTTGACGGCGGCGGAGACGCCGATGCCCGCCTTGTCGCCGGTGGCGCCGCCTTCGTCGGTGGGCGCCGCGGTGGCAGTGACGCCGCCGCTGCCCTCGGCACTCAAGCTGACGGCACCAGTGCCGGTGATGGTGACATTTGCACCGCCGGCGATGCGGGCAGAGCTTTCGGTATCGATGAGGTTCAACGCCAGCGACCCGGCGATACCCACCTTGGAGGCGCCGGCGCCGGACTTGGCCGTGGTCGAGAAATCGTCGTCGCGGGTCGCAACGACGCTGGGTGTGGCGAGCTGCTTGGCGACGTCGGTCTTCAGCGCCTCGATGGTAAGCCCACCGAGCGAGTGGGTGTTGTCGCCGAGGCGGGCAACGTTGCTGGCGGCGACCTTGTTGACCGCAACGGCGGCGCCGATGCCGACCTGCGACGCCTGCGCCCCCTCCTTGCCCACCGCCGAGCCATCGGCGCTGACGCTGCCGTCGGTGTTGGCGGCGGTGCCGAGGGTCAGCGTGCCACCGGCAGTGACGGCGACGGTGTCGGGGATCGTGGCGCTGACGGTCGCGGTCTGCACATTGACGCCGACCGCCGCAGCAACGCTCACCTTGCCTTCGCTGGTCGAGGCCGAGCGGCCGTCCTTGTCGTTGACGTCCGAGGCGGTCTTGCTCTTTTGCGCGCTGTCGCCGACCTTGGAATCGGTCTGCTTGCTCTGGGCGGTGCCGAGCTGGTCGTCGACCTTGCCGTCGACGTCCTTGTCACCAGCCTGGTTGGAGCCGTCGTCCTTGGCCGCCTCGCCGCCGCTGGCGCTGGCCGTGGCCTCGATCTCGGACGACGAGGCGCCCATGGCGGTGAAGCTGACGGCGTTGTCGATGTCGAGATCGCGGCTGGTGGTGGCGACCACGTCGTCGTTGACGAGCGCCAGCGCGAGGGCGACGCCGACGGCGGCTTTGCTACCGGCGGCCTCGCCCGAGGCCTTGGTTATGGTCGAGGCGAGCTGGGTCGCCGAAACATCGAGCGAGCCCGCGTGGAACGTCGTCCCCTCACCGAGCTGCGCGGTGGTGCTGTTGCTGACGAGGTTGAGGCCGAGTGCCGGGGTCACCGAGATGCCGCCGGCCGAGCCGGCCTTGGCGTCGGCCTTGGTGGTGAAGTCGCCGGAGGCGTGCAGCGTCACCGCATCGGCCCCGGTCAGGTCGCTGTCCTTGGCAAGCTCCGCCGTCGAGCGGTTGGCGACGATGTTGATGGCGGCCGACACGCCGACGCCGACGGAATCGCCGCTGGCGCCACCGTTTTCCGTCGGCGCCGCCGTCGCCGTGACCATGCCCGCGCCCGCGGCGCTGAGATTGACCGCCTTGCTTCCGGTGATGGTGACGGTCGAGCCGTCGGCGATGCGGGCCGTGCTCTCGCTGTCGATGAGGTTCAGCGCCAGCGACCCGGCGATGCCGACCTTGGACGCGCCGGCCCCGGAGGTGGCCGAGGCGAGGATGGCGTCGGTGTGCATGGCGGTGCTGGTCGGATTCGCGAGCTTTGCCGCGATATCGGTCTTTGTCGCCTCGATCCTGAGTCCGCCCAGCGTATGCGCGGCGGCCCCGAGCTGGGCGATGTTGCTGGCGGCGATCTTGTTGACGGCGACACCGACGCCGATGCCCACCTTGGACTGCGCCGCGCCGTCCTCGCCGACCGCGGAGCCATTGGCGGTGACACTGCCGTCGGTGTTGGCCGCGGTGCCCAGCGTCAGCGTGCCCCCGGCGGTGATCACCCGGGTATCGGGCACCGTGGCGCTGACGCTGGCGGTCTGCACATTGACGCCGACCGCCGCGGCGACGCTGACCTTGCCCTCGCTGGTCGAGGCGGAGCGGCCGTCCTTGTCGCCAACGTCGGAGGCGGTCTTGTCCTTCTGCGTGCTGTCGCCGACGCCGCCTTTGGTCTGCTTGCCTTCGGCGTCGGTGAACTGCGCGTCGACCTTGCCGTCGACGTCCTGGTCGTCGGCGGGCGCCGAGCCGTCGTCCTTGGATTCTTCGCCGCCGGTGGCGCTGGCTTCGGCCTCGAGGCTCGAGAACGAGGCGCCCATGGCGAGGAAGTCGACATTGCCGGTGCCCGTCGTGGTGATCGACCGGTTGGTGGTGGCGACCACCTGATCGTTGACGATGGCGAGCGCCAGCGCGGCGCCGATGGCGGCCTTGCTGCCAACCGCCTTGCCCGACGCCTTGGTGGTGGTGTCGGCCTGCTGGATGGCCGACAGGTCGACCTTGCCAGTGGCGACGAGCGTGCCGCCCGTGCCGAGTTGCGCCGTGGTGCTGTTGTTGATCAGGCTGAGACCCAGCGCCGGGGTCAGCGAGATGCCGCCTTCGGCGCCGGCCTCGGCTTCCGCTTCGGCGGTGAACTCACCCTCGGCCGAGAGCGTCACGTTGCGCGCGCCGGTGAGCGTCGCGTCTTTGGCGAGCTCCGCAGTGGAGCGGTTGGCGACGATGTTGAGCGCGGCGGAGGCGCCGATGCCGGCCTTGTCGCCGCTGGCGGGCGCGCTGGGCGTGGCCTTGGCGCTGGTCTCGGTGATGTCGGCGGCTTCGATCGATGCGTCGGCCGCAGCGCCAGACAGCGTCACGGCGCCGTTGCCGCCGATGCCGGCGACGCTTTCGGTGTCCACCAGATTGGTCGCGAGCGAGCCGGCGACGCCGACATTGCTGGCGCCGGCACCCGACGTCGCAGTGGCGGTGAAGCTGTTCTTGCCGTCGGGCGCGAGCATGCCGGCGGTGATGTCGAGCGCACCTGCGTGCAGCGGGCCATCGACGATGGCGTCGTTGCTCACATGGGCGAGGTTGAACGCCACGGCAACGCCGACGCCGGTCTTGGAGTCGACCGCCGAGCCATCGGCGGTAGTCTCGGCACTGTTGCTGGTCTTGGCGGCCAGCGAGACGTCGCCCGTCGCGGTCACGCTGCTGGTCGAGTCGATCTTCGCCAGTGTTGTCGAGGTCAGGTCGGTGATGGCAAAGCCACCGACGGCCGAGACGCTGCCCTCCGATGTCGTGGTGCCGGGCTTGTAACGGTCGTCGTCGAGGATGGACTTGGCAAGATCGCCTTGCTGCGGCGCGCCACCGCCGCCCTCGGACGCTGCCGCGGTGACCGTGGCGGCGGTCGTCGTCGTCGCGTTGACCACGAGACTGTCGGTAGAAACGCTGGCATTACCTCCGACTTCCGCCGTGGTCGTAGCGTCAATGACACCAACTGCGACGCTGATCCCGAGAGCTGCCGTTGCCGGCGTGGCGTTGGCGATCAGTGTAATGTCGTTCTTGGTGTCAAGTTCGAGCGCATGCGCGACGTTGAAACTGGCGTCGCCTGCGATGCCGACGGTCGCATTGCTGTCGACGGTCGAGACGGCAACGGCGCCATCGACAGGCGTTCCGGGCGGCGCTAGCGACATCGTCTGAATCTCGGAGACGACGGTAGCCAGGGCGCTGAGATTGGCGCTGTCGGCGGTGATCTGTGCGTTGCCGCTCACGTTGACGGCCGCGTTGAGGTTGGTCACCACGACGCCGACCGGCAGGAAGCCGATGCTGCTTTCAATCGAGGCTGTGGCAGTTGCTGTAAAGGCTCCGGTCGCGTCGATAGTGCCGCCATTGACGCCAATAGTTGCCTCGGCGTCAGGAACGTCGACCAGCGCAAGGCCGGAGCCTATCTCAGACGTGGCGGCGAAGGTGACGTTCTTGCCTGAGATCGTAGGACCAGTCCCGCCAACCGAACCGATGGTGATGCCAGACACCGCCGTGGGCGAGAGCGCCGTGCCCGTTGCCGAGGCAATGAGGAAGATGTCCCCCGCGGCATGGATGCCGGTTGCCTGAGCATCGAGGGTAGCGTTGTCCGCGATCGTGATCAGCCGCGACTCGAGCCGGATCGTGCCTGCATCACCGGTAGCGCTCGTCGTGTCGATCTTGCCGCCTGAGCTGACAGTAATCGAGTTGTCAGCTTGCAAAAGCACGTTGGCGCCGTGCGTGACGATGTTGGGTGCGCTCGAATAGTCGCCCGATGCATCTGAGTCCGTGAGGGTACCGCCGATATAGAGATCCCACGGATCGAACAGCAGCGTGCCGGCGGCGCCGCGATCGGAACCGAGGCTAACGTCGATAGAGCCGATCTGCGCCAGCTTGCCGCTGAGCTCGACGAAGCCGCCCATGCCACTGCCGGCGCCGCGGGCGCTGAACAGGGCGCCATCTTCGACCAGCAGCTTGTCGGCGGCGACGACATCGATGGTGCCGCCGCCGCCTTCGACCTCGCCGTCGGCGGTGAGCCGGGCCATGCCGTCGATAGTGATGTTGCCGGCATTGACGGCAATCTTGCCACCCTGGCCGCCGGTCTTGGGGGCGCTGGTCTTGATGGTGCCGCCGAGGCGCGCCTGATCGGTCGCAACGATGCGGATCTCGCCGCCTTGCGACACCAGCCTGCCGCCTTCGCTGACGCCGCCGGTGTTGACGGTCGACTTGAAGATCGCAACGTGATTGGGCGCATCGTCGATGCTGATGTGGCCGCCGGTGACGTCGACGTCATGGCCCTGCAGGGTGATGTTGCCCTTGGCGTTGATGGTGCCGGCGATCGAGATCGAGCCGTCGGGCGAAATCGGGATCGCCCCCTGCATCAGTTGGTCGGCCGCGGCATCGTTGACGGTGCCATCGGGAAGAACGACATTCTCGAGAAATTGCGAGGTCGGGGTATTGACGGTCAGCGAGCCGACATTGACCACGCCATTGGACCCGACCACGAAGCCGTGCGAGTCCGAGAAGTAGATGTTTCCGCCGATCTGGCCGCCCTTGTAGCCATTGAGGATGCCGTCGATGACGACCGGGCCGTTGTGGACGATGTTGAGCAGATTGCCGGCGCCGTCGGGAACGTAGAGGTCGACCTGCGTGCCTGCGGCCTGCTGGAAGTCGGAGAAGGAATTGAAGCCGGTGCCGCGCGACACGGTGTCGGTGGTGATCGAGGTCTTGGCGCCCTGCACCGTGACGTGGGTCTGCGTGCGGCCATCGGCGACGATGTTGTTGCCGCCGCCCAGATTGACGGCCTGCGCATGGGCAGGGGAGGCGCCCGCCATCGCTGCCACGAGGCCGAGAACCACCGGGCTCGAGGCGAGCAGCAGGGTCGCGCGCGACGGCGCCCGCTCACGCGGTTGTCTGGGCAATGCCGGAGCCGTCGCAGATCGAACGATGCGACGGCGGCGGGTCATCTAGAACGCCCCCGGATCGAGCTTGAAGATATCGGGCTCCTTGGAGTCCGCCGCATACAGCAAAGCGAGGCTGGTCGGCTTCAGTACCTTCTGGGTGTCGCCGCCCCCGGTGAAGTCGCCCTGCAGCAGCACGATCGCTGCGTGGCCGTCCTTGTCCTCGCCGCGGAACAGCAGGATGCCATTGTCGAGCACCACGCCGGTGCGGATGGTCGCCGGCAGATAGCCCTGCGCGGTGAAATAGGCGACCAGCACGTCGCTGTTGGCATAAAGCTTGGCGGCGTCGACCTTGGGGTCGATCGAGGCATTCCAGGAGACGCCAACCTGGATCAGGGTCTTGCTGGAATAGCCGAAGACGTAAGAGACCTGGGCCTTGCCGCCGTCGGGCAACAGATCCGGCACGACGATGGTCAGCAATTGCGTGCGCTCGGCGGCGTTAGTACCGGCGACCACGGCATCGCCGCTGAGTCCGAAATCGGCCTTGATGGCGGCGCGCACCTTGTCCTGTGTCATGCCGAACTTGGCCGAGCGGAACCCCTCGAGCACGAAGTCGCTCTTTGCGGGAGGCGCCTCCGTCGCGACCGGCGCGGCCGCAGGTGGGTTGGCCGAACCGGCGGCAAGGGTGGGCGCCGCCAGCACGAGAAGGGTCGGAACCAGCCACAGCAAAGCGACAGCTGTCCTCTGCCGCGAGGCCGATCGCGTTGACCATAGCTTTTGCAAAGAAACGCCCCCAGGGGCCACGGTAACCGCCGCAGTCGACCTTTGTAATAGGAGTGTTCTTAAGGGACGTCCAGCACAACGGTAGAATTCGAAGCAAACGTGAGGAAAACTACGGTGTCGGTGGACATTTGCACGGGATTGCAATAAGCAACATATTGGAGTGCAATGTTTTTTTGAACTGTATTCTGATCGGGTGCACAGTGTGTGCAACGATGGCGGTGACGGTAGATGGCCTTTCGGGTCGGCAAATCCTTCGTAAGCGCGCAGCAGGTGGCGGAGCGCGCCGGCGTATCGCGTTCGGCCGTGTCGCGGACCTTCACGCCGGGCGCCAGCGTGTCGGAGCCGACCCGGCGCAAGGTGCTGGAGGCGGCCGAGTCGCTCGGCTACCACGTCAACCATCTGGCGCGCGGGCTGATCCATGAGCGCTCCGGCATCGTCTGCCTGATCGCCGCGGATCTGCAGGCGCCGTTCCAGGCCAAGATGCTGGAGGCGCTGACGCGGCGGCTGCAGGACGTCGACAAGGTGCCGATGGTGATCAACGCCGCGGGCCCCTCGGGAAGTGTCGAGGCGGCGCTGCGGCAGACGCTCAACTATCGTGCCGACGCCTCGGTGGTACTGTCGGGATCGCCGGCGTCGTCGCTGATCGACACCTGTATCGCCAACGGGCAGCACGTCATCCTGATCAACCGCGAAGATCGGCATCCCGGCACCGAGCATCTGATCGTCGACAACGAGGATGCGGCCCGCCGCGCCTTCGACATGCTGTATCGCGCCGGCTGCCGGCATATCGGCATCGTCTCGTCGCAGGCGGGGACCAGCAGCCTCGTCGGTCGCGAGCAGGCCTTCGCCGCCGCCGCCAAAGCCGGGGGAGTTCTCGTCTCGCTGGTCCGTGCGGGGCCGACGGCCTACGCCACGGGGCTCGAGGCGGCGCGCGCACTGCTGAGCCGCGCCGACCGGCCGGACGCTGCTTTCTGCGTCACCGATCTGTTGGCCTGCGGCTTCATGGACGCGGCTCGGCACGAGTTCGGCCTGCGCATTCCCGACGATTTCTGCATCGTGGGTTTTGACGACATCGAACAGGCCGGTTGGGTGTCGTATCAGCTCACGACCTTCCGGCAGCCGATCGAGCGGATGGCTGAGCATATCGCGCACCTGCTGTCGGTCGAGTCACCGGCGCCGCCGGCGCCTAGGCCGCATTACCTGCAAGCGGAGCCGGTGTGGCGTCGGTCCGTCCGGCCGAAGTGACCCGGCCGTTCCTCAGGTCGATGACGAAGCGATCCGAGGGCAGGCCGCCTAGGTTGATCTCGAGAATGCGGAAAATCGCGGCGAGGCGGGCGGCGACGCTGCCCTCCGGCCAATGGCCGCGGCGAAAGCGGGCGCAGAGCTCGCGGTAGAGCGCCAGGCGTTGCGGCGCGACGAGCGGCAGGGCCAACTCGCGCGCTTTGCGCAGGCGATACCAGTCCACCAGGAATTCGAAGGCGGGTAGGGTGGTGGCAAGCGGATCGAGGCCGGCTTCGAGGCCGGCCAGCTCGGCCAGTTGCGCCATCGAAAGATCGCCGATGAGGCCGGCAAGGTCGGCGGGGGATTCGAGCGGCAGATAGCGATGCCGGACCAGCTCGCGCAGGTGCATGTCGCAGAAATCGGCATAGCTTGACACGGCGTCGAGCCCGGCGGTGCCGGAGCCCTCGCGGCGGGCCTCGCTGCGATAGCCGGCGAAGGCGGCATCGAAGCCGGGAGCCTCGTCGACCGCTACGGTTTCGATGCACATGCTGTCGGCGTCGAAGCGGACGCGCTTATAGGCTGCGGGATAGGCCACCAGCGACGGGACCGCGATATTGACGAGGAACTTGCCCTTGTCGAACACGGCGGTCGTCCCATTGACGTGCAGATGGCCGCTGAAATGCACCCCGATGCCGGTGTCGACGCCGGCGGCGACGACCGGCGGGCGAGGCGAGCGGCGCACCGCGCTCGACTGGCCAAACAGGGCCAGTTCGTCGGCGAAGCTGTCGGCCTGCGGGTCGATCAGCGGATAGTGGGAGAAGGCGAGCAGTTGCTTGCCCTGCTGGCGCGCCCGGCGCGCGACGTCCGCCGCCCAGTCGAACAGGAAGCGCTTGTGCTTGAGCACCGCGTTCCAGCCGGCGTTGCTGCTGTCGTAGTAGGTGGCTTCGGCGAGCGGGTCGCTGCTGCCGTTGCGCGGCTCGAACACGTTGCCGTCGAGCGACAGCAGCCAGAGGCCGGGGACGGGCTCGACCAGGTAGGAAGCGTCGACCATCTGGACGGACATGCCGTGGTCGGCGGAGCGGATGACAAAGCGCCGGTCTGCCAGAGCGTCGCTGGCGCCGAACGGGCTTTCCCAATGCAGATCCTCCGGGCGACGGAAGAAGCCGTGGCCGTAGGCTTCGAGGCCATCGGCATAGCCGCCGCACTGCATTTCGGGCGTCACCAGGCGCGCAATGGACGATCCGGCCGATTCCGCCGCGTCGCTGGTTACCAAGAGGGTGCTGCCGTCGGTGTTGAGGAACCGCTTGGACTGGTGGCGGCCGGCGAGGGCGAAGAGGTCGTGGTTGCCCGGCGTCATATAGAAGCGGAGGCCGTGGCGGTTGGTGTAGTCGGCGAGCAGCGTATTGACCGAACGGACGGTCGCAGCCTGGCCATCGTCCGTCAAATCGCCGACGATGACGACGATGGAAATGCCGGCACGCACGATATCGTCGAGCACGGCGCGGAAAACGGCAAAGCTCTCGTTGAAAATGCGGGTCGAGGCCATGGAGTCGGCGAAGCTGCGCAGCGCCGGCCGCTCGCCGGTGGCGTCCGGCCAGCCGAAAATGTCGTGGTAGTGCGGGTCGGCGACGACGGCGATCTGCATGGCTAGTGGCCGGACGCCTCGATCATGCCAGCCCAGGCGCCGGCGCGGCGGGCGGCAGCGATCAGCACCGGTTTCGGGGTTTCGAACCATTCGTCCGGATGCAGCTCACGGCGCTGGCGCACCTGGTCCAGCGCCGCCTCGAGGCTGGGAAAGCGCGCCGGCTCGGTCTGCCACAGGAACAGCGAGGCGAGAATGGCCGAGCGGCTGCGCCCGGCGCGGCAGTTGAGCAGCACGTTGCGGCCACCGCGCATGGGGTAGCTCGGCTTGTCGGGCAGCACCTGCTCGAGCGCCCCCTTGAGCAGGTAATAGCCGGCGAGCAGCATGGTGTCGGGGTTGCCGTCGCCGTCGATCAGCCCGAGCTTGTAGTAGCGGATGGGGCTGTAGCCATAGGCGACCGCCTGGCCGGGCGGCGACAGCGGCTGGTCGACGAAATCGAGGTCGAGATTGACGGCGCAGTTGACGACGATGCCGATATCGTTGGCGTGCAACAGCGCGAGATTGCTGGCCCCCTCCATGCCACTAATGAACAAATCGACGCCATATGGCTGCACGTTCTCGGCTACGCGGCTGATGCTCGCTCGATCGTAGCGCGGCGACACCGCATGCTTTTCACTAGAGTGCAATTCCGGTAACCTCGCTGATCCCACCGGCAATGGCTGGTGTGGCGGCCAGAACGGCGCCGCCATGCTCGAGCCCGCCAAGCTCGAGGAAGGGGGCGACGATGCCGCCAGCCTCTTCAACCAGCAGCAGGCCGGCGAGGCAATCCCACGGATGCATGTGCAGCTCGGCATAGGCGTCGGACCGACCATCGGCGACATAAGCGAGGCCGAGCGCGCCGGAGGCGGCGCGGCGCACGTTGGCGCCACGGTCGAGGATGCGGCTCAGCGCTCCGACATAGTCGGCGTTGGGGACGCGCGTCGACCAGCCCAACTCGACGCAGGCCGCGCGGTAGTCGCTGGTGGCGGCAACGTGGATAGGCATGCCGTTGCGGGTGGCGCCGCGGCCGCGACGGGCGAAATAGAGCTCGGCCGTGCTGGGGTTGCAGATGGCGCCGAGTTCGATGCGGCCGGCGGCGACGAACGCGATGGAAATGCAGAAGTGCGGAATGGCGCGGGCGAAATTGGCGGTCCCGTCGATGGGGTCGACTACCCAGACGCGGTCCTTGAGGACGCCGCCGCCCTCTTCAC
The DNA here is from genome assembly GCF_001899075.1 of Devosia sp. 67-54. Lineage (GTDB taxonomy): Bacteria > Pseudomonadota > Alphaproteobacteria > Rhizobiales > Devosiaceae > Devosia_A. The sequence goes on along the minus strand of NZ_MKVA01000009.1, from coordinate 83,446 downwards.
CGAGGAAGCCGTCATCGGGGAAGGCAGCGGCGAGGCCGGTGCGCAGATGCTGCTCGACGGCGGCGTCGGTCTCGGTCAGGAAATCCTGCGGCCCCTTGAGGCTGACGGCGCCGCTGGCGCCGCGTTCGGCGAAGGCGCGGCTGGCGAGTTGCCCGGCCGATAGCGCCAACGCGCGACACGCCGCTTCGCGCCGGTCGAGATCGAGGCGGGTCTCGTCCGAGGGCAGGGCGGTCACGGCAGCCATCGGAAAGATCCTTTCCGGGTCGCGGTGCAAATGGAGGGGGTGGTCAATGCGGGTCTCGTTCGTTGGTCAGGCGTGGACAGGCGTGGTTGACGATGGGACAGGGCGCTCACCCCGGCTGCGGTCGAGCGAAATCTCGCCGGCGATGCTAAGCAGAGTGGGATAGTCGGCGCCCTCGCCGAGCGCGACGTAGCCGGGACATAGATGGGCGGGCGTGCCGGGTGGTACCTTGCCGAGGTCAAACGGCAAATAGCGGCCACCCGCCTGCTGCAGGATGAGAATGGCGGCGCTGACGTCCCAGGGATTGACCCAGAGGCCAAGGGCGGCATCGACCCAGCCGGCAGCGACGTGCGAAATGCTGAGTGCGGCGCTGCCCGGCCGCCGCAGCGTCTGGAACGCCTCGGCGAGGTTGGCGAAATGGGTGAGCGCCTTGGGTCGTCCGTCACGCTCGAAATCGCGGCTCGCCGGATAGCCGGTGATCAACGTCGCTTCGCGCTCGTCGACGCGAGCGCGCGAGCGGATGGGGCGGCCATTGCATGTGGCGCCATCGAGGTCGGCGGCAAACAGGTGACCGGCCACAGGGTCGAGCACGACGCCGGCAACCGGCACGTCGTCGACCACCGCGGCGATCGACACGCACCAGAAGGCGAAGCCGCGTGCGAAATTGGCGGTGCCGTCGATGGGATCGACGTACCAGCGGACACGGCCGCTGCCGCGATGCCCGCCCTCTTCACCCACCAGGGTGGAGTCGGGCACTTCGCGCAGAATGAATTCGGCAATGGTGGCTTCGCCCTGCTTGTCGTGGACGGTCACCACGTCGTGCCAGTCGCGCTTGTAGGCGACGTCCATGCCGGAGCGGAAGGCGGTGCGCAGCGGCGCTTCGACCAGCCGCGCGGCGCGGATCGCGATGTCGCGCAGATAGGTGGCTTCGGCGTGATCGCTCATGCTGCCACCTCGCCGGTCATGCCCGTGAACAACGCCAGCAGGCCGACCGGATCGGCGACGATGGCGTCGGGGCGCAGGTCGAGATCGTAGGGGGGATCGTAGGTCTTGCGGGCTTCCATCAGGATGTTTCCGCCAACGCCGGCGCGGCGGCCGCACAGCACGTCGCGATCGTAGTTGTCGCCGACATACCAGCAGTCGGCAGGCGCGACCGAAAGCAGCCCCGCGGCATACTCGATCATGCCGGGGTTGGGCTTGCGCATGGCCACGGCGTCGGAGTGAACGATGGCGGCGAAGCGGTCGAGCAGGCCGTGCTCGGTGAGGAAGTCGACATGCACCTGACCGGCCAGCGCGTTGCTGACGATGCCGACGGGAATGGAACGGGCGCGAGCGGCGTCGAGCAGGTCGAGCATGCCGTCGCGCAGCGTGCGCTCGGAGCGCAGATGGCCCATGACGCGGCAGAGTTCGGCGGCTTCGGCGACCACTGCATCGCGAGCCGCTGCCGGCCAGTCGGCGGCGACGAAGTCGCCCCAATACTCTTCGTGGCGCAGCTCGCGCGGCGCGTAGGGCCGCGACATGGCGTTCTTCCAGTGCGAATCGGCGATGGCGGCGGCTCGGATGTCGGCAGCGATGGACGGCGTAGGCAGTCGCGGGTCGGCCGCGCCCACATCGCGCAGTAGGGCCGCGACGTGAGCGGCCAGGCGCTCGGGCCAATCCGGGTTGTGGCGGGTAAGCACCACGACGCCGCCGAAGTCAAGCAGCAGCGCCTTGGGGCGGCACAACCTGCCCGTCGGAATACGGTTTTCCGGCCTCATGCCAGGTGATCCTCGTCGTGTTCGTCCGGCGGCTATCGCGCACCGCGCCAAATCGGGAAAAAGGCCGGACCAGAACGCAATTCCGATCCGGCACAGTCGGGAGTATTACTTGTGATAGTTGAGACGCCAGAAATCCTGCCAGTCCTCGCGCGCGTCCCAGTCCGACGCGGCGGTCGAGACGTCATAGTCCTCGAGCTGGTCCCACACCTTGCCAATTCCTGAAGGTTCGTCGGCGGGCAGCGACAGCGACATGTTGGTCGAGCGCTTGCCGTCGATCGCCTGCGGCGCGATGCCTTCCTCGGTCAGCATGTAGTGGATGAACAGCTTCGAGGCGTTGGGGCTGTTGGTGCCCGACGAAATGAGCGCCACTTTCGACGACAGCCAGCCGGACCACGGGTCCATGCCGGTGCACAGGCCGAGTTTGTAGCCCATGTCGGCATTGTTGCGGAACTTGGCGGAACTCACCAGCGCCATGAAGGGCTCCTTCTGCCCCGGAGCGCCGGCCGCCGCCGAGGCTTCGTCGTCGCTGCTGGTCAACAGCGGCGCGTTCTGCGCCAGGGCTTTCACCCATGCCTTGGTGGCGCTGTCCTCGTCGGTCTTGAGGTCTTTGCCGTAGAGGGCCTTGTAGGCGGCGGCGACCTTGGCGTCGTCATGCGTCTGCATCTGGTTGAACCAGTCGTCGTAGTTCGGCTTGCCCAGCGGGTCCTGCAGGGCGACCTTGCCCTTCCACTGCGGCTCGGTGAGCTGCCAGATGTTGCTCACCGGGCATTTGTCATAGACCTCGGTGTTGTAGGCCCAGACGTTAGCGTCGTTGGTGACGACCAGCGGGTCCTGGTAGAGCTTGGGCACCTTGTCGAGCATGTCGGGCGGCATCCAGCTTTCGGCGAATTTCTCGGGCAGCAGCTGGGCGATGGCGGCCGGCGGATCGCTGAGCAGGATCACGTCGGTCTGCACATTGTTGGCCTGGTGTTCGCGGATCACCATTTCGAGCGAGTCGGGCGCCTTGATCTTGGTGCCGGTGGCCTCGACGCCGTATTTCTTGGTGAAGGCCTTTGCCTGCTCGACGATCTTGCCCGTGCTGTCGTAGACGGTGATCGGCGCCTCACCCTTGGCGGCGGCGATGAGGGCGTCGAGGCTGAAGTCGTCGGCCAGGGCCGGCGCGGCGATGGCGGCCGCAGCGACGCCGGCGATGGCCAGGGCGGCGACGGCGGTGAGCGTCCTGCTCATGGTGGTCTCTCCTCTCTGTCTTGTTCAGCGCTTGTAGTTGACGGTCCAGAAATCCTGCCAGTCCTGGCGGGCGTCGTAGTCATCGGCGGCCGTGGAGCTGTCGTAGGGCGTAAGCTGGTTCATGTAGGCGGCAATGCCCGATTGTTCGTCGGGATTGGGCGGTATCTTGCTGTTGCCCGACATCTTGCCGTCGATGGTCTGGTTGGAGATGCCTTCCTCGGTCATCAGATAGTGGATGAAGAGCTTGGCGGCGTTGGGGCTCTTGGTGCCCTTGGCGATGAGGCCGAAGCCCGGATAGATGAAGCCCGAGACCGGATCGATGCCGCCGCAGATGCCGAGCTTGTAACCCTTGTCGACATTGTTGCGGAACTTGGCCACCGAGTTGAGGCCGACGAACGGCGCCTTCTGTCCCGGAGCGCCGACGGCGGCCGAGACCGCTTCGGAATCGGCGAGCAGCGGGGCGTTGGCGGCGAGCGCCTTGACCCAGGCCTTGGTGGCGCTGCCGGGCTCCGCATCAAGCGGCTTGCCGTAGAGGTCCTGATAGGCCTTGGCCAGGTCGGCGTCGTGATGCATCGCCATCTGGTTGAACCAGTCGGCGTAGTTCGGCTTGTCGAGCGGATCGAGCATTGCCACCTTGCCCTTCCACTCGGGCTCGGTGAGCTGCCAGAGATTGGTGATCGGGCACTTGTCGTAGGCTTCGGTGTTGTAGGTGATGACGTGCTCGTCGCTGACCACCACCAGCGGATTTTGCAGCGGGGCGGGGATGTCGGCAGCGAGGTCCGGCGGCACCCAGCTATAGGCGATGCCTTCCGGGATCAGTTGCGCCACAGAAGCCGCGACGTCACCGGAGACGGATACATCGCCGACGATCTTGCCGGCCTGCGACTCGCGGATCAAGAGCTCGACCTGGGTCGGCTCGTTGACCTTCTTGCCGGTGGCCTGGACGCCGTACTTCTTGGTGAAGTTCTGCGCCGTTTCAACGATCTTGCCGGTGGTGGCGTAGACGGTGATCGGGCCTTCCTGCTTGGCGGCCGCGATCAGCGCGTCGAGGCTGAAGTCGTCGGCTAGCGCCGGCATGGCAGAGCCGGCGAGCAACGCTGCTCCCATGAGCCAGCGGCAGATGGTGGATGATGATGTCAATTCGTTCCCCTCCTCGGTGTCAGTTCTTGCGGGCGTGGTCCGGCGACGCCAAACCTGCCAGCCGATCGCCCGCGGCATTGAACAGGTGTAGCGCCGCCGGTTTCGCCCAGACGACCACGTCGTCGCCGGCGGTAAAGCCGGGCGGCTCGTGCGCGGCCGCAAACAGCTTGTCGTTGCCGGCGGCAATTTCGACGATCCAGCTTCCCCCGGTCGGCAGCACGCCACTGATGCGCGCGCGGACGTGGAAGGCTCCGGTCGGAACCTCGGCATCGGTGGTGGCCAGATGCAGCGCTTCGGGCCGGATGCCGACCGATCCGACGTCGGTGCGCTCGCCGAGCACCGGCCGCAGCGCCCTTGCCAGAGTCGACGTTTCGGCCGCGCTCATCTCGACGAGGTTGATGGGTGGATTGCCGACGAATTCGGCGACGAAACGGTTGGCCGGCCGATCGTAGATGTCATTGGGAGTTCCCACCTGCTGCAGCCGGCCGTCGCGCATGACGGCGATGGTGGTGGCCAGCGTCATGGCTTCCCACTGGTCGTGAGTGACGAAGACGATGGTGGTCTTGAACGCCTCGTGCAGGCGCTTGAGCTCGGCCCGCATCTCGAGGCGCAGGCGTGCATCGAGGTTGGACAGCGGCTCATCGAGCAGCAGGACCTGCGGATTGACGGCGAGCATGCGGGCGAGCGCCACGCGCTGCTGCTGGCCGCCCGACAGTTGCGACGGATAGCGGTCGCGGTATTGCTCGATCCCCAGAGCCTGCATGACTTCGGTGACGCGCGCTTCGCGCTCGGGCTTCGGGACCTTGCGCAGCCGGAGGCCGAAATCGGTGTTGCGCTCGATGGTCAGATGCGGCCACAGCGCGTAGCTCTGGAACACCAGTCCCATGCCGCGTCGCTCCGGCGGCACGAAGATGCCGGCGTCGACATCGTCCACCTTGTCGCTGCCGACCTGGATCTCGCCGCCGCTCAGATGTTCGAGGCCGGCGATCATGCGCAGCGTCGTGGTCTTGCCGCAGCCGGAGGGGCCGAGCAGGCACATGAATTCGCCGTCGCCGATCTCGAGATCGAGGTCGCTCACGGCGTTGAGGGCGCCGTTGCCGTAGCTTTTTTCGACATTGCGCAGGCTGATCGTCGGCATCTTAGCCACCCAGTCCTTCGGCCAAATTGGTCTTGGTCAGTTTCTGCGCCAGCAGCGTGCCGAAATAGGCGAGGCCGGCGATGATGAGCACGACGGCGTTGGCCGCCTGCGTATAATGGTAGTCGACGAGCCGCAGCGAATAGGTGGTCAGCACGTCGGTGCTGGGCACCGCGAGAATGACGAACAGGCTGAGCCCCTTGATGCCCGAGATGAAGGGCATGAGGATGCCGGTGCTGAGCGAGCCCTTCTGGATCGGGATGACGATCGACAACATGCGCCGCAGCCAGCCGGCGCCGGCGATCTGCGCGGCTTCTTCCGGATCCTTGCCGAGCTGCATCATGGCCGAGATGCCGGCGCGCGACGCATAGGGCATCTGCTCGGCGACGAGCGCCAGCAGCAGGATGAAGGCGGTACCATAGAGCGACGGAATGGGGCCGCGCGGCACGGCGAACAGCGACAGATAGGCGGCGGCGAAGGCAATGCCGGGGACCAGATAGGGCAGGAAAGTCACGTGCCGCAGGAACATCGCCAGCGGCCAGAGCAGCGTGCGGGCGACGACGTAGCCGACGAGCAGGCCGAGAATGCCGGAGGTGACCGAGGCGGTGCCGACGATCCACAGACTGTTCCAGGCGGCGTTCCAGAGGTCGGGTGACAGTAGAATGCCGGTCCGCAGCGCTACCGTGCCGAGATCGTGTCCGATCCAGAAATCGAGGGTGAAATTGTCGGGCGAGAAATTCGCCGGCTGCCGCATGATGGTCGACAGGAACAGCGTGGCGAGCGGCAGGCCGACACTGAGCAGGAAGATGAGGAAGGCAAGGCCGGTGGCCGGCAGGCGGAGCGGGCCGAGGGCGCTCAGCCGGTTCATCGAGCCCTTCGAGCCGATGGTGACGAACCGCCGGGCCTCGCGCACGAGCCGGGCGTCGACCAGCATCGAGAGGATGCCGATCAGCATGATCGAACCCGCCAGGACGGCGGCGACGCCGGTGTGGCGCGAGGAGATGTTGCGGTAGAGCGAGGTGGAGAGCACGTCGAAGTCGACCGGCAGGCCCAGGACGTAGGGCACGCCGAACTCGCCCAGCGATTTGGCGAAGATCAGGATGATCGCGGACAGCAGCGACGGCAGCATCAGCGGCAGGATGATCTGGGTGGTCACCGTGGTGGTGCCGGCGCCGAGCACGCGGGCCGAGTCCTCGAGCTGCGAGTCGAAGCGGCGCAGCGCATTGCCGAACAGCAGGATCACGAAGGGCGCGTAGTGCAGCGCCATGATGATGGTGATGGGGACCTGGCCATAGGCGAGCCAGTCGGGCGGCGACAGCCCGATGGCCTCGAGCCAGCCGAGCTGGCCGCCGATGGTGCGGTTCTTGAACAGCGTCGTCCAGGCGAGCGCAAAGGTCCAGGCTGGCAGCATGTAGGGGACGATCAGGGCGGTGGCGAGCCAGCGGCGCGCGAGCATGTTCGTGCGGCTCAGCAGCCACGCCATGGTGCCGCCGATGGCGACCGCAAGGATGATTGCCCCCGCCGCGACTTCGAGCGTGTGAACCAGGGGTTGCCAGAACAGGTCGGACGACACTGCCGAGCTGAATGTGCGCGTGAGGTAGTAGAGGGTCGGCATGCCGACCGCGGCGTGCGCCCGGCGCTCCTCGCCGAATTGCACCAGGATGGCGTCCGACAGCATCGAGATCACCGGCACGACGATCAGGTAGGCGAACAGGATCGCGGCGAGGATGCCGATGATGGTGGTGGGGTCGCGCAGGGCCAGCCGCCAGACGGAACGCGAGCGGCCCTTCGACCGCATTTGCTCGTTCTGCCGCGGCGTTGCGGCAAGGGCCGGCTTCGCCGGCGCGTCCGGCGTACTCATGCGGTTCCGCCCCGCCGCAGGTATCTTGTCCCCTCCGCCTGCACTTGTTCCTCCTCTGCCGGCGTCGACTACGGTTGCACACCTGTGCAGTGATCGCAATAGGCTGTTTTGCAGGAGTTGAATATGTAGGGAAAGATCACCCGTGCACACCAGTGCATCGTTCTAAACAGCACCGATCATAGCGTCGGCGAGCCGTCTTGCTCTCCGAGCAATTGTCTGCGAGCAGGTGGCGGTCTTGACCTGAAGGAGCCGGCGGCCATGGGAATCACGCAAATCCGCAAGGAGGTCCTCAGCCTGCCGATGGCGCGGCTGGGGCGTCCTAGCAACATGCCACGATTCCGTTGGCAGCAGCCGATGCCGGACCGTCCGACTCCGCCTAACGTCGGTCTCACCGAGGAGGAGAGCGCCAACGGCTTCCGCTGGGGCGAGGATTCGATCCTGCCGTATCAGGTTTCGGACGACTACGATCGCGAGGTGCGGCCGGGCAAGCTCGATGTCGTGGCGATCGAGAATGGACGGTTGCGGGCGGTCGTGGCGCCCTCGCTCGGCGGGCGGCTGTTGGAGCTCAAGGACCTCGAGACTGGCCGCGACCTGGTGTTCCGCAATCCGGTGTTCCAGCCGGCCAACCTTGCCGCGCTCAACGCCTGGTTCTCGGGCGGTATCGAGTGGAACGGGCTGATCCCCGGGCATACGCCGTTCACCTGTGCCCCGGTGTTCGCGGGCGTGCGCGACACGCCGCGCGGGCCGGTCCTCCGGATCTACGAATTCGACCGGATCGTCGAGGCGACGTGGCAGGTCGACCTGTTCCTGCCCAGCGACGGTGCGTGTCTTTATGCCCACGGACGCATCGTCAATCCGTCGGCCGAGGCGAAGCTCGCCTATTGGTGGACCAACATCGCCGCGCCGATGGGTGAGGGAACGCGGGTGCTGAGTCCCGCCGACTATTCGGTTGAACACATCTGGCCGGGCAACAATCTCGGCCGCTGCGAGTTTCCGCGGCCGGACTGGGATGCGTCCTACCCGGACAATTGGGAAAACGCGACATCGGTGTTCTTCCGGGCGCCGCATGCCGATCGGCGCTTCGTGATGTCGGTGGGCCGCGACGGTTTCGGGCTGGGACAGACCAGCACCGGCGAAATGGTGGGCCGCAAATTCTTCTATTTCGGCAGTGCGCCGGGCGGGCAGAACTGGATGGATTATCTGTCGCGGCCGGGCGAGGGAAAGTACCTCGAAATCCAGAGCGGCGTCGCGCCGACGCAGAACCAGCGCTTCGTGCTCGGTGGCGGCGCCGAGCTCGACTGGACCGAGGCATTCTTTCCAGTGCGGCTGGAAGCAGGTCGCGCTCATGATGCGGAATACGGCGCGGCGGTGGCGCACGCGGCAGATTTTGTCGACGGCGCGGTGCCGCCGACCGAGCTGGCCGAGATCGATGCGTTCCTGCGCGAGCAGGCGCGACTGCCGCTCGATGGACGCGTGTCCGAGGGGGAGCCATGGGGACAGCGGCAGGAACTGCTGCTGGGCCGACCGCTGGCGGCGGGCCTCGACTTCGCCGTGACGGCGCCCGACGATTTCTGGGACGAACTGGCGCGAGGGAGCACCGTTTCGGAGCGCAGCCTGCGCCAAGTGCCCGAAGGCATCGCGGTGTCGCAGGTCTGGACCGATCGGATCGCTGGCAGTGCTGCGGCGCAGGGCACGAGCTGGCTGCATGAACTGGCACTGGGTACCGCGCTGCTCGATCGAGGCGACCGCATCGCAGCGTACGAGCACGTGGAGCGCTCGCTGGCGCTGCGGCCGAGCTGGCCGGCCTATCGGCTGCGCGCGCTCATGGCCGTCGATGCCGGCGCCGCGTCAGCGGACTATCTGCGCGCCTGGCGGACAGGCGAGGCACCCGCCGAGCTGGCAGTGGAGATCGCCACGCATTTCATGGCGGCCGAGCGGCCCGCCGAACTCAAGGCGTTCGTCGAGGCCTTGCCGGCGGGCATTCGCGACAACGAGCGGATCATTCTGGCGCGGGCGGTCGTGGCAGCCGATGCGGGACAATTCGACGAGCTCGAACGGCTGCTGCTGAGCCGGCGCTTCGCCACGATCCGCGAAGGCGAGACGTTGCTCTCGGACCTGTGGGGCCGGCTGCGGCGCGGGCGGCTGGAGGCCGAACTCGGGCGTCTCGCGACGATCGATGAAATCCGACAGGACCTGACGACGCACCCGCTGCCGCGAGCGCTTGATCTGCGCATGCACCAACTCGAAGACTAAGGCGCTGCCGGGCCCAGGCTTGGTGCTGCCATCGAGGCGGCGATGGTCGCGACCGTCGGTTCGTCGACGGTGATGCCGACTGCGCGCAGGGCGAGCACGGCGGCGCCGACCGAGCCGTCGGCGGCCACCCGGATGTCGGGCTCGTGCCCGGCAGCGCGAACGAGGTCGGCGATGGCGGGCGCGACGCCGGTCAAATGCGTGACGACGCCCCCGCCCAAGACGACAGGTCCCGGCATTGTGGCGTCGAACGCCAAGGCAAAGTGTCGCGCGAGATAGCGCTCGGCCGCCGCGATGAGGCCTGTCGCGACGGGGTCGTTGCGATCGGCGAAAACCAGCGGCGCGAAGCGCGCCAATTCGATCGGGCGAATGGCGTAGATCGCGTCGATCAACAGACGAAGCGGGGCGGGACGGCCGAGGATGCGGTCTTCGCTCCAGGGGATGTCGAAGGCCGCGAGCAGGGCGGAGGTCAGCGACGTTTTTTCGCCGCGGCCCTCGAGATCGGCGACGGCGGCGCGCGCCGCCTGCTGGCCCAGCCAGAAGCCGGAGCCAAGGTCCCCGGCCAGCCAGCCCGCAAGGTCGACGACGCGTTCCACCTCGCCGCCGCGGATGCGCACGGCGCCGGCGCCGGTGCCGGCGATGACGCAATAGCCCTCGGTGGTCGCAGTGACGGACGAGAACATCGCCTGGACGTCGCCGGCAAAGACGATGGGACCGGTGAGCCCGGCGGCGCGGAACGCCGTTTCCAGTTTCGCCAGCGCGACGTGCTTTTGCGGGCCGGCGAGCGCGATCAGCGCGACGGCGATGTCGGGATGTTCGATCGCCGCCTCGGCGATGGCGGCCTCGACTGCGGAAATAATGGCGGCGGCGGCCTGCTCGGGGGTGTTCGAGGCGGGGTTGCCGCCGCGATTGCGGCCACGCCCGAGACAGCGGCCGCTGGTGTCGATCAGGCAGGCCCGCGAGGTCGAGCCACCGACATCGATGGCGAGCAGGGTCTTGTCCATTTCAGCCATCACGTCGCTTGCAATCGGCGCACTTGCTCGATAAGAATTGTTTTCACCAGCGTGTCGACCTTCTTGAGAGCAATTTTCAGGCGTGGGCTCGTTAGCATAGATGACCGTTCCCGCAAAGACGTTCAGCGTTCTGGACCGCATCAAGACGTATCAGTCGCAGATGCCGGCGACGATGGCGAAGATTGCGGCGGTGCTCATCGAAGATCCCAAGGCGCCGCTGAACCTGTCGATCACCGAGTTGGCCGACCGCGCGGGAACGTCGGCGGCGAGCGTCACGCGGTTCTGCCGGATGATCGGCTATGGCGGCTACTCGCCACTGCGCGTCGGCATCGCCGAAGATGTCGGTCGCGGCGGGGCGCAGGCGGCATGGATCGCCGATATCGGGCGGTCGTTCGGCCCGCACGATCCGCCCGATGAGATTCGGCGGGCGCTGCTCAACACGCATGTGCTGTCGCTGCAGACGACGGCGGGGCTGCTCGATCTGCCGACGGCGATGCGCGTGGCCGAGGCGATCGCCAAGTCGCCGCATGTCGACGTCTACGGCGTCGGCGGCAGTGCCCTGACGGCGCTGGAGATCGAGGCGCGCCTCTATCGCATCGGCATCAATGTCCACACCTGGGCCGAGGTGCATAACGGTCTTACCAGCGCGGCGATCCTCGATCGCAAATGCGTGGCGATCGGCATTTCCAATACCGGCCGCACCGACGAGACCATCCAGATGCTGTCGGTGGCCAAGGCTTCGGGTGCCCGCACCGTGGCGATCACCGGCAATCCGGAGTCGCCGCTGGCGCGGCTGGCCGACGACGTGCTGATCGCGGCGTCGCCGGACGGCTATCTGCAACCGGCGGATCTGTCGGCGCGGCACTGCCAGTTGTTCGTGGTCGACCTGCTCTATTTGCTCATCGCGCAGTCGAATTTCGATCGCACCACGCGGCTGCTCGCGGCCTCCGGCGCCGCGGTGGCGCCACGCCGCCGGCCGATGCGCGGCGGACCTTCCTCTCACGCGGCGGCGCGCCGGGCGCCGGCCCCTCTGTCCAACGAGCCAAGTTGACCATGACCGACCTTATCAAGCAGTACCTCAGCGAGATCACGACGCGGCTGGAGCGCCTGGCGGTTACCGGCGGGCCGATCGACGACGCCATCGCGCTGATCACGGACTCGCTCGAGGCGGGCGGCGTGGTGCAGGCGTTCGGCACCGGCCACTCCGAGGCATTCGCCATGGAAATCGCAGGTCGCGCCGGCGGGCTGATCGCCACCAACCGCATCGCGCTTCGCACGTTGGTGCTGCGCGGCGACCGCAAGGTGTCGGAACTGGGGGGCGCCGAATTCGAGCGCGACCCCAATGTCGGCGAGAACCTGCTGGCGCTGTTCGACGTGCAGCCCAACGACGTGTTCATCATCGCCTCGAATTCCGGCGTGAACGGCTCGATCCTGGGCGTGGCGCTGGCGGCCAAGGCGCGCGGCCACAAGGTGATCGCGGTGACCAGCCTCGACCATACCAGCCGGGTGACGCCCAAGCATCCGAGCGGCAAGCGCCTGAGCGAAATCGCCGATATCGTCATCGACAATCTGGCGCCCTATGGCGACAGCACCATGCAGCTCGAGGGCGGCATCGGCGTGGGCGCCGTGTCCTCGATCACAGCGGCCTTTATTGCGCAGCGCATCACCATCGGCGTGGCCGAGACGATGCGGCAGCGCGGCAAGACACCTCCGGTCTATATTTCTGCCAATATTCCAGGAGGTGACGAGCACAATCGTGCTCTCGAAGATCTCTACGGCTTGCGAATCCGCAGGGAGGCCTGATGGCTTTATTGTGAAGCCGGCCGGCGTGAGGTTTAATGGACTACACTAAGGAAAGGGAAGGACCAGAAATGGGTATCAATAAGACTATCGACCGCCGCTCGTTCATGCGCGGGACGGCGGCAGCAGCGGCGGCCCTGCCGCTGGGCGGCCTGCTCGGCTCGACCGGGCTGTCGACCGGCGCCTTCGCGCAGGATGCGGCCAATCCGTTCGGCGTTGCCGACGGCTCGGCCGTCGACGCGGTGATTTTCAACGGCGGCTATGGCATCGACTACGTGCAGTTCGCTGCCGACGTGATGCAGAAGGCCCACCCGAAGGTGAAGGTCACGGTGTCGCCGTCGACCCAGATCGCGACGGAACTGCAGCCGCGCTTCGTTGGCGGCAACCCGCCCGACATCATCGACAATTCGGGCGCCGACGCCATCGGCTTCAACGCCATCCTCGACCAACTCGAGGACATGAACAGCGTTCTGGACGCACCGAACCTGGAAGGCACCAAGATCCGCGACACGCTGTTCGGCGGCGTCGAGGCTCCCGGCACCTTCGGCGACAAGTTCGTGGCGCTCAACTACGTCATGACCGTCTATGGCATCTGGTATTCGCAGAGCCTGTTTGACGAGAATGGCTGGAAGGCTCCGACCAATTGGGACGAGGCCAAGGAACTTGGCGCCAAGGCCAAGGAAAAGGGCAAGTACCTGCTCGGTTGGGGTAAGGAAGCCGCGACCTACTACCAGACCACGATGATCGCTTCGGCGATCAAGGAAGGTGGCGACGAGGTTCGTCTCGCCCTGGACAACATCCAGCCCAAGTGCTGGTCGCATCCGGCGGTGCAGGCAGCGTTCCAGCACCTCTACGACATCATCCAGGCCGGCTACATGCATCCCGGTGGGTCGGGCACGCAGTTCACCGCGGCGCAGGCGCAGTGGTCGAACGATCAGGCATGGCTGCTCTATCCCTCGGGCTCGTGGATCGAGAACGAGATGAAGAAGGCGACCAAGGACGGCTTCAAGATGACCGGCATGCCGGACCTCGCGGTCACGGCCGGCTCGAAGATGAAGCCGACCGCGCTGCACGCCACTGCCGGCGAGCCGTTCATCATTCCGACGGGCGGCGCCAACGTGGCGGGCGGCAAGGAATTGCTGCGCACCATGCTGTCGAAGGAAGCTGCGACCAATTTCTGCAAGACGCGTCTCGCTCCCACCATCGTCAAGGGCCTGGTTCCCGAAGACGGGTTCGGATCGACCGCTCTGGTGTCGCAGAACAAGATGCTGGCCGATGGCGGCTCGGACATCTTCAGCTGGAACTTCGTCGACCTCTACGGCACCAACAAGGACATGCTGGTTCCCTGGAACAGCTTCCTTGACGGCAAGCTCGACGTGGCGGGCCTCACCAGCGCGCTGCAGGGCATCACCGATGCCGTCTACAACGACAGCTCGGTCAACAAGGTCGTCGTGAAGTGACCGAAGGCACGATGGCAGGAGCACAAAGGGTGGCCGCTGCAAAGCGGCGGTGGACGCTTCCGAGCTTCGGGCAGGCCAGCTTCGTGCTGGCCTTCCTGGGGATCCCGCTGGCGATCTACATCATCTTCGTGATCCTGCCCATCGTGCAGGCGTTCTACTACTCGCTCACCGATTGGGGTGGGTTCTCCAGGAAGATGAACTTCGTGGGGTTCGACAACTACCTCAGGCTGCTGCAGGACGGCGTCTTCCTCAAGGCACTCAGCAACAATCTGGTGCTGGCGCTCGTCCTGCCGCCCCTGACCATCGTGCTGTCGCTCACCCTGGCAACACTGGTCACGGTCGGCGGCGTGAGTCGCGGCGAGGTGCGCGGCATCGCCAATTCCGGCATCTACCGCATCGTCTCGTTCTTTCCCTATGTGGTGCCGGCGATCGTCATCGGCATCATCTGGGCGCAGATGTACGACCCTTCCAACGGCCTGTTGAACGGGCTGCTGACGGGCATCGGACTCAGCGGGTTCAAATCGTTCCCATGGCTGGGCGACGAACGCACCGCCATGGGCGCGTCGATCTTCGTGATCGTGTGGTCGATGGTCGGCTTCTACATGGTGCTGTTCATCGCCGCGATCAAAGGCATCCCGTCCGAGGTGTACGACGCGGCGCGCGTCGATGGCGCCGGCCGCTTCCGCACGGCGGTGTTCATCACCGTGCCGATGATCCGCGACAACATCCGCACTGCCTACATCTATCTGGGTATCCTCGCGCTCGATGCCTTCGTCTACATGCAGGCCCTCAACTCCAATGGCGGGCCGAACAATTCGACGCTGACCATTTCGCAGGACCTGCTGGTTACCGCGTTCAAGAAAACCAAGTTCGGCTACGCCAGCTCGATGGGCGTGGTGATGGCGGTGGTCACGCTGCTGTTCGCGGCGCTGGTGTTCCTGGTGTTCTATCTCACCGGCGAAAAGAAGCCGCCGCGGACCAAGTCGGTCAGTCCGGTGACGGAGGGTCGGCGGCCGGTGAACACCTCGCCGATGCAGCCGCTGCCGAAGCTCGTCCGCAAGACGCCGTCACGGCCCGGCATCTGGACCGACAAGACAGTCGCCACGATCTCGCACGTCGCCCTGATTGCCTGGATGATCATCGTCTGTGCTCCGCTGCTGTGGGTGCTGCTGTCGTCGTTCAAGACGACCAAGGAGGTGCTGAGCTCGCCCTTCACGCTGCCCGCCAACTGGAATTTCGACAACTATGTCTCGGCCTGGACCAGCGCCGGCATCGGTACATATTTCTTCAATTCGGTGATCGTGGTGGCCAGCGCGCTGGTCATCGTCATGCTGCTGGGCGCCATGTGCGCCTATGTGCTGGCGCGCTACGAGTTCAAGGGCAACAAGATCATCTATTATGCGATGCTGGCCGGCCTGACCTTTCCGCCGTTCCTCGCCATCGTGCCGCTGTTCTTCGTGCTGCAGAGCTTCCACGTGCTCAACACGCTGCAGGGGCTGATCATCACCTATGTGGCGTTCGCGCTGCCGTTCACGGTGTTCTTCCTTTATGCGTTTTTCCGCACGCTGCCGCAGGAGGTGGCCGAGGCCGCGGCGCTCGACGGCTGCGGGCCGTGGCGCATCTTCTTCCAGATCATGCTGCCGATGGCCAAGCCCGGTCTCGCCTCCGTCGCCATCTTCAACTTCCTCGGCCTGTGGAACCAGTTCCTGCTGCCGGTGGCCCTCAACACCAAGGACGGCAACTACGTGCTGTCGCAGGGCATGGCCAAGTTCGCCTCGCAGGCGGGCTATGCGGTCGATTTCGGCGCGCTGTTCGCCGCCGTGGTGATCACGGTGCTGCCGGTGCTGGTGGCCTACATCGTATTCCAGCGGCAATTGCAGGGATCGGTGTCGCCGGGCCTGCTGAAATAGATCTGCTTCTTCGGCCTGTCGACCGCGGCCTCATGCGCGGAGGCCCTTAAGCACGGGGTCAGCGTCAGACCGGCCTGCCGTAAATCTCGCGCAGCATGGCGATCAGGTGGTCGCCGCGGCCGCCGAGGGCGGCGATGAAACGCTGCTCGTGTTCGGCGATGCGGTCCCGCGCTACGATGAGGAGGCGCGCGCCGGCCGCCGTGAGGTGCAGCGCCTGGCGGCGGCCGTCGCTGGCCGAGCGGCGGCGGGTGAGGAGCTGGCGCCCGTCGAGGCGGTCGACGATGGCCATCATGGTGGCGCGGTCGGTGCCGAGGGTTGTGGCGAGATCGATTTGCGAGACGCCGGGATTGGCGTCGATCAGCTCCAGCACCGCATATTGCTTCTGCGTCAGGTCGAGGCCGTGCATCGCGCCGGCAAAGTCGCGGGCGACGGCGGCGCTGGCCATGCGCAGATGAAATCCCAGCAGCGCCTCGAGCCAGCCCAGTTGCAGGGCGGGGCCGGCGTCGCCATCCGTGGCGATTGTCGACATGCTTGCGTCCTCCTCGGCAATTTTGTACGTGTTACATACAATTGTCGCAACGACAATCGCGGAGGAGCGGTTGGCCGAGGACGAGTTCAGCACCGATGCTCTTGCCTATGCGGCGGCGGCGCGGCCGGCAAAGACGGCCGTGGTGGCGCTGGCGAGCGGCGAGCGCCTCGCCTATGCGGAGCTGACTGCGCTGGCCGATCGCGCAGCCGGCTGGCTCGCGTCACGGTTGGGCGAGACGCAGGGTGAGCGCGTCGCCTATCTTGGCCGGAACGGCGTCGAACTGCTGGTGTTGGCGCTGGGTGCGGAGCGCTGCGGGGCGATTTTCGTGCCGCTCAACTGGCGGCTCGCGGGGCCGGAGATCGCAGCGCTGCTCGAGGATTGTGCGCCGCGCCTGGTCGTGGCGCAGAACGAGTTCCTGCCGCTGCTCGCCGCGGGCGTCGCCGCGACGGGCGCGCTCGATGAAATCCGCACGACCGCGCCGCTGCCGGCCCAGCCGCTGCCGGTGCACCGGCCGATCATCCTGCTTTACACCTCGGGAACCACCGGCCGGCCCAAGGGTGTCATCGTCACGGCCCGTAATGCCTTCGCGGCGGCGCTGAACTTCATCGCGGTGGGCGAGGTGCATGCCGGGTCGGTGACATTGTCGGACCTGCCGATGTTCCATACCATCGGGCTGATCGCGGTGGCGCGTTCGACGCTGATGGCGGGCGGCACATTGGTGTTGACCGACCGCTTTCTGGTGCCGCGTACGCTGGCGGCGCTTAGCGACGCGGCGCTTGGCGTGACGCACTATTTTGCCGTGCCGATGATGGCCGAGGCGCTGGCGGCGGACGCGGCGTTCGACGCCGCCGCGCTCAAGCGCCTGCACGCGATCTTCCTCGGCGGCGCGCCGCCCGCTCCGGCGCTGATCGAGCGGTTCCTGGAGTTCGGCGTGCCGCTGGTCAATGGCTATGGCATGAGTGAAGCTGGAACGGCGATCCACGTCCCGATCGATCGCGAGGCAGTGCGGCGCAGCGCCGGCGCGGTCGGCCTGCCGGCCCCGCACATTGAAATCCGTCTCGTGGCGGATGGCGCCGATGTCCGCGCTGGCGACGTGGGTGAGGTCTGGTTGCGGGGGCCGTCGGTCACGCCGGGCTACTGGAACCGGCCGGCGGAGACGGCGGCGGCGTTCGCCGAAGGCTGGTACCGCACCGGCGACCTGGCGCGGCGCGAGATGTCGGGGATGTATCGCATCGTCGACCGGCTCAAGGACATGTACGTGTCGGGCGGCGAGAACGTCTATCCGGCCGAGGTCGAGGCCGTGGTCGCGGCGAGCGGAGCCGTCGCTGACGCCGCGGTGCTCGGGATAGCGGACGCGCGCTGGGGCGAGATCGGCGTCGCCTTTGTTGTGCCGGAGGACGCAGCGAGTTTCGATCCGGACGCGTTGCGCGCGCACTGCGCCGCTCGCCTCGCGAAATACAAGTGCCCGACGCGCGTAGTGGTGGTCGAGGCCATTCCGCGCAGTGCGGCGGGCAAGATCCTGAAGCCGGTGCTGCGAGAGCGCCTCATGAATGGAGAGTTCGGATGAGCGACGATGTCGTGCTTGTCGAAATTGCCGATCGCGTGGCGACGGTCACCTTCAACCGCCCGCAGAAGCGCAATGCGATGAACCCGGCGCTCAACGAGCGCATGCTGCAGGTGCTCGACGACCTCGAAGGCCGCGACGAGGTCGGGGTGCTGGTGCTGACCGGCGCCGGCGAGGCCTGGTCGGCCGGCATGGACCTCAAGGAATATTTCCGCGACAACGACGGCAAGCCGCGGGCGGCGACGCTCAAGGTGCGGCGGCAGTCGGGCACCTGGTGGCAGCGGCTGATGTATTTCGAGAAGCCGAGCATCGCCATGGTCAATGGCTGGTGCTTCGGCGGAGCTTTCACACCGCTGGTGGCGTGCGACCTGGCGATCGCGGCCGAGGAGGCGCAGTTCGGGCTCAGCGAGATCAACTGGGGCATTTTGCCGGGCGGCAATGTCACGCGCGCGGTGGCGGAAGTCATGCGGCATCGCGATGCGCTCTACTACATCATGACCGGCGAAACCTTCGGCGGGCGCAAGGCGGCGGCGATGGGGCTGGTCAACGAGGCCGTGCCCGCGGCGCAATTGCGGGCGCGAGTGATGGCCCTCGCCAGGGTGCTGCTCGACAAGAATCCGGTGACGCTGAAGGCCGCCAAGGACACGTTCAAGCGCGTGCGCAACATGCCGTGGGACGCGTCGGACGACTACATCTACGCCAAGCTCGAGCAGATGCTGCTGCTCGACAAGAGCCGTGGGCGCGACGAAGGGCTTCGGCAGTTCCTCGACGACAAGAGCTACCGGCCGGGGCTGGGCGCCTACAAGCGGGACTGATCCGGCTAGAGTCCCAGCGCCCGCACCGTCTCGTGCAGGCAGTTGGCGAGCAGGGCGCTGCCGGGCGGCTCGGGCACGCCGGCGCGGATGGTGAGGCCGACCGCGCCGCGGGTTTCGGAGGTATCGACCGGCAGCCGCTGCGTGTCGCCGGATTCGATATCGGGGGCGACGACGCCTTCCGAGATCACCCAGATGGCGTCCGACTGCCGGATCATGGCGCGGCCGAAGGCGTCGGACACGGTTTCGATCTCGACCGGCAGATCGCCGATGCCATGGCCGATGAGGAAGCGTTCGACGAACGGGCGGATGACCGAACCCTGGGTCGGCATCAGCACGGTGAAGTCGCGGATGCGGGCGAAGTCAAAGCCGCGGCCTTGCAACAGCGGATGGCCGCGGCGCACGGCGAATACCACCGGCTCGGCGTAGAGGTGCGAGAAGCTGAGGCCCGTCATCAATTCGGGGGCAGCGAGGCGGCCGACCACTAGGTCGAGCTGGCCGAGGCGAAGCTGCTCGAGCAGAACGACGTTTTCGCCGGAGACGATCTTGACCGGATTGCCGGTGCGCAGCGCCAAAAAGCGCTCGAGCGCTCCCGGCATGATGCGGGCGGAGACGGTGGGCAGGGCGCCGATTCTCAGCGGCGGGCCGGAATTGGCGCGGGCGCGCGCCACGCTGTCGATGCCGCGCTGGATGGCGGCAAGGCTGGCGCCGGCATGCTGCAGGAAGACCTCGCCGAACTGGGTGATGCGGATGCCGCGGCCGTCGCGTTCGACCAGCGTCGTGCCGAGCGCGCTTTCGAGCTCGCGCAGAGTCTTGGTGACGGCCGGCTGGCTCACATGCAGCACGTCGGCGGCCTTGCCGACGCTTTGCTGGCGCGCCACCTCGACCAGTGTGCGCAGATGCCGGAACTTTACCGGAAGATCGGTCATGGAATAACCTCCGGGTTATGGGTACCGGAAAATTTCTCATTTTACCAATACGGAACGGTGCTCGATTGTGGCAGCGGCGGCAGGAGGGCCGTCAAGGGAGGACTGACATGACAGAACACCGGACCGGCCTTACCCGCCGGGGCTTCCTCGCATCGTCCGCCGCAGCCGCCGGTGCCGTCGCGCTTGGCGCCGGCACCAATTCGGCGCAGGCCGCAGACACGCTGAAGGTCGGCTTCATCAGCCCGCGCACCGGCCCGCTGGGCGGGTTCGGCGAGGGCGACGGCTACGTGCTCGACATGGCGCGCAAGGCGCTCGCCAACGGCTTCAAGGTGGGCGACAAGACCTATGCCGTCACCATCATCGACCAGGACACGCAATCCGATCCGGCGCGCGCCGGCCAGTTGGCCAAGGATCTGATCAACAACCAGGGCATCGACATGATGCTCACCACTTCGACGCCCGAGGTGGTCAATCCGGTGGCCGATGCCTGCGAAGCGGCAGGTGTACCGTGCCTCGGCACCATCGTGCCGTGGGAAGCGTTCTACTTCGGCCGTGGCGCCAAGCCGGGCGCACCGTCGCCGTTCAAATGGACCTACCTGTTCAGCTTCGGCACCGAGGTGTTCGCCGAAACCTATCTGAGCATGTGGAAGGGCATCGAAACCAACAAGAAGATCGGCGTGATGTATCCCAACGACGCCGATGGCAACGCCATTCGCGCGGCCCTGGCGCCACTGCTCGAGAAGGGCGGCTATACGATCATCGATCCGGGTCCGTACGAGGACGGCACCACCGACTATTCGTCGCAGATCCAGAAGTTCAAGGACGAGGGGGTTGAGATGTTCAACACCTTCCCGATCCCGCCGGACTTTGCGGCCTTCTGGCGGCAGGCGGCGCAGCAGGGCCTGACCAAGCAGATCAAGATCGCGCAGATCGCCAAGACCGGGTTGTTCCCAAGCGACATCGAAGCGGTGGGCGATCTTGGTGACAAGCTGGCGACGGCGGCCTATTGGCACTGGACCTTCCCGTACAAATCGTCGCTCACCGGCATGTCGGGCGAAGATCTGGCGAGCGGCTACGAGGCGACGGCGGGCAAGCAGCGCCAGCAGCAGCTCGGCGCCAGCATGGCGCTGCTCGACGGCGGCTTCGCGGCGTTGGCCGCCGCAGGGACGCCCAACGACAAGGCAGCGTTGGCCAAAGCCCTGTCGACCCTCAACACCACGACCATGGTCGGCAAGGTCGACTTCAACACCGGACCGGTGCCGAACGTGTCGGAGGCCCCGATCATCGGGGCGCAATGGGTGAAGTCGAAGCCGGGCAGCAAATATCCGTTCGACCTGGTGATCGTGGACAATGCTCCCGATCCGAATGTTCCCGTCGCGGCCAAGCTGTTGCCGTACAATAGCTGATCGCAAGGGAGCCATCCGGAGCCGTGCCATGCAGGCCACAACGCCGATCCTCGTCGCCGACGGGCTGCACAAGCGCTTCGGCGCGCTTGTGGTGCTCGACGGTGTCGACCTCAGCATCGGCGAGGGCGAGGCGCTGGGCATCGTCGGCCCCAACGGGGCCGGCAAGACCACACTGCTGTCGGTGCTGGCGGGGGCGCAGCCTCCGTCGGCGGGCAGCATCCGCTTCAAGGACGATGATGTGACGCGTCTGGGGGCGCCGGCGCGTTGCCGGCGCGGCCTGGCACGGACGCACCAGATACCGCGGCCGTTCTCGGGCATGACCGTGTTCGAGAACGCCTATGTGGCGGCGAGCCAGGCCGGCGGCGCCAGCGGCGACGAAGCCTATGACATCGCCACCGATGCGCTGGCGCAATGCGACATGCTGAAGGTCGCCAACCGGCCGGCGGAAACGCTCGGCCTGCTGGCGCGCAAGCGGCTGGAGCTGGCGCGCGCGCTGGCGACGCGGCCATCGCTGCTGCTGCTCGACGAGATCGGGGGCGGCCTCACCAATGCCGAGGCCGACGATCTGGTGGCGACCATCCGCGTGCTCAGGCGGCGAGGCATCTCGATCGTCTGGATCGAGCACATCGTGCAGGTGCTGGTGCAGGTGGCCGAGCGGCTGATCTGCATGGATGCCGGCAAGATCATCGCCGACGGCGCTCCGCAGGCGGTGCTGTCCGACAAAGGCGTGGTGGCGGCCTATCTGGGAGGCGCGCCGGCATGAGCGCGCTGACCGTCAAATCGCTCGATCTGCATCACGGGCTGCTGCATGCCGTGCGCGAAGTATCGTTCGAGGTGGCGAGCGGCGAGGTGCTGGCGCTGGTGGGCGCCAACGGCGCCGGCAAGACAACCCTGTTGCGCGCGATCGCCGGGGCGCACCGGCCGACCGCCGGACGTATCGAGCTCGACGGGCAGGACATCACGCAGGTGCCGGCGCACCGCCGCGTGGCCATGGGCATCGCGCTGGTGCCGGAAGGGCGGCGGCTGTTCACGCAGATGACGGTCGAGGAGAATCTGCTGGTCGGACGCCTGGCGGGCCGCAAGGGGCCGTGGACGGTCAGGAAGGTGCTCGAGACCTTTCCCAATCTCGAGGCCCGCCTCAAGGCTCGCACCGGGACGCTGTCGGGCGGCGAGCAGCAGGCGACGGCGATCGGGCGGGCGCTGATGAGCAATCCCTCGCTGCTGCTGCTCGACGAGGTGTCGCTCGGCCTGTCGCCGATCGCCATCGAGCGGCTCTACGACTCGCTCAAGGGGCTGATGCAGTCGGGCACCACGGTGCTGCTGGTGGAGCAGGATCTGTCGCGAGCCCTCGGGGTGGCGCAACGCGTCGTATGCATGCTCGAAGGCCGTGTGGTGCTCGAGGGACCCACCGCGTCGCTGCCGCGCGAGGCGGTGACCGAGGCCTATTTCGGCGTCGGGCGCGAGAGGGCGATGGCATGATCAATACCATCATCCAGGGCGTTCTGCTCGGCGGCTACTACGCGCTGATCGCGGCGGGCCTCAGCTTCATGTTCTCGGTGATGCGCATCATCAATCTGGCGCATGGCAGCCTCGCGGTGCTGGCCGCCTATGCGCTGCTGGTGCTGGCGCAGAACTACGGCATCTCGCCGTTCCTCGGCCTGCTCGTGGTGCTGCCGCTGATGGCGGTCATCGGGTTCCTGCTGCAACGCTTCGTGCTCGACAGGGCGCTCCGCGCCGGCGAGCTGGTG
Organism: Devosia sp. 67-54; assembly: GCF_001899075.1. Lineage (GTDB taxonomy): Bacteria > Pseudomonadota > Alphaproteobacteria > Rhizobiales > Devosiaceae > Devosia_A. The sequence goes on along the minus strand of NZ_MKVA01000009.1, from coordinate 60,664 downwards.
CCCATTCTTGCGACGTTCGGGCTTTCCATCGTCATCGACAATGCGCTGTTCACCGGCTTCGGAGCCAACACCCGCTCGCTCAGCAACTATATCGGCACGCTGAGCTACGATTCGATCGAGCTGCCCGGCGGCATCTATGTGGGCGAGCTGTCGGTGGGCATTTTCGCTTTGGCGATCATCGTCCTGGTCGGCTTGCAATTGTTCCTGAGCTTCACGCCCTATGGGCGCGCGATCCGGGCGACGTCGGAAGATCCCGACACCGCCGGGCTGGTGGGGATCAATGCGCGCATGGCCACGGCGGTGGCCTCGGCCATCGCGCTGGCGACGGTCGGTCTCGCCGGGGCGGCGCTGGGCATGCGCGGCACGTTCGACGCCTATTCCGGCGCGGCGCAATTGCTGTTCGCCTTCGAGGCGGCGGTGATCGGCGGCGCCGGCTCGGTGTGGGGCACGCTGCTGGGCGGCATCGTGCTGGCGCTGGCGCAGACGCTCGGCGCCAAGGTGTCGCCGCTGGGCTTCCTGATTGCCGGACACGGCGTGTTCCTCGTGGTGCTGTTCGTGCGCATCTGGCTTGCCGGTGGCGTCCGCCCGTTCCTCAGGGGGCGGACATGAACGCGCAGACCGGCTTTCGCGTCGAGCGCTGGACCACGGTGTCGCGCGCCAGCGTGGCGTGCGTGGCGGTGCTCGCGGTGGTGGCGGCGATCGCGCCGCAGTGGCTGGGGCCGGGTGCCATGGACCGGCTCACCATCCTGTTCGTCTATGTGATCATGGCGGCGATGTGGAATGCGCTCGCCGGCTATGCCGGCCTGGTGAGCGTCGGCCAGCAATTGTTCGTCGGGCTCGGGGCCTATTTCACCATCAAGCTCGCCGATTGGGGCCTCAACCCGTTCGTGGGGATGATGCTGGCGGGAATGATCGTGGCCATCGTCGCGGTGCCGCTCAGCTATCCGATGCTGCGGCTCAAGGGCGGCGAGTTCGCCATCGGCATGTGGGTGGTGGCGGAGCTCGCGCATCTGCTGGTCAACCTCGATCCGCTGGTGCGGGGCGAGACCGGCACGTCGCTGATCGCGCTCAACGCCTTCGATCCGGTGCTCAGGCGCAACGTCATCTACTGGCTGGCGCTGGCGTCGCTGCTCGGGCTGCTGGGCGGGCTGTTCCTGCTGCTGCGCAGCCGCGTCGGCGCGGCCATCCAGGCGATCCGCGACAACGAGGATGCGGCGGCGTCGGTGGGCGTGCGGGTAACCGCCACCAAGCGGCTGATCTTCGTGCTGGCGGCGTTCGGCGTGGGCATCGCCGGGGCGCTATGGCTCGCCACCGCGCTGACCTTCCAGCCAAAGGCGTTCTTTTCGGTGCAGTGGACCGCCTACATGATCTTCATGGTGCTGGTGGGCGGTATCGGCACGTTCGAGGGGGCGATCATCGGTGCGGTGATCTTCTTTCTGATCGAGACATGGTTCGGCTCGGCCGGAGTCTGGTACCTCGTCGGCCTCGGGGCGACCGCGCTGGTCTTTGCCCTGTTGCTGCCGCGCGGCATCTGGGGCGCCATCGAGCGGCGCACCGGGCTGCGGCTGCTGCCGGTCGGCTACCGCCTCGACGTCCGGTCGGATGTGCGGCAGGAGGAGGGCGGCAAATGATGCTGCTGGGCAAAAGCATCGTCATCACCGGCGCGGCCTCGGGCATCGGTGCGCGCACGGCCGAACTCTGCGCCCAGCTCGGGGCTGAGGTGATCGGCGTTGACCTCAAGGAGGGGCGGGCGCCGCTCAGCGGCTTCATCCATGGCGATCTGTCGACCGCCGCGGGCGTCGCCGAAATCGCGCGGCACCTGCCCGGGCGGTTCGATGCGCTGTGCAATGTCGCCGGCCTGTCGAGCGCCAGCGGCGCGGCACCGGCGGTGGCGGTCAATTTCTACGGGCTGCGGGCGCTGAGCGAGGCGGCGGCGCAGCACATCCGCCCCGGGGGCGTGGTGGTCAATGTCGCTTCGATCGCCGGCTATGGCTGGCGCGCCAATCTCAACCGGGCGCGCTCGATGGTAGCGGTCGCCGGTTTCCCCGATGTCGCCGCCGTGCTCAAGGAGCATGGTGCGACCGATGCCGAAGCCTATCCGCTGAGCAAGGAATTGCTGCTGCCATGGACGCAGCTCGCGGCGCATGATGCGGCCTTCAAGGATCGCGGCGTGCGGGTAGTATCGGTCAGCCCGGGTCCGGTCGAAACGCCGATCCTGGGGCAGTTCCGGCAGGTGTTCGGCGACCAGCGGGTCGATGCCGACATCGCCGCGGTGGGGCGCGCCGGCACGCCCTCCGACATCGCGCCGGTGATCGCGTTCCTGTGTTCGGATGGCGCGCGCTGGATCAATGGCAGCAACGTCGCCGCCGATGGCGGCCTCGAAGCTGCGGTCAATGCACAGATGCTGGGATTTTAGGAGAGCGAGATGGACATCGGGTTTCTGATCGATGGCGAGGAGCGGCAGGCGCAGAGCGGAGCGACCTATGACCGCAACGATCCCTATACGGGCAAGCTCGCGACCCGGGCTGCGGCGGCGGGCGTCGCCGATGCCATCGCGGCGGTCGAGGCGGCCGCGGCGGCGTTCAAGAGCTGGAGCAAGACCGGACCCGGTGAGCGCCGCGCGTTGCTGATGAAGGCGGCCGACATCATGGACAGCCGTGTCGACGAGTTCACGCGGCTGATGATCGAGGAAACCGGCGGCACGGCGCCATGGGCCGGCTTCAACGTCATGCTGGCGGCCAACATGCTGCGCGAGGCCGGGGCGATGACGACGCAGATCGCCGGCGAGGTGATCCCGTCCAACAATCCGGGCATCACCCTGGCCATGGGCATCCGGCAGCCGGCCGGCGTGGTGCTGGGCATCGCGCCATGGAACGCGCCGGTGATCCTGGGCACCCGCGCCATCGCCATGCCGCTCGCCTGCGGCAACACGGTGGTGCTGAAGGCGTCCGAGAGCTGCCCCGGCATCCATCGGCTGATCGGGCAGTGCCTCGCCGATGCCGGCATGCCCAAAGGCGTGGTCAACGTCATCAGCAACGATCCCAAGGACGCTGCCGCCGTGGTCGAAGCGCTGATCGCGCATCCGGCGGTGCGGCGCGTGAACTTCACCGGCTCGACCGGGGTCGGCCGGCGCATCGGCGAGCTTGCTGGCAAGCACCTGAAGCCGGCGCTGCTCGAGCTCGGCGGCAAGGCGCCGCTGGTGGTGCTGGACGACGCCGACCTCGACGGCGCGGTGAATGCGGCGATCTTCGGCGCGTTCATGCATCAGGGCCAGATCTGCATGTCGACCGAACGCATCATCGTCGACGACACGATCGCCGACGCGTTCGTCGACAAGCTTGCGGCGCGCGCGGCGCAATTGCCGGCGGGCGATCCGCGCGGGCATGTGGTGCTGGGCTCGCTGATCAGCACGCAATCGGCCGAAAAGATGGAGGCGCTGATCGCCGACGCGACGGCCAAGGGCGCCAAGCTCAAGGCGGGCGGCAAGCGCACCGGCACGGTGGTGGAGGCGACGGTGCTCGACAATGTCGGGCCGGGGATGCGCCTCTATACGGAGGAGTCGTTCGGGCCGGTCAAGTCGGTGATCCGCGTCAAGGGCGAGGCAGAGGCGATCCGCGTCGCCAACGACACCGAGTACGGCCTGTCGTCGGCGGTGTTCAGCCGCGACATCCAGCGGGCGCTGCGGGTCGCGGCGCAGATCGAGGCCGGCATCTGTCACATCAACGGGCCGACGGTGAACGACGAGGCGCAGATGCCGTTCGGCGGCGTCAAGGGATCGGGCTTCGGTCGCTTCGGCGGCAAGGCGGCGATCAACGAGTTCACCGATCTGCGCTGGATCACCATCGAGGATCCCAAGCAGGGCTATCCGTTCTGATGCAGTTCGCGCGCCTCAACGACGTCACGATGCACCATCAGGTGATCGGCGGGCCCAAGGGCCGGCCGACGCTGGTGCTCGTGAATTCGCTGGGGACGGATTTCCGGATCTGGCGTGACCTGGTGGTGCGGCTTGCCGGCGAGGTGACCATTGTCGCCTACGACATGCGCGGGCACGGGTTGAGCGAAGTGGGGCGCACGCCGTATTCGATCGCGCTGCTGGCGGACGACCTGGCGGCGCTGCTCGGGCATCTCGGGATCGGCCGCGCCATCATCTGCGGCGTGTCGGTGGGTGGACTGGTGGCGCAGCAGCTTTATGCCTCGCGCCCCGATCTGGTCGAGGCGCTGATGCTGTGCGACACGCTGGGAAAGATCGGCGATGCCGCGTTCTGGGCGGCACGCATCGGCCGGATCGAGGCAGAGGGCCTCGTGGCGGTGGCCGATGGCATTCTCTCGCGCTGGTTCACGGCGGCGTTCCGCGTGCCGGACAATCCCGACTATGCCGGCTATCGCACCATGTTCGAACGGCAGGCGGTCGAGGGATATCTCGCGACCTGCGTGGCGCTGCGCGATGCCGACCTCAGCGCACTGGCGCCGCGGATCCGGGTGCCGACGATCTGCGTCGTCGGCGACGAGGACGGCTCGACGCCGGCCGCGGCAGTGGCCGATTTCGCGCGGTCCATCCCGCGGGCGCGGTTCGAACTGATCAAGGCCTGCGGGCATCTTCCTTCGATCGAGCAGCCGGACACCCTGGCCGCCATCACGCGTAGTTTCATGTCCTTCGTCGCAACGGAGACGGGTTCTCATGTCAGTCACTGATCTCAAATCGCCGCGTCTCCGGCAGGGACTGGAAACCCGACGAGCCGTCCTCAGCGATGCTTATGTCGAACGGGTCGAAGCGGCGACGACCGAATTCGACGAGCCGTTCCAGGCGCTGATCACCGAGGCGGCGTGGGGGCATCTGTGGTCGCGCAACGAATGGAGCAAGCGCGAGCGCTCGATCGTCACCATCGCGCTGCTGGCCGCGCTGGGGCATACCGACGAATTGGCGATGCATATCAGGGCGACGGCGCGCACCGGCGCCACCGAAGCGGACGTACGCGAAGCGCTGTTGCATGTCGCCATCTATGCCGGCGTGCCGACGGCCAATACGGCGTTCCGGGTGGCCAAGCAGGTGTTCGCCGACATCGCGGCGGGGAAGGGCGAATGAGCGGGCGGAGCAACGAAGCGCCCGAGACCGGGCCGTTCTATCCGCGCGACCGGCTATGGCATCCGCCGGCGCTGACCCCGGCCTACAAGACCACCGTGCTGCGCTCGCCGCAGCGCGCGCCGATCTCGTTCTCCAACACGATGTCGGAAATGACCGGGCCGGTGTTCGGGCCGAACATCATCGGCGAGCTCGACAACGATTTGATCCACAATTTCGCCAAGCCCGGCGAGAGTGCGCAGGGACCGCGCATCATCGTGCACGGTCGCGTGCTCGATGAGCGTGGAAGGCCGGTGCCGGGCGTGCTGATCGAGTTCTGGCAGGCCAACGCGGCGGGGCGTTACCGGCACAAGAAGGACGGGTATCTGGCGCCGCTCGATCCGAATTTCGGCGGCTGCGGGCGGGCCCTGTCGGGCGAGGATGGCAGCTATGCGTTCCGCACCATCAAGCCGGGCGCCTATCCGTGGCCGAACGGCGTCAACGACTGGCGGCCGGCGCATATTCATTTCGCGATCTTCGGCTCGGGCTTCGCGCAGCGGCTGATCACGCAGATGTATTTCGAGGGCGACCCGCTGATCAAACTCGACCCGATGACCGGCGGCCTCAGCGACCGGCGCGCGGTGGAGCAACTGATTGCTCCGCTCGACATGGCGCGCACCATTCCCATGGATGCGACCGCGTACAAATTCGACATCGTGCTGCGCGGACGACGCTCGACCATGTTCGAGAACCGGCTGGAGGGCAATTGATGCCGCAGGCGCTCGACACGCTCAAGGAGACGCCGTCGCAGACCGCGGGGCCGTATGTCCATATCGGACTGATGCCGAACTTCGTCGGCATCCACGGGGCGCATGCCGAAGACCTCGGCGGGCGGATGCTCAACGACAAGGCCAAGGGCCAGCGCATCGCCATCGAGGGGCACGTGTTCGACGGCACCGGCGAGCCGCTGCGCGACTGCGTCATCGAGATCTGGCAGGCCGATGCCGCGGGGCTCTATCCCAGCCCGTCGGAGACGCGCGGAACCGCCGACCCCAATTTCGCCGGCTGGGGGCGGGCGGCGGCCGATCCGCAGAGCGGCCTCTATCGCTTCGAGACCATCAAGCCGGGCCGGGTGCCGTTTCCCGACGGGCGATTGCAGGGGCCGCATGTGAGCCTATGGATCGTGGCGCGTGGCATCAATCTGGGACTCAACACGCGCATGTACTTTTCCGACGAAGCGGAGGCCAATGCCGCCGATCCGATCCTGTTGCGGATCGAACACCGGACGCGCGTGCCGACGCTGATCGGGACGCGAACCGGGGACAGCTATCGCTTCGACATCCACCTGCAGGGGCCGGATGAAACAGTGTTCTTCGACATCTGAGGCGATGGCATGAGCGTGTCGCCGTTCGACCATCCGCTGCTGTCGGGCCTGCTCGGGGACGACGAGATTGCGCCGTTCTTTTCAGCCGAGGCCGAAATCGCCCAGATGCTGCGCTTCGAGATGGCGCTGGCCGAGGCCGAGGGCGCCGAGGGCGTGATCGACGCGGAGGCGGCGCGGCACGTGGTCGAGCAGTTGAAGCTGGTCGAGGTCGATGCCGACGCCATCCGCACGGCCACGACGCGCGACGGTACCGTGGGCGTGGAGTTCGTGCGGCAATTGCGCGACTGGCTCGGTGCCCCGTACGACCGGGACGTGCATTTCGGCTCCACCAGCCAGGACGTGGTCGACACCGCACTGATGCTGCGTCTGAAGCCGGTGCTGGCGATCTTCGCCGCACGACTGCGGGCGATCATCGCGCGGCTCGACGAGCTCGATCGGCGGTTCGGGACAAACCAGCTCATGGCGCGCACCCGGATGCAGGATGCCCTGCCGATCCATGTGCACGACAAGCTCGCGACGTGGCGCGCGCCGCTGCAGCGCGATCTCGACCGGCTGGCAGAGTTGAATCCGCGCCTGCTGCAGGTGCAGTTCGGCGGTGCGGCCGGCACGCTGGACAAGCTTGGGGACAAGGGGACCGCGGTCACGGCGCGGCTGGCGCAGGCGCTCGATCTCGCGGCGCCGGCGCGAAGCTGGCATACGCAGCGCGATACGATCGCGGAGCTGGCCGGCTGGCTGTCGCTGGTCAGCGGCAGCCTGGGCAAGCTCGGCGTCGACGTCGGGCTGATGGTGCAGAACCGCGTCGGCGAGATCGCGGTCGAAGGCGGCGGCGGCTCCAGCGCCATGCCGCACAAGCACAACCCGGTTGGCGCCGAGGTGCTGGTGGCGCTGGCCCATTACGGAGCGGCACTGACGGCGGCCATGCATGTGAGCCTCGTGCATGAGCAGGAGCGATCGGGCGCGGCGTGGACGCTCGAATGGCTGGCGCTGCCGCAGGCGGTGATGACGACGGCGGCCAGCCTCAGGACCACCGGTGCGCTGCTGGCGCAGGTGACGCGGATCGGCAGCCCGCCATGATCCGCACGCAGGTGGCGATCGTCGGGGCAGGACCGGCCGGCCTGCTGCTGGGCGCGCTGCTCGGCCGGGCAGGCATCGACAACATCATCGTCGAGCGCGCGAGCCCCGAGCATGTGCTGTCGCGTATCCGCGCCGGCGTGCTCGAGCAGGGCACGGTCGATCTGCTCGATGCCGTGGGATGCGGCGCGCGCCTGCACGCCGACGGATTGATCCATGAAGGGATCGACATCGCCTTCGGCGACACGCTGCATCGCGTCGACCTGAAGCAGCATTCGGGCGGGCGTGTGGTGACCGTCTATGGCCAGACCGAGGTGACGCGCGATCTGATGGAGGCGCGCGCAGCCAGCGGGCAGCGCACGATCTACGAGGCCAGCGACGTGACGCTGCACGACGTCGAGCGTTCGCCGGCGGTGAGTTTTCGGCACGACGGCGCCACGCAGCGCATCGCCTGCGATTTCATCGCCGGCTGCGACGGCTTTCACGGCGTCAGTCGTCGCAGCATTCCGGCTGAGGTGCTGCGGGTGTTCGAACGGGTGTATCCGTTCGGCTGGCTGGGGCTGATGGCGGACGTGCCGCCGGCCAATGACGAATTGATCTATGCCCGGCATGCGCGGGGCTTTGCCCTCTGCTCGATGCGCTCGCCGACGCGCAGCCGCTATTACGTGCAGGTCGATGCGAGCGAACGGGCCGAGACGTGGAGCGACGATGCGTTCTGGGACGAACTGCGGCGCCGGTTGCCGGACGCTGCGGCAGACCGCATCACGACGGGGCCGTCGATCGAGAAATCCGTGGCCGCGCTGCGTTCGTTCGTGATCGAGCCGATGCAGCATGGGCGGCTTTATCTGTGCGGCGACGCCGCGCACATCGTGCCACCCACCGGCGCCAAGGGGTTGAACCTCGCGGCCAGCGACGTGCACTATCTGTCCCGGGCGCTGATCGAGCACTACCGCGACGGCGAAGACGACGGGCTTGCTGCGTATTCCGCCCAGGCGCTCGCACGCGTGTGGAAGGCGGAGCGCTTTTCGTGGTGGATGACCTCGACGCTGCATCGCTTTCCCGAGAACGGGGAGTTCAGCGAGAAGCTGCAGCTTGCCGAGCTCGACTATCTCATGGGCTCGGATGCGGCGATGAGCGCGCTGGCCGAGAACTATGTCGGCCTGCCGTTCTAGCGCGCCGCGATCGGTCAGAACCAGCGGTCATCGATGACGAGGCTGTCGCCGGGGCGGATCGGCGTGTCCAGCGGCACCGACAGCTTTGCCGTTTGCGCACCCAGCTTGCGATAGATGGTGACGTGGCCGCGATCGGCGAAGTCCTTGAAACCGCCGGCGGTGGCCACGGCCGCGCGGGCGGTCATGCCCCAGACATAGGGGAACTGGCCGCCACTGACGACGGCCCCGTCGATGAAGAAGGGACGGTAGGTGCTGATCTCCACCGACACTTTTGGGCTGATCATGTAGCCGTCGGCAAGCAGCCGGGTGATCATCTGCTCGGTGCTGGTGATGGTGCGGCCGCGCACATTGATCGAGCCGGCCAGCGGCAGGCTGATGGTACCCTTGTCGGTGACGGTGTAGGTGGTGCTCAGCGTGGCGTCGCCATAGACGGTGACGCGCAGGATATCGCCGGTGTCGAGGGTGTATTCGGTCGGGGCGGAAAGGCTGCTGTCCGGCATCCGGTTGACGGCACAGCCAGCAAGCGAAAGCGCCGCCAGGGCGACGAACAGCACGGACCAACGCATGACACAACCACGGGACGCAATACACAACTGGCTCAAAGGTGCGCCAGCATGGTTAATATTGCTTGAAGGCAGGTGCAGCCTGCGAGCGCCGCTTAACCAGCCGCTTACCCTGATAGGGTAGGTCCCTCCAGTCCAACCCCGGCTCCCATCGTGTCGCTGTCGCTCCTGCTCAAAATCCTCGCCTGGCTGCTGCTGGCCGCGCTGGTGGTGGTGACCATCGGCCCCATCGGCTGGCGGCCGATCTCGCCGTTGCCGACGCAACTTGAGCGGGCCCTGGCGCTGTTGCTGATCGGCATCGTGTTCGCGCTGGCCTATCCACGGCACATATTGCTGGTCGGCCTGCTGCTGGTGGGAGCGACGGCGCTGCTTGAGCTGACGCAGGTGTTCGAGCCGAGCCGGCATGGCCGCTGGCTCGATCTTGGAGTGAAGGTGGCTGGCGGCGTCGTCGGCCTCGCCATCGGCGCCGTGCTGACGCGCCTGAGGCCTGGGCCGCGCTAGTCGCGCTTCCCCCATTTCTGCTGCCAGGTCGGGAAGTGATCGCCGGGCGCCGGCGTCGCGAAATAGACGGCGCGCGCGATGGCGCGGCTGAGGCAGACCGCCGCCGCGTGGCCAAGCGCGATCATGTCGTAGATCGGCTCGCTGATCGGCCGGCTGCCCGTCGAGACCGAGAACACGATGTCGCCGTCGACTGGGGAATGCGACGGGCTGATGGCGCGCGCCATGCCATCCTGCGCTGCCACCGACAGGCGCTTGAGCTGCGCCTTGCTGAGATCGGCGTCGGTGGCGACGATAGCGATGGTGGTGTTGGACATCTCGGTCATGTATTCGCGCTTGGTGCGCCCGGCGTCGACCAGCGAGACACGCTGCGGGGAGGGGCCGAGACCACCGAATTCGTCGCCGATCTCGAACGCGCCGGCCCAGAAATGGCCGGCATCGCCAGCGACGACGCCGCCGGTAGGATTCGCGCCTACCAGAGCGGCCACGGTGAAGCCGCTGGGCAGCAGCAGCGACGCGGAGCCGAGGCCGCCCTTGAGCCCGGCGGTCGTGGCGCCGACGCCGCAGCCGGCGGTTCCGAGGGCGAAATCTTCGGCGGCGGCTTCGAGCGCGCGCCGGCCGAGGTTGCGGTATGGATTCTCGTTCCAGCTCTTGTCGCCGCCATTGATCAGGTCGAACAGGATGGCGCCCGGCACGATGGGCACGGTCACCGGCCCCACCGCAAAGCCGCGGCCCTGGGCGCGCAGGCCATCGGCGACGCCCGAAGCGGCGTCGAGGCCGAAGGCCGAGCCGCCGGAGAGGACGAGCGCATCGACCTGATCGACCAGCTTGTCGGGCGAGAGCAGATCGGTCTCGCGCGAGCCGGGCGAGCCCCCCATCACGTCGACGGAGGCGCGGAACGGCCGGTCGGCGACGAGCACCGTGGTGCCGGTCTTGATGGTGTGGTCTTCGGCATTGCCGACGCGAAGGCCGGCGACATCGGTGATGAGATTGCGGGGGCCAGGTTTCATGTAAGCGCCAGGTGTGAGCGGACGAGAGCGAGGTCACGGTTGAGAGGCACGCCGTCGGGGTCCCAGATGCGGCGCATTTCCAGCATGTCGGCAGCGACACGCCAATTGCCCAGCTTGAGATGGGCGTCGAGCAGGAGCTGTCCGAACAGGTCGCGCTGGGCGTGGCTGCCGCCGATCTCGGTCATCCGCGGATTGGCAACGGCGAGGTTGCGTGCGGCGATGGCCCAGTCGCGCTTCGCATGGGCATAGACGCCGCGCGCGGCGGGCAGCGCCACCTCGCGCCAGACCAGGCGGTCGAAGGCGTCCGACGTGCGGGCCTTCTCCTCGACGGCGGCGAGGAGCGCGTCGGCCTCGGCATAGTCGGCGCGGGCGAGGCCATAGAGATATTGCAGCGTCAGGAACGGCTGGATGACGTCCTGTGCACGAGGCTTCAGATATTGCGCCAGTTGCTGCCAGCGGTCGCCGACGTCGAGGCCGGCGATCTCCATGCGGGCAAGCAGCGATACCGCGCCGACCTGGTCCTGCGAATAGGTCGGCTCGATGCCCCACACATGGTTGTCGTAGGCGTCGAACACCGCGGCGGTGTCGCCCAGCGAGATGTGGAACAGCGCCTTGTGCCACCAATTGTGGGTGTACATGAAGCTGTTGAGGTCGACCCAGGTGCGCTGCGCCTCGCCGAGGAAGTCGACGCCCTCGCGCACGCGGCCGGTCGAGAGCATCACATGCGCCAGCGCGTGGTGGGCCCATGGCTCCTTCTGCTTGATCTCGAGGGCGCGGCGGGCGGCACGCTCGGCGTCGGCAAGCTGATGCGTCTGCTCGTAGCCGAAGGCCAGCATGCCGTAGAGGTGGGGGCTGTCGGAATTGGCCGCCTCGGCCCTCTGCGCGATGGCCAGCATGGCGGGCGCGTCGCCGCGATTGAAGCTGAAATATTGGTGCAGCTTCACCGACGCGAGGTCGCGCGGGAAGGCATCGACGATGGTTTCGCCGATGGCCTGCACGGCGGGGATGTCGCCGGCGATCCAGCGCTCGAGCTGGCGCAGCAGCAGCGCCTCGCGCGGATTGGCCGCCGCCGCGGCGCTGCGGGCGCGGTCGAGATAGAGCTGCGCACGCGCTTCCGCCCCGGCGGCCTCGAGGAACATCCAGGTGAAGCCGGCATAGATGTTGGCGAGCACCGACTCCGCATCGGCGTCGGCGGCGGCCAGCACGTTGGTGGCCCTGGTCTCGTAGGCGAGGAAGCCGGTGACGAAATCGTCGATGCCGTGCAGCGTCGTGGCGTCACCGCTGCTCACTGCGTTGCCAAGCGCATCCTGGGCCATGGCCAAACCTCAGATCACGCGACCGCCGTCGACTTCGAGCGCGACGCCGGTGATCATGCTGGCTTCGTCGGAGCAGAGGAAGCAGGCGGCGTTGCCCATGTCGGCAGGAGTGGAGAAGCGGCCGAGCGGAATCGTGGCGAGGAATTTTGCACGGATTTCGGGCGTGTCCTCGCCCATGAAGGTCTTGAGCAGCGGCGTCTCGCCGGCCACCGGGTTGATGGCGTTGACGCGGATGCCGAGCGGGGCGAGCTCCACCGCCATCGACTTGGTGGCGGTCACCATCCAGCCCTTACTGGCATTGTACCAGCTCAGCCGGGGGCGCGGGCTGACGGCGGCAGTGGAGGCGACGTTGAGGATGACGCCGGACTTCGCCGCCTTGAAGCGCGGCACGGCGTGCTTGGCCATGAGGTAGACCGACTTCACGTTGACGGCCAGCACGCGGTCGAAATCGGCCTCGGAAATTTCGTCGAGCGGCGCCGGCAGGTGGCTGACGCCGGCGTTGTTGACCAGGATGTCGAGCTTGCCGAAGGCGGCGTAGGCGGCATCGACCAGGGCGGCGACCGAGGCATCCTTCGACACATCGACCTGCTGCGATTTCGCGCCGAGCTCCTTGGCCAGCGCCGCGGCGCCGTCACCATTGATGTCGGCAATCAGCACCCTGGCGCCTTCGTCGACGAATTTGCGGACGATGCCGGCGCCGAAACCCGAGGCACCGCCGGTGACGATCGCGGTCTTGCCGTCTAGCCGTGCCATGCCGCCACCGTCTTGAGCACACTGAACCCGTACAATGCTTCCATGCCTTTCTCGCGGCCGAAGCCGGATTTGCCGGTGCCGCCGAAGGGCAGCTCGACGCCGCCGCCGGCCCCGTAATTGTTGATGAACACCTGGCCCGAGCGGATGGCCTTGGCCAGCCGCATCTGCCGGCCGCCGTGATCGGTCCAGAGGCCGGCGACAAGGCCGAAATCGGTGCCGTTGGCGATGGCGACGGCCTCCTCCTCGCTGTCGAACGGGATCACAACCTGTACCGGGCCGAAAATTTCGTCCTGCGCCAGCCGGTTGTCGGGGGAGACACCCGCGAGCAGCGTCGGCTGCAGGAAATGGCCGCCGGCGGGGGCATCGGTCTCGATGCTGCCGCGGCCCGCGATCTCGGCGCCGCCGAGGTCGCCGAGGAAGTCCGAGACCACCTGCTTTTGCCGTTCGCTGACCATCGGGCCGAGGTCGAGGTCGGCAATCGCCGCGCCGACGCGCAGCGCGCGGTAGCGCTCGGCCATGCGGGCCAGCAGTTCATCGTGAATCTTGCGCTCAACCAGGATGCGCGAGCTTGCCGAGCAGGTCTGGCCGGCGTTCTGGATGCCGGCGTTGACGAGGAAGGGCAGGGCGCGGTCGAGATCGGCGTCGGCAAACACCAGTTGCGGCGACTTGCCGCCGAGCTCCAGCGTCACCGGAACGACGTTCTGCGCGGCGGCGCGCTGGATGATCTGTCCGACCGGCACCGAGCCGGTAAAGGAGATGTGGTTGACGCCCGGATGCGCGGTCAACGCCGCGCCTGCCTCCTCGCCGAGGCCGGGGACGACATTGAGCGCACCGTCCGGCAGGCCGGCTTCCTTGGCGATTTGCGCGAAGGCGATGGCGGTGAGGCAGGCTTCTTCGGCCGGCTTCAGCACCACGGCGTTGCCCATGGTCAGCGCGCCGCCGACGGAGCGGCCCAGCACCTGCATGGGGTAGTTCCACGGGATGATGTGGCCGGTGACGCCGTGTGGCTCGCGCAGGGTATAGACGGTATAGCCGTCGAGATAGGGAATGGTCTCGCCCATCACCTTGTCGGCGGCCCCGCCATAAAACTCCATGTAGCGGGCGAGGGCGAGGGCGTCGGCGCGCGCCTGCTTCAGCGGCTTGCCGACATCGAGCGCCTCGATACGGGCGAGGTCGTCGACCCGCTCAAGCACGAGCCGGCCGATGCGGGCAAGAATGCGTCCGCGTTCGGCCGCGGGTGTCCTGCCCCAGGCGCCGTCGAGGGCGGCGCGCGCCGCGGCCACCGCCGCGTCGATGTCGGCCGCGGTGCCGCGTGGGATCTGCGCGATAACGGTGCCGTCGGACGGGTTCTCGACGGGCAGGGCATCGCCGCCGAGCGGGGCGACCCAGCGGCCGCCGATGAAGCATTTGGAGGGATCGAAGAAAAGCTGCGGATCGGGTCGGATGTTCATGCCGACCTGCCTACGCCGCTCCTCCCTTGGCATCAAGACATGACGACGCCAGGGGGCACTCAGTGCTCCGGCCGTGTCCGCCGGCGAACGTCCGTCGGTGTGCCGGCAGCCTTGCGGGCAGTCTCGGCGATGGAGTCGATCCAGGCGAGCAAGGCGGCGCCGCGCAGCCCGTGCTGCTCGCCGATGAGGGTGATCGACATGGCCAGCGCGGCGCGCACCACCGGGATGCTGCGTCCGGCGGTCGCGGCGGCGATGCCGAGATACGTCTCGGCGACCGCGTCGGCGCCCAAAGGCGGCCCTTCGCTCATCGTGGCTTCGCTTCCAACATGGCCTGTGTCACAAAGGGGTGTCCACGACTCTGGGCGCACCGTGTGATATGCAAAATTATTCTTGCATTGTGCCAACGTAATTTTGCATCCGTCAAGTGGATTTGTCGGGTATGGCCGAACTCGATGGGAAAACGCAGGAAGAGCGTATCGCGGCGCTGGTGAACGCCGTGGGCGGGCCGGTGCGGGCGGCGGCGCTGCTGGGTAAGACGCGAACACATGTCGACAACATGCGCAAGCCAGGCGCGCCGCTGCGGCTCGAGGACGTGCTGGTGCTGGCGCGGGCCGCCGGGGTGACGCTCGACTGGGTGGCGAGCGGTCAGGCCGTGCGGCCGGACCTGCGGGGGCTGAGCGACGCCGGCGCCGCGACGTTCGACGCCCTGCCGGGCTTCGTGCGGCTGTTGCCGCTGCGGCCGGAGGTGGTGACGGCCGGCGGGCGCATGGTCGAGCGGTGGACGCCATCCGAATTCGCCGTGAGCTCACACTGGCTGGACGGGCTCGGGCTCAGCGAGGCGGCGGCACGCTATGCGTCGGCGGGCGATGGCGGCATGGCGCCGGCGATCGGCAAGGGGGCTTTCCTCGTGCTCGATATCCGGGAGCGGCCGGCTAGAACGGGTCTCTATCTGGTGGCGGTCGGCGACGAGCTCTTGCCGCGGCGGCTGCAGCGGCTTCCCGATGGGACGACGGAGCTGATCGCCGATGCCGATCCGCGCTGGCGGTTCGCCGGTGAGGCGGAAATGTATCGCATCGTGTGGGCGGGGCAGGGCGTATAGCGCCGCCTCCGCGACCCTAACCTATTCCGCCAATGCCCGTTCGAGGCTCGGGGTCGCGGCCAGGAGGTCGCGGGTGTAGGGGTGCTGGGGATTGGCGAAGACCTCGGCGGTCGGACCGGATTCGACGATCTTGCCGGATTTCATCACCAGCACGCGATCGGTGATCGAGCGCACCACGCTCAGATCGTGCGAGATGAACAGATAGGAGATGGCGAGGCGGTCGCTGAGCTCGGCCAGCAGGTCGAGGATCTGGGCGCGGATGGAGACGTCGAGCGCCGACACCGCCTCGTCGAGGATGATCAGCGACGGCTCGATGATCAAGGCGCGGGCGATGGCGATGCGCTGGCGCTGGCCGCCCGAAAATTCGTGGATGTATTTTTCCGCATCCGATGGAGCGAGGCCGACATTGGTGAGGGCGGCATCGATGCGTCGCCGGCGTTCGGCGCCGCGCGGCGCGTCGGTCCCCAGCAGATGGAACGGTTCGGTGACCAGCGTGTCGACGCGCTGGCGCGGATCGAACGAACCGTAGGGATCCTGGAACACCACCTGCAGCTTGCGGCGGGTCTTGAGGTCGCGGCCGTCGAGCGGCACCCCGTCGATGCGGATGGACCCGGCCTGCGCTGTTTCCAGCGCCATGATGGCGCGGGCGAGGGTGGACTTGCCGCTGCCGCTTTCGCCGACGAGGCCGACATTCTCGCCGCGCTCGATGGTGAGGCTGACATTGTCGACGGCGCGGAACGCGCCGGCCGGACCGAACAGTCGCTGCGGCGGCACGCGGTAGTCGCGCACGAGGCCGTCCACGGTCAGCACCGGCTCCCCGCCGGGCAGCGAGGGGTCGCGCGGCGGCACGTGCGCCGACGCCTCGAACAGCTGGCGCGTATAGGGATGGGCGAGGGCGCGGAACACCTCGCGCGTCGCCCCGGATTCGACCACTTCGCCATGGCGCATCACCACCACGTCGTCGGCGAGGCCGGCGACCACCGCAAGATCGTGGGTGATGAAGATCAGCCCCATGCCGTCTTCCGCGACGAGGCGCTTCAGGAGCTCGAGGATGCGGGCCTGGGTGGTGACGTCGAGCGCTGTCGTCGGCTCGTCGGCGATCAGCAGCTTCGGGCGGAGTGCAATGGCCGAAGCGATGACGACGCGCTGGCGCTGGCCGCCGCTCAGCTCGTGCGGGAAGCGCGTGCGGGGGAATTGCGCTGCCGGCAGGCCGACGCGCTCCAGCACGCGGTCGGCCTCGGCGAGGGCGTCACGGCGGTTCATCTTGCCGTGCACCCAGATGGTCTCGGCCACCTGGTCGCCGATGGTCTTCAGCGGATCGAGCGCCGTCATCGGCTCCTGGAACACCATGCCGACGTCGCGGCCGCGAATGGCGCACATGTCGCGCTCAGACTTTTGCAGCAGATCGGCGCCGTCGAGACGAATGGTGCCGGAGACCGTGGCGGAGGCCGGCAGCAGCCGCATGATGGAGAGCGCCGTCATCGACTTGCCCGAGCCGGATTCGCCGATGATGCCGAGCACGCGGCCGGGCTCGAGGCGAAGGTCGATGCCATGCAGGATCGGGACGGGGCCGATCGCGAGCTTCAGATCGCTGATTTCGAGCAGGCTCATTGGCGGCTCCGCTGCAGGCGCGGATCGAAAATGTCGCGCAGCCCGTCGCCCATCAGGTTCAGGCCGAGCACGGTCAGCACGATGGCGACGCCGGGGATGATGGCGAGATGCGGGGCAAGCGAGATCAGGGTCTGGCTGTCGGCCAGCATCTTGCCCCAGCTCGGGGTCGGCGGCTGCGCGCCGAGGCCGACATAGGCGAGCGCCGCCTCGGCCAGGATGCCGAGGGAGAACTGGATGGTGATCTGCACCACCAGCGTATTGAGGATGTTGGGCAGGATGTGCTCGAGCGAGATGCGGGTGGCGCCCTTGCCGGCGACGCGGGCGGCGAGGATGAAGTCGCGGGTCCAGATGCTGAGCGCGGCGGCACGGCTCAGTCGGGCGAAGACAGGGATGTTGAAGATGCCGATGGCGATGACGGCGTTGGTGGCGCTGGGGCCGAAAACGGCAGTGATGAGGATGGCGATCAGCAGCGCCGGAAAGGCGAAGACCAGGTCGTTGAGCCGCATGATGGTCTCGTCGAGCAGCGTGCCGCGGCGGGCGGCCGCCCACAGGCCGAGCGGCACGCCGACGCCCACGCCGACCGTCACGGCGATGAGGGCGACGGCAAGCGAGGTGCGGGCGCCGACCAGGATCTGCGAGAACACGTCGCGGCCGTACTGGTCGGTGCCGAACCAGTGCGCGGCGGTGGGGGCGTGGAGCTTGTTGGGAATGTCCTGCGCGGCGAAGTCGTAGGGCGTCCACACGAAGCTCAGCAACGCGATGCCGACGAAGAGCAGGGTGACGATGGCGCCGGCGACGAAGCTGGGCGAACGCAGCGCGGCGCGCAGCAGCGAGCCACGCGGCAGGTCGATGGAGGCGATGCCGGCGTCGGCCATCAGCGCCTCCTGAGCCGCGGGTCGACGGCGATGTAGCTCAGATCGACCAGGAAATTGACGAGGATGACGGCGAATACCAGCAGCATCACCACCGATTTGACGACGATCAGGTCGCGCTGGGTGATGCCCTGGAAGATGAGGCGCCCGAGCCCGGGCAGGAAGAACACGTTCTCGATGATGATGGCGCCGGCCAGCAGGAAGGCGAATTGCAGCCCGACGATGGTCAGCACCGGGATCAGGGCGTTGCGCACCGCGTGACGCCAGAGCGTGGCGCGCTGCGACAGGCCGCGGGCCCGGGCTGAACGGATGTAGTCTTCCTCGAGCGTATCGAGCAGGGCCGAGCGCATGACGCGGGCAAGGATCGAGGCCTGCGGCAGCGCCAGCGCGATGGCGGGCAAAATGAGCGAGCGCAGGCCGATCCACAGGCCCTTGTCCCAGCCCGGAAAGCCGCCGGCCGAAAACCAGTGGAGGATCACCGCGAACACCCAGACGAGCAGGATGGCGAACCAGAAATTGGGCACGGCCACGCCGAACTGGGTGACGCCCATCACGGCGAAATCGGTTCTGGAATTGCGTTTTGCGGCGGCAAGAATGCCGGCCGGAAAGGCGATGAGGATAGTGAGGCTCAGCGACAGCACGGCGAGCGGCAGCGACACGCCGAGGCGCTGCAGCACCAGCTCGGTCACCGGGGTCTTGTAGGTGTAGGAGATGCCGAGATCGCCATGCAGCATGCCGAACAGCCAGGTGACGTAGCGGCTGAAGGCCGGTTGGTCGAGGCCGAGCTGCTCGCGCAGGGCGGCGAGGGTGTCGGGCTGCGCGTTCATGCCCAGCATGAACTGCGCCGGATCGCCGGGCACGACCTCGAGGATCAGGAAGATGACGATGGACGCGACAAGCAGGCTGATGACGAGCGAGCCCAGGCGGCCGAGCAGATAGGTGGACATCGGGCTATTCAACCATGCCTGCGCAGGGGCGCAAGCGGAGCAGTGCGATTGCGGTCGGGCTTTCCCTGCACGGCGAAAAGGGTGGCCCCGAAGGCGATGGAAAGGGGCGGCCACGAACATGAAGTGTGCGGCCGCCCCTGTACCAGCTTGGCTGGTCCTCCTCGCCCGCGCCGCGGGAGAGGAGTCCTGATTGCGAGGTCACTGTGCCCAGGACATCTCGGAGATGATCGTGGCCGGGATCGGTGCGTTTTCCCAGATGCCCTTGAGGTCCTTGTTGGCCACGGTGATGTTGGGCAGCTCGAACAGGAAGCCGGCCGCAAAGTCGTTGGCGAGCAGCTTCTGCACGTCCTGCTTGATGGCGGTCTGCTTGGCAGGATCGGTGGTGTTGCCCAGCTCGGTCATCAGCTTGGCGAACTCCGGATTCTTGTAGTTGAAGTAGTAGCCGTCCTTGCCGAAATTGCCGAAATCGTTGGGCTCGACGTGGCTGACGATGGTCAGGTCATAGTCCTTGTTGGTGAACACGTTGGAGAGCCAATCGGCCCATTCGACATTGGTGATGTCGACCTTGATGCCGATGTTGGCGAGCTCCTGCTGGATCACCGGGCCGGCGGCCCGGGCATATTGGGCCGGCGGCAGCTTCAGCGACAGCGTCAGGTCCTTCACGCCGGCTTCGGCGAGCAGGGCCTTGGACTTGTCGGGGTCGAAATTGGAGATCGAGGTCAGGTCGATATAGGCCGGATCGCCGGGCGAGAAGAACGAGCCGATCGGCGTACCGTAGCCGAACTGCGCGGCGTCGATGATCGCCTTGCGGTCGATGGCGTGGGCGATGGCCTCGCGCACCTTGATGTTGTCGAGCGGCGCCTTGCCGTTGTTCATGGCCAGCACGGTTTCGCCCTGGGTCGAGCCGACGGTCACGGAGAAGCGCGGGTCGGCCTTGATCTGGTCGACGGCCTCGGGCGCCGGGAAGCCGCCGAAGACGTCGACGTCGCCGGCGAGGATCGCCGCGACCGCCGCGGTCGGATCGGAGATGAACTTGATGGTGGCCTTCTCGATCGAGGGCTTGGCGCCCCAATAGTCCGGATTGGCGACGAGGGTGACATGGTCGCCCTTGACCCAGTCGCTGAAGCGGTAGGGGCCGGTGCCGACCGGGTTGGTGGCGTTGGTGGCGGCGGTCTTCTGCGACACGATCACCGCATCGCCCCAGCCCATGTCATAGAGGAAATCGCCCTGCGGGCCGCTGAGTGTCACCTTGACCGTGGTGGGATCGACGACGTCGACCGAGGCGATCTTGGCGAACAGCTGCTTCTGCGCGTTGACCGACTTTTCCCCGCGTGCGGCATCCAGCGAGTATTTCACGTCGTCGGCGGTGAAGGGCGTGCCGTCCTGAAACTTCACGCCGTCGTGCAGGTGGAAGGTGTAGGTCAGGCCGTCGGCGGAGATGTCCCAGGACTTGGCGAGCAGCGGCTGCACGGCGCCATCGCGGTCGATGCGGGTCAGGCCCTCGAAGATGTTGTCATAGGTCACCGAGCGGATGGCGGCGGCAGCGCCGCCGGTGGTGGGATCGAGGCTCGGGGGTTCGAGCTGCATCGCGATATTCACATCGGTCCGCGATTGGGCATAAGCGGTGCCCGACAGCATTGCGCCGGCAATCGCCAGCAGAATCAAGGATTTGCGCATGGACGTCCCTTCCCGTAAGGCAGCCGCCTGGTGCGGCCTTGGGCGAAGCTTAGAACGATTTTGCGCGCGCACAAATGGTCTTTCGGGACAGAAAAACCCAATCGCTACACGCGCAGGAGATTTTCCAGCGCCAGCCCCATCACCTTGGCGGAATCGAGCATGTCGGTGATGCCGACATATTCGTCGGGCTGGTGCGCCAGATCGAGGATGCCGGGACCGTAGGCGATGCAGTCGTGCAGCCGGCCGATGCGGTCGATATGCTTCTGGTCGTAGGTGCCGGGCGAAACCACGTAGTCGGGGCTGAGGCCGAGCACTGCATTGATGGCGGCGTCGACGGCGCGGACGACGGGCGCAGCCTTGTCGGTCATGGTCGGCGGGATGGTCCATAGGTCGCGCAGCTCGTAGCTGAAGCCGGGGCGGGTGGCCTTCAGCCGCTCCAGCAGGTCCAGCACTTCCTGGCGCACCGCTTCGGGCTTTTCCTCGATCAGATAGCGGCGGTCGATGACGATGCGGGCCGAATGGGCGACGACCGGAGCGGGAAAGCCGGTGTAGCCGTCTTCAGGCTCGGGTTGGCCGCCGTGGATGGAATTGATGTTGAGCGTCGATTGCCGGGCGAGCGGCGGCACCACCGGCATCGCCGTCTGCCGGGTGGCGAGGGCGGGGTAAAGGCTGGTCTCGATCTCGCCGAGCAGCGCCGCCATGTGGCGGATGGCGCTGTCGCCGAGGAACGGCATGGAGCCGTGGGCGATGCGGCCATGCGTCTCGATCTCCGCCCACCACACGCCGCGGTGGCCGAGGCAGATGCGGTTCTTGTTGAGCGGCTCGGGAATGATGACGTGCTGCACGCGGTTGGGCGAGAACATACCCCTCTCGGCGAGGTACGCGACACCGCCATATCCGCCGGTTTCCTCGTCGGCGGTGGCGGAAATCTCGATGGCGCCGGAGAAATCCGGGTGGGTGTCGATGAAGGCCTCGGCGGCGATGATGGAGGCGGCGAGGCCGCCTTTCATGTCGCACGCGCCGCGGCCATAGACCTTGTCGTCCTTCACTTCGCCGCCGAAGGGATCGACGGTCCAGCCGCTGCCGATCTCGACCACGTCGTGGTGCGAGTTGAAATGCACGGTATCGCCGCCGGCCTTGCCGGGGCGGCGGGCGACCACGTTCCAGCGCGGATATTTGTCGATGTCGCCGATGGCGCCTTCGGCGCGGATCAGCTCGATCTCGGGAAAGCGCGGCCTGAGCCGGCGTTCGACGTATTCGCAGATCTCGCGATAGGCGTTGCCCGGCGGGTTGATGGTGGGGATGCGGATCAGGTCGGCGGTGAAGGCGACGAGGTCGTCGCGACGGCTGTCGACGGCGTCGGTGAGGCGGGAGGGCTGCTGGGTCATGCCGCCATGGTGGCGGCGCCCGGCGGCAAGGTCAATCGGCGCGCGGGCCGATTTGCGCCAGGACCTTTTCCAGATCGGACTGGAAGAAGGGCTTGGACAGGCGCGGAATGGTCTGGTCGGCGCCGGGCGGCAATTCGGCATAGCCGGTGGCGAGGACCACCCGCAGATGCGGGTTGAGCTCGTGCGCGGCGCCGATCAACTGGATACCGGTCATCTGTGGCATGGCCTGGTCGGTGATCATCAGGTCGAAGCCGTTGTTGGTCTTGAGCTGCTCGAGCGCGAGCTGGCCGGAATGCACCTCGACCACTTCATGACCGAGATCCTCGAGCATCGCCGAGGTGTTCATGGCGACGAGGAAATCGTCGTCGACGACGAGGACGCGCAGCGGCCGGCCTGCGTCCGGCTCGGCGGCTTCGGCGGCGTCGCCGGGCTCGGTCGCCGCCATTTCGGCGGCTTCGCCGGTGACCTCGGGGAGCCACAGGGTGACGGTAGTGCCGGTGCCCAGCGTGCTTTCGAGCGTCACCGTGCCGCCCGACTGCTCGGTCAGGCCGCGTACCATGGCGAGGCCGAGGCCGGTGCCCTTGCCGACGCCCTTGGTGGTGAAGAACGGTTCGGTGGCGTGGGTGAGCGTCTCCTCGTCCATGCCGGTGCCGGTATCGGTGAGCGACAGGGTGACGTAGCGACCGGGCGGGAGCCCCGACTGCCGGCTGGCCAGCACCTCGTCGCGGGCGCTGATCGTCAGGCGGCCGCCGTCCGGCATGGCGTCCTTGGCGTTGACCGCGAGGTTGAGGATGGCGAGCTCGAGCTGGTTGGCATCGATGAGCACGCGGCTCAGCGGGCCGATGGTATAGGTTTCGATCTCGACGCCGGGACCGAGCGAGCGTGACAGCAGCTCGGTCATGCTGGAGACCAGGGCGGCGACGTCGACGAAATCGGGCCGCAATTCCTGCCGGCGGGCAAAGGCCAGCATGCGCTGCGTCAGCGAGGCGCCGCGACGGGCGCCCTGCATGGCGTTGTCGATGAGCCGGATGAGGCGCGGATCGTCGGGGATGCGCTTGCGCAGCAGCTCGAGGCTGCCGGTGATGGCCATCAGCAGATTGTTGAAATCGTGCGCCACGCCGCCGGTCAGACGGCCGATGGCCTCCATCTTCTGGCTCTGCAGCAGCTCTTCCTTGGTCTGCGCCAGCGACTGCGCCGCTTCCCGGCGTTCGGTGAGGTCGCGCGTCACCTTGGCAAAGCCGATGGTGCGGCCGTCCTCGTCCCTGATCGGGTCGATGATGACGTGGGCCCAGAAGCGCGAGCCGTCCTTGCGGACGCGCCAGCCTTCGTTTTCGAAGCGGCCCTCGGTTTCCGCCGTGCGCAGCGCGCGGGCCGGCAGGTCCACGGCACGATCCTCGGGCGTATAGAAGCGGGAGAAATGCTGGCCCAGGATTTCCTCGGCCCGATAGCCCTTGAAGCGCTGGGCACCCGGATTCCAGCTCGCCACATAGCCGCCGGCGTCCAGCATATAGATGGCGTAGTCGGCAATCGCGTCGATGAGCAGCCGGTAGCGATCGGCCTCGCTCATCGTATGGACGGATCGGATTTCGGTCATGCGCTCCCCGCTGCGCCCACAATGCAGCGGCAATGGAACGAGGGAAACAGGGAAAGGTTCCGACTGCCGAGCTACCGGATACGCTGGCCGGCGGGGTCGAAAAGCAGGGCCTTGGCGGGGTCGAAGCGGGCGGAGAGCTTGTCGCCGCCCTTGAGCTCGCGGTCGTTCTGGGTGGCGATGGTGAGCACGTCGCCGGCGCCGTGGCGGGCATAGGCGTAGGACTCGCTGCCCAGATGCTCGACCATTTCGACGGTGACGTCGAGCTGCGAGGCGCCGCCGGCCTTGAAGTATTCGGGGCGGAGGCCGACCGTGACCTCGCTGCCATGGGCGGCTTTGGCGACCAGCGGGATGGTCTGGTTGCCGTGATCGGGCAGGCGGACGACGCTGCCGTCGACGATGCCCTTGAGGAAATTCATCTTGGGCGAGCCGATGAAACCGGCGACGAACAGGTTGTCCGGATCGTCGTAGAGCTTGAGCGGCGAGCCGACCTGGGCGATGGCGCCGTCGCGCAGCACCACGATCTTGTCGGCCAGGGTCATGGCCTCCACCTGGTCGTGGGTGACGTAGATGATGGTGGTCGCCAGCTCCTTGTGCAGCCGGGCGATCTCGATGCGCATGTGGACGCGCAGTTCGGCGTCGAGGTTGCTGAGCGGCTCGTCGAACAGGAACACCTGCGGGTGGCGGACGATGGCGCGGCCGATGGCGACGCGCTGGCGCTGGCCGCCCGAAAGCTCCTTGGGCCGGCGGTTGAGCAGCGGCTCGAGTTCGAGGATGCGGGCGGCCTCGGTCACCTGCCTGTCGATCTCGGCCTTGGCGACGCCGGCGAAGCGCAGAGCGAAGCCCATGTTTTCGCGCACCGTCATGTGCGGATAGAGCGCGTAGGACTGGAACACCATGGCGATGCCGCGGCGCGACGGATCGACGTCGTTCATGCGCTTGTCGCCGATGTCGAGCTCGCCGCCGCTGATGGTCTCGAGGCCGGCGATGAGGCGCAGCAGGGTGGACTTGCCGCAGCCCGAGGGGCCGACGAAAACCACGAATTCCTTGTCCTCGATGTCGAGGTCGATGCCCCTGAGGACTTCGACCGCCCCGAAGGATTTGCGAATGCCGCGCAGCTTCAATCCGCTCATCGGGGACTCCTCAGGTGGCGCTCAGAGAGATGGTGGTGGTGCCAAAGCGCGGGCCGGTCACCCTGACGGCGATGGGGCCGGGCGTGCCGGTGGATTCGAGCCAGAAGCCGGTCGAGCCGCCGCGCAGCGGCACGAGGTGCGGGCCGACCAGGCGCGCAGCGCCCTCGACCTCGATGTCGACCGGGTCGAACAGGAAGGGCAGCTTGTTGCCGGCCTGGTCGAGAGCGCGGACCATGACGCGCACGCAGTCCTTGCCGGCGGCGTCGATCTCGTTGCGGTCGGCGACCACGTCGAGGCGGTGCGCCACAGGGTCGGCGACGTAGCTGA
The DNA here is from genome assembly GCF_001899075.1 of Devosia sp. 67-54. GTDB lineage: Bacteria > Pseudomonadota > Alphaproteobacteria > Rhizobiales > Devosiaceae > Devosia_A. The sequence continues at coordinate 35,742 of NZ_MKVA01000009.1, read as the reverse complement.
TCTCGGCGGCCGGCTTACCGTCGACATAGCCGACGAGCTTCACGTCCAGCCATTCCATGCCCCACAGGCCGAGCTCTTCGGCGGTGAAGTGCCGGCGGTCGATGACCACGGGCGGATGCGGCAGATGCGGGAAGGCCTCGCGGTCGGGGCCGACGCGCTTGGGCGGGTGGTTGCCGTAGATGAGCTCGACCTCGTCGCAATTGGTGAGCACGATCAGCGGCAGGGTGCCGCCGATATTGCGCTCGCCGCGGGCCCAGAAGGTCACCGGCTGCAGGATCACCTCTTCGTGCGGCTCGCACTGGCTGGCATAGACATAGGCGGCGAATTTCGGTTCGCGGAACATGTCCATGACGCCATGGTGGCAGATGCGGTCGCCCGAGCCGAAATCCTTGTGGGTATTGTAGTCGAAGGCGCACCAGCCGATGGCGCCGGCGATGCCGGGATTGCCGTAGGCGGCATCGAGCACTTCGAGATGGCGGCGGACGTGCTCGGCCTGGCGCTGCTCCTGGTCGAAGCTCTTGGTCGGGTACATGTGCCCGCCGAACTCGGTGATCATGTAGGGTACGGGGCGGTCGAGGCCGGTGGTTTCGGCGATGGGGCGCAGCGCCGTGCGCGGACGGTTGCCGCCCAGCTCCTCGTTACCGAGGATGAAGTCGTTCATGGTGTAGACGTCTTCGAGCAGCTCGCTGTCGGTGATGTAGCGGACGCCGCCGGTGGGGCGGGTGGCGTCGAGCTCGTGCGCCAGCCGGTTGGTCTCGAGGTAGAAGTCGTGATCGTCCTGCGATTCATTGATGCGCACGCCCCAGATGACGATGGACGGGTGGTTCCAGTCGCGGGTGATCATGCGGCGGACATTCTCGATGGCTTCGGCCTGCCACGCTTTGTCGCCGATGTGCTGCCAGCCGGGGATCTCCTCGAACACCAGCAGGCCAAGCCGGTCGCAGGCATCGAGGAACCACGGCGATTGCGGGTAGTGCGAGGTGCGCACCATGTTGACGTGCAGCTCGTGCTTGAGGATTTCGGCGTCGCGCTCCTGCGCGGCGCGGCCGAGGCCGTAGCCGGCATAGGGGAAGGATTGGTGGCGGTTGAGGCCGCGCAGCTTCAGCGGCCTGCCGTTGAGGCGGAAGCCCTCGGTGGTGAACTCGGCGGTGCGGAAGCCGAAGCCGGTGGTAAGGGTGTCGTCGCCGAGGGCGAGGTCCAGCACATAGAGGTTGGGGCTATCGAGATCCCACAGCGCGATGCCGGCGAGATCGTCGAAGCGGACGAGCATGCGTGCCGCGGCGGGCATCGAGGTGGTGGCGACGATGCTGCCGCCGGCGTCGCGCAGCGTGGCGGTGAGGGTGCCCGAGACGGCTGCGTTCGTCGGGTTGCTGAGATCGACGCGGGCGCGGACGGATTTGCGGTCGGCCAGCGCGTCGGGGGTTTCGATCTTGACGGCGCCGATGGAGACGGGGGCGGTGAGCTTCAGCCAGACGTCGCGATAGAGGCCGGCATAGGTCAGGTAGTCGATGCGGCCGCCGAAGGGCGGGATTTCAGGGTTCTCCGAGCCGTCGATGCTGACGGTGAGCTCGTTGCGGCCGGGCCGCAGCCGGCCGGTGAGACGCGCCTCGAACGGCGTGTAGCCATCCTTGTGGGAGGCGATGCGCTCGCCGTTGAGCGACACCACGGCATTGGCCATGGCGGCGTCGAAAACCAGCGATACCTCCTTGCCGGCCCAGGCGGGATCGGCGTCGAAGCTCTTGGTGTAGGTGAAGGGACGCTGGTAGATGCGCTCGTCGAAATAGGCGAAGGGCAGCTCCACCGCGTTGTGCGGCAGGGTGACGGCCTTGCCCTCGAACAGCCAGCCGTCATTGAAGGAAGTCACGGAACGCATAGTCGATAGAACCTTATTTCACGGAGCCCAGCAGTCCTTCGACGAACTGGCGCTGGAGCAGGAAGAAGATGATGAGGGTGGGAAGCGTCGCCAGCACCGTGCCGAACAGGATCATGCCGTAGTCGGGGGTGTAGGCGGAGGTGAGGGCCGAGATGATCAGCGTCGCGGTCTTCATGTCGGCGGTGTTGAGCACGATCAGCGGCCAGAGGTAGTTGTTCCAGTTGGCCATGAACACGATGATGGTGGCCGCCGCGTAGGTGGAACGCATCACCGGCAGGTAGATGTAGAGGAAGATCTGCCATTCCTTGAGGCCGTCGACGCGCGCGGCGTCGCGCAGCTCGGCGGGGAACGCCTTGGTGGCCTGGCGGAAGTAGAAGATGATGAAGATCGAGGCGATGCCGGGCAGGATCACCGCGGCGTAGGTGTTGGTGAGGTGCGCCTGCGAGATCATCACGAACAGCGGCACCATCAGCGCCGCGAACGGGATCGACAGCAGCAGCAGCATCAGGGCAAACAGCCGTTCGCGGAAGCGCGAGCGGAACATCTCGAAGCCGTAGCCGGCGAGCGAGGAGACGGCGAGGGTGAGCAGGCTGCCGACCACGGCGATGAGCGCCGAGTTCCAGAAGATGCGCGCCACGTCGACGGTGGCAAAGAAGGTCGCGGCGTTGGCGAACAGGCTGTCGCCGAGGCTCGGCTTGCCGGTGACGATGTCGGCCGATTTGTTGGTGGCGCCCACGACCATCCAGTAGAACGGAAAGACCGAGACGAAGGCGGCGACGCTGAGCAGGACGTAGACGAGGGGGCGGCGGGCGAGGGCGAGCGCGTTCATGCGGCGGGCCTCCGGTCGCGGGCGATGAGGAACTGCAGGAAGCTCAGGATCGCGACGATGACCACGATGACCCAGGAGACGGTGGCGGAGTAGCCGAAGCTGGGCATGAATTTGAAGGTCAGGTTGTAGATGTAGAGCGACAGCGTCAGCGTGGCGTCGGAGGGGCCGCCGATCGTGATGTTGTTGACCTCGTCGAACAGCTGCAGCGTGCCGATGGTGGAGATGATGGTGGTGAACAGGATCACCGGCTTCAGCATCGGGATGGTGATGCCGGTGAAGCGGGCCCAGGCGGGAATGCCGTCGATGCGGGCGGCCTCATAGATAGAGCGGTCGATGTTCTGCAGCGCCGCGAGGTAGAAGATCATGTTGTAGCCGGTCCAGCGCCAGGTGATGGCGAGGATGATCAGCACCTTGGCCCAGAACGGATCCTGCAGCCACGGGATCGGGCCGGAGACGACGTGCAGCCAGATCAGCGCGTTGTTGACCACGCCGTCGGTGGCGAACATCGATTTGAACAGGGTCGAGTAGGCGATCAGCGAGGTGACGCAGGGCAGAAAGATCGCGGTGCGGAAGAGGCCGCGGAAGCGCAGCTTCGGGTCGTTCAGGGCGACCGCAAAGAGCAGCGCCAGCACGATCATGATGGGGACCTGCACGACAAAGAAGATGCAGGTGTTGACGAGGGCGCGGATGAACACCGGGTCCTTGGTGAGGCGAATGATGTTGGCCCAGCCGCCGAAGCTCAGATTCATGCCCTTGCCGACCTGGAAGCTCATCCACAGCGACCAGATGATGGGGTAGATCATGAAGATGCCGAGCAGCACCAGCGCCGGGGCGACGAAGGCCCAGCCCGTCACCTGTTCGCTACGGCCGAGCTTCGCTTGCGCCACTTGCACCCCCCGAAGACAAACGCCGCGATACACTAGCGGCCGGCAAGCGGTCGCGCCACCGTCACCACGGGGCGCGGCCGCCGGGAGAACGGAGGCGGGCGAAACGCACCGCCTCCGAAACCCGGTTTACTGCATCTGCTGCTGGGCCTGGTCGTTGATGGCCTTGAGCGCGTCATCGACGCTGCCGCCCTTGGCGATGGCCGGAAGCTGCGCCACCACGGCGGCATCCACTTCGGCCGTGAAGGTGCCGTAGTCGACGCCCGGGATCTTGGCGAGCCAGTCGGAGAAATTGGCCCAGACGGGCTGGCCGCCGAAGAACTCGTCGGAAGATTTGTAGGCCTCGCCGTCACGGGCGGCGAGCCAGGTGCCGACGGCGCCCTGGCCGACCAGGATCTTCTGGTAGAAGTCCTTGTCGCCGGCCCAGATGGTCTTGAGGAAGTCGATGGCGGCGTCCTTGCCCGGACCCGAGGACAGCACGTACCAGCTCGAGCCGCCTTCGTTGGAGTAGTGCGTGGCGCCGTCGACGCCGGCCAGCTTAGGCGTGGGCGCGACGCCCCATTTGCCGGACTGGTCGGGCTTGGACTTGATGGTGCCCACCATCCAGGCGCCGTCGACGGTGCCGACCGTGTCGCCCGAGGTGAAGGCGCCGGTGAAATCGGTCCAGCCGGACACCGGCTTGACGATGTCGGCCTGCCAGATCTTGCCGTAGGCGGTGAGCGCGGCCTTCAGCGGGGCGTTGTCGACGATGTTCAGCGAGCCGTCCTTGTTGAAGTACCAGGCGCCGGCCGACTGCATCATGATGCGGATGAGACCGTCGCCATTGAGGTCGAGACCGAACAGGTTATGGCCAGTCTTGGCCTTCACGGTCTTGCCGATGTCGATAAGCTTGTCCCAGTCGATGTCCTGCAGGTCGGCGGCCTTGTAGCCGGCCTGGTCGAGATAGTCGGTGCGGTAGAACAAGCCCGTTACGCCGGAGTCGAAGGGCAGCGAATAGGCCTTGCCGTCATGGGTCGCGGCCGCGACCTTGTACTGGGCGAATTGCGACATATCGATGCTGTCGCCGAGCGGCACGAAGGCGCCCGGGAAGGACTGCAGATATTTCTGCGCCACGTCGTCCTGGATCAGCACGATGTCGGGCAGGCCCTGGGTGTTGTTGGCGAGAAGCTGGGTCTGCAGCTTCTGGCGGATATCGTCCTGCGACATGGACACATCGATGTTGATGGTCACGTCGGGGTGGTCCCTGTTGTAGCGCGCGGCGGCCTCACGCATGGCGGCGCCGTTGAAATTGGTGTCCCAGCACCAGACGTTGACGGTCGTCGCCGCGAGGGCGGCCGAGGCGGTGATCATGCTGATCCCGGCCACGGCAATGCCAAGGGCGCGACGCCAGGGGGCGAAGCGATTCATGTGATGTCCTCCCATAACAGAGGCGGGTTCCTCCCTGCCTCGTGCCCACATTGGTAGCGGGGCGGTTCGGGAGGCGCAATATTTTCAGTAAATATTTATTCCGGGATTTTCAGATCGCCGCCGGCGGCCGGCGCGTGCTGCCGCGCCAGATGATCTGGTTGGCGAGGGTGATGCGCTTGGCAAGCTCGCGGCCGGCAATGCGCTCGAGCAGCAGCTCGACGGCGGTCTCGCCGATCTCTTCGGAGGGCAGGTGCACGGTGGTCAGCGGCGGGTTGAGGAATTGCGCCACCGAGATGTCGTTGAAGCTGGCGATGGCGATATCGTCGGGGATGGCGAGGTCGAGCTCGTGCGCGGCGCGATAGACGCCGACGGCGATGTTGTCGTTGCAGGTGACGATGACGTCGGGCGGCTTCTTCTGGCCGAGCAGCCGCAGGCCCAGTTGGTAGCCGGTCTGCTCGGTGTTGCGTTCGATGGCGCGGTCGGTGGCGCACAGCTTGGGCTCGAACAGATCGTGCTCCTGCATCCAGGCGACATAGGCGCGGCAGCGGCTCTCCTCGTAGGGGCCGGGGCTGTTCTCGTCGACCCAGCCGGCAAAGCCGATGCGGCGGTAGTTCATCTCGGTCAGCGAGGTCAGCAGCTTGCGCATGGCGAGCAGCAGGTCGCTGTCGACGCCGTCGAACTCGCCCGACGGCGGGGCGAAGTCGGCGAAGACGACGTGGCGGCTGTGCTTTTTCAGCCAGGCGATCTCATGCTCGCGATGGCCGCCGATGGCGATGACGCCGGAGGCGCTCTGCAGCAGCGACGCCTCGGGCAGCGATTCGGTGTGGTAGACCTTCACCGTCTCGATCTTGAGGGCCTGGCAGCGGCTCTCGATGCCGAGGCGGAGGCCGACGTAATACGGGTCGATCAGCTCCTGCTCGGGACGCAGGAAATGCACCAGCGCCACCTTGTTGAGGCCCTGCTGGTTGGCGCGGTTGCGCGCCCGCGGGGTGGCGTAGTTCATCGCCTCGGCCGTCTCGATGATGGCCTGGCGCTTCCTGGCCGTCACCGACAGGGTCTGGTCGAAATTGAGCACGCGCGACACGGTCGCGGTCGACACACCGACGGCTTTGGCGATTTCCTTGAGGGTAACCATTGGCTTCAGCTTGAAGGGGGAGCCCCACCTCTCGGCAGCCTTGATGGCAAAAACCGGCCAAGGCGGCAATAAATATTTACTCGCGGAAACTCCGCGCCTGTGAGGTCGGCGACCAGTGGGCGGCAAGGCGGGCGCCGCCGAGCAGCAGCGCGAAGCCGAGCGCCAGCGGCGAGAAGAAGGCCTCCTCCTGCAGCACGGCGTTGGCGGTGATGGCGACGACCGCGACCACTAGGAACAGCACGGCAAAATCGCCGCTGCGACGATAGGCACGCCACGCGGCACGGGCAATGGCCAGCAGGAAGGCGAGGAACAGCAGGCTGCCGATGCCCATCTGGTAGAGCATGACGCCGATGGCGCTTTCCATCGGCTGGGCGGCGGCGCCGTGCGCCTGGGCGAGATCCCAGTTGACGTCGACGGTGGTGCTCGACAGGTTGCCGCCGAGCCCGAGGCCGACCCCGAGCGGATTGTGCGTGAATTCGCGCAGGCCGGCGAACAGGCCGAGCACGTGGTAGTCGCCGGCGCGGATGCCGAAGCCGATCGAGCCGGCAACCCAGGCCACCGACGCCGCAACGGTGAGCAGCAGCGCCGGCCGAATGCCGAGCAGCGGCTTTGCGAGGCGGACGAACAGGCCGACCAGCAGCAGGAACATAGCGCCCTTGGAGCCGATGACCAGGAGCAGCGGCAGCGCCAGCAGCGGCAGCAGCCAGCGCCTGTTGAACAGCAACCACACCGAGACGATGCTCAGCGCGTAGGCGAAGCTGATCGAATGGAACGTCGGTCCACCGATGCGGAAGACCTGCGGCAGGCCGGGGATAGGCAGGTTGAACAGATTGGTCAGCAGCACGTCCTGCAGGCCGCGGAGCACGAAGCCGGTCTCCTGCAGCGCCTTTTCGTAGGCGCCGCTCTGGATCTGCCGGGCGATGGCGCGGAGGATGTACTGGTCGCCGTGGAACAGGCTGAGGAAATCCATGCCGAAGGCGAGCTCGCAATAGCCGTAGGCGATGGCGAAGCCGGCGAGCCAGGGCACGGTGCGCGTGAGGTCGATGCGATAGAGGCTGGCGGCGATGATGGCGACGTAGAAGCAGGCGATCGGGGTGATGACGTTGCGGAAATAGACGATGGCGTCCTTGGCGTCGCCGTGCACGGCGCCGAGGCCGAGATAGACGACGATCGTGCCGCACAGCCAGACGCCGCCGACGATCCAGGGCCGCAACTCGGCGATGGCGCGAGCCCGCGCCTGGAAGGCGGCGAGGAAGAAGGCGGCGAAGGCAGTGGCGAGAATGACGAAATTGGCGCCGCGCAGGGCGTCGAAATCGGTGTTGTCGGGGATGCTCGGCGTGTACCAGGCGACCACCATGTTCTGGGTGACGAAGGAGACGGCGACGAGCAGCGGGATCGATGCCGGCACGGCGATGGCGACGATCGCCGTCATCACGAAGCTGGCGGCGACGCCGAAGACGGTGGAGACGGCAAAGCTCGAGACCGAGAGGATGACGACGAGCACGGCGATGCCGGCATGAAACAGCGCCTCGGCGGCGGCCGGCGCGAGGCGCAGGCGAAGCGGGGGCTGCTGCAGCGCGTCGGTAGTCATGCGAGCAGCGCCTCGACCATGCCGGCATCGATGCCGCCGGCTGCGGCGCGATCGGCGACGAAGCCGAAGCCCTGGTCTGCTTCCCAATAGGTCCAGCCGATACCATTGGCCTCGGCGGCTTCGCGCACGACGCGGACCCAGCGGGCGCGGCTTTGCGGATCGACGGCGAAATCGAGCACGCCGAATTCGCCGAGCAGGGCGGGGGTGCCGTGCGCCTTGGCCCAGGCGGCGAGGGTGGCGAGGTCGCCGGCGATGCGGGCGGCGGTCCAGGCGGTCTTGAGCTCGGCCTCGAGATAGCGGCGGTCGGCGGCGTCGAGGGTGGCCGCGAGAGCTGTGATCTCGGGCATGTCGGGGCTGAGCGGGAAGGGCAGATTGTGCATGCGGGCGAGGGGGTTAGGGTCCCAGGTCTCGCCCTGATGGGTGAACAGCATCGGGGTGTAATAGTGCGCCGCGACGATGCTGTTGGCGTCGGCCAGGGGGCCGGTGGCGTCGAGCTCCCAGATGCCCTGCACGCGGGCGGGACCCCAGATCACCGTGTGGTTTGTGGTGGCAGTGCGAACGATTTCGACCAGCGATTCTCTCAGGTTATCCCACGCTCGCGGTGCCAATGGCGGCTCGTTGAGCAGCTCGGCATAGACGCGGTCCGGATCGGTGGCGGCAACGACCGGGGCCAGCAGCCGCCAGCAGAGCTGGATCTGGTCGGAGTCGATGTCGCCACCCGGGTGCAGGTCGAGGATGGCGTTGAAGCCATGGGCGGTCACCGTTGCCAGCACCGCGGCGATGCGGCCGAGCGTGGCCGGCGACACGAAGGTCGGATCGACGGGCAGGCGGATGGTCTCGAAGCCCAGCGCACGCAACCGGTCGAGCAGCGCCGGGGCCGGTTCGCGCGGCGTGGCGGCGAGCCAGTCGGGCAGGGCGAAACCGCGGCTCGGGACGCGCGCCTGTGCCGAAGCCTGCGCCAGGGCGGGTGCGACGACGCCGGCCGCGAGCGCGGCGAGGGCGGTGCGGCGGGTGACGCGCAAGGCGGTCACTGTACCGCGGCGACCCTCGAGGGGCGCGATGGCGATTGCACCGGCACCAATTGCGGACGCGGCGGCGGCTCGCCGGGCAGCACCAGCGCCACCTCGCCCGGATGCAGCGGGCGTCGCCGCAACTCGTCGGTGGAGGCGACGCGGATGTCGAGATCGGCGCTGGACGCGAGGTGATGGGTGTCGCCCACGAGGATGAAGCGGTAGGCGGCGGCGTCGCCGGGAATTTCGCCGGGCTCGGCGACCAGCGCCTTGCCGCCGATGCGCTCGAGGCCCATGGCGGCGAGCGCCGTGCCATAGGCGGCGAGCTCGGGATCGCTGGCGGTGACGGCGAGCACGAAGGGGCCGTCATGGGTGGGCAGCACGGCGAGCACTTCGCGCAGCAAATCCTGCACGGCCTGGGTCAGCGGCGTCGCGTCGGTGCCGAAGATTTCGCGGCGGGCGCTGTCGAGGCTGGCATAGCGGCGGGCGGTGGAGCGCGGCAATTCCGCGGGCGTGGCGCGGGCGAGGCCGCGCTCGCGGCGGGGCCGGTCGGGCGTGACCGGCGCGGGCGCCGGGGCGGTATCGCGCGCGGCGGGGCCGAGCAGCAGCGCCAGGCCCGAGCCCGCGAGCAGGCCGAGCACGGCGCTGACCGGCAGCAGCAGAGCGGGCTTCGGCCAGGTGGCCTCGGTGGGGGCGGCGGCGCGGGAGATGACGTGCACCTGCTGGTTCTGCAGGCCCTCGATCTGCGCCGTCTCCTGCGAGCGCTGCTGGAAATCGTCGAGCACCTTGTGGGCGGCGTCGGCCTTGCCCTGCAATTGGCGAAGCTGTACCTGCGCCAGGTTCATGTCGGCGGCTTTCCGGCGCATGCCGGCGAGGCTGGCATCGAGCTTGTCGAGATTGGCGGCGGCGAGGTCGCGGTCGGCCTGGAGCTGGCGCGAGATGCGCGCCGCCTCGCGCGACAGCAGTGCCACGACCTTGGCGAGCTCGGCATTGGCCTGCACCACGGTGGGGTGGCGCGGGCCGAGCGTCGCCTGGGCGCTGGCGAGGGCGGCGGCCTTCTGGTTGTAGTCGGTGCGCAAGGCGTCCATGGCCGGCGACGACAGTGCGTCGGAGAGGCGGAGCAGGGCGGCGGGCGAGGTGCCGGCGGCCCTGGCCTGGTCGAGGCGGGCCTGCGCCAGGCTGAGCGCGTCCTGGGCGGCGACGACCTGCGCCGAGATGGCGTCGATCTGCGACTGCAGGGTGCCGCCGGTGGTTTCGTCGTAGATGCCGTTCTGCTGCTTGAAGTCGGCGACGGCGCGCTCGGCGGCGCCGACGTCGGCCTGCAAGGCGGTGATGCGGGTATTGAGCGTGCTGGTGACGCTGGCGGCGGCATTGGTCTGCTGCGCGCCATTGGCGGCGATGTACTGCTCGACCACGGCGTTGGCGATGCGGGCCGCCTTGTCGGGGCTGGCCGATTTGACGGTGACGTCGATGACGTAGGTCAGGCCCTCGCGCTCGACGTTGACGGCGCGCAGGAATTTCTGCAGCGCCACGGCGTCGTCGGCGGGAGCGGCGGGGCGGAGGATGCCCAGCAGGCCGCCGCCGGAGCCGGCGAATTCGGGGTCGGCGGCAAGGCCGAGCCGGTCGAAGACCTTGCCGAGCAGATCGCGCGATTCGATCACCGCGACCTGGCTGGCGATGGCGGCGCTGTCGGCGCCGATGCCGGGCAGCACGCTGTCGATATTGGTGGTCTTGATGTCGCGCGGATCGACCAGGATGGCGGCGGTGGCGGTGTAGCTGGCCGGCGTAACCAGGACATAGAGCGAGGCCAGAACGATGCTGGCGACGGTCACCAGCACCACCAGCAGGCGGCGGCGCCAGAGGATGCTCCACACGGCACCCACGTCGAACAGCGGAGGCGGGTTGCGATAGTCGAGAATGGCGGAGGTCATGGTGCCGCGAGGTCCTGTTTGGGGCGAAGCTATCGCGCGGGCCAAGACCAACCAATGTTAGGCGGCGGTTAACCTTAAAGCCGCTGCATTTGAGTCAAATGCGAGCGATCGGATCGCCGTTCCAGCCGGGGCCGGAGTAACCATTGCGGGCCGTGGCGGTGGAAGCGGGTGGCGCGATTGGCGATAAGCGGGCATGCACGCGGCGTCGGTCCCGGGTGCGATCCTGTCCCGCGGATGGCGAACCTGAGTGAGCAGCACCGAAGCCATTGACTATTCGGCCCCGGCCGAACGCATTTCGGTGACCGGCCTCGCCCGCAACGGCGCGGTCGCGGGAATCATCAAGCTGGCGAGCGCCGGGCTGTCGTTCGCGATGTTCCTGGCGGTGGCGCTGGTGACCGACGAGCGGCAGTTCGGCCTGTTCAGCGCCGCCTATGCCGGGGCGAGCCTGGTGTCGTTCTTCGCCAGCGTCGGGCAGCAGAGCGTGGTGCTGCGCTTCTGGCCGCAATATGCCGGCGCCGGACAAAAGGGGGTAGCCAACAGCCTGATGCTGCGCTCGATCCTGGTCGCCATGGGCGGCCTCGTGGCGACCAGCGCCGGGCTGGTGCTGGTGGGCATGCTGCCGGGGTTCAGCGTGGCGACGCCGGAATGGCTGCCGCTCTGCTGTGCCGCGGCGCTGCTGTCGCTGGCGCTGGGCTGGTCGGAATTCGCCTCGGGCGCGTTCCGCGCCAAGAGCGTGCTGGTGGGGGCGCTGCTGCCGCGCGACGTGGTGTGGCGCGCGCTCGTGCTGCTGGCGACCGGCGGCCTCTATGTCACGCATGGGAGCACCGACGCGGTGACGGTGACGCTGCTCACGGCCGGGCTGCTGCTGCTGTCGGTGCTGCCGCAGGCGGTGCTGCTGCTGCGCGACACGCTGCGGCTCGAGCGGACCCCGCTGAGCCTGGAGCAGAAGCGGGAATTTCGCAGCGTGACGCTGGGGCTCTGGGGCGCCACGTCGCTGCCGCCGGCGCTGGGGCAGGTGAGCACGCTGCTGGTCGCCGCCATCCTCGGGCCGGAAGTGGCGGGCGCGGTGTTCGTCGCCGACCGCACGACGCGCGTGGTGCTGCTGGCGCTCACCGGCATCAACCAGGCGCTGGCGCCGGAAATCAGCGGCGCCTATTACAGCGGCGACACCGAGCATGTGCAGCGGATCACCAGCCTCACGGCGCTGGGCGCGAGCGTGGTGGCGGTGCTGACGCTGGCGGTGTTCGCCGCGTTCGGGCCGTTCATCCTCCGAATCTTCGATCCGGCCTATGCGACGCCCGGCACGCATGCGGTGCTGATCATTTTCGCGCTGGGGGCGAGCTTCGCCGCGGCGTGCGGGCCGATCGAACTGCTGTCGCACCTGACGGGACTGCAGAACTCGCTGCTCAAGGTGCTGGTGGCGGTCAACGCCATCGGCCTCTGTGTCACGGCGCTGGCGACGTGGCAGCTCGGCCCGCCGGGCGCGGCGGCGAGCATCGCCGGCACGCTGATCGTGTGGAACAGCATTTCGGTCGGCATCGCCAAACGGCGCATCGGCATCGACTCGTCGGTGCTGGGATTGCTGCGGCTGCCGGCCGGCCGGCGCGTGCTGGGATAGCCGCAGGTGAAGATCGTCCAGGTGCAGACGCAGGCCGAAGCGGCAGGGGCGCAGCGGGTGTCCGACATGGTCGGCGCGGGCCTGAGGGCACGCGGCCACGAGGTGCGCACGGTGTTCCTCTATCGCAAGACCGACGCCTATGATGGCGATCCGCACGCCGATTTCGTGCTCGCGCACCGGCCGCGCGGCGCCGGCGATCTGCTGCGCGCGGTGACGGGGCTCGTCGGCTACATGCGCCGGGCGCGCCCCGATGCGGTGATCTCGTACCAGCACTACGGCAACATCGCCGGCACCATCGCCGGCCGGCTGGCCGGGGCGCGGCACCTGCTCGCCAACCAGAGCGGGGCGCCGGGCCGGCATGGCGGCTGGCCGGCGGCGCTGGCCGACCGGCTGCTGGGGCTCGCCGGTGTGTATCACTATTCCATTGCCAATTCGGGCTGGCTGGCGGCGCAGTTCGACGGCTATCCCGCGGGCTATCGCAGGCGGCTCAAGCGGATCGACCATGGCGTCGCCGCCGCGGCGAGCGCGCTGGGGCGGCGCGAGGCGCGGGCGGCGTTCGACCTGCCGGCCGGGAGCTGTCTCATGGTGTCGAGCGGGCGGCTGACGCGCGACAAGAACCACGCGGCGCTGGTCGGCGTGCTCGCGGCGCTGCCCGACGTGCACCTGGCGCTGGCGGGGGTCGGGCCGGAGCGGGAGCCGCTGCTGGCGCTGGCGGCGGCGAAGGGCATCGGCGGGCGGCTGCATCTGGTCGGCGAGCTGCCGCGGCAGCAGCTGGCGGATTTCCTCGCGGCCGGCGATGTGTACGTGTTTCCGTCGCGAACCGAGACGTTCGGGCTGGCGGCGGCGGAGGCGGCGATCGCGGGACTGCCGGTGGTCGCCAATGACCTGACGGTGCTGCGCGAGGTGCTGGGCGAGGCGGCGATCTACGCCGATGCCGAACGGCCCGAGGCGCTGGCGGCGGCGGTGCAACAGGTGCGCAGCGATCCGGCGCTGGCCGCGGCGCTGTCGCGCGCCGGGCGGCAGCTGGCGGAGCGCTATTCGCCAGAGCGCATGTGCGCCGAGTATGAGGCGCTGCTGGTCCGGACTTAGGATACGGAATTTTGTGGTTGTGGCCCCCACCCCCAGCCCCTCCCCGCAAGGGGGAGGGGAGCCCGACTGCACCACCGTGATCGCGGCTCCATCGCCTCCCTCCCCCTTGCGGGGAGGGAACGAGGGTGGGGGCAGAATTCGCCGGATATTGTTTTGTGCGAGGTTGCCTAGCGCTTCCGCACCGCGGCGATGCCATCGATCACTTCGAGGCGGCCGGCGCGGTTGAGGGTATGGATCTGCGGATAGGGGAAGTCGCCGGCGCCGGACACCGGGCGCGGCTCGCCGAGGACCACTTCGTCGGCATCGAGCCGGACGATGCGGCTGAGGCCGAGGCCGGCGCCATAGCCGTCGGTGCCGTCCTGCACCGGCAGCAGCAGCTCGCTGCCGTGGCGGATGACGCCGCCGCCGGGACGGGCGCGGCGCCGGTCGATGCGGATGGGATTGCGGCGATGCGGCGTCCACGGGCCGAGCAGCGTCGGGGCGCGATACACCACCAGCGTGTCGGAGGTGCTGCCGAGGCCGCCGTCGCGGTCGGTGGCGAACAGCCAGAGGGCGCCGTCGTGCTCGACGAGGGTGGCGTCGGAAATCTCGCCGCCGAGGAGCGTGGCCGCCGGGGTCCAGCGATCGGGGAAGCGCTCGGCGCGGTAGAGCGTCAGCCCGCCGCCGCCGCTGCCTTCGGGCAGCATCCAGAGGCTGCCGTCGCGGGCGAAGATCTGCGGATAGGAGAGATGGTGCGGCGCTTCGAGCACGGGCACCGGCGGGCCGGCGACGCCGTGGTCGTCGAGCGCCGAGACCGAGATGACGGCCTTGCGCGTGGTGTGCGGATAGTCCTCGACGAAGATGTAGCGGCGGCCGTCGTGCTCGACCGGGAAGGGGTCGGCGAAAAAGCGGCTGCCGTCGTCGGGCAGCACGGACCAGCCGGCGCCGAGCGCGCCCGTCTCGGCGACGCCGGGGCCGTCGAGGAGGCGGTAGCCGACGCGCCAATGGGCGAAGCGGTAGCGGCGGCGCCGCAGCGCTTCGCGGGCGAGGCGCGGCAGGGCCGAGCCGAGGTAGCGCAGCGCGAAGGCGCCGCTGTCGGGGGGCGCGGCGAGCGGCGCGGTGGCGCGGTCGCCGGCGCCGTAGCGGGCGACGGCGGCGACGGCGAGGGTGATGGCGCGGGCGAAGACGTCGTCGGCGCCGGCGGCCATGACGACGCGGTTGTCGACCATCGGCGCGGCGTGGCCGAAGCCGCGGCCGTCGAGCACGATGTCGATCTCGGGCAGGCGGCCGCCGGCCAGCGCGGCGGGAACGGCGGCGTCGTCGACGGTGCCGTCGAAGGCGAGGCGGAGGGTGGGGGCCGTCGCTGCGGCGGTGCCGGTCAGATCGACGGCGAGATCGGCGGCGCCGGGGCGGGAACGGGCCGGCAGATCGACGGCGGCCGACAGGGCGCCGCGATGGAGGAGGCGGCGCTCGAGCGCCAGCACGGCGCGCGTCGTGGCGGGCCAGCCGGCCGCGGCGGCGGGGATGATCGCGAGATCGTGACCGGCGGCCGCGAGGCGGTCGGCGAGGATCGCGTGCCAGCGGCGGGCCGGGCGCGGAACGATGATGTCAATTTGCATAAAACACCGTTCTTGCTGCAATGGCGCGGAACGCCGGCTGTCGGCAGGGTCGCCGCAGACGGGGCCGGAGGCAAAGCATTTCTGCCCGCCCGGCGGCGGAATTGGCGTCAACCTTAACCGCGCTTCGGTGCGGCGGCGCCGGCGTAAACCATTTGCGCAAGCGTAAGTTGCCGCCGGCTGCGGCGTGGCCGATGAGGAGCGGCAGATCAAGGGAGGGGCGTCGCCCTCGTGTTCGCTGTTTCGGTTGAAGACGATTTCAACTTCGCCTCGCCGGAGTATGCCGCGCTGTACCGCGCGTCGTCAGCGACGGCGTTCCAGCATCCCGCCTGGCTTGCCGAGCTTTATGGCCGGCTGGTGGCGGCGAACGACGCGACGCCGCTGATCGTGGTGCTGCGCCATGCCGCCGATCGCTCGCTGGCGGCGGTGCTGCCGCTGGTGCGACGGCGCTACGGCATGCTGAAGGTGGTGGAGTTCGCCGATCTGCGCGTCTCCGATTATACGGCGGTGGTGACCGACCCGGCGACGTTCGGCGCAATCGTCGCCGGCGGCGCGACGTGGCGGCAGATCGTTGCGGCCATCGGCCCGCACGACGTGCTGCGCATCGGCAAGCTGCCGGACGGGGCGTTGCCGCTCAACCGGCTGTTCGGGGTCGGCGCGCTGCGGCCGATGCGCACCAATTCCTATGCGGTGCCGCTGGACGGCGATTTCGAGAGCTGGCGGGCCAGCCACCTCAACCGCTCCTACGGCAAGGAACTCGGCAAGAAGCTGCGGCAGCTCAGGCGCAAGGGCGAGGTGGCGTTTGCCGAAGTCACCGACGCGGTGGGCCTCAGGGCGGCGTTCGAGGCGATGAAGGTCTTCCGCCGCGACCGCTTCGAGCTCAATGGCGGCGGCGAGCTGCTGCAGGTGCCGGCCTATTTCGATTTCTACCTCGCGATCGCGCGCCGGCCGGAACTGGCGCGCACCTATCGCCTGACGGTCGACGGCCGCATCGTCGCCACGGCGCTGGGGCTTGCCCATGGCGGCGCGTTCCTCGTCATCCTCGGCGGCTTCACCCAGACCGAGTTCAAGAACCAGTCGCTGGGCAGCCTGCTGTTCGAGCAGATCGCGCGGGACTGCATCGCGCATGGCGAGACGCTGCTCGATTTCACCATCGGCGACGAGCCCTACAAGCGCACGTTCGGGGCGCAGCCGACGCCGATGTGGCAGCTGTTGCGGGCCGGCAGCCCGCTCGGCTTCGTCGCCTCGGCGGTGGTCGAGCGGCTGCCGTCGGTGAAGGCGCTGGCGCGCAGCCTGTTCGACTCGCGCACCGGCAAGGCACGGCCGCAGGACGACGCCGCGGCGGCGCCCGAGCCGGCGGTGCTTGCGGAGCAGCCGGAGCGCGTCGGGGACTAGGCGCGCAGGGCGCGGATGCGGGCTGCCAGCGGCGGGCTCAGCGTATCGATGGCATTGAGCAGGCGGCGGCGCAGGAACTGCGCCTGCCGCCGGGCGCGCCACGACAGGCGGGTGTCGACGGTGAAGGCGCGGCGATAGCCGGCGAGACCGAGGGCGTGCGCATCCATCGCCGCCTTGACCGGATCGTCGTAGAAGGCGGCGATCCTGGCCGCGTCCATGCCGGGCGTCGCCAGCCAGGCCGGCACATGGGCGGCGAGGCGCTCGACGTCGGTCAGGAGGCGGCTGACGCCGGTGCCGGCGGCGGGGCAGGAGGTCTGGTAGGCGTCGCCGATCAGCACCACGCCCGGCTGCCGGACGTTGCGGGCGACCGCGAGGTCCATGATCCAGTTCTGCACCCGCCCCTCGAGCTCGACGTCGTCGAGGCGATGGCGGAGGCCGGGGAGCCTGTCGTCGAGCGCGGCGAGCGGGTCGGCGCGCAGCGCCTTGATCCACGCGTCGCGGTGGTCGAGGAAGACGAAGAGGTTGGCGCGGATGAGCCCGCCGATGGGGAACAGGGTCAGATAGTCGATGCCGTCGCGCGGGCGCTCGCCATAGACGGTCAGCGCCGGATGAGCAGCGATGCCGTCGCGCGGTCTCAAATTGAAGCCGAAGGTCAGCGACTGGCGCTCGTGCAGCACCTCGCGCGTGATGCCGAGGCGGGCGCGCAGCAAATCGCTCATGCCGCTAGCGAGGACGACGAGGCGGGCGCCGAGCGTGCCGTGCTCGGCGATGGTCAACTGCTGCAGTTCGGCGCCGGTCGCAAGCTCGGTGACGCGGCCGATGACAGTGCGCACGCCGCCTGGCAGGGCGCTGCGCATGGTTTTGACCATGTCGGCGTAGAAGGCGGCCTGGTAGCGGGCATTGGTGCGGTCGACGATGCGCCCATGGCGGATGTTGAGCGACTGGTCGAAGCGGGTGGAGTGCGCGGCGAGCAGGTCGAGCAGGCCGAGGCGCTCGAGACTTTCGAGCTGCATGCCGCCGAGCTTTTCGACGCGGAATTCGTCGGGCGGCACGGCGTTGCGGTCGATCAGGGTGACGCGTGCGCCGGTACGGGCAAGGGCGATGGCGGCGATGGTGCCGGCGAGGCCGCCGCCGACGATGGCGATATCGGTGTCCGCGGTCATCGCGAATTCCTCAGCATGGCGTAGAGCGCCTTGGGGTTGGTGGTCAGGTAGCGCACGAACAGGCGGCGCGGCTCCATCAGCAGCCGCCACAGCCATTCGAAGCCGAGGCGCTGCCAGAGCAGGGGCGCGCGCCGGACTTTCCCGGCCATGTGGTCGAACAGGCCGCCGGCCGTCTTGATCATGCCGACATGGCGGAGCCTGTGGCCGTGCTCGCGGAAGAATATCTGCTCGCGCGGCACGCCGAGGCCGAGCCACAAGATGTCGGGGGCGAGCGCGTCGATCTCGGCGAGCTTTGCCTCGAGCGCCGCGCCGTCCAGATAGCCATGCGTGGCACCGGCGATGTCGAGGCGCGGATAGGCGGCGCGAGCGGCGGCCACGGCGCGGGCGTTCTCGGCCTCGGTGGCGCCGAACAGGTAGAAGCTGGTGCCGGTGGTTTCCGCCAGCCGCGCCACGTCGTGGAAGAGGTCGGTGGTGGCGACGCGCTCGGGCAGCGGCTCGCGGCAGAGCAGGCGCGAGGCGATGACCAGCGGCTGGCCGTCGGCGACGATCTGGTCGGCCAGTGCAAAGAGGGCTGCCTGCGCCGGATCGAAGGCAGTGCGGGCGATGACCTCGCCATTGGCGGAGGTGAAGAACAGCGGCCCCTGCGGCCGCCGGCGCGCCGCAAGGCGCACCATCAGCTCGGCTTCGGCGCGGCGGTCGATGACGGTGATGGGCAGGCCGCCGAGGACGATGGTGGGCGCGTCCCGTTCCGGCGCGGCGCCGCCGATGATGTCGAGCACGCTCATCGCGCGTTCCTGCGGGCGGCGGGGTGGAACACGGTGAGGATGATGATCCAGAGGTCGAGCAGGATCGACCAGTTGTCGATGTAGTAGATGTCGTGCTCGACGCGGCCTTCGATCTGCTCGCGCGTCGTGGTCTCGCCGCGGAAGCCGTGCACCTGGGCCCAGCCGGTGATGCCCGGCTTGATGCGCTGGCGATGGGCGTAGACCGCAAGCTCGCGGCTCAGCGCCTCGTCGTGCGAGACGGCGTGCGGCCGCGGGCCGACCAGGCTCATCTGGCCGGTGAGGACGTTGACCAGCTGCGGCAGCTCGTCGATCGAGGTGGCGCGGATGAAGCGGCCGACGCGGGTGATGCGCGGGTCGTTCTTTTGCGCCTGCTGCATCCGGTAGCCGCTTTCGACCACCCGCATGGAGCGGAACTTCCAGATCATGAAGGTGTCGCCGTTGAAGCCGCGGCGCGCCTGCCGGAAGATCACCGGGCCGCGGGATTCGACGACGATCAGCAGGGCGACGAGGGCCAGCAGCGGCGACAGCAGCAGCAGCCCGAGGCCGGCGAGCACGATGTCGAAGGCGCGCTTGAGGATCACCGAGGTTTCGCCCATCGGCGTGCGCACGATGCGCAGCACGTTGTTGGGACCGATGGCGGTGACGTCGAGGAATTTCAGCGCCCGGTTGCGCGAGGCGGGGGCGTAGAGCAGGTTCAGGGCGTAGCGCTTGAGCTCGCTGGCGACACCCTCGAAGGCGTCGAGCTCGGCGAGGTTGCCGACGAAGACGAGCTGGTCGGTGCCGTGCCTGAGGTTGCGTTGCGCGAACTGCAGGACGGCCTCGGGGCGCAGCCTGCCGGCCTCGTCGCGGGCCTCCTCGAAATACAGGGTGGATTGCAGCTTGTGGCCCTGCCGCCAGATCTCGCCGCCGAGGAGGAAATTGAGCACGTCGGCGCGGTTTCCCATCACGGCGATGGTGTCGTAGTGCAATTCGCCGCGGCGGATGCGCCCGTCGACGAAGGTCTGGACGAGGTTGCGCACCACGAACATCACGGGAATGCCGACGAGGTAGGCGGTGGTCAGCGAGACGCGCGAGAAATCGCCGACGCGGCCGAGCAGGAACGCGGTGAGCAGCGTGATGCCGATCGAGGCGGTCCAGGAATAGAAGGCGTGCTGGATGTCGAGATAGGGCGTGACCGTGCGGTCGAGCAGGCGGGAGCAGGCGACGGCGGCGAACAGGCCATAGACGAAGGCGGTCAGCACGCCATAGGCGACGTAGAAGTGCCCGTCGAAGGTCGCCAGCGACTGGTGCAGGCCCCACAGATGGTAGGCGACGGCCGCGCCGAGCACGAGGACGAAGGCGATGGCGGCCTCGATGGCGGCGACGATGGCACACAGGATCAGCCGATGCATCACCTCCTCGCCGCGGGGGAGAGCGCGGCGATCCGAGCTGGCGGCGAGGTGTTCGGTGTTGGCCAGTTCCGGCGGGATCCGTGGAAATTTCCACGATCTCTAGCGGGAATTTCAATCACGCGGAGGCGATGCTTAAGCATTGGTTAAGGCGTAAAATTTGCTGAAAATTGTCCGGAGCCGGCAGGGCGGCGGCACAGGACCATGTCAGGCTTGTGACGTTGCAACTCGCGGATTTGGCGTTGAAATCCGCCGCCCAGTGTCCTAACAGTCGTTACCGACTCGGACCCCGACAAGGAGTCCGCTCTCGCCCGTGCAGTCGCGGGCATCCAGATTTCGGATCAACTCCCGTGACCACGGACCGGGCCGGCGCCAGACGGCGCGCCAATTCATTCTCCCATGTCGCCAAGGCGAGCTGGGGGAAAGGCGTAGGTACGCTATGGCGGATCGTCCGCCTCAATCTGCGCCATCCGGTGCAGGTGACGATCTGCATCGTGTCGACCTTCATCGCGGCGACGCTGCAATTGTTCATCCCGCGGCTGCTCGGCCATGCGGTCGACCAGGCGCAGGGGCTGGGCGCGGGGTCGGGCGCGGCGGCGCAGGCGGCGCTGTGGCAGACGGCGATGCTGCTGCTCAGCATCTCCATCGGGCGCGGCGTGTTCACGCTGCTGCAGAACTATTACAGCGAAAGCGTCGGGCACCACGCGGCCTACGAGCTGCGCCTCGCGGCCTACGAGAAGCTGCAGCAGCTCAGCTTTTCGTTCCACGACCGGGTGCATTCGGGCGACCTGATCACGCTGGGCATCCTCGACATCGACGGCGTGCGCATGTTCTTCGCCACGGCACTGGTGCGCTTCGTGCTGCTGGTGGTGCTGATCGGGGTCGGGGCCTATCTGCTGATCTCGTCCGATCTGGTGCTCGGGCTGTTGAGCCTCAGCTTCGTGCCGTTCGTGGCGTGGACCTCGTCGCGGACGCAGCTCAAGCTGCGCGCCACCTGGCTCGAACTGCAGAACCGGTTGACGGTGATGTCGCGGGTGATGGAAGAAAATCTCGGCGGCATCCGCGTCGTCCGCGCCTTCTATGCCGGCGAGCACGAGATGCAGAAGTTCGAGAAGACCTCGGGCCACGCGCTCGAGCTGGCGCATGAGCGCGTCGATCTGCGGGTCAAGAGCACCTCGGCGATGAACTTCTCGTTCTTCCTCGCCATGATGCTGGTGCTGTGGGTGGGCGGCAACAAGGTGATGGCGGGCGAGATCAGCGTCGGCTCGCTGGCGCAGTTCCTGACCTTCATGACCATTCTGCAGATGCCGGTGCGGCAGCTTGGCCTCCTGGTCAATTCCATTGCCCGCGGCGCCACCTGCGGCATGCGGCTGTTCACCCTGCTCGATCTCGAGCTCGCGGTGCAGGACAAGCCCAACGCGCCCGAGCTCAAGGTGACCGAGGGCACGCTCGAATTCTCGCATGTGAGCTTCCGCTATCCGGGCACCACCCGCGACGTGCTCAGGGATGTGAGCTTCACCGCCAGGCGCGGCGAGACCATCGCGCTGGTCGGCCCGCCGGGCAGCGGCAAGTCCAGCCTCGTGCACCTGATTCCGCGCTATTACGACGTGTCGAGCGGCACCATCACCATCGACGGGCAGAACGTCGCCGAGGTGAAGCTCGATTCGCTGCGCCGGCAGGTGGCGGTGGTGCAGCAGGATTCGTTCCTGTTCACCACCACGATCGAGAACAACATCGCCTACGGCAATCCGTGGGCGAAGGAGCGGCGCATCGAGCGCGCGGCGGAATCGGCGCAATTGCACAATTACGTCGCCGGCCTGCCGGCGGGCTACGACACGATCGTGGGCGAGCGCGGGGTGTCGCTGAGCGGCGGGCAGCGGCAGCGCCTCACCATCGCGCGCAGCCTGGTGCTGAAGCCGGCGGTGATGGTGTTCGACGATTCGACCGCGGCGATCGACGCGGCGACCGAGCAGCGCATCCGGCTCGCCATGCGCAAATTCTCCGAGGGCCGGGTGACGATCATCATCGCGCACCGGCTGAGCTCGCTGATGCATGCCGACCAGATCCTGTTCATCGAGGACGGCAAGATCGTCGAGCGCGGCTCGCATCTCGAGCTGCTGGCGCGGCGCGGCAAGTACCGGGCGCTGTACGATCTGCAGGTCAGGCCGGAGACCGACGCGCCGCTGATGGCGGGAGAATGAGATGAGCACCGTCGACGTCGATCTCGAGGAAGAAGACCGCAGCCGCCGCCCGAGCAAGGCGGTGGTCGGCTCGCACCGCGAGGAAGAGGAGGTGTTCGGCAAGGCGTACGATCCGCGCATCGTCCGGCGCATCTGGTCGTTCGTCAAACCCTATCGCAGCCGCATCCTGATCTCGGTGGTGTCGGTGCTGGTGTTCACGCTCACCAACCTCGCGATCCCGCTGATCATCCGCTTCGCCATCGACAAGGGCATGGCGTCGGGCAGCGACGGGCAGGTGCTGCTGTGGTGCATCGCGGCGTTCTTCGTGGTGATCTGCATCAATTACGGCGCCAGCCGGGTGCAGGAATCGGTGGTCGGCAAGGTGGCCGAGCACGTGCTGTTCGACATGCGCCGGGCGATGATGGCGCGGCTGCAGAAGGTGTCGCTGAGCTTCATGGACAAGACCGAGGTGGGGCGGCTGATGTCGCGCCTGCAGGGCGACGTGAACTCGATGCAGGAGTTCCTCGAGACCTCGGTGATGTCGGTGGGCGACATCGTGCTGCTGTTCGGCATCTTCTTCGTGCTGCTGGCGCTGGATTTCCGGCTGGGCCTGCTGACCATGGCGACGATGCCGACGCTATTGGTCATCCGCTTCTTCTGGCTGCCGCCGGCCAAGCGCAGCTTCATGGCGGCGCACGAGACCAATTCGATCGCCAACGGCGCGCTGGCCGAGGGCATCAACGGCGTGCGCACGGTGCAGAGCCTCAACCGGCAGCGGGTCAATTTCGACCTCTATGACGAGAAGGCCTACAACAACCTCAAGACGCATCTGCGCGCCGCCAAGTTCGCGCAGGTGACGGTGCCGATCGTCGATACGCTCACCGGCATCTCGATGGCGACGGTGATCGTGGTCGGCGGCCAGATGGTGCTCAACCACGAGCTCGCCATCGGCGTGATGGTGGCGTTCCTGTTCTACATCCAGCGCTTCTTCGATCCGATCCGCTCGCTGACCATGCAGTATTCGGTAATGCAGCGCGCCATGGCGTCGGGGCAGCGCATCTCGGAAGTGCTCGACGTGCCGGTCGACATCAAGGACAAGCCCGACGCCGTCGATCTCAAGCCCGACATGGACGGCTCGGTCGAGTTCCGGCACGTGACCTTCGGCTATCGCAAGAACCAGCCGGTGCTCAAGGATGTGAGCTTCACGGTGAAGCCGGGCGAGACCGTGGCGCTCATCGGGCCGACGGGCTCGGGCAAGACCTCGTCGATGGCGCTGGTGCACCGCTTCTACGACGTGTGGGACGGCGCGGTGGTGGTGGGCGGGCACGACGTGCGCGACGTGACGCAGGCCTCGCTCGGCCGCTCCATCGCCATGGTGCTGCAGGAGCCGTTCCTGTTCACCGGCACCGTGATCGAGAACATCCGCTACGCCAAGACCGACGCCACGGTGGAAGAGGTCACCAAGGCGGCGCAGGCGGTGGGCGCGCACGATTTCATCATGGCGCTGCCCGAGGGCTACGACACCAAGCTCGAGCAGCGCGGCGGCAACCTATCGCTGGGGCAGCGGCAGCTGATCAGCTTCGCCCGCGCGCTGGTGCAGGACGCCAAGATCCTGGTGCTGGACGAGGCCACGGCGTCGATCGACAGCTACACCGAGCTGCAGATCCAGGAGGCGCTGAAGGTGCTGCTCAAGGGCCGCACCGGCCTCGTGATCGCGCACCGGCTGGCGACCATCCGCAACGCCGACCGCATCCTGGTGTTGCAGAACGGTGTTCTGATCGAGCAGGGCAATCACGAGCAGCTGATGAAGCTCGGCGGCCTCTACGCCAAGCTCTACAACATGAACTACGCCAGCTTCGACGACATCCCCGAAGAGATGATCCCCACCGCCGCGGGCGTGGGGGCGGCGACGTAGGGCGCCGAACCCGCCATCTGCTCACCTCGCCCCTTCAGGGGAGAGGTCGCGCGCTTGGCGAGCAGAGCGAGCCTAGCAAGCGGGTGAGGGGTGCGATGCCTCCTCCGAGCGATGCTGTTCGCAACGTGCAAGGTTCACCACCGCACCCCTCACCCAGCTCCGCTACGTCGCTGCGCTCCGAAGCTGCGCTACCCTCTCCCCTGAGGGGCGAGGGGACCGACTGCAGGATCGTTGCGCGCCTGAGAGGCGAGGGGTGCCAGCGGCGAGGGCGCAGATCAGATCCGATAGATCCGCTCGGCGTTGCGGTGGAACAGGCGGGCCTGTTCGTCGGTGCTGGCGCCGGCGACGAGGACTTTCGTGGCCTCGACCCATTGCGTCAGCGTGCCGTTGCGGGTCAGCACCGGGCGGTCGGAGCCCCACACCACGCGGTCCCAGCCGAAGCGCTCCAGCATGTGCTCGACGACGGGGCGCAGATCGTCGGCCGTCCAGTCGGGCCGCGCATGGGTGACGATGCCGGAAATCTTGCCGGCGACGTTGGGCAATTGCGCCAGCGCGGCGATGTCGGCGCGCCATTGCCGGATGTCGCCGCTCGAAATCGGCGGGTTGCCGCAATGGTCGAGCACGAACTGCACGTCGGGGCAGGCGGCGGCGAGATCGCGGGCGAGCCCGAGCTGGCGCGCCCGCACGCAGATGTCGAAGCTCAGGCCGAGCGGCGCCAGGCGGCGGAGATTGTCGCGGAACACCGCGCCGGCGGACAACTCGTCCGGGTCGGATTGCAGCAGGCGGCGGATGCCCTTGATGCGCCGGTCGACCGCCATGCGCTCGAGGTGCTGGGGGAAGTCGACGTGCTCGGGGCGGGCGTTGGAGATGGCGCCGACCACGCGCGGGTCGAGGTCGAGCACGAAGCGCGTCTCGTCCTCCATCTCCTGCACCGGAACGTCGACCTCCATGTGCAGGGCCGCCTCGATGCCGAGCGTTTCGGCTTCGGCGAAATAGCTCGGCGCGTCCCATTGCCGGTTGAGGGCCGGCACCTCGGCCAGCCAGGGATAGCTGAACTTGTCGAGGTAGATGAGGTGCAGATGGGTATCGACGATGCGCATGGATCAGCCTGTAGCAAAGCGGGTGAGGATCAGGACGCCGGAATGGCCAGCGCCGCGAGGGTGCCGGTGATGGCCGCATCATAGGCCCAGGGGCCGGCGGTTTCGATGCGGATCGTGATCGGCGCGTCGAGTCCGGCGATGGTGCCGGCGGCCAAAGCGCGATAGTCGGCGATGCTGCGGATGGTGGGCGAGATCAGCATGCCGGCGCGGATCATGCCCGGGATCAGGCGGTAGGTCTCGCTGCGGCCGTCGGCGTAGCCGAGGGTGAGATAGACCAGCGGCGGCTTGAAGGCGATCTCGGCGAGGCGGCCGAGGAGCGTTTCGCCGATGTCGAGTTGCAGCAGCAGCGGCCGGCCCTGCGGCAGGGCGATGTCCTTGCCAAAGCCGGCGGCGATCGGCGCGAGGGGCGTTGCGGCGATCGGCGCGGGCGCGGGGCGGCGGTCGAGGAGCAACTGGCCGGAGGCCTCGCCGGCAATGGCATAGTCCGACAGCAGCAGGGGCCAGAGCGATCCTTCGACCGAGGCGGGGTGGCGGTTGTCGGTGGCGCCGGGGGCGAACAGCAGATGGTCGGGCGCGCCGGGGCCGGAGAGATAGGCGGCGTTGCGGGCGATCAGCGCCGGCGAGGCGGTCATGTTCTCCTGGATGGTCGGGCGCGGCGCGTAGTCGAGCCCGGCGGCGATCACCGCGCCCTGGATGTTGGAGAGGGCATCGACGCGGCCGGTGAGCGGCGGCAGGGGCAGGTCGGCGCGGATCTGCGCGTAGGCGGCGTCGGAGCGCTGTTGCTGGCCGGCAAGCCATGCCGCGGGGTTGCGGACGAAGGCGCCGGCCGCCGTCACCTGGCCGGCGAGGATGCCGGCCGGGGTGGCGGCGAGCGGCGCCAGCGACTGGCCGGTGGCGGCGAACAGGCCGCAGATGCCGACGAGCGCCAGCAGCATCGGGGCGTAGAGGGTCCAGGCGATGCGGGGGCGCCAGGCCGGCGCGGTGCGGGGCAGGCCGAGCAGGAGCAGCAGCATGAGCAGCAGGCCCCAGGCGGCGATGGAGTGCGTGTCGTGGCGGACGAAGCCGGCCTTCAGCGCCATGAAGCCGGTGCCGGCGACCAGCAGCAGGCGCAGCAGCGAAACCAGCGGCCGTTCCTCGCCGCGGCGGACGAGGCCGATCTCGCGCCATAGCGCGACGAGCAGGGTGAAGGCGCAGAGCGCGAGGAACGCCACGAGCTCGAGCAGCGGGCCGTCGACGGCGAGCGCGGCGGTATAGGCTGCCGTCATCTCGGCGCTGCCGATGAGGAAGGGCACGAAATCCCCCGGCTGCTGGCCGGCGAGGACGAACAGCGCCCAGCTGGCGGCGGCGTAGCCGAGGGTCGCCACCGGCGGGCGGCGGCGGGAGAGCGCCGCGATGTCGACCAAAACGAACACCCCGAGGCAGAAGGGGATGAACGATACCTTGCCGAGCCCGATGGCGGCAGCGGCGACGATGCCGGCGGTGCGGCCGGCCCAGCCGTCGCGCCGCGCCAGCGCCAGCAGGCCGGCGAGCAGCGGAATGGCGAGCAGGAGGCCGTCATTGGCCTGCCAGGCGACGGTGGGCCAGAGCAGCAGCGCCGCGGCGGCGAGGATGGCCCAGCCCAGCGGCCGGCCGGTGTCGCTCAGGCGGGCGAAGCCCCAGCTCAGATAAAGCACGAGGGCGAGCCGCCCGAGCACGTACCAGCCGGAATCGCCGCCGGCCCAGTCGCGATGGTAGAGCGGGAACAGCGGGCCGTTGGTGAAGACGAACTGCGTTCCATAAGCGAAGCGGTGGAGGCCGGCATAGACCGAAGCGAGGATCCACGAGCCCTCCATGTCGCCGAGCGGAAACTCGAAGCCGAACGGGGCAAGGCCGGTGAGGAACAGCAGCAGGAACAGCGCGAAGGCAATCACACCCGGCCAGACCGCGCGCCGCTCCGCCATCTAGAGCTTGCTCGTCAGCTCGGGCACCAGCGCGAACAGATCGCCCACCAGGCCGTAATCGGCGATGGAAAAGATCGGCGCCTGCGGGTCGGAATTGATGGCGACGATCAGCTTGCTCGATTTCATGCCGGCGAGGTGCTGGATGGCGCCGGAGATGCCGATGGCGATGTAGAGGTCGGGGGCGACGATCTTGCCGGTCTGGCCGACCTGCAGATCGTTGGCGGCGTAGCCGGCATCGACCGCGGCGCGCGAGGCGCCGATGGCGGCATCGAGTTTGGCCGCCAGCGGGCCGAGCAGGGCGTCGAACGTCTCCTTGCTGCCGAAGGCGCGGCCGCCGGAAACGACGATTTTCGCCGAGCCCAGCTCCGGCCGGTCGGAGATTTGCGCATCCTCGGAAACGAGGCGGGAGAGCGTGGTGTCGGCGGGGCTCAGCGTGATGGTCGTAACGCCCGCGAGCGAGGTGGGCGGGAAGGCGGAGGCGCGCACCGTGACGATGCGCCTGGCGTCGGCCGACTGCACCGTCTCGATGGCGCTGCCGGCATAGGTCGGGCGCTTGAAGATGTCGGGCGCGAGCACCTCGACCACGTCGGAGATCAGCATGACGTCGAGCAGGGCGGCGAGGCGAGGCAGCAAATTCTTGCCGGTCGAGGTGGCCGGGGCGACGATGGCGTCGTAGCCGGCGAGCGCGGCGATCGGCTCGGCCCAGGCTTCGGCGATGGCGTTCGGCGGCAGCTCCAGCACGTGCACCTCGGCGCCGAGCGCGAGCGCGGCGGTGAGCGCGTGCGGGGTCGCGGCGCCGTCGGCGATGAGCAGCGTGGTCATGGCAGCACCCTCGCGTCGCGCAGTTTGGCGAGCAATTCGTCCACCGAGCCGACGACGATGCCGGGCGGGCGCGCCGCGGGTTCCTCGACCCTGAGGGTCGTCAAGCGCGGCGCGAGGTCGACGCCGAGCTCGGCCGGCGTGGTTTTGGCCAGCGGCTTCGAGCGGGCCTTGATGATGTTGGGCAGCGCGGTGAAGCGCGGCGTGTTGAGGCGGAGGTCGGTGGTGACCACGGCGGGCAGCTCCAGCTCCAGCGTCTGCAGGCCGCCGTCGACCTCGCGGGTGACGGTCGCCTTGCCGTCGGCGACGGCGATGCGGCTGGCAAACGTTGCCTGGCCGCGGCCGAGCAGGGCGGCCAGCATCTGGCCGGTGGCGTTGGTATCGTCGTCGATGGCCTGCTTGCCGAGCAGCACCAGGTCGGGCGCTTCGCTGCGGGCGATGGCGGCAAGGGTCTTGGCGACGCCGAGCGAGTCGGCCTTGCCGTCGTGCACGACGAGGATGGCGCGGTCGGCGCCCATGGCGAGGGCCTGGCGCAGCGTGTCCTCGGCCTTGGCGGGGCCGATGGACGCGACGACGATCTCGCTGGCGATGCCGGCTTCCCTGAGGCGGATGGCCTCCTCGACGGCGATCTCGTCGAACGGGTTCATCGCCATCTTGACGTTGTCGAGCTCGACGCCCGAGCCGTCGGATTTGACGCGGACGCGGAAATTGGCGTCGACGACGCGCTTGACGGCCACCACTATCTTCACGCCTTCACCTTCGCGTTCTGCGGGTCGTAGAGCGGCGCGAAATGAATCTGCGCCGTGACCCGCTCATTGGCGACGACCAGCTCGTAGTTGCCCGCCTGGGGCTCCGGGTGGCGCACATAGCCCATGCCGATGGGCTTGCCAATCGTGTAGCCATAGCCGCCGGAGGTGAGGTAGCCGGCGAACTCGCCATTGCGCAAGATGGTCTCGCGGCCGAGTAGAACGATGTCCTCGCGAGCGGTGGTGAAGGTGGCAAGCCGTTTCCTCAGCGGCTTGTCCTGCAGCGCAACAAGTGCGTCGCGGCCGAGGAACGGCACGCCGGATCCGAGCTTTACCGCCCAGCCGAGCCCGGCCTCGAACGGCGTGTCGTTGGGCGTGATGTCGCTGCCCCAGGCGCGATAGCCCTTTTCGAGGCGCAGCGAGTCGAGGGCGCGATAGCCGACCGGGCGGAGGCCGTGCGGCGCGCCGGCGGCGAGCAGCGCGTCGTAGACGTCGCCGGTGGCGGCGAGCGGCACGTGCAGCTCCCAGCCGAGCTCGCCGACATAGGTGACGCGCAGGGCGCGCACCTCGTGCCCGGCGATGGGGACGAGGCGCACATGGCCGAAGGGGAAGGCGGCGTTGGAGATGTCGGCACCGGTCACGGCGCCGAGGATGTCGCGGGCGCGCGGGCCCATCAGCACCAGCGTGCCGAAGTCTTCGGTGACGTCGGCGATGGTGGCGTCGCTGCCAGCCGGGATATGGTCGCGTATCCAGGCGAGGTCGTGGGTGCGAAAGCCGGTGCCGGTGACGATGTAGAAGCGGTCGTCGGCAAGGCGCGCGATGGTGAGATCGCATTCGATGCCGCCGCGCGAGTTCAGCAGCTGCGTGTAGGTCAGGCGGCCGACGGGCTTGTCGACGCTGTTGGCGGCGATCCAGCTCAGCGCCGCCGCGGCGTCCTTGCCGGCGACCTCGTATTTGGCGAAGGAGGACTGGTCGAAGAGGCCGGCCTTTTCGCGCACCAGCCGGTGCTCGGCGCCGACGGCGTCGAACCAGTTCTGTCGGCCCATGGCATAGCGGTCGTGCGGCTCGCTGCCGGGCGGGGCGAACCAGCTGGGGCGCTCCCAGCCGAGCTTGCTGCCGAACACGGCGCCGGCGGCCTTGAGGCGATCGTAGAGCGGCGAGACGATGCGGTTGCGGCCGCTCTCATATTCCTCGTGCGGGTAGGCGATTGTGTAGTGCTTGCCGTAAGCCTCGAGGGTGCGCTCGCTGACCCAGTCGCGGTCGCGGTGGAGGGCCGAGAAGCGGCGGATGTCGACGACCCAGAGGTCGAGCGGCGCTTCGCCGCGCATGGCCCATTCGGCCAGGGCCCAGCCGGCGCCGCCGGCCGAGGCGATGCCGAAGGCGTTGAAGCCGGCGCCGACGTACAGATTGGCGCATTCGGGCGCGGCGCCGAGGATGAAATTGCCGTCGGGGGTGAAGCTTTCGGGGCCGTTGATCATCTGCCGGATGCCGGCGGTGGCGAGCACTGGCACGCGCGCCATCGCCTGCTCGAGATGCTGGCCGAAATGCTCCCAATCGTCGTCGAAGAGCTGGAACTCGAAGGGGCGCGGGATGTCGCCGGTGGTCCAGGCGATGGGGTCGGGCTCGTAGCCGCCCATCACCAGGCCGCCGACCTCCTCCTTGAAGTAGGTGCGCCGGTCGGGGTCGCGCAGCGTCGGCAGGCCGGGAGCGAGGCCGTCGATCTTTTCGGTGACGATGTACTGGTGCCTGACCGGCTGCAGCGGCACCGCGACGCCGGCCATGGCGCCGATCTCGCGGGCCCACATGCCGGCGCAGTTGATGACCGTGTCGCAGGCGATGCGGCCGGCGGTGGTGAGCACCGCGGCGATGCGCGCGCCCTGCATCTCGAAGCCGGTGACGCGCACGCCCTCGTGGATCCTGGCGCCGTGCATGCGGGCGCCGCGGGCCAGCGATTGCGTGATGTCGGAGGGCGAGGCCTGGCCGTCGGTGGGCAGCCACGAGGCGCCGATCAGGTCGGAGACGTCGAGCAGCGGCCACATGCGCTTGACCTCGGCGGGCGAGATCAGCTCCATCTCCATGCCGAAGCTGCGCGCCGTGGTGGCGAGCCGCTTGTACTCGGTCCAGCGGTCGTCGGTCATGGCGAGGCGCAGGCAGCCGGTCATCTTCCAGCCGGTGGCGAGGCCGGTCTCGGCCTCGAGGGTCTTGTAGAGCTCGACCGAGCGTTTCAGCACCTGGGTGATCGAGGCCGAGGAGCGGAGCTGGCCGACGAGCCCGGCCGCGTGCCAGGTCGAGCCCGAGGTGAGCTTGCCCTGTTCGAGCAGCAGCACGTCGGCCTTGTGCTCCTTCGCCAGATGGTAGGCCGTCGAGCAGCCGATGATGCCGCCGCCGATCACCACGATCTGCGCGTGCGCCGGCAAGGTCATGCGGGCGGCCCGCCGAAGCGCCGGCGATACGCGCCGAGCGCAATGTCGAGCCGGGCGAAATTCTCGTCGGCATAGGCGGCGTAGTCGACGCCGGGGCGGTCGAGATGGTCGACCGAGACCAGCGACCACAGTGCCTCGCGCAGCAGCGAGGCGGCCTCCATCGCGGCATGGCTGCGCCGCACCGCCGCGCTCGGCGGGGCGCCGAAATAGCTCGCGAGCAATGTCTCGGACTCGGCGGCCGAGAAATGGTTGTTCGAGCTCAGATTGGCGAGGTCGAACATGGCGGTGCCGAAGCCGGCATATTCGTAGTCGATCAGCCACAGGCGGCGGCCGTCGTCGATGAGGTTGGCGGGCAGCAGGTCATGGTGGCCGACGACGATGGGCAAATCCGTCTGCGCCGCTTCGAGCTCGGCGTTGATCGCCTGCCAGGCGGCGAGCGGGGCGTCGGCGTGGCCCGTCTCGCGCAATTGGCGCAGGTAGTCGCGGTTGACGTGGAACACCCAGAAGATGAAGCCCGGGCCGCTGAGGCCGGGCGGCATGTCATGGTGGAAGCGGCGGAGGAAGGCGGCGATGCGCGGGATGGCGGCGCGCACCCGGTCGGCCGTCAGCACCTCGCCCTCGATGAAGCGCGACACCATCAGGCCGGGCTCGGCATGCACCACCTCCGGGGCAAAGCCGGCGGCGTGGGCGGCGCGGGCCGCCATCACCTCGCGGTCGCGGAAGACGTGGTGGAAGGGGAAGTCGCGGGTGATGCGGACGACGTATCTGCCGGTGGAATCGGTGGCGGTGAAGCTCTGGTTGGAGATGCCGCCCGCCAGCGGGGCGAGGGCCACGGGGCCGGTCCAGATCGGCAGCGCGGCGATACGGCCTTCGACGTCCGACATTTTGGCCCGGATGCTCCTCCTCGACCGGAGAACGACCCGGCGGCGCCTTGTTAGCCGATCGGAAGGCGCCGTCCAACCCGGTTTAGCTGCCGTTCAGGTTGGGCCGCCTATGTTTTGCATCTTGCCCGCCGGCCGCGGGGCGGCCAAGGATAGCGCCGCCTGAGGCGTCTATTGGGGTAAGCCCGCCGTTTCGACCATGCCGAAAGCCCACCCGTGATCTTCCGCGTCCTGTTCGTCGCCACCGTTTTCGCGGCCAGCCCGCTTGCCGCCACTCAGGTTGCATGGGCCGCCCAGGCGATGCACGGGGTGGCGCTGGTCATCGGCGAGAGCAAATACGAGCAATTGCCGGCGCTCGCCAATCCGAGCAAGGACGCGCGCGACATCGACCGGCTGCTGGGCGATCTCGGCTTCGACGTCGACCGCGTGCTCAATGCCGATGGCGACGAATTGCAGGAGGCGATCGCCCGCTTCGAGGACGAAGCCAAGGATGCCGACATCGCGCTGATCTACTATTCGGGGCACGGCATCGAGGCCAAGGGGCAGAACTTCATCGCCCCCACCGATACCGACCTCAAGACGCCGGAGACGGCGGGCGCCAGCATGATCGCGGTGCAGCCGATCCTCGATGCGCTTGCCAGGGTGGTGCCGGTGTCGATCATCCTGCTCGACGCTTGCCGCTCCGATCCGTTCCCGCCGGGGCAGACCATCGTGCTGCCGGGCGACACCGCGCCGACGCCGGTCGAGGGGCACGGGCTCGCCCCGGTGCGCGGGCCGACGCCGGTGGCGGTCAAGGCGGCCGATCCGGACAGCTTCGGCTCGGTCATCGGCTTTTCGGCAAGCCCGGGCGAGCCGGCGCTGGACGGGGCGCCGGGCGAGAATTCGCCCTATGCCGCGGCTTTGCTCAAGCATTTCGCCGCCGGCGGCTATTCGTTCGGCGACGTGATGACCATGGTCACCGAGGAGGTCTATCTCAAGACCAAGGCCAGGCAATTGCCGTGGACCAATTCGTCGCTGCGCAAGGTGCTGAATTTCGAGGCGCCGGCGGACGGAGACGGCGATTCCGACCAGTCGGCGATCAAGAGCGAGCGGCGCAAGCTGCTGCTCAGCATCGCCGGCACGCCGGTGGCGACGAAGAAATATGTCGAGCAGCTCGCCGGCCAGGAAAAGGTGCCGCTCGATGCGCTCTACGGCATGCTCGACGTGCTCGGCATCAAGACCAGCGACGAGGGCGGCGACGTCGAACAGCAATTGCAGAAGGGGGCCGAGCGGCTGAAGCAGATCATCGCCGAGAAGCCGCAGGCGGTGAAGACCGACCCCGAGCTGGAACGGCTTTCCAAGCTGGCCGACGACGCCGAGGCGGAAGGCGCCATCGCGCTGGCGCTCAAATATCGCGACGCGGCCAGCGGCCGCGCCGATACGCTGCTCGACCAGAAGCAGAAGCAGGCCGAACAGCTTCGCCAGGACATGCTCGACATCGCCGCGACCTATGCGCAGAACGCGGCGACGGCGCTCCTGAATTTCGACCACCGGCACGCGGCCGAGCTCTACGGCAAGGCCTATGACGCGGTGAAGGACTGGGACAAGGCGCAGGCGCTGACCTACAAGATCGGGCAGGGCGATGCGCTCTACGACCAGGGCTATTACAAGGCCGACAACGCCGCGATCACGGCGGCGCTGTTCGTCTATCACGACGCGCTGACGCTGGCGCCGCGGGAGAACGATCCCACCGGCTGGTCGGAGGTGCGCGACCGCATGGGGCAGGCGCAGCAGGTGCTGGGCGACCGGCTGACCGACCCCAGCATGCTCGAGACCTCGCTGCTGTCGTATCGCGCCGCGCTCGACGTGCGGACCAAGGCGGCGATGCCCGTCGAGTGGGCCAACACCCAGAACAATCTGGGCAACATCCTCTACACCATCGGCATGCGCCAGCGCGACACCGCCATGCTGGACGAGGCGGTGGCCGCGATGCAGGCCGCGCTCACGGTGTTCACGCCGGAGGACATGCCGGCCAAATGGAGCGTGACGCTGGGCAACCTCACGGCGGTGCGCGTCGATCTCGCCGCGCTCACCTATGCGGCGACCGACAATGCCGAGATGGCCGCCGCCGCGGCCGGCGTCGCCGACCCCACCAACATTCCCGAAGTGGTCAAGGCGCGCGCCGATGCCAACGCCATCCTCGAGGTGGCGCTGACCACCCTGCACAGCGCGCTCGACGCCAAGGGCAGCAGCCTCAATCCGCTCGACCGGGCGATGCTCAGCCACACGCTGGCGTCGGGCTACGAGCAGAAGGGCGAGATGAACCATTCGCCGCCCGACCTGCGCAAGGCGGCCCAGCTCTACGAAAGCGTGCTCCAGGTGCACACGCGCGAGCGCACGCCGGCGCAGTGGGTGCGCTCGAGCAACAACCTCGCCATCACGCTCAAGAAGCTGGCGGACGAGACCGGCGATCCGGCGCCGCTGCGGCAGGCGGTGGGCATCTATCGCGACGTGGTGGCGACGACGTCGCGCGAGTCGATGCCGCTCGACTGGGCCGACTACCAGCAGAATTTGGGCAACGCGCTGGCGGCGCTGGCCGAATACGAGGACCCCGCGCCCAATCTCGATGCGGCCCTCGCCGCGTACGACGCGGCCGGCGAGATCACCACCGTGGCGCGCGGCGCCAGCAAATGGCAGGGGCTGCAGACGGCCATCGCCACGACGCTGCTGATGAAGGGGCTGAAGACGATGGACCGCGCGCCGGTGCTGGAAGCGCAGCAGATCACCCTTGCGGCGCGCGACAGGATGCGCGAGCTCGGGGCGCCGGCGGACGATTTCTACACGCAATATCTCGCGGCAGTGGACAAGGTGCTGGCGATCCTGCCCAAATAGGTTTCCGTCGGGTGCGGCGGCGGCTAAGGTCCCGGCCGCATCGCTGGAGGCTTTCTCGTGCATATTCTCATCATCGGCGCGGCCGGCATGGTCGGCCGCAAGCTCACCGAAGCGCTGGTCCGGAGCGGCGAGGTGGGCGGCAAGCCGATCGCGCGGCTGACGCTGGCCGACGTGGTCGCCGCGGCGGCGCCCAAGACCGAAGCGGCGGTCGAGACGCTGGCGCTCGACCTTAGCGCGCCCGGCGCCGCGGCGTCGCTGGTGGGCAAGCGCCCGGACCTGATCTTCCACCTGGCGGCGATCGTTTCGGGCGAGGCCGAGGCGGATTTCGAGAAGGGCTACCGCATCAATCTCGACGGCACGCGCGACCTGCTCGAGGCCATCCGGCGCGAAGGGCAGACGGCGCCGTACCTGCCGCGGCTGGTGTTCACCTCCTCGATCGCGGTGTTCGGCGCGCCGTTCCCGGATGCCATCGACGACGAGTTCTTCTCGACGCCGCTCACCAGCTACGGCACGCAGAAGGCCATCGGCGAGCTGCTGCTCAACGACTATTCGCGCAAGGGGTTCGTCGACGGCGTCGGCATCCGCCTGCCCACCATCGTGGTGCGGCCGGGCAAGCCGAACCTGGCGGCCTCGGGGTTCTTCTCCAACATCCTGCGCGAGCCGCTCAGCGGCAAGGAAGCGGTGCTACCGGTGAGCCGCGACGTGCGGCACTGGTTCGCGAGCCCGCGCGCCGCGGTCGGCTTCCTGTTGCATGCGGCGACGCTCGACAGCGCGGCGCTCGGCTGGCGCCGCACGGTGAGCGCGCCCGGCCTCAGCGCCACCGTGGGCGAGGAGATCGAGGCGCTGCGGCGGATCGCCGGCGACAAGGCGGTGAAGCTGATCCGCGAGGAGGCCGACCCGACCATCGTCAGGATCGTCGCGGGCTGGCCGCGCAATTTCGACACCAGGCGGGCGCTGGCGCTGGGGTTCGTGGCCGAACGCTCGATGGACGAGATCATCCGCGCCCATGTCGAGGACGAACTGGGCGGCAAGATCGGCGGCTAGAGCGGTTCACGGCCGAACGGACGCGCATCTGGTGGCTGTGGCCCCCACCCCCCGACCCCTCCCCGCAAGGGGGCAGTGTTTACACTGGACTCATGGTGTGTCTGTTGAAGAACAGGTCGAGGGTTATTTT
>NZ_MKVA01000008.1 GCF_001899075.1 Devosia sp. 67-54 | reverse complement strand
CGACCTGTTCTTCAACAGACACACCATGAGTCCAGTGTAAACACTGCCCCGCAAGGGGGAGGGGGCGATGGAGCCGCGAGCACGATGTTGCAGTCGGGCTCGCGGCAGGGTTTGCCGACCGGGCCCCGCATGGCATAAGCGCGCCAGCGGGACGCGGGGACAGCGGGTGAACGGCAGGACCATCGAACTCGGGAGCATCGCACTGCGCCTCGTGCAGCTCCTCACCGTGGCGCTGGTCGTGTTCCATCTCGTGCACCTGTTCTTCGCCAGCGTATTCATGGACGAGGCGTATTACTGGATGTGGGGGCAGCATCCGGCGCTGTCCTACTACGACCATCCGCCGCTCAATGCCTGGCTGCTGGGGCTGAGCTCGATGGTGTTCGGGTGGAACCTGCTGGCGCTGCGCGTGCCGGTGGTGCTGTCGTTCCTCGCCGACATCTATGCGCTCTATCTGCTGTCGCGCGCCGTCGCCGGCGACGCCTGGCGCACGCATTTCTGGGTGACGCTGCTGCTGTTCGTCGGCAGCCCGATCTACTGGATGGTGTCGGGCTACGCGCTGCCCGACCATCTGCTGCTCACCGGCTGCCTCTATGCCCTGTATTTCTTCTTCCGGTTCTTTGCGGCGCGGGCCGGGGGCGGCGGCGGCGCCAGCCGCGACCTCTATCTGGGGGCGCTGTTTCTGGGGCTCGCGGCGCTGTCGAAATACAATGCGGCGTTCCTCGCGCTCGGCGTGGCGGCATTCGTGCTGGTCTACGACCGGCGGCTGCTGAAAGAGGGGCGGCTGTACCTGGCGGCGCTGCTGACGCTGCTGCTGCAGGCGCCGACCATCCTCTGGAACCTCAGCGAGAATTTCGCCTCGTGGGAGTTCATCCTGAAGGGACGCCACGCGGGGCTGCACGCCGAGATCGACGGCATCGTGCCGCTGGTGTTCGGCATCGGCATCTTCATCTCGCCGTTCCTGTTCTGGCCGATCTGGAAATTCGCGACGTCGCAGAAGAACAGCGTTCCGGGCGCCGGCTTCGCGCGGGCGACGTTCCTGATCTCGACCGCCGCCATCTTCACGGTGGCGCTCACCACGGTGACGCTGTTTCACTGGAACCTCGTCGCCTATGTGGCGATGCTGCCGTTCCTGGCGCTGGTGATGCGGCCGCGGCTGCTGCTCGGGCTGCAGGCGATCTACGGCACGATCTTTGCCGTGTTCATCTTCATCAACTACACCATCACGCCGCTGACCAATGTCGATGGCTGGCGCGACGGCGCCACGGCCTGGAGCTATGGCTGGGGGCCGACGGTGGCAGCGCTCGACAAGGCCAAGGCCGAACACAAGGTCGGCTTCATCGCCACCAGCGACTACACCACCGCGGCGCTGGTCGGCTTCATGAGCCACGACAGGGACGTGACCAGCCTGTTCCCCGGCCGCGACCAGTACGATTTCTGGTTCGACCCCAAGGCGCATGCCGGCGAGGACGCCATCCTGTTCGAGGACACCTGGCGGCCGCTCTACGACGTCGCCTCGGAGTTCAGGAGCCTCACCGTGCTGGCCGAGCTGCCGGTGGTGGTCAACGGCCGGCAGGTCGACCTGCATCGCATCCTCCTGGGCACGGACTTCACCCCGCATGAGTGAGGCGCGCGCAGGGTTCGGCTGGCGGACGATGCGCGGCGTGGCGCTGGTGCTGCTGTTCGTCAAGCTGGTGCTGCTGGTGGGCGCGCACCCGTTCATGGACGAGACCTATTATTTCGTCTGGGGCCAGCACCCGCAGCTCTCCTATTTCGACCATCCGGCGCTGATCGGCTGGACGCAGGGCATCGCCGGGGCGCTGTTCGGCTGGAGCATCGCGGGGCTGCGCGCCATGGTGCTGCTGACGCTGATCGGCGACCTGGCGCTGCTCCATCTGTTCGCCAGGCGCACCGCCGATCCGCCCTGGTGGTTCTGGACCAGCACCGTCATCTTTCTCTCGACGCCGATCCTGTTCGGGCTCACCAGCGTGGCGCTGCCCGACCATCTGATGGTGTTCTTCACGCTGGCCACGGTCTATTGCGTCGAACGGCTGCGGCAGGAGCCGGCGCGGGTGCGCTGGCTCTACCTCGCGGCGCTGGCGATCGGCTTCGCCATGCTCAGCCGCTACAACAGCGGCGTGCTGGCGGGCGCGCTGGTCGCCTACATCCTGATCGTGCCGCAGATGCGCAAGCTGTTCGCGACGCCGCATCTCTACCTCGCGGCGCTCCTGGCGGTGGCGCTGCAGGCGCCGGTGCTGATCTGGAACGCCGAGCACGGACTCGCCTCGTTCGGCTTCATCTTCGGCGGCCGGCAGAAGCTGGCGGAAGCGGGGCTCAATCTCGACGGGCTGCGCGGCTACCTGCTGGGCGGGCTCGTGGTGCTGTCGCCCTTCATCCTCTGGCCGATGGCGCGCTTCGCCTTCACGCGGCGCGACGGGCATGGCTATGCCCGGCTGGTGTTCGCCATCTCCACGCTGGGCTTTTTGCTGGCGTCGCTGTTCACCAATATCCTCATCCACTGGAACGCCATTGCCTATGTGGCGGTGCTGCCGTTCCTCGCCACCTGGTTCCGCTCGCGGCTGCTGCTCGGAGCGCAGATCGCCTATGGCGTGCTCGCCATCGGCTTTGCCGCGGTGAATTACGGCGTGCTGCCGGTGATGGCGATGGTCAACGCCACCGACCAGACCTCGGCCTGGTCGTATGGCTGGGACGAGGTGGCGACGGCGGTGACGGCGATCCGGGCGGACGAAACGATCGGCTTCGTCGCCGCCACCGACTACGCGCTGGCCTCGCCGCTGGCCTTCGCCCTGCACGACCGCGACGTGGTGAGCGTCTCGGCGCATCGCGACGGCTATGACGACTGGTTCGACCCCGAGGCGCATCGCGGCGAAACGGCGCTCATCGTCGCCGATACCTGGCGGCGGCTCGATCCGGCGTTTGCCGCCCAGTTCGGCACGGTGGAGACGGCGCGGGAGCTCGACATCATCCGCTTCGGCCATGTCACCGACCATGTGACGATCTATATCGGGCGGAAGTTCGCGCCGGCGCGCGCCGCCGAGTGAGCGGGGCGAGGGACGGGCTTGCCTCGCCGCCGCCGCACCTCCTATGGTCCGGACCGGAGGGGGCACCGCCGATGAAGCTTGCCGTGCTGACACTGGGGCTTGCGCTGCTCGCCGCGCCGGCGCTGGCGGGCGAGGCGTTCGACGCCTGCGCCGGGCTCGCCGCCAGCAAATACGAACCGGGCTATGAGGATGCCGGGCCGCTCGATCTGGCGGGGCTCGATGCGTACAGCGCCGCCGAAGCGGTGGACGCCTGTGCCGCTGCGCTGCGCGACGATCCCGGATCGGTGCAGGTGAAGGCGTGGCTCGGCGTGGCCTATGCCAGCCGCCTCGACTACGGCAAGGCGGTGCCGCTGCTCGAGGATGCCGCCGGCGCCGGCAATGTCGTGGCGCTCAATACGCTGGGCCAGCTGCTGATCCTGGGCAAGGGGGTGGGGCAGGACCGGGGGCGCGGCACCGGCTTGCTGCGGCAGGCGGCCGAGGCCGGCTTCGCGCCGGCGGCGCTCGGGCTCGCCTATTCCTACGAGTTCGGCGACGGCGTGGCGGCCGATCCGGCGCAGGCCTTCGCCTGGTACCTGGCGGCGGCCAAGGCCGGCGTGCGGCGCGCCGAAGTGATCGTCGCCGACCGGCTGCAGACGGGCACGGGCGTGGCGCGCAACGACAAGACCGCGTTCGACTGGCTGGCGCACGCCGCCAAGGCCGGCGATGCCGAGGGGCAGTACCGGCTGGGGCTCGCCTATCTCGAGGGCCGCGGCAGCAAGGCCAACGCCGCCAAGGCGTACAGCAACATCAAGGCGGCGTCGGACCAGTATTACGCGCCGGCCATGAACGGGCTCGGCTATCTCACCGAGCTCGGGATCGGCACCAAGGCCGATCCGGCCGCGGCGGCCGAGCTCTATCGCAACGCCAGCGGCTACAATCTGGCGGTGGCGGCCTACAACCTGGCGCGCACCGACGAGGCGGGCAGCGGCGGCGCGCCCGATCCGGTGGCGGCGCGGCAGGGCTATCTGCGCGCGGCGCAGGGCGGCGACAGGCGGGCCGCGGTCAATCTGGCGCTGATGTTGCTCAAGGGCGAGGGCGGGGCGCCCGACGTGGCCGGCGCCGTCAACTGGCTGCAGCAGGCCGCCGATGCCGGCAACGCCGCCGGGCAGAACGATCTCGGCCGGCTCTACGAGCTCGGGCTCGGCGTCGACGCCGATGCCGGCAAGGCGCGCGCGCTCTACGGCCGCGCGGCGGCGCAGGGCTACAAGCTGGCCAAGACCAATCTGCAGCGGCTCGGCGGCTAGAGCCGGTTCAGGGCTGTTCGGGTCCGCGCTCGCGGCGGCTGGCGATCACCGCCACCGAGGCGGCGAGCCGGTGCGCGGTCGAAAAGAACTCGCGGTGGACGATGAAGCCGACGGTGATCACGGTGATGACGACGGCGAACCACGGGTTGGCGAACCAGGCCATGGCCGGCACCGCGAAATAATAGGCGCGGATGCCGTTGTTGAAGTTCTTGGCCGCCAGCGAATTGAGCATGGCGATGGCGTCGATCTCGGCCGCGCTCGCCGGCACCTCGTGCGAAATGGCGCCGAGCATGATGCAGAAATGGTTGAACTGGCGCAGCGACAGGGTGAACGAGAAAAAGCTCGACACGAAAATGGCGAGCAGCACCAAAAGATGGATCTGCATCTCGGCCACCGAATAGCCGGCCGACATGCCCAGGGTCTCGAGCGTCCGCATCAGCGCCGGCAATTGTCCGAAGGCGGCGAAGACCGCCAGCACCAGCAGCACCGAGGTGGAGGCGAGAAAGCTCACCGACTGCATCAGGTTGCCCGACAGGATGGCGTCGAGCGGGGTTTCGCGGCGCGTGACGTTGGCCACCCAGCGGCGGCGCTGCATGCTCATGATCACCGACAGCGAGGGACGGCGCGCTTCGACGAAGGGCACGCCGAAATTGTAGGCGAGCCAGCACAGGATGGGGAAAACCGAAGCAAACAGGGTCATTGCGGGCCTCGCAGCAGGGCCAATCCTTATAGCCCAGGCGGCGGCCGGGCGCGGCGGCGCGACGGGGTTTTGCGCCGTCAAAAAACTGTCGCGCGGCGGCGCTTTTCGCCTTGTGGCCGGCGGATCGACCCCTTATATACGCCCTGCGCCGCGGTGATGGCCGCCTCGACAGGCGCGAAACGCACGACATTGGCGCGGGATGGAGCAGCCCGGTAGCTCGTCAGGCTCATAACCTGAAGGTCGCAGGTTCAAATCCTGCTCCCGCAACCAATCTTCGAGAGATCGACGCGCCGGCGTCGGGTGGCCCGCGGACGTTTGGTTCGGCGGGCTTTTTCTTTGGCGGCGGGGGACGGCGTTTCCGTCTAGAACCAGCCGGCCGGGATGCCCACCATCACGGTGGCCAGCATGGCGATGCCGAGCAGCAGCAGCGATGCTTCCATGAAAATTCGTGTCTGGCGGCTCGCAGGCCTGGCGTTCTGCTGATCGCCGCAGTCCTGACATCGGCGATGGGGTGAACCGGCCAGGTCAAAAGGCCAGACGCACCTCGCCGGCCAGCAATCGCCCGAACAACTCGTCGACGGCCTGCGGCTCGAGGCGCGGCCGCCGATCGAGCCACCAGCTCAGCAGCGTCATGAACACGCCGGCGACGTGCTGCGCCTGCAACTCCGCCGGAATGCCCGGCGCAGGCAGCAGCCGCTCGGCGACGAAGCCGGCGACGACCCGGCGGATCGCCCCGCGCAGCACGTCGCCGGCCGCGATTCCGGCGAGTGCTGCATAGACCGGCCGAAACTCCGCGACATGGGTGAACAGGGCGATGCTCCAACTGCCCTCCGTGCGCGAGACCGCCTCTGCGAGGATATCGCGGACGCGCTCCAGGCTGCGCGCCAGCAGGTCCTCCTTGGACGTGAAATGGGCATAGAACGTCGCTCTCCCGACGTCAGCCTCCTCGAGCAGGTCCTGGACGGTGATCGCCGGATAGCCTTTGCGCAGAATAAGCGCCACCAGCGCGTCGTAGAGCGCCGCGCGCGTCCGGGCCACGCGTCGATCCACTGCCATGCGAGCCTCGCCAGTTTCCGAACAATCGCGGCGCCGAGTTCCGTATCGGACTTCGATGCGGCTTCGTTCGGCAATAACCGAACATCGTGTTCGGCATCGTGATAGCCCGGCATCGATCCAACCGCAACGAGGAAATCCGATGTCGATGCTTCGGTCGGCCGCCGCACTGGCGGCCACGCTGGGCCTTTTGGAGCTGATCCTGACGGCCATCCACCATGTCTACGGCGCCTATGCCTACGACACGCCCTGGCGAATCCAGGTCGCCTTCTATGCGGCGATCATCGGCGCACTCATCCTTGCGCTGTCCTATGGGGCGCATCGCTGGCGGCAGGGCCACGCCGGCGGCGTGCTCCTCTGGCTCAACATGGCCGTGATCCTCGTCGCGCCGGCGATCGTCATCGGCCTCGTCGAGGGCGGCTACAACCACGCCCTCAAGAATATCGTTTATTTCGCAGGCGATGCCGACCTTTACAGGCAGATGTTCCCCGCGCCGACCTACGAGGTGCCCGCCGACTGGTTCTTCGAGATTACCGGCACGCTGCAGTTTCCGCTCGGCGTCTGGGCCGGCGTGATGGCGGTGATGGCGCTCTTCCGCCGGAGGATGTCATGAGCACGGTGGCGGATGGAAGGTCGCTACGCACCGGCTGGTTCGAACTGGTCCTGCTCGCGGCGGCACAGTTGATGCTCGTGCTCGACGTCACGGTGGTGAATGTCGCGCTACCCGACCTGGTGCGCGATCTGCACGCGCCGGCGGCGCAGTCGGGTCTGGTGATTGTCGTCTATGGCGCGCTTTTCGGCGGCCTGTTGCTGGTTGGCGGCCGCGCCGCCGACCGCTTCGGCCCGCGCCGCGTGCTGCTCGTCGGCCTGGTGCTGTTTACCGGCGCCTCGCTGCTTGCCGGCTTCTCGGTCTCGATGCCGATGCTGCTGGGGGCGCGGGCCGTCCAGGGAATCGGAGCGGCGCTGCTGTCGCCATCGGCACTCGCCAGCCTGACGCTCCGCTTCGACGGGGCGGCCAGGACGCGGGCATTGGGAGCTTGGGCCGCCGTCGGCGGGATCGGCTCGGCGCTTGGCGTGATCCTGGGCGGACTGCTGACGGCAGGCCCCGGCTGGCGGTGGATCTTCTTCCTCAATGTGCCGATCGGGGTGCTGGTACTGGCCGTGCTGCCCCTGATCCCGACGCCTGTTCGGCGCTCCGGGCGCACGGCCGGCGCGCTCGCCACTATCGGCCTACTGCTGCGGCGGCAGACCGTGCAAGCGGGAACGGTCGCGATGCTGGCTGCGACCGGGCTGCTGGTCGGCAGCTTCTTTCTTGCCTCCTTCACCTTGCAGCGCGCACTCGGCTGGTCGCCGCTGCAGACCGGGCTTGCCTTCCTGCCCATGGCGATCGGCACCTTGGCCGGAGCTCACATGGCAGGACACGGCATCGCGCATATCGGGTCGAAGCCGCTCGTGGCGGCGGCGTTCGTTCTGGCCGGGCTGGGTATCGGGGTTGGCATCACAGCGGGTCAGCCTTTCATTCTGATCGCTGGCCTCACCGTGGCCTCGGCGGGAATCGGGGCTGCGTTCGTCGCCGCCGGGGTGACATCGCTTTCAGGCGTCGAGCAGGGGAGGGCCGGCGTGGCGTCAGCCTTGCTGAACACGGCGCATGAACTCGGCGGCGCAGCGGCGGTCTGGGCATTGACTGCTGTCGCCGGCGCCGCGCTTCAGGTGGGATTCGCCGGACTTGCAGC
Source organism: Devosia sp. 67-54 (assembly GCF_001899075.1). Classification (GTDB taxonomy): domain Bacteria; phylum Pseudomonadota; class Alphaproteobacteria; order Rhizobiales; family Devosiaceae; genus Devosia_A. The sequence goes on along the minus strand of NZ_MKVA01000008.1, from coordinate 417,776 downwards.
GCTGGGCTTCATCGCAGCGGCGGTGATGACGGTCCTGATGCCCAGCATCAAGCCGAAGGCCGGGAGCGCGCGGTTCGTGCATTGACGCAAAGCATGTGCGGCATTCTGGACGTTGCGACATTGCCGCTGACTTGTTCGACCACGCGGGCAACACCGAGCCGCTGGTGCGGGCTATCCATGCGTGGGCTCGGAAAATGCCTTGCCGTCTTAGAACCAGCCGGCCGGGATGCCCACCATCACGGTGGCCAGCATGGCGATGCCGAGCAGCAGCAGCGATGCTTCCATGAAAATTCGTGCCATCACGCATACTCCCACATTGCGTGGGGCAGGCGACGGGGAGTTGCGGCGGCCCCGCCACCTGCCTGACGCTATGCTCCATCCCGGCTCGTTGCGTCGAGCGGGTACGCAGGAGCGCCGTTCCTTATAGGCCGGCGCGCGGCGGGATGCCGCGCAGCTATCGTACCAAGCCGGCAGTCCGACTGTCCGGCGGCGGTGGGCGGCTGCGGCAAAAGCCGGTGTGGATCGACCGGGCGAAGCGTATTTGCGGCCTGTGCATAAGTGCAAAAGACACTTTGCGGTGGCGTTGCCGTCGCGGCCGCCGGGCGGCTGTGGTATGGATGGAGCGTTACCGCGCTCCCACTCCCGCCTCCAGGTCGCATGTTCACGGCAAGGCTGCCGCTGCTGCCCGCAACCCTTCCGGACTTCGCCATCGCCCCGCCGGCGCAGGATCGCACGGCGTGGAAAGCGCTGCCGGAGTTCGTTGCGGCGCAGCTCATGGCCGATGGCGACGCGGCGCTGGCGGCGGACTATCCGCAGCTCACGGCGACGCATTATCTCGCCTATACCCGCACCGGCGATCGCGCCGGCTTCGAGGCGGGCTATTTCGCGCGCCGCCGCCTGCTCAATGCGCTGATCCTCGCCGAGTGCGTCGAGCATGACGGACGCTTTCTCGACCGCATCGTCGATGGGCTGCTGCTGCTTTGCGAGGAGAGCGGCTGGCAATTGCCGGCGCACAATGCGCAGGTGCGCAACGGCGCGCGCGCGGCGCTGCCGGACGTCACGCGCCCGATCATCGATCTGTTCGCGGCCGAGACCGGGGCGCAACTCGCGGTGGCGGCGCAGATGCTGGGGGCGGAGCTCGAGATCGCGGCGCCGGGGCTGGTGGCGCGCATCGATGCCGAGCTCGAGCGGCGCATCTTCACCCCCTATCTCACCCGGCATTTCTGGTGGATGGGGAACGGCGACGAGCCGATGAACAACTGGACGGCCTGGTGCACGCAGAATTTGCTGATCGCCGCCTTCGCCCGGCCGCTTGCGGCGGCGCGGCGCCGCGACATCGTCGGGCAGGCCGCCAGAAGCCTCGATGCATTCCTCAAGGATTATGCGGAGGACGGCGCCTGCGAGGAGGGGGTGCTGTACTATCGGCATGCCGGGCTGTGCCTGTTCAATGCGCTGACAATACTGGCCGCCGTGGCGCCCACGGCGTTCGCGCCGCTCCGGGCCGAGCCGAAGCTGCGCAACATCGCCGAATACATCGTGCACATGCATGTGGCGGGGCGGCGCTATTTCAACTTCGCCGACAGCTCGGCGGTGGTCGAGGGGTGCGGCGCGCGCGAATTCCTGTTCGGCCGCGCGGTGGGCTCGGCGCTGCTCGCCGATTTCGCCGCGGCGGACTGGGCGGTGGACCGGCGCGTGGCGCTGCCCGACGAAATCAATCTGTTCTATCGGCTGCAGGTGGCGTTCGCAGCGGCTGAAATGGCGGTCTACCGGCCCGGGCCGGTGCCGCAGCAGGACTGCTTCCTGCCCAGCGTCGGGCTGCTGGCCGCGGGCGACGGCCGCTTCGCGCTCGCGGTGAAGGCGGGCGACAATGGCGAGAGCCACAACCACAACGACGTGGGCAGCGTCACGCTGTACAAGGACGGGCAGCCGGTGCTGATCGATGTCGGCGTCGAGACTTATACGGCCAGGACGTTTTCGGCCGAGCGCTACGACATCTGGACCATGCAGTCGGCGTGGCACAACCTGCCGAGCTTCGGCGGCGTGATGCAGCACGACGGCGCGGCGTTCGCGGCGCGCGACGTCGAGGTGACGCTGGCGGCGGAGCGGGCCGCAATCGAAATGGACATCGCCGGCGCCTATCCGCCGGAGGCGGCGCTGCGCGCCTATCGGCGGCGCGTCGTGCTCGAGAGGGGGGCGGGGGTCGAGATCGAGGATTTTGCCGATGGCGATTTGGCCGCCGAGCTGTCGCTGATGTTCGCCCGCCGGCCCGAGCTCGCCGCCGGCGAGATCGTGCTGCCCGGATTGGCAACGATCGCGGTGACGGGGGCGGGCGCCATGCGCCTCGAAGAGGTCCCGATCGCCGACGCCCGCCTGCGCCAGGCCTGGCCGGATCGGCTCTACCGCGTGCTGCTGCCGTTCGCCGGCGGGCGGCTGCGGCTGCTGATCACATAAAAATGGCGGGCCCGAGGGCCCGCCACAGTCGCAGGAAGAGGCTCGCGCCGTTACTTCTTCTGCAGCTCGGCAACGCCCTTGTTCATGTCGGCGATGCCCTGGTCGATGGTCTCGCTGCCGGTCATGATCGCGTCATGGGCGCGGCTCAGCACGAGATCGATCTGCGGCGCGATCGGGCTCACCGGGATCTCGAGCACGCGGCTCGTCGTCACCAGCGCGTCCTTGCTCTGCTGGTCGTCGGGGAAGCCGGGGGTCGAGGTGATGGTCTTCAGCACTTCGTCATTGGTGATCGCCGGGAAGGTGCCGGTCTTGGCGACCACGGCGGCGCCTTCGGGGCCGGAGACGAATTTGACGAAGTCGAGCGCCGCTTGCTGATGCTTGGAATTGGCCGCCACCGACAGGCCGGTGACGGTCGATGCGGTGCTGCCCGCCGGCACGCCATCGGGATGCGGATACTTGGCGAGGCCCCAATGCACGGCCTTGGATTCGCCGGTCTTCACCTTGGCGATGTTGGTGGCGATGAACCAGCTGCCCATCGGCATCGAGGCGATCTGCTGGTTGTAGAACGGACCCGAATAGTGGGTGTTGGAGGTCTTGAGCTGCGAATAGCTCATCACCACGCCTTCGTCCTGCAGCTTCAGCACGCGCTCGTAATAGGGCTTGAGGAAGTCGTAATTGCCGTCGACCACCGTGTGCTTGCCGTCGAACACGGCGGGGAGCTGCACCACCGAGCGCCAGACATGGAAGTGGGTGCCGTACACCTTGTCGGCGCCGAAGCCGCTGGTGACCTTGCGCGCCATGTCGGCGAACTGGTCAAGCGTCATGTCGTTGGTCGGATAGGGCACGCCCGCCTTATCGAACAGGTCCTTGTTGTAATAGAGCAGCCAGAAGTCCGAACGGAAGGGCAGCGAGTAGACCTTGCCGTCGACGGTCAGCGAATCGAGCACGCCGCCATAGATCTTGGGGTCGATGTTCTGCGCCTTGATGTAGTCGTCGAGCGGCGTCAGCAGATTGGCGCTGATCAGATTGGCGTAGCCGGGGATGTCCTTGATGGTGATGACATCGAGGTCGGAGCTGCCGCCGGTGAGCTGCGTCTGCAGCACCGTGTCGTAATCGGCCGAGCCGAGATCGGTGTAGGTGATCTTGACGTCGGGATGGGCGGCTTCATAGGCGTCGATCAGCGGCTGGTAGTACGGCGTCGCCGCCCAGTCCCACAGCGCCCAGTTGAGCGTCACCTGGTCGGCGGCGTGCGCCAGGCCGGTGGCGGCAAGCACCGCCCCGAGGGCCGTTCCCGCCGCGATGCGGCGCAACCAATGCTTCGTCATGATGGTCTTTCCTTCCCTTTATTGAACGCGCAGTTGCGCGCTACCTCCTGCGCCAATCGCGGCCGACGCCGCGCCCGCATCGAGCGCGAGCAGCCGGATTGCTGCCTGGTGGACGCCAAAGGTGATGGCGAGCGTTCCGAATGAGAAATTGAGCACCGCCGGCATGAACAGCGAGGCGGGATAGAACACGACGTGCAGCAGCCACAGCAGCGCCACCACGGCGAAGGCCGCGAGCGCCGGCAGCGGCCGCGCCAGCGCGCCGAGCAAAGCAAGGCGCAGCACGACATGCAGCGGCCGGTCGCGCAGCGCCAGCAGCGTCATGGCATAGGCGGCGGCGATGAGCGCGAACAGCGTGGTGGAAAAGGCGATGGCCAGCGGCAGGGCGAAGACGATGCTGGCCTTCGCCGCCTGCAGGAAGGCGGCGGTCGCGTAGGCGCCGGTGGCGAGCGCCGCGACGATGACGAGACCGAGCGCGCTGGCGCGCCAGAAGCGGCTGCGGAACGCCTCCCAGAAATCGCGCCACAGATAGACCGGCCGATCCTCGAGCATCAGCGCGGTGACGCGGCTCGCCGCGATCTGCGCCGCCGGCAGCGTCACCAGCGGCAGGGCGAACAGGATGTAGAGCAGGTTGAGCTGGATCAGCATCCACCATTCGCGGCGGACCACGTCGGCGAGCAGCGCCAGGCCGCGCCTGGGCGGCGCGTTGCGATCGACCCCCGGGCCCTCGCGGGTGATGTGGGCGCTCAGCCATCTCATTGCAGTTTCCCCGCGCGGGCTTCCTGCATCGCGGCGGCGAGGCTCGAGGCCTGCTGCCCGATGAAGTCGGCGACGAAGGCGTTGGCGGGGGCGTGGCGCAGCGTGTCCGGCGTTGCCATCTGCTCGATGCGGCCGTCGCGCATCACGGCGACGCGGTCGGCCATCGCCAGGGCCTCGCCGAGGTCGTGCGTGGCGTAAAGGAAGGTGGCGCCGAGCGTGCGATGCAGGCGGGCGATCTCGCCGCGCAGCTCGGCGCGCTGCCGGGCGTCGAGGCTGCTCAGCGGCTCGTCGAGCAGATAGAGCGGCGCGGCGCGCACCAGCGCACGGGCCAGCGCCACGCGCTGCCGCTGTCCGCCCGAGAGCAGGCCGGGCCGGCGGTTGAGCAGGTAGGCGATGTCGAGCATGCCGGCGGCCTGCGCCACGCGGGCCTCGACCTCGGCGCGCTCGAGCCGGCGCACCTCGAGCGGCAACGCCAGATTGCGGAACACCGTGAGGTGCGGATAGAGCGCGTAGCTCTGGAACACCATCGCCAGGTCGCGCGCCTTGGCCGGCACATCGCTGGCGGGCGCGCCGGCGATGCGCACTTCGCCCGCATCGATGTCCTCCACGCCGGCGATGACGCGCAGCAGCGTGGACTTGCCGCAGCCCGACGGGCCCACCAGCGCGACGAACTCGCCGGCGGCGATGTCGAGATCGATGTCGGCGAGCGCCTGCGCCTGGCCGAGCCGCCGCGTCACGCCACGCAGCGAGACGCTGCTGGCGCGCGGGCCGGTGTCGGACCAGGCGGCGGAAGCGGCGTGCGGATAAAGCTCGATCGGCGTCATCGGCTCACCCCTTCAACCCGCTGGTGGCGATGCCTTCGACGAAGAAGCGCTGCAGCGCCAGGAACACCACCAGCACCGGGATCAGCGCCACCACCGAGGCCGCCATGATCAGCCCGTATTCGGCGGAATATTGCGAGATGAACATACGGAGCCCGATCTGGATGGTCTTGAGCTCGGTCTTGGTCAGATAGATCAGCGGGCCGAGGAAATCGTTCCAGGTGGACACGAAGGTGAAGATGGTCAGCGTCGACAGCGCCGGCTTCGACAGCGGCAGCATGATGCGCCACCAGATCTGGTATTCGTTCATGCCGTCGATGCGTGCCGCCTCGCACAATTCGTCGGGGATCGACTGGTAGAACTGGCGCATCAGGAACACGCCGAAGGCGGTGAAGGCCTGCAGCAGGATCAGCGCCATATGCGTGTTGTGCAGCCCGAGCTCGCGCATCAGCAGGAACTGCGGCACCATGTAGACCTGCCACGGCATGGCGATGGTGGCGATGTAGCCCAGAAACAGCGCGTCGCGGCCGGGAAAGCGCAGCTTGGCGAAGGCGTAGGCGGCAAAGCTCGAGGTCAGCAGCTGCAGGATGGTGACGGCGATGGTGATCTTGGCGGTGTTCCACACGAACAGCGCCAGTGGAATCTTGGTCCAGATGTCGACGTAGTTCTGCCAGCGCGGCTCGGCCGGTATCCACTGGATGGGGAAGGTGAAGACGTCGCGGTTGAGCTTCAGCGAGGCCGACAGCATCCACAGGAACGGCGTCAGCATCACCAGGCCGATGACGATGGCGATGACATAGATCAGCACCTGGCCGAGGCTGATGCGGCGGCGCGGCAGCATGCGTGCGAGGGCCGGCATGCTCATGTCGTCTGCTGCCGGGTATAGCGGAACTGCACGATGGTGACGGTCAGCACCACGAAGAACAGCACCAGCGCCACCATGCTGGAATAGCCCAGATCCCAGGAGATGAAGGCCTCGTTGTAGATGTGGTAGACCAGCACCAGGGTGGAGGTGCCGGGGCCGCCCTGGGTCAACAGGTAGATCTGGTCGAACACCTTGAACGACTGGATGGTCAGCATCACGGTGACGAACAGCGTGGTCGGGCCGAGCTGCGGCAGCGTCACGTAGACGAAGCGCTGCCAGGCGCCGGCGCCGTCGATGCTGGCCGCCTCGTAGAGGTCGCGGTTGATGCCCTGCAGGCCGGCCAGGTAGATCACCATGTAGTAGCCCATGGATTTCCACACGCCGAACAGCACCACGGTGATCATCGCCCAGTTGCGGTCGGCGGCCCAGCGCGGCAGCGCCTTCGGATCGACGCCCAGGGTGTAGAGCACCATGTTCACCGGCCCCATTTCGGGGTTGAACAGCATGTTCCACACCACCGCGACGGCGACCAGCGAGGCGACATACGGGAAGAACATCGCGGCGCGCAGGAAATTGCGGCCGGGGATGCGCTGGTTGACCAGCATGGCGAGGCCGAGGGCGCACACCAGCGTCAGCGGCACGCTGAGCGCGGTGTAGAGAATGGTGTTCCAGAAAGCGGTGATGAAGGCGCTGTCGTTGAACAGCCGCCAGAAATTGTCGAGGCCGGCGAAGGTGATCGGGTTCGATCCGTCCCAGTGCAGGAACGCCAGCGCGAAGGAGAACAGGATCGGCCCGAGGGTGAAGATGGTGAAGCCGAGGAAATTGGGCGCGATGAAAGAGTAGGCGACCAGCGATTTGCGCCATTGGCGCGGCCGGCGCGTGGCCGCGGCGGGGCGCGACTGGTCGTAAGTCGTGTCCGCAACGCTCGACATCTGCCCTCCCTTCGCGCGCAGCCGGGGGCTGGCCCCTTCGGCGCGCAATTCTTTGCACGTCGATTTGCTCTTTGCAAGTTTTGTGAAACTATGCAAAAAACGCAAAAGATTTGCGCGGAGACGAAATCGTGAAGCGGGGACGGCGGCTCAACCAGGCGGACATCGCCGACCGGCTGGGGATTTCGGTCAGCACGGTGTCGCGGGCGCTGGCCAACGAGGCCGGCATCAGCCCGGCGGTGCGGCAGGATGTCCAGGAGCTGGCGCGGACCCTCGGCTACCGCAGCAAGCGGGTGGGCTCGACGCTGGCCAACCGGCGGGCGCTGGCCTTCGTGCCGCTGGGCAGCGCCACCAGCGGGCTGTCCGGGTTCTATTTCGGCATCGTCGAGGGCATGCGGACCGCGGCGCTGCATGCCGGGCTGGCGCTCGACGTGCGGCTGATCAACGAGGCGTCGCTGTCGGTCGAGGCGATCAAGAAGGACGTGGCCGAAAACGGCGCCACCGGCCTGCTGCTCGCGGGCATCGACGCTGCCGACGAGCTGGTGGCGTGGTGCGCCGCCGAGGATCTGCCGGTGGTGCTGGTCAATGGCAGCGACCCGCAGATGCGGCTGAGCTCGGTGTCGCCGGCCAATTTCTACGGGGCGCAGGCGGCGACGCGGCGGCTGCTCGAGGCGGGGCACCGCAAGCTGCTGCATTTCACGCAGGAGCTCCGGCCGACCATCGCACAGCGCCGGCGCGGCTTCGAATCGGCGGCCAAGGCAGCGGGCGCCGAGGCGATTGTGCTCAACAACCTCGAAGTCTCGGCGGCGGAGTTCGCCGCCCGGCTGGTCGGCGGCGCCTACGACGTCACCGGCCTGTTCCTGTGGAACGACATCGTCGCCGTGCAGGTGCTGGAGGCCATCAACCGGGCGGGGCAGACCGGGCGCTATTCGATCGTCGGCTTCGACGATCTGCCAATCGCGTCGCTGGCGACGCCGCGACTCAGCACCATGCATGTCGACCGCGAGGCGATCGGCGAGGCGGCGATCCGGCTGCTGCGCCAGCAGATGGAGGGCGACCGCGCGGTGCAGCAATTGGAGCTGGGCGTGCGGGCGGTCGACGGCGGCACCATCCAGCGGGCGAAATAGGCGAGCAGCCCACAGGAGCGCTGGTTGCATTTTTTGCGCCAGTGCAAATTTTGCTTGTGCAGGGCCGGCTTTCTTTCTACCAAGTGCGCGAGGTGCGGGCGCTGCCTGCCGGACAGTCAGGGTGCGATGTGACGAGTTTCGATCCGGTGCGGTTCAATCCGATGTGGGGCAATCCCTTGCGGAGCCGCGCCGATGTAGAGGCGGCGCTGCGCGCCTCGTTCGCCCCGCTGCTGCCGCTGTTTTCACCGGGCGGGGCGCGGGTGCGGCTCAGCGGCGCCGCGGCGCATTTCGACCGGGCCGCCGCCGACCTCGAGGGCTTCGCGCGGCCGCTGTGGGGGCTGGTGCCGCTGGCGGCGGGCGGCGGGCAGTTCGCACATTGGGAGCTCTATCGCCGCGGTCTCGCCAACGGCACCGATCCGGAGCATCCCGAATATTGGGGGCCGGTGAGCAGCACCGACCAGCGCATGGTCGAGCTCGCCGCGATCGGCCTCGCGATGCGGATGATCCCCGAGCACATCTGGGATCCGCTGGATGCGCGCGCCAAGGCCAACATCGCGTCCTACCTCATCGAGGCGCGGCGCCACGCCCACGCCAACAACAATTGGAAGTTCTTCCGCGTGCTGGTCGATCTCGGCCTCGAGCGCTGTGGAATTGCGTTCGACCGCAGCCTCACCACCGCCTATCTCGACGAGCTGGACGGGTTCTATCTCGGCGATGGCTGGTATCGCGACGGCATCGTGCGGCGCATCGACCACTACATTCCGTTCGCCATGCATTTCTACGGCCTGATCTATGCGCGGCTGAGCCAAGGCGACGAGGCGCGCGTGGCCCGGCTGGTGGAGCGGGCCAAGCTGTTTGCGGGCGACATCCGGCACTGGTTCGACGACGAGGGCGGGGGGCTCGCCTTCGGCCGCAGCCTCACCTATCGCTACGCCTGCGGCGGCGTGTGGGGGGCGCTGGCCTATGCCGGGGTCGAGGCGCTGCCCTGGGGCGAGATCAAGGGCCACTATCTGCGGCACCTGCGCTGGTGGTCGCAGCTGCCGATCGCCGACCGCGACGGCATCCTGTCGGTCGGCTACGGCTACCCGAACCTGTTCATGAGCGAGAGCTACAATTCGGCCGGCTCGCCCTATTGGGCGTTCAAGGCGTTCCTGCCGCTGGCGCTGCCGGAGGACCATCCGTTCTGGACGGCCGAGGAGCAGCCGGCGCGCTTCGATGCCGAGCCGGTGCCGTTCCGCCATCCGGGCATGGTGATGCTGCACACGCCGGGCAATGTCGTGGCGCTGTCGAGCGGGCAGCAGAACTGGGAGATGCGCGCCGGCGCCGAGAAATACGCCAAATTCGTCTATTCCTCGCGCTACGGCTTTTCGGTCGAGGCCGACGAGCGGGCCTACGACAAGGGCGCCTTCGACGGCGCGCTGGCGCTCAGCGACGACAACAGGCATTTCCGCGTGCGCGAGCAGAACGACGTCGCGCGTCTCGCCGGCAACGTGCTGTGCTCGGTGTGGCATCCCTGGCCCGACGTGATGGTCGAGACCTGGCTGCTGCCGGCGTCGCCCTGGCACATCCGCGTGCACCGCATCACCACGCCGCGCGCGCTGCATGCGACCGAGGGCGGCTTCGCCGTCGGCCGCGCCGATCTCAACACCGACATGGTGGTGGAAGAGACCGGGCGGGCGGTGGCGCAGACGCCGGCCGACGTCAGCGCCATCGTCGACCTGATGGCGGCCGATCGCCGGGCCGGCCGGGCGCACAGGGCGCTGCCCAACACCAACCTCATCGTGGCGCGCACGCTGGTGCCGCAATTGCGCGGGCCCATCGCCCCCGGCGTGACGGTGCTGGCCACCGCCGCCATGGCGTTGCCGGCCGGCCATGCCGATGCGGCGCTGGCCGCGGTGCCGGCGATGCCCGACCTCGCGGCGCTCGAGGCCCTGCGGGAGCAGGGCGTCGAGGTCAGCGCCATCCAGGTTCCCGAGAGGTTCTGATGCGGCCCAAGCTTGCCTTCGCGATGTCTCCGGGCAAGACGCGCTTCGTGTTCGACGAGGCGGCGCTGAGCCGGCTCGGCGAGCTGTGCGAGGTGCTGTCGGACGAGCCGCTGCACGATTTCACCGATGCGGCGGCGCGCGCCGTGCTGCACGACACCGAGATCCTGGTGACCGGCTGGGGCTGTCCGTTCATCTCGCGCGAGGTGGTCGCGGCGGCGCCGCGGCTGAAGCTCATCGCGCATGCCGCCGGCACGGTGAAGTACCATCTCGACCCGGTGGTGTTCGAGGCCGGCATCGCCGTGACCAATGCGGTGGCGGCAAACGCCGTGCCGGTCGCCGAATATACGCTGGCGATGATCATCCTCGCCAACAAGCAGGCGCTGCAGTTCCGCGATCTCTATCGCGAGGACCGGACGCGCGGCACGAGCTACGCGCTGATGGACACGCCGATCGGCAATTACCGCCGCACCGTCGGCATCGTCGGCGCCTCGCATATCGGCCGCCGCGTCGTCGAGCTGCTGCGGCCGTTCGATTTCACGGTGCTGCTCTACGATCCGCATGTGCGGCCGGGCGACGAGATCTGCCGTCATGCCGAGCTGGTGGATCTCGACGAGCTGATCGCGCGGTCCGATGTGGTGTCGCTGCACGCGCCGTCGCTGCCCTCGACCCGGCACATGATCGGCCGGCGCGAGCTGGGGCTGATGCGCAACGGCGCGACGCTGATCAACACCGCCCGCGGGGCGCTGGTCGACGAGGCGGCGCTGGTCGCCGAGCTCGAGACCGGGCGCGTCTCGGCGGTCATCGATGTCACCGATCCCGAAATCCCGGCGCCGGACTCGCCGCTGTTCACCCTGCCCAATGTGGTGCTCACGCCGCATATCGCCGGAGCGGTCGGCAGCGAGCGATCGCGGCTGGGCAATCTGATGGTCGAGGAGATCGAGCGTTTCGCCGCCGGGCGGCCGCTGCATCACCAGGTGCAGCCGTCGCTGCTGCTGCAACTGGCCTGAGGCGCCGATGCCGCGTGCACTGATCGTCTGGGGCGGCTGGGAGGGGCATCGGCCCGCCGAAATGGCGGCGGCGGTGGCGGCGCTGCTCGCGGCCGAGGGGATGGAGACGGTGGTCACGCCGGAGCTGTCGGCGCTGGGCAGCCCCGAGCTCGACCGCTTCGACCTGGTGGTGCCGCTGATCACCAATGCGGTTGTCGAGGGCGAGGTGATCAAGCGGCTGCTGGCGGCGGTGCGGGGCGGGCTCGGCCTCGGCGGCCCGCATCTGCCGGTGACGGCGTTCCGCAGCTCGGTCGACTATCACTTCCTGCTCGGCGCGCAATGGGTGGCGCATCCGGGGGGCATTATCGACTTCCGGGTCGACGTCGTGCGTCCGGACGATCCGGTGATGCAGGGCATCGCCAGCTTCGCCTATCGCAGCGAGCAATATTACCTGCACTACGATCCCTCGATCGAGGTGCTGGCCACCACCACCTTCGACGGCACGCACGATCCGGTGGTGGCGGGCGTCACCATGCCGGTCGTCTACAAGCGGCGGTTCGGCGCCGGCCGGGTGTTCTATTCGGCGCTGGGGCACAGCCCGGAAGAGCTCGCCCACCCCGACGGCCGCAAAATCCTGCAGCGGGGCCTCGGCTGGGCGTGCCGGACACGCCCGGGCGCCTAGCGGCGGCAGCGGCTTTCGCCGCAGGGGCAGGGACTTGCGGGCTATCCCCCACGCTCGCTTAACTCGTTGCGATGCAACGAGAAAATGATTACTATCAGAAAAAGTTTTAAGCTATTTGATAGGTCTGGGGGCGCAGAGAGGTGGTCGTCGGGAAGGGGCGCTCGAAAGACTTCATCACTTACGCGGCCCGCGGCATGCAGCCCCACCAGGTCCGCTACAGCAACCAGCGCGCCATCCTCAGCGTGCTGTCGGTCTATCCCGGCCTCTCCAACGCCGACATTGCGCGCCACACCGGGCTGGCGCCGCAGACCGTGTCGTCGGTGCTCGACGGGCTGGAGCAATCGGGGCTGCTGCGGCGCGGTCCGGCCCGGCGCGACGGCGGGCGCGGCCAGCCGGCGACGCCGCTCTATCTCAACCCGCAGGGGGCCCTGGCGTTGGGCGCCGAGATCGGCTGGACCCATATCGAGGTGGCGATGACCGACCTCGTCGGCGAGGTGATCGCGCACCGGCGCGTCGACTACGACTATCCCGACGCCCGCTCGGTGTTCGGGCTCATGGCCGACCTGCTCGGCACGCTCACCGCGACGCTCGACGGCGCCGACCGCAGGAAGCTGGTCGGTCTCGGCATTGCCGCGCCCGACAGCATCGGGGATGCCGCATCGCCATTGGCGCCGCCGCCGGGACAGGCCGAGGCCTGGACGGGGCTGGATCTGGCGCGGGAGGCGGCCCGCGTCACCGGCTACGACGTGCAGGTGTTCAACGACGGCAATGCCGCGTGCTTTGCCGAATTCACGACGATGACGGCGCCGCGCCCCAGCGACTTCGCCTTCCTGCTGATCGACGTTTTCGTGGGCGCCGGCATTATCTCCGGCGACCGGCTGTGGCAGGGCGTCACCGGCGCCTCGGCGCATCTGGGCTTGATGCTGGTCAACGACCGGACCGGCAACCGCCGCTTCGTGCACGAGCTGGCGTCGCTGTCGGCGCTGGAGCAGCGGCTCAAGGCGAGCGGGGCGGCGCTCGCCGACGCCATGCAGGACGCGCCGCCGCGGACGGTCCGGGATGTCGTCGAGGCGTGGATCGACGATGCGGCGCCGGCGCTGGCGCAGGCGATCGTCAATACCGCGATGGTGCTCGAAATCGACTTCGCGGTGCTCGAATCGCGGTTGCCGCGGCCCACGCTGGAGCGGCTGATCGCTGCGGTCGGCCGCGAGATCGTCGAGGTTCCGGGGCTCGGGCGGAGCCGGCCGTCGGTGCGCGCCGGCCATATCGGCCGGTCGGGCGCGGCGCAGGGGGCGGCGCAGTTGCGCATGGTGCGCCGCTACTATTCGCGCGAGCTCTGGCACATGGACGACGCCTGACAGCAAAAGACGGCACACATGCCGCCGCCCGCGTGCTAGCACTCGGCGAAAATCCAGGGGGAGGAACGCATGGGCGCCCAGTCCATCTACGAAGTCATCGATCCGCGCTTCGGCGGGCTGATCAACGGCAACGCCAGGCTCGACCAGCTTTATACCGGCTGCAAATGGTCCGAAGGGCCGGCGTGGTTCGGCGGCAGCCGCTCGCTGGTCTGGTCGGACATTCCCAACAACCGGCAGATGCGCTTCGACGAGAGCGACGGCTCGGTGAGCGTGTTCCGCTCGCCCTCCGACTATTCGAACGGCAACACCGTCGACCGGCAGGGGCGGCAGGTCACCTGCGAGCATGGCGCGCGCCGCGTGACGCGCACCGAGCACGACGGCACCATCACGGTGATCGCCGACCGCTTCGAGGGCAAACGGCTCAATTCGCCCAACGACGTGATCGTCAAATCCGACGAGTCGATCTGGTTCACCGATCCGACCTACGGCATCGACAGCGATTATGAGGGGCACAAGAGCCCGAGCGAGATCGGCGGCTCCAACGTCTACCGGGTCGATCCGGCGACGGGCGCCGTCACGGCGGTGATCACCGACATGATCAAGCCCAACGGCCTCGCCTTTTCGCTCGACGAGCAGCAGCTCTATGTCGCCGATACCGGGCGGACGCATGGGGCGCAGTACCCCAAGCACATCCGGGTGTTCGACGTTCAGGGCGACAGGGTCACGGGCGGCCGCGTCTTCGCCGACTGCACCGCTGGGCTGTTCGACGGCTTCCGGCTCGACGTCGACGGCCGCATCTGGACCAGCGCCGAGGACGGCGTGCATTGCTACGAGCCGGACGGCACGCTGATCGGCAAGATCCTGGTGCCCGAAGTGGTGGCCAATGTCTGCTTCGGCGGCGTCAAGCGCAACCGGCTCTACATCTGCGCCACGACCTCGCTCTATGCGGTGTACGTGATGACCAACGGCGCAAAGACTTACTGATCCAGCGGTTGGCTGAAGCGCTAGCGCGCGGTCCAGCCGCCGTCGACCAGCAGGGTCTGGCCGGTGATCAGCGAGGCGGCGTCGGAGGCGAGGAACACCACGGCATCGGCCACCTCGCGCGGCTGGCCGATGCGGTGCAGCGCGGCGATGCGCTCGATCACCTCGGCGCGGAAGGCCGGGCGGGCCAGCATGGCGGCGGTGCCGTCGGTCTCGATGAAGGTCGGCGCGACGCAGTTGACGCGTACATTGCGCGCACCCCATTCGACGGCGAAGCAGCGCGTCATGTGCGACACGGCGGCCTTGCTGAGGCAGTAGACGGCTTCGCCCGGCAGCGCCACGGCGCCCGCCTGCGAGCCCATGTTGACGATGGCGCCCCGGCCGCGCCCGAGCATGTGCCGGCCCGCATGCTGGGAAAGAAAGAAGGTCGATCTGACGTTGAGGTCGAGCACGGCGCCGAAGGTTACTTCGTCGTAGGCTTCGACCGGCCGCTCCGGCACGCCGCCGCCGGCGTTGTTGACGAGGATGTCGAGCTTGCCGAAGCGGGCGATGGCGGCGTCGATCGCGGCGCGGCCCTGGGCGAGGTCGCGCACGTCCATCTGCAGCGGCAGAGCGCGGCGGCCCTTCGCCTCGATCTCGGCCACCAGCCCGTGGTCCGCATGCGCGTCGCGGAGGCCGAGGGCGATGTCGGCGCCGGCGTCGGCCAGCGCCAAAGCGATGGCGCGGCCGAGACCGCGAGCAGCGCCCGTCACCAGCGCGCTGCGGCCGCCGAGGTCGAAGCCTGCCGTCATCCGACGGCTTCCCAGGCGCCGGATTTCTCGCTGCGGAAGATGGCGTCGAGCACGCGCATCTGCGCGATGGCGTCCTCGACGCCGTATGGCGCCTGCTGCTCGCCGAGAACGGCGAGCGCGAAACTTTCGGCCTGCGCCGTGTACTGGTCGATCGGCGGCAGGATCTCGCGGCGGTTGAGGTTGCGGTCGAAGCTGTTGCCGACGATCAGCGCGGTCTTTTCGTTGGCCGGGGCGTTGAACGGGATGACGATTTCGAGGCTGCCCTTGGGGCCGATGGCCTCGACCGACTGGCGGCCGCCGCTCTGCGTGCCGCAGACGAAGTTCAATTGCCGGCCGTCGCCGAAATCGGCGATGACGCTGGCCAGCCGGTCGGTGCGGAAGGTCGGGTCGCGGTCGACCAGCGCCACCACGCGTGTCGGTTCGGCCTCGAACAGATAGCGGCCGGCGATCACGCAATAGCAGCCGATGTCCATGATGCCGCCGCCGCCGATGTCGGCGATATTGCGGACGTTGGCGGGATCGTCGTTGAAATAGAGGAACACGCCGCGCACGAGCTTGAGCGGCCCCAATTCGCCCGAGCGCACGATGTCGCGGGCCCGCTGCCATTGCGGGTGGTGCCGCACCATGAAGGCTTCGGCGATGATCACGTCCCTTGGCGCCTGGCGAAGCTGCGCCGCCTCGTCGGCGGAGATGGCGATCGGCTTTTCGCACAGCACGTGCTTGCCGGCCTTCGCCGCCGCCAGCGTGATCGGCACGTGCAGGTGGTTGGGGAGCGGATTGTAGATGGCGTCGACATCGGGGTCGGCGAGCAGCTCCTCATACGAGCCGTAGGCGCGGCCGCCGGCGATGCCGAGCTCGGCGAGCGCGGCCTCGGCCCGGCGCGTGTCGCGCGAGGCGAGGGCGACGATCTCGCTGTGCGGCGAGCGCATGATCGCCGGATTGACCTTCTTCATGCCGATATCGGCGGTGGAGACGATGCCCCAGCGGACTTTGCGGTCGGCCATTACTTTGCCTCGAGTGGGAAAATCATTGCACGCGCCGACCATATAAGGCGCCGGCGCCGGAGCAAGTGCCGGCAGCGGCGATCGCGTACGGCTCCGACTTACGGGTTTCCTTGCCGGGGCTCTCGCAGTAGGAAGGGCGCCGATTGGAGTTCGGCCATGCCCAAGACCGATATCGCGCGGCGCGTCTACAACCACACCTGGAAGCTCGACCCGATCGTGCGCTCGCTGCTCGATACGGATTTCTACAAGCTATTGATGTTGCAGATGATCTGGGGGCTCTACCCGAAGGTCGACGCGACGTTCTCGCTGATCAACCGCAAGACCAGCGTGCGGCTGGCCGAGGAGATCGACGAAGGCGAACTCAGGGCCCAGCTCGACCACGCCCGGACGCTGCGGTTCTCCAAGAAGGAGATGATCTGGCTCGCGGGCAACAGCTTCTACGGCTCCAAGCAGATCTTTTCGCCCGAATTCCTGCGCTGGCTCGAGGATTTCGCGCTGCCCGAGTACGAGCTGAGCAAGCGCGACGGCCAGTACCAGCTCAATTTCGGCGGCCGCTGGATCGAAACCACGATGTGGGAGATTCCGGCGCTCGCCATCATCAACGAGCTGCGCTCGCGCGCGGCGCTGCGCAATTACGGGCCGTTCACGCTCGATGTCACCTATGCGCGGGCCAAGGCCAAGATGTGGGAGAAGGTCGAGCGGCTGAAGAAGCTGCCGCAATTGCGCATCTCCGATTTCGGCACGCGGCGGCGGCATTCGTTCCTGTGGCAGCGCTGGTGCGTCGAGGCGCTGAAGGAAGGGCTGGGCGAAAGCTTCACCGGCACCTCCAACGTGCTGCTCGCCATGGACAACGACCTCGAGGCGCTCGGCACCAATGCGCACGAGCTGCCGATGGTGCTGGCCGCCATCGCGCCCAACGAGGCGGCGCTGAAGGCGGCGCAGTACCAGGTGCTGGAGGATTGGGAGAGCTATTATGGCGGCAATCTGCTGATCGTCCTGCCCGATGCGTTCGGCACCGATGCGTTCCTGCGCGACGCGCCCGACTGGGTCGCCGACTGGACCGGCTTCCGCCCCGACAGCGCCCCGGCCATCGAGGGCGGCGAGAAGATCATCGCCTGGTGGAAGAGCCGCGGCCGCGACCCGCGCGACAAGCTGCTGATCTTTTCCGACGGGCTCGACGTCGACATGATCGAGGAGGCCTTCCATCATTTCGACGGCCGGGTGCGCATGGCCTTCGGCTGGGGCACCAACCTCACCAACGATTTCGTCGGCTGCTCGCCCTTCGTGAACCATCGGCTCGATCCGATCTCGCTGGTGTGCAAGGTCAGCTCGGCCGACGGACGGCCGGCGGTGAAGCTGTCCGACAATCCCGAGAAGGCGACCGGCGAGCCCAAGGAAATCGCGCGCTACCTCAAAATCTTCGGCAGCGCCGGCCGGGTGGCGCACGAGGTGGTGGTTTGACGAAATATTCCGCCTGCATCGAATGGCTGTTCGCCGACGCGCAGTCGCTGCCGCCGCTGCCCGGAACGCCGGAAGCGAACATCGTCGAGGGCATGGCGGTCAGCTTTCCCGATCGCATCCGCTGGGCCAAGGCGGCCGGGCTCGACGCGGTGGAGTTCTGGCACTGGTCGGGCAAGGACCTCGACGCGGTGAAGGCGGCGCTCGACGAGACCGGCCTGCCGCTCGCCGGCATCCTGTGCGAGCCGATTGCGCAGATCACCGATCCGCAGACGCATCCGGCCTTCCTCGCGGGCGTCGAGGCGTCGCTCAAGGCGGCGCAGCGGCTGGGGGCGCCGGTGCTGATCGCGCAGTCCGGCGACGACCGCCCCGGCGTGCCGCGAGAAAAGCAGCACGCGGCGCTGGTCAAGGTGCTGCGCGAGGCGGCGGCGCTGCTCGAGGGGTCGGGCGTGGTGCTGGCGCTGGAGCCGCTCAACGACCGGGTCGACCATCCGGGCTACTACCTCACCTCGACGGTCGAGGGACTCGACATCATCGACGAGGTCGACCGGCCCGAGGTGCGGCTGCTCTACGACATCTACCATTCGGCGATGATGGGCGAGCATATCGAGGATGTGCTCGAAGGCCGGCTGGACCGCGTCGTTCACGTCCATCTCGCCGACACGCAGGGCCGGGGCGAGCCGGGCAGCGGCAACATGGACTGGCAGGCGCGGCTGCACTGGCTCGCCGACCACGGCTATGCCGGCTATGTCGGGCTCGAATACCGGCCGACCCGGGGGACGCTGCAGAGCCTCACGTTCCGCGAGTAGTCGCAAAGCGGCGCCACGGCGCGGCGGACGGTTAGCATTTCCTTCAGCACATCTCGGCCATAGTCGCGCAAACGACTCTGACTTGGGGAGAGGCCGGCACGCGCCCGGTCGATGCGGCGAATGGCAGCTCAGCAAAAGCGCCGTGCGCCCACCCTTCGCACCAACATCCTGCTGCTGCTGCTGTGCGGTTTCATTGCCGTCGCGGTGCCGGCCTATTGGGGGTTCACCACCGTCGTCAATTCGACGGTCGCGCAACTGGGCCGGCTGTTCGCCGAAAAGCAGGTGCTGTTCGACCGCTCGCGCGGCATGGGCGCGCTGACGCAGGAGGTGGCGCTCGCCGAAAACCTCACCCGCTCGCCGGTGATCGCCGAATGGGCGCGCGACGAGACCGATCCGGCCAAGAAGGGGCGGGCGATCGCCGAGCTCGAGCAGTACCGGC
Organism: Devosia sp. 67-54; assembly: GCF_001899075.1. Taxonomy (GTDB): domain Bacteria; phylum Pseudomonadota; class Alphaproteobacteria; order Rhizobiales; family Devosiaceae; genus Devosia_A. The sequence continues at coordinate 399,009 of NZ_MKVA01000008.1, read as the reverse complement.
AGGCGTTTGCCGACCACAGCTATTTCTTCGTGGTGAACGCCTCGGGCAACTACTACTACAACGACGCGCAGAACTCGCACGCGGCCAATCCGTACAGCTTCACGGTGCGGCGCGACAATCCGAGCGACCAATGGTACTACGCCACGGTCGCGCTCGACGCCGGCTGCCACCTCAATGTCGACCATGACGACGAGCTCGACGTCACCAAGGTGTGGATCAACTGCGTCCTGCGCGACGGTCCCACGGTGCTGGGGGTGCTCGGCACCGGGCTCGACCTCACGACGTTCATCCGCGACGTTGTGGCCTTTCCGCAGCGCGGCGTGCAGGCGATCTTCGTCGACGGCGCCGGCGCCATCCAGGCGCATCGCGACACGCGCTACATCGACTTCCACTCGCTGACCAATGCGATCAACGAGAAGAAGACCATCTTCAGCCTGATCGACCGGCCGGAGGACCGCGCGCTGCTGCGGCAGATGCTCGCCGACGTCACCACCGACAAGGTCGAGGTGCGCTCGAACTTCATGCAGGTGGACGGCCGGCAGATGCTGGTGGGCGTCGGCTATCTCGACAAGCTCGGCTGGTACAACGTCGCGCTGATGGACATCGACGCGGTGATCGACCGCAGCCTGTTCCTGCCGATCGGGCTGCTGCTGGCGGCGACGATGATCGTGGTCGCGCTGGTGATCGCCTTCATCGTCAAGGTCAGCGTCGGCGACCGCCTGGCGCGGGTGGAAAAGGGCGTGGTCGCGGTCAGCGAGGACGTCACGGCGCCGGTCGCGGCCGATCCGGGCAATGACGAGATCGGCCGGCTGTCGCAATCGTTCGCGACGATGGCGTCGACCGTGCAGGACAACATGCGCACGCTGGAGCGGCTGGTAGAGGAGCGCACGGCGGAGCTGCAGTCGCTCGCCTATCGCGACCAGCTGACCGGCATCGCCAATCGCCGCGGCTTCGCCTCGGGCTTCGAGCAGGTGAAGGCCGGCTCGAAAGCGGAGGCGCGGCTGGCGCTGCTGCTGATCGACATCGACCGGTTCAAGGAGATCAACGACCGCCTCGGACACCAGACCGGCGACGAGGTGGTGGTCGAGGTGGCGCGGCGGATCGCGGCCGTGCTCCGGCCGGCCGATGTCTGCGGGCGCTGGGGCGGCGACGAGTTCATCGTGCTGTTCTCCGACCTCGGCATGCGGCCGCTGAAGCTGATCGCCGACGCCGTGCATCGGGGGCTCTGCAATCCGGTCGAGCTCAAGAACGGCGCCTCGGTGCTGGTGACGGTCAGCATCGGCGCCTGCCTGGTCGAGCCGGGCGAAACGCTGGAGCAGGTGGCGGACATGGCCGATGCGGCGCTGTACGTGGCCAAGGAGAACGGCCGCAACCGCGTGTCGGTCTACGATCCGACCAGCGAACGCAGCCATGCCGGCGTGCAGGGCGGCTGAGCGCGGCCTAAAATTCGACATAGCAGATGGCGCTTGTGCCGGCAGGCGGGCGCGCTAGCATGCGCCGCAACAGGAGGTTCCGATGATCCGTTTCGTGCTGGCTCTTGCCGTGCTGCTGCTGTGCGTGCCGGTCGCCCAGGCGGCGAGCTTCGACTGCGGCAAGGCGGCGACGCCGTTCGAGAAAGCGATCTGCGACCATCCCGACCTGTCGGCCAAGGACGAGGTGCTGGCGCAGGCCTACGCCACGGCGCTGGGCGGGCTGTCGGCGGACGCGGCAGCGGCGGTGAAGGCCGGGCAGCACGCCTGGCTCGACTACGCCTCGCGGGTCTGCGGCGACGACGGGCAGCCGATCTCGACGCCCTATACGGACGACCAGGCGAGCTGCCTTGCAGGCGAATTCACCTCGCGCATCACCGCGCTCGAGGCCAGCAAGATGCAGGGCGGGTTCCGCTTCTACCCGGTGGAGAAGTTCCTGGTGGAGAAGGACCCCGACAGCGACACCAATTCGTACAACAAGGTGGCGACCAAGCATTTCCTCACGGTGAAGATCGACCGGCAGGACGAGCTGGCGGCGGCGTTCAACGCCATGACCGACGAGCTGCGCCTCGCCAACGATGCGCAGATGGGCGAGGACGAGCACCTGTTCGACAAGGCCGGCAACCTCGCCAGGGGCGACACCTCGGCGGACATCGACGTGAGCACCACGGTCAAGGAGGTGAACTCGTCGCGCATCACGCTCGAGACCGACACCTATTGGTTCGGGCACGGCGCGGCGCACGGCAATTACGGCTCGACCTACAGCCATTTCCTGATCGCCGAGGCCCGGCCGCTCAGGGCCGGCGACGTGTTCAAGGGCAAGGGCTGGCAGAAGAAGTTCGCCGCGCTGGCGATCAAGCAGGCGAAGGCCGACCTCGGCGACGACTACCAGGGCGACGACAGCAGCGGCGATCTCAGCAAGGCGATCACCGATCCGTCACGCTGGGATTTCACCGACGCCGGCATCAGCGTGCACTTCAACCCGTACGAGGTGGCAGCGTATGCGCGGGGAGAAGTGGACGTCACGGTGCCGTGGACCGACCTCGCCGGCCTCGTCACCGACACGGCGCAGAATTTGAGCTACTGAGCCAGCAGGTCGGCCCAGTCGGGGTGGCGGCGGAACTGCGCCACGGCATAGGAGCAGATCGGCTGGATCCTGACGCCGTCGCGGCGGGCATCGGCGATGGTGCGCTGCATCAGCAGCGCGGCGATGTTCTGGCCGCGGAATTCGGGCGGGGTGTAGGTGTGGTCGATGGCGATCACGTCGTTGCCGAGCTTGCGGAAGGTCATCTCGGCCTCGAGCTCGCCGGGCAGGCGGATGACGTAGCGGCCATGTCCGGCGGAGTCTTCGCGCTCAACCGTGAATTCGTCCTGCATGTTCTCGTCCTAGACGTTGGTGGTGTTGGGGGCGAGCTCGGGAAACAGGCTCCGCGACTGCAGATAGGGATCGATGGCGAGGGCTGCAATCATGTCCTTGAGGGCGGCGGCGCGGTTGCCCTGCTTGAGCTCGATCATCGCCCGGCCGCTGAGGGCGCCGAAATGGCGCGGCTCGAGCGCCAGGGTCCTGGCGATGTCGGCCAGCGACGAGTCGTAATCGCCCAGCATGTAGTAGAGCGTGGCGCGCTGGTTCCAGCCTTCGGAATAATCGGGATAGTCGGTGACGATGGCGCTCAGCAGCGAGAGGGCCTGCGGCAGGTCGCCATCGCGCGTGGCCGCGGCGGCGGCCTGCATGCGCTCGGCGAGATCGGGGACGGCGGGGTTGGACCAGAGGTCCCAGATCTGGGCGACGATGTCGTCGGCCTCGCCGGCCGAGTGGACGACCTTCAACTGCGCGAACAGCTCGTCGAGGGCCGCGGCGTCGGTGTAGTCGGCGGCAAAGGCCGGCCGTGGCGCGGCGGCGAGAAGGAGCAGCACCAGCAACGCGCGGATCGCGGCGACGAATGAGCGCATGAGGGCAGTGTCGCGCCGCGGCGGGCGCAAGTCCAGAGCGCTCGTCGTCAGCCCGGGGTCTGGTCGGTCTTGGGCGTCTGCCAGCGCTGCTGCAGCGATTTGCCGAAATTGCCCATGAACGGGGCGAGGGCGAGCAGGATGCGCTTCCAGTAGTGGATGAGCAGGAACAGCACGCCCAGGATCACCGCGCCGACCAGAATCACCAGCTCGAGGCTGAGGCCGATGGATTTCAGCCATTCGCTGAGGAACATGCCGGGCAGGATGTGCGAGGCCGACCAGACGAAGGCGGAGACGACGTTGATGAGCGTGAAATAGCTCCAGCGCATGCCCAGCATGCCGGCGATGCCGGGCACCACGGCCTTGAGGCCGGTGATGAAGCGGCCGATGAAGATGGCCTTGCCGCCATGGTGCTGGAAGAACACCTCGCCCTGTTCGATCAGGTGCACGTAGTTGCGGAACGGCCAGACGGTCTTGATGCGGCCCTTGAAGAAATGGCCGATCCAGTAGGAGATGGCGTCGCCGGCGACGCCGCCGGCGGTGGCGGCGAAATAGATCGGCCAGAAATCGAGCTTCTGCGTGCTGATCAGCCCGCCGACCAGCAGCAGGATGGGCAGCGACGGGACCAGCAGGCCGAGGATGAAGATGGCCTCGCCGACGCAGACGAGGAAGACCAGGAAGACGAACAGCCAGTAATTGCCGGAAACCGACGTCAGGATATTGCCGATGAAATCGGATATCTGATGGAAAATTTCCAGCATGCGGCGCCATCCTCCACGTCGGTTACCGCCCGAAAGCGGGAATCGGCGATGCGATCAGCTTGTCGAGTGTCGCACGCTCGCCATAAGTGTGGGGCCTAAATGCGGCGCTTGCAAGGGTGCGGGACGCCGCGCCCCGGGAGCCAGCCGATGAGCCTGCCCATCCATCACGTGATTTCGGCCGGGCCGCGGCCGGTGGCGCCGTTCTCGCATGCCGTCGAGGTTGACGGTTTCGTGTTCGTGACCGGGCAGATGCCGACCGATCCCAAGGCCCCCGATGCGCCGCTGCCCGCGGGCGTCGAGGCGCAGACGCGGCGGGTGTTCGAGAATTTGCGCATCGTGCTCGGCGGCGTCGGGCTCGGGCTCGAGCATGTGGTGATGGCGCGCATCTATCTCAGCGAGTTCCGGCGCGACTATGCGGCACTCAACCGCATCTGGCCGGAGTTCTGGGCGCCGGGGAAACTGCCGGCGCGCACCACCGTGGGCGTCACGGCGCTGGCGGTCGATGCGCTGGTCGAGATCGATCTGGTGGCGCGGCGGCCCTAGCGCCGGCGCCTCAGGCGGTTTCGACGGCTTTGCCGCCGGCGAGGGTCTCGATGATCGGGCAGTCGGGGCGGTGGTCGCCATCGCAGCATTGCGCCAGATGCGCCAGCGTGGCCCGCATTTCGCGCATGAGGGCGATCCTCGCGTCGAGCGCCTCGATGTGCGCCAGTGTCAGCGCCTTGACGTCGCGGCTCGAGCGCGCCGTGTCGGCCCACAGCTTCAGCAGGTCGCGGATCTCCTCGATCGAGAAGCCGAGGTCGCGGGCGCGGCGGACGAAGCCGAGCCGGTGCACGTCTTCGGCGTCGTAGTCGCGATAGTTGGAGCTGCGCCGGTCGGCGTCCGGGATCAGCCCGATCGCCTCGTAATGGCGGATCATCTTGGTCGACACCCCGGTCAGCCGGCTCGCTTCCCCGATCTGCATCGAAACCTCCTAGGCAACCCTTGACCTTCCAATGATGGGAAGGTGCATATGCCGCGTCAAGAGGGGACCGACCCGAGCCTGGAGACCGAAATGACGCACGACCATTCTCAGCACGCCGCCGCAACCGCAATCGATCCGGTCTGCGAGATGGTGGTCGACCCGGCCACCGCGCGCTCGGCCGAGGTGCGCGGCACGACCTATTATTTCTGCTCGGAAGGCTGCCGCAGCAAATTCGTCGCCGACCCCGACAAATACCTCAACCGGAAACCCTTCGTGCTGCCGGGGGGCTCGGGGACGGCCGCGAGGCCCCCTCATCCGGTTGCCGCCACCTTCTCCCCGACGAGGGAGAAAGCCATCGGGCACGATCATGCCCCCAGCGCAAATGCCAGCCAATACACCTGCCCGATGCATCCCGAGATCGTGCAGGACGGTCCCGGCTCCTGCCCGATCTGCGGCATGGCGCTCGAGCCGGTCATGCCCACGCTCGACGACGGCCCCAATCCCGAGCTCGTCGACTTCCAGCGCCGGCTGTGGGTCAGCGTGCTGTTCAGCGTGCCGCTGCTGGTGATCGCCATGGGGCCGATGCTCGGGCTGCGGCTCGGGCCGATCGAGGCGCTGCCGCTGCGCGGCTGGCTCGAGCTGCTGCTCGCCTCGCCGGTGGTGCTGTGGGCCGCCTGGCCGTTCTGGCAGCGCTTCTGGGCGTCGCTGGTCAATCGTTCGCCCAATATGTGGACGCTGATCGGGCTCGGCGTCGGCGCCGCCTATCTGTTCTCGCTGGTGGGCGTGCTCGCGCCGCAGATGTTCCCGATGTCCTCGGCCATGGATGGACCGCCGCTCTACTTCGAGGCGTCGGCGGTGATCATCGCGCTGGTGTTCGTCGGGCAGGTGCTGGAGCTGCGCGCCCGCGACGCCACCGGCAAGGCGATCCGCGCGCTGCTCAACCTCGCGCCGAAAACCGCGCACCGGCTGCGCGACGGCAGCGAGACCGAGGTGCCGCTCGACGCGGTGGTGGCGGGCGACCTGCTGCGCGTCCGTCCCGGCGAAGCGGTGCCGGTCGACGGCGAGATCAGCGAAGGGCAGAGCGACATCGACGAATCCATGCTCACCGGCGAGCCGCTGCCGGTGGAGAAAGCCGCGGGCGATGCCGTCATCGGCGGCACGCTCAACGGCTCCGGCAGCTTCGTCATGCGCGCCACTGCCGTCGGCGCCGAAACCCGGCTCAGCCAGATCGTGGCGCTGGTCGGCGCGGCGCAGCGCAGCCGGGCGCCGATCCAGGCGCTGGCCGACCGCGTCGCCCTATGGTTCGTGCCGCTGGTGGTGGTGGTCGCGCTGGTCAGCTTCGCCGTCTGGATGCTCGCGACGCACGATCTGGGCGAGGCTTTGGTCGCCGCCATCTCGGTGCTGATCATCGCCTGTCCCTGTGCGCTCGGCCTCGCAACGCCGATGTCGGTGATGGTCGCCACCGGCCGCGGCGCGCATGCCGGCGTGCTGGTCAAGGAGGCGGCGGCGCTCGAAACCTTCGCCCGTGCCACGACGCTGATCGTCGACAAGACCGGCACCTTGACCGAGGGCCGCCCGGTGCTCGGCCAGGTGGTGCCCGACAAGGGCGTCGACGAGGGCTGGGTGCTGGCCGTCGCCGCCGCGCTGGAACACGGTTCCGCCCATCCGCTGGCCCACGCCATCAGCGAGGGCGCCAAGGCCCGCAACGCCAGGCCGCTGCCGATCGAGGACTTCCGCTCGGTCACCGGCAAGGGCGTCACCGGCACGCTGCGTGGCACGCCGGTGGCGCTCGGCAACGCCGCCATGATGGCCGAGGCCGGCGCGCCGGTGAGCGAGGCGTTCGCGACGCTCCAGGCCGAGCATGCCGGCAAGGGCCGCACCGCCATGTTCGTCGCCGAAGGCGGGCGGGTGATCGGGCTCGTCACCGTCACCGACCCGGTCAAGGACAGCGCCCGGCCGGCCATCGACACGCTGCGCGCCGACGGGCTCGACGTGGTGATGGCCACCGGCGACGCCAAGGGCACGGCGCAGGCGGTGGGCGCGGCGCTGGGGCTCAGCCGCATCGAGGCCGGCATGACGCCCGAGGGCAAGCACGAGCTGGTCGCCGGGCTGCGGCGGGCCGGCGAGGTGGTGGCGTTCGCCGGCGACGGCGTCAACGACGCGCCGGCGCTGGCCGCTGCCGATGTCGGCATCGCCATGGGCACCGGCGCCGACGTCGCCATCGAATCCGCCGGGCTGACGTTGCTCAAGGGCGACCTTTCGGGGGCCGTCCGCGCCCGGCGCCTCGCCCGCGCCACGCTCGGCAACATCCGGCAGAATTTGTGGCTCGCCTTCGGCTACAACGCCGTCTGCATCCCCATCGCCGCCGGCGTGCTGTACCCGCTCACCGGCTGGCTGCTGTCGCCCATGCTTGCCGCCGCCGCCATGGCGCTGAGCTCGGTCAGCGTCATCGGCAACGCGCTGCGGCTGGGGCGGGTGAAGCTGTAGGAAAGAGCGACTCCCCAACTAACATGTTAGTTGACCCCTAACATGTCAGTGGCGTAGGACGGCGTTGTTCAACCCCGGGGCCGTCCATGTCCGCTCTCGACCGTGCGCTCACCATCGAGGATCTGAAGCAGCTCGCCCGCCGCCGCGTGCCCAGGCAGTTCTTCGACTACGCCGATTCCGGCGCGTGGACCGAGGGGACATATCGGGCCAACGAGGAGGATTTCAAGAAGATCACCTTCCGCCAGCGCGTCGCGGTCGACATGTCGAACCGGTCGCTGGCGACCACGATGATGGGGCAGCCGGTGGCCATGCCGGTCGGCATCGCGCCGGTGGGCTCGACCGGCATGCAGCAGGCCGACGGCGAGATCAAGGCGGCCAAGGCGGCGGAAAAGGCCGGCATTCCGTTCACGCTGTCGACCATGGCGATCTGCTCGATCGAGGACATCGCCGAAAACACCAGCGCGCCGTTCTGGTACCAGCTCTATGTGATGAAGGACCGCGACTTCATCCTGAGGCTGATCGACCGGGCCAAGGCGGCAAAATGCCCGGTGCTGGTGCTGACGATGGATCTGCAGATCCTCGGCACGCGCCACAAGGATGTGCGCAACGGCCTCCTGGTGCCGCCGAAATTCACGCCGAAATTCGTCGCCGAGATGGCGATGAAGCCGGCCTGGGCGCTGGGCATGCTGGGCACCAGGCGGCGCACCTTCCGCAACATCGCCGGCCATGTGAAGGACGCCACCAATTTGCGCTCGCTCACCATCTGGAGCCGCGAGCAGTTCGAGCAGAAGCTCAACTGGACCGACGTGCGCTGGATCAAGGAGCGCTTCGGCGGGCCGGTGCTGGTCAAGGGCGTGCTCGACGCCGAGGACGCGCGGCTGGCTGTGGCCAACGGCGCCGACGGCATCATCGTGTCCAACCATGGCGGCCGGCAGCTCGACGGCGCGCCGTCGTCGATCCGGGTGCTGCCTTCGATCGTCGATGCCGTGGGCAGCCAGATCGAAGTGTTCATGGATGGCGGCGTGCGCTCGGGCCAGGACGTGCTGAAGGCGCTGGCGCTCGGCGCCAAAGGAACCTTCATCGGCCGCGCCATGGTCTACGGCCTCGGCGCCGGCGGCGAGGCCGGCGTCACGCGGGCGCTCACCATCATGCGCGAGGAGATGGATATCACCATGGCGCTGATGGGCGAGCGCGACGTTCGCAACATCGGCGCGCACAACGTCTATGCCAACGATCTCGAGCGCCGGCAGGGCTATTGAGGCGGCGGCGCATCGCGGCACGGGATATCGCGCCGCGGGCGCTTGGCGGTGGCCCCATCGCTCATGTATGAGGGCGCGCATTGTTCCACCGCAGAGCCTTCATGCCCGCCGCCAAGACCGACAAGCCCGCCAAGATCGACAAACCCGCCAAGATCGTCCTGCCGGAAGCCGGCCTGTTGAAGCTGGTGCCCATCAAGGGCAAGGGCCGCGGTGTCATCACCACCCGCCCGATCCGGCGCGGCAAGCTGGTCGAGGCGTCGCCCGTGATCCCGATGAAGAAGGGCGACCGGCTGGACCGCTCGACCGTGCTCAGCCACTATCCCTTCGCCTGGGAGAAGCCGCCCCACGTGCAGGCCTTCCCGCTCGGCTTCGCCGGCCTGCTCAACCATTCCGACACGCCCAATTGCAAGATCGAGGCCGACCTCGAGGGCGAGGTGCTGTGCATCTACGCCATCCGCAACATCGAGGCCGGCGCCGAGCTCACCTGGAACTACGGCATCGACCCCTGGTTCGAGGTCGCGGAGTAACGGCGCGCCGCAGCCTGCCGCCGCGTCACACCCCGAGGCACAGATACTTCACCTCGAGGTAGTCCTCGATGCCGTATTTGCTGCCCTCGCGGCCGAAGCCCGATTGCTTGACGCCGCCGAACGGCGCCAGCTCGGTCGAGATCAGACCGGTGTTGATGCCCACCATGCCGGTCTCGAGCGCCTCGGCCACCTTGAACACCCGGCTCAGATCGCGTGCATAGAAATACGAGGCGAGGCCGAATTCGGTGGCGTTGGCGAGGGCGATGGCGTCGTCCACCGTGTCGAATTTGAACAGCGGCGCCACCGGGCCGAAGGTCTCCTCGTGCGCCAGCGCCATGTCGGCGGTGGCGCCGCCCAGCACCGTGGGCTCGAAGAACAGCCCGTCTTTCGGCCGCCCGCCGAGCAGCACCGTCGCGCCCTTGGCGGTGGCGTCGGCGATATGCCGCTCCACCTTGTCCATGGCCTTGCGGCTGATCAGCGGCCCGGTGTTGACCCCGGCGGCAAAGCCGTCGCCGGGCTTCAGCGTGTTGGTCGCCGCCACCAGCTTTTCGGCGAAGGCGTCATAGATGCCGGCCTGCACGTAGAGGCGGTTGGCGCAGACGCAGGTCTGGCCGTTGTTGCGGTATTTGCTGACCAGCGCGCCCTCCACCGCCGCATCGAGGTCGGCGTCGTCGAACACGATGAACGGCGCGTTGCCGCCGAGCTCGAGGCTGAGGCGCAGCACCTGGTCGGCGGCCTGCCGCATCAGCACCTTGCCGATGGCGGTCGAGCCGGTGAAGCTCAGCTTGCGCACGCCGGGATTGGAACAGAATTCCTGTCCGATCGCCGCCGCGTCGGTGCCGATCACGAGGTTGAACAGCCCGGCGGGCAGGCCGGCACGCTCGGCGAGCTTTGCCAGCGCGATGGCGCTGAGCGGCGTTTCGGCGGCCGGCTTGCTCACCACGGCGCAGCCTGCCGCGAGCGCCGGTGCCATCTTGCGCGCCAGCATCGAATTGGGAAAGTTCCACGGCGTGATCGTCGCCACCACGCCCACCGGCTGCTTGAGGACGATGATGCGCTTGTCCTCCTGGTGGCCGGGGATGGTGTCGCCATAGACGCGCTTGGCCTCCTCGCCGAACCATTCGACATAGGCGGCGCCATAGGCGATCTCGCCCCTGGCTTCGGCGAGCGGCTTGCCCTGTTCGGCGGTCATGATCGCGGCGAGGTCGTCCTGATGCTCCAGCATCAGCTCGAACAGCCGGCGCAGCACCGCGGCCCGCGCCTTGCCGGTCCGTGCCGCCCATTCGGCCTGCACCGCCGCGGCCGCGGCAATGGCCCGCCGCGCCTCGGCCACGCCCATGTCGGGCAGCACCGCCAGCACGTCGCCGGTCGAGGGGTTGCGCACCTCGAACGTCCTGCCGCTGTCGGCCCGGTCCAGCCAGGCGCCGGCGACATAGCCGGCGGCGGGGATCAGATCCTTGACCGTAAGGTGCTTGGTGAGGGCGTCGGTGAGCGGCATGGCGGGTCTCCTTTGCTTCCCCAAAGACCCACGCACGGCAAAAGGCAAGCGCCGCGCCATCGGTTCCGCCATGCAGCATCGGCCCCGCCGGCAGTTCCGGCCGGCGAGGCATGTCGCCCCGGCATCGCGCCGACGTCAGGCCGCGCGCGGCCCATCGTCGTTGCCGTCGTCGCCGGTGGGGGGCGGCAGCACGCGCAGCACCGTCAGCATCTGCGGCCGGCCGTCGCGGGTGCGGAAGCTGATCGACTGGCCGACGCGCAGCCCGATCAGCGCCGCGCCGATCGGCGTCAGCACCGAGATGCGGGCCGAGGCGATATCGGCGTCGGCCGGATAGACCAGGAGCACGGTGCGCTCGTCGCGCCCGGTGCGGAAGCGCACCAGCGAGCCCATGCGCACCACGTCGACGGGCAGGCTCGCATCGTCGACGATGCTGGCGCGGTCGATCTCGTGCAGCAGATCGTCGGCGGCCTCGGGGTCGTTGCTGCCGGGACCGGCAAGCGCCAGGTAGGACAGCTTCTGGTGGTCGCTCTTGGCGAGCGTGATGCTGGGCGAAAGCCACAGGGGGACGGCGGTCATGACATGTCTCCGGGCCGTCGCGGGAGGGCTCCCGGCGGCCATAGATTGCAAATGAGGATGGATCGGCGTCGTTCGCGAAACGACCAAGGTCGCCCTAAGCCCGCCGGACGCCGGAGCGCACGGGCTTAGGGCCGCTGGCCTTCCACGGGAAACTCCCGGAGGCGCGGCGATGTCGTCAGCATTGAGCGCATCGTGGTCATACCAAACAAGTTAGGCATTTGCCCGGCGATTGCAAGCGCCCCAGGCGGTTGGACGATCGGGCGCTCTCGCGGCCGATCGTCCAGAGCACAAACACATCCACCGGTTGGACGATCGGACGCTCTTGCGGCCGATCGTCCAGAGCGCCATGGCACTCTTCAGGCGGTCGGCAGGGTGCGGAAGCCCAGTTGCATCGGGGCGCCGGCGGGCTCGGCGTCCACCCGCGCCACGCGCGAGGCCGTGGGACCCTGCCAGAAATAGCCCAGCATCTCGGCTACCTTGTCGTCGGGCCCGGAGATCAGCGCCTCGACGCTGCCGTCGCGGCGGTTGCGCACCCAGCCGCTGAGCTTACGCTGCCGCGCCGCCTGCTCGGTCCAGGCGCGATAGCCGACGCCCTGCACCAGCCCGGTGATGCGAACCTGCAGCGTGCGCGTCATCGGCTCACGGGGTCAGGCCCGCCCGCCGGCGAGCGGCCGCGTGCGCTGCTTGCTGCCGCCCGGCCCGTAGGGATAGTCGCCCATCACCGGGGCGCTCGCCGCGTCGAGCTTCGCCACCTCCTCGGGGGCAAGCTGCAGCCCGTCGGCCTTGAGGTTCTGCGCCAGTTGCTCGGGGGTGCGCGCGCCCAGGATCACCGACGTCACCGCCGGCCGGCCGCAGACCCAGGCCAGCGCCACCTCCGCCATGCTGACGCCGCGAGCGCCGGCCACCGTTTCGAGCGCGGCGATGATGCCCCAGACGCGTTCCGACGCGTTGCGCTGCGCGTAGGATTCCTGCCCGCGATTGGGATTCTCGCCGAGCCGCGTGGCGCCGGTGGGGGTGGTGTCGCGCCGGTACTTGCCGGTCAGCCAGCCACCGCCGAGCGGCGACCAGGGCAGCAGCCCCATATTGGCATCGAGGCAGGCGGGCACGATCTCGAACTCGATGTCGCGCACGATCAGATTGTAGTGCGGCTGCAGCGTCACCGGCGGCGCATAGCCCATGAATTTGGCGATCTGCACCGCCTTGGTCACCTGCCAGCCGAGATAGTTGGAAAAGCCGTAATAGCCGATCTTGCCGGCGCGGACGGCATCGTCGAGGAAGCGCAGCGTCTCCTCGAGCGGCGTCAGCCCGTCCCAGGCGTGCATCTGGTAGAGGTCGATATGCTCAACCCCGAGCCGCCGCAGCGAAGCGTCGAGCGCCATGCCCAGATGGCGGCGGCTGAGCCCGATATCGTTGGGGCCGCTGCCGGTCGGAAAGCGCCCTTTGGTGGCGACCAGCATCTGCCTCGCCTCGGTCGGCCGCGCCTGCAGCCAGCGTCCGACGATCGCTTCCGACGCGCCGTCGGAATAGACGTCGGCGGTGTCGATGAAATTGCCGCCCGCCTTGGCGTAGAGATCCATCAGCGCGAACGAGGTCGCCTCGTCCGCCTCGTTGCCGAAGGTCATGGTGCCCAGGCACCAGGCGCTGACGATGGCGCCGCTGTTTCCCAATCGCCGCAGCTGCATCAGACCGTCGCTCCAATGTGCCAAGGGACGAATTCGTTGTCGCCGTAGCCCAGAAGCTCCGACTTGGTCTTTTCGCCCGAGGCGACGCGCAGGATCATGTCGAAGATCTCCTGTCCCTTTTCCTCGAGCGAGGAGCCTTCCACCACCTCGCCGCCGTTGATGTCCATGTCGTCGATCATCTTGTGGTACATTTCGGAATTGGTGGCGATCTTGATCGAGGGCGTGGGCTTGCAGCCATAGGCCGAGCCGCGCCCGGTGGTGAAGGCGAGCACATTGGCGCCTCCCGCCACCTGGCCGGTCGCCGACACCGGGTCGTAGCCGGGCGTGTCCATGAACACGAAGCCCTTCTCGGTCACCGGGTCGGCGTAATGATAGACGGCGTTGAGCGGCGTGGTGCCGCCCTTGGCCGCCGCGCCCAGCGATTTCTCGAGGATGGTCGTCAGCCCGCCCAGCTTGTTGCCCGGCGAGGGGTTGTTGTTGAGCTCCATGTTGTTCCGCCTGGTGTAGTCCTCCCACCAGTGGATGATGTCGACCAGCTTCTGGCCCACGTCCGGGGTCCGCGCCCGCCGCGTCAGCAGGTGCTCGGCGCCGTAGATCTCCGGCGTTTCGCTGAGGATGGCGGTGCCGCCGTGCCGGACCAGCAAATCGGCGGCGTAGCCGAGCGCCGGATTGGCGGTGATGCCGGAATAGCCGTCCGAGCCGCCGCATTGCAGCGCCAGCATCAATTCGCTCGCCGGCGCGGTTTCGCGCTGCACGGCGTTGACGATCGGGAGCATCGCCCGCACCGCCTCGACCCCGGCCTCCACCGTCTTTTTGGTGCCGCCCACCTCCTGGATGGTCATGGTGCGGAAGGTGTCGTTCTCGGTGACGCCGTAGGCTTCCTTGAGCTTGGGAATCTGGAAGCCCTCGCAGCCGAGCCCGACCATGATCACGCCGCCCATGTTGGGATTGGTGGCATAGCCCCAGGTGGTCTTTTTCAGCGTGTCGAAGATCACGCCGCGATAGTCGATGATGCAGCCATTGGCCTGCTTCAGCGCCACGATGCCGTCGATGTTGGGATAGTCGTCGAGGATGCCCGAGCGCTCGACCTCGCGCGCGATGAACCCGGCCACCGTGGTCGAGCAGTTCACCGAGGTCAGGATGCCGACATAGTTGCGCGTCCCGACGCTGCCGTTCGAGCGGCGGTAGCCCTGGAACGTCGCCTGCTGCGGGCCGGTGAAGAACTCGACCGGGGTCACGCCTTCGGAGAATGCATAGTCGCGGTTGAACGCCCCGTGCTCCTCGCCGATGCCGCAATTGTGCTCGTGCACCCATTCGCCCGCCGGCAGGTCGGCCTTGGCGAAGCCGATGATCTGGCCGAACTTGACGATCGCCTCGCCGGCCCTGACCGGCCGCACGGTGAATTTGTGCCCGCGCGGCACGCGCTTGGTGGTGGTCACCCCCTGCGGCGTCGCCACCCCGACGTCGAGATTGCTCAGCGCCACCGCGACGTTGTCGGCCGGATTGAGCAGCAGCGTCCTGGCGGACGGGCGGGACATGACTTCGGACATCGGCAATCTCGCGATAGTGCGGCGCAGCCGGTTGATCGGCTGGCCTGATGCAACTAACATGTTAGCATGACGGTGGCGGAAATCCCCTACAAATTTCTGGTGAAGGCGGCCACGCCGCAGCGCGGCGGCGTCACCGCCTCGGTCACCGAGCAATTGCGCCGCGCGATCGTCACGCTCGAGCTCAAGCCCGGCGAGATCCTCGACAAGGGGCTGATCTGCGAGCGCCTCGGGGTGTCGCGCTTTCCGGTGTCGGAGGCGCTGGCGCGGCTGCAGTCGGAGGGGCTGGTCGAGATCATGCCGCAGCGCGGCTCGATGGTGAGCCGCGTGCGCATCGGCGACGTGGTCGAATACATGCTGATCCGCAAGGCGCTGGAGAGCGAGGCGGTGCGCCTGCTCGTCGCCCGCGCCACGCCCGACCTGCTGCGCGAGCTCGAGGCCAACCTCGCCGAGCAGGCGCGCGCCGCGCGCAAGGGCGAGCGCGAGACGTTCCACCACCACGACCTCGAATTCCACGAAATCCTGTTCGAGGCGCTGCGCTTTCCGCGCATCAAATCGGTGATCGACAATGCCCGGGCCAATCTCGACCGCGCGCGGCTGCTGATCCTCGACCCGCGCCGGCTCACCAACACCCATGCCGAGCACAAGGCGATCGCCGACGCCATCGCCCAGGGCGATCCCGACCGGGCCGCCGCCGCCATGCGCGCCCATATCGACAAGGTGACGGGCGAGCTGCTCGCCTTCGCCCAGAAGACGCCGGAGCTGTTCGCCGACGGCGACCGCCTCGCCGCCGCCGACCTGCCATTCGACTGAGGGACTTTCATGCTCAAGGGCATTCCGCACATTCTCGGCCCCGATCTGCTGCACGCGCTGCAATCGATGGGCCATGGCGACGAGATCACCATCGTCGACGGCAATTATCCCGGGGCCGGCGCCGGTCCGCGGCTGATCCGCGCCGACGGCCACAGCGGCACCGATCTGCTCGAGGCGATCCTGACGCTGATGCCGCTCGACGATTTCGTCCCCGATCCGGCGGTGGTGATGCAGGTGGTGGGCGATGCCGAGGAGCGCCCGCCGATCGTCGACGCCTATGAGCGCATCGTTGGCCGCTTCGAGCCCGAGGTGGAACTCGCCTCGCTCGAGCGCTTCGCCTTCTACCGCCGCGCCAATGCCGGCTACGCCATCGTGCAGACGGGCGAGCAGCGCCTCTACGGCAACATCATCCTCAAGAAGGGCGTGATCCGCCCGCCGAACCCATAACCTCAAACCCGCCCTCGCCTTCGGGCGCACGGGCCGCTACAGACCGCCAAAATCAAGGACACGGAGACCGACCGATGAAACTGCTGCGCGTGGGCGACAAGGGCGCCGAAAAGCCGGCCCTGCTGCATTCCGACGGAACCTATCGCGATTTGAGCGCGGTGGTCCCCGACATCACCGGCAAGACCATCGACGCCGCCGGCCTCGCGAAAATCAAGGCCGCCGATCCGACGAAGCTGCCGGTGCTCGACGGCAAGCTGCGCATCGGGCCCTGCGTCGGCAATGTCGGCAAGTTCATCTGCGTCGGCCTCAACTACGCCGACCATGCCGCCGAATCCAACCTGCCGGTGCCGTCCGAGCCGATTCTGTTCATGAAGGCGACCAGCGCCATCATCGGCCCCAACGACACCGTGGTGATCCCCAAGAACTCGACCAAGGCCGACTGGGAAGTCGAGCTCGGCGTCGTCATCGGCAAGGAGGCGCGCTACGTCGAGGAGAAGGACGCGCTGAGCCACGTCGCCGGCTATTGCGTCATCAACGACCTCAGCGAGCGCGCCTTCCAGAAGGACCGCGGCGGGCAGTGGGTGAAGGGCAAGTCGGCCGACACGTTCGGCCCGCTCGGCCCGTGGCTGGTCACCGCCGACGAGGTGCCCGATCCGCAGAACCTCAAGATGTGGCTCGAGGTCGACGGACACCGCTACCAGAACGGCTCCACCAAGACGATGATCTTCGGGGTCCGGACCCTGGTCAGCTACATCAGCCAGTTCATGTCGCTGCAGCCCGGCGACGTCATCTCCACCGGCACCCCGCCGGGCGTCGGCGAAGGCGTCAAGCCGAGCTCGGTGTTCCTGCGCCCGGGCCAGACGATGCATCTGGGCATCGACGGGCTGGGCGAGCAGACGCAGCGCACCGTCGCCTACGCCTGATACGGCGTTCCAGTGGCCGGCGGGCGAGGAGCCCGCCGGCATCCGGCGATCTCAGCCGGCGCTCGGATTCCAGGTGGAGTCGGCCTTGCGCGCGAGCTGCTCGAAGATGGTCTTGCCCAGGGTGCGGATGTCGGTTTCCGGCAGGCTCGCGACGATGGTGCAGGTCACCGCGTCGTTGGCCCAGTAATAGGCGTCGACGCCGCGGCGGCTCTCGAGCTTCCACACTTCCTTTTTGTCGGGCAGCGGGCCGGTGATGTAGAGCGTCAGCCGCTCGGCGGCGGCGTTCTCGTACATCAGTTGCGCCGCCGGGCCGTGCGCCGCCTCGCCGGCCTCGCCCGGCAGCAGGCGGCCGCCGAGGAAGGTATAGCCCTGCGCCGCGAGGTCGGGCGCGTCGATCGGGCTCGAAATGCGGTTGGAGAGCCAGCGCATGAGGTTGGGCGAATCCGCCGCCGCCTCGACGGCGTGGGTCTTTTCCTTGACGTAGAGGGCGTGGGCGATGACGGCGTTGTCGATCAGCCGCTCATAGACCGGCTCCTCCTGCCAGAACACGCCGCGCAAATACCAGCCGAGGCTGCCGGCGACGGCGACGACGACCAGCACGGCGGCGATGTTGCGCAGCGCCTCGAGCCGGCCGGTGCGGACGCGCTCGGCAATGCGCTGCGGGTTGAGGCGGGCCGGCACGGGGTCCTGCTGCACCGGCGGAAACAGCGCCCCCAGCGCCTCGTTCTGGCGCGTCCACTGGGCGACGAGCGCGGCGGCGTCGGGGTGCGCGGCGAGCCAGGTTTCCACCGCGGCGCGCCGTTCGGCCGGCAACTGCCCGTCGACATAGGCGTGCAGCGCATCGGTATCGATCTCGAACGGCGCGCCGGTCATTTCACAGTCCTCAGTCTGGGCTCCTCGGCACCGCCGGTCGCGGTCCGCAGCGCGGCCCTGGCGCGCCCGAGGCGCGACATCAATGTTCCGATCGGAATGCCGAGCGCCGTGGCGGCCTCGGCGTAGCTCATGCCCTCGAGCACGACGAGCAGCAGCGCCTCGCGCTGCTCGGCCGCGAGGGTTTCGATGGCGCGCGCCATCTCGGCCAGGGCGATGCGGCCGGGCTGCGCCGGGGCGACGGCCGGCTCGGCCACCAGGGCCTCCACCGCCAGGTGCTCGCCGCGGCGGCGCACGACGCGCAATTCGTTGCGGTAGAGATTGAGCAGGATGCGGAACAGCCAGGCCTTGAGCGGCCCGGTCGGCTTCCACAGCGCCTGCTTGCGGATGGCCCGCTCGAGGCAGTCCTGGACGAGGTCGTCGGCGCGGTCGGCGTTGCGCGTGAGCGCCCGCGCATAGCGGCGGAGCGCCGGCACGCAGAGCTCGATCTCGTCCAGGAACTGCTGGGACACGGGGGAATGCTGCCGGCTGCTACTCGACGGCAGTGTGCCAGGTGCCGCCGACGCCGTCGCCGGTGGTGTCGCCCGGCTTGGTGTCCTTGACCCACAGATAGAGCGGCCAGCCCTTGTAGGCGACGATCTTCTTGTCGCTGTCCTTGCGGTCGACGAGGGTGAAATCGCCGCTGACGGCGGTCGAGGCATCGACCAGCACCGGCGGCCAGGCGGTGGCGCATTTGTCGTAGCAATTGGACACGCCGACGGCGTCCTTGTCCCAGATATAGAGGGTCATGCCCTTGGAATCGGTGAGGATTTCCTTGCCGCCGACGCTGGCGGACTTGACCGCGCCGCCCAGGTAATCGTCGGCCAGCGCGAAGGAGGTCGAGAGCAGGCCGATGGCGGCCGCGCCCAGAAGCACAGAGCTCAGTTTCATGTCGGACTCCCTTTGGAGAATGGCGTGCCGGTGGGCAGCGCTCATCGATCAAAACAATCGGCCTCCGATCTTATTCCTTATGATGCTAAAGATTCTTGCGGGGCGGTTGCCGTTTTGCTTGTGTCGGGGTCCTGTTGACGGGAGGACTTTTATGAAGAGACGGCAATTCTTCGGGGCGGCGAGCGCCGCCGGAGTGGGCAGCATCGTGGCGTCGGCACTGCCGATGCCGGCCATCGCGCAGTCGACGCCCAAGGTGAACTGGCGCATGAGCTCGGCGTTCCCGAACTCGCTGGACACGCTGTTCGGGGCGGCCAAGCTGCTCAGCAAATACGTGTCGGACGCGACCGACGGCAATTTCGTCATCGACGTGTTCGCGGCGGGCGAGATCGTGCCGCCGGCGCAGATCGCCGATGCGGTGATGTCGGGCTCGATCGAGGCGGCGCACACGGCGTCGTATTACTACTGGGGCAAGGACCCGGCCTGGCAGTTGCCGACGACGATGCCGTTCGGCCTCAACGCCCGCGGCATGAACGCCTGGTTCTACTATGGCGGCGGCAACGAGATCTGCGACGAGTTTTTCGCGGCGCAGGGCATCACGGCGTTCCCGGCGGGCAATACCGGGGCGCAGATGGGCGGCTGGTTCCGCAAGGAGATCAACACGGTCGCCGATTTCGAGGGCCTCAAATTCCGCATGGGCGGCTTTGCCGGCGCCATCATGCAGAAGCTGGGCGTGATCCCGCAGAGCCAGCCGGGCGGACAGATCTACGAGGCGCTGGAGAAGGGCACGATCGACGCGGCCGAATGGGTGGGCCCGTATGACGACGAGAAGCTCGGCTTCGTGAAGGTGGCGCCGTACTACTATTATCCGGGCTGGTGGGAAGGCTCGGCGGCCCTGCATGCCATGTTCAACAAGGCCAAGTTCGAGGCGCTGCCGCCAGCCTACCAGTCGGCACTGAAATCGGCGTCGCAGGCGGTCAATCTCGACATGACGGCGCATTACGACTTCGTCAACGCCACCGCGATCAAGGCGGTGGTGGCCGAGGGCGCCAAGCTCCGCCCGTTCAGCCCGGAGATCCTCGCCGCCTGCCTCAAGGCGACCGACGACACCTATGCCGAAATGAGCGCCAAGAGCCCGACCTTCGGCAAGATGCTCACCTCGCTGAAGGCGTTCCGCAAGGACTATTATTTGTGGACGCAGGTGTCGGAGTACCCGTTCGACGCCTTCATGATGCAGCAGCAGCGCGCCAACGCGCTGTAGAGGCAGGGGGGCGGCAACAGGCATCGAGCCTGGAGTCGCCCCCACCCACCGCGCTCAGTTGAATGCCGGCGGGGTATTCAGGTCGAAGGTGGGCGGGGCGTTCAGATCGCCGTTCTGGTCGGGCGGCAGGGTGATCTGGATGGTGTTGAGGTCGGTGGTATTGGCCGGCTCGAGGAACGCCGTCACCAGTTGTGGGAACATGATCAGGATCAGCACCAGCGCCACCTGCAGCAGCAGGAACGGGATGGCGCCCAGATAGATGTCGCGGGTGCGCACGTCGCGCGGGGCGATGCCGCGCAGGTAGAACAAAGCGAAGCCGAACGGCGGGTGCATGAAGCTGGTCTGCAGCGTGGCGCAGATCATGATGCCGAACCAGATCATGTTGATGCCCAGCGTGTTGGCGGCCGGAGTGAGCATCGGAATGATGATGAAGGCGATCTCGAAGAAATCGAGGAAGAACGCCATGACGAAAATGAAGGCCATGGTGAACAGCAGAAAGCCGGTCTGACCGCCCGGCAGCGACACCAGAAGGCTTTCGATCCAGTGGCTGCCGCCGACGCCCTGGAACACCAGCGAGAAGACTCGGCTGCCCAAAAGGATGAAGATCACCATCGAGGTGAGGCGCATGGTGGCGGCCATACCGTCCCACAGCATCGGCCAGGTCAGCCGGCGGTTGAAGGCGGCCAAGGCGAGGGCGCCGACGACGCCCATGGCGCCCGCTTCGGTCGGCGTGACGAGGCCGAGAAAGATGGTGCCGAGCACGATGAAGATCAGCGCCAGCGACGGCACCATGCCGCGGACGAGCTTGACGGCGAGGGCGCGGCCGCGCAGCGTGCGGGCCTCTGGCGGCAGCGCCGGCACCAGCTTGGGGCGCAGGATCGAGAGCACCAGCACCCAGGCGGCGAACAGCAGCACCTGCACGATCGAGGCGCCGGTGGCGCCCACATACATGGCGCCTGCCGACTGGCTGAGCTGCGAGGCGAGCACGATCAGCACCAGCGACGGCGGGATGAGCTGGGCGATGGTGCCCGAGGCGGCGATGACGCCAGTGGCGTGCCGCACGCTGTAGCCATAGCGCATCATCACCGGCAGCGAGATGAGGCCCATCGAGATCACCGAGGCGGCGACGGTGCCGGTGATGGCGCCCATGATGGCGCCCACGAAGATCACGGCGTAGCTCAGGCCGCCGCGAATGCCGCCGAACAACTGGCCGAAGCCTTCGAGCAGATCCTCAGCGAGGCCGCTCTTTTCGAGGATGACGCCCATCAGGGTGAAGAAGGGAACTGCCAGGAGCAGGTCGTTGGAAAGCACGCCATAGAGCTGGTAGGCGAGGTTGCCGAGGAATTCCGGCTCGATCAGGTGGAACTGCAACGCGGCGATGCCGAAGAACAGGCCCACGGCGCTGAGCGAGAAGGCGGCCGGATAGCCGATCAGCATGAACAGCACGAGGCCGCCGAACATCAGCGGCGCCATGTTGGCGCGGACGAAATCGATCATTGGATCGGCTTCTCGTAGGCGCTCTCGCGCACATAGGTGGTGGTGAGCGCCAGGATGCATTTGATGATCTCGGCGATGGCCTGCAGCAGCAGGATGAAGAAGCCGACGGGCAGCAGGATCTTGGCCGGCCATTGCGGCAGGCCGCCGGCATTGGCCGAGGCCTCCTGGGTGACCAGCGAGGTCCAGGCCCAGCCCCAGGTGAACCAGATCAGCAGCAGGCAGAGCGGCACCAGGAAGAACAGGCCGCCGAGCAGGTCGATCCAGGTGCGGGTCCGCTCGCTGACGGCGCCGTAGATCAGGTCGACCCGCACATGGGCGTTGACCTTGAGCGTCCAGGCGCCGCCGAGCATGACGATGGCGGCGAACATGTACCAGGAGCTGTCGCTGAGGGCGTTGGAGTTGTTGGCGTAGAGGCTGTAGAGCCAGCCGAAGACGCCGAAGCCGGTCCTGCTCTCGAGCCAGAGCAGGGCGCCGCTCGAATAGCGGATGATGGCGTTGGCGGCGGTGACCAGCGAACACAGCAGCACCAGCCAGATGGCGACAAGGCCGATGCGGCGGTTCAGCTCGTCGATGGCGCCGGCGAGACGCAGCGGCCAGCGCGGCGCTGGCGATAAAGCACGAGGCATGGAACCGGCCCCCCGAACGATCCAATAGTTCGGATGCTAGCGATCATGCCTCGCCGCGCCGGTCAACAGTGCTTGTGCTCTGTCCGAACAAGACCGTCGGCCTCGTTCGTCCAACCGCTGGCCGTTCTTGCGCTCTGTCCGAACGAGACCGAGGGGCCTCGTTCGTCCAACCGCTGGCCGTTCTTGCGCTCTGTCCGAACGAGACCGAGGGGCCTCGTTCGTCCAACCGCCGGCCGTTCTTGCGCTCTGTCCGAACGAGACCCAGAAATCTCGTTCGTCCAAATGCTAGCCGTTCTCCAGCCATTTCACCTGGTCGGGCGTCAGCCTGATCGACAGCGCCTTGATGGAATCGTCGAGCTCCTGCAGCCGGCGCGGCCCGATCAGCGGGATCGACGGGAAGGGCTGCGCCAGCACGTAGGCGAGCGCGATGTGGATGGGGCTGGCGCCGAGCTCCTTGCCGAGCGCGATGGCGCGGTCGCGGCGGGCGAAATTGCCCTCCGAGTACCAGGTGTCGACCAACTCGGCATTGTCGCGCCTGTCGCGGCCAGCCCGGTCGGTGAAGAAGCCGCGGGCCTGGCTCGACCACGAGAAATTGGGGATCTGGTGCTCGGTAAGCCACGCCTTGTAGGGCGCGTCGGAGGCGGCGATGCAGCCGGCCCAGATGGCCTTGATCATCTCGGCCAGGGCGAAATTGTTGCTGAGCGCGCCGGGCGCCTGCTTGCCGGTGCGCCTGGCATAGTCGATCGCCTCCTGCATGCGTTCGCGGCTCCAGTTGGAGCCGCCGAAGATGCCGCGGATGCGGCCCTTCTTCACCTCGGCGTCCATGGCGTCGACGAACTCGCCCACCGGCACGTCGAGGTTGTCGCGGTGCATGAAGTAGATGTCGACATAGTCGGTCTTGAGGCGATCGAGCGACTGGTCGAGCTGCCTGGCGATGACGTCCGGATAGCAGAGCGGGGAATGCGCGCCCTTGCCGATCAGCACCACCTCCTCGCGCACGCCGCGATTGGTGTGCCATTCGCCGAACAGCTTTTCGGTCGCGCCGGCGCCATAGACATAGGCGGTGTCGTAGAGGTTGCCGCCGGCCTCGAAGAAGGCGTCGAGCAGGATGGAGGCCGACGAGAAGGTGCGGAAATCCTCAAAGCCGGTGGCGACCACCGAGGCCTGCTTCGTGAGCCCAGGAATGGAGCGCTTGGCGATGCGGCTGCCGCCGCGGGCGAGGGGCGTGCCGCGCAGGGTGACGGTGCGGCGCGAGGATTTCTCGAGGTCGTATTCGAGCCCGGCGCCGGCGCGCCAGGCATCGAGGGTGCGCAAATTGCCGAGGGTGTCGGCCCAGCTCATGCCGGGGGCGGCGAATTCCTGGCGGCCGGCGAAGATCGCTTCGGCGGCGCCGTCGGCCTCGAAGGAATAAAGATGCGGCTGGCCGCGCCCGGCCTCGATGGTCTCGACCTCCTTGCCCGGGCGGACGATGCGGATGGTGCCGGGGCCGCCGCTGCGGTCGCCGCCGGCGAACCAGAAATCGGGCACCTCGATGCGGCCGGTGGCGCCGTGGATGCGCAGCACGTTGTCGAGCTGCACGAAGACGGCGCAGCTCACCTGCGCGACGATGCCGGTGTCGAACTGCAGCACGGCGGCCGACCATTCGTCGGTGCGTTCCTTGCCCAGATGCGCGGTGCCCATCACCTTGACCGGATCGAGGAAGGGGCGGCCCACGGCCCGGCCGGCGATGAAGCGCGACATCGACACCGGGTAGCAGCCGACATCGAGGATGCCGCCGCCGGCGAGATCGTTGGCGAACAGGCGATGCTCGGGCTTGAAGGCCGGCATCTGGAAGCCGAAGCTCGACTGGATCATGCGCACTTCGCCGATGGCGCCGGAGGCGACGAGGTCGCCGAGCGCCCTGGTCGCGGGGTGCAGGCGGTACATGAAGGCTTCGCCGATGAAGGTGCCGGCGCGGGCGTGGGCGTTGAAGATGGCGTCGGCCTCGAAAGCGGTCAGCGCCAGAGGCTTTTCGACGAGAACGTGCTTGCCCGCTTCGGCTGCCTTGATGGCCCATTCCGCATGGCCGGGGTGGGGTGTCGCGATATAGACGGCGTCGACATCGGGGTCGCGCAGCAGCGCGTCGTAGCCGGCGACGATGCGGGCGCCGGGGAAGGTGTCGGCGAGTCCGGGCTTTTGCGGATTGCGGCTGGCGATGGCGACCAGCTCGCCGGTTTTCGACGCCTTGACGCCGTCGCGGAAGGCCTGGGCGATGCCGCCGGGCCCGATGATGCCCCAGCGCAGTTTCCGGTCGGTCGTCATGTCGATGTGCTCCTCGCCCCGCGGCTTGTCGCGCCGCTTTGATGGTGCGCCACTGTTAGCGGAGGGCGCCCGGCGGCGCAATATTTCAGTAAATATTTACTTCGGATTTTGGCTTTGGATTTCGGCTTCGGATTTCTGCTTCGCAGGCGAGGCCGACATGCGGCTGGAATCGCGCCGGGCGGCATTGTAACCAAAGGCAGTTTCCGGAGGGGCGTCCATGTTCGTTGTCGGTGGCGAGAGCCTGATCGATCTCATCAGCAAGCCGGTCGGTCCGGACGGCCGGCGCGAGTTGGTGGCCAAGGCCGGCGGCTCGCCGATGAACTGCGCCATCGCGCTTGCGCGGCTCGGCAACGAGGCCGGGTTCCTGTGCCCGATCAGCCGCGACAGTTTTGGCGATTTCATCCTCGAGCCGCTGAACGCGGCTGGGGTGAAGGTGCTGCTCGGGGAGCGCGTGCGCGAGCCCTCGACGCTGGCGGTGGTCACCGACGACGGCCGCGGCAACCCGCGCTATGCGTTCTACCGCGAGGCCGACCGCGCCTTCACCCGCGACGGGCTGATCGCGGCGTTGCCGGAGCGGGTGGAGCTGTTCCAGATCGGCGGCTTCTGCACCATCGAGCCGGCCGACATGGCGGTGTGGCTGGAGGTGGCACGCGAGGCCAGGCGGCGCGGGGCGCTGCTGTCGACCGACCCGAACCTCCGGCCGTCGCTGATCGCCGATTTGGACGCCTACCGGCAGCGGGTGCTGGCGTCGCTCGATCTGGTGAGCCTGGTGAAGCTCTCGGAAGAGGATCTGCATACGCTCGATGCGAGCAAGAGCATCGAGCAGCACGCCGATGCGCTGCTCGAGCGGCCCAATATCGAGCTGGTGGTGGTGACGCTCGGGGCCGAGGGCTCGAGGGCGTTCACCGCCAATGCCAGCGTGCACGCCGACATCTATCCGGCGGCGCCGGGCGGCGACAATGTCGGGGCCGGCGATACGCTGATGGCGGGCATCCTCACCTGGCTCAGGGACCACGGGGCGCTGGCGGCGGGCCGGCTCGGGACGCTGCGCCCGGAGCAGTTGCAGCAGATGCTGTGGTTCGGCGCCGTGGCCGCCGGCATCAATTGCAGCCGCGTCGGCGCCAATCCGCCGACGCGGGCCGAGGTGGATGCCGTGGTGGCGAGATAGCTTGGTTCTCGCTCGGCCAGCCGCTGCGGGATTATTCCCCGATCACTGAAATATTTGTCGGGTTGTCGGTATCGCGCGGCTCTGCTTTGTTCGGCGCATGCGGGTGGTGCTGTGGCTCATCGCGGTGGTGGTCGTGGTCGGCGCGGGCGTCGGCCTCTATATGCTGACGCCGGTGCGCGGGCCGGCGCGGGACCTGACGCTGGTGGGCGACGTCGAGCGCGGCAACTATTTGATGCGGCTGGGTGGGTGCGTGACCTGCCATACCGACCCCAAGACCAAGGACGCGGTGCTGGCGGGGGCGCAGACGGCCGGCCTGAAGACGCCGTTCGGCACCTTCTATCCGCCCAACATCACGTCGTCGAAGAGCGCCGGTATCGGCAACTGGACGCTGGCGCAGTTTGCGAGCGCGCTGAGCGACGGGGAGGGGCCGCAGGGGCATCTCTACCCGGCGTTCCCCTATGACAGCTACACGCTGATGAGCGACCAGGAGGTGGCCGACCTCTATGCGGCGATCGAGGCGACGACGCCGGTCGACACGCCGAGCAAGCCGCACGAGGTGGCCTTCCCGTTCAACCAGCGCTGGCTGCTGGCCGGCTGGAAGCATCTGTTTTTCCACCCGCAGCGCTTCGTGGCCGACGCGGCGCAATCGGAGGCGTGGAATCGCGGCCGGTACATCGTGTTCGGGCCTGGGCACTGCGTCAGTTGCCACAGCCCGCGCAACGCGCTGGGCGGGCTCGACGCCGGCACGGAGCTGAGCGGCAATCCCGACAAGACGAGCCCGGGCGGCCGCACGCCGTCGCTGCTCGCGGCCGACCTCAAGAAGCACGGCTACGACGCGGCGTCGCTGGCGCAGGCGCTGGTCGACGCCTTCACCCCGGACATGGACAGCCTGGGCGGGCCGATGGGCGAAGTGATCGAGGACGAGACCTCGCACTGGACCGACGCGGACCGGGCGGCAGTGGCGGCGTATCTGCTGGGCGGGTCATAGGAGCCTGACTGATGGCTCTTGCCCAGCGCGACACAACCCCCTAACTCACCAGCAGAGCCAAGGAGCCGACCATGCCGCAAGACGCCGAAGTGCTGCGCTCGACGCTGTCCCTCGCGCCGGTGATTCCGGTGATCATCCTCGACGACGTGCAGAAGGCGCGGCCGCTGGCCGAGGCGCTGGTGGCCGGCGGGCTGCCGGTGCTGGAGGTGACGCTGCGCACGCCGCGCGCGCTGCAGGTGATCGAGGAGATGGCCAAGGTGCCGGGCGCGGTGGTCGGCTCGGGTACGGTGCGCTCGCCGCTGCAGATGGGCCATTCGGTGGATGCGGGGGCGAAGTTCATGGTGTCGCCGGGGGCGAGCCCGCGCCTGCTCGAGGCGGCCGACGAGGTGTCGATCCCGCTGCTGCCCGGCATCGGCACGCCGACCGAGGCGATGACGGCGCATGAGCACGGCTATTATTTCCTCAAATTCTTCCCGGCCGAGGCGCTGGGCGGGGCGGCGGTGCTGAAGGCGTTCGCCTCGCCGCTCAGCGACATCACCTTCTGCCCGACCGGCGGCATCGACGCGGTGAAGGCCAGAACCTACCTGGCGCTGCCCAATGTGATCTGCGTCGGCGGCTCGTGGGTGATGCCGCAGGATGCGCTCGAGGCGGGCGACTGGGCCCGCATCGAAGGCCTGGCGCGCGAGGCCGCGGCGCTGAAGAGGGGCTGATGCGGGCGCCGAGCAGGGTGCCCGGCCTCACGCATCTGCGCGTCACCTTCACCGACGATTTCTATGTCGGCCCGGGGCGGGCCGACCTGCTCGAGGGCATCGCCGAGACCGGCTCGATCGCCGCGGCGGGCAAGCGCATGGGCATGAGCTACAAGCGCGCCTGGGGGCTGGTGCAGGCGCTCAACGCCGGCTGGGGCCGGCCGCTGGTCGAAACCTCGCGCGGCGGGGCCGGGCAGGGCGGCGCCAGCCTCAGCGCCGACGGGCAATTCGTGCTCGAGCGCTACCGCGCCATGCAGCAGGCGGCGCGCCGCGCCATCGCACCGGATGTTGCGGCGGTCGGCAAGCGGCTCGATATTTCCTGGCGGAAATAACGCTTGCCCGGCCGCAGCGGCTTTGCGACAAGCGATATGGTTCAACGAACATATCGGAGCGCCCCATGCGCCTGCCGCGCCGTTCTTTCCTCGGGCTTGCGCTGGCCGTCACCGCCCTCGCGAGTGTCACGGCAGCCGAGGCCGCCATCGTCAACGCCGCCGTCGCTGCCAATTTCACGCAGGTCGCGACCGACCTCGCGGCGAGGTTCAAGGCGGCGACCGGCAACGACGTGCAATTGAGCTTCGGGGCGACCGGCGGGCTCTATACGCAGATCACCCAGGCGGCGCCGTTCGATGTGTTCTTCAGCGCCGACGACAAGCGCACGGCGACGGCGGTCAAGGATGGTTTCGGCGTCGCCGGAACCGAGTTCACCTATGCGGTGGGCAAGGTGGTGCTGTATTCGCCGACGCTCGACGTGAGCAAGGGCGACGAGGCGCTCAAGGCCAATGCGTTCCAGCACATCGCCATCGCCGATCCGAAATCGGCGCCCTATGGCGCGGCTGCCATGGCGGTGCTCGACAAGCTCGGGCTGACCGCGGCGGTGACGCCCAAGATCGTAACCGGCGAGAACATCACGCAAACGCTGCAATTCGTCGACAGCGGCTCGGCCGAGCTCGGCTTCGTGGCGCTGAGCCAGGTGATGGGCAAGCCGGCGACGCAGATCTGGCTGCCGCCGCAGGAGGACTATCCGGCGATCCGCCAGAACGCAGTTCTGCTCAAGCATGGCGAGAGCAACGAGGTGGCCAGGGCGTTCCTCGACTTCGTGAAGTCGGACGCCGCCGTGGCGGTGATCAAGGCCGCAGGGTACGCGGTGGAGTAGCGGAACGCGGTTTTAGAGGTCGCCATGCCGAGTTGGGCCGATATCGCTTCTCCCGTCACGCTGACGCTGGCGCTGGCGGCGGCCACCACGCTGGTGCTGCTGCTGGTCGGCACGCCCATCGCGTGGTGGCTGGCGCGGACGCGCACCGCCTGGCGCGAGCCGATCGCGGCGCTGGTGGCGATGCCGCTGGTGCTGCCGCCGACGGTGATCGGCTTCTATCTGCTGCTGGCGCTCGGGCCGAACGGCCCGGGCGGGGCGCTGGCGTCGCTGTGGGGGGCGCGGACGCTGGCCTTTTCCTTCCTCGGGCTGCTGATCGGCTCGCTGTTTTATTCGCTGCCGTTCATGGTGCAGCCGCTGCGCGTCGCCTTCGAGGGGCTCGACCAGGATACGCTCGACGCGGCGGCGACGCTGGGGGCGGGGCGGGTGCAGACCTTCCTGCGCGTGGTGCTGGGGGCGTCCGCCAGCGGTCTCGTCACCGGGCTGATCCTCACCTTCGCGCACACGGTGGGCGAGTTCGGCGTGGTGCTGATGATCGGCGGCAACATTCCCGGCGCCACCAAGGTGCTGTCGATCAGCATCTACGATTTCGTCGAGCGCGGCGAATGGGCGGGGGCGCACTGGCTGAGCGCCGGCATGGTGGTGTTCGCCTTCGTGGTGGTGACGGCGACGATGCTGCTGGATCGCAGGTTCGGCCGGCTGACGGGATAGTGCAGCCGACGGCATGGCCGGTGCCGTTGCCCGAGGGCGAACGATCGCCTATCACTGTTCGCATGTCTCAGGATCTCGCGCGCATTCGGGCGTTCGTGCAGGTGTTCGATGCCGGCGGGTTTTCGGCGGCGGCGCGCCAGCATGGGCGGTCCAAGGCGCTGCTGAGCAAATACGTGACCGACCTCGAGGATTATCTCGGGGTGCGGTTGATGAACCGGACGACGCGCAAGCTCAGCCTCACCGAGGCGGGCGAGGCGTATTACCGCGAGGCCAGCCAGCTGCTGCAGCAGCTCGACGACCTCGATGCGTCGATCCTCGACCAGACGGCGGCGCCGCGCGGACTGCTGAGGGTGTCGGCGCCGCGCAATTTCGGCGAGATGATCCTGGCGCCGGCGATCTTCGCCTTCCTCGCCGAGCACCCGGACGTGACGCTGGACCTCCGGCTCGAGGACCGCTTCGTCGACCTGGTGGAGGAGGGGATCGACGTGGCGCTGCGCATTTCGGCGGCGCAGGATTCCTCGCTGATCGCGCGCAGGATCTCGGACATGCAGCATTCGGTGGTGGCCTCGCCCGATTATCTGCGGGCGCATGCCGCGCCGCAGGCGCCGGACGAGCTCAGGCACCATGCCTGCATCGTCGACACCAATCTGCAGGGGCAGGCGAACTGGCGCTTCGTCGACCACGGGCAGACGGTGTCGATCCACGTGCAGGGGCCGGTGCGGGTCAACTCGCCGCTGTCGGCGCGCGACGCGGCGCTGGCCGGCCTTGGGCTTGCCTTATTGCCCGGCTACCTCGCCGATCCGATGCTGACGTCGGGCAGGCTGATCAGGGTGCTCGACGGCTACGTGCAGACGGGCGCGAGCCTGCAGGCCGTGTACCCGCATCGCCGGCATCTCGCCGGCAAGGTGCGGGCGCTCATCGATCACCTGGTGGCGTGGTTCGAAGCCCACCCGGTCTGACTGGACGATTGGTTCCGGCGGTGCCGGAACAGGGGCAGGTGGGAATATGCGTCGCCGTTTTGCCGCGCTGGTGGGGTTGTGCGCCCTGCTGCCCCTGCCCGCGCTGGCGCATCCGCACATCTTCGTCGATGCCAAGGCCGCCATCACCTTCAACGATGCGGGCGAGGTGGTGTCGATCCACAACACCTGGACGTTCGACCAGGCCTATTCGGCCTGGTCGATCCAAGGGCTCGACACCAACAATGACGGCAAATATTCGCGGGCCGAGCTGCAGCCGCTCGCCGACGACAACATGAATGGGCTGGCCGACTACCAATATTACACCTTCGCCGGCGAGGGGAACGATCCGAACCTGCCGTTCAGCCATGGCAGCCACGCCAGCATCGACTATGACGGCAAGCAGACGACGCTGAATTTCGACGTGGCGCTGGCCAAGCCCTATGCCATCCGCAAATCGCTCGAGCTCTCCATCGACGATCCGGAATATTACGTCGCCATCACCTTCCACGACGCGAGCGACGTGACGCTGGTCAACGCGCCGAAAAACTGCAGCATCGCCATGCAGGACGCCAAGGAGATGCCGCCGGAGCTGGCCGATGCGCTCTACGCGCTGCCGCCCGACGTCACCAAGCTGCCGCCCGAGCTGGAGCAGGCGCTGCGCGGCATGCAGGGGGCGATCCTGATCAACTGCCCCGGCGGCAGCCTGACCGGCAAGCCGGCGACAGCCGAGGGCGCGGCGGCCACCGCACCGGCGGCGGCGTCGACCGCGCTCGATGCGGCGACGCAGATGGCCGAGACCACGCCGGCCGCCAATCCGCCGGCGCAGCAGGGGCTGACCTCGCCGATCCTTGCCGGCAATCTGCCGTTCGGGTCGGCGCCCAACGAGCCGGGGCTCAAGCTGCCGCGCACCGGCTTTCTCGGCTGGGTGCAGCAGAAGCAGGTGGATTTCTACATGGCGCTGGAGCACGCGCTCAGC
Source organism: Devosia sp. 67-54 (assembly GCF_001899075.1). Classification (GTDB taxonomy): domain Bacteria; phylum Pseudomonadota; class Alphaproteobacteria; order Rhizobiales; family Devosiaceae; genus Devosia_A. Next base: position 367,929 of record NZ_MKVA01000008.1, on the reverse strand, counting down.
GGGCTCAAGACCGACTGGACCGGCTTCTGGGTGCTGGGGCTGCTGAGCTTCCTCTACGGGGTGTTCCACTCGGCCGGGCCCGGGCACGGCAAGGTGGTGGTGTCGTCCTACGTGCTCGCCAACGAGGCGCAGGTGCGGCGCGGCATCCTGCTGAGCTTCATCGCCGCGATGCTGCAATCGCTGGTGGCCATCGGCTTCGTGCTGGTGGCGGCGAGCCTGCTGGGCATGACGGCGATGGCGATGAGCGATGCCGCCAACTGGATCGGCATCCTGTCCTACGGGCTGGTGGCGCTGCTCGGGCTGTGGCTGATCCTGCGCAAGCTGTTCGGCTGGGGCCATCATCACCACCATGACGAGCCCGAGGCGATGGCGGCCGCGGCCAATCCGATGCAGGCGCTGGCGCGCAAGCATATGGGGACGCCGGCGCACGCGCTGGCGGCGGGCGGGCCGGCGCTCACCGCGTTCCGGGTGGCCGAGGCCGGCCCCGACGCCTATGGCCGGCTGCCGGGGCACGCGCATTACGGGCACAATCACGGCGACGACGGCCACGACGAGCATGACGACGGGCACGCCCATATCGTGACGCCGGCGCAACTCAGTGGCGGCTGGCGCGAGCAGCTGGGCGTGGTGTTGTCGGTGGGCATCCGGCCGTGCTCGGGGGCGCTGATCGTGCTCGCCTTCGCGCTGAGCCAGGGGCTGCTGCTGGCGGGCATCGTGGCGGTGCTGCTGATGGGCGTGGGCACGGCGATCACCACCGGCACGCTGGCGGCGCTGGCGGTGGGTTTCAAGGGCCTCGCCCGCGGCGTGGCCGGGGCCGACAACAAGATCACCGGCATGCTGGTGTGGTGGGCCGAGCTGCTGGCCGCCGTTGGCGTGTTCGCGTTCGGCGTGGTGCTGCTGCTGGCGAGCGTATGAGCTAGGCGGCCCGGGTCTTCGCCTCGGCGTTCTTTTCGGCCTGGCGCGAGCGGAACAGCTCGCGCATCAGCCAGGCGCCGAGCAGCTTTTCGCGCTCGAGGATCGAGGGAAAATCCAGCGACGGGGCGATGTGGGCGGCAAAGGCCTCGGCGTCGTCCGGCGTCTGCCGCAGATCCTCGGGCAGCTCGTACCAGCGGCGGATGGCTTCGGCTTCGGCGTCCTGTTTGGTCAGTTGCATGTCGGGCCTCCTGAGGGGCAACCGAAGCCGCCAGCATCGGCCGCCATGGCTAACGAAAGGTTAACGGCGGCGCTCATTCGGCGGCGTCCCGGCGCGTTTCCGATTCCGGCGGCACGTTGCCCCAGGGCGGCAGGCCGTCGCGCTCGCGCCGCAGCCAGCTCACGATGAGCTTGCGGGAATTGGCCATGGTGCGGAAATCCAGCTCTTCGGCGAGGGCGGCGGCAAAGACCTGCATCTGGTCCTCCGTCTCGCGCTCCTGGGCGGGCAATGCCCGCCAGCGGCGGAGGGTTTCCTCGCGCGCTTCGTCCTTGGTGAGTTCAGTCAAGCGACCCCGATTTCTGAGCCCCGCCGAGGAATCCGCGACATCGCGATTGGTTCCACCGATGCTTCTTGCAAATCATTCGCAACAAGAATATCTCTTGCGAATGATTTGCAATGGCGAATAGCGCCGGCTACAAGGACGGTCCCCGCAATGACCACGAACACCATGGACGCCCTCCCCTCACGCCGGCCCGGCTGGCTGCGCGACAGCACCACCCCGCCGCTGGTGGAGGTGTTCCGCTCCATCCACCTGCCCAAGGATGCGCCGACCTGGCGGCGGTTCCTCGCCTTCGTCGGACCGGGCTATCTGGTCGCCGTGGGCTATATGGACCCCGGCAATTGGGCGACCTCGCTCGCCGGCGGCAGCCAGTTCGGCTACACGCTGCTGTTCGTCGCGCTGCTCAGCAACATCATGGCGATCATCCTGCAGTCGCTGTGCGCGCGGCTCGCCATCGGCACCGGCAAGGATCTGGCGCAGGCCTGCCGCGACGCCTTTCCGCACTGGATCGCGTGGCCGCTCTGGGCGCTGGCGGAGATCGCCATCGTCGCCACCGACCTCGCCGAGGTGGTGGGCACGGCGATCGGGCTCAACCTGATCTTCGGCATCCCGCTCGAGCTCGGCATCATCATCACCACGCTCGACGTGTTCCTGATCCTGTTCCTGCAGGCCAAGGGCTTCCGCTGGATCGAGGCCTTCATCATCACCATGCTGGGGGTGATCGCGGTGAGCTTCGTGTTGCAGATCATGCTCGCCAATCCCGACTGGGGCGGGGTGATCCGCGGCTTCGCGCCGACCACCGAAATCGTGCACAATCCCAACATGCTGTACCTGGCGCTGGGCATCATCGGCGCCACGGTGATGCCGCACAACCTCTATCTGCATTCGGGTATCGTGCAGACGCGCGCCTATGGCGACAGCCTCGCCGAAAAGCGCGAGGCGCTGAAATTCTCGACGCTCGATTCGGTGTTCGCGCTCACCTTCGCGCTCACCATCAATGCCTCGCTGCTGGTGCTGGCGGCGGCGGTGTTCTACCCGCACCACGAGGTGGTGACCGACATCGGGCAGGCCTCGCATCTGCTGACGCCGCTGCTCGGCTCGACGCTGGCGCCGATCCTGTTCGGCATCGCGCTCATCGCCTGCGGCCTCAACTCGACGGTGACGGCGACGATGGCCGGGCAGATCGTGATGGAAGGGTTCATCCGCTTCCGCATGGCGGCCTGGGCGCGGCGGCTGATCACGCGCGGCATCGCCATCATCCCGGCGCTGATCGCGGTCTATGTGTTCGGCGCGGCGCAGGCGGGCCGCTTGCTGGTGTTCAGCCAGGTGATCCTGAGCTTCCAGCTGCCGTTTGCGGTGGTGCCGCTGGTGCTGTTCACGGCGAGCCGGCAGAAGCTGGGCGATCTCGTCTCGCCGCGCTGGCTGACGGCGATCGCCGCCGTGGTGGCGACGCTGATCATCGGGCTCAACGCCAAGCTGCTGTTCGACTTCGCGACCGGCGGGCTGGGTTAGGCCGCGGGCCGGCCCCCGCGACAATCGCGGAGCTTGCGTCGCGGGCGACGGCAGATATGGTGCGCGCCGCCTCGACCTTTCTCACCAAAAGCGCCATGCCGGTCCTCAAACCCGCCGACCACCCGACGATCAAGGACCCGAAGGTCGGCGTGCTGCTGCTGAATCTGGGCACCCCGGATTCGCCCGATTACTGGCCGATGCGGCGCTATCTGAGCCAGTTCCTCAGTGACCGGCGGGTGATCGAGACCAATCCGGCGATCTGGCAGCTGATCCTGCAGGGCATCATCCTCAATGTGCGGCCGCAAAAGAGCGGCGCCAATTACCGCAAGATCTGGGACAACGCGGCCGGCGACAGCCCGCTCCGGGTGATCTCGCGGCGGCAGGCGGAAAAGCTCCAGGCGCGGCTGGGCGACGCGGTGGTGGTGGCCTTCGGCATGCGCTACGGCAACCCCTCGACCGAGAGCACGCTGCGGGCGCTGCTCGCGGCGGGGTGCACCCGCATTCTCGTCTGTCCGCTCTATCCGCAATATTCGGCGACGACGACGGCGACCGCCAACGATGCGGTGTTCGACGTGCTGAAGCGGCTGCGCTGGCAGCCGGCGCTGCGCACGCTGCCGCCCTATTACGCGACGCCCGAATACATAGCGGCGCTGAGCGACAGCATCGCGGCGGGCGTCGCGGCGCTGCCGTTCAAGCCGGATGTGGTGCTGACCTCGTATCACGGCATGCCGGTCGAGTATCTGCTGAAGGGCGATCCGTATTATTGCGACTGCCTCGCGACGACGCGGCTGGTGCGCGAGCGGCTGGGCTGGAGCGAGGACTATCTCAAAGTGACGTTCCAGAGCCGCTTCGGCCCGGACGAATGGCTCAAGCCCTACACCGCCGATACTATCGAGGAGCTGGGCCGGCAGAAACGAAAGGTGGCGCTGCTGGCGCCGGCGTTCTCGGTCGACTGCATCGAGACGCTGGAGGAGCTGGCGATCACCGGCCGCGAGCAATATGTGCATGCCGGCGGCAATCATGACGACTACGCCTACATCCCCTGCCTCAACGACAGCGACGGCGGCATGGCGATGCTGGAGGCGGTGGTGCGGCGCGAGCTGGCGGGCTGGCTGTAGGCCGGACCTCGCGGATCAGTTGGCCGCCGCGGCGGCCGGCTCGGGCTGCGCCGGGTCCTTGCCCACGCCGAAGGCGTCGACGCGGCCCTTGGGGGCATCGAGCATCTGGCTGAGGTCGAAGGGCGTATCCGTACGCACGGCCGACGCGGTGACGAGTTCGGCGGCGCGCTTGGGCGTCTGGCTCAGCGGCACCACGGCGCCGGCGATTTCGAGCAGCCGCGTCTGCCCCAGCCCCTGGTAGGGCGGCCGCACCATCACGGCGGCGTCGGTGCCGGCCAGCACGTCGGCGATGTCGATGCCCACCCCGCCGCTGCCATGGTAATAGAGTTTCAGCGACTGGCTGACATAGAACGCCAGTTTATCGGCGCCGGCGGCGCTGAAATGGATGCCGTCACCCTTGCGCATCTGCACGATGGTGCCGTTGATGTCGGGGCCGGTCGAGGTGTAGTTGCCGTCGTCGTCGACGAATTTGTCGTAGATGTCGAGGAAGTCCGAGCCGCCGGCGAACACCGCCAAACGCTGGATCGAGCTGATCTGTCCCATGGCGGTGGAAAAATCCGCCTTGGCCATCGGCGGCAGGCCGACCCAGATCAGCGGCTTGTTGGCGCCCTTGATGGCGGCGACGAAATCGGCCACGCGCTGCTTGTAGGCGTCGGTCCATTCCGGCGTCAGCGGCTTCACCGAACCGTCGGGCAGCTTGATCGTCTGCCGGTCGTTGATGCCCACGATCATCACGGCGATGTCGAAGCTGTTCTTGCTGACCTGATCGACCGCCGTCTTGTCCCAGTCGAAGAAATCCGGGCGCGCGAAGCCGGACGAGCCGACGCCCTGGTTGATCACCACGATGTTGGGATCGTCCTGGTACAGCCGGTCGAGCGCCTTGGCGAGATCGACCGCCATGGAGTCGCCGAACACCGCCAGCCGCGTCGCGTTCGCCGCCTTCTCGGCCGCCGGCTTGGCGGGAGCGGGCAGCGTCGCCTTCTTGGGCTTCACCACCACCGGCGCGGGGGGCGGCGTCTCTTCCTGCTGGCCGCCGCCGAACAGCATGTCGAACAGCGTCCGCCGCTTCTTTTGCGGCTGCTGGCTCTGCGACTGGTCGCCGCCGCCGCCGAACAGCCCCTGCGCCGCCACCGGCGCGACATCGCCGGCAACGAACAGCGCGACCAGGATCAGGACGACGAGACGGCGGAGCATGACGCCCTTATGCCCGTTCGGCGCGGCGAAATGAAGGCTCTCCCTCACGGCGGTTGGCCGAGCGATCCCGTTTGGCATCGGTCGGACAGAGCACAAGCAAAACCGGCTTGGGCTCCCCCTCATCCACCTTCGGGCGCCGCCTCGCGCCACCCCACTATTGCCCCGTGAGCTCGCGCCAGCTGTCGAGGGTGATGAAGCCGTCGGCCACCTCGCCGCGGCTCGCCTGGTAGCGGGCGTAGGCGGCCGAGGTTATCGGCCCGAGCCGGCCGTCGACCTCGCCCTTGAGCAGGCCGAGCCGGATCAGCGCCGCCTGGATGTCCTTGCGCTGCGCAAGGTCGGGGAATTTCGTGTCGCGCGGCCAGCTCGCCTGGAACGCGCCGGCGCCCTTCAGCCGGTCGGCGAGATGCGCCACGGCGAGCGCGTAGCTGTCGGAGAAATTGTAGCCCTTGAGCACGAGGTAGTTCCTGGTCATCAGGAATTTCGGGCCCTTGGCACCGGCCGGGGCGTAGAAGAACACCGGCACGGAGGGGTCGGCGAAGGGCTTGCCGCTGACCCGCTTCACGCCCAGGCCGGCGAACACCGAGATCGGCTTCAGCGTGGTGCGGTCGGCCAGCATGTAGTCGAAATTGCGCGGCACGCTGACCTCGAAGCCCCAGTCGACGCCGGGGGCATAGCCGAGGTCGAGCAGGAATTTGGCGCTGGTCGCCAGCGCATCGGCGAGCGAATCCTGCAGATCGATCCTGCCGTCGCCGTCGCCATCGGTGCCGTGCGCGATGACGTTGCTGGGGTTGACCTGCAGGTGCCCGATGGCGCCGGCCCACGAGCCGAGCAGGTGGCGGGCATCGAGCGGGCCGCGCTGCACCAGCTTCAGCGCCGCGATGAAATCGGCCTTGTCGCCCTCGTAGCGGCCGCGATGCTGCCACACCAGCGTCGCCAGCGAGCGGATCACCGGCTTGATCAGCTTCTTGTTGCCCAGCACCGAGCCGTAATTGGTCTCGATGCCCCAGATGGCGCCGAGCACATAGGGGTCGACGCCGAAACGCTTGCCGGTCGCGGCGAACAGAGCGCGGTTCTTGTCGATCGCCGCCTTGCCGCTGGCGATGCGCGTGTCGCTCACCCGCTGGTCGATATAGCTCCAGATCGGCGTGGTGAATTCCGGCTGCGTCTCGACCAGGGTCTTGATCGTCGGGTCCGGAGTCAGCCCGGCGGTCGACAGATCATAGACGTCGGGGCTCACCCCCGAGGCGATGGCGGTGGCGCGAAACGCATGCAGGAAGTCGGAAAACGACGCGGCGTGCGCGGGAGCCGCGAGGAACGAAGCCAGCAATACCAATATCAGCAGTCGCATTGCTCGTTCCCCATGCGCGGGAATGACGATGCGGGAATGGTGCCACGCAAGTGTGTTGGAAACCTGACGGCCGCCTCTACCGATTCCGCCGCTGCAGGTACCGCTCCCAGTCGAGCGCCGTCTGCACCATCTCGCGCAGATCGGCGTGCTGCGGCACCCAGCCCAGTTGCTGGCGCACCTTCTCGCCGGTGGCGGTGATCGAGGCCGGGTCGCCGGCGCGGCGCGGGCCTTCGTCGACGCGGAAATCGACGCCCGACACGGCCTTCACCGTATCCACCACCTGCCGCACCGAATAGCCTTGGCCATAGGCGCAGTTGAGCGTGGTCGACTCGCCGCCGGCCCGCAGATGGTCGAGCAGCAGCTTGTGCGCCTCGATCAGATCGGTGACGTGGATGTAGTCGCGCACGCAGGTGCCGTCGGGCGTCGGATAGTCGGTGCCGAAAATGTCCATCTTCGGCCGCTGCCCGAGCGCCGTTTGCGCTGCGACCTTGATCAGATGCGTCGCGAGCGGCGTCGACTGGCCGGAGCGGCCCTTGGGGTCGGCGCCGGCGACGTTGAAATAGCGCAGCACGCCGTATTTGATCGGATGCGCTGCGGCGACGTCGGCCAGCATCCACTCGGTCATCAGCTTGGAGCGGCCATAGGGCGACATCGGGCTCAGCGGCGTCGTTTCCTCCACCGGCGCCAGCCCGGTCATCCCATAGACGGCGGCGGTCGAGGAAAAGATGAAGCGCTGCACTCCGCCCTTCACCGCCGCCTCCAGCAGATTGCGCGAGGTGGCGGTGTTGTTGCGGTAGTATTTGAGTGGATCGGTCACCGATTCCGGCACCACGATGGAGCCGGCGAAATGGATGATCTCGGTGATCCCGTGCTCGGCGATCAGCCCGCCGACGAACTCCATGTCGCCGGCATCGCCAGTCACCAGCGTCGCCCGGTGATCGACGGCCCAGTCGAAACCGGTGGTGAAATTGTCGAGCACCACCGTCGGCTCGCCGGCGTCGCCCAGCCTCAGCGCCATATGGCTGCCGATATAGCCGCCACCACCCGTTACAAGCACCGTCATCCGGCTAATCTCCAATTAAGCGGCAAAATGCTAATGTCGCCTGGTTGAAACACTCTTATGCCCCGATTCGGAGCGTCTCCCCTTGTCCAAGCGCGTTCGCACAGCGGTGTTCCCGGTGGCCGGCCTCGGCACACGGTTTTTGCCGGCCACCAAGGCCATGCCCAAGGAGATGCTGACCGTCGTCGACAAGCCGCTGATCCAGTACGCCGTCGACGAGGCGCGCGAGGCGGGGATCGAGCACCTGGTGTTCGTCACCGGCCGCAACAAGGGTGTTATCGAGGATCATTTCGACAAGCAATTCGAGCTCGAGCACACGCTCGAGGCGCGCGGCAAGACCTGGGCCTTGGACGAGCTGCAGCGCGAGCTGCCGCAGGCCGGCCAGGCCAGCTTCACCCGCCAGCAGGAGCCGCTGGGCCTCGGCCATGCCGTGTGGTGCGCTCGCGAACTGGTGGGTGACCAGCCGTTTGCGCTGCTGCTGCCCGACATGCTGTTCAAGGGCACGCCGGGCGTGCTCAGGCAGATGATGGACGCCTATGAGGACGGCGCCAACGTCATCGCCGTCGAGGAAGTGCCGATGGACGACGTCTTCAAATACGGCATCGTCGCCCGCGGCGAGGGGCCGGACGAGGGGTTCGCCATCACCGCCATGGTGGAAAAGCCAAAGCGCGAAGAGGCGCCGTCCAACCTCATCATTTCCGGTCGCTACATCCTGCAGCCCGAGATCTTCTCGCTGATCGCCGGGCAGAAGCGCGGCGCCGGCAACGAGATCCAGCTGACCGACGCCATGCAGACGCTGATGACCACGCAGCGCTTCACCGGCGTCAAATACAAGGGCCAGTCCTTCGATTGCGGCGGCAAGGTCGGGTTCCTGCTCGCCAATGTCGTTTACGCGCTCGACCGCCCGGACCTGTCGGGCCCGTTCCGCGCCGAGCTCAGGAAACTCCAGCTCGGCTGAGATCAGCCGGCGGCTATTTCCGGAATTTCAGGCCCAGGGTCACGCTGTGGCTGTCGGTCGCCGGATTGCCGGTCTTCTGGTCGTGGCTGAACAGATAGTCGAAAGTCCACGCCGTGTGGCGCGACGTCGAGAGGTCGGCGCCGACGCCGGCATTGTAGCCCTGGTCCACCGCCGAAGTGCCCAGCGTCAGCGTGTGGTTGAACCCGGCCGAGCCGCGCAGCGTGAGCCAGGGGTTGACCCGGTAGCCGGCATTGCCGGTCAGCGTATAGGCGACATCGGTGTCGCCCGCCGTATTTGCCGATGGCCCGACGCTGGTGTCGAGCGAGGCCGCCAGCGTCACCGTCTCGTCCGGGGTGAAGCTGACGCTGCCATTGGCTACCCAGGCCGGGCGGTCGGTGAGGGTGGAGTCGGCGTAGTCGATCCAGGCGCGGCCCGCCGACAGTTCCGCGGTCAGCGTGCCGGGCTGCGTGAACGCCACGCCGCCGCGCAATTGCAGCGTGCGGTTGTTGGTGTGGACGAGCAGCGAGGGGTTGGGCCTGTCGTAGAGCGTGTAAGCCTCGCTCGCCTCGACGAACACCGAGGTCTTGGCGGTGAACTCCAGCCCGGTGCGCAGGCTCGCCTGTCCCATCCAGTAGCTCTGGTCGGAATTGTCGATGGTGCTGAGGTCGGCAAGCGTCGTCGGCCCCTTGATGAAGCGCTCGCCGGTGAGGGTGCCGGTCACGTCGAACTGGCCGAAGCGGCGGGTGGCGCTGCCCGTGGCCGTGCCGGTCAGCTCGTTCGGCCCGCTCAGCGTATTGGCGGGCAGTGACGCATCGAACGGGCTGAGCTGGGTATCGGAAAGCGACAGGCTGCCCTTGAGTGTGGTGAACTGGTCGAGCGTGAAGCTCAAGGCGGCATTGGCGTGTGCCTCGTCGACACGGATGGTCTTGTTCTGGTCGACCGACACCGCGGCGCCCGCGCCGATGCTGGCGTCGCCCCCCAGATAGTGCCGCGTCAGCGACACCTCCGGCGCCACGATCGCCTCGTAGCGCGAGCCCTTGGCGCTGTCGGCGGTATAGCTGCCGCGCAGCGCCACGCTCCAGTCGAGATCGATCAGCGGCCCGCCGGGATCGTCGTTCGCCGGCGCCTCCTGCGCCAGCGCCGCGCCGGCAAGCGCCAGCCCGCCGCCGACGACAAGGGCAGCAGACAGGGCTCCGGCGATGCGGATCGGGCGGCGCAAACTCGGGCTCCCACGCCTCGGGCGGCGTAAACAAACCCTTGCAGCTTATGGTTAAGGAAGCCTTGCGAGCGTGCTCAGGCGGCTTTCGTCAGGGCTTCTGTTGACGGCCGGATGGTCACGTCGATGTGGATCTCGTCATAGGGAAAGACGACCTTGCGCTCCTCGGCCTTGACGATACCGGTGAGCTTCAGCGCCTTGACGTCACCGTGGACAGCCTTCACGTCACGTCCCACACGCCGTGCCACTTCACGAATGGACATTGGTCCTTGCCCGACCATTGCCCTCAGGATGTCCCAGCGCTTGGGAGCAAGTACGCGCCACATCAGTTCGAGATCGAGAAAATAGATGCCATAGCCGGGAAACTCCCGCGTCCGGATAGCCCGCGATGCTCGGGCTTTGGCCTCCTCGATCGTTGTGACGCCGATGGTTACGACTTTCTTTTCGACTTTTGCCACTCGTCCACGTCCTTCCAGAAGTCCTCCAGCAACTGATCGATGCTCACGAACCAATAGGGGAACTCGCGGCGACCGACGTGCCGGTGGTCACCTTTGCCGGCCTCATTGTCATAGCGGAATATATTGGTCCGCCCATCGATCAGCGCGAGGCTGTATTTGTAGCTGTGGTCGCTGCCAGGCAGCTTCCTGGGAAGCTCCCAAATCACAATGCGAGCAACGGCGGTGTCGCCCGCCGGGGACTCTTCATTGAAGATCAGCCGAGCATCCATCGCTGTTGGACTTTACTCCAACAGCCGGCTGTTGTCCACGACTCCAACAGCAGCGTCAGGCCGGCTCCACCTTCAGCACCGCGCCGTCGGCGCCGACCACCCGCACCTTCTCGCCGGCGGCGAGGTCGGGGCCGGCAATGCGCCAGATGGTGTCGTCCAGCGTCAGCCGGCCGAAGCCGTCGCGGATCGGCTCGTCGATGATCGCCTCGTGGCCGATGAAGCGGTCGGCGCGGCGGTTGAGGAACGGGTTGTCGGTGCGATGCCGGCGGTTGCGCGAGACCAGCGTCCACGCCACCACGATGGCGATGGCGAGGATGCCGAAGATGGTCACCTGCCACGGCCAGCCGAGGCCGGGGATGAAGGCGAGCAGCCCGGTGGCGATGCCGGCGGCGCCCAGCCACAGGAAATAGCCGCCGGGCGCCACCAGCTCCAGCGCCAGCAGCACCAGCCCGGTGACGAACCAGGCCCAGGGTCCGTAGGTGACGAACAGGTCGAGCAGAACCATTGGAATTCCCCTCTAATCGTTTCGCCTCAATTGCCGGCGGAGGGCGGGCGGCCGCTGCCGCGCGGCGGCGTCGCCGCCGGCCGTTCGCCGCCGAACGTCTCCTTGGCGATCTCGGCGATGCCGCCGATGGCGCCGATGACGCTGGCCGCCTCGACCGGCAGCATCAGCACCTTCTGGTTGGGCGACTTGGCCAATCCTTCCAGCGCCTTGATGTAATTGTTGGCGACGAAGTAGTTGATCGCCTGCACGTTGCCCGAGGCGATGGCGTCCGACACCATCTGCGTCGCCTTGGCCTCGGCTTCCGCCGAGCGCTCGCGCGCCTCGGCGTCGCGGAACGCCGCCTCGCGCCGGCCCTCGGCCTCCAGCACCTGCGCCTGCTTCATGCCCTCGGCCTGCAGGATGGCCGACTGCCGCCGGCCCTCGGCCTCGAGAATGGCGGCGCGCTTTTCGCGCTCGGCCTTCATCTGCCGGCCCATCGATTCCACCAGGTCGCGCGGCGGATCGATGTCCTTGATCTCGATGCGGGTGATCTTGAGGCCCCAGGGGCTGACCGCCGCGTCGACGACGCGCAGCAGCCGCGAATTGATCTCGTCGCGATGGCTCAGGAGCTCGTCGAGGTCCATCGACCCCATCACGGTGCGGATGTTGGTCATCGTCAGGTTGAGCACGGCATTCTGCAGATTGGCCACCTCGTAGGCGGCCGCCGCGGCGTCGAGAATCTGGTAGAAGGTCACCGCGTTCGCCGTCACCGTGGCGTTGTCCTTGGTGATCACCTCCTGCTGCGGCACCTCCAGCACCTGCTCCATCATGTTCATCTTGCGGCCGATGCCGTCGACGAAGGGAATGATCAGGCTCAGCCCCGGCTTCATGGTGCGGATGTAGCGCCCGAAGCGCTCGACCGTGTAATTGTAGCCTTGCGGCACGGTTTTCACCGCTGCCAGCAGCACCAGCACCAACAGCACGCCAATCACGATCAGCGTAATGCTCATACCATCGAGAAGCATCGACATCTCCCTCGCCGGCGCCGGGGTGGATGCGGGACTGCGGCGCCGTTCTGTTCAACAAGTATGTGGCGCGCGGGCTCGACGCAATGGAGCCGGAACGAATGCCCGCAAAGTTCCGTTGAATCGACTGTGGTGTGTCTGAACGAGGTATGAACCATGGCGGCAGCGCGGCCGATCTGGCGGGGACAGCTCCGCCTCAGCCTGGTTTCGATCAATGTCGAGATGTTTCCGGCCCATAAATCCGGCGCGACGACCAGCTTCAACCAGATTCACGCGCCCACCGGCAAGCGCATCCACTACCAGAAGGTGGTCGACGGCGTCGGGCCGGTGCCGGCCGACGAGATCCGCAAGGGCTACGAGTACGAAAAGGGCGAATATGTCCTGCTCGAGGACGACGAGCTCGACGCGGTGAAGCTCGAAACCAAGAAGACGCTCGATCTGGTGCAGTTCGTCGACGAGGCGGAAATCCCGCCGCTCTACTATGACAGCGCCTATTTCCTGGTGCCGGCCGACGAACTGGCCGAGGACGCCTTCCGCGTGGTTCGCGACGCGCTGCGCAAATCGAAGCGCGTCGGCCTCGGGCAATTGGCGCTGCGCGGCAAGGAATACCTCGTCGCCATCCGCCCCTGCGGCAAGGGCATGCTGCTCGAAACCCTGCACTACCAGGAGGAAATCCGGAAGTCCGACAGCTTCTTTTCCGAGATTCCCGCCAAATCGGCCGACCCCGACCTGCTCGAGGTGGCGACGGCACTGATCGACAAGAAGACGGCCAAGTTCGATCCCACCGAGTACAAGAACCACTACCAGGCGGCGCTGCGCGAGCTGATCCAGCGCAAGCTCAAATCGAAGGGCCGGCGCATCGAGGTCGAGGAGGAAAAGCCGCGCCAGGAATCGGGCAACGTCATCGACCTGATGGCGGCGCTGAAGAAGAGCCTCGAAAGCGGTGAGCGCACGCCGGCCAAATCCGCCGCCCGCAAGGCGCCGGCGAAGAAGGCGCCCGCCAAGAAGGCCGCGGCCAAGGCGGCGCCGCGCCGGAAGGCGAGCTGATGCCGGCCACCTCCAGCGACAAGCTCAAGGCGTACAACGCCAAGCGCGATTTCGGCAAAACCGCCGAGCCGGCCGGCAAGCCCGGCCGCCGCAAGGCCAGGGCGCTGAGCTTTGTGGTGCAGAAGCACGATGCGACGCGCCTGCACTACGATTTCCGCCTCGAGCTCGACGGCGTGCTGCTGAGCTGGGCGGTCACCAAGGGGCCGTCGACGAACCCCGCCGACAAGCGCCTCGCGGTGCGCGTCGAGGACCACCCGCTCGACTATGGCGGCTTCGAGGGCACCATTCCCGCCGGCCAGTATGGCGGCGGCACGGTGATGCTGTGGGACGAAGGCACCTGGGAGCCGATCGGCGATCCGCACCAGGGCCTCGCCAGGGGCGAGCTCAAATTCACCCTCAAGGGCAAGCGCATGAAGGGCGAATGGGTGCTGGTCCACATGCAGGGCCGCGACCAGAAGACCCGCCACGGCACGCGCGAGAACTGGCTGCTGATCAAGCACGACGACGCCTATGCCACGCGCAGCGACGGCCTCACCGAGAAATTCACCACCAGCGTCGAGACCGGCCGCGACCTCGACGGCATCGCCAAGGGCAGCACGCCGAAGCGTCCGCGCAAGGCCGCCGGGCTCGAGGTGCCCAGCGCCAATGTCTGGACCCGCGCCGGCGCGGTGGCGCTGCCCGAGTTCCAGCCGCCGGAGCTCGCCACCCTCGTCGACGACATCCCGACCGGCCGCGACTGGCTGTTCGAGATGAAATATGACGGCTATCGCGCCCTCGCCGCGCTCGCGGGGGGGCAGGTGCGCCTCTACACCCGCCACGGCAACGACTGGACGGCGCAGTTCCACACGCTGGTGGAACCGCTTTCCACCGTCACCAAGGGCAGCGCGCTGATCGATGGCGAGATCGTCGCCTTCAAGCACGGCAAGACCGACTTTTCGACGCTCAAGGACGCGCTCTCGTCGGGCGCGCCGCTCACCTATTTCGCCTTCGACCTGCTGGAGCTCGACGGCGAGGATCTGCGCCGGCTGCCGCTCACCGAGCGCAAGGCGCGGCTGCTGCAGCTGCTCGGCAAGCCGCGCGCCAGCGATCCGGTGCAATATTCCGAGCACATCGTCGGGGAGGGGGACAAGTTCTTCGCCGCCATGTGCGAGGGCGGCTTCGAGGGCATGATCGCCAAGCTCGGGCAGAGCCCCTATCTCGGCGAGCGCACGCGCGACTGGCTCAAGATCAAGTGCACGCAGCGGCAGGAATTCGTCATCGGCGGCTGGCGACCGTCGGACAAGAAGTCCGGCTTCGCCTCGCTGCTGCTGGGCACCTGGGAGGGCGACAGGCTGCGCTATCGCGGCCGCGTCGGCACCGGCTTCAATGCGGCAAGCGCCGCCGAGCTGCAGCAGCAGCTCGACGGGCTGGCGCGCAAGACCTCGCCCTTCGCCGACGCCCCGCGCGACATTTCGCGCCGCGCCCGCTGGGTCGAGCCGAAGCTGGTGGGGGAGGTGGCATATTCGGAGGTCACCCCCGACAACCACCTTCGCCACCCTTCGTTCATGGGTTTGCGCGAGGATAAGGCGAGCCGCGAGGTGACGCTGGAGCTTCCGGCGGCGCCGCCCGCGGCGGCCAAGGCCAAAGCGAAACCGAAGAAGGCGACGCCCTTGCCGCAGATCGAGCTGACCGACGCGATGGGGATCGCCGCCGCCGACCGCCTCGGCGTGCGCCTCACCCATCCGGACAAGATCGTCTACGAGCCGGCCATCACCAAGGCGCAGCTCGTCGCCTACTACGATGCGGTGGCCGAGCGCATGCTGCCGCACATCGCGCGGCGGCCTTTATCGCTGGTGCGGCTGCCCACCGGCAGCAAGACGCCGTTTTTCCAGAAGCACGATTCCGGCGGTTTCCCCGGCGCCTTCAAGAAGGTGAAGATCACCGAGACCACCGGCCCCACCGACATCTACCTCTATATCGAGGACGCGGCGGGGCTCGCGGCCAATGTGCAGATGAACGTGCTCGAGCTCCACATCTGGGGCAGCCATATCGACCGGCTGGAGCAGCCCGACCGCATCATCTTCGACATCGATCCGGACGAGGGGCTGGATTTCGCGGCGACCAGGCAGGCGGCGCTCGACATCCGCGACCGGCTGGGCGCGCTCGGCCTCACGACCTATCCGATGGTCACCGGCGGCAAGGGCATCCACGTCATCGCGCCGCTGCGGCGGACGCTGGAATGGCCCGAGGTCAAGGCGTTCTGCCACGCCTTCGCCGAGCGGCTCGCGGCCGACGAGCCCGACCGCTTCACCGCCAATATCCGCAAGGTCAACCGCAAGGGCCGCATGTTCGTCGACTATCTGCGCAACGAACGCGGCGCCACCGCCGTCTGCCCGTTCTCGACCCGCGCCAAGCCGGGGGCCTCCTGCGCCGTGCCGCTGAGCTGGGACGAGCTGCCCGACATCGCCGCCGCCAACGTCTTTTCGATCGCCGAAGCCGCGGCGCGGGCGCAGGCGGCCGATCCCTGGCCGGATTATTTCAAGCAGAAGCAGGCCATCACCAAGCCCATGCTGAAGGCGGTGGGCGCCTGACCGCCGCAGCTGGAACGACAGTCCAGTCGCGCCATGCGCTGCGGCGGCTCATGCGCTCTGGTTGGTGATGAAGGCGTCGAAGGCGGCGAAGACCTGGGCGCGGATGGCGTCGTTTTCCATGAACAGCTCGTGCCGGGCGGCGGGGATCACCATGTGGCGGCCGGTGCGCATCCGGAGGCCGAGCTGCTCGGTCCAGGCGGTCGACACCACCTGGTCGAGGGCGGCGGCGAGGATCAGCACCGGCACCTTGACCGCCTGCGGGAAACGGTCGGTGGCGGCATAGGCCATGGCGTGCATGGCGGCGGCGGCCCAGCGGTAGGTGGGCCGGCCGATCAGCAGGTCGGGGCGCTCGCGCCAGGTGTCGACGGTGCGCATGTAGCGCACGAGGTCGGAGGTCAGCGCATTGGAGGGGAAGCTCTTTTCGGTCGGCGGCGCGTCCTGGGCGCGGCCGACCGGCAGGCGGCCCATGCCGAGGAGCGACAGCGCATCGCTCAGCACCGCCATGCCGGCAAAGCTCAGCGGCTGGCGGTCGAGCCCGACCATTGGAGCGGACACGAAGATGCGGTCGAACATCATGCGGTCGCGCGTGCCGGCGATCAGCGACACCAGCCCGCCCATGGAATGGCCGACGAGGTAGAACGGGCCGGGACAATCGGGCAGCAGCACGTTGGCATGGAAGGCGCGCAGATCGGTCCAGTAATCGTCGAAGCTGCGGACATAGCCGAGCGTGCGGTTGCCGATCAGGCGGTCGGAGCCGCCCTGGCCGCGCCAGTCAAAGGTGGCGACGGCGAAGCCGCGCTTCTGGAAATCGGCGATGGTCTCGAAATATTTCTCGATGAATTCGGTGCGCCCCTGCACCAGGCAGATGGTGCCCTTGGCGGCGCCCTCGGTCTTGGGGAAGGTGGCGTAGCGCAGCCGCACCTTGTCGGGCGTGACGAAATAGCCGGCACGCAGGCCCTCGGGCGCCGGATTGGACGGCAGGATGGCGAGCTTTGGCCCCTCGGGGTCGACAATCGCGGTCATGGGTTTGGCGTAGCGCAGGACCCGGATGCGGAAAAGCCAGCGTCCCTTGCGAGACACTGGCTTTCCTCAGAATTGATCGCCGTGCGGGGGGCGGGTGACGGCGGATCAATCGATGTGCCGTTGCAGCAGACAGCGAGCACAGTGCTGGTTCTATAAGGGGCAGGCTGAAGCGACCCTGAGACGACCGTTCAGATTCCGTTCATCGGGAAAAATCGCCTCAGCGGCCGAGGCAGAGCCAGGCGGCGAGGCCCAGAAACAGCAGCAGCGCCAGCAGCACCACCACCGCCTCGCGCTGCCAGGACCGCCGGCCCCTGCGGCGGCGCGGCGGGACGGCAGGCGGGTGGTCGAGATCGGTCATGGCGGGTGACGTAGCGGCGTTCGGTTCTGCACACAAGTGAATACTATGTGCATATCGATGACCGCCGAATGACCCTTGAACCGCCAAAACCCCGACCTATCTCCATGCTGTCCGCCGGTTGACGCCGGGGACCGGGCCACCCGGGAATGCGCCTTCGCCGATGTGCGGGAGGGCGCGTGGGACACCCGCCAGAACCACGTTGCTCACACGGAGAATGTGAAATGCAGACCTACGATTTTTCCCCCTTCTATCGTTCGACCGTCGGCTTCGACCGGCTGTTCAACCGCCTCGACGGCCTCGTCGGCCAGGAGGCCAAGACCTACCCACCCTACAATATCGAGAAGGTCGGCGATGACGCCTACCGCATCTCGATCGCCGTCGCCGGCTTTGCCGAGAGCGACCTCGTGATCGAGTCCAAGGAGAACGGCCTCGTCGTCAAAGGCGCCAAGGCTCCGGCCTCCGAGGACAAGCGCGAATTCCTGCATCGCGGCATCGCCGAGCGCGCCTTCGAGCTGCGCTTCCAGCTTGCCGAGTATGTGGAAGTGTCGGGCGCCGCGCTCGAGAACGGCCTGCTGCACATCGAGCTGAAGCGCGAGCTGCCCGAGTCCAAGAAGGCCCGCACCATCGAGATCAAGGGCAACGCCCCGAAGGTGCTCGAGCAGGTCAACTAATTCCGGTCACGAACGGCCTGCTCAATCAGGCCCTCTCCTGACCGGCAGGCGATTGGAATTGGGGCGCGGATCCGGCAGGGTCCGCGCCTTTTGCGTGTCAGCCGAGGCGCGGGCGCAGGCGGGCGACGAGGATGTCGACGGTGGCGGCGAAACCGGCGGCGGCGGTGTCGACCGCGAGATCGCCGAACGGCCGGTCGGCGTAGCCCTGGGCCAGCATTTCGGCGATGCGGGCGCGCTCGTCGGCGGAAAACACCCGCCCGCGGCCGGCGTTGACGAGCGCGTCGTAGGAGGCGCCGAGATTGACGACGAGGCAGCCATGTCCGGCATCGGCCAGGCGGCGGCGGAAATAGAGATAATTGGTGCAGCGCAGCGGATAGGCGACGATTGCCGCCGGGTGCTGCCGCAGCGCCGCCAGCAGCGCCTCGGCGATGCCGCGGCTGGTGCCGAGGCTCGAGGCGTACCAGGGGCGGTCGTGCTCGGCGTAATCGTCGCCGTCGAGGAAGGCGGCGCCGAGACGCGCCGCGACGGCGCGGCCGAGCGTGGTCTTGCCGGCGCCGATCGGGCCGCTGAAGAAGATCGCCTGCGTCATCGTGCCCGCCATGCCCGGATGCCCTTTTTGTCCCGGACGGAACCGCCTAGCTATCGTATGGGTTTTGCACCCATTGCAGCGTCAACAGGACAGTTTCCCATGAAATCCCCCGATATCGGCCTCAAGTCCAACACCAAGACCGCCATGGTCGAGCTGTGCAATGCGCGGCTCGCCGATACGATCGATCTGGCGCTGGCGGTCAAGCAGGCGCACTGGAACCTCAAGGGCCCGACCTTCATCGCCGTGCACGAATTGCTCGACATGCTGCGCACCAATCTCGACAACAACATCGACACCGTGGCCGAGCGCGTGGCGCAGCTCGACGGCGTGGCGCTGGGCACCACGCAAATCGTCGGCGACAAGAGCGCGCTGCCGGCCTATCCGACCGACATCAAGAAGGTGGCCGACCATGTCGGCGCGCTGGTCGAGCGCTACGGCGCGCTCAGCAAATCGGTGCGCGAGGCGATCGACACCGCCGACGACGCGGGCGATGCCGGCACCTCCGACATCTTCACCGCGTTCTCGCGCGACCTCGACAAGGACATGTGGTTCCTCAAGAGCCATCTCGAATAACGGTCCATCTGTCTCCCTGCCTGATGCGGCGTCCGTGAGGGCGCCGCACGTATTTTAGGCAGTCTGCTGCCCAAGATTTGAGCATTTTACCTGCTGCCACGAAAAAGTCGCAGAGTGCGCTTGCCCGCAGTTTAGAGTTGTGCAAATGTAGCCTCGATAGGACAGCTTTGCTGTCTTAATCGCGCGGGCATCCGGTCTCCCCGGACTGGCCGCACGCCGGACCGGCTGGCCCGTTCGTCGAGAGCGGAAACGGAAGGCGGGGCTTCGTGCCCGAATGAGCGGCCATTTGGATGCAGCGCCGCTCCCTGTTGACATTGTGACTTGCCCTCACGGGCTGCACTCATCACGATCCGGGCCCCCGCCCGGCAATCGTGGGTAAGACAGACGGAGCGTGGACGCCAATGACCGATACCGAGCCGATAAAACGAAAACCTTCCTGCCCTGAAAGGACCGACGCGCCGGCTTGCCGGCTCCCCCTGACCTGATTTCTCTGATCGAAGGACATCGCCGATGGCACAGTCTCGCTCTCCCGCCGCCCTCATTCCGGACCGCGCCATCGCACCCGCGAACCGCCCTCAGGCGTTCGGGCTGTTCGATCCGCTGCGCGAGCACGATGCCTGCGGCGTCGGCTTCATCGTCGATCTCAAGAACCGCGCCTCGCACAAGATCGTCAGCAACGGCCTCGACATCCTCGAGAACCTCGAGCATCGCGGCGCCGTGGGCGCCGACCCGCTGATGGGCGACGGCGCCGGCATCATGGTGCAGATCCCGCACGCCTTCTTCGTGCGCGAAATGGCCAGGCAGGGCGTGACGCTGCCGGAGCCCGGCCATTACGCGGTGTCGCACATCTTCTTCCCGCAGGACGCAGACCTGCGCGTCAAGCTGGAGAAGGTGGTCGAGAAGGTCATCGAGGACGAGGGCCAGACCGTGCTCGGCTGGCGCGACGTGCCGCACGACAATTCCTCGCTGTCGAGATCGCCCGAGATCGCGGCGACCGAGCCCTATCACCGGCAGGTGTTCATCGGCCGCGGCCGTAGCATCGCCGACGACGAGGCGTTCGAGCGCAAGCTCTACATCATTCGCAAGGTATGCTCGGGCAAGATCTATTCGGCCTATGAGGGCAAGCCGAACGACTTCTACGTCGTGTCGATGAGCTGCAGAACGCTGGTCTACAAGGGCATGTTCCTGGCGGCGCAGCTGCGCGCCTATTACAGTGATCTCAGCGATCCCGAATTTTCCTCGGCGCTGGCGCTGGTGCACCAGCGGTTCTCGACCAACACCTTCCCGAGCTGGCGGCTGGCGCATCCCTATCGCTTCGTCTGCCACAACGGCGAAATCAACACGGTGCGCGGCAACGTCAACTGGATGGCGGCGCGGCAGGCGTCGGTCAGCTCCGAGCTGTTCGGGGCCGACATCCAGAAGCTGTGGCCGATCTCCTATCCCGGCCAGTCGGACACCGCCTGCTTCGACAACGCGCTCGAATTCCTGATGCGCGGCGGCTATTCGCTGCCGCACGCGGCGATGATGCTGATCCCCGAGGCGTGGGCCGGCAATCCGCTGATGGACGAGGACCGGCGCGCCTTCTACGAGTACCACGCGGCGCTGATGGAGCCGTGGGACGGCCCGGCCGCGATGTGCTTTTCGGACGGTGTCCACATCGGCGCCACGCTCGACCGCAACGGCCTGAGGCCGGCGCGCTACATCGTCACCGACGACGACGAGGTCATCATGGCCTCCGAGATGGGCACGCTGAAGGTGCCGCCGGAAAAGATCGTGCGCAAGTGGCGGCTGCAGCCGGGCAAGATGCTGCTGATCGACCTCAAGAAGGGCGCCATCGTCTCGGACGAGGAGATCAAGGCCGAGCTCGCCAAGGCGCAGCCCTACAAGCAGTGGCTGGCGCGCACCCAGATCGTGCTCGAGGACCTGCCGGAAGTGGCGCCGCAGGCGCCGCAGAACGACGTTCCGCTGCTCGATCTGCAGCAGGCCTTCGGCTATACGCAGGAGGATCTGAAGCTCATTCTGCCGCCCATGGCGACCACCGGGCAGGAAGCGGTGGGCTCGATGGGCACCGACACGCCGATCTCGGCGATGTCGGACAAGTCGAAGCTGCTCTACACCTATTTCAAGCAGAATTTCGCGCAGGTCACCAACCCGCCGATCGACTCGATCCGCGAGGAATCGGTGATGAGCCTCGTGAGCTTCATCGGTCCGCGGCCCAACATCCTCGACCACCAGGGGCACAGCTCGCGCAAGCGGCTCGAGGTGCACCAGCCGATCCTGACCAACGCCGATCTCGAAAAGATCCGCGCCATCGGGGCGATGGCCGACAATCCGTTCCGCTCCAAGACGCTCGACATCACCTATCCGGCCGAGCTCGGCGCCGCGGGCATGAAGGACGCGCTCGACCAGTTGTTCTCCGACGCCGAGATGGCGGTGCATTCGGGCGACAACATCATCATCCTTTCCGACCGGCTGGTCGGGCCGGGCCGCATCGCCATCCCGGCGCTGCTGGCGACGGCGGGCGTGCACCATCATTTGATCCGCAAGGGCCTCCGTACGTCGGTGGGGCTTGTGGTCGAGACCGGCGAGGCGCGCGAGGTGCACCATTTCTGTGCGCTCGCCGGCTATGGCGCCGAGGCGATCAACCCGTATCTGGCGTTCGACACGCTGCTCGCCATGCGGGCGCAGACCAACGACATCCCTGAGGAGGTGGACGAGCACGAGCTGGTGCACCGCTACATCAAGGCGATCGGCAAGGGCATCCTCAAGGTCACGGCCAAGATGGGGATTTCGACCTACCAGTCCTATTGCGGCGCGCAGATCTTCGACGCCGTGGGGCTGAGCTCGGATTTCGTCGACACCTATTTCACCGGCACCGCCACCACCATCGAGGGCGCCGGGCTCATGCAGATCGCCGAGGAGACGGTGCGCCGCCACCAGGAGGCGTTCGGCGACAGCCCGGTGCTCGAGGACAGCCTCGAGGTCGGCGGCGACTACGCCTTCCGCTTCCGCGGCGAAGCGCATATGTGGCGCTCGGAGACGGTCAGCAATCTGCAGCACGCGGCGCGCGGCAACGCCCGCGACAAGTACCGCGAATTCGCGCGGCTGGTGAACACGGTGGAAGACCGCTACGTCACCATCCGCTCGCTGTTCCGCATCAAGGGCGCCGACGAGGACGGGCGCGCGCCGGTGGCGCTGGAGGAGGTCGAGCCGGCCGCCGAGATCGTCAAGCGGTTCTCGACTGGAGCGATGTCCTACGGCTCGATTAGCCGCGAGGCGCACACCACGCTCGCCATCGCCATGAACCGCATCGGCGGCAAGTCGAACACCGGCGAGGGCGGCGAGGAGGTGGACCGCTTCACGCCGCTGCCGAACGGCGATTCCATGCGTTCGGCCATCAAGCAGGTGGCCTCGGGCCGCTTCGGCGTCACGGCGGAATACCTGGTCAATTCCGACATGATGCAGATCAAGATGGCACAGGGGGCCAAGCCCGGCGAGGGCGGCCAGCTTCCCGGCCACAAGGTCGACGCCATCATCGCCAAGGTCCGGCACTCGACGCCGGGCGTCGGGCTGATCTCGCCGCCGCCGCACCACGACATCTATTCGATCGAGGATCTGGCGCAGCTCATCTTCGATCTGAAGAACGTGAACCCGGCGGGGCAGGTCAGCGTGAAGCTCGTCTCCGAGGTCGGCGTCGGCACCGTCGCCGCGGGCGTGAGCAAGGCGCGCGCCGACCACGTCACCATCTCGGGCTATGAGGGCGGCACCGGCGCGAGCCCGCTGACCTCGCTGAAGCATGCCGGCTCGCCGTGGGAGATCGGCCTCGCCGAGACGCACCAGACGCTGGTCGCCAACAAGCTGCGCAGCCGTATCGCGGTGCAGGTCGATGGCGGCATCCGCACCGGCCGCGACGTCGTCATCGGGGCGCTGCTGGGGGCCGACGAGTTCGGCCTCGCCACGGCGCCGCTGATCGCGGCGGGCTGCGTGATGATGCGCAAGTGCCACCTCAATACCTGTCCGGTGGGCATCGCCACGCAGGACCCGGTGCTGCGCGCCCGCTTCACCGGCAAGCCCGAGCACGTCATCAACTACCTGTTCTTCGTCGCCGAGGAGGTGCGCGAGCTGATGGCCGCGCTCGGCTACCGGCATTTCGACGAGATGGTCGGGCAGATGCAGATGCTCGACAAGACCGAGGCGGTGTCGCACTGGAAGGCGAGGGGGCTGGATTTCTCCAGGCTGTTCCACAAGCCGCCGACGGTCGAGGGCGTCGCCATCCATCACAGCGAGACGCAGAACCATCCGATCGACAAGGTGCTCGACCGCCGGCTGATCGAAAAGGCCAGGGGCGCGCTCGACACCGGAACGCCGGTGCAGATCGGCGAGACGATCAACTCCACCGACCGCTCGGCCGGCGCCATGCTCTCTGGCGAGGTGGCGCGGCGTTACGGCCAGGCGGGCCTGCCGGAAGACACCATCGCGGTGTCGCTGACGGGCACCGGCGGACAGAGCTTCGGCGCCTTCCTCGCGCATGGCGTGACGCTCGACCTCGTCGGCGAGGCCAACGACTATGTCGGCAAGGGTCTGAGCGGTGGCCGGCTGGTGGTGCGCCCGTCGGAAAAGTCGGCGGCCAGGCCGGAAGAGTCGATCGTCATCGGCAACACGGCGCTCTACGGCGCGACCGAAGGCGAGTGCTATTTCCGCGGCATCGCCGGCGAACGGTTCGCGGTGCGCAATTCCGGCGCGGCGGCGGTGGTCGAAGGCACCGGCGACCATGGCTGCGAATACATGACCGGCGGCGTCGTCGCGGTGCTGGGCAAGACCGGCCGCAATTTCGCGGCGGGCATGTCGGGCGGCATCGCCTATGTGCTCGACGAGGACGGCACGTTCGAGAGCCGCTGCAACATGTCGATGGTGTCGCTGGAGCCGGTGGTCGAGGAGGAGATGATCTCCGAGCGCGACTACGGTCATGGCGGCGACCTCGAGACCTCGGGGCTGGTCGAGATCATGTCCAACCTCGGCTCGGGCGACGCCGACCGCCTCAAGGCGCTGATCACCCGGCACAAGAGCTTCACCGGCTCGAGCGTGGCGGCCAGGATCCTCGACAACTGGGCGCACTATCTGCCCAGGTTCAAGAAGGTCATGCCGGTCGAATACCGCCGGGCTCTCGCCGAGCTCGAAAAGGAACAGGCCCGGCTGCAGGTCGCAGCGGAATGAGGTATCCCGTCATCCTCTCGGCTGCAGGATTGTTGCTTGCCGGAGTGGCGGCTCCCGCCGCTGCAGCGCCCGTCAACTACTGGGTTCAGCTCAGCTACATAAAACTGACCGACGATCCGACCCCGCCGCCCAAGACGTTCGTTTACCCGATGCAAGGCAGCAGCGTCGAGGCGGTGATGACGATGTGCACGAGCGAAATGAGTCTGCTCAGGTTGAGTAGGCACGTTCTAGATCGCAATCTCAAACTACAGGGGCGCTGGTATGCCAATGGAGGAGAGTGCGTGCGGGACAGGGCTGGAAATATCAAGATGACCGCTGGGGCTTTGCCCAAGGGGAGGAATTAGTCATGGGCAAGATCACCGGCTTCCTCGAAATCGACAAGGACGACCGCGACTATCTTCCGGTCAAGGATCGGCTGCAGAACTACGCCGAATTTGTCATTCCGCTCGGCGACAAGGGTACGCGCGACCAGGCGGCGCGCTGCATGGATTGCGGCGTGCCCTATTGCCATACCGGCTGCCCGGTCAACAACCAGATCCCCGACTGGAACGACCTCGTCTATCGCGGTGACTGGCAACGGGCGCTGCGCAATCTGCACTCGACCAACAACTTCCCCGAATTCACCGGCCGCATCTGCCCCGCTCCGTGCGAGGCGGCGTGCACGCTCAACATCATCGAGCAGCCGGTGAGCATCAAGACGATCGAATGCGCCATCGTCGACAAGGGCTGGGAGAGCGGTTGGATCACGCCGGAGATCAATCCGGTCAAGACCGGCAAGACGGTCGCGGTGATCGGCTCGGGGCCGTCGGGCCTCGCCTGCGCGCAGCAGCTCGCCCGTGCCGGCCACGATGTGCATCTCTATGAAAAGAACGCCAAGGCCGGCGGGCTGATGCGCTATGGCATCCCCGACTTCAAGATGGAGAAGCGGCACATCGACCGGCGCGTCGCGCAGATGGAGGCCGAAGGCGTCACCTTCCACTACGGCGTGCATGTCGGCCGCGACGTCAGCGTCGCCGAGCTCGAGGACAGGTACGACGCCATTGCGCTGGCGGGCGGCGCCGAGCTGCCGCGCGATCTGCCGATCCCCGGGCGCGAGCTCGACGGCATCCACTTCGCCATGCAGTTCCTGCCGCAGCAGAACCGCCGCGTCTCCGACGAGCCGCTCGACAACGTCAAGCCGATCCTCGCCGGCGGCAAGCACGTGGTGGTGATCGGCGGCGGCGACACCGGCTCGGACTGCATCGGCACCTCCAACCGCCAGGGGGCGCTGTCGGTGACGCAGATCGAGATCATGCCGGCGCCGCCGCTCAAGGAGAACAAGGAGCTCACCTGGCCGCTGTGGCCGATGAAGATGCGCACCTCGTCGTCGCAGGAAGAGGGCGTGACGCGCGATTTCGCGGTGGCCACGGTGCGCTTCGAGGGCGAGAACGGGCAGGTCAGGAAGCTGATCTGCGCCCGCGCCGACAGCAAGTTCCAGCCCATTGCTGGAACGGAGTTCGAGCTCAAGGCCGATCTGGTGCTGCTCGCCATGGGCTTTCTCGGCCCGGTGCAGGACGGCATGCTCAAGCAGTTCGGCGTCGAGCTCGACCGGCGCGGCAACGTGCAGGCCGACACGGTACGCTACCAGACGAGCCGGCCGAAGGTGTTCTCCTGCGGCGACATGCGCCGCGGCCAATCGCTGGTGGTCTGGGCCATCCGCGAAGGCCGCCAATGCGCTCGCGCCATCGACCAGACCCTGATGGGCGCCACAACGCTGCCGCGGTAAGCACCGCGGCAGTCGGGACTCCTCTCCCGCTTGCGGTGGAGGGGGACCACGCGCAGCGTGGTGGAGGGGGCGGCCCCAACCACCGTGCCGGTGGCCCGCCCCCTTTCGTCGCTTCGCGACACTTTCCCCCGCTGCGCAGGGGAAGGACCCGACTGCGGCGCTTTCGTTTCTCTTGATCCCACAGCCAGCTGCACCTCGTCCCGTCAGGGAGAGAGCCTGCCCCCGGACTTGATCCGGGGTCGCGCGCTTGGCGAGCATCAGCGAGCCTGGCAATCGGGTGAGGAGGCGATGTCTCGGTCACGGAAATGCTGCCCGTAACGCGCAAGCCTCACCACCGCACCGCCTCTCCCACTCCCGCTCGCTCCCAGCCGCACCCTCCGCCCCACTTCTCCCGTCCCCCCATCCCCATTCCCCTTGCAACTGACTGACCGGTCGGTTATTACATTACTGACCGAGCAGTCAGTTGGAGTGATCGCATGGCAGATGCCTTGCAACGGGGGCCGAAATTCCGGCGGCGGGCCGAGGCGCGGCCGGACGAGGTGCTGGATGCGGCGTTGGCGCTGTTCGTGGAAAAGGGGTTCGCCGCCACGCGGGTCGAGGACATCGCGGCGCGCGCCGGGCTCAGCAAAGGGGCGGTGTACCTCTATTTTCCGAGCAAGGAGGCGATCCTCGAGGGGCTGGTGAAGCGGGCGGTGCGGCCGATCGCCGACAACGCGCTGGGCTTTCTCGAGAACTACGCCGGCGATCCGCGGTCGGTGATCGGCACGGTGCTGAAGATGGTCGCCGGCCGGCTCGCCGACCCCATGCTCGTCGCCATCCCGCGCCTCCTGGTGCGCGAGATGGTCAACTTCCCCGAGCTGGCGCAGATGTACCGGCGCGAGGTGCTCGACCGCGTCATCCCGGCGGTTTCGGCGCTGATCGCCAGCGGCGTGCGCGAGGGCTATTTCCGGCCGGTCGATCCGGAGCTGACGCTGCGCTCGGTGATCGGGCCGGTGATCGCCCACATGCTGATGTCGGAGCTGTTCGGCATCCGGCCGGCGGGCGGGCTCGAGATCGAGCGGCTGATCGACAACCACCTGACCATCCTGTTCGACGGCCTCAGCGCACCGCAGCGCGAGCGCCGCTTCATGGCGACCTGAGGAGGCGCGCATGGGCACCGTTCTTGCCTGGCTGACGGGACTCGTCGCCATCCTGCCCGGCTTCGGCCCGGCCGCGCCGCCGGCCTGGAACGGCTACGCCGAGGACGACTACCTCTATGCCGCCGCGGCCACGGCCGGTCCCATCGCCGCGCTGCCGGTGACCGACGGCCAGCTCGTGCGCAAGGGCGAGGTGCTGTTCGTACTCGATACCAGCCAGCAGCAGGCGCAGTACGACGCCGCCAGGGCGCGGGCCGACGCCGCCGAGGCGACGCTGGCCAATCTGCAGACGGGCAGCCGGCAGGAAGAGATCGACGTCACCAAGGCGCAGTTGATGAAGGCCGAGGCGGATCTGAGCCTCGCGCAGCAGAACCTCGCGCGCACGCAGGATCTGTTCGATCGCGGGCTGACGCCGGTGGCGACGCTCGACCAAAGCAAGGCCACGGTCAAGGCGGCGCAGGCGGCGGTCGACCAGCTCACGGCGCAGCTCAAGGTGCAGGAGCTGCCGGCGCGCGACGCGCAGCAGATCGCCGCCGAGGCCAATGTCGCGGCGGCCAACGCCGATGCCGCCAGCGCCAAGGTGGCGCTCGACATGCGCACCGTCACGGCGCCCGCCGACGGCCGCATCGAGCAGCTCTACTACAAGGCCGGCGAGGTGGCAGCGGCCGGAGCGCCGGTCGTGTCGCTGAGCGGCGCCGGCAGCATGAAAGTGCTGTTCTATCTGAGCGAGGCCGACCGGCAGCATTTCGCGCTCGGCCAGCAGGTGCGGGTCAGTTGCGACGGCTGCGCCGCCGGCCTCACCGCCACCATCAGCCGCTTCGCCTCCGATCCGCAATTCACCCCGCCGATCATCTATTCGCGCGACGAACGCAGCCGGCTGAGCTTTCTCACCGAGGCGCGGCTCGATCAGCAGAACGCCGTTCGCCCTGGCCAGCCGGTGAGCATCGAGCCGCTGCAATGAGCGACACCGCCGTCATCGATGTGCGCGGCCTCACCAAGCGCTTCGGTACGCGCACGGTGGTCGATCATTTCGACATCCGCGTGCCGCGCGGCGCCATCTACGGCTTCCTCGGCCCCAACGGCTCGGGCAAGACCACCACCATCCGCATGCTGTGCGGGCTGCTGACGCCGGACGAGGGCGAGGGCACCTGCCTCGGCCTCGACGTGCGGCACGAGGCCGGCCGCATCAAGGAGGCGGTGGGCTACATGACGCAGAAATTCTCGTATTACGAGGATCTGACCATCCGCGAGAACCTCGATTTCGTCGCCCGCATGTACCGGCTCGACCGGCGGCGCGAGCGGGTCGACGCGGCGCTGCGCGATCTCGGCCTCGCCGACCGGCAGAAGCAACTCGCCGGCTCGCTGTCGGGCGGCTGGAAGCAGCGGCTGGCGCTCACCGCCTGCCTGCTGCACGAGCCGCAATTGCTGCTGCTCGACGAGCCCACCGCCGGCGTCGATCCCAAGGCGCGGCGCGATTTCTGGGACGAGATCCGGCGGCTGAGCGCCGGGGGCGTCACCGTGCTGGTCTCGACCCACTACATGGACGAGGCGGTGCAATGCGATTTCATCACCTACATCGCCTATGGCAGGAAGCTGATCGACGGCCCCTCGGCCGACATCCCCAGGCTGGTCGGGCTCGAGACCTGGCGGGTCGAAGGCCCCGATCTCGCGCGGCTCGAAGAGCGGCTGAAGCACGAGCCGGGGGTGGAGCAGGTGGCGCGCTTCGGGGCGGTGCTGCACGTTTCGGGCACCGACAGGCCGGCGCTAGAGGCCACGGTTCGGCGGCTCGAGGCCGAGGGCACGCATCGCTGGAGCAAGCAGGTCGCCGGCCTCGAGGAGGCGTTCATCTACCTGATGGCGGGGGCGCGCGACAATTTCGCCGGCGACCCGCAGGGCGTGGCGGCATGACCGAGGCGAAGGAGATCTTGTCGCGCCGCAGCGGCTTCTCGCTGCGCCGCTTCGGCGCCGTGCTCTACAAGGAATTCATCCAGATGCGGCGCGACCGCGTCACCTTCGGCATGATGATCGGGCTGCCGCTGATTCAGCTGTTCCTGTTCGGCTTTGCCATCAACGCCGACCCGCGGCACCTGCCGACGCTGGTGGAAATGGGCGACAATGGTCCGATCACCCGCGCGGTGATCGCCGCCATGCAGCAATCGGATTATTTCGATTTTCGCGGGCCCGTGGCCGGCACCGCCGCCGGCGAAGAGGCGCTGAGGCGCGGCGACGCCAATTTCGTGGTGGTGATCCCGCAGAATTTCGAGCGCGACGTGGTACGGGGGCGAGCGCCGGAAATTCTCGTCGCGGCCGACGCATCGGATCCCTCGGCGGTCGGCGGCGCCGCGGCGGCGCTTTCGGGCATCGTGCAATCGGCGGTGGGCGAGGCGCTGGTCGGGCCGCTGGCGAAAGCCGGCAGCCCGCCGCCGTTCTCGATCGTGGTGCACCGCGAATACAACCCCGAGGGCAAGACCTCGACCAACATCGTGCCGGGCCTGCTCGCCATCATCCTCTCGATGACCATGGTGATGATCACCGCCGTCGCCATCGTCAAGGAAACCGAGCGTGGCACCATGGAGATGCTGATCGCCACCCCGGTGCGGCCGTTCGAGGTGATGCTGGGCAAGATTCTGCCCTATGTGTTCGTCGGCTACGTGCAGACCATCGTGTTCCTGATTTCGGCCTATCTGGTGTTCCAGGTGCCGTTCGACGGCAGCTGGTGGGCGTTCTTCGTCGGCTTCAACCTGTTCATCGTGGTCAATCTGGCGCTGGGCTTTCTCATCTCCACCGCGGCGCGCAACCAGATGCAGGCGATGCAGCTCAGCTTCTTCACCATCCTGCCCTCGATCCTGCTGTCGGGCTTCATGTTTCCGTTCGCCGGCATGCCGGGCTGGGCGCAATTCATCGGCCAGGGCGTGCCGGCCACGCATTTCCTGCGCATCATCCGCGCCGTGATGCTGAAGGGCGGCGACATCCACGACGTGGGCGCCGAATGCCTCGCGCTGGGCGCCATCCTGGTGGTGATCTCGATCATCGCGATGCTGCGCTACCGGCAGACGCTGGACTAGGTCTTGCCTCTTCCCCGATCTCGCAGTCGGGCTCACCCCCAGGGGAGAGGGGGCGCACCTGGCGAGCCGAGCGAGCCGGCAAGCCGGTGAGGGGGGCGATCTCTCGGCTACAGTGACGCTGCCCGCAACGCACCAGGTTCACCCATGTTCGCTGCAAGCATCGCCTAGGATGCGAGCAGCGCCAGCACATCATCGGTCGTCGCCACCTCGCCGATCTTCTTGAGCTGCACGGTCACGGCGTGCTCGTGTGCGGCGGCGTCGCCGTCGGTCATCGCGTCGCTCACCGAAACGACGTTGTAGCCGTGATCGTAGGCGGCGCGGGCGGTGGCTTCGACGCCGCTCGAGGTGGCGATGCCGGCAAGAAAGATCTGCGTCACGCCGCGGCGGCGCAGCTGCATGTCGAGACCGGTGCCGTAGAAGGCGCCGATATTGTACTTGGTGATGCGGATGTCGGCCGGCTGCGCGTCGAGCTCGGGCGCCAGCTCGTCCCAGCCCGGCGGCGGGGCGAAATTGCGCGGATTGGCGGTGCGGCCCGGGGCGCGGCCAGCGACGTTGACCAGCGCCACCGGCAGGTTTTTCGCGCGGAAGGCAGCGGCAAGGCGCGCCGCGCGCGCCAGGATGTCGGCGGCCGGATGCGCCGTCGGCATGCCGAGCACGCCCTTTTGCAGGTCGATGACGACGAGGGCGGCGACGGGATCGAGCCGGGACACGCTCATGGCGTTGTCGCCGGGCTGTTGCCGCCATTGTGGCGGCCGAAATGATAGGCGAGGAACAGGCCGATGAAGGCCACGCCGATGCCGAGGCTCAGCGCGTCGCCGAGATCGCGCAGGTCGAAGCTGCCGACCCGCGCGAGCAGCAGCCAGGCGATGACCAGGTTCACCAGCGCCCACGCCATGTTGACCACCGAACTCGATTGCGCGATGCCGCGCGGCCGGGCAAAGGGCGATTGAAACGGCTTGCCCGCAACGCCATGCACGAAATGTGGAACGGCGTTTGCAAGGAACATGCCGCCGACGAAATAAGCCAGATCATAGAGCCAGATCATGGTGTGCCCCGAATGGTTGAAAACTCGCCGTCCAGTCCATCTGCTCACCGGCATCCGACGCTACAGCCCGAGCGCGCCATGCACCTGGCCGACCAGCCGCGCGTCGTCCCAGTAATTGGCCTTGAGCCAGTCGCTGGCGGTCAGCAGCTCGTCGGGGTGGCGCGGCACCCAGCCGAAGCGCAGGGCCACGGCGACGCGGCCGGGAGTGGCGCTGTACATCTCGGCCATCGCCTCGAACACGCGCTTGGAATGCCCATAGGGGTTGATCTGGTGCGCCGCCCAGCGGGTGCGCGGCTGCGCCCAGTCGGAGGAGGGGAGCACCACGCGCTTGATGTCGTAGCGGTCGCAGGCGGCGAGCAGCCGCGCCGTGTCGCGCACCGCGGCCCAGTGCACCGCGGGCGGATCGTCGACGTCGTAGGAGGTGGCGACGTGGATCAGGCCCTCGGCCTGCGCAAAGGCGGCGCGGATCGCCGGGGCGTCGTAGTCGAGGTCGGCGAGGTCGGCGACGATGTCGGCGCCGGCGGCGCGGTCGATGCCGATGGCGCCGGGAAACGCGGCGCGCAGGCGCCGGCCGATATTGCCCTCGGAGCCGAGGATGAGGATGGCCATCAGCTCAGCCCGAACATCTGGTCCTGCCGCTGCCGCAGCGCATAGAGCCGCGTCGTCTGGTCGGGCGCGGCATTGTGGCGGGTCAAGAGCTCGCCCTTCCTGACCGGCGCGATCACCTTGCCGCCTTCGAGCAGTCCGACCGGCACGGCCTGTTTGGCGCGGGCGTCGCCGATCCTGAGGATGAAGCTGCGGTAGCAGGTCTCGCCGATGGCATCGAAGCTCTCGCCGATCGCGAGGTCGCGCTTGGCCACGGCGCACACTTCCGCCACCGGATTGGGCAGCGGCACCATGTCGGGGCGCCCGTAGAGCATGATTCTGGCGGCGGTCAGCGGCACTTCCAGCGAGGTCAGATGGTAGGGGCGGAAGAACGAATAATACGGCCCGTGCCCGACGTGCAGATCGTCCATGCGCTCGATGATGCGCGGATGCTCGGCCTCGACGATCACGAACACACCGGGCGCCACGCCCTTGCCGATGGTGAAGTCGACGACGCCCTTGCTGTCAAGGATGCCGCCATCTTCCCTGGGGATCAGCACCTTGACCATCTGGTCGCGGTCGGCCTTCGGGCCATGCATGCCCGGAACATCGGGAACGAGGCCGGTGGCGTTGGCGATGGCGCACATCTCGACCATGGTCTTGCTGCCGTCGACGAACTCCACCAGCATGCGCGGGTTCATGTTGCGGCGCGCCGCTTCCTCGCGATAATCGTCGGGCACGGCGTCGTGGTTGAGCGGGTTGTTCTTGCCCTTGCCGGCCGACACGATGCGGTAGCCGAGCGCGGTGGCGAACTCGATCAGCTCCATGCAGCTCGACGGCTCGTCGCCGGCGCCCACCGAATACACCACCCCCAGCCGGTCGGCCTGCTGCTTGAGGTAGGGCCCGATGGTGACGTCGGCCTCGACGTTCATCATCACCAGGTGCTTGCCGTGCTCCATCGCCATCAGATCGTAGTCGGCGGCGACGCCCGGCTTGCCGGTGGCGTCGATGACCACGTCGATCTCGGGCGTCTTGACCAGCACGTCGGCCGAGGTGATGGCGAGCTTGTGCTGGCCGATGGCGGCCGACACCTTGCCCAGCGTCTCGGCCTCGACGGCGTGCGAGGTGTCGCCATAGGCAATCGCGGTGGCCTCGAGCGCGGTGTGCGGCCGGCGCGTGGCGATGGCCGCCACCTCGATGCCGCGCATCAGCATGCCCTGGGTTACGAGGTCGGTGCCCATCTCGCCCGAGCCGATGACGCCGATGCGGATCGGCCGGTTCTCGTCGGCGCGCCGGGCCAGGTCGCGGGCAAGCCCGGTCAGATGCACATTGGTCAAAGGCTGGTAGGTCGGCATGTCGCGGCGGGGTCTAGCATTGAAGGTGAGCGAGGGAAACGGGAGATTGCGGAAGATCGCCGCCGGCTGCAGCAGAGGGTGGTGCCGACTGCTCAGTCAGGCTAGGAACACGTCATGACCGACGACCTCCTGATTTCCACCGACGGCCATCTGGGCCGCATCGCGCTCGACCGGCCGGCGGCCATCAATGCGCTCAGCCTGTCGATGATCGAAGGCATCAAGGCGGCGCTGCTCGGCTGGCGCGACGATCCGGGCATCGGGGCGGTGCTGTTCGAGGGCAATTCGCCCAAGGGCTTCTGCTCGGGCGGCGACGTGCGGGCGGCGCGGGCGCTGGTCGTGGCGGGCACGCCGGAGCTGGCCGATGCGTATTTCGCCTCGGAATACGAGATGAACCGGCTGATTGCCACCTATCCCAAGCCGCTGGCGGTCCTGGGGCACGGCATCACCATGGGCGGTGGCATCGGCATCGCCGGCCATTGCGGCTTCCGCTTCACGCAGCCGGGGGCGCGCTTCGCCATGCCGGAATCGGCGATCGGCTTTTTCGGCGATGTCGGGGTCAACGCCATTCTGGCCAAGGCGCCGCTCAACCGGGCGCTGCTGTTCATGCTGTCGGGCGCCAGCGTCGGGGCCGCCGACGCGGTGGCGCTCGGCCTCGCCGACGCGGTGGTGGCGCCCGAGCGCGTCGCCGGCCTCCGCGCCGACCTCGCGGGCGCGGCCGCCGCGCCCGAGCCGGCCGCCGCCATCGGCCGGCTGATGCAGGCGGACTCCGTGGTGGCGGGTGCGGCGCCGTTCTGCGCCCTCGCCGATCTGCTGCCGGCGGAGCCCGCCGAGTCGCCGGCCGAGTTCGTCGCCGCGGTGGCGGC
The DNA here is from genome assembly GCF_001899075.1 of Devosia sp. 67-54. Lineage (GTDB taxonomy): Bacteria > Pseudomonadota > Alphaproteobacteria > Rhizobiales > Devosiaceae > Devosia_A. The sequence goes on along the minus strand of NZ_MKVA01000008.1, from coordinate 333,956 downwards.
GGTGCCGGCGCTGGGTGAGATCGCGGCGCTGCTGCCCACCCGCTCGCCGGGCTCGCTGGTCGCGACCTTCTTTGCCCAGCACGCGGCGCGGCGGCTGATGGACGTGACCGCGACGCTGGCGATGGACCTCCGCCTCGCCCGGGTGATGGCGCGGCGGCCGGATTTCGCCGAGGGCGTGCGGGCGGTGCTGGTGGACAAGGACCAGGCGCCGAAATGGACGCCGGCGACGCTCGCCGAGCTCGATGTCGAGCGCGACGCCGGGCCCATCCTCAGGGCGGTGAAAGGCCCGTAACAGCAGCGATTTTCGCGCTGCCGGGCGAACACGGTTAGCACTTCTTAAACCGTTCGCATGGACACTGCCGGCCAGGGAAACACCCTCGGGGGACGGCCTCTTCATGTCCGAAGCAGCGGCGCGGGTCGTGGCATTGCCGGCGATCGTCGATCTGGACGCGCTCGACATCGTGCGCGACGGATTGATCGACTGCGTCGAGACCGGCGCCGTCGAGATCGACGCCAGCAAGGTCGAGCGCGTGGCGACCAATGCGCTCCTGATGCTGATCAGCGCCGCCGAAACCTCGCGGCGCAGCAATTTCCCGTTCGCCATTTCGGGGGCCAGCGCCTCCATGCTCGCGGCCATCGACCGGCTCGGCCTGGGCGCGAGCTTTTCGGGTTTGATGAAAGGATAATGGCGCATGCGCGTGCTGACGGTTGACGATTCCCGCACGATCCTCGCGATGCTGCACCACACCCTGAGCAATGCCGGGTTCGAGGTGCTGCAGGCCGAGGACGGCCAGAAGGGTCTCGACGTGCTGGCGACGGAAGATGTCGACGTGGTGATCACCGACATCAACATGCCGGTGATGGACGGCATCGAGTTCATCAAGCGGGTGCGCGCGTCGGGCGAGCACAATTCGCTGCCCATCCTGATCCTCACCACCGAGACCAGCCAGGACAAGCGCGACCAGGGCCGCGCCGCGGGCGGCACCGGCTGGATCGTGAAACCCTTCGATCCCGAGAAGCTGATCTCGGTGATCCACCGCGTGGTGCACTGACGTTCGGGCGCTGACCCAGAAGGGGAGACGCCGCCAATGAGCGATCTCGACGACTTCAAGGCCACCTATTTCGACGAATGCTCCGAGCTTTTGACCGAGCTCGAGGAGCAGTTCGCCGCCATCGAGGCGGGCGAGCGCACGCCCGACCGGCTGAACGCGGTGTTCCGCGCCATCCACTCGATCAAGGGCGGCGGCGGCGCCTTCGGCTTTGCCGAGCTGGTGGCCTTCGCGCATGCCTACGAGACGCTGCTCGACCATGTGCGCGACGGCCGCATCGAGCTCAGCGGGCCGGTGACGACGCTGTGCATCCGGGCCAACGACATCGTCGCCGACTTCGTCAACGCCGCCAAGACCGGGGCCAGCCTCGGGCCGGCCTATGGCGACGTCGAACGGCACCAGTTCGACGCGCTGACCAGCGGCAACGCCCCCGGCGGGGAGGCCGACGCCGAGGCGCCGATGGAAGATTTCGACATCGACTTCGTGCCGGTGATGGTCGATCTCGGCGCCGCCGCTCCGGCCGCGCCCGAGCCCGCCGAGGACAGCTTCGCTTCGGCGCCGCTGACGGTCGAAAAGGGCCATTGGGAGATCCGCTTCGCGCCGCACAGCGAGCTCTATGCGCGCGCCAACGATCCGCTGCTGCTGTTCCGCGAGCTCGCCAATTTCGGCGAGCTGACCGTGGTCGCGAGGCTCACCGACATCCCGCCGCTCGCCGATTTCGAGCCGTTCGGTATCTACTGCACCTGGGAGCTGACGCTGGTGTCGCCGACGGCGAGCGCCGAGGCGATCGCCGAAGTGTTCGAATTCGTCGAGGGCAATTGCGAGCTCTCGATCGCGCAACTGCCCAGCCGCGCCGCGCCGGCGCCCGAGCCGTCGCTGGCGGAGCTGGCGCAACTCGTGGCGCCGGCTGCCCCCCCGGATTCGCCGGCGCTCAGCTTCGCCGAGCTGGCCGAGACGGTGAAACAGGAGATGCCGGCGCGCCCCGCCGCCCCGGCGCCCGCCCCCGCGCCGGCAATCAAGCTGGTCGAGGCCGAACCGGCGGCCATCGCCGACGAGCACGAGGAGCGCCGCGCCGGCCCCGAGGAGCGCCGCAATGCCGGCGTGCAGTCGATCCGCGTCGACCTCGACAAGGTCGACCGCGTCGTCAACATGGTGGGCGAGCTGGTGATCACCCAGTCGATGCTCAGCCAGCAGATGGACGATACGCTGAGGGCCCGCTACCAGGAGCTGGTGCGCGGCCTCGAAGTGCTGGCGCAGACCACGCGCGGCCTGCAGGACGCGGTAATGGCCATCCGGGCGCAGCCGGTCAAATCGGTGTTCTCGCGCATGCCGCGGCTGGTGCGCGAGCTCGCCACCAGGACCGGCAAGAAGATCAAGCTCGAGACCATCGGCGAAGCCACCGAGATCGACAAGACCGTGATCGAGCAATTGTCCGATCCGCTGACGCACATGATCCGCAATTCCGCCGACCACGGTATCGAGGCGCCGGACAAGCGGCTGCGCCTGGGCAAGCCCGAGATCGGCACCATCCGGCTGTCGGCCGAGCAGGCGGGCGGCAACATCCTGATCGCCGTCGAGGACGATGGCGGCGGCATCAACCGCGAGCGCGTGCTGCAGGTGGCGTGCGACAAGGGCATCGTCGCCGCCGACACGACTCCGACCGACGAGCAGATCGACCAGCTCATCTTCGCGCCGGGCTTTTCCACCGCCGAGGCGGTCAGCGACATCTCCGGGCGCGGCGTCGGCATGGACGTGGTGCTGTCCAACATCAAGAAGATCGGCGGCTCGGTGCACGTCAAGAGCCGCAGCGGGCAGGGCACGCGCATGACGCTCCGGCTGCCGCTGACGCTGGCGGTGCTCGACGTCATGCTGGTCAAGGTCGGCCCCAGCCCCTACGTCATTCCGCTGAGCTCGATCGTCGAGACCATCCAGTGCTCGCGCGCCGATTTCGGCCGCGCGCCGTCCGGCGCCAAGGTGCTGCGGGTGCGCGGCGAATACGTGCAGGTGGTCGACCTCTCCGAGCGCTTCCAGCTGCGCGGCGATGCCGAGCTCGCCAACCGCTTCGTGGTGCTGTGCGAGGCCGAGGGCGGCGTCAAGATCGCGCTCGTCGTCGACGACATCATCGGCCAGCAGCAGGTGGTGATCAAAAGCCTCGAGGAAAACTTCGAGTCGATCGACGGCATCGCCGGCGGCACCATTCTGGGCGACGGCAACGTCGCTCTCATCGTGGACGTGCAGGGGCTCAAGGCGAGCAACAGCCTGCACAAGAACGCCGCCTAGAAGGGTCGGCAGAAGGATCAGAAGATGGAAAGCCTCGCCCTCAAGGACGATTACGGCACCGGCGCGCAGGTCAATGCGCAGAATTCACTGCAGCTCATCGCGTTTTCGATCGGCGAGCAGACCTATGGCGTCGAGATCACCACGGTGCGCGAGATCCGCGCCTGGAACGGCGCGACGCCGCTGCCCAACACGCGCGAATATGTGCGCGGCGTGATCAATCTGCGCGGCACCATCGTGCCGATCTTCGATCTGCGCGCCCGCTTCGGCGAGGGCCAGACCTCGCCCACCAAGAACCACGTGGTGGTGGTGATGTCGGTCGGCGACAAATGGGTCGGCATCCTGGTCGACGCCGTCAGCGACATCCTCACCGTCAGCAAGGACGAGATCCACAACGTGCCGGAAGGCAATTCGATGGACACCGAGCTCCTCAACGGCATCGTCACCCACGACAGCCGCATGGTTGGCCTCATCGACCTGCACGCCGTCGTCTCCGGCGCCAAAGTCGATAGCTAGAACAATGAATCAGTAAATCGCATCGAGGGCGCCGCGAGGCGCCCTTGGCTTTTGTGGCCCTAGTCAGAAGAAGGACCCCGACTGCACCGTCGCCCCCCAACCACCACCCGCTTGCGCGGGGATGACACCCGGTGGAGGACGGCGAAACCGAGTACCCCCGACACCTCTATCCCCCACGTCACCGCCGATTTCCCCTTCCCCCACAATCCCCTGCAACAAATCCACCGTCCGCCAATCCACCACCCTCCTGCCCGGGTGTACTCTCCGCTCCATCCCCTCGCGATTGCGAGGTCGCGACGAACGGTCGGCGGGGGGAGGCCGGTGTGGGTGGGGTGTCGACCCCATCCGGGCCGGTTCTGCCGGGAACCATGGGTGAGCCAATCCTGCACCCAGGGTCCGGGGATCGCTCCGAGGGTGTTGCCATCCGAGGGGCTTGGAGCTGTGGGGCCAACTCGGCAAGACCCCGCACCTCGACGCGGTCCCTGCGCGCCGCAGTCAAGAGGCTGGTCGAAGGCAGGACCTGGTCGCAAACCCCGGTCGCGTGGCGAGGCTCCGGTCTCACTACACGCCGTCTACCGGCTCCGGGAGCGGAGCCTCGCCATGCCGCATGTCACAGGCGGCGCTGCTCTTTGACATCGCCGGTCGGGCCGGTGGAGGTGTCCGCTCGCCCACAATTCTGACGCTGCGGCTAGAACAGGTCGACGTCGCCGTTCGAGGGCGTGGCGGCGACGCCGTGCAGCGCCGGCACGCGCAATTCGTCGAGCACCAGATTGGCCCAGATCTCGTCGTAGTCGGAATCCGGCGCGGTCGGCGGCAGCAGGGCGAACTGGCGCACGGCAAGAGCCATGTTCTGGCAGCGCTGCTCGATGCGGTCCTGGCCCTGCAGGGCGCTGACGATCATGGCCACCGCTTCCTTCTTGGAGGCTTCGCAGCTCAACGACGGGTCGGCGAGAATCTCGAGGGCGTAGGTGATGCCATCCACCATCGCGGCCGTCTGGCGCGCGGTTTCGTCGAGTTCTCGTGCAAGCTTCTGCAGCGACATGGAAGGGCCAACCCCTGGACGTTCACATGATATACCCGCACAAGTCTAAAGCTCTTATTGCCGGCATACGCGATGAATAATGGTTGCCGAAACTGGTTAGAAGTTCACTAAGGACTCCTCCCCTATCCTGATGACAACCTTGTCAGGAACGACACAGAAAACATGATGCAGGCCCGCGCCAGCGCACCCGCGTTCGACCGCGGCGTCGTGACCACGATTCACCAGGGCGACTGCCTCGTGGGCGGCGAAGCGGACCTGACCTTCTCGACCATCCTGGGCTCGTGCGTCGCCGCCTGCATCCGCGACATCGAGGCGCGCGTCGGCGGCATGAACCATTTCCTCCTGGCCGAGCCCTCGGGCAGCGCCCGCGACCGCTACGGCGCTTCGGCGCGCTACGGCGCCTTCGCCATGGAGCAGCTGATCAACAAGGTGCTGACGCGCGGCAGCGGCCGCAAGGCCAATCTCGAGATCAAGATCTTCGGCGGCGGGCTGATCAATTCGGCGCTGACCGATGTGGGGGCCAAGAACATCGAATTCGTGCGCGAATTCCTCGGCAATGAAGGCTATGTCATCGCCAGCGAGGACGTGGGCGGCAGCTTCGCCCGCCGAGTGATGTTTAAGCCGCATTCGGGGCGGGCCTTCGTCAAGCGGCTCGACTCGGTGGCCGCCTCGAGCGTGGCGCGCGAGGAACTGTCGATCGTGGGCCGGCGCATGGCGCAGGCGTTCGCGCCGCGGCAGCCGGCCAATGACGACATCGAGCTGTTCTGAGACGGTGGAAAACCCGACATCCTGACCGAAATCTTACCGGCCGCCGCCGGCATATAGGTTTGGTTAACCATTCGGATTTTAGGGTCGGACTGCCCGTTTCACCCCGACTGTCCGGATGCGCCGCACCAGGGTTGCGTTGATCGTCGATCTCGTCTGGCTCGCGGCCTTCGCCGCCGGGACGAGTGCAGTCGCGCTGCTCGGGGCCGGCTGGCTTGGCTATGGTCTCTGCGCCCTGTTCGCGCTCCTCGCCATCGGCGCGAGCCTGATGTTTGCGGCGCAGGCGGAAAAGACCGTACAGCGCAAGCTCGCCCAACTCGGCCAGGCGGTGGGCGCCGCCAGCGGCCGCGATTTGCGCGACGGGGTCAGCGTCGAGGCCATCGTCGCCAATCTCGCCGGGCGGCTCGAGCGGGCGACGCAGTTCAAGGCGGCGTTCTCGGGGCTGTCGCAACCGGCGCTGGTGGCCGGGGCCGATGGCGAGATCGTGGGCGTGAGCCGCGGCCTCACCGCGCTGGAGCCGCGGGCGGTCGAGGGGGCGCGGCTCGACGTGCTGCTCGGGCCCGGCTACGCCGCCGCCGGCTTCGCCGAGGAAGAGCTGGTCAATCTGGCGGGGGTCCGCCACACCGCCCGCCACCGTGCCGCCGGCGCCGGGCGCAGCGTCATCGAGTTCGTGCCGGCCGGCGCCTACATCGCCGACGACGATCTCGACGCCTTCGCCGCGGCGCTTGCCGGCGGGCAGACGAGCTTCCGCTTCGATGCCAGGGCGCTGCAGGCGTCGCCGGCGCTGCGGGCGCTGGGCGAGGGGCTCGAGAGCCTCGATCTCGGCATGGCGGCGCTGAACCGCGTGCTGGCCGGCGAGCCGCTGACGCCGGAGATGCGGCGGGCCAATGCCGGCATCGCGCCGCAGGTGCGCGACCTCGCCGATCTCGTGGCGGCGCTGACCGACGAGCGCGACGAGCATTTCGAGGTGCGCGCGGCGCTGGAGCGCAAATGCGAGGCGGTGCTCAACGCCATCGACAAATACCGCCTCGCGGTGGTGTCGATGTCCGAGGCCGCCGAGGGCACGCGCACCGGCGTCGCCGTTGCGGGCGACGCCGTGCAGCGCGGGCGCGACCACACCAGGATGGCGCGGGCGCTGGAGCGGCAGGTGCGCGACATCGTCGGCGAGGCGGCGGTGGCGGCCGAGCGCAGTACGCAGGCGGTCAACGGCGTCGACGGCACCACGGCCGAGATCGACAAGCTGGTGGCAGCCATCGAGGATGTGAGCTTCCGCACCAACCTCCTCGCCCTCAACGCCGCCGTCGAGGCGGCGCGGGCGGGCGAAAAGGGCGCAGGCTTCGCCGTCGTCGCCGACGAGGTGCGCATGCTGGCGCAATCGACGCAGAAGACGGCGCGCGACATCCGCGGCCTGGTCGGGACCAGCCGCGGCCAGGCCGGCGCCGGCGTGGCGGAGGCCGAGGCGCTCAGGAATATTCTGGGCGGCCTCGCCGGACATTTAGAGAATCTAAGCAATGAGACCGACATGATCGCCGGCGCCCTCGACGAGGGCAGCGGGGCAATCAGCCGGCTCGGAACGCAAATCACCTCGCTCGAGGACGAGGCGTCGCGAGCCCTGACCCTGCCGGCGCGCCGGCAGCAGAGGGCGGTGAACGGGGGATGATGGAGCAAAGCGAATTTGCCCTCAGCGAGCGCGAATTCACGCGCATTCGCGAGCGGCTCTACGACGTTGCCGGCATCTCGCTGTCGGACGCCAAGCGCACGCTGGTCATCGCCCGGCTGAGCCGCATCCTGCGCACGCGGCAATTGCCGTCGTTCGACGCCTATCTCGACTTCCTCGAGACCGAGGGGAGCGCCGACGACGCGCAGGATTTCGTCAACGCGCTGACCACCAATCTCACGCGCTTCTGGCGCGAAGAGCACCATTTCGAGCATCTCGTCGGCTATGTCGGCGAGCTGATGAAGACGCGGCTGTCGCAATCGCAGAAGCGGCTGCGCATCTGGTCGGCGGGCTGCTCGACCGGGCAGGAACCCTACACCATCGCGCTGTCGCTGCTGGCGGCCCATCCGGACCTCAGGCGCTGGGACTTCAAGATCCTCGCCACCGACATCGACACCAACGTCATCGCCAAGGCGGCCACCGCCGTCTATCCCGACAGCGAGCTCAACGGCCTGTCGCTGGAGCGGGCGCGGCTGTTCGAGCGTACCGGCGACGGGCGCGTGCGGATTCCGCAACCGGTGGCGTCGCTGGTGTCGTTCAAGCCGCTGAACTTGATGGCGGCGTGGCCGATGAAGGGGCCGTTCGATGCCATCTTCTGCCGCAACGTCGCGATCTATTTCGACAAGGCGACGCAGGGCGAGATGTTCGGCCGGCTGGGCCGCATCCTGGCGCCGGGCGGCTTCCTCTATATCGGGCATTCGGAAAATCTGGGGGCCGGCGGCGCAGGATTCCGCCTCGTCGGCAAGACCATCTACCAGTCCCGCCTGGAGCGGGCGAAGGACGCGGCATGAGCATTCGGGTACTGATCGTCGACGATTCTGCCCTGATCCGGGAAGTGCTGAGCCGGACGCTCGGACGCGACGGCGACATCAGCGTGGTCGGCACCGCCGAGGACCCCATCGATGCACGCGCCAAGATCAAGGCGCTGAATCCGGACGTGGTGACGCTCGACATCGAAATGCCCAACATGAACGGGCTGGCGTTCCTCGACAAATTGATGCGCCTGCATCCGCTGCCGGTGGTGATGGTCTCGACCCTCACCACCAAGGGCGCGAGCGAAACGCTGCTGGCGCTGGAGCTCGGCGCCGTCGACTTCGTCGCCAAGCCCTCGACCGATCTCGCCGGCGGGCTCGAGGCGTTCGGCGCCAATCTGCGCGAGAAGGTGCGCGCCGCCGCGACTTCCGACGTGCGGGCCCAGGCGATGAAGCCGGCCGCCTCCACCAAGCTGCGCACCGCGGCGGCGCCCGCCGGGGCGCTGATCGCCATCGGGGCGTCCACCGGCGGCGTCGAGGCGATCCGCGTGGTGCTGGGCGACATGCCGGCCGATTGCCCGCCGATCGTCATCGCGCAGCACATGCCGGCCGGCTTCACCACGCGCTTTGCCGCCCGCCTCGACGAGCTCAGCGACGTGCGGGTGGTCGAGGCCGAAGACCGCATGCCGCTCGAGCCCGGCAGGGCGTACGTCGCCCGCGGCGACTGGCATCTGCGGGTGGAGCGCAGTTCCGGCCAGCTCAAATGCCGGCTGGGGCAGGACGAGCTGACCTCGGGACACCGGCCCAGCGTCGACGTGCTGTTCGAATCCGTCGCCCATACGGTGGGCGCGCTGGCGGTTGGCGCCATCCTCACCGGCATGGGCCGCGACGGGGCGCGGGGCCTCAAGCTGATGCGCGAGGCGGGCGCCTATACGGTGGGCCAGTCGCAGGCCTCGGCGCTGGTCTATGGCATGCCGCGCGTCGCCTTCGAGGAGGGCGCGGTGGCCGAGCAGGCGCCGATCGACATGATCGCCGGCCGGCTCGCGGCGGCCCTCAACAGGTTGAAGTCTGCGGCATAAGGCCAAGGTCGCAATTGAAGAAATGGTAACGCTTTTTGCCTAGCGTCGGCGGCGAGTGTCGAGTTTCCGGTTTTCCGGCACCATAAGGTAGTGCGTGATGCCCAAGGCCAGTGATGTCAGCGTTCTGATCGTGGATGACCAGCAGTCGATGCGCGGCATCTGCAAGTACATCCTGACGCAACTGGGCTTCAAGGACATCATCGAGGCCAAGAGCGGCCGCGATGCCCTGGGCAAGCTCGAAAAGTCCAACGTCCAGCTGATCATTTCGGACTGGAACATGGAGGACATCGACGGGCTGACGCTGCTGCGGGTCATCCGCAAGCACCCCAAGACCGCCAGCATGCCGTTCATCATGGCCACCGGCCGCTCCGACAAGGAGCAGGTCAAGGAGGCCATCTCGTTCGGCGTCAACAACTACATCATCAAGCCGTTCGACGCCGGCACGATGAAGAAGCGCATCGAAGCGGTCATCGGCGCGCTCACCTGACGTCCGGCGCCGCCGGTTCGTACGCAAGCTCCCGTAAGGACTTGTTCATCCGCCGCTGCCTATAGTTTCACCCGCATTCACCATGGCCTTATTGGGGGAGAGGTCAGGGCGGGCCCGCTGGCGGCTGCCTGTGCTCCCCAAGACAACGGAGCATCCGCCCATGTCCCTCACCTTGCCGAAGTTCCAGATCGCCCAGAAACTGCCGCTCGCGCTGATCGGTTCGGCATTGGTGGTCGGGCTCGGCATCGGCGCTGCGGCATACATGATCGGGCTGCAGACGGTCGAGCAGCAGCGGGCGCGCAGCTTCGATGCGTCGGTCGAGTCGGCGGCGGACCAGGTCGGCTCCTACTTCAAGGACATCGCGGTCGATCTCACGATGTTCGCGGCGCGCGGCGATACGGCGACGCAGATCGACAACATGACGCGCTCCTATGTCGAGGCGGACGTGCAGGGCAAAGGCTCCGACGTGCTGCAGATGGCCTACATCAAGAACAACCCGAACCCGCAATGGGAGCGGGCGAAGGTCGATGGCGTCGGGGCGATCGGCGGCACCTATGACAGCCAGCACAAGCGCTTCCATCCGACCTGGCACAACCTGCTCGAGCAGAAGGGCTACGAGGACGTCCTGCTGTTCAATGCCGACGGCATCCTCGTCTATTCGGTGCAGAAGAACGCCGATTTCGCCACCAGTTTCGCCAAGGGCAGCGGCAACCCGCTGTCGGAAGGCCCGGTGGGCGCGCTGCTGCGCCAGGCGGCCGGGCTGCAGGAGGGCGAGGTGGCGTTCGCCGATTTCAGCTTCTACGAGCCGGCCGGCCGGCCGGAGAGCTTCATGGCGACGCCGGTCTACAAGGGCAAGACCGTCGACGGCGTGCTGATGTTCGAGATCTCGGCCACCGGCATCTCGTCCAAGATGCATTCGATCCGCGGCCTCGGCCAGTCGGGCGAGGCGATCATCGTCGGCGCCGACGGGCTGATGCGCACGCAGTCGAGCTTTTCGAGCGACCCCAACGTGCTGATCACGCCGGTGCGCAGCGACATCGTCAAGGCGGCGATCGCCGGGCAGGCGGTCGACGGCGTCATTGCCGATTTCCGCGGCCAGCCGATGATCGCCAAAGCGGCGCCGTTCGCCTTCCAGGGCACCAAATGGGCCGTGGTCGCCATGCAGTCGGAAGCCGAGCTGTTCGCGCCGGTGGTGTCGATGCGCAACTGGATGCTGCTGGTGGGCGGCGCGCTGCTGCTGGTCGCGGCGGCAGGCGGCCTGCTGTTCTCGCGCTCGGTGACCAAGCCCATCACCCGGCTGACCGGAACGATGAAGGCGCTGGCGGACGGGCAGCTCGATGTCGAGGTGAAGGGCGCGACGCGTTCCGACGAAATCGGCGAGATGGCGCGCACGGTCGAGGTGTTCCGCGAGAACGCGCTCAAGATCAACAACATGACCGACGAGGAGCGGGCGGCCTCCGAGCGCCGCCGTATCGAGCGCACCACCATGATGCAGGCGCTGCAGCAGGCCTTCGGGCAGGTGGTCGACGCCGCCGTCGCCGGCGATTTCTCCAAGCGCGTCGAGGCCGAGTTTCCCGACCGCGAGCTCAACGTCATCGCCGCCTCGATCAACAATCTGGTGGAGACCGTGGATCGCGGCCTCGGCGAGACCGGGCGGGTGCTGTCGGCGCTGGCCAATACCGACCTCACGCACCGCGTCGAGGGCGACTACCAGGGCGCCTTTGCGCAGCTCAAGGCCGACACCAATGCGGTGGCCGAAAAGCTCGGCGAGATCGTCGGGCGGTTGCGGGAAACCTCGCGGACGCTGAAGACGGCGACCAGCGAAATCCTGTCGGGCGCCAACGACCTTTCCGAGCGCACCACCAAGCAGGCGGCGACCATCGAGGAAACCTCGGCGGCGATGGAGCAACTGGCCAGCACCGTGCTGCAGAACGCGCAGCGGGCCAAGGATGCGAGCGTGGTCGCGGCGTCGGTGACGCGGACGGCCGAGGAGGGCGGCGAGGTCATGCTCAAGGCCACCGACGCCATGGAGCGGATCACCGCCTCGTCGGGCAAGATCTCCAACATCATCGGGCTGATCGACGACATCGCGTTCCAGACCAATTTGCTGGCGCTCAACGCCTCGGTCGAGGCGGCGCGCGCCGGCGAGGCCGGCAAGGGCTTTGCCGTCGTCGCCGTGGAAGTGCGGCGGCTGGCGCAATCGGCGGCGCAGGCCTCGAGCGAGGTGAAGGGGCTGATCGAGCAGTCCGGCGCCGAGGTCAAGACCGGCTCCAAGCTGGTCACCGAAGCGGCGAGCAAGCTCGAGGCGATGCTGGCGGCCGCCCGTTCCTCCAACGGGCTGATGGATTCGATCGCCAGGGAGAGCCAGGAGCAGGCCGCCTCGATCGAGGAGGTCAACGCCGCAGTGCGCACCATGGACGAGATGACCCAGCACAATGCGGCGCTGGTCGAAGAGACCAATGCCTCCATCGAGCGCACCGAGGAGCAGGCGACCGAGCTCGACCGCATCGTCGAGGTCTTCACCATCGCCAGCCCGGATGCGCCGTCGCGCAGCTCCCGGCCGGCCCCGGCGCCGGCATTCTCGCGCGGCATCAAGGGCCTGCAGGAGCGGGTCAGGACCGCCGCCAAATCCTACCTGGCGCACGGCAACGCCGCGGTCGACAAGGACTGGGAAGAATTTTGAGGCGGAAAGCCTGACAGCTCCTGGCACGACGATGTGCGATAGAGCTTCGCATGTCCCGCTTCGACCGCGACCTCGATGACCTGCTGGCCCGCCGTCCGCCCGGCGTTGCGACAATGTCGCGCGCGCTGATCGCGACGCTGCGCGACATCCGGCCCGACCTCGACGCGACCGTGCGGCTGGGCTGGGGCTCGGTCAACTTCACCCATCCCCGGCTCGGCTATCTCTGCTGCGTTTATCCCGGCAAGGAGCACGCCGCGCTGGTGTTCGCCGACGGGCGGCTGCTCGACCATCCGCGGCTGGTCGACGACGACAAGGTCAAGCGCGTGCGCTGGATCCCCTTCGCGCCGGGCGAGGCCATTCCGGTCGACGACATCGCCATCCTGCTCGCCGAGGCCATTGCACTTCGCAGCTAAGCGGCTATCAAGAGCCGTTCCGCTCGGAGGACTGCATGGCCCGGATCGGCCTCGTGGCGCATGACGACAAGAAGGACGAACTGGTCGCCTGGGCGCTCAAGCATCGCGAGCGGCTGGCGCAGCACGAGCTGTGGGGCACCGGCACCACTGGCGGGCGGGTGATCGAGGGCACGGGCCTCAGCGTCACCCGGCTGCTCAGCGGTCCGCTCGGGGGCGACGCGCAATTGGGGGCGATGATCGCCGAAGGCCGGCTGGACGCGCTGATCTTCTTCCAGGACCCGCTGACGGCGCTGCCGCACGATGTCGACGTCAAGGCGCTGACGCGGCTGGCGACGCTCTACAACATCCCCTTTGCGGTCAACCACGCCACCGCCGACGCGGTGCTGGCGACGTTCTAACTCGCGATGACGTGCTGCTTTGACCGGGTGGTCAACATTGACCCGACCGGCCCCATATGTGCTAAGTGCGCCCGACGGGCGGGGAGGCCCGCAGTGCAGGCGGGGGCCGGGTGAGCATCGACGCAGTTATCGACGTCCAGAACGTCAGCAAGAGCTTTGGCGGCCTGAGGGCAGTGCACGAGTGTTCGCTGCAGGTGAAGCGCGGCTCGATCACCGGGCTGATCGGCCCGAACGGCGCGGGCAAGTCGACGCTGTTCAACCTCGTCGCCGGCAATATCGTCCCCGACAGCGGCCGGATCGTGTTCGACGGCCAGGACATCACCGGCCTGCCGCCCTACGAGCTGTTCGGCCGCGGCATGCTGCGCACCTTCCAGATCGCGCATGAATTCTCCAACATGACGGCGCTGGAGAATCTGATGGTGGTGCCGGGCGATCAGGTGGGCGAGAGCGTGCTCAAGACCTGGCTGATGCCCGGGGCGGTGCGTTCGCGCGAACGCGAGGTGCGCGAGAAGGCCAACGACGTCATCGACTTCCTCAAGCTCGCCCACGTCAAGAACGAGCTCGCCGGCAATCTTTCGGGCGGCCAGAAGAAGCTCCTGGAGCTCGGCCGCACCATGATGGTCGACGCCAAGGTGGTGCTGCTCGACGAGGTGGCCGCCGGCGTCAATCGCACGTTATTGCAGGATCTGGCGGCCAATATCGAGCGCATGAACCAGGAGCTGGGCTACACCTTTTTCGTCATCGAGCACGACATGGATCTGATCGGCCGCCTGTGCGATCCGGTGATCGTGATGGCGCAGGGCGAAAAGATCGCCGAGGGCCCGATGCGCGAAATCCGCGCCAATCCGCAGATCATCGAAGCCTATTTCGGCGCCCCGGTCGAGGCCGCCTGATGCCGCTGATCGAAGTCAAGAACGTCGTCGGCGGCTATGGTGGTGCGCCCATCCTCAACGGCGTCAACATCGCCATCGAGCAGAGCGACATCGGCGTCATCGTCGGCCCCAACGGCGCCGGCAAGTCGACGACGCTGAAGGCCATCTTCGGGCTGCTGAAGGTGACGTCGGGGTCGATCACCTTCGAGGGCCACGACATCGCCAACGCGCTGCCCGACCGGCTGGTGCCGCTGGGGCTCAGCTTCGTGCCGCAGGAAAAGAACGTCTTCACCTCGATGAGCGTCGAGGAAAACCTCGAGATGGGCGCCTTCACCCGGCGCGACGACATTTCGGGCACGCGCGACGAAATCTACGCCATGTTCCCGGTGCTCAAGGAGAAGCGCCGGCAGCCGGCGGGCGAACTCTCGGGCGGCCAGCGGCAGATGGTGGCGATGGGCCGGGCGCTGATGAGCAAGCCCAAGCTGCTGCTGCTCGACGAGCCGTCGGCCGGCCTCAGTCCGCGCTATGTGCTCGAAATCTTCGAGCACATCGTCACCGTCAACAAGGCGGGCGTCGCCATCCTGATGGTCGAGCAGAACGCGCGGCAGGCGCTGGCCTTCGCCTCGCGCGGGTTCGTTCTGGCGCAGGGCGCCAACCGCTTCACCGGAACCGGGCCCGAGCTCATCGCCGATCCCGAAGTCGCCAGAAGTTTTCTCGGGGGTTAGGCGATGGACGTGCTCGTCTTCTTCATCAACAAGGTCCTCGTCGCCGGCACGGTGCTCGGCTCGATCTATGCGCTCGGGGCGATCGGCGCGACGCTGATCTTCGGCATCCTGCGCTTTGCGCATTTCGCGCATGGCGACATGATGACCATGGGGGCCTTCTTCGCCTTCCTCATCGCGCTCGTCTTCTATCATTACGGCATCTACCTGCCGGTGCCGATGGGCTTCGTGGTGATGCCGCTGGCCATGCTGCTGACCATCGCGGTGGCGCTCGGCATCGACAAGACCGTCTATGCGCCGCTCCGGCGCCGCGGCGCGCGGCCGGTGACGCTGCTGATCGCCTCGATCGGCGTCACGCTGATGCTGCAGGGGCTGATCCGGCTGTTCTTCGGCACCGGCCAGTACAGCTTCTTCGACTATGGCGAGACCAAATCGATCTTCCGCATCGACATGAGCTGGGCCGGGGCGCGGCCGATCACCTTCACGCAGCCGCAGGTGCTGATGGTGATCGTCACCGTGGTGCTGGTGCTGATCCTCAACTTCTTCCTCACCGGCACGCGCCTGGGCAAGGCGATGCGGGCCATGGCCGACAATGCCGACCTGGCGCAGGTCTCGGGCATCAACACGCAATTGGTAGTGCGGCTGACCTGGGTCATCGCCGCGGCGCTCGCCTGCGCCGCCGGCACCATGCTGTCGCTCGACGTGTCGCTGAAGCCGGACCTCGCCTTCAACATCATCCTGCCGATCTTCGCGGCGGCGATCGTGGGTGGGCTCGGGCAGGTGTACGGCGCCATCGCCGGCGGCTTCCTGCTGGGCTTTGCCGAAACGCTCGGCGTCTTCAACTGGTCGACCATCCTGCGGCCGCTGGCCGGCGTGCTGCCGGACTGGATCGTCATTCCGCCCGATCTCAGCCTCGTGCCCACCGAATACAAGCTGACGGTGTCGTTCGTGATCCTGGTGATCACCCTGCTGTGGCGCCCGACGGGGATCTTCAAGGGGGCCTCGACATGAACAGCGTCTCGCGGGCGGCGCTGCTCTATCTGGGGCTGGCCGTCTTCATCGTGCTGGTCGGGCTGTGGCAGGGACCGGCCAACATCTCGCTGCTGCTGCTGCAATCCACCGCCTTCGCGCTGGTGGCGCTCGGGCTCAACGTGCAGTTCGGCTATGGCGGGCTGTTCAATTTCGGCATCCTCGGCTTCGTGATGATCGGCGGCTTCGCCGTCACCTTCGTCTCCTATCCGGTCAGCAAGACGTTCTGGACCGGCGAGGGGCCGATCTGGCTGCTGCGTGCGCTGGTGGCGTTCGCGGCCGGGTTCGCGCTGGTGTGGGGCGCCCGGCGGCTGCCGCTCAAGGGCGGCTGGAAGGCGGCGCTGATGGTGCTGTGCTACTTCATCGCCTATGTCGTCTATCGCAGCCAGATCGATCCGGCGGCGAACTACATCGAAAAGCATGACGGCTTCATCGGCGGCCTTGGCCTGCATCCGGTGCTCGGCTGGATTTTCGGCGGCATCCTCGCCGGCGGCGTCGCCTGGATCATCGGCAAGATCGCGCTCGGGCTGCGGTCGGACTATCTCGCCATCGCCACCATCGGCATCTCCGAAATCATCCGGGCGCTGATCAAGAACGCCGACTGGCTGACGCGCGGCACGCTCACCGTGTCGCCGATCCCCTGGCCGGTGCCGACGCCGGGCGACTATCAGGATCACGGCGTCGCGCCGGCGGTGTCCTTCATCTATGCGCGCGGCGGCTATCTGGCGCTGGCGCTGGTCGTCGTCGCCATCGTGATGTTCCTCATCCAGCGCGCCTATGGCGGGCCGTGGGGGCGGATGATGCGGGCGATCCGCGACAACTTCATTGCCGCCAATTCGATGGGCAAGAACGTCACCGCACGGCAGCTGGAGCTGTTCGTGCTTGGCGCGGTGCTGATGGGCATCGGCGGGGCGATGCTGGTGTCGATGCTGCAGATCTTCGATCCGGGCTCGTACCAGCCGATCAACCACACCTTCCTGTTCTGGGTTATGGTGATCGTGGGCGGCGCCGGCAACAATTGGGGCGCGCTGCTCGGCGCGATGCTGATCTATCTGGTCTATACGCTGTCGGGGCCACTCAGCCAGGCACTATTCTACGCCATTTCCGGCTGGACCACGCAGCTCGGCTGGGGCGCCATCCCCGACATCGATTCACGGTCGCTGCAGATGCGCGTGTTCGTGCTCGGCGTGGTGATCGTCCTGGCGCTGCGCTACGCCCCCAAGGGCCTGATCCCCGAAGTGGTGCGGCGCGAGCGGTAGGGCGCCTCACGCCGCGGCATTCACGGCGTATTGCGCCGCAAAGGCGCGCCGGTAGGCGGGGCGGGCTTCGGCGCGGGCGACGTAGGCGGCAAGGCTGGGGTGTTTGGCCAGCATGCCGGACGGCGCGAGGCGCTGCAGCACATGCACCATCATCAGATCGCCGGCGCTGAAGTTTCCGTCCAGCCACTCGGCCTCGCCGAGCCGGGCCGACAGGTCGCGGAGCCGGACATGCACGCGCTCCTCGAGCATCGGCATGCGCTCGGCGGCCCAGCTCTGCGGGCTCTCGAACAGCCAGGCGCTGGCAAATTCCAGGATCGGCGGCTCCACGGTGCTGACCGCGGCGAACATCCAGGCGATGGCGCGCGCCCGGGCATCGGCGTCGGCCGGCAGCAGGCCGGCATGCCGCCCGGCGATGTGAAAGATGATGGCGCCGCTTTCGAACAGCACCAGGCCACCGTCCTCATAGGTCGGGATCTGGCCGAAGGGATTGCGCCCCCGGTGGGCTGGCTGCTTCATCGCCGCAAAGGACACGTAGCGGACCTCGTAGGGCTGGCCGACCTCCTCGAGCGCCCAGCGCACGCGCATGTCGCGGGCCAGGCCCTTGCCGCCATCGGGCGAACGTTCAAAAGCGGTGATGGTCGGGGTCATGCTGCTGCTCCGTGATGGGTGTTGCATCTAATCGACGGAGCCGAGCGGCTTTCGACAGCCGGTCGCGATTTTTCTGCCGGGCGGCAACGAAAAGGCCCGGGATCGCTCCCGGGCCTCGTCAACTCAGCGATGCCAGCCGATCACTTGACCGGGCCGACTTCGACGAACTTGCCGTCCTGCACGTCGACCTCGACGATGATGCCGTCGACGTCGCCGGCCTTGTCGAACTCGGCCGGGCCCGAGGCGCCCTCATAGTCGATGTCCTTGCCGGCCTTGATCAGCTCGACGGCCTTCTTCCACTCGCCGGGCAGGATCTTCTCGCCCGGGGCGGTGGCGACGTCGCGCAGCGCCTGGCTCAGGCCGGCGCGGTCGGCCTTGCCGTTCTTCTCGATCGCGAGGGCGAGCAGGAAGGCGGCGTCGTAGGCCTGCGGCACGTAGGTGTCGTACTGGCCCTTGTCGTTCTTGAGCGCGGCTTCGTTCTTGTCGAAGGCCGCAGCGCCGTCGCCGGTGTAAGCGCCGGCGCGGGTGGCGAACAGGTGGCCGTTGACGGCCGCCGGGTCGATGCCCTTGAGCAGGTCGTCGCCGATCACGCCGTCGACGCCGATATAGGTGGTGAAGTCACCGGCCTCGACCGCCTGCTGCAGGATGGTGTGGGCGGAGCCCGACGCATAGGCGATGATCACCAGGTTCTTGTCGCCGCCGGCGGCCAGCTGGCCGAGCTCGGCGCGATAGTCGGCCTTGCCGTCTTCATGCGACACGTCGGCGGAGATGGTGCCGCCTTCCTTGGTGTAGGTCGCCTTGAACACGTCGGCGAGGCCCTTGCCGTAGTCGTTGTTCACATAGGTGAGCGCCACCGACTTGATGCCCTTCTGGATGAGCAGGTCGGCGAGCTTGACGCCCTGGAACGCATCCGACGGGGCGGTGCGGAAGACGAGGTCCTTGTCGTCGAGGGTGGTCAGCGCCGGCGCGGTGGCGGACGGCGAGATCATGACGACGCCGCCGGGGATGCCCGCGGCGGTCGCGGCGCCGATGGTGGCGCCGGTGCAGAAGGCGCCGACGATGCCGACGACCTGGTCGGTGTTGACGAGCTTGTCGGCGGCCGGGCCGGCCACGGACGGGTCGCAGGCGCTGTCGCCGGTGACCACGACCAGCTTGCCGTCGAGGATGCCGCCCTGGGCATTGACGTCGCTGAAGGCCTGCTGGGCCGCCTTGACGATCGGGCCGGCCAGGGCTTCGATCGGTCCGGTGATGTCGCCGAGAATACCGACCTTGACGTCGGCGGCCAGCGCGGGGGTCGCCGCCAGGATGGCAGCAGCGGCCGCGAGACCGACGAATTTGTTCACATTGATCATGATGTCCCTCTGCAATGGTTGCCCCGCTCGGCGGCCGTTTCGGACCTTGTTCAACCGGCGCAACATCTTATGGGAGCCCCTTACGACGCTCCGCTGCGGCCGATATTGCACAAATCGTAATCGCGAGTCACCCGGATTTGATCGGGCGGTCAAGGCGTTCGCGCGGTTGCGTAAACGGCGGCGAAGCGCTTACGCTCGCCCCGGTTTTTGTGCGCGGCGGACCTCCGATGCTCCGATTTTCCTGCTGTCTCACCCTGGCCGTGCTGCTGGCGGGGCCGGTGTTCGCGCAGGACTCGGTGATTTCGCTGCAGCCGCCCGGCGCCAGCGAGGCGGTGAGCGTGCCCGACACGGCCGACGACGCCGACGCCTCGTCGTCGGAGGAGCCGGGACCGCCGCCGCCCTGCGGCGGCAAGACCATCACCATCGCCCGCATGCCATGGCCGACGGCGCAATTGCTGGCCGAAATCCACGCCCGGCTGGTGCAGCAGCAATTCGGCTGCGACGTCGAGGTGGTGCCGGGCGACCTCGCGGTGACGCCGTCGTCGATGGGGGCCAACGGGCAGCCGGCGGTGGCGCCGGAATTGTGGATCACCCGCGTTGCCGACGTGTGGAACACCGCGCTCAAGACCGAGGAGGTGCGGCAGGCCGGCACCACCTATTCCGACGCCACGTTCGAGGGCTGGTTCGTGCCCGATTACGAGGTCGCGGCGCACCCCGACGTGACGACGATCGCCGGCCTCAAGGCGAACTGGAAGGATTTCCTCGCCCCCGGGCAGAAGAAGGCGCGGTTCATCTCGTGCCCGCCGGATTGGGCCTGCTCGGTGATCAACCGCAATTTGATCCGCGCCAACGGGCTCGAGGGGGTGTTCGACATCGTCGAGCCGGCCAATCGGTTCGAGCTCGACACGCTGATCTCTGAGGCCGAGAGCCGCAAGCAGCCGATCCTGTTCTACTATTGGCAACCCAATGCGGTGCTTGCGCAATTCGCCTTCAAGCAGGTGGATCTGGGGCCGTTCGACAAGGACAGCTTCGTGTGCCTCGGCCGGGTCGCCTGCGCCGACCCGAAGCCGTCCGGGTTCTCGCCCGATCCGGTGATCGTGGCGCTGGCGCAATGGGTGTTCCTCGATGCGCCGGAGGTGGCGGCGTATTTCCAGCGTGCGCACATGCCGTTCGCCGAGATGAACACGCTGCTGCAGAACCTCAGCGAGCCCGGGGCGACGATCGAGAGCGTCGCCGACGCGTTCGTCGCGGCGCGCGGCGAAATCTGGCAGCCCTGGGTGGGCAAGCCGGCGCAATAGGCGGGCGGGCCTCCGCCTTTTTGCCGAGCAGGCCGCGGTTGCCTCCGGCGGCGGCCGGCGTCTATAACCCTCCCCCGGGAAGCCCGAAGGCGCGAGTTGGAGCAGAGTATTGGACGTCAAGCGGATCAACGAGCACGTGAGCGTCGCCCCGCAGATCAGCCCGGAGGATTTTCCCGCGCTCAAGGCCCTCGGTTTCACCGCCGTCATCAACAACCGGCCGGACGGGGAATCGCCTGACCAGCCGTCCTCGGCGACGATGCAGGCGGCGGCCGAAAAGGCCGGGCTCGCCTACCACTACATCCCGCTCGGACGCGACGGGGTGTCGTCGCAGATGGTGGTCGAGACGGAGGCGGCGCTCGAGGGGAGCGCCGGGCCCGTCCTGGCATTCTGCCGATCCGGCACGCGCTCCACCACCTTGTGGGCGCTGTCGCAGGCCGGAAAGCTGCCGGCAGAGGAGATCGTCGCGGCGGCGGCGCGCGCCGGCTACGACATGTCCCACCTCTTGGGCCATCTCAGCCAGAAACAGTAAGCCCGGGGCCTCGTCGATGCGGGGCCCTTTGTTTTTCGAGCCGGCGGCAACGCCCTCGTCCCCTCGTGACCGGACCTTAAATCGATGCCGATCAAGAAAATCCTCGTCGCCAACCGCAGCGAAATCGCCATCCGCGTGTTCCGCGCGGCCAACGAGCTGAACATCAAGACCGTTGCCTGCTACGCCGAAGAGGACAAGCTGGCGCTGCACCGCTTCAAGGCCGACGAGGCGTACCTGATCGGCAAGGGCAAGGGGCCGGTCGAGGCGTACCTGCAGATCGACGAATATATCCGCGTGGCGCGGGCGGCGGGCGCCGACGCCATCCATCCCGGCTATGGGCTGCTGTCGGAATCGCCGGAGTTCGCCGAAGCCTGCGAGGATGCCGGGATCATCTTCATCGGGCCGAAGCCGCAGACCATGCGCGACCTCGGCAACAAGGTCGCGGCGCGCAACATGGCGATCGCCGCCGGCGTGCCGGTGGTGCCGGCCACCGAGGCGCTGCCCGACGACATGGAGGAGGTGAAGCGCCTCGCCGCCGCCATCGGCTATCCGCTGATGCTGAAGGCGAGCTGGGGCGGCGGCGGGCGCGGCATGCGCCGGATCATGGACGAGAAATCGCTGGTCGCCGAGGTGAGCGAGGGCAAGCGCGAGGCCAAGGCGGCGTTCGGCAAGGACGAGATGTATCTCGAAAAGCTGATCGAGCGGGCGCGGCACGTCGAGGTGCAGCTCATCGGCGACGACCACGGCAACCTCGTGCATCTGTTCGAGCGTGACTGCTCGGTGCAGCGGCGCAACCAGAAGGTGGTGGAGCGGGCGCCGGCACCGTATCTGAGCGACGCGGTACGCCACGACCTGACCGAGGCGGCGCTGCGGCTCGGGCGCAGCGCCAATTATCGCTGCGCCGGCACGGTCGAATTCCTGCTCGATGCCGACACCGACAAATTCTACTTCATCGAAGTGAACCCGCGCATCCAGGTGGAGCACACGGTCACCGAGATCGTTACCGATATCGACATCGTCAAGGCGCAGATCCGCATCATGGAGGGCGCGGTGATCGGCACGCCGGAATCGGGCGTGCCGAAGCAGCAGGACATCAAGCTGCGCGACCACGCCATCCAGTGCCGGGTGACGACGGAAGATCCGGAAGAGAATTTCATTCCAGATTACGGGCGGATCACCGCCTATCGCGAGGCGACCGGGTTCGGGGTGCGGCTCGACGGGGGCACGGCCTATGCCGGCGCCATCATCACGCGGTTCTACGATCCGCTGCTCGAGAAGGTCACCTGCTGGGCGCCGACGCCGGAAGAGGCGATCGCCCGCATGCACCGGGCGCTGCGCGAGTTCCGCATCCGCGGCGTCGCGACCAATCTCGCTTTCCTCGAGAACATCATCACGCATCCCGATTTCGTCAACAACCGCTACACCACGCGGTTCATCGACACGACGCCGGAGCTGTTCCAGTTCGAGCGCCGCAAGGACCGGGCGACCAAGCTGTTGACCTATATCGCCGACGTCACGGTCAACGGCCATCCGGAAGTGCGAGACCGGCCGCGGCCGCCGGCCGACGCCATCGAGCCGGTGCCGCCGCTCTACGAGCCGGTGACGCTGATCGACGGCTCGCGGCAGGTGCTGGAGCGGCAGGGGCCGAAGGGCCTCGCCGAGTGGATGAAGGCGCAAAAGGCAGTGCTCTTCACCGACACCACGATGCGCGACGCGCATCAGAGCCTGCTGGCGACGCGCATGCGCAGCTACGACATCACGCGCATCGCCGAGAGCTATGCGCGCGGGCTGCCCAATCTGTTCTCGCTCGAATGCTGGGGCGGCGCGACGTTCGACGTGGCGATGCGCTTTCTCAACGAGGATCCGTGGGAGCGGCTGGCGGCGGTGCGCGAGGGCGCGCCGAACATCCTGACGCAGATGCTGCTGCGCGGATCGAACGGCGTCGGCTACACCAACTATCCCGACAATGTGGTCAAGTTCTTCGTGCGCCAGGCGGCGAAGGGCGGCGTCGATGTGTTCCGCATCTTCGACTGCCTCAACTGGGTCGAAAACATGCGCGTGTCGATCGACGCGGTGGCCGAGGCGGGCAAGGTGGCGGAGGGCGCCATCTGCTACACCGGCGACCTGTTCGATGCGAGCCGGCCGAAATACGACCTCAAATATTACGTCGGACTGGCCAGGGAGCTGGAGGCGGCAGGCGCGCACATCCTCGGCATCAAGGACATGGCGGGGCTGCTGAAGCCGGCGGCCGCCAAGGTGCTGATCTCGGCGCTGAAGCAGGAGATCGGGCTGCCGATCCACCTCCACACGCACGACACGTCGGGCGCCGCCTCGGCGACGCTGATGGCGGCGGTCGAGGCCGGCGTCGACGCGGTGGATGCGGCGATGGACGCGTTCTCGGGCACCACCAGCCAGCCGACTTTCGGCTCGGTGGCGGCGGCGCTGCGCGACACCGATCGCGATCCCGGATTCGATGCCAAGGTGATCCGCGAAATCTCGTTCTACTGGGAGGCGGTGCGCACGCAGTACCGCGCCTTCGAAAGCGACCTCAAGGGCGGCGCGTCGGAAGTCTACCTGCACGAAATGCCGGGCGGGCAGTTCACCAACCTCAAGGAACAGGCGCGTTCGCTGGGGCTCGAGAGCCGCTGGCACGAAGTGGCCAAGACCTATGCCGACGTCAACCGGATGTTTGGCGATATCGTCAAGGTGACGCCGAGCTCCAAGGTGGTGGGCGACATGGCGCTCGCCATGGTCAGCTCCGGGCTGACGCGCGCCGACGTCGAGGACCCGAACCGCGAGATCGCGTTCCCGGATTCGGTGGTCGGGTTCTTCGCCGGCGATCTCGGGCAGCCGCCGGGCGGATTCCCCAAAAACCTGCAGAAGAAGGTGCTGAAGGGCCGCACGCCGCTCACCGAGCGGCCCGGCTCCTATCTCAAGGACGTCGACCTCGAGGCGGAGCGGGCCAGGGTGGCCAAGGAGACCGGCGAGAAGATCGACGATTTCCGCCTCGCCTCCTACCTCATGTACCCCAAGGTCTTCCTCGATTTCCTCAAGACGCAGGACCGCTACGGGCCGACCGCGGTGCTGCCGACGCCGGTGTATTTCTACGGGCTCGACCAGGGCGAGGAAATCTTCGCCGAGATCGAGCGCGGCAAGACCATGGTGATCAACTATCTGGGCCGCGCCGAGACCAACGAGAAGGGCCAGGTGCGGGTGTTCTTCGACCTCAACGGGCAGCCGCGCACCATCACCGTGCCGGACCGGCTGAAGGTGGGCGAGGTGCAGGTCCGGCCCAAGGCGGCGCTCGGCGATCCGCGCCAGGTCGGCGCGCCGATGCCGGGGGTGATCTCGGGGCTGTCGGTCAAGGTGGGCGACCCGGTCAGCGCCGGCGACGTGCTGCTGTCGATCGAGGCCATGAAGATGGAAACCGCCATCCACGCCGAAGCCGACGGCGTCGTCGCCGAAGTCACGGTGAAGCCGGGCGACCAGATCGACGCCAAGGATTTGCTGGTCCGATTCGAGTAGGGTTGTTCCCAAGGCGGGAACGTGCTAGATTTGCCGCATGCGTGTCGTGGCGTATGGACACCTGCGGGCATACGGACATGCGCATCCAGACGCGGCAGCATCGTTGCGTCGCTGGTACAACATCTCGCGGAAGGCGCGTTGGCGGACCACTGCCGACGTGCTGGTAGATTTTGGCGGTGCGAAGGTGCTCAACGCCGAGCGCGTCAGGTTCGCGATCCATGGCGGAGCATATCGTATGGTTGCTGCGTTCGATTTTCCGCGACAGACGCTCTATATGAAGTTCATCGGCACGCATGCGGAGTATGACCGCATTGACGCGCTTACGATCGCTCAATTCTGACAGGACTGCGGATGGACATCCAACCAATCAAATCCGACAAGGACTATCGGACAGTCCTCAAGGAGATCGATCGACTATGGCTGTCGCCCGAGGGGACGCCAGAAGGCGATCGGTTGGATGTACTCATCGCGTTGGTGGTCGCGTACGAAGAAAAGCGGTGGCCACCGGAACCGGAAACACTCAGCGACCCGGTCGAGGTCATCCTGGCACACATTGATGTCACCGGCCGCACCCAGGACGATCTCGCCAAGCTGCTCGGATCCCGCTCGCGGGCGTCAGAGATTCTCAATCGCAAGCGGTCGCTGACGCTGGGCATGATCCACAAGCTGCACGAGCAGTGGAAGATTCCGGCCGAGCTGCTGATACGGCCGTACAAGCTCGACGCCGCCTAATACCCGCGAACCAAGGTGGTGACGGCGTAGGCGGCGAGCACCACGAAGATCCAGAGGTCCGAGACCGTGGCCCAGGTCTCGATGCGGTTGCGGCCGGTGTTGGCGATGTGCCGGATGCCGGCGAGGCCGTAATAGAGGCCGGTCACGATGGCGGCGGGCAGCACCCAATCGGGCCGGACGATCGAGGCGACGCTGACGAGGCCCATGGCCAAATTGGCGAAGCCGAGCTCGACAACGATCTTGCTGGCGTCCAGGTCTTCGATCTCGAAGATGGTCCTGGCGGTGAAGGCCGGATTGGCGATCTGGCGGACGCCGGCCAGCAGCAGGCGGATGCCGCCGGCCCAGAAGACGAACCAGCGTCCGACCAAGGCGATCCAGTCGCCATGGCCGGCTGCCTGCTCGATCAGCACCGAGGCGATGGGCAGCACGCCCATCAGCAGCACGATCATGAGGTAGTACATCGCGGCCCCTCCGGTGTGGGGCCGCTTCTATCGCCGCGCCGTTCGAGGGTCCAGAGATGGTGCCGGACCGGCCGCTACAGCCGCCGGTAGTCGCCGTCGATCACCGGGCCGTTGCCGGGGCGGCTGGTCGAGCGCGACGGGGCCGGGCGCGGCACGAGGCGCACGAGGACGCTCACCAGGAGGGGGATGACGATGGCGTCGTCGAGCCAGCCGAGCACCGGGACGAAATCGGGGATGAAATCGAACGGGTTCAGCAGGTAGGCGGGGACCAGCAGCATCAGCGCCTTGAGCCACAACGGCGTCTCGGGCGCGAGGAAGGCGCGCCACAGCGTGACCAGTTCATCCTTGAAACGCAGCAAACGGTGCATGGGGCCTCCTTTGCAGCGAAATGTGGTCGTTGTGTGGGGCGTTTCAAGACGTCATCTTACGGCAACGTTGCGCGCCTAGGCGCTAAGGCTTATTTCGAGGCCTCATGAGCATTTCCGAACGCAAGCATACAATTGGCGTCGATGTCGGCGGCGTCCGCGTCGGCGGCGGCGCGCCGATCGTCGTGCAGTCGATGACCAACACCGATACCGCCGACGTCGAGTCCACCGTGCGGCAGGTGGCGCAGCTCTGGCGCGCCGGCTCGGAGCTGGTGCGCATCACCGTCGATCGCGACGAGAGCGCGGCGGCGGTGCCGCATATCCGCGACCGGCTGGCGCGCATGGGCATCACGGTGCCGCTGATCGGCGATTTCCACTACATCGGCCACAAGCTGCTGACCGATCATCCGGCGGCGGCCGAGGCGCTGGCGAAGTACCGGATCAATCCGGGCAATGTCGGCTTCAAGGCCAAGCGCGACACGCAGTTCGCGACGCTGATCGAGCTGGCGCTGCGCTACGGCAAGCCGGTGCGCATCGGGGTCAATTGGGGCTCGCTCGACGAAGAGCTGCTGACCCGGCTGATGGACGAGAATTCGGCGTCGCCCGAGCCGGTGTCGGCGGCGGCGGTGCAGCGGGAGGCGATCATCCAGTCGGCGCTGCTGAGCGCGGCGCGGGCCGAAGAGATCGGGCTTTCCCGCGACCGGATCATCTTGTCCACCAAAGTCTCGGACGTGCAGAATTTGATCGCGGTGTACCAGGAGCTCAGCGCGCGCTGCGACTATGCGCTGCATCTGGGACTCACCGAAGCCGGCATGGGCAGCAAGGGCATCGTCGCCTCGTCGGCGGCGATGGGCATCCTGCTGCAGCAGGGGATCGGCGACACCATCCGGGTGTCGCTGACGCCCGAGCCGGGCGGCGACCGCACGCAGGAAGTGCGGGTGGCGCAGGAGCTGCTGCAGACCATGGGCTTCCGCCAGTTCCTGCCGGTGGTGGCCGCGTGCCCCGGCTGCGGGCGCACCACCAGCCAGACCTTCCAGGTGCTGGCCAAGGAAATCCAGGACCACCTCAATGTCTCGATGCCGGAGTGGCGCG
Source organism: Devosia sp. 67-54 (assembly GCF_001899075.1). GTDB lineage: Bacteria > Pseudomonadota > Alphaproteobacteria > Rhizobiales > Devosiaceae > Devosia_A. Next base: position 306,894 of record NZ_MKVA01000008.1, on the reverse strand, counting down.
AGCGCTATCCGGGGGTCGAGCAGCTTTCGGTGGCGGTGATGGGCTGCATCGTCAACGGCCCGGGCGAGAGCAAGCATGCCGATATCGGCATTTCGCTGCCGGGCACCGGCGAGACGCCGGCGGCGCCGGTGTTCATCGAGGGCAGGAAGGTCGCGACGCTGCGCGGCGCCGATGTGGCCGAGCAGTTCAAGGTGATGGTCGCCGACTACATCGAGCAGCGCTTCGGCACGGGCGCCAAGGCACGCGCCGTCGAGCCGGCGGAGTAACCGGACCTTTCAGCCGAACAGGTCGCCCTGGGCCAGCCGAGCCGTGTAGCGCTCGACCAGCTTGCGGTGGATGGGCGCCCTGAGCAGGCGGCGCATGCGCTCGGGCGCAGGGGCCTTGTAGTCGGCCATCAGCTCGGTCAGCAGCACCGGCTCGCCGGCGTAGGGCGTGTGCGTGACAGGCATGCCGGCCTCAACCGTGCCGGGCTGCAGCACGCGGGCATAGACACCGGGGCGGTTGACGGCGAAGAAGCGCTTGACCCAGTGCGGATCGCCCATGCGGGCGGCGAAGGTGGCGCAGGGGATGCGCGGCGCGGTGGCTTCGAGCACCACCTCGCCGATCTCGAAGCGATCGCCGACCCTGATGGTCCGGCTGTCGAGGCCGGCGATGGTGAGGTTTTCGCCGAACAGGCCCGGCGGCAGCGCGCGGCCGAGGTCGCGCTCGAAGAACTCGTAGTCGGGCCGGCCGTAGAGATAAACCGCCTGGTCGAGCCCGCCATGGTGCTTGGTGTCCATCACGGCATCATCGGCGACCCCGAGCGGAGCGATCGCCACCGGGCCGGCCACCGGATGCTTGCAGATGCCGGTCAGCGGCTTGTAGCCCGGAACGTGTTCGGGGCGTCCGATATTGACGGCGATGAGCTGCATGCCGGTCATGCGGCGGGGACCTCGCAGGCGTCGGCCCATTTGCCGCCGCAGAGCTCCACCAGCCGCGCCAGCGGCAGGCGCACCGAAGCGTGGGTGGAGCCGCCGGCGGGGATCACCTCGTCGTAGATTTTGAGCGACACGTCGCAATAGATGGTCAGCGGGCCGGGCAGGCCGAAGGGACAGACGCCGCCGACGGCGTGGCTGGTCAGGCGTAGCACGTCATCGGGACCGAGCATGCGCGGCCGGCCGCCGAACGCGGCCTTGGCCTTCCTGTTGTCGAGGCGGGCATCGCCGCGGGTCACCAGCAGGAACTCGGCATCGTTGACGCGGATGGCAAGGGTCTTGGCGATCTGGCCGGGGGCGACGCCGTGCACCTCGGCGGCAAGCTGCACGGTGGCGGTCGAGGCGTCGGTCACCATCACGGATAGATCGGGCGCGCGGACGGCGAGGTCCGCCTTGACGGTTTCAAGACTCATTGTGTGCTGTCCGAATGACGCGCTTAGCCCCAATCAGCACGGCATAGTCTGCCTCGTCGCGGAAGCGCGCGATGGACCATACGGCTGGGGTGCCGATGCGCTGGCTCAGGTGGATCGCCCGCTCGTCGCCGAGAGACACGGCAATGTGCGCCCCAAAGGGATCTGCGGTCGGGCCAAACAAGAGAAGGTCGAGCGGCTCGAAATCGTCGCTGACGCGCTCGGTGTGTTGCGTATCGGCCCAAAGGTCGCTGGAGCGCAGCGGCGGCAGCTCGCGGCCGAAGGCCCGCAACAATTCATATGCAAACAATTGGCAATTCGCGCCGGCGGCGATGCTGTCGACACCCGGTGCGCCGGGATAGCGCGTCGCGTCATAAGGGACGTGCCAGAAGCGATCAGGAATGTCGCTGAGGAGCATCGGCGGCATCAGTTTTCCCGGGTGGCGAAGTAGCGCACGGTCTCGCGCAGCGTGGTGGCCTCCGGACCGAACGGGGTGAGGGCGGTGATGGCGTCGTGCACGATGTCGCCGAGGTGGCGGCGCGCGGCGTCGAGGCCCAGCATCGACACCAGCGTCTGCTTGTTGCGGCCGGCATCCTTGCCGGTGGCCTTGCCCAGCGCCTCGGGCGAGGCGGTGACGTCGAGCAGATCGTCGGCGAGCTGGAAGGCGCGGCCGGCGGCTTCGGCGTAGCGGGTGAGATGGCCGAGCGCGTCGTTGTCGGCGCCGGCGAGCACGGCGCCCATGCGGATGGCGGCGCGGATCAGGGCGCCGGTTTTCATCGCCTGCATGCGGGCGATGCCGAGGCGGTCGAGCGGCGTGGTTTCGCCCTCGATGTCGCGCATCTGCCCGCCGACCATGCCGCCGACGCCGGCGCCGGTCGCGAGCTCGACCACGAGGCGGGCGCGGATGGCAGGGGCGGTGCTGCCGTGCTCGGCCAGATGCGCAAAGCTCAGCGTGAGCAGCGCGTCGCCGGCGAGGATGGCGGTGGCGTCGTCATAGGCCTTGTGCACGGTGGGGCGGCCGCGGCGGAGGTCGTCGTCGTCCATTGCCGGCAGATCGTCGTGGATCAGCGAGTAGCAATGGACCAGCTCGACCGAGACGGCGGCGGCAAGGCTCAGCTCGGGTGCAACCCCGAGCATCTGTGCGGTCTGGCGCAGCAGGAACGGCCGGAGGCGTTTACCGCCATTGAGCGTGCCGTGGCGCATGGCGTCGACCAGCCTGTCGGGCGGCGCGTCGGGGCCGCTGAGCGGCCCGGCCGCCAGCAGCACGTCCAGCGCGCGCTCGATGTCGGCGGCGTTGTGCCCCAGTTTTTCGTCGAAAGCCGCCATCATCCCCATCGTCGTTCCCGCGCAGGCGGGAATCCAGGCAGGACTCTCCGCAGGCGCGGTTGCGGCCAGCTTGGTACTGGATTCCTGCCTGCGCGGGAATGACGATGTGGTACAAAGGTGCCTCTGGGCAAGGGCCGCGTCCGTGGCTCAGAATCTTGGCCCTTCCCCTAGCCAAAGCCGGTTTTCTTCTCTATAGAGCCGCCAACTTTCCGGCAGACCCCGATCTGTCGACGCCGGCACGCCTGGCGCCAGCCCAATTTTACGGAGACCGAAATGGCCGTTCCAAAGCGCAAGACCTCGCCGATGAAGCGCGGGTTCCGCCGCTCCGCCGATGCCCTTGCCGCCCCGGCTTACGTCGAGGACAAGGATTCGGGCGAGCTGCGCCGTCCGCACCATGTCGACCTCAAGACCGGCATGTATCGCGGCCGCCAGATCATCGAGCCCAAGAAGGCCTAAGTTCGGGCTTTCGTCGACTTGCACAATTTTCCGGCCAGTCCCAAAAGGGCTGGCCGTTTCGTTTAGGGGGTTTTCGGTGAGCAGCATCCGCGTTGAATCGGACTCGATGGGCACCATCAACGTGCCGGCTGACAAGTATTACGGGGCGCAGACGGCACGCTCGCTGGCCAATTTCGACATCGGCGGGCAGAAGATGCCCGAAGAGATCATCCGCGCCTTCGGCATCCTCAAGAAAGCGGCCGCCGGGGCCAATCTCAAGCTCGGCCTGATGGACCAGGCGACGCACGATCTGATCGTCAAGGCGGCCGACGAGGTGATCTCGGGCAAGCTCAAGGAACATTTCCCGCTGGTGGTGTGGCAGACCGGCTCGGGCACGCAGTCCAACATGAACGTCAACGAGGTCATCTCCAACCGCGCCATCGAGCTGGCGGGCGGGGTGATGGGGTCAAAAAAGCCGATCCATCCCAACGACCACGTCAACATGAGCCAGTCGTCGAACGACACCTTCCCCACCGCCATGCACATTGCCGCGGTCGAGGCGCTCGAGGGCTATTTCTTCCACCGCGTCGAGCTGCTGCGCGACACGCTGGCCGACAAGTCCAGGCAGTTCATGGACGTGGTCAAGATCGGCCGCACGCATCTGATGGACGCAACGCCGCTGACGCTGGGCCAGGAGATGAGCGGATGGGTGGCGCAGATCGATCTGGCGCTCAAGGCGGTGCGCGCCACGCTGCCGCAGCTCTACGAGCTGGCGCTGGGCGGCACGGCGGTCGGCACCGGCCTCAACGCGCACCCGCAATATGGCGAGACGGTCGCCGCCGAGATCGCGCGGGTTACCGGTCGGCCGTTCGTGACGGCCCCGAACAAATACGCGGTGATGGCGGGGCACGATGCCTTCGTTGGCACCTCGGGGGCGCTGAAGCAACTGGCCGTGGCGCTGATGAAGATCGCCAACGACGTGCGCTGGATGGCTTCGGGCCCGCGCTCGGGCCTGGGCGAAATCTCCATTCCCGAGAACGAGCCCGGCAGCTCGATCATGCCGGGCAAGGTCAACCCGACGCAGTCGGAAGCCATGACCATGGTGGTGGCGCAGGTGATGGGCAACGACGCCGCCATCGGCTTTGCCGCCAGCCAGGGCAATTTCGAGCTCAACGTGTTCAAGCCGGTGATCGCCTACAATTTCCTGCAGGCGGTGCGGCTGCTCGCCGATGCGGCCAAGAGCTTCAACGACCATTGCGCCATCGGCATCGAGCCCAACCGCGCGCGCATCCAGCAATTGGTCGACCAGTCACTGATGCTGGTGACGGCGCTCAACCGCAGGATCGGCTACGACAACGCCGCCAAGATCGCCAAGAACGCGCACAAGAAGGGCACGACGCTGCGCGAAAGCGCCATCGAGCTCGGCCTCTTAAGCGGCGAGGAATTCGACAAGGAAGTGCGGCCCGCCGAGATGGTCGGCCCGCTCAAGATCTAGCTCACCGCCGCCATTGCCGCAGGACCGAGATGGTCGCGAGCACGGCGAGGACGGCCACCAGTATCCACCAGCGGTTGTCGATCGGCAGGCTGAAGGGCCGTTACGGCCGGGGCGGCTGGCCGCGCCGGACGATGATACCGGCGCCGATGGCGATCAGCACGATCGGCCAGAACACGCCCCAGTCGAGCCCGAAGAAGATGGCGAGCGCCATGGCGAGCAGCACCAGCCCGCCGATCAGCGGCCCCATGGCGCGGCCGGCGAAGGTGTTGTCGACGCGGTAGAAGCGGATGGCGGTGACCAGCAGGCCGACGGCCGGAACCAGCAGCAGCACCGACCACCAATGGCCCGGAATCTGCAGCCCGAAATTGCCGAGCAGGACGATCACGCCGACGGCGATCAGGATGAGCGCCCCCACGGGCATGCCGCGATCGTCGGACATGCCCCAGCGCGCCTCGCGGCGGGCCTGGCGTTCGGCACGGCGCATGTCGCGCCAGTTGGCGCCGGAGCCGGGCGCGGCGCCCGGCGGATCGTTGGCGGGGCCGGTGGTGTTGGGGTCGGACATCGATTTCTCCTGCCGTTCGGGCTGCATATTGTGACCCCGGAGCGCCGCTGCAAGTGAGGGCTGGCGGCGCAGCATGCACTTTGCCATTGTTCGCCGACAACCAGAAAGAGCCCCTCGAGATGTCAGAGACCGTGATCCTCCCCGGCGGCCGCAGCACCGTCCGCCGCCGCGGACCGTTCATTCCACCACTGCTGGTGATACCGTTCGTGCTCTACAATTTGCTCGCCTTCGCCATGTTCGGAGGCCTGCCGGGCGGATGGTCGAGCCAGCTTTTCAGCATCCACATGGTGTCGGGCACCGACTGGTCTCTGACCTGGGGTGATCTGATGCTGCTGATCGGCATCATCTGCCTGTTCTTCGAGGTGCTGAAATCCACCAACACCGGCCGCTCGTCGCTGATCGAGCACATGCTGTCGACGGTGCTGTTCATCGTGTTCCTGGTCGAGTTCATCCTGGTCGGCGCGGCAGCCAGCTCGACCTTCTTCCTGCTGATGGCGATGAGCTTCGTCGACGTGGTGGCGGGCTTTTCGATCTCGATCACCGGCGCCGGCCGCGACGTGACGATGGAGTAGGAGCCGTCGGGCTCCTCCTCCATCGAGCGTCTCCGTGCTCTGTCCGAACGTTCCCTAGAGGGCTCGTTCGGCCAACCGCTGGGGACGCCGCTGATAGACTGATGGCCGGAGGCTAGGCGTCCACCGAGATGCGGTAGCCGGGCGGCAGGCGGCGGATGGCGATCCTGCCGCCGGCGTCGTAGGTGCGCAGCACTTCGGCGAGGGGCGCGCGGCGGCGGGCGCGCTGCGTGGCGAGGTGATGGCGCTCGGCGATGAGCTGGCTCAGGAAGTCCGCCTTGGGGGCGCCGCGATAGCTCGAGAATGGCGAGCCGCTGCCGGTGGTCGCTGGTACCGTGCCGATCGTCTCAAAAGGACGCATAGCCGTGCCTTCCCTGTTTCGGAACGGCGCATTCGTCTCAAAACGAAACAGTTGCGCTCTTGTTCTGACGGCAACGTCGCAACGGGCATGCCGGTTCGCAACGATTTGTTAACGTTTTGCGGCGGATTCGCGGCGCATGGTTAGCGGCGCGGGCCGTTGCGCTTCAACGTGCCAGGGGCCGTCCGGTTCAGGCGAAGCTGTCCTTGCGGGCGCGCAGGGCGGCGAACACCGCCGAAGGTTCGGTGCCGGGGTCGAGCCCCACGGCCCTGGCCAGCGCCGGCTGGTCGGCGCGCAGGAAGGGGTTGGTGGCCTTTTCCATCCCCAGGCTCACCGGAATGGTGAAGCGGCCGGCCTCGCGCATGCGCTTGACCTCGGCGGCCCGGATGTTGAGGGCGGCGTTGCGCGGATCGACGCTGAGGGCGAAGCGGGCGTTGTCGGCCGAATATTCGTGGCCGCAGAACATCAGCGTGTCGTCGGGCAGGGCACGCAGCAGCTTCAGGCCCTCCCACATCGGGCCGGGCTTGCCCTCGAACATGCGGCCGCAGCCCAGCGAGAACAGCGCGTCGCCGGTGAAGACGTGGCGGTCGACGGCGTTGTGGTAGCTGATATGGCCGTTGGTGTGGCCGGGCGTCGCCAGCACCTCGAAGGCGGTCGCGCCGATGAGCACGATCTCGCCGGGAGCGACCATGGAATCGAGGCCGAGGATCTTTTCGGCCTCGCCGCGAGGGCCGGTGACGGTCACGTCGAAATCCGATTTCAGCACCGGCAGGCCCTCGACGTGGTCGCGGTGGTGATGGGTGATCAGGATGTCGGTGAGGGTCCAGCCGCGGTTGTGCAGCGCCGATTTGATGGCGCCCGCGTCGGGGGCGTCGATGGCCGCGGTCTTGCGCGTCTCGACGTCGTGCACGAGATAACCGTAATTGTCGGTTCGACACATGAACACTTCGACGAGGACGGCCACGTTCCCTTGCTCCGACGCACTCCGGCAGTGCAGACTCATAGCCGCTCCGTGATGCCAAAGCCATGACTCCAGACGTCAAACGCCTGATCGGGTTCTACAAATCTCCGCTGGGGAAGGTGTCGCGCGCGCTGCTGCGCGAAGAAATCATCCGGCTGGCGGGGCCGGTCACGCAGCGGCGGGTGTTGGGGCTGGGCTTTGCCTCGCCCTATCTGCGCTTCGCCCTCGAGCCGGCCGAGCGGGTGCTGGCCTTCATGCCGGCGCGGCAGGGGGCCTCGTCATGGCCGCGCGAGGGGCCGTCGCACACCGTGCTGTGCGATCCGCTCGAAATGCCGCTGACCGATGCCGCGGTCGACCTGATCATCGCGGTGCACGCGTTCGAGCATATCGGCGATGCCGAGGAACTGATGCGCGAGCTGTGGCGGGTGGCGGCGCCGAACGCCCGGCTGATCGTGGTGGTGCCGCGCCGCCGCGGCGTCTGGGCGGCGCTCGACAACACGCCGTTCGGCGACGGCAATCCGTTCAGCCGCGGCCAGGTCGAGCGGCTGCTGCGTGACCACAGCTTCGTGCCCGAAGCCTGGCGCGAGGCGCTGTACCTGCCGCCATCGGGCCATCGGCTGGCGCTGAAGCTGGCGCGCTTCTTCGAGCGTTTCCTCAGGCTGTTCGGCCCGGCCTTCGCCGGGGTCATAGTGGTGTCGGCGCGCAAGGAGCTGTTCCCCGCAGTGCCGCGTCGCAAGAAGCTCGAGCGCTACGTGCGCGTGCCGGGCCTGGCGCCGCAGACGGCGATGCAGGGCCTGCCGGAGCGGTAGAATGTTATTCGGTGCGGGTGACGGTGCGCAGACGGCCGGCCCTGATATTGACCTTCATAGATTGCACCAATTGGCGGAACAGCGGCATCGGCAACTCGCCGTAGACGGCGTCGTCGTCAAGACGTTGAAGATCAGGTCCGGGCCATCTGAAGCGATTCAGTTCCGTGGTCACGATCCAGCTTCTCCGGCTGTCCAGGCCGAGCTGTGCCTTCACCGCTGCGGGAAGTTCTATCGCGTTTCCAACTCCGGCCGGCGGGCTGTGCGTGATCGGCGCGACCAGGACCTGGTCTCGATTTTGTTCATCCGGCGCGACGAGCACGATGGCGCAAGGACGGTCCTTTCGTCCCTGTTCGTGACCACCCTTGGCTTCCCTGAGCCATAAATAGCTGTAGCGAATGACCTGCCGTTGCGTCGGCTTGTCGATGTTCACTCGGCGGCCTGGGGCTTGCCCGTTGCTGCCTCCGCCGTGTCATCGTCTTCGGGAAGTTCAATGCCGAGGATCGCCTCCGCAATGTCGTCGGGTAGGTCGTAGACCGAATAGGCCTCACGAGTGTCGTAGGATCTTAGCCGCTCATAGTCCGCGACCGACATCAAGACAACGCTGTCGCGGCCGTGGCGGGTGATCGTGACCGGCTCGCGCTGGGCTTTTTCGGCGTACACTCCGAATTGCTTGGCAACTTGTGCGGCGCTGGCGCGAACCACGGATTTTCTCCATATTCCGTATAATGCGGATATTATCTACGCGTGGCGCGTACATTTCTCAAGCAGAATTGTGGCTTTCCGGCCCCCGCGTCTCTATGGTCCCGGCGATTTTCCGACCCCGACCGCAGATGACCGATACGCCCGACCGACCGCAGCCGCAGCCCGGCCTCCTGAACATTGCGCCGTACGTGCCGGGCAAGTCGCAGGCGGCGCCGGGGGTGACGCCGATCAAGCTCAGCGCCAACGAGTCGCCGCTGGGCGCCTCGCCGGCGGCGCTGGCGGCGCTGGCCGAGGCCGACCGGTCGCCGGAGGTTTACCCCGAGGGCACCTCGCGCATCCTGCGACAGGCGCTGGGCGAGGTGCACGGGCTCGATCCGGAGCGGATCGTGTGCGGCAACGGCTCCGACGATCTCCTGCACCTGCTCGCGCAATGCTATCTCGGCGAGCGCGACAATGCGGTGATGAGCCGGCATGGCTTCAACGTCTATCCGATCGTCACCATGGGGGCGTCGGCCGAGATCATCATGGCGCCCGAGAAGGACTATCGCGCCGACGTCGACGCGCTGCTCAAGGCGGTGACGCCGGCGACCAAGATGCTGTTCCTCGCCAATCCGAACAACCCCACGGGGACGTATCTGGGCGGAGCCGAGCTCGAGCGGCTGCATGCGGGGCTCCGGCCCGACATTCTGTTCGTGCTCGACAGCGCCTATGCCGAGTACGTGGCGGCCGAGGACTACGACGTCGGCATCTCGCTGGTCAGCGGCAGCGAGAACGTGGTGATGGTGCGTACCTTCTCGAAGATGGGCCTTGCCGCCTCGCGCATCGGCTGGATGTACGCGCCGGCGCATGTGGTCGATATCGTCAACCGCATCCGCGGGCCGTTCAACGTCAACCGGCCGGCGCAGTTCGCCGGGGCGGCGGCGGCGCGGGACATCGATTTCACCGTTCGGCTCAAGCAGTACAATGCGCATTGGCGGGCCTGGCTCACTCGCGCGCTCAACGGCAACGCCATCCGCGTGGTGCCGAGCGAGGCGAATTTCGTGCTGGCGCTGTTCGACAGTCCCGAGACCAGCAAGGCGGCGTTCCAGGCGCTGTTCGACGAGGGGCTGATCGTGCGCGAGATCGGGGTCTACGGCATCGACAACGGGCTGAGGATTTCGATTGGACCGGAGCCGGCAATGCGACGGCTGGTCGAGGTGTTGAAGGCGTTCGGCGCGCCGGGGGCAAAGGACTAGAAGCATGTTCGAGAAACTGGCGCTGATCGGCATCGGCCTCATCGGATCGTCGATCGCACGGGCGAGCCGGCGCCACGGGCTGGTCCGGACCATTGCCATCTCGACGCGGCGGCAGGAGACGCTGGACGAGGCGCAAGCGCTGGGACTGGGCGACGTCTATACGCTCGATCCGGTCGAGGCGGTGCGCGGCGCCGATCTGGTGATCCTGTGCATTCCGGTGCAATCGTACGGGCCGGTGATGGCGCAGATCGGGCCGCATCTCGAGCCCGGGGCGATCGTCTCCGACGTCGGCTCGGTCAAGGCCTACGTGGTCAAGCAGATGCAGCCGCATATCCCCCAGGGCGTGCACCTGATCCCCGGCCATCCGATCGCGGGCACCGAACATTCCGGCCCCGCGGCGGGCTTTGCTGAGCTGTTCATCAACCGCTGGTGCGTGCTGACGCCGGGCAGGTCGGCCGACCCGGGCGCGGTCAGCAAGCTCAGCGCCTTCTGGACGGCGCTTGGCTCCAATGTCGAGCTGATGGAGCCGGAACATCACGACATGGTGCTGGCGATCACCAGCCATATCCCGCATCTGGTCGCCTACAACATCGTGGGCACGGTGTCGGATCTCGAGCAGGACACGCAGTCGGAAGTCATCAAGTTCTCGGCCTCGGGCTTCCGCGATTTCACCCGCATTGCCGCCAGCGACCCCGTGATGTGGCGCGACGTGTTCCTCACCAATCGCGATGCGGTGCTGGAGATGCTGGGCCGGTTCCTCGAGGATCTGAGCAAGCTGCAGCGCATGGTGCGTGTCGGCGACGGGCCCGGCATGGAGGCGCTGTTCACCCGCACCCGCAAGATCCGGCGCTCGATCATCACCGCCGGGCAGGAGACGGCGGCGCCGGATTTCGGCCGCCCGCATGGCGAGGCGAAGACCATCAGCGGGCCGTCGGGCACGGCGCTCGCCGAGGGCACCCCCGCGCCGCTGGTCGACACCAACATAGAGGTGGCGAGCCCGGTGCGTGAACATGGTGGCGGCGACGACGCCTGAGCGGCTTTGTCTGCGCTCTGGCCGATCGGCCGCGAGAGCGTCCGCTCAGCCAACCGCCTGGAGCATCGCCTCGACCTCGGCGCGCGTCGGGGCGCCAAGCCGGCCGCCGAAGCGGGTGCATTTGATCGCCGCGGCGGCGGAGGCAAAGCGCAGATTGCGCTCGATGTCCCAGCCCTCGGCCAGGCCGAAGGCGAAGGCGCCGTGGAACACGTCGCCGGCCGCGAGGGTGTCGACGGCATCGACGGTGAAGGCCGGCAGATGCCGGACGCCGTCGCCGTCGGACCAGTAGCAGCCGCGCTCGCCGCAGGTGATGGCGGTGAAGCGGTCGCCCGCGCCGGCCAGCGCCCGGACCGGATCGTCAGCGCCGAACAGGGCCCCGCAGACCGCCTCGGAGGCGATGATGTGGCTGGCCAGCGCCGCGAGGCGCGTCAGCGTTTCGGCCGGCGCCACGTCGGCGTCGAGCACGCCGGGAATGCCGCGGTCACGTGCGGCGCGCAGCGCCATGGCGGCCGCCTCGGGCCAGCGGGCGTCGACGCTCGCCACGGCGATGTCGTCCATCGGCGGCAGCGCCGTGGGCGGCGTGCGGATCGCCGGATCGTAGAACGGCACGACGATGCGTTCGCCGGCGGCATCCATGATGATCGACGAGAAGCCGGAGCGGGCGCCGGACACGCGGCGCAGCGCCGACAGATCGATGCCGGCGTCATGGAGTTGCGCCACGATGCGGTCGCCATTGGCGTCATCGCCGCAGGAGGCCCAGAGGCGCGCCTTGCCGCCAAGCCGGACGATGCTGGCGGCCTGTGCCGTCGCCATGCCCTGGGCGACGTCCAGCGCCTCGCCCGGCAGATATTTGCCGGGGCCGGTGGGCAGCGTGTCGAAGCGGAAGATCGTATCGAGGCTCAGCGCACCGACGCAGAGCACCCCGCCGCTCATATCGATTTCAGCGCGTCGATGACAGTCTTGCCGTCCGGCGAATCCCATTCGGCGGGGCCTTGCAGCACGCCGATCTCGCAGCCCTTCTTGTCGAGCAACAGCGAGGAGGGCAGGCCGGCGGCAACGGCTTCGGTCTGCAGCCGCTTGAAGGCGTCGAAGGTGGAATCGGCATAGAGCGGCAGGTTCTTCCAGCCGCCGTCGGCGAGAAATTTCCTGGCCTTGTCGAGGCCGCCGGAGCCGACGTCGAGATTGATCGGCAGCACCATGAAGTCGGGGCCGTTCTCGGCGGCGGCGAGCTTGTCGAGCGCCGGCATCTCGGCGCGGCAGGGAATGCACCAGCTCGCCCAGAAATTGACCAGCAGGAACTTGCCGGCGAAATCGGCGAGTTTCACCGGCTTGCCGTCCTTGTCGGTGAAGGCCATGTCGGCATAGCCGCGGCCGGTACCGGTGCCGTTGAGGGCGGCGAGCTGGCCGGTCGCCGCGGCATCGACTTTCTTGGCCGCCGCCGGCTGCGGCACGCAGTCGGATGCCTTGGGCGAGCCGGCATTGCCCACCCAAAACGTTATCGCTATAGCTACCGCCGCAATCACGAGGGCTGCCACCAGCAGGCGGCGGGGTGTCATTCTCGGGCGGGCTGCTGCGGGTTCGGACACTCGGAACTCCAAAGGATTTCGGCGATGAGCAATCGCATGTGGGGCGGCCGGTTTTCGTCCGGCCCCGATGCCATCATGGAAGAGATCAACGCCTCGATCGGCTTCGATCAACGGCTTTACCGGCAGGACATTGCCGGATCAATCGCTCATGCCACCATGCTCGCCGAAGCGGGCATTCTGACGCATGCGGACCGCGACGCCATCGTCGCCGGTCTAAACGCGGTGCTCAGCGAAATCGACTCGCAGAAGTTCAACTTTTCGCGCGCGCTCGAGGACATCCACATGAACGTGGAGTCGCGCCTGCGCGAGCTGATCGGCGATGCGGCGGGCCGGCTGCACACGGCGCGCAGCCGCAACGACCAGGTGGCGACCGACTTCAGGCTCTATGTGCGCGACGCCATCGACACGCTGCTGGCGCAGATCAAGGTGCTGCAACTGGCGCTGGTCGAGCGCGCCGACGCCGAGGCCGAAACCATCATGCCCGGCTTCACGCATCTGCAATCGGCGCAGCCGGTGACGTTCGGCCATCATCTGCTCGCCTATGTCGAGATGCTGGGCCGCGACAGCGGGCGGCTCGGCGATGCGCGCAGGCGGCTCAACGAGAGTCCGCTCGGCTCGGCGGCGCTGGCCGGTACACCGTACCCAATCGATCGCGAGATGACGGCCAAGGCGCTGGGCTTCGACCGGCCGACGGCCAATTCGCTCGATGCCGTCAGCGACCGCGACTTCATCCTCGAAACGCTCAGCGCCGGTTCCATCATGGCGATGCATCTGAGCCGCTTTGCCGAGGAGCTGGTGATCTGGAGCTCGGCGCAGTTCAATTTCGTGCGGCTTTCCGACAAGTTCACCACCGGCTCGTCGATCATGCCGCAAAAGCGCAACCCCGACGCCGCCGAATTGGTGCGCGCCAAGGTGGGGCGCATCATCGGCGCGCTGACCTCCCTGCTGGTGGTGATGAAGGGCCTGCCGCTCGCCTATTCCAAGGACATGCAGGAGGACAAGGAGGTGGCGTTCGACGCGCTCGATGCCCTCTCGCTCAGCCTCGCGGCGATGACCGGCATGGTGCAGGATCTTCAGGTCAACCGCGAGCGCATGCGGGCCGCCGCCGCCATGGGCTTTTCCACCGCGACCGACGTCGCCGACTGGCTGGTGCGGCAGGCCAACATCCCGTTCCGCGACGCGCACGAGATCACCGGCCACATCGTCAAGCTGGCCGAGGAAAAGGGCATTCCACTCGACGGACTGACCATCGAGGATTTCAAGCTCATCGACCATCGCATCGACAGCCGCATCCACAAGGTGCTGAGCGTCGAGAGCTCGGTGCGCGCCCGCCGCTCCTATGGCGGCACGGCGCCCGAGAACGTGCTGGCGCAGGCGGCGCGCTGGAAGTCGCTGCTCACCGGCCAGCCGGTCGAGCCGCGGGCGCCCAAGCTCAGGCTCGGCGGCGGCCACGGCGATGGCGGCGTAGAGTAGCCATGCCGCAGGCGTCACGGCAGATGCGGCTCACCGAGCGGCATGTCGCCCTGATGAAGCGCGACATCCCCGAGATTTCCGGGCCAATGCCCGGCTACGAGCTGATGACCGACGGCGACTACCGGCGGGTCATGGCGGAACTGCTCGGCGGCGTGACGGCGGGCGCGGCCTTCTGGATCTTTGCCTATGGCTCGCTGATCTGGAAGCCGGCCTGCGAGGTGGTGGAGCTCAGGACCGGCATCCTGCGCGGCTGGCATCGGGCCTTCTGCCTCGGCTGGAACACGCGCTTTCGCGGCTCCGACGACGCCCCCGGGCTGATGCTGGCGCTCGATCATGGCGGCTCGTGCAAAGGGGCGCTGTACCGGCTGCCGACCGAGGCGGTCGAGGTCAATCTGCGCCGGCTGCTGGAGCGCGAGATGAGCCTCAAGCCATCGGCCTTTCCGCCGCGCTGGGTGACGGTGGAGAGCGAAGACGGGCCGATCCGGGCGCTGACCTTCTGCATCGACCGCCGCTCACCGCGCTATGTCAGCGGCCTCAGCGAAGAGCAGATCGCCGACGTGCTGGCGCGCGCCACCGGCAGCCGCGGCTCGATGGCGGAGTATTTGCACGCCACGGTCACTCATCTCGAGCGGCTCGGCATTCACGATCATCATCTGTGGCGGCTGCAGGAGCTGGTCGCCGAACGGATCGATGCGGCCTATCCCACGGAGTCCTAGGTGCATTTCTTCGAGTATCGCGACGGCGCGCTGTTTGCCGAGGACGTCGACGTGACGGCGCTGTCAGACACAGTTAGAACGCCGTTTTACGTGTATTCGGCCGCGACGCTGCGCCGTCATGTGCGGGTGATGCAAGAGGCGTTTGCGCCGCTCGACGTGCTCGTCGCCTATGCGATGAAGGCCAATTCCAACCAGGCGGTGCTGAAGGTGGTCGCCGGGGCAGGCGCGGGCGCCGACGTGGTCTCGGGCGGCGAGCTCGAGCGCGCCATCGCGGCGGGCATTCCGGCGCGCAAGATCGTGTTCTCCGGCGTCGGCAAGACCGCCGCGGAAATGCGGCGTGGGCTGGAGCTCGGCATCAAGTGCTTCAACCTCGAAAGCGAGCCGGAGCTCGAACGGCTGAGCGAGATCGCCGCAGCGATGGGCAAGGTCGCGCCGGTGTCGGTGCGCATCAACCCGGACGTCGATGCCGGCACGCACGCCAAGATCTCGACCGGCAAGAAGGAGAACAAGTTCGGCATTCCGTCTGCGCGGGCGCGCGAGGTCTATGCGCGGATCGCGGCGCTGCCGGGCGTCGAGGCGGTCGGCATCGATATGCATATCGGCAGCCAGATCACCGACATGACGCCGTTCGACCATGCCTATGCGCTTCTCGCCCAATTGGTGCGCGATCTGCGGGGGCAGGGGCACGACATCCGCCATGTCGATGTCGGCGGCGGTCTCGGTATCCCCTACCATCACGACCAGGACGCCCCGCCGCTGCCGAGGGAATATGCCGAGATCGTCAAGCGGCACCTGGGCGGGCTCGGGGCCGAGATCGTGCTCGAGCCGGGCCGGCTGATCGTGGGCAATGCCGGCATCCTCGTCACCCGCGTCGAGTATGTGAAGGAGGGCGACAAGACCTTCGTCATCGTCGATGCGGCGATGAACGATCTGATCCGGCCGACGCTCTACGAAGCGCATCACGACGTACAGCCGGTGCGGCACTCCAATCTGCCGCCGATCACCGCCGACGTGGTGGGCCCGGTGTGCGAGACCGGCGACTACCTGGCGCTCGGCCGCCGCATGCCCGGCGTCAAGCAGGGCGATTTGCTGGCGGTGATGACCGCCGGCGCCTACGGCGCGGTGATGGCCTCGACCTACAATTCCCGTCCGCTGATCCCCGAAGTGCTGGTCGACGGCGCCCGCTGGCACATCATCCGGCCGCGCAGGTCGATCGAGGAACTGATCGCGCTCGACAGCGTGCCGGACTGGCTGACGTGAGCCTTTGCGTCAGCCCCGAAAAGACCGATAATCCGCGGCGTCGGCCGCGAGGCTAGCCCATTGCGACCTTGGCCATGCTGGGCAGCTCCACCGGCTTACCGCGCAGCGCGTCATCGACCTTTTCAAGCAGCGTCTGCAGGCTGAAGGGTTTGGGCACCACGTCGTAGATCAGCGCCTCGAGCCCGTGAGCGCGCTCGCGCTGGTCGGCGAAGCCCGTCATCAGCAGGATGGTGAGGCTGGGGAATTGCGCGGCCACGGTCAGCGCCAGCGCGATGCCGTCCATCACCGGCATCTTGATGTCGGACAGCAGCAGATCGAACTCGCCATTGCGCTCGGCGCAGATTTCGGCGGCAATGCCGCCATCCTCGGCCTCGGTGATGTCGTGGCCCATATGCACCAGGGCGCGGGTGACGAAAGCCCGCACATTGTCGTCGTCTTCGGCCACCAGAATGCGTGCCATCACGAAGCCTTTGTTGTGAAACTGAGCCGGACCGAAACGGCGCCGTTGGGTGGCGAGTTCACTTCGGTGGCAAAATCCATCACCTCGCCGGGGTCCATCTCGGCGACGGACGGGGTCACCGTCCATTCGTAGACGGCGCCGCCCTGCTCGTTGAGCAGGCTCACCAGGATGGGCGGAACGCGCACCGGCCGGCTCGCGACCGAGCGGATGCGGGCGGAAATCTGCATCACCATCTTGCCCTCGCGCAGGGTGTTGATGGTCTTGCTGTCCTGGAATTCGAGCCCGACGACGTTCACCGGCAGGCCGATGGCGGCATACAGGCCGGCCAGCGAGGGGAACCAGCGGACGAGGTCGGTCCGCAGCGAAAACCCCAGCACCAGCATCGAGACGAGCAGCACCAGGGCGCCCAGGCGGGCGGTGCGGCGCACGCGCGCGAAGGGCAGCTTGCCCACCACCCGGCGCTGGCGGCGGTCGAACGAGGCCGCCGCCTTCTTGATGGCGGCCGGATCGACGGCGTTGGCCGGGGGTTTCTTGACCTTGGGCGCGATAGCGGCGCGGATTTCGGCCAGCGTGCGCTCATGGTCGGCATCGAGCGGGATCGAGGCGGGATGCGGGAAGGTGGCCGGCGCCACCGCCTTCTCTTCCGTCTCGAAGGCGAGATCGAGCGCTGCCTCGTCCTCGGGAAACAGCCGGTCGGGCTCGATGGCGGGGGGCGGCGGCACGTCGGCCTGGGCGTGCCAGGACTTGCCGCACTGGGCGCATTGTACCTCGCGCCCGTCCGACCCGAGGGTCGAAAAGGGCACCTGATAGCGCGTGCCGCAATGCGGGCAGGCGATCACCACCGTGGCGAGGTCGGCCGAGCTCATGGCCGACCCTAGGCCGCCTACGGTTAAGTTTCCTCAAACTTGCCCATGTTACGGCATATCGACATCGGGCTTGGGCGGTTCGTCGGGGTATGGAGTTGGCGAGCCCGTTCCGGCTTGCTGTGGTGCCGCGTTTCCGAACTGGAAACGCTTGCGGGGTTCGGCTGCTATGATCGGCGCCGGCTGATTCGGAGACGTCGCCCGAGTGATCGAATTCACCAATGTCGGCTTGCGCTACGGGCACGGCCCGGAAATCCTCCGCGACCTGACCTTTCGCATCGAGCCCGGCTCGTTCCATTTCCTCACCGGTCCGTCCGGATCGGGCAAGACGTCGCTGCTGCGGCTGCTGCTGCTCTCGCTCAAGCCCAGCCGCGGCACGCTGACCATGTTCGGCAGGAACGTCAGCCGGCTGAACCAGGATTCGCTGCTCGACATGCGCCGTCACATCGGCATCGTGTTCCAGGAATTCCGGCTGCTCGACCACCTGACCACGTTCGAGAACGTGGCGCTGCCGCTGCGGGTACTGGGCCAGCCGGAATCGATGTACCGCTCCAACGTCACCGAGCTGCTCGAATGGGTGGGGCTGGGCGAGCGCATGGATGCGCTGCCGCCGCTGCTGTCGGGCGGCGAGAAGCAGCGCGCGGCGATTGCCCGGGCGGTGATCGGCCGGCCCGACATCCTGCTGGCCGACGAGCCGACGGGCAATGTGGATTCCGAGCTGTCGCTGCGGCTGGTGCGGCTGTTCGCCGAGCTCAACAAGCTCGGCACCACCATCATCCTTGCGACGCACGAGCTCAGCCTGCTCGATGCCTTCGATTTTCCGCGCATGGCGCTGCGCGACGGCGAGGTGAAGATGCATGGCTGACGCCGCCACCCTTGCCGCGGCGCCGGCCGCGCCGGTCGCCAAGCCGTCGCCCCGGCGCACCACCGCCATCGTGCCGGAGCGGTCGGTGGCCGGGCGCACGCTGGTGCTGCTCATCGCCATCATGACCTTCCTTAGCGGCGTGACGCTGGGCGGGGTGGTGCTGGTGCAGAAATCGGCGATCGCCTGGTCGTCGGATGTCGGCCGCGAGGTGACGATCCAGATCCGCCCGATCGAGGGAGAGGTGATGGACAGCAACATCCGTACCGCCGTGGCGCTGGCCGAGGCGACGCCCGGGGTGACGGGCGCACACGCGGTCAGCCTCGAGGACAGCGAAAAGCTGCTGGAGCCGTGGCTGGGCAGCGGCCTCGATCTCAGCCAGCTCGAGATTCCGCGGCTGGTGGTGGTCGAGCTCGGCAACCCCAAGGACGTCGACCTGACGACGCTGGAGCGCGAGCTCAAGACGGTCAAGGGCGCAACGCTCGAGACGCATGCCGCCTGGCGGCAGCAGCTCAACACCATGGCCGCCACGCTGGTGATCTCCGGCATCCTGGTACTGCTGCTGATCGTGGCGGCGACGGTGCTGGCGGTGGTGTTCGCGACGCGCGGCACCATGGCGTCGAACCGCGAGATCGTCGACGTGCTGCATTTCATCGGCGCCTCCAACAGCTTCATCGCCGGCGAATTCCAGGGCCGCTTCCTGGCGCTGGGCTTTCGCGGCGGCGTGCTCGGCGGGCTCGCGGCGGTGCTGTTCTTCTTCCTCGTGGCGGGAGCGGCGGGCTCGATCGTGCCGGACGAGGCGAGCGCGCAGCTCGGCTTCCTGTTCGGCCGCTTCTCGCTCGGCTTCGACGGCATCCTCGGCATCGCCGCGGTGATTCCGGTGCTGGCGGCGCTCACCGCCATCACCTCGCGGCTCACGGTGCGCCGCTTCCTCAGCCAGACGTCGGGCTTGTGAAGCATTCCGGCAGCGCGCAGGGTCTGCGGCAAGCCTGAGGGAGAGAGTTGGTGGCAGCCGTTCAGGCGATCCGCACGGCGGTGTTCTACCTGCTGTTCATGGGACAGACGATTGTCCTCGCCATCATCGTCGGGCTCATCGCCATGATCTGGCGGCGGCGCACCGCCGCATCTTGGGCGCTGGCCACCTATTGGCGCAATTCCAACGTCGCCTTCCTGCGCTGGATCGTCGGGGTGCGGACCGAGGTCACAGGCGCCGAGAACATCCCGCCCGGCGCCTGCATCATCGCGGCCAAGCACCAGAGCGACTGGGACATCTTCGCCATCCTGCCGCACACCAACGAACAGCCGGCCTTCATCGCCAAGAAGGAGCTGATCGACATTCCGTTCTTCGGGCAGGCGGCGCGCTCGATCAACACCATCCCGATCGACCGCAAGCTCGGAGCACAGGCGATTCCGCAGATGCTGGCGGCGGCCGGCGCGGCGCTTGAGCGCGGCTGCCGTATCGTCATTTACCCCGAGGGCACGCGCAAGAAGCCGCTGGCCGATCCGGATTACCGGCAGGGGGTGACGCGCCTCTACGAGGCACTCGGCGTGCCGGTGGTGCCGGTGGCGCTGGACTCCGGCCTCTATTGGGGCAAGCTCGGGCCGATCATCTGGCCGGGTACGGCGCGAGCCCGCTTTTTGCCGGCGATCCAGCCGGGGCTGAGCGCGGCGGTGTTCGCGGCGCAGTTGCAGGGCGTGATCGAGGCCGAAACCACGCGGCTGATCGCCGAAGCGGTGGCGCAAGGCGTTGCCCGGCCGCTCGGCGCCGAGTTCCGGGCGAGGCTGGCCGCGCGGACGCAAGCGGCTGGGGCTTCAGCTTCTTGAACCCACTATATGTTGACGCGCTGCGCGAAGCAGCCCATAGATGTTGCGTCGGGGCGAAAACCCGATTGACTTTTGCGTCAAATTTGTTCTAGTTTTGTTCCCTTTCGGGAGTGGGGAATGCGACAGATGGCGTATCTTGCAGAGAGCCGAACTCCGGCATTGCCATCGCCGCGGCACGTCAACTGGCGGGGCCGGTCCGGCCGCTTCTATGCCCTCACGCCCGAGCGGCTCGACAGCTTCGTGCTGTCGACCGACGGCCTCTATATGCTGGCGCGCGGCACGCTGCCGCTGTGGGTGGGCACGGCGCACGACGTGATCCACGACGCGCAGAGCCGCGCCCGCTTCCGCCTGGCGCTCGCCGCCGCCGACCGCGCCTTCGCCATCGCCGCCGAAGAGGACGAGCTCAGCCGCATGACCGTGGTGTGGGATCTCGAAGGCGCCGAGCCGGTGGCCGGGCTGAGCGCGGCCTAGAAGATCTTCTTGCGCTCTGTTCGACCGATGGCGAAAGCGCTCGGTCGTCCAACCGCGGCTTACGCGCTCGCGGCCATCAGCCCGGTGTCGCGGTCCAGCGCCTCGACGATCTCCAGCAGCGTCTTGTCGCGGATGCCAAGCCGCAGCAGGTGCTGGGCGGTGTTGCGGACATATTCGGTATTGCGGCCGGATTCTCCGGCGCTGCGGCCGATCAGCCGGACCTGCTCGGCAAGGTCGAGGCGGCCGGCATATTGCGGGTGCCGCTCGTTGACCAGATAGGCCAGCGCCTGCACGCGGGTGCCGTCGGCGAGTTCGACGCTGCGCCACGCTTCGCGATAGACGCCGCGGTCCTGCTCGCGGGCCTGCAGATAGTCGAAGGTTTCGGGCCAGAGCTCGGGCGCGACCTCGAACGCAACGCCAAGGCACGAGCCGCCCCGGCTCAGGCCGAACACCAGCCCAGGCTGTTCGGGCGTGCCGCGATGGCGGTGCGAGTAGATCGACAGCGCCCGGTGGGCGCCGCGCAGCAGCGCCTTTTCCGCCCTGAGATAGGCAAAGCCCGGGTTCCAGATCAGCGAGCCGTAACCGAAGACCCAGGGATTTGGCACCGGCATCGGTGGTCTCCATCTCGCCCCATGCGGTTGGTAGCGAGCGCGCGTCCGGCCCGCAACCCGTCCCGGTGACGGCGCCGGGAGCGAACGCTACAAGGTGCGCCATGAAACGAATCATCGCTCTCGCCGTCGTCGTCGTGCTGGTGGTCGCCGCCTGGAGCGGCGCCTGGTTCTGGGGCGCCGGCTTCATCACCTCGCAGGCCAAAAGCCTCGAGACGGCCGACGGCACGAGCACGCCGAAAGTGAGCTGCGGCAGCTTCTCGGTCGGTGGCTATCCGTTCGGCTTCGATGTCACCTGCAGCAACGCTACGATCGTCTATGGCGACACCACGGTGACGGCGAGCGGCCTCAAGGCCTCGGCCGAGGTCTACAACCCCACGCATGTGCTGGTGTTCGCGCAATCGCCCATCGGTATCACCGATGCCTTCACCGGCAGCCAGAGCCGCGTCGATTTCGCCTCGCTCGAGGGCAGCGCGCGATTGACCGGCTGGCGCATCGGGCGCGTGTCGCTCATCGTCGACAAGCCGGTGTGGAACGACACGGTGCTCGACGACCGGCTGATCGCCAAGGCCGACCATGCCGAAGCGCATCTCATCGACCTGCCCGAGCTGCACGACGCCAAGGCCGGCCTCGCCGGGCTCGGGCAATATGTCGAGATCGACAACCTCAACGCCCCGGGGGTCCAGGTTAACGCCGCCAAGGTGACGTTCGAGGGCGACATTGACAAGCTGCCCGACGACATCCGCACCTATGGCGAGGCCGATTTGGTCAAGCGCTGGCAGGCGGCGGGCGGCACCTTCACCCTCAAGGGCTTCAAGGGCACGGACGGCGACAGCCATTTCGAGGCGACCGGCGCGCTGTCGCTCGATGCGCAGGGCCGCGTCAACGGCCAGGTAAAACTCAATTCCAAAGGCGTCGTCGAGCGGCTCGGCACGGCCATCCCCGAGCAGTACAAGGGGCTGATCGTGGGCAGCCCGGCGGCGGACGGCTCGTACAGCCAGACGGTCAATATCGCGGCCGGCCTGATGTTCGTCGGGCTGGTGCCGGCGGGCATGCTGCCGCCGGTGTTCTGACGCTACGCCGTCTTGTCGACGCGCCGCTCATCCTGGGCGCGCGCGGCCAGCTCGTCGCCGCTTTCGGCGTCGGACCTCTTCTCGAGCTCGGTCGCTTTGGCCAGTTCGCTGCGCTGGCGCGCGATCTCGACCATCGCCTCGGCGCTGCTGTGCTGGGCTTCGGCGAACGCCAGGCGGCGGATGGCGCTCTGGGCGTCCATGTTCAGGCCTGCCGGTCGACCACGCGGCCGGTGCCCGGCGGGGCAGGCGGCGGCGCCTTGGCGGAAACCTCGTCGATCAGATCGACGACCGCCTGCTGCATCTCGTGCTCCTTGCGCAGCACGGCGATCTGGGCGAGCTCGCGCCCGCCGGTCTGCTGCATCGCAAGAAGCTGAACTGTGAGGTCTTCGGCCATCCCACAAGGCTAGGACGGCGCCGTAAACGAAGGTTTACGCCGGTCGCCTCAGTCTTCCGCGGTTTTGCTCTGATCGTGCCCGTGCCGGCCGGGCACCCACAGCACGTCGTTCCTGCCGTTCTGGTTGGCGACGCGCGACAGCACGAACAGCAGGTCGCTCAGGCGGTTGAGGTAGATGATGGTCTGGCTGCTGGTCGCCGGCTCCTGGTGCACCAGCTCGACCACCTGCCGCTCGGCGCGGCGGGTCACGGTGCGTGCGACATGGAGGGCGGCCGCCAGCGGCGTGCCGCCGGGCAGAACGAAGCTGCGCAGCGGCGCCAGCGCCTCGTTGTAGAGGTCGATCATCTGCTCGAGCCAGGTGCACTGCTCGGCGGTGATGCGCAGCGAGGGCGGGGTGCCGTCGGGGTCGGCGCCGGGCGTCGCGAGGTCGGAGCCGAGATCGAACAGATCGTTCTGGATGCGGGCCAGCACGGCGTCGACCTTGGGCATCGAGGTGGTCGACAGCCGGGCGATGCCGATCATGGCATTGGCCTCGTCCACCGTGCCGTAGCAGTCGACGCGCAGATCGTATTTGAAGCGGCGCGGCCCGCGCACCAGCCCGGTGGTGCCGTCGTCGCCGGTCTTGGTGTAGATCTTGTTGAGCTTGACCATCAGCCCTGGTGTCCCTGGCCGAAGAAGTACAGCGCGCCCAGCAGCACCACCAGCGCGATGAACTGGGCGATGACGCGGGCCCGCATCAATTGCTGGCTGCGATTGGCGTCGCCGCCGCGGAACATGTTCCACAGGCCCATGAACAGGATCACGGCCACCACCAATACGGCGACGACGGTGATCAGGGTGACGATATCAGCGCTCATGGGGGTGTCCGATCGTTGGAGGCGCGGCCGGTGCGGGAAATGTACGCCGCCAGTGCCGCCGCGAGCCGGTCATAGATGGCACGAATCCGCGGGCTGAGGAACAGTTCCCGGTGGGTGGTCAGCCAGACCTCGAGCGCAGGGATGGCCAGCATCGGCAGCAGGGTGCGCATGCCGGGCGTGTCGTTGACCAGCCCGAGTTGGGCGAAGCCGATGCCGAGCCCGGCCTTCAGCAGCTCCCAGCCCGCCGTCTGGCTGTCGGTGCGCAGCGCGAAATCGCTGCGGGCCAGGGGAAAGCCGAGCTGCTTCGCCGCCGTGATGATGAGATCGGAGCGGTCCATGCCGATCAGCGTGTGGCGCGGCAATTCGTCCGGGGTCGCCGGAGTGCCGCGGGCGCCCAGATAGCTCGCATGCGCGGTGGCGACCACCGGCAGCTCGCCAAGCTTTTTGGCGATGAGCTCGAGCTGGGCAGGGCGCACCATGCGGATGGCGATGTCGGCCTCGCGCAGCAGCAGGTTTTCGATGGAATCGGAGGGCACGAGCTCGATGGCGACGGCGGGGAATTCCTCGCGGATCGGCCGCAGCAGCGCCGGCAGGACATAGTGTGAGACCACCGTGCTGGCGGTGATCCGCACCGTGCCTTCGAGCGCGCCGGTCGAGCCCTCGGCCATCAGCACGGCCTCGGCGAGGCTGGCTTCGGCCGCCTGCACCGACTGGTAGAGCCGCAGCGCCGTGTCGGTCGGCTTCAGCCCCTGCAGCGTGCGGTCGAACAAGGCGACGCCGAGCTGCTGCTCCAGCGTCTCGATATGGCGGCCCAGCGTGGGCTGGCTGTAGCCGATGCGGCGGGCCGCGGCCGACAGCGAGCCGTGGGTGACCACGGCGCCGAAGCTGCGCCAGAGCGCCCAGTCGGGTTCGGTGAGGACCATCTATTCAATCCTGTATGGCTGGCGTGCAATTATCGCCAATTTCGCTTCGAGAATGAATAGATAACTTATGCGCATCCACCACGAAAGGAGCGCATGATGAGCAAGGGACAGGTCACGATCCTCGGGATCAACGGCCATATCGGACAGGCGGCGGCGAAGGCCTTCGTCGCCGCGGGCTGGGAGGTGACCGGCATGGGCCGGTCCGACAAGCACCTCACGCCGGGGGTGCGCTTCGTGCGCGGCGATTCCGACTCGGTTGCCGACATGCGCCGGGCCATCGGCGGGTCCGACGTGGTGATGAACGCGCTCAACATGCGCTACGATCTCTGGTTCGAGGGCCGCATGGAGGCGCAGATGGCGCGGGTCGTCGAGGCCATGGGCGCCAGCGGCAAGACCATGCTGTTTCCCGGCAACATCTACAATTTCGCCAGGACCGAGCGCGTGCTGCGGCCGGAGACGCCGCAGCATCCCGAAACCGTGCGCGGCCAGTTGCGGGTGCGGGTCGAAAGCGCGCTCGAGGCGGCGGCCAATCGCGGCGACATCCAGGTGCTGATCCTGCGCGCCGGCGATTTCTACGGACCGGGCAGCAGCAATGACTGGTTCGATCTGGCGATGATGACCGACGTGCGCAAGGGCGTGGTGCACACCATGGGCTATCGCGGCGTGCCGCATGCCTGGGCCTATCTGCCGGATCTGGCGCGCGCCTTCGAGGCGCTGGCGGCGGTGCGCTCGAGCCTCGAGGGTTTCGAGCGCTTCCACTTCGCCGGGCACTACGTCACGCCGGCGCAGATGCAGGCGGCGCTCGAGGCCGCGGCGCCCGTGCCGATCAAGGTCCGCCCGTTCCTGATGCCGCTGCTGGTCGCCGGCGGCTGGTTCAGCCCCATCCTGCGCGAAACGGCGAAGATGCGCTACATCTGGAAGACCCCGCTGCAGCTCCAGGACGAGCGGCTCGACGACATCCTGGGCGAGGGGTTCGCCACGCCGTTCGAGACGGCGGTCGAGGCAACGGCGATGCCGTTCTTTGCGGCGATGCGGAAAGACGCAAACGGGAAGCTCGCAACGGCGTAGCGCCTCCGCTGGCGCGCTAGAACCCCAGTTCACTCCGCACGCTTTCGGCGCTCACTCCGGCCGCGCGCAGGTCGCGCAGGCTCGGCGATCCCCGCGATTTGCTGAGCTTGCGGCCGTCGGCGCCGAGGATCAGCCTGTGGAAGGTGTAAAGCGGCTGCGGCAGCCCCAGCAACATCTGCAGCAGCACGTGGATGTCGGTCGAGGGCTCCATGTCGCGGCCGCGGGTGACGTGGGTGACGGCCTGCGCCGCATCGTCCACCACCACCGCGAGATGGTAGCTGGTCGGCGTGTCCTTGCGCTGCAGCACCACGTCGCCCCAGAGCTCGGGCCGGGCGTAGCGGATCTGCGGCCGGTCGAGCGGTGTCGGCGCGCAGACGGTGAAGCTCAGCGGGCCGGTGAGTTCCAGCGCCCGGCCGAGGTCGAGCCGTGCCTGCGTCGGCCGGCCGCCGGCGGGGCCGTGCAGGCGGCACTTGCCGTCGTAGAGCGGCGCGCCGTCGGGATCGGCGCCGGTCGCGCGCGCCGCGATCTCCTGCCGCGTGCAGTCGCAGTCGTAGAGCAGGCCACGATCGCGCAGACGATCGGCCGCCGCTTCGTACGCCGCGAAGCGCTCCGACTGCACCATCACCGGTTCCGGCCAGTCGAGGCCGAGCCAGCGCAGATCGTCGTAGATCGCCGCGACGAATTCGGGTTTACGTCGCGCGAGGTCTATGTCTTCGAGACGCAGCAGAAAGGCGCCGCCGAGCCGGCGGGCCCAGAACGCCGTGAACAGCGCCGAATAGGCGTGGCCCAGATGCAGGTAGCCGTTGGGGCTCGGCGCAAAACGAAGGACGGGCATGCGCCCCTCTACCATGCCCAAATCGCCCGAGCGCTTGGTTTCCTCCGACATCCTGCAAAAGCAGTTGCGCGCCCTGCTGCGCCGCCACCCGCAATTGCGGCCGGTGGCGAAAATTTCGGGCGCGTTCGACATCCGGCTGACGCCGGGCGGCTTTTCCGGCCTGACCCGCGTCATCTGCGGGCAGCAGCTGTCGGTGGCGAGCGCCCGCGCCATCTGGGGGCGGTTCGCGCAATTGCCGGGCGCGCTCGATCCGGCGACCTATTTGACGCTCAGCGAGGAGACGGTGCGCAGCGTCGGCTTTTCCGCCGGCAAATACCGCACGGTTCGCGTCATCGCGCAGGCGATCGTCGACGGCGAGCTCGATTTCGAGTTGGTCGAAACACTGCCGGCCGAGGCGGCGCTGGCCTATCTCACGGCGCACAAGGGCATCGGGCCGTGGACGGCGGAAATCTACCTGATGTTCTGTGCCGGCCACCCGGACATTTTCCCGGCCGGCGATCTTGCGTTGCAGAAGGCGGTCGGGCATGCCCTCGGCATGGATCATGCGCCCGACGCGCGGGAGCTGGTCACCATCGCAGAGCCCTGGTCGCCCTATCGGCACGCCGCGGCGCTGCTGTTCTGGAAGTATTACGCGGTGGTGATCCGCAAGGCCGGAGGTATCGCCCTATGACGCCCATCAAGCTCTCGGGTCCGATGCTGCCGCCCAAATCCGGGCGGGCGCCGAAGCAGTTGATGGTGCTGCTGCACGGCTACGGCGCCGACGGACGCGACCTCATCGGCCTCGGCGGCGAGTGGCGCGACGACTATCCGGACATGCTGTTCGTGTCGCCGAACGCGCCCTGGCCGTGCGCGCGCAACCCCGGCGGCTTCGAGTGGTTCGCGCTGTCCGACCGGCCGGCCGAGGATTTCCGCCGCGAGGGCGCCGACCAGGCGCGGCCGGTGATCGTCAATTTCCTCATCGATTTGTGGGCGCAGACCGGGCTCAGCGCCCGCGACACCGTGCTGTGCGGCTTCAGCCAGGGCGCCATGATGGCGCTGCATGCCGGGCTGTCGCTCGACCAGAAGGTGCGCGGCATCATCGCCTTTTCGGGCGCGCTGATCCCGCCGGCCGGGCCCTGGTCGGCGCCGCCGGTGGCGCTGATCCACGGCAATATCGACGGCGTGGTGCCTGTGCAGTTGAGCCTCGAGGCGGAGACGGCGCTCCGGCAGGCCGGCGTCGATGCGCGGCTGTTCATCGAGGAAAACACCGGCCACAGTATCGCGCCCGACGGGCTCGGCTTCGCCACCGCCTTCCTGCACCGGATATTGCCGCCCAACGCCTAGAAAGCTCGGCGAATTGACGCTTCACGGCGGCGTCATACTGCATATAGTATATGGCCGATATGCGTGCTGCCGATTCCCAATGCGGGAGTCTCCGGTGACCGTGCATGTGTCGCCCGAGTCGTGTCCCGCGCTTGTTCTGAACGCCGATTACAGGCCGCTCAGTTACTATCCGCTGTCGCTTTGGTCGTGGCAGGACGCGATCAAGGCCGTGTTCCTTGACCGCGTGCAGATCGTCTCGAGCTACGACCGCATCATCAAGTCGCCCAGCTTCGAGATGTTCCTGCCCAGCGTGGTGTCGCTGAAGGAATATGTGAAGCCGGCGCGGCACCCCGCCTTCACCCGCTTCAACGTGTTCCTGCGCGACCGCTTCACCTGCCAATATTGCGGCAGCAAGGAGGATCTCACCTTCGACCACGTGATCCCGCGGTCCCGGGGCGGCCGGACCACCTGGGAGAACGTCGTGGCCGCCTGTGCGCCCTGCAACCTCAAGAAGGCCAACCGGCTGCCGCAGGACATCCGCATGTTTCCGGCGCAGGCGCCGTTCCAGCCCACGGTGCACGATCTGCACAATGCCGGGCGCGGCTTCCCGCCCAGCCATCTGCACCAGAGCTGGCTCGACTATCTCTACTGGGACATCGAGCTCGAGCCGTAAGCCCGCGCTCGCGGCCCGCTTGGAATTTCCTCTGCCAATAACTATTATTGGAGCAAAGGGAGATTTCCGATGGCGATCAGCGCCGATCTGGGCGAAACGCTGGAGGCGGTGGTCAACGACCTCGTCGCCAACGGCCGCTACAATTCCAAAAGCGAAGTGCTGCGCGAGGGCGTGCGCCTGGTGCAGGAACGTGAAGCCGCCCTGGCCAGGCTGACAACGATCCTCGAAAAGAGCATCGAGGATTCGGAAGCTGGCCGCACCCAGCCTCTTGAGGATGTGGTTGAGCGGCTGGCCGCAAAGTATCGGGCCATGGCGAAACAGACCGCGTGATGCGCGTCACCATCACCGACCTTGCGGCAGCGGATTTGTCGGAGGTCGGTATGTTCATTGCCCAGGACAACCCGCCGCGTGCCGAGAGCTTCGTCTATGAACTGCTGGACCGCTGCTACGGCCTTGCGGAGCATCCGCAGCGTTATCCCGTCATCGGCATCTGGCACGGGCGCCAGCTTCGTCGCTGCGCCTTTGGCAGGTATCTGATCTTCTATTCGGTGCTTCCTGACGAAGTTGAAATCAACCACGTCGTGCACAGCGCCCGTGACTATCTGCGCGTGCTGTTCCCTGAAGAGCGCCGGTGCCGCGCCTGCACTACGATGGCGGCGACCAGCACAGCCACCAGCACCACCGACAGGATGGCGTTGTAGCCGGCAAGGCTGAGCTTGAGGATCGGGTCGCGCCACTGCACCTGGTCACAGGGGATGACCTTTTCGATGTTGCCGCTCGACAAATCGTTGAAGCTCAGCCCGTCGCCGGTGCCGGTGCAGGCGGATGGGCCGGGCCAGAAGCCCCATTCGACGCCGGCATGATAGCCGCCCATATAGGCCGACCACACAAAGATCAGCGCCGCGGCCGCCATCGCTACGTACCACACGGTCAGCGGCAGGCGGTTCCAGAAGATCAGGATCAGCGCCAGCAGCGGCAGTCCCCAGTAATAGGCCTGGCGCTGCGCGAGGCAGAGCTCGCACGGCACCAGCCCGCCGAAGATCTGGCTGCCCCAGGCGCCGGCGATCACCGCCAGCGCCAGCACGAAACTGATGCCGACCAGGATCTTGTCGGTGGGCAGCCGGCGGCCGGCGATGGAGGCGGTGGTGCTGGTCATCTGTTTGTCCATGCTGGTGTGACGGCGGATTGAGGCGCTTCCTTGCCCGAAATCAAGCCACTCGCGCCGATGTTACGCCGCGGGCGCGAGGCGCAGCCGCCGCTGGATGGCGAGGGCGTTGCCCGGCGCGCGCACCTTGTCGGTGGAAACGAAATAGGCAAACACGTCGCGCTCGGGCTGCTTGCCGGCCATCGGCACGATCAGCTCGCCGGCGATCGTCTTGCCGGCCGACATCGCCTCGAGCCGCCCGGCCCACAGGTCGAGCCCCGCATCGTCGTAATGGTCGCCGCCCGGCGGCCCCTGCAGGCGGCAATAGGTGAAATCGGCGGTCTGGTCGAGCCACGGCCAGTCGGCGGTGTCGGCGATGACCAGCGCCACATTGTAGCGCTTGAGCAGGGTCACGAAATCGGGCGTGGCGAAGGCCTTGCTGCGCACCTCCAGCGCCTGCCGGATGTCCCTGGGCAACAGCTTGAAGAAGGCCTCGAGGCGGTCGAGGTCGTATTTGAAATTGGGCGGCAATTGCCAGCACACAGCGCCGAGCTGCTTGCCGAGCGCCGCCACCGAGGCGAAGAAGAACTCGACCGGCTGTTCCACCTCCTTCAGCCGCTTGATGTGCGTCACCGCCTGGTGACCCTTCACGGTGAACACGAAATCCTCCGGCGTCTGCGCCGCCCAGGCCTCGAAGCTCGCCGGCTTCTGGTTCTGGTAGAAGGTCGAATTGATCTCGATCGCCGTCACGTGGCGGCTGGCATAGGCGAGCTCGTCCTTCTGCTTCAGCCCTTCGGGGTAGAACTGTCCCTTGCGCCACTCGGGAAAGATCCAGCCGGCCATGCCGGTGCGGATCGTGCCTGCCATCGTTCGCTCCGCTCCCCGCCTTCGCGGCGAGCATAGCAGCAATCGCCGCAGTGAACAGCGCGTGCCCTATGCAGCCGCCCCGATGGTTCGGGCGCCGGGGATCACGTGCAGCGCCCGCATCAATTCGCGCGCGTTGTCGGGCGCCTGCAGCTTGTCGGTGTTGTCGAAGAACATGTAGACGTCGCGGCGCTTGCCGTCGTCGAGCGGCGCGACGACGAAATTGCCGTCCGCCATCCGGCGGCCGCCGGCCCAGGCGGCGACGCGGCGTGCCCAGCGCTCGATCTCGGCCCGGCTGTAGCGGGATTTGTAGAGCTCGGTCGAGCCGTGCAGCCGGCAATAGGCGAAGTCCGCCGTCAGGTCCATGAGCAGCGGCCAGTCCACCGTGTCGGCGCACACCAGGGCCACATCATGACGGCGCAGCAGGTCGATGAAGCGCGGCTCGCGAAAGCCGGGATGACGAATCTCGATGGCATGGCGGATCGGCAAATCGTCGACGATGTCGAGATGGGGGGCGGCGCGCAGGCGGTGGTCGTGGTGGGTGGCGAGCCGCGCGGCGGCGGCGTGGGTGCGCGGCAGCATGTCGAAGAACCGCCGCAGCCGGTCGGGATCGAAAGCGAAGCGCGCCGGAAACTGCCACAGGATCGGCCCGAGCTTGTGACCCAGTGCCAGCGGTCCGGAGGCGAAGAAATTGGCCAGCGGCGCCTCGATCCGGGTGAGTTGCAGCATATGCGTGAGGTAGCGCGGGCCCTTCACCGCAAAGACGAAATCGTCCGGCACCGCGCTGGCCCAGCGAGCGAAATTCTGCGGCACCTGCATGCCGTAGAAGGTGCCGTTGATCTCGAGGGCGTTGAACTGGCCGGCGGCGTAGCGCAGCTCGTCCTTCTGCCGCAGGCCGCTCGGGTAGAAGTTTCCGCGCCAGGGCGTGTAGGTCCAGCCGGAAATCCCGATCCTGATGTCGGCGCGCTCTGCCATGCCGGATCAACCCGCCGCCGGTTCGCCGGTTCCGGTTGACGCCCGCGGGGGATTTGCTTTAGTCGCTGCCCAGCTACGGCGCCCCTGTGGTGGAATTGGTAGACGCAGAGGACTCAAAATCCTCCGCCGCGAGGCATGTCGGTTCGAGTCCGACCGGGGGCACCAGCTGTCAGGAATGTAATAGTTTCGCTCAGGATGGGCCTATGTCGGGTATCCGGGCGGGGTATTCTGTTGGCAGAACAGTTACTTGGCTCTTTCCGCGGGACGGATCGAGCAAGAATCGCTCCGCTCTGTTTGTGAGGACGCGACACACCTGCTAGCGGCTTTCCCAGATCCGCGGCAATCGCCTCGCGCGGTTTTCTCGGATGTTGCTTGGATCGTCGAACACGGCATAGGCGACAAAGATCAAGGTCGTTGCGCCTGATAGCGTTCCACGCCCACCAGTCCAATCAGCAACGAGCATCCGTCCCTGCTGAGTCCGCGGCAGCGTTCCTTTGGTTGCCCCTGCGACGGTCCCACACGCTCACTGGATCCACGGAATTGTTCATCCGACCCGAAGGCAAGCCCGCCAGCAGCCGAGAGGCGTCGTAGATCCTGAGGATGGGTCGTCGAGACAGGATGGTGGCCTTGTCACGGGCCTATCTCGGCAACTACGCTGCTGCATTTGCGGGGGGGCGCCTTGCTTTTCAAGTATTTGAACGACGACGCTTTTCTGATCTTCTCAAGAGGAAACCGACACCTATACGAGGCCTGCCTCCTAGCGATCTACGAGCGCTACTTCGACGTCGGCACGCAGTTTCCAACGCCTCAGGAAGTCGTGCACGTGGTCTACGACGTGCTGTCGGCGAATCCTCATCTGGTCGACGACGAGGGCGAATTGCAGGCACTTCCGGAGATCGTCTCGAAGCGAAGACGTCGAATCCGTTTCGTCGGCAATCCTGGTACCGCAGGCGATAAGGCGCTTCGGCTTGCGACCCACGTCTACACGCGCCTTGTTGGGACGGGTTGGCTCGAAGAGGAGGAGTATGGTTTGCGCGTGACCGTCGACATGCCGATGGGTGCGCTTCTGGTCATGCAAAGACTGTCGAGCATCCGCAACGACATTTCACCGCGCTTCGGCGGCGTTGTTGTCCTCATCAAGTCGAGTCTCGAGAATGCATCGCAGTTGGCGAAGTCGACCGATTCGCGTCTCAGGAGCGATGCCTCACAGGCGCTGGACACAGCGCTGAAGCAGGTCAACGATTTCACCAAGACCTTGCGCGCCATTCTCTCCGATCTCAAGCGAGTACGAAGGGCGCTTCTTGAGGCGTCGACCCAAAAAGACCGGATCGCCACGTATTTCGACCAGTTCATCGGGCAGCTGCTGCTCAAGGATTTTCAGTCCATCCTGACGACGAACCACCCTTACCGTCATCGCGATCGTATCATCGAGCTCGCACGAACCTTGTCGCTCGACGAGATCATTATGGAGGCCCTCGCTGAAGGCTATCTTGCCAGCGGGATGGCGGGAACGACCGTCGATGGGTACCGTCAGGCCGAGCACAACCTATTGTCTATCGAAACAGCGTTCGAGACCATCGGCGAGATGTTCGAGCGTATCTCGCAATTCCGGCGCGGGCTCGAGATGCGCCTTCGGAACACGGTTCGATACGCGGAACAGGGTGGGCGAGGACTAGTTCCCCGGGCGGAGAGCTTGATCAAGCAGCTCGAAGCACTCATCGCCTCCGACCCCTCGCGCTACGACAGGGCGACGGTTCCTTCTCCCATCGAGGCCAGGAGCGTCCTATTATCGGAGAACTCATTGGCTACGACGCGCCAGCCGAGGAGGCCGATCGTCATCGGGGCCTTGGCGAAACGCAAGTTCGACCAGATCTACCTGATGCGGAAAAAGCTGAGGGGAGCCTTCCTCCAGCGCATGAATCCGACCCCTGCGATGGTTCGCGCGTACCTGCAGCGGCTGCTCCCCGGGGAAGGAGCTATCTCGGCGAGCGAGGTCGTCATCGGGGATATCGACGAATTCCTCGTATTCGATGCCGCACGCCGCATGGCGGTGACCGGCGAACTTCCTCCCGAAGTCGGCAGGGAGTTTGCCATTGAGTTGCTCGAGGGCACGCCTCCTCACGATGACGACTGGGTACGTTGCTCGAATTTCTCGGTGCGACGACTCGTCGGAGGAGATGCGAATGCTTAGCGAGTTCGTTCAGGTGGAGGCGGACTACGGGGAGCAGAAGGGTGCCGACCTTCGTCGAGCGTGCCGCTATCTCCTTCGGAATCAGTTCGTATTCAATGGTCGCGGCCTAGCCAGCATCTACGACACGTTGACGGATGCACGGTTCCGAAGAGTGATCGGCGAGTTCTTTGACAGCATCGGATACTCGATCAGGCAGGACGATCGCGAGCAGTGGGTGGGCATCATGCCCATGGAGGACGATGCGACAGGAGGCCGGCTCCGGATCGACGCGACGATCTGCCTTCTCGTCGTCGCTGCCCATTGGCAGGCGGAGATAGATCGCGGGGAGGCTGAGGAGCGCGCCGTCGTCAGGACCACGTTCAACATCCTCTACGAGCGATACAAGGACGCCATCCAGAAGGTCTCCAGCGCCGCAGTGAACAAGACCCGATTCCTGGATGTGCTGCGCGAGCTCGGCGACAGGCACTTGGTCAGCGTCGGCGACGAGGATCGGGATCTGCAGGATCGCGAGGTGGACATCCGCCCTATGATCAAGCTCGTAAGCGGCGACGATGCTCTGAAGCGCATCGAGACGTATGTGCGCCAGGAGATCGTGCTCACCACGCCTGAGATACGTGCATCGATCCTCGGTGATGGTGGCACGACCGACGAGGATGCCCGATGAAGCTCGTCCACATCGCCATGGTCGGCTGGCACATGTTCGACATTGAGGACATCTCGGTCGACGGAGACATTGGCATCCTTGGCGAGAACCGCTCTGGCAAGTCGACGATCCTCGACCTTTTGCAGATCATCCTTACCGGCGATAGCCCGAGCTACTATCGACTCAATTCTACTGCCGGTGACAATGGCGGCCAAAAGAGCAAGTCGAGACGTACCGTCCATGGGTATTGTCTCGGGCAGATGGGCGAGGGCGAATATAGGCGAGACGAAAGTCTTACTTACGTGGCGCTGGGCTTCGCAGACCTCACTGGCCAGCGCCCGTCGGTTAGCATAGGGCTCGCATTGCAGGCGAGCCGCAGCGATACGTCGGAGATCGTTCTTGGACGCTTCGTCGCGATCGGGACGGTGTTGACGACTGCGGATTTTCTGGTGGAACGGGAGGGCCGACAGTTCCCGGTGGAGTGGGACGACTTCCGGACGGAGATCGTCCAGCGCCTCGGCGCCGACGGATTCATCAATCATCGCGATCGCGCGCTGGACTTCGTCCGCGAATACATGCGGCGGCTCGTGCCGGGGAGTTCCGTCGGCGAGAAGCACGCCACCGCGATGCTCAAGGCAATGGTCAATGCGATGACGCTCCCCACGGGTCTCTCGGCGACCGAGTTTGTCCGGAACTTCATCGTGCCGGATCAACCCATTCGGATCGCCGAGCTTCGCAATTCCATCGAGACGTATCGAAGCGTCGATCAAGCCATCGCCGACATGAAACAGCGCCTTGCCGAACTGAAGGTGATCGAGGAGCATGTCGCCGCCTTCAAGGAAGCCACTGATCGCGAGACCATCGAAGCGTGGACACTGAAGAGAGCGAAGTACCTCGCCGCACTATCGAGGCATCGGGAGCTCCAACGCAGCATCGTCGCGATCGAAGGCAGGCTTAGCCTGCGCGACGAGGAGCTAGCGGATGCCAACAGGCGCATCGAGGACATCGAAACGGTTATCTCCAGCACTCAGGCACTGCTCGCAGCCAAACGGGCAAGTAGCGGCATCGACACCAAAGAGAGGCTCGCGACCAATCTTGGCGAGCGGATTACGGATATCGAGAGATCGATACGCAGGCGACTTGGATATGTCGACAAACTGGCTGCCCTCGCGACCGTCGCTGGGTTGAGCTCGGATGCGCGCGCGATCTTCGCGTCGCTATCTGTTGCCGCAGCAAGGCTGCGACGGGGCGAAGGTCCTGTGGACCTGACGGTCGCCGAGCAAGCACTAGGAACGAGATCAGGGCTTGCCGACGAACTCGAACGAAGCCTTACCGCAGCGCAGGAGCAGTTGCACGCAAGCCGGAAGCGCATCGAGGAACTCATCGGGGCGATCGGCGGCGATCCATCCCGGCGACCTGCGGATGGTCACCTCGACAGCACAACGCGCAATCTGATGCTGGCACTGCGGCAGGCAAACATGGTTCCCCGCCCGCTCTGCGATCTGATCGAGATTGCAGATCCGGCGTGGGCGTCGGCGATCGAGGGCCTTCTCGGACGCGATCGGGAGATCATCCTCGTCGATCGCTCCGACATCGGGCGAGCCACCGAGATGTTCAAAGCGCGGCGCCGTGAATTCCGCGGCGCGTCCCTCGTCAGTCTCAATAAGATTCGGGACACCGGCGAGGCAGCAAGGGAAGGATATCTTCCGAGTCTGATCCGGACGGATGATCGCGACGCAATGCTGTTCGTGCTGCGACGTTACGGTACCGTCCGTTTGGCCGTCGACATGCGCCAGTTCGAGGCCGAAGGCCGGGCTCTCATGCAGGACGGGCTCTACGACGATGGTCTGGCGCGAAATCATCGGGCTGCCGATCCAGCGGATTTCAAGATCGGTCGTTCCGCTCAGGCGGCACTGCTACTGCGCCGGCAAGCCGAACTGGAGGAACTCCAGGATGGCTTTGCGGCGTCCGCCGGCGTCGTCAGGGCGCTGCAGGAAGGCGTGGCCGCTCTGGGCGAACTCATGGCTCCAGGCCCAGGGTTCGCGGAACTCCTGCAGCAAGCTTCGCAGACCATCTCCGATCAGGAGGCGACACAGGCGGAGATTGCGGCGATCCTGGAGCGCGGCGACGATGGCCTCGGCGAGAAGGTTCGTACCAATAGGGGTCTGAAGGAGCGTGCGCTCGCCGATAGGAAGGCTCTTGAGGACGAGCTGTCGGATGACCGGGCGGCGCTCAAGTCAAACCAAAGCATGCTCAACGGGCTCCAAAACGTTCCCGGTTCCGCGATGAACCTCGCGCTCGCCAAGCGTTTCTATGCCGAGCACAGTCGCGTACACGACCTCGCGAAGGGACGTGGCCGTGAGGACTATCGCAGGCGATATGCCGCTGCTCTCGGGGATCCGTTGAAGGAACTGGTCCACAGCCGAGCACATGCGGATATTGCGGATGCGGCCGAGCGCGCCCTGGAAGCTGCCGTTCGTCGACGTATGGAGGCGAACGACCTCGCTCGGCGTGCTTTGCGAGAGTTCTTCGGCACCTTCGGCCCAAGCTCCCAGGTGGGGGCCGAAAGCGCGCTTCTGACCGAGATCAAGCCGTGGATGGAGGTCAACATCGAGGAAATCGAGACGAACGCGCTACGCGAGCGCGAGCGCGAGGCGGCGGAGGCGGCGGCGAAAGCCAGAAGCCTCTTCAGGAGCGAGTTCATCAACGAGCTGACCAGTCGGATCGGCAACATGGACTGGGAACTGCGTGCCCTGAATGCGAGCATGGCGAACCATCCCTTCCACAACGAGCGCTATAGCTTCCATAAGACGCAGGACGCGCTGTACGGACCCATACTGAAGGTGATCGACATTTCGAAGGCATCCGATGAGGCCCTCGACATGCTGTTCAGGGACGTCGTCCCCGAGGATTTCGAGTACGCAGAAACCATCGGCGAGGTCACCCGCCTCCTGGAAGATCCCGACATCGACTTCTCGTCTTTCGAGGACTACCGCAAGTTCTACACATTTGATCTCCATATGGAGGACATCGACACCGGCAGGCGTGAACGTTGGGAGTCGCGGCGCCAGACCGGCTCCGGCGCTGAGCAGCAGGTACCTCTTTACGTCGCGATCGCGGCGTCCTTGTCCTCGGTCTACGGCCATCGCGCCGGTGGACGTAGCGACGGTATGGCGTTGGCGATGTTCGACGAAGCGTTCACCAAGTTGGACGGCAAGAACCAGCGCCAGATGATCTCTTTCTTCAAATCGCTCGGGCTCCAGGTGGTGATCGTGGCGCCCCCGGAGAAGCGAAGTATCGTCACCGGCTACATCGACACGATCGTTGAGGTGGATCGCGTTGAGGACGACGCCAGCACGGAGGTCGTCTACCTCAAGGAACGGGTGCGTCGGGAGGTGGCCGCCATCAATCCGGAGAATTTCACCGACGACGAGATTCGCGCCCTGATCGGTAGGGAGGGACACGGTGGTTCGGCGATTCCGTGAAGCCTTTAAGCTACTCGGCGACCTGCTGGACCGCTACGAGGATGGCGTCCTCGACGTGAGGGCATACCCCGACATCGATGGGTTCGGCGAGGTCACGGAGATCGATAGGTTCCAGCGTGAGCTAAAGCGAGCCGAAGCGACAGGTGCTGTTTCGATCACGATGGGTACGGGGCGGCAGAGCGACACCATTGTCCGGGTGGACCTCAGCGATCCGCGTCTCCTCTATGCCTATGTCGGGCGTGTTCCCGCATCAACGATCGCTGAGACATCCGCATCGCGGGCGCTCGCGGGATCATCGCTGCATCCGGCCATTCGGGACCGCGTGAAGGACGTGATTGGGGCATGGGCGCGCAACAAGCAATGGTGCGGGCTGATGCCTGGCGACGAGGCGGGGCTCAGGAAGACTCTGCTCCTCGCCCAGGCCATCGTAGATGGTAGACATGCGGGTCTAGACTATAGAACGTTCTCACGGCGCCACGCCGGTGGGTCCAAGGACCTTGAGGATCTGGAGGTTGCAGTGCTGCGCATGCTTGGAGCGGCGCTTCCGCTTCCTGTGGGTCTCGATGCGCGCGCGACCTTCTCCGAGCTTGGCCTCGATCGCTTCGGTCCCCCGCTGCTGCTGGCTGGTCCGATTGCGCTCGATGGCATGATGATTCCGATCTCGATGCCCTATCTGGGGATTCCTGCAAGGGAGCATCGGAGAGTGACATTCGTGCGCCCACCAAGCTACGTCCTTACCGTTGAGAATCAGACCAGCTTCAACCGCCAAGTGATCGAGACCGATCCGGGGCGGCTCGGCCTAGTGATCTACACCGGCGGTTATCCCTCGCTCGACGCGCAACGAGCGATCAGCCACTTCGCGGCGGCGCTACCTGCGGTTTCGTTCCACCACTGGTCGGACATAGACCCCGATGGGACTTGGATCTTCCGTACAGTCGAGCGTGCTGTTAGCAGGCCGATCGTGCCGCACCTCATGGATCGCGAGCTGGCGGAGGCAAAAGGAGCACCGCTGCCGACACCGGTCAACCTTCGGTCCGACCTAGCACAAGCTTCGGGGATCGCCGATCTCGTGGCCTATTTCGAGGAACCGGGTGCCAAGTGGCTCGAGCAGGAGGAACTCGATCCGATCATGCCCGAGCTACGCTTCGGTATGACGCGACTATAGGAGCAACTCGATCGTACGTAAGAGTGACTCGATTAGGCGCCTTGGAGAGTCAGTCAAGGCTTGTGTCCGCTTGGAACGGGCATTGGTCTGGCAGAGGGGTAGTAGGCCAATTCCTCCGGACCTATCAAATGAATGGACGCATCAGACTGGGGCAGATGCTCGACCTCGGGCTTGAAACCGTTTCTACTGAAGAAGATGAATTGTTTGCCGGGATGCCCTTTCCCGTAGGCGGTCAGGTCGGCTCGCCGTTTGAGAGTCTCAACCATCCCCAAGTCGATCCTTGTCGATCTCCATTTGCACTCGCCGTAGAAGAACGTGCCGTTGAGCAATAGTCCGGCCACGTCGATGTCATAGTCGGCACCCCAGATCTGACCGACCTTCTGAGCTGACGAGCCCATGCTCTCCTTTCCAAACTGCCTTACGTGATCAAGGCAGATGGGTTCGAATGCGGTCCCCATGTATTCTGAAAACTTTGGAGCAATGACGCTGTCGTAGACTTCGTTTCCATGTCCTTCGGCGATCGCGGTGAGGTTCGGTCGAACAAACCAGTGCCAGAAAGCGATAAGGCGATCATTGAGGGTGAGGTGCAGGTTGCGCGCCTTCTCGGACGCATCCATCGACCTCGACACGGAAATGAGATCCAGCCGCGCTAGCGTTTCGAGATATGGACCCAACGAGCGAGTGTCGGAACGACCGATCCGGCCGGCGATTTCATTCGTGGTGGTGCATCCCTGCGCAATGGCGGACAGGATGCTCGAATAGAAGGCGGGATCCCGGAGTTCACTCTGCAGCAAGGTATTGGGTTCGTCCACAAGCGCACCGGTCTCGGAGAGCAGCAGATTGATGATGTTCGTTCGCAGGTCCGCCTGCTGATCGCAGAGCTGCAAATAGTACGGCATGCCGCCGAAAACTGCGTGCGCCACGATCAGGTCTTCGGCCGAGTAGTCGGGGAAGAACATTGCGGCGTCCCGCAAAGGGAGCGGCCGGACGATCATGGGCGTCGTGGCGCGGCCGTATAGCGGATTCCGCTCGGCAAACAACTCTTCCATCTGGGAGATCGAGGAGCCGCACAGGATGAGCTTCATCCGGCCATCCTTGCGGATTTCCTCATCCCAAAACCGTTGAAGGATTGACGGCAGGGACTTGTCATTGTCCGTGATGTAAGGGAATTCGTCGATCACCACGACCACGTTGCCGCGATCTTCCGTCGCTTGTTGCGAAATGTAGTGAAACACGCCCTCCCATTCGTTGATCCCATCGAGTACTGGAGACGCCCCCAAAGAGGCGGCCACCCGTTGCTTGAAGGCTTCGAGGTTGAGTTCGCTCGAAACTCTCGCAGCCTGGAAGAAAACCGTTTGCCGACTTTTGACTGCTTCCAAGAGGAGACGAGATTTCCCTACGCGCCGCCGCCCCGAGACCACGATTAGTGATGCTCGGGGGCGGGAAAGCTCCTCATTCAGCCTGGCCAGTTCTCTTTCACGTCCGACAAACATGGCAAACCTAGATTAGACTAATTATGATTAGACTAATCTATCTGTTGGTATGATGCAAGCGGCCGGGGGCGAAACCATCTAGCGCCTTGAAAATCAGGCAATGCCGCGGGAGAGTTCGGGCTCATCCGGAGAATCTGGTTTGCGGCGCAACTATGCCATCGACATCAGCACGCTGCCCGACGAGAGGCTTGAGGCTCTGGTCAGCGACTGGCTCGGGCATCGCGCCAAGCACTACTACAGCCGTGAGAGGTGGTCCGGGCCAGGGGACATGGGACGGGACGTCGTCGGCTACGTGACCGCCGCCCGACATGAGGGCGACTGGGACAACTATCAGTGCAAGCAACTCTCCACGCGGCTTTCCGAGACGGCTGCGTTCGTGGAGTTGGGCAAGATCTTCATGCACACGGCCAACGGCGAATATCGGCTGCCGCGTGCCTACTATTTCGTGGCCCCTCGCGGCGTGGTGCGCAACGTGAAGGGCTTCATTGCCCACCCGGAGCGCTTTCGGCAGGCATTTCTCGATCGCTGGGACACCCAGATCGCTTCCGCGCTCGTTGAGAATTCAACGATCGCCCTTTCGGACGGCATTCGCGCCGCGATCGGAAACTTCGACTTCACGCAAGTGCACGTGCTGGATTCCGTCGGCCTCGCGGACGATGCTGCCATGCAGCCCGTGCTCGTGCAGTGGTTCGGTGCCGATCCCGGTCCAGCTCCGCGCGGGATTGTCCCGGACGCGGTAGTGCCAGAGGAGGCCGCCTATCTCGGTCAACTGGTCGAACTCTATGGCGAGCGCGACGGCAGCGCCTTCGCCGGGCCCGACGCCGTTCTAAAGCATGCGACTTGGGGCGGCCATCTGCGCACCCAGCGCACGCGATACTTCGAGGCCGCGGCATTCGACCGCTACTACAGGGATTCCACTCCGCCCGAGTTCCTGGTGGCATTCAAAGACGACGTCTACCATGGCGTCGTGGACGTCTACGGCGACAGTCATCGAGACGGCCTAGATCGAGTCAACAAGGTCATGACGCAGGCGGCGCAGGTGCCCGCGTCCGGTGTTCTGGGCACCCACGCTGGGCCGGCAGTCAAGCAGGGCACCTGCCACCACTTCGCGAACGATGGGCTGATGCCATGGAAGAAATGAAGTCGGAAGGCATGGCCTCGCATCCCTTCAACAGTGCGCTGGAGACGGGCATTCGCGCGCTCGTGGTCCTGGAGGCGCTGCACCCGAGACGCTGCGACCTAACGGAGATGACCTGGCTGGACCATCTCGTCGTCCACACTGCCGACATAGACCAGGATTCGCCGCCCAGTCTTCATCCCGAGCTGCCCAACCGAGCAGGCGAACTCCTTGTTCGCCGCAGCCTCGTCGAGCAGAGCCTGCGGCTGATGCATCAGATCCACCTTGTCGACATCGACGATACCGAAGAGGGGATCGTCTTCTCGGCCAGCGAGGAGGCACCCAGCTTCCTCGATCTCCTTCAGGCGCCGTACACTGTCGAGCTCAAGCGGCGAGCCGAGTGGCTGGGAAAACGGTTCGGTGCCTTCTCGACCGAAGAGATACGAACGGTAGTCGAGGACCGCATCGGAAGGTGGACGGCCGAGTTCCAGCCGCGCCGCGACGCAGGCGAAGGGCC
The DNA here is from genome assembly GCF_001899075.1 of Devosia sp. 67-54. Classification (GTDB taxonomy): domain Bacteria; phylum Pseudomonadota; class Alphaproteobacteria; order Rhizobiales; family Devosiaceae; genus Devosia_A. The sequence goes on along the minus strand of NZ_MKVA01000008.1, from coordinate 265,183 downwards.
GTGAGCGCCCCGCGAATTATCATTCGGCATCTGGCCTTCACCGGACCGAACATCGAGGAAGCTCGTCTCGACCTCGGCACAGGGCTGAACATAGTCTATGGCGCTTCGAACACCGGCAAGTCCTTCACTGCCAAGGCGCTGAACTTCATGCTTGCCGGCATCTCGAAGCTCCCGCAGACCGACGAAGTGAAACCCTTCACCGCGGCATGGCTCGGCCTCACTCTGCCCGACGGTCGCGATGTGACTCTCTACAGAGCCACCCAAGGGGGCGACTTCCGCCTTTTCGAGGGGCTCGTTTCCGCCGAGGCGGGCACGCCCATCGCTCTGCTCGGCAGCGCCGAGGCCGACAAGCAGGACACCGTGTCGCACGTCCTGCTCGATTCCATCGGGTGGAGCGGCAAGGTGATCGTCAAGAACGTCAACGCCGAGAAGGACAATCTCGCGATCCGGCACGTCCTGCCATACGTCATCGTTTCCGAGACCGACATTATGTCGGAGGCCAATCCGGTGCACCATTCGGGCCAGTACACCAACCGTACCCTGGAATCGAACCTGCTACGGTTCATCCTCACCGGCCATGACGACGCGGCCGCCGTCACGGTGGTGGGCCGCAAGGAGCAGCGGGTCGCCAATGCGGCCAAGCTCGAAATTGTCGACGAGTGGATAGCTCAAATCGACGACGAGCTCGGCGAGACGCCTCCGGATCGGAAAGAACTGTCGGAGCAGATAGACCGGCTCGCCGCGACCCTTGCCGGCCTGCAGGACCATTTGCGTGCGGCACAGGAACGGCTCGATCAACTGGTCGCTCGGCGCCGTTCCTTGCTGGATCAGCGCCGCGAGATCGATGACCGCGTGACGGAGCTCGCCTTGACGCTCGACCGGTTCACGCTGCTCGACCAGACCTACACCAACGACCGGGATCGGCTGCAATCGCTCGAGGAGAGCGGCTTCCTTCTCCTCGCCCGCGCGGACCGGGATTGCCCCGTCTGCGGTGCGCCGCCCGACGCCCAGCGGCATCGACATGCGCCAGACGAGTTCGGTCTGGCCTATCGCGCGGCCGCAGCCGAGGCGCGCAAGATCGAGATGGAGCAGCGCGACCTACGGCGCACGATGACCTCGCTCGATGCCGAAGGCTCCGGTCTGCGCACCACAGCGACACGATTGTGGGATGAGGTTCAGGACATCGAGAAGCAGATCGAGGAAGCGCGTCCGGCTGAAACCTCGGTTCGGTCCGACTTCTCCGCCATGCTGGAGAAGCAGTCGGAACTGCAGCATGTCGAGGACCTGTTTCGCCGGCGCGATCGGCTCGTCGTGCGGCGTTCGCAGATCGACTCCACCAAACCGACGAAGAACGAGGCGAAGCTCTCGGTCGGCATAGACGGCACGACGGCCTATGCCCTCGGTCGAAAAGTCGTGGAGGTCCTGGAGGCATGGAATTTCCCTGCCGCAAAGGAGGCGCAATTCGACCTGGAGACGAACGACATCACGATCGGCGGAAAGGCGCGTGCAGACAACGGCAAAGGCGTTCGTGCCATCCTGCACGCCGCGTTCAACGTCGCATTGCTGCTCTACTGCCGGGAGCAGAAGCTCCCCCATCCCGGCTTCATCGTGCTCGACACGCCATTGCTCACCTACCGAGAGCCACTCACCAGCAGGCACGGGGAGTTGTCCGAGGACGAGAGCCGCATGAAGGAGGCGCCGGTGGCCGTGGGCTTCTACGAACACCTGGCAGGGCTCGAGGATACCCAGGTCATCGTGCTGGAGAACGCGGACCCGCCCGCGGACCTGAAGGGCGAGGCCAAGGTGCAGGTGTTCACAGGCCGCCCAGGCGACAATCGCTACGGCTTATTCGCACCGGTTCAGCGCCCGGCTCAGTCATAGCGCCCGAAGGCGAGCGGCGCCCGCGGGGACGAAGCGATTGGAGGATTGTCATGGGGCTAGTCGTCGAGGATCGTGTCCGCGCGCGCGCTCGTCAGGTCACCGCGGCGACGAATCTTTCGATGCGCGAAGTGCTAACTCGGCATGCGCGCCCTGAGAAGCCGCGCTACGACGTATTCCTCTCGCAGGCGCTCAAGGACGAGGAGCTCGTCCTCGGCATTCATACGATCCTCACCGAGGACCTGGGACTGACGGTGTTCTGCGATTGGATCGAGGCCGGCCATTCCGACCATGCTGGAACCACGCCGGCGGACGCCGCCTTCATCCGGGACAAGATGCTCGCATCGACCGGCCTCGTCTTCGTCGATTCCGAACACGCTGCCGGTTCGAACTGGATGAGCTGGGAAATTGGATGGTTCCATGGCGCGAAGGGCCGCATATGCGTGCTGCCGATCGTCAAGGACGGGTCGGAGCACTATCGCGGTCGGCAGTATCTTGGTCTGTATCCCGTGGCCGAGGAGGATGCTCAACATGTCCTCCGCGTCTCAGTGCCGCTTGCCAAGGCCGCGGCAGGCTACCCTGTGGGCGAGCCGCTCGGTCTGGCAACATCGTTGCCGATGAAGGTCTGGACGTCGCTCGAGAAGTTGCCGCGCTACTTCCTGCCGTAAGCGAGGTCATTCCCGCAACCAGACAGCAAGCTCATGACCGGTCCAGCGCTCGTCGGGCGTCCAGAACGAGATCGAATAGGCGAGCCTTCCTCAGGGCAGCCCGCACCTCTCGGAAAACCCCCTCAAACTTCGGCGTTGTAGACATCTGCGCGTCAAGCCTGGTGCTCCATGTCTTCTCCAGCGCCTTTTCCTTCTTGTCGAAAGCAGTGGAGAGATCCTCGGCGCCCCTGCCGCGGATCTGAAGTTTCTGGGCGATGGCGTAGGCCAGCCGATCGAGGCCGAAGTCTCCATTCGTCGCCAAGGTCCAGACGTCGAACAAATCCCTTGGCTGAGTGCGCTTGGGGTCGGTCAGAGCCAGCAGCTTTTCTGCCACGATCTCGTCTATGCCGTAGACCTTCACCGCGCAGTTCGCCGGGAAATCGTATGCAGGATAGGTGACGATCACCGGCCTGCGTTCGAGTTCGGCGACGATGCTCTCGGTGCGCGTGACGTCGACCTTGAATTCGCGTGCCCGCCCCATCGGGCCGGTGAAGGTCATGTAGAACGTATGGCTGTTCTCGTGCGGATTGCGATCTGGCCGCTGATAGGCGAATGCCATGCCGGTCTCTTCCGTCACGCTCGCGGCGACTTCGCCGAAGGCTCTGGTGACGGTGTCGAAGTCGTCCTCGTTCAGAAGGGTGAAGTCGAGGTCTTCGGAGAACCGGTACTCCCCGAGGTGGCAGCGCCGGAGGGCCGTGCCTCCTTTGAATGCCAGTCTGTCCCCATAGGGATGCTGTGAAAGCTTGGCCAGGAACCAGCCGAGAGCGTAGTCGAGCTCAATGGACTGCTCCGGGATGCGGCGACCCCCGGTCTCTTCGAGCAGCTTGTTCGAAATGATCGAAAGGTCGCGCTGCGCTATCAAGGTCAACTGCTCCTGGTTGCCTCGATCTCATCCTGGCCTACGTTCAGGCGCAGCTTCCATCGGGCCATATAGCGCCCCTCGGCGGGCATGGAAGGATCCAGCAGGTTGTACGTGGTCCTGAGATGCCGCTGGAGCTCCTCACGATGAACATCGGTTCCCATGCTGCAAGAATCCAGCAGATAGCCTAGCCGAGCGCACACGGCTCCCACGCTGAGACGAACGGCGTAGTCGACCAGTCTATCGACGTCGATGTCGTCCCGCTTCATCCAGGAGCCGCGGTCGATCTCCATATATCCGCCGCACAGGTCGGGGCGTCGGAGACAATCGACAACAGTGCGTTCGATGTCGCTGACCGTGACACTGACCCCGCTATCGACCCAGTGTTGCTTCGTTCCGAAGAATTCGATCTGCGGAATGGAGGTCACACGAATTTCCGCACCTTGGGCGACGATCGAACGCGCAGGTGGATCAACGCAAGATACGGTGATCACGATGCGGGGTTGGGTCGTCATGTTGTGAACGGCCATGGCAGTGCCATGCGACAGATAATGCGGACGATTTTCCATGAGCCGATCCGCGACGAGCAGCGGGTCGCCCGCATAGAGCATCTCGCTTCCCATGACCGATGGCACGAGGATGTACGTTCCCCTGCGTAGCCGAGTTACGACGCCCCGTGCCTGAGCCTTCCCGAGAAGGTTGGAGACGATCGCCTTGGGGTCGCCAAGGATTTTCGCCGCGTCTTCGACGCTGAAAATGGTCTTGCCTTCATCATACAGCGCTGCGACGAGCTTGGCCGTCTTCGGTCCCATAGTTTTTATATTGTGCATCATAAAATCATCCCTACAAGATGATAACATTGACTGCAATATTAAATGACGATGGGCCGACGCCACCAAACCCGCCGGTGGTCGTTATGGCGAGCGCGCGCCCGCGCGCCTATCCGGCCTTCGCCCGGCGATCGAGGATGGCTCGGACGGTCGCCAGGAGTTCGTCGTCGGTCGCGCCGCCATTGGAGAGCACTCGGAGTTCGTCGTCGCTTGGCCTCAATGCTTCCGGGCCGGTGGCAGGGGTTGCCGAACCAAGCAGTTCCCGGCCCACCGTCTCCGCGGCACCGCCGAACGCGCCGATCGGCAACAGGAACGAACCGGCGGCCCTGGCAAGCTCGAACTCTTCCATGACGCCATCGGCGACGACCATGGCACCTGCTTCTGACTTGAGGCCGCCGACGAACAAGACGATACCGGCATGGCGCGCCAACTCTGCTCGAAGCGCGCGCCACTGATCGCGATCGGCAGTTTTTCCCGGTAGAGGCTGGGGGAAGGGTCGTGCGATCAATCGCCGGTCGATGTCCCAGCCTCCGCCGGTTCGCAGCGCGTCCATGAACCCCGATACCGTCGCGGGTCCAACTAGAACTCCGGCTCCCGAGACCAAGTCGCGACCGGTGTCGCCGATCATGCGGCCGAGCTTCTCGGCAATCGTATAGATCCGCGAGGTCTGGGGATCCGCGCCATCGAGCGGCCAGCTACCACTGACCCAGACCCGCTTCTCCGCCACTCGTCTCTCGACCTGGCGAAGCAGCTGCGGGACTTCGTCGTAATCGTCGATCTCGACTGCGACCAGGCCGTAGCGCCTAAGATCTTTGGACCAGAGCTGATGCTGAGCCTGTCGAGCCTTGAACTCGTCCTCGGTCTGGAAGTCGGTCCGCTTCGGAGGGCGCAGGATCGCAAAATGCTCGGGCGGAGCGTCAGTGAAGCTCTCGCGTATCAGCGAGAGCACGTGCCGAATATTGGGGTCGGTCAGGCTGAGGCCCACGAAGAGCATGGACATGCTGCTCAGATGGGCCTGCAGCAGCGGCAGGAAGGCGCCGCGCCGCGCGCGGTAGAGCTCATAGTCGTCGGTCGAGATAACCAAGTCGTCAAGCCTGTCGACCGAACCATGCATCTTGTACAGACGCGTGGCTCCCGGCCTCGGCCTCAGCGCGAGATCCTTGGCGCCCGAGATCGCGTCGAGCGGCCGGTTTATGCCAGCGAAGGCGCGCTCGACGAGCCGGTCGTAGTTCGTCGTCCAGATGTGGCGAACCGGAAGACGCGCCAGGACCTGCAAAGTCTCGGGCACCGGGAATTCCTGTCCGATCTCCCGCTTGATGACGTTGCGCACACCCGTCGCGTTGCCGGTCTCGAGGATATGCCACTGCGCGAGGGCGGCGAGATCTTGGATGTCCCTGGAATTGACACCGATCTCCTCGCCGATCTCGGTCAGCAGTTCCGTCCACGATGGATAGCCCGCCGCCATCGAAACGCCCGCGCCCACGAACGTCACCCCAACCCCGTCGTGGAGCGAGGACGGGAACTCCTTGAGGAACTTCGTCCGACCCACGCCCGCCATGGCTATTTCCCCGCGGCCCTCGCCGCCGCTTCGATCCAAGACTCGATATTGTTGTAACCGTCGTTGAGCACCCAGTCGTAGCTGGAATAGAGCGTGTTCATCTTGCGCTCGCCGACCGAATAGTATGACAGCGGGTTCGCACCCTGGACGTCGGCGCCGCTCTGCGGGTGCTTGATGTTGTGGATGTCGATCGCCAGAAGCCCCTTGCCCAGTTCAAGCTACGCTTGATCTCATGCTGGACCCACGGTCGATGATATGTCTCGGCGCCATAGAGGACGACGGTGACCGACGTCCCGACCAGTTGCTGCTCGATCCATTTCTCGATGCCTCCGGCGCGGCGCTTGACCTCTTCGAACTCCGCTTTGTCGTAGAACGGGGTGGCCTCTCCGTTTCGGCGCACCACCCAGGAGTTCCGCACCTGCATGACGCGGTGGACGTCGCGATCGTAGTGGAAGCTGAAGAATACCTTTCTTGCCAATTCGCCCTCCTCAGGCACGAAATCGAAAATGCTTCGTCGAATAGATGGTCGGGTGTGGTCGGCGAAGACCTGCGCAAGATGATCAATACAGACCAAGCGATACGCCGATAGGCAAAGTATCGGGCCGACCGATCGGACTTTTCCTCCGAAATCGAACAGTTCCGAGGCGAACCTAGTCCGATTCGAGGACGCGCAGGCCCGATTTGCACCTGGTCGCGTCAAGCCGGGCTCCTCGGGGATCCACCGCGTTCGCCTCCGACCGGTCGGACAACGAGAGTTAATGTGCTGCGGAAAAGGATCGACAATGCACATGCCGGTTGGATGGTGGCTCTGGTCCTGGCGGTCGTTCGCTCGCTGGAGCCGGCTCGATCTGGACCCCATTGGCCTGTCGCCAGCAGAGCGATGGGGGGTCGTTGCCGCCGTGATCCCCGCAGTCTTCCGAGCCCGCTTTGCACGTCCTGTCCGCCATTGGCTCCAGTCGCGTCTTCCAGCCCGGGTGGCGCTGCTGCGGCTGGAACGGCATGCCAACGGATGGTACCGCATCCCCGATCGGCCGGCGGCCGAGCATTGCATGTTCCGTTTTGACCACCCGGGGTTGGACACCGGCACTTTCCTCAGGATCGAGCGTGGAGTCCTCGCGGCGACGGGCCACGTGGAGGTCGATCATTGTGAGATGCTCTTCTTCCTGCCGAACGGGGAGGTCGAGGACGAGCCAGCGGTTCCCGAAATGCGGCTCGCCTGGCACCGCTATTGGGAAGCGCGTGACCGGTTTGAATCGGGAGATTAGCGCAACTGAGGAGACTTCTAAGGAAGGGGCTCCATCAGAGTCAGGTAGTAGGCGGAACGACCAGCGACGCCAACGTTCAGACCACCCACCACCTCCGTCGCTGCTAGATTCGTAACTGCATAACCAAGTGGTAACAACGAAAGCGGGTGGAGTGGCTTCGCCGTCCGGCCACGAGCAGATTTTGAGCCCAAGTAACGGTTTCGTCCAAACAACTCGTCCTAGCGTCAAGCGCGGCCATACTCTGTGGCGGACCCAGAATGAACTTGGCGACGGGCTACAAGGCCTTTGGGACGAGCAGAGTGTCCCACGGCAGCGCAGGAAGGGTGGTGGCAGGGGCGGCGGCAATATCTTCGGTGATTTTCCGTTTGGGATCGAGATTCACATCGGTCGCTGAGACAGCGGGCCGGGCTTCGGCCCCAAGGGCCAGACCCGCGTACTGAAGGAAGCTTCGAGCCTCCAGCCGATACGAGCAAGCGACGAGGAGGCGCGTGTCTCCACGCAAGACCCCGGCGTAGCGCTTGCATCGCACTGGCCAATCGACGAGCGTGACATCCCCCCGGTCCGATGCTATCGGAACCTGCATGGGCGCCCATAAATGTCGCGGCGGCCAACAAGGACACAGGCAATGAACGACGGCAGTCGATCTAACATCGCGCAGGATACGATCCGGGCCTGATCCGCTGCCTCGCCCGGCGTTTCCTGCGACAGTCAGGAGGCCGGGCATGATCCCGACAATTTGCTTTTCGCCAGCCGGCATCCACCGTGTTGTCGCGCCCGTTTCCGGGCCGCTTCCGCCGCTCTCCGCAATCCGCTGCGCGGGAGAGCAAGAATGACCCAGGCGAACACGCCCTTCACCAGAGGGTCGGCGCGCGTCCTCACCGTCTGGGACCTCGTTGCCGTGCTGCTCGTCCTGGGCACGCTGGTGCTGCTCGCCCAGGGCAGCCGCGGACTTTTGCAGCCGTTGCCCGAGCCGGGTTTCGGCGCCATCACCCTCGATCCCCTGGCGCTGCCGCAATATGCCCTGCTCACCTCGCTCCGGATGCTGGGGGCGATGGTGCTGTCGCTGCTGTTCACCTTCACCTACGCGACCTGGGCCGCCAAGAGCCGGCGCGCCGAGCAGGTGCTGATCCCGTTGCTCGACATTCTCCAGTCGGTGCCCATCCTCGGCTTCATCTCCGTCACCGTGGTGTTCTTCATGTCGCTCGCGCCCGGTCGGATGCTCGGCGCGGAGATGGCTGCCGTCTTCGCCATCTTCACCAGCCAGGCCTGGAACATGGCGTTCAGCTTCTATCAGTCGCTCCGCACCATTCCCAAGGAGCTCACCGAGGCCTCGCGCTCGTTCCGTCTCAGCCCCTGGATGCGCTTCTGGAAGCTCGAGGCGCCGTTCGCGATGCCGGCTTTGGTCTGGAACATGATGATGTCGATGGCCGGCGGCTGGTTCTTCGTCGTCGCCTCCGAGGCGATCAGCGTCGGCGACACCACCGTGATACTGCCAGGCATTGGATCCTACATCGCGCTCGCCATCGCGCAGCGCGATCTCGCAGCCATCTTCTGGGCCATCGGCACGATGCTGGTGGTGATCCTGATCTTCGATCAGTTGCTGTTCCGGCCACTGGTGGCCTGGGCCGATCGCTTCCGTTTCGAGCAGGGAGCCGGCGCACCGCCGCCCCGCTCATGGGTGATCACCATGCTGCGCCGCTCGCATCTGGTGGCGCGTGCGGTCGCACCGCTGGCGAACGCGTGGCGGCGGACCTATCGCCCGATCGCGGATCGGCCGCGGCCCGCGCCTGCGGCACCTAAGGATGCCGTTGTCGGGAAGCACTGGTCCGATCGGCTCTGGTATGGCGCGATCGCCGCGATCTGCCTCGCCGCCCTGTGGTGGATCGGCACGTTCGTGCTGGAAGGCGTGACGCTCTCCGAGGTGGGGACAGCGGGCCTCCTCGGCCTCGCCACCATGGTGCGCGTCTTCGTGCTGATCGCACTCGCCAGCCTGATCTGGGTGCCCGTCGGTGTCTGGCTCGGCTTGCGCCCGGAGGCCGCACGCATCGCCCAGCCGATCGCCCAGTTCATGGCCGCCTTCCCCGCCAATCTGCTGTTCCCGCTGGCGGTGTCGGCCATCGTCGTGCTCGGGCTCGACCCGGACATCTGGCTGAGCCCGCTGATGATCCTGGGCACGCAATGGTACATCCTCTTCAACGTCGTCGCCGGCGCCTCGACCATTCCGAGCGAGTTGCGCGACATCGGCACCAACTTCCACGTGAAGGGCTGGCTGTGGTGGCGGCGGATCGCGTTGCCGGCCGTGTTCCCCTTCTACATGACCGGCGCCATCACCGCCTCGGGCGGCTCGTGGAACGCCAGCATCGTGGCCGAGATCGCGACCTGGGGCGACACCACGCTCAAGGCGCATGGCCTCGGCGCCTATATCGCGGAGGCGACCGACGCGGGCGACTTCCACCGCATCGTGCTCGGCATCGCCGTGATGAGCGCCTTCGTCGTCGTCATCAACCGCGCGTTCTGGCGGCCGCTCTACGAGCTCGCCGAGCGCAAGTTCCGCCTGAGCTGAAAAGGAGACCGACATGGATAGCGCCCCCCTGCTCGACATTCACGGCGTCCGCAAGTCGTTCCTCAAGCCGGACGGCGGCGAGTTGCTGGTGCTCGACGGTATCGACCTGACCTTGAAGGAAGGCGAGATCGTCGGCCTGCTCGGCCGCTCGGGCTCGGGCAAGTCGACCTTGCTGCGGCTGATCGCCGGCCTTGCCGAGCCGGCAGCCGGTTCCGTCACCTATCTCGGCAACGAGGTCGCCGGACCGCCGCCCGGCATCGCCATGGTGTTCCAGAGCTTTGCGCTGTTCCCCTGGTTGACGGTGCTGGAAAACGTGCAGCTCGGCCTCGAGGCGCTCGGACTGCCATCCGACGAGATCCGCCGTCGCGCCATCGAGGCGATCGACCTGATCGGCCTCGACGGCTTTGAATCCGCCTATCCGCGCGAGCTCTCGGGCGGCATGCGCCAGCGCGTCGGCTTCGCCCGGGCGCTGGTCGTTCACCCCAATATCCTGCTCATGGACGAGCCGTTCTCGGCGCTGGACGTGCTGACGGCCGAGACCCTGCGCACCGATTTCCTCGATTTGTGGTCGGAGGGCCAGCTTCCGATCAAAGGCGTGATCCTCGTCACCCACAATATCGAGGAAGCGGTGCTGATGTGCGACCGCATTCTGATCTTCGGCAGCAATCCGGGCCGGATTCTCAAGGATCTCAAGGTCGAATTGCCGCATCCACGTGCCCGCCTCGATCCCGACTTCCGCGAGCTGGTCGAGCGCATCTATGTAGAGATGACGGCGAAGGCCGCACCTGCCGCCCAGAAGCGGGCGGAGCGCCCTGCAGGAACGGGCATCGGCACCATTCTTGCGCCGGTCTCCACCAACCTGTTGTCCGGTCTCCTTGAAGCGGTCGCGGCGCCGCCATATGAGGGCGAGGCCGACCTGCCGGTGATCGCCGCATCGCTGCAGCTCGAGATCGACGAGTTGTTCCCGGTGGCCGAGACCCTGCAGATGCTCCGCTTCGCCGAAGTGGCCGGCGGCGACATTCGCCTTACGGCCGAGGGACGGAGATTCGCCGGCCTCGATACCGACGAGCGCAAGCGCCTCTTCGCCCAGCATCTTCTGAACCACATCGCGCTTGCCGGCCACATCAGGCGCGTTCTCGATGAGCGGCCGGAACACCGAGCGCCCTGGAGCCGGTTCGCCGACGAGCTCGAGGATCACATGTCGCCTGCCGCCGCCGAGCAGAGCCTGCGTGCCGTTATCGACCTCGGCCGCTACGCCGAAGTCTTTGCCTACGACGATGAGAAGCACGTCTTCAGTCTGGACAACCCCTGATCGAGGAGAATGCGACAATGACAGCGATAAAGACCATTCTTGTCGCCCTCGATCTCGAAGCGGGCAGCAATGCAGTGCTGGCCCGAGCAATGCAGATCGCAAGCGCCCACGCCGCCCGGCTGCTCGTGCTGCACGTCATCGAGGCGGACTCGCTGGCCCAGACCGCCGAGCTCTCAGAGCGCAGCGAGACGGAACTGAGGGAGGACCTCAAGCGCCATGCGTTCACGGCCATCGAGACCAAGGTATTCGAGAGCGGCGATGTGCGGCGCACCGAGGTGTGGGTGGAGTTCGGCGTTCCGCATGAAATCGTCGCGCGCGTCGCCGGCGACCACTATGCCGATCTGATCGTCATCGGTCCGGGCAAGGGCCGCACCCTCAAGGAGAGGGTGCTGGGGTCCACGGCCGACAGGATCATTCGGTCAGCGACCTCCTCGGTCCTGATGGTAGGGAGGGAATCCGCAGCGCCCTATGAGCATATTCTGGCCGCGGTCGACTTCTCGGAGCAATCGGCAACGGCCGTCACGGAGGCTTTGAGACTGGCACCGCACGCAAAGATGCAATTGCTGCATGCGGTGGAGACGCCCCTGGCTTTCGCGCAGGCCATGCTGAGGGCTGGCACGCCGCAGACGGAAATCCAGCGCTACGAGACGGCGAGAGCCGACAAGGCGCGAGAGGAGCTCGCGGCTCCCGCAGGCAGGATCAGCAGCGAGGGCAACCTCGGGCTGCGCGTCGTCGACGGCAGTGCCGGACCGACCCTGGTGCGGCTCTCGAAGGCCGGCGGAATCGACTTGATAGCCATTGGACCGCACGGCCGAGGGATCGTGCGCCAGGCGCTGCTCGGCAGCGTCACGCAGCGGGTGCTCCGGGAAGCCGCGTGCGACGTTCTCGTCGCGCGCAGTTGATATCCGGACGGCACAGCTGTTCGAGGTCGACACGCACCATTGCCGATCGGTGGCGCCCATGCTTCGCCACCGATCGGAGGAAGAGATCATGACCCCGCACAATCGGAAACGATCGTGCCGATCGCGTAGCGTTCTCGCCGATGCTATCGCCGCAGCCTGGCGAGATAGTCGTCGCGGCTGAATGGATCAGGTCCGACCCTGCGGCGCTCCTTCGGCGCCGCCATCGGCGCATAATGGTCGAAGGCGCTTTCCATCGCGGCAACACCTCCCGTCAGACCCGGCAGGGCGCGTTGCACCTGCTGCACGGCAGAAGTCGCAATGGTGCCTTCGAGCCTCGCCGTTCCGTCCTCGACCTCGGTGCCGGTCAGCGTGGCTCCAGCCTGTCCCAACAAGGTCAGCAAAGGCCCGATCGCATCGGATGCGGCCTCGATGCGGAAGCGGTTGATCGGCTCGCAAACCCTGGTATCGGCCATGGCGAGAGCCGCGGCGAGCACCAGCGGCGTCAGGTGCCGGAAATCGCCTGCGGTGGAAATTGGCGCGCGTTGCCCCGCCATGGTCATGGTGACGTGGCAATCGATCACCGGCCAGCCGAACCGACCTTGCTGCAAGGCGTCTGCCACGGTCTCTTCGACAGCCCGATAGAACCCCGCCGGCATCAGGCCGATATTGACGGCAAAGGCAAAACTGTTGCCCGAGCCGGGCGAACGCGGCTCGACACGGAGCCCTACGGTGGCAACGAACGGATTTCCGCCCTCGAACACCACTTCATGCGCTTCGCCGGTGCCGACAGGCCGTTCCACGCAGATGACGCTGCTTTCCAGAAACTCGGCTTCGATGCCGAAATCCTGCTCCAGCATTGCGCCGATGACCTCCTTTTGCACCTCGCCATAGAGCGAGACGAACATCTGGCCCGCTTCCTCGTCGTGCCGCAGATTGATGAGCGGGTCCTGTTCCGCCAATTGACCCAGCGCCACCCATAGCCCCCGCCGGTCGGATGGCCGGCGGGCAAGCACCCGGGTTTCGAGGGTCGGTGGAGCAAAATGGGTTGAGCGCTCGAAAATTGCCCCTTCGCCAACGGCATCGCCGATGATCGCTGCCGCAAGGCCGCTGACCCGGCCGATCTGACCGGCTTCCAGCTCAGCGGCTGGCATGAGTTTTCCAGCCTTGAAGACATGGATGCCGGTGATGCGTTCATCGCCTTTCGGGAGGTGGAGCATTTGCCGCAAATGGACCGAGCCCGATGTCAGGGCGAGATAAGCCTGCTTTTCACCGCCCCAGCCGCGGTCGATCTTGAAGATGCGGCCATGCACCGGCCCTGCATCATCGGGTTGCCGGGCCGGCAGCAGGGTTTCGATGGCATCCATCAGCGCCGCCATGCCGGCGCCCGTCGCGGCCGAACCGGCAAAAGCCGGATGGATCAGGCCCCTGCCGGCCTGATCGGCCAAGGCTTGCCGCAGTCTCGGCTCTGTGAGCCTGTCGGGGGCTAGCACGAAGTCATCGAGCAATTTTTCGTCGTTCTCAACCAGCAGATCGAGCAAGGCCTGCCGCTGCGGATCGGCACCGAAATCGAGGGCGTTGACCCCGGCGGCCTTGGTGCCTGCGTCGTTGACCGACGACATGGCGATCGTGCGCAGATGGAGCTGGTCGGCGAGCGAAGCAACGACACTCTCATAGCTGGCGCCAAGCCGGTCAATCTTATTGACGAAAAACAGAAAGGGCACGTTCAGGCGGCAAAGCGCCTGCACCAGCACGCGCGTTTGCGCCTGCACGCCCTCGACGGCGGAAACCACCACCACGGCGGCATCGAGCACACCCAGCGTTCGCTCGACCTCGGCAATGAAATCGGGGTGGCCGGGCGTATCGACGAGATTGACGGTAGTGTTGCCGAGCGCAAACGATACGACGGCTGCCTTGATGGTTATCCCGCGTTGCCGTTCCAGATCGAGGTTGTCGGTCTGGGTATTGCCGGCATCCACGCTGCCAAGCTTGGCGATGGCGCCGGCTTCAAAAAGCAGCCGCTCAGTGAGGCTGGTCTTGCCGGCATCGATATGGGCCACAATGCCCAGATTCAAGGTGCGCATGAGGCGTCATCTTCTCAGAATTCCAGATCTGGTTTCGATGAGAAGGGACTCGGGGCATGGGGACCTCTATGCGCAAGAACACAGGTATTGCCTGCACCGCCCTCTTTGAGTGCAGCGCGGCTACGCTATGGCGAATGGGGAGATAGGGTCAACTGCCAGCTGTGAGGTTTGTGCGCGCCCTTGCAGCTTAGGCTATTGCGCGGCCTCATCGAGAATACCGGCTGCCCAGCCAGGCATGCGGCTGAGTAGACGGAACAGCCTTTAACCTTGCGCGCTGCAGCGGCCGCCCAAATCGAACTCGATATGCTGCGATATCCGGCTGGGTCTACCATAGCATCTTGCCCTCTCCCAACCGCCCGCCAATGACCATGCCCCGCAGACACCTGTTCCTTACCGTGCTGCTCGTGTTGCTGGCCTCGCTGGCACTCGCGCGACCGGCTTTCGCAGAGCAGTGCGAACAGCAGGGCTTTGAGGAGGCCGCCTTCATCGTCTGCACCGTGCACCCCGGCGAGGACGACCTGCGCCTCTTCTGGAAGGATGCCGGCGGCCGGCCCTATCGCCATTTCTCGGCCCTGGCCGAGGCCGTCGCCGAGAGCGGGCGCAACCTCGCATTCGCGATCAATGCCGGCATGTACCAGACGGATTTCTCCCCGAATGGCCTCTATGTCGAAGAGGGGCGCGAGCTGCGGCCGATCAACACCCGCACCATGGAGGGATCGTCCGGACAGGTCCCCAATTTCTACAAGCAGCCCAACGGCGTGTTCACTCTCGGCGACGAGGGCGCCGGCATCCTGCCGACGGAAGACTATGTGAAGCGCCGGCCGGAGGTCCGCTTCGCCACGCAGTCCGGCCCCCTGCTGGTCATCGACAACGAGATCAATCCCATCTTCATCCCCGGCTCGACGGACCGGACGCGCCGCGACGGGGTGGGCGTGTGCGAGGGCGGCGTGGTGCGCTTCGTCATCAGCGAGAGCGCGGTGAACTTCCACGATTTCGCCCGCCTGTTCCGCGACCACCTGCAATGCCCCAACGCATTGTTCCTCGATGGCGGGCGCGGCGTCGGCCTCTACAGCCCGGAGCTGGGCCGCAACGACTTCTCCTGGCATGGCGGCTTCGGCCCGATGCTCGGCCTCGTGGAATAGCGCAACGATGGCGGGATCGCCCGGATCGGCGTAGAAGGTGGTCGGGCCATGAGCGCCGCCGCCTGGAACCGGATGGCCTCGATGGCGGGGTCGGCATCTAGGTAGGCTTGCCGTGCCGGACGACCGCCCATCGAGCCGCGATGCCCTCGAGCACGATATCGAGCCCGGCCGCGAACCCCGCATCCTGATCGGCGGCACCCGTCCGCTGCAGCTCGTCGAACAGCGCACTTGTCAGCGGATAGACGCCGGAAGCTCGGATCGCCGCCGTATAGGCCGCCTGATCGGCATGCCATTGTGCCGCGCTCAGGCCGGATTGGCGGATCGCCGCGTCGCTCGCGAGCTCGGAGGCGACGAAGCCGCGCACATAGGAGGTCAGCACGTCGATCAGCGCCAGCTGTTCGGCCAGCGGCAATCCGCTCGGGGCGAGCAGGGTCAGCATGGCCTCCAGCGCCCTGAGCCGATTCGGTCCCAGCGTCGGCCGCCCGGCCAGCGCCGTGGTCAGCCAGGGATGCGCCTTGAACACCGCCCGCATGGCGTGCCCGATCTGCTGCAGATCCATGCGCCAGTCGCCGGAAGGCTGCAATTCGCCCGCGCCCAGCGCCGCGTCGACCATCAGATTCAATAGATCGTCCTTGCGCGCGACATAGCGATAGAGCGAGCTCGCGCTGGTGCCGATCTCCGCCGCGATGCGCCGCATCGACACCGCCGCCAAGCCCTCGCGATCGGCCACCGCGATGGCCGCTCGGGCAATGGCGTCGCGATCCCGCGACGGCTCCGGCCCGCGCCTGCCGCGTACCGGTCGCATCCAGATCACCGAAGGCATGGGCTTTTCCGTAGGCACGGCGGGTCCCCTATTGCGAACATTGTACCCAGTTGCTATCACCGGCGCTACTGCGAACACTGTTCTGGGTTATCGCCATGCACGAACATGATGTGATCATCGCCGGCGGCGGTCCGGTGGGACTGGCTCTGGCGCTCGAGCTGGCGCGCGCCGGTGCCGCCGTGCTGGTGCTCGAGGCTCGACCCGACCGCCATGCCGTGCCCGCGGGTCCGCTCGGCGCCCGCTCCGTCAATGTCGCCAGCGGCCGGCTGCTGCATGGGCTCGGTGTGCTCGACGCCATCCGTTCGCGCGCCCTGTGGTGGTTCGATCCCGACGCCGTAGCGCCGCCCGCGACCGGCCGGACCGTCACCGAAGGCTTCATCGGGCACTTTTCCGGCCTCGGCCTCAAGACGGCCAATCTCGATCCGGCGACCCTGGGCGATCCGGGCTTCGGCGGCGGCGCCGTCGCCATGGCCGACATCGTCGCCGCGCTCGACGACGCCGCACGCGCCGCGGGCGCCGAGATCCGCATGGGCGTAGCCGTCACCGGCTTTTCCGAGGGCACCTTCGGCATCGAGGCGCATACAGGGATTGGCGCGTTCCGCGCACGCTGGCTGGTCGCCTGCGATGGCGGCCGCAGCCTGTTGCGCAAGGCTGCCGGCATCGGCTTTCCCGGCACCGATGCCGAGTTCGTCGGCCGCATCGCCTTCGTCGATCTTGCGCCGGGCGCGGCGCCTCCGGTCGGCGACTGGATCGAGACGCCGCATGGCACCTGGCTGCATGCCCCAGCCGGCCGCTTCCACATCGTCGAATATGGCGGGCCGCCCATCGACCGTGCCACGCCCGTCTCGCTCGACGAGATCGCCGGCAGTCTTGCCCGCGTCGCCGGCCTGCCCCTGCGCGTCGAACGCCTGCATTTCGCCCAGCGCTATACCGACGCCGCCCGCCAGGCCGACGCCTATCGCAAGGGCCGGCTGCTGCTCGCGGGCGATGCCGCGCACATCCATTCGCCTGCCGGCGGCCAGGGGCTCAACCAGGGATTCGGCGATGCCGCCGCGCTCGGCCGGCTGCTGCCGCCGGTGCTGCGCGGCGCCGCGCCACCCGAAAGCCTCGATGCCTATGATGCCGAGCGCCGCCCTGTCGGCGCCGCCATTCTCGACTGGACGCGCGCCCAGTCGGCGCTTGGCCGGCCTGATCCCAACAGCCGCGCGCTGCGCCGTGTCGTCGCCGATCTGCTCGACAGCAAGCCGGCCACCAGCTACGTGCTGCGCCGCATCGGCGGCGATTGGGGGGATGCCGGCACCACGGGCGGGTGAGATGGAGCCCTATCTTCCGCCCATCCTCATTTTCGTGCTGACCGTTGCCGTCGCCTGCGGACGGCTGCTCGCCAACCGAACCGCGCGCCGGCTACCGCTCGCGACCATCGCCGTGTTCGTCGCCGTTGCTGTGGGGCTTGCGGTGCAGCTCATCTGGCCGCCGACGCTCGAACTGCTCCGCCGCGATCTCGGTGCGACCGCCGGGGGCCAGCTCTAACGGCTTGGCACGGCGCTGTTCGTGCAGGATGGCGGCCTCGCCGGGGGCGCGTTCAACCTCGCTGCCCTGGCGCTGGTCGGGGCGATGGCGAGCAGCTCTGGTCGCGACCGCGCTGGCTCGCGATCTATTTCGGTAGTGGCATGCTGACGCAGCTTCTCGCCGCATGGTGGCAGCCGATCGGCGCCGGTAATTCTGTCGCCTGCTTTGCACTGGCCGGCAGCATCTTCGCCCGCGCGCTGCTCCACGATCGCCGCGCCGTCCAGTTGCTCGGCCTTGCGGGCATCGCCGCCGCGCTCCTGCTGCTGGCGCTCAGGGACATACACGGCATCGCCACCGTCCTCGGCGCTACGTTGGGGCTGCTGTTGGCCGCCGGAAAGAGCAGAGCACGACATGATTGACGACGCCGTTCCCTAAGGAGACGTCGTTCAGCCACGGGCGCCTTGTCTCAGGCGACAAGCCGCGGTCCGCCGGAAATGAACATTACGCGTTCACCGTCAGCCAACAACTCGTTGGCCGGTGCGTCGCAAGGGTGCAATGGAAGCCAAAGGCGATATCGCGCCGGCGGTGGCGCCCTACGCTTGCGCGGATCGAAGCGGCTGATGTTCATGCGGGCAATTCGCCATCTTCATATCGAAGTCAGCGAAATCATCCTCTGAGGATGATTGTCTCGGCCTGAACGTCGGGCTCGGCCTCCTGCAGGCCGGCGACCGCCAGGGTCAGATGACACGCCCCTCGCGGCGCATCTGGTGGATCAGCTGCAGGTTGGTGAAGGTGTGGGGATCGTCCCACTGCTGCCGCGAGAGGGCTATGACTCGGACATCATCACCCGTGTCCAACAGGGCTTCGTAGGATAGGTCGGAAGATTATCGCTGACGGATCGTCGGTCGTCGCCCCTTCTTCAGAATCACCGCGAGTCGCTATCGCTGCCCTCAGTGGGATGCCCGCGAGCTTGACTGCCGTAGGCTATCGCCATTCATAGATGTCATTCCCATAGAGGACCCAACTTGGCCTCGCTCGTCGCATGGCATCGCGGAGCTGGTCTTTCCAGGCGTCTGTGACGAGGCGATGGTCGTCACGGAACGGCTTCGGCTCGGGGAAACCAGCGAGCGCCCACAAGAGCTGTGATCCGTCACTCAGCGAAGTAGACCAGCAATGGCTCGCGATCGCAGGAACGGACAAAGGAAAGTAGATCAGCAGGGGTAAGACCGACGCTCTCCTCCTGGACCAGCGGATGGAAGTTGACCTGCTCGGCCTCCAGCAAAGATGCGTCGATCACCGCCGTGACCGTGCCGGCGCTGTCGTTGATGAGACCCAGCGGGGTCAATGCGCCGGGCTGCACACCCAATAGCTCGATCATGCGTTCGGCCGGTGCGAAACCAAGACGGCCATTCGCCCCGATGCGCTGGTGCAAGGTCTTGAGATCAAGCGCACGATCCTCATGGATCGAGAACAGGAACAGTCGTCCCTTCTTGTCCTTGAGCAGGAGGTTCTTGGTGAAGGTGCCGGCCATCTCGCCGCGCAGGCGTTTGCCCTCCTCCACGGTCTCATGGACGGGATAAGGAACGATCGGCGCGGCAATGCCGAGCGAGGTCAGCCTGTCGAACAACCGGGTGCGAGCCTGCGCGGTCCGCTCGGCGGATAGAGTTGCTTCGGTCATTTGCGCAGCTCCCATCAACCAACCGACGCCGGAGCTGGTTGACGGCGCTGCTTCCAGCCCAGCCACAGCAGCGCCAGTGCCGCGAGGGCGAGCCAGGGCAGCAGGATCAGGTTGAGCATCTGCCAGCCGAGGGTCTGGAGGAGCGCCGCTGCCCCGAAGGAACAGGCGAGACCGACGACGAAGACGGTCATGTCGTTGGTGGCCTGGGCGCGGCCCTTTTCGGCGGCGGTGTAGGTCGTGGTCAGCAACGTCGTGCCGCCGACATAGAGGAAGTTCCAGCCGACCCCGAGCAGGACGAGCGCGCCGGCGAAGGAGCCGAAACCGGTGCCTGTCAGCGTCATCAGCACGTGCCCCGCAAGGATGAGGACACCGGCCAGCATGATGCGCAGAACCCCGAACCGAGCGATCAGCGAGCCGGTGAAGAAGGACGGCAGGAACATGCCCAGCACGTGGAGCTGGATCACCGTCGCGGCGGTCGCAAGGTCATGATGGTGATGGACCATGGCGAGCGGGGTTGCCGTCATCGCCAGGATCATGATGCCGTAGCCGGTCGCCGCGCCGAACAGGGCGACCAGGTAAGCGGGCTGGGCCACAACGGTCCGCAAGGGTCGGCCCAGCGCCGCTTCACCGGAATCCACTTTGGGGGCCGGAACCTGCAGCGGCAGCATGATGCCCGCGCCGAGCATCGAGACCAGCGCCAGCAACAGGAACGAGCCGATATATTCCGGTTGCACAAGCGGGCCGCCAAGCCGGCCGAGCATCGGCCCGGCAAGAGCCGCGACGACGCCACCGGCCAGTACCAACGAGATGGCGCGGGGCCGAAAGGCCTCATCGGCGACCTCGCTGGCGGCGAAGCGATAGAACTGCGCGAATGCCTGGTAGGCCCCGACAAGGAAGGTGCCGAGCGACAATAGCGCCAGGTTCGAGAGCCAGATGCCGATGGCGGCGATCAGCCCGCCGCCGACACCGAGCAGCGCTCCGGCGATGAAGCCGGCCCGTCGTCCCGCCCTGGCCATCCACATCGAGGCGGGGAAGGTCATCGCCGCCGTGCCGAGGAACATCGCGGCGATCGGCATCGTCGCCAGCTCGGGCGGCGCGATCTGGCTGCCGGCCAGCCCGCCGACCGTCATGACGAGAACCGAGGCGGTCTGGAACAGCGCCTGGGCGCTGGCGAGCAGGAAGACCTGAAAGTGCATGGCGCGGCGCTGCATCAGAACACCAATACCTTGTCCGCCGCGATGGTGGCGGCGGCGAGCTCGTCCATGGTGCTGCGGCGGGCGCCCTCCATCATGTCGCTGTCGGCAAGGCCACGCGCGTCCATGCAGGTGCCACACAGCAGCACCTCGCCTTTGCCGGCGAGCACCCGCTTCAGCATGCGCTCCATGTTGTAGTAGCCTTCCGGTGTCTTCTGGCCGGACTTGGCGGCCACGACCGCGTCGGCCATCAGGAATACGGTGATATGGTTGGCGGAGTCGGCCTTGAGGAGCGCACTCGCCAGCCGCAGGGCGTTGTAGCAACGCTCGGTGCCGTAGGGAGGGTCGTTGAGGATGAGCAGGGTTTTCATGGGCGCGGCTTGTTCCTTAGGCGGCATCGTGCTAGCTACATTCAATCACTCTGCTGAATGATTGCAATAAAGGGAGCGCCCGTGTCAACCACTGGTCCGAAACAGGCGATCTATTCCGGTCTCGCCGAGGTCGCGCAGGCCATCGGCCATGCCCACCGGCTGGAACTGCTGGAGCATCTGGCGCAGGGCCAGCGCAGCGTGGAAGAGCTTGCCGAGCGAGCCGGCCTGAGTTTCGCCAACGCCTCGCGCCATCTGCAGATCCTGCGCCGCGCGCGGCTGGTCGAGACGGAGCGCCAGGGCAAGCGCATTCTCTACAGCCTGTCCGGGGAGACCGAAGTCGTGGCCCTGCTCAAGGCGCTGGGTTGCGTCGGCGAACGGAACGTCGCCGAGGTGCGCCAGATGATGAACGACTATTTCGGGGCCCGCGACGCTTTGGCTCCGGTGACCCGGAACGAGCTCCTCGCGTCCTTGCGCGACGGCATGGTGACGCTGCTCGACGTACGACCCGAGGATGAATTCGCGCTCGGCCATCTGCCTGGCGCGTTGAATCTGCCGCTCACCGAGTTGGAACAGCGGCTGTCGGAATTGCCGAGGGATCAGGAGATCATCGCCTATTGCCGCGGCCCATATTGCGTCCTGTCCGTGGACGCGGTGTCGAGCCTGCGCGCCAAGGGCTACAAGGTTCGCAGGCTCGAGGACGGGTTCCCGGAGTGGAAGGCGGCCGGACTGGACATCGAGGCCGGCGCATGAGCCGGCAGACAGCGTCCGGAGCAGAAGAGGAAACGGCTTCAGGACGACAAGACCAAAGATCGCCGATCCTGCAGGCCAAGGACTATTCCGCGCCGTCCGCGTTCCGGCCGGAAGCACTTCTGCGTGAGGCGCGCCGGCAGAAAAGCCTGCCGATGTCGCCGGTTCCCGACATCTGTATTCTGGATCCCGACGGCGATGTCGTTCGCCACTTGAAGCGGACGGGTCGTGGACAGCTTCATGGCGGCTGGGCCTGCTATCACACCGAGCTTCTGACCTTCGATCTTGAAGGGATCGGCGAAGTCGGAATCGTCGGCTGCGCCGTGGGCGCTTCCTTCGCCGTGCTCGTCGCCGAGCAGCTCTTCGCCTCAGGCTGCAAGTTGCTCGTCAGCGTTACCTCTGCCGGGCTGATCGCCGACAGCGGGCCCACGCCCTACTTCGTATTGATCGACCGTGCATTGCGCGACGAGGGCACGAGCTACCACTATCTGCCGCCATCGACCTTTTCGGAGGCGCCGAGCGCGAACCTGCTTGCGGACGTCGAGAGAGCTCTTCCGGAACATTGCGACGTGGTCGTTCACCGGGGCGCTACCTGGACGACCGACGCGCCCTATCGCGAAACCGAAACCGCGATCGAGGCAGCGCGCGCCAAGGGGGTGGTTGCCGTCGAGATGGAAGCGGCCGCGCTCTATGCCTTCGCGACGGCAAGAGACAGATCGGTGGTCTGCTTCGCGCATGTCACCAACAGCATGGCCCGGACCGAAGGAGATTTCGAGAAGGGCGATGCCGATGGTGTGACGGCAACATTGGCGGTCGTCGCCGCCACAGCGAGGGCGTGGACCTCCACGTCACCGCTTGAACGCGATAGCATTTGATTGGAGCGGGGCGGATGCGGATGCGGATATGGAGCAGTATTATCTGGTCGCCATCGTGACGCTGCTTTGCAGCCTCATGATCTTCGGCATGGCACTCACCGTCGCGAGGACCCACAGGACAACGGGCATCCTCGCGCCGACCATGACCGGCGATCCGCTGCTCGAGCGCGCCATCCGCGGCCATTCCAACACGATCGAGTGGTTGCCGGTCTTCCTGCCTTCGATGTGGCTGTTCGCGATCTACTGGAGTCCGGAATGGGCAGCGGCTCTGGGCGCCTTGTGGCTGGTCGGACGGATTGCCTATTTCGTCGGCTACCTCGTCGCGCCGTTGAAGCGCTATCCGGGCTTCTTCATCCAGGCCATAGCGGCGTTTGCACTGCTGTTCGGCGCACTGGGACGCATCATCTATCTTATGAACAGCTAGAGGCTTTTGGGTCGCGGATGGCGCTGTCGTTCATTAATTGAGCTCAAGGATGGGATGCCGCGGGGCCGATATCTGGATCCTTGCTTTGGCACTCGACACGCTCGACCGCCTCTCGACACCGTTTTTTCCGGCAGGTGCCCCGGAAGTATCGTCCGGGGAGTGCCCGTTGCATTTATCGCCATCGAGGCGTCGAATAGCCCGTCATGGCGGTCATGCCGCGCATTACGCGCGAGCCGTTGGTCGAAGCGAGGGAGCGCAGCGATGCAACCCAGAATTGACAGCAATCTCGCTATCCAGGGCGAGCCCGACGAATGGGTCCATTCGGCATGCCTGCTTTGCTCGAACGGCTGCGGTCTCGACATCGCGGTCAAGGACGGCCGCATCGTCGGGGTCCGCGGACAGGCTAGCCATCCGGTCAATTTCGGCCATCTCGGCCCCAAGGGCGAGCATGCCTGGGTGGCCAACCACTCGAAGCGCCGCGGCACGACGCCGATGATCCGCCGCCGGAAGGGCGAGCCGTTGCAGCCAGCGAGCTGGGCGGAAGCAATGGACTTCTTCGTCGAGCGCTTTCGCGACGCCTGGGCGCAAGGTCACAACAATCTTGCCTGCTACAATTCCGGCCAGCTTACCATCGAGGAACTCTATACGCTGGGCAAGCTGTGGCGCGGCGGGCTCCAATCCGCGAATATCGACGGCAATACGCGGCTCTGCACGGCGACATCCGCCACCGGGCTGATGGCCAATTTCGGCACCGATGGCCCGGTCGCGTCCTACGCCGATATCGACCAGGCAGAGTTGCTCTGCCTCTACGGCCACAACGTCGCCGAAGTGCAGACCGTCCTGTGGGAACGGATGCTGGCGTCGAAGCAGAAGAATGGCGGCCGCATCATCGTCGCCGACCCACGCAAGTCACCGACTGTAAGGCAAGGCGCTGATTTGCACCTGCAGCTTGCGCCCGGCACCAATGTCGCGCTGATGAACGGCATCATTCATCTGTTGATCCGCAAGGACTGGATCGACCACGATTTCATCGATGAGCACACGGTCGGCTTTGCCGAGATGGAGGCGATGGTCCGTGACTATCCGCCCGAGCGTGTCGCAAAGATCTGTGCGATCCCCCAAGCCGATCTGGAAACCGCCGCCGAATGGATCGGCACCACCGAGCGTTTCGTCTCGACCGTGTTGCAGGGCTTCTATCAGAGCGTCGAAGCGACCGCCTCGTCGTCACTGGTGAACTCGGTGCACCTGTTGCGGGGCGCCATCGGCAAGCCCGGCGCGGGGCCGCTGCTGATGGCCGGCCAGCCATCGGCGATGTGCAACCGCGAGGCCGGCGCGGGTGGCTCCTACCCCGCCTATCGCAACCCGCACAACGAAGCGCAGATGCGCGATCTCGCCGCGCTCTGGAACCTCGACTACGATCATTTCCGCCACGAAGTTCCGGTCGACATCATGTCGATGATGGAGGCGGCCGAGCGCGGCGAGATCGAGTTCATGTGGGTGATCGGCACCAACCCCTTGGTCAGCCTCCCCGACCAGAACCGTTCCGAACGCATCATGCGCAAGCTGTTCATGGTCGTGCAGGATCCGTTCATCGACGCGGAGACGGTGGACCTTGCGGACATCTATTTTCCGGCCGCGATGTGGGGCGAGAAGACCGGCTGCATCACCAATGCCGATCGCAGCGTCAACCTGCTGCTGCAGGCGGTCGAACCGCCGGGCGAGGCGCGCAGCGACTTCGATATCGTCGTGGAGGTCGCGCGGCGCCTGGGCTTCACGGATCGCGACGGCGCGCCGCTGATCCCGTTCACCGATCCCAGGCAGGCTTTCGAGGAATGGGGCAAGGTCTCGCAGGGGCGTCCGTGCGATTATTCGGGGATGAGCTACGAGCTGATCCTCGAAATGGGCGCGGTGCGCTGGCCGTGCAACGCGCAGCATCCGCGCGGCTGCGAACGGCTCTACGAGGACCTGAATTTCGGGACCGATATCGATTATTGCGAAACCTACGGCCACGATTTGCTGAGTGGCGCCCCCCGTACCCGCACCGATTACGAGCGCATCGACCCCAAGGGCAAGGCGTTCCTGCGGCCCGTGCAGTGGCGGCGACAGCCCAACCCGGTCTCGGAGGACTATCCCTTCACGCTGATCACCGGCCGGGTCGTCTATCATTTTCGACGAGATCACCTCTATGATCGTCAAAGGGAGCAAGCCGACGGAGGCGGTGGATCGTCTCGATGCAGCCATCACGGCCAAGCTGCAGGCCGGTCCGCGGGCCAAGGGCCTTCCGCGACTCGAGGATGCGATCGAGTACGGTGCTGCGCGGCAATGGGCGCTGGATCTGCGCGATGATCTCGCCGACGTTCGTCGCGGAATCGTCGGGCTCGACCAAGTTGACCGTGGGGCCGTCCTATTCGGCCCTCCGGGCACCGGAAAAGCGCTGCTGGCTCAGATGCTGGGGGAGGCCTGTGGCATTCCGACAGTCGTCGCGTCGATGGGAGAATTCTTCGCGACGACCAGCGGTTATCTGGACAGCGTAATCAAGGCACAGAGAAAGGTGTTTGAAGAGGCGAGAAGTAAAGCGCCAAGCTTTCTCTTTCTAGATGAAATTAACGCGCTTCCTAATATCGACAAATTGGGAGACAGGGGTCGCGATTGGTGGCTTCCGGTAATCCTCGATTTCTACACGCTGCTCGATGGAGCGATGTCGGACCGGGATGGCGTGATCGTGATCGGTGCCACCAATAGGCTCGAGGACATCAATCCTGCGCTGCTGCGCCCGGGTCGCCTCGAACGCGCAATCTATGTCGGCCCTCCGGATGCCGCGGGGCTCGAGCGCATCATGCGGCACCATCTGGCCGGGGACCTGACTGGTGAAGATCTTGGTCCATTGGCGCTGATCGGCTCCAACGTAGGGGCGACCGGAGCCATCGTGATGGAGCAGGTTCGCGCCGCCCGACGCCGCGCACGGCGTGCCGGACGCTCGATGCTGCTCGAGGATCTGATGGTTCAGATCGTTTCCGAGGACGATCGTTCGGTGGAAGATCTGCGCCGCACTGCGCTGCACGAAGCCGGCCATGTCGTCGCGGGGCTGGTGCAGGATGTGGGCGCGGTGAAGACCGTTTCGATCCTTTCGACCGGAGCCTCCGGGGGCAACGTATCCTTCGATGAGCGGTCGCTCGCGTACTCGACCCGGGAGCATCTGGACGCGATGATCGTCACCCTGTTGGCTGGGCGCGCCGCTGAACAGCTCGTTCTCGATGTGCCGAGCCAAGGCGCCGGCGGCGCCGCGGATTCCGATCTCGGCCGGGCCACGCAACTGATGACGAGCATCTTCACGGCTACGGGTCTTGGCGGCAGCCTCCTCTTCAGGGCACCGTTCGATCGGGCTCACGAGCTGTTGGTGGTGGATCCCGAGCTGCGGCGCCAGGTGGAGAAGGGGCTCGCCGATCTCTACGACCGCGCCGTGGACCTTCTACGCCGGCACAAGGGTGTGCTGCTGGCGGTTGCCGACGCATTGATCGAGAAACGCTTCCTCACCGGCGAGCAGGTGAAGAAGGTCGTGGAGCGGTTCCCGCTCGATCCGCCGACGCTGTCCTGAAGCAGCATTATTGCTCAGGATCCTCGGTCTGCTCGAACGGCCCGAGGTCCACGAATTCCATGATCCTCTCGTCGGCAGTGGTGCGGTCCAGCCCGGACATCTCGTCCCTGCCCCTCAAGTCGAATACCGATCCATCGGGTGAACGAATGGCTTCCACGATCCTCTGCAGGCGTCGACGTTCCACGCGCAACCAACCCAGCACCGCTTTTCGGTCGGCACGGTCGGGTCTCGACTTCGTCGCGACCTCTTCGCACTCGACTTCGTCGCGCGGGATCCGTGCGGTGGCAGCCTTGGCGATGAATTCATACCCGGCGACGAGCGACGCCACTTCTGCGAAGAGTGCCCCGTCGAGCGTGAGCCGCCCCTTGTTCCGCGACGAATACTGTGGATCGGCGTACTTCTCCCAGTCCTCCGGGTGCTCCAGGTCGTCCTCATCATGCTTTTCGAGGACAACTTCTGGGCCGCGCCTCCCCCTCGTGGGGCGGCGCTCCATCATCACGACGTCGTATTCTAACTCCAGACGCTCGAAGGCCGCACCCACGATGTCGACGGTCAAGTCGATATCGTGCTCCTCCATCACCTCCACCAGCTTACGCTCTGACAGCCGCGCTTGGGCCGGACGCGAACGCGCGTAGTAGTGAAGTATGCGCAGGTCCTGAATGTAGGGCGCCCCCCTACGATCGATATCGTTCTCGTCGCCCTCTGGCATGACGTCCTCCCATTCGCCGACAGGCTTGCATGTCAATTCTTGCCTGTCGGTGAATGGAGCGATGTTCAGGGCGAAGGGTCTTGCTGGTCGCCCTCGCGGCGCAGCCGATCGAATACCGGCTCGAATTCCTTAAGCAGGTCGCGAACGACCTTCTGCCGGATGGTGGCGAGGGCAAAGCCGCGAAGCGTGGCGCCGTCGGCGTGCACGACCTCGGTCGCGAGACCGGGCTTGCTGGCGATGATGCGAGCGGCCCAGGCGAAGTCGGCATCCTCCGGGATGACCTTTCTGCCAATATCATGGACGATGAGATCGGAGTTGCTGTCGTCCTCTCGATAGGCCTCGGGAGCCTCTTCGAGTTCGGTGGCCACCTCGTCACGCCACACGGCATAGAGTTCAGCGTAGGTGCGGGGCTTCGGTGTTTTTCTGGTCATGGCGATCTCCTTTGGAGCGCCATTCTCGAAATATCGACAGCAAGGAACCAGCCCCCGCCGACATCGCATCGGAGCGACCGAACACGGAATCCGCGATCCATCGACGTCGTTAACGGAGTCCTTCGGTGGGTTGGCGTCGGAGCCGGTTCGACGCCAACGAAGCTCAGGCCCTCGGCTTCCGTGGAATGTTGTGGGCGTGCCGACACTGGTGCCCATGCCGGCATTCGTCTGTCGACGTCGCGTCGACACTCATCCGACTGTGAGGATGGAAATGCGTTTTATTACAATGCACTAGGTCGTTCTCGGTGTTTGCAGTCAAGGTCGCGCCGATCTATTTCCCGATCGTCCAACGCGGTTGTCGCGGCTCGATGAAAAGCGCCCGGGCCTTCTGAGGGACCCGAGCGCGATCAGAACCGGTCGCCGTTCTCCTGGTGGGGTCACGGCGACCAAACACAACGAGTGAACGTCATGTCTTTCGAGGATGACGGCGGGCTCCCTGCGAGTCAAGCCGACCTCCCGGCAGGCATGATCAAGGAGTCATGTCCGTGAGTACCCAAACCAGCCAGGCGTTCCCCCTGGTTCCTTCCGACCACTTTCCGCCGCCGCCCGTGCCCGAGGTGCCCGCTCCGGCCCCCTTGCCCGAAATGGCAGTAATCGAATTCGGCAAGCCTGACCGCTACGATCTCGCGGTCCCTGTCCTGGTGCCGTCGGGCGCCAGTCGCCTCTCGCCCTTCAATGCGGAGGGCGAGCCTCGTGCGCAGCACGTCTCGACCAAGTCGAGCACCAGTCTGCTGCTCGACCCCAAGACGAGCCGCGTCCTTGTGGCGGAGAGCACGATCGAGAGTAAGGCGGTGTTGGCTTTGATGGCCGACCGCACCATTGCCCATATTCAGGATCAGCCGTCCGGCATCCGCTTCATCGATATCGACGGCGTCGAACGGCTCCACACGTTCGATTTCCGGGCGGAAAGGATCGATGGCGATGCGTTTGCTATCTTCGCCAAGAACAAGGAACGTGCCGAGCGCGAGGATATGCGGGCGCGTGTCCACCTCCTCGCCGACCAGCTGCCCTCCGGCTTCGCGTCCGAGATCGTCGTTCTCACGGAAGAGGACTTCCCCGCCTGGCTGGCGGCCAACAACACCCTGTTGGTCTCGGTGCGCTTCGATCCGCGCACCCATGTCGATGACATGGTCCGCGAGGCTGCTCTGCTGCTCGAGGAACCGATCGCTATCGGCGATCTGGCTTCGAGGCACGGGGGAGGCGGCGTCGCCTTCCGCCCGATCGTGCGTCTGCTTGACGACGGTATCCTCGAACTGGTCGAGCCGGCCCGTATCGATGGTCGCTGCATGGTGCGTCGTACCGCGAAGGGAGCCGCGTGATGAAGCTCCGACCCAAGACGATTGAGATCGGGCCGCTGGCCATCATCGATGGCACCAGGATCTACCGCGTCGTTGCCCAGGGCGACACCGATTTGATCCTTGTGTCGGTGGATTCCGATGCCGAGGATCGCAATCTGCAACGAAGCGAACTGGCGCAGCGCAAGGACGACGGTACCCTGCAGGTGGTCGAAGGCTACTTCCTGCCTGGTGGCAGCATCGCCGGCAAGAAGTCGCGTTACCGAATGCTGGGCGAGTGCAGCGTCGACATCCAGGTCCAGGCCCTCGTCGACCTGGCGTGGGCGCAACATCTCGATGAGTGCCGCAGCAAGACGGGGCAACCTTCCCTTGCCCATGATCCGCTGACCTCGTGGATCGACGCCGAACATCCGGCGATGATCGTGAAGCTGGCACCCGTGCTCGCGCACGTCGACGTCGACGGTGAACGCCGGAAGAATGTCGACGCGGAAAAGGAATCGAAGCGCCGGAAGAACCGCCGGCGGACAGTGATCGATGCTCCCGGCGCCACCGCGCTTCGGGACAACCTGCGCAAGCTCAAGGCCGCCAATTGGGACGTCATGGTCCTCGTTCCCGGCTGGGAGAACTGTACCGAGGGCGGTCGTCGCATCGCGCCGGAAGTGCGCAGGGTGGTCCATCAGGTGGCCGTGGAATACGCCACCGAGAAGGAACCCACCTTCGCAGGGCTGAGGCGCAAGGTGAAGACTGCGTTGTGGGAGATGAAGGAACGGGGCGAGGGCGATTTTCCACTGCCTTGCGCCCAGACCATCGCGCGTATCGTCCGGGAAACGCCAGAGGTCGAACGCGTCATCGGGCGCCGCGACATCAAGGAGGCGCGCCAGAAGCTGGCTCTCGTCGGCGAGGGCCCGAAGTACACCCGGGTGGGCGAGCACGTCACCATGGACTGCTGGAAGATGCAGGTGATGTCCTTGTACAAGGAGAACGGCATCTGGCAACTGCTCGACGACCGGGTCAAGGAGATCATCAAGCCGCTGCGGATCTGGGTTGCGCTGCTGCGCGACAGTGCCACCGGCTGCACTCTCGGCCTGTCGTTCAGCATGACCGAGAGCACCGACGCCGTGATGGGCGCGCAGCGCATGGCCTTCATGGACCGGACAGACATCGCCCGCTACGCCGGTGCCACCAGCGATTGGCTGTTCCCCGTCGGGTTCGACTGCCTCGAAACCGATGGCGGCCCGCCGTTCCGCGGCCATGAGTTCTGGATGGCCGGGGTTTCGCTGATCGGCCACGTGCGCAAGGCCGCAGGTGACCACACCCGCTTGCGCGGTGGGCAGGAAAGGCATTTCGGCAACATCGCCAGAGGGTATCTGCCGGAGTTCACCGGCCAGACCGGGGCGAACCTGATCGAAAGGGGCGATTACGACCCGCAGGTTCGAACCTCGATGGTCGTCGACGCGATCGCCAATGGTCTGATCCTCTGGACCGTCGACATCCACCATCTCACCAAGCCCAAGGCGCCGCTCGCCCAACAGCCGAGGCGGAAGTTCCTCAGGCTGTTCAACGAGACCGGCGCCAAGCCGCCTCCGTCGAAGGAACAGCTTCGAATGGCATTCGGCATCGAGGTCGAGCGCGAACTGGGGCGCTGGGGCATCCGGCATGCCAACGTCATGTACTATCGCAGCCGTCGGCTCGAAGCCTACCTGCAGCAGCACGGACCGCAGACAGTGAAGATCAAGGTCGATCCTCTCGACATCGGGCAGATCAGCGTTCTGCTCGGCAAGGAGTGGGTCACGGTCGGCGGTCCGCCCGAACTCGACGGGGTCGGGCTGACCGAATGGATGGCCTACAACCGTGAGCTCGAGCGTCGCTACCTCGCCGAGGAGGCACTCGACTGGCCGACTGTTGCCAAGGCCATTCGCACTCTTGAGGCGATGAGCGACAAGGGCATCGCAGAGTCCCAGATCCGCGATCTGCAGATCACGAAGAGCAAGATGATCAAGCTCGTGGGATCGCTCAAGCTCAACATCGTCTACGACGACGATCCGCGTGCCCGGAAGACCGTCCCGTCTTTCACCGGCGGTACGCTCGGACGCGTCGTGAAGCCCAGTGGTCAGCAGCCTCCTGCGCTTCCGGCCGCTGTCGCGAGCTCGGACCCGATGTCGACGCAGGACGAGGAGCCCGCGGGGCTCTGGGGACTCGTCTCCAAGGACGACTGATCTCTCGGCGGGCGCGATTTCAGGCACGCACCCGCCTTCTGTCCATTCTCACATGGGTACGCCTTATGGCCCGCCCGCATCCTGAAGAAGGTTTCCTCATGACCACTGAGCCCGAAGTTCTCGACGAGAAGCACCCTTTGCTCGCGTATACGATTGAAAAGCTCGCCCAGCGCAGGTTTCCCACACCTGATCTCGCGCGGGTGGTCGACCGCATCGCCCTGCTGCACGAATCCGTCACGGTCCGAAAGGACAGTTCTTTGCCCTTGGGGCCGTCCAACCGCCTTCACACCACGTGTCTTGCCGTCACGGCGCCGACGTTCCACGGCAAGACCTATTCCATGGATGCCGCGATCGAGAGCCTCACTCCGGTAGCGGTTGGTGATGGCCAGGTCATTCAGAAGAAGATTCTTCGCTACAAGTGCACGCCCAACGCGAGCGTCGGTGCATTTCTCAACGGGCTGCTGCGGCATGCGGGCTATCCGGCCAATCGCGATCTCCCGCCGGGCGTGGCAGCGTCTCGGATCGCCGCCCATTTCCAGCAGGAACAGTTCACCCTCCTGGCAATCGACGAGTTCCAGTGGGCCATCAACCCCGCCGCCTCTCCCGGCCGCTCGCGCGAGCAGGACGAGAACCTCGTCTGGAACACGCTCCACAGCATCATCGACAACGTCGAATGGTCGACGCCGACCGTGGTGAATGGTTTGCCTGGCATTGTAGATTCTCTGAACCACGACACGGCTGAACGCGCGGCCATCAGGAGCCGGTTCGACGTCATGTCCATGGCGAGCATGACCATCGGCCACGCAAAGGATGCAAAAGATATTGTCGATCTCTACTGCAAGGATGTCGGGGTCACGGTTGCCATCCATTCGGATTTCGTCCTCGGCAAGCGTCTGACGCATGCCTCGAACTATACGCTCGGCATCGTGCTGCGGCTCGCGAGGCTCGCGATTGCTCGAGCTGCCCTGCGCCCCGATCGCACGTTGACGGCGAAGGACTTCGTCGACGCCTATGCGACGAAGACGGGATGCCGTCTGCAGGCAAACCCCTTTCACGCCGATGACTGGCCACAGATCGATCCTACGTTGCTGATGGCGCAGACTGCCGATCAGCGGCGTACCGACAAGGCAGAGAAGGTCGATGAGCCCCGGAGGTCCAGGAAGTGACGCCGAGCATCGAACCGCTGAAGAAGACCTTGCATCTCGGTGAGGGTGAAACCGGAACTGGCTTCGCGTGCCGGGTCGCTACCCTCTGGCGCGCGCCCTCATCCACGATCTTCTGGGAGGATGTGGGCATTCCATTCAACTCCATCGCCAAGGGGGAGGAGTCTGCGATCCGGGCATTGGCGGACGTGACGGGTGCCGATTTCGGGGAGCTCAGACGTTGGTCACCGGTCTGGCTGGACAGGGGGAACTACCGCCTCGGCGATGAGCTCGTGTCCAGGACGGTCCTCGTTCGTGGGCGATTTCGTCTCTGTCCGGAGTGTGCGGTGGAAGACATGGCGCAGAACCCTCATCTGCGCCACGATCAGGCCGTGCATGGGCGTTTGGTCTGGCAGTTCATGCCGATTGCGACGTGCCACAGGCACTCGCGCAGTCTGGTCGAGATCGTGTCCGATCTTCCCGCACGTTTCGACTTCCACGATTTTGGCCTTCGGGTGGGGGACGCACTGCTCGATCTGGACCGGCTGATGCATCAATCGCGGATCCGCCCGACGTCTGCGTGCGAGCGTTATTGCCAGGATCGATTGGAGGGAAAGTCGACCGATGTCCCTCTCCTCGACAAGATGCGGCTTCATCACGTCGCCGGGGGATCCCTGGTGTTTGGCCGCGTCTCGCTGTTCGGGCCGAAGCGGCGCCAGGCCGATTTGACCGAGCACGAGATCTATCTGGCGAGGGAGGAGGGGTTCCGTATCCTGGCAGAAGGTCCGCCCGCGATCCGGCGGCTGTTCGAGAGGCTGATGGTCGAGTCTTCGGAGAGGCTTACGCGCAGCCATACGATCACCGGCACCTTGGGCCACATCATCGGTTGGCTGGAACAGAGCCTTGGCGATGACACGGATCGAGATGAACTGAGGACCATCGTCGCTCGCCAGGCGTTCTCGACCTTTCCAGGAGCGGGTGGCGAAACCCTGTTCGGCGTCACCAATTCCAGCCCGCCGATGTTGACCGTGCACGACGTCGAGCGGCGATATGGTGTGGATTGGGTCACGGCCACGAGGGTGGCGACACTGGCTGGAGTCCTCAGGCACATCCGCGCCGGTGATGCACCTGGTCCCAGGATCATCGCTGCGGAGGATGCCGAGCGGTTGTTCGCGAAGTTCGTCGATGTGGTCTCTGTGACCGTGCTCGCCCACGAGATCGGCGCCACGCAGAAGCAACTCGTGGCCCTGGCCGATGCCGGTATTCTGAAGCCGGCATTCGACGCGCCCGGAGTGGTGATGTCGTTCCGGCGATCCGACGTGGACGCACTCTTGGGCATGCTCACGAGAAACGCTACGCCCGTCGTCCAACGCGATACGAGCATGGTGAGCATTCGTCGCGCAGCTTGGCGATCAGCGCCGAAATTCATCGAGCTTGTTCGTCGAATTCTCGACGGCGATATCGGGTGGTTGGGTCGCCTTCCCCAAGGGCGCCTACTGGAGGCGCTCGTTGCCGAACGTGATGAAGTCGGCGCCTCATTCGTCAGGCCTGCCCCGGTGGATGGAACCGTGAGCGTCACGGACCTATGCGCTCGATGGAAGGTCAAGTCCGAGGCAGTGGTAGGATTGGTGGAGCGACGCAGGTTAGCCGCCGTGCAGATCGGGGGGCGCGGCCGGCGATACCGTATCCGTTGGGCCTCGGCCGAAAGCTTCGAGCGCACTCATATCTCGGTGCAAGCCCTGGCGCTCCTGCGGAACCAGGATTGGAAAACCGTGAAGCCGATGGTCGAGCGTCACGAAATCTCGAGGGCATTCCCGGGACTTCGAGGATGCTTCTACCTGAGGGATGAGCTCGAAAGAGCCAACCTCATTTAGTGACCGGTTGACGGGGTCGGGACGCGGTTCCGGCCCCTTTTTTTGCCTGGATTCAGAGCGCATCTTGTTCATAGCAGAGCGAAAGTCGATCATTCGCCTGTCTTGAAAGTCCCGGATTTCTGGGCTTTTCTGAGGGGTGAGGAGCGAATCTTTTTCATTCCTGGCACCAGCTAGCGCTTCATTTCGATATGCGATTTCACCGGCTTGCCGGAATCGGGGTCGTCGATGGTGGTGTCGACGACGACGCGGCCGGCGCTCAGTTTCATGATCGAGGTGCCGGTGGCGAGGCCGCGGATCTTGGCGGCGAAGGTGAGCGTGCTGCCGCCGCGGGTGCCGATGGTGACGATGCCGGTGGGCGAGGTGGCCTCGTAGCGCTTCGCCTTGTCGTTGTAGGCGATGTCGCCGGAGAAGCTTTGCGGGCCGATCTCCTCGACGTCGCATTTGCCGCGATAGCTGGCTCCTGCCGTCGTGGTGCGGATGGACAGCGTGCAGCTCAGCGCGCCGCTGCGGCTGCCGGTCAGCTTGCCGGCGCCGCTGTAGCTGCCGGCGAGCTTGGCGAGAAAGGCGTCCTCGGCGGTGCCGGCCAGGGCGGGTGCAACGCTCAGCGTCAGGGCGGCGGCGAAAACAAGCGACAGGCTGCGGATCATGTGAGGCTCCCTCAAGCTCAACGAGGAGCATGACATGCCAGGCCTGCGTCGGGGAGGCGTCGCAGGGTCTTTCCACGGAAAGGCGCGGCGACCGCCGGCCCTGCGCCGTCAACCGCGCTTCGGTTCAGACGATCGGCGGCACGCTGCCATAGACGCTGCGGTAGTCGCGGATCTGGTCCGCCGAATAGGCGGGCGCGTCCTCGTCGAAGCCGCGCCAGCCTTCGGCGAGATAGTCGGCCCGGCGGGCGTCGATGTCGACGCCGTCGGCGTGCCGCAGAATGGCGGCGATGCTGTCGGCGCGCGTCTCGTCAGCCCGCACGCTGACCAGCGTGCCGCCGCGGCGCACGCCTTCGGCATAGACATGGGCCTGTTCTTCCGGCACGCCGGCATTGGCGAGCGCGCCGAGCAGGCCGCCGGCCGCGCCGCCCACGGCCGCGCCGGCCAGCGCGCCGATGGCGGTGGCGAGCAGCCAGCCGCCGGCCACCACCGGGCCGATGCCGGGAATGGCGAGCGCGCCCAGCCCGGCGAGCAGGCCGGCGCCGCCGCCGGCGACGGCACCGACGCCCGCGCCGGCCGCAGCGCCTTCCTCGGCGTCGAGATCGGTGTCGATGTCGCCGGCGACGTTGTTGGCGACCACCGAGATGTCGGCGCTGTCGATGCCGGCGTCGCGCACGGCGCGCACGGCCGAGGCGGCGTGCTCATAGGTGTCGAACAAGGCGGTGATGGTGCGCATGAGTCCCTCCGCGAAATCTGCTGCAACAGGCGCGCGAGGGGACCGCGCGCCGACTGTGAGGCAAACTCCGGGCGGGCGGATTGCGTTCCCTCGGCCGTCAGGCGGCGGCCGGCTCGAGCCGGCGGGCGCGCACCCAGCGCAGGATCATCAGCAGGCTGAGCACCAGGATCGGCGCCATGCCGAAATTGAGCAGGGTCCAGCCGGCATTCTGCAGCGCCAGGCCGGCCGACAGCGCGCCGGCGGAGCCCGCGAGGTTGTTGAACAGCCCGCTGATCGCCTGCGTCTTCGGCCGCTCGTTGGGCCGATAGGATTGCGCCAGGAGCGTCGTTCCAGAAACGATCATCAGGTTCCAGCCGACGCCGAGCAGGAACAGCGCGGCGTAGAACGCCGGCAGCGCCGTCGAGGCGATGGCGGTGGCGGCGCAGACCAGCAGCAGCGCCATGCCGGTCGCCAGCACCGGCCAGACGCCGAACCTCGCGACCAGCCGGCCGGAAAAGAACGACGGCACGAACATGCCGATCAAATGCATCTGGATGATGTGGGCGCCGTCCTCGATGGGGTAGCCGCAGGCCACGGCGGCGAGCGGCGCGGCGGTCATCACCAGCGTCATCGCGGCGGCCGAGGCCATGGTGGTGGCAACGCCGGCGCCGAAGATCGGCTGGCGCATGATCTCGCGCAGCGGCCGCGGCGGCACATCGCTGACGATCGCCACCGGCTCGACGTCGCGATAGAGCGCCAGCACCAGGGCGGTGGCGACGAGCGCCAGCACCGCCACCAGCATGTAGGCGCCGGCGAACATCACGCCGGGGATCAGCGTGCTGGTGAGCGCCGCCAGCGCCGGCCCGGCCAGGGCCGCCAGCACGCCGCCGGCGAGCACGGTGGAGATGGCGCGGCTCTTGAACTCGGCGGTCACCGAATCGGCGGCGGCGATGGAGTAATATTGGGCAAAGCCCTGGTAGGCGCCGATCAGCGCCGTGCCGAGGCAGAACAGCCAGAAACTGGCGTGGAACACCGCAAACACCGAGATCAGTCCGCCGACCGCGCCGCAGAGCGAGCCGACGGCGAAGCCGAGGCGGCGGCCGAGCCGGCCCAGCACATAGGCGGCGAACACGGTGACGATGGCGGCGCCGACGGTGATCAGCGCGAAGGGCAGGGTGGCCAGCGCCTTGTCGGGGGCGAGCTGGTAGCCGGTGATGCCGGTCAGAGTCAGGTCGACCGAGATGCCGCAGACATAGAGCCCCTGGCTCAAGGCGAGCACGAAGGCGTTGCGGCTGCCGGGGCCGTGCGGGGCGAACGAAGCGAGGGACATGCTGGGCCGGGAAAACAAGGGACTGCCCGCGATTATCGGCGTGTTCGCGGCCGGCAGCAATGGCCATCCGCCGGCCGGCGCGGACGATTGACGCTGTCGCGAGGCGCAGCTAAACAGCCGCCCGTGCGTTCCAAAAAACCTGAGCTCTGACCCGCCGGCGTCCTGTTCATCGGACGTGAAGAGGCCCTCTGCGACTGCCGGCCATCCCTGCCGGACGACGCCCTTGGGATCGCATCCAGACGAGACCGGGTTTCTCAGGAGTTTATAGATGACCCCCGCGCAAAAGCCGCTGTGGCAGCGGTTCCTTCTGTTCCTCGTGCCGCTGATGGTCAGCAACATCCTGCAGGCCATGAGCGGCACCATCAACAACATCTATATCGGCCAGTTGGTGGGCGTGGATGCGCTCGCCGCCACCGCGGCGTTCTTTCCCATCCTGTTCTTCCTGATGAGCTTCATCATCGGGCTCGCCTCGGGCTCGACCGTGCTCATCGGCCAGGCCTGGGGCGCCAAGAACGAGCTCAAGGTCAAGGAGATCGCCGGCACCACCATGACGGTGACGTTCCTCGCCGGCGTCGTGGTCGCGGTGCTCGGCACCATCTTCATCCGCCAGATCATGAGCGTGCTCGGCGCGCCGGCCAACATCCTCGACCAGTCGACGACCTACGGGCTGATCATCCTCATCGGCATGCCCGGCTTCTTCGTCTACCTGATCGCCACCTCGATCCTGCGCGGCGTGGGCGACACCACCACGCCGCTGGTGGCGCTGATCATGTCGATCCTCGTCGGCCTCGTGGTCACGCCCGCCTTCATCCTGGGCTGGGGCGGGCTGCCGAAGCTCGGACTCTACGCGGCGGCGGTGGCGTTCATCATCGGCTTCGTCGTGGTGCTGGTGTTTCTGTTCTTCTACCTCCGGGCGCGCAAGCATCCGCTGGCGCCCGACCGGGTGTTCCTCACGCATCTGGGCATCGATTTCGGCCTGCTGCGCACCATCCTCCGCCTCGGCGTGCCGGCCGGCGTGCAGATGATCGTGTCGTCGGTCGCGGCCATCGTCGTCGTCGGCATCATCAATCGCTTCGGCTCCGACGCCACCGCCGCCTATGGCGCGGTGGGGCAGGTGATGAGCTATGTGCAGTTCCCGGCCATGTCGATCGGCATCGCCGCCTCGATCTTCGGGGCGCAGGCCATCGGCGCCGGGCAGCAGGACCAGCTCGGCCGCATCACGCGCACGGCGATGGTGATGAACCTCATCATCACCGGTGCGCTGATCCTTCTTGCCTACATCTTCAGCCAGACGCTGGTGCAGCTTTTCATCACCGAGCCCAAGGTGGTGGAGATGACCGAAACGCTGCTCCACATCGTGCTGTGGAGCGTCCTGATGTTCGGCTTCGCGGTAATCCTGTCGGGCATCATGCGCGCCTCGGGCGACGTGCTGATCCCGATGCTGATCAGCCTGGGCACCATCGTCATCGTCGAAACGCCGCTGGCGCTCTACCTGTCGACGACGTGGCTGGGCCTCAACGGCATCTGGACCGGCTACGCCACCAGCTTCTGCACCATGTTCGTGCTGCAGGGGATCTATTACTGGTTCTTCTGGCGCAAGAAGCCGATCAAGAAGCTGGTGTAGTGCGCCGCCGGCGCCCTCAGCTGGCGGCGCCGGCGTAGCGCCGGGGCTCGGGCTGCGCCGCCTCGCCGGCGTTGTGCAGGCGGTCGTAATTGGCGCGTGCCTCGTTCACCGAGTGCATGTGCCGCGCCGCCCAGTTCCACAATTCGTCGAGCGGATCGGTCAGCGTGCGGCCGAGCTCGGTGAGCTGGTATTCGACGCGCGGCGGAATCTCGGGATAGACGGTGCGGATCACCAGTCCGTCGCGCTCGAGATTGCGCAGCGTCAGCGTCAGCATGCGCTGGCTGATGCCGCCGATCGAATGGCGCAATTCGTTGAAGCGCATGGTCTTTCTGGTCAGGTGCCCGACCACCATGACGCTCCATTTGTCGCCGATGCGGTTGAGGATGTCGCCCATGGCGCCGCAGATCTGCACCTGGTCGCCTTCCACTCTGTAGCCCATCTGAGCCTCCGTCGTTTCCGCCAATATAGGGTAGGTTACTGTCTGTGCCTAGGGCTCAGAACGTTATTGTTGACAGCCCTCCGCCGGCGATGGCTTTTCGGGCAGGCGTCAGCGGGAGGCCCAAGCATGAGCGAAGACCGGATCCACGAGCTCGTGGAGCAGATGACTCTCGCCGAACAGGTGAGCCTGCTGTCGGGCGAGGATTTCTGGTCGCTGCCGGCGGTGGTGCGGCTCGGCATCCATAAGCTCAGGGTCACCGACGGGCCGAACGGCGCGCGCGGCGGCGGCGGGCTGGTCGGCGGGATGAAGTCGGCGGCGTTTCCGGTCGGCATCGCCATCGGCGCGAGCTGGAACCCGGCGCTGGCGCAGGAGATCGGCGGCGCCTTGGCCGACGAGGTCAGGTCGAAGGGCGCGCATGTGTCGCTGTCGCCGACGGTCAACATCCACCGCTCGGTCACCAATGGGCGCAATTTCGAGTGCTATTCGGAAGATCCGGTGCTGGCGGCGCAGCTCGCCGTCGGCTTCATCGCCGGGCTGCAGCAGCAGGGGATCGGCGCCACCATCAAGCATTTCGTCGGCAACGAATCCGAGATCGAGCGCACCACCATGAGCTCGGTGATCGATGAGCGGACGATGCGCGAGATCTACCTGGTGCCGTTCGAGCAGGCGGTGAAGGTCGCCGGCACCTGGGGCATCATGAGCTCGTACAACCGGCTCAACGGCACCTACACCAGCGAGAACCACTGGCTGCTGACCGAGGTGCTGCGCAACCAGTGGCACTATACGGGCGTGGTGATGTCGGACTGGTTCGGCTCGCATGCGACCGCGCCCACGGTCAATGCCGGGCTCGACCTCGAAATGCCCGGCCCGCCGCGCGATCGCGGGCAGAAGCTGGTGGAGGCGGTCGAGGCGGGCCTCGTCAGCCGCGAGACGGTGCGCGAGCGCGTCCTCAACGTGCTGCGGCTCGCCATGCGCACCGGCGCCATCGACGACGACCGGGTGTGGGAGGAGCGCGCCGACGACCGGCCGGCTCATCGCGCGCTGATCCGCCGCGCCGGCGCCGAGGGCGCGGTGCTGCTCAAGAACGATGCTCTGTTGCCGCTCGATGGCGCGACGGCGGGCACCATCGCCGTCATCGGCCCCAATGCGAAAGTTGCGCAGATCATGGGCGGCGGCAGCGCGCAGCTCAATCCGCATTACGCGGTGTCGCCCTGGGACGGGCTGGCCGCGGCGCTCGGCGAAAGCCGGCTGCGCTTCGCGCAGGGCGTCACCAATCATCGCTTCGAGCCGCTGCTCCACTCCGAGTTCCGGGTCGACTATTTCAATTCGCCCGATCTCAGCGGCGAGGTGGTGCATCGCGACACGCAGCAGGGCAGCGAGGCGTTCCTCTTCGGTGCGGTGGGCGGCGGCAAGGTCGATCCGCAGCGCTGGTCGGCGCGCTTCACCACGCGCTTCGTCCCCGCCGCAAGCGGCGAGCATCGCGTCGGCATCGCGGCTGCGGGCCATGCGCGCGTCAAGATCGACGGCGTGCTGGTCGCCGACGATTGGAGCCAGTGGAAGAAGGGCCGCACCTTCTTCGAGGAAGGCAGCGACGAGGTGGTTGGCGTCATCGCGCTCGAGGCGGGCCGGAGCTACACCGTCGAGCTCGAATTCGCGGTCAAGCCGGCCGCGACGCTGGCGTTCTCGGCCTTCCGCCTCGGCATCGGCCTGCCGCTCGGCGACGACGCCATCGCCGAGGCGGTGCGCGTCGCCAGGGCGGCCGACATCGCCGTGCTCTGCGTCGGGCGCACCGGCGAGTGGGACACCGAAGGCAGCGACCTCGAGACCATCACGCTGCCCGGCCGGCAGGACGAGCTGGTGCAGGCCGTCGCCGCCGTCAACCCGCGCACCATCGTGGTGCTGCAGACCGGCGGTCCGGTGGAGATGCCGTGGCTCGATCAGGTCGGCGCCGTGCTGCAGGCATGGTATCCAGGACAGGAGGCGGGCAACGCCATCGCCGACGTGCTGCTCGGCGTGGCCGAGCCGGGCGGCCGGCTGCCGCAGAGCTTTCCGGTGCGCTGGAGCGACAATCCAGTGCATTCGCAGGATCGCGAGATCTATCCCGGCCTCAACGGCCGTGTGCGCTACGAGGAGGGCGTGTTCGTCGGCTATCGCCATTACGACCGGCACGGCATCGTGCCGCTGTTCCCGTTCGGCTACGGCCTCGGCTACACCAGCTTTACGCTCGGCGACCTCGCGATCGACGACGATGCGTTCGAGAGCGACGGCCGGGTGGTGGTGTGTGCCAGCCTCACCAACACCGGCGCTCGCCGCGGGTCGACGGTGGTGCAGCTCTATGTCGGGGACGAGGCCGCCTCGGTGCCGCGCCCGGTCAAGGAGCTCAAGGCGTTCGACAAGGTGGCGCTGGAGCCGGGCGAAAGCCGGCGCCTGCGCTTCGACCTGGGCCCCCGCGACTTCGCCTTCTTCGAGGTCGGTGAGGGGATGTGGGCGGTGGAGCCGGGCGCCTTCAGCCTGTTCCTCGGCCTGTCGGCCGCCGACATCCGGCTCTCCGGCGTCGTGCGGCGGAGCAGCGCCCTGCGCCTGCCGGTCTGAAGGTCCCGCGGCCGCAGCGAGCAGTTCAAAAGCGCGTCATAGCGGGCGTGCGTCCTTGAGGCGGCCACACTCCGGCGTTAGAAGCAGGCCTCTGATTTTGCGACGGAAGTTTCCCCTCATGCGGACTGCGCGATTCGCCCGGACACTGGCTCTGTGCCTCGCACTGCTCGCTTCCGCCATCGCCCCCGCCGCCGCCACGCCGATGCTGCTGCTCGATGCCACGACGCTGCAGGTGCTGTACGCGCAGGACGCCGGCCAGCCCTGGCATCCGGCCTCGGTCACCAAGCTGATGACGGCCTACCTCGCCTTTGCCGCGATCAAGGCCGGTCGCGTGACGCTCGATACCCCAGTCACCATCAGCCAGCATGCCTGGAACCAGGAGCCGGCCAAGTCCGGCCTCGAAGTCGGCGAGTCCGTCAGCCTCAAGGACGCGCTCTACATCATGCTGGTCAAGTCGGCCAACGACATGGCCGTCGCCATCGCCGAGACCATCGGCGGCAACGAGAAGGCGTTCGTCGCGCAGATGAATCTGATGGCGCAGCAGATGGGGATGACGGCGACGCATTACGACAATGCCAACGGCCTCAAGAGCCCGGGCCAGATCAGCTCGGCGCGCGACCTCGCCATCATCGCGCTCTACGTCAAGCGCGACTTCCCGCAATACCAGCCGATGTTCGAAACGCAGTGGGTGCAATTGGGCGCGCACAAGCTCGAGACCAGCAACGGCCTGCTGCAGCATTTCGAGGGCGTCACCGGCATGAAGACCGGCTACATCTGCTCGTCGGGCCTCAACATCGTCGCCACGCTCGAACGCAACGGCCACTCGCTGCTGGC
Organism: Devosia sp. 67-54; assembly: GCF_001899075.1. GTDB lineage: Bacteria > Pseudomonadota > Alphaproteobacteria > Rhizobiales > Devosiaceae > Devosia_A. The sequence continues at coordinate 222,966 of NZ_MKVA01000008.1, read as the reverse complement.
GGTAGTGCTGGGCGCCTCCTCGGTGCGCGAGCGCAACGAGATGACGGCGCAGCTTTTCCTCCGCGGCCTCGCCGGCGAGCTGAAGCCGACCGGCCAGACGGTGCTCGACATCAAGGATCTCGCTACCGATCCGGTCGACATGAGCCCGCTGATCTGCGGCAAGAAGGCCAAGGCCTATGTGAAGCAGCGCATGGCCGATTTCCCCTACGGCCTCAAGGGCAAGCCGAGCTTTCTGAGCGACAGGATCGCCGGCCCGACCTATATCGCCACCGAGCTCAGCAAGGTGGTGGACATCCCCATGCCGCGGCCGCGCCCGGACAACGGCGTCGCCGCCGTCGCCTCGAACTAGAGCGCCTTTACAATCGTAAAGCTGAACGCGTCGCCGCTGCTGTCCGCGGTGCAGGCATGCCCGTGCTGCGTGCAGTAGAGCGGGATATCCACCTTGGCCATCGGGTCGGTGGCGAGTACCGTGAGGGTCGCGCCTGCCGACAGCTGCGCCAGGCGCTTTTCCAGCTTCAGCACCGGCAGCGGGCATTTGAGCCCGCGTGCGTCGAGCACCTCGTCAGGCAAGGACGATCACCCAGTAGACGCCATAGGGCGAGGCGGCATCGTACACTGCCGCAACACCCGCTCTGGTGGCGGCGCGGTCGGTGAGCGCCGGCGCGTCGGCGGGCGAATTGCGCCAGCCCGAGAACGTTTCGGCGAAGGTGAAATAGCCGGCCGAATAGCGGATCTGCGCGATGCCGGCGGGCTTGGCCGGCTGCTTGCCGGTCTTGGCATATTGCATGGCGAGCTGCTGCGCCTGCGCGTCGAGCCCGGCGTCCTCGGTCAGCGCCGCGGCGCCGCTCTGCGTGCGGTAATTGTTGACGATCCCCAGCGCTTCGGCGCGGTTGAGCTGCGCGCCGGGCATGTCCATGCGCTGCGCCAGCCCCGGCGACAGGGCGCCGCCGCTCGAACAGGCTCCCAAAGCGAGGGCCGCAACGAGGGGCAGGGCACGGAGCATGGCGAAGGTCATGGGGCGGAGGTCCTTGTGAACGAAGCAGGCAGGCTGAGACCACAACGCGATTAACGCGGCGGCAATGCGGCGGCAACCGGGCATCGCCGCCTGCCCCGCCGATGCCACACCTGAATGGCGGATAAAACGCGCGCTCAGTGTCGGTTCAAGCGCCGGACGCGACAAGGCGGGCAACGGACGGAACGCACCGTCCAGCCATCAACCCGAGGATTTTCGCCATGTCCAATCTGCACAAGCTCGCCGTCGTCGGCCTCGCCACCGCTGTCACCCTGTCGCTCGCCTCCGGCGCCTTCGCCCTGTCCCTCATCAAGCCCGTCCTCAAGCAGGCGCATCATACCCAGGCGCTGGATTGCACGGTGCGCGGCTTCGACCTGATCATCACCAATTTCGGCGACGACAACGCCGATTCCGGCCGCCAGGTGGCGTGGGCCGTCTCGACCGGCGACAACGGCACCATGCTGCTGCCCAAGATGCTCGCCCCGGGCGAGCGGCTGCTGGTCGCCGACGCGCTGACCGATTTCGCCGCCCGCGGCTCGCGCTGCCAGGTCGACTACATCTGACCCGTTCCCCCGGCGCATCTCCAATGCGCCCGCCCCTCCGGCTTCCCCCGCCGGAGGGGTTTTGCGTGCGCATGACGGGAAGCTGGTGACCCCGATGAGATTCGAACTCATGGCCTTAGGATTAGGAATCCTACGCTCTATCCTGCTGAGCTACGGGGTCGGCGCGGCGGACCATAAACGAAGCTCCGGCGAGAACCAAGCTCTACGCCGCCGCCCGCGCGCCGGCGCTTTCGGGCGGGGCGATCGCCCGGCGGGCGAAGCGGTGGCTCGGCTGCTCGACATAAAGGTGCAGCAGCCAGGCCAGCGCGAACACGAAGACGCAGAGCAGCGCCGTGGCGGCGAGCCGTTCCATGCTGCCGGCGTGGTCGCGTTCCAGCGTGAAGCGCAGCCAGCTCAGCGCCATCACATGCAGCAGGTAGAGCGGGAACGAGATCAGCCCGAGCCACACCGCGAGCGGCTGCGCGAACAGCCGGTTGGCGGCGCCACGGTCGGCGGCGAGGCCATAGACCAACAGGCCGAAGCAGGGGGTCAGCAGGCTGTAGCCGAAGGGCGGCAGCAGCAGGCAAATGAGCAGCGCGACGAGCGCGGCGGTGGCGAGGCCGCCCTGCACGGCGCGCTCGCGCTCCGGCGCCAGCCGATGCAGGCGCGCCAGCACGATGCCGCCGGTGAAGGCGCCGGCCATGCGCGTGCCGGCGCCCCAGAAGATGTCGTCGTTGAACGGCTTGCCGTGCGTCACGGCGGCATAGGCGGTGGGGAAGGCGAGGCTGAGCGCGGCGAGGGCGACGAGCCAGCGCCGGTCGGTCAGCCGCGTCGCGGCCACGGCGATCGCCGGGAAGGCGACATAGCCGAGGATTTCGACGCTCAGCGACCATTCCGGCTGGTTCCAGTCGCCGTCGGTCGGCGACCACCAGCGCGTCGCCAGCGCCAGGGTACGAAAGAACGACGAGACGGTGAAATTGTGCGGGATGGAGCCCTGCGACCAATAGGCGGTGAAGCGTGGATCGAGCAGCGTCAGCAGCAGGATCAGCAGCAGCACCACCGTTGCCAGCGGATAGACGCGGAAGAAGCGCAGCCAGGCGAAGCGCCCCGCCGGCGCCCAGGCGAGGCGCGGAAAGTCGCGCTCATGCACCAGCATCAGGATGAAGCCCGACAGCACGAAGAACAAATCGACACCGGCCCAGCCGGTGCGCAGCACCGGCCAGCCCCTGATCGCGGCGAGCCCGAAGGCGTCGCCATATTGCTGCAGGTGGAACAGCAGCACCCAGAGCGCGGCCACGCCGCGAACACCTGTCAGGCTCGGCAGTTTCATCGTCACCACAGCTCCCGGAGACCGGAGGCAAACGTCTAGCGCGGCGAATGGTTCGGTGCGGCCGCAATCGCACGCGGCGCCTCGCCGCAGCACGAGACGTGATCGCCTCGCGCAGCCGCCATGCGCAACCGGAACGGGATTTTCGCCGTATTCTGCTGCAGGATGGTCATCGATCGGGTGGGGCCGGATTTGCGCGTTCACAATGCCGTCTTGGGTGCCGTCGTCGTGTCGCTGATGTCGATGCCGCTGGCGTCGGCCTGCGAGGGCCTGCGCGATGGTCCCAGGGGTACGGTCACCCGGATCGTCGACGGCGACACGCTGCTGCTCGACAATGGCCTCGTGGTCCGGCTGATCGGCATCCAGGCGCCGCATCTGGCGCTCGGCCGGCCCGGCCTCGAGGACTGGCCGAAGGCGGCCGAATCCAGCCAGGCCCTCAGCGAGCTGGCGCTCGGCAAACCGGTGCTGCTGCGCTATGGCGGCGAGGAGAAGGACCGCTACGGCCGGCTGCTGGCGCAGGTGTTCGTCGCCACGACGCCGGAGCTCTGGGTGCAGCAGCAGATGCTGGGCCGCGGCATGGCGCGGGTCTACTCCTTCCCCGACAACCGCGCCTGCCTGCCGGAGTTGTTCGCGGCGGAGGGGAAAGCGCGCCTCGCCGCCCTTGGCATCTGGGGCGATCCCTATTACAGGGTGCGCCGAGCCGGGCGGCCGGCGGATTTTTCGACGCTTTCGGGACATTACGAGCTGGTCGAGGGGCGCGTGCTCGAGGCCGGCAAGAGCGGTGGCCGCGTCTATCTGAATTTCGGCCGCCACTACAAAGAGGACTTCACCGCCGTGATCGAGGCGAAGGCATTGCGCCTGTTCAGCGACGAGGGGCTCGACCCGCTCAAGCTCGGCGGCGCGCTGGTGCGCGTGCGCGGCTGGATCGACCTCAAGGACGGGCCGCGCGTCGCCATCACGCACCCCGAGCAGATCGAGGTGCTGGCGGTTCCATGAGCGCGCGCACCGTGTCCCGCCTGCTGGTCCTGGCTGCCCTCGCGATCCTCGCCGGCTGCTCGAGCGTGCTCGGTCCGGGCGCCCCGGTGGCGCCGGGCACCGGCCCGCTGGCGCCGCTCGTCTCCGACACGGGCGATCCCGAGGACGACATCATCGGGGCACGCGAAAATCCCCGGATCGTCGCTTCCTATGGCGGCATCTACTCCGACCGGCCGGCCGAGATCATGCTGGCGCAGATCGTCAGCAAACTGCTGTCGGCGGCCGACCAGCCCAACACCAAATTCACCGTCACCATCCTCGACAGCCCCATCGTCAACGCCTTCGCGCTGCCCGGCGGCTACATCTACGTGACGCGCGGCATCCTGGCGCTGGCCAACGACCAGAGCGAGCTGGCGGCGGTGCTGGCGCACGAGATCTCGCACGTCATCCTCAAGCACGCGCAGGCGCGCACCAACCGCATCCGCACCACGGCGCTGGTCGACAAGGTGGTGAGCGGGGTGTTCGGCGGCGATCCCTCGACCGACCAGTCGGCCAACAAGGCGCAGCTGTCGCTCGCCGCCTTCAGCCAGGCGCAGGAGCTGGCGGCCGACAAGGAAGGCATCATGATCGCCGGCAAAGCGGGGTTCGATCCGCATGCGGCGGCGCGCTTCCTCGGCGCCATGGGCCGGTTCGCGCAATACACGTCCGGCGGTGCCGACCAGGGAGCCGACTTCCTGAGCTCGCATCCCTCGACGCCCGACCGCATCCAGAAGGCGACCGAGATCGCGCGCAGCTTCTTCGGCGCGCCGGGCATCGGCCAGCAGGGCCGCCCCGAATACATGGCGGCGATCGACGGCATGATCTATGGCGACAGCCCGCAGCAGGGGGCGATCGCCGGGCAGCGCTTCATCCAGCCCTCGCTCAAATTCACCTTCACGGTGCCCAAGGGCTACAATCTGCAGATCTCCAACGGCGCCGTGGTGGGCGTCGCCGGCGACGGCGAGGCGGTGCGCTTCGACAGCGCCCAGGTGCCCACCACCATGGCGCTCGCCGACTATCTGCGCTCGGGCTGGATTGCCGGGCTCGTTCCCAATTCGGTGCAGAACCGCTCCATCAACGGCTTCGACACCGCCTCGGGCATCGCCAAGACCGACCAGTGGAATTTCCGCGTCGAGGTGGTGCGCTACGGCAGCGCCGTGTACCGCTTCATCTTCGCCGCCCGCATCGACAGCGAGTTGTTCGCGCGCGGCGCCGAGCAGACGCTGCAGAGCTTCCGCGCCACCTCCACCGCCGACCTCCGCCAGATCCACACGCTCAACATCAAGACGGTGGTGGCCGGGCCGGTGGACAGCGCCGATTCCCTCGCCCGCCGCATGGGCGCGGTCAAGGACGCGACCAATCTGTTCTACATCCTCAACAACCTCTACCCGGGCGATCCGGTGACGCCGGGCGCGGCCTACAAGATCATCACGGTGAACTGAGGCGGGCTTTGGCGTCTCGACGATGGTGCCAGCACGATTGCCGCAGTCGAAGTGAGGCTGACTGCTATCCCGGTCACATAACAACGCTTGCCGTAGGCATCGCGGGGTAGCGCGGCTTCGGAGCGAAGCCGGATGAGGAGCCACAACCGCCGAAACAAAAGGCCGGCATCGCTGCCGGCCTTTGCATTTTCGTTTGAGCGAGCCGCCTATGCGGCGGCTTCCTCGGCGTCGGGCTCGGTGCGCGGGCCGCGGCGCGGGGCCTTCTGCAACTGCTTTTCGATCAGTTGCACGGCCTCGGTCAGGGTCAGCTTGTTGACCGCACCGATCTCGCGGCTCATCCGGTCCATCGCCTGCTCGAACAGCTGGCGCTCGGAGTAGGACTGCTCCGGCTGGTCGTCGGAGCGGTAGAGGTCGCGCACCACTTCCGAGATGGCGATGAGGTCGCCGGAATTGATCTTGGCTTCGTATTCCTGGGCACGGCGCGACCACATGGTGCGCTTCACCCGGGCGCGGCCGGTCACCGTCTCGAGCGCCTTCTTGACCACCGGCTCCTCGGACAGCTTGCGCATGCCGACCGATTTGATCTTGGCGGTCGGGACGCGCAGCGTCAGCTTGTCCTGCTCGAACGAGATCACGAACAGTTCGAGCTTCAGCCCCGCCACTTCCTGCTCGTCGATCGAGGTGATCATGCCCACGCCGTGAGACGGGTAGACGATATATTCTCCGGTCTTGAATCCGAGCCGCTGCACAGACTTCTTGGCTACCATGAGATACTCCTTTGACGCCGCCCGGACCGGTTCTTTGCGGAAGACCGTCCTTGTTACTTTTTGCAGCAAGCCCCTGCCGCCGTCCGGTCTCCGCTGGACCGTCCGGTTGATCTGGTGTTCGACAAGGTCAAAAAAAGAGTGCCGCGAGGCACAGGGCTGGTTGCTGCATCGATAGTTAGGACCGTAGCACATTTTTCCGGCAAAATCAAAATTGCCGAATCAGTGCGTTAATTTGGCGCGAGCCGGGGGCGTCCGATTGCTGGAACTGTCCAGAATATGGGCAGTCTCAGTCGCCTTCGCCAGGGGCTTCCGAAAAGTACTTCTCGAACTTGCCCTCGACGCCGTCGAACTCCTTGGCGTCGGCCGGCGGTTCCTTCTTTTCGGTGATGTTGGGCCAGGCGGAGGCGTATTTCGCGTTCACGTCCAGCCATTTGTCGAGGCCGGGCTCGGTATCGGGCTTGATCGCCTCGGCCGGGCATTCGGGCTCGCAGACGCCGCAATCGATACATTCGTCCGGATGGATGACGAGCATGTTCTCGCCTTCATAGAAGCAGTCGACGGGGCAAACCTCGACGCAGTCCATGTATTTGCACTTAATGCAGTTGTCCGTGACGATGTAGGTCATGTGCGGCAGGAAAGTCCTTGGCGCGCGGCGGGAGAGGCCGGCGGTCGCCAGCGGTGCTAACGCTTTTTAGAATGGCTCGCAAGTGAGCCAAAGAGCGCGGATTTCCCGCGATCAAGCCCCGGACGGAAGATCGTTTTCAGGCGAGGCCAAGCAGGATCGCCAGGGCACTGTCCACTGCGGCGATCTCGGCTGGCGCCAGCGTACCGATCGGGTCGCCGAGCTTGCGCACGAGGGCAACGTGAGGTTTGTCCACCATGACCTGTGAGCGTAGCCGCAGGCCATTGCCGGCGCTGGCGTCGACAATCGGTCGGATCGGCTGCTGGTTCTCATGCACGTCTGAGGTAATGGGACAGACAATCCGGGTGACGAGGTCTCGGTCGATATCCGCCTGGACAACCACCGCGGGGCGCGGCTTTCCATAGTCTCCGGAGAGCGCCACGAGGACGATCGAGCCGCGCCGGATCACGATTCGTCCGGAAGCCGATAGTCCGGGATGGGGCCAAGATCGAGATCAGCGGTTACCGCATCAATCCAGGCCATGATCTCTTCTTCCTGTTCGACATTGTTCGCGATCGCCTTGCAGGCGCGCTCGATTTCCCCCGCAACATTGGGATCCTTCAGATCCGGCACCCAGATCGTCCGGGGCACCAGTCCGGCGTCGCGCATGCGCTGCCGGTAGGCGGCCACGCGCTTGGCGGATGACGATCGCGGCTTGTTCTGCGGCGTGCTCATAGCGTTACATGTAACGCTTCAGCCGCCCGCGCTCAAGTCCGGCGACAGATCCTCGTACAGCGCCTGCGCTTCGGCCGGCGGGCCGCGGCGCTCCCCGGCGGCGCGGATCTTCCACACCAGCAGGCGCGACTGGATGGTCATGGTCAGCACGTCGCCCTCGCCCACCTGGCAGTCGGTGCGGGTCTCGCGGGCGGAATTCACCCGCACCGCCCCGGCCTCGATCAGCTTCTGCGCCAGCGTGCGCGATTTCACCGCGCGCGAAAAGAACAGCCATCTGTCGAGGCGCTGCTTGCCCAAGCGCTATTCGGGCTTGGGATTGCGCAGCGCCGCCAGCGCCGCCCAGGGCGAATCCGGATCGAGCGGCGCCTCGCGCTTGTCGCGCGGCCGGTGCTGCTTCCAGTCGTCGTCGCGGTCGGCGCGCTTGCCGGCAAATTTCTTGCCCTCGAACGGCTTCTTGTCGTCGCCGAAGCGCTTGGGGCGCTTGTCGAAGGCCGGCCGGTTCGGCGCGCCGGCCTTGTCGCCGCTCTCGGGACGCGGCGCGGCGCCGTCGCGGTTGAAGCGGCGCGGCGGCCGGGCGCCGTCGGCGCCCTCGGCGCCGTCGCGATGCGGACGCTTGCCGTGGCGCGGATTGTCGGGACGCCGGCCGCCCGGGAACCAGACCTCGTCGAATTCCGGCTCGGCCGGCTCGACCCCGGCGGCCACGACTGCGTCTTCGGAAGGTGCAGGCTCGGCAGGTGCCGGCTCGGCGGTTTCCGGCGGCGGTGGGGCGGCGCCGAGATCGGCGCTGGCGGTCTCGACATCTGCCGCCTCTGCCGGCGGCGTCGCCGGCGTTGCGGCGCCCTCGACCGTTTGGGCGGCCTCGCTGCTGGCCGACGACTCCGCCGACGCATCGAGCTGTGCTTCGGTCGCGACCGGCGGCGTCACCTCGGCCGGCGGCGCCGCGACCTTGGGGGTGCGGCGCACGCGATAGCCGAGCGAGGTCAGGATGGAGTTGAAGTCCTCGCCGGCGGTGCCCAGCAGCGACGTCATCTCCACCGTGACGCGGAAGCCGTTGCCCTCGGCGGCGCCGGCCGGCGCCTCGCCCTGATGCGTCCGCGCATCGAGCGCGATCAGCGGCCGGATGATGTCGGCCAGCCGCTCGAGGATGTCGACGCGCACGGCGCGCTTGCCGGCCACCTTGAAGCCGGCGACCTCATACAGCCTGGGCGAGATTTCCGGATCGATCTGGAACGATGTTCTGCCGGAGAGCACGATGTGCGGCAGCTCGCTCACGCCCGGCTGGCGCAGCCCGCCGTTCTTCAGTGCGAACAGGATCAGCGCCAGCTCGCGCGGCGCCGGCTTCAGCGCCAGCGGCACGTAGATGTGGTAGGCGCCGAACTTGACGCCGAGCTTGCGCAGTTTGGCGCGCACGTCCTGGTCGAGCGCCTTGACCTCGTCGGCCACCATCTGCCGCGGCAGGAGGCCGAGATTTTCGTACAGCCGATAGGCGAGGCCGCGGGCGCTGCCGTCGAGGTCGGCCGGCGCCTCGAGCTGCAGCACCGGCTCGAGCACGGTGTTGACGTGGTGGCGCAGCCAGAGCTGCAGCCGGTCCTGCACGCGTTCGAGATCGGGGCCGGTGAGGCTCTCGTCGGCGAGCACGATCAGCCGTGGCGCATAGAGGCCATCGCCCTCGGCGAGCGCGGCGACGACTTCGCCGCGCCAGCGCATCTGACCGTCGGTCGACAGCACGAACTCCTCGTTCGGCGCTCCGGCCAGCCGGTCGGCGCGCCGGGCGATCTCGGGCGCGATGACCTGCTGCGCCGCGCTCGCGAGGCCCTTGGCGTCGGTGTCGCCGTCGGAACGGGCGAGGGTAAACCTGAAGCCCTGGATAGAGCCGATAACGTGCCCTTCGAGACTGATCTCGCCGTGGTCGTTGATTTCGGGGGTAGCCATGGATCTGTCTCGCAAGTGACGCATCAACACACTGGTGCGCCGGTCCACAAAACGCTGCGTGAGCCGCTCGTGCAGCGCGTCACTCAGCCGGTCCTCGATGTCACGGGTCTTTTCGCGCCAATGCAGAGGGTCTTCAAGCCAGTTTTTCCGGTTGGCGACGTAGGTCCAGGTGCGGATCTGGCGGATCCGGTTGCTGAGCGTATCGATGTCGCCGGAGGCGTTGTCGCAGAAACGCACCTGCTCGGCAATCCAGTCGGTCGCCACTGCGCCGTACCGGCGCAAATCGGTATAAATGCGGGTGATGATCTCGCCATGCTGTGCCGGTGAAATGTCGCGGTAGTCGGGAAGCGCGCAGCACTGCCACAACAATTCGACATTTGCGCGGCCAATGGCGAGATCGCCGCCTTCGTTGCGGGCCACGAACTCCAGCGCCTGCTGGTCGGTGGCGATCGGCACGCGGGTCAGCGCCTTGTGGTCGGGCGTGACCTCGAGGCTTTTCCGCAGCGCCTCAAGCGAGGTGAAGTCGAGCACGCTGTTGCGCCATTGCACCTGTCGCACCGGCTCGAAATCGTGGCCCTCGAGCGCCACCACCAGGTCCTCCTCGAACGGCGCGGCGTTGCCGGTGACCCCGAAGGTGCCGTTGTGCATGTGCCGGCCGGCGCGCCCCGCGATCTGGCCGAACTCGGCCGGCGTCAGCGGCCGCGTCTGGTGGCCGTCGAATTTGCGGTCGTCGGCGAAGGCGACGTGGTGCACGTCGAGGTTGAGGCCCATGCCGATGGCGTCGGTGGCGACCAGGAAGTCGACGTCGCCGTTCTGGTACATCTCGACCTGGGCGTTGCGCGTCCGCGGACTGAGCGCGCCCATCACCACCGCGGCGCCGCCGCGCTCGCGCCGGATCAGTTCGGCGATGGCATAGACCTCGCGGGCCGAGAAGGCGACGATGGCCGAGCGCGCCGGCTGGCGCGAGATCTTCCTGCTGCCGGCATAGAGCAGCGTCGAAAAGCGCGGCCGGTAGACGATCTCGGCGTCGGGCAGCAGGGTGCGGATCAGCGGCGCCATGGTGGCGGCGCCGAGCAGCAGCGTCTCGTGCGCGCCGCGGGCGTTGAGCATCCGGTCGGTGAAGACGTGGCCGCGGTCGAAATCGGTCGCCACCTGGATCTCGTCGACGGCCAGGCACTCGACCGGCATGTCGAGCGGCATGGCCTCCACCGTCGCCACCCAGTAGCGGGCCTTCGGGGGGACGATGCGCTCCTCGCCGGTGACCAGCGCCACGATGTCCTTGCCGACGCGGTCGGCGACGCGGCCATAGACCTCGCGCGCGAGCAGGCGCAGCGGCAGCCCGATCATCCCCGTGCGGTGCGCCAGCATCCGCTCGATGGCGAAATAGGTCTTGCCCGTATTGGTGGGCCCAAGGATGGCCTTGAGGGAGGAGGCGTCGGTCATCGCCGGCCTATGTAGGGGAGGATGCGCCGCGGGCCTAGGGGGATCGGCATGGCAACGATACGCCCGTCGGCAAACAACGTTGCACGCCGCGTGTCTTCACGCGAAGGAACGGCCCCGTCGCTGCCTCACAGATTGAGCTCCGAATGCGAGCCGAGCCGGACGAGGATGAGCCGATCGTCCCCGATGAGCCGGTAGATCAATACCAGATCGGGCCTGACATGGCAGTCGCGGTAGTCCTTCCAGTCGCTGGAGAGGGGATGGTCCCGGTGGCGCGGCTCCAGCGGTTCGTCGCTGGCAAGTGCCGCGATGAGCCGGCGCAATTCCGTCTCGAGAATCTCCCGGTGCCGCCCCTTTGCTTCGCGCTTGAAATCCCGCTTGAAGGCGACCGTGCGTTCAATCGTCCGCATGGAGATCGTCGAACAGCGCATCCACCGTGTCGAAGCGCTTGGTGGCGCCGCGCTCGGTCTCCGCGAACGCTTCCAGCGTTTCGGCGTTGGGCTGGAACAGCGCGGCCGGAATCGCCTTGTCCTGCGCGATCCGCGTCATGAGGACCCGCACCACGTCGCTCACCGTCAGGCCCGAGGCCTGAATGACCTGATTGGCAACGTCCTGGATTTCCCCCGGTACCCGGGCCTGCACCATGCGACTTGCAGCCATATGGTCACCACCTTCAATCGTATTTCACTGCAATACAGTTAGGCCTCTTTTCTGGTATCGGCAAGGTCGCGTTCGTTAACAACTGAAACAAAATGAGAACGAACAGGGGGAGAATCGGCGGCGACTCGGAAATGCCGGTTTGTTCCCCGCTACATCTGGTGGGTAGAGCAGCGAGTCGCCCCAACTCCGGCAAAAGCGTGGCTCCGGGCGGTCGAAAACGCGGCAAGGCCGTTCACACTGCTTACGATTTTATTGATTTTCGCCAGCTTCGGCGCCGACTCGCGAAGAGGTAAACGAGAGGTAAAGGCGCCGGCGGCAAAGTTTTCGCGGCTCGTCACGATCGCTGCCCCGCCGCGCCGCGGCCTTGGCGCCGCCCGTTGGCAAAAAAGCCGTTGACCGTCCCAGAACGGCACGGGCGAAATCTTTACCCGCCGCTAACCATAATTGTGACGGCAGCGCCAGAATCTGCTCGCCGCCCGCATCGTGCGGGCCGCGCTGTCTCCGTTTCGGTCAGTCGGAGCGGGTCGGACCGGAACCGGACGCGTTGCCGCTTGCTTCTCCTTCGAGATTTGGAAGGAGCCACCATGGTCGATACCCCGCCGGCGCGCAAAATCATGCCCGATGCCACGCTCGGGGAGGCGGAGTTCAAGCGGCGCTTCGCGGCGCAGTTCATCGACCCGGCGTTCGACGTCCTCACGCGCGAGCTCGACGCCGTCGCGCAGGCGGCATGGGACGGCTACACGCATTCGCGCAAATCGCCACGCACCCGCAAGGCAGGGCCGGGCTACGCCGATCCCGACTACGACCTCGCCATCGACTGGCTCGAGGCGAAGGCCGCCATTGAGGCGGCGCAGCGCCAGCACGACGCACCGGGGCCGCGCCGCGTGCTGCTGATCAACGGCTCGTCGCGCAGCGAGCACACCTGTCCGGGCGAAAGCTCGAAGAGCTGGCGCCTCATCGACATGGCGCGCGTCGCGATCGAGCAGGCCGGCCTCGTCACCGAGGTGCTCGATCTCAGCCGGCTCGCGTCCGAATACGGGCGCAACATCCATCCGTGCAAGGCGTGCTTTTCCACCGCGGCGGCGCTCTGCCACTGGCCGTGCTCCTGCTATCCCAACTACTCGCTCGGGCAGACGCAGGACTGGATGAACGAGATCTACCCGATGTGGGTGCGGGCGCACGGCATCATGATCGTGTCGCCGGTCAACTGGTATGCGCCGACATCGCCGATCAAGCTGATGATGGATCGGCTGGTGTGCGCCGATGGCGGCAATCCGGACCCGACCAGCACGCACGGCAAGACGGTGTCCGAGGCCAAGGCGCTCGAGCTCGGCGGCTGGGACTATCCGCGCCATCTCGCCGGCCGGCTGTTCTCGGTGGTCGTACACGGCGACGTCGAAGGCGCCGAGAACGTGCGGCGCTCGCTCGGCGACTGGCTCGGCTTCATGCAGCTCGAAGCGGCGGGCAACAAGGCCGAGCTCGACCGCTATATCGGCTATTGGGAGCCCTATGCCACCTCGCACGAGGCGCTCGACCGCAACCTCGAGATCCAGGGCGAGGTCCGGCAGGCGGCCGCGACTTTGGCGGAGGCGCTCGTGGCGCAGCAGGCGGGCCGCTGGACCAGCGCGGGGGCGGCGCTCACGCCGCCGCGGCAGAAATGACGCCGCTCAGTTGAGGCTCGTCAGCACCATCGACAGATCGCCCATCGAGGTGGTGAGCAGCACCCGGTAGGGGACGAAGTAGCCGGTATCGCGCAGCGGCGCGAACCAGACCAGGATACGGTCGTCCTGGGCCAGCGCGTTGGTCAGTTCGCTGGTGGTGTAGTGGCCCGAGATCGGCTTGTACTTCACCTTGCACAGCACCACCGGCCCCTGGTAGCCGGTGCGCGGACTGGTCGCCACGTCGTCCTTGGCGTAGCTGAAATTGAGATCGAACCGCTCGATGCCGGTGAAGATCGGCGCGTGCCGGCTGCACAGCGAACGGTCGAGCCTGTCGCCCTTGAGCACGAACGAGGCGAGGAAGTCGTTGACGCCCAGCAACTGCCCGCGCTCGATCGGGATGCGGTTGATGTTGTTGACGATAGGCGGGGTGACGACGAAGGCGCTCACATTGGAATTGGCGTAGGTCACCTGCACGCGGAATTCGTCGCCGCCCGAATGGGTGGTGAGGTTGAAGGCGTTGGAGACGAGGCCGTCGCCGGTCACGGCGCCGTCCGACGACGCCCGGGCGGTGCCGGCGGCCACCAATTGCGCGAAGCCGCTCACCGTGGCGTTGAGGTCGAGATCGTAGGCGGCGCCGGTCACCGCGAACTTGAAATTGGCGGTGGCGATGATGTTGCCGCCCAGGTTCACGACATAGCTGGCGGTGGCCGCCGTGTCGGCCAGCACGCTACCAGCGAGAACCAGCGACAATGCCAGGGTGGCGGACAGCGTCTTGCAGAGGCGGGCAATGGCCAAGTCGGACCCTCGGGCTCGAACGGCCCCGGGAGGGGCGAATCGCGGCGAAGCCCCAAACTGCCTGCGCCGCCGCGGGGGCGCAAGGCGTTCACGCATGGCTTCTCTTGACGAAAATGGCTGGTTTCTCTATGGAAGCGCCTCGATCAAGGTAGACCTCAGGCCCGCCGCGGGAAAATCCCCGCCACCGGGCCGTTTTGACAGGATTTTCAAGATGGCACGCCGCTGCGAGCTGACCGGCAAGGGTGTGATGGTGGGCAACAATGTGAGCCACGCCCTCAACCGCACCAAGCGCCGCTTCCTTCCCAACCTGCTCAACGTGTCGCTGATTTCCGACGCGCTGGGGCGCACGGTCAAGCTGCGCATTTCGGCCAACGCGCTGCGCTCGGTCGAGCACCGCGGCGGGCTCGATGCGTTCCTGGTCAAGGCCGACGACGCCGACCTGTCGCCGAACGCGCTGGCGCTGAAAAAGGAAGTGCGGGCCGCTCTCGCCGCCTGAGCCGTTCTCGGCTAAGTTTCGACCGCGCCTGCCTCCCGGCCGGCGCGGTTCGCTTTTCCGGGCGCCGGTCTCATGCCGGACGGCCCGTTACAGAAAGGTGCGATATGTTCGCTCGCTTCGCCATGGCGGTCGCCGCCATGATCGCGGTCGTCACCGCGTCCAACATCCTGGTGCAGTTTCCGGTCCAGGCCGATCTCGGCTCGATCCATCTGGGCGACATCCTCACCTGGGGCGCCTTCACCTATCCCTTCGCCTTCCTCGTCTCCGACCTCACCAACCGCTATGACGGGCCGCGCCGGGCGCGCGCCGTGGTGCTGGTCGGGTTCGCGGTGGCGCTGTGCCTGTCGGCCTATCTGTCGACGCCGCGCATCGCCATCGCCTCGGCCACGGCGTTCCTCGTCGGGCAGTTGCTCGACATCGCCGTGTTCTCGCGGCTCAGGAACCGCTTCTGGCTGGTGCCGCCGCTCAGCGCCTCGCTGCTGGGATCGCTGATCGATACGGCGATCTTCTTTTCCATCGCCTTCGCGCCGGCCTTCGGCGTGGTGGATACCTGGTTCGGCATGGCCGACGGATCGCTCGGCATGGGCGCGCCGTGGCTCGGCGTGGGCGCCGAGGTGCCGCTGTGGCTGTCGCTCGCCAGCGGCGATTTCAGCGTGAAGTTCTTGGCCGCACTACTGTTGCTGATGCCTTACCGCCTGCTGATGAACGCGGTGATGCCGTTGCGGCCGGCTGCGGCGTAACGCTCGCGGCGGCCGCCTTGCGCGGCCGCCCGCCCTTGGCCCCATTGGCACGCGCTGCCGCTGCCTTCGCCGGCGATGTCGCCCGGCCGGCGAGCCGCGCCATATATTTGCGCGTTCCGAAAATGCCCGCGAGCAGACCGGGCACGGTGAAGTCAACGTCCAGCGCTTCCCAGTGCAATCCGAAGCCAGTACCCAACACCTCGATGTCGGCAAGCTGCTCGTCCGTTGCGTCCGCGAGCCCCTGCGCCAACCTGGCCGGAAATGCGAACGTGCTTCCATTCTTCAGGTCGATGACAACCCGACCCGACTTACGGTCGTAGTGGGCGGATTTGGCGCGCGGTTCCGTAAGCTCGGCAATTCGCCCGCGCTCGATGGCGGCATCATATTCAGCCTTCGACAACTCAACCATGAATCTGCCTCCATCTCTCCATCAGCATTTCCTGGTGGTCCGTGACAGCCTGTAAGGCCTTCTTGAGGCTGCTCGCTTTCATGCCTGTGGCCTCTAGCACCTCGGGCTTTCCTCCAACTTCCGCGAGCCTGATCTTTGCCTGACCATCGCCAATCACGTGAACGTGCGGAGGCGGATGATCATCGGTAAAGATGACAATCCGCAGGCCGTGCGCACGCAGGATGACGATCATGGGCCATCCATAACCCAACGCGTTGGGTTTTTCAATCCGGCAGGCTGAACTCCAGCAGCAGGCTGCGTTCCCAGTCGTTGAAATTGTTGTCCGAGACCAGGGTGATGCGAGTGTCGCCGGACGGGGTGCGGTGCACGGCGAGGCCCTCCATGTTGTCGATGTCGCCGCCGGTCAACTCGAACAGCACCTCGCCCTTGAGCTCGGCGCCGGGGCGCACTTCGGTGGCGGGAACGCGCACCAGCCGCATGGCGAAGTTGATCAGCACCACGCCGCGTTCGAGCACCAGCAGATCGCCATTGGGCAGGAAGGCGCAGTCGGTGGGCGCCGTGGCGCTGCCGGACCGGTAGCTCAGCGGCCCCTTGTCGTTGCGGCCGAGCAGCCAGGCGGCGTGCAGGCCGTCGCCGACGATGACGCCTTCGGTCAGCAGCAGGGTCGAGCCCGCGACCGGCGAGGCGGGCGGCGCCACGCACACCGCCTCGAGCGATTCATTGGTGCGCGTCCTGGTCAGCCAGTCGGGGATGGCGACCTCCGTGGCCGGCCCCGTGGGCACGCCATTGTCGATGCGGAAATCGGCGACGCGGGTGAGATTTTCGAAGCCGACGCGGACCACCGGCGCCTTGCCCGGCCGCTCGATCACGGTCAGCGCCTCGGCGTCGCGGGCGAAGGCGCGTGGCAGGTCGGCGCCCTTGGAATTCTGGATCGGGTTGATGGCGACGCCGATCAGCGACAGCGGCGCGCCGTTGTCGTCGTAGAGCAACTGCCCGGAGACGAAATTGCCGCGGTCCGAGACCATCACCAGCCGGCCCTCGGTGCCGACGAAGCCGACGCCGGAGAGGCCGCCGAAGGTGTCGGCGACGCTGTTGAGCTCGAGGCCGCCACGGAAGATCAGGCCCTGCGTGCGTTCGCCCAGGCCGACGCCGGCGAAGCGCGACAATTGCACGGCATTGACGGTCACGTCCTCGGCGAGGGCAGGGGACGCAAGGAGCAGGGCGGCCAGGGCCGCCGCCCAGCGCCTCATGCGTAGCGGGTCCTGCGGAACTCCGACGGCGGCTCTTCGTCGAACAGCGCCGCGAGCTCGTCGGTCAGGGCCCCCGCCAGCTCCTCGGCATCGAGCAGCGTCACGGCGCGGCGATAGTAGCGGGTCACGTCGTGGCCGATGCCCACCGCCACCAGCTGGATCGGCGTTCTGGTCTCGATGTCTTCGATCACCTGCCGCAAATGCGCCTCGAGGTAGTTGCCGGCGTTGACGCTCTGCGTCGAATCGTCGACCGGCGCGCCGTCGGAGATGACCATCAGGATGCGGCGGTTTTCGGGCCGCGCCATCAGGCGCTTCCTCGCCCAGTCGAGCGCCTCGCCGTCGATGTTCTCCTTCAGCAGGCCCTCGCGCATCATCAGCCCGAGATTGCGCCGGGCGTGCCGCCACGGCTCGTCGGCGCCCTTGTAGATGATGTGGCGGATGTCGTTGACGCGGCCGGGATTGGCGGGCCGGCCCGCCTCGAGCCAGGCCTCGCGGCTCTTGCCGCCCTTCCAGGCGCGGGTGGTGAAGCCCAGGATCTCGACCTTGACGCCGCAGCGCTCGAGCGTACGCGCGAGGATATCGCCGCAGATCGCCGCAATGGTGATCGGGCGGCCGCGCATCGAGCCGGAATTGTCGATCAGCAGCGTCACCACGGTGTCGCGGAAATCGGTGTCGCGCTCGTGCTTGAAGCTCAGCGCGCCGAGCGGGTCGGTGACCACGCGGGTGAGGCGCGCGGTATCGAGCAGGCCCTCTTCGAGGTCGAACTCCCAGCTCCGGCTCTGCTGCGCCATCAGGCGGCGCTGCAGCTTGTTGGCGAGCCGCGCCACGGCGCCGGCGAGGTTTTCGAGCTGCTTGTCGAGCAGGGCGCGGAGCTGATCGAGCTCCTCGGGCGGACAGAGCTCGGCCGCCTTGACGATCTCGTCGAATTTCTGGGTGAAGATCTTGTAGTTGAACTGGTTGGAGAATTCCTTGGCGTTGGCGCCGGGGGGCGGCAAGGGAGCTTCGTCGCCCGCCTCGCCGGGCTGGTCGTCGTCGGTCTCGGTGAAGTCCTGGTCGGTGCCTTCGGTTTCGCCGGTCTCGTCGCTGTCGCCGGGCGCCTGATCCTCTTCGGCCTCGGCGTCCTCGCTCTCGCCCTCGCCCTGCTCGGGCGTCTTGTCGTCGTCCTGGCCGCGCTCGGGGTCCTGGTCGTCGCCCCTGTCGTCGTCGCTGTCGCCATCGGCGTCGTCGAGCTCGCCCTCCGGAACGAGGTTCAGGTCGCGCAGCACGTGCCGCGCGGCGCGCGCGAACAGTTCCTGGTTCTCGTATTGCTGCAGCAGCGAGGTCAGCGACAGGCCGGCCTTCTGCTCGATCTCCTTCTTCCACAATTCGACCAGCGCATTGCCCGAGGGCGGAATCGTCACCCCGGCGAGCTTTTCGCGCAGGATCAGGCCCAGCGCTTCGGCCAGCGGCGCATCGTCCTTGTTGGCGACCTCGGCGAGGTTGGCGCGGAACAGCCGGTCGTCCAGCATCTCGTGGATGTTGCCAACCATGCCCGGCATGCGGATGCAGCCCAGCGCCTCGACCCGCGCCTGCTCGAGCGCATCGAAGGCGGCGCGCGCCTCGGGCTCGGCCGGCGAGCGGCGACGGTGCACGTCGGGGTCGTGGCTGGCGAGCCGCATGGCCATGGCGTCGCCCTGGCCGCGGGCGATGGCGACGTCGCGGCGCGTCGGCAGGCGCGGCAGGTTGGCGAGCCGCGCCTTGTCGGAGGTCAGTAGCGGCCGGTCGGCCGAAAAGCTCACCTCGAGCTCGGGCTTTGCCGCGACGGCGCGCACCGCCGCGCCCATGGCGCTCTTGAACGCCTGGGTGGTGTCGGGCTTGTTCGCCTTGCTGCGCGGAGCTTGTGCCATCAGTGCGAGCGTCCCTCGGGCCTGTGCACCGCCACGATGAGGAACATCGGCCGGGTGAGTTCGGTCGCCGCCCAATCGGGATTGGCTGCGAGCTGCGCCTCGCTCGGCCGCCACTCGTTTATCGCGCGGCAGGTGAAGCCGGCGCCGGCGAGGGTGTTGAGCATGGTGGCGAGAGTGCGGTGGTACTTCACCACGCCGTCGACGATCCAGTCGGTGCGGCGCGGACCCTCGACGCTGTAGTCGGCGATGGCGAAGGCGTCGCGGCCATCGCTCGCCGGCACCCATTCCGGAACGGCGCGCGCCGCATAGATCGGATGCTCGACCGAGAACACGAGATCGCCGCCCGGCACCAGCGCGGTATGGATCATCGTCGTGATGCGGGTGAAGTCGGCGAGGTAGTGCAGGGTCAGCGCGCTGACCACGAGGTCGGCGCTCTGCGGCTCGAGCACCAGCGTGTCGAGGTCGGCGCGGCGGTAGTCGATGGCGGCATCGGCGCTGGCGGCGCGGGCGGCAGCCAGCATCTTTTCCGACAGATCGTAGGCCAGCACGCGTTGCGCGCCTTCGGCCGCGAGCCAGCGGCTCAGATGGCCGAAGCCGCAGCCGAGCTCGACGACGCGCTTACCGGCGATGGGCGGCAGCAGGGCGCGAAACGACTCCCACTCCGCCGTGCCGTCGAGGCCGAGGCGCGAGCGCGGGAAGTCGCTGTAGCCGGCAAAGAACGCCGGATCGTCGTAGATGTTCTGCGCCATTGCTGCCAGTGCCCGATCAGGCGGTGACCGCCAAATTCGCGGCGCTCTCCGGCAGGTCCTCGCCGAACACGCGCTGGTAGAACTCGGCCACCACCGGGCGCTCGAGCTCGTCGCATTTGTTGAGGAAGGTCAGCCGGAAGGCGAAGCCGAGGTCGCCGAAGATTTGCGCGTTCTCGGCCCAGGTGATCACCGTGCGCGGGCTCATCACCGTGCTGAGGTCGCCGTTGATGAAGGCCTGCCGGGTGAGGTCGGCGAGGCGCACCATGTTGGCCACGGTCTTGCGCCCCTTCTCGTTCTGGTACGACTTGGCCTTGGCGAGCACGATGCCCGCTTCCTTGTCGTGCGGCAGATAGTTGAGCGTGGTGACGATCGACCAGCGGTCCATCTGGCCCTGGTTGATCTGCTGCGTGCCGTGATAAAGGCCCGACGTGTCGCCCAGCCCGATGGTGTTGGTGGTGGCGAACAGGCGGAAGGCCGGGTGCGGGGTGATGACGCGGTTCTGGTCGAGCAGCGTCAGCCGGCCCGAGGATTCGAGCACGCGCTGGATCACGAACATCACGTCGGGGCGGCCGGCGTCGTATTCGTCGAACACCAGCGCGATGTTGTTCTGCACCGCCCAGGGCAGGATGCCGTCGCGGAACTCGGTCACCTGCTTGCCGTCCTTGAGCACGATCGCGTCCTTGCCGACGAGGTCGATGCGGCTCACATGCGCGTCGAGGTTGACGCGGACCAGCGGCCAGTTGAGGCGCGCCGCGACCTGCTCGATATGCGTCGACTTGCCGGTGCCGTGGTAGCCCTGCACCATCACGCGGCGGTTGAAGGCGAAGCCGGCCAGGATGGCGAGCGTGGTGTTGCGGTCGAACAGATAGTCCGGATCGGTCGGCGGGGTATGCGGATCGGTCTCGGCATAGCCCATGACCTTCATGTCGGTGTCGATGCCGAAGGTCTCGCGGACAGAAAATTCCTTGTTCGGCAGGTTCGTATAATCGGCCATTTCCTGGGACTCTTGAGGAGTTTCGAGGCGGCAGGGCGCGCCCGAGGGGGTGCGGGCTCTATAGCAGCATCGTTTATGGGTGGGTAGGGGCCGTTTCGCCCCCGCTTTCGCCCCCCGGATATAGGCGCCGGAGCCCGCGAATCCAAGGCTTTTGCCCCGTATTGGGCGGATCGGCGCCTAGCGCCGTGTCGCCAGCCAGATGGTGTGCCGCGCGCCGCGGCCGCCATGCCGGGCCCGCACCCGCACCGCTTCGGCGGCGAAGCCGGCCTTGCTCAGCCGGCGGGTGAAGCGTTCGTCCGGATGCGCCGACCATGTCGCGAGCACGCCGCCCGGCGTCAGCGCGGCTTTCGCGCGGGCGAGGCCGGGCAGCGTATAGAGCCCGTCATTGCCGTCGCGGCTCAGCCCTTCGGGGCCGTTGTCGACGTCGAGCAGGATGGCGTCATAGGCCGCCCTGGCGCGGCCGATCACCGCGGCCACGTCGGTCACCTCGATGTCGACGCGTGGATCGTCGAGGCAGCCGGCGAACAGCGGCGCCAGCGGGCCGCGCGCCCAGGCGACGATCTCGGGCACCAGCTCGACCACGCCGATGCGCACGTCGGCGGGCATCGCCGCCAGCGCGGCGCGCAGGGTGAAGCCCATGCCGAGGCCGCCGATCAGCACGCGAGCGTTGCGGCGCGACCCGATGCGGCCCCAGCTCAGCGTCGCGAGGTCTTCCTCCGAGCCGGACATGCGGCTGTTCATCAGCGGGTTGGTGCCGGCGAAGATGCAGAACTCGCTGCCGCGCTGCGTCAGCCTGAGGCGCGCGCCGTCGCCGGGAACCGTCGCTGTGCCCAGTTCCACCCATGGCAGCATGGCGCGTCCCTGGTCGGCTCAGGCGCCGACGAAGCCCTTGGTCTTGAGGTGCGAATAGGCGGCGATGATCGAGCGCAGCCGTTCTTCCGAGGCCTTGTCGCCGCCATTGGCGTCCGGGTGGTGGATCTTCACCAGGGCCTTGTAGGCGCGCTTGATCTCGTCGGATTTGGCGCCGGTCTTGAACCCCAGCGTCTCGAAGGCGCGACGGTCGTTCTCGTGCAGCTTGATCTCGCGCTCGGCCTGCGGGCCGCGGGCGTTGGCGCGGCGGTAGCGGGCCCACACATGCAGCGGGTCGGAGAAGCGGCGCTGTCCGGCGCCGCTGCTGTCGCGCTTGGGCATGCGCGGGCCGGCATAGGCGCCGGGCTTGCTGCCCAGGCCCCAGCTCGGGCGCCCGTCGGTCTCGGCGGTGCGGTACAGATGCTCCTCGCGCTCCTTGTCGGTCATGCCGGAAAAGAAGTTGAAGGCGGTGTTGTAGTGCCGCACGTGCTCGAGGCAGAAATGGTGGTACTCGCCCTCGAAGCGGTGGCCCTTGGGGGCCTTGTAGAGGCCGGGCTGGTCGCAGCCCTCCCAGGCGCAATCGGGCACCTCCGGACGCGGGTCCGGCGCATTGTGCCGCGGCTGGATGCGGATGCGGTCGAAGAGCTTGGAATCGATAGTCATCAGTCCTAGTTACGTCCCGAAATGCCGAACGCCCAAGAGGGGTACCCATATGCCTGTTCGCGACGCGATTGTTGCAAAACTTTCTGCCAAATTCGTCCCCGAGCATCTTGAAGTGATCGATGAAAGTTCACGACATCAAGGGCACGCCGGATCGCGGCCGGAAGGCGAAACGCATTTCCGCGTCCGCATCGCCGCCCGCAGCCTCGCCGGCATGAGCCGGGTGGCGCAGCACCGGGCCATCACCGATGCGCTCGGCGACGAATTCGCGGCGGGCGTGCACGCCCTCGCCATCGAGGTATCGGCGTCGCCACAGCGCGAAATGCCGCGTGCCTGAGCCGAAAAAATCGCGGGTGCCGGGGCTGGAGCACCGGTTTGCGGCAGCGCTGTGGCGTTGACTATGTTGTGACGGGACAAGCCGAATTCCAGGCGTTGCGGCGGCAACCTTACCAAAGTACGGCGCAATCCCGGCCCGCTCGTGGCCGCGTGCCACGCCACGAGCAAAGTGTCGCCCCCCTCGCTTTCTAGCACTTGCTGGGCAGGCAGCTTCAGGAGGGCGCAATGAAAATGTCGCTGCAGCGGGCTTTGCGCGCGCGCTGACACCCCATCCCCAAGCTTCCCTCCCTCTCGCCGGGGAGGGATGGATGGACCCCCGGGTCCGTCCCTCCGGCGTCGCTGCGCTCCCGCAAAGAGCGTGGCCCAGCGGTTTGTAGTTCGTCGACCTGGACCCCGACTTGGAGGCAACCACGCGTTCCATACGCGCTGCCGGGGTGACGCCGGAGCTGGGGGCTAGGGGGCGAAGCGGATGTCCAGCTTGATCCCGGCCAGGCCGGACATGCCAACCAGCGCGTCGATGCTGAACAGGTTGATCTTACCGCGCATGAGGTCGGAAATGCGCGGCTGGCTGACTCCCAACCGCCTGGCGGCTACGGCCTGCGTCCAGCCCTGCGCCTTGATGTAGGTTTCGAGTTGATACATCAGGCTCGACAGCACCTTCATGCGTTGCCGCTCGGCCAGATCGTCCTCGATCGCATCCCAGACGCTTTCGAACGACTGGCTAGCGGGTTCGCCGTCTGGCAATGAGGGCTTTGTAGCGCGCCGTCGCGAGCTCAAGGTCGGCGCGGCCGGTGCGTTGAGACTTCTTTTGGAAGCAGTGGAGGACGTAGACCGCTTCTTCGAACTTGGCGATGTAGACGACACGGAACGCTCCTTCTTCATGGATGCGAATCTCGCCGACGCCGGCTCCGATGCTCGGCATCGGCTTCCAGTCCAGCGGTTGCTTGCCCTGCTGTATCCGCCAGAGGTCATGGCCGGCCTGACGGCGGGCGAGAAGCGGGAAATCCCGCAAAGCCTCGCCGGACGAGCCTTCGAAATCGACACGCTTGTCCATATCCGAAACACCAAAATTATACAAGTATCAGTATAAGTCGTCAGTCACGACTTAGTCCCGCATCTCCTCCAGATACGTCCGCACCGCCTGTGGATCGACGTTCTTTTCGATGAAGGCCTGGCCGATGCCGTGGGTAAGGATGAAGGTCAGGGCGCCGCGGACCACCTTCTTGTCCTGGGCGATGGCGTCCATCAGGTAATCGGTGCCGGGCAGGCCGCCGGGGATGTCCTGCAGCGTCGTCGGCAGGCCGGCGCGCTTGAGGTGCGCGGCGATGCGGCCGGTGTCCTGGCTCGGGGCGAGGCCGAGCTTCGCCGAAAAGCCATGCGCCAGCACCATGCCGATGGCGACGCCCTCGCCATGCAGCAGCCGGTCGGAAAAGCCGGTGGCCTTCTCCAGCGCGTGGCCGAAAGTGTGGCCGAGATTGAGCAGCGCGCGCACGCCGGTTTCCTTCTCGTCGGCCAGCACAAAACGCGTCTTGGCGGCGCAGGCGCGGGCGATGGCCTCGGCACGGGCCGGGCCGCCGGCAAAGATCTCCGGCTGCTGCTGCTCGAGCCAGAAGAAGAAGGCCTCGTCGTCGATCAGCCCGTATTTCACCGTCTCGGCGTAGCCGGCGGCGAATTCGCGCGGCGGCAGGGTGGCGAGCGCACCGATATCGGCCAGCACCAGCTTTGGCTGGTGGAAGGCGCCGATCAGATTCTTGCCGTGTGGCGAGTTGATGCCTGTCTTGCCGCCGACGGAGCTGTCGACCTGCGCCAAAAGGCTCGTCGGGAGCTGCACGAAATCCATGCCGCGGCGGGTGATCGCGGCGGCGAAGCCGGCGAGGTCGCCGATGACGCCGCCGCCCAGCGCCAGCACGATGTCGCCGCGCTCGAGCCGCGCTTCGAGCAGGCCCTCGACCACCTCGTTGAGCCGGCCGATCGATTTGCTGGCCTCGCCATTGGGCACCACCACCGTTGCGTGCCTGAGGCCGGCGGCGTCGAGCGCGCGGGTCAGCCGCGGCAATTGCGCCTTGGCCACTTCGCTGTCGGTGACGATGCCATAGCGGCGGCCGGGAAACATCGCCTGCAGCCGTTCCCCCGCGCTTTCGAGCAGATCGGGGCCGATCAGGATGTCGTAGGCGCGCTCGCCCAGCGGCACATGGACAAGGGTCGGCTCAGCCATCGCGGTCTCCAAGGTGCAGCAGCAGTGCCTCGATCACGTCGGAGGCCACCTGGTCCTGCGGCACGTCGCGGCTGACGATGGTGACGTCGGCCTCGGCGTAAGTGGGGTAGCGCCGGTCGATCAGCTCCTGCAGCGTCTGGCGCGGATTGGCGGTCTTGAGCAGCGGCCGGTTGGAGCGCCGTTGCACGCGGGCAAACAGCAGTTCGAAATCGGCCTTGATCCACACCGACACCGCCGAGGCCTTGACCAGCGCGCGGGTCTCGGCGTTCATGAAGGCGCCGCCGCCGGTGCCCAGCACCAGGTCGCGGTCCTTGAGCAGCCGGGCGATCACCCGTACCTCGCCGGCGCGGAAATCGGCCTCGCCGCGGGTGGCGAAGATGTCTTCGATCGACATGCCGGCGGCTTTTTCCACTTCTTCGTCGCTGTCGACGAAATGCCGGCCGAGCCGCGCCGCGAGCCGCCGGCCGACGGTGGTCTTGCCGGCGCCCATCATCCCCACCAGCACGACGGCGCGCCCGTCCAGCAGGGCGTTGAGCTCGTCCTTGTGCGCATCGCGCGGTGGCGGGGCTGCGGTCATCTTGGGTCCCGGGGCGTGGTCCGGGTTGAACCGTTAGGGCCTCCTAAAGTCAATCCCGCTACGATCCGGACCTGCCTCGCCCTTGATCGTGCCGCAGAATGGCGAGACAAAAGCAGTCCATCCACCACGCGGGATTCGATGCCGACCCTCATCCGCCTATTCATCGTGCTCGTGGTGCTGGCCGGCCTGGTGTTTGCCGGCATGATCGCCCTCACCATCATGGTCGATCCGGGCGAGAAGGACATCACCATCAAGATTCCGGCGCGCGAGCTGGTGCCGCCATCGGCGCCGATCGACCTCGACAACCTGCCGGCGCCGGTCAACGTGGCGCCCAAGGACGAGAGCTCCGCCGTCTCCTCGAGCCTGCCCTCGATCGACATTTCGGATTCGGAGGCCGACGAGTCCGGGGTGAAGACGGTCGACACCGGCGCCGAATGAGCAGCGCCCACCTGGTCGAGGCGTTCCTCGAAATGATGAGCGCGGAGCGCAACGCCGCGCCCAACACGCTCGAGGCGTACCGCCGCGACCTCACGGACTATGCCGGCTTCCTCGCCGCCAGGGGCAAGTCGGCCGAAACCGCCGGGCGCGAGCAGGTGGTGGCGTATCTGGCGTTCCTCGACGGGCAGGGGCTCGCGGCCTCGTCGGCGGCGCGGCGGCTGTCGGCGCTGCGGCAGTTCCACAAATTCCTCTGTGCCGACCAGGTCCGGCCCGACGATCCGACGCGCATCGTCGCCAGTCCGCGCAGACGCCGGCCGCTGCCCAAGGTGCTCGGCGTCGCCGAGGTCGACCGGCTGCTGGCGACGGCCGAAGCCGGGGCGAACGCCGAGGCGCCGGAGCATAAGCGGCTCGCGGCGCGCCGGCTCTACGTGCTGCTCGAGCTGCTCTATGCCACCGGCATGCGGGTCAGCGAGCTGGTGAGCCTCAGGCGCGCCGCGGTGATGCGCGATGCGAGCTATCTCAGCATCACCGGCAAGGGCAACAAGGAGCGCATCGTGCCGGTCAACGACCGGGCGCGCGATGCGGTGCGGTCGTGGGTGGCGACGCTGCCGCCGGGGCCGTGGCTGTTCCCCGCCGGCGGCGAGGACGGCTATCTCAGCCGGCAGGTGTTCGCGCGCGACCTCAAGGGGCTTGCCGGCCGCGCCGGCATCGCCAGCGCCCGCGTG
Source organism: Devosia sp. 67-54 (assembly GCF_001899075.1). Classification (GTDB taxonomy): domain Bacteria; phylum Pseudomonadota; class Alphaproteobacteria; order Rhizobiales; family Devosiaceae; genus Devosia_A. Next base: position 196,693 of record NZ_MKVA01000008.1, on the reverse strand, counting down.
GCGCCGCACGTCCTCCGCCACGCCTTCGCCAGCCATCTGCTGCAGGGCGGCGCCGATCTGCGCGTGGTGCAGACGCTGCTCGGCCACGCCGACATCTCCACCACGCAGATCTACACGCACGTGCTGGACGAAAAGCTCAGGACGCTGGTGGAGCAGCACCACCCGCTGGCCGAAAAGAGCTGAGCGTGCGGTCGGCCGACCGCTAGGGCCGCCGCCACACCGTCAGCGACACCCCGGCATCCAGCTCTTCCGTTTCCGCGGCCCGCAGGCCCGCTTGCGCCAGCACGTCCCAGGGCAGGCCGCCGGAAAAGCACGGCACCCCGTCGGGGATGGCGAGGCCGGCCACCGTGACCAGTTCGAAGCTGGTGAAGCCGGGCAGGAACAGGTCGAAGACGCGCTGGCCGCCGGTAACGGCCACCACGCCGTCGGCGATGCCGAGGCCGGCGAGCACGCGCCTGAGCCCGATGCCGCTTGGGTTCCACAGCATGGTGTGATCGTCCCCCGGGGCGCGTTCGAGCCAGGCGACGCGGCTCGTCACCACCAGCCGCTTGCGGCCCGGATTGGGGTGGGCCTCATGGCCGATCCGGCCGAGCACCACCAGCACCGCGCGGTCGAGCGCCGCCTGGAAGCGGCGCCAGTCGGCGTCGTTCCGCAGTGCGGCGGGCATTTTGTGGTCGCGGTCGGCGATCATGCCGTCGGCGGACACGATGGCATGTCCGACAATCTCCAATGCCATCGCGGCCTCCATTCAGTGGGCATTCACGCAAAGCGGGTGAGAGCAGTAGAGTGGCGGCAAATTGCATGCAATTGTTCCGCGAATTGCCACAAAGACTTCGTTACGTCCTGCGAGGGTCCGTCGCAGACCGACTTCACACGATCAGAGGAAACGCCATCGTGCTCAATATCTCCAAAGCGGCGCTGCTCGCCGCCGTGCTCAGCCTCGCGGCCGCCCCGGCGGTGCTCGCCCAGGACAGCAGTTCGTCGTCCGCCGAAGCGAGCGCGCCGGTCACCACCACGCGGGCGAGTTTCGATTCCCGCGTTTCCATCCCGACGGTGACGGCGGTCGATTCGAGCATGGACGAGGTGACGCTGCGCGAGGTGCTGAGCGGCAACCTCGCGGCGCACGCCTCCGAGCTCTCGGCGCTGTCGGCCACCAGCATCACCGTCCCCGAGATCACGCTGACCATCACCACCAGCGAAAACGGCGGCACCCCGCAGGTCACCGAGATGTCGTACAAGGATCTGGTGCTGCGCGACGTCAAGAACGGCATTGCCGCGAGCGCCAGCGTCGGTTCGGCGGTGAGCAAAAGCCCCGAGGGCACCTTCACCTTCGGCAAGATGTCGACGGGGCTGCTCGACATCGGCGGCATCCTCGCGCTCTACGCCATGGTGCCCAGCACCGGCAGCGAACCGCCGCTGAAGCCGATCTACCGCAACTTCACCTGGGACGGCGCCAAATTCGAGGCGGACGGGGTGAGCTGCGATATCGGCAGGATCGCCACCGACGAGTTCGACGCGCGGCCGCTCAAGGTGTCGTTCAAGGAGCTGACCGACGCCGCCAACGAGCTCGAGGCAGCCAAGGACGGGGCGCCGCCGGCCGCCGCCATGGGCAAGGTCGTGACCTTCCTCACCGACATCTTCCAGGCGTTCAAATCGACGCCGACCACGGTGGGCGCCATCGACTGCTCGGGCACCGGCAAGGACGGCAAGCCGTTCGCGCTGACGCTGGGCGGCGTCGAGATGGGCGGCTTCTCGCCGGGCAGCTATCCGGCGGTGACCATCAACGACCTCAAGATCGCCGCCAGCGACGGCTCGGTCGGCCTCAAATCGGCGACCTTCAAGGCGATCGATTTCGGCCAGCCGCTCGATGCGCTCAAGGCGGCGAGCGGCGTCGATCCGGCCTGGTTCGACAAGAACTGGCGCAAGATCATTCCGGCGTGGGGCGGCATGTCGCTGACCGGGCTCGCGGTGGACGTGCCCGATCCCGAGCAGCAAAGCGGCCGCGTGCAGCTCAACGTCGCCGATTTCGACCTGACGCTCGGCGACTATCTGAACGGCATTCCAACCAAGATCAGCAGCTCGGCGCATGGCGTCGACATGCCGCTGCCGCCCGACAGCGACGACGACACGGCCAAGATGCTCAAGGCCATCGGCATCAGCAAGATCAACGCCAGCTACGAGTTCACCGCGAGCTGGGACAAGGCCGGCCAGGCGATCAGGATCGACAACCTCTCGGTCTCGGGCGCCGATCTCGGCAGTTTCGCCCTGGCGGCGGTGGCGGGCAACGCCACCGAGCAATTGTTCGCCGTCGATCCCGATTTGCAGCAGGCGGCCTCGATGGGGGTGACGGTCAAATCCATCACCTTCACCATCACCGACAGCGGGCTGGGCGACAAGCTGGTGCCGCTGCTGGCGGCCGAGCAGAACGCCGACCCCGCGACCTTCCGCACACAGATGGCGGGGGTGGCGGAAGGCGCGGCGCTGCAGATGCTGGGCAGCACCGACGCGGCGCGCGCGCTGGGCGCGGCGGTCGGCGACTTCATGTCGGGCAAGACCAAATCGGTGCGCATCGACGTCACCGCCAAGGACCCCAACGGCATCAGCGTGCCGCAATTGATGCAGGCCAGCGACGATCCGACGGTGCTGGCCAGCGCCGTCGACATCACCGGCAGCTCGCCGAACTAGGGTTCGCTTGACACCGGCAGTCCCGCTCGCCACTTTCCGGCCATGATGCGCAGCGACATCGCTCGCGATTTTCAACGGCCAGGCGGGCGGGAATGCAGTCCTATCTCGATTTCGAAAAACCGGTCGCCGACCTCGAAGGCAAGATCGCCGAGCTGAAATCGCTGTCGGGCGCCGAAAAGGCGGTGTCGATCGACGACGAGGTGGCGGCGCTCACCGTACGCGCCGACCAGGCGCTGGTCGACATCTACAAGCGGCTCACGCCCTGGCAGAAGACGCAGGTCGCCCGGCACCCGCAGCGGCCGCATTTTTCCGACTACATCAAGGGTCTCGTCACCGAGTGGACGCCGCTGGCCGGCGACCGCAAATATGCCGAGGACGCGGCGGTGCAGGCCGGCTTCGGCCGCTTCAACGGCACGCCCGTCGCCATCATCGGGCAGGAGAAGGGCTCGACCACCGAGACCCGGCTCAAGCACAATTTCGGCATGGCGCGGCCCGAGGGCTACCGCAAGGCGGTGCGCATCATGGACATGGCCGACCGCTTCGGCATTCCGGTGGTGTCGTTCGTCGATACCGCCGGCGCCTATCCGGGGATCGGCGCCGAGGAGCGCGGGCAGGCCGAGGCCATCGCCCGCTGCACCGAAAAATGCCTCGAGATCGGCGTGCCCAACCTTGCCATCATCATCGGCGAGGGCGGCTCGGGCGGCGCCATCGCCATCGCCACGGCCAATCGCGTGCTGATGCTCGAAAACTCGATCTATGCCGTGGCCTCGCCCGAGGCGTCGGCCTCGATCCTGTGGAAGGACGCGGCGCGCGCCATGGACGCCGCCAACAACATGAAGATCACGGCGCAGGATTTGCTGGGCTTCGGCGTCATCGACGGCATCATCCCGGAGCCGGCGGGCGGCGCGCATCGCCACCCGCAGACGGTGATGGCCAACACCGCCGAAGCGATCGGCGCGTTCCTGCGCGAGTTCCCCGGCAATCGCGGCCCGCTGCAGGTGCGCGAGCTGCGCCGCGAAAAGTTCATGGCCGTGGGCACGGCGCTGAACTGACGACACGCCACGATGCGGCAATCGTCTCACCTCGCCCCTCAGGGGAGAGGTCGGCGCCTTGGCGAGCGGAGCGAGCCCTTCCCCTATCCCCGCAGCACCCTCATCGCCGCCTCGTGCAGTTCCGGCGTCGCCGCGGCGACGCAATTGCCGCCGGCTTCGGCGGGGCCGCCGTCCCAGGTGGTGACGACGCCGCCGGCATTCTCGATGATCGGGATCAGCGGCGCGATGTCGACGTTCTTGAGCATGGATTCGGCGACGATATCGATGTGCCCGGCGGCCAGCAGGCAATAGCCGTAGCAGTCGAGGCCCCAGCGGATCTGCAGCGTCGCCTGCCGCAGCCGGGCGATGTTGTCGGTGGTGCCGGCGAGCTCGAAGATGTCGGGCGAGGTGGCGGTCACCTTGGCGCGGCCGAGCTCGGTGAGGCCTGAGGTGCGCAGCGGCCGGGTCTCGCCGTGCCGGCTGTAGACCGCCGTTCCAGGCAGGCCGAGATAGGTCTCGCCGGTGAACGGCTGCGCCATCAGGCCGGCGACGGCGCGCCCGCGGTGCATCAGGCCGATCAGCGTGCCCCACACCGGCACGCCGGAGATGAAGGCGCGGGTGCCGTCGATCGGATCGACGATCCAGTCATAGGCGCCGGCCGAGGCCTTGGGGTCCCATTCCTCGCCGATGATGCCGTGCTCGGGAAAGCGTGCCGCGAGCACGGCGCGGATGGCGATCTCGGCGTCGCGGTCGGCGGCGGTCACCGGATCGAAGCCGGTTTCCCACTTGTTTTCCACCGCCAGCGGGGTGCGGAAGCCGGCAAGGGTGCGTTCGGCGGCGGCCTCGGCGGCGGCGAGCAGCGTTGCCTGCACCAGGGCGGGATCGAGGCCGGCGAGGCCATCTGCGGTCATGAAGGGCTCCGGAGAAGATTGTCGTTCTTATGCAGGGCCATAGCAGGCACGGCCCGGCGCAATATCGGCATTTTTGCCGAGGGCAGGTGATTCATTTATGCAACAGGCGGCGCGGCGCGTCTGTTGAAGAGCATGCTGTTGCTTGTCTCGTGCGGCAAATCAGTTCACGCCGAAGCTGCATGATGGATGGGCGGTTCGCGGCGCTGCCGCGACTATCGGCAGTGCGAGCCGCCGTCGTTTCCTCCCTTGACTGGGGCCGCTGCTAGATCGCGCGGCCCCTTCTCTTTGCGGGACCGGTCATTCGGCGGCCTTGGCCGGCTGGTGCAGCGGGGCGGTCAGCAGGCTCATGTCGTAGCCGATCAGCGCCAGGGTCAGCCGGTCGAGCAATTGCCGGATGGCGTTGAAGCCCTCGTTCCGCTCCAGCGTCACTTCGTTCATGTAGAGGTGGCGCGAGATCTCGACCTGCAGCGCGTGGATGCCGTGCTGCGGCCGGCCGTAGGTGCGGGCGATGAAGCCGCCGGCATAGGGGCGGTTGCGCGCCACGCGCAGGCCGGCGCCGGCGAACACCATCTCGCACAGATCGATCAGGCCGGTGGCGCAGGTGGTGCCGTAGCGGTCGCCGAGCACGATGTCGGGGGCCAGCCGGTCGCCCGAGCGGGCGATGCGCGGCATCGAATGGCAGTCGATCAGCACCGCCACGCCGAACGCCGCGACGGCGTCGGACAACAGGCGCTGCAGCGTCGCGTGATAGGGCAGGTAGATGCCCTCGATGCGCATGCGTGCATCCTCCAGCGTCAGCAATTCGCGGTAGATCGGCTTGTTCTCGGCCACCACCCTGGCGATGGTGCCGAGCCCGGCGGCGACGCGCGGGCTCGTGGTGTTGAACCGGTCCGACAGCGGATCGGCGAACATTTGCGGGTCGAGCTCCCACGGCTCGCGGTTGACGTCGAGATAGGCGCGCGGGAAATGCGCCCGCAGCAGCGGCGTGCCCAGATGCGGCGCCCGGGCGAACAATTCGTCGACATAGGCGTCCTCGGACTGGCGGATCGACAGATGGTCGAGCCGGGTCATCTTGAGGAAGCGGTCGGGATATTCGCGCCCGGAATGGGCCGAGTTGAACACGATCGGCGCGGTCAGCCGGCGGGGTCGGATGGTTTCGAAGGCCGGTTTTTCCCAGTAGTCGGACCGCAAATCACACTCCAGCGGGCTTGTGGCAATTATCCTGCATCCCGCTCCCGGCTTTGTCCAGCAGCCGGAAAGCCGCGATATGGCCCGTTGCGATTCGGCAAAACTCGATTAAACATCGCCGTGCCCGGGCAGTGGGCATGTTGCGGGGAGTTCTGAGAGCGATGAAGCGGATTCTTCTGGCCGAAGACGATAACGACATGCGCCAGTTCCTGACGCGCGCGCTCAAGACCGCCGGCTATGAGGTGGTGTCGTTCGACAACGGCAAATCCGCCTATGAGCGGCTGCGCGAGGAACCGTTCTCGCTGCTGCTCAGCGATATCGTGATGCCGGAGATGGACGGCATAGAGCTCGCGCGCCGCGCCACCGAGCTCGATCCCGACCTCAAGGTGATGTTCATCACCGGCTTTGCCGCCGTGGCGCTCAACCCCGACAGCGAGGCGCCCAAGGATGCCTCGGTGCTGAGCAAGCCATTCCATCTGAAGGATCTGGTCAACGAGGTCGAGCGCCTGCTCGCCGCCTGACCGGGCGCTCACGCATGCACCTCGTCCTCGTCGGCGCGCTTGCGCCGGCGGGCAGGCTTGCGGACCTCGCGTCCATGCCGAAAAGCGGCGCGGACGGGGCAAAAGGTTCCCGTCCGGCACGAATCTTTCGGCTTGCCCGCGACGGAACCAAGATGACCTCCTCAGGCTTCAAGGCTCCGGCGAGCGGCAGTTGAAGGGGCAGGTTTGACGGCACGGTGGACCATTGCGGCAGGTGCCGGGGCGCTCGGGCTCGTGCTGCTGGGCGCGGTGCCGGCGGAAGCGGCGGAAGCGGCCGCCCATGGCGGCTCCGAAGTGATGCTGCTGGCCCAGGTGCTGCTGCTGGTGCTGTTCGGGCGCCTGCTCGGCGAATTGATGTTCCGCCTCGGCCAGCCCTCCATCATCGGGCAGATTCTCGCCGGCATCATCCTCGGGCCGACGGTGCTGGGGGCGCTGTGGCCGGGCGCCGAGGCATTCCTGTTTCCCCCGGGCGGCGAGCAGGCGGCCATGCTCGACGGCATCGCCCAGCTCGGCATCCTGTTCCTGCTGCTGCTGGCCGGCATGGAGACCGATCTCGGGCTCGCCTACCGGCTGCGCAGGCATGCCATCGCCGTGTCGCTCAGCGGCATCGCCGTGCCCTTCGCCTGCGGCTTCGCGCTCGGCATGCTGGTGCCCGACTGGGTGCTGCCCGAGGCCGACAAGCGGCTGGTGGCGGCGCTGTTCTTCGGCACCGCGCTCTCCATCTCCTCGCTCAAGATCGTCGCCACGGTGGTGCGCGAGATGAACTTCATGCGCCGCAATGTCGGCCAGCTCATCGTCGCCTCGGCGGTGATCGACGACACCGCCGGCTGGGTGATCATCGCCATTACGCTCGGCATCGCCACCACCGGTTCGGTGGCGCTGGGGCCGCTCGCTATCACCGTCATCGGCACGGCGCTGTTCCTTGCCGTCGCCTTCACCGTCGGCCGCCGCGCCGCCTTCGAGGTGATCCGCTGGACCAACGACAATTTGCACTCCGACCTGCCGGTCACCACCGCCATTGTCGGCATCATGGGCGTGCTGGCGCTCATCACCGCCGGCATCGGCGTGCAGACCGTGCTCGGCGCCTTCGTCGCCGGGCTGCTCATCGGGCAGTCGCCGATCCTCACGCGGCAGATCGACGAACAATTGCGTGGCCTCACCACGGCGCTGTTCATGCCGGTGTTCTTTGGCCTCACGGGCCTCCGCGCCGATCTGCGGGTGCTGCTCGAGCCGACCACGGCGCTCCTCGCGCTCGGGCTCATCCTCATCGCCAGCCTCGGCAAGTTCGGCGGCGCCTTCCTCGGCGCCAAGCTCAACGGCATGAGCCGCGCCGAGGCGCTGGCGCTCGGTTTCGGCATGAATGCGCGCGGCTCCACCGAGGTCATCGTCGCCTCGATCGGGCTCAGCGTCGGCGTGCTCGACCAGCGGCTGTTCTCGGTGATCGTCACCATGGCCATCGTCACCACGCTGATCATGCCGCCGACGCTGCGCTGGGCGCTCGGCCGGCTGCCGCTCAAGGAAGAGGAAAAGGAGCGGCTCGAGCGCGAGGAGTTCGAGGAAGACAGCTACGTGGCGCGGCTCGAACGCATTCTCCTCGTGGCCGACCAGTCGCCCAACGGCAAGCTCGCCTCGACGCTGGCGGGACATCTGGGCGGCCTGCGCAACATGCCGGTGACGGTGCTGGCGCCGCATGACGAGTCCGCCGCCGGCGAGGAGGCGGCGGACGTCGCCGCGGCGCGCTCCGACGCCACGCAGGTCAGGACCGCCTCGGAGGGCGGCATCGCCAAGGCGCAGGAGACCGACGAGACACGCGAGAACAGCCTGCATGTCGAGGCGCGGACCACCGTCGACGACCTCGGCACCGCCATCGGCGCCGAGCTCGACAAGGGGCACGATCTGATGTTCCTCGGGCTCCATCCGGTGGCCGCCGAAGCGGGCGGCTACGAGGCGCGGATCAAGACGGCGCTCGACGCCTTCCGCGAGACCACCGCCATCGCCAGCGCCCGCGGACAATTGTCGCGCCTGCCCGATGCGACGCTGCGCATCCTGGTGCCGATCAGCGGCGATGCCCGCTCGATGCGGGCGCTCGAGCTCGGCGTGCTCATCGCCAAGGCCGGCAATGGACGCGTCGCCGCCATCTCGGTGCCGCAGGAGGACGAGGGCCGGCCGCGCACCGAGGCGCAGCTCGAAGCGCTGTTCGAGCATGTGCGCGAGATCGGCCGGCATTACGAGGTCGAGGTGCGCACCATCCGCGCCGGCGGCAACCGCGAGCTCGGCATCCTGACGCAGGCGCGGCGCGGCCGCTACAATTTGCTGCTGGTGGGCGTCGGCCGCCGCGCCGGCGACCGGCTGTCGCTGGGCACGCTGGCCGACACGCTGCTCGACACCGCCGACCGCTCGCTGCTGTTCTTCGTCACCGACTAGGGCAACGCATCGAATCATGGAATCGGCGAGCGCCCCGCACGCACTCCGCCAGCCCGCGGGGCGGGCGGTGATTGACGCTTGACCCCGCGGCGGCTTTTATGGTCTATCCGCGCCGCGACGGCCCCGACCGTCGCCTCGGAGAGATGGGTGTATAGCTCAGCGGGAGAGCACTACCTTGACATGGTAGGGGTCACAGGTTCAATCCCTGTTACACCCACCATCTCTTTGAAATACAACGCCTTTCGGCGTTCCTGCAGGATGGGTGCGTAGCTCAGCGGGAGAGCATCGCCTTCACACGGCGGGGGTCACAGGTTCAATCCCTGTCGCACCCACCATCCTTTCCGGGCTTTTTGCTCATGCACAGACTGTGCTCAGCCCGTGCAATTGCTCCGCAGGGTCAAAACTCTAGGCTCTTTGACGCCCTTTGTAGGTGTGACGGGCTAAAGCGGGCGTAAACCGAGAACGTGATCCTGGTTGAGCTGTGGCCCAAATATTGCGCGATTTCCTCAAACGTCACGCCAGCCTCAGCCATCCACACCGCCGCAGTGTGGCGGAGATCATGCGGCGTCACGTCCTCCAAGCCAGCGCGACGGACGGCGGCCGCGAACCCTCGCTTTATGTTCAGAACTCGATGGCCGGCATACTCGATGACGAACGGAGTCTGCGCGACAGCCTTAGCTGCTTCAAGGTCGGCCCGTAGTTGATCGTTGATCGGTACCGACAATGCGCGTCGCTTACGGTTATGCTCGCCCGGCACAACTAGGTAAATGCGGCCCCGCTCAAAGTCGACGCGGTCCCAAGTCAGATCCAGCAACGCGGAGCGACGGGCCGCGGTCTGCAGAGCCAGACGAACGAATAGCTTTACATGGGGCTGGAAACATCCACCGAGCAGCGCTCTCGCTTCAACCTTGGTGAGGTAGCGATCGCGAGGGGGAGGGGCGCTGGGTGCTTCAAACCGCGCCGTCGCGATCTTACTCCAATTTAGAGCCTGTCTGATGACGTTGATCTCCTTCAGGATCGTTCCATCACTCCGACCCATCGCCCGGCGATGTTGTGCGAACTTCTCACAGAGAAGCGGAGTAATCTGATCGGGCCTAAGATGGCCGAAGGTGGACCTCGCATTAGCCCATGCACCAGCCAGCCGATTGTAATCTCGGATGCGCCCGTTTTTGTATCCGAGATAGGCCTCCACGTAGTCGCCAACCGTAGAACCGACCGGCGCCGCCATGTCCCGCTGGAAGTCGGCTAGGCGGCGTTCTGCTTCATCCCGCAGGGCGGTACGTAGGGACTGACGTTTCGTTTGACCTCTGGCATCGGTCCAGACTGCGTAGAATTTTCCGCGGTATAGTTTGGCGCGGTAGTCGGGCATTCTTCGAACTCTCTCACTGCGGTAGCTGGGATGCGTATTAGCCGACCAACTCTAAAGTGCCGCAGGGTGCCCTTTGCGATGAGGTCTCGGACGTGTTGAGCCGACACCCCCCATCGCTGAGCGAGTTCCTCGCTTGAGAATGGTCTGCTTCCGTTGTTTGGTTGGGCGTCCATGGCCTGTTCGTGCCGCAGGTCAGGGACCGGTCGACGGGCAACGAGGTGTCCGTTGTCTATGCTTGTTCTGTGCCTCATGACCGCCCATATGGCGAACACTGGGGCGGCGTTCCAGCGCCGCCATTCTCAAATCCAATAGACTAGAAAACGAGCTCGGCTCCCGAGGGAGCCGAGTATGCTCAAGACCTAGTCCGCGGTGGTTGTCGGGTTGACCTCCTGTTCACCAAGCGCGATGCGGGACATTAGGTGCTGGTAGATTTCGGGCACCTCTTCTCCCGCGATGATGAGCAGGGCGGCGGCTACTTGGATGGTTCGGACGGCATCGTTGTTGTCCTCGCTCAGCTGAATGTTCGAGTAGTGGAGGTCCAGCTCGATGGAGAGGTGGCGCACGAGCTCCTTGACGAGCCGTTGATGGATCGGGTCCATGGTGGTGAGTTTCCTTGATGATGAGTTGGCCGGCGCCGCCTCCGGTTGTACTCATTTATGATACGTTGCTGTGCCATCAAGGGGCGGCGAAACTTTTTTTGAGGGTGAAGTGTGAGGGACGTTTGGGAGGAGCGAGCTCGGGAACTCGTCCGAGGGGCGATGATCGCCAAAGGGATCACGTACTCTGAACTGGCCCAGCTCATGACCAGTGGCGGCACGCCGGAAACAGATCAGAACCTCAGAAACAAGATTAGTCGGGGTTCATTTACCGCCGCCTTCCTGTTGCAGGTCTCAGAGGCGATGGGGCTGGATGTCGAGTTTGTCGAGCGAAAAGGCCGGTCCGCGTAGGCCGTCTAGCTGTCGTTTCCAAGCAGGTTGTTCAGTCTTTGGAAGGGACTGATGCCGCCGATGCCGGCGTGAGGTCGGATGGTGTTGTAGGCATCGGTCCACTGGCCGATGGCCTGGTTTCGATGGGCTGAGGAGATGTAAGGCCGGGCATAGACCCACTCTCTGAGCGAGGTCTGGATGAAGCGCTCGGTCTTGCCATTGGTGCGCGGGGTGTAGGGTCGGGTGCGGACGTGGCGGATGCCGGCCTGCTGCATTGCCTGGGCGAAGAGCTTGGAACGGTAGGCCGAGCCATTGTCGGTCATGACCCGTTCGACCCTGACCCCGAGGCGCTCGAACCAGTTGAGGGCGCGGCCGAGGAAGGCCGTGGCGTGCTCGCGCCCAAGGCCATCGAGCACTTCGGTATAGGCGAGCCGGGAACAGTCATCGACAACCACATGCAGATGTTCCCAGCCGATGCCCTCGACACTGTCGCGGCGATTGCCGGTCACACGATGGCTGGGACGGGCGATGCGGCCTGCTGCCTGCCAGACGTTGGCAAAGGGGTAGACAGCTTTAGGCTCGACGCGCCGTCGTACGGCTTTTCCCTCCCGGATCGGTTCAAGGAAATCGGCTAAGGATCGATCACAGCAACGTCACCCTGTCCCCGCTTTGGCAAGCCAACGCATTAGAGTTCGTGGAACCGGGCCTGATCCGCTTGTTCGAGCACGGGCTGCGAGAACCCACTCGCGCCACTCATTGTCTTCCAGTATGGCCTTGGCAGCAGCCAGGTTACCACCACGCCGCCTCAACTCTCCGACTAGGGCGTCGCGAAACACCGACACGGTTACACCTGCCTCGTCGCACCATGATTCAAGGGTGGTTGGCTTCGCGCCAACGTGTTTTGACTTTCGCGAGCGTGCGGCATTGATCGTCGCCAGCCACCTGGGGTCCTTAAGTAGCACTTGGATTGCGGACATTCGACTTAGCCGTCGCTCAACCATTAGAAGCCGAACTTGTTGGGCTACCCGCCACTGGGGATCGCTAAGAGGCATCGCTATCACTTTCGGACAACTGGAGGGACAAGCTCCCCGGGGCCCCCCTCTCTCTGCTGAGGTGGGATTAGTCTATTGGATGAATTTTTCCCCTGGTGGGGGATACTGCGAGGGAGTCTTAGGTGGCCATGTGTCAGCGTCCAACCGGCGGAACGACGGCCCTTACGCCGTGGATCATTGTACCCCCGGGGCGAGTTCCCGACTCGACGGTCATTCCGAACTCTTCCTGAGCCTCCCGCAGCAGCATGAGGAAACGATCCGCGCGCACGGGTCTCACTCCTTTACCGAGACGGAATGTCGACCATATTCCGAACAGCTCAGAGAAGCTAAGACTTCCACCCGCCGCTTGTGGTCCGACGAGAATGCCATTGCACTCCATGAGGAAATACCGAACAGAATTGTTCTGAGCGGCCATAATGTCACTGATATGTGAGTGGGACCCCGGCAGCGTGTAGCGTCCTTGCTTCCGTAGTCGAACAAAGCCGTCGACGGCCCAAGCTACGATTGCCTCGCGCTCACTGGCAACGATGATGCTGTCCAGATCGACTATCTTCTTTTCGTCCGGCACTCGCCGTGTCCATTCAAGGATCAACCACCTTCGATTGAAGCCACCGCTAGGGTCCCGGGTTCTCGGGGGGTGATTGGAGGAAAACCATTGCGCGCAGCGAGGAGCAAACTCGAACGGCTGTTGGTTCTTTCGCTGGGTCTGGATCGACTCACCAACTACGACCTGCTTGAAGATATCACCGGGGATGGGGCGACTCTCCGACAACTCTCCCGCCACGTTCAATACCTTGCCGTACATCTCCGCCGGCAGAAACTTGTCGCTCCAATCATTCGGAGACACGGACGACACGCTCCCGTTAGGCAGCAGGTTGCGCATGATAGACATAAGCACCGACTTGCCGGAGCCAGGCGCACCGTAGAGCAGGATTGCGCGCTGATACGTCGGACCGTGCGAGAACAAGGTCGCTCCCATTGCCTCCTGCAACGCCGCGACCTTCTCTGTGCAGTCAGAATCGTCCCCCCAACTGTCCTGGAGATACTTGGCGAAGTTGGGCATGTTTCCTGCTGCGTCGGGAAGATAGCGGTAGGGCAACACATAAGTCATCCCGTGGTCAGGGCTGTGATCGACTAGGTCCATATCCTCGGTGAGGAACCCGTTGGCGAAATTTAGGCCGCGAACGTCAACACTGGCGAGCTCGCTAGCCACATTCGTTTCGATCACCTTCAATACGCCGTTGTAGTCGGACGCGCGTTTGGATGTTTCGTAGAAGCCAAAGTCCTCCTGAATGACCTTCAAGAGGTCGGTGCGGCTCTTCTTCTGCCAGAATGCGCCTCCCCATTGCCAGAAGTTGCCTGCTGCGAACTTGAGCTCGCCGAATTGTTCAATCTGCTCCGCAGCAGCCTTAGCGATCTCTTGCTGGTTCTCGCCGGAGACTGAGCCACGTCGGAGCCTCGCAAGGTCCTGCTTCAGAGCCCGCAACGTCACGGTGGAGGCCGACTGCCCAGCGATAAAGCGGAGTATATGTTCCTCATCCACTGCGCTGACTGTCTCGTTAGCGCGCGCCATCCGTTGCAGGGCAATGTGAACTTGCCTAGTCCAGTCCCTCGAGCCGGCTGCATGTTGCTGAAACTCGGCCGCTAACCAGTTGAGCAAACGATCAGCGTCCCACTTTTCATCATCCGGCGTTAGCGCTAGCCCGAGCCGTTCCTTGTCCTCTGACGACAAACCCCGGTCCCATCCCACGGGAAGAGCTCTAGGCCGTTCGCCAGTAACGTCGCGGACCAGGAACTCGACGACCTTTTTCTGGGCCTTTTCAACCGGGAGTGGATCGCCAATGACCTGTTCGACGTATGATTCGACCCAATGAGCCATCTCGCCAAGCGCCTCAAGCAACGTCCTCTCACCACGAACGACCGCCCTGGCAAGGAGGCCCGCGTGGGACACCATGGTGTTGTCGCGTGCACCGGCAGGGACGAAGGACGTGATCTTGGTCTGACCGCCACCGGTGTCTACCTCCATTCCAGCACCTTTTAGGGCACCACGGATCAGGTCCTCGATGCCGAAGGGCAGGGTCGGACAGGCCTTTGCAACGTCATAGAGGTTGCAGTTGGCGGTGTACGGCCGCCGGGTGTCGGGGTGGATCGAGGGCGGCAGCACGATCTGCGTCCCCTTGGACAGGACTTCGCAGACCATCTGGTTGTCGACCGTCTTGATGCGGGTCGTCCGCTCACCATTGTAGCGGTAGATGCGGACCATTCCCTTCTTGCCGACACGCGTCCAGGGCGTGGGCGGCAGCAGGTCGTCGAGGACACGCAACACCTTGGGGTCGTCGGTATCGATATCGATCGCCACCAGGCCGGCGGTCGGCCCCAGTGGTAGTCCGATGTTGTTGTCGGGGAAGGTATTCAGCCACACGTCGCGCTCTTCCTGGGTCGGGAAGGTGTCGGCATACATCTGCCAGCGTTGGATAGCCGGCCGCTTCTCCTGGTACATGAGCGGGATGGCCGGAAGGCCCGCCGCCCAGTAGAACGGGGCCTCGGTGGTGAAGATAGAAGTCTTGTCAGGTGAGCGGGTCATGGATCATGCGCGAGTTGTACATGACCACGCAGATGGGTCTCGGTCGTCCAGGTTGAAGGGGCGATCGAAACAGAGTCCATGGGATATCGAGATGGAGGTCGTTGGGCATCGCCGTGCCTGCGCGGTACGCAGTTAGGAGGCCGAGAATGAAAGCACAATGGGCCGTAGGCGCCCGTGCTCGCTAATCGAGCTCCAAACAACCGGGACAACCCGTAACCAGATCAACAGGCCCCACGTAGTGCGGAATGGCAGAAGCATTGGTCAGTCAAAAGCGAAGGAGTACACCTTTTTTATTGGCGCCCGAACGGCTTGCGCCCGCCATGGGGTCAAACATCGCGCGCAAAAATGTCGTCGCTCACCAATACTATCATATCTCTGCATCCGCCACGGCATCAAAAGCTACGATGAGCCCCTTACGCTGGACGCGCTATTCGGCCTTCAGTATCCGTCTGGCGGCAAGCTCTATTCGCCCTTGAAGTTGACCTCAACAACGAGCCGGTGCGCCGCGCTGACTTCGCCACCACGACGTCTCTCCCAGTTTTCCTAATTCTGGCGTTTCTGAACTCTAGGGGACTTGAACTTTGACCCTGCCAGCGACATGTATCATCCGCGCGACGCAAAGATGCGCTCGAAACGAGATAGTCAAAGCGTCTTCGCGGGATCACTCCTGATGGCTTACCGGAAAAATCCCGCAAACGCTGGTCTAGCGTCGCGAGTTTTGGCTACCCCAAGGGACCCCGCGCGAGAATAAGGAGAACTGGTCATGACCAGCTTCCTCTTGTTCGAAGCCAGCAAGCCGGACGGTACGAACTACCGCCTCGCCTTGGCACTTCCTGTGCCCTGGGCTTCGTGGTTTGTCGCCATCGGGCGGCTTTTCTAAAGGAAGAGGGCGCCCCTTGTCATTGGCTTGCTACGAAGTCTTCGGCTCGCTCTAGGGACTTGGCAGCGTTCAGGAGATCGCCGGCATTCAACTGGTCGGTCTCCTTCGAGGCGACCGAGACGCATGTCCCGATTGCCACCACCGCGTCGTTGACTTGGTTGCCCACAGCTTGGCCTACTTCGGCCACGAGATTGTCGAGCAGCATTTCGGCGTTACGCCCGACGGCATGCGCTTCTTCGGGGTACTCACCCTCAAGAGCAAATACACTGGTCATACCGCCACCGTGGGGCTGCGGAACAGCCACGACAAGCGCTTCCCATCTCGATAGGCTTCGGCTCTCGCGTGTTCGTTTGCGACAACCTCGCGTTCGTCGCCGACATCGCCATCAAGCGCAAGCACACGGCGAACGCGAAGCGCGACTTGCCCGGCCTCATCGGGGAGATAATCGAGCCCCTGGCGCTTACCCGCGAGAAGCAGCACCAGAAGCTCCTCACCTACTAAGAGACGGAACTTTCCGAGGTGCAGGCCGACCACGCCATCATGCAGTTCTATCGCGATGACGTCATAAATGTGCAGCGCATCCGCCGGCGCCGCTTCAACCCGACGACGCGCATGCTGGTGCGGCCGACCCACGACGATCTGCTGGCGCTTCACTCGCGACATATGCACGCCACCGTTGGATTCGAGTGCTTCCACGGCTGGACCGATCTGCTCGATGCGCTCTTCTGCTGGCTGACGGAAATCGCGCCGCAGCCCGACTGGCAGCCGGTCCAGATCAACGAGAAGTTTGCCAGCCTGCGCCTCTACTGGACCGGCGACCTTCCCGACCTTGCCCAGCAGGCGATCGAGGCAGCCGAACATGTGTGTCCGGTCATGTTGCGAGGTTTGTGGTGCGCCCGGTGAGCTTCAGAGCAATGTGGGCTGGATGACGACACGTTGCAGGCTCGATGTGGACTGAGGGGGCGCCCCAACGAGCGACGATGACCGCTGACGGCAGCTCCTGGCCGATATCGTTGATTTAGTCGGCGATTTGGCTGTGTTCGCTCCTGTGATTGGCCCGTTTGGCTGGTCGGGAGGCCGAGCGCGGACGGAGCGGAGCCCCGCCGGATATGCTCGGGCCGCCGCTCGCCTCTAGCCAACAGATGCACGTAGTGGGTTTCGGATGAACGCTAGGATTGTCCGTAGTCATGCAAACTCGCTAGGAGGTCGGAAGGACGATGCGTACCATGAAGCCTTTGTCCGAGCCCTGTACCGGCGAAATTAGCTCCAAATGCCCTCCAGCCTGCTGGACGAGGCTCACGACAATAGCGAGCCCAAGTCCGGCGCCCTGTCCACGATCACTGGCGCGCACGAACCGATCCGTGAGACGAGACAGTCGATCCGCCGGGACGGATGCTCCGCCGTTACTGATTTCCACCGAGCCCGCCCCTGCCCTGACAGTGATCGGCTGGCTGAGATCTCCGTAGCGATGGGCGTTCTCAAGCAAATTGCGGATCGCAATGCCGAAGGCGTCAACATCCATCGTGGCGAACAGGTTGGCATCCGGGGAGACCTCGTAGTGCAGGGTTCCCTCGGAGCGCAGCGTTCGCCTGAAATCGTCTACAACGACGTCAAGTGCTGGCAACAGATTGACGGCCCCGGCCGATGCGCCGAGACCTGCCTCTGCGCGTGCGAGCTGCAGGAGTTTTTCCGACAGATGCTTGAGGCGCATCAGCGAGGCCTCGATCTGAAGGGCGCGCTCTTTCGTAGGGCCGTCGCCCAGTTCTGCGACTAGCCGTTGCGTTTGCGCCAGACTGCCGGCGATCGGGGTTCTAAGTTCATGGGCGCTGTTAGACGCGAATGCCCGCTCAGCCTCGAGCGCCATGCTTACGCGGCTGATCAAGTCATTCACCGCACCTGCGATTGGTTGCAACTCCCGGGGCAGCTCATCAGCGGCGACCGGGGCGAGACTGGTGGCGTGCTGCTCCGCAACTCGCGCACTGAACGTTCGTACTGGGCGAAGCCCCGTTCGCACGGCTGTGTAGATCCCTAGCGCTGATAGCGGAACCAAGAGACCGATCGGCCACAGTAGTGCGAGAACACTGCTCCAAAGAGAGTCAGCGCGATGGGCATTGCTTTCCGCAACCTGCGTGAACGCCTGACCGCTCGGGTCCCCTACGGTGTAGACACGCCAAGCTCCAGCGTCGGCAAACCCGCCTTTGAGGGGAACTTCGAAGGCTGTTTCTGGTGCGTCGTGGGAGCGCAGCAGAACATGGCCATCGGCCACGCGCACCTGATAGACAATGTACTCAGCGCCACCGTCGTCGAGCAGTGGAACTTCATGGCCCCGGTCGTCGACGTGTAGTTCGTTCGACTCGTCCCGGAGGCTGTCCACGGCCAGTGACAGGATGCGTTCGGCGGTCTCCCTGAGTCCGCCGTCAAACGCATCGTTGAGGCGAGCGCGCAGTGTGTTGGCGGCGAGCAGCGCCGACAGCAGCCACAGGATCACCGCCGCCAGCGTCAGCGTCCAGATCAGTCGCCGGGTCAAGCTCGGTGCGGTCATGAAGCAGCCAGCCGATATCCCATGCCACGCGATGTGTGGATCAGGTGATGGCCCAGCTTTTTGCGCAGACGGCTGACATAAACCTCTACCGCATTGCTTTCGACTTCGGCGCCGAATTCGAACAGCGCATCTTCCAGTTGTGCCTTGGAAATCACGACACCCGGATGCTGAGCAAGTCTGTCCAGGATCGCCCATTCGCGTGCCGTTAGATCGAGGCCTTGACCGTCGACGGCAGCAGTCCGGCGTGCCTGATCGATCGTCAGTGGACCGATCTTGATGAGGGGATTGGCGTTGCCGGTATACCGCCGTGAGACGGCCGATACGCGCGCCAAAAGTTCTCCCAGATCGAAAGGCTTGACGAGATAGTCGTCGGCTCCCGCGTTGAGACCATCGATGCGGGTCGTCAGCTGGTCCATCGCCGTGAGGATGATCACCGGCACCCCCTCATTCATGCGCCTTAGCGCTCGCAGGAATCCGAGACCACTTCCGTCAGGGAGACCAAGATCGAGCAGGACCAGGTCGTATGAAGTCGTCGCACGTGCGTGCGCCGCGTCGGCAATCGACAGCATCCAGTCGGTTGCGTGCCCGTTGGCGCCAAGGTGATCGCGCACCGCGCCTCCAAGCATTTCGTCATCCTCAACCAACAATATTCGCATCATAACTCAAAGATGGCGGTGCTGCGTCATACGCGGCGAGACTTACACCAACCTTACGGGCGTTAATGTGGTGCGTCAGGTTCATGTCAGTTTACGGGCGCTGACTACCGGCAACGCATCATTCTGCAAGGCCCGTCCCGTGAAGAAGACCCTGTTTTCGATCGCCTTCATTGCCGCCTCTGGTGTCTACGTAGCCGCGGCAAACCATGTCTTGCCGTTCGGCGACCAAGATACGCCGCCTCCAATCCCTCAAAGTGTGGCACCTGCGGCCTTCACTACGCTCCCTCAGAGAGCACCGTCTGGGTCTTTGCAGGCCGCGTCGTCCGAGCCCTCGAGCAGCCAGCTTGCCCCGACGATCGCCGACGCAAAGCCAGTTGCGGTCGCGCCCGCCCTTAAGCGGCAACTCACTGCGCCGATCATCGCCGAGATCACGTCGAGGCCAGTCCCGCCGCTGCCACGCCCGCGGCCAACCCCACCTCCCGCCGCAGTAGAGACTGCAGCCTCTGTCGACACGGCAGCGGCAAGCTCGAGCGGATATCGCGACGGCACTTATACCGGGACGAGCGAAAACGCCTACTACGGCCGGGTTCAAGTGCAGGTGACCGTTGCCAATCACCAGATCGCAGCAGTCAAAGTGCTGTCGTACCCCAGCGACCGCCGTACCTCGCGCTACATCAACAGCCAGGCGCTGCCGATGCTGAAGCAGGAAGTGATTGCTGCCGACAGTGCTAATGTCGACACGGTGTCCGGTGCGACGCTGACCAGCGAGGCCTATCTGCGCTCGCTCGGCAACGCGCTGCAGCAAGCTGGCGGCGCCGGTGCGTGAGACCCGCCTGATCATGGGCATGCCGATCACCGTCGACGTAGTTGAGGATGTGGACGGCCGCGCAGCTGAAGCGGCGTTCCAGTATTTCAACAATGTGGACGAACGCTTCAGTCCGTACAAGCCAGCGAGCGAGCTCTCCGCGATGAACCGCGGCGAGCTGCGCGGCGCGCGGCTGAGCGCCGAGATGACCGAGGTGCTGGGGCTTGCCGAGCTGACGCGGCACGAAACGGCCGGCTACTTCGACATCCGACGGCCCGATGGCCTGATTGACCCGTCCGGTCTGGTCAAGGGCTGGGCTATCCGCAACGCGGCGCGGCTCGTGGAAGGGCTCGGCTTTCGCAACTACTGTCTCGAGGCGGGCGGCGACATTCAGTGCCGCGGCCACAACGAGCGGGGCCAGTGCTGGCGCGTCGGCATCCGCAGCCCGTTCTCGGAGCAGGAAATCATCAAAGTGCTGGTGCCTGGCGATGCTGGCATCGCCACGTCCGGCAGCTATGTCCGGGGCGAGCACATCTATGATCCACATAGAGCGACCGCCGCGTCCGGCGACATTGCTGGCATGACAATCGTAGGCCCCGATGCCTACGAGGCAGACCGCTTCGCCACAGCCGCCTTCGCCATGGGCAGGGACGGTATCGCTTTCATCGAGGCGTCGTCCGGGCTTGAGGGCTACGCCATCGACAGCAACCATGTGGCGACGATGACTTCCGGCTTCCAGAGGTTCATCGCGTCATGATTTCCCTCATCGACCGCTTCATCGACCGCGTTACCATGTATCGGCTGGTCCTTTGGTATCTCGTCGGTCTTGTGCTCGTGGCTGCTGTGCTCGGCACGCTCCACCTGATCGCCGTCGATCCCATCGCGCTCGCTTTATCGACGGTGCTGGTGATCACCGGCGGCTGGATCGCCAACCAGATTTTCGCTCGTGTCTTCGGCGCGATCCCCAACGTCGAGAGTATCTACATTACCGGCCTGATTATCGTGCTGATCATGGACCCGGCGCCGCTCGGGGATCTCTCAGCGGCCGGGGCGATCGTGTTTGCGTCCGCTTGGGCGATGGCCTCGAAGTTTATCTTCTCGGTGCGTCGGCGGCACGTCTTCAACCCGGCGGCACTCGGCGTGGCGCTCCCCGCGCTGCTGCTCGACCATCCGGCGACCTGGTGGGTCTCGGGGCAAATTTGGCTGATGCCAATTGTCGTCATCGGCGGGCTGCTGATCGTGCGGAAGCTGCGGCGGTTCGATCTGGTGCTTGCCTTCGCGGTTGCCAACCTTGGTGTCACTGTGCTGACCGGCAATCCCTCCGACGCGCTGCAGTCGATGCGCTTCGCCCTCTTCGACTCCCCGTTCTTCTTCTTCGCCTGTGTCATGCTGACCGAACCCCTGACTGCACCCCAAGGCAAAGTCTGGCGCCTCATTTACGGTGTAGTGGTCGGTGGGTTGGCCGCGCCCAACGTCGCCATCGCCCGTTATTACTTCACGCCCGAGGTCGCCCTGCTGGTCGGCAACCTGTTGACCGTGATCGTGAGCCCTCAGGGCCGCGTTGTCCTGACGCTCGAGCGGATCGAGCAGGCTGCAGCGGGCGTCTACGACTTCGTCTTCCAGCCCGACCGGAAACTCGCGTTTGCTGCCGGGCAGTATCTCGAATGGACGCTGCCGCTGCAGGGGTCGGACAGCCGCGGCAACCGCCGCTACTTTACCATTGCATCGTCGCCCAGCGAGGACGCAGTGCGGCTCGGCGTGAAGTTCTCTCCGCGGGGGAGCGCGTTCAAGCGGGGGCTGTCGCAGTTGCAGCCCGGCGACCAGATCGTGGCATCGCAGTTGGCAGGCAGCTTCACGCTACCGCGCAATCGGCGGCGCAAGCTCGCCTTCATCGCTGGTGGGATCGGCATGACGCCGTTTCGCTCAATGCTTGAGGAACTGCTCGAACGCGGCGAAACGCGGCCAATCAAAGTGCTCTACGGCAACAACCGCCTCGATGAAGTCGCCTATGCCGACGTACTGAAGCGAGCCCGCGACGAACTGGGCATCCCAACCTGGTATGCGGTGCGCGACGCCACGGGCGCGACGTCGGACATGAAAGTCGGTTTCATCGACGCCGACATGATTGAGGAGCGCATCCCGGACTATCGCGATCGCACCTTCTATGTCTCGGGACCGCAACCAATGGTGAGCGCGACGCGCGAGTCGCTGCGTGAGCTCGGCGTCCCAGCCTGGCGCATCAAGACGGACTTTTTCCCCGGCTTGGCTTGAGCGACGCTGGTCCCGCTCTCGGCCTGAGTTACAGGATCTTCGCCGGTGGCATTGGCCTGTCGTGAACGACCTGCCAGAAGGCAATGTCCATGGCCCCGGTCCGGCTCGGAAACCACGGGAAGTGGCCGTAGTAGAACGATAGCTGCCGACCGGACTCGTTGGCACTCTTCCCAGCCACCAGATATTCGTAGAGGGCCGACGCAAGCCCCGTGCGGTCTGCCCCGTGATTGCAATGAACCAACAGCGGGCGTGGAAGGGTCTCGAGCGCGCTGATCAACTCTCCCATCAAAGCCTTGTCGGGGATTTCGTAGGCAGAAAGCGTCACGTCCACGAACTTTACGCCGTGGGCAGCGGCCGTCTGTCGCTCGGCTGCATACCACGCGTCGCTTTCCGATCCGCCACGAAGGTTGAGGATGGTCTTGATGTGCTCATCCGCCAAAACCTTTTCGAGCTGCGCGGACCCAAGGGTATTGGAGCGGTAGACGCTCCCAGGCTCCACGGCATGGAAGTTGCCCGTGTACTGAATAAAGGTCGCCCACCCGCCCGCCATGACTCCAGCGAGGAGGAGGAGAGCGGCAATCCCCAGAGCCACGCGCCGGAGCAGACGCAGTCTTCCGCCTTGCCTTGATGCGGTTTT
This sequence comes from Devosia sp. 67-54, assembly GCF_001899075.1. Classification (GTDB taxonomy): domain Bacteria; phylum Pseudomonadota; class Alphaproteobacteria; order Rhizobiales; family Devosiaceae; genus Devosia_A. The sequence goes on along the minus strand of NZ_MKVA01000008.1, from coordinate 174,193 downwards.
AACCGCCGGATCACGTCGAGTCATTCCAGTGTCCAAGCATCATCTGTGTGTAGCAATTGCTACATAGATGATATATTGTTGCATTTACAACACATGGCGATGAGAATGAGTGCGCTGACGACCCGCATTGAGGCTGCGCTGCCAGGGCTCCGCATTGCGGAGCAGAAGATGGCCAGGCATTTCCTCCGCCATCCGCAGGACGCCATCCTTGGCTCTGCGGCGCAGATCGCCGAACGATTGGGAACCAGCGACGCTACGGTCGTGCGCACCGCGCGGGCACTGGGATATGGCAGCCTTGCCGAGCTGCGTGCGGCGTTCGTCGAGGACTTGATGACGCCACCGCCCGCCGAACGCCTCGCGCGCACGCTGAAGGCCGCCAAAGGCGCCAAGGGTGGCGTTCTGGAACACGTCCTCGCCGTACATCAGGACAGCCTCAACGCCTTCGACGATCCGGACTTTGCGAAGTCATTTAGCGATGCGTTGTCGACGCTGACGAAATCCCCAATGCGACATGTCTTTGGCGTTGGGCCTTCCGGGGCCTTGGCGGACTACGCCGCGCTGCAGTTCAATCGCATCGGGCTCCGATCGACCTCGCTCAACGCCACCGGAATAGCGCTTGCCGACCGGCTTCTCGCGCTGCGGCCGCGCGATGCAGTGATGATCATTGCCTATGCGCCTCTCTACCGTGAAGTGCGGGTGACGCTCGAGCGGGCACGGCAGGTCGGCGTCAGAATCGTTCTTATCAGCGATAGTCTCGGTCCCCTGATTGACGGTCCACTCGATGCCATCCTTACGGTCCCTCGTGGCAAAGCGGGACACCTCGCGACGCACGGGGCAACCATGGTGCTACTCGATGCGATGGTGGCCGGCTTGGCTGAACGCCAGGGACAATCAGCTCTCGGGGCGCTTTCCGACTTCGGGGACCTCAGGGGCAAACTCGACCGCGGCTGGAGTCGACGTGGCACGCGGCAGGCCGGCAGAGGAGAACCGCGATGATGTGGGCGACCGTCGGGCCCGCAGTTGTTGCGGCGTTCCTTGCGTCGCTGGTTGAATTCGTCGAGGCGTTCACCATCGTCCTGGCAGCCTCCACGATAAAGGGATGGCGGCCGGCGTTGGTGGGAGCCGGTGCCGGCGTCGCCGTGCTGGTCGTCCTTGTCGGCCTGTTCGGGCCTTTGCTGCGACTGGTGCCCCTCCACATCCTGCAGTTGGTCATCGGTGTGCTGCTGCTTCTGTTTGGTCTGCGCTGGCTCCGAAAGGCGATCCTGCGCTATGGCGGCGTGATTGCACTTCACGATGAAGACAAGGCGTTCGCAGCCGAGGAGGCGCGGCTTCGGGCCGACGGCCAGCGACCGGGGGCGCGCCTCGAATGGCTTGCCGGCCTGACTTCATTCAAGGCCGTCGTCCTTGAAGGCCTCGAGGTCGTCTTCATTGTCATTGCAGTCGGCACCGACCATGGCCTCGTCGTTCCGGCATCGCTCGGCGCACTGGCCGCCGGCGTTCTCACGGTGCTGCTTGCGGTCACGGTCCATAAGCCTTTGGCGCGCGTACCCGAAAACACGCTGAAGTTTGGTGTCGCGGTTCTGCTCTCGGCTTTTGGCACGTTCTGGACCGGAGAAGGCCTGGGCGTCGATTGGCCAGGAGCCGATCTCGTCATCCTTGCGTTTGTAGCGGTCTATCTCGTCTTCGGTGTTGCTGCCATTGTCTTTATCCGGCAGTTTCGGGGGGCCATTGCCTGATGCAACTCATTCGCCTTGTTGCCGGTGAACTCTTTGGCTTGTTCGTCGACGACGAGTTCCTGGCCATCGCCATCTTGGTGGTGGTCGCCATCACCGGAGTGCTGTCGGTTTGGACGAGCGTGCCAAAGGGCTTAGTTGGAACTCTGCTGCTTGCCGGTTGCCTGACAGTCGTCGCGATGAGCCTCGCGCGCACTTTGCGTCGGTAGGCGTTGGCGCGCCGGAGCGGGCTGTGGGTCATGCCGCTATGCTCCGGATAAGAAAGAGCCCAGCGCCGACGGCAATGACGGAGCCCAGGACCGATGCCAGGCCGTAGACGAGTGCTGGCCAGGGCTCTCCCCGTTCCCATAGTGTCATCAGGTCCAGCGAAAAAGCGGAGAACGTTGTGTAGCCGCCCAGAACGCCGGTCATGAGGAAAGATGCGCCAAGGCTGCGGCACGTCACCTCGTAGGCCGAGCCGGGCCGCAACCGCCCATCACCAAGCAGCCCGTGACGTTGATGATCAGCGTACCAACCGGATAGTCGGGTCCGAGAACGCGCAGCACCAATGTGTTGACGCCATAGCGCAATGACCCGCCGATGCCGGCGCCGCCGAAGACGATCAAACAGGAAAGCAAGCTATCCATCGGCGCAGCTACCCGAGAACGTCGCAGATGCGGCAAGGGTGCATGGAAATCCCACTCCCGATGAAGCCGCCCTTGACCTTCCCATGATGGGAAGGTCCATATTTGGTATGGGGCCGATCATTGGGTGACCATGACGATTGCTGGAGCGACTACCACGGCCAAAAGGACTGCGGCTAAAGGAACCCGACGCTTCAAAAGATGTTTGACCGACATGGCTGCCGGTCTTGCACCGCAATTTCGCGTGTTGCTTTTGCTGATCCTTTTTTCCCTTGGCGCGTCGGCCCACGCCGTGGCCATGGGCACGGAGCCTATGCCCGCTGACAAGGCATTCATGGTCACAGCCGCAATGCCGATGCAGATGGCGGTGGCAGACGCTCACGATGCCAACTGCGCCCACCACTGCGACTCTCGAGGACCATCCTGCTGCCTTATGGGTCAATGCCTGCTCGGAGTTGCGCCGGCGAGCCCACCGGCCTTTCTGTCGACGGCGAAAGCCGAGCCCATGGCCGGTCCAATGATGGTCCCGACGGCGCCCATCATCATCCGGCCGTTCCGACCGCCGGCCATGGTCTGAAGTTGCCATTGAACCCGCCCGTCACGGCGGGGGTCCAATTTCAACCTCACGATCACGAGAATCAAATGACGACCAACCTTGCAACCGCCGCTCTTGCGGTGACCTCGATTATCGCCTTCATGGGTCCTTCCATTGCGGCCGATGCCACCGACGCAGGCCGCAACCTGCCCGACATCTGCAAGCCCACCGCCATGGGCAACCCGGACATGGGCAACATGAAGGGAATGGACATGACCAGCATGGATCAGGCCCATCAGGACCTCATGAAGGGCATGGCCGACATGAACTCCCATATGGATGAGGGCATGATGGCCAAGGACATCGACGTCGCTTTCGTGTGCGGGATGATCCCGCACCATCAAGGCGCAATCGACATGGCCAAGGCCGAACTCGCCCATGGGGACGATCCATGGGTCAAGCAGATGGCGCAAAGCGTCATTGATGCCCAGACCAAGGAAATCGCCGAGATGCTCGACTGGCTGAAGAAGCAGACAAAGTAGCCAGGCAGCTTCGGACGGACCACGCCAGTGGTCCGTCCTGGCACCGATGGCGCCCTCGCTTGCTATCGATATCCTGCCGCATCCGTCCGAGCGTGGGCTCGAGCGGTCGTTCGGTTTTTTGACGTCATCAGTCGCGCATGTCGCGCTCCTTATGTCGTTGCTCTACCTCTGGTCCGCACGTCCCATTCTCCTACCGCCGCCCAAGCCGATCGATGTGCAGGTCCTGAGCGAAACGGACTACGCGCGGGTAACGGAACCGTCCCCGGCGTTGCCCTTCCCATCGGTGCAACCCGCGCCACTGCAGCTCCCGCGAGCCGAAGCCTCGATCGCGAAGCCCGAAGAAACTTTGCGGCAACGAGCGCCTTCGGTGCCGCCGCCGGCCGTCCCTTCCATGACGCACGCCACCAGACTATTCGCGACGGCTCTCCTCAAGGAACCCGCGAGCACAGAGGTCCGCCTGACGCTGTCGACGCTTGATCGCTACGAGCGCATCACGCAACTCTGCAACATCGAGTCGACCGAACAGATCAGGCGCTCGATCAACGGCTCGAACCCCGACACCGTCTCGGCCGCGGCGTTTGCCGAGACATCGCTTGCCAACCTGACGATGACTGTAAACGGCGGCGCATATCGCAGCGGACGAAACTGGTACGCCCTCAGCTTCGTCTGCACGGTGCTGCCCGACTTGAGCGGAGTTGCCGACTACAGCTTCAAGACCGGTGCGGCGATCCCGAAGGATCTCTGGGAGGAACACAACCTCAATGCCCAGGACGACGATGACGAATAGCAAGTGCTCGAGAAACAGCTCTACAAACCTTGGAGAAAGTCATGACACACAATCAGATGCAGGGAGCGCACCAGCGGTCGCACGGCCACCCCTATCTGTGGCTGGCTGCAAATCTGGTTCTCAGTCTCGCTGCCATGTATGTCCTCATGTTCACGATGATCGATAGCTGGGGCGATTTCCGCAACAACATCAATATGCTCTACATGTCGTTGACGATGCTCTGTCCGATGGGCGTGATCATGCTGCTGACCATGCGCGGCATGTATTCCAACCGCCGCGCCAATATCGCGCTCTATGCGGGCTTCGTTTTCGTATTCATCGCGAGCCTCGCCGGCATCCGCACCCAGACGCCCGTGGGCGACATGCAGTTCATCGCTTCGATGATCCCTCACCACTCCGGCGCGATCCTGATGTGCCGCGAAGCGCAGATCCATGATAGCGAGCTCAAGTCTCTTTGCGCGGAGATTTCTGCCGGCCAGCGCCGCGAGATCGACCAGATGAATGCGATTGCCAGCCGTCTCTCAGGCAAGCAATGAACGGCACCCGTCCGTCCCCTCTGCGCAAGTTGTCCGCTTCGTCGCCTGGCCCTGCCTGGTGTTGATCGCCGTGCTCACGGTCTCCCCAGTCTCGTGGCGACCCGACTTTGGCCACGCCCGCGCTCGCGGCAGCTGAAGTAGCTCAAATCATACAGCGCTGTAAGCTTGCCGAAAGGCTCCTGTGAGGAGCACTGCATAACCTGGCGACTTGCAAGGGGAGAGCCGCCATGCGTCGTCGCACAGCCATTGGGGTTCTAGCAGCTTCACTCGCAGGAGCCGCCCTCCCTCACGCCGCCTTGGCTTCTGTTCCAACGCCCTACGACTGGACTGCCAGCCCGCCCTTCGACGATAGGCAGGCCTTCATCGATTGGATGGTCAAGAACCGAGGGGAGGATCCGGGCTATCTGGGCGAGCGCTACGACCGCTTCCTGCAGTTGATCGCACATCACGACGTCTGGGACACTCGCAACAAGCGAGCCTTCCTAATGGTGCCGCGCGAACGGTTCGTAACCGCGCCCAATCTGACCCGCGCCTATCAGGTGCACTATCTCGACATCGGCTTTGGCGTGACGATCACCGGTCCACATTCGGTGGCCCGGATGACCAATTCGATCGATGTACAGAAGGGCGAGCGCGTGCTCGAGATCGGCACAGGATCCGGTTATCAATCGGCCTATCTCTCGAACCTTACCGACCAAGTCTATTCGATCGAGATCATCAAGCCGCTGTTCGAGCGTACCGGCGGCGTCTACGCCGACCTGATCGCCGAGGGGTACACCGAGTATAAGGCGATTCAGCGCCAGAATGCCGATGGCTACTATGGCTGGGCGGACGCTGCGCCCTTCGACAAGATCATTGTGACGTGCGGTATCGACCATGTGCCGCCCGATCTGCTCAAGCAGCTCAAGCCCAATGGGCTCATGGTCATCCCGATCGGACCGCCCGGAGCGCAGCACGTGCTCAAGATCACCAAGCGCACCGACACGGCGGGAGCCGTGACCGTGACGCGGTCCGACATTTACGGCGGCGCGATCGTCAACTTCGTGCCGTTCACCAAGCTCGAGGGCGACAAGATCGTGGGTACGCACTCCGGTTAATAGATGCTCGTGCTCGCCCTGCTCGCTGGCTGCAGTACCGCGAGAAATGCGGGGATGGCTATGAGGTAAGCAGCCGCACTGACCTTGAGCACCGCCGGAAGGTCGAAGGTTGTGGCGATGATGGGCACTGCCGCGGCGCCAACGACCGAGAAGCAGCCGTTGATCCCCCACGCCCAGACGAACATGTGGTCCTTGCCCAGCCGCGCAAGCCACGCCATCGCCGTCGCCATAGGGTAGCCCATGAGAAGCGCCGGCGGCGCAACCAGCACGAAGCAGCATGGCAGGCGCAGCGGGAACGCCAAGGCGCCGATCTTGTCGAGCACCGGATCGAGGAACAGCCCGTAGGCGAAAAGCAGCACCGCGATGCCGACGAGGATCAGCGGCAGGATGACTTTCGCGCCGTCGACGATGCGGTCGGAGAAGTAGCTGCCGATGCCGGAGAAGACGAGCATGCCGGAAATCAGCACCGAGGCCGAGATGGTCGGGTTGGCGAGCGCCACGGCGAAGCGGCTGATCAGCCCGACCTCGACCGTGATGTAGCCGAGGCCCAGCGCTGCGAAGTAGGCGATGGTGCCGAGCTTGCCCGGCGCCCGCGCGAACACGCTGCGCCAGCCAATCAGCATCGGCAGCCCGATCAGCACCGTGGCGGTCGCCGCAGCGATGCCCAGCGTCGCCCAGAGCAACAGGTAACCCCAATCGTCCTGGAACAGATCGAGCCGGTCGAGGGTCCGCGGCAGGTCGTCGAACTTCTCGTAGGCGGCAAAGTACGGGCGAGCGTTGGTCAGCGGGCGCGTGTCGAAGACGTAGTCGCGCGCGTGCTCGATGGCGCCGCCCCCGAGTGTCCAGTACCAGAACAGGCGGCCGAGCGTGGTCGCGGGTTCGGCCGTGCCGGTGTTGTCGGCGCTGTCCGGCACGTCGAGCGTCGGGTCCGCGACTTCGGACGACGTCGTGGTCGTCGTCGGGTTGGCCGCGTCGGCATCGCCGCTGCCGAAGATCGAGTCTTCGTATTGCGCGAGGATAGTCGGCGTCACGCTGTCGTCGACGGCAAAGCCGGGCGAGTAGATCTCGTCCCACGACATCGAGCTCGTGTATTTGCGCAGCTTGTCGATCTCCGCGTCGGTGAAGCCGCCTTTGCGGTAGAGGAGCGTCGTTGTCGACAGATAGCCCGAGGCGACGAAGATCGAGCGCGACGCGGTCGTCGGGTCGAACTGCCTGGCCGCATCGGCCAGGGTAGAATAGAGTTTCAGGATCGACTTGGGCGGCTCTTCCTTGTTCCACGCCGTGATCGACAGGATGCCGTCGTCGCTCAGCGCCCGCATGTAGTCGACCATCGCCTCGCGCGTGTACGCATACTTCTCAGTAATGGCGAAGCCGCCGGGATTGGAGAGACCCACCGAGTCCGCGAGGCTCAGGTCGATCACGTCGTAGCGGTTGATGGTGTGCTTCAGATAAAGCCGGCCGTCGTAGTCGACCACCTTCACGCGCGGATCGCTGAGGATGCTGCTGCTGGCGTCGCGGATCGCCGGATCGTCGAAGGCCTGCAGCACCGCCGGGTTGCTCTCGGCGATGGTGACGCTCCTCGCACCGGAATGCAGTGCCGCCATGGTCGAGATGCCGCCGCCGAACTGCACGACGAACGCATTGGGCGTGCTGCGCAGCACGTAGGGAAACGCCATCGGCAGGTAGTGGAAGTAGTTATTCGCCTCCTCCGGCGGCTCATGCATGATGCCTTCCGGTCCCTCGCCATCGATGTACATGGCGACGAACGAGTTGCCCGGCAGCTCCGGTAGGTTGAACGCCGCGTTGTCTGACAGGCCCGGCGAGAAGTGCATGTAGGAGCTGGCGTAGATCTGCAGGTCGCCGAACGGCGAGATCGAGCGATAGATGCGGTGCCCGTCCGGAAAGTTCCGCGCATAGGCGACGCCCTTGTATTGCGATGTCGCAATGTCCGGGATGCCGGTTAACCCCGGCAGCCAGAGATAGGCGCCGACACAGGCGATACCGAGCACCGACGAGACAAGGCTGCCGAAGACGTGCCCGCTCAGGCCGAACCAGAGGATGGCACTCAGCATCCAGAGCGTCAGCGGCACGGCGATCAGTTGCTCGGGCGGAAGCAGGTACATCGCCATCAGAATGACGAAGCCGCTGACGCCGGAGCCGACGAGATCGGCAAAGTACACCCGGCCGAAGCCTTCGCGGTTCCTCAGGAACACAATTCCAAGGACCATCGCGCCGGCAAGGAACGGCAGTAGGTACAGCACGAAGTTCGCCGCAAGCCGCCACACCTGGCTCGGATCGGAGACGAGGAAGATAGCGTTGAACGGCACCGCCTGCGCGGTGAGATTGGCGGCGACCGCGAGCGGTCCGAGCAACAGCAGCGCGGTGCCGGCGGCGCCGCGCCAATGCCGGTCGAACCAGCCGCGTACGACGAAGATGACGACGCTCGACAGGCCGAAGCCGAGCAGCGCCAGGCTGACCACGAGCGAACCAAAATGCGCCCAGCTCCCCACCGCGAAGACCCGCATGATAGCAATCTGGAGCGCGATCACGGCGCCCGCCAGCAGCCCCACTGCCAGATAGAGCGGCGTACGCGCGGTGATGGCAATCGTCGGAGCGGTCGGCGTTGCAGGCATGCTGCTCCTCTTGACCAGCACTACAGGATCAAAACCAGCGTCAGCAACCCGGCGACGGTGCTGAGTGCGCCATAGATGCCCATGATGGTCTCCAACGCTTGTTCGAAAGTCTCACGTCGGCCCTGGTGTGCGCGCTTCGTCTTACATGGGACTTACACCCGCCTTACAGAGGGGTTATCGGAAGTTAACGGCGGGCCCGAGACAACGTCGGGACGTGACCTTACAACACTGTAAAATGACCACGCCGCCGCGCCGTGGTAACGCCACGCCCTGTGAAGGGGAGTACCATGACCGATACCGCCGAGACCGTAGGCTATGCCGTCGTGCAGACAGCCAAGGTCCCGGAAGTAGCCCTAACATTCTGGGTCGTGAAGGTCTTGACGACCGGCCTCGGCGAGACAACCTCGGATTATCTTGTCCGGGCTTTTGATCCCCCGTTGGTGATCGCGCTTAGTGGCGTCGCCCTCACCGTCGCGCTCGTTGTGCAATGGATCATCCCCGTCTTCTCCAAATGGCGCTACTGGATCGCCGTTTCTCTAGTTGCCGTATTTGGGACGATGGTGGCGGATGTCATTCACGTTGTGTTGGGTGTTCCTTATCTGGTTTCCACGGTCGTATTTCTCGGTGGCCTCCTTATCGTGTTCGCTTGTTGGTGGTGGGTCGAGAAGACGCTTTCCATTCACAGTATTTACACGAGACGGCGCGAGAGCTTTTACTGGTTGACGGTCCTCGCTACGTTCGCTTTAGGCACCGCGGCCGGTGATATGACGGCCACCACGCTCGGTCTCGGCTATTTCGTTTCAGGCGTCATGTTTCTGGCGGCGTTCCTGGTCCCTCTCGTCGTACGCCGCTGGGCGGGCGCCAGTGAGATTTCGACGTTCTGGATCGCCTATATCCTGACACGGCCGCTTGGCGCGTCCTTTGCCGACTGGCTGGGAGTCGGACCGGAACGCGGCGGGGTGGGCCTCGGCACGGGTTTCATCAGTCTGGCACTCGTTGTCGTGGCCTGGGGCATTGTCGCCCTCAGCACGTTCGATGCGGCTGCCATCTCCGCTCGCCTGGACCGAAATTGATCACCGCATGTTTCCGGTGTGACCAAGCGAATAGCGGCCCGGCTGGGGCCACACCGCGAGGCCGTGCGGCTCGCGCCCAACCGGCACTTTGCTGACGGCCCCACTGGTGGTGTCGAACATGTAGACCTCGTTGTCGAACCGTCCGGACAACCACAACTGCTTGCCGTCGGCGCTGACATTGCCCATGTCGGGGCTGCCGCCGCCTGGGATCGGCCACTGTGCAACGACTGCTCTGGTGGCGAAGTCGATCACACTGACACTACCGGGTCCGTGTCTGCTGGCCCGATGCATGCTGTGCGAGCCACGGTTGGACACGTAGAGTTTGGTTCCGTCGCGGCTGACGGTCAGCCCGTGCGCGCCGGGACCGGTCGGGATGAAGCCGGCAATTGTGAAGCTTTCCCCATTGACCAGGTGGACGCCGTCCGCGGCCATGTCGGCAACGTAGAACACCTGGCCATCGGGAGACAGACGAATGTCCTGCGGCATCGACATTTTGGGTAAGGCGAGCGTGCCGAGCACCTCTCGATTGCGCAAATCGACCTTGAGCAATGCGCCATTGAACTCGCAGGTGAAGATCGCATAGGAGCCGTCGGCGGCGAAGTCGGCATGGTTGATGCCGTGACAGGTCGGCGTCGGAATCTGCGCCTCGAGCGCCATCGTTTTGGGGTCGCGTAGGTCGAGGCGCCGCAGCGCCTCGTCGACGACGATGGCGGCGCTGCCGTCGGGCATGAAGTACATGTTGTAGGGATCTGGCACCTTGACGGGTAGCCCCGGTTTGCCGGTTGTCGGATCGATCGGCGTCAGGCTGCCGTTGCGGTTGCCGCGCCCATTGTTGGCGACCCACAGCGTGGTCAAATCCCAGGACGGGATGACGTGCTGTGGCCGCACACCGACCTTGAATGTATTCACCACCTTGAGCGTTGACGGATCGATGACCGACACCGTATTGGCCGAGTGGTTCGGCACGTACACGCGAGGCAGGTCGGCGACCACGGCCCAGCTTAGATGGCCGACCCCGATCTGGCTGTAGATGTTGATGGCCGCGGGAGGTTCAGGAGTCGGCGGGGCGGCGCTCGAACCGCTCGGCGCGATCGACGGCGCATCCACGCCCCGCATGGTCATGGCGCTGCCAGGTCCACCGTCAGCCGCCGGTACGGCGGCAGCCAGTCCAATACTCACCAGCGCGGTGACAAGCGTTGCTGCCACGAGCTTCATTTTGGCTGCCTGCCGATAAAGGCGCGGATATCGGCGACGGTGGTGCTGACGATCAGATCGACGCCAAGTTGACCGAAAGCCGCAGATGATCGCGATGGATCGCCGCCATAGACCCCGTCGGCGGGGCCGAGGGCCGGCGATGCCGCGAGCCGATCCTGCCGGACCATCGCGGGGTCTACCGCCAGCATCAGGGACGTGTCGGCCAGTGCGGCGTGCGTGCCAATCTCGGTCCGCTTGACGCCGGCTGCGAGAAGCTTGTCGATGTAGCCGGTCTGCGTGACTTTGTAGTAGTTTCGGTCGGCAAAGACCCGAACTCGTGTCTTTGCCCACTCGGCATTGAGGTTGTCGGCGACGGCGCTTTCGTCGGCCTGATAGCCGCCATGATCGCCGATCAGCACGATGGTCTTGAAGCCGTGCAGCTTGAAGCTGCGCGCCGAGGAGTCGAGCAGCGCCTTGAAGGTGGTATCGCTGATGGTGATCGTGCCGGGAAATTTCATATGCGCCGTGGGCGGGCTGATCGACCCCTCGGGTACGTACGAAACCACGGGTGCCACCAACGCGTTGCCGAGTTGCTCGGCAATCTTTTGCGCCAGCGCCTTGACCCGCGCGTCGTGCTTGCCGAGCGCCATCGCCGGGCCGCTTTGCTCCACCCCGCCGATCGGCACAATGATCGTCGTCGTGCCTGCCTTGATCTCGTCGCGCAACTCGGTCCAGGTCTGATCCTCGAGGAAGACCGAGGCTGCTGTCGCCGGGGTAGCATGCAGGCCCGACATCGCCATGAGGACCGTCGCCGCAATAGCCGCCCGGCGTGAAAATATCGCTCGACCTGCCGCCGAGCTGAGATTGAGGCACAAGGCGTTGTTCACCGCAGTTCTCGCATCTGTGAAACGGCGGCATGCTCGGCCCGCCACGTTGCATTGGCCAGCGCGATCGCAGCAGCACAGACCAGGGCTGCGAGAGCGCCGATGACGTAGACCCAAGGGACAGCGGGCGCTTCGGGCGGCGGATCGAAGACACCCTGCAGAACCACGATGAGGATCTCCGCCACGATCGTCCCCGTCACCGCGCCGGCAATGATCCCTGCGACGAGGATCAGACCGCCTTCGCTCCAGACGAAGGCTCGGAGGGTTCGCCCCTTGGCGCCCAAGACCTTGAGGATAGTGAAGTCGCGGCGGCGGTCGGCGAAGCCGAGTGCCAGGTTCAGGCCGGTGGCCGCGGCCCCGAGCAAAACGGCGAACGCCAGTTCGATGCGGGCGAGGCCGCTGACATCGACCGCGGTCAGGCTGGTGCCGATCGTGTGGACGGCGTCGAGCAGCGAGCTTACCTGCTGTCCTTTGCCTCTAAGCAACGACGCCACGCCCCGTTTGACGGCATCGACGTTTCCTGTGGCCCGGATCAGCACCACCTCGTTGGCATCGACGCCTGTCATCTGCGCAACATAGCTGGCATTGGCGACAAGGAAGCTGTCATGGGGAGCCGTCGGGAACTCGCGCGCCACGCCGACAAAGGTGAACGGGATCGCGCGATAGGCGTGATCCCGTCCCTGCAGTCTCAGGTTGATCTGGTCACCAAGGCTGAGTTGGAAGTCGTTCACAGTTTCCTCGGAGACGAGGACGCCGTCCGCTCGGCCCGCCAGCGCGCTCATCGTCGCCACCGCGTCTCCACCCTGAAAATAGGCGTTCGACAAGTCCGTCGCGCGGCCGATCTTCATTGGGTCGATGCCGTAAAGGTCCTGCAGATCAGTGCCAACATAGGCGTAGCGATGTTGCATGGGCTCGACATTCGCCACGCCGGCCAGCCGGCGGATCGCATCGATGTAGGCGCCGGCCGGCGTGGTCGTTGCTCCCGTGACCGTAATGTCGGCGCCATTGGTCAGCTCGGCATCGACCCGCGCCTGGGCCTCATAGGTAGAATTGAAGATCGCTGTGGACACGAGAAATGCGGTCGCAAGCGCGACGAGCGCGACCGCGAGCGCCAGGCGGTTTCGCTGCCAGCTCAAGGCGGACGATACCAAGGGAGCCGCGATCCCGGCGAGGGGCGACACAGCTCGGGTGAGGACGGCCCGGCCGCCCCGTAGCGCGAGGCGCGTCAACCGTATCGTCAGTAACCCCGCCCCGATCCAGAACAGAAGGGGCGACAGGAAGGCGGTGTAATCGACCGCAGTCGCCGTGACACCTTCCGTGGCAAGCACGATCTGGTAGCCGCTGGCCGCTGTCCTCCAAAAGATCAGGCCCGACAGGGCCAGCAGGAGAATGTCCAGGTAGAGCCGCTCCCACAATGCGGTGCGCGCCCGATACTCGGGTCGGCGCAGGGCCATCACGGACTGGCCCCGTGCTGTCATCAGTGCGGGGATGAGCGCCGAAGCGATGGAAAGGACAATGCCGACGCCAAAACCGACACCGAGCGGAGTTACGCCGAACGAGTCGATCTCGAACCCGGCGAGGATCGACGCCGCCGCGACTGCCAGCCCGACTCCCAAGATGGCCGCAATACCGCCGACAACGCCCGCCTCCGTCGCTATCAGCCCGAGCCGGCGTGCGACCGTCGCGCCTCTCAGCCGTAGCAGCGCCTGGTCGCGAGCGCGCGTCTCCTGGCCCGAGCGGACGATGATGAAAGCAAGGAGCACCCCAAGGACTGCCCCAGGCAGACCGAGAAAAAGAAACAGCACTTTGGCGTACAGCGCATCGCCGCGCGTTGCGTCGAGCTGCGCCGCGAGGTTGTTGCCGACCACTCCTGTGCCTGCGAAGCGGGCCTCCAGATTGCGTCCGAGGCCCGCTGCCTTGGCAAAGGCGTCGTTGGGGTCGGTACTGAGAATCGTTCGATCGATGACGACATGCAGTTGCGTGCGTGGATTGCCCGGCCCGCCCGCGGGATAGAGCTGCTGCCAGACGTCGAGTGGCAAGAGGATCGCGTTGTCAGGTGGGGCAGCCGGGGCGGCTCCGGGTGGCACTCCGACGGCCTGGAAGAAGGCATCCGCCGATTTGAGATCGACGATGCCGGTGATTTTTACCCGTGACGTATTCGACGCCGTGAGCTTGAGCGTAACCGTATCGCCAGGCTTGGCGTGCAGATTGGCAGCGGTTTGCTGCAGCAGCACCGGTCCCGACATGTCACCTGCAAGCAGGCGGATGTCATTGCCGCGATCCTTGAAGTAGTCGGTCGCAAGTCCCACCGCCTTACCGGCACCGGTGGTCTGGGTTGTGCCGTCGGCGCGAAGCTCGAACCCGGCGACATCGCCATAACCGACTTGTGCGATTGCCCGGATCGGCACCGCACCCCGGATGATCTGCTCAGCGGCTGCGGGGTCGCCACCGGGCACGAGCTCGACCTGCAGGTCGGTGGTCAGACCGAGCAGGGCGCGCTCAGTCATCGACCGCGAGCTTTGGTCGATGAAGACCGCCAGATCGGTCACCATCGCAACCGCAAGGCAAAGGCAGGCGATGGTTCCGGCGATGCGTCCGAACCGACTTCGCACCAGGCCTGCGAGCCAACTCAAGGTCATACCGGGATCTCCGCAAGATGCCCGTGGTCAAGCGTCCAGCATCGTTGCGTGGAGGCAGCCACCATCGGATCATGGGTGGCAATAACCAGGGCTGTTCCGGAATCGTCCGCCCAGCCGTCGAGCATATCCAGCACTCGATTGGCGGTTTCATGATCGAGTTGGCCGGACGGCTCGTCGGCAAGCAGCAAGCGCGGCGTTGTCACCATCGCTCGGGCCAACGCAACACGCTGCGCCTGGCCGCCGGAGAGTTCTGACGGCAGTTTCGAGGCGAGATCACTCAGGCCAAGTCGGGACAAAAGGCCCAGGACGTCGCCCGGCCGAGTTACCGTCGAGATGAGCAGCGGCAGCCGCACGTTCTCTTCGACGGTCAGCCATGGAATCAGGCTGGGTGACTGGAAGGCCAGTCCAATATCGGTGGCCACAGGATGCCCGTAGAGAGGCCATCTCACCTCTCCCGCCGTCGCTTCGTCCAAACCGGCGATCAGGTTGAGAACCGTGGACTTGCCGCTCCCTGAGCGTCCCATCAGCGCAATGCGGTCGCGCTCGAAGATGTCAAAGGTCACGTCAATGAGCGCGGGCGCCGACGCACCACGATAATCCTTGCGGACATGATCGAACTGCACGAGCGCCGTCACGCGACCGCTCCGTCGTTGAGCTCGAGAATACGGTCCGCCTTACCGGCCAAAGAAGGACTGTGGGTGGCAATCAGAATTGCTGCGCCATCGGCCTGCGCGCGCTTGAGCAGTGAAATGATGGCGGTCTCGTTGGCTTCATCGACCTCACCGGTCGGTTCATCGCAGATCAGGACACTCGGGAGCGTCGACAGGGCTACCGCGAGACCCGCACGCGCGGCTTCGCCGCCCGAAAGTGTTTCTGGGAGAGCCTGCACTCTATGGCCCAAGCCCACCCGGTCCAGCAGCGCTTCCGGCGCTGGCAAGTGCTTCTTGCCCGAAAGCCGCTGTTGAAGCCGGAGATTGTCGATCACCGCGAGGTGCGGAAAGAGGTTGCCGGACTGCATCATGATGCCCACGCGTTCGGCTCGCAGCCGCGCGCGCACGCGCTCTGGTGCGCGACTGATCCGTTCGCCGGTGATTGCGACGTAGCCGCCGTCCGGATCGTCGAGGCCTGCGACGCAGTTGAGCAGGGTCGACTTTCCGCTGCCCGACGGCCCGGTCACCGCAACCAATTCGCCGCTTCGCAGTCGGAGACTGACGCCGCGCAGGGCAAAGATTTCCTCCTCGCCCACATGATAGAAGCGGTAGAGATCTGACGCCTCCAGCACCACCCCGCTCATTGCACCCGCAGGGAGTTGGACATCAGGTTCCACTGGTCGACGTTGTCCGCCCCGTTCGGCGCCGACATATCGAGCACGGCCAGCTTGCCGCTCGGGCCCCGCAGGTAAAAGCGAACCTCTTCGAGCCGGATCTGCTTGCTCGTCACGGCGTTAGGCTCCGAATTGGCCGAATAGTCGACGCGTACTGCCCTACCTCCGTCGAGCTTGACCTCCTTCACGGCGATGATCTTCACGGCCCGCCCGCCGGCGACGAGATCTTTGGCCTCGTGACTGGTCACGGACGACACCGAGGGGGACGACGCGGTCGTCTGCGTCGTCAGCTCGACGCGATTGTATTTGTCGGAAAAGATCGCGCCATTGGCCTCGTCAGCACGGGCCCAGCCCTCCGGGACTTTCATGGTCACCCCGGCTCCCTGATAGTCGACGAAGACCTGGGTGTCGGGAATGTCGCCGGGTGGGTTCTTCTCGGAAGCGACGGGCTTTTCGACCGCAATTGAAACTGCCGGCAACGAAATTGCTGCACCAGCGGAGAGTGCCAGGGCGAATGCGAGGCTACGAGATGTCATGTTCCGGGCTCCTGTTCTGGAAGCCCAGGCTCGGCCCCTGGTCTTACGTCCGTATGTCCGGTTTCTTACAGATCTGTATGATCCAACCTTGGTCATGCGGCCAGCGATCGTACACTACGGTTCACGAGTGGAATTGCGTTC
Organism: Devosia sp. 67-54; assembly: GCF_001899075.1. Taxonomy (GTDB): domain Bacteria; phylum Pseudomonadota; class Alphaproteobacteria; order Rhizobiales; family Devosiaceae; genus Devosia_A. The sequence continues at coordinate 157,916 of NZ_MKVA01000008.1, read as the reverse complement.
CTGCGATACGAGCCAAGGGACGTTGGCATCGACGAAAAACATGCTCGCCGGCGCCACGCCAGCAGCGTCCCCACCTCGGACCGATGAAAGACCCAAGGTCAGCTGCAGTCGAGCCCAACGCCCCATGAAGCAATGACTGGAGCGCTGGTGGGTCCGCCCAATCCCAGCAGGAGTAGGCATCTGCTCTTCAGCTTACAGCCGCCTTACACGCTCATTAAATCGTCGGGCCGCGTGCCGTGCGACTGCTCCGATTGAAAGGTGACTGAAAGCTTGGCGGCCTAAGGTTCGAGCGTCGAGGACCGAAACGGCCCGACGCTATGGGAGGCTTCAATGCTTGCGGACAACCGCCCGCGCGTTGCGCGCGGCGACAGGACTTTCTGCATCCTTTTTCCAGCGCCCGTTCGGGGAGCGAAATGACCTCCAGTGCAAGCGGCGGCGTCAAGCTGATCGGCGTGACCAAGCGTTTCGTCACGCCCACGGGGGCGGCGATGACGGCCATCCGCGACATCAACCTCACGGTCGAGCCCGGCCAGTTCGTCACCATCGTCGGGCCCACCGGCTGCGGCAAGTCGACGACCCTGACCCTGGCGTCGGGACTGGAACTGCCCAGCGCAGGCTCGGTGCTCGTCAACGAGCAGCCGGTCACGGGCATCACCAAGGGGGCGAGCTTCGTCTTCCAGACCGACGCACTGATGCCCTGGAAATCGGTCGAGGCCAATGTCGCGCTCGGCCCGATGTTTCGCGGCACCCGCAAGGCGGAGGCGCTGCGGTTGGCGCGCGACTGGCTGGCGACGGTCGGGCTGTCGGGCTTCGAGAAGCATTATCCGCACCAGCTTTCGGGTGGCATGCGCAAGCGCGTGAGCCTCGCCGCGGCGCTCATCAACGAACCTACCATGCTGATGATGGACGAGCCCTTCTCGGCGCTCGACGTGCAGACGCGCGCCATCATGTCGAACGAATTGCTGGCGCTGTGGGAGAAGTCCCGCCCGTCGGTGATGTTCGTGACGCACGACCTCGAAGAGGCGATCGCGCTCGCCGACAAGGTGGTGGTCATCACCGCCGGGCCTGGCACGGTGAAAGCGACCTACGACATCGACCTGCCGCGCCCGCGCGGTGCCGTGCAGGAGATCCGCTTCGATAAGCGCTTCCTCGAGCTCTACCAGCAGATCTGGGAGTCGCTGCGCGAGGAGGTCGAGCGCGCCTACATCCGACAGATCGAATCCAACCGGCAGAGAGGTGCGGCATGACCATCGAGGCCAACGCGGCGGCCACCCCGCTCGCCACCACGCCATCCACCGACGAGCAGACCATCGCGCGCGCCGCCCGCGAGCGCATCCAGCGCCGGCGCTTTGCCGTGCGTGCCACGCAACTGGCGGTCGCCGTGTTGCTGCTCGGGCTCTGGCAGGTGGGCGCGATAGTCGGCTTCATCGATCCATTCTTCTTCGGCTCGCCGCTCGGCATCGTGCAGCGCCTCGCCGACTGGTTCGTCAACGGCACCGCCTATGGCTCGTTCTGGGAACAGCTGTGGATCACGCTGGAGGAATCGCTCCTGGGCTTCGTCTTCGGCGTCGGCAGCGGGGTGATCTTCGGCATCCTGCTCGGCGAGGTGCCGTTCCTCGCGGACGTCTTCAGCCCCTATATCAAGATCATCAACGCCCTGCCGCGCATCGTACTCGGTTCGATCTTCGTGATCTGGCTCGGCCTTGGCCTGCCCTCGAAGGTCCTGCTGGCCGCGGTGCTGGTGTTCTTCGTCGTCTTCTTCAACGCCTTTCAAGGCGTGCGCAGCGTCGATCGCAACCTCGTCTCCAATGCGCGCATCCTGGGCGCATCGCGCCTGCAGGTGGTGCAGCATGTAGTGATCCCGTCGGCCATGACCTGGATCATCGCGAGCCTGCACGTGGCGCTTGGCTTCTCGATCATTGGCGCGATCGTCGGCGAGTTCCTGGGCTCGCAGGGCGGCCTCGGGCTGGTCATCGCCACGGCGCAGAACACCTTCGACTCCAACGGCGTGTTCGGCGCCATGCTGGTCATCGGAGTGGTCGCCTTGGGGGCCGAAGCATTGATGACGCAACTGGAGCATCGCCTGCTCGCCTGGCGTCCAAAATCGCCGTCGGAGAACAGCATCGCCGGCATCTAACCGGGCCGAGCCGGAAGCCTCGGAAATCAACGTGGAGGAGAAAGACTATGTCGAAAAAGACGCTCGTTGCGATTACTACTGCGCTTGCTGCGACATGCAGCCTCGCTGGCGTGGCGATCGCTGCGGATGCCCTGCCCAAAGTCACCCTGATGGTCGGTGGTATCGATAAGCAGATCTACCTCGAATATCAGCTGGCGCAGAGCCTGGGGATGTTCAAGAAGTATGGCGTCGACATGCAGCTCAGCACCGAGCAGGCGGGCGGCGTGGGTGCCGAGGATGCAATGATCTCGGGCCAGGTCGATATGGCCGGGGCGTGGTACGTGCACACCATCGACTTCCAGCAGAAGGGCAAGGATGTCATCAACCTCATCCAGCTCGCGGTGGCGCCTGGCGAGCGCATCATGTGCGCTACCGGATCCAACGTCAAAACGCCGGCCGACTGGAAGGGCAAGAGCGTCGGCGTCACCGACATCGGCTCGGGCACGGACGATCTCGTCAGCTACGTTTCGACCCGCGCCGGACTGACCTCCAAGGACTATACCAAGATCGCTGCCGGCCAGGGCCAGACAATGATCGCGGCGCTCAAATACAACAAGGCGGTCTGCGGTATCACCAGCCAGCCGACGGTCAACGCCATCACCAAGCTCAAGGTCGGCTATTCGGCCATCGACCTGTCGACCGGTGAGGGCACGCAGAAATGGCTGGGCGGCGACTATCCGGCGGCCGGCGTTCTGGTACGAGGCGAATGGCTGAAGGACCACCAGAAGGAGGCGCAGGCTGTGGTCAACGCTCTCGTCGCCACCCTCGCGTGGATGAAGTCGCACACCGCTGCCGACGTTGCCGACGTGATGCCCAAGGACTTCGTCTCCAACCAGCTCGTCTCCAAGGACGAATACATCGCCGCGCTCAAGGCTGATTGGGGCCAGTTCAACCTCGAAGGCCTCGGCAAGATGCCGGCCAACGGCCCGCAGACGGTCTTCGACATCCAGAAGGCGGCCGGCAAGGTGACGGGAACGGTCGATCTCAGCAAGACCTACACCGACCAATATGTCGATGCGGCGATCAAGGCCGAAGGTCTGTAATATCCAAGGGGCGGCCCTGTCGGCCGCCCCGCCATTTGTCCGCTGGCAAATCTGTCGCTCGGCTGGCATGACTGGAGAATGAAACGGCGTGGGGCCGCCGATCGCCCCGCCCACACTGCGCGGACTCTGATAGGGGAGGATGCATGAGACCGCTTGCGACGATGCTCTTTGCCGTGTCGCTCTTCGCCGCGCCAATATCCACCGCGGCGGCGGCGGACGTATCGCTGATGGTTGGCGGCATCGAAAAGCAGATCTATCTGCCGGTGGTTCTTGCGCAGCGCCTCGGCTATTTCCGCGATGCGGGCGTGGATGTTGAACTCCTCAGCGAGCCGGCCGGCGTCGAGGCGGCCGATGAGATGCTGGCGGGAGCGGTGCAAGGGGTGGTCGGCTTTTACGACCACACCATCGAATTGCAATCGCTCGGCAAATATACCCAATCGGTCATCCAGTTCGGACTCGCGCCCGGCGAAGTGGAAGTCGTTTCGAGCCAGCATCCCGAGATACGGTCGGTCGCAGACCTCAAGGGCAAGCATGTCGGCATCACGGGCCTTGGGTCATCGACCGACTTCCTGACCGCGTACCTGCTGGTCCAGAACGGCCTTAAGCTCAGTGAGGTCACGCCGGTGCCGGTGGGCGCCGGCGATAGCCTCATCGCGGCGATGGCGCACGATCAGGTGCAGGCAGCCATGACCACGGAACCGACTGTTTCGCGCCTGCTCGCCAGCGGCGCGGCGCGCGTTCTCGTCGATACGCGTACCCTGGCGGGCAGCAGTGCCGTGTTCGGCGGTCCCTATCCCGCGAGCTGCCTCTACATGGAAACGTCGTGGGTCGATGCGCACAAGGACATCGTGCAGAAGCTCGCGCGGGCGCTCGTCCGAACGCTGCACTTCATCGCCGACAACGACGCCGAGACCATCGCCGGCGCTATGCCGTCGGATTTCTATGTCGGTGACAAGGCACTCTATGTCAGCGCCCTGGCGGCGGGAAAGCAGATGTTCTCGCCTGATGGGCGAATGCCGGAGGGCGGACCGGACACCGTGCTTCGGGTGCTCAGCCAGATCCGCGGCAACCTCAAGGGGAAACCGGTCGATCTGAGCAAGACCTACACCAACGTCTTCGTCGACAGCGCTGGCGCGAGCTAGCTCACCGCGGCGGGGAGGCGAACCTCAACCGCAAATCCTTTGCCTGCACGGGGCGCTGGAAGGTCTATTGTCCCACCCATCGATTCCACGACCTCCGACACGATCGACAGGCCGAGCCCACTACCCCCTGGCCGAGCATTCCTGCCACGCCGAAATCTCTGCAGCAGCCCCGTTCGGTCCTCATCCGTAGCTCCCTCGCCGGTATCTTCGACCCGCAGGATCACGTCTCGGACGCCCCTGCGGACGGCGATTGTCGCCTCGGCTCCTGCACCCGCATGGGCAATGATGTTCTCGACCAGATTGGTCACGAGCTCGACAAGCATGACGTCCGACCCGACGACGCCGGCGGGGCCGTCGGAATCGAACGCCATCTCGATGCCGGCATCGAGGGCCCGACTGGCCGCCTCGAGAACCACCTGATGCGCGATATCGCTCAGATCGATCGTTTCCGATTGGAGCGCTGTTCGGTTGTGATCGACACCGCCCAGTGTGAGGAGCTGGCTGGTCATACGGGCCATCGAAGTCAGGTTCGAATCGACCTCCGTCAAGGCGAGGTCGATCTCGGACCGCTCCCGTGAGCGGAGCGCGTAGTTGACCTGAGTCTTGATCACCGCCAGTGGCGTTCGCAATTGGTGCGCGGCGCTATCGAGGAAACGCCGCTGCCGCTCGAGCTGTTGCCGCAGCCGGTCCATGTGGGCGTTGAGCGCCTGAACGAGCGGGCGGATTTCGGTCTGCACCCTGTCCGCGTCGAAGGGCTCGAACTGGTCCGGCCGCCGGTCGCGTACCTCCTGGCGCAGGCGCAGCAGCGGCGCCAGTTCGCGGCTGATCCCGAACCAGATCGAGATCGCGCCGGCGACCACCAGGGCTCCTTGCTCCAAAAAGCCGCGCATCCACAAGGTCGTGACCAGCGCGTTGCGCGCCTTGAGGGTCTCGCCGACCGAAACCCGCACGATCACGCCACCCGTCGGGGTGACGACCGTCTGCAGGAAGTCCACAGCCCGCATCGGCTCTTCGTCACGAAAGACCGTCTCGAAAAACAGCAAATTGCCGCGGCCAGTCTTCGTCGGCGTGTCGAGCCCGGGATAGCCGGCGATGAGATTGCCGGCTGAATCGGTGACGGCATAGGCGACTTCATCATGGCTTTCCGAGGCGAATAGCTCAAGGGCGGCCGGCGGAATCGTCACGACCAGCGAGTCGTCGGAATAGGCGACCTCCTCGGCGATCATCCGCGCTGAGGCAGTCAACTGCTGGTCTGTGACGATGTTGGACAGGCGAAACGCCTGCTCGTAGGACAACCAGGCTCCGATGCCGAGCACCAGCAGCCCCGGAATGATCAGCCAGGCCAGAAGATTGACCCGGATGCTGCCGCTTTTCATTCCTGCAGCCTCAGCAAATAGCCCAGCCCACGTAGCGTCGCGATCACGACCGATGATCCTTCCAGCCGTTTGCGGAGGCGATGAACGATGACTTCCACGGCGCTCAGATTGACATCGTCGTCGAAACCGTAAGTGCTCTCGAGCAACCGTTCCTTGCTCACCGGCTGGCCCTGCCGGCGCATCAGCGCCTCAAGCACGGCGGCCTCGCGCGGCGATAGCGCCAGGTCGGTCTCGCCGAGGCGAAAAGCCCGGCCGGTCTGATCGAAGGTCAAGGGACCAATGCTGATTTCGCGTCGCGCCGGTGCATGACTGCGCCGCAGCAAGGCACGCATGCGGGCTTCGAGTTCCTCGATTTCGAAAGGTTTGGTCAGATAGTCGTCGGCACCCAGATTGAGGCCCTCGACCCGGCTCTTCAGATCATTCCGGGCGGTGAGGATCAGGATGGGCAGGGAGAGTTGATGACGGCGGATCTCCCGGATCAGATCGAGGCCGCTCATCCCTGGAAGACCGAGGTCGACGAGCGCGATATCGTATTGGCCCAGGTCCGTGCCGGCGATGACGCTTTCCGCGTCCGTAAGAGCGTCCACAGCATAGTTCTCGCCCTGCAAAAGCTTGGCGAGCCACGTGGCCAGCGATGAATTGTCTTCAACCAGCAGGAGTCTCACCCGCAGAGCCTACATCGAGAGGCTGCCGCCGAATACTGCTAGACGATCCCGACGGTCGGAAAAGCCACCGTTACGACGAGACCCGGCGCGCGGTCGCTGACAACAATGCTGGCACCGTGCAAATCGGCGATCGCCCTGACCAGGCTGAGGCCCAAACCGCTGCCGGGCGTTGTTCGGCTCTTCTCCAACCGATAGAGCCGCTGAAAGACTTTGTCGTACTCATCCGGCGGAATACCCGGGCCGTTGTCAGCAAAGGTCAGGATGACCTGCCTGTTCTGAACCTCCCCGGTGACCTCGATCAGAGTTCCGGGCGGGCAGTGCCGGATCGAGTTTTCGATGAGATTGGCGCTCAGCTGGATCAGCAGTTCCTGGTCGCCATCGATGTCCGGCATCGCCGGAGGGCGTCGTACGACTAGAGTCTGGTGTTCCTCATCGGCCACATCGCCATAGGCATCAGCGATGCGGTCGAGAATGTCCCCCATCCGGACGCGGACAAAGCGCGCCCGCCGGGCGCCCGCCTCGATCTGAGCAATCCTGAGCAAGGCATCGAACGTCGAGTTGATACGATGGATTTCGAATTCAACCTGAGCCAGCTGGTCGGAGACGTTTTCTCCACGATCGCTCGCGAGCGTTGCCGACTCGACGCTGATCGCGAGGCGGTTGAGCGGCGTCTTTAAATCGTGCGCGATGTTGACGCTGACCTGCCGCATCCCCTCGACCAATGCGGATAGCCGATCGAGTGCGGCATTCACCTGTCGGGTGAGCTGATCGATATCATCGTTGCGCCGTCCGGGCGGGATCCTGGCATCAAGCTCGCCCTGACCGATTCTGGTCATCGTAGCCGCGATGACATCGATCCGCTTTTGCGCCCGAGTGGCTAAAACGGTTCCTGCACCCACCACGATCACGAATGTCACAAGCCCGGCACAGGCCAGCATCAACAGCGCCAGTCGACCGACTTCGCGGGTCTCCGCAAAACTGCTGCCCACGAGCAAGCGGTTGAGTCCGGCTTGCCCGACAAAGACCCGAAACCGCTCCGACTGGGCATCGGCAAGACCGAGCTCCTGTCCGGTCTGCGTCGTCCATCCGTTAGCCTTGGGCAAACTCTGAACATCACCCGCAAGACGGGCGCCCGTCTCCGAGATGAGGCCATATATCTGATCGTGATTGAGGGTCGACCTCGAATGGCTGGTGACCGAATCGATGAGATCAGCCTGGTCGCTGTCGCCATAGGACTCGGCGATAACCCGGAACGTGTCGCCGATGGTCTGATCCATCCTGGATTCGAGTTCGCGGCCGATGAGCTCAAACGCCGCGAAACCGGCAATCAACATGGCTACGAAAAATGTCGCGCCCAGGATGAGCGCGACACGGAACGGCGTGCTCTTGAGCAGCCCTAGGCTAGTCATGCATCACGTAGCCCGTATTGCGGACGGTGTGCAGTAGTTGCTGCCCGTACGGTCGGTCGATCTTGGCCCGCAACCGACTGATATGGGTTTCGACGACGCTGGTCTGCGGGTCGAAATGGAAGTCCCAAACGCGTTCCAGAAGCATGGTACGGGTCACCACCCGGCCCTCGTTGCGCATCAGATATTCGAGCAGCGCGTATTCGCGCGGCAAGAGATCGATCGGCTTACCCTCGCGCCGGCAGGTGCGGCGAACGAGGTCGAGTTCGAGAGCACCGATCTGCAGTGTCGTCTTTTCCACCTGTTGCGGTGGGCGTCGCGCCAGCGCGTTGACCCGGGCCAGCAACTCGGAGAACGCGAAGGGCTTGACCAGGTAATCGTCACCGCCGGATTCGAGGCCTTCCACTCGATCGTCAACGCCATTCACCGCAGTCAAAAAGATAACGGGGGTCGAGACCCCCGTCGCACGAAGCGCCTTCACCAGAGACAGACCATCGAGGCCCGGGAGCATTCGATCGACCACGATCACGTCGAACTTCATCCGGCTGCCGTGCGTCAGGGCATCCCGGCCGTCCGTCAAGCTGTCGACGACGTGACCGGCCTCCGTCAGTCCGTTGCGTACATATTCCGCCGTTCTCTGGTCGTCCTCGACCACCATGATGCGCATTGATGACCTACGCGTTATCGCGCCGCCTCGAGAACTTCTTCGCCGTCCCGGTTACGGATCGACATATAGACCACTGTACACACGATGATCAGCAAGAACATCGCGCTGGTCACGATCGTTCCGAGGCCCAACCCACCGTACTGCCGTGGTTGCGACAGAAGATCGCCGAACGAAGCCCCAAGCGGGCGAGTCAGGATGTAGACCAGCCAGAAGCCCAGGATTGGATCGAGCTTCAGGAAGAAATATCCGATCGCCAGCGATGCGATGATCATGCCGAACAATATCCCGGTGGCAAGATAGCCAAGCGAGAACTGCTCCGCGACCAGGTCGCCGGCGGCTGTGCCGAGTGCAAAAGTGAACAGGATTGCGAGCCAGTAGAATGCCTCCCGGCGTGTCGTGATGACCGTGTGGATCGAGAGCGTTCCCTCGATCCGCCACCAGACAACGAAGGTGATCGCAAGTAGGATCGAGAAGGTAATCGTGGTCACGATGAGCGGTACGCCAAAATTGTCGACCAGATTATCGGTGATCAGCGTACCGACGATGCTGATCAGAACGACGGCCAGCCAATACGGCGCCGGCACGTAGCGCTTCTGCCAGAACTGCCAGACGAGTGCAGCGATCAGCACCGCCGCCATCAATAGGGAGGTAGTGGTCAGGCCGAGACCGAGCTGCACGCTGAGATAGTCGGCAGCGGTTTCGCCCATGGTCACGGCCATGAGCTTGATGAGCCAGAAGTCAGGTGTCACGCGTGGAACGCGATTATAGGCGGACTGGCCGGGAAAGGTGGTTGCGGTCATGGTTTGTCCTCACGGGGCCTTGCTGGGATCATTGAGCGTCGCCATCAGCGTCGCGAGCGCATCCTTGACGGCGGCCGGATCGGGCTTGCTCTTGCGGATGGCGCTGAAGGCCGCGTCGTTGGCGGAGTCGATGTTGCCCCACTGCGTCTGGTTGAGCGGGCGGATCGCCGTCTCGGCACCGTCCCAAGCGGTCTCATAATCGGTGATACGCCTGGCCCCGCCAGCGATGTCACCCTTGTCCACGAGCGCCTGGACATCAGCGATGATCGCCTTGAAGTTCGAAAGGTCGCCCAGGCCGCGTTCAGCAGCGACGGCGGTGTTGGCGGTGTAGAGCTCGTAGCCGCTGAACATCGCGACCGGAACCGCGATCAGCACGATCGCGAGGAAGACTTGCTTCATGTGGGAATCCGAAGGGTTGGGCGTCTGTCCGCGACAGGCGCAGTTCGGGGTTAGGATGGCCACCTCACAACCGACTGGCAGCCGGATTACAGTTCTGTAAGAGAGGCCCGAAAAACCGTGGGGTCTCCGGGCCTTTCGCTTAGTTTGAACCGCTCTCACCGCTTTCGGCGCTGTCGTCCCCGTTGCCGTCTTCGGGCTCCACCGGATCGGCGGCATTTCCCTGATTGTCGGCAACGTCCGTGCTGGCCGCCACCTTGCCGGTCCTCGCATCGACGGTGAAATTGCTCTCCGTACCATCGGGCATCTGAACGGTGACGTTGTACACTGGTGCAGACGCCGATCCGGCGAGGGCCAACTCGACGACCTTGCCTTGGCCATTGGCTTCAACTGCGGCCACGGCCTCTGCCACCGAGACAGTCGCGCCCGACAAGGCCGACGACTCGGCGCTGCTCGAGGTGACGGCGAACGACGCCGAGCTTGCAGCCGCGGCCAACAGGAACGCCAGGACGGCGGCGAGTTTGATACGCATCGATATTTCTCCTTACGCACCAGGCGGGAGTGCCCGGTTGCGCAAGAGCTACGTCTCCGATCTCGCAGCAGACTGTCAGTGCGCATACAGATCTGTAGTGAAGTGGCCCCATTGTTGCCGCATCGGACCGATTTGCCGTGGTTCAACCTCATTCGGGTCGGAGCCGTGGCCATATCGAGCAGAACTATGCTAGCCTAGGTAGTTCCCGATGGCCTGTCTCCTCATGGGGAGATAGCTCGTGCGTTCGTCCCGTTCAGCGACATGACCGACGTCCAGAAAGTTCAGGTGGAATCTCGCATCAAAGGGAAGGTCGTTCAGTGGATGCTTCCGATCCACGAGGTGTCAAAATCCAACGACCAAATTTGGATATCCGCTCCGATGCAGTTGCTCCGTGCGCCATCTCCAGTAAGAAGCAAACCGTTGCGGGTGTAGCTCAATGGTAGAGCAGAAGCTTCCCAAGCTTATTGTGCCCGACGGCCAACCATAAGGTACATCCTTTCCGGCACATGGCCACCTCCGGCCGACGGCGGTTGCGCTGTTGATGGCGGTGCTCTTTGGTTCAATCGAACCGACTTAGCCATCTTGGGCAGGGTTAGACCAATCAGTTTGGGCCTGGCTAGGTTGACAACCATCTGAAAACAGCCCCTTTGGCGAACGACCCACGCCTTCACACGGCGGGGGTCACAGGTTCAATCCCTGTCGCACCCACCATCCTTTCGAGAAGCACCGGATCCGTCCGCCATGGCCAGCGCGCCGATGGGCACCGTATCGCCGATTTCGTCGCGCCGCTCGATCCGCGGGCTTAGGGGCCTGCAGCAGCGCGGCCTCGCCGGCGCCGATGCCGATCCCGAACTCGAGCGCGTCACCGAGCGCTATGCCGTGGCGGTCACCGAGCCGGTGGCCGCGCTGATCGCCGCCGACCCCGACGGGCCGGTGGCCCGGCAATACCTGCCCACGATCGCCGAAGCGGTGTCGCTGCCCGACGAGATCGTCGATCCGATCGGCGATGCCGCGCATTCGCCGGTGCGCGGCATCGTGCACCGCTACCCCGATCGCGTCCTGCTGAAGCTCACCCATGCCTGCCCGGTCTATTGCCGCTTCTGCTTTCGCCGCGAGCAGGTCGGGCCCGGCGGCGAGGCGCTGGGCAAGGACGATGTCGAGACCGCGCTCGACTACATCCGCAGCCATCCCGAAATCTGGGAGGTGGTGTTCAGCGGTGGCGACCCGCTCCATCTGCCGCCGAAAAAGCTCAAGGCGGTGCTCGCCGAGATCGACGCCATGCCGCATGTCGAGGTGGTGCGCTTCCACAGCCGCGTGCCCGTGGTGCTGCCGGCCGCCATCGACGGCGCCATGCTCGAGGCGCTCGCGGGGCGCGCCGCGCGCTATGTCGCGGTGCACGTCAACCATCGCGACGAGCTGACGCCCGAAGCGATCGCGGCGCTCCACGCCATGACGCGCAGCGGCATCACGCTGCTCAGCCAGACCGTGCTGCTCAGGGGCATCAACGACGACGCGGCGGTGCTGGCCGGGCTGTTCCGCGCGCTCGTCGCCCACAACGTCAAGCCGTACTATCTGCACCATCTCGACCGGGCGCCCGGCACCTCGCATTTCCGGGTCTCGATGGCGCGCGGGCAGGAGATCATGCGGCAGTTGCGCGGCCGCGTCTCCGGCCTCTGCCAGCCGACCTACATGCTCGATATCCCGGGCGGCCACGGCAAGGTGCCGATCGGCCCGAACCATGTCGAGGCCGTGCCCGGCGGCTACCGCGTCACCGACCCCAACGGGGTGGCGCACGCCTTTCCGGAAGCGCCGTAGCTACTGCTTTTTCTTGCGCGCGGCGTGCAGCACCTGCCGGACGCAGGGGGCGTTGTCGCCCAACTCGGCCTTGCCGGGCGCCCGGGTGAGGCCGAAACAGGCGGCGTCCGCGGCGTTGAACAGCACGCCATAGCGCGGTCCCGGCGCCACCTCCTGGAAGGCCATCATGGCGCGGCCGGAGAGGCCATTGGCCGCGGCGCGCTGCGAGATGGCGAGGTCGCACTCGTCCATCTTCTCGCCGTTGCGGGCATCGAAGCAGGAATGGATCAGCAACTGGCCGCCCTTGTCGATGCGGCGATATTTGCCGGCGACGAACACCACGCTGGCGCAGGCCGAGGCGCACATCGCCTTGCCGCGCACCACGGTGGTGACGCCGAGCGCGCCGATCACGTCGGCCATCTCCATGGCGTCGACGACGCTGCCGCCGGGGCTGTCGAGCCACAGCGCGCGGGTGCCGTGGCGGTCGATGCTGGCGCGGCTGAGGGCGCGGGCCAGCCGGCCGGCATCGCCGGGGCCGATGACGCCGCGCGCCGACACGATGCGGCCGCCGCTGCCGTCGTTGAGCAGGGAGAACTGCATGGCCTCCGCCGGAACGGCGGCGTAGCAGGCGAGCAGCGCGGCGATCAGTCCGAGCAGGCGGAGCATCGAGGCATCCTCAAACACGCGGCGCTCATCCTATGCCGCCGCCCGAGCCGCGCGAAGCGGGTAGCACGGCGATGTGAAACCGGCCGGTCTTAGCCGCCGGTTAACCCATGCAGAATTGTCGCGGCAGCTGTGTTCCCGGCGCAATTGACTTTCTACGCATGCTTATCATATGTGCGCTTACCATAAGTACACGTAGGAAAAGATGAAGCAGGAGTTCAGCAATCCGCATTTCGAGAAGGAGAAGTCCATCGGCTTCCTCGTTCACGAAGTGGCGCGGCTGTTCCGCCGGCGCTTCGAGGACGAAGCGCGGATCCACGGCGTGACGCTGCCGCAATGGCGCGCGCTGGTCGAGATCCACAAGAACGAGGGCATCTCGCAGGTGTCGCTGGCCGGCTGCATCGACACCGACCCGATGACGCTGAGCGGCATCCTCGACCGGCTGGAAAAGCGTGGCCTGGTCGAGCGTTATCCCGATCCTAACGACAGCCGTGCCAAGCTCGCGCGGCTGAGCGAAGAGGGCGGGGCGCTGGTCAGGACCGCCCGCCATGTCGGACGCGAGCTCTACGAGAATGCCCTGGCCGGGCTGGACGAGGCGCAGCGCGCCGAGATCGCCGCCGGCCTCATCTGCATCCGCAACAATCTGAACAATATGACTGCCGAAGAGAAGGAAGCCGTCTGATGAACGCCCGCGTTACCGAACCCAAGGCCGGGGAAGCGACGATCGTGAACATGCCCCGCGCCGAGAAGGGCCAGACCACGGCAGAGGCTCCCGCGCCGCAGTCCGCACCGCCGCCGCAGGCCGCCGCGCCCGAGGCTGCGCCCAAGAAGAAGGGCGGCTCGCGCCGCCTGATCCTGATGATCGCGGTGCCGCTCGTGCTGGTCGTCGGCGGTGGCTATTTCTGGCTCACCGGCGGCCGCTACGAGGATACCGACAACGCCTATGTGCAGCAGGCCAAGGTGTCGCTCAGCGCCGACATCGCCGGCCGCATCACGACGGTCAACGTCACCGAGAACCAGCCGGTCAAGGCTGGAACGGTGCTCTTCACCATCGATCCGCAGCCCTACCAGATCGCCCTCGACCAGGCCAATGCGGCGCTCGCTTCGGCGCGCGTCAATGTCGAGCAGCTCAAGGTCGCCTACGGCACCGCGCAGGTGCAGCTCAAGGCCGCGCAGCAGACGCTGGTGATCCGGCAGGCGGCGTTCGACCGCAAGCAGTCGCTGGTCGAGTCCGGGGTCAATTCCGACTCGACGCTCGACGACGTCAAGCTGGCGCTGCAGCAGGCGCAGGCGGCGGTCGACCAGGCCAAGCAGCAGGTCGCGGCCTCCACCGCGGCGCTGGCCGGCAATCCGGACATCGCCATCGACCAGCATCCGGCGGTGCTCGCCGCCCAGGCGCAGGTCGAAAGCGCCGAGCGCAACCTCGCCAAGACCTCGGTGAAGGCGCCGGCCGACGGCATCGTCGCCAACGTTTCGAGCCTCAATGCCGGCCAGTTCGTCGCCGCGGGCACCACCATCGCCACGCTGGTCGAAACCAACGGCACCTGGATCGAGGCCAATTACAAGGAAACCCAGCTCGCCGACATCAAGGTCGGCCAGCCGGCGGAAGTGAAGGTCGACGCCTATGGCGACAACCTCGACTGCCGCGTCGCCAGCATCGGCGCGGCGACCGGCTCGGAGTTCTCGCTGATCCCGGCGCAGAACGCCACCGGCAACTGGGTCAAGGTGGTGCAGCGCCTGCCGGTGCGCATCGAATGCCCGCCCAGCCAGCAGGTGGCCATGCTGAAGACCGGCATGAGCGCCAACGTCACGGTCGATACCGGCCACTCGACGCTCGACAAGCTGCTCGGCAAGTAATCCGCGGGGCGCGGGGACACCGGTTCCCGCGCCCGCCGCCTTTTTGTTTCGGAGGCCATCGATGGCCAAAGCACCGCAGCACCTCTCCCAGCCCACCATCGTGGTCAAGCACAAGGGCCTGCTGACGCTCGCCCTGATGCTCGGCACCGTCATGCAGGTGCTCGACACCACCATCGCCAACGTGGCGCTGCCGCATATGGCCGCCTCGCTCGGCGCGGCGCAGAACGAGATCACCTGGGTCCTCACCTCCTATATCGTCGCCGCCGCCATCGCCACGCCGCTCACCGGCTGGGTCAGCGACCGCATCGGCCAGAAGCGGCTGTTCGTGGCGTCGGTGATCGGCTTCACCGTCGCCTCGGCGCTGTGCGGCATCGCCACTAGCCTGCCCGAAATGGTGCTGTTCCGCATCCTGCAGGGCATCTGCGGCGCCATGATCGCGCCGCTGGCGCAGACGGTGATGCTCAACATCAATCCCAAGGAGCGCTTTGGCCAGGCCATGGCCATCTACGGCATGGGCATCATGGTCGCCCCGATCATCGGGCCGACGCTGGGCGGCTATCTGACCGAGAGCTTCGACTGGCGCTGGGTGTTCCTCATCAACCTGCCGGTCGGCGTCGTCTGCGTGATCATGCTGCTCACCTTCATGCCCAAGAATGAGATCAGGATCCGGCGCTTCGACTTCTTCGGCTTCGCCATGCTGGCGCTGGCGGTCGGGGCGCTGCAGATGCTGCTCGACCGCGGCGCCGACAATGGCTGGTTCAGCGCCACCGAAACCTGGCTCGAGCTCGGCCTGGTGGTCGCCGGCCTGTGGGTGTTCCTGGTGCATTCGTTCACCGCGGAACAGCCGTTCATCGACCTGCGCATCTTCAAGGACATGAACTTCACGCTGGGCTCGGTGTTCATGTTCGTGGTCGGCATCACGCTGTTCTCGGGCCTGGCGCTGCTGCCGCCGCTGCTGCAGAACCTGATGGGCTATCCGGTGATCTTTTCCAGCATCATGATGGCGCCGCGCGGCCTCGCCACGATGGCGGCGATGATGATCGTCGGTCGGCTGACCGGCAAGGTCGATGCCCGCATCATGATGCTGTTCGGCACCAGCTTCATGGTCTACTCGCTCTACGCCATGACCGGCTTCGACCTGCAGATGGACTACTGGCCGGTGGTGTGGACGGGCGTGCTGCAGGGCTTCGGCATGGGCTTCGTGTTCGTGCCGCTCTCGACCATGGCGTTCGCCACCATGGCGCCGAAGTTCCGCGCCGACGGCACCGCCATGTTCAGCCTGGTGCGCAACATGGGGCAGGGCGTCGGCATCTCCATCGTCACGGCCGTGCTCTCCAACATGATGCAGGTCAACCACGAGGAGCTGGGCGAGCGGCTGACCGCCACCTCGCAGGCCGTCGCCACGCAGATGCCGAGCCTGCTCACCGGCAACCCGCAGATCGTGTCGATCATCAACGGCCTCGTCACGCAGCAGGCGGCGATGCTGAGCTATCTCGACGATTTCTGGCTGATGATGCTGCTCAGCCTCAGCGCCATCCCGCTGATCCTGCTGCTGCGCGGCCCCAAGAAACCGCCGGCCAACGCCAAGCCGAAGTCGCAGGACGAGGTCGCCCTCGAACGCGCCCACGCCATGGCGGAATAAAAGCGGTTGGCCGAGCGAGCCCTTTAGGGATCGATCGGACAGAGCGCAAACGAAACCGCGGTTGGCCGAGCGAGCCCTTTAGGGATCGATCGGACAGAGCGCAAACGAAACCGCGGTTGGCCGAGCGAGCCCTCTCGGGATCGCTCGGCCAGAGCGCAAGCGAAACGACGGTTGGCCGAGCGAGCCCTTTAGGGATCGATCGGCCAGAGCGGAAACAAGACCGCGGTTGGCCGAGCGAGCCCACTCGGGATCGATCGGCCAGAGCGCAGGAACTCCTCTACCGACCTCCTCCAGGTCAGTCGGAGCCCGACTCGCCGCAAGCGAGCCGGGCTTCATCATCTCGACGACGGCGCCGCGTCGCGGCCTTCACCACCGCGTGCGCGCCTTGCCGATCCGCCGCTTCATCCCTAAATCTGGGCGTCCAATGACCATGCCGTCCGTCTCCAGCAGCTCCCGTCCGCGCGCGGGCAAGAACGCCTTCCGTCCGCGCGGCGGCGCCGCCGAGGAGCAGCAGCTCGATGCGACCTGGGCCGAAATGCTCGGGCCGATGCTCTACATCTACCGGCGCTACTGGGACGAGGCCAAGCTGCTGCTGGCGGGCGTCGCGTTCATCGTGCTCTGCTCGGCGACCGCCGGCATCGCCGCCCCCTACGTGTTCTCGCGGCTCGTCGACACGCTGCGCGCCGATAGCTGGGGCGAGACCATCATCTGGGCCTTCGTCGGCTACGGCCTGCTGTTCGGGCTCAGCCAGGCGCTCAGCAACATGGTCAACTACATGGCGATGATGAGCGCCGAGAACCTCAACTTCATCGCTGGAACGGCGTTCTTCGAGCGGCTGCTGAAAAAGACCATCAACTTCTTCATCGACTACAATCCGGCCGAGATCCAGCAGGCCAAGTCGCGCGGCCAGAACGCGGTCTATACGCTGGTGCAGCTCGGGCTGATCGTCTTGATCCCCGGCATCATCCAGATCACGCTGACGCTGTTGGTGCTCGGGGCCTCGATCAATCTCGAGATCGTGGTCATCGTCTTCGTCTATGGCGCGGCGTTCATCGCCTTCACCTTCTTCGCCAACCGCTGGACGCGGCCCTATCTCGACGCCGCCATCAAGGCCGACCAGGCCAATTCGAAATTCGTCGGCAATTCGATCAACGCCATGGAGACGCTGCGCTATTTCGGCGGCGACCAGTGGGTGGCCGGACGCTTCGCCGAACAGGCGCGCGAGGTGCGCGACAGCTGGGCGAGCTTTGCCACGCGGCGCATCTTCTACTCGCTGGTGTTCGGCGCCATGCTCGCGGCGCAGATCGGCATCACCTATTTCGTGCTGCTGCCGCGCTACCGCGCCGGCGAGCTCACCATCGGCGACGTGGTGCTGTTCGATTCACTGCTGCTGCAGCTCAACCGGCCGTTCCAGACCATCGGCTCGTCGATCGACGACGTGCTGCGCTCCTATTCGCGCTTCATCCCCTTCGCCAAGATGTGGGGCGCGCCCGAGGAGCCCGACGTGGCGCCGCATCCGGATTTCCGGCTGGCCGCCGGCAGCATCGTCTTCGAGCATGTCGGCTACGCCTATCGCGACAAGCCGGCGGTGTCCGACGTGAGCTTCACCGCGCGCCGCGGCCGGCTCAACTTCCTCACCGGCGAGACCGGCTCGGGCAAGACCACGCTGTTCAAGATCGCGCTCAAATCGCTGGAGCCGCGCGAGGGGCGGGTGCTGATCGACGGCGTGCCGCTCAGCGATATCGCGCGGGCCGACTGGTATTCGGTGATCGGCGTCGTGCCGCAGGAGATCATGCTGCTCAACGACACCATCACCTCCAACATCATCCTCGGCCGGCCGCTGGACGAGGCGCGGCTGCGCAGCGCTGTCGAGCGCGCCTCGATCGCCAAATTCATCGACGGGCTGCCGGAGAAATTCGACACCCGCATCGGCGAGCGCGGCCTGAAGCTCTCGGGCGGCGAGCGGCAGCGCGTCGCCATTGCGCGGGCGCTTTATGCCGATCCGCAGATCCTGTTCCTCGACGAGGCGAGCTCGGCGCTCGACGAGCGCACCGAGGCCGAGATCATGGGCGAAATCCGCGCGCTGGCCGACGAGATGACCATCCTCGCCATCACCCACCGCAAGACGGTGATCGCGCCGGGCGACGTGGTGGTGGAACTGACGCCCGAAGGCGTCAGCGAGCGGATCGCCGCCTGAAGCCGGTCGCTGGTTCGAGGTTCAGCGGCGCCGCGTTCCCTCGCAACGCCCTAGAGCTTGCCGAGCAGCATCAGCACCGGCGTCAGCGCCAAGGTGCCGACGAGAATATAGAGCCAGAGCGTCTGGGCGACCTGGGGCATACACCTATCCCTTTGTGATATCTGGCGATTGTGCCGGGACAGGGTGAACGGAAGGTTAATTTCGGGCGCCGCTAGTGCAGCCGGTCGCCCGGTTCGAGCCGCTCGAGCAGATGCGGCCGGCCGCCGCGCCAGACGACGATATCGACCACGTCGCCGCTGCGGGTGAGCACCGACGCCACCTGCTCGGCGTCGCGCACCGCTTCGTCGAGCTGCGGATAGAGCGGGCCGACGGCGCCACCCATGGCGATGCTCCAGCCGCCGCTTTGCGGGATGATGTCGTAGCGGATGCGCGTCATGGCCGGTCCCGTGTGCTCCGATCGCGACGCTTTGCCGAGCTAATGCATTGATCGGGCGGCCGGTTTCACCCACGCGTCACAAAATTTTGCGACATGTCTTTTCTTAGTGACAGCTCGTCGGCGCCGGTGCGAGAGTCCTGCCATCAAGACCGGCTTGAGCCGCTGTCCGGCGGGCAGCACCCCGAAGGGCTGTGACCGGGCGCCACCAATCGCAATTCCAAATGCCGTCAAAGGAGATTGCGCGACATGGCAATTCTTTCTCCTCTGCGTCAGATGCTCGTCGTCGAAGACGAAGCGCTGATCCTGCTCGACATCGAGCAGACGCTGGTCGAGGCCGGCGTCGGCCGGGTGCTCACCGCCACCACCAGCGCGGAGGCGCTGGCCATCATCGAAACGACGCCGCTCGATGCGGCGGTGCTCGACCTGCGCCTCGGGCGGGCGGAGACCAGCGAGGAGCCGGCGCGCCGGCTGCAGCAGAAGGGCGTTCCATTCGTCTTCCTGTCGGGCAGCACCGCGATCGTCGAGAGCTTCGCCGACGTGCCGCTGGTCAACAAGCCGTTCTCGACGGACGAGCTCGTCGCGGTGCTGCAATCGCTGCTGCCCGAGAACGACGTCGCCGCCGCCTGAAGCGGCCGATCGCGGGCCGGCGAAAATTGGGCTTGCCAAGTCCGCCATTTGCCGGCACCCTCACGGTGAGTTCAACAGCGAGAGGAGGTGATCCAGTGCATCAGAAATCGAAGGTTTCCGTTGGTCTTGGGTCGTTGCGCTTTCATATGGAGCAGCCTCTGTAGTCGTCGCAGCGGTCCGGCAGTTCGATCTGCAAAAGACCGCGGAAGACCATGCGAGATCGGGAAGGGCCGTCGTGAGACGGCCCTTTTCTTTTGCCGCCGGCAAATGCGGCGAGTCCGTGGCGCCAGGGTGAAGCGGGCATGAATGGACCGGTCCGGGGCAGTTCAGGCTTGGCAGGGCACAGTGCCAGGCTCACAGCGTCAATATCCACGCTAAGAAGACTGAAGGAGACACCCCCATGTCACGCTTCCCCAAGCTCTCCACTTTCGCCAAATCCGCTGCGGTCGCGCTGGTCCTCGGCGGCGCCACGCTCGGCGCCGCGATGCCGGCGCAGGCGGCCCCGCCGCAGATCGATTTCCACTTCGGCTTCGGCGGGGGCGGCGTGTCGATCGGCGGCGGCCAGTACTGCCTCAGCGACCGGCAGGTCCGCCGCCTCCTGCAATGGCAGGGCTACGAGAACATCCGCTTCACCGACCGCCGCGGCCGCATCGTGTCGGCGCGGGCCGAGAAGTATCACCGCGCTTACATCGTCAGCGTCGATAGCTGCCGCGCCCGCATCGTCTACGTGCAGCGCCTGCATCCGCGTCCCTGGGATCCGCGTCCGTGGGACCATCGCGGCCGCTGGTAGGCCCGAGACTGCCGCAATCGCCGGAAGGGCCGCCCGCGTGGCGGCCCTTTCGTCTGCCGGCGCTTGCCTTTCCCCCGTCCGGGGCGATAGACCGCAGCGCCATGAACGCCCTGACGCAAACCGCCGCCGCCACGCGGCTCATGCCCTACCAGTCGCGCCGGACCTTTGCGATCATCTCGCACCCGGACGCCGGCAAGACCACGCTCACCGAAAAGCTGCTGGCCGCGTCGGGCGCCATCAACCAGGCCGGCGCCGTGCGCGGCCGCGCCAACCAGCGCTCCACCCGCTCGGACTGGATGGAGATCGAGCAGCAGCGCGGCATCTCGATCACCTCGTCGGTGATGACCTTCGAGCATGACGGGCTGACCTTCAACCTGCTCGACACCCCCGGCCACTCCGACTTTTCGGAAGACACCTATCGCACCCTGACGGCGGTCGACGCCGCGGTGATGGTGATCGACGTCGCCAAGGGCATCGAGGCGCAGACGCTGAAGCTGTTCGAGGTGTGCCGGCTGCGCGACATCCCCATCATCACCTTCGCCAACAAGGTCGACCGCGAGGGCAAGGACCCCATCGCCATCCTCGACGAGATCGCCGACACGCTGGCGCTCGACGTGACGCCGGTGGTGTGGCCGCTGGGGCAGGGCGTCGACTTCAAGGGCACGGTCGATCTCGTCGGCAGGCGCATCCTTGCGCCGTCGGGGGCGGTGCTGCGGCAGTTCGACGATCCCGACACGCTGCTCAACGACGCGGCGCTCACCGCCGATCCGGTGGTCGAGGCGTCGCTCGAAGCGCTGGAGCTGGCGCGCATCGGCTACCCCGAATTCGACCTCGAGACCTACCGCGCCGGTCACCTGACGCCGGTGGTCTTCGGTTCTGCCCTCAAGACCGTGTCGGTGGCGGAACTGCTGCGCGCGCTCGGCACCTGGGCGCCCGAACCGAGGCCGCAGCCGGCCGAGCCGGCGCCGATCGATCCCGGCGAGCCCAGGGTCACCGGCTTCGTGTTCAAGGTGCAGGCCAACATGGACGCGCACCATCGCGACCGCGTCGCCTTCGTGCGGCTGAGCTCGGGCACCTTCCAGCGCGGCATGAAGCTTCGCAACGTCCGCACCGGCAAGGATCTCGCCGTCGCCAACCCGATGTTCTTTCTCGGCCACGACCGCGAGCTGGCGGAAGAGGCGGTGGCCGGCGACATCGTCGGCATCCCCAATCACGGCACGCTCAGCGTCGGCGACACGCTGACCGAGGGCGCGCAGATCAAGGTCACCGGCATCCCCAATTTCGCGCCGGAAATCATCCGCCGCGTGCGCCTCACCGATCCGATCAAGGCCAAGCAGCTCGGCAAGGCGCTCAGCGATCTCGCCGAAGAGGGCGTGGCGCAGGTGTTCCGCCGCATGATCGGCGGCGACTACGTGGTGGGCGTCGTCGGACAGCTGCAGCTCGAGGTGCTGCAGGCGCGCATCCTCAAGGAATACAACGTGCCGATCTCGTTCGAGAGCATCAATTTCGAGATGGCGCGCTGGGTGCGCTCCGACGACAAGGCGGCGCTCGACAAATTCATCAGCGCGCAGAAGCTCGAATTCGCCGAGGACAAGGACGGCGATCCGGTCTATCTGGCGCAGTCGGCCTGGTGGCTCGGCCGCGCCCAGCGCGACAACCCCGGGATCGAGTTCCTGGCGACCAAAGAGCGCCACTAACCCCAACGGAGCGTTACATGACCATCACCCGCCTGCACCCCGGCAAGCGCCTGAGCGAGGCCGTCAAGCACGGCAACACCCTGTATCTCGCCGGCCAGGTGGCCGACAATCCGAACGGCACCATCGAGGAGCAGACCAAGGAGGTGCTGGCGGCCATCGACAAGGTGCTGGCCGAGGCCGGCACCAGCAAGAGCAAGCTGCTGAGCTGCCAGGTGGTGCTCAACAACATCGCCGATTTCGCCGCGATGAACAGCATCTACGATGCCTGGATCGACCCGGCCAACCCGCCCGCCCGCGCCTGCATCGAAGCCCGCCTCGCCTCGCCGGCGCTCAAGATCGAAATCATCGCCATCGCGGCGCTGGATTAGCCACGGATCGAGCGGGAGGGGAGCATGAGCAGCGAGACGATCGGCTTCCTGGGCCTGGGGCTCATGGGCCACGGCATGGCCAGGAACATCGTCGAGAAGGGCTTCCCGCTCGTCGTCGCGGCGCACCGCAACCGGGCGCCCGTCGACGATCTCGTCAAGCGCGGCGCGGCCGAAGCGGCGTCGCCGCGCGAGCTGGCGGAGCGGAGCAGCATCGTGCTGCTGTGCGTCACCGGCTCGCGCGAGGTCGAAGCGCTGGTGCGCGGCAAGGACGGGCTCAAGGCCGGCCTCAAGCCGGGCTCGATCGTCGTCGACTGCTCGACCGCCGATCCCAATTCCACGGTGGCGCTGGCCGACGAGCTCGCCGCGGCCGGCATCGGCTATGCCGATGCGCCGCTCGGCGGCACGCCGGTGCAGGCGGCCGAAGGCAAGCTCAGCGCCATGGTCGGGGCGAGCGACGAGGTGTTCGGGCGCATCGAGCCGGTGCTCGCGACCTGGGCCGGCAAGATCGTCCATATCGGCGGCGTCGGCGACGGGCACCGCATGAAGCTGCTCAACAACTTCCTGTCGCTGGGCTACGCCGCCATCTACGCCGAGGCGCTGGCGCTGTCGGTCAAGGTCGGCATCTCGCCGGAACGCTTCGACAGCGTCATCCGCGGCGGCCGCATGGACAACGGCTTCTACCAGACCTTCATGGGCTACACGATCGAGGGCAACCGCGAGGCGCACAAATTCACCATCGCCAATGCCCTCAAGGACCTGACCTATCTCGAATCGATGGCCGACGCCGCAAAGCTGTCCAACCCGGTGGGCAATGCGATCAAGAACTCTTTCGCGCTGGCCTTCAACACCGGCGGTGACGGCGCGGAGAACTACGTGCCGCATCTGCCCGAATATGTCGGCCGCGCCAGCGGGGTCGACCTCACGCCAAAGAGGCTCAAGCCATGACCATGCCCACCCGCACCCTCGGCAAGACCGGCTACGGCGTCAGCGCGATCGGGCTCGGCTGCTGGCAGCTGGGGGGTGATTTCGGGCCGGTGGGGGACGAGACGGCGCGCGATATCCTGAGGACCGCCCGCTCGCTCGACGTCAATTTCTGGGATACCGCCGACGTCTATGGCGGCGGCCAGTCGGAGAGCCGCATCGGCGCCTTCACGGACAAGAAGGGCGTTCTCGTCGCCACCAAGCTCGGGCGCGGGCCGGAGTTCGAGGGGATGACGCGCTACACGCGCGAGCGGGTCAAGCAGAGCCTCGCCGGCTCGATCGGGCGGCTCGGAGTCGAGACGCTCGACCTGGCGCAGCTCCACTGCATCCCCATCGAGGTGCTGCGCGACGGCGAGATCTTCACCTGGCTCGACGACATGCGCGCGGCCGGCATGATCCGCCATTGGGGCGCCAGCGTGCAGACGGTGGAGGAGGGCATGCTCGCGCTGCGCGCCGACACCTGCACGGCGCTGCAGACCATCTTCAACCTGTTCCGGCAGGACGCCATCGACAGCCTGTTCCCGGCCGCGCAAAAGGCCAACGCCGGCATCATCGTGCGCCTGCCACTCGCCTCCGGCCTGCTGTCGGGCAGGATGAGCGCAAGCACCACCTTCACCGCGCAGGATCATCGCAGCTACAACCGCGACGGCCAGGCCTTCTATGTCGGCGAAACCTTCTCGGGCCTGCCGTTCGAGCGCGGCGTCGCCTTCGCCGACGAGATCAAGCACTGGCTGCCCGCCGGCATGAGCCTCGCGCATCTGGCGCTGCGCTTCATCCTCGACCAGCCGGCCGTCTCCACCGTCATCGCCGGCGTCACGCGGCCGGCGCAGCTCGAGGACAACGTGGCCGCCGCGGCCATGGAGCCGCTGGAGGCGCCGCTGGTCGCCAGGCTGCGCGATTTCTACCTCGAGAAGGTGCGGCCGGAAGTGCGCGGCGGCATCTAGGCCCTCTCACAGCCTCTCGACCGCCCTTCCAATGCCCGGCCGCAGCACCTAGATTGGATGCACCCTCCTCCCGAGTGCTCCACATGTCCGTGCATGCCGCCTTCGACCTCGTCCGCGACGAGACGATCCCCGAAATCGCTTCCGAAGTCCGCCTCTACCGCCACAAGAAGACCGGCGCCGAGGTGCTGAGCTTCGTCAACGACGACGAGAACAAGGTGTTCGGCATCACCTTCAAGACGCCACCCGAGGATTCGACCGGCGTCGCGCACATCCTCGAACATTCGGTGCTGTGCGGCAGCCGCAAATATCCGGTGAAGAAGCCGTTCGTCGAGCTGCTCAAGAGCTCGATGCAGACCTTCCTCAACGCCATGACCTTTCCCGACAAGACCGCCTATCCGGTGGCGTCGCAGAATTTGCAGGACTTCTACAACCTCGTCGACGTCTATCTCGACGCGGTGTTCTTCCCGCTGATCTCGGAGGACACGTTCCGGCAGGAGGGCTGGCACTACGAGGCCGACGGCACGCAGATGCCGCTGGCGTTCAAGGGCGTGGTGTTCAACGAGATGAAGGGCGCCTATTCGTCGCCCGCCGCCGTGCTGGGCAAGCTCAGCCAGCAGGCGCTGTTCCCCGACAACGCCTATGGCGTCAATTCGGGCGGCGACCCCAAGGCCATCCCCGACCTCACCTACAGCTATTTCAAGAATTTCCACCGCCGCTTCTACCATCCGTCGAACAGCAAAATCATGTTCTATGGCGACGATCCGGCCGACCGCCGGCTGGAGCTGCTCGACGCCTATCTCAGCCAGTTCGAGGCGGCGCCGATCGATGCCGAGGTGCGGCTGCAACCGCGCTGGAGCGCGCCGCGCCACATCGAATCGCGCTACGCGGCGAGCGATGCCGAACCCGGCAAGAAGACCGGCATGGTGCAGGTCAACTGGATGCTCGACGAGCTCGAGAGCCCCGAAACCGTCATCGCGCTCAGCGTGCTCGAGCACATCCTGCTCGGCACGCCGGCCTCGCCGCTGCGCAAGGCGCTGACCGAATCCGGACTGGGCGAGGGGCTGACCGGCTCCGGCCTCGCCGACGATCTGCGGCAGCCCTATTTCACCGTCGGCATGAAGGGCATCGACGAGGCCGATGGCGGCAAGGTCGAGGCGCTGGTGCTCGATACGCTCGCGGCGCTCGCCCGCGACGGGCTCGATCCGCTCACCGTCGAAGCCTCGATGAACTCGTTCGAGTTCGCGCTGCGCGAGAACAACACCGGCTCCTTCCCGCGCGGCATGGCGCTGATGTTCCGCACCATGCGCAACTGGCTGCATGGCGGCGATCCGTTTGAGGCGCTGCATTACGAAACGCCGCTCGCGGCGGTGAAGGGCAAGGTGGCGGCCGGCGAGCGGTTGTTCGAAACGCTGATCCAGACGCTCTTGGTCGACAACCGGCATCGCGTCACCGTGCTGCTCAAGGCCGATCCCGACCTCGCCGCCGAGGACGTGGCCGAGGAGCGGGCCCGGCTCGACGCGGCGGCCGCCGACATGGACGAGGACGAGCGCGAGGATGTGGTCGAAATGACCGCCCGGCTCAAGGCGCTGCAGGAAGAGCCCGATCCGCCGGCGGCGCTGGCCAGGATTCCCTCGCTCGGCCTTGCCGATCTCGACCGCTCCAACAAGCCGATCCCGATCGAGCGCGGCAGCCTGGCCGGGGCGCGGCTCTACACGCATCTGCTGCCCACCAATGGCGTGATCTATCTCGATCTCGGCTTCGACCTCCGCCGCATCCCGGCCGAGCTCGTGCCGTATCTGTCGATCTTTTCGCGCGCGCTGTTCCAGACGGGCACGGCGAAGGAAGATTTCGTGTCGCTGATGCAGCGCATCGGCCGCTCCACCGGCGGCGTCGGCGCCAGCCGCTCGATCGGCACCATGCGCGACACCAGGACCACCGCGGCGTGGTTCTTCGTCCGCGGCAAGGCGGTGCCCGACAAGGCGGCGGAGCTGCTCAGCATCATCACCGACGTGCTCACCGGCGCGCGGCTCGACAACCGCGAGCGCATCAAGCAGATGCTGCTCGAGGAAAAGGCCGGGTTCGAATCCTCGCTCGCCGGGCGCGGCAACGGCCTCGCGGCGTCGCGGCTGGGGGCGGCGATGAATCCGGCGGCGTGGGCCAACGAGGCCTCGAGCGGCATCACCTATCTGTTCTTCCTGCGCGAGCTGATCCAGCGCGTCGACAGCGACTGGGCGTCGGTTGAAGCGGCGCTCTACCGGCTGCGCGACCTGCTGATCGACCGCAAATCGATGGTGGTCAACGTCACCACCGATGCCGGCATCTGGGCCGGGCTCGAGCCGCAGCTCGCCGCCTTCGTTGCCAGCCTTCCCGCCGCCGCCGGCGCGGTGCAGGACTGGCCGGTGGCGACGCCGAAATCGGAGGGGCTCACCTTTCCCGGCCAGGTCAATTTCGTCGCCAAGGGCGCCAATCTCTACGATCTGGGCTATGTGCACAGCGGCGCCACGGCGGTGGCGCTGCGCCACCTCAACACCACCTATCTGTGGGACAAGGTGCGCGTACAGGGCGGCGCCTATGGCGGCAGCTCGAGCTTCGATCCGTTCTCGGGCGGCTTCGCCTTCACCTCCTACCGCGACCCCAATCTGCTGGCGACGCTCGATGCCTACGACCAGGCGGCGGCCTTCCTCGCGGCCGGCGTCGGCGAGCAGGACCTGGTGCGCTCGATCATCGGCGCCATCGGCGCCATCGACACCTACCGGCTGCCCGACGCCAAGGGCTACATCTCGCTGATGTGGGAGCTCACCGGCAACACCGACGCCAACCGCCAGCAGCGCCGCGACGAAATCCTCGGCGCTACTGCCGCCGATTTCAGGCGCTTCGGCGACGTGCTGGCGCAGGTGGCGCGCACCGGTCAGGTCGCCG
Organism: Devosia sp. 67-54; assembly: GCF_001899075.1. Lineage (GTDB taxonomy): Bacteria > Pseudomonadota > Alphaproteobacteria > Rhizobiales > Devosiaceae > Devosia_A. The sequence goes on along the minus strand of NZ_MKVA01000008.1, from coordinate 130,798 downwards.
TCCTCGGCTCCGCCGCCGCCATCAAAGCCGCCAACGACGACCGCGGCGGCTTCCTGGCGGTGACGCGGGTGCTGTAAGGCGGCGTGGCCGGCAGTCCTGTCCCCGCGCCTCTCGCAGTCGCATCAATGGCTTGCGCCCCGTTTCGTGTTTCCGCGTCCACCCCCTTCGCGGCGGGGCGTATATTGCGGCTACCGTCCACCGCATGACCGCGGGGCTCTGACGAGGGGCCGGGTGGACGGGGCGGGTGGAGTGGCGGTCGCGCTGCTCCGGGTCCAGCCTTCGGGTCGCGGGGTGGGTCGGCACCGGCCGGCGAGGGCATCTGATGCCCCTGTCGCGCAACCGGCAAGCCGGCCGCCCTCCCGCCCGACTGTTCCCAAAATCCCGCCGCGGAGTGTGCGCTGGGTGCCTCGCACTCAGTTTCATATCCGGAGGCGCCCGGCGCCCTCCGTCCGCGGCCCCGCTTGCGCCGCGGCAGGGTAACACCCGAGGCCCGAGGGTCGTCGGACGTCTCGCGCTGCCCGCAAGAAAGGTGAACCGCCCTCCGCTCCCTCGCGTTATGATCGGCACCATGGAGCCCTTCCTCACCCGCGATCTGCGCATCGCGCCCAACGGCCTCTATATCGATCCGCCGCAGCCGCAGGCGCGGGCCATCATCACGCACGGCCATGCCGACCATGCGCGCTCGGGCCATGGCGCGGTGCTGGCGACGCCCGACACCATCGCCATCATGCAGACGCGCTACGGCGCCGACGCCGCCGGGCGCTGGGAGCCGCTGCCCTATGGCGAACGGCGCGACGTCGACGGCGTCACGATCAGCCTGCATCCGGCCGGCCACATCCTCGGCTCGGCGCAGGTGCTGCTCGAGCATCGCGGCCAGCGCATCGTCGTCACCGGCGACTACAAGCGGCTCGAGGATCGTACGGCGCAGCCCTTCGAGCTCGTCCGCTGCGACCTGCTGGTCACCGAGGCGACGTTCGGGCTGCCGGTGTTCCAGCATCCAAGGCCCGCCGACGAGATCGCCCGCCTGCTGCGCTCCATCGCGGCCTTCCCCGAGCGCGCCCACGTCATCGGCTGCTACGCGCTAGGCAAGGCGCAGCGCGTCATCTCGCTGCTCAGGCAATCCGGCTACGACGCGCCGATCTACCTGCACGGCGCCATGATCCGGCTGTGCCAGCTCTATGCCGAACGCGGCATCGCGCTGGGCGAGCTCAGGCCGTCGCTGGACGTGCCCAAGGCCGAGCTCGCGGGGCAGGTGGTCATCGCCCCGCCCTCGGCGATCAAGGACCGCTGGTCGCGGCGGCTGCCCGATCCGGTGCTGGCCGTCGCCTCGGGCTGGATGAGCGTCAAGCAGCGCGCCCGGCAGTCCGGCGTCGAGCTGCCGCTGGTGATCTCCGACCATGCCGACTGGAACGAGCTGCGCGACACCATCACCGGGACCGGCGCCGCGACCGTCTGGGTCACGCATGGACGCGAGGACGCGCTGGTCTATTGGAGCCAGCAGCAGGGGCTGGCCGCCGAGCCGCTGCGCATCGAGGCGTACGAAGACAGCGAGCTCGAGGGCGAATGAAGAAATTCGCGCAATTGCTCGAGCTCCTGGCGCTCACCCCGTCGCGCAACCGCAAGCTCGAGGCGATGATGCAGTATTTCGCCTCGACCCCGGACCCCGACCGCGGCTACGCGCTCGCCATCCTCACCGGGGCGCTGACCTTCAAGAACGTCAAGCCGGCGGTGCTGCGCGAGGTGGTCACCGCCGAGGTCGACCCGCACCTGTTCGCGCTCAGCTACGACTATGTCGGCGACCTGGGCGAGACCATCGCGCTGATCTGGCCGCACCATGGCGCGCAGCAGGACCTGCCGTCGCTCACCGAGCTGATCGAGCTGTTCAACACCACCTCGAAATCCGAGCTGTCGAAGCTGATCGCCTCGCTGCTCACCCGCGCCGCGATCAACGAGCGCTGGGCGCTGGTGAAGCTCGCGACCGGCGCCCTGCGCATCGGCGTCAATGCTCGCCTCGCCAAGACGGCGCTGGCGGAGATGAGCGGCAAGGAATTGCAGCAGCTCGAGGAGATCTGGCACGGGCTCGACATGCCCTATGCCGAGCTCTTCGCCTGGCTCGACGGCACCGCTCCGCGGCCCGATGTCGACCACGCCTCGCGCTTTCATCCGCTGATGCTCTCCAATCCCATCGACGAGGCGAAGGATCTGGCGGTGCTCGATCCGGCCGAGTTCTCGGCCGAGTGGAAATGGGACGGCATCCGCGTGCAGCTCATCCTCGGGCGGGGCCGGGCGTCGCTGTTCTCGCGCACCGGCGACGACATCGCCACGGCATTCCCCGACCTCGTCGACAACGTCTTCGGCGAAGGCGTGCTCGACGGCGAGCTGCTGGTGGGGCGCGCGTTCGAGGCGGCGCCGTTCAACGATCTGCAGCAGCGGCTCAACCGCAAGGTGGCGACGCCAAGGCTGCTGGACGAGTTTCCCGCCTTCGTGCGCGTCTACGACATGCTGTTCGACGGCAGCGACGACATCCGCACGCTGCCCTGGAGCGAGCGCCGCCGCCGTCTCGAAGCCTGGTTCGCGCGGCATCCGCAGACGCGCATGGACGTGTCCGAAATCCTGCCGTTCGCCGATTGGGAGCAGCTGGCCGAGCTGCGCCGGCGCGGCGCCGCCGAGCACGGACACGAAGGCGTCATGCTCAAGCTCAGGAGCTCGCCCTACGTGCCGGGCCGGCCCAAGGGGCTGTGGTTCAAATGGAAGCGCGACCCCAACGTGGTCGACGCCATCCTGATGTATGCGCAGCGCGGGCACGGCAAGCGAAGCTCGTTCTATTCCGACTACACGTTCGGCGTCTGGGCCGGCAACGAGATCGTGCCCATCGGCAAGGCGTATTTCGGCTTCACCGACGAGGAACTGAAGCACCTCGACAGATGGGTGCGCAACAACACGGTGCAGGCCTTCGGCCCGGTGCGCGAGGTGAAGAAGGAGCTGGTGTTCGAGGTGGCATTCGACAGCGCGCAGCGCTCGAGCCGGCACAAATCCGGGGTGGCGCTGCGCTTTCCGCGCATCAGCCGCATCCGCTGGGACAAGCCGGCGGCGGAGGCGGCGACGCTCGCCGACATGCAGATTTTCGTGGAGGCCACCTGATGTCGTCGCAATCCATCCAGAAGAAGATCGACGAGCTGACCCGGCAGATGGCCGAGGCGGCGGCCGCCGAGGATTTCGAGCGGGCGGCGGCGCTGCGCAACGACATCGAGCAGCTCAAGGGGCCGGCGGTTCGCAAGCCGCCGCCGGGGCAGATGGGCCTCGGCACCAACATTCCGGTCGCTGCGCCGCCCAGGGGGTGGGTGCGGCCGAAGAAGCCGAGCCCGATGACAACGAATGTCAGGTCGCGCGGCAAGCCGAAATAAAGCGGGGCTGCAAGGTTTCTGCAACCATCCTGTGGTTTTGCGGCAGTTTGAACCCCATTGGGCTGCCCCGGTAATGCAATTGTTTACCCTCCCCGTCGCCTACTCGGCCGCACTTGGAAGGCGCGCTTCGGCGCGTCGGGGCCGCATGGATGTGAACCGGGCGATCGACGGGAACGAGGCACGCCGGCTCGAGGCGATCGAGCTGGCGGTGAACGAGTCGAATTCGGCCATCTACGTCACTGACGATGCGGCCAGGATCATCTTCGTCAACCGCACCTTCACCGACATCCTCGGCTGGGAGCCGCACGAGGTCTATGGCCGGCGCGCCCGCGACGTCCTGGGCAGCGCCCGCTACGGCAATGTCGACTACGAGCGGCTGTGGGCCGATCTCTCCCGCGGCCGCACCGTGCGCGAGGAGGTGCGCACCTACGATCGTTTCGGCCAGGAGCTGTGGCTGACCATGGTCCTGCGCCCGATCATGGGCGATGACGGGCAGTGCGATCACCTCATCGGCTTTCTCGAGAACACCACCGAGCTGCGTCACATCCAGAGCCTGCAGCGCGACGTGCTGGAAGCGGTGGCGCAGGAGATGCCGCTCGAAGGGGTGATGACGCTGATCTGCGAGCGCGTCGAGACCATGTTCCCCGAGATCGTCTGCACCGTGCTGGCGGTCGACCAGGACCAGCGCCTGCGTCCGCTGGCGGCGCCGTCGCTGCCCGACTATTACGCGCAGGCGGTCGACGGCCTGGCGGTCGGACCGTCCACCGGCTCGTGCGGCACCTGTGCGTGGCGCGGCGAAGCGGTGACGGTGGTCGACATCGCGACCGATCCGCTCTGGGCCGAGTACAAGCAAATGCCGCTGCCGCTCGGGCTCGTCGCCTGCTGGTCGAGCCCGATTAAGCTCAAGACCGGTCGGGTGGCCGGCACCTTCGCCTTCTACTTCCGCGACAAGCGCGGCCCCGATGCCTGGCATCAGCAGGTGGTCGACGCCTGCGTGCAGCTTTGCATCCTCGCGCTCGAGCGCCACGCGAGCAAGGAGAGCATTGCGCGCCTTGCCTATTACGACGGGCTGACGGGCCTGCCCAACCGCGCCAAGCTGCGCGAGGAGATGGAGCGCCGCTTCGACCAGGCGGCCGACCCGCAGGCGGCGCTGGTGTTCATCGACATCGACCACTTCAAGGACGTCAACGACACGCTCGGCCACGCCATTGGCGATTCCTTCCTCAATGAGATCGCCGAGCGGCTCGAGGCGGTGGTGTGGCCCGAGGACATCGTGGCGCGGCATGGCGGCGACGAGTTCGTCATCGTGCTGGCGGGTGCCGATGCGCCCCGGGCGCGTGCGGTGGCCGAAGTGCTGCTCGAAAAGCTGAGCGAGCCGGTGATCGTCGACGGCGTGTCGCTGCCGGCCTCGGCCAGCATCGGCATCACGCTCTGCCCCGAAGACGGGCGCGACGCGGCGACGCTGCTGCGCAACGCCGACACGGCGATGTACGTCGCCAAGGCCGAAGGGCGCGGCACCTACCGCTTCTTCGATGCCGAGATGAACCGCAAGGCGCAGGACCGGTTGCTGCTCGGAGCCCTGCTGCGCGACGCCGTGGCGACGCGCCAGCTGCGGCTCGCCTACCAGCCGCAGATCGATGCGCGCAGCGGCGCCGTCGCCGGCGTCGAGGCGCTGGCGCGCTGGCAGCATCCGGCGCTGGGCATCATTCCGCCGACCCGCTTCATTCCGCTGGCCGAAGATTGCGGGCTGATCGAAGCGATCGGCGAATTCTGCCTGTTCGAGGCCCTGAGCCAGCTTCGCCGCTGGGACGATGACGGCCACGACGTGCCGCAGCTCGCGGTCAACATCTCGGCCATCCAGTTCGGCAACCCGGCGTTCCCCGATCTGGTCAGCCGGGCGCTGGCGGCGAGCCGCATCGCGCCGCAGCGGCTGACCATCGAAATCACCGAGAGCGTGATGATGGGGTCGTCGCCCGCCGCCGCCGCCAACGCCACCATGCTGCGCGACATGGGCGTGGTGCTGTCGATGGACGATTTCGGCACCGGCTATTCGAGCCTCAGCCATCTGGCGCGGCTGCCGGTCAAGGAGCTGAAGATCGACCGCAGCTTCATGGCCAATATCGAGGACAGCGAGGCGGCGCGCACGCTGGTCACCGCCGTGATCCGCATCGGCGAAAGCCTCAAGCTCAGGGTCGTCGCCGAGGGCGTCGAGACGCTGGCGCAGCGGCGGTTCCTCGAAGCGCTGGGCTGCGACGTGCTGCAGGGCTATCTGTTCGGCGAGGCCATGCCGCCCGCCGGCTTCGCCGACTGGCTGGAGCTGCACCAGGGCCAGCCGATGCGGGGCGTCGCTTAGCCGGCCTGCGCCAGGCGCTCGGTCGCGAGCTTCTTGATCTCGCGCAATTCGCCGAGCGTGGTCTGCAGATCGCTGAGCTGCTGCTCGAGCATCCGGGTGCGCTGGTCGACCATGTCGAGCAGCAGGCTCACCTGCGCGCGCTGCGTGCGGTCGGCCTCGTACAGGCTCAGATAGTCGGAGATGTCGCGCAGCGAAAAGCCCAGCCGTTTGCCGCGCAGGATCAGGATCAGCCGGGCGCGGTCGCGGCGGCGGAAGACGCGGGTCGAGCCGACGCGTTCGGGGGTGAGTAGGCCCTTGCTCTCGTAAAAGCGGATGGCCCGGGTGGAGATGCCGAACTCGCGGGCGAGGTCGGCTATCGCAAACAGGTCGCGGGTCTCGCTCTCACGCCGGTTCACTCTTTTTCCCCTTCATCGCCTGGTACTCCTCGCGCAGCTCCTTCTTGCTGAGCTTGCCGATGAGCGTTTTCGGGAGCTGGTCCTTGAAGATGATCTCGCGCGGCATTTCAAGTTTGTTGAGCCGTTCGCCGATGAATTTCTTGAGCTCGGCCTCGCCGATCGTCTGGCCTGCCTTGAGCTTGACGAAGGCCACCGCGGCCTCGCCGCGATAGTCGTCGTGCACGCCGATGACGTTGGCCTCGTCCACCGCCGGATGAGCGATCAGCGCCTCCTCGATGGTGCGCGGATAGACGTTGAAGCCGGACGAGATGATGAGGTCCTTGATGCGGTCGACCAGGAACACATATCCCTCGTCGTCGATGTAGCCGACGTCGCCGGTGCGCAGCCAGCCGTCCATGAAGGCGTCCCGGGTCGCCTCCGGGTTCTCGTAATAGCCGAGCATGACCTGCGGCCCCTTGACCTGCAGCTCGCCGCGCTCGCCGAGCTTGGCCGGCTGCATGGTCTCGATGTCGACGAAGCGGATGTCGGTCGCCGGCACCGGCAGGCCGATCGACATCGGCTTGCTGGGCGCGCGCAATGCGGCGCAGCAGACCACCGGCGAGGCCTCGGTCAGGCCGTAGCCTTCGGCAAGGATGGCCTTGCTGATCTTGGCGAACTGGCTGCGTGCCTCGTTCGGCAGCGCGGCGCCGCCGGAGATCACCACGTCGAGGCAGTCGAGCAGCTTTGCCTGCTCCGGTCCGAGCTTGCTCATCGCCTGGATCAGCGTCGGCACCGCCGGCAGCACATTGGGGCGCTCGGTCCGCAGCATGGCGAGGAAGCCCTTCATTTCGAAGCGTGGCATCATCACGACCAGCGTGCCGTTGCAGAGCGGCACGTTCATGCACACGGTCATGGCGAAGATGTGGAAGAAGGGCAGGATGGCGACGACCTTGCTGGGCGGGTAGAACAGGCCGCAGCCCCAGGCATCGATCTGGCTCATGTTCGCCGCGATGTTGGCGTGGCTCAGCATGGCGCCCTTGGGCAGGCCGGTGGTGCCGCCGGTATATTGCTGCACCGCCACGTCCTTTTCCGCATTGATCGACACCGCGGTCGGCGTCCGGCCGGCGGCGACGAGGTCGTGGAACCAGGCGACGGTGGCCGACGGGGTGACGCTCGCGAGGTCGCCGCGCTTGGCGATGGAATAGAGGATGCGCTTGACCAGCGGCAGCGCCTGCGGGAAGCGGCAGGCGATGATCTTCTTGACGTGGCCCGCGGCCACCAGCGCCTCGGCCTTCTCGTAAATCTGCTTGAGGTCGAGCGTCACCACCACGTCGGCGCCGGCGTTGGAGGTGATGTGCGAAAGCTCGTGCACGGTGTAGAGCGGATTGCAGTTGACCACGGTGCCGCCGGCCAGCAGCACGCCGTAATAGGCGGCGACGTAGAACGGCGTATTGGGCAGCAGCAGCGCCACGCGCTTGCCCTTGCCGACGCCGTAGTCCGTCTGCAACGCGCCGGCGAAGGCGCGGATCATGCGGGCCAGTTCGCCGAAAGTCGTCTTGCCGCCGAGAAAATCGAGGGCGACCTTGTCCGGCGTCCTGGCGCAGGCGGCGAGCACCTGCTCGTGCACCGGGGTGAGGTTCAGCGTCACGTCCCAGGTGATGCCCTCGGGATAGTGGTCCACCCATGGACGCGGATGGTCGGCGGCGCCTGCAGAAGCCATTGATCCTCCTCCTCGGGTCTGTGCCCGTCCCGTGGGAACTAGAGCATGGGTTGACCTATGCGTCAAAGGCTGGACGTAACGGCAATGCCTGGAGTGTCGTTAACGGCTGTTGGTTGACGTATACGTCAATCCAACGTTATGCTGTTTGAACACATGGGATCGCAGGGTTAAGAGCAGACACGCGAATCCAATCGTGCGGCGGTTCGAGCGGAGGACGGGACATGCTGGCGCTTGTCGTCATCGTCATCGCAATCGTGGCAGCCCTGGCGCTGGCCATGCGGCGGGCGAAACTCTGGCACTGGGCGCTCGCCGCCCTGGTCGTCGGCGTGCTCACCCGCTTCGGCTGGAGCCCCGACGGGGCAACCTTCGGCATCTACACCGACCTCGCCGGCTGGATCCTGGCGCTGCTGCCGGCCGTGCTGCTCGGCCTGCTGTCGATCGGCGCCATCCGGCGCGCCGTGGTCATCGGTCCGGCCTACACCCTGGTCAAGTCGATCCTGCCGCGCGTGTCGCGCACCGAGCAGGAAGCGCTCGATGCCGGTACCGTCGGCTGGGACGCCGAGCTGTTCTCGGGCCGCCCGCGCTGGGACAGGCTGCTCAACATCAAGAAGGCGACCCTGACGCCCGAGGAACAGGCGTTCATGGACGGGCCGGTCAATACCGTCTGCGCCATGATCGACGATTGGGACGTGCGCCACAACCGCGCCGACCTGCCACCGGAGGTGTGGGCCTACCTCAAGGAGCAGGGCTTCCTCGGCATGCTCATCGGCAAGGAATGGGGCGGGCTCGGCTTTTCGGCACAGGCGCAGAGCCAGGTGGTGAGCAAGGTGGCGAGCCGCTCGGTCGCCGCCGGCATCACCGTGATGGTGCCCAATTCGCTCGGACCGGGCGAGCTGCTCGAAAAATACGGCACGCCCGAGCAGAAGGAAAAATATCTCCGCCGCCTCGCCAAAGGGCAGGAGGTGCCGTGCTTCGCCCTCACCGGGCCGTATGCCGGCTCGGATGCGGCGAGCATGCGCGACGTCGGCGTCGTCACCTACGACATGTACCAGGGCAAGAAGACGCTCGGCGTCAAGGTGAGCTGGGACAAGCGCTACATCACGCTGGCGCCGGTGGCGACGCTGATCGGCCTCGCCTTCCACCTGCACGACCCCGACCATCTGATCGGCGACACGGACAATCGCGGCATCACCCTGGCGCTGATCCCGGCCGATTTCCCCGGCGTCGAGATCGGCCGGCGGCACTATCCGGCGCGCGCGGCGTTCATGAACGGCCCGATCAAGGGCCGCAATGTCTTCATCCCGATGGAGTTCCTGATCGGCGGGCTCGACTATGTCGGGCAGGGCTGGCGCATGCTGATGGAATGCCTCTCCACCGGACGCGCCATCTCGCTGCCGGCCATCGGCACGGTATCGATCAAGCATGCGCTGCGTGTCACCTCGGCCTATGCCCGCATCCGCCGGCAGTTCGGCATCCCGGTCGGGATCATGGAAGGCGTCGCCGAGCCGCTGAGCCGGCTGGTGCGCTCGGCCTACACCTTCGAGGCGGCGCGCGGCCTCACCGCGGCGATGGTCGATGAAGGGCAGAAGCCGGCGGTGGTTTCGGCGCTGCTCAAATACCGCACTACCGATGCCATGCGCGACCGGGTGAACGACGCGCTCGATATTCATGGCGGCCGGGCGGTGCAGGACGGGCCGTCGAACTATCTGTTCGCCGGCTACATGACGACGCCGGTGGCGATCACCGTGGAAGGCGCCAACATCCTCACCCGCACGCTGATCACCTTCGCGCAGGGTGCGCTCCGGGCGCATCCCTATCTCTATGCCGAAATCGCCGCGGCGCAGGATACCGACCGCCGCCGGGGTGCCGCTGCGTTCGACACGGCGTTCTGCGGCCATGTCAGCTTCATGCTGCGCAACATGGCGGGCTCTTTCCTGCACGCGCTGAGCGGCGGGCGCTTCGCGTCGACGCCGGTGCAGCACGAAATGGCGCGCTGGTACCGGGCGCTCGCCCGCTATTCGCAGTCGTTCGCGCTGGTCGGCGACTGGACGGTGGCGTTCCTCGGCGGCGACCTCAAGCGCAAGCAGCGCATTTCGGGGCGCATGGCCGACATCCTGTCCGACCTGTACCTGATCTCGGCGGTGCTCAAGCGCTACGAGGACGAGGGGCGCATCCGCGACGACGCACCGCTGGTCGATGCCATCGTCAAGGATCATCTGTTCGCCGTGGAGCAGGGCTTTGCGGCGGTATTCGCCAATTTCCCCAACCGCTTCCTGGGCTGGCTGATGAGCGTCTTGGTGTTCCCGCTCGGGCGGCACCAGCGGCCGGCGTCGGACCGCGAGACCTACCGCTTCGCCCGCGCCGTGATGCGGCCGGGGACGTTCCGCGACCGGCTGACCATGGGCACCTATGTGTCGATGGATCCCAAGGACGTGACGGGGGTGCTCGAGGATGCGCTGGTCAAGGTGACGCGCGCCGAGGAGATCGAGGCAAAGTTCGTCAAGGCGGTGAAGAAGGGCGTGGTCGAGCGCCGGCTGGACCGCGACGCGATCACCGACGCCGTCGATGCCAAGGTGCTGACCGAATCGGAGGCGGCGGTGCTGCGCCTTGCCGACCAGGCGACCGACCGCGTCGTCCGGGTTGACGATTTCGAGTTCGACGAACTGGCTGCAAAGCAACTGACGCGCCGGGCCGAGACCGGCCGCGCGGCGGAATAAGAGGATCGCACCGTGCCGCAACCGCAAATGCCCGCCATGACCAATTGGCGCTTCGAGGTCGATTTCGAGAACATCGGCTGGCTGACCATCGACACGCCGAAATCGCCGGTGAACACGCTGAGCCGGCTGTCGATCAGCGAGCTCGAAACGGCGCTGCTGCGGATCGAAGATCTGATCGCCAGCGGCGAGGTGGTGGGGCTGGTCATCCAGTCGGGCAAGGACAGCGGCTTCATCGCCGGCGCCGACGTCAGCGAATTCGACCAGATGTCCGATCCGGCGGTCCTGCCCGAGGCGCTGAAGCGCGCGCATGCGGTGATGGACCGGATCGAGAAAATGAAGGCGCCGGTGATCGCGGCGATCCACGGCTTCTGCCTCGGCGGCGGACTGGAGCTGGCGCTTGCCTGCCACTACCGGATCGCGGTCAATGACGACAAGACGCGCGTCGGTTTCCCCGAGGTCAATCTCGGCATCTTCCCGGGCTTCGGTGGTACCGGCCGGTCGATCCGGCAGGCCGGGCCGGTCGCGGCCATGCAGGCCATGCTCACCGGCCGCATGATCAAGGCGAGCGCAGCCCGACGCATGGGTCTCGTCGACAAGCTGGTGCGGCAGCGCGACATGCTGCATTGGGAAGCGCGCAAGGCGGTGCAGCAGAAGCGCCGGTCGGGACCGGCGCCGTTCATCGACCGCGTCATGGCGTGGGGTCCCATCCGCAGCCGGATCGTCGCCAGGATGCGGGCCGAGACGGGCAAGAAGGTGCGCAAGGAGCACTATCCTGCGCCGTTCGCGCTCATCGATCTGTTCGAGCGGCATGGCGACAATTGGCGCACCATGGTCGATGCCGAGGCGGGCAGCTTCGTGCCGCTGATGGCGACCGACACGGCGCGCAATTTGCGGCGCGTGTTCTTCCTCAGCGAGAGCCTCAAGAAGCAGGGGCTGCGCGGCAAGGAGAAGCCGAGCTTCGCCCGCGTGCATGTGATCGGCGCCGGCGTCATGGGGGGCGACATCGCCGCTTGGTGTGCGCTGCGCGGCCTGGGCGTGACGCTGCAGGATCTCGACATGGAACGGATTGCGCCGGCGCTGGCGCGCGCCAAGTCGCTGTTCCGCAAGCGGCTCAAGGACCGCACGGCGGTCAATTCGGCGGTGGCGCGGCTCGAGGCCGACCCGACCGGCAAGGGGATCGCGCGGGCCGATGTGATCATCGAGGCGGTGGTCGAGAACCTCGAGATCAAGCGAAAGATCTTCGCCGACGTCGAAGCCAGGGCGCGGGCCGACGCCATCCTCGCCACCAACACCTCCTCGATCGAGCTCGAGCGCATCGCCGAAGGCCTGCACGATCCGTCGCGGCTGATCGGACTGCACTTCTTCAATCCGGTGGCGCAATTGCCGCTGGTCGAGGTGATCCGCTCCGGCTTCAATGTCGACACCGATGTGGCGCGGGGCGCCAGCTTCGCGCTGGCGATCGGCAAGAGTCCCGTTCCGGTCAAGTCGGCGCCGGGCTTTCTCGTCAACCGCGTGCTGATGCCCTACATGATGGGGGCGGTGCAGCGCGTCGAGAACGGCGAGAGCAAGGAACTGCTCGATGCGGCGGCGGTCGCCTTCGGCATGCCGATGGGGCCGATCGAGCTGATGGATACCGTCGGGCTCGATGTCGGCGCCAGCGTCGCGCACGAGCTCGGCCAGTCGCTGCCCGACAATTCGCGCTTTGCCGCGCTGGTGGCGCAGAAGAAGCTCGGCCGCAAGACCGGCGAGGGCTTCTACAAATGGGTCGACGGCAAGGCGCAGAAGGGGCCGGTGCCGGCGCACAGCGATCTCGCCGGGCTCGGCCGCGAGCTGGTGAAGCCGCTGGTCGACACCACCGAAGTGGTGGTCGGCGAGGGCGTGGTCGCCAATGCCGATCTCGCCGATATCGGCGTCATTCTCGGCACCGGGTTCGCGCCGTTCCTGGGTGGGCCGATGCAAGCGCGCAAGGAAGGGAAAGCCTGAAATGGCGGAGTTGAGAAAGATCGCCATCGTCGGGTCGGCGCGCATTCCGTTCTGCCGCGCCTATACCGGCTATGCCGAGGAAACCAATCTGTCGATGCTGGCCGCGGCGCTGGGCGCCCTCGCCGACAAGTTCGGGCTCAGGGGCGAAGCCGTCGGCGAGGCGATGGGCGGTGCGGTGCTGTCGCACAGCCGCGATTTCAACCTGGCGCGCGAGGCGGCCCTCGACGCCGGCTTGTCGCCGCGCACGCCGGGGACCAGCCTGCAGATCGCCTGCGGCACCAGCCTGCAGGCGGCGCTCGGCCTCGGCGCCAAGATCGCCATCGGCGAGATCGACAGCGGCATCGCCTGCGGCACCGATACCGTCTCGGATTCGCCGATCGTGTTCGGCAGCAAGTTCCAGCACCGGCTGGTCGAGCTCAACCGCGCCCGCACCCCCAAGGAGAAGCTGGCGGCGTTCAAGGGCTTCACCATGGGCGAGCTGGCGCCGGTGGCGCCCTCGACGCAGGAGCCGCGCACCGGGCTCAGCATGGGCGAGCATTGCGAGCTGATGGCGCGGCAATGGGGCATCAGCCGCGAGGCGCAGGACGAGCTGGCGCTGGCCAGCCACCTCAATGCGTCGCGCGCCTACGACGAGGGCTTCCACGACGATCTGGTGGTGCCGTTCGCCGGGGTGCTCAAGGACAACAATATCCGGGCCGACACCAGCCTCGAAAAGATGGCGACGATGAAGCCGGCGTTCGACCGCAGCTCCGGCAAGGGCACGCTGACGGCGGCCAATTCGACGCCGCTCACCGACGGCGCCGCGGCGGTGCTGCTGGCCAGCGAGGAGTGGGCGAAAGCCCGTGGGCTGCCGATCCTGGCCTACCTCACCTTCGGGCAGGTGGCGGCCAATGATTTCGCGCATGGCGACGGGCTGCTGATGGCCCCCACCATCGCGGTGAGCCGCATGCTGGAGCGCGCCGGGCTGACGCTGCAGGATTTCGACCTCTACGAGATCCACGAAGCGTTCGCCGCGCAGGTGCTGTGCACGCTCAAGGCGTGGGAAGATCCGGACTATTGCCGCACCGTGCTCGGCCGCGACGCGCCGCTGGGCTCGATCGATCGCAGCAGGCTCAACCCCAAGGGATCGAGCCTGGCCTACGGCCATCCGTTCGCCGCGACCGGCGCCCGCATTCTTGGTCTCGCCGCCAAGGAGCTGGCGACCGAAATGAAGCAGCGCGCCCTCATCTCGGTGTGCACCGCCGGCGGGCAGGGCGTGACGGCCATCCTCGAACGGGCCGCGTGAGTTTTGCTGCGCTGCTTATTGTCGCCATGCCACCGTTTGGCAGGCATTGTTCCGACGACGCCTCGCGCCGTACCCGCCGTCCTACCGATTGCGTAGGCGGTTCAACGCATTAGGTGACGAGGACAAGCCATTGACGCTTACGTCATGCTTTCGCTTGTCAGTGGACGCTTTTGCCATATAGGGTTCGGTCAATCTTGACCGGCGGGTCAAATCCGCAGGCCCAAAAGAGATGCCCCGAGCCATGAATTCGGGGCTGTCGGGAAACGTCAACGAGGAGATGCTAATCCAATGAAACTTCAAGCCATTCTGGGGGCGGCCGCGGTCGCGGTGACCCTTTTGGGCACGACCGCCCTGACGATGCCGGCGTTTGCCGCCAGCGTGCCCGACGGCACCAAGCTCGCCGCGGACCAGACCTTCAACTACCGCGTGCTCGACAACATCAACTCGCTCGACCCCGATATCGTCGAAGACGTCGATACCTCCTACGTCGTCGGCAACCTCTTCGAGGGCCTCTACAACGAAGATGCCAAGGGCAATCCGGTTCCCGGCGCCGCCGAGAGCTATGACGTCAATGCCGACAACACCGTGTTCACCTTCCACCTGCGCGATGCGGTGTGGTCGAACGGCGATCCCGTCAAGGCCAGCGATTTCGTCTACAGCTGGCGCCGCGCGGTCGATCCCAAGACCGGCTCCAACTATTCGTATTTTCCCGGCCTCGTCGGCGTGAAGAACGCGGACGACATCGTGGCCGGCAAGCTGCCGCCGGACCAGCTCGGCGTGAAGGCCATCGACGACAAGACGCTGGAAGTCGACCTCAACAAGTCCGTGCCGTATTTCGTGCGCACCACGGCGCACGCGACGCTGTTCCCGGTCCCCGAGGCGGTGGTCGAGAAGTTCGGCAATGACTGGACCAAGCCCGAGAACATCGTCGGCAACGGCGCCTATGTGCTGGCCGAGAACAAGCCCGGCGAGCGCGTGACGCTGAAGCGCAACCCGAAATACTGGGACGATGCCAAGACGGTGCTCAACACCATCAACTTCCTCACCATCAACGACGAGAACCAGGGCGTGACCCGGTACCTGTCGGGCGAGGTGGACCAGACCGACGTTCCTGCCGGCCAGTATCCGAGCATGAAGCAGAAGTACCCGGATGAGGCGCATTCGGTGCCGCAGCTTTGCACCTACTATTTCGACATCAACATGACCGACAAGCAGCCGGTCGAGGCGCTCAAGGACGTGCGCGTGCGCGAAGCCATCTCGATGGCGATCGACCGCGACGTGATCGTCAACAACGTGCTGCAGGGCGGCCAGATCCCGGCCTACTTCTTCACGCCGCCGGCCACCGCCGGCTTCAAGGCGCCCGACGTCGAGATGGCCAAGATGAGCCAGGCCGATCGCGACGCCAAGGCCAAGCAACTGCTCGCCGACGCCGGCTACGGCCCCGACAAGCCCGTCAGCTTCACCTATGTCTACAACACCTCGGAAGCGCACAAGAAGATCGCCACCGTGGTGTCGCAGATGCTCAAGGAGAAGCTGGGCATCAACATGACGCTGCAGGACATGGAGTTCGCCACCCTGCTCGACAAGCGCCACCAGCGCGATTTCGAAGTGTCGCGTGACGCCTGGTGCGGCGACTACAACGAAGCGTCGACCTTCGAGGGCCTGATGGACTCGACCTCGTCGCAGAACAATTCGGGCTATTCCAACCCGGATGTCGACAAGTGGCTGAAGGAGTCGTCGACCTCGGCAGATCCGAACCAGCAGTACCTGCAGATCGAACAGCAGGTGGCCAAGGACATTCCGATCATCCCGATCTACTTCTACACCAAGGTGTTCCTGCAGAAGACGGACGTGAAGGGCTGGCCCTACGACAACGTCGAGCAGGTCTGGTACGGCAAGGACCTCTACAAGACTGCCGGCTGAGCCGAGCGTCTGAGATCGAAGCCCCGCGCATGATTGCGCGGGGCTTCAGCCATTGCGGTCATGCCGCGCCGAACCGGAACACCCTTATATGCTGCTTTTCATCCTCAAGCGGTTGGCCATAGCGATCCCCACGCTGCTGGTGCTGATCGTATTGTCCTTCTTCTTGATGAAGATGGCGCCGGGCAATCCGTTCACCGGCGAAAAGAACCTGCCGCGCGACGTCCTCGCCAACATCTATGCGCGTTACGGCCTCGACAAGCCGGAGTGGCAGCAACTGGTCGAGTACGTCTGGAACATCGTGGCGCATTTCGATTTCGGGCCGTCCTTCAAGTACAAGGACCGGTCGGTCAACGACATCATCGCGCAGGGCTTCCCGGTCACGCTGACCTACGGCTTCTGGGCCTTCATCGTGTCTGCGGTGGTCGGCATCAGCATGGGCGTGATCGCCGCCGTGAAGCAGAACAGCTGGGCAGACTATCTCGCCGTCGGCGTCACCATCGGCGCGCAGGTGGTGCCGAATTTCGTGCTGGCGCCGATCCTGGTGCTGATCTTCACGCTGTGGCTACACTGGCTGCCGGGCGGCGGCTGGAACGACGGCAAATGGCCCTACGTCATCATGCCGGTGATCGCGCTGTCGGCGACCTACCTCGCCAACATCGCGCGCATCACGCGCTCGTCGATGCTCGAAGTGCTGCACTCCAATTTCATCCGCACGGCGCGGGCCAAGGGCCTGCCGGGCTACAAGGTGGTGATCAAGCATGCGCTGAAGCCGGCGCTGCTGCCGGTGGTGTCGTATCTGGGGCCGGTGTTCGTCGGCATGATCACCGGCTCGGTGGTGGTCGATCTGTACTTCTCCACCGGCGGCATCGGCCAGTGGTTCGTCAACAGCGCGCTCAACCGCGACTATTCGACGATCCTGGGCGTTACCGTGCTGCTCGGTGCCCTCACCATCGCCGGCAATCTGGTGGTCGACGTGCTCTACGCATGGATCGACCCCAAGATCCGCTACTAGGAGCCAACAAGAATGCTGGCTGAAACACGCGTCGAAACTCCAAGCGCCGAACCGGAAGTCGGGCCGGCGGCGCTGATCAAGGGCCGCTCGCTCTGGCAGGACGCCGGCGTGCGCTTCATGCGCAACAAGGCGGCGGTGGTCAGCGTCATCGTGCTGATCGCCGTGGTGCTGTTCACCTTCATCGGCCCGTTGTTCGCCGCCTGGTCGATCGAAAAGATCGACTGGAGCATCATCGGCATGGTCGCCGAGAAGGGGCAGCCCTCGATCGAGACCGGCCACTTCTTCGGCGCCGACGAAGTCGGGCGCGACCTGTTCTCGCGCGTCATCCAGGGCACGCAGATCTCGCTGGCGGTCGGCATCCTCGGCGCCGCGGTGGCGGTGGTCGTCGGCACGCTCTACGGCGCCGTTGCCGGCTATTTCGGCGGGCGGCTCGACAGCGCCATGATGCGGTTCGTCGACATCATCTACTCGATCCCGTTCCTGTTCATCCTCATTTTGATGCTGATCATCTTCGGCCGCTCCTTCGTCGTGCTGTTCATGGGCATCGGGCTCATCTCCTGGCTCGGCATGGCGCGCGTGGTGCGCGGGCAGACGCTGACGCTCAAGAACCGCGAATTCGTCGAGGCGGCGATCGCCACCGGCGTCAAGCCGCTCGCCGTGGTGTTCCGCCACATCGTGCCGAACCTGCTGGGCATCGTCGTGGTCTATGCGACGCTGCTGATCCCCGAGATCATCCTGCTCGAAAGCTTCATCTCGTTCCTCGGCCTCGGCATCCAGGAGCCCAACACGTCGCTCGGCGCGCTGATCTCGGAGGGCGCGCAGACGATGCAGTATGGCGAGCTGTGGCAGATCGGCTTCCCGCTCGCCTTCTTCGTCGTCATCCTGTTCAGTTTCTTCTTTGCCGGGGACGGGCTGCGCGACGCGCTCGACCCGAAGGACCGCTGATGCCGCTGCTCGAAGTCAAGGATCTGTCGATCGGGTTCCACATGCCCGGCCGCGACGTTCAGGTGGTCAACAAGGTCAGCTTCGCGCTGGAGCAGGGCGAGACGCTGGCGATCGTCGGCGAGAGCGGTTCGGGCAAGACGCAGACGGCGTTCTCGCTGATCGGGCTGCTGGCCCAGAACGGCTTTTCATCGGGCAGCGTGCTGTTCGAAGGCCAGGAGATCCTCGGCCTGCCCGAGGCCAAGCTCAACAAGGTGCGGGCCGAAAAGATCGCCATGATCTTCCAGGACCCCATGACCTCGCTCAATCCCTACATCCGGGTGGGCGAGCAGCTGGTCGAAGTGCTGGTGCTGCACAAGTCCATGACGCGGGCCGCGGCGCAGGCCGAGGCCATCCGCATGCTCGACGCGGTCAAGCTGCCCGACGCGCGCAACATCTTCACCCGCTTCCCGCACGAATGTTCCGGCGGCATGCGGCAGCGCATCATGATCGCCATGGCGCTGCTGTGCCGGCCGAAGCTCCTGATCGCCGACGAGCCGACGACGGCGCTCGACGTGACCGTGCAGGCGCAGATGCTCGAGCTGTTCAAGTCGCTGACGGCGGAGTTCGGCACGGCGCTGATCATCATCACGCACGATCTGGGCGTGGTCGCCGGCCTCGCCGACCGCATGCTGGTGATGTATGCGGGCCGCGCGGTGGAGACCGGCGCGGTCGACGAGCTGTTCTACGATCCGCGGCATCCCTATACGCTCGGCCTGCTCAACTCGACGCCGAACGTCGAGGAGAAGACCGAGCGGCTCAATTCGATCAGCGGTTCGCCGCCGAACCTTGAGCACCTGCCGCGCGGTTGCGCCTTCCATCCGCGCTGCGCCTTCCGGTTCGAACGCTGTTTCAGCGAGGTGCCGCAATTGCTCGAATTCGGCGAGGGCAGTCGCAGGAAGGCGTGCCACTACGCCCGGGCGCTGGTTGCAGAGGAGAGCGCGGCGTGAGTATCGACACCGGCACCGAGCTGCTGCGCATCGAGAACCTGTCCAAGACCTTCTCGATCGCCGGGGGCATGTTCAAGCCGCGCCTGAAGCTCAAGGCGTTGCAGGATATTTCCTTTTCCATCCAGCAGGGCGAAACGCTGGGCATTGTCGGCGAAAGCGGCTGCGGCAAGTCGACGCTCGGCCGCTGCATCCTGCAATTGCTGCGGCCGGACGAAGGCCGAGTGCTGTGGCTGGGCAAGGACCTGATGGCGCTCGACGCCGAGTCGATGCGCCGGAAGCGGCGCGACCTGCAGATCATCTTCCAGGACCCGCAGGCGTCGCTCAATCCGCGCATGACGGTGGGCGAGATCGTCGCCGATCCGCTGAAGACGCTGCTGCCCGAGCTCAACGCGCAGCAGCGCCGCGAGCGGGTGATGAAGATGATGGAGGCGGTGGGCCTGCAGCCCGAAATGATCAACCGCTATCCGCACGAATTTTCCGGCGGGCAGGCGCAGCGCATCGGCATCGCGCGGGCGCTGATCACCGAGCCCAAGCTGATCGTCTGCGACGAGCCGGTGTCGGCGCTCGACGTGTCGATCCAGGCGCAGATCCTCAACCTCCTGAGCGAGCTCAAGGCGCAGTTCGGGCTCACGCTGATCTTCATCTCGCACAACCTGTCGGTGGTGCGGCACGTCTCCGACCGCATCCTGGTGCTCTATCTCGGCCGCATGGTGGAACTGGCGCCGGGCGACCAGCTCTACGACGATCCCAAGCATCCCTACACCAAGGCGCTGCTGACGGCGGTGCCGATCGCCGATCCGAAGCGGGCGCGGCAGCGCAACATCGACGCGCTGACCGGCGAGATTCCGTCGCCGATCAATCCGCCCTCCGGCTGCACCTTCCGCACCCGCTGCCGCTACGCCATCGGGCTCTGCGCCGAAAAGCGGCCGCCGCTCGAGAGCGCCGGCGACGGCCGGCTGGTCGCCTGCCATCGCTGGCAGGAGATCGACCACATGCCGGGCATGGAAGCGGCGGCCGAGCGGGCCTAGCTCGGCTGGCTGCCGCCGTCGGCGGCGCGCCGGCCGGGAGCGCCGCTGACGGTGCGGCGGCGGCGGTCGGGACCGGCATAGCCCTGGGCGGCGACAAACGGGCGCGGGGCCGCCTCGAATGCGGCGAGGCGCAGCGCGATGTGCTGCACCGAGAACGGCTTGCGCAGGAATTCGCTGACACCGGCGTCGCGCGCTGCCGCGATCAGGGCAGCCGATGGCGCCGCCGCCATGGCGATGATCGGCACATCGCGGTTGCGCTGCTGATCCGCCTGCCGGAGGGCGCGGATGCCTGCGAAATCGCCCTCGGCGGCAAGCTCGGCGTCGATCAGCGCCAGGCGGTAGAGATGGGTGGCGAAGGCGGAGGCGGCCGCGGGGCAGTCGTGAACCGTGTCGACCTGCCGAATCCGCAGGGATCGCAGCATCTCGGCGACCAGGCCGGCCATGTGCAGCGAGCGGTCGGCAACGAGGGCGCGAAAGTCGGGCGAGGGGTTGAACATGGCGCCCAGAATAGCCCGTCGGCATTGCGGCCGCGTTAAGCGGATAGCCACAATATCGAGCGGTCGCAGAATCGCCCGCCAAGGGCGTCGGCGGCGTTGACAGAGGCGGGTTTTGCCTCTATCCGTCTGCCCACTCCAAAGGGCGCGCGGCGCCTCTTTTTGTTTTGTCCCGAGGTTGCCCGATGAAAGTCCGCAATTCACTCAAGGCCTTGATGGGGCGTCACCGCGCCAACAAGCTGGTGCGCCGGCGCGGCCGCGTCTACATCATCAACAAGGTCGACAAGCGCTACAAGGCCCGCCAGGGCTGAGGTTTCCGCCTGTTGTGACGTCGAAAAAGGCCCGCTGTGCGGGCCTTTTGTTTTGTACTTTGGACGATAGGGCATTTCGCGGCCGGATAGACGCCGGTGGGCGCGTGGCCCCCACCTCCAGCCCTCCCCGCGAGGGGGAGGGGAGCCCGACTGAAATACTATGCCAGCGGCTCCATCGCCTCCCTCCCCCTTGCGGGGAGGGACCGAGGGTGGGGGCCCCAGGCGCTGGATTGCGTCCGCCAAGACGCCCTGGTCAGGCCGCGAAGGCGGCGAGGATGCGGATCCAGGAGCGGATGCCCTTGTGGAAGCTCTTGAGGTTGTATTTCTCGTTGGGCGAGTGGATGCGGTCATCGGCATTGGCGTAGCCGATCAGCAGCGTATCGAGCCCGAGGATGCGCTTGAAGTCGCCGGCCACCGGAATCGAGCCGCCCGAAGCGCGCAGCGCCGCCTGCCTGCCCCATTCCTCGGCGAGGGCGGCGCGGGCCTGCTGCAGGAACTTGCCGGTGGTGGGCACCGACATCGCCGGGCTGCCGCCATGCTCGTGGAACTCCACCGAGCAGTCGGCGGGGATGCGGGCGCGGACATGGGCGCGGAACGCCGCGCGCACCTTGCCGGGGTCCATGTCGGCCACCAGGCGGAACGAAATCTTGGCGCTGGCCTTGGCCGGGATCACCGTCTTGAAGCCGTCGCCGGTGTAGCCGCCGGTCATGCCGTTGATCTCGCAGGTGGGGCGCGACCAGGTCTGCTCCAGCACCGAACGGTTCTGCTCGCCGGCGGGGATCGACAGCCCGACATCGGCGAGGAAGGCGGCGCCGTCGAAGCTGAGGCTCTGCCAGCTCGCCATGGTGGTGGCGTCGACCTCCTTCACGTCGTCGTAGAAGCCGTCGATCGCCACCGACCCGTCGGGGCGCCTGAGGCTGGCGATGATGTCGGCCAGCACCTGGTTGGGGTTGCGCGCGGCGTTGCCGTACATGCCCGAATGCAAATCCTTGTTGGCGGCGGTGATGATCACCTCCTCGCCGACGAGGCCGCGCAGCATGGTGGTGATCGAGGGCGTCTGCGGGTCGAGCAGATCGGTGTCGCACACCAGCGCCACGTCGGCCGCCAGTTCCTCCTTCGCCGAAGCGAGGAAGGGCGGCAGGTTCTTGCCGCCGGATTCTTCCTCGCCCTCGAGGCAGAGCGTGATGTTGATCGGTAGCCGTCCGGTGGTGGCGCGCAGCGCCCGGCAGGCCTCGACGAAGGTCAGCAACTGGCCCTTGTCGTCGGAGGTGCCGCGGCCCACCAGGTGCACGTCGCCGTCGGGCTGGGCGATCTCGGTCAGCTCGAACGGATCGGTCGACCACAGGTTCAGCGGGTCGACCGGCTGCACGTCGTAATGGGCGTAGAACACCGCCTTCGGCCCCGCGACCTTGGGGGCATGCGCTACGACCACGGGGTGGCCGGGCGTCGGCCGGGCGGAGGCGGAGAAGCCCTCCGAGGCAAGGTCGGCAACCAGCCAGTCGGCGGCGCGCTGGCATTCGGCCTTGTAGGCGGCGTCGGTCGAAATCGACTTGATGCGGACCAGGTCCTTGAGGCGGCCGAGGCTGTCATTGATATGCGCATCGGCATAGGCGAGGGCGCTGTCGAGTTCGGTCTGGCTCAAGGGCATGGTATCGATCCGTTGCTGTCTGGCTCGGGGTTACGCCGTGCCGCAATTGAAGGCAAGCGGTGGGAGGTCAAGCGTCGACGACCACATAGTCGTCCTCGACGCGCACCGGCACGGTCTCGGCGCGATAGGGGCCTTCGACGATGGTCTGGCCGGGCTCGATATGCACCGGAAAGGCCCTGGCCCGCGCGCGGATGACGCTGCAGAACGACCTTCCAGTCTTGATGTCGAACTCCCAGCCGTGCCAGGGGCAGCGGATGATCTCGCCTTCGCGGGCGTAGCTGTAGCAGCCGGGCTCGGCCGATTGCAGCAGGCCGGTCACCACGCCCGCGGCGAGGCTGCCGCCATTGTGCGGGCATTTGTCGAGCAGGGCGAAATACTCGCCCTTGACGTTGAACACGACGACGGCGCGGCCGTCGATCTCGATCACGCGGCGCGTGCCCGGCGGAAACTCGGCGGTGGCGGCGACGACGTGGCTGGCCATCAGAGAGCGTAGACGGCGCGGGCGTTGCCGGCAAAGAAGGCCTGCCGTTGCTCCTCGCTCGCGGGAAACATGATGACGCGCGTGGGGTCGTCGAAATCCCAGTGCGGATAGTCGGACGAGAACAGCAGGCGGTCCCAGCCGAGCCAGTCGAACATGTCGGCGAGGAAGCGCCGGTTCTCGGGCTCGTCCATCGGCTGGCTGGTCCACCAGACATTGCGCCTGATGTACTCGCTCGGCCTGAGCTTCAAATGCGGCACTTCCGAGCGCAGCGTGTCGAACGCCTTGTCGAGGCGCCACAGCAGCGAAGGCGCCCAGGTGAAGCCGGACTCGACGAGAACCACCTTGAGCGTCGGCCAGCGCTCGAACACGCCTTCCAGCACCAGGCTGACGAGACCCGACTGGCTGGTCTGGGCGTGGCCGACCATTTCTTCGAGGTAAAAGCTCGGCCAGCCGACATTGCTCACCGGCCAGCCGGAATTGCCGAAGGCGTGGATGCCGACCGGCAGGCCGGCCTCGGCCGCCGCCTGGTAGATCGGCCAGTAGCGCTTGTTGCCGGGCAGGGACGAGCTGCGCGACAGCAGCAGCACCTGCACGAAGCGGCGGTCGCCGGCCCAGTGGCGGATTTCGTCGGCCGACACGTCCGGGTCCTCGTAGGGCACGACGATCGAGGCGCGCAGGCGCGGCTCGCGGGCGACCCAGATTTCGGCCTGCCAGTGATTGATGGCGCGGCAGAGCGCGGCCGAATGGCCGAGGTTGCGCACGCCCTGCGACTGCACCAGCGGATTGAGCACGCCCACGGTGATGCCGTTGGCATCGAGATGGTGGCTGGACAGGAAAGCCGGCGACGATCCCTGCGGGCCGCCCTCGGGCGGATAGGCGTCGCGCCGCGAGGCGTTGGGCTGGCTCTTGTGATAGGGCGCGCCGCTGACATAGTGCGTCTGCCGCAGCGCGCCATAGGTCTTGTAGTGCTCGATCCAGCGCCGCTCGAGCCACGGCTCGAGATCGGCCATGCTGCGGACGGCCGGATGGATGTCGCAATCGACGATGTCGGCAGGGCGCTGCATCAGGCGGTCCCTCCGAGGCTCTCGGCCAGCCGGGGATAGGTGGCGAGTGGATTGGCGGCCGCGATGCGGTCGCGCAACGCCTCGTCGATGCCGGCAGGAAACACCTCGGCGCCGGCGAATTGCGCGTGCGGATAGTCGGTCGAGAACAGCAGCACCTCGTCCGAGCCGATGTGGTCGAGCACGCGCCGAAGCCGATCCGGGTCGGCCGGGCCGTCGGTGGGGGTCAGCGAGAAGCGCACCTGGTCGCGCACGATTTCGGCCGGCGAGCGGTCCGCCCACGGGATCTCCATGCGCAGCCCGCCCCAATATTTGGCGATGCGCCAGAGCAGCGGCGGCAGCCAGGTCCAGCCGGATTCGAGCATCACCACCTTGAGCTCGGGGAAGCGGTTGAACACGCCCTCGGTGAACAGGCTGGTGAGCTGGTACTGGAAGGTCTGCGCGTTGGCGACGTAGTCCTCGAGATAATAGCTCGGCCAGCCCAGCGCCGTCGGCGCGTTGCGCAACTCGCTGCCGGCATGCAGCGCGACGGGCAGGCGGTGGTTCACCGCCGCCTCGAACAGCGGCCAGTAGAGCCGCTTGCCGATCGGATGCGAGGTGCCGGCGAGCAGCAGCACCTGCACGAAGCGCGGATCGGCGGCGCAGCGCTCGATCTCGGCCACCGCCATGCCGATGTTTTCGAGCGACACGACGATCGAGGCGCGAAAGCGTGGGTCGCGGTCGAGGAATTCGGCGCGCACCCAGTCGTTGAGGGCGCTGGCATAGGCGGCGGCCAGGTCGTCGCTGTAGAGCGTCTGCACGCCGTAAAGGCAATTGAGGATGCCGATGTCGCTGCCGAAGGCGTCGAGCGCCTGCGCGCCGACAAGGGCGGCGGTGGTCGCCGGCCGGCCGGCGGCCGGGCGCCATTCGGCGCGGACCGTCAGGGGCGACGCGTCGGGATAGTTCACCGAATGCAGGTCGTCGATGCCGCGGATCTCGCTCGTGTCGCGCCAGTGCGGCGGCAGATGGGGAAACAGCGCGCGGGTATTGGGCACGAAGGGGTGGATATCGCAGTCGATGCGCATGGCGGCGGCAGAGTGGACCGATGCGGGGGGCCGCGCAAGCGCCGTCACGGGGCGGCCGGCGTGGCGATCGGGCGGTGGCATTCCCGGGAAAACCGACGAGGTGGGAGCGGCAGACAAGGCCGCCGCCGTGGCGCCAATCGCTCCGATCGCCGAGCTCTCTAGGGCAGCATTCTATCCGATCCGCCGGCCGGCCGATTTTCGGGGCCGGGTTCAAGCATCTTGACGTACGTCCCTCATCAGTGAATAGTCCGTCCCGGTTTCGCGTTGATAGCGCTTTCATTGTGCGTTCGTCGCGACACGGAGGGGCAGGGAGGCAGTCCGGGGCAATCGTCGCCAGATCATGGCGGCACTAGAGCGGGCGATCGACTGGGCGCGCTGTGCGTTCCCGGCCAGGCCTCTTTATCTCAAAATTCAGCATTATTATTCTGGGAGGAGTAGTTGCTATGAGCACGGACAAGATCAACCGACGAGATTTGCTGCGTGGCACCGCGTTGACCGGTGCCGGACTGGTGCTGGCGGGGAGCGGCGTGCCGGTCTTCGCCGAGGACCAGAAGCCCGACCTGCCGCTGCCGGTGGGCACCTCGGGGAAGCTGACGGTGATCCACCGCACCGAATATTTCGAAGAGGCCCAGAACATGTTCCGCGACTCCGTCGCGGCATTCGCCAAGGCCAACAATGCCGAGCTCGACATCTCGACGACCAACGCGGAATCGTTCGGCGATTTCCTGGGCAAGATGACGGCCGCGGTGAAGGCCGGCAATCCGCCGGATTTCGCCTACACCACCAACGTCAACATCGCGCAGCTGCACGCGCTCGACCTGGTCGAGGACATGACCGACGTCGTCGATGAGGCCGTCAAGCGCTACGGCCGGATCATGCCGGGCATCAATGCCGAGATCAACGGCAAGTTCGACGGCAAATGGGCGTCGATCCCCTACATCGCGGCGACCACCGCGTTCATGTTCCGCGGCGACAAGCTCAAGGAACAGGGCATCGATCCGGCAACGCTGAAGGACCTCGGCGCCCGCCGCGAGGCGGCCCTCAAGATCTCCGGTCCCGACTTCTACGGCTGGGGGCTGACGCCGAACCAGTCGGGCGACGGCTACGGCTTCCTCAACTCCGTGGTGCTGGCCTTCGGCGGCCACTACACCGACGAGACCGGCCAGATCGTGCAGTTCAACTCGCCCGAGACGGTCGCCGCCTATGAGTGGCTGGCCGAGACCTACGACCGCAACGGCAAATACGCCGCCATGCTGCCGCCCGGCGTCGAAAGCTGGAACGATACCGGCAACAACGAGGCGTGGCTGGCCGGCAGCATCGGCTACACCCTCAATGCCTTCTCGGTCTACGCCAAGGCCAAGAAGGACAACAACCCGGTGTTCCCCAACATCACGCTGCTGCGGGCCCCGACGGCCAACAATGGCGACAGCCGTGATGGCGGCTTCGTCGGCGGCTGGCTGACCATCTTCAAGAACGCGCCCAACAAGGATCTGGCCAAGAAGCTGGCGCTGGAGATGATCGATCCCAAGAACTTCACGCCGATGTCGGCCATCGCCGGCGGGCTGTTCATGCCGGCCTACGAGAATCTGTGGACGCCGGAACTGCTCGCCGCCGACCCGAACTACGCCATCATCAAGGAGCAGGTGAGCGTGGAGAACCCGTTCCTCGGCGAGACCTGGCCGGCCAAGCCGGCGCCGCAGTTCGGCGCCATCCGCGCACAGGGCATCCTCGAGCAATCGGTGGGCAACGCCATCGCCAAGCGCATGTCGCCGGCCGATGCGGTCAAGGACGCGCACGACAAGATCGTGCAACTGTTCGAGGAAGGCGGGATCGTGCAGCCCTAGCCGGCCGCGCCGGAGGGCGGCCGCATGCCGCCGCCCGGCGACGATCATCCCATTGCCGCGCTGCCTTTGGCGGCGCGGCAATGGTCCCTCGAGCAGCGGGCGGCTCTGTCGCTCCGCATGGAACGACCGTCATGGATGAACGTGCGACGCTGCGTGGCGCAATGACCGCGCCCGCGCCCCGCCGGGGCAGCGGCATACGGGCCCTGCTGGGCCGCGACTGGCAGACGGCCTACATCTTCGTCTTGCCGATGGTGGTGATCATGGTGGGGCTGATCTTCTGGCCCTTCGTCAGCGCCATCATCACCAGTACGACGGCGTTCAACTTCAACACCGGTGAAACCTTCAGCGTCGGGCTGCGCAACTACCAGCGCCTGCTTAGCAACAGCGACTACCTGCTGGCGCTCAGGAACACCGTGGTGTTCACCGTCTGGTCGCTGGGGGTGAAATTCCTCGTCGGCATGATCATCGCGCTGATCCTCAACAGCCGCCTGCCGTGGCGCAACGTGCTGAGCGGCATCATGCTGCTGCCCTGGATCGTGCCGGAGATCGTCACGGCGCTCGCCTGGAAGAGCATCTACGATCCGCTGTTCGGCGGGCTCAATCCGGTGCTGCAGGGCGCCGGCATCATCGACCGGCCGCTGGGCTGGCTGTCCGATCCGCAGATGGCGATGGGCAGCATCATCTCGGTCAACATCTGGAAGGGCATTCCATTCTACGTGCTGCTGTTCCTGTCCGGCCTCAAGGCGGTGGACCGCGAGCAGCTCGAGGCGGCGCGCGTCGACGGCGCCAACGCGGTGGAGCGGTTCCGCCACGTGGTGCTGCCGGCACTGCGCTACGTCATCGTGGTGACGCTGCTGCTGTCGTTCATCTCGACCTTCAACCAGTTCGGCCTGCCGTTCCTGATGACCGGCGGCGGGCCGGCCGGCGCCACCAAGCTCTATTCCATCCTCGCCTACGAAAAGGCGATCGGCTCGCTGCAATACGGTCCGGGCATCGCCATCGCCTTCAGCGTGGCGCCGCTGATGGCGCTGCTGATCTGGCTGCTGGCGCATTTCCTCCGGCAGGACGATCGCCCGAGCGACAGCGGCGGCCGCGCGCCGGGCCTCGGCGACCGGCTGCTCGGCTGGGGCGGGCGCGCCGTGGGCTTGGCGGTCGATGTGCTGTTCTGGCCGGTACAGGTGGCGTTCGCCGGGCTGCAATGGCTGATCCGGCAGGTGCGGATGCTGAGCGGGCGGCCGGCCGAGCTGCCGATCCTCAAGCCGCGGGCGCGAGATCGGGCCGGGATCGCGGCGCGCCTGCTGGTGCTGCTGC
The DNA here is from genome assembly GCF_001899075.1 of Devosia sp. 67-54. Taxonomy (GTDB): domain Bacteria; phylum Pseudomonadota; class Alphaproteobacteria; order Rhizobiales; family Devosiaceae; genus Devosia_A. The sequence goes on along the minus strand of NZ_MKVA01000008.1, from coordinate 102,854 downwards.
CGTTCATGGTGTTCGTGATCTTTCCGTTCTACTGGATCGTCATCACGTCGCTGAAGTCGACGCCGCAGATTTCGGAGCGCCGCTCGATCTTCTGGCCGGCACCGGCGACGCTGGAGCAATATCAGACGCTGCTCGGCGGCACCGGCTTTCTGACCTGGCTGATGAATTCGGTGCTGGTGGCCACGGTCAGCACGGTGATCTCGGTGGCGCTGTCGTCGCTGGCGGCCTACGCGCTGTCGCGGCTGAAATTCGCCGGCGCCGGCCTGCTGACGACGCTGCTGCTGGTCACCTATCTGCTGCCGGGGACGCTGTTGTTCATTCCCCTCTACCAGACGCTGACCTCGCTCGGGCTGATCAACAGCTACGGGGCGCTGATCCTCACCTACCCGACGTTCCTCCTGCCGTTCGCCACCTGGGTGATGCTGGGCTATTTCCGCTCCATTCCGGTGGAGCTCGAAGAGGCGGCGATGATCGACGGGGCGTCGCGCTTCTACATCTTCCTCAGGATCACGCTGCCGCTGGCGGCGCCGGCGCTGCTCAGCGTCACGCTGTTCGCCTTCACCAATGCGTGGAACGAGTTCCTGTTCGCCTTCGTGTTCATCACCTCGGAATCGCTGCGCACGCTGCCGATCGGGCTGCAGTCGATGGTGGTGGGCGATATCCTGCCGTGGGGGCGGCTGATGGCGGCGTCACTGCTGACGGCGGTGCCGGTGGCGGTGCTCTACATCTACGCCCAGCGCTTCCTCGTGGAGGGGCTGACGGTCGGGGGCGTGAAGGGCTGAACCGGCGGAAAAGAGGCAGGCCTGGCGGCCTGCCTCGACGTCGGGCTCAGAGAGCCTTGAGATTGGTGGCCGACACCTTGCCGTCGCGGCCGGTCTCGAGGTCGTAGCTGACCTTCTGGCCCTCATGCAGGGTGGCGAGGCCGGAGCGCTCGACGGCGGAAATGTGCACGAACGCGTCCTTGCCGCCAGTGGTCGGCTGGATGAAGCCGAAGCCCTTGGTGGTATTGAAGAATTTTACGGTGCCTTCAGTCATTGCGATGATCCTTTGAAAGGCGAATTCCAGCGAGCAACATGCCTGCCGGCGACGTTCAGAAACTTTCTCAGGAGATCAATGGCCGGCGAACCGGGCCGTCAACAGCGCGAGACGGTAGCGAAGCGTATGGCGCTACACATGCACTTTTTCGGAGCCGTTTACAAGATCGGGGCTGTTCGGCGTGGCGGCGGACCGTCCTAGCCGCGTGTCAGGTCGATCTCGGCGATGACGCGCTCGAACGCCTCGGCGTCGCTGCGGACCCGGTAGAGCAGGGGGCCGTGCCCCTCATAGGGCAGCAGCGCCACGATCCGGCAGGACGAGGCGACCCGCGCGGTGGTATAGCCGCCGCCGCCCATGTGCAGCCGTTCGCCGACGCCGTAGCGATGCACCGGGCCGGACTGCATCGGCCGCGCCGGACGCTTGAGCACGACGCCGGCCATTTCGTCGGCGAGTTCGGTGTCGTCCACCTCCTGCCGTCGCGCCGCCGCGCGGCGCTGGCCGAGACGGGTCGACGGATTGGGCGGAATGGCGATGGATTTGGCCGGCACGAGCTTGTCCTGCAACAGGTTCCCCGGCCGCGGGGACGCAAAGGCCGGGTACGATGGGCGGGACTTACCGCGCCAGCACCAGTACCACATTGGGCGCCCTTTGGCGAGCCGGGTGTCCGGCGGGCGCCGCCGGCGCGGGCTCAGATGCGCGGGATGCCGCTGAGGTCGCTGGCCGTGACATAGAGGGCGGCGGCGGCTTCGAGGCCGCGGCGGTCGTCCTCGTCGAAGCGCGACGGATAGGGCGCATCGAGGTCGAGCACGCCGAGGATGCCGTCGGCCGCGACCAGCGGCAGCACCAGCTCCGAGCGCGAGGCGGCGTCGCAGGCGATGTGGCCGGGGAAGGCGTTGACGTCGGGGACGAGGATCGGGCGGCGTTCGGCCATGGCGGTGCCGCAGACGCCTTTGCCGATGGCGATGCGCACGCAGGCCGGGCGGCCCTGGAACGGGCCGACCACCAGCCCGCCGGTCGCCGGGTCGAGGAAATAGAAGCCGGCCCAATTGAGGTCGGGCACGCGCTCGAACAGCAGCGCCGACATGTTGGCGGCGTTGGCGATGGCGTTGCGCTCGCCGGCGAACAGGCCGCCCAGTTCGAGATTGAGCTCGCGATACAGCGACGGCTTGTCGGTGGGCAGCGCGGCGGGGCGCGGCGCCAGCATCACGAGCTCCCGGCGCCGTCCTGGCGGACAAAGGCGATGCGCAGCATGTTGGTGGCGCCGGGGGTGCCGAGCGGAATGCCGGCGGTGATGGCGATGCGGTCGCCCGGCCGCGCCAGCGCGGCCTGGTAGGCGATGATGCAGGCGCGGTCCACCATGTCCTCGAGGTTCACCGCATCCGGGCTCTCGACGCAGTGCACGCCCCAGACGACGCTGAGCCGGCGCACGGTGCGCTGGTTCGGGCTCAGCGCGAGGATGGGCTTGGATGGCCGCTCGCGGGCGGCGCGGATGGCGGTGGAGCCGCTCGAGGTGTAGGTGACGATGGCGGCGAGATCGAGCGTTTCGGCGACCTGCCGCGTGGCGGCGGAGATGGCGTCGGCGGCGGTGGCCTCGGGCTCGGCGGCCTGGGCGCGGATGATGCCGCGATAGTTGACGTCGGATTCGACCGCCATCGCCACCTTGTTCATCATGGTCACGGCTTCGACCGGGTACTGGCCGGAGGCGCTTTCGGCCGAGAGCATGATGGCGTCGGCGCCCTCGAACACGGCGATCGACACGTCGGAGACTTCGGCGCGGGTCGGGACCGGCGAGGAAATCATGCTTTCGAGCATCTGCGTCGCCACCACCACCGGCTTGCCGTAGCGGCGGGCGACGCGGATCATGCGTTTTTGCAGGCCCGGCACCTGCTCGATCGGCATTTCGACGCCCAGGTCGCCGCGGGCGATCATGAAGGCGTCGCAGAGCTTGATGATTTCTTCCAGCCGCTCGACCGCTTGCGGCTTTTCGATCTTGGCCATGACGCCGGCGCGGCCCTGCACGATCTTGCGCACGTCGATGATGTCCTCGGGGCGCTGCACGAAGCTCAGCGCCACCCAGTCGCAATCGGCGGCGAGGCCGGCGAGCAGGTCGTCATGGTCCTTCTCGGTCAGCGCGCCGACCGGCAGCAGCGTGTCGGGCAGGCTGACGCCCTTCCTGTCGCTCAGCTTGCCGCCGTAGATCACCTCGGTCTCGATGGCGCCGCCGCCGACGCGGGTGGCCTTGAGCTGCAGCTTGCCGTCGTCGAGCAGCAGCCGGTCGCCCACCGACACGCTCTCGATGATCTCGGAGTGCGGGAGGTTGACGCGGTCCTTGGTGCCGGGAGCGTCGGAGCTGTCGAGGGTGAATTTCTGCCCGGCGACCAGCTGCACGGCGCCTTCGGCGAATTTGCCGACGCGCAGCTTGGGGCCCTGCAGGTCGACGAGGATGCCCAGCGGATGGCTCAGCAGCCGTTCGACGCTGCGGATCTTGGCCACCGTCTCGCGCATCAGATCATGGCTCGCATGGCTCATGTTGATGCGGAAGACGTCGGCGCCGGCGCGCGCCAGGTCCTCGATCACCTTCTCGGAATTGGAGGCGGGCCCCAGGGTGGCGACGATCTTCACTCGTCTCAGTCGTCTCATAATCGCGTCGCCCCCGGTCTCGTCGATGCAAATCGTGGTCAGTCGGTGCCGCTGTCGTCACCGCCGTCGCCGCCATCGGTCCCCTCGTCCTGGCCCTGGTCGGGCTGGTCGGGTTGCGTGCTGGCGTTGTCGTCGCCTTCCAGCGGAGCGGCATCGCCATTGTCGGTAACGGTGTTGTCGTTATTGGTCGGATCGGTCAATTGCAACGTCCAATCGGTGCGGTTCTGCGTATCGACCTCGAAAAAGCCGGTGCGTTCGTAGCCGCGGGCGAGGCAGTCCTCGACGCCGAAAATGGTGAAGCTTTCGTCGCGGGTGCACATGAAATTGGTGCCGTCCCAGGCGCCGCCGCCGATATCGTCGGCGACATAGAGGTAGAAGAAGCGCGAATGCAGGTCGCCCTGGTACACCACGGCGCATTTGCCGGAGGGCGCCACCCACCAGCCTTCCGACTGCCAGCCCTTTTCGGCGCGGTAGCCGAGCGCGATCGATACCTGGTTGGTGGACTGGTTGCACACCCTGAGGTCGGCGCGCGCCGGCGCCGCCGAGGCGGCGAGCGCCATGAGCACGAAGCCGGCAAGCAGCAGTGCGAGACGGAAAGGGTGCAAAAGCCAGCCGAAGTTCATGGGAAAGGTGCCCTGTTTGAGCGCGATGCGCCGTGCCCGTCAACGGCTATTGCTCGGTTTTGGCGGAATTGCGGGGCCTGCCGGGCAGCGTTGTTCACAAGCTTGGTGCGAGGTGTGGACGGCGGCCGGTTTACGCTTGAACGCGGGCGCCCAAGAGGGTTCAACGGGCCCCTGTTTTTCCAGGTAGCACCAGTTCCGAGGTATCGCCGTGGCCAGAAAGCCAACCGTTTCGTCCGACAGCGTGGCGCAGGACCAGCTCCGCGCCTTCATCGAGCGCATCGAGCGCATGGAGGAAGAAAAGAAGGCGATTGCGGACGACATCAAGGAAATCTACGCCGAGGCCAAGGGCAACGGCTTCGACACCAAGGTGCTGCGGCAGATCGTGCGCATCCGCAAGCAGGATGCCAGCGAGCGCATGGAGCAGGAGGCGCTGCTCGAGCTCTACATGGCGGCGCTGGGCATGGCCGCGGCGCCCAAGGAAAGCGACTACGAGGAGTAGCGCCGGGCAGCGCGCTGGAACGGCGGTTCAGCCGGTCAGGTCCTTGAGGCCCTTGTCGAGCTCCTCGGCGTAGCGCCGCAGCAGGTATTTTTCGGTCAGCAGGCCGACGACGTTGCGGTTGCCCAGATTGTCGAGCACCGCCAGCTCCTCGCTTTCGGCGCGCTGGAACACCTGCGCGGCGTCGGCGACGTTGAGCCCGGGCAGCAGGAAGCGGTCGCGATATTTGAGCAGCGGCCCGATGGTGCCGTCCGGCGATTTTTCCTCCACCTGCGGCTGGTAGGCGTCGGCCACCAGCAGGATGCCGGCATAGCGCCCGGACTTGTCGACCACCACCATGCGGGCGGTCGAGCCGAGCGGCACGGCGGCGCGGAATTCGGCCAGCGTCATGCGGTCGGTGACCGTGCGCACGTCGGGACGCATCATGGTGGCGACGGTGAGGTTGCGCAGTCGCCCGACATCGTGGGCGGAGCGGATGCTCTCGCCGCGCAGGTGGAAGCGCCAGGTCGAGAACGAATAGCCGAACAGCTCGCGCACGGCGAAGGCCGACAGCGCCGCCGCCACCAGCACCGCGGCGCTGATATTGAGGTCGCCCGTGGCCTCGAGCACGAGGAAGCTCATGGTCAGCGGGCCACCGACGATGCCGCTCGCCAGCGACGCCATGCCGACCACGGCGGCGAGCTGGATGTCGATGTGGGGCGCGAGCCCGGTCACGATCAGCACTCCGGCGTAGAGCTTGCCCAGCAGGGCGCCCAGCAGCAGCGAGGCAAAGAACAGCCCGCCGCGGAAGCCGGTGCCGAGCGAGGTGGCCGAAGCGAGGAATTTGAGCACGAACAGCAGCGCGACGGCGAGCAGGCTGCCGGCCGAGGTCAGCTGCAGCGCCAGCGCGCCGTGGCCCGACGACAGCACCTGCGGGGTGAGCAGGGCGAAGCCGCCCATCATCAGCCCGCCCAGCACCGGACGCCAGGTCTGCGGGACGCGCACGAAGCTCAGGCCACGCTCGATCTGCGCCACGGTCAGCATGATGGCGATGGCGACGCCGCTGCTGAGCGCGCCCAGCGCGATGAAGGGCAGCACGTCGGTGCCCGAGAGCGGTGCCACCTCGAACAGCGAGATCGGCATCTGTCCGGCGCCGAGCCAGCGCGCGACGAACGTCGCCACCAGCGAGGCGGTGACCAGCGGCGCCAGCAGGCCGACGGCGTAGACGCCGATGATCAGCTCGAAGGCATAGAAGGCGCCGGTGAACGGCGCGCTGAAGGCGGCGGCGATGGCCGCGGCGGCGCCGCAGCCGACCAGCATGCGGATTTCGTTGCGCCTGAGGTTGAGGCGTACGGCGGCATGCGAGGCGAGGGCCGAGCTCATCTGCGTGTAGCCGGCCTCGAGCCCGACCGAGGCGCCGAAGCTGGTCGACAGCACCGTCTGCACGGTGACGATGATGCTCTCGCGGATCGACATGCGGCCGCCATGGATGGCATTGGCCTCGATGGGGTCGACCGGCGGGCGGGTGCGGAACCGGCGCGCGAGCAGGATGGTGATGGCCAGCATGGCGCCGCCGAGCAGCGGCACCAGCGCCAGCACCGGATCGGCGAGGCTGGTCTGCTCGCTCAGCCGCTCGCCCAGCGGAATGAAGAACAGCACGCTGTGAAGGTGGTTGGTGATCCAGCCGACGAGGGCGACGACCATCGCCGCCACGATGCCCACGGCGGCGGCCAGCGCCAGCATGGCCAAGCCGCGCCAGCGCCCGGTGAGCGCGTTGGCGATGGCGAAAACGGCGGCCTGGCGCGGCGCCGGAACAGCAAGGTCGGTCATGGTCGGACGGGGGCGCGGGAGGACGCGGCGAGACGATAGGAGGGCGCTACCCTACAATGACGAAGGAAATATGGCGACAGCGATGTGGCGCCGCTAGCCGATTTCTTCGTCGGGGCGTCCGACGCTGCGGTAGCGAAACCCGTGCGGGGCGAACTCGCCGCCGCGGTGGGCGTTGCGGAGGTCGACAAAGACGCGGTGGCGCATGGCGGCCCCCAGCCGGCCGAGATCGAGCGCCCGGTAGTCCGCCCATTCGGTGACCAGTACCAGCGCGTCGGCGCCGTCGGCCAGCGCATAGGGGTCGGCGGCGAGATCGACGCCGGGAAGCAGGATGCGGGCGGCCGGCATCGCGGCGGGATCGTGCGCGGCGACGCTGGCCCCGGCGGCGAGCAGGTCGGCGATGATGCCGAGCGCGGGGGCGTCGCGCAAATCGTCGGTGTTGGGGGCAAAGCTTAGGCCGAGCACGCCGATGCGCCTGCCGTCGAGGCCGCCGGCGGCGTCGGCGATCTTTTGCACCATGGCGGCGCGGCGGCCGGCATTGACCTCGCGGGTGGCGGCGACCAGGCGCAGCGCGCGGCCATGCTCTTCGGCGGTGCGCAGCAGCGCCGCCGTGTCCTTGGGCAGGCAGGAGCCGCCGAAGCCGGCGCCGGCGTTGAGGTAGCGGGCGCCGATGCGCTGGTCGGCGCCGATGCCGCGGGCCACGTCGCCGACATCGGCGCCGACGGCTTCGGCGAGGTCGGCGATCTCGTTGATGAAGCTGACCTTCATGGCGAGGAAGGCGTTGGCGGCGTATTTGATCAGCTCGGCGGAGCGGCGCGAGGCAAAGTGGATCGGCGCGCCCGCCGCGGTCAGCGGCCGGTAGATTTCGGCCATCACGGCGCGGGCGCGCTCGTCGGGCGCCCCGACCACGATGCGGTCCGGCCGGGTGAAGTCGGCGATGGCGGCGCCCTCGCGCAGGAATTCGGGGTTGGAGACGACGGCGAAATCGGCGGCGGGATTGGCCTCGCGGACGATGCGCTCCACCTCGTCGCCGGTGCCGACGGGCACGGTCGATTTGTCGACGATCACCGTATAGCCCGACAGCAGCGGCGCCAGGTCGCGGGCGGCGGCGTAGATGTAGCTCAGATCGGCGTGGCCGTCGCCGCGGCGCGACGGCGTGCCGACGGCGATGAAGATCGCGGCCGCCCCGGCGATGCCGTGCGCGAGGTCGCCGGTGAAGCGCAGGCGTCCGGCCGCTTCGCCCTTGCGGATCAGCGCTTCGAGGCCGGGCTCGTAGATCGGGATCTCGCCGCGGGTCAGCGCCGCGACGCGCGCCGGGTCGCTGTCGATGCAGGTCACCTCGTGGCCGAAATCGGCAAAGCACGCGCCGGTGACGAGGCCGACATAGCCGGCGCCGATCATGGCGATCTTCATAGGCTGGACTCCGAACTCACCTCAGCGGGTCGCCGCCGGCGAGGCGAGCGGCTGGTCGCGGCCGAGCGTGTCGAGCACGGTGGCGACGATGCCGGCGCGGTCGAGCCCCGCGGCGGCGTACATGTCGGCCTGCGAGGCCTGCTCGGTGAAGGTGTCGGGGATCATCAGCGGGCGGAATTTCAGCTTGCCGTCGAGCAGGCCCTCGCGCGCGAGGAAGGTGGCGACATGGCTGCCGAAGCCGCCGATGCCGGATTCCTCCAGCGTGATCAGCACGTCGTGGGTGGAGGCGAGGCGGGCGACCAGCTCCTCGTCGAGCGGCTTCAGGAAGCGGGCGTCGGCAACGGTCGGGTTGAGGCCGAAGGCCTGCAGCTTCTCGGCGGCGGCGAGCGCTTCGCCCAGTCGGGTGCCGAAGCTCAAGAGCGCCACGCCCGCGCCCTGGCGGACGATGCGGCCCTTGCCGATCGCGAGGATGGAACCATGTTCCGGCAGCTCGACGCCGACGCCGTCGCCGCGCGGATAGCGGAAGGCGATGGGGCCGGCGTCGTAGGCGGCGGCCGTGGTCACCATATGGCGCAGTTCGGCCTCGTCGGCCGCCGCCATCACCACGATGCCGGGAATGGCGCCCAGATAGGCGCTGTCGTAATTGCCGGCATGGGTCGGCCCGTCGGCGCCGACATAGCCGGCGCGGTCGATGGCGAAGCGGACCGGCAGGCCCTGCACGGCGACGTCGTGGATCACCTGGTCGTAGGCGCGCTGCAGGAAGGTGGAGTAGATCGCCGCGAACGGCCGCATGCCCTCGGAGGCAAGGCCGGCGGCGAAGGTCACGGCGTGCTGCTCGGCGATGCCGACGTCGAAGCTGCGGGTCGGGAACAGCTCGGCGAATTTGTCGAGGCCGGTGCCCGAGGGCATGGCGGCGGTGACGGCGACGATGCGGTCGTCGCGCTTCGCCTCGTCGATCAGCGTCTCGGCGAACACCGAGGTGTAGGACGGGGCGTTGGACGGCGCCTTGGCCTGGGCGCCGGTGATGACGTTGAACTTGCCGACGCCGTGATATTTGTCGGCGCTGTTCTCGGCCGGCTCGTAGCCCTTGCCCTTCTTGGTGACGACGTGGACCAGGATCGGCCCGGTGTCGGCGTCGCGGATGTTCTGGAACACCGGCAGCAGATGGTCGAGATTGTGCCCGTCGATGGGGCCGACATAGTAGAAGCCGAGCTCCTCGAACAGCGTTCCACCGGTCCACCAGCCACGGGCGAATTCCTCGGTCAGGCGCGCCTTGTCCTTGAGGAAGGGCGGCAGCATGTTGGCCACCTGCTTGCCGACGTTCCTGAGGCCGCGATAAGCGGGGCTCGACACCAGCCGGGCGAGATAGGCCGACATGGCGCCGGTGGGCGGGGCGATCGACATGTCGTTGTCGTTGAGCACGACGATCAGCCGGGCGTCGGCCGCGCCGGCGTTGTTCATCGCCTCATAGGCCATGCCGGCGGACATGGCGCCGTCGCCGATCACGGCGACGACGTTGCGCGTTTCGCCCTTCAGCGCCGAGGCGATGGCCATGCCGAGGCCGGCCGAGATCGAGGTCGAGGAATGGCCGGCCCCGAACGGGTCGTACGGGCTCTCGGCGCGGCGGGTGAAGCCGGAAAGCCCGCCCTTCTGGCGCAGCGTGCGGATGCGGTCGCGGCGACCGGTCAGCACCTTGTGCGGATAGGCCTGGTGGCCGACGTCCCAGATCAGCCGGTCGTCGGGGGTGTTGAACACCGCGTGCAGCGCCACCGTCAGCTCGACGACGCCGAGCCCGGCGCCCAGATGGCCGCCGGTGACCGAAACGGCGTCGACCACCTCGGCACGCAGCTCGTCGGCGAGCTGGCGCAGCTCGGCGCGGTCGAGCGCACGCAGATCGGCCGGCGACTGGACGGTGTCGAGCAGCGGTGTCGATGGCCTATCGGACAAGCCAAGTCCCTTGGCGGCAGGGGAAATTCGATGCCACTGGTTTAGTGGGCGGCGTCCGCCATTGCAACCTGACGGGCGTGCAGGCAATCAGCAGTTTTGCCGCAGCGCGGCGCGGTCAGGGCGCGGCGCGGTCGAGGATTTCCGCCATGCGCCGCCGCCAGTCGGGGCCCGCGGCCTCGAAGCGCGCCACGGTCTCGGGATCGAGCCGCAGGGTGACGGCCGCCTTGGGATTTTCCGATTTCGGCCGGCCGCGGGTGCGCTTGATCGAGGCGGCGAGCTCGGGGAAGACTTCGGCGAATGGCTTTGCATTCGCAAGCTCCTCCTCCGTGAGGGGCCGCTCGATTTCAGGATCGGGGCCGATCAGCTCGCCGGTCGCGTCATCGACCCACCAGCCATCTTCGTCCTCGTGGACGCCGCCCTTGGCGATGAGGGCCTTCATCTCGCGATCATAGATTTCCCAGCGTTTCTGCATGATCTCGTCGAACTCCGGGAGATCCTTGATGTCCCAGGTTTCGAAGCTTGGCCACTTCCTCTTGGTTTCCTTCATTCGATGAGCCTCCGTTCATCGCGCCGCGCCGGGCGCATCGAAATCACTGAAAGACCTTCCGAGCCGAGCCTCGAAAAAATCACCGCGATCACCTGGCCATCGAGCCATCCGACGGCCTTGCGGCGGTCGCGCCGCGTGTCGATGGTGATGGCGTCATCGAACCAGCCTTCCGTCAGAATGCGGAAGTCGAGTTCGTGCTTGTCGATATTGGTGAGCCGCTTGGGCTCGTCCCAAACGATATGCATGATTTAAGTACACCGAAAACAGGCGAACGGCAATAAAAGTACACGAAAAATCAGGCGGTCAGCCGCGGCTGGCGACCAGCATCGGGCGGCGGACGATGAAGCGGTCGTAGCGCGGCGGGGCGGCGAGGTCGGATTCGAGGCCGATGCGGTTGGCCAGCGGGCCGAGCTCGGCGGCGTTGTCGAGATAGCCTTCCGGCTCGGTCATGTCCGCATAATGCAGGTCGGTCATCGGCACGGGCGTCGCCAGCGTCTCGTTGACGTGGTCGATCTCCGGCGCCACGAGGTCGACCTGGCGCTGGCGCAGGCCGACCACCGGGTTGTGCTCGATGCTGGCGCTGGTCAGCGTGCTGGCGATGGCCGACTGGCCGTTGACCTGGGTCACCGCGTTCCAGGTCAGATCGAAGATGTTCTTCACCACCGAGATGCCGTTGGTGCCGCCGAGCGAGGCGGTGCGGATCTGGGGGGCCGCCGCGGCGGGAGCCGGCGTCTGCGCCGGCGGCAGGGCGGTGGCTGTCGTCTCGCGCTCGATCAGCATGCGCAGCGCCTGCTGGGCGCCGGCATTGGGCACGATGTCGGGGGCGTAGGCGGTCAGCACCTGGTCCTTGGGTGTCATCAGCACGCGCGGCTGCGGCGCCGGGCCGTCGGCCTCGAGCGTGCTGGCGATGGCGCCGAGCGCTGTCTGGCTGTCGGTGGGCAGCGCGCCGCGGGTCGCGACCATCATCGCCGGCGTCTTGCTGAAGGGCACGATGGCGTCGCCGTCGGTCTCGGCCACTTCGGAGCCCGGGCGCATCATCGGGGTCGGCGCGACGATGCTGATGGTGGAGACGCTGCGCTGCGCCGGATCGAGCGCGGCGAGGCGGATCTCGCCGCCCTCCTGCTGCACGGTCGGCTCGGTGATCGGGCCGTTGCACGGCACCATGTGGCACTGCGTCCATTGCGCCATGGCGTATTGCCGACCGGGGTCGGAGAGCGGCTTGCCGTCGACCGGCAGATGCAGGGTGCGGCCGTCGGGGAACACTTTTTCGAGCTGGGCGCGGGTCATGCGCGGCCAGGCGCGGACATTGCCGGTGTCCATGTGGACGAACGGGCTGCCCGAGGTCGGATAATAGCCGACGCCGCCGACCTGGTGGCGCATGGCGGCGGCGCGCAGCGTCGACAGCGACACGCCGGGAATGAACACGTCCATGGCCTTGCCCAGCATGTGCTGGGAATTTTCGGCGACGCCGGAACTGGCCGAGCGCGAGCGCAGCATCGCATTGGTCGCCGGCTCGCGATAGGACGACACGATATTGTACGGCTGGGTGGCGCCGACGTCCTGGTACACCTCCCACAGCAGGTCGAACAGGCGCGGGTCCATCCTGGTCGGGCGGTGGGTGCGCCAGTCGGCCAGGAACACGTTCATCTGGTCCAGCACCTTCTGGTCGTACTGGCCATTGTGCTTGAAGGTGAACTTCGCCGTCTCGTGCGTGTGGGTGTGGTAGAGCCACAGGGTGCGGTCGCCGGACCCGGCGACGACCGGCGCGGCGGACTGTGCGGCGAGCAGCAGCAAGGCTGCGCCGGCCCCGAGGACGCGCAGACTCCACCTCACCCAAAAGCTATCCGCAGTCCCCAACTTACCCGAACGACCCGTTGCGCTTCGACTGGGGCAGGCTAGCGCCGGACCCTGCAAGAGTTCGTTAACGCTAACCCCGCGTTACCGGCCCTTCGTCCAAAAGAGCCGCCGCCAGTCGGTGCAATTTCTAGGCAAAAATCGCGGCTGAACCAAGGCTGATGTCTTAAGCCTCGGTAAACGCGGGGGAAAAGTCGGCGGGCCGTTTGCGCCAGCCGGATGGGCCAAACGGCCCGTCCGATAGGGATTGTCGTCAGGCGTTCATCAGCTCGATGAGCTTCTTGTTGTGGCCGTAGACGTCGCCATAGCTGCGGATGGTGCCGTCGGGATCGGCGCGCAGCGTGAAATACATCAGATGCACCGGAATGTGGTGCTTGAGCGGCACCCATTTTTCCTTGTCGCCGAACATCGCCTTGAGCTTGTCCTCGCTCAGATCGGGGTTGGTGGCGAGCAGGGCGCCGGCGAAATCCATCGGGTTCTGCACGCGCACGCAGCCATGCGAATAGGCCCGGTAGGCGCGGGCGAACAGCGATTTCGACGGCGTGTCGTGCAGGTAGATGTCGAGGTCGTTGGGGAACAGGAACTTGATCTGCCCCAGCGCATTGGCGCCGCCCGGCTTCTGGCGGATGTGGTAGTTGTTGATGTTGGTGGTGGTCCAGTCGATGGCCGAGGCGTTCACCACCTTGCCGCCGGCCAGCATCTCCATGTTCTGGCTGTCGAGATAGCCCGGATTGGCGATCAGGTGCGGCTTGATCTCGTTGGTGGCGATCGAGGGCGGCACGTTCCAGTACGGGTTGACGACGATGTCCTCGATCTCGTCGGAGAACACCGGCGTCATGTTGGTGGGGCGGCCGACGACGACGCGGGTCGAATGCACCGGCTCGCCGTCCTTGACGATCCACACCGTGAACTGCGGGATGTTCACCTCGACATGGAAGGCGCCCAGGTCGTTGGGCTCCCAGCGCCAGCGCTCCATGTTGGCGATGATGTCGTCCTTGCTGACGGTGCCGGCGCCGTTGAGCGCGGCGACGGTCGCCGGGCCCATCACGCCATCGGCGGTGAGGCCGAGGCCGGCCTGGAACGCCTTGACCGCCTCCATCAGCGGCTTGTCGTAGGTGGTGTCCACCTTGGCGTCGGTGGCGCCTTCGGGAATTTCCGGCGCCGGCACCGCGAGGCGCTCGCGCAGCGTCGGCACGCGCTCGTCCTTCATGCCCAGCTTGAGGGTGGGACCGTCGGGAATGGTGATGGTCTCGGTCTTGACCGCGTCCTTGTCGTAGAATTTGGCGAGCGCGGCCTTGAGCAGCTTGAACTCGGGGTGCGGCGGATCGAGGCTCAGAAGGAACTTGGCCGGATCGTTCGACGCGGCGAGCTTGGTCAGCGTGTCGGCGGCGTCGAGCTTCTTGGGCGCGATGGTCAGCAGGACGTTGACGTCCGTGGGGTTGATGCGGCCGCCATAGCTGTCCTGGGCGTAGTTCAGCGTCGCCGCCGAGAAGGCGGTCTCGAGCGCGGCGAGCTTGGCCGGGTCGGTGCCGGCGGCGGCCGGGTCGAGCGCGGGCGACAGATAGTCCGACGGACGCAGCCCTTCGAACTGAGCGTGCTTGAAGACGGCGATGATCTTTTCGGCATTGGGCGAGAAGGTGGCGCTGCCGTCGGCGCCGGTGGTCAGCCACAGCGGCTCGAAGCCGCGGGCGCCGTAGAAGAAATACAGTTTCTGCGCCTGGCTGTAGGCGCGGGTGTCGGGCTTGGCGGCGTAATAGGCCTTCTGCAGCCCGGCCTTGATGATGCGCGCGATATCGGAGCGCGGCGGCGCGATGACCACCAGGGCGGCCTTTTCGACCACCGCCTGCGTGTCGGCCGCCGCTTCGGCGAGCGCCGGGTGCGCGGCGCCCGAGAGGGTCACGCCCGCCAGCAAAAGGGCCATCAATGCACGCACGGGCAGTCTCCGTCATGTTCGGGTATCGTGCAGGCGCGGCGGGAGAAACGAAGCGCTGCGAGACGACCCTTCGGGCTTAAACTACAAGCATTAACGCGAGCAATTCCTCACCGAATTGTGACCCGGGCCTGTGGCCTTCATGCAACGGGAACAGCGGCGTTCCGGGTGCATTCGGCCGCTCATGCGGCGTCGGAAAAATCACCCTCGAGGCCGTAGTCGCGCAGCTTGCGGTAGAGCGTCGAGCGGCCGATCCCCAGCGCCCGCGCCACCTTCGACATGCGTCCGCCATAGCGCTTCAGCGCGAACTCGATCAGCTCGCGTTCGAGCGTTTCGAGCGGCAGCACCTCGCCCTTGGCATCGAGGAATCGGTCTGGAACGGCCTCCCGCGTTTCCACCTTGCTGGCGACAGGCCTAGCGGCATCGATGTGAACGGGTGCTGAAGGCAGCGTCAGGCTCGTCGTCAGCTTCAGCGATTCCTCGCGGCCGCGCGCCTGGGCGACGATCTGCGGGAAGTCGGCGATTTCGAGATAGCCGCCGTCGGACAGCACGATGGCGCGGTAGAGGGTGTTTTCGAGCTGCCGGATGTTGCCCGGCCAGTCATATCCCTGGAGCAGCGCCAGGGCCGGGCCCGACAGGCCGGCGATGCGCTTGCCGGCCTCGGCGGCGAAACGGGCGATGAAATGGCCGGCCAGCAGCTCGATGTCCTCGCGGCGCTCGCGCAACGGCGGCAGGTACACCGGAAACACGTTCAGCCGATAATACAGGTCCTCGCGGAAGGCCCCGGCCTGGGCCAGGTTGAGCAGCCGGCGGTTGGTGGCCGAGATCACCCGGACATTGACGCGCTCGATGCGCGAGGCGCCGACCGGCTCGATCTCGCCTTCCTGCAGCGCCCGCAGCAGCTTGGCCTGGGCGTCGGGCGGCAATTCGCCGATCTCGTCGAGGAACAGCGTGCCGCCATTGGCTTCGCTGAACTTGCCCGCGTGATCGGCGACGGCGCCGGTGAAGGCGCCCTTCTTGTGGCCGAACAGCGTGGATTCGACCAGGTTGGCCGGGATGGCGCCGCAGTTGACGGTGACGAAGGGTTTGGTCGCCCTGTCGCCCATGCCCTGGATGACGCGGGCGATCAACTCCTTGCCGGTGCCGGTTTCGCCCTCGATCAGCACCGGGATCGGGCTTTTCGCCGCCTTCTGCACCAGGGTCAGCACGCGGTCCATGGCGGGGGCGCGGGTGACGATGTCGCCCAGCCCGAGCAGGCCGGCGCGGCGGTTGCGATCGGTGCGGACGATGGTTTCGAGCTCACCCAGCTTCATGACGTTGCGCAGCGACACGATCAGCCGCTCCGGCGCCACCGGCTTGACGAAGAAGTCGACGGCGCCGTTGCGCATGGCCGAGACCACGGTTTCGAGCGACGAATGCGCCGTCTGCACGATCACCGGCACGTTGAGATTGTCGCGTTGCAGCGCGTCGAGCACGGCCATGCCGTCGCGCTCGGGCATCACCAGGTCGAGGATCATGGCGCCGAAGCCGGGATCGGCGCGCAGCAGGCTCAGCGCCTCGTCGCCGCCGGCCGCCGTCACCGGCGTAAAGCCCGCGCGGCGGGCGACCTCCGCCGTCAGGCGCAATTGTACCGGATCGTCGTCGACAATGAGGACGCGCGCCATGAAGCTCCCAAGCCGTTTTTCTGGCGCGCCGCCGACCCCGACGAATCGCGCTGTGCCGTTTCGGAGCAGGATCGGGGTGGGGGGTTAAGAGGGCTTTAAGGCAGGCGGTCAGTAGTTTTCTTCGCTTTGATGCCGGACCGCCTGAATGTCCACGATGTCGTCCACGTAGCGGTAGAGGATCAGATATCCGCTGTTCGAAAAGCGCACGACGAGTTCCCGGTACGAGTCGTCGGGTCCTTCGAATGGTCGGCCAAGGGCGGGAAACGTGATGAGTTCATGAGCCGCTGCCAACAGCAGGTCGATGGCATCGTCGGCAGCACGCGGGTTCTTTGCGCGCAGGAACGCATCCAGCCGCGCGAGGTCGGCGAGGGCATGCCGTGACCATTCGAGATCGGTCATGGCTATTTATGAAGTTTCGGCATTGGGGCCGATGGATCCTGGCGACGTTCCTTCATCCAGCCGACGACTTCATCCTGCGTCAGGTGCAGGCGGCCCTCGGCCACATATTGCTGGTGCCGCTCCTCGAGCTCCCGCCGCAGCGCCGCGCGCTTCTCGCGCTGATCGATATATTTCTCGATTGCCTCGTTCATGATCCAGTTGGCGCTGCGGCGATCGTCTTCCGCGATGCTGGCGATGCGCTCCTTGAGGCCGTCGCGCAACTTGATCGAGGTGCTGTCGGACATCGTCCACTCCTTGGTAGTACCTCAGACTATCACGCTAACCGCGACCTGCCAAATCGCCGGCTTGAGATCGATTTCGGCGCTGGATATGGTCCGCGCGCCAAATCCCGAGAAAGCCTTGCCTCATGTCCGACCCCGTCCGCGCCCCCGCCGCTCCCGCGCCAAAGGGGCACAATGAATTCGGGGTGTTGCCGGAATGGGATTTGACCGACCTCTATCCCGCTCCCGACTCGGCCGAGCTCAAGCGCGATCTGCAATGGAGCAAGGACGAGGCCAAGGCGTTCGAGGCCGACTACAAGGGCAAGCTCGAGGCGCTGGCCGGGGCCGGCAGGCTCTACGAGGCGGTCGAGCGCTCGGAAAAGCTGGGCGATGTGACCGGCCGGCTCGGCTCCTACGCCTATCTGCGCTATGCGCAGAACACCCAGGATCCCGAGCGCACGAAATTCCTGGGCGATCTCAACCAGCAGATCACCGACCTCGCGACCGGCCTGCTGTTCTGGGAGCTCGAGCTCAACGCCATCGACGATGCGACGCTCGAGGCCGCCATGGCCGGAGACGCCAACCTCGCCCGCTACCGGCACTGGTTCGCCGAGCTCAGGAAGGCCAAGCCGTATCAGCTCGACGAAAAGCTCGAGGAGCTGTTCTTCGAGAAATCGGTGACCGGCGCACAGGCCTGGAACCGGTTGTTCGACGAATCGATGGCGGCGCTGAAATTCGAGGTCGACGGCGAGGACCTGCCGATCGAGAGCACGCTGCACCTGCTGTCCGACCGCGACGAAACGCGGCGCGAGGCGGCGTTCCACGCGCTGGGCAAGACGCTGACGCAGAACCAGCGGCTGTTCACGCACATCACCAACGTGCTGGCCAAGGACAAGGAAATCTCCGACCGCTGGCGCGGCTACACGGACATCGCCGACAGCCGGCACATGGCCAATTCGGTCGAGCGCGAGGTGGTGGATGCGCTGGAAAAGGCGGTGCGCGACGCCTATCCGCGGCTCAGCCACAAATACTACCGCATGAAGGCGAAATGGTTCGGCAAGGACCAGCTCAACGCCTGGGACCGCAACGCGCCGCTGCCCTCGAGCGACGACCGTGTGTTCGACTGGGACAGCGCCCGGACCACGGTGCTCGACGCTTACGGCAAGTTCTCGCCGAAACTGCGCGAAGTCGCCGAGCCGTTCTTCGGCAGCGGCTGGATCGACGGCCCCGTCCGCCCCGGCAAGGCGATGGGCGCGTTCGCGCACCCCACGGTGCCGTCGGCGCATCCGTATCTGATGCTCAACTATCTCGGCAAAGCCCGGGACGTGACGACGCTGGCGCACGAGCTCGGGCACGGGGTGCACCAGGTGCTGGCCGGCCCACAGGGCTCGATCCTGTCCAACACGCCGCTGACGCTGGCCGAAACCGCCTCGGTCTTCGGCGAGATGCTGACCTTCCGCTCGATGCTGGATGCGACCACCGACAGCAAGCACCGCTTCGCCATGCTCAGCTCCAAGGTCGAGGACATGCTGAACACCGTGGTGCGGCAGATCGCGTTCTACACCTTCGAGCGGCGGGTCCACACCGCCCGCAAGGACGGCGAACTGACCACCGGGCAGCTCAACGACATCTGGCTCGACGTCTCCCGGGATTCGCTGGGGCCGGGGGTGAAGCTCAATGACGGCTACGGCATCTTCTGGTCGTACATCCCACACTTCATCCATTCGCCGTTCTATGTCTATGCGTATGCTTTCGGCGACTGCCTTGTGAACTCGCTTTATGCCCAGTATGAGAAGGCCAGCGACGGGTTTGCCGAGCGCTATTTCGAGCTGCTGAAGGCCGGGGGGTCCAAGCACCATTCTGAGCTGCTCAAGCCCTTCGGGCTCGACGCGCGCGACCCGGATTTCTGGTCGCTCGGCCTATCCATGATCGAAAGGCTGATCGGCGAGCTGGAGGCCACCGATCCCAACTGAACCACCGAGGACGCCATGAGAGACGAGACCCGCATCGACGAACAGGAAGCCGAAGAGATGCATGAGGCGATGGACTACATGCAGCACGAGCGGACCTGGGAAAACGTTACCAATCTGATCAAATGGGCGGTCATCCAGCTCGCCTTCATCATCGTCGGCCTGTTCTGCATCATCCAGGGCGGCGCTCCTGCGGCCGGCTTTGTGCTGATCATCGTCGGGCTGATCGCACCGATCGGCTGGTGGCTGTTCGGGCCGAAGCGGATTCCCACCTGAGACCTGGCTGAACCCCCCGGAACCGCCGGGCCGATCGGGAGACATTCATGAAGATTGCAATCGTCCGCGAGCGCGCCGACGGGGAGACCCGGGTGGCGGCCACGCCGGAGACTGTGCAGAAGCTGATCGGCCTCGGCAACAGCGTCGCCATCGAAACCGGCGCCGGCGCTCAGGCGCGGTTTCCCGATGCCGAGTACCAGAAGGCCGGCGCGACGGTCACGCCGACGGCCGCCGAAGCGGTCAAGGGCGCCGAGATCGTGCTCACGGTGCGCCGGCCGACGGTCGATATCCTTTCCGGCATCGCCAAGGGCGCGCTGGTCATCGGGTCGATGGACCCCTACGGCAACGAGCGCGAGATCGAGGCGCTGGGCAGGACCGGGGCGACGCTCGTCGCCATGGAGTTCATGCCGCGCATCACCCGCGCGCAGGTGATGGACATCCTTTCCAGCCAGGCCAACCTCGCCGGCTACCAGGGCGTGCTCGATGCGGCGGTCGCCTTCGACCGCGCCATGCCGATGATGATGACGGCGGCCGGCACGGTGCGGCCGGCGAAAGTCTTCGTGATGGGCGCGGGCGTCGCGGGCCTGCAGGCGATCGCCACGGCCAAGCGCCTCGGTGCGGTGGTGAGCGCCACCGACGTGCGCGCCGCCGCCGGCGAGCAGGTGGAATCGCTGGGTGCGAAATTCATCATGACCGATGCGCTCAAGGACGCGTCGGGGTCGGGCGGCTACGCCCGCGAGCTGACCGACGCGGAGAAGGCGGCGCAGGCGGAGCTCACCGCCAGCCACATCGCCAAGCAGGACATCGTCATCACTACGGCGCTGATCCCCGGGCGGCCGGCGCCGAAGCTGGTCAGCAAGGCGATGGTCGAGTCGATGCAGCCGGGCTCGGTGATCGTCGACCTCGCGGCCGAGCGCGGCGGCAATGTCGAGTTGACCAGGCCGGGCGAGGTGATCACCACGCCCAACGGCGTCACCATCATCGGCTACAAGAACGTGCCGGCGCGGCTCGCCACCTCGGCCAGCCAGCTGTTCGCGCGCAATCTCGTCGCCTTCCTCGAGACGATGTTCGACAAGAAGACCAAGGCCTTCGCGGTCAACTGGGACGACGAGCTGGTGAAGGCTACCGTGCTCACGCGCGACGGCGCGATCGTGCATCCCAACATCAAAGTCGCGGCATAGCGGAGCGAGCCATGATCGATCCCTTCATCTTCCAGCTCTCGATCTTCGTGCTGGCGATCTTCGTCGGCTATTTCGTGATCTGGAGCGTCACGCCGGCGCTGCACACGCCGCTGATGAGCGTCACCAACGCCATCTCCTCGGTGATCGTGGTGGGCGCGCTGCTCGCCGTCGGCGCGCACCTCGCGGCAGACGCCAACATCGCCAGCAAGATCTTCGGCTTCTTCGCGCTGGTGCTTGCCAGCGTGAACATCTTCGGCGGCTTCCTCGTCACGCAGCGCATGCTCTCCATGTACAAGAAGAAGGGCTGACCGATGATCTCCGGCAACATCGCGGCGCTGCTCTATCTCATCGCGGGCGCGCTCTTCATCCTGGCGCTGCGCGGCCTCAGCAGCCCGGCCACCTCGCGCCGCGGCAACCTGCTCGGCATGGTCGGCATGGCCATCGCCATCGTCACCACGCTGCTGGTCACCGGCGTTTCCGACTGGCTGAGCTGGGTGCTGATCATCGGCGGCATCGCCATCGGCGGCGGCATCGGCGCATATCTGGCGCGCAACGTGAAGATGACGCAGATGCCCGAGCTGGTCGCGGGCTTCCACTCGCTGGTCGGCCTTGCGGCGGTGTGCGTCGCGGCCGCGGCGCTCTATGCGCCCGAAGCCTTCGGCATCCTCGAAGGCGACCGCATCCGGGCCGAGAGCCTGATCGAGATGAGCCTGGGCGTCGCCATCGGCGCCTTCACCTTCACCGGCTCGATCATCGCCTTCCTCAAGCTCAGCGGCCGCATGGGCGGCAAGCCGATCCTGCTGCCGAGCCGGCACATTCTGCATTCGGTGCTCGGCCTCGTGCTGGTGGCGCTGATCGTGGCATTCTTCATCACCTCGAACGCGATCTTCTTCTGGCTCATCACCATCCTCGCGCTGGCGCTGGGCGTCCTGATGATCATCCCGATCGGCGGCGCCGACATGCCGGTGGTCGTCTCGATGCTCAACTCCTATTCCGGCTGGGCGGCGGCGGGCATCGGCTTCACGCTGGGCAACACGGCGCTGATCATCACCGGCGCGCTGGTGGGCTCGTCGGGCGCCATCCTCAGCTACATCATGTGCAAGGCGATGAACCGCAGCTTCATCTCGGTGATCCTGGGCGGCTTCGGCGCCGACGAGGGCGCCGCGGCGAGCGGCGAGGAGGAGACGCGGCCGGTCAAGCAGGGCGCCGCCGACGATGCGGCCTACCTGATGAAGAACGCCAGCAAGGTCATCATCGTCCCCGGCTACGGCATGGCGGTGGCGCAGGCGCAGCACGCGCTGCGCGAAATGGCCGACCTGCTGAAGAAGGAAGGCGTCGAGGTCAAATACGCCATCCATCCGGTGGCAGGGCGCATGCCGGGGCACATGAACGTGCTGCTGGCCGAGGCCAACGTGCCCTATGACGAGGTGTTCGAGCTCGAGGACATCAATTCCGAGTTCGCGCAGGCGGACGTGGCCTTCGTCATCGGTGCCAACGACGTGACCAATCCGGCGGCCAAGACCGACAAGAGCTCGCCGATCTACGGCATGCCGGTGCTCAACGTCGAGGACGCTGGAACGGTGCTCTTCATCAAGCGCGGCATGGCCGCGGGCTATGCCGGCGTGCAGAACGAGCTGTTCTTCCGCGACAACACCATGATGCTGTTCGGCGACGCCAAGAAGATGACGGAAGACATCGTCAAGGCACTCGGGCACTAGGCCCGCACGGGATCGAGGAATTCGCAGGGCCGCCATCGGGCGGCCCTTTTGTTTTGGCACCAGCATGCCCAGATGATGGCGGATCATGGGTCCGGAGGCGGCGTGCGCTATCTGTTTCGGGCGATCTTCCGGTCGGTGACGGCGACATTGCTGGTCGTCGGGCTGCTGCTGTCGCCACAGGCCTGGCTGGCGGCCAGGACGCTCGCCTTCGCGGCGGACGGCGCCGTGGCCGACTACCGGCTGCGGCAGATTCCGCCACAGCGCTACGAGGCCGAGATCGCCGCGGCGCTCGACCACAATGACGGCGACCTGGCGCGCTCGCTGCTGGCGCTGGCGCAGAGCCAGGAGGTGGCGGTGCCGCCCGGGCTCGTGGCGCGCATCGCGGCGCTGCCGGCGGTGGATGTCGGCAATGTGCTGCAGCAGGGCTGGAACTGCGTCGTCAACGGCGATTTCGACAGCGAAGCGGGCCTTGCCTGCGTGGTGGCGACCGACCTCAGCGGCGTCGGCGACGTGCGCGACCTGGTGGGCGAGGGCACGCATTACCTCACCGGACAGCCGGTCAACTACTTCACCCTCGGCGTCGCCACGGTCGGGCTCGGCCTCACGGTCAGCACGGTGATGAGCCTGGGCGGGACGCTGCCGGTCAAGACCGGGGTGTCGTTCCTCAAGGCCATGAGCAAGGTCGGCAAGCTGCCGGTGCGGCTGGTGGGCGAGGTCGGCGCGCGTCTCGGCAAGAGCATCGACAAGGCGGCGCTGGCCGAGACGGTCAATCTCGGCCGCGAGTTCCGGCTGGGCGAGATGGGTGGGCCGCTGGCCCGGGTGTTCAACCCGAAAGCGGCGGCAGTGGTGACCGATCTCGCCACCGATTTCGGCCGCATCGGCAAGGCCGGTGGCGTGCGGGCGATGAAGCTCAGCGCCGAAGCCTCCGACAGCGTCGCCGACGTGCGGCTGCTGGCCAGGGCGGCCGACCGCTACCAGGGCCGCTTCCTCGGGGTGATGAAGCTGCTCGGCCATGGCGTGCTGCGGCTGGGAAAGCTCCTCGTCGAGCTCGGCGCCTGGCTTGTCGGCGCGGCGCTCTGGCTGTTCGGCCTGACGCTGTTCGTACTGCGCTGGTCGAGCCGCACGGCGCGGCTCCTCGTGCGCCTCGTCGCCTGGCCGATCCGGCGCCTGTGGCGGCCGCCGGCCATGCTGCTCGCCACGTGACGCCCGCCGTCCTGCCGGCACGCGCCTAACTCACAGCCATGTGCCTGCTTGCGGGATCGGGGGCGGCTTCCCATGTTGCGGCTTTCCGTTGCAAGGCCCGGTTCATGTCCCGCACGCTCAAGGTCGACCTCTTCACCGACATCGTCTGCCCCTGGTGCCTGATCGGCTCGGCGCGGCTCGACAAGGCGATCGCGGCGCTGCCGGCGGACGTGACGGTGGATGTCGAGAACCATCCGTTCTACCTCGATCCCAACACCCCGCCCGAGGGCTACGACGTCGGCGCCATGCTGCAGCAGAAATACGGGCGCGAGCCCAAGGCGATCTGGGCGCGGGCCGAAAGCGAGGCGAAAAAGTCGGGCATCGAGCTCGATCTCAGCCAGCAGCCGCGCACCTTCCCGACGCAGAAGGCGCATACGCTGATCCGGCTGGCCCGGGCCAAGGGCACGCAGCACGCGCTCGCCAATGCCATCGCCGCCGCCTATTTCCTCGACCACCGGCAGGTGAACGATCCCGAGGTGCTGGCCGAGATCGCCACCGGCTACGGGTTCACGCGCGAGGAGGCGCTGGGCGACATCGCCGATCCGCGCGAGCTCGAGGAGTCGCATCAACTGGCGATGGCCGCGGCGCAGCAGGGCATCCAGGGCGTGCCGTTCTTCATCTTCGACGGCCGCTTCGCGATGAGCGGCGCACAGCCCGAAGAGGTCTTCGACATGGCGTTCAAGAAAGCGCTGGAGCCGGCCACGACGGCCTAGTCCCCGAACGCTGCGAGGCGTGCTATCCTCGGCGCACGGAGGAGCGGGCATGAAGTGGGTGTGGCGGATCCTGATCGGGGTCCTCGTGGTCATCGTCGTCGGCTATTGCGCCTTGCTGGGCTACATCTACCTCAACCAGCGCAGCCTGCAGTACGAGCCGGGCGGCAGGATGTTCAGCCTCAACGAGACGCTGCTGCACCGGGCGAGCCTGGTGGCGATCCCCTCGGGCGACGGGTCGAGCCTCGCCGGCTGGTACGAGGCGCCGCAGCCGGGCAAGCCGCTGATCGTCTACTATCGCGGCAACGCCCTCAGCTTTTCGCGCGAGCATCAGCGCTACGAGGCGATGGAGGCGGACGGCTACGGCTTTCTCGCCTTCGACTATCGCGGCTTCGGCGGCTCGCCCGGCGAGATCAGCCAGGCGCACATCCTCGAGGACGCCCTGGCTGCCTACGACTGGGCGGCAGCCAAGGGCTTCCCCATCGTGGTCTGGGGCCGCTCGCTCGGCTCGGGGCCGGCGACCTATGTGGCGAGCCAGCGCAAGCCGGACGCCCTGTTCCTTGAAACGCCGTTCGACTCGGCGACGGCGGTCGGGCGCGATCGCTACTGGTACCTGCCGGTCGACCTGCTGATGGACGACAAATATCCGGTCGACGACTGGATCGGCACCGTCACGGCGCCGGTGTTCGTGGCGCACGGCACCGGCGACACCACCATCGGCGTTGCGCACGGCCAGCGCGTCTACGACCTGGCTCCGGTCAAGGCCGGCCTCTGGCTCGAGCCGGGCGCCAACCACGACGGCCTGTGGGACCGCGGCGAGTGGGAGAAGGCCAAGGCGTTCTTCGAGAGCGTGGAAGCGGCCAGGCGCTGACAGTCCCGTCGCCGCACAAACAAAAACGCCGGCCCAGTGGACCGGCGTTTCAAATTCGATGCGGTCGATCTTACTCGAGGGTGAGATCGGTCCAGGTGAGCGAGTAGTTCAGGCCGACCTGACCCTGGATCGACCAGGGCTGCAGCGCGAACGACTTGTTGGAGCCGCCGATCAGCCAGTTGCCGCCGAGGCCGACGCCGAGAGTGGCTTCGGTCGAGGCGCCGACATAGGTGCCGGCGAGGGCGTGCTTCTTGGCCCAATCCTTGGTCGCGGCGAACACCAGCCAGGCGATCTTGGTCTTGGCGGTGAAGCCGACGTCGAGGCCGAGCTTCTTGATCGAGCCGTGATAGCGCTCGGACTTGCCGCCGTTGGACGGCTTGAACCAGCAGGTGAGATCCTTGGCGGAACCGATCAGGTAGCCGATGCCGGGCTCCACGTCGCAGCTCAGCACACCCACCTTGACGCGGCTGGCGGCATCGGCCTGGCCGGCAAAGCCGACGGCGGCCAGGGCGGAGATCGCGACGGCGGCGATAAGTTTCTTCATGATAGTCCCTCAGGTTGTTTTGTTTGACGCTTCCCCCAAGGGAGCCGGGGGAACGGGCTTGGTCGAACGCAAACGCCGCCCGGGCAGGCGGCGTCGACTGACTTACGACCGTTCGGCGCGCGCCGGACGGGCGGCGGCGGTGGGAGCAGCGGGCAGGCCGCCTTCACGCTGGGCGCGCTTGCGGGCAAGCTTGCGGGCACGGCGCACCGCTTCGGCCTTCTGGCGGGCCTTCTTCTCGGACGGCTTTTCGTAGTAGTTCCGCAGCTTCATCTCGCGGAAGACGCCTTCGCGCTGCAGCTTCTTCTTCAGCGCGCGCAGCGCCTGGTCGACATTGTTATCGCGAACAACTACTTGCAAGCGGAACCGCCCTTCGTGAATTCGTCATCAGTGGTTGAGTTCGAGCGTAATTGCCAAAGACAATCGCGCCGACCGGCCAAGCCGGTCACCGTGGTCGGCGTATATAGTTGAAGCGCGCGGGCTTGTCCACGGGTGAACGGGGCGAAAACGGCCTATTTTAGGGGCGTTTTTAGGGAAATCCGATTGAGATGGCCCATCTTCCGGCCCGGCCGCGACTCGGCCTTGCCGTAGGCGTGCGGGCGGATGCCGGGGCCCAGTTGCGCCGGAATCGCCGCGATGGCGTCGCCGATCAGGTTTTCCATCACCACGTCCGCCAGCCGCCGCGGATCGCCCAGCGGCCAGGCGGCGAGGGCGCGGATGTGCTGTTCGAACTGATCGCAAATGCAAACGGATTCGGTCCAGTGGCCGGAATTGTGCACGCGCGGAGCGATTTCGTTCACGCACAGCTTCCCGTCCTGGAGCACGAAGAACTCGACGCCCAGCACGCCGACATAGTCGAGCGCGGTGGCGATGGCGGCGGCGTGCGCCTGGGCGGCGGCGGCGGTGGCGGCGGAGATCGCGGCGGGAACGCTGGAGGTGGCGAGGATGCCGTCGCGGTGCACGTTCTCGGCCGGATCGAACGCCGCCACGGCGCCGTCGAGGCCGCGGGCGGCGACCACCGAGATTTCACGCACGAACGGCACGAACGCCTCGTAGACCAGCGGATGCGGGGCGAGGGCGGCGAACGCCGCCTCCGCCTCGGCGAGCGAGCCGACCTTGCGCTGGCCCTTGCCGTCATAGCCCAGCCGCGTGGTCTTGAGGATGCCGGGGGTGCCGAGCGCCGCCAGCGCCGGCGCCAGATCGGCGGCGCCGCGGATGGCGCGGTGCGGGGCGACCGGGATGCCGAGGCCGCCGATGAAGGATTTTTCCACCAGCCGGTCCTGCGACACGGCCAGGGCCCGGGCGCCCGGCCGCAGCGGCTTCAGGCCGGCGAGGAATTCGGCGGTCGGCGCCGGAACGTTCTCGAACTCATAGGTGATCACGTCGACCGCCGCGGCGAAGGCGGCCAGCGCCGCCTCGTCGTCATAGGCGGCGACGGTCCTGTGCGGCGTCACCTCGAAGGCGGGGCTTGCCGGATCCGGGCAATAGATGTGGGTGCGAAACCCCAGCCGCGCCGCGGCCAGCGACAGCATGCGCCCGAGCTGGCCGCCGCCGAGGATGCCGATCACGGCGCCGCGGGGGCAGGTCATGGCGTACCTTGTGGGCAACTGCCCCCACCCCCAACCCCTCCCCGCAGGGGGGAGGGGAGCCTGACTGCACCACCCTGCCGGCGGCTCCATCGCACCCCTCCCCCTTGCGGGGAGGGGCCGGGGGTGGGGGCCATATCAGCCATCTTTGCGAGGCGACATCGCCACCCCGGCGGTCTGGTCGGCGCGGTATTGCGCCAGCGCGGCGTCGAGCGTCGCGTCGTTCAGCGCCAGCACCGCGGCGGCGAGCAAAGCGGCGTTGGTGGCGCCGGCCTCGCCGATGGCGAGGGTGCCGACCGGGATGCCGGCCGGCATCTGCACGATCGACAGCAGGCTGTCCTGGCCGCCGAGCGCCCGGCTCTGCACCGGCACGCCGAACACCGGCAGGGTGGTCATCGCGGCGATCATGCCGGGCAAATGCGCCGCGCCGCCGGCGCCGGCGATGATCACCTTGAAGCCTTCGGCCCTGGCGCCCCTGGCGAAATCCACCAGCCGGTCGGGGGTGCGGTGCGCGGAAACGATGCGGTCGTCATGGCCGATGCCGAGCGCGTCCAGCGTGTCGGCGGCGTGCTTCATGGTGGCCCAGTCGGACTGGCTGCCCATGACGATGGCGACGGACGGCGGCGTTGGCATGTCGGGCCCCTCGTGAAGCCGGGCGTGTAGCGAAAATCGCTCCGCCGCTCAAGCGATGATGTCGGGCAGCAGCAGGTTCTCGAGCTGCACGATGCGGTCCTTGAGCGCCAGTTTGCGCTTCTTCATGCGCTGCAGCAGCATCTGGTCGGCATAGCCGGACGAGGACAGGGTGTGGATGGCGGCGTCGAGATCGGCATGTTCCTGCCGCTTTGTGGCCAGCTCCAGCCCGAGCGCGACTTCCTGTTCCTTGGTCAGCGGCAGCATCGGAAGACCCTTGGATTCCCCTGATTCCGGGCAGTCTGAGACATCTGGTTAACGCATTGCCGCGGCGCTTTACACCAGCTTTCCCACGCCGCCGCGAGGGCGTCGACAACGCACCTGTCTTTTCTTACCATCGAGTCGTTCGAAACGCTTGAAAGGAGTTGTCATGACGACTGAAGGCCATATCGCCGCCCTCGAAAGGCGGCATAGGGAAATCGAGCGCCAGATCGACGACGAGATGACCCATCTCTCGCACGACGACATGATGATCGCGGCACTCAAGCGTAGAAAGCTCGAAATCAAGGACGAATTGCAGCGATTGCAGGCCAGCGGCGCGTAACGCGGCAGCCAATTCGGGCCCAGGAGTTTCCTGGGCCTTTGTTTTTCAGGCTCTGTGCGACCGACCGGATGCGTCTCCGGCGGGTGCGGCCCCGAGCCCCGTCCCTTCCCCGCAAGGAAGGGGGGCGATGGTACCGCAGGCACCGATGTTTCAGTCAGGCTCCCTCCCCCTTGCACGGAGGGGCTGGGGGTGGGGGCAACGCCCGCCGGAGCCGGTCGCATCGCGAAATGCTCGCGTCTTACGCGTGCCCGGGAAAGAACACGCCCCCGACGCCGTCATAGATCAGCTTGAGGGCGATGAAGAACACCAGCACATAGGCCACCTGGTAGAACAGCTTCGCCGAGATGCGGCGCACCAGGAACACGCCGAGCAGCATGAAGGCGATGGCGATGGGGGCCAGCACGGCGGCGGTCTCGAGATTGGCGAGCGAGAGCTGTCCCAGGAAGTAATACGGGATCAGCTTGGCGTAGTTGATGGCGAAAAAGAAGATCACCGTGGTGCCGGAATAGATGTTGGGCGGCAGGCGCTGCGGCAGCAGGTAGATCTGCGCCGGCGGGCCGCCGGTGTGGCTGATGAAGCTGGTGAGGCCGGCGACGCCGCCCCAGAACACGCCCCACGGCGCCGACGGCGCCGCGCCCTCGGCCAGGCGCTTCCGCCAGGGCACCACCGCGTCGATGATGAACAGCATGGTGATGATGCCGACGATCAGCAGCACCTCGGCGTCGGTGATCACACTCCACAGGGCCCAGCCGACCAGCGTGCCGGCAAGGCCGCCCGTCAGCATGATGCGGATGTTGCGCCAGTCCACCTCGCGGCGGAAGGCGAGCACGCCGATGATGTCCATGATGCACAGCAGCGGCAGCAGCATGCCGGCCGCCTCGCGCGCCGGCATCACCAGCGCCAGCAGCGGCACGCCCACCATGCCGAGGCTGCCCAGCAGGCCCGATTTGCTGAGGGCCACGATGGCCACGGTGGCCACGGCGACGGACCAGAACCAGGGATCGAACATGGGGGGACTCGGGCAGGCAGGAGAGGCCGCCATCCCGACGACGGCCGGCCGGTGTTGTCAAGCCGGCCGCTACTGGGCGGCGGCGGAATCGTCGGGCTTGCGGGCTTCGGCGGCTTCGCGGTCGGCACGCATCACCTGGTCCAGCATTTCGGTCGAGCGGCGCACGAAGCCGATATAGGCGTCGCGGTCGTCGCGCAGCTCGTAGGAGTCGTGCAGCAGGCGGATGTCGTGCTTCTCGAAGGCGTCGGCGAGGCGGCGGGCCTCCTCGGGCGAATGGCCGAGCGCCTCCAGCGCCTTGGCGCCGAGCGCGATGGCGGCGCGGAAGGTCTCGCGCTCGAACACGTCGACCCCGAGCGCCATCAGCGCGTGCGCATGGCTGCGGTCGATGGCGCGCGCGGCGATCTTCACCTTGGGGAAGTTGCGGCGGATCATTTCGGCGATGGCGAGGATGCGGTCGCCGCCGGCCACGGCGATGACGATCATCTGCGCCTCGGCGGCGCCGGCGGCGCGCAGGATGTCGAGGCGGCCGCCATCGCCGTAGAACACCTTTACACCGAAGCGCTTGACCAGCTCGATCTGCGCCGGGTCGTCGTCGATCAGGGTCATGGTGTAGCCCTGGGCGCGCAGCAGGCGGGTGACGATCTGGCCGAAGCGGCCATAGCCGAGCACGATCACCGGCCGATGGTCGGGCAGATCGTCGGGGATGGCGGGCAGCGGTGCGCGGGCATTGATGCGCGGCACCCACACCTTGTCGAACAGCAGCAGCAGCACCGGCGTCAGCGCCATCGACAGCGCCACCACCACGGCCCAGAGCTGTGCCTCCTGCTGCTGCAGCAGCGCGGCGGAGCGGGCGAAGTTGATGAGCACGAAGGCGAACTCGCCGGCCTGGCTCAACAGGATGGCGAGCAGCAGGCGGTCGGCGACGTGCATTTTGAAGAACGTGCCGAGCACGTAGAGCACGGCGATCTTGACAGCGATGACCACGACCACGAGGCTCAGCACGCGCAGCGGTTCGGCGAACAGCACGCCGAAGGCGATGCCCATGCCCACCGAGATGAAGAACAGGCCGAGCAGCAGGCCCTTGAACGGCTCGAGGTTGCTTTCGAGCTCGTGCCGGTACTCGCTGTCGGCGAGCAGCACGCCGCCGAGGAAGGCGCCGAGCGCCGGGCTCAGCCCCATGCTGTCGGTGGCGAAGGCGGCGCCGATGACGATCAGCAGGCCGAGCGCGGTGAAGCCCTCGGGGATCTTGGCGGCCGCCACCCAGCGCATCAGCGGCCGCATCAGATAGCGCGAGGCGAGGGTCACGCCGATGAAGCCGCCGACGATCACCAGCGCCACCCACCAGCTATAGGGGTTGGTCACGGCGTCGGCCGCCTGCTCGACGGCGTTGGGCCCGAGATTGGGCGCCACGCTCCAGGTGGCGGCGAGCACCGGGATCAGGGCCAGCACCGGGATCACCGCCATGTCCTGCACCAGGAGCGTCACCAGCGTGGCGCGGCCGGTGTCGGTCATGGTCAGCGAGCGCTGCTGCACGGTCTGCATGGCGATGGCGGTGGAGCTCATGGCCAGGGCAAGGCCGACGATCACCGCCGCCTGCCAGTCAAAGCCGATGAGCCAGACGGCGCCGCCGAGCAGCGCGGCGGTCGCCAGCATCTGCGTGACGCCGAGGCCCAGCACCTTGTGGCGCAGGCGCCAGAGCTCGAGCGGATGCACCTCGAGACCGATGAGGAACAGCATGATGACGATGCCGAATTCGGACACCGAGTGGATGGTCTCGCTGTCCGAGATCAGGCGGAAGCCATAGGGGCCGACGGCGACGCCGGCAGCGAGGTAGCCGAGCACGGTGCCGAGCCCGAGCCATTTGAACAGCGGCACGAGCGCAACGGCCACGACCAGCAGCACCAGCACTGCGAGCAGGGGATCGCCTGCCATCGGTTTCCTTCAAGGGTTGGAGTAGTTCATCCGGCGGCTGGGGTCCCCCGGCCTCCGCCCGCGAGGCAGAGGCGATAGAACCGCCTTCTTCGATGTTTCAGTCGGGCCCCCCTCCCCCTTGCGGGGAGGGGAAGGGGGTGAGGGCGGCAACCCCCCGATTTGCAGTCGTCGCAATTCAGTCTCGGTCTTCGTCGGCCGTGTCCGATTTGAGCGATTTGAGCTTGGCGAACACGGATTCGGCGTCGATCTCCTCATCCTGCTCGGGGCGGCGGTTGGCGTCCGATCCGGGCAGGTCGGTGGCGCCGGTGCGGCCGCCGGCGGTGGCCAGCGCTTCCTCGGCGGTCAGCAGCATGGTGCCCTGCTCGACCTCGTCCGGGGTGCCGGCGCCGCTGCGGACGGCGGCGCGCTTGACCTCGAGGTCGAGGTCGATCTGGCTGCACAGGCCGAGCGTCACCGGATCCATCGGCTGGATGTTGGCCGAGTTCCAATGGGTGTTCTCGCGCACCGAATCGATGGTCGATTTGGTGGTGCCGACGAGGCGCATGATCTGCGCGTCCTTGAGCTCGGGGTGGTTGCGCAGCAGCCAGCGGATGGCGTTGGGGCGTTCGTTGCGGCGCGAGATCGGGGTGTAGCGCGGGCCCTTGCGCTTGGCCTGGGCGACGCGGACCTTCGGGTCGGACACCTTCATGCGATAGTCGGGGTCGGCCTCGGCCTTCTCGATCTCCTCGCGGGTGAGCTGGCCGTTCTGGATGGGGTTCACGCCCATGATGCCGCCGGCCACGTCGCCGTCGGCGACGCCCTGCACCTCGAGCGGATGCAGGCCGCAGAAGGCGGCGATCTGGTCGAAGCTCAGCGCGGTGTTGTCGACGAGCCAGACGGCGGTCGCCTTGGGCATCAGGAGGGTTGTGGCCATGATAAAACTCGCTTTCCGGTGGCGACCGGGCTTCACCGGCGCGCCCCGCCTTTCGGCGTTGGTAAGAAGGGGAATGGCAGCAATATACGGGGTCGCAGTCCGGTTTTCAACGATTTCCGTCAGTAGTTTGTCTGTGCTCTGGCCGTTCGGCCGCGAAGAGCGTCCGATCGGCCAACCGCTTGTCAGGTCAGCAGCACGATCTTGCCGTAGTGGCCGCGCTCGGCCATGGCGCGATGCGCATCGGCGGCCTCGGCCAAAGCGAAGCGGCGGATTTTCGGGCGCGGCAGGGCCGGATCAGCCAGCGCCGGCCAGAAATGCTGGCGCAGATGGGCGACGATGGCGGCCTTGGTCTCGGCGGTCTGCGGGCGCAGCGTCGAGCCCGACAGCGTCAGCTGGTTGGCGACCAGGCGGTTGAGCGGGATGTCGGCATCGCGCTCGCCCAGGGTCGCCACCTGCACCAGATGGCCGAAGCGGGCGAGCAGCTCGACATTGCGCCGCGTGGTGGCGCCGCCGATCATGTCGACGATGCGGTCGACGCCCTTGCCGCCGGTCAGTTCGCGCACGCGCGCCGCGACGTCCTCGCTGTCGTGGCGGATGGCAGCGTGGGCGCCGAGGCCGAGCACGTAAGCCGCCTTTTCGGCCGACGAAACGAGGGCGATCGGGGTGGCGCCGAGCAGGCGGCTGATCTGGATCGCGGCGCCGCCGATGCCGCCGGCCGCGCCGGTTACCAGCACGCTCATGCCGGGCTGCAGACCGGCGCGCATCACCAGCGATTGCGTGACAGTAATCCAGGTCTCGGGCAGGGCGGCGGCGTCGGCGACATCCCAGCCGCGGGGGGCCGGAAGCACTTGTCCCGCGGGCACTGCGGCATATTCGGCATAGCCGCCGCCATTGCACAGCGCCGTCACCATGTCACCCACGGTCCAATGGCCGGCGGCGACCACGATCTCGCCCGCCACCTCGAGCCCGAGCAGCGGCGACGCCCCGGGCGGCGGGGGGTACGTGCCGGCCCGCTGCGCCAGATCCGGCGCATTGACGCCCGCCGCGACGACGCGGATCAGCACCTCGCCCGGCCCCGGCACCGGCACGGGCAGGCGCGCGAGGCGCAGCACTTCGGGGCCGCCGGGCGCGGCGGCGGTGATGGCGGACATTTCGGCGGGAAGCGGCATCGGGGGTTTTGCGCCTGCGGGCGGGTTGGGATTAGACTTCATAGTCCCAACCGAAGGAGCCCCGCCATGTTCGATGACGACGAGGTGAAAAAACCCAAGGGGCACGAGGTCGGCATGGCCATCGACGCCATGTCGGTGGAGGAACTGACCGACCGCATCGGCCTGCTCGAAGCCGAGATCGCCCGCCTGCGCGCCGCCATCGAGGCGCGGCAGAAGCACAAAGCCAGCGCAGCCTCGGTGTTCAAGTTCTGAGCCGCCGATATTGAAGGCTGGTGCGACGAAGATCGCTCGCTGTGCTGCAGCCTCACTCTAGAGCGGCGATGCTGTAAGTCTGGCTTAATTTAGGCGGCGGAGGCGGGGTCAACGCCGGGGCTGATACGTCCGCCGACAGAGGCGGTGTCAGCGCCACGGCAGCAGCGGTCGTGGGCGCTGTAACGTCGAGCCCGAGCCCAGCGCCCTCCAACGTTAGCTCGACCGGAGCCACCGTCGGTACAGGCGTGGCCAGTTCGTCGAGCATACCGATCCCGGCCAACACCAACGTCGCGGCGGTGGGCAGTGCGGCGGCTGCGGCCGTGGCGGCCTATACACAGGCTAACTCGTTCACGGCGCCATCGCTGATCGCGCTGGGTCAAAGCGTTGGCGGGGCAGTGAGCAGCGCCCCACAAACAAGCATCGCGGTGGGAGCGGCAATTGCAGTCCCGGCGTTCAGCACCCTGAGTGGCGCGAACGTCGGCACCCTTGTCGAAGGCATGGCGACGGCGCTTCCGGGATTTGCCGGGCTCGGCGCCCTAGCCTCGGCCCTCTATCTCGCAACTACCACTGCTGTTGGACCAAGCGATGACTCGGCCGTGCATTCGCTCGGTCTGGGCATCGTCAGTCCGGCCGCCGAATTGCCGGACGATGTAGGGGAAGTCACAGATGCAGTTGGCGAGGGAGAGCCGGCGAAGGTCGTGCCCAATCCCTACGGGAAAAAGGGTGGGCCGGCGCACCAGGCCGGCGTCGCGGAGGCGCTTGCTGACTTAACAAAGAAGTATGAGGACGACCCCAATATCAAAGTGAAAACCGAGGTCAGGGTAGATACCCCCGACGGGCAGAAGAAGAGTCGATACCTTGACGTTGGCGCAATCGACATTGACCAGGATGATGTCGTTGCGGGCGTCCAGGTAGGGCGGCAAACTATAGGTGGCATACCTGTTGCGCGGGAGCGACAGGCGCGTGATGACATAGTTGAAGCCAAACCGGGGCTGCCGGTGGATTTCCTGCCCATCAAAAACAAGTAAGCCCGCGAAGATGATCGGACGTCAGAGCAATCTCATCGTCACCAACGTCGATCTCGGTGTACTTGAGTCGGTGTTACGAGTTCGGTCTGACCTTCAGCTCCTCAGCAGCGACACGAACGAGGGCCGGAACGCGCTCTTGCCCCTCAAATCACTACCCTTTGGATCTAAAGGAGGTGGATCGTTTCGGATATGCTACTTCGCGCCTTCGGCATGGATACCCGACATTCGAGTCAAGTCTATCAGCGACGTGAAAACTGACGTCGACGTCGAGCACTCCGAGGTGATCGAGTACTGGAGATCATATTGCGACAAGGGAGTCATTAAGGCCGGCCGATATTTCTACACGCCGGTCTATTGGGACGACGGCGAGTGGATGAAGAAGTCACCTGAATTCGTTAAGTGGGCAGAAAGCGTCGTCCGGACACTCAAGAAGGCACTGATCCGTGACAAGGAGCTTGGCAGCTACGTTGGTCACGATGCCGCCGAAAAGATCGCCCGCGGCGAATTGAAGGTCATCCGTTAGTCAGCCGCTTTCGTTACTAGAAACTCGGCAAAGACTGCGACAGCGTTCCACCGATACGGACAGGCGAAAACTTCACCGTGAGGCCCGTCTTCGGATCGGTTTCGATGGCGATGCCGCATAGCGTTGCTTCGCCCTCCGCCGGGGTGAAGCGGCCGTGGGCGATGCCGGTGAGGAAGCGGTTGAGCGGCTCGTCCACCTCGATGCCGATCACCGAGTTGAAGTCGCCGCACATGCCGGCGTCGGCCATCAGCGCCGTGCCGGCGCGCAGGATACGGGCGTCGGCGGTGGGGATGTGGGTGTGGGTGCCGACGACGAGGCTCACCCGCCCGTCGAGGAAAAACCCCATCGCCTGGATTTCGGAGGTCGCCTCGGTGTGAAAGTCGACGACGATGGCGTCGGCCTGCTCGCCGAGCGGGCAGGCGGCGATTGCCGCTTCGACGGCGCGGAACGGATCGTCCACGGGGTTCATGAAGACGCGGCCCTGGGCGTTGACGACCAGCACCCGGTGGCCGTTGCGGCCCTCCACCAGATTGGCGCCGCGGCCGGGGACGCCGGGGGCAAAATTGATCGGCCGGAGCAGCGTCGGCTCGCGCTCGATATAGGTCAGCGTGTCGCGCTGGTCCCAGGCGTGGTCGCCCAGCGTCACCACGTCGGCGCCGGCGGCGCGCAGCTCGGCATAGTGGCTTTCGGTCAGGCCGCGCCCGTGGCTGGCGTTCTCGCCGTTGACGACGACGAAATCGAAGCCGTACTCGGCGATGAGGCCGGGGAGGCGGTCGCTCACCGCGTCGCGGCCGGCGCGCCCCATAACGTCGCCCAGGAACAGCAGTCTCATGCGGTGGCGGGCTCGAAGCTGCGCACGCCCTGCTCGGTGATCACCATGTCCAGCGGTACGTCATGGGCCTCGCGCGGCACGATCTCGAGCTCCTGCGCGGCGAAGGCGAGGCCGATGAGGCGCGGCTTCTTGCGCAGCTTTTCGAGCGTCCGGTCGTAATAGCCGCCGCCATAGCCGAGCCGCGTGCCGCGGCTGTCGAAGCCGAGCAGCGGCATGAGGATGACGTCGGGTTCGACCTGCGGCGCCAGTTCGGACGGGGCGAGCGTGCCGAAGCCCGCCTCGTAAAGCGGCGTGCCCTGTTCCCACAGCCGCAACTCCAGCGGCAGGTCGTCGCCGAGCACCACCGGCAGGCACACCGGCTGCAGCGAATCCATCAGCCGGATGAGGATGGGCTGGCAGTCCATCTCGTCCTTGATGCGCCAGTAGCCGGCGACGATGTCGCTCGGCCGCAGCGGCACGGCGTTGAAGAAGTGGTCGGCGGCGGCCTGCGCCGCTCCCGGGCGGAGCGAATTGAGGATGGCGGCGCGATTGGCCCGCGCCTTCAGGCGCAACGCTGCCTTGGCTTCCTCGACCTTGGGATCGGCCATCAAGCCCGCCCTTTCGAGAACATCGAAAGGACCGTTCCGTCAGCGTCGCTGTTCCGCAAAACCGGCATCCACTGTCGCGCGCGACGCTGCGCCCCCCGAAATTCGTGCCGCCCTGGCCGTGGGATAGTCGATCCCGGGAACCTACTGACGTAGGTGGGCGCCGTGTGTCCGAACCCACAGGTCCGGTCAGGGACAGCTCCCTTAAGGATCGATAAGGCCCCGGGGATGTGATGATCCGCACGCACCGGGCAGCGAGGCGAATATAGGCGCGATGCGCGGAGGAGGCAAATGCGGCTAGAGGAGGTTTTTCCAGTCTGCGCTGTGATGCAGGACATGAAGGATTCGCACCCTCGCCGGGAGGCAGATCATAGATGATGTTATGGACGAGGTAGATTCGCTGGCGGACAGGAGGGCGAATGTCGGTGTGCTCCCGCGATATCAGCGGCCACTCCAGAATAAACCGGAACTCGTCGTACAATTCGGCAAGATAGGTCCTGGCGCGCCGCTCCCCGTAGGTTTCGACGCCGTATTTGTACATCGCGACAATATCGTCGTGCGCGGGATCGGTGATCCTAAGCCGCATCGATCGACTTGAGCTTTGGACGCGGTCTACCCGTGATCTCCTCGAAATAGGCGTCGAGGTCGGTAATCACGCGGCTGCCGCTCGCCCGAGCCTCGTCGACCAACGCCTGCAGCTTGGCGATCGCGGCCTTGCGTTCCTGATCGTGTCGGACGAGATCGCGCATATAGTCGCTGGCATTGGCGAAGCTGCCTCCGCCAACTTGTGCCTCGACCCATTCCTTCATTTCGTCGGGGAGCGAGATGTTCATGGTGGCCATGGTTGATCTCCTTCTTCGTTCAGCATGACATAGATTGGCAAAGTTTGCCAATCTTCCGGTCGGGCCGTTGCCGCCTATATTGGCAGGGCAAACGGGGGCCGGACGGTGGTTTCACAAATCCTGATCGTGATGATCGCGGCGATCGCGGTGACGCTGATCGCCGAGCGGCGGGGCATCCAGGCGCCGCTGCTGCTGGCGCTGGTCGGGCTTGCCGCCTCGTTCATCCCGCGCCTGCCGCGGCTCGAGCTCGAGCCCGAGATCATCCTGACGGTGGTGCTGCCGCCGCTGCTGTTTTCGGCGGCGAGCGAGTTCTCGCTGATCAGCTTCGTGCGGCGGCTGGGATCGATCTTCAACCTCGGGGTGTTCCTCGTCGCGGTGACGACGGCGGTGGTGGGCGCGGTCGCCGCCGGAATCATGCCGGGAATGACGCTGGGCGTCGCCCTGGTGCTGGGCGCGGTGGTGTCGCCGCCCGACGCGGTCACCGCCGTCGCGGTGGGACGCAAGCTCAAGCTGCCGTCGCGGCTGATGACGGTGCTCAAGGGCGAGAGCCTGATCAACGACGCCGCGGCGCTGACGCTCTTCACCTTCGCGGCGGCCAGCGTCTCGGGGGCGCACCTGCTGATCCCCAATCTGTTCCTCTATCTGCTCTACAGCGCCGTGGTCGGCATCGTGGTCGGGCTCGCGATCGCGGTGATCGTGCAGCGCCTGCGGCGGCGCCTCACCAACCCGTCGCTGGCCACGGTGCTCTCGGTGCTGGTGCCGTTCGTCGCCTATATCCTCGCCGAGGAGATCGGCGCGTCCGGCGTGCTGGCGGTGGTCGCGGCGGGGTTTTCGCTCGGCCATAACGCCACGGCCGCGACCTACGACGCGCGCATCCAGGAGCGGCAGTTCTGGCGTACCGCCGACGCGCTGCTCGAAGCCTTCGTGTTCGCCTATATCGGCCTGCAGTTCCGCTGGGTGATCGAGGACGCGCAGGAGAAGGGCTTCGACCTGCTGCAATTGCTCGGGCTGTCGCTGCTGGTGCTGCTGGCGGTGATCGTGGTGCGTGTCGCCTGGGTGTTCTTCACGGCGGGGCTGTCGCGCTGGCGGGCCCGGGCCAATGCCGAGCGGCTCGCGCATCCGCGGCCGGCGCGGCGGGGCCGCGAGCGGCCGCAGCGGCTGGGGCGGCCCGGACCGGCACGGCGCGAGCGGCAGGGCGGGTTCGAGCTGCTGCCGCCCTTCACCTGGCAGGAAAACCTGGTGATCGCGTGGACCGGCATGCGCGGCGTGGTGACGCTTGCCGCCGCCGCCGGTATTCCGCTGGTCACGGCAACCGGCGCGGCGTTTCCCGGCCGCGACGTGATCCAGGTCGTGGCGTTCGTGGTCACCATCGGCACGCTGCTGATCCAGGGGCTGACGCTGCCCTGGCTGATCGGCACCCTGAAGGTTGCCGATCCGAACGAGGAAAAGCTCCGGGCGGCGCAGCGCAAGCTCGGCGACGATCTGGCGCGGCAGGCGACGCTGGCCGCCATCACGGCGTTCCGCGACCGGCAGACCGACGAGCGGCCGCGGCGCATGGCCGACATGATGCTCAAGCGCATCGAAGCGCAGCGGCAGCGCGACAGCGAACCGATGGCGTCGGCCGGCGACGAGCTGCTGGGGTCGCTGGCGGGAGAGATGCTGACCGCCCGCCGTGCCGCGCTCGTCAAGGCGCGCGACGACCGGCTGCTCGATGACGAGGTGATGCGCGAAATGCTCGAGGAGATGGATTTCGAGCAGGCGGTGATGGAGACGTGGACGCCCGGCCGCTTCCGCTAGCGGCCGCTAAGGTGCGGTGGGCGAGCCGGTCTCGTCGATGGCGGTGGCGATGGCCTCGACCTTGCGCGCCGCTTCGGCCAGCCGGCGGGCGAATTTCTGCTCCATCTCCTCGGCCTCGAGCGTCAGCTCGCGGCCGGCGGTGGTGAGCTCGGCGATGTCCTTCTTGAGGCTGTCGATGGTGCGGTGCGCCTCGCTCAATTCGTCGAGCGCGGCGATGCCGGCCATCACCGTCAGGCGGGTGTCGCCGATCTCGCCGAAATCGCCCTTCATGGCCTCGACCCTGGCGTTGAAGTCGGCGGCGAGGTCGAGCAGATGCTGCTGTTCGCCCTCCTCGCAGCCCATGCGATATTTCTTGCCGGCAATCTCGACGACGACATCAGGCATTACGCAGCACCTCGTTGACGGTATCCATGGCGACGACGAGGCGGCGGGCGACCTCGGCCGAGGCGTCGTCGAGCCGCTTGGCCCTGGCGCTGGCCTTGTCGAGGTCGCCGGCGAATTTGGCGCGCTCGGCCAGCAGCTTCTGCGTGTCGGCCTCGATGCGCGCATGCGTGCGCATGCGGCCGTTGAGGCTGCGCACGCTGGCCTCGAGGCGCTGGAAGGCGCGGTCCAGGCGGTCCGATGCCGCCTCGATGGTGTTCTCGATGTCGCTCATGGCTCCGCCCGCAAATCACTGTGCCGCCGGAACCACTATAGAGCCCTGTCATTGACAGGCAAACCGAACCTGTTAAGCCAGTCCCCGCTTGGGAGGAGGCCGGTTTTCCGGCATTTTTCCGACCCGAAATCACCAGCAGAAGAGCGGATTTCATGACCAATTCAAAGACCGCCGACGAGATGGCCAACGCCATTCGCTCCCTCGCCATGGACGCGGTGGAGAAGGCCAATTCCGGCCATCCCGGCCTGCCGATGGGCTGCGCCGACCTCGCGACGGTGCTGTTCACCAAGGTCATGAAGTTCGATCCGAAACATCCCGACTGGCCGGATCGCGACCGGTTCGTGCTGAGCGCGGGGCATGGCTCGATGCTGCTCTATGCCTCGCTCTACCTGCTCGGCTACGAGGATGCGACG
Organism: Devosia sp. 67-54; assembly: GCF_001899075.1. GTDB lineage: Bacteria > Pseudomonadota > Alphaproteobacteria > Rhizobiales > Devosiaceae > Devosia_A. The sequence goes on along the minus strand of NZ_MKVA01000008.1, from coordinate 62,962 downwards.
ATCGAGCAGATCAAGAATTTCCGCCAGCTCGGCAGCAAGACCGCCGGGCATCCGGAACATGGCTTCCTCAAGGGCATCGAGACGACGACCGGCCCGCTCGGGCAGGGCATCGCCAATGCCGTGGGCATGGCGATCGCCGAAGCCAAGCTCGGCGCCGAGTTCACCCGGGACGTGGTCGACCATCACACCTGGTGCCTGTGCGGCGACGGCTGCCTGATGGAGGGCATCAGCCAGGAGGCGATCTCGCTGGCCGGGCACCTCAACCTCAACAAGCTGACGCTGATCTGGGACAATAACGGCATCACCATCGACGGGCACGTCTCCAATGCCGACTCCACCGACCAGCTCAAGCGCTTCGAGGCCTCGGGCTGGAACACCGTTGCAATCGACGGGCACGACCAGGCGGCGGTCGAGCAGGCGCTGAACGACGCCAGGAAGAGCACCCGGCCGCTGCTGATCGCGGCGCGCACCACCATCGGCTTCGGCGCGCCGAACAAGGAGGGCACCAACAAGGTGCACGGCTCGCCGCTCGGCAAGGACGAGCTGGCGGCGGCCAAGAAGAACCTCGGCATCACCTATCCGCCCTTCGAGATCCCCAAGGAAACGCTCGATGCCTGGCGCGCCGCCGGCACGCGCTCGGCCAACGAATTCGGCGCCTGGCAGGGGCGGCTGGCCGGCCTCGATCCCGCCCGCCGCGGCGAATTCGAGCGGCGGCTCGCCGGCGATCTGCCAGCCGGTCTCGAGGCGGCGCTCGACGCCTACAAGCAGAAGCTCACTGCCGACAAGCCGAAGGTCGCGACGCGCAAATCCAGCCAGATGGCGCTCGACGTGATCAACGGGGCGGTGCCCGAAACGGTCGGTGGCTCGGCCGACCTCACCGGCAGTAATCTCACCGATACGCCGCAGACCAAGCCGTTCACCGACCAGGACCGCTTCGGCCGCTACATGCGCTACGGCATCCGCGAGCACGGCATGGCCGGGATCATGAACGGCATGGCGCTGCACAAGGGGCTGATCCCCTATGGCGGCACCTTCCTGGTGTTTACCGACTATGCCCGCCCGGCGATCCGGCTCAGCGCCATCATGGAGCAGCGCGTCATCTACGTGATGACGCACGATTCCATCGGTCTAGGCGAGGACGGGCCGACGCACCAGCCGATCGAGCATCTGGCGACGCTCCGGGCGATCCCGCACATGCAGGTGCTGCGTCCCGCCGATGCGGTGGAAACGCTCGAATGCTGGCAGATCGCGCTCAACAGCCACAACAGGCCATCGATCCTGGCGCTCAGCCGGCAGAACCTGCCGGCGCTGCGCACCGAATACGTCAAAGGCAATCTGTCGGCCAAGGGCGCCTACAAGATCGCCGGCGACGATGCGGCCGACGCGGTGATCTTCGCCACCGGCTCGGAAGTCGCCATCGCCGTCGACGCGCTGCCGCTGCTCAAGGCCAAGGGCATTTCGGCCAAGGTGATCTCGGTGCCTTCGCTCGAATTGTTCGAGGCGCAACCGGACGCGTACAAGGCCAAGCTCATCGGCAAGCCGAAGGCGCGCGTGGCGGTCGAGGCGGGCATCGGGCTCAGCTGGCAGAAGCTGCTGGGCGAGAAGGGCCACTTCGTGGGCATGACCTCGTTCGGCGCCAGCGCGCCGGCCGAGCAGCTCTACGAGTATTTCGGCATCACGCCCAACGGCGTAGTTGAAGCCGTGACGCTGCAGTTGTAAGGCAGCCCCGTTCACCCCCGAATAGCAAGGTATCCAAGGAGCCATCATGGCTGTACGCGTCGCAATCAATGGTTTTGGCCGCATCGGGCGCAACATCCTGCGCGCCATCGTCGAATCCGGCCGAACCGACATCGAAGTGGTGGCGGTGAACGATCTCGGCCCGGTCGAGACCAATGCGCATCTGCTGCGCTACGACAGCGTGCACGGCAAATTCCCGCACGAGGTGACGGTTTCGGGCGACACCATCTCGGTCGGCGGCAAGCCGATCAAGGTGACGGCGATCAAGAATCCGGCCGAGCTGCCGCACAAGGAACTGGGCATCGACATCGTGCTCGAATGCACCGGCATCTTCACCTCCAGGGAGAAGGCGTCGGCGCACCTCGCGGCAGGCGCCAAGAAGGTGATCGTCTCGGCGCCGGCGGAAGGCGCCGATTTCACCGTGGTGTACGGCATCAACGACAAGAAGCTGAGCAAGGATCACATCGTGATCTCGAACGGCTCGTGCACCACCAACTGCCTCGCGCCGATGGCCAAGGTGATGAACGAGCTGGTGGGCATCGAAAAGGGCATGATGACCACCATCCATTCCTACACCGGCGACCAGCCGACGCTCGACACCATGCACAAGGACCTGTATCGCGCCCGCGCCGCGGCGCTGAGCCAGATCCCGACCTCGACCGGCGCGGCCAAGGCCATCGGCCTGGTGCTGCCCGAGCTCAAGGGCAAGCTCGACGGCATCTCGATCCGCGTGCCGACGCCGAACGTGTCGCTGGTCGACCTCAACTTCATGGCCGGCCGCAACACCACGGCGCAGGAAATCAACGACGCGCTGATCGCGGCGTCCGACGGCCCGCTCAAGGGCATCATGACCTATACGCGCGCGCCGCTGGTCTCGTCCGACCTCAACCACGACCCGCACTCGGCCACCATCCTGCTCGACCAGACCAAGGTGATCGAGGGCAATTTCGTCACGGTGATGGGCTGGTACGACAACGAATGGGGCTTTTCGAACCGCATGTGCGACGTCACGGCGGCGTTGGCCAAGACGCTCTGACGCCGGCTGTCGTCGAAGGATCGAAGGGGGCCGCGACGGCCCCCTTTTTGTTTTCATCCGGCGGTGATGGTGACGGCGTCGGCGCTGCGGGTGCTGGGGCCGTGGAACACGGCCTCGACATTGTTGCCGTCGGGGTCGAGCAGGAAGGCGGCGTAGTAGCCGGGGTGGTACGGCCGCTCGCCGGGAGCGCCGTTGTCGCGACCGCCGGCGGCGAGGCCGGCCGCATACCAGCGCTCGACGGTGTCGCGGTCGGGCGCCTGGAAGGCGAAGTGCACGCGGCTCGGCGTGTCGCCGCCATCGACCCATAGCTCGTCGGCGAAGAAATGGCCGGGGCCGTCGACGACGGGGATGCCGAGGATATCGAGGATGGCGCCGTAGAAGCGGCGGCTGGCCGCGAGGTCGCGGGTCCGCAGATGCAGGTGGTCGAGCATGCGTCCGCGCTTGAGCTGCATGGTCCGTCCCTTTCATTTCGCGGCGGGGGCCGCTATCACAACCGCAAAACTTTGCAGCAGGACAGCGCGATGAGCAACTTCAAGACCATCGAGGGCATGGATTTCAAGGGCAAGCGGGTGCTGCTGCGGGCCGATCTCAACGTGCCGGTGCAGGATGGCAAGGTGACCGATGCGACGCGCATCGAGCGCGTGGTGCCGACCATCCGCGAGATCATCAAGGCCGGCGGCAAGGCCATCCTCATCAGCCATTTCGGCCGGCCCAAGGGCAAGGTCGACAAGGCCTTCTCGCTGGAGCAGGTGGTGCCGGCGGTGGCGCAGGCAACCGGGCATCGCGTCGGCTTCGTGGATACCGACTGGGTGGATGTGAGCGCCGCCAAGAAAGCCATCGACTCGGCCCCCGACGGCTCGATCCTGGTGCTCGAGAACACGCGCTTCACGCCGGGCGAGGAGGCCAACGACCCGGAGCTCGCCAGGAAAATGGCGTCGCTGGGCGATATCTACATCAACGACGCGTTTTCGGCGGCGCACCGGGCGCATGCCTCGACCGAAGGGCTGGCGCATCTGCTGCCGGCGGCGGCGGGGCTCGCGATGCAGGCCGAGCTCGAGGCGCTGGAGCGGGGGCTCGGCTCGCCGAAAAAGCCGGTGGTCGCGGTGGTCGGCGGCGCCAAGGTGTCGACCAAGATCGAGCTGCTCGAGAACCTCGTGGGCAAGGTCGATGCGCTGGTGATCGGCGGCGCCATGGCCAACACCTTCCTGTTGGCGCAGGGCATCGGCGTCGGCAAGTCGCTGGCCGAGCGGGACATGGGCGACACCGTGAACGCCATTCTAGCCAAGGCGGAGAAGACCAATTGCGCCATCATCGTGCCGGTCGACGGCGTGGTGGCGTGGCATTTCGCGGCCAACGCGCCGCACCAGAATTACGGGCTCGACGCCATGGACCCCGAGGGCATGATTCTCGATGTCGGCCCGCAGTCGCGGGTGCGCATCAAGGGCGCCATCGACGAGGCGGCGACGCTGGTATGGAACGGCCCGCTGGGGGCGTTCGAGACGCCGCCGTTCGACGAGGGCACGACCGAGATCGCCCGCCATGTGGCGAGCCGCACCAAGGCCGGCAAGCTGGTTTCGGTGGCGGGCGGCGGCGACACGGTGTCGGCGCTGGCGCATGCCGGGGTGAAGGACGATTTCACCTATGTGTCCACCGCCGGCGGCGCCTTCCTCGAATGGATGGAAGGCAAGGTGCTGCCGGGCGTCGCGGCGCTGATGACGAAATAGGGGCTGCCGCCGCGGCCTGCCCGGCCACTTCGACTTTCGTCCTACGCCTCTCGGCCAATCGGAACTTTCGGCGTACGCGGCTATTGTCGGGATGTCCCCCAATGAGGAGTTGCCCGTGCCGTCGCCCAACGATGTCGCCCGTAAGCTTGTTGCGCCCGGCATGGGCATCCTTGCTGCCGACGAATCGGAGGGAACCATCGCCAAGCGGTTCGCGGTGATCGGGCTGCCGGTGACGTTCGAGACGCGGCGCGACTATCGCGAGATGCTGTTCCGCTCCACCGAGGCGATGCGGCAGTACATTTCCGGGGTGATCCTCACCGAGGAGACGCTGAAGCAGTCGGCGGCCGACGGCACGCCGTTCGTGGCGCTGTTCGCCGAGACCGACGTGATCCCGGGGATCAAGGTCGATCGCGGCGCCTTCGCGATGCCGGGCACCAAGGGCGAAAAGATCACCGAAGGGCTCGACGGCCTCCGGCACCGGCTGGAGGAATATGCGAGGCTCGGCGCCAAATTCGCGAAATGGCGCGGCGTCATCGCGGTCAGCGACTATGCGCCGTCGCGCAACGGCATCCGCGCCAATGCGCATGTACTGGCGCGCTACGCGGCGCTCTGCCAGGAGGCGGGGATCGTGCCGGTGGTGGAGCCCGAGGTGCTGGCCGACGGCGAGCCGGGCGACCATTCGATGCAGCGCTGCGCCGAGGTGACCGGCGAGACGCTGGCGACGGTGTTCGAGGAATTGCGGCTTGCCGGCGTCGACCTCGGCGGCATGCTGCTCAAGCCCAATATGGTGACGCCGGGGGTGCGGTCGGCCGAGCGGCCGAGCGACAGCGAGATCGCGGCGGCGACGCTGAACGTGCTCAAGGCGCAGGTGCCGGCGAGCGTGCCGGGGATCGCCTTCCTCTCCGGCGGGCAGTCCGACGCGGCCGCCACGGCCAACCTTTCGGCGATGAACCGCATGGGGCCGCTGCCCTGGGCGCTGACCTTCTCGTACGGGCGGGCGCTGCAGAACGCGGCCATGCTGCTGTGGGGCGGGGACCTGGCCAATGTGCCGCAGGCGCAGGTGGCGTTCGCGCACCGGGCGAAGATGAACAGCCTGGCGGCCCTCGGAAAGTGGCAGCCGGAGCTCGACCGCGCCGCTTAACCTATTTGCTGCCAGAATCTGCGGTAAGAACGTCGGCTTCTGATAGAAGGCCGCCCATGACCGCGCAGATTTTCCTGATTGCCTCCCCCGACGTCGACGCCACGGCCTGCACCCGCATGCTGGACGAGGCGCTGGCGGCGTCGCCGGTGGCGGCGCTGCTGCTGCCGCGCGGCAGCCGCCCGGAAGGCAGCTACAAGGCGCTGGTCAAAGCCGTGGCGCCGCGGGCGCAGGCGGCGGGCGTCGCCGTGCTGATCGAGGGCGATCCGGGGCTGGTGCGCACGCTGGGGGTCGACGGCATCCATGTCGAGGGCGGCGTCAACGAGGTGCGCGCCGCCACGCAGGCGCTGAAGCCCGATTTCATCGTCGGCGCCGGTCGTATCGCCTCGCGCCACGACGCCATGAGCAAGGGCGAACTCGGCCCGGACTACATCTTCTTCGGGCCGCTTGCCGGTCCGCGCGATCCGGAGCAGCGCGAAATGGCGCGCTGGTGGGCCGAGATCATGGAGGTGCCCAGCGTGCTCTCCGACCCCGCGGCGACGGCGGAGACGGCGACCTCGGAGGGCGCCGAGTTCATCGGGCTGGGCGAGAGCGTGTGGACGGCGTCCGAAGGCGTCACGGCGCGGCTCGAAGCCATCGCCAGGGCGCTGGAGGCCAACCCATGACGCTGCGCCTTGCGGCAATGCTCGTGCTGCTACTGACAGCGCCGGCGCTGGCGGCCAGCACTGCCGCGTCCTCGCAGGACATGCCGCATATCGACAATTCGCTGGGGCTCGAGGACATGCTGCCGACGCCCGAAAGCGCCGGCAGCGACGCCGCCTCGATCAGCAACGACATCTTCTCCAAGCGCGACGACGCCTATGGGGCGTTCCAGCGCGGCTACTACCTCACGGCGCTGGCGCTGGCGCTGCCGCGCGCCGAAAATGCCGATCCGGCGGCGCAGACGCTGATCGCCGAAATCTACGCCAAGGGCCTGGGCGTTGCTGAAAACGTGGCGCGCGCGTCGAGCTGGTACACGCTGGCGGCCAAGAACGGCGACCGCATGGCGGCGTTCGAGCTGGGCCTGCTCTATCTCAACGGCGACGGGGTGCCGAAGAACCGGCAGAAGGCGGCCGAGCTGTTCAAGCAGGCGTCCGACAAGGGCTATCCGCCGGCCGAATACAATCTGGCGCTGCTGCATGTGGAGGGCACCGACGCCTCGCCCAGCCTGGTCGATGCGGCGAGGCTGATGAAGGCGGCGGCCGACGCGGGCCTTGCAGAGGCGCAATACGATTACGGCTCGATGCTGATGGAGGGCGCCGGCATCGCCCCAAATCCCGCCGAGGGCGCGCGGCAGATCGGGCTCGCGGCGCAGCAGGGTCTGGTCGAGGCCGAGATCGACTACGCGACGCTGCTCTACATGGGCAAGGGCGTGAGCCGGAACCTGCACGAGGCGGTAGGCTGGTACGAGCGCGCCGCCAATGCCGGCAATCCGGTGGCGCAGAACCGCTACGCCAAGCTTCTGGCGGTGGGCGAGGGCGTCGACGCCGACCTCAAGCAGGCAGCGATGTGGCGGGCGCTGGCGCGGCGGCAGGGGCTGTCCGACCCGCAGCTCGACAAGCTGCTCGCCGGGCTGTCGCAGACCGAGATCAACGACGCCGAGGAGCTGGCCCGCTTCTGGCCGAGCAGGCCGCCGACCGCCGAGGACATGGCGGCGGAGGCCGCCCGGATGCGCGAGACCGCCAAGTCGGTATCCTCGACCAAGCTGGCCGGCAGCGGCTGACCGCCGCCGAAGCGCCGCCGGCGCTTGAATCTCCGGCCGTTCTGCGCCAGATAGCGCAACTTCCTTTCACGAAAAGTCCTTGCACATGGCCCGGTCGGCGCTTCTCAACATCATGGTCACGGCGGCGCTCAAGGCCGGCCGGTCGCTGGTGCGCGATTTCGGCGAGGTGGAAAACCTGCAGGTGTCGGTGAAGGGGCCGGCGGATTTCGTCACCAACGCCGACAAGGCGGCCGAGAAGATCGTGCATGCCGAGCTCAGCAAGGCGCGGCCGACCTACGGCTTCCTGATGGAAGAGGGCGGCGAGATCAAGGGCAGCGACGGCCAGCATCGCTGGATCATCGATCCACTCGACGGCACCACGAATTTCCTGCACGGCATCCCGCTGTTCGCGGTGGCCATCGCGCTGCAGCGCGGCGACGAGATCGTCGCCTCGGTGATCTACAATCCGGTGATGGAAGAGCTCTATGTCGCCGAAAAGGGCGGCGGCGCCTGGCTCGACGACAAGAAGCGGCTGCGCGTCGGGGGCCGCAAGCACCTCGCCGACGCGGTGGTGGTCACCGGCATCAATTCGCAGGGGCGGGCAAGCGACCTGCTGCAATTGCGGCAGATGGTGCAGGTCGTCCCCGCGGTGTCGGGCATCCGCCGCACCGGCTCGGCCTCGACCGATCTCGCCTGGCTCGCCGCCGGGCGCTTCGACGGCTATTGGGAAGCCGGGCTCAAGCCGTGGGACGTGGCGCCGGGCGCGCTGCTGCTGCGCGAGGCCGGCGGCACGATGAGCGATTTCTCGGGCGGCGCCGGCAGCATCTGGAACGGCGAGGTGGTGGCGGGCAACGAGACGCTGCAGGGCCAGCTGCTCAAGATCATCAAGGCCGTCAAATAGGCCGGCGCGCGCCAAACTGTCATTGAACCGACGTGCCCAAGCCATTGTCACGCCGGAATGGTGTGACTAGTCTTGCGGCCCCAAGAGGGCGAATCCGGCTGGGCCATGTCGCAGAACTACGACCCCTATCATCTGAAAAGCCCGACGATCTACCTCGTCAAGAACGTGGTCTTCCTCGTCATCGTGGCGCTGGTCGGGGTGATCCTGTCGAACCGGATCATCACCTTCTTCTGGGCCAACCCGTTCATCAACTCGCTGATCATCCTGGTCGCGGCGATCGGCATCGTGCTCAGCTTCCGCCAGATCATGCGGCTGTTCCCCGAGATCAAATGGGTGAACTCGATGCAGGACGGCACCATGGCGCGGGTGCGCCAGCCGGTGCTGCTCGCCCCGGTCGCCGGCATGCTGCGCGACCGGCTGGGCGAGGCGGTGATCACCCCGTCCTCGATGCGCTCGATCCTCGATTCGGTGGGCAACCGGCTCGACGAGGCCAAGGACACCTCGCGCTACCTCACCGGCCTGTTGGTGTTTCTCGGCCTGCTCGGCACCTTCTTCGGCCTGCTCGAGACGGTGACCAATGTCGGCTCCACCATCGCCGCGCTCGACACCTCGTCGGGCGACACGGCGACGCTGTTCGAAAATCTGAAGGCCGGCCTCACCGGCCCGCTGCAGGGCATGGGCACGGCGTTCTCGGCCTCGCTGCTCGGCCTCAGCGGCTCGCTGATCCTGGGCTTTCTCGATCTGCAGGCGAGCCAGGCGCAGAACGCCTTCTACACCGATCTCGAGGACTGGATGACCTCGATGACCGAGCTCGACCATCCGGTGACGCAGATGCAGGCGACCGGCATGGGCCTGCCGGGCGAGGAGATGGCGGCGATGATCGAGCGGCTGGGCTCGACCATGCAGAGCTCGGATTCGTCGCAGAATGCCATTCGCGCCATGGCGGAGCTGGCGCGCGGCATCGACGGGCTGGTCAAGCACATCCGGGCCGAGCAGGCGGATCTGCGCATCCACATCGAAGAGCAAGGCGACACCAACAAGAAGCTGCGCGAGCTGATCGAGGCGATGCTGCGCGAAGACGCCAACGAGCGCAGGCCCAACTAAGTGGCATCGCTCAGCCGCAGCCGCCGGTCGCGGGAGACCAATTACTGGCCGGGCTTCGTCGATGCCCTGTCGTCGCTGCTGCTGGTCATCATCTTCCTGTTGTCGCTGTTCATGCTGACGCAGTTCTTCCTGGGCCAGGAAATCCAGGGCAAGGACACGGCGATGAGCAAGCTCAACTCGCAGATCGCCGAGCTGACCGAGATGCTGCAGATGGAGCGCACCAGCAACACCGACCTCACGGGCAACCTGGCGGCGCTGCAGGCGACGCTGGCGACAACCACGGCGCAGCGCGACAAGCTGCAGACGCAGGTCAGCGGCTTCGGCGCCGGGCTCGACGACAAGGACGCCAAGATCGCCGGGCTCAGCAGCGACCTCGCCAAGCAGAAGGATCTGAGCGACGAGGCGGCGGCGCAGGTGGCGCTGCTCAACCAGCAATTGGCCGCGCTCAGGACGCAGATCGGCGCGCTGGAGCAGGCGCTCAACGCCTCCGAGGCCACCGCCGCCGAGAGCAAGACGCAGGTGGCCGATCTCGGGCGCCGGCTCAACGTGGCGCTGGCGCAGCGCGTGCAGGATCTGTCGCAATACCGCTCGGATTTCTTCGGCCGGCTGCGCAAGATCCTCGAGGGACGCGCCGACGTGCAGGTGGTGGGCGACCGCTTCGTGTTCCAGTCGGAAGTGCTGTTCCCACCCGGCGACGCCTCGGTGTCGGAGGCCGGCAAGCCGACGCTCGACAAGCTCGCCGACGCCATCAAGCAGTTGCAGAGCGAGATCCCGAGCGACATCAACTGGGTGCTGCGCATCGACGGGCACACCGACAAGCGGCCGATCAATACGCCGGAATTCCCCTCGAACTGGGAGCTGAGCGCCGCCCGCGCCATCGCCGTGCTCAAATATCTCGCGGCCGACGGCGTGCAGGCGCAGCACCTCGTCGCCGCCGGCTTCGGCGACAGCCGCCCGATCGACCCGGCCGACACCGACGAAGCCTATGCCAGGAACCGCCGCATCGAGTTCAAGCTGACGGACGGATAGGTGAGCATGACGAAGCTGCCGCCAATTCCTCCCGGCGAGATCCTGCTCGAGGAATTCCTCGTGCCGATGGGGATCAGCCAGACGCGGCTTGCAGGCGATATCGACGTGCCGGTGAGCCGCATCGCCGACATCGTCAACGGGCGGCGGGCCATCACTGCCGATACGGCCCTTCGCTTTGGCGCATATTTCGGAACCGAACCCCAGATGTGGCTCAATCTGCAGGCCAGCTATGATTTGCGCATCGCCGAGCAGAGCTATTGGCCGGAGGCGCGGGAGCGTATCCGCGCCCGCGCCTGATCATTCCGCCGCCTTCGGGTCCTCGAGGCGGAACTGCAGTTTGGCGAGCTCGGCGTAGCGGCCGCCCTTCAGCACCAGCTCGTCATGCGTGCCCTGGTCGATCAGGCGGCCGTGGTCGAGCACGAGGATGCGGTCGGCGTCGCGGATGGTGGCGAGGCGGTGGGCGATGACCAGCGTGGTGCGGCCCCGCATCAGGTGCTCGAGCGCGAGCTGCACCAGCCGTTCGCTCTCGGCATCGAGGGCGGAGGTCGCTTCGTCGAGCAGCAGGATCGGCGCGTCCTTGAGCAGCGCGCGGGCGATGGCGAGCCGCTGCTTCTGGCCGCCCGACAGCATGACGCCGCGCTCGCCGACGATCGAATCGTAGCCGTTCTCGAGCTGGATGACGAAGTCATGCACGAGCGCGGCGCGGGCGGCCGCCTCGACTTCCGCGTCGGTGGCATCGGGCTTGCCGAAGCGGATGTTCTCGGTGACGGTGCCGGCAAAGATCGTCGGCTCCTGCTCGACATAGGCGAAGCGGCGGCGCAGCTCGGCTGGAGCGGCGTTCCGGACGTCGACGCCGTCGACCAGGATGCGTCCGGCGGTGACGTCGTAGAAGCGCTGCGCCAGGGCGAACACGGTGCTCTTGCCGGCGCCCGAGGCGCCCACCAGCGCCACGGTCTCGCCGCGGCCGACGGCAAAGCTCAGATCGCTCAGCACCTGCTCGTTGTCGCGCGTCTCGTAGGCGAAGCTCACATGCTCGAAGGCGATGGTGCCGAGCGGCGGCACGGGCAGGGCGACCGGGTGCGCGGGCGCGACGATGCCGGGCTTGGTGTCGAGGATTTCGATCAGCCGCTCGGTCGCGCCCGAGACGGTCTGCAGCGAGCCCATGACCTCGGAGATCGAGCTCAGCGCATTGGTCGCCATCAGCGCGTAGATCATGAACTGGGTGAGCTGGCCGGTGGTGACGGCGCCGTCGAACACCGATTTGGCGCCCCACCAGACGAGCAGCACCAGCCCGACCACGACGCCGAACATGATGCCGCCGATCATGGCGGCGCGGCCGCCCAGCCGGGTCACCTCGGCGTGGTAGGATTCCTCGGCGCGGCGGGCGTAGTCCTCGGACTGGTACGGCTCCTGCACGAAGCTCTTGATGGTCTTGCTGGCGCCCAGCGCCTCGGTGGCCATCGCCGACATCTCGGCCAGCGCGTCCTGGGTGCGGCGCGACATGCGGCGCAGGCGCCGGGCGAGGATGATCACCGGAATGATCACCGCCGGGGCGATGACGACCACGGCGAGCGCCAGCCACCAGCTCGTCAGGAACATCAGCGCCACGGCGCCGATGATGGTGACGGCGCCGCGCAGCGTCATCGACAGGCTGGAGCCGATGGCGCCGCGGATGGTGGCCACGTCGCCATTGAGGCGCGACGTCAGCTCGCCGACGCGGTGCAGGTCGTAGAAGGTCGCGTCGAGCGTCAGCAGATGGTCGAACACAGCGCGGCGCAGGTCGGTGAGCACGCGCTCGCCCAGCACCGAGACGAAATAGAAGCGCGCGGCGCTGGCGGCGGCGACGATGGCGGCGACGCCGACGATCAGCCAGCCATAGCGCGTCATCATGTCGAGGTTCTTCTCGACGAAGCCGAGGTCGACGATCTTGCCGGCCAGCGCCGGGATCACCAGGGTCGAGACGGCGGCGATCACCAGGAACACCAGCGTCAGCAGCACGCGGGTCTTGTAGCGCAGGATGAAGGGGACCAGCCGGCGCAGCGGCCGCAGCGATTTGGGGTCGACGCGCTGCTGCGCCTCGCCCTTGCGGCCAAGCCGCGGCGTGACGGAGGCGGGCATGGTGCGCGTGTCGGTGGCCAAAGTGCCCCCGATATAGGCGGCGGCCCCCGATGCCGCAACCCGGGGGTTTGGGGGCGGGCAAGTGCGGCCTCTTGCCGGGGGCGGGTTTTTTCTGTAGAGACGCGCCAAATTCCCGTTCAGTTCGCCGGGCGCAGCGTTTGCGCCCGTTTGATTTGAGGCACCGCCATGAAAAAAGACATCCACCCCGACTATCACATGATCACCGTGGCGATGACCGACGGGACGACCTACCAGACGCGTTCGACCTACGGCAAAGAGGGCGACACGCTGCAGCTCGACATCGATCCCAAGACGCATCCGGCCTGGACCGGCGTGCAGGGCAATCTGCTCGACCGCGGCGGCCGCGTCACCCGCTTCAAGGAGCGGTTCAAGGGCCTGGGGATCTAAGCGTCCCCGCCTTCGACGGTTTCGGAAAGCCCCGCTTCGGCGGGGTTTTTTGTTGATTGAGGGTCAGCCCTGCAATTTGCCGAAGGCGGCGCGCAGCCGGGACAACTGGTCGCCGATCGAGCCCTCGGCCGCGGCCGGCGCGGTTTCGGCGACTGTGCCGCGCTCCAGCCGGTCGAATTGCTGCACCCGCTCGAACAGCCGGTCGCCCTGGGCGATGTAATCGCGCAGCCGCTCTGGCAGATCGGCGAAGCCGGGGCCGCCGCGCTCGGTCGGCGTCGCCGAGAATTTCACCTTTTCCTTTTCCAGCCGGGCGTTTTCGGGGGTGAGCTCGCCCTCGTTGACGGCCCGCTGCAGCAGCAGCCACGAGGCGAGCTGCATCAGCCGGGTGGTCAGGCGCATGGATTCGGTGGCGTAGACGAAGGAGGCCTCGCGCGCGAGGCCGCGGCTCTGCGCCCGGCCGTCGCCGTCGAGATAGGCGGCCACGTCCTCGATCAGGGCCATGCCCTCGCGGTAAAGCGTGGTGAACCCGCCGGAGGCGACGATGCGCGGCCCCAGGGCTACCGCCGATTTGTCGTTGCTGTCCGTCATCCCCAAAGCCACCGGCAGCGCTGCGCGCGCTCCCTAGGTGCCATGCTCGTCCTTGAGGGAGGCTTAATGTTGGCGCCCCGGAAAAAGAAAAGAGCCGTCGGATGGGCGGCTCTCGGGAGTTAACAGGGAGGCGTCAAACAGAGGGAGAACCGCTCTGCAAAGTCCAGAAACTGGACAAGGCCGAAATTAACCGGGAGAAGTTAATTGCACGTTAATGCATAGCGATTTCGTAACCTTGCCGATTGGTGACCGGCGGGCCGCCCCGGTCCGGCGCCGCACAGCTTTCCGGGAGGCGCCCCGCACTTCGGCTTCACAAGCCGGGCGCGCCTCTCTATATAGCGCCACCGCATTTTCAAAAAATCCGTCGAGGGAAGTCGTCTGATGGCCGGCCATTCGCATGCCAAGAATATCATGCATCGCAAGGGCAAGAGCGATGCGGCGCGAAGCAAGGTGTTCTCCAAGCTTGCCCGCGAAATCACCGTTGCCGCCAAGCTCGGGGCGCCCGATCCGGCCTTCAATGCCCGCCTGCGCCTCGCGGTCGCCACCGCCCGCGGCCAGTCGATGCCGAAGGACAACATCGACCGCGCCATCAAGAAGGCGATGGGCAATGACGGCGAGAGCTACGAGGAAATCCGCTACGAGGGATACGGCCCGGGCGGCGTCGCCATCATCGTCGAGGCGCTGACCGACAACCGCAACCGCACCGCCTCCAACGTGCGCTCGACCTTCTCCAAGAACGGCGGGGCGCTGGGCGAAACCAACTCCGTCGGCTTCATGTTCGACCGCGTCGGCGAGATCTACTACCCGGCTTCGATCGGCGACGCCGACAAGGTGATGGAAGCGGCGATCGAGGCGGGAGCCGAGGACGTCGAGTCCGACGAGGAAGGGCATTCGATCACCACCACCTTCGAAAGCATGTCGGAGGTGGCGGCGGCGCTCGAAAAGAGCCTCGGCGAGCCGGAATCGGCGAAGTTCGTGTTCAAGCCGCAGAACTACGTGCCGGTCGACGCCGAAAAGGGCGCGACGCTGCTCAAGCTGATCGGCATCCTCGAAGACGATGACGACGTGCAGAACGTCTATTCGAACTTCGACATGAGCGACGAGGATCTGGCCAAGGCGCAAGGTTGAGCCGATGGACAAGGGGCGGCTCGAGGCGTTCAGCGACGGGGTGATGGCGGTGGCCATCACCATAATGGTGCTCGAACTGCATGCGCCGCACGAGGCGAGCCTTGCGGCGCTGCTCGAGCTCGTCCATCCGTTCTTCGCTTATGTGCTGAGCTTCGTCTACGTCGCCATCTACTGGAACAATCACCACCACATGTTCCAGACGGTCGAGCACGTGAACGGCCGTGTGCTGTGGGCCAACAATTTCCTGTTGTTCTGCCTGTCGCTGGTGCCGTTCTCCACCAACTGGATGGGCGAGACCGATTTCGCCCTGGTGCCGACCATCGTCTACGGCATCTCGCTGGTGCTGCCGGCGGTCGCGTACCTGCTGCTGGCCAACACGCTGGTCGCGGTCAACGGGCAGCATTCGACATTGGCGCGGGCCATGGGGCGCGGCATCAAGGAGTGGGCGTCGCCGCTGATCTACGCGCTCGGCATCGCCGGCGCCTTCATCCACCCCTACATCGCCTTCGGGCTCTACATGGTGGTTGCGGTGATCTGGTTCGTGCCCGACCGCCGCATGGAAGCGCAATTGCAGCGGCGCGGCGACTGAGTCTCAGTCGCTGGCCGGCGCGATACGCCGCAGCCGGCGGATCAGCTCCGGCGCCATGTGGCGGATTTCCTCGATATGGGCCCGGCTCAGCCGGGCGAGCAGGGTGTCGGCCCGCCGCGTCAGCTTCAGGCTCTGGCGCCGCCGGTCGCGCGTGTCGGCGAGGCGCTCCACCAGGCCGCTGTCGACCAGCCGCCCAACCATCTCGGCGGCGCTGTGCGGGGCGACGAGCAGATGGCCGGCCAGCGCGCCGATGGTCAGCGGCTCGCCCTCCGGCCAGCCGCGGATGGCGAGCAGCGCCTGGTGCTGCTGCGGCGGCAGGCCCTGCGCCCGGGCGGCGCTGGCGCTGAACGCCGCAAAGCGCCGCAGCGTATGGCGGAAGCTCGCCAGCGCTTCGTACTCCGCCTGCGTGAGCGGCGCGACGTCGTCCTGCGTGTGGGTCATGGCTCTCATCTCAGCGGGATAGCTGCCTTGAATTATGTCGTATTGCGATATATTGCCAGCGTCGCCGCAACCGCCCGCGGCGTTCCCGGGATTTGCGAACCAGTACATGACTTCTCCGTCTTCGTCGTCTCCCGCCGCCCCGGCTGCGACACCCGCTGCCGCAGCCGGCGCGCTGGGCGATTTCACCACCGACCGGCGCGTGCTGGTGCTGCTGGCGATGGCCATCGTCGTCGGCCTCGGCGGGCTCTGCAGCGCCTGGGTGCTGGTCAAGCTCATCGCGCTCATCACCAATGCGCTGTGGTTTGGCCGCATCGATGTGACGACGATCCCGATGGCCGAGGCGGTGCGCGGGCCGCTGATGGTGGCGATCCCGGCGCTGGGCGGGCTGGCGATCGGGCTGATGGCGCGGTTCGGCTCGGAGAAGATCCGCGGCCACGGCATCCCGGAGGCGATTGAGGCGATCCTGATCGGCGGCAGCCGCATGTCGCCCAAGGTGGCGATCCTGAAGCCGATCTCGTCGGCGATCTCGATCGGCAGCGGCGGACCGTTCGGCGCCGAAGGGCCGATCATCATGACCGGCGGGGCGCTGGGCTCGCTGTTCGCGCAGTTCTTCCATCTGAGCGCGGCGGAGCGCAAGACGCTGCTGGTCGCGGGCGCCTCGGCCGGCATGACGGCGATCTTCGGCACGCCGCTGGCGGCGGTGATGCTGGCGATCGAACTGCTGCTGTTCGAGTGGAAACCGCGCAGCTTCATTCCGGTGGCCGCGGCGGCGACGGTGTCGATGGCGCTCCGGCCGTTCCTGTTCGGCAGCGTGCCGCTGTTTCCGGCCGCGCTGCAGTTCGACCTGCCGTGGTGGGGGCTGCTGCTCTGCGCCGGCATGGGGGCGGTCTCGGGCCTGCAGTCGGGCCTGTTCACGCTGGTGCTCTATGCGCTGGAGGACGGCTTCGAGCGCCTGCGCATCCACTGGATGTGGTGGCCGGCGATCGGCGGGCTGGTGGTCGGCCTCGGCGGACTGGTCGAGCCGCGGGCGCTGGGTGTCGGTTACGACATGATCGCCGACCTGATCAGCGGGCACCTGGTGGTGACGACGGTGCTGGTGTTCCTCGCGGTCAAGGCGGTGATCTGGCTGGTGGCGCTGTCGTCGGGGACGTCGGGCGGCGTGCTGGCGCCGCTGCTGCTGCTCGGCGGCGCGCTGGGCTGGATCGTCGGGCTGGTGCTGCCGGGCGGCTCGAGCCTCTGGGCGCTGATCGGCATGGCCGGCATGATGGGCGGCACCATGCGCGCGCCGCTCACCGGCTGCCTGTTCGCCGCCGAGCTGACCGGCGATTTCAACCTGCTGCTGCCGCTGTTCGTGGCGGCGGTCAGCGCCTATGCGGTCACCGTGCTGCTGTTGCGCCGCTCGATCCTCACCGAGAAGGTGGCGCGGCGCGGCCAGCACGTGACGCGCGAATACGGCATCGATCCGTTCGAGCTGATGCGTGCGTCCGAGATCATGGTGCGCGACGTCGCGACGCTGCCCGCCGAAATGCCGATCGCGGCGGCGACGGCGTTCTTCGCCGATCCGGCGCACAGTCACCGCGCCTATCCGGTGGTCGACCGGAACGGCATTCTCGTCGGGCTGGTGGAGCGTGCCGACGCGCTGACCTGGCGCGGCTCGGCCGACCTCGCCGACCAGACGCTGTTCGACATCGTGTCGGACGCCTCGGTGCCGGTGGCGCAGCCGGGGAGCACCGCCGGGCAGGTGATCGACCTGATGATCGCGCACGACACCGGCCGCGTGCCGGTGGTCGACAGCTCGGGCCGGCTGGTCGGGCTGATCGCCCGCAAGGACCTGCTGCGCCTGCGCGCCGCGGGCACCACCAGCGAGCGGCAGCGGCAGGTGTTCTTCCCGCGGCCGCGGCGGTCGTAGCGGCCCCGGCGTCAGGCGGCCTCGAGCAGGCCGTCGGGCAGCGCCGGGCCGATCGAGACGCGGTCGCGGCCGGCTTCCTTGGCGCGGTAGAGCTGGCGGTCGGCGATGCGCAGGATGTCGCGCAGCGGCAGCGGCCGGTCGAACACCGCGCCGCCGACGCTGACCGACAGGCGATGCTCCGCGCCGGCCGGCCGGAATTCCAGCTCGCGGATGGTCTTGCGGATGCGCTCGGCGACGTGCTCGGCCTGGCCTGGGTCGACGCCGGGCAGGAACACGCCGAACTCTTCCCCGCCGAGCCGGCCGACGAGATCGGGCGAGCGCAGCACCGATTTGATGGCCTGGGCGATGCGGACCAGGGCTTCGTCGCCACGCTCGTGGCCGTAGCGGTCGTTGACGCTCTTGAAGTGGTCGGCGTCGATGATCAGCAGGGCGCCGCGCACCTGCCGCGCCTCGATCTCGCCGAGATAGGCATCGACCAGCGTCGAGAAGGCGCCGCGGTTCATCACCTGCGTCAGGCTGTCGGTCGAAGCGTAGACGGTGAGCTTTTCATGGGCGATGGCGAGCTCGCGCAGCTTGCCCGAAAAGAACAGCAGGAACGGCACCGCCAGCACCGTGGGCAGCAGCACGTCGGCGAGCAGGGCACGCAGGCGTGTTGGCCCGTCGAAACTGGCGAAATTGAACGAGTCCACATAAATCGCCGCGGCGACGCAGATCGCGGTGCCGACGACGGTGGTGAAAATGACGCGGCCCCAGCTCACGGGCGACAGGTCGAGCTTCATCGCTGCTGCGAATCCTTCAGCTTTCGACGCTCGCGGCACCTTGCCGCGGAAGGATTGAAGGACCCTCTAGTGCGAACTTCGCAGTTTTATCTATCGGCGCCGCTAGCAGGAAGCGGGGATTGTTGCCGGTTTGTTCACATTCCGCTTGGTAGCCTCCGGGGAAGCGCCTAAGCACGGAGACATGGGCAGCATGGTGCGAATCATCGGCATCGATCCGGGCCTCAGGCGTTGCGGCTGGGGCGTCATCGAGAGCGAGGGCAACCGCCTGCGCTTTGTCGCCTGCGGCACCATCATGCCGGCGGTCGACGCCGGGCTGGCCGACCGACTGGCGGAATTGCACCGCGGCCTGCGCGCGCTGATCGAGCTGCATCGGCCCGACGAGGCGGCGGTGGAGGAGACGTTCGTCAATGCCGGGGCCCGCTCGGCGCTGCAACTCGGGCAGGCGCGCGGCGTGGCGCTGATGACGCCGGCGGCGATGGGGCTGAGCGTCGGCGAATACGCCGCCAATCTGGTGAAAAAATCCGTGGTCGGCACCGGCCACGCCGAAAAGACCCAGGTCCAGCTCATGGTGAAAACGCTGCTGCCGGCCGCCGATTTCAAGGGCGCCGACGCCGCCGACGCGCTGGCCATCGCCATCTGCCATGCGCATCACCGCGGCATCATGGCGCTCAGGGCCAGCGCATGATCGGCAAGCTCAAGGGGCTGATCGACGGGTTCGGCGACGACTACGTGCATATCGACGTGGGCGGGGTGGTGTACGAGGCGTTCTGCTCGTCCAAGACCATGCAGGCGCTGCCCGCCGTCGGCCATGCGGCGGTGGTGCATGTCGAAATGATCGTGCGCGAAGACATGATCCGCCTCTACGGCTTCGCGACGCCCGAGGAGAAGGCGTGGTTCACCACGCTGATGACGGTGCAGGGGGTCGGCGCGCGCGTCGCCCTGTCGATCCTGTCGACGCTGAGCACGGGCGAGCTGCAAAGCGCCATCGCGCTGCAGGACAAGGCGATGATCGGGCGCGCCAACGGGGTGGGTCCCAAGCTCGCGGTGCGCGTGGTCACCGAGCTCAAGGGCAAGGTGCCCACCGGCCTCGGCATCGATGCGGGCACGCTTGGCCTGCAGCAGGCGCTGGGCGAGGGCGTGGCGCGCTCCAACGTCGCCGACGCGGTATCGGCGCTCAGCAACCTCGGCTACTCCAGCGCCCAGGCCAGCGCGGCGCTGGCCAAGGTGGTGGCGCGCGAGGGCGAGGACATCGCGACGGAAAAGCTGATCCGGCTGGGGCTCAGGGAGCTGAGCAGCTGATCCTTGCGGGCGCGAGGATTTCTTACTATTTTTGCTTGTAAGGATATCGCGCTGGGGTAGGAAATGAACAAGCATGTAAAGCTTTCCGGCACGAGTACGGCGACCAGCAAGGGCCAGGTGACGATCCCCAAGCCGATCCGCGATGCGCTGGGAATCAAGGACGGAACGCCGGTCGATTGGGAACTCGATGGCGATCAGCTTCGGGTGCGGGCGCGGACAAGACGGCTCGTCGACTTTGCCGGCATCTTCGGCAATCCCCTGGGACGCGCGGTGACAGTGGAGGAAATGCACGACGCGGTGCTCGACGAAGCCGACGAGCGGCAGCGGCGTATCAGCCGGTGATCGGGGTCGACACAAATGTGCTGGTTCGATTGTTTGTCGATGACGATCATCGGCAGCACAAGCTCGCCGTGCGCTTCTTCGATGAGCGGAGCGCGGACGATGCGGTGTTCATCAGTGTCGTAACCGTTGTCGAGTTCTTCTGGGTGATGAAGCGAACGTACAAGCGTAAGCCCGCCGCGATCCTCGACCTCCTGACTGGCATGCTCGAAAGCGAAGACGCGATCTTCGAGAAAGCAGACGAAATCCGGCAGGTGATTGCGCTGGCCCGGCAGACGGGGGCCGACCTCGCCGATCTGCTGATCGCGCGTAGCGGGCAGATGGCAGGCTGCAGGACCAGCGTGACCTTCGACCAGCCTGCCGCAAAACTCGCCTCTGGCATGGAGCTGCTGAAGTGACCGCGCTCACCTCCGCCGCCGCGGGGCGCGACGATTCGCTCGATGTGTCGCTGCGTCCCAGCGGCTTTGCCGAGTTCGTCGGGCAGGCGCAGGCGCGGGAAAATCTCGAAGTGTTCATCGCCGCGGCGAAGGCGCGCAAGGCGGCGCTGGACCACGTGCTGTTCGTCGGCCCGCCCGGGCTCGGCAAGACCACGCTGGCGCAGATCGTGGCGCGCGAGCTGGGCGTCGGCTTTCGCGCCACCTCGGGGCCGGTGATCGCCAAGGCGGGCGACCTCGCGGCGCTGCTCACCAACCTCGAGGACCGTGACGTCCTGTTCATCGACGAGATTCACCGGCTCAATCCGGCGGTCGAGGAAATCCTCTATCCGGCGATGGAGGACTACCAGCTCGATCTGATCATCGGCGAGGGGCCGGCGGCGCGCTCGGTGCGAATCGATCTCGCCAAATTCACGCTGGTGGGGGCGACCACCCGAGCCGGGCTGCTGACGACGCCGCTGCGCGATCGTTTCGGCATCCCGGTGCGGCTCAATTTCTATACGCCCGAGGAGCTGGTGCAGATCGTCGAGCGTGGGGCGCGGCTGCTCGGCGTCGGCATGAGTTCGGATGGCGCCATGGAGATCGCGCGGCGCTCGCGCGGCACGCCGCGCATCGCCGGGCGGCTGTTGCGCCGTGTCACCGATTTCGCGCTGGTCGATGGCGCCAAGGCGATCACCCGCCAGATTGCCGACAAGGCGCTGCTGCGGCTCGACGTCGACGCGCGCGGGCTCGACCAGCTCGATCGCCGCTATCTCACCGTCATAGCGGAGTTCTACAATGGCGGCCCCGTCGGCATCGAAACCATCGCGGCGGCGCTGAGCGAGCCGCGCGACGCGCTGGAAGAGATCGTCGAGCCGTACCTGATCCAGCAGGGCTTCATCCAGCGCACGCCGCGCGGCCGCATGCTCACGGCGCTGGCGTTCCAGCATCTGAACAAGGCCGTGCCGCAGGGCTTCGTCGGCGTGCAGGCGAGCCTGTTCGAGGGAACGGAGGAAGAGT
Source organism: Devosia sp. 67-54 (assembly GCF_001899075.1). Classification (GTDB taxonomy): domain Bacteria; phylum Pseudomonadota; class Alphaproteobacteria; order Rhizobiales; family Devosiaceae; genus Devosia_A. The sequence goes on along the minus strand of NZ_MKVA01000008.1, from coordinate 41,521 downwards.
GACGAAACGCATCCCCTGGCTGACGCTTTCGGTATTCGTCGCGACCCTGGCGGTGACGGCGGCGATGTGGCGCTGGCCCGAGATCGGCACGACGCTCGAGCGCGATCCGAAGATGCTGGCCGGCGAGTGGTGGCGGTTCGTCACCACCTGGTTCGTCCTGGTCGACGGCTGGACGCAAATTCTCGTCAACAGCATCGGCCTTCTCGTCTATGGCGTGCTGGTTGAGCGGATGATCGGGCGGCGCTGGTGGATCGTGGCCTATGTCGTCGCGGGGCTCACCGGCGAGGTGGCCGGCATCTTCTGGCAGCCGGTGGGCGGCGGCAATTCGGTGGCTATCTGCGGGCTGATCGGGCTGTTCTCGGTGTGGCAGGCGGTGCGGCCGCCGCGCGGCGGTCCGCCGCCGGTGCTGGGTGCCGTGATCTGGGGCGGGCTCGGGCTGTGGCTGGTCACGCACTCCGACATCCACGGCGCGGCGCTGGTGGCGGGCTTTCTCGTGGGGCTTGCCGCGGTGCTGCTCGATCGCCGACACTCGCCGGCATGAGCGCGTCGCATCGCTTCGAGGTTCGCGTCTATTACGAGGACACCGATTTTTCGGGGGCGGTGTATCACGCCGCTTATCTGCATTTTTTCGAGCGCGGCCGGACCGAGTTCCTGCGCGCCGAGGGCATCCATCATTCCGAGTTGGCGGTGCAGGGCATCGCCTTTGCGGTGCGCTCGATGGAGATCGAGTTTCTGCGCGCTGCCCATATCGACGATCTGCTGGTGGTCGATACGGCGGTGGCCGAGATCAGCGGCGTCCGGCTGACGCTCGACCAGAGCATCGAACGCGGCGACGAGCTGATCGCCCGGGCGCGGGTGGTGGTGGTCGCGGTGCGCGACGGCAAGGCGACGCGGTTGCCGCGGGCCGTGGTTGCGGCGTTCGGCCGCTCGCCGGTGCCGCCAGACTCGGATTGTTAACCTTTGGTTGACCATAAGTAAGGCAGCGGCGCACACGACCCGCAAAGCGCCGGATTTCCGGGGTTTCTCTTAAATTTGACAAATTCTGACCGCATCGGGACCCGCGTATCGTCGCGCCGTGTTTCCTCCCATGGCGTAACGGGGGCCGGTCCGGCGGGGACCGAGACGAAGGGACCTTTCATGACATCTACGGACACTCTCCCGGAAGGGCCACGCCGGGCGATTTGGCAGGGCGCCGCCGTGCTCGCCGCGTTCGTTGTGGTCGCGCTCGGCCTGTCGGCGCCGTCGCTGGCGCAGGATGTGGCCTCGAGCGCGGTGGCGGTCACGCCGGTGCCGGCCGAGCCGGCGGCGAATTTCTCGCTGCTCGGGCTGTTCCTCAGCGCCGACTGGATCGTCAAGATCGTGATGATCGGGCTGCTCGCCGCCTCCATCTGGTGCTGGGCCATCATCATCGACAAGTCGATGCTGTACGGCCGCGCCAACCGGCAGATGAACCAGTTCGAGCGGGTGTTCTGGTCCGGCCAGTCGCTGGAGGACCTCTACCAGCAGATGCAGGAGCGGCCGTCGATGGGGCTGGGCGCGATCTTCGTCGCCGCCATGAAGGAATGGAAGCGCAGCCACGAGCAGAACGCGGCGAGCTTCATCGGCATGCAGGCGCGGCTCGACAAGGTGCTGGACGTCGCCATCGCGCGCGAAAGCGACGGGCTCGAGAAGCGGCTGCAGTTTCTGGCCACGGTGGCGGCGGCTTCGCCCTTCATCGGCCTTTTTGGCACGGTATGGGGCATCATGAACTCGTTCACGTCCATTGCCGCCAGCAAATCGACCAATCTCGCCGTGGTGGCGCCCGGCATCGCCGAGGCGCTGTTCGCGACGGCGCTCGGCCTGCTCGCCGCCATCCCGGCGACGATCGCCTACAACAAGCTCAGCGCCGATTCCAACAAGCTCATCGGCCGGCTCGAATCGTTCGCCGACGAGTTCGCGACGATCCTGTCGCGGCAGCTCGAAGCGCGGGGCCACTGAGCCATGGCGATGGCAGTCGCACAGGGCGGGAGCGGGCGGCGGCGCGGGCGGCGGCGCGGCGGCAAGCGCCCGATGGCCGACATCAACGTCACCCCGATGGTCGACGTGATGCTGGTGCTGCTCATCGTGTTCATGGTGGCGGCGCCGCTGCTCACCGTGGGCGTGCCGATCGACCTGCCGCAGACCAAGGCCAAGGAGCTCAACACCGACAGCAAGCCGATCACCGTGTCGATCACGCCGGCCGGCGACATCTATCTGGGCGACAAGGCGAGCTCGATCGATACGCTGGTGGCCGATATCACGGCGCAGGCGCCGAACGGCACTGACGAGCGTATCTATGTGCGCGGCGACCAGACCGCCAATTACGGCGCGGTGATGAAGGTGATGGGCGTGCTCAGCGCCGGCGGCTTCTCCAAGATCGGCCTGATCACAGCCCAGGATCAGGTGAAATAGGCCATGAAGGCCGGTGTCACCACTTCGGCCCTCGCCCACGCTGCCCTGCTGATCATCGCGATCGTCGGGCTGGGGTCGGCCAAGCCGCTCGAGCCCGAAGTGGTGGAATCGATCGCCGTCGACCTGGTGCCGATTTCCGACATCACCAACATCCGGCAGGGGTCGCTCGACAGCAAGGTGGTGGAGACCGAGACGCCGGCGGTCACGCAGAGCGACAAGCCGGCCGAGGTGGCGCAGAAGACCGGCAACACCGACCAGGACCAGCCGACGCCCGAGGAAACGGCCAAGGCCACGCCGGCGCCGGTGACCAACACCGCGCCCAAGCCGGTCGAGGCGCCGCAGCCCAAGCCCGAGCCGGAGCCCGATCCGACGCCCACGCCGGTACCGCAGCCGGTCGCCGCGCCGACGCCCGAGCCGGCGCCGCAGGAGGCGCAGCCGCAGCAGGAGGTGGCCGCCGCCACCGCGTCCGCGGCGCCGGCGACGCAGGTGGCGCCGATGCCGGCGCTGCGCCCGGCGCAGTTGCAGAAGGCGCCGGAGAAGCCGCAGCCGGTGCAGAAGACGGCCGAGGTGACGCCCAAGAAGGCCGACACCCCCAAGAAGCAGACCGAGCAGGCCAAGACGCAGCCCAAGGAGAGCGCCAAGATCGCCGACCAGGTCGCCGAGCTGATCAACAACGAGAAATCGCGCGGCGCCACCACCGGCTCCGGCGGCGCACCGACGCTGGGCAAGACCACCGGCCGCTCGGCCACGTTGACGCAGAGCCAGCTCGACGGGCTGGTGGCGCAGATCAAAGGCTGCATGAACGTGCCGGCGGGCGCCGCCGAGGCGGGCATCACGGCGCAACTGCATTTCAGCCTCGATGCCGCCGGCAACGTGATCGGCACGCCCGACATCGTCGGCGGCGGCGGGACGACGCTCGAGCGGGCGCTGGCCTCGGCGGCGCAGCGCGCGGTCATGCGCTGCGGGCCCTATGCCATGGCCCCGAGCCAGGAAGTTCAGGCTACATTCGACCCGCGCGAGCTGACGTGACGCGTGGACGGACCAACAAGGAGACGACGATGCATCCCATCACCCGGCGCCATCTGCTGAAGCTCGGCCTTGCTTCGGGCGCCCTGCTCGCCGCCGCGAATTCGCCGGCCGAGGCACTGGTCAACATCGTGGTGTCGGGCGGCAATTTCACGCCGCTGCCGATCGCCATCCCCGATTTCGGCGGCTCCGATCCGAGCTTCGGCCAGCAGATCGCGCAGATCGTGCGCGACAATCTCTCGCGCTCGGGGCTGTTCGCGCCGCTGTCGCCCGACCAGATGGCGGGAATTGTCGGCGATGTGAACACCACGCCGGCCTTTGCCGACTGGCGCGGCAAGAATGTCGACGCCCTGGTGATGGGCACGGTGGAACGCGGCGGCCAGATCCAGTCGAGCGTGCGCGTCTGGGACACCGCGGCGGCGCAGCAGGTGGTCGGCAATTCCTATAACGCCGATCCACAAAGCGAGCGACGCATCGCCCATATCGTCTCGGACGCGATCTACGCGTCGCTCGCCGGCGACAGCGGCTATTTCGACTCGCAGGTGGTGTTCATCGCCGAGAGCGGCCCCAAGGCCAATCGTCGCAAGCAATTGGCGATCATGGACCAGGACGGCGCCAACGTGCAGATCCTGAGCTCGGGCAGCTCGCTGACCATCGGGCCGGCGGTGACCCGCAACTATTCGATGGTCGCCTATACCAGCTACGACGCCGACAATCCGCAGGTCTTCGTGGCGCAGGTGGGCGGCAAGGCCAAAAAGCTCATCAACAACGCGCCGATGTCGTTCGCGCCGGAGTTCTCGCCGGATGGCGGGACGGTTGCGTTCTCGGTGAGCAACGGCGGCGTCACCAACATCTATGCTGCCGGCGTCAACGGCAGCAAGCCGGTGCAGCTCACCTCGGGGGCGGAGATCGACACGGCTCCGTCGTATTCGCCCGACGGGTCCAGAATCGTGTTCGAATCCGACCGGGGCGGACAGCCGCAGCTCTACGTGATGAGCGCCAGCGGCGGCGGTGCGCAGCGCATCTCGTACGGGCAGGGCATCTACTCGACGCCGGTGTGGTCGCCCAAGGGCGACCTCATCGCCTATACGCGGCAGTCGGGCGGCAATTTCCAGATCGGCACGATGAAGCCCGACGGCTCGGGCGAGCGCATCCTGGTCGACAGCTTCCATGCCGAGGGGCCGAGCTTCTGCCCGAACGGCCGCGTCATCATGTTCTTCCGCGATCCGGGCGGCGATTCCGGCCCGGGCCTGTGGACCGTGGACATCTGGGGCCGTAACGAGCAGCAGATCAAGATGAACACCTACGCCTCCGATCCCAATTGGGGGGCGCTCCGGACCTCCTGATGCCGTTCGCCAGCCGGCGGCCGGGCGTCGCCGACCTTCTCTATGTGATGGCGACCGAGCTCGAATACGGGCCGGAGCTGCGCGGCCGCATCGATCCCTTGATCACCGGTGTCGGCCCCGTCGAGGCGGCCGTGGCGCTGACCGAACATCTGACGCGGCTGGCGGTGGACGACCGGCTGCCGCTGCTGGTGGTGTCGCTTGGCTCCGCCGGCTCGGCGCAGCTTGAGCAATGCGGGCTCTACCAGGCGAGCGAGGTGAGCTGGCGCGACATGGACGCCAGCGCCATCGGCTTTGCGCCGGGCGTGGTGCCGTTCCTCGACCTGCCGGCGACGCTGCCGCTCGGCCCGTTCGTGCCGGGCGTGCCGATGGCGACGCTGTCGACCGGCGCGAACGTCGTTTCAGGGCACGGCTACGACGCCATCGTCGAGCATATGGTCGACATGGAGACCTATGCCGTGCTGCGCGCCTGCCAGCGCTTCGGGCTGCCGCTGATCGCGCTGCGCGGCATCTCCGACGGCGACAAGGAGCTGGGCGAGCTCGCCGACTGGACGCAGTATCTGGGCATCATCGACGTCAAGCTCGCCGACGCCGTCGACCGCCTGGAAGCCGCCGTGAACGACGGCACGCTGGACTGGAACGTCGCTTGACTATTCTGCCGCCTGCTTGGGCGGCTTGTCCCCGGAGCGCGGCTCGACGGAGAGCTTGAGGCTCAGCACCTTGGCGACGTTGAGGAGAACGGCAAGGTCGGGATCGGTGTCGTCGCTAAGGGCCTCGTAGAGTGCCTGGCGTGTGATCCCCGCCTCTTCGGCGATGGATGTCATGCCACGCGCCCGGGCAATGACGCTAAGCGCATGAGCGATATATTTGGCATCGCCGGTCTCGAGCGCATCGACCATGAGCTCGGCCTGTGACTCTGCGTCGTCGAGGAATTCCGAACCATCGAAGGGAATTGTCTTCAGCGGCATTCTAGTCCTCCGTCGCTAGCATTGTCGCCCGCGCAATGTCGGCATCCTGAGATGACTTGTCGCCACCGCACAGCAGCACCACCAGGACGTCGCCCTTGCGGGCAAAATACAGCCGATATCCGGGGCCGTAGTTGATCCGCAGTTCGCCAATCTTACCGAAATATTTGGCATCGCCGAAATTCCCCGCTTCCAGGCGAAGGATGCGCTGGTTGACCTTCTTGGCGGCACGACGATCCTTGAGGTCGATCAGCCAACGCCTGAATTCGATCGTTTGTTCGACCTTCATCGTCCGTAAACTCTAATGGGCAGCTTCCTGTGCTGCAACGGACTGCATGTTGTCGCATTGCAACACGGCGAAAAAGGCCGGAATTCCGCCACATTTGGGCCGCGTTGAGCGACAATTAACCATCCCCGCCAACCCGGCCTTAAGATAACGCCGAGTAAAAAGCGGCTTCCAATTTTCCGTGCAGGAGACCAACCCGGATGCGTTCTATGACGCCCATTCAAGGACTTTGGCGCGCAGCGGCGCTGGTCATTCTCGTCGTCGCCCTGGCCGCGTGCGGCCGCAACGGCACCGGCGTCGGCAATCTCGGGCCGGGCGGCGGCGCCCCCGGCAGCCAGCAGGAATTCCTCGTCACCGTCGGCGACCGCGTGTTCTTCGACACCGATTCGTCCTCGCTGACGCCGACGGCCACTGCCACGCTCGACAAGCAGGCGCAGTGGCTCAACCACTACAGCAACTACAAGATCCTCATCGAGGGCCACGCCGACGAGCGCGGCACGCGCGAGTACAACATCGCGCTCGGCGCCCGCCGCGCCTCGGTGGTGGTCAACTACCTGGTGAGCAAGGGCGTCAACGCCGGCCGCATCACCTCCAAATCGTTCGGCAAGGAACGGCCGGTGGCGATTTGCGACGACATTTCGTGCTGGTCACAAAACCGCCGTGCTGTGACGGTCATTCAGTAGCTGTGAGGGCGCGTCAGCGCCATCACGGAGGCATAAGCGCCGGGCGCCCGCGTAACTGGGTCCCGGCGCTTTCTTTTTGTCGAATTTGGCCGCTATTGAGACGGGCCTGGTTTCTGGCTCGTGTCGTTCGAAAACCATCCACGGAGATGATCGTGCGTCTATCCCTACAACGGGGAGCAAGGCGGGGGCTGATGGCCTTCGCGCTTGTTCTCGCAACGGGCGTGTTCGCCCCCGAATTCGTGTTCGCGCAAAGCACGCAGGAAGCGCAGCTCGCGGTGCGCGTGCAGCAGCTCGAGGACCAGGTGCGCACGCTCAACGGGCAGATCGACGGCCTGCAGTTCACGCTGACGCAGATGCAGACGCAGCTGCAGAAGATGCAGGACGACAACGAATACCGCTTCCAGCAGCTGGAAGGCGGGAAGGCGGGTGCCGGAAAAAAAACTGATGCGGCAACCCCCTCCGGCGGCGCGACGCCGTCCGGTGCGTTGCCGCAGGCCCCCACGGGCGAGCAGACCAATACCGCCCCGCAGCAGCAGACGAGCGGCGACGCCGGTGCGGCTGCGGCGCCGTCCAGCAGCGGGGATGCGGCCGCGGCCGACCCCAATGCGGCGATGGACAGCGACGGGCTGGGCGAATCGGGCGATCCGCTGGTCGGCAAGGGCGGCGGCGAGGCCGATCTCGGCACGCTGCCCGAAGGCAGTGTCAGCCAGCCGCTGAACCTCAGCCTCGACGGCAACCAGGATCTGTCGAACGGCGACGCCGAGGCGCAGTACAAGGCCGGGTACGACGCCATCATGCGCGGCGACTACGCCTTCGCCGAAGAGCAGTTCCGGCAGTTCATCGCGCTCTATCCCAAGGATCCGCAGGCGCCCGACGCCACCAACTGGCTGGGCGAGGCGCTGCTGCAGCGCCAGGCCTATGACGATGCGGCCGACGTGCTGCTCACCGGCTTCCAGAACTACGAGACCTCGCCGCGGGCCCCGGATCTGCTGATGAAGCTCGGCGTGGCGCTGGCCGGGGCAGGCGAGGGCGACACCGCGTGCCGGACCTTCGCCGAAGTGGTGAAGCGCTATCCCAAGCAGCCGGCCGCGTTCATGCAGCGGCTGAAGCAGGAGGAAAGCAAGGCGCGATGCCCGGCGTAAGCGAAGCCGAGATCGAGCTGCTCCTTGCGCCCGTGGCGCGGGCCGGCAAGCTGGCGCTCGCCGTCAGCGGCGGGCCGGACTCGCTGGCGCTGCTGCTGCTGGCGGCGCAATGGGCGCGCAGTCCCGGGCGGCCGGCGCTGGTGGTCTATTCCGTCGACCATGGCCTCCGGCCCGAGGCGGCGGAGGAAGTGGCGATGGTGCGGCGCGAGGCGGCAGCCCTCGGCCTGGAGTCGCGGGCCTTGCGCTGGGACGGCGACAAGCCGGAAACCGGGGTGCAGGCGGCGGCGCGCAAGGCGCGCTACGGCCTGATGGCCGCGGCGATGCAGCACGATCATGCCGAATACCTGCTGACGGCGCACCATCTGGGGGACCAGGCCGAGACGGTGCTGATGCGGCTCGCCCATGGCAGCGGCATCGAGGGGCTGCGCGGCATGGACCGCTTCGCCACGATCGAAGGCTGTCAGGTGTTCCGGCCGCTGCTCGCGGTCGAGCCGGCGCTGCTGGCGGACATCGTCGCCGCGGCCGGGCTGACGCCGGCGCACGATCCGAGCAACGGCAACCGGCATTACGAGCGGGTGCGCTGGCGGCAGCTGATGCCGGTGCTCGAGGAGCTGGGCCTCGATCTGAGGCGGGTGGGTGATTTTGCCGCGCGCATGGCCGATGCCGACGCGCTGCTCGCCGGCGAGGCCGGGCGCGCCTTCGCCGTGCTGGTGCATCTGGGGCCCGATGGCGACGCGCAGCTGCCGCATGCGGGGGTGGCCGCGCTCAACCGGGCGGTGGCGGTGCGGCTGCTCGGGCGCGTGCTGCGCACGGTCGGCGGCGAGCGCAAGCCCCACGCGCTCGGGGCGCTCGAAACGCTGCACGGCAAGCTGATGGGGCGGGTGCCGCTCAAGCCGACGACGCTGCATGGCTGCGTGGTCGCGAGCGACGGGGTGACTATCTCGGTCGTGCCCGAGGCGGCCCGGCGGACGCCGGCGCTCATGACGGCCGGTTAACTTCACCCTGCCACAATGTTGGACTTAATGGACCGGCTGGCGCACCCTGGCGCACTTGTAACGCTGTAGCGCGGGGCCTACATTTGCCCGAAATCCCGGCCCTCTCCCCCTTGGCCGGTCATCCAGGACAGGATTGATGAACGTCAATTTCCGCAACTTTGCCATCTGGCTCGTCATACTCTTCATGTTGATGGGCCTGTTCCAGGTGTTCCAGTCCACCACCCGGAACGTTTCGGTCTCCGACAAGAGCTACAGCCAGTTCATCACCGACGTGGATGCCGGGTCGGTCACTTCGGTGACCATCGTCGACAACATCGTGCAGGGCTCGCTGAAGGACGGCACCCGTTTCGAGACGGTGATCCCGCCCAATACCGACATCGTTTCGCGCCTCGAGGACCGCGGCGTGAACATCACCGCCAAGGAGCCGGATTCGTCGCCGTTCTGGTCGATCCTGCTGAGCTCGTGGCTGCCGTTCCTCGTGATCATCGGCGTGTGGTTCTTCTTCATCCGGCAGATGCAGGGAGGCGGCCGCGGCGGCGCGATGGGCTTCGGCAAGTCGCGCGCCAAGCTGCTCACCGAAACGCATGGCAAGGTGACGTTCGAGGACGTCGCCGGCGTCGACGAGGCCAAGCAGGATCTCGAGGAGATCGTCGAGTTCCTCAAGGACCCCGGCAAGTTCCAGCGCCTCGGCGGCCGCATTCCGCGCGGCGTGCTGCTGGTCGGCCCGCCGGGCACCGGCAAGACGCTGATCGCGCGCGCCGTCGCCGGCGAGGCCAACGTGCCGTTCTTCACCATCTCGGGCTCCGATTTCGTCGAAATGTTCGTGGGCGTCGGCGCCAGCCGCGTGCGCGACATGTTCGAGCAGGCCAAGAAGAACGCGCCGTGCATCATCTTCATCGACGAGATCGACGCGGTCGGCCGCCATCGCGGCGCCGGCCTCGGCGGTGGCAATGACGAGCGCGAGCAGACCCTCAACCAGCTGCTGGTCGAGATGGACGGCTTCGAGGCGAACGAGGGCATCATCCTCATCGCCGCCACCAACCGTCCCGACGTGCTCGATCCGGCGCTGCTGCGTCCCGGCCGCTTCGACCGGCAGGTCGTGGTGCCGAACCCGGACGTGCAGGGCCGCGAGAAGATCCTCAAGGTGCACGTGCGCAAGGTGCCGCTGGCGCCGGACGTCGACCTCAAGGTGCTGGCGCGCGGCACGCCCGGCTTTTCGGGCGCCGATCTCATGAACCTCGTCAACGAGGGCGCGCTGCTGGCGGCGCGGCGCAACAAGCGCTTCGTCACCATGGCCGAGTTCGAGGACGCCAAGGACAAGCTGATGATGGGCGCCGAGCGCCGCACCCTCAGTCTGACCGAGGAAGACAAGAAGCTCACCGCCTATCACGAGGCCGGGCACGCGCTGCTCGCCATCAAGATGGACGCGTCCGACCCGATCCATAAGGCGACGATCATCCCGCGCGGCCGGGCGCTGGGCATGGTGATGCGCCTGCCCGAGCGCGACCAGGTGTCGCTGACCCGCCGCAAGGCCTATGCCGACCTCGCCGTCGCCATGGGTGGCCGCGTCGCCGAGGAGGAAATCTTCGGCTACGAGAAGGTGACCTCGGGCGCCTCCGCCGACATCAAGATGGCCACGGGCCTCGCCCGCGCCATGGCGACGGAATGGGGCATGTCCGACAAGCTCGGGCCGCTGCTCTACGGCGACAACCAGGACGAGGTGTTCCTCGGCCGGTCGATGATGCAGCGTTCGACGCATATGTCGGACGAGACGCAGCAGATGGTCGACGCCGAGGTGAAGCGCTTCGTCGAGGAAGGCTACCAGACGGCGCAGACGGTGATCCGCGAGAACATCGACCAGCTCCACGCCATCGCGCAGGCGCTGATCGAGTACGAGACGCTCACCGGCGACGAAATCCGCAATCTGCTCAACGGCCAGCCGCCGGTGCGCGACGACGGTGCGGAGCTGGCGCCCAAGACCACGGGCGTGCCCACGGCCGGCCGGCCGGTGCGCAAGCGCCCCGACGCCGAGCCTGGCGACGCCGCGCCCGAGCCCAGCCCGGGCGGCTGAGTCTTGCTGCAACTCATGCCGAAAGGCCGCCGCGAGGCGGCCTTTTGCATGACTGCGGGCACCGGCGCACCCGCCGCAATCCTGCCGGACTGTCGGGGGATGTGCCGTGCCGCGATCAATTAACCGCGCGGCGGCTGGGGATTCCGTCTCTTGGGCAAATCGCGCTAACATGCGCCAATATTTGAGGGAGCTTGCACCATGGCACGGAAATATTTCGGCACCGACGGCATCCGTGGCCTCGCCAATGGCGACAAGCTCACGCCGGATCTGGCGCTCAAGGTCGGCATGGCGGCCGGCCTCAAATTCGTGCGCGGCGACCATCGCAACCGCGTCGTCATCGGCAAGGACACGCGCCGCTCCGGCTATCTGATCGAGAACGCGCTGGCGGCCGGCTTCACCGCGGTGGGGATGGACGTCTACTTCCTCGGCCCGATGCCGACGCCGGCCGTCGCCATGCTGACGCGTTCGCTGCGCGCCGATCTGGGGGTGATGATCTCGGCCTCGCACAACCCGTACGACGACAACGGCATCAAGCTGTTCCGGCCCGACGGCTACAAGCTCAGCGACGAGGTCGAGGCCGACATCGAGGATCTGATGCAGCAGGACCTGTCGAGCCGGCTGGCGCGCGGCCGCGACATCGGCCGGGCGCATCGCGACGAGGCGGCGCAGACGCGCTACATCGAATACGCCAAGCGCACGCTGCCCAAGAACATCGATCTCAGCGGCCTGCGCGTGGTGATCGACTGCGCCAACGGCGCGGCCTACAAGGTGGCGCCGATCGCGTTGTGGGAGCTGGGGGCCGAGGTGTTCACCATCGGCGTCGAGCCCGACGGCTTCAACATCAACGACAAGGTCGGCTCCACCGCGCCCGACGCGCTGCGCGCCAAGGTCAAGGAAATGCGAGCCGATATCGGCATCGCCCTCGACGGCGACGCCGACCGCGTCATCATCGTCGACGAATATGGCGAGGTGGTCGACGGCGACCAGCTGATGGCGGTGATCGCCGAATCCTGGCACGTGCGCGGCAATCTGCGCGGCAACGGGCTGGTCGCCACGGTGATGAGCAACCTCGGACTGGAACGCTATCTTACTTCGCTCGGCCTCGGGCTCGAGCGCACCGCGGTGGGCGACCGCTATGTGCTCGAGGCGATGCGGGCCAAGGGCTTCAATGTCGGCGGCGAGCAGTCGGGCCACATCATCCTGTCCGACTACACCACCACCGGCGACGGCCTCGTGGCGGCGCTGCAATTGCTCGCGGTGGTCAAGGAGGCCGGCATGAAGGTGTCCGAGGTCTGCCGCCGCTTCGACAAGGTGCCGCAGAAGCTCACCAGCGTGCGCTACAAGGCGGGCAAGCCGCTCGACCACAAGCTGGTGGTGCAGGTGATCGCCGAAAGCCGCGATCGTCTGGGCAAGGAGGGGCGCCTCGTCATCCGCGAATCGGGCACCGAGCCGGTGATCCGGGTGATGGCCGAGAGCGACGACGCCGGGCTGGTGGACGCCGTGGTCGACCAGATCGCGGCGACGATCAAGCAGGTGGCGTGAACCGGGCAGTCGGCGATCGGCAATCGACAGTCGAAGAACAGTCGTTCGTGCCGCTTTATTGCCGACCGGTCCAGTAGTTCTTCTGCCCGACAGCAATTCGATTGCCGACTGCCGAATACCGACTGCGCTCGCACGTTAACCTGCTGTTAGGGTTACGAATTAGGGTTAAGTGAGCTTTAAGAAAGCAGGTCTAGTCTTGGTATCGATCGACGGGTGTCGTCGTGATGAACCAAGGATTTTGTGACATGCGTATTCTGCTCGCTGCGCTGATGGTGGCCTTCGCCGCCCTGATCGGCGCCCCGGCCCGCGCGGCCGACCTCCCCGACTATCCCGACGTCCAGGTCCCCGAGGTCGACTACGGCCTGCAGGGCGGCTTCTACCTGCGCGGCAGCGTGGGCGGCAATCTGATGTGGGCGCAGGAGCATATCAGCACCTGCGGGTGCTTCGGCGTCGCCACCGGCGCCGGCTATGGCTACTCCGTCGGTGCCGGTTTCGGCTACGAGGCCGGCAACGGCCTGCGCGTCGACGGTACGCTCGACTATCTGCAGAACGACAATCTGACCGACGGCAACTATTCGTTGCACCTCAAGGGCGCCGTGGCCCTCGCCAACGTCTATTACGATTTCCCGCTGTCGGGCTCCGGTTCGGCCGGTGGCGGCTTCGGTGCCTATGTGGGCGCCGGTGCCGGTGCGACCTTCTACAATGCCAGCGTGACCGGTCCCGCACCGACCCCGGCCGACGGCAAGGGCTGGACGCCGACGATGGCGGCCATGGCGGGCGTCACCTACGACGCCGGCAGCTGGGTTGCCGATCTGGGCTACCGCATGCTGTACCTGCCGAAGATCAGCAACTACTCGACGCTGCCGAACGACACCTACTACGTCAACGACAGCACCATCCACGAAGTCCGCGGCACGCTCCGCTACCGCTTCCACTAAGCGCGAAGACGACACCCTTCATCGCAGCGGCGCCCTCGGGCGCCGCTGTTGCTTTGGCTCAGTCGCCGAGCTGGAACGCCTCGAAGCGGTGCAGCTCCTCCTCGATGCGCGCCCGCAGCGGCCGGCTGGCCCTGCCGGTCCAGTGCCAGCTCTGCAGCAGCATCCTGCCGGCGGTGCGGTCGGTCTTCAGATCCAGCATCGCCTCGATCCGGTCGCCGACCAGCACCGGCAGCGTGAAGTAGCCGTATTTCCGTTTCGCCTTGGGCACGTAGGCCTCGAACAGATGATCGTAGCCGAAGAACAGGCGGGTGCGCTTGCGGAAGATGATCAGCGGGTCGAAGGGGCTGAGGATGTGCACCAGCGGCTCCGGCGCGGGCAGGGGCGTTTCAAGGATGGCAGCCGTCGTCCAGTGCGGCACGCCCTCCACCTCGACCGGCAGCAGCTCCTTGCGCCGCACCCGCGCGTCGATCCGGGCCTTGATGGCGGGGCGGATGTATTTGCGCGCATGCACGATCGAGTCGACGTTGACCACGCCCTGGCTCCGCAGCGCCGTGTCGATCAGATAGTCGAGCCCCTGCCTGTCGCTCGCCGGCCTGGGAACGGCCTCCCAGCCAAAATGCCGTTCCAGCAGCTCATAGGTCTTGAGCATGCCCAGCCGCTCGGAAATGGCGACGACGCCGTTCCAGAAGGCGAGCTGCAGGGCGCCCTTGCTCGGCTTGCGGCTCGCCCACAGATGCTCCTTTTCCACCAGCACGTCGTCCTCGATGTCGCGGATGGTGATGGGGCCGCCGTCGCGGATCAGGCGGAGGACGCGACGGTAGTCCGCCGGCGCCACCGTCTGGCCCCAATAGTGCGGCTCGCGGCGATGCTGCAGCATGGTGCGGCGGAAGATCGGGAAGTCGCGGACGGGGACATAGGCCAGCGCGTGCGTCCAGTACTCGAACACGGTCTTGTCGACGCTTTGCAGGCGGTGCAGATCGGCGCGGCGGTAGGCCGGGATGCGGCTGTAGAGGATGTGGTGGTGGCAGCGCTCTATGACGTTGATGGTGTCGATCTGCACATAGCCGAGCTGTTCGATCGCCGCCAGCGCCGCGGCCGGGCCCTTGCCGAACGGCGCCCGGGCGTCCAGCCGCTGCGCGTGCAGCCACAGCGCGCGGGCCTGCGCCAGGGGCAAATCTGCCGGTTTTACGGGCATTTCGGCCCCGGATTCGGGTCAGCTTTATGCATATTGGAAGAAATCCGGCATCAGTCTATAGTGAAGGTGTGTTCTAGTACCGCGGCGTACCGCAAGGATCGCGTTCCATGTCTACGACGGCTATTTTCATCGTCATCTATGCCCGCAGCAAATGGTGGATCGACCTCAATGGCAAGGCCAAGGGTCCCTTCCTCAGCCGGGAGAGCGCCGAGCTCGAAGCCATCACCCTCGCCAGCAACTTCGCCAAGGACGGCCGCCGGGCCGAGGTGCAGGTGGCCGAGCCGGGCCAGAAGAACCACATCGTCTGGCAGAGCGCCGATCCGGGCATGCTCGGCCGCGCCGCCGCGCTGGTGAACCACTAGCCTACTTCGCCCACATGTTCCGCATCTCGGCCTTGAGGTCGAGGCGCGGCGCGGCGTTCACCGGTGTCAGCGCCAGCGGCTTCAGCGGCGGCCACAGGATGTCGTCATAGAGCGGCAGCATGGCGCGGCTGATGAAGCGGGTGCGCTGCGCGTAGAGGTGGCGGTCGCCGTGCCGGGCCTGCTGCGTCACGAAGAAGCGCTGCGGCATCACCAGATGCAACTGGTCGCGGGCGCGCGTCATGGCCACATAGAGCAGCCGGCGTTCCTCCTCGAGCTCGTGTGTCGAGCCGGTGCCCAGGTCGGACGGAATGCAGCCGTCCACCGTGTTGAGCACGTGCACCGAGCGCCATTCCTGCCCCTTGGCCGAATGGATGGTCGACAGGATCAGATAGTCCTCGTCCTTGCTGCCGGCGCCGGAGAGATCCGAGCTCGCGTCCGGCGGGTCGAGCGTCAGCTCGGTGAGGAAACGCTCGCGGCTCGGATAGCCGGCGGCGATCTGCTCGAGTTGCAGCAGGTCGAGCAGCCGCACCGCGGCATCCTCGTGCGCCGCCTCCAGCACCGGCTCGTACCAGCTCCGCGCCCGGCCGAAGGCGGCGGGCCAGTCGCGTGCGCCGGCAAGATCGGCCAGCACCGCGACCAGCGCGTCCCAGCCCTCGGCGCGGGCAGGGGCGGGCATGCCGCCCAGCGTCGCCAGCGGGTGCGGCGTCTCGTCCATGGCGTCGAGCACCTTGCCGGCGATGCCGGGGCCGACGCCAGGCAGCAATTGCAGCACGCGGAAGCCGGCGACGCGGTCGCGCGGATTTTCGGCCCAGCGCAGCAGCGCCAGCATGTCCTTGACGTGCGTGGCATCGAGGAATTTCAGCCCGCCGAACTTGACGAACGGGATGTTGCGCCGCGTCAGTTCGATCTCGAGCGGCCCCGAATGCGACGAGGTGCGGAACAGCACCGCCTGGTCCTTGAGCGCGAGGCCGCCCTCGCGCGCCACCAGCACCTGCTCGACCACGTAGAGCGCCTGCGCCGGCTCGTCGCGCACCGTCACCAATTGCGGCTTCAGGTTCGACTGCCGCTCGGTCCACAAATTCTTGGTGAAGCGCTCCTCGGCCTCGGCGATCACCGCATTGGCGGCGGCGAGGATCGGCGCGGTCGAGCGATAATTGCGGTCGAGCGTGACGATGTCGGCGGCCGGCGCAAAACTGGAGGGGAATTCCAGAATGTTGCGCACCGTCGCGGCGCGGAACGAATAGATCGACTGCGCGTCGTCGCCGACCACGGTCAGGCCCGCGCCATCCGGCTTCAGTGCCAACAGGATCGAGGCCTGCAGCCGGTTGGTGTCCTGGTACTCGTCGACCAGCACGTGGTCGAAGCGGCTGGAAAGGTCGGTGGCGATCGCCGGCTCCTTCACCATCATCGCCCAGTAGAGCAGCAGGTCGTCGTAATCGAGCACGTTCTGCCGCTGCTTGGACGCGACATAACCTGCGAATAGGTCACGGAGCTGCGGCTCCCACATCGCCGCCCAGGGGAAGGCCTCCTTCAGCACCTCGGCCAGCTCGGCCTCGGCGTTGACGGCGCGCGAATAGATGGCGAGGCAGGTGCCCTTGGTCGGAAAGCGCGACTTGGCCTCGTGCAGGCCGAGCTCGTGCCGCACGAGGTTGAGCAGGTCGGCGGAATCCTCGCGGTCGTGGATGGTGAATTGCGGGTCGAGCCCGACATTGGGCGCGTAGTCGCGCAACAGCCGTGCGCCGATGCCGTGGAAGGTGCCGGCCCAGCTCAGCGCATCGGTGACGGCGCCCGACGAGGTGCCCATCACCTGGCCGGCGATGCGCTCGACCCGGCGCGCCATCTCGCCGGCGGCGCGGCGCGAAAACGTCATCAGCAGAATGCGGCGCGGATCGGCGCCGTTGACGATCAAATGCGCGACGCGATGCGCCAGCGTGTTGGTCTTGCCCGAGCCGGCGCCGGCGATCACCAGCAGCGGCCCGCCGATCGTGCCGCTGCCGGCGCCATGTTCCACGGCGCGGCGCTGCTCGGGGTTGAGGCGGCTGAGATAGTCGATCTGGGCGAGCACGGTCGAATCAGGCGGTTGGCAGGAGGGACAGACTGACCTTATTCCCGTTTTGTTCGCAATCTGGTTAAGGCGGGGCTTGCCAGCGCCGCCCGCCGGCCGCTAGCCAAAGGCATGCCGGCCTACCAGCCAGATCCCGAAAGCTCGCGCGACCGCCATCTGTTCGGGCCGGGTCCCAAGCGCATCCTGGCGCTCAGCGGCGGCGGCGTGCGCGGCGCCGTCACCGTGGCCTTCCTCAAGCGCATCGAGCAGATCCTCGACGAGAAGGCCGGCGTGCCGGTGCGGCTCGGCGACTATTTCGACCTCATCGGCGGCACCTCCACCGGGGCGCTGATCGCCGGCGCGCTGGCGGTGGGCTACCGGGTCGACCAGATCACCAGCTTCTACACCGAGCATGCCGGGCTGGTGTTCCAGCCGCGCGGCGGGCTGCAATTGCCGTTCCTGCAATCGAAATTCGACGTGCGCGGGCTGCGCGAGCAGCTCGAAACCGTCATCGGCGACCGCCGGCTCGGCACGCCCGACCTGATCACCGGCTTTGCCTGCGTCACCAAGCGCATCGACACCGGCTCGGTATGGGTGATCTCCAACAATCCGCGCTCGCCCTATTGGGACGACGGCGACGACTACATCGGCAACAAGCACTATTCGCTGGCCAATCTGGTGCGCGCCAGCACCGCGGCGCCGCAATATTTCGACCCCGAGCTGTTGCCGATCAGCGCCGCCGATCTGCCGGCCGGGCTCGAGGGCGAGGCCGGGGTCGCCGCGGCGCTGACGGCGCTCGGCGCCGAGCCGATGCAGACCGGGTGGGGCGAGGGCGGCGTCGACTGGAGCCAGTATGGCCTGTTCGTCGATGGCGGCGTGTCGCCCTACAACAATCCCAGCCTGGCGCTGCTGCAGCTCGTGTCGCTCAAGGCGTATGGCCTCGACTGGCCGCTGTCGCCGGGCCAGCTCAGCATCATTTCGATCGGCACCGGCCGCTTCCGGCCACGGCTCGCACCCGACAGCCTCGGTTTCGGCCGCGTCCCCAAGCTCGCCGTGCATGCGCTGATCTCGATGATGGCCGACGCCGAAAAGCAGGCGATGACGCTGCTGCAATGGCTGGGCGAGACGGCGCGGCCGCGCCTCATCGACAGCGAGATCGGCACGCTGGCGGGCGATGCGCCGCCGGGCGGCAAGCTGTTCCGCTTCGCCGGCTACGACGTGCAGCTCGAGCCCGACTGGCTGAAGCAGGAGCTCGGCTACGACGCCGATGCCGAAGCCATCCTCGGCCTGCGGCGCATCGACAATGCCGGCGCCGCCAAGGACCTCTACGAGATCGGCCGGCGCGCCGCCGAACGGCAGGTCCTCCCCGAAGACTGGGACTGATGCCGGGCGACGGGGGATTGATTGACGGCGGGCCGATGTCGGCCTAGAGGCTCCGGCACCTGCGCAAAGTCTTCGAGGTCGCGCCGCAGCGCCGGCGGATGCCGGCATTTCATTTTCCCGCGCGTCGCAGCATCGCCCCGGATCGGCCGGAGGCAGCTCGCGCGCTGCCCCGACGGACATATGCCCATGGACCAGGTCGCCGCCCCGACCCAACTGACCGATCGCGATCGCACCATCACGATGATCGGCATCCTGACCGCCATGCTGCTGGCGGCGCTCGATCAATCCATCGTGACCCCGGCGATGCCGACCATCGGCGGCGATCTCGGCGATCCGCAATATCTGCCGTGGATCGTCACCTCCTATCTGCTGACGGCCACGGCGGTGGCGCCGCTCTATGGCAAGGTGTCCGACATCTACGGCCGGCGCGGCACGCTCTATGCGGCGCTCGGGCTGTTCCTCGTCGGTTCGGTGATCTCGGCGCTGTCGCCCAACATCTTCGTTTTGATCGGCGGGCGCGCCGTGCAGGGCATCGGTGGCGGCGGGCTGTTCGCGCTGTCGCAGATCCTCATCGGCGACATGCTGCCGCCCAAGGAGCGCGGCCGCTATGCCGCCTGGATCTCCGGCATGTGGGCGGTGGCCGGCATCGCCGGGCCGCTGCTCGGCGGCACGCTGGCCGAATGGCACTGGTCGCTGATCTTCTGGCTCAATCTGCCGCTCGGCGTGGTGGCGATGATCGTCATCAACAATCCGCTGAAAAAGCTCCACACCGCGGCGCGGGCGCACAAGCTCGACTATCCGGGCGCCGTGCTGCTGGTGGTGGCGACGGCGTTGCTGCTGCTGATGCTGAACTGGGGCGGCGCCACCTATCCCTGGGCGTCGCCGGTGATCATCGGGCTCGCGGTGGTGTCGGTGCTGCTGTTCGTCGCCTTCGGCTTCCGGCTGGCGCGGGCGCCCGAGCCGCTGGTGTCGCTCGAAGTGTTGTCCAACAAGATCGTGCTCGCCGGCTCGTTCGGCATGTTCATGGTGGCCGCCGCCAATGTCGGGCTCGCCGTCTATCTGCCGGTCTATGCGCAGGCCTGGCTCGGGCTGTCGCCGGCCGGCTCGGGCTATGCGCTGCTCGGCTTCTTGCTCGGCACCACGGTGGGCGCCACCTTCAGCGGCCGGCTGACGCTGCATGTGGTGCACGTCAAGCGCATCGCCGTCATCGGCGCCATCGTTTCCGGCCTCGGCCTCATCGCGCTCGGCCTCATGGCGTCGCAGACCTCGGTGGTGGTGCTGGAAGCGCTGCTGACGGTGATTGGGCTCGGCCTCGGCGCCACCTTCCCGGTGACCACGGTGTCGGTGCAGAACGGCGTCGACCAGAAGCATCTGGGCGTCGCCACCGGCATGCTGACGTTCCTGCGCTCGCTCGGCAGTGCGCTGGGCGTCGCCGTGCTGGGCGCCATCGCGCTCGGCTATTCCATTCCGTTGGGCGCCGAAGCCGGCGGCCTCAAGGCGAGCCGGATCGCCGACGCGTTCCCGTTCTCGGTGCTGTTCTACACGCTGGCGGCGATGATGCTGGCGGGCTCGGCGATCAACGCGCTGATGCCGCACAAGCCGCTGCGCGGCCGGGCCGAAACGCCCGCGCCGGCACTGGCGGAGTAAGCATTCGCGTCAGGCCCGCATCAGCCGCACGGCCAGCGAATCTTCGCCGCGGAACTGGGCGATGCGGATGCGGAAGCTGTAGCCGATGCGCTCGGCGCGATCGACGAAGATCGCCGCGATGTGCGGCGGGCACAGCTCGTCGGCGGTCTGCTTGAACAGCGTCAGCCAGCGCTGGAAATGGCTATCGTCGAGCTCGGGGATGGCGAGATGCTTGGGCATCGGCCGGCCGGTGTATCGGCGGGTGCCGAGCAGCATCGACGACCAGAAATCGGTGATGGTCTGGATGTGCTCGGGCCAGTGGTCGGCGGCGATGACGCGGTTGAACACCGGGCCGAGCACGTCGTCATGGCGGGCCTTGCCGTAAAAGGCCGACACCACGGCGCTGACCATCGCCTCGTCCAGGCCCTCGGGGATCATCTGGCCGGCGGGAGTCATGCGTTGCAGCGGCGTATCCGTCATGGCGCCTATGTAGACGCAGGTTCAACCAGGTGCCAGCGCCGCGCTGCCGCACCCCTCTTGCGCGCCGGCCCGGAGCGGAGTATCAGCCGCGTCAGGACATCTTGCCCTAACGCAAGACTTTCGACCTGGGAGGGTCGCCATGGCTGATATGCCCCTGACCGCGCCGGCGGTGAAACCGGCCAATCCAAACTTTTCTTCGGGTCCGTGTGCAAAGCGTCCAGGCTGGACGACCGATGCGCTCAAATCCGCACTGGTCGGGCGCTCGCATCGCGCCAAGCCGGCCAAGGCGCGGATCGAAAAGGCCATCGCGCTGACCCGCGAGCTGCTCGAGGTGCCGGCGGATTACCGCATCGGCATCGTGCCGGCGTCCGACACGGGCGCGGTCGAGATGTTCCTGTGGTCGGCGCTGGGCGCCCGCGGCGTCGACATGCTGGCCTGGGAATCGTTCGGCGAAGGCTGGGTCACCGACGTGCAGAAGCAGCTCAAGCTCGACAATGTGCGCGTGCTCAAGGCCGATTACGGCTATCTGCCCGATCTCAAGCAGGTGAATTTCGACAACGACGTGGTGTTCACCTGGAACGGCACCACCTCGGGCGTGCGCGTGCCCAATGCCGACTGGATTCCGGCCGACCGCAAGGGCCTCACCATCTGCGATGCCACCTCGGCGGCCTTCGCGCAGAACCTCGATTTCAAGAAGCTCGACGTCGTCACCTTCTCCTGGCAGAAGGCGCTGGGCGGCGAGGCGGCACATGGCGTGCTGATCCTCAGCCCGCGCGCGGTGGAGCGGCTCGAGACCTACAAGCCCGACCGGCCGCTGCCGAAACTCTTCCGCCTCACCAAAGGCGGCAAGCTGATGGAAGACATCTTCGAGGGCGCCACCATCAACACCGTGTCGATGCTGTGCATCGAGGACGCGGTGGATGCGATGGAGTGGGGCAGGTCGGTCGGCGGCCTCAAGGGCATGCAGGCGCGTGCCGATGCCAATTTCAAGGTGCTGGCCGACTGGGTGGCAAAGACCGACTGGATCGACTTCCTGGCGCAGATTCCGGAAACCCGTTCCAATACCTCGGTATGCTTTACCATCGTCGATCCGGCGGTGAAGCTGCTCGATGCCGACGGCCAGGCCGCCTTCGCCAAGGCCATCGTGTCCCGCCTCGACAAGGCCGGCGCCGCCTACGACATCGGCGGCTATCGCGACGCCCCGACCGGCCTCCGGATCTGGGCCGGCTCCACCGTCGAGGCCGCCAATCTCAAGGCGCTCACCGAGTGGCTCGACTGGGCCTTCGCCACCGAGAAGGCCGCGCTCAAGGCCACCGCCTGACTTTACGTGAATGGTGAATGGTCAATGGTGAATGGGCAACGCAGCCCGACACCAAGCGCGCCTCACCATTCATTATTCACCATTCACGACTTGGAGGCTCCCATGCCCAAGGTTCTCGTTTCGGACAAACTCTCGAAGACCGCCGTTCAGATCTTCAAGGACAATGGCGTCGAGGTCGACTACCTGCCGGATCTCGGCAAGGACAAGGACAAGCTGCTCGAGGTGATCGGCCAGTATGACGGCCTCGCCATCCGCTCGGCGACCAAGGTTACCGACAAGGTCATCGCGGCGGCCAAGAAGCTGAAGGTCATCGGCCGCGCCGGCATCGGTGTCGACAATGTCGACATCCCGGCGGCGACCAAGAAGGGCATCATCGTGATGAACACGCCCTTCGGCAATTCGATCACCACCGCCGAGCATGCCATCGCCATGATGTTCGCGCTGGCCCGGCAATTGCCCGAGGCGGACGCCTCGACCAAGGCGTCGAAGTGGGAGAAGAACCGCTTCATGGGCGTCGAGGTCACCAACAAGATCCTCGGCCTCATCGGCGCCGGCAATATCGGCTCGATCGTCGCCGACCGGGCGCAGGGCCTCAAGATGAAGGTCATCGCCTACGATCCGTTCCTCACCGCCGAGCGGGCGCAGGCGCTGGGCGTCGAGAAGGTCGAGCTCGACGAGCTCTTGAAGCGCGCCGACTTCATCACGCTGCACACGCCGCTGATCGAGGCCACGCGCAACATCATCAATGCCGAGGCCATCGCCAGGATGAAGGACGGGGTGCGCATCATCAATTGCGCGCGCGGCGGCCTCGTCGACGAAAAGGCGCTCTACGACGCGCTGAAATCGGGCAAGGTGGCGGGCGCGGCGTTCGACGTGTTCGTCGAGGAGCCGGCGCAGAACAATCCGCTGTTCGAGCTGCCGAATTTCGTCGCGACGCCGCACCTCGGCGCTTCGACCACCGAGGCGCAGGAGAATGTGGCGCTGCAGGTGGCCGAGCAGATCTCGGCCTATCTGATGACCGGCGAGATCACCAACGCCCTCAACTTCCCCTCGATCACCGCCGAAGAGGCGCCGCGGCTGACCCCGTGGGTGAGGCTCGCCGAGGCGCTCGGCTCGTTCGCGGGCCAGCTGACGCAGGATGCGATCAAGGGCATCCGCATCGAGTACGAGGGCAACGTCGCCCAGCTCAACACCAAGCCGATGACCGCCGCGGCGCTCAACGGCGTGCTGAAGCCGCAGATGCAGGAGGTCAACATGGTCTCGGCGCCGCAGATCGCCAAGGATCGCGGCATCAATGTCGAGATCGTGACGCGCGACCAGCAGGGCGCCTATGAGGGCTATGTCCGGCTCACCGTGCTCACCGACAAGCAGGAGCGGGCGGTGGCTGGAACGGTGTTCGCCAGCGGCAGGCCGCGCATCATCCAGGTCAAGGACATCAACATGGAGGCGGAGCTGACGCCGTCGATGCTGTATGTCACCAACGAGGACAAGCCGGGCCACATCGGCCGGCTGGGCACGCTGCTCGGCAGTCTCGGCATCAACATCGCCAACTTCAACCTCGGCCGCGCCGATGTCGGGGGCGACGCCATCGCGCTGCTGTCGATCGACGGCACCGTGACCGACGCCCAGCTCAAGCAGATCGCCGCCCTCCCCGGTGTCACCCACGCCAACGTGCTGGCCTTCGCCTAGAATGAGCGACCGCCTCGACCGCATGCGCGCCAATCCCAGGGCGGATTGGAAGATCGCAGACGTCGAGGCGGTCTGCCGCGAATATGGCATCGAGTGCTCACCCTCACGCTCCGGCAGTTCGCACTACAAGGTAAAGCATCGGGCGGTCGCTGAGGTGCTGACCGTACCTTTCAAACGCCCGATCAAACCCGTATATATTCGCAAGCTCGTCGAGATGGTCGACAAGGTCAGGAGTGGTCCATGACTGAACTTCGATATCCCGTGCTGATCGAGCCGTTGTCCGAGGAGGATGGCGGCGGGTTTCTGGCGACGGTTCCCGACCTGCCGGGCTGCATGAGCGACGGCGAGACTCCGGAAGAGGCACTCTTCAACGTGCAGGACGCGATCGCCACCTGGATCGAGGGGGCGCACGACCTCGGACGCCCCATTCCCGAACCGTCGCGCAAGGTCGCCTGATCCCGAGCCGCCCCGGCGGCCCTTCCCATTTCCTCCGCCGCGGGCGACACTGCCGTGGGGAGACATCATGACCTACAGTTTTGCCTTCGCCGTCCTGTGGTCGGCGTGGATGCTTTCTTGGCTGCTCGCGGCAGTGTGGGCCAGCCGGCCGGCGGCGCGGCCGCCGCGCAGTGCGGAGCGCTTCTACTGGCTGCTGACGGTGGCGGGCGCCGCGCTGCTCATCTTCAATTTCCGCAATGGCCGGCTGGAGATGGTATGGACCGAGCCGGGCTGGGCCGATTGGGTGCTGTTCGCGCTCGCCGCGCTCGGGCTCGGCTTCACCTGGTGGGCCCGCCTCCACCTCGGCACGCTGTGGTCGGGGCGGGTGACGCGCAAGGCCGGCCACCGCATCGTCGACACCGGCCCCTACGGGCTGGTGCGGCATCCGATCTACACCGGCATCATCCTGGCGGTGATCGCCACGGCGCTGCTGAGGCCCGGGCCGGTGGGGCTTGCGGGCGTGGTGCTGCTGATCGTCAGCTTCGTCATCAAGGCGCGGCTCGAGGAACGCTTCCTGTCGGAAGAGCTGGGCCCCGATTACGCGGCGTATCGGCGCCGGGTGCCGATGCTGGTGCCGTTCTGGCCGGCCGGGCAGGGGTGAGCGGAAACGATCCGTCTTGAGCCGAGACCGGCACTAGGCGCGGCGCGCGCTCCATTCGGCAAGGCCGATGCCGATGATGATCAGCAGGCCGGCGAGCACATGAAAGGGCTGCATGTCCTCGCCCAGGATCAGCACCGAGCCCAGGGCGCCGAACAGCGGGATCAGGTTGATGAACAGGCTGGCGCGGTTGGCGCCGATCAGCTCGACACCGCGCACGTAGAACATCTGGCTGATCAGCGACGGAAATACGACCGTGTAGGCGACGATGAGCCAGCCCAGGGGGGAAATTGCCGGGACCGCGGCGACGAAGCTGCCGGCGCCGCCGCCGAGGACGAGCTGGAAGACGATCGAGGCGAGCACCGCGCCGGCGAAGCTCGCGACGAGAAAGCTCATCCAGCTGGTCTTCGGGCGCCAGCGCAGGCCGATCGAATAGATGGCGTATGCCAGGCTTGCCAGCAGCACCAGCAGGTCGCCGAAATTGATGTCGAGATCCAGCACGCGCCGCAAATTGCCATGCGTCGCCGTCAGCGCCACGCCGACGATGGTGACGGCGACGCCCACGAGCTGCAGCGGCCGGACGCGGGTGCGGAACAGGATGAAATTGAACAGCATCACGAGGATGTTGATCGTGACCTGGTCGATGGCGTTGTTGATGCCCGAGGTGAAGTGCGCAGCGACGTAGACGAGGACATTGAAGGTCGCGTAGCCCACGAGGCCGTAGAACAGGTACAGCCACCATTTCTGCCGCAGGGTCGGCCAGTCGCGGCGGAGCGGTTCCGCGGCGAAGGGCAGCAGCACCAGCAGCGCGCCGGCCCAGCGCAGCAGCATCAGGGCGTAGGGATCGATGTTGCCGACGGCCGCCTTGCCGGCGACGACATTGCCGCCCCAGAACAGATTGCACAGAACCAGCAGCACGTAGGGCCGGGACATCAGCCGGCTGGCGAGGGGCTCGGGTCGGGGCTGGGACATCGGAAGGGGTTGCGGGGTCGGTGCAAGGGCCTTATCAGCATTCGCCCAATGGTCAAACCCGGCCGTGCGGGCGGGGAGCGACAAGTCCGGACATGGCAAATGTGATCGTCGTCGGCAGCCAGTGGGGTGACGAGGGCAAGGGCAAGATCGTCGACTGGCTGAGCGAGCGCGCCGACGTGGTGGTGCGCTACCAGGGCGGGCACAATGCCGGCCACACCCTCGTCATCGATGGGGTGAGCTACAAGATCGCGCTGGTCCCCTCGGGCGTCGTGCGCGGCAAGTTCTCGGTCATCGGCAACGGCGTGGTGTTCGATCCGCATTTCTTCCTGAGCGAGATCGAAAAGCTGGCCGGGCAGGGCGTCACGATCACCCCGGACATCCTGCGCGTCGCCGACAATGCGCCGCTGATTCTCAGCCTGCATCGCGACCTCGACGCGATGCGCGAAAACTCCAATTCCGGCCTCAAGATCGGCACCACCAAGCGCGGCATCGGCCCGGCCTATGAGGACAAGGTCGGCCGCCGCGCCATCCGTGTCTGCGACCTGGCCGAGCCGGAGACGCTGCCGGCCAAGGTCGAGCGGCTGCTGGCGCACCACAATGCGCTGCGCCGCGGCATGGGCCTCGAGGAGCTCAGCGTCGATTCCCTGGTCAAGGAACTGACCGAGGTGGCCGACAAGATCCTGCCCTATGTCGGCCAGGTCTGGCGGGTGCTCGACGAAAAGCGGCGCGCCGGCGCCCGCATCCTGTTCGAGGGGGCGCAGGGCGCGCTGCTCGACAACGACCACGGCACCTATCCGTTCGTCACCTCGTCCAACACCGTGGCCGGGCAGGCGGCGGCCGGCTCGGGCCTCGGGCCCACCGCCATCGGCTACGTGCTGGGCATCACCAAGGCCTACACCACCCGCGTCGGCGAGGGGCCGTTCCCGTGCGAGCTCGACGACGAGATCGGCCGGCACCTGGCGAGCGTCGGGCGCGAGGTCGGGGTCAACACCGGCCGGCCGCGCCGCTGCGGCTGGTTCGACGCCGTGCTGGTGCGGCAAACCGTCCGCACCTCTGGCATCACCGGCATCGCCTTGACCAAGCTCGACGTGCTCGACGGTCTCAAGGAGATCAAAGTTTGTGTCGGCTATGAGCTGGACGGACAAAAAATTGACTACTTGCCGGCCTCTATGAGGGCCCAGGCGGCCGTGAAGCCGATCTATGAGTCGCTCGAGGGGTGGCAAGAAACGACAGCAGGGGCGAGGAGCTGGGCCGAACTGCCCGCGCAAGCCGTCAAGTACGTGAGATATATCGAGGAACTGATCGGGGCGCCGGTGGCGATGTTATCCACCAGTCCTGAGCGTCTGGATACCATTCTCGTGCAAGACCCGTTCCAAGACTGAGGTTTTTTGGCTACAACTCAGCCAAAATTGAGTGAACGTAGCGAATGGCGGACTACAAAGAGCTTTTGCGCAGGGCTGTAGAGGCCCTGCCAGAGAATAACGGGGCTGCACGCCGCGCCGTGTACGAGAAGGCGCGTGCGGCTCTTGTGGGCCAGCTCCGTGCCATCAACCCGCCGCTGCCGGCGCGCGACATCACCACCCATCGCCTGCAGCTCGAAGACTGCATCCGCCAGGTCGAGCAGGAGGCCAGCGAGGCCAATATCGCCGGCATGGGCGCCGACGCGGTGCCGCCGACGCTGCCGCCGGTGTTCGCCGCCGAGGCCAAGGCCCGGCCGGCCCCCGCCAAGCCCGTGCCGGTCGAAACGCCGAAGGCCGAAGCCCCGAAAAAGCCCGAAAGCAAGCCGTCGCGCGCCGCCCGGCCGAACGGCACCGCCGGCGCTTCGATCGAAGACATCATCGCCGCCGCCGAACGCGACAGCGGCGCCGACGAGCCGGAGGCGCCGCCGCCCGCGCCCAAGGCGCCCGAGATCAAGTCGCGGCCGCCGAAATCGCAACCGGTGCTGGTCGCCAAATCCGAGCCGCCGGCCAAGGAGCCGGCAAAGCCCGAAAGCAAACGCCCCCCCGCCAAGCCCGAAGCGCGGCCGCTGCCGTCGATCGTCGCCCGGGCCGAGGCGGCCAAGGGCCGTCCGGTGGCGCCCAGCTTCGCCGCCGCCAATGACAGTCCGCGCCGCGCCGGCGGCATCGATTCGCGCCGCGGCGTCGCCGCCACCGCGCGGCAGATGCAGCCGATGGAATTCGACGTGCCCGAGGATGTCGCGGCGATGGCCGCGGTCCGCGAGGTCGAGGTCGAACAGCCGCCGGCCGATCCGCAGGGCGCCATCGACCGCGCCATCGCCACCCTCGATCGCGAGGCGCGTGGCGACACCCGTCCCGCCAATTATGCCGACACCGAGGTCGAGCTCGACGACGAGCCGATGCAGGCGCCGGCCAGGAAGAACGGCTTCTTCAACGGCCGCGCCGCCGACATGCCGGTGCTCAAGGGCGAGCAGCGCGATCTCAAGACGCCGCGCCCGGCCAAGGAATTCGCCACGCCGCGGCGGCAGTCGAGCCGCGCCTTCCCCGACGGCGTCCCCGCCGCCCGGCAGGAACGCGGCGGCCTGGGCGCCGTCACCATCTTCCTCATCATCTTCGTGGCGCTGCTGCTGGGCGCCGGCGGCGCCGGCTTCTGGGCCTGGCAGGAAGGCTTCATCAATCTCGACGCCATGTTCGGCAAGGGCACGACCGCCGTGGCCACCGCCGCGACGCCGGCGCCCGTGGTGACGCCGGATTCGTCCGGTCCGGGCAACACCGAGACCCCGGCGGCGACCACCGAGCCGTCGACGCAGTTGCAGGCCGATCAGCAGCGGCTGCCCGCCGCGCAGGTCGCCGCCATTCCGGCGCCGTCCGCCGAAGCCGTGGCGCCGCTGGCGCTGCAATCGGACAGCAATGCCGGCAAGACCGAGGCGCGGCTCGGCTCCGACAGCGGCCAGCCGCAATCGGCGCAGGACGCGACGGTCGCCGCCATCGATCCGGCCAGCGTCGCCGGCAGCCAGTCGCTGCTGCTCGAGGCGCAGGACAACGGCACCACCGGCGCCGTGCCGTTCTCGGGCACGGTCGACTGGAGCAAGGGGGTCGACGAGAACGGCCAGCCGACGTTGGTCGGCAAGGCCAACATCCCGGCGCGCAACCTCACGGTCGACGTGCTGATCCGCAAGAATTCCGATCCGCAGCTTCCCGCCAGCCATCTGATGGAGATCAACTTCACCGTCTCCGACAGCTTCATCGGCGGCTCCATCGCCGGCCTGCCGGGCGTGCTGCTCAAGGACGAGGAACTGACGCAGGGCACGCCCTTGGTCGGCGCCTCGGCCCGCGTCGTCGGCAATTCCTTCCTGTTCGCGCTGAGCGCGGCGCCGGAGGACACGGCGGCCAACACCAAGCTGCTCACCGACCGCAAATGGATGGATCTGGCGCTGATCTACGCCTCGGGCAAGCGCGCCATCATCACGCTCGAAAAGGATGACAAGGCGCAGCAATTGTTCAGCGACGTCTTCGCCGCCTGGAGCAAGACCGCCAAGGGCTGACGGGAGCGGCCTCTACGGCTGCGCCCGCAACGTCCCGCCCTGCAGCACATAGACGCGATCGGCGATCGCCGCGATGTCGTCGGCGTGGTGGGTCACCAGCACGGTGGCCCAGCGGTGCTTGAGGGTCAGGTCGCGGACCAGCGTGCGGGTCGTGGCGCGGGTGTCGTCGTCGAGCGCCGAGAACGGTTCATCGAGCAGCAGCACCGGCCGGTCGCGCAGCAGGGTGCGGGCCAGCGCCACGCGCTGCTTCTGGCCGCCGCTGAGGGTCGCGGCGCGCTGCGGGCCGAGATCGGCGAGCCCGACTTCGGCCAGCGCCGCCTCGACCCGCGCGGCATCGGGCCGCGGCAGGCCGAGCGCCACGTTGCGCGCCGCGCTCAGATGCTCGAACAGCGTTTCGGACTGGAACAGGATCGACACCGGCCGCCGTTCGGGCGGCAGCGCCGTCACGTCTTGCCCACCGATGCGGACCACACCCGACGCCGGCGCGAGGAAGCCGGCGACGAGGTCGAGCAGCGTCGATTTGCCGGCGCCGCTCGCGCCGCGGATGGCGGTGACCGTGCCGGCCTCGGCGGTCATGCTGAAGCAATACGGGTTGCTGCCGGCATAGGCGAAGGTCACATCTTCAAGTGCGAGCATCGGCCAGCCTCCCGATCAGCCGCGGCAGCAGCACGAAGGCCGCGATGGTCAGCACCAGCATCAGCGCCGCGATGCTGGCGGCGTCGTGCGTGCGATAGGCGCCGAGCGCCCGCACCATCAGCAGCGGCAGGGTGGTGAAGTCCTGCGTGCCGAACAGCGCGATCACCCCGAGATCGCCCAGCGAAAAGCAGAAGCCGAGCGCCACCACCAGCCCGGCGTCGCGAGCCAGCAGCGGCCATTCGATCTCGGCGAATTGCCGCCAGCCGCCCAGATTCAGCGAGCGGATCAGCCGGCCGCGGCTGCGGGCGATGGCCTCGACCGGCGGCGCCAGCGTCGCCATGGCGAAAGGCAGCGACAACAGCGCATTGGCGATCACCACCACCGCCGGCGCCGCCACCACGGGGCCGATGCCGAGATCTCGCACCAGGATGAAGGCGCCCAGCGACAGCGTCACGGCCGGCACCGCGAGATAGGCGTAGGCCGGGGCGCCGAGCAGGACGCGGGCCAGGCGCGACGAGGCCGCGGCGCGGCCGGTGGCGATCAGCAGCGCCAGCGCCAGCGTCAGCAGGGCCGAAACCGCGCCGATCCAGAGGCTGGTCCAAACGGCGTTCCAGAAGGCCGGCTGCGCCAGCACGCTGTCCAGCCCGGCGATGCCGTCGAGCAGCGTCGCCAGGAGCGGCGAGGCGAAGCCGAACAGCGCCAGCGCCAGCACCAGCCATTGCGCCGCCCGGGCCCAGCCGGCGTCGCGCCAGCGCGGCTCGGCCGGTCGGTCGAGGCTGGCCGAAATCGGCGCCAGCGCGGCGCTTGCGAGGATGATCACGGCGCACAGCGCGATCTGGATCAGCGCCAGTTGCACCGCGAGGCCGAGATTGAAATCGAGGCGCACCGCCGAATAGATGGCGATCTCCAGCGTCTGCACCGCCGGCCCGCCGCCGAGCAGCAGCACGATGGGAAAGCTGGTGAAGGCCAGAAGGAAGATGATCGCCGCGAGCCCGGGCAGGGTGCCGCGCAGCGCCGGCCAGTCGATCACGGCAAAGCGCGTCCACGGGGTGAGCCCGAGGCTCTGGCCGGTCTTCAGCCGGGCCGCGGGAATGGCGTCCAGCCGGGCCAGCAGGATGCGGGCGGCGAAGGCGCCGTCGAGGAGCACATGCGCCGCCACCACGCCGCCGAGCCCGAAGATCGGCACACCGGCAAAGCCCAGCCAGCCGGCGCGTCCCCACACCGACAGCAGCCCGAACGCCACCACCAGCCCCGGCGTCACGATGGCCGAGGCGAACAGCCCGATCAGCAGGCCGCGGCCATGAAAGCGCAGCCGGTTCAGCGCCCAGGCCAGGGCCACGCCGGCCAGCAGCGACAGCCCGGTCGACAGCACCGCCTGCAGCGTGGTGATGTAGATCAGGTCGCCGAGGTCGACGCCCGGACCCGTCGCCGCCTGCCCCGCGGCGGCATGCAGGATCGCCCAGAACAGCGTTCCGATCAGCGCCGCGATGGCGAGCGCGATGGCCGCCCCGCCGGCGAGGCGGAGCGGCCGATGCGGCAGGGTCGCGTCAGCGGATCGCGGCAAGGGCTTCCTCGATCCAGGCCGCCTTGTTGGCGGTGATGGCGTTTTCGTCGAGCGACAGTACCTTGGCGGGGGCGGCCGGGAAGGCGGCGGGCAGCTTGTCGCCCAGCGCCGTCACCGGATACATCCAGTTGGTGGTCGGGATCACCGCCTGCGCCTCGGGCGTCACCAGCCAGCCGAGGAACTGCTTCGCCAGCTCCTGGTGCGCCGACGATTTCAGCACCCCGGCGATCTCGATCTGCGGGTAGAAGCCCTCGGTGAACTCGGCATAGGCGTAGTTCGGATTGTTCTCGGCGATGGCGTGGTAGGCCGGCGAGGTGGTGTAGCTCAGCGCCATGTCGGCCTCGCCCTTGAGGAACAGGCCATAGGCGTCCGACCAGCTGCGCGCCATGGTGGCGATGTGCGGCTTGAGCCCGGCCCAGATCTCGGGCGCCCGGTCGCCATAGGCGGCCTTGATCCACAGCACGAGGCCGAGGCCGGGGGTGTCCGAGCGCGGATCCTCCAACACCACCTTGAAGCTCGCCGGCTCCTTGATCAGCGCCTCGAACGAGGTGGGCGGGACCTTCACCTTGGTCTTGTCGTAGACGAAGGCGAAATAGCCGAAATCGACCGGCACGAAGTCGGGGTCGGTCCATCTGGCCGGCAGGCTGAGCCCGGTGAGCGTCAGCCCGTGCGGGGCGAACAGGCCCGTGGCGCGGGCCTCGCCGGCCACCGAGGTGTCGAGCCCCAGCACGATGTCGGCCGGCGTCGTGGCGCCCTCGAGCTGCACCTTGCGCAGCGCGCCGATGGAGCTGTCGGCGGCGACGATATCGACCGTGCAGCCGCACATCTTTTCGAAGCCCGCCTTGAGGCCGGGACCGGGGCCGTAATCGGCGGCGAAGGCGTCGTAGGTGTAGATGGTGAGCGTGGGCTTGTCCGCGGCGACGGCGGCAGCCGTCAGCGCGAGAAAAGCCGCAAGCGCGAGAGAGGCAGAGCGAAGCATGCCCGTATCCTTCAAGGTTGCGGCCATGCGTCGAGGGTTAACGTAAATGGTGCGGGACGGCGCCGCCGCCCTTGCCATCTCGAACTTCCTCCGCCAGCATGACCTGGTTCAGGTTCAATGGGTGTTTCTCAGCTCCGTCTCCGGAGCACCCCAGCGAGACGTCCCTGATCTAGATCGAGTTCGCCGGCCGTGCAAGAGCGCGCTTCCAACCTTTCCTCCGTGCTGCGCTTCGAAGGCCTCCTGGTCATCGTCGGCGGCGGCACCGTCGATTTCCAGCTCATCCGCGACCTCGCGGCCGCCGGGGCGCATCTGGTGGGGGCCGATGGCGGCGCCGACCGCATCGTCCAGGCGGGACATTTCCCCGAGGCGATCATCGGCGATTTCGACTCCCTCGCCACGCCCGAGGAATGGCTGGGCCGCACCCGGCTGCTGCGCATTTCCGAGCAGGACACCACCGATTTTGAAAAGGCGCTCTATTCGACGCAGGCGCCCGTCACCCTGGCGTTGGGCATGACCGGGCGGCGCTTCGACCATACGCTCGCCGCGCTCGATGCGGTGACGCGCTACGCCCGCGAGCGCACCATCATCCTCGTCGACGAGGAGGATCTGGCGATGGCGCTCACCGGCGCGTTCAGCTTCAAGGTCGACGCGGGCGAGCGGGTGTCGGTGCATCCGCTGGCGCCGATCCGCTTCCGCCGCTCGCTCGGGCTCAGATATCCGCTTGACGGCCTGCGCCTTGCCCCGGGCGAGCGCACCGGCACCTCCAACCAGGCGACCGACGGCGTGTTCCGCATCGAGCCCGAGCCGCGGGCGAAGGCGCCATGGCTGCTCATCGTCGACCGCAAATATCTGTTCGGCATCGCCGCCGCCGCCACCGCGCGGAGCTGACGCCTCCGGCCGCCTGAACCGCATCTGAACGGCCGCCTCAGCATCGCTTCAACCGCAGGGGCGCAGTGTGCAGCCAACGTCAGCGATCGTGCGGCGTCAGCGGAAGGCACCCCACATGCGTAGCAAATTCCCCCTCGTTCTTGCCGTTCTCGCGGTTGCCGGCCTCGGCTTCAGCGCCAGCCAGGCGATGGCCGACAGCCTCAACCTGTCGTTTTCGGGCAATGGCGTGTCGATCAACGTCAATGTCGGCGACATCTATGCGCGCCAGCCGCTGCCGCCCAGGGGCAAGTTCCCGCCCAAGCTCTATGGCTACGGGCCGGGCAAGCCGTTCCCGCCGAAATATGTCGAGGCCAATTACTACGACGATTACGACGGCTATGACGACGTGCCGCCGCAGTGGCGGCACCGCAAGCACTCCCGCTTCTGGAGCCAGCAGGGCGGCGGCTACGGCGATCCGGTGATGCTCAATCCGCAGCCGCTGCCACCCAAATACAAGTTCCATTACGTGAACTGAGTGCACAAAAAAGCCGGGAGGTCTCTCCCGGCTTCGCTGTTTCAGCCAAGGCTGAATTTCGGCGGAACGCCCTATGCCTGCTCGCGCGCCCGGGCCTTTTCCCGGGCGGCGTGCTGCACGGCCTCCTGCACCTTCTCGAAGGCGCGCACCTCGATCTGGCGGATGCGCTCGCGGCTGACATTGTATTCCTGCGCCAGCTCTTCGAGCGTTGCCGGATTGTCTTTCAGCCGGCGCGCCTGGAAGATCGCCTTTTCGCGGTCGTTGAGCTCGCCCATGGCGCCCTTGAGGAACGACATGCGCTCGTCGAACTCCTCGGAATTGCCCAGCATGGTTTCCTGGTCCGGCGTGTCGTCGACCAGCCAGTCCTGCCATTCGGACGAGCCTTCGTCGGCGCGCATCGGCGCGTTCAGCGAGGCGTCGCCGCTCAGGCGCTGGTTCATCGACACCACATCCGCTTCCGAGACGTGCAGCGTGGTGGCGATCTGCTTGACCTGGTCGGGGTGCAGATTGCCGTCGTCGAGCGCGGCGATCTGGCCCTTCACCTTGCGCAGATTGAAGAACAGCCGCTTCTGCGCGGCGGTGGTGCCGATCTTCACGAGGCTCCACGAGCGCAGCACATATTCCTGGATGGCGGCACGGATCCACCACATGGCGTAGGTCGCAAGCCGGAAGCCCTTGTCGGGCTCGAAGCGCTTGACGGCGTGCATCAGGCCGACATTGCCCTCCGAGATGACTTCGGAAATGGGCAGGCCATAGCCGCGATAGCCCATGGCGATCTTGGCCACGAGCCGCAAATGCGAGGTGATCAGTTTCTGGGCGGCGGCGGGATCTTCATGCTCCTTGTAGCGCTTGGCCAGCATGAACTCCTCGTCCGGCTCCAGCATCGGAAATTTCCGGATTTCCTGGAGATAGCGGGACAGTCCGCCCTCGGTGGACAGGACCGGCAGATTCGATTGGGCCACTCAAGCACCCCCTTCCTTCTCCCCCGCGCGTCCGCGGCGGGACTTTCCTCTGGCGTCCACAACGGGCACACCAAGGGACGTGTTGCTTATATAGGTCGGAATCCGGGCATGATAAGGGCCGGACTCGATCATTGTTAGAGACGCAAAACACGCCGGGGGACAAGGGTTCCGGCGGCCAGGCCGCCGGAATTTGCGGTGCTAGTGCAGGTCCTTGTGCTCCGGCATGTCCTTGAGCTGGTCCTTGGTCCAGCTGGTGACGGCGTGCACGTCGCCGTTTTCGTCGCGCATGAAGTCGAGGTCGCGCGCCGAAACGGCCACCGGCTTGGCGCCGATGCCGAGAAAACCGCCGACATCGACGACGATTTCGCTGGCCTCGCCCATGCCGTGGACGTGCGACACGGTGCCGATCTTGTGGTCTTCGGCATCGTAGAGGGTGGCGCCTTTGAGCACCGCCGGCGTTAGGTCGGCCTGCTTCAGGTGGATGTGATTGCTGTGGTCCATGATCGGCTCCTCAATTGCGTACTGAGGACCAAACCCTGCGGACGGGCGGTGGTTCCGGCGGCGAGATTTTCAGGTCCGGTGAAACGCCTTGTCATATCCGTCCAGCGCCTCGGCCAGCGCCGTCAGATCGTCGGGCAGCGGGGCTTCGAAGAACATCTCCTCGCCGGTCACCGGGTGCTCGAACCCCAACTCCGCCGCGTGCAGCGCCTGCCGGCCGAGCCCGTCGACGATCGTCCGCAGTTCCTCGGGCAGGCGCCGCGATTTGGTGGCGTAGCCGGGGGCGTAGAGCGGGTCGGCCACCAGCGGGTGGCCGATATGGGCCATGTGCACGCGGATTTGATGCGTGCGGCCGGTCTCGAGCTCGCAGGCGATGCGGGTGATGTCCCAACCCTCGCCGCCATAGCGCGCCTCCACCGCATAATGGGTGATGGCCTCGCGGCCGTCCTTGCGCACCGCCTGCTTGAAGCGGTTGTTGGGGTCGCGGCCGAGCGGGGCATCCACGGTGCCGCGTCCCTGCTGCGTCTGGCCCCAGGCGAAGGCGGTGTAGAGCCGGCGCAGCGGCCCGGTGCGGCCGTGGTCGGCGAATTGCGCCGCGAGGTGCGCCATCGCCCGGTCGGTCTTGGCGGCGACCATGACGCCCGACGTGTCCTTGTCGAGCCGGTGCACGATGCCCGGCCGCTTGACGCCGTTGATCCCGGGCAGGCTGCCGCGGCAGTGGAACAGCAGGGCGTTGACCAGGGTGCCGTGCTGGCTGCCGGGGGCAGGGTGCACCACCATGCCCGCGGGCTTGTCGATCACGATCAGCTCGTCGTCCTCGTAGAGGATGGCGAGCGGGATGTCCTCGGGCTCGGGGTCGGGGTCCTCGGGCGGCGGCGCGCTGAGCGCCAGGCGGTCCCCCAGCTTCACCTTGAGCTTGGGTTCGGTGGCGGTTTGCCCATTGATCGCGGCCGAGCCGGCCAGTATCAGGTCCTTGATGCGGTTGCGCGAGAAGGCCGGGAGCGCCTTGGCGAGCACGGCGTCGAGCCGGCCGCCCGCCAGTTCGGCGTCGACCGCGACGGCATACTCCTCGTCCTCAGCCCCGGTGTCCTGCATGAGCGATCCCAATTCCGGCGAAGCCCAACTCTCTCCCGAAACCCGGGCGCTGCTCGGCCGGGCCCGCCGGAGCTTCCTGTTCTCGATCGGGCTTCTGATCCTGGGCCTTCTGGCAGTCGGCGGCGTGATTGTCTACAAGTCCACGCAGAGCCCGGCGACGCCGGCGCCGAGCGGCGCCGACTATGCGCTGGCGGCGGTCAAGCTGCCGAGCGGCGCCGAGATCGTCTCGGCCGTGGCCGCCGATGGCCGCGTCAGCGTCACCTACCGCAACGGGGCGACCACCAGCATCCGCATCTTCGACGGCCGCACCGGCGAGATCCTGCGAGAAATCCCGGTGATCAGCGAATAAAACCGGCCCGTCAGGTCTGGTCCTGGATGTCGCGCAGCGCCGCGAGGCGGTCCGACACGGCGCTGCCGCTCACCGGCTCGGGAGCCCGCGGCGTGGCGCGCGGCTCGCCCGCCAGCGTTGCATCGTCGGCATATTTCTGCACCCGCTCGAGCAGCGTCTCGTCGCTGTCGGGCGGGGCTTCGCCCTCCACCGCATAGACCAGCCGGCTCACTTCGCTGGCGATATCGTTGAGCTTTTCGCGCAGATGCGACTGCTCGATGCGGTCGGTCTCCCAATCGGCCATGATGGTGCCCTCGACCGTCAGCACCTTGGTGCGCAGCCGCTCGAGCTCGTCGTCGATGGCGAGCTTTTCGGCCAGCAATTGCTCGCGCTGGCCGTCCACCTGCTCGACCACGCGGGCGGTGTCGGCGAGGGCGATGTTGACGCGGTTCTCGGCGTCGGCGATGCGCGCCTCGGCATCGATCAATTCGTCCTGCGCGGCGGTCGCGGCATCGTCCTTCCGCGCCAGCGAGGCGCGCAGCTCCGCCGCCGCGGCGGCGGTGTCGGCGTGGCGCTTGTCGGCGCTTTCGAGCTGCGTGATCAGCGAGCGGTTCTGGGTTTCGACGAACTGGCCGCGCTTGCGCTCGGCCTCGAGCTTTTGCAGCAGCAGGTCGACGTCGGCATTGTAGTCGCCGCTCAGCGCCTTGCCGTCGACGTCGATGGAGCGCGGCGTCTTGGCGCGCAGCGCCTCGCGCGCGGTTTCGAGCTGCGTCACCTTGTCGGCATATTCGCGGTCGCGCATGCGCAGCCGCTGCGTCAGGTCGGCGCTCTCCTTCTCGAGGTCGAGGATGCGGCGGCGCAGTTCGGCCTCGCGCTCCTCCAGCTCGCGCATCTGCTGCAGATGGGTGTCGCGCTCGCCCTTGATGGCGCCGACTTCGCTGCGCTTGCGGTTGATATCGCGCAACTGCTCGCTGAGGCGGCGGCGCAGCGCCTCGACATTCATCTCCAGCCGGCGCGTCGAGAGCGCGAATTCGGCGCGTAACTGGTCCTTGTCGGCGCGGAATTCGGCCATGGTGATGGGGGTCGCGGCCTCGATGCGCTTTTTGGTGAGGCGCACGGCGCGGCGCCACACCGCCGGCATGACGGCAAGCGCCAGGAGGCTCGCTGCCAGAGCCCCCAAGGCGAAATACATGATGTTCTCAATGCCCATTGAGTGGCCCCGACACTAGCCGATCATGGCAACATGGCCGCAACCGGACGATGACAAAGACGGCGACGCCACGCCATCTTAGCCGGGCATTAACCTTACCGGGAAGCGGAAAGGGAGGATGGCGATGGTTCCTGGCGTAGAACAGGTTCGCTGGCGGCCTGCTGACAGGTTCTGGCAGCGAGGTCAGGTAGCCTCTCCACCATGGAAACCGGAGACCAGCCCATGCCCCTCATTGCGTCGTGCCATTGCGGCAGCACCCGTATCGCCCTTCCAGGACAGCCGAGCACTGCCAAGCGGTGCAACTGCAGCTATTGCGCCCGCACGGGGGCCGTTTGGGCCTACTACAGGCTTGCCGAGCTCGATTTCCTTTCGACCGACGGCGAGGCCATCTATTCTCCGCGGGGCATGAACCATCACCACTTCTGCGCGAAATGCGGCATGCAGACCTGGGGTGACAGCCCCGACTGGGCGTCGCTCTACAACAGTGACGGCACGCCCAAGGACGGCAAGCCCGGGGCCATGCCGACCGAGCGCGTCTACGCCATCAATCTCAATCTGGTCGATGATCTCGACTGGAGCGCGGTGCGCATCGAAGAAGTAGACGGTCGCAACGCGTGGTAGATTAGTCTGCCTGGGCCGGCAGCGACGCTCTGCCCGATCAGAACGGGTTCCACGTCGCCTGCTGGGTGAAGCGCAGATAGCCGACATTGATGCCGGCGCGCAGGCCGACGCCGGAGCGGATGGGCACCACCACCACATTGCCGGCCTTCATCACCGTCATGCCCAGCCCGCCCACCATATAGGCCGAGCCGTCGACGCCGGGGAAGCGGTTGAAGATGTCGTTGGTGGAGCTGAGGTTGTAGACCAGCATCATCACCTTGGAGCCGTCGCCGCCGGCATCGAAGCCGATCGAGGGGCCCTGCCAGAACAGCGGATAGTCGCCCTGGTTGCGGGTGTAGAGCGTGCCCTCGCCGTAGCGCGCGCCCAGGATGAAGGCGCCCGAGCCTTCCTCGCCCAGGATGTAGCCATTGGGCAGGCCGAACTGGCTGACGGCCTTTTCCACCACCGAGGCCAGGCCCTGCGACACCGAGCCGAAGAACTGCCCGCCGGTGTCGACGATCTCGTTGACCGAAAACGTATCCGACACCGAGCCGGCCGCGACAGCGGGGGCGGCGAGGCCGAAGGCCAGGGCAAGGGCGAGGAACAGGCGTTTCAGCATCGGGCACTCCAGCTCGCCGCAGCCGCGGCCTTTACCAAGCGCTCACCCAAACCGGGGTAGCCTCGTCATGGTTTCCAACGCCTGATGGGCGCCTATCGCGGCAATGATGCGGCAAATCGGTAAACAAATCTTAACCATCCTCGCCTGGCTGCTGCTCGCGGTGGCGGCGCCGGCCGACGGTCTGCTCAGCACCGTCGTCACCGACCCGCTGACCGGGGTCGCCATCGACGGCTACGACCCGGTGACCTATTTCACCGACAGCGAGCCGCGGCTGGGCAAGCCGGATTTCGAGTACGACTGGGCCGGCGTGCCCTGGTACTTCGTCAGCGCCGCCAATCGCGACGTGTTCATGCGCAATCCCGCGATCTATGCCCCGCAATTCGGCGGCCACTGCCTGATGTCGCTGGCGCGCGGCTATCTCAGCGACGGCAAGCCGCGGCTCTACGCGATCGAGGGCATGAAGCTGTATTTCTTCTATTCGAGCGCCAACCGCGACGCCTTCCTGCTCTCCCGCTCGCAGGCGGTGGCCGACGCCGGCCGCGCCTGGCCGGCGCTCAGCAAGGGGTTGATCGGGCCGGACGGCGAAACCCCGGTGTCGGCCGGCCTTGCCGTCGCCAATGCCGAGCCGCAGGCCTCGGTTGCCGCCGGGCAAACAGGCGCTAAAGTTCACACCAACTGATTCTCGCGGAGACTCCCCGGATGGCCGACTTCATCGAGCTCAAGGCGACCGACCTCGCGGCGATGCTCTGCTCGCGCGTCTGCCACGACCTCATCAACCCGGTCGGGGCCATCGGCAACGGCCTCGAAGTGCTCGCCGATCCCAACCAGGCGGCGATGGCCGAGGGCGCGCACGAGCTGATCGCCAACTCCGCCAAGCATGCGCGGGCCAAGCTCGAATTCGCCCGGCTCGCCTATGGCGCGTCGTCGACCGCCGGCACCGATTTCGACACGCGCGAATGCGAGCGCGTGGCGCGGCTGCTGTTCGAGATCGAAAAGGCCGACCTCGACTGGCAGGTGCCGCTGATCCTGCTGCCCAAGCACAAGGCCAAGCTGCTGATGAACATGCTGCTCATCGCCTCGATGGCGGTGCCGCGCGGCGGCGTGGTCAAGGTCGAGGTGGTCGGCGCGCCGGGCGAGGAGGTGTTCCGCCTCACCTCGACCTCCGATCCCGAGAAACGGCAGAAGACGCTGATGCCGTCGGGCGCCGAGGGCCTGCTCAGCGGCAGCCCGGAAGAGGGAGTCGATGCGCGCGGCATCC
Source organism: Devosia sp. 67-54 (assembly GCF_001899075.1). Taxonomy (GTDB): domain Bacteria; phylum Pseudomonadota; class Alphaproteobacteria; order Rhizobiales; family Devosiaceae; genus Devosia_A. The sequence goes on along the minus strand of NZ_MKVA01000008.1, from coordinate 1,282 downwards.
AGCCGTTCTATACCGGCATTCTAGCTCGGATGACCGACATGGAGCTCAAGATCGGCATCGACAACGACGTGTTCAGCTTCACCGCCACGCCCAAGGCCAAGGTGATGGGCGACGCGCCGGAAAAGGCCGAGGCGGCTTAGGCCGCGGGCCGCCGCGCAGCCATGACGCGCCTCCTTCGCATTTCGGCCACGTGCCTGTCGCTGCTTCTCGCCGGCTGCTCGGCGGCGGGCATCGACACCGCCACGCCGGCGCCCGCCGCGGCCGGCGCCCCCATCGTCGACAGCGTCCCGGCGGGCGGCCGGGTGATCTCCGACATCAATATCGAGCTCTGCCAGGCAACGCCCGCCGACAAGCCGCACACGGTCGACGAGGCTCTGCGCGCCCTGCGCATCTCGGCGGAGCAGAAGGGCGCGACCGGCGTCGCCAACGTCACCTCCGGCCTCGTCACCACCCCGACCCCCAAATGCAACAGCATGGCCCAGGCCATGGGCATCGCCTTCGTTCAGGGGTGAGGTCGCACGGGCTTTGTTCCGCCTCCCACTCGCAACGCTTCTTAGCGTTTCGCTAACCAAATCGTAGGGAGATTGCGGCGATACTCTCGTCAGCTTCTGCTTTGCGCATTTGGATCGCTGCCATGAAGTCCTGTCTCATCGTCGATGACTCGAGCGTCGTGCGCAAGGTTGCCCGCCGCATCCTCGAAGACATCGACTATATCGTCGACGAAGCCGAGGACGGGCAGGAGGCCTTCGACAAGTGCCGCCAGGAAATGCCCGACGCCATCCTGCTCGACTGGCAGATGCCGGTGATGGGCGGCCTCGAATTCCTCAAGCTGCTGCGCGCCTATATCGGCGGCACCACGCCCTATGTGGTGTTCTGCGTCACCGAAAACGACATCGGCCAGATCGCCCTCGCCATGAAGGCCGGCGCCTCCGACTACATGATGAAGCCCTTCGACCGCGACATCCTCGAAGCCAAATTCCTGCCGCAAGCCGAAGACCTCGCCGAAGCCGGCTGACAAGACCGTCGTTCTAGCACAAAAGCCTGCAGTCGGCGCTCCTCTCCCGCGTGCGGGGGAGGGGGACCACGCGTAGCGTGGTGGAGGGGGCGGCCGCTTGCGCCGACGCGTGGGGCCGCCCCCTTCCGTCGGCTGCGCCGCCACCTTCCCCCGCACGCGGGAGAAGGGACCCGACTGTCCCATCGCTGCCGACCCTGCCCACCACATGCCTCCCCGACACCTCTATCCCCCACCGCAGCGTCGATTTCCCCTTCCCTCACAAGCCCC
>NZ_MKVA01000007.1 GCF_001899075.1 Devosia sp. 67-54 | reverse complement strand
TGCGGCGCCAGCAGGCGCGCCTCGCGCATGGTGTACATCACCACGGGCATGGTGGCGATGCCGATCAGCAGCGTGGCCAGCACCAGCGCGGCAAGGCCGCGTCCGCCCACGCTCAACAGCATTCCGCCCGACAACGACACGCTGCACGCAGCCAGCACGGTGCGGTTGTCGATGCGTACGGGCAGCCAGCGCAGCGCCAGCGTGGATGCGGTCATCGCCACGCCGAACAGTGGCCAGAACCATTCGCGCAGCGCCGGCAGGTGCAGCTGCCGTTCGGCGATCAAGGGCAGGAATGCGGCGGGAATCGTGTAGGCGAAACCCAGCAGACCGTACATCGCCACCAGCGTCCAGGCCGGGCCGGACGGTGGTGTGGCGCGCGATGGCGCCGGTGCATTGCCGGCGGTTGCCGTGTCGTCTCCACCCAGGCGCCGCCAGGTCCACGCGAACAGCGCGATGGTGATGACGCCGAACACGATCCACAGGCTGGCCGATGAAGCGCCCAGCGGTCGCGACGTCGCCACCAGCAAACCGCTGCCGACGATGCCCACGCCGGTGCCGCTGAACATCACGTGCTCGAGCAACGGACGTCCGGCCGCGCGCAGGCGCGCCATGCTCCAGGCGATGCCGTGTACCACCAGCGCGGCCGAAGCGATCCCGGCCACGAACCGCCAGGCCAGCCACACATCGAGGCGGGTCGTAAGGCCCATGCCGAGGGTGGCCAGCGCCACCGCAACGGCGCCGATGCGCAGGCTGGCGCGTGGCGGCAGTGGCCAGAGTGCGCAAAGCAGTGCGCCGAGCAGGTAGCCGAGCAGGTTGGTGGAGGCCAGCCAGCCGCCGGCGACCAGGGTCAAGCCGTTGTCGGCCTGCATGAGTGGGAGCAACGGCGTCAGCACGAAACGGCCGATGCCGAGTGCCAGGGCCAGGGTGGTCATGCCGATCAGGGCGGTGCGCAGTTCGCGGTTCATGGGCGGCTTTGGTACCGGAAAGGGCGGCCATGCTAAGCTTCTGCATGCATCGAGTAAAACGAATTATTCGAACACTATTTATCGAAAATATCGATCATGGAACTACGCGAACTGGAAACCTTCCGCGCCGTCGTCGAGAGTGGCGGGATGAATCGTGCGGCGACGCGCCTCAATCGCGCGCAATCCAGCATTACCGCGCGCATCCGCCAGCTGGAATCCTCGCTGGGCGTCTCGTTGTTCGAACACGAGGGCCGTCGCCTGCGCCTGACCGCGGCGGGCGACGTGCTGGTCGGGTACACCGACCGGCTGCTGGCACTGGCCGACGAGACGCGCGCCGCAGTGCGCCGCGACAAGGTGTGCGGACGCCTGCGCCTCGGCACCATGGAAAGCGTGGCGGCCAGCCGCCTGCCGCGGCCATTGGCCGGCTTCCATCAACAGCACCCGGAAATTTCGGTCGAATTGCAAACGGCGCACTCGCGCGAGTTGCTGGCGCGGCTGCAGGCCGGCACCCTGGACGTGGCCATCGTCAGCGACGAAGTGGATGACGAGCGCTTCGCCAGCGTGCCGTGGCACGTCGAGGAATTGGTGCTGGTGGCTGCCGCGGGCGACGCGGTGCGCGATCCGCGGCGCATGGCCGGCGGCACCCTGCTGGTGCTTGGCGGCAATGGCTGCGCCTATCGAAGGCGCTTCGAACAATGGCTGCAGAGCCTGCGCGTGGTGCCGGCGCGCGAACTCGAATTCGCCTCCTACCACGCGATCCTGACGGCCGCCGCCTCGGGCGTCGGCGTCGGCTTGATTCCGCGTTCGGTGCTGGATATTTACTCGCAACGCGATGCCGTGTCGGTGCACAAGGTGCCTGCGCGCATTGCGCGCGTGCGTACCGCCGTGGTGACGCTGCGCGGTCGCCACGTGCCGGCGCTGACGCGGCTGGTCGACAGCCTGCGCCGCGACTTGGTGTCTTCGCGCCAGGGCAGCCGCAAGAACAGGGTGGCGCATGCACATTGACCGGCTCGACCATCTGGTGCTCACGGTGCATGACGTGGAGGCAAGCGTTGCGTTCTACACGCGGGTGCTGGGCATGCGTGCCATCACGTTTGGCAACGGCCGCCGCGCGCTTGCGTTCGACCGCCAAAAGATCAACCTGCATCCGGCCGCGGCGCCGCTGCAACCGCATGCGGCAAGGCCGACGCCCGGTTCAGCCGACCTGTGCCTGATTGCTGCGACGCCCATCGATCGCGTGATGGCCGAATTGCAGCAAGCCGGCGTCGTGGTCGAGCAAGGTCCGGTGGCGCGCACGGGTGCGTCGGGGCCGATCACCTCCGTGTATTTTCGCGATCCCGACGGCAACCTGATCGAGGTGTCCCGCTATCGGGACGACCGGGAATAAGCGCGCGGTGCGCCGGCGTCGGTGCGGTCAGTCCACCAGGTCGAGCAAAGCCAGGCCGTTTTCGCGGCAGAAGCGTTCGTATTCGGCGAGCTGCGTGGCAGCCGATACGCTGGCGCGGATCGAGCCGTCCGGGTTCAGGAACTCGACCGTGCCCATGACCACGACCAGCGCGAGCATGGTGTCGTCGCCCACGATCTTCCACCAGTCGGTGTTGCCGGGCGGCTCGAACACGTAGCCGCCGGGACCGATGATTTCGCCTGTGCACAACTGGCGGCTGCCGCCCAGGTTGTATGCGTGGATTTCGCCGGTGTGGCGATGCAACGGCATCGCCACACCGGGTTCCATCCGCAGCAGTTCGACGAAACCGCGGTCGCCCGAAAGGAAACGCAACGGCTTGGAGGATTTGCCGGGTGTCGCCGACGGAATCCACGGCAGGCCCGCGGGGACCGTGAAGCGCGCGGGAAGGTAATCGCGTGTGCTGGAACCGGAAGTCATGGGCGATCTCCTCACGCCGCATTGGCCAGGTGGCGATCGAACGACGCGTCCAGGATGGCGCGGGCATTGCCGATCAGGTTGCGCCCCCAGGTGAAGCCGTACGCATCGGCGAAGTCGTAGCCGTTCAGCAGTTCACGCATGCGGCGTATCTCGCGCGAAGGCATCGGGACGTAGTTGGGCGCGCTGTACAGGAAAGTGAAGCGCCGGCGATCGGCCGGGATGAACGGCGCATCGCCCGCGAACAGCGCGCCGCCGGCACGCGGCCCATCCTTCCAGTGCAGCACCGTACTGCCCGGGAAATGCCCACCGGCGCGCAGCAAGGTGACGCCAGCGGAAAGTTCCTGCGTATCGCCGCTCCAGAAGCTGATGCGCGCGGATGGACGTTGCATCCATTCGCGATCGGCTTCGTGCAACAGGATCGGTACGCCGCCGAGTGCTTCGCTCCATTCCACCATCGACGAATAGAAATGCGGATGCGAGACCGTGATCAAATCCACGCCGCCGCGCGCATTCAGCGCCGACACCACCTCGTCGGTAACCAGGCTCACGCATTCCCAGAGGATGTTGCCGCCGTCGGTGGGCAGCAGCAGCGCGCGTTGCGGGATGGCGAAGTTTGGCGTGATGCCGAAACCGAGCACGCCGTCGTCGTCTTCGATGCGCAGCCTGTGGCTGCGCGACAGCGCATCGTGGGTGGTCCATTCCTGCATGTGGCCGGCGTTGAACTGGCGATCGTCGTCGCAGATCGGGCAATGCGCTGGCGGCGTGGACGAGTTGGCGAATTGCGTGCCGCAGCTGGTGCAGATGAAGCAGTTCATCGGGCGATCCTCGTTTATTTGGCAGTGGCGACAGCCGCGCCGGGACGCGCGTACACGTCTTCGACGCCTGCATAGGTGCGTCGGGTGGCGGGGCGTTGCGATACCGCCTGGAACCAGCGCGCGAGATCGGGGAATTCGGCAAGGTCTTGGCCGTGTCCCGCGTGCGGCACGATCCATGGGTAGCAGGCGATGTCGGCGATGGAATAATCCTGGCCAGCGATGAATGCGCGCTTCGCGAGGCGACGGTCGAGCACGCCGTAGAGACGCCGCACCTCGCGCGTGTAGCGCTCGATCGCGAATGCGTCAGGCTCGGATGCGTACACGCGGAAATAGCCGGCCTGTCCCGCCGTTGGTCCCAGGCCCGATGTCTGCCAGAACAACCACTGCAGCATTTCGAGTCGGTCGCGTGGATCGTCCGGCAGCAAGCGGCCGGACTTTTCGGCGAGGTACAACAGGATCGCCCCGGACTCGAACACGGTTTGCGGTGCGCCGCCGTCCGCAGGGGCGTGGTCGACGATGGCGGGAATCTTGGCGTTGGGCGAAATGGCCACGAACTCCGGCGCGAATTGCTCGCCCGCCGACAGCCGTACCGGCACAATGCGGTGCGGCAAGCCGGTTTCCTCAAGCAACAACCTGATCTTCTGGCCGTTCGGCGTGGGACTGAAATAGACGTCGATCATGTGTGGTCCGATGTTCGTTCGAGGCCACACGATAGGTGTAATCTGGCACCTTGTTTGATCCAGTTTATGGAGATTACATGGAGCCAGTTTTGCCCTTCGCGGTGGCGCTCCCGCGGGGCTCCGGACGCATGGCGCAAGCCCTGCACGCATTGCTGCGTACGGCCATCCTCGACGGCCGCCTCGCGCCCGGCGCGGCGTTGCCGGCGACGCGCCGGCTGGCGCTGGAACTCGGCGTCGCCCGCAACACCGTGACCACGGCCTACGACTTGCTGGTGGCGGAGGGCTACGTGCTGCCGCACCGCGGCGCCAAGGCGGTCGTTGCCAGGCTTGCGATGCGCCGCGCGGCGAGGCCGGCTTCGTCGCGTGCGCTGGAAGACACCAGGCTGAATCCGATCTGGCGCACACCGCACTTGCGCCAGGAACCCGCACGCGACCTGCCCGAGCGCTGTTTTCGCCTCGGCGTCCCGGAGCATCGCCAGTTTCCGCATGCCATCTGGCGTCGCCTTTCCGCCCGCACATTGCGCGCATGGTCGAAGCAGCGCTTTGCCTATCCTCCCTCGGAGGGTATTCCCGAGCTGCGCGAGGCCATTGCGCAACACGTCGCGTTCACGCGCGCGGTCGCCTGCACGGCGGACGACGTGCTGGTCACCTCGGGCGCGCAGCAGGCTTTCGATCTGCTGGCGCGACTATTGGTGACGCGCGGCCGCACCTGTGTCGCGGTGGAGGATCCGGGCTATCCGCCGGCGCGCGCCACCTTCATCGCCGCCGGTGCGCGTCTGGCGGCGGTTCCGGTCGATGCCGAAGGCCTGTGCGTCGAAGCGCTGCCGAAAG
>NZ_MKVA01000006.1 GCF_001899075.1 Devosia sp. 67-54 | reverse complement strand
AACCCCAGCTTCTCAGTCCCCCCTCGAATGAACAACCTTCATAGCTTCGACAGCTAGAGCGCGCCACAGGCCGCCGAAATCCGGCCGCCAGCTCACCTCGTATTGTGCAGCATGCCCTGGAAGGCGCGGTAGCTGCCCTTGGGGGTGCGCTGTTGGGTGGCGTAGTCGACGTGCACGATGCCGAAGCGCGACGAGTAGCCCTCGCCCCATTCGTAGTTGTCGAGCAGCGACCAGGCGAAGAAGCCGCGCACGTCGGCGCCCTGCTTCTGCGCCTCCAGAACGGCGTTCAGATGCGCGTCGTAGAAAGCGACGCGGCGCTCGTCATTGGTTTCCGACATGCCGGTCTCGGTGATGTAGAGCGGCAGCTTGGTGTAGTCGCGCGACACGCGCACCAACAGATCCGTGAGCCCCTTGGGATAGACCTCCCAGCCGAGGTCGTTGGTCTCGAGCGCGCCCTTCACCGTCTTGATCGGCAGGGCGTAATGCGCCGGGTCCTTGTCCACGGTGTAGAGGCCGCGCGAATAGTAGTTGATGCCGGCCCAGTCGAGCGGACGGTTCACCACCTCCATGTCCTTCTGCCAGTCCTTCGGCAGGTACGGCGCCAGCAGGTCGGTCAGCACCTTGGGATACTGCCCCTTGTAGATGCCGCCGAGGAACCAGCCGTTGAACAGCGCGTCGCCGATCTCGAGCGCCTTCTGGTCCTCCTCGCTGTCGCTCGCCGCCTCGGCCTTTTCGAGGTTGGTGACGATGCCGACATTCTTGACGCCGTTGGCGCGCAGCGCATCGACGCCCATGCCGTGGGCGTAGAGCACGTGGTGCATGGCGCGGGCGCCGGCGCGCAGATCGCGATAGCCCGGCGCGTGGCGGCCGAGGATGTGGCTCAGCACCGACACGCACCAGGGCTCGTTGATGGTCGCCGTCGCGTGCAGGCGGTCGCCGAAATGCTGGCCGACCAGCGCCGCGTAGTCGGCGAACCAGCCGCCGATGTCGCGGTTCATCCAGCCGCCCCGGTCCTGCAGCGCCGAGGGCAGGTCCCAGTGGTAGAGCGTCGCGAACGGCTTGATGCCGCGCTCCAGCATGCCGTCGATCAGCCGGTCGTAGAAATCGAGGCCGGCCTGGTTCACCGCGCCGGTGCCCTCGGGCAAGAGGCGCGGCCAGGCGATCGAGAAGCGGTAGGCGTCGAAGCCGCCATTGCGGATCAGGTCGAGGTCTTCCGGCCAGCGGTTGTAATGGTCGTCGGCGGTGCGGCCGTCATCGGCGTTCTTCACGTTGCCGGGCGTTGCTGCGAAGGTGTCCCAGATGCAGGTGCCGCGTCCGTCGACCTGCCCGCCCTCGATCTGATAGGCCGCGGTGGCCGCGCCAAACACGAAATTCGGCCCGAACTGGCCGCGCTCTACGGAAAACATGCAAAAAGGCCCTCACGCTGCGCCGGCTTGGCCCGGCGTCATGTAATCGATTGCATAGCAGCCGCCTCGACAGGTGTCACGCCTGCCGGTGCGGCTGCGGCAGATGCACGAAGATCAGTTCCGGATCGCCCGGATCGAGGTTGTCGACGCGCCCGCTCGGCACGAATCCGGCCCTCGCCAGCAGCGCCTGCATGGCACTGTTGGACTGGTTGGTCGAGGTCCAGGTCTTGCCGCCCGGCGCGAGGTCGACGCAATGGCGCACCAGAGCAAGGCCATGGCCGCGGCGGCGCTGCCCCTCGGCCACCACCACCAGGTCGATGAAGGGCTGGTGGAAGAAGTGCCGGGTGAGGACCGCGAAGCCGACGATGTCGTCGCCGGCCGTCGCGATGTGGATGGCGCCGCCGGCCGTCCACTCGGCCAGCAGCGCGCGCCGCTGGTCGTCGCGGCGCGCCAGCGGATCGAGAGCGCAGAGCCTCGCCAGATCGGCGGGGCCGGAGCGCGCGATGCGAAGCATCGTCAGCTCCGGAGCGCCGGCGTGCGGCCCAAAATCTCGCGGGCGATGGCGCGGAAGGCGGCGCCCTGCGGACCGTCGGGATCGGTCGCCATCACCGGCCGGCCGGCGTCGGACGTCTCGCGCAGGACCATGTCGAGCGGCACTTCGCCGAGGAACGGCATGCCCATGGCGCCGGCGGCGGCGGCAGCGCCGCCATGGCCGAAGATATCGTAGCGCCTGCCGGTGTCGGGGGCGACGAAATAGCTCATGTTCTCGACCAGCCCGAGCAGCGGGATGTCGAGCCGCTTCATCATGTCGACCGCCTTCTGCGCATCGATCAGCGCCAGGTCCTGCGGGGTCGAGACGATCACGGCGCCGGCCAGCTCGGCCTGCTGGAACAGCGAAATCTGGATGTCGCCGGTGCCGGGCGGCAGATCGACCACCAGCAGGTCGAGCCCGCCCCAATCGGTCTCGCGCAGCAATTGCCGCAGCGCCGACGTCGCCATCGGGCCGCGCCACACCACCGCCTGGCCGGGCGACAACATCGAGCCGATGGAGATGGCGCTCAGCCCATGCGCCCGGTGCGGGGCGAAGATGCCGTCCTCGCGCACCGCCGGCTTGCCCTCGATGCCGAGCAGCTTGGGGATCGAGGGGCCATAGAGGTCGGCGTCGAGAATGCCGGTGCTGAGGCCCTCCGCGGCGAAGGCCAGCGCAAGGTTGACCGCGACGGTGGATTTGCCGACGCCGCCCTTGCCCGAGCCGACCACCACGATGTGCTTGACGCCGGCGACCGGAGAGCGCGGCGGCGGGCCGGCGCGGCCGTGCGCGGCGGCCTGTCCGGTGGCCTTGGGCGGCGCCCGGTCGGAGGTCACCGACACCATCACCTTGCGGCCCGCGGCCACGGCTTCGGCCGCCTGCTGCGCCGCCACCCGTGCCGGCCCGAAGGCGGCCTCCATGCCCGGCTGCACGGAAATGGCGAACGCCACCGCGCCCTTGGTCACGATGATCTCGGACAGCCCGGCATAGTCGGCCAGCGCGCCGCCGCCCGGGACCTCGACCTGCGCCAGCGCCGCCTTCACGGCGCCGGCGATCTCGGCATCAGCCATGTCGGATCAGAGGATCGACTGGCCCGTCGACTTCCAGTCCTTGACGAAGGCGTCGAGGCCCGACTTGGTCAGCGGGTGGTCGAACAGCTTGTAGATCACGGCCGGCGGGATGGTGGCCACGTCGGCGCCGGCGAGCGCCACTTCGGTCACGTGGTTGGGGGTGCGGATCGAGGCGGCGAGGATCTGCGTCGAGAAGGCGTAATTGTCGTAGATCTGGCGGATCTGCTCGATCAGCTCGACGCCGTCGAGGTTGATGTCGTCGAGGCGGCCGATGAAGGGCGAGATGTAGGTCGCGCCGCACTTGGCCGCCAGCAGCGCCTGGTTGGGCGAAAAGCACAGCGTGACGTTGACCTTGGTGCCCTCGGAGCTAATCTTCTTGCACGCCTTGAGGCCGTCGACGGTCAGCGGCACCTTGATCACCACATTGTCGGCGAGCTTGGCCAGCACGTGGGCTTCCTGCATCATGGTGTCGAAATCGGTCGAGGTGACCTCGGCCGACACCGGGCCGGGCACGACGGAGCAGATCTCCTTGATCACTTCCTTGAAGTCACGGCCCGATTTCGCGACCAGCGAGGGGTTGGTGGTCACCCCGTCGAGCAGCCCCATGTCGTGAAGCTTCTTGATGTCCTCGATTTCGGCCGTATCGACGAAAAACTGCATCGCTATTCTCCCGGAAGGCTTTGAATTATCTAGCCCGTAGATAGGCGTTTTGCGCGCCGCGCGAAAGGTGCGCAGCACGGGAAAATCAGCCGCGAAGCGGGGAATATTTCACTCGCCGGGGTGCCGCCTTCGCCGCCACCACAGGAACACCAGTACCGACCAGATGATTACGTCGAGTGCGACAAGCACACCCAGCGCGCCAAGCTGCGTCGCCGTGGGCGGCCCGCTGGCGAGCTTGTACTGAAACAGCGTCGGCGGCAGGTACTCGATGGCCTTCGTCCTATTCGCCCGGACGAAGGCTGCCCTGGCGCCGCTTGGCGCTCCAACTGTGCAGGAGGACGGCAGCGCCAGCCAGGACGATGACGAGGATGGGCATTCCCGCGGCGGCAAAGAGCTGAAGAGCAGTCATTGCTGAAGCTTTCCGAGAACGATCTGCGCAAACATATGTAGCGCAAATCCCCCGACGAGCCAACTTCCGGCCGCAAGCAGTAGGAATTGAGGGCTGAGGCCAAGCTGTGCGGGGCCATAAATCCCCGCCGCGACCGGCGTCAGGATGCCCAGCGTGAAGCATGCGGTCGACAGCCGGTCGAGCGCGCCAGCGAGCAGCTTGGTTCTTTCATTCCAGACTAGATTGTCCATCGCCCCTCCAGACAATCCGCCGCTTGGCTCACCCCGCGGCTTTGAGCAGGTACTCCGCCAGTTCGTCGACGCGATCCTCGGGGATGCCGGCGACGTTGATGCGGCTGTCGTTGATCATGTAGACGGCGTCGTCCGTCTTGAGCTTTTCGACCACGTCCTGCGGCAGGCCGAGCAGCGAGAACATGCCGGAATGCTCGGCGATGAAGTCGAAGTCCTTGGAGTTGGACTTGCGGCGGATGGCGTCGGCGAGCTTCACCCGCAGGCGCTGCATGCGCTCGCGCATCGCGTTGAGCTCGGCTTCCCACTCGGCGCGCAATTGCTTGTCCTCGAGAATGACGCGGACGATTTCCGCACCGTGGTCGGGGGGCTGGCTGATGGTGCCGCGGATGATGTTCTGCATCTGGCTCGACACCACGTCGGCGCTGGCGGAATCGCGGGCGATGGCGATGGCGACGCCGGTGCGCTCGCGGTAGAGGCCGAAATTCTTGCTGGCCGAGAACGCGATCATGCATTCGGGCACGCTGGAAGCGATCTTGCGCACGCCGTAGGCGTCCTGCTCGAGACCGTCGCCGAAGCCCAGATAGGCCAGGTCGATCAGCGGGAACGCCCCGGTGCGCTCGAGGCTCGCGGCGACGCGGTCCCATTGCGCCGGCGTCAGATTGGCGCCGGTCGGGTTGTGGCAGCAGCCGTGCAACAATAGCACGTCATCGCTGGTCAGCGTGTCGACCACGCGCATCATCGCCTCGAAGTCGACCGAGCGGGTCCTGGGGTCGAAATAGGGATAGGTCACCGGCACCAGGTTGGCGTTCTCAGCCAGCGGCCAGTGGTTGGGCCAGCTCGGGTCGGAGATGTAGATCTTGCCGTGCGGCCGGGCACGGCCGAGCACGTGCATCAGGATCATCAGCGCGCCGGTGCCGCCGGCGCCGTTGACGCAGCGGATGCGGGAATTGTCGACCACTCCGCCGAGCGCCAGCTCGACCACCGCGGCCGAAAATTCCTTGTTGCCGACCACGCCCTTGTAGGTCTTGGTCCTGGCGGCGTCGTGGATGCGCTGTTCGGCCTTTTTGACCGCCGACATGATCGGGGTGTTGTTCTGCGGGTCTTTGTAGACGCCGACGCCCAGATCGATCTTGTTGCTGCGGGGATCGGCGGCATATTCGGCCATCAGCACGAAAATCTTGTCGAGCGTGGCCTTCTGCAGGGTTTCGAACATCTTGGCGGTCCGGCTGGAAAGGCCGCCGGAGCGGCGGCAAAAGGCCTATGACAACGCCGCCCGGCGGCGTCAAGGGTTGACGGATTCCACCGCAAACCGGCACATTGCGTCTTTAGCAGCAGGTTCGATATGCCCATCATCAATCGCGTCGCCGAATTCCAGCGCGAGATCGCTGAGTGGCGGCAGGATTTCCACCGCCATCCCGAGCTTCAATACGACGTCGAGCGCACCGCCGGGCGGGTGGCGGAGCTGCTCAGGCAATTCGGCGCCGACGAGGTGGCGACGGGCATCGGGCGCACCGGCGTCGTGGCGGTGATCAGGGGCCGCAATGGCGGGGCCGGACGGACGATCGCGCTGCGCGCCGACATGGATGCGCTGCCCATCACCGAGCGCACCGGCAAGCCCTATACCTCGACGGTCGGCGGCAAGATGCATGCCTGCGGCCATGACGGTCACACCGCGATGCTGCTGGGCGCCGCGAAATACCTGGCCGAGACGCGCAATTTCGAGGGCACCGCGGTCCTCGTCTTCCAGCCGGCCGAGGAAGGCGGGGCGGGCGGCCGCGCCATGCTGCAGGACGGGCTGGTCGAGCGCTTCGGGATCGAGGAGTTCTACGGGCTGCACAACCTTCCCGGCCTGCCGGCGGGGCAGTTCGGCATCCGCGAGGGCGGCATCATGGCCGCCACCGACGAGTTCCAGATCACCATCGAGGGCCGGGGTGGGCACGCGGCGCTGCCGCACAACACCATCGATCCGGTGGTGATCGCGGCGCAGCTGATCCTGGCGCTGCAGACCATCGTGTCGCGCAATGTTGATCCGATGCGCGAATCCGTGCTGTCGGTAACCATGGTAGAAGCAGGCACCGCGTTCAACGTCATCCCGCGCACGGTCAAGCTCACCGGCACGGTGCGGACGCTGGACGAAAGCGTGAGAAGCTTCATGGAGGAGCGCCTGCGCGCCGTGACCAACGGCATCGTCGGAAGTTTCGGGGCCACCGCGGCGATCCACTATCGCAACGGCTATCCGGTGACGGTCAACGCCCCCGGCCCGACCGCCTTCGCCGCCGACGTGGCGCGCGCCATCTCCGGCGCCGAGCGCGTCGACGCCAAGGCCGACGGCACCATGGGCGGCGAGGATTTCGCCTATATGCTGCAGGCCCGGCCGGGCGCCTATATCCTGCTCGGCAACGGCCCCTCGTCGGACCTGCACACCGACACCTATGATTTCAACGACGAGATCATCCCCGTGGGGGTGAGCTACTGGATCAAACTCGTGGAGACGGCTCTGCCGGTCACAGCATGAAGAAGAATCTTGTTCTATTGAGCGCGCTGGTGCTGTTCGCGTCCCCTGCCCCGGCGGTGCTGGCAGTGCCGATGTGCGACGGCCCGCCCTTCGATCATTTCAACGCCGACGGCACGCCGGCCTATGACGAGATCGGGGCGGCGGAAAATGCCGAGCGGCGGCTGCGGGCCCGCGGCATCGACGCCAACATGACCCGCTTCTGGAACGGCTGCATCCAGACCTTCGTCGACGACGGCAGCGGCCACCAGCAGATGAAATTCTACGATTACGACTCGCTGCGCGAGCTCCGTTAACGCTCGCGGCGCGCCCTTTGTTGCGGCGCGTCGCGCAGTCGTGAAAATCCTGTCCGGCGTTGCCGCGAATTCATAAATTTCAGGCCGTTGTAAGTGGCAGGCGGGGACGAACCGCCCCACATAACGCCTTGTTCCTCCCTCCAAAGAACAAGGACGACCTAAAATGAAAACCCTCTCGACCCTGCTGCTCGCCACCACCCTGCTGGCCGGCGGCGCCGTGGCTTCGGCCCCGGCTTTCGCGGCCGACCAGATGGGCACCGGCGCGCTGCGCTGCGACACCGGCAACAACCAGGATCTCATCAACCAGGCCAAGCACCAGCTCGCGGCGCAATTGCAGCTTCGGACCAAGCTGGCGCCGACCATCGAAGAGTGGAACGGCTGCTTCAAGGTGCAGTACACCGACGACAACGGCCACACGGTCGTCGCGCTCTACGACCCCGACTCGCTGGCGCTGGTCAACAAGCTGAGCTGACCGGCTCCGACGCCGCATCGCGGCTGGGGCCCCCACCCCCATCCCCTCCCCGCAAGGGGGAGGGGCGCCTGACTGCACCCCTGGTGCTTGCGGCCCCATCGCCCCCCTCCCCCTTGCGGGGAGGGGCCGGGGGTGGGGGCCACGATCACCGGATCAGAGATCGCGGGGAAGACGCCCCTACATATTGGAACGGCGTTTCCCGCCGCCGCGATATTTCACCGACAGCCCTTCCCCACTCTCCCCCAGAAAAGCGAAGCCGTTCGGGCCGAGCAGCAGCTTGTCCTTGCGGCGCTCGGCGTCCTGGGCCAGCAGCATGTCGGCCGCGCCGGCCACCGTTACCCGCACCGGGTCGGGCGACAGATTGTAGAGGCAGACGAGGCGTTCCGCGCCGGTCCAGCGGCGGAAGCCGAGCACCGGCTCGCCCAGCTTCAGCACCTCGATGTCGCCGTCCTTCAGCGCCGGATGGGCGCGGCGGAAGGCCAGCGCGGCGCGATAATGGTTCAGCGTCGAGTCCGGGTCGTCGTTCTGGCCGGCCACGGCCAGCGCCGAATGGTTCGGCTTCACCGGCAGCCAGGGCGTGCCGGTGGTGAAGCCGTTGGGTGCCTCGCCGGCGTCCCACGGCATCGGCGTGCGTTCGCCGTCGCGGCCCTTGTATTCGGGCCAGAAGCGGATGCCGGGCGGATCGGTCAGCTCCTCGAACAGCATGTCGGCCTGCGGCAGCCCCAGTTCCTCGCCCTGGTAGAGGCAGATCGAGCCCTTGAGCGCGATCAGCATCGCCACCGCCTGCCGCGCCAGCGCCGCCGGCTCGCGCGCATGCTTCAGCCAGCGGCTCACATGGCGGTCGACGTCGTGGTTGGAAAAGCTCCAGCACGGCCAGCCGTCCTTGTTGGCGTCGAAGAAGCGCTGCATCTTGCCGCCGAAATGGGCGGCGCTGAACTCGTTGCCCAGCATGTCGAAGGTATAGGCCATGTGCAGCTTGTCGCCGCCCGAGGTGTACTCGCCCATCAGCCTGAGCCCGATATGGCTGTCGCCCACCTCGCCCACCGTGGTGGTGCCGGGGAACTGGTCGAGCAGCGCCCGCACGCGCTTGAGGAAGGTGACGTTCTCGGGCTGGCTCTTGCCGTAGCGGTGCTCCTGCATGTCGTAGGGGTTGACCGCGTAGGGCAGGTGCCTGGGCCGCCGCGCCGGCGGATTGCTGCGCAATTGCCGGTCGTGGAAATAGTAGTTGACGGTGTCGAGCCGGAAGCCGTCGACGCCGCGCTCGAGCCAGAAGCGCAGCACGTCGAGCACCGCGTCCTGCACCGCCGGATTGTGGAAATTGAGGTCGGGCTGCTCGAGCAGGAAATTGTGGAAGTAGTACTGGCCG
The DNA here is from genome assembly GCF_001899075.1 of Devosia sp. 67-54. Classification (GTDB taxonomy): domain Bacteria; phylum Pseudomonadota; class Alphaproteobacteria; order Rhizobiales; family Devosiaceae; genus Devosia_A. Next base: position 370,651 of record NZ_MKVA01000006.1, on the reverse strand, counting down.
CGGCTCGGGTTCCACTCCCAGGCGCGGCCGCCGAACACGCTCGGCCAGTTGTTGGGCGGCGTGCCGTCGCGCCTGGGATCGGCCCACACATACCAGTCGGCGCGCGAATTGGTGCGGTTGAGCCGGCTCTCCTGGAACCATGGATGCTTGTCGGAGGTGTGGCTCAGCACCTGGTCCATGATCACCTTCAGCCCCAGCGCATGGGCGCGCTCGACCAGCGCGTCGAAATCCTCGAGCGTGCCGAACAGCCGATCCACTTCCTTGTAGTCGGACACGTCGTAGCCCATGTCGGCCTGCGGCGACTGGGTGATCGGGCTCAGCCAGATGCAGTCGACGCCCAGCGAGGCGATGTGGTCGAGCCGCCGCATGATGCCGGGCAGGTCGCCGACGCCGTCGCCATTGGTGTCCTGGAAGGAGCGCGGATACACCTGATAGATCACCCCGCCCCGCCACCACTCGCCGCTCATCGCCGACCTCCGTTGCTGCCCGTTGATGCCGCCCCCGCGGCAGAAATGCAAACCCGGCGCCAGCGTTGCGACGCCGCACCGAAGTCGCCGTCCGACCGCGCCCCGCAGTCGGCATCACCTCTCCCCTCAGGGGAGAGGTCGCGCGCTTGGTGAGCGGAGCGAGCCTAGCAAGCGGGTGAGGGGTGCGGTGATGAACCTTGCGCGTTGCGGCAGCAGCGCGGTGATTGAGCGATCGCACCCCTCACCCGGCTTCTAGGCTCGCTCCGCTCGCCAAGGCGCCGACCTCTCCCCTGAGGGGCGAGGTGCCAGACTGCAAATACCACGCGTGCTGCTCGGTCGTCCCCGCCGGTCGAGGACCCGCACGCCCCTCCCCTCCGACACCGCTATCCCCGCCGTTTCCCCTGCGCGCGCAACGGCCTGCCCCGCCTCCGCAGAAACCTTGTCCACCCCCCTTCGGCACGGCCGTACAATGGCCGCACCGTCCACCGCATAACCGCGGGGCTCTGACGAGGGGCCGGGTGGACGGGGCGAGCGGGATGGCGGTCGCGCCGTCCCGGGTCCAGCGTTCGGGTCGCGGGGCGTCTCAAGGCGCCCTCCCGCCCGACTGTTCCCAAAACCTCGCCGCGGAGCTGCGCTGGGTGCCTCGCACTCAGTCCCAGTCTCGGAGGCGCCCGGCGCACTCCGTCCGCGGCCCGCTCTTGCGCCGCGGCAGGGCAAACCCCCAGCGCCCCGGCGCGTGGGACAATTCGGCTCGGCCATGGACTCGGAGACCCCAATGCTTGTAGATCGTGCCGCCAACGCCCATTTGAGCCGCAACATCCTCAATTCCGGACATATTCCGATGCCCGACCTCAAATTGCTGGCGCTCGACAGCGAAGACCTCGACGTGATTTCCGCCACCACGCAGGACGCCGTGGTGCGCGTCGGCGACATGGGCTTTGCCCGCGCCGACCACCGCTTCGCCCTGCTGATGAACCGCTTCGCCTGGGAAGACCAGGGCCGCACCCGGCAGCGCAAGCGCGCCGCGCTGCATTTCGACCGCGTCACCGACGTCAAGGTTTCCGGCTTCGACACCAATGCCGTCGACGGCGTGCTCGAACTGCTCGCCATCCGCTTCACCGAAGCCGACGCGCCGGCGGGGGTCGTGGACCTCGATTTCGCCGGCGGCGGCACGGTGCGGCTCGAGGTCGAATGCCTCGAGGCGCGGCTGATGGATCTCGGCGCCGCCTGGGCGGCCAAGGCCACCCCGGAGCATACCGCCTGATGCCGTTCCGCCTCGACTCCCGCCATGCCGGCTTCGCCGAGGAATTCGAGACGCTGCTCGGCAGCAAGCGCGAGGCCTCCGAGGAGGTCAGCCTCGCCGTCGCCACCATCCTCGAGGACGTGCGGACGCGCGGCGACGAGGCGGTGCTGGCCTATACCGACCGCTTCGACAAGCTGCCGCTGACCGCCGCGACGCTGGCGTTCTCGGCCGACGAGATCGAGGCGGCGGAGCAGTCGATCAGCGGCGAGGTCAGAGCGGCGTTACAATTGGCGCACGACCGCATCGCGGCGCACCACGAAAAGCAGAAGCCGCTCGACCACGTCTACCAGGACCCGCTGGGCGTGACGCTGGGCACGGTGTGGACGCCGATGGAGGCCGTCGGCATCTACGTGCCGGGCGGCACCGCCAATTATCCCTCGAGCGTGCTGATGGGGGCGATCCCGGCGCGCATCGCCGGCGTCGGGCGCATCGCGCTCACGGTGCCGACGCCGCACGGGCAGGTGAGCCCGGCGGTGCTGGCGGCGGCGCGGCTCGCCGGCGTCACCGAGATCTACCGCATCGGCGGGGCGCAGGCGATCGCCGCCCTCGCCTACGGCACCGAGACCATCAAGCCGGTCAACAAGATCATCGGGCCGGGCAACGCCTATGTGGCGGCGGCCAAGCGGCAGGTGTTCGGCACGGTCGGCATCGATTCGATCGCCGGGCCGTCGGAGGTGCTGATCATCGCCGACAAATCCGCCAATCCGTCGTGGGTGGCCGCCGACCTTTTGGCGCAGGCCGAGCATGGCGGCGGGGCGCAGTCCATCCTCGTCACCACCGATGCGGCGCTGGCCGATTCGGTCGCCATCGAGGTCGAGCGGCAGATCGCGCTCTTGCCGCGCGCCGACATCGCCCGCGACGGCTGGCAGGAGTTCGGCGCCATCATCCAGGTGCAGTCGCTGGGCGAGGCGGTGGAGCTCGCCAACCGCATCGCGTCGGAGCATGTCGAGCTGATGCTCGACGATCCGCAGGCGCTGCAGCCGAAGATCCGCAATGCCGGCGCCATCTTCCTCGGCCACCACACGCCGGAGGCGATCGGCGACTATGTCGGGGGCTCCAACCACGTGCTGCCGACGGCGCGCTCGGCGCGCTACGCCTCGGGGCTGGGGGTGCTCGACTTCATGAAGCGCACCTCGCTGCTGGGCTGCGATCCGGCCTCGCTGGCCGAGCTCGCCGGCGCCGCCGTGACGCTGGCCGAGACCGAGGGGCTCGCCGCGCACGGGCGCTCCATCTCGATCAGGCTCAACCGGTAAAATGGCGCTCACGCCGCACGTCTTCGACGAGAAGACCGACCGGATCGTGGCCGTCACGCTCGACCCCAACACCATCACCTCGATCGATCCCGACGAGGTGCACGAATGGCGCATCGCCATCTACGATCTGGTCGAGACCAACAAATTCCACCCGGCGCGGGTGAAGTCGGTCGGCCCGTACGCGCTGCACGTGTCGATCGTCGCCAACTACATCGTGCTCGACGTGCGCAACCCCGAGACCTACGAGCCGATCGCGGCGCATTATCTGTCGCTGACGCCGTTCCGGCGGCTGATCCGCGACTATTTCCGCATCCGCGACTCCTACTACGACGCCATCAAGACGGCCTCGACCTACAGGATCGAGACCGTCGACATGGCGCGGCGCGGCCTGCACAACGAGGCCGCCGAGCTGCTGCGCACGCGGCTCGACAACAAGCTCGAGATGGACCTCAACACGGCGCGGCGGCTGTTCACGCTGATCTGCGCGGTGCAGCCCTATGCGAGCCGCATCGACGAGCGCGAGAGCGACCTGCCCTCGGTGCTGTTCGTGTGCTCGATGAATTCGGTGCGCTCGCCGATCGCGGCGGCGCTGGCGCGCAAATTCTTCCCGGGCCGGCTGATCGCGCGCTCGGCCGGGGTGCGCTCGGGCAAGGCCGACGCGTTCGTGCACGAGGTGATGGAGGAGATCGGCGTCGACATGTCGGTGCATACCCCGCACACCATGGACGAGCTGGTGGCCAACCGCTTCGACCTGGTGGTCACCCTCAGCCCCGACGCGCCCGAGGCGGTCGAGCGCCGCGGCCTCGAAATGGCGGCCATCGAGCACTGGCCGATGCCCGATCCGACCGAGACCGAGGGCAACCGCGAGGCGGTGCTCAGCGCCTACCGCACGCTGCGCGACACGCTGCAGACGCGGGTGCGCGAACGCCTCGCGCCGCTCGTCGCCGGTGGTTCACAAGCCCCGGTACTTCCGGTAGAGCGATAAGCCATGGCCACCCGTCCGGAACTCATCCTCGCGTCCGCTTCGCCGCGGCGCCTCGCGCTCCTCAACCAGATCGGCATCGAGCCCGAGCACCTGGTGCCGGCGCATATCGACGAGACGCCGGAAAAGAACGAATTGCCGCGCAAGCTGGCGCAGCGCCTCGCCGACGAAAAGGCGGTGGCGGCGCAGCACAAGGCCAAGACGTCCGGCATCGCCGGCAATGCGCTGGTGCTGGCCGCCGACACCGTGGTCGCCGTCGGCCGCCGTATCCTGCCCAAGGCCGAGACCATGGAAGAGGCCAATGAGTGCCTGCGCCTGCTCTCGGGGCGCAACCACCGGGTGTTCACCGCCGTGTGCATGCTGACGCCGGGCGGCGCGGCGCGGCGGCGGCTGGTCGAGACGCGGCTGCGCTTCAAGCGGCTGTCCAACCGCGAGATCGAATCCTACCTCGCCAGCGCCGAATGGCGCGACAAGGCGGGCGGCTACGCCATCCAAGGCATCGCCGGGGCGTTCGTGGTGAAGCTCAGCGGCTCGTATTCGGCCGTGGTCGGGCTGCCGCTCAACGAAACGGTCGGGCTGCTCGCCGGCGAGGGCTATCCGGTGCATTTCAACTGGCTCAACCAGTCGACGCTGACGGCGGTGTGATGGCGCAAGTGGTTCGCCTGAAACCGGCGCGCAAATGCCCGATCTGCGGCAAGCCGGCGACGCAGGCGAACTATCCGTTCTGCTCGCCGCGCTGCCAGGACATCGACCTCAACCGCTGGCTTTCCGACAGCTACCGCGTCCCCACCGAAGAAGCGCCCGCCGCGCCCTCGAAAGAGGACGACGAGGAGTAGCCGGCGAGGCATTTTCGAGGCTTGCGCCGCGGGAATCGAACCCCTATAAACCGCGGGCTTTCGGCGCCCCCTCCGGGGTCCGCCAGATGCCCGGGTAGCTCAGTTGGTAGAGCAGCGGATTGAAAATCCGCGTGTCGCTGGTTCGATTCCGGCCCCGGGCACCACTTCCTGTCAGCATCGGTAGCAGTGGCTTGTGGTGCGGCTTTGGCCGGACAATAGTTGCGGCGAGAAGCAGCCGGGGGCGTGTCGATTTCCAGGTCCGAGACAGAAGCGGGCGAAGCGCGGGGGCCTTCCGTCGGGGTGTTTGCCTGGGCCGGGCTGTTCCTGAGCATTTTCGGCGCGCGGCTGATGCTCATTTCGGCCTTCGGCGTCACCGTGCCCTGGGCCGACGAATGGGACGGCGAAGCGGTGATGTTTCCCAAATACGTCGCCGGCACGCTGCAGCTCGGCGACCTGCTGGCGCCGTTCAACGAGCACCGCATCTTCACCTCGCGGCTGCTCGACCTCGCCACGTTCGAGCTCGCCGGCGGCTGGGACCGGCCGCTGCACATGGTGGTCAACGCCGCGCTGTGGGCCGGCTTCGCCACCGGCTTCACGGCGTTCCTCGCGAAGCAATTGGCGCCGGCGCGCGCGCTGGTGCTGGTGCTGTTTTCCGCGCTGATCTTCGCGGTGCCGCTCGGCTTCGAGAACGCGCTGATGGCGATGAATGCGCATTTCTATTTTCTCGTGATCTTCTCGGTGCTGGCGCTCAATGCGCTGGCGACCAGCACGGCGTTCTCGTCTCGCTGGTGGCTGGGCTGTGTCTGGGCGACGCTGGCGTTCCTGTCGATGTCGTCGGCGCTGGCGGTGCCTGCCGCCATCCTCGTGGTGGCGCTGCTGCAGATGGCGGTGGGGCAGCGCCGGCGCGACTGGCGCGAGCTCGCCGGCCTCGCGGTGCTGGCGGCGAGCGTCGCGCTGATGCTTTACCTCACCCCGACCGTGCCCGGCAGCCAGCAGCTTCACCCGCGCAACGCGTTCGAGCTCATCAACGCGCTGCTGGCGCTCGCCTCCGCCCCGCTGTTCTCGCCGGTCGGCTGGATCATCGTCTATGGGCCGCTGCTGCTGCTCGCCTGGCGCACCATCGCCGGCCGGCTGCCGATGAGCGCCCAGGCGTGGACGCTGATCGCCATCGGCGGCTGGGTAGCGGCGCAGATCGTCGCCACCTCGCTCGCCCGCGGGCTGGCCTTCATGCCGCCGCGCTATTTCGACGTGATCTTCACGGCGCTGCCGGTGTGCTGCGCAATCCTGCTCGCCCTCGACGGCCGGCGTGCCCGGCGCGCGACGGCGGCGTGGATGGCGCTCATCGTTGCCGGGCAGATGAGCCTTGCCTATCTGTCGGCCTACAAGGTGATGGCCGGCGAGGCCAGATGGGGAGCGGTCGCGGCGCAGCATCTGCGCGACTATCTGCGGACCAACGATCCGGCGACGCTCGACGTGCCGACGACCGAGCTGCCCTATCCCAGCCGCGAGCGGCTGCTGCAGCTTGCCTCCGATCCGGCGGTGCGCATGATCCTGCCGGCAGAGTTCTCGACGCCTGAGGAACAGGCCGAGGCCCGCGACCATACGCTGCTCAAGGGCCGGCTCGCCCCGGCGGTCGAGGCGATCAAGGCCTTCCTGCTCGGCGTCGGGCCGCTGGTTCTCGGGCTCGGGCTGATCGGCTTTCTGCTCAGCCTGCTGGCGCTGAGCGGCGAGTTCAGCTCACGGCGGTCAGGAACATCGCCGCCATGACGACGATCATGGCGGTGGCGATGATCGAGGCGACGAGCAGAGTCTTGGCGCGGCTCTGGTCCTGCGCGATCTCGTAGCGCACGATCGGCGCCGGCTTCATATCTGCGTGTGCGAGATCCAGATGTGCCATCTGACCGTACTCCCCTCGCCATGACAGTGCGCGAGGGCGGGCCAGTTGGCGAGCGGCGGCTGCTTTTGCCGTTAATTTAGTTCAAACGCGACATTGCGGGCATTTGCGCCGCCCGGCCGCGGCGATAAACAGGGGCGGCCACAATCCGGATTGCCGCATGCCGATCACCCGCCGCGTTGTCATCCTTGCCGGGGCGAGCGCCACGCTGAGCGCCTGCGCCTCGATCGGTGGCTTCGGCACGAAGGTGCCGGGCGGCGCGACCACGCCGCAGCAGCTCACGCAGACCTCCATCCTCGCCGCGGTCAACGAGGCGCGGCGGATCAACGGAGGACACAAGCCGCTGAGCTACAACACGGCGCTCGAGACGGCGGCGCGGTCGCAGGCCAACCTGATGGCGAGCAAGGACCAGCTCGCCCACAATCTGGGGGTGACGCTGCGCGAACGGGTGACGGCGGCGGGCTACATGGGGGCGGTGGGCGAGAACATCGCCGGCGGACAGCAGACGCTGCAGCAGGCGATCGAAGGCTGGCTCAATTCGCCCGGCCACCGCGCCACGCTGCTCAGCGACAAATTCACCGAATTCGGCCTCGCGGTGGCGCATGTGCCGGCGGGGCGCAAGAGCCGCTACGGCACCTATTGGTGCTTCATCGCCGGCGGACCGTTCTCGGCCTGGACCACCGGCTGAGGCGCCTTCCGGTTACGTCGTCAGAGTGCGGGCGATGGCATTGTGCCAGCCCTTGAGCTTTTTCTTGCGCAGCGCCGGGTCCATCGACGGATTGAACTGGCGGTCGAGCGACCAGCGCTTCGAAAAGCCTTTCTTGTCCGGCCAGACCCCGGCCTTCCAGCCGGCGAGCCAGGCGGCGCCCAGCGCCGTGGTCTCGAGGATGGTGGGGCGGTCCACCGGCACATCGAGGATGTCGCTCAAGAACTGCATGGTCCAGTCGGAGGCGACCATGCCGCCATCGACGCGCAGCACGGTATCGCGCGCGCCCTTCCAGTCCTTGCGCATCGCCGCGAGCAGGTCCTGCGTCTGGTAGGCCACCGATTCGAGCGCGGCGCGGGTGAGGTCGCTCGGGCCGGTGTTGCGGGTGAGCCCGTAGATGGCGCCGCGCGCCTCGGCATCCCACCACGGCGCGCCGAGGCCGACGAAAGCGGGGACCAGATAGACCTCGGAGGCCGGATCGGAGGCCCTGGCCAGGACGCCGGTTTCGGAGGCGTCCTTGAACAGCCTGAGCTTGTCGCGCAGCCATTGCACCGAGGCGCCGGCCATGAAGATGGCGCCCTCGAGGGCGTAGGTGGTGCGGCCGTCGAGGCGATAGGCCACGGTGGTCAGCAGCCGGTTGCGCGACCGGACCATGTCGGTGCCGGTGTTGAGCAGGGCGAAGCAGCCGGTGCCGTAGGTCGACTTCATCATGCCCGGCTCGAAGCAGGCCTGGCCGATGGTGGCGGCCTGCTGGTCGCCGGCGGCGCCGCGGATGGCGATGGCGGCGCCGAGCACGCTTTTGTCGCTGGTGCCGAAATCGTCGGCATTGTCCCGGATCTCGGGCAGGATGGCGCGCGGGATGCGGAACAGCCGCAGCAGCTCGTCGTCCCACTCGCCGGTCTCGATGTTGTAGAGCAGCGTGCGGCAGGCGTTGCTGGCGTCGGTGACGTGCGACTTGCCGCCGGTCAGGCGCCAGATCAGCCAGGTCTCGACCGTGCCGAAGGCGAGCTCGCCCTTTTCGGCGCGCTTGCGGGCGCCCCGTACATTGTCGAGCAGCCAGCCGATCTTGGTGGCGGAGAAATAGGGGTCGAGCAGCAGGCCGGTGCGGCGCGCCACCAGCGCCTCCGAACCCGAGCGCTTCAGGCGCTCGCAGATCTTGGAGGTACGGCGGTCCTGCCAGACGATGGCGTTGTGGATGGCCTTGCCGGTCGCGCGATCCCACACGATGGTGGTCTCGCGCTGGTTGGTGATGCCGATGGCGGCGATCTCCGCGGCGGTGACGCCGGCCTTTTTGAGCGCGGTCTTCATCGACCACAGGCAGGTGGCCCAGATCTCCTCGGGCACGTGCTCGACCCAGCCGGAGGCGGGGAAGTGCTGGGTGAACTCCATCCTGCCCATGCCGACGATCTGCTGCAGCTCGTTGAACACGATGGCGCGTGACGAGGTGGTGCCCTGGTCGATGGCGAGGATGTAGCCCGTCATGTCTTTGCCTTGCTGAAGCGCGCCTCGAGATAGGCTTCGAGCCGCTGCCTGTCGCCGGGCCCGACGCGAAGGCCGAGCTTGGTGCGGCGCCACAGCACGTCCTCGGCGGTGCGCGCCCATTCGTGCTCGACCAGGTAGTCCACCTCGCGCTGGGTGAGGTCGGCGCCGAAGGTCTCGCCGAGATCCTCCATGCGGCGGGCCGGGCCGAGCAGCGTGGCGGCGCGGGTGCCGAACTGGCGGGCGAGCCGGCGCAGCAGCCGGTCGGGCAGGCTCGGATAGGCCTCGTTGAGCTTTTCGACCTGGGCGTCGAACTCGCGCGGACCGAACTCGCCGCCGGGCAGCTTGCTGGTCCTGGTCCAGGGCTTGCCGCGGGCGCCGAGCACCTTCTCGATGTGGCCGAGGGCTTCCTCGCTCAGCCGGCGATGGGTGGTGAGCTTGCCGCCGAAGACGTTGAGCAGCGCGCCGGTCGTGGCGTCGCCCTCGGTCTTCAGCACGTAGTCGCGGGTGGCCTCCTGCGCCTTGCTGGCGTGGTCGTCGAACAGCGGGCGCACGCCGGCATAGCTCCAGACGATGTCGGGCGCGGTGACCGGCTTCTCGAAATATTCGGTGGCGGCGGCGAGCAGATACTGCGTCTCCTCCTCGGAGATGCGGATGCCGTGCGGATCGCCGGAAAAATCCTGGTCGGTGGTGCCGATCAGGGTGAAGTCGCGCTCGTAGGGGATGGCGAAGATGATGCGGCCATCGGGGTTCTGGAAGAAATAGGCGCGGTCGTGGTCGAAGAGCTTGCGCACGACGATATGGCTGCCCTTGACCAGCCGCACGTTGTGCGCCTCGGTCTGATCGAGGTCCTCGCGCAGCACATGGTCGACCCAGGGGCCGGCGGCGTTGACCAGGAAGCGCGCCTTGACGGTGCCCTTGAGCTTGCTGTCGACGTCCTGCAGCCGCACGGTCCACAGGCCGTCGGCGCGGCTGGCCGAGATGACCTTGGTGCGGGTCTGGACGACGGCGCCGCGGTCGGCGGCGTCGCGGGCGAGGAGCGCCACCAGCCGGGCGTCGTCGACCCAGCAGTCGGAATATTCGAAGGCCTTGGCGTAACCGTCCTTGAGCGGGCGGCCGATCGGATCGGTCCTGAGATCCAGGGTGCGCGTCGGCGGCAGCAGCTTGCGGGCTCCGAGATGGTCGTAGACGAACAGGCCGAGGCGCAGGAACCAGGCCGGCCTGAGGCCCTTGTGGTAGGGCAGCACGAAGCGCATCGGCCAGATGATGTGCGGCGCCATGGCCCAGAGGATTTCGCGCTCGGCCAGCGCCTCGTGCACGAGGCGGAACTCGTAGTGCTCGAGATAGCGCAGGCCGCCATGCACCAGCTTGGTGGCGGCCGAGGAGGTGCCGGAGGCAAGGTCGCCCATTTCGGCCAGGAACACCGAATAGCCGCGGCCCACGGCGTCGCGCGCAATGCCGGCGCCATTGACGCCACCTCCGATCACGAAGATGTCGGTGATGTTCTCACGTTTGGCCATGGCGTCGCGCATTCCCTCGAAAGTTCGTTATCGCCCGCGGCCCCCGCACGCAACAGCCGCGGCCAGATTTATTGCCCCCGGCGCTTGACCGCAGGATGAACATGGGTTCTGCAGAGGCGGCCACCCCCGCCCCTCGGACGCCATGTTCGACCTCGTCAACGTCATCCTGCCGGTCTTTGCCATCATCGGCGTGGGGTATCTCGCCGTGCGGTTCCGGCTGTTTCCGGCCGACGGCACCAAGGCGCTGGTCGCGTTCGTCAACAATTTCGCGACGCCCTGCCTGCTGTGCGAGGCGATGCTCACCTCGGACTTCAGCTCGACGTTCAATCCGGCGATCATCTGGCCGTTCTATATCGGGGCGCTGTTCTCGCTGCTTTCGGGCGGGCTGTTGGCCCGCAGGCTGTTCAGGCAGCGGCCGGGCGAAAGCGTGGCGTCAGGCTTTGCGGCGATGTTCACCAACACGGTGCTGATCGGCATCCCGGTGATCCAGCGCGCCTACGGGCCGGGCGCGCTGCCGACGGTGTTCTCGATCATCGCTTTCCATGCGCCGATGCTGATCACGCTGGGCATGCTGGTGATGGAGGTGGCGCGCCGCGACGGGGCGCCGCTGAGGCAGACGGCGGCGGTGGCGGCGGTGCGGGTGGCACAGAACCCGCTGCTGTGGGGCGTGGCGATCGGCGCGCTCGGCAACCGGCTCGGAATCAAGCTGCCGGAGCCGGGAACGGCGTTCCTGACGATGATGTCGGCGGCGGTGCTGCCGGCGGCGCTGTTCGGGCTCGGTGGCGCGCTCAACGAGTACCGGATTTCGGAGAGCTGGGGCATCGCCAGCCTGCTGAGCCTGTTGAAGCTGATCATCCATCCGGCCATCGCCTATGTGCTGATGGTGCCGATCCTGCACGTGCCCGTGGAGATGGCGCGCTATGGCGTGCTGCTGGCGGCGATGCCGGCGGGCATCAATGCCTATGTGTTCGCGACCTACTACGATCGCGGCGTGAACGTCGCCGCCAATGTGGTGCTGATCTCCACCGTGGCGTCGGTGGCAACGATCACGTTCTGGCTGTACGTGCTGGGGTAGTAGCGTCGCGCAGCTAGCCCGCCGTGATCTCGACGGTCTCGGCGGGCCCGTCGAGCCAGACCGGGACCGTGCGCAACGGCGGGCACGACATGGCGTCGAGGCCGGCGGCGAGGCGCACATGGGACTCGGCAGGGCAGAGGTTGAGGGTGGGATCGAAGCCGATCCAGCCCAGGCTCTCGTCCCAGGCTTCGGCCCAGGCGTGGACAGCGGCAGTGCCGCCATCGTCGAGCAAATAGCCGGTGACGTAGCGGGCGGGGGCGCCCAGGGCGCGGGCGGCGCCGAGGAAGGCATGCGTCCGGTCCGCCGCGGTGGCGTCGCCGCCTTGCGATTGCGACTGGCCGGCAGTGTCCTGCGACTGGCCGGCGGTCCGCTCGCAGATGCGCCCCATCAACTCGTGAAACAGCGCGATGCGGTCGGGGCCGTCGGCGAGACCATCGAGCAGGGCCGCGTCGGGCCCGGTCAGAGCGGTGGCGCGGCGGAACAGCGCCGGCACCGGGTCGTATTGCAGGCGGCCGAGCACGCCGGCCTTGTCGATGGTCTTGACCCGGCCCTCGGCCACCACCAGCAGCTCGCCGGCGGGCTTCACCAGGCTGACCAATTGTGCGCGATTGCCGAAGCCGTCGCGGAAGCTCGCCGCCTCGGCGATGCCGGGCATGTCGATGGACCAGCGTTCCACCTGCTGCTGCGGCGTCGATGGCGGCGTCAGCAGCACATGGGCGACGGCGCGGGCGGGAGTGCCGAGGCTCAGGCGCAGGGTGTGGCGAAGGGTGAGCTGCATCAGTAGAAATTGTAGCTTTCGGCCAGCGCCTCGGTGACCTGGTTGTTGCGCGCGATGAATTCGGTGAGGAACTCGTGCAGGCCGTAGGCGAAGATGCGGTCCATGGAGTTGCCGTCGAGCATCGTGTTCACCTCGGCGGCCGCGGCGTGGCCCCTGCCCTTGCCGCCGTAGATTTCCTCCAGCATGTCGAGGGTGCGGTTAATCCAGCTATAGGAGAACAGCAGCGAGCGCGGCATCTCGGGCCTGAGGATCAAATAGTCGGCGATGTTCCAGGCCTTGTAGCGGTCGTGATAGACGTGGCGGTAGCTGCGATGGGCCGAGGCGGCGCGCAGGATCAGCGTCCATTGCTGGATGTCGACGTCGCCGCCGATGAGGTCGGTGCGCGGCAGCAGCACATAGTATTTCATGTCGAGGATGCGCGCGGTGTTGTCGGCGCGCTCGACGAAATTGCCGATCTGGCTGAAGGCATAGCCATCGTCGCGCAGGAAGGTCGAGAGCAGCGCGCCGCGGTAACGGTAGCTGACAGTGCGCACCCAGCGCAGCAGCTCGACCAGGCGGCTGCCGGTGACCTCGCGCGGGTCGAGCGCGGCGAATTCGAGCCAGGCGGAATTGAGCGATTCCCACATGTCGGTGGTGAGCGCGGTGCGCACCGAGCGGGCATTGGTGCGGGCCGCCAGCAGGCAGGAGCGCACCGAGCTGGGATTGGTCTCGTCGAACAGCATGAACTGGCTGACGCTGACCACGTCGGCCTGCTTGTGCTTGGCGTTGAAGGCCTCGTCGGCCTCGGCGGCCTGCAGCATGGAGACGAGATGCTCGCTGGCGCCGCCCTCGCGCCGCGAGGTGAGGCTCATGCGGTAGCCGACCTCGAGCAGGCGAGCCATGTTCTCGGCACGCTCGACATAGCGGGAAAGCCAGAACAGGTTCTGGGCGGTGCGGCCGAGCATCTAGTCCTCCAGCACCCAGGTATCCTTGGTGCCGCCGCCCTGCGACGAGTTCACCACCAGCGAGCCCTGTTTCAGCGCGACGCGGGTGAGGCCGCCGGGGGTGATGCGGATCTGGTCGCCGACGAGGACGTAGGGGCGGAGGTCGACGTGGCGCGGGGCAACGCCCGACTCCACGTAGGTCGGGCAGGTGCTGAGCGCCAGCGTGGGCTGCACGATGTAATTGTCCGGCCGGGCGAGGATCTTCTCGCGGAAGATGTCGTGCATCTCCTTGGTGGAGGTGGGGCCGACCAGCATGCCGTAGCCGCCCGAGCCGTGCACTTCCTTCACCACCAGCTCGGCGATGTGCTCGAGCACGTAAGCGCGCTCGTCGGCCCTGGTACAGTTGTAGGTCGGGACGTTCTTGAGCAGGGGCTTTTCGCCCAGATAGAACTCGATGATCTCGGGCACGTAGGTGTAGACCGCCTTGTCGTCGGCGATGCCGGTGCCGGGGGCGTTGACCAGCGTCACATTGCCGGCGCGGTAGGCGTCGAACAGGCCGGGGACGCCCAGCATCGAGTCGGGCTTGAAGGTCAGCGGATCGAGATAGTCGTCGTCGATGCGCCGGTAGATGACGTCGACACGGCGCGGTCCCATGGTGGTGCGCATGAAGACCTTGCCGTTCTCGACGAACAGGTCCTGCCCCTCGCACAGCTCGGCGCCCATCTGGTCGGCGAGGAACGAGTGCTCGAAATAGGCCGAATTGTAGATGCCCGGGGTGAGCACGGCGAGAGTCGGAGCACCGCTGGCGCCAGGCGGCGCGACGGAATCGAGGGTGCGGCGCAAATTCTCGGGATAGGAATCGACCGGCGCGACCTTGAGGCGCTGGAACAAATCCGGCGCGAGCTGCAGCATGGCCTCGCGGTCCTCCAGCATGTAGCTGACACCGGACGGGGTGCGCAGATTATCCTCGAGCACATACCAGTCGTCGGGGCCGACGCGGACGATGTCGACGCCGATGATGTGCGAATAGACGCCGCGCGCCGGGTCGAGCCCCATCATCTCCGGGCAGAAGGCGGAATTGTCGAGGATCAGCTTTTCCGGGATGCGGCCGGCCCTGAGGATTTCCTGGCGGTGGTAGATGTCGTGCAGGAAGGCGTTGAGGGCGCGCACGCGCTGCTCGATGGCCTTGCTGAGGCGCCGCCATTCGACCGCCGAGATGATGCGCGGGATGATGTCGAAGGGGATGAGCTTTTCGGTGCCCTCGTTGCTGCCATAGACGGCGAAGGTGATGCCGAGCCGGCGGAAGATCGCCTCGGCATCGGCCGCCATCACGCCCATGGCCTCCGCCGGCTGCTGCTTCAGCCACTGGTCGAGGATCGAATAGGGTTCGCGGATGGAACCATCCACATTGGTCATTTCGTCGAAGGGAAGAGGACCCGGCATTACTCCCCGGCGCAATTGCGGCCACCCACTGCACGGCCATAGCAGCACGTTTGCGGGCCGTTCCGCAAGCGCGCCGCAGACGGGTCAGCCGATGAAGTCGATGCTGTCGGTGAGCGGATCGCCCTGCTCGGGGGTCAGGGTGAAGTCGAGGCGCCCGGCGCCTGCGAGGGCGTCGGCCTCGAGCGCCACCGCGTAAAGGCCGAACTGGCTGGGGGTGGAGCGGAGCGTCGCTGCAGGACCGCCGTCGCGCGACCAGGCGAAGGCGAAGGGCCCGGTGTCCTCGAACACCAGCCGGCGTCCGGCCGGCGCCTGGCGGAACAGGCTGTTGCGGCGCCAGAACCAGGTTTCCGCCCTCGGCGCGACACCGCTCCAGCGCGCCTCGACGGCATCGAGCAGCTCGGCGGGCCGGCCATTGGCCTGCGCCGCGAGCAGTTTCAGGAACTCGGAATGGGCCCAGACCAGCGGCATGGCGCTGCCCGAGGGCTTTCCGGGAAAGAGACCGCGGTCGGGGATCGGGTCGGCGTCCCAGATCTGCTCGGGGATGAGCCCGCCGGGCCCGGTCATGCGCGCCATGGCGTCGAGATAGGGCTGCGCGTCCTGGCCGGCGGCCAGCGCATAGTGCCCACGCTCGCCGGTGAGCAACGGCCACAGCCGGCCGATGCCGGTGCCATCGAAGCCGCTGCCGTCGGCGTGCTCGCCATAGCCGTCGCCGTTGTAGCGATGGTAGGACGGCCCCGAGGGCGTATCGACCCGCAGCAGGCTGTCGATCAGCGCCACCGTCGCGACGATGCGCGGATCGTCGGCGCGGCGCAGGCCGGAGCGCACCAGATAGAGGAATTCGAGCCCGACCAGCCGGTCGGCGTTCATGTGGCCGTCGGTGCGGTTGCGCACGTCCACGGTGCCGCGCAGCCCGCCCTCGGTGGCGCGCGGCCCGAGGCGGACATAGTAGCCGGGGATATCGTGGCTCTGGCAATAATCGCCGTCGGTGACGTAAGTCCAGGTCTCGATGCGCTCGTTCCAGCAGTCGGCGAGGGCGAGGAGATAGTCGCGCTCGCCCGGCTCGAAGAAGGGCGCGGTGGCGACCAGGGCGGAGACGATGCTGCCGAGGGTGAAGGGGCTGGCGCCGGGATTTTCCTCCCAGCGGTCCTGGTCGGTCATCGGGCCGTTGCGCACGATATAGCCGATGGCGCGGTGGATCATGTCCTCCACCGGCTTGGCAATGACCAGATGGCCGGCGGCCTTGAGCTTGGCGGCAAGCAGCGTGGGCAGCGCGACCTCGTCGAGCTGGCTGCCGGTCCAATAGCCCTCGCCGCTCGGGAAATAGTTCTGCGCCCAGCTGCCGTCGGCGGCCTGCGTGCCGATGAGGTAGGCAAGCACACGGGCCGCGTCGTCGGCCTTGCCGACCGCAACCAGCGCCAGCGCCGCCTCGACCGCGTCGCGCGTCCACACCAGATGATAGCCGCCCGGATCGTCGCGGCTCTGGCCCCAGGGCACGCTGAGGCTGGCAACGATGGCGCCGCCATAGGTGCGGTCCTCGTGCACCTTGATCATGGTGGCGGAGAGCTCGGCCTCGCGCCGGAGCTCGGGTGAGGTGTAGGGGATGACCAGCGAGCGGCCCCAGTTCCGCCAGCCGGAGACGAACAGGTCGCGGGTGGTATCGTAGTCGTCGGCGAGGCTCGAGCGCGCCAGGGTGCGGGCGCCCTCGAGCGAGATGGCGAAGGCGAGGGCGAGCGTGCCGGTGGTGGCGGGCAGCTCGCCCATCAGCGCGACGTTGCCGCTTTGCGCCTTGCCGTAGGTCCAGGTCATCTCGCCATTGCGGTCGAAATCCTGCCAGCCGTCGGAGGCGCCGACATAGCCGGCGCTGCTGCGGCTGAAGCCGCTGTCGGCGCGCAGGCACAGCGCGCGGCTGCCGCGCTGCGCCAGCAGGTCGTCGCCGGCCCAGGCGAAATTGTCGGTGCGGTCGCCGCCCAGATGCGGCGAGGCGAGCACGTAGAGCCGAGCCCCCTCCCCTTCGAGGCTGTAGCGGATCAGCAGCGCGTCGCGCAGCGGATGCGGCAGATATTCGAGCTCGAGCCGGTAGTCGTCGCTTTCGTGCACGAATTTGGGCAGCGGCACGTGCGCGTCGGGCGTGGTGAGCAGGTAGCGCTGCGCGCGCTTGACCTCGGTCCAGCCATGCGGGTGCTTGATGATGAAGCCGAGGTCGCGCAACTGCGGCTCGCCGGTCGAGGGCCAGTACACCTCGTTGACGATGCCGTAGCCGAAGCTCGCCCAGATGCGGCTCGAGCCGAGCGCGGTGGAGATCATGTCCTTGGCGCTCGACGTCCAGGTCGGCGGGATGCCGGGAGCGCCCGGCGCGTCGGGTTTGCTGTCAGCCGCCATGGGAGAAATCCGCGTAGTCGCACATGCCGCCGTCGACGAAAACGGTGGTGCCGGTGGTGTAGCTGGCGACATCGGAGACGAGGACCACCGCCATGCGGGCGATCTCGCCGGGATCGCCCATGCGGCCCATCGGGATCTTGCGGTCGAGGTCGGCAAGGCCGGCCGAATCGCCCCAGACGGACTGGTTGATCGGCGTCTTGATGGCGCCCGGCGCGATGGCCAGCACGCGCACATTGGCGGGTGCCGCCTCCTGCGCCAGGGTGCGCGTCAGCATCGCGAGGCCGGCCTTGGAGGCGGTATAGGCGCTGTAGCCGCTCCACGGAATGGTTTCGTGCACCGAGCTCAGATTGAGCACCACGCCGCGACGCTGCGGCAGCATGCGGCGCAGCGCTTCGCGGGCGCAATAGAAGCTGCCGAAAAGGTTGACCTCGAGGACCTTGCGCCAGCCCTCGACATCGGCCTCGGCCGCGGGCATCGGCAGGCCGTCGATGCCGGCATTGTTGACGAGGATGTCGAGGCCGCCCCATTCGGTGTCGATGCGGCCGAACATGGCGGCGACCGCCGCGGCGTCGGACACATCGGCGGCAAGCGTCAGGGCGCGCCGCCCGGCGGCCCGGACGCGCCCGGCGCCGGCCTCGGCCGCATCGGGATGGGAGACGAAGTTGATGGCGACGTCGGCGCCGGCAGCGGCCAGGGCGTCGACGATGGCGGCGCCAATGCCGGAATTGCCGCCGGTGACGAGGGCCCGGCGGCCGCTGAGATCGATATTGAGCACGGGACTATCCAAGGTGACGCGTTTGAATGGCGTTATAACGCCATCGCCGCGCTACTGTTGCCTTACAAAGTCGTCATGTTGGCGCACGCTTTTGTCGACAGTGCCGGTTGCGGGCACTAAGAGGGGCGGGTTCCTACGAAAGTCCTGCCATGCCCATCGACATCCTGCAGACCAGCAAGCTCCTCGCCTCCTGCGAGCAGGCGCTGGCCGCCAAATATACCGTCCACAAGCTGCACGAGGCCGCCGACAAGGAAGCGCTGCTCGCGGCAATCGGCGACAAGGTGCGCGGCATCGCCGGCGGGGGCGTCAAGGCCGAGCTGATGGACCGGCTGCCCAGGCTCGAGATCATCGCCAATTTCGGCGTCGGCTACGACAGCATCGACACGCAGGCGGCCAAGGCCCGCAACATCCGCGTCACCAATACGCCTAACGTGCTCAACGACGCGGTGGCCGAGCTCACCATCGGGCTGATGATCGCCCTGGGGCGCCGCATTCCGCAGGCGGACCGCTATGTGCGCGACGGCAACTGGCCCAGGGGCGGCTTCCCCTTGCAGAGCGAGCTCAACGGCAAGACCGTGGGCATCCTCGGCCTCGGCCGCATCGGCAAGGAGATCGCCATCCGGGCGCAGGCGATGAAGATGCGGGTGGTGTATCACGGCCGGCGCCGGCAGGCGGACGAGCCGTTCGTCTACTACTCCGACCTCGCCGAGATGGCGCGCGACGCCGACTGGCTGGTGATCATCGCGCCGGGCGGCAAGGGCACCGAAAAGATCGTCAGCCGCCAGGTGCTGGCGGCGCTCGGACCGGAGGGCTATCTGGTCAACATGGCGCGCGGCTCGCTCGTCGACGAGGCGGCGATGGTCGAGATGCTGCAGAACAAGACGCTCGGCGGCGCGGCTCTAGACGTGTTCGAGCAGGAGCCGCAGGTGCCCGCGGCGCTGTTCGGGCTCGACAATGTGGTGCTGTCGCCGCACCAAGGCAGCGCCACGCGGCAGACGCGCGACAAGATGGGCGCGCTGGTGGTGGCCAATCTCGACGCCTGCTTTGCCGGCGAGCCGCTGATCAGCCCGGTGGTGTGACGGAAACCGGCGGCCGGATCAGCCGCCGACGCGCTCGATCTCGGCGCCGCAGCGGCTGAGCTTTTCCTCGAGCCGCTCGAAGCCGCGGTCGAGGTGGTAGATGCGGTTGACCATGGTTTCGCCGCGCGCCGCCAGCCCAGCGATGACCAGCGACACCGAGGCGCGCAGATCGGTCGCCATCACCTGCGCGCCCTTGAGGGCGGGAACGCCGGTGACGGTCGCGGTCTGGCCCTCGACCTTGATGTCGGCGCCGAAGCGGGCCAGCTCGGCGACGTGCATGAAGCGGTTCTCGAAGATGGTCTCGCGGATGTGTGAAACGCCGTTCGCCATGGTCATCAGCGCCATGAACTGCGCCTGCAGATCGGTGGCGAAGCCGGGGAACGGGTCGATCTCGACGTCGGCGGCCTGAATGCCGTTGCCGTTGCGCTTGACGCGGATGCCGCCGGCTTCGGTCGAGATATGGGCGCCGGCCTGGCCGATGACGTCGAGCGCCGACTGCAGATGCTCGGCCCGGGCGCCGCGCAGCAGCACGTCGCCGCCGGCCATCGCCGCCGCCATGGCGAAGGTGCCCGCCTCGATGCGGTCGGGAATGACCTCGATCTCGGCCCCGTGCAGCGCCGGCACGCCCTCGATGCTGAGGGTGCGGGTGCCGATGCCCGAGATCTTGGCACCCATGGCGATGAGGCAGTGCGCGAGATTGTCGATCTCGGGCTCGGTGGCGGCGTTCTCGATCACGGTGGTGCCGCGGGCGAGCGTCGCCGCCATCATGATGGTGTGGGTGGCGCCGACCGAGACCTTGGGCAGATGCACGATGCCGCCCACCAGCCCGCCTTTCGGGGCGCGGGCGACGACGTAACCCTCGTCGATGTCGATCTGGGCGCCGAGCTGGCGCAGGCCGTAAAGGAAGAAATCGACGGGCCGGGTGCCGATGGCGCAGCCGCCGGGCAGCGACACGCGCGCCTCGTGGGCGCGGGCGAGCAGCGGGCCGATCACCCAGAAGCTGGCGCGCATCACCGAGACCAGCTCGTAGGGCGCGGTGGTGTCGACGATCTCGGCGGCGTGCAGCGTCATCTTCTGGCCGTCGAAGGCATCGGTGGCGCGGCGCCCGTGCACGGCGATGTCGACGCCGTGATTCTCGAGGATCTTTTCGAGCTGCTTGACGTCGGCGAGGCGCGGCACGTTGGTGAGGGTCAGCGGCTCGGCGGTGAGCAGCGAGGCGATCATCAGCGGCAGCGCGGCATTCTTGGCGCCGGAAATGGGGATTTCGCCAACCAGTTCGTGGCCACCAACGATGCGGATGCGATCCATGAAAAGTCCCCGATTGGCGGGCGGGCGCCCGCGACATGTGCTAGCCGAACGCGGCGTGGTCGTTCAAGGCAGGCTCACGAGCGTAACCGAGGGGGATTAAGAAGCCTTATCGCTGCCCGGACCCGGCGCCGGGGGCGGCGGCGCGGCTGCCCTCGCCCGCGCCTGTCCCTTCCGGCGCTTCAGGTTCTCGCGGAGCTTTGTGGCCAATCTCTGCTCGCGCGCCGCTTTTTCGTCAGCCTTGGACATCGAGGGATTCCGTCAACCGAGGCCAAATAGCCTCAGTTTTTCGCCTTGCGTCAAGAAAAGGCCTATGGCATCAACCGCCAGCTTTTCGGGGTGGCCGCGCCGCCCCCGGCACGCTGCAGTAGCTCAGTGGTAGAGCACTCCCTTGGTAAGGGAGAGGTCGAGAGTTCAATCCTCTCTTGCAGCACCATTTTCTTCGAAATAGTCGTGTGTTTACAAGCCATTAGCGCTTGATTGACAGTGCCGACCCCCGTTCTGATCCACATCTTCTCAAGCGATGGTCGTGCGCCATGCCGAAACATCACCACATCGAAATCTCCGTCAAGGTTGGTACCACCGTCTCCAGTTCCTCTTGAAGCATCATCTGGCCGGAAGTATTTCTCTGGTTGGCCGCTGACCGTGAGATTGCTTCAGCAATCCTTTAAGGGAATTAGCCCCGGTAAGTTCGAACTCGGCAGCGGCCTCTTTCGTCTTCACTTCACGGTTAGCCGCCAGGCAAGCTGACGCGCCCTCGCTCGCTCCAGCCGATCGCCGAGCGCGTCGAGCCCGCCGACCTCCAGCTTGTCGTTGTAGAGCGACAGGTGGCGGGCAAGCTGGTCGAGCGCCTTGGACTTGTCGGCGAGCTTGAACACGAAGAGGCCGTTTCGATCGAAGCCCCAGCCGACCACAGCTCGGCGCGCCCGCTCCGGCAAGGCAGCAATATCCTCCGCAGAGCTCACAGCCTTGTAGTCGGCTGGATCATAGAACGCCATTGTCATGATCTCGGCCAGGACGCGATCGCCATCAAGCTCGATCCGCTCCGCCCGCTCGCGCATCAACTCGGCGACGCGCGCCTGCACATCCGGCAGCGCAAGAAGCTCGCTCGCTGTCACTCTCGCGCGCGGCCCGTAGCCGGCGCGCTTGGCCGCCTCGGTGGCGTTCAGATCAACGATGTACTCGGCGGCGAACCGCTCTTGCTTGGGCGTCATATCGATTTGTTCCGGTTTGTTACGGGGGTAAGAGGCTCGCAGGGCGTTCGTGCGGGTGACGCACGAGTGACGCACTCCAATTAGAAATTTCTGCTGCATAATCATCAGCTTATCTCGAAGTGAAGCAGCTTTCATATTAAGCTCCATACGAGGCATAGGAACATCGTTACAAACATCGTTCTATTCATAGAATATATATAGGCCGAAATGCTTCACTTCGAGATAAGTGCGCGCTCCGTATGTGATTTCTCCGTTCATGGTGCGTCACCATGTGTCACTTGTGCGATTGGCGCATCACCCGACTTGCGGAGACCGATGCCAGCAGCGACGTTGCCGCGACCCAGATGCTTGATGCGGACGCCTGGCATGGCGCGCAGCCGCTGCGAGAAGGTGTTGACTGGCGGCAGGAAGCGTTCCGAGTGACCATTGTCGATCGCCCACATCTTGAACGCCTTAAACAGATCGGACGTTCTGGACCAGCCGTCGAACGGCTCGTCGCCGAGATGCACCACTTCTTCGGAGAACCACGCCTGCACCGGGTCGAGTTGGAGCCAGGTATTCAACGCGCCAACGGATGATGGCGGGATCGTATAGCTCTTGTTGCGCATGAGCCGCTGCATCCCGGCAATGGCAAAGCCGAGTAGGAGGTCAAGTTCATCACGCCGGATGCGATCGAGGATGTCTGGGATGACCTCGTCTGTAGGGATCGATCGATCGAACCCGACGACGACAAGTCGCCGCTGAAGCCCCCGATCGAGGCCGCCTGAGAAGCGTGGGAGAACATTTGTCGTGAACAGGTGGAGGGCTTGGGGAACGAATGTCAGGACACTCTGAAAAACGTCCCTTCCCTGCATCACGTTACCGGTTACGGCCGACTTGAATGCCTCGCCGCCGATCGCATTGGCCGATAACTCGTCGGCCACGTTGGCCGCCTTCCCAGCTAGCCCGACCACCCTCTTCTCATCCTCGAAAGCCGACAGCGGGACAGCGGATACCGCCCCTTCGGGCAGCAGGCAGCGCAGCAGGCCGGCAATGGTCGACTTTCCGTTGTTGGCCTTCTCGCCAAGGAAGACGAAGGCTTTAGGCTGCGGCAAGCGCGTGGCCTGCCCAAAGGCGGCACTCGCGAGGATTTCGCCGATCAGGTCGATTTTTTGCGCCGCATCAGGATCCCCGCGGAACGAACCGGCGAGCAGCCGATGCAGCATCGAGCCTTCAGGCGGCACCACGTCGGTATGCAAGTGAAACTCGGCCGGGATCGTCCACCGGAAGCGATCGGAAGGGCTGTGCGCTCGCTCGGTGACGCGGCCTGCGCCATCGATCTCGATCACCGTGTTGCGTGCATTGAGGCCCACAGCCGGCTCAGCAAAGAAGTCGGGCTGGGCAAGGATTGTGCCGAGCTCCGACAGCACGCCATTTATCAGCGTCTTGCCCACTTTGACGTTTTTCCGGCCAGACGCCGCTAAATCGAACTTGTGAACGCTGAGCCGCATCACCTGATGAGGTATCGCAGACCAGGCAGTCGGCCCCCAGCACCAAAATTGCCCCTCGGCGAACACAACCTCACCGCAGGCCGCCGCCAGCCGGTGCGCCAGGTGGTTCGCTAGAAAAACCTCGCTATCAAAGCCGACTTCCAGCACATGCGGCAAAGCCTCTATTGCGGCCAGAGGCGCACGCACTGCTGGCAGCGGGGGCCTCGCCGGCTGGGTTTTCTGCATCGTCTGTGGTGCGGCGCGCCGCGTCGGCGCTGGCGGGTTTCCGTTCGCAGCTTCAGACAGGGCGATGTGGGCTTTCAGCCGCAAGCGCCCCGTCTTGTCCCGCCCGACGCGGTTCGGCAGCACGTCGCAGATCGATGCGCGCAGCATCGCGTCCACATCGTCACGCGTCCAGCCATCATCAACGGCGTCGGCCACATCCCACCCCTCGGGAGGCAACTTGCCGCTGCGCCAGTCCTCGGGTGCGTATGGAGGATTCAATGAAGGACGCGCCCCGGCGACACATCCTCGATTGCCTCAACGCCGGTCTCGATCGCGAGCAGCAGGGCGGCCGCAGCGTCCGCCAGCACCGAATTGCGGGTCGCGTCGCTGGCGCCGATCGTCATGTCGATGACGCCGTTTGCGAAGCGCTCGGCCGTGGTGCGGTTGCCGAAATTGGGGCGAACGAACCGCCCCGCCACGCCACCGCAAGTCCTGGCGACCCAGGGCAGCTCCTCGAGCCGCGCCAGCAGCCATGCGTCGCAAAGCTGGCCTTCGCCCTCCGGTTCGATCGCGGCCGGCAGTGGCAGTTCGGCGACGTGCGGGACTAGCGCCCGGATGCGCGCGGCGAGCTTGTCCAGCCGCGGGATACCGATGGAAAGACTGTCGGTCATGACGCCGCCTCCGCCCGTGAGATTGTTCTGTCGGCCAGAGCAAGTAGACAGCGCGCCAAGTATGCCCGACGCGGTGGGCTCATCGCCCAGACGCCGCGCATCAACGAGCGTTTGCGACGAGCGATCCGCGACAGGTCGGCGGGAGTGAAATCATCGGGCAACGGAGCCCATCGGGCCGCAAATTCAATGTCTGCGCGGCACCGCTCAAGGGCTTCGTGCACCGCGACCGGGGCTGTGCCCCATGCTTCGAGTGCGTCGATGCGATCGATCAGGCTATCCGAGTAGGACCGCGTTTCACTATAATGTGCGTTTTCCATTCTATCCACCATCGGTGTTGCAATCCTGGCAACGTGGTGGTATTGGAAAAGGGCTCAATCATTTTCGATACCACCGGGCCCGGCCATTAAGTGCGCCGGGCCTGTGTTTTTTGGCCCGGCCGTTCCATCATGCTGTCGCCGCTGCCTTTTCGGTAAGCCAGCGTTCAATTTCTTCCCGGTACCAGTGACGACGATGGCCAATCAAAATTGGCTTGGGAAAATCGCCTCTCGCGATGCGTCGAGAAAATGTCCGGTCGCAGCCCGGCACGATGCGCCGAACGTCATCGGTTGACATCAAAACTCGCTCCGCCATGCTCAATCTCCATGATTGGTCTATGCAGACATTGTCCGCATAGACCAATCAGCGCCGCGAATAGTTTCGTGGTCAAACGGCCTCACGCCGCGAGCCGCGCCGCCATTTCGGCCAGATCGCCAACGACGATCGCGCAGCTACGATCGGCCGCCGCGAGCTTCTTAGCAATTTTCCGTGCGGGACGGCCGGCCGCGCTGATTATCGTGAACTCGCGCGCAACGGGAGTGTCGGCGGGGATCGCGTCGATTGCGTCGGCCTCGGCGATCAGCGCCTCGAGAAGCTCGATGCCCGTGAGCAACGCTACGCGATATGAGGAATTGGTGAGATCGGTCTTTGCCACTTTCTATGCTCCGCTTGGCTATTGCGACAAGTCGTGTCGACTGATAAGATCATATCAGTTGATAATTTGATATCAAGAGGGAAAATGCAATCCGCGGTTTCATTGCACGCCGCTAGAATCCTGCTCGGAAGGTCGCAAGAGGAGATCGCGGAACTTGCGGGCGTATCTGTCGTGACGGTGCGCCGTGCCGAATCGGTGACCGCAAGGTCCAATCCAGCCACACCCGTGTCAGCGGAGAAGATCGCGGCGATCGCCAGCGCCTTGGAAGCGGCCGGCGTGAAGTTCATGGCTGAGAACGGCCGAGGGAAGGCCGTGCGATCGGATTAGAGTTTCCGCCCGGTCAGCTGCTCGCACTCTTTGCGCGCTGCCTCGCGACGCTTGTCGATATAGTCGGCCAAGTCCTGCACGTGCACGCCCATGGCCGACTTTTGGCTGG
This sequence comes from Devosia sp. 67-54, assembly GCF_001899075.1. Taxonomy (GTDB): domain Bacteria; phylum Pseudomonadota; class Alphaproteobacteria; order Rhizobiales; family Devosiaceae; genus Devosia_A. The sequence goes on along the minus strand of NZ_MKVA01000006.1, from coordinate 345,469 downwards.
CCTCGATCCGCACCAACGGAATCGTAATGTCGCCATCGTTGACCTTGCGGACGAACCGCGCGGTGTCCAGGTGCGGGAAATAGTCTCGAGCGACAAGCTCGGCCGGGATAATCGCGCGGCCGTCATATTGAGCCATGAGCAAGAACACTGTTTTCATTCCCAAGGGATATCGCTTTTCGAAAACGCGCACAAGCGATTGATTCTGTTGCGCAATTTTGATGCGATCCATGTGAACCGCAGCATTTTTCGCAACGCTACAGCCCGCGCACGCTGTTGAACCAATTGTCGTTCGTCACCGTGTAGCCGCGTTCGGACCCATTCAGGCGCGAGCCGACGATCTGCGCCCCATTGTTTTCGGTCATGATGGTCTGCCCGGCCTGCGGCATGCTCGACCGCGCGGCTTGCGTGTAGGCGGACAGGATGGCCGCGCGCGCCTTCGCCGCCTGTTGAGCCGCAAGCTGCTGCTGAACGCTTAAACGGTTCGCCGCAGGCGCGGTGCTGGCATGGACCGGCACGGTCTTGGTGACAGTGATCCTCCGCGGCGGCGCGGCCGGCATGCGAGCAGCTACGCCGCCAGCAATGCCGAGCGCGAGCTTCGACATCGCGGAGCGCGCATCGCGATCGTCGGGCGAGCCCGAGGCGTTGGCGTAGGTGTGTAGCCAGTCGTAATATTCGGGGTTGTCCTCCTCGACTGTGATAGTGCGGGTCAGCGCGCTGCGCGCGATCGACTGCTCGGCGCGCGTCTCGGCGAGCGTTGGCGCGGCGATCGCTTTTGCCATCTGCACACTGCCGGCCAGGTCGACCGTCCGCGTCGCCCCGTCCGGCCGCACATAGACCGTGGTCGACTTCTGCACGCCGCTGGGCTGGCTCAAGGCGGCGACCGGCGTCGTGGTGGTCGGCTGCTTCGGCGCGTTCGGTGCGGCCGGGAAGTTGCCCTCCTGGACCGCACGGTATCCGGACTGGATCGCGTTCTGCTCATCGCGCGCCACCTGTTCAGCCGAGCGGCCGAGCGCCGGCACGATCGACCGCGCAGCCGGCGTCGCTGCGGCCTTGCGCCCAAGCGCCTGTTCGGCGCGGGCTTCACTCGCGGTCGGGTTCGGCAGCTTGCGGCCCGAGGAGACGCCGGCATTGGACACGCCGCTGCCCCCGCCAAGGATCGTGCTGACGGCGGCAGGGCGCGCCGCCTTGCCAGTTAGCGCCGCGCCGCCGAGGATCGTCGCTGGCGGCGATGCCACAGGCGGCCTCAGCGGCTCCGGGGCCGGCAGGGGTGCGAACAGCGGGCGGGGCCGCGGCAACGGCACGCTGGACGCTCCGGCACCGCCTGCGATGAGTTGAGCCAGCGAGGTCGGCCGCGACACGTCGAGCTCGGACGCAACGCGGCTTTCGGGGATGTAGGCTTCCGGCGTCGGATGCCCGTTGAGCAGCGACAGCACCGCTCCGACAGTGGTGTGAGCTCGGTTCAAACCGTCGCCCGCGTAGTATGAACGTCCCGCGCTCGCGCCGGTCAGCACCGGCAGGGCGGCCCATTCGCGTGCCAGGCGGTTGCCGAAAGCCTCGGCGCTGATCTTGCCGGCCGCATACTGGTCATAGCCGCGCGCCCGCAGCAGGGCCGCGCCAAGCTTGTCCTGGGTCGCGGCATCGAATTTGTCGCTGTTCGAAACAACGCCGGCCCGCACAAGGGACTTCAGCGTCTTCGAGACGATCTGGTATTTTCCGACAGCCGACGATGGCGAGCCGGCCGCTAGGTAGTCGCGCTGCCACTGGCGGACCTCGGCAACCGTCATCTTCGAGAAATCGACCAGCTGGTTTGCGGCATGACCATAATAAGCGTTGTAGTTCCCGCGCGCCTCGTGCCAGCCGATGAAGTCGAGCAGGTCTTGTGTCGTTGTCGCCATGCGGTCCCCTCAACGCGCGCCGGTCGCTGCCTCGGCTGCGGGTGCGCCGAGATATTCGACCAAGGAGCGGATACCCGGCAGTGTTGCGCCGGGGATAAGCCGCTTGAATGCAGTGATGTCGCCCTTGCTAAGCCCGTCGCCCGAGCCCTTGATCGCCTGCACCGCACGAACCAGGCCGTCGACCAGGTCCCCGGTTGGCCCGGTCAGCGCCGCCGCCGTCGAACGCGCGATGTACCGTGACGCCTTGCCATCCTGATCAGCCCCCGGAAATGCCGCCGCCAACGCGCCATAGGCCCCGATGCCAAACGCTTTTTCGATGGTATTATTCGCCTCGAAGGCGATCGCAAAAATGCCCGACCGGTCTAAGCCTTCGGCGATCCACCGGCCGGGGTTGTTGCTGAGATCGGCGGTGCGGTTCGATTCTACCGACTTCAGGTAGTAGATCAGCATTCCTATGCCAGTTGACACGAGCACCCCGGAAACCATCCCCATCGGCCGTTCCTGCAATCCGCGCATCAGCGCCCGCTGATGGCTAGCAAGAGTAAAGGACTTGAACTGCCCCAGCAGCCGACCGGTTGGCGTGTTGAAAAACAGCGGAACGTCGCCGACGCCCTTGGTGATAATGGTGGTGTCGACATCTTTGTTTATCGCTGCGCGATACACTCGCCGCGCCCACTCATCCGACCAGTCGTCGGAATTGGCGACGCGAATATCTCCGTCCTCGGTGGTGCCATGCGCTTCGAATTGCTTAGCGATGCGCTCGGCCATCTGCCCGTCGATCCCGAGATAGGCAAGATAGGCTCGCTCACGGTGATCGAGCTTCGAGAAGTGCGCCGTGCCGCGCAGCACGCGGTTCTGGGTGATCACCGAGGCGAAGGACTTTTGGAAATCGTTCCAATAGGCCATGCCGGTCAGGTGCGAAAAGCCGTTCGCGGTGTTCTGCATGAACCGCTCGAAGGGCGACGACACTGAATATGGATCGGTAATTTCCGCCCAGGTCGCCATGCGAGTGTTGAGGATGCGTTCGGCCACCGCGCCGGCCGTTTTGGCTTCGGCGACGCTCATCTGAAATCCCTTGAGGTTGCGCATTAGCGGAATCAGGCCGTCCCGCATGGTGCCGGTGAGCGTGTGCACCATCAGTGTCCTTCCGACATCGCCCAGCGATGAAAGCGTGACGCCGCCCATGGTCCGCAGGAAGTTGATCGTGCCGGCCACACGCGCGTAGCGAGCGAATTTCGTGCTATTTTCTCGCGCCAGGTAGTTTCCCCGCACCATATCGCGGAGGGCGCGCAAGTCCTGGATATCGTTCTTCTCGCGCGCAACCAGCCGCCGCACCGCTGCAAGCCTCTGGCGCTGAGTCAACTGCATCGCCAAGACTTCGCCGGTATGCGGATCGATGCCGTCTTCGATCGCCCGTCGCAGATCCCCGTATTGGCGCTTCACCGCGTCGATCTGGTCGCGCAGATCGGCCCGCCCGAAGGCCTTGGTGAGCTCAATGTCTGACGCCATCACGCGGGCGTAGCGCCGGCCGATCGCCTCGACATCATGCTCAAGGAAATCCTCGATTTCCGAATCGGGGATATGGAACGTGCGCTCTCTGAGCGGCCCGCGTGTGGCCGCAACAATGTCGCGCGGCACATCGCCATCGACATTTCGACCGGTGACGGAATTGAAGATGTTGTCCACGACCTCGCTGATGTAGTCGGCTCGATCCGCCTCATTCAAAAACTCCGGCAATTCCTGCCGCAGCTTCGGCACCTTGGGCTGAAGCTTTTCAACCCGCGCAACCAGCCGCTGCACCTGATCGCCGACACGCGTCAGGTCCTCGGTCTTCGCCCAGAGATCAGCCAGCATGGCGTCGTTGGCTCGACCGCTGTCGCGGATCGCGGTGAGCGCTTCGACACGGCGGCCGAGGTCGCGTTCACGCATCCGGGCCTTGAACAGGTCGCGCCGCACCTTGGCATAGTCCACCATGATCGACACGGCCGGCGAGGCGTTGGCGAATTGCTGCGCCCGGATGATTTCCTCGTTTAGGCGCTGGACTTCCTCCCCCGCGGTGCGGGCTTCTTCAGCGGAGATCAACCGCTCACTGGACAGCGCTTCGGTCGCCTCATCGAACGCCTGAAGCTCGCGCGTCAACCGCTCGCCACGCGCGACCAGATCATCAGCATGCGCTTCCGCCCCCACAATTTTGCGCACTACCCCCCGCGCCGCGCCGACCGTGGTGTCGGATGCGAGCCCAAGCCGGTGAAGCCATTCCTCGGCCCAAGACGAGAGCGCATCGGCATTCGCCTCTGCGGTGCGCTGCTCATGCGTGCGCAGCGGATTGCCGGCGAGCTCCTCGCGGATGGCGTCCATCACCGCCCGCTCATCGGCATAGCCGTCAGCACCTGCCGGCAGATTCTCAAAAATCGCTGGCTCCTCGTCCCATGCGAGGTTGTCGAGCCGGCCGAGGCCGCCATTGCTGCGGAACAGCCCCGGATGCGTCGTCGGCGTAACGCCCATCGCGCGAAGCTCGCCGTCGAGCGTGGAGCCAACACGCACGCCGCCCTTCCGCTTGACCATCGCGAGGATCGGCGAGCGTTCGTGAAACGGAGCCTTAGCCGCGGCCGATCGCCGTGCCGCCCGCGCCTCGCGCAGTGTGGTGAGCATGTGGCTGTTCTGATCGGCGTTGCGCAGCAGGCGCGCCAGTTCGGCCGGGGGGCGCTCCTGGTTCGCCATGAACCGCTGCTGTTCGACATCCTGAAGCTCGGTGAGCTTGCGGCGACGAACTGCCGCCCGATCGGCCAGCCGCGCATCGAGCCGCGACAGCCGCTCATGCGAGGCCGCCAGCCGCTCGGCCGCGGCGTCGGCGGTGACGATCCGGTTGCCCATGTCGATTTCATCGCGGCGCATTTCCAGCGAGCGGATGGACCGGTCGATATAGCGGCGCACAATGCCTTTGAACTGGGCCTCGCGGGCCTCGATCCTGGGGCGGTTATAGACGCGCGTGAAGTAGCTGAGCGCCGTCTCGGGCTGCACATCTGCCGGCAGAAGTCTAGCCTCGATCGCCTTCTGTTTCAGCGGATCAAAAACCGCAGACCGCCACGCCGTCGCGGCTTTCGTAACATGGGGATCGGCCGATGTATCGCCCCGCCGCATCGCCTTGCCGACCGCAGCGTTGAAGTCGCCGCGCGACATTTGCCCGCCAGCTTTCCGATAGTCCCCATAAGCGGCATTCGCGGCCTCCATCGCCTTCGACACCGCGCCGCGGGTGTATTCCTTGACCAGCGTTTCAACGCCGGGATCGGAGGCGACGCCTTCGAGGTTTTTCTTCATGTAGACGGGATTTTCAAACAGGCGCGTCGCCACGTCGCGCATGATCGCCGAGGGCGAATGCAAGGCGCGCAACACCGGATTGAGATTGCGCACCGCGCCACCGGCGATCTGCGCGGCCCGGCCAGCGATCGAATTTTCATCGAGGCTGGCAACAGGCCTCGCAGCAGCACCGGCCGACGAAGGGCCCGGCCGGGTGAACATGGCCGCCTCGTTGGCGGCGAGCGCGCCCGAGTCGACCGCGTGCACAGATTCGTCAGCCATCTGGGCGGCGAGGCGCGCGAAGTCGGCGCGCGAGAACATAGCCGACAGCCCGCCACCCAGAACGCCGCCAAGCAGCGCGGCACTGCCGATGCCGATGGCGCTGTCCTGCGGGGTGCGGAGTTCCTGCGAGCCGGCCAGCGCGCTTTCGCCCAGCGCCGCCGACATCGCGCCATACGACGCCCCGCTGAGCGCCGAGCGTAACACCGCCTCGCCGCCCTTGGCGCTGCGATAGATTTCGCCGGCCGGCAGGAGGTTTTCCGGCGAGAACAGGCCAGCCCCGAGCGTTGCGAGCATGCCCCAGCCGCCCGCTGCCGCGATGGTGTTGCGATCGGACTGCTCCATGTCGATCTGGGCCTTCAGGGCGGCCGTCTCGCCGGCATTGGTCGAGCCGGTGAAGCGATCCCAATGGGCCTCATAGGGCGTGTCCTTGATGTCCGCCCACGGGTTGTAAGTCGGATCGGGCGTGCCATCTGCGCGATGACGTGCGAGGATCGAACCGACAATATTTTCCTGCCGGAACGCCGCGCCTATCAAGTCGAGCGCACCAGGCGCAGCAGGCTCGGCAGACGGCGACATGTCGATGATGGCCTGCGCGTTCGGGTCGAACAGCGAAGGCGCGGGCCGCGGAACCAGACTCATTGAGCACCCCCGAAACCGTTCTTGGCCTGATAGTCGGCGAGCCGCTGTTGCAGATCAGGCGACATCGGGTACGGGGCGGCCGGCGCGCCCAACAATTGCGAGCGGCGACGCTGCACATCGGCGAGGGCAGCGGCGCGAACATCGTCGCCCTTCAGAGGCGCGGATAGGATGCGGTTCCAGATCAGCAACGGGATTGCCGTGACGCTGTTGGCCGGCAGGCCGTTTCCGTGTTCGGCCGAATCGTGCGCCCGGTGGCCTTCGAACAGAATTTGGTGTTCCTCGGCGCTCAGCGCCGAAAGCTGCCGCAGTTCATCGCCGCTAACCGCGAACATTGACGGCACCATGTCCCAAACTCCGCTGGGAAGTTGATACATCAAATTGTACCGAGGCGGCTGGCCGGCGCGCACGTCCTGCGCCGTTTCCGGTGTCGCGACCAGCATGACGTTTGTGGCGTTGGGCACGATCGAGCGAGCGTCCTTCATCGCCAGGTCGCGGATGTATGACTGCGAGCCGTCGATCGCCGGGTAAAAATTCTCCGGCGGAAATTTCGTGATCACCGGCTGGCCGGACACCGACGAGATGCCATATGCGCGATGCATTTCCTGCAACGCCATCGTCTTGGCGATATTGGCATCGCCATGCGCTGGACCAGTGAACGCGCGCTCGGCCGCCCCGAGATAGTCCGCGGTCAAAGCCGCCTCCTGACCGGGGTTGAGGCCGGCGACCGGACCGCCCGGCAACCAGTTGTCGCCGAACGCCGCGAGCACGTCGCTGACCGCAAAGCTCTTGGCGGCTTTCGTCCAGCCATCCTTGAGCACCTGGGCTTCGGCCTTCTTCGCGGGGTTGCGCTGATCGACAACGAACGTCGCGGCCTCCTCGACGCTCTTGCCCTGCCCGTCGACAAGCTCCGAAAATGTCGCGGCGGCATCGAGCAATTCCTTGCCGTGATCCATTGCCGCAAGTGCGTTCGGCGCAGTGTCGGCGAGCGCCGCCGACTGCTGGAGCGCAGCCGCCACCTTGCCTTTGTCGTTGGAATTGAGGCCGAGCCGGACACTGGCAACAACGGCCTTCGGCACCATGCCGGTTTCGGCGACGAACTGCGCCGTCGCGCTCGCCTGCTGTTCTGCCGGCACGGACTGTATCAGCAGCCCATAGGACTTTTCCGAAAGCGCCTGGTCGGCACCGTCATATGGGTTCAGCGTCGGAGCCGTGCCGACGCCGAGCTTGCCGAGGAAGTCGCGCGCGCCGGCAGTCGCCCCCTGCTCGCTACGGAACTTGCCGATCAGCGTAGCCTTGTCGCCATCGTCCAGCATCGGGTCGCGGAGAATCGTTTCTTCGCTCGCAACCTTGCCTGTGACGATACCGAGCGTCACTGCGTCCCTATGTTGCGCCCGCTCGACCTTCGCCTCCTCGGCAAGAGCAGTACGCTGCCGCACGAGTTCCTGCGCGACACCATCGCGAAGCTCGCGCCCAATGGCGTCCGGCATCTTGTCCAGCAGCGCCGATGCGGCATCGCTGAACTTGATCGACCCATCGGCAGTGATTGTCGCACCCTGCGCGGCGGCGGCACGCAACGGTGTCGAAATACGGTTCCAGACCTCCATGCTGTCCTGCGCCGTCAGTTCGTCGGGATGCGCGAACAAATAGCTGGCGGCCGCGACCGGATCGGCCTGGGCCTGGTTGAGGAGCACGCTGCCCATCACCGCCGATCGGTAAGTGGCGGCCTTCTGCTTCAGCAGGTCAGCGCCCCATCCTTGCAAGGCGGCCTGTTGGTCGAGTTGCTTCAGCCCGGCCGCGATGCTTTCCTGCACTTTGGTTGGGTTCTGCCAAGCGTCGGCGGCGTCCTCGGCGAAGCTGATCGCACGCGCCGATGCAGCGTTGACGATCCATGCCTTCCTTTCGCTCGCAACATGGACGGCGGCATCCTGAAGGATCGACAGCTTGCGGCTTTCCGTCGCGAGTTTGAATGCGTTCTGCGCACCGGGGCGGCCGGCCAGTTTGCTCGAAATCGCAAGCTGCTGGGTATCAAGATCGCGCTGAAACTGCTTTTGTCCGTCGACTGCCGCCGCACCGCTCAGCGTGAGAAATCCACCATCGCCGTATGTCCGTTCGCGAAGCCAGTTCGAATACTCGACCTCAGCATCCTGGGCCGCCGCGTTGTCCTCCAGGGTGCGAACATGGCCTGCCGCCTGCGAGGCATCCAGCAATCCCTGCCCAACGCTTCCGATGCCGCGCGCAACATCAGCGCCGAACGCCGCTGGCGATGCTTGTGTCGTAAGGCTCTGCTGGAGGATCGGCCGCGGGCTGACCTGTCGCTCGTAGGTTGGAACGGTGGGCATCAGGCACTCATATCCTGCACGGCATGGACGGCGCGTTGTGCAATCTGCACCAATTCATCGGGCTCTACGGTTCCGTGGACGCTGGCGACGCGCGCGACCCGGAGCCGGAATGCCGACGACAAGCGGCCGGTGTGCGAGCCGAACCGTGGTGCTTGTTCCCCGCGATCGTCTACACCGCCGCGCAGATCGTCATCGGCGGCACGCTCCAGGGCTTCGACCTCACCCACCAGATCGAGGAGCGAAGCAATCAGCGCGTCGCATTTGGCGGCGAGGTCGATGTACTGCGCTGCCTTCGACTTTGCGGCAGCGATCCGGGCGGCCGGCAAATTGAAGCTGCTCATTCGTCGTCTCCCATCTTCGCGAAATCCTGCTCCTGCGGCCGGACATAGTTGGAGTGCCGGGACTGGCTCGTCGGCTCCGAGAGCGGTTCGGCCTCATAGGCTTCACGGGCACGCCGGGCCGTCTCATATTCGGCGGCAAGGTCGGCGGCATGTTCCTCTGGCGTCTTCGGCGGAATCGCCGCTGCCCCCATCTGGCGCACTGCCTCGTGCTCGAAATCAGCATCGTCGCGCTCGAACAGTGGTTCCCAGGCACCCGAGACGACATCGCCGAGTGGGGTGAGTTGGGCAAACGGATCGAACATGGACCCGACGCGCCGCACGGCCTCGCGCGCCGCCGCGTCGATGAAGCTGCGATGCTCCAGCGGCTTCCCCGCCTTCACGTGAGCGCGGTTGGCCTCGATCTGAAGCCGCTCAAGATCAGCAATCATGGCGCGCAACGCTTCGATCTGGCCGGCGACTTCTTCAGCCTTCGCGATCAGCGGGCGCACGGCCTCGCGAAGGTTCTCGCGGGCAACGCGCCGCGCCTCGGCTTCGTCCCGCCGCCGCTGCTCATCTTCCAGGCGTTCGGCTTCGACCCGCGCGACCTCCAACATGTCACGATCGGCGGCGGCGGTCGCAATGTCCGCGCGGATCCCGGTCACCTTCGACTTGGCGTCGGGATCGCCGTTGACGGCGGCGAACGCCAGGCCGTCGAGCTCGGCCTTCAGGCCGGTGACACGCTGGTCAATATCGGCGATCTGCCGGTCGATTTCTTGCGTGCCGATCATCAGTTCGCCCCCGTCCGCTTGGATTTCAGGGACTCGATGAGCCCCGCAATCTCGGACTGAGGCCACCTGCTGGAGACGCCGAACTTGACCGGACGAGGCAGGACGCCGTTCTTGACGCGTCGCCAGAGGGTGGCTTCAGAGATGCCTAAGGCGGCCGTAACCTCGCGGGGCCTTAGCAGTACATCGGGTGCAGCATTCGTCATCCAGAGTCCTCTTCATGAGAGTTGATCTGGAGATCGCTACCGGCAAACAGTTTCTACCGTGCACAGGGTCGAGTTTGATAGCGCATGCGCCATCAACTAGGCCGCCGTCTGAACTAGGCGCACCACATCGGCATCAGCCTTGCCGGTCACAAAGTTGGCCCAGCGCTCCATGTAGATTCGCCGCTGTTCGATATATTTCGTCCGGTTGTAAGCGGCCTCGACGGAGCCGGCCACTTTGTGCTGAAGGATCGTCTCAGCAACCGCATGCGGCGCATCCGTCGCCTCGGAAAGCCATGTGCGCATGCTGGCGCGGAAGCCGTGCGGACGGGCGACCATGCCGCGTCGCTCCATCAACCGAATCATCGTGGCGTCGGATATCACCCCCTTCCGGACGTTGGGGAACAGGAAACCATCCAGCGCGCGAGCTCGAGCCTGATCGATAACCTTGAGAGCTTCCGACGAGAGGGCCACTCGAAATTCCTCTGCCTTTCCCTCTCGGCCCTTCATCATGCCGGCCGGCACGGTCCAGACGTTGCCACTAATCTGGCTCTCATGGATGAACCGCAGCGGCCTTGATCGAACGACTGTGAGGATCAGCAGGCGCAACGCGAGGTGCGCTGTCGATCCGTCGCTGAGCGAGGCATAGAATGCCGGGACCTCCGCCCAAGGCATCGCGGGAATGTTCTCGACCTGGTGTACTTGGTCGCCCAGCAGGGTCCGCGCCTTGGCAACGACATCGCGATCCACCTTGAGATCGTGCGCCGCCGCATAGTCGAAGATCATGCCGAGCCGGGTTAGCGCCTTGTGCGCGGTGTCGGCCTTCGATTGCCAAATTGGTCTAAGCGTCTTTTCGATATCAACTTGCGTGAGGCCGGCAATTGGCCTGTCGCCGAGCTTCGGCAGCACATGCTGCTCGATCGGCGTGTACCACCTGCCCGCCTTGCCGCCGCCGCGCAACGATGCCTTGCGAGCGTCGAAAGCCTCGCGGGCGATGTCCCTGAGGAGGGTCATGCCCTTCTTTTTGTCCCGCATCTCCCGCTCGCGCTCGGCGATCGGGTCAAGACCGTCGAGGGCCACCGTACGCCACCGCGCGGCTTCCTTGCGCGCGTCAGCTAGCGAGCGCTTCGCAATCGAACCTAGGCCCATGTAGCGCTGCCGACCGTGGATGGTCAGCCGGAGAACCCAGTTGCCGCGATCCTTCGCGGTCTTGATTAGCCACAGCCCATCGCCATCGGCATATTTGCCGGCAGGCTTTTGGCGCACCTCGACGGCGGAGAGACGCTCTCTTTCCCGGCCCATACCAACCCCCACGTCAATCCACACTTCGGGAAGTGATGGCGCGAGAGCGGGTGCGTGTCAATGACAGAAGAAATCCGCCTAAACCGCTTAAGCGGTTGAGCTATTTCTCTACATTCGCATGCTTATGATGTTGCGTGAGAGTGCTGTTCAATGCCCTCTTGCAGCACCATTTTTCCGTTGATTGGCAAGAGCTTGTGACGCACGCGGCGAGGCATCGCCGCGGGCGTGGTGGTGTTTCTGGCGCGGCTCAGGGGCGGGGTGCCGCGGCGCCGGCAGCGGCGGCGACGATGGGCTCCAGGGCGGCGCGGGCGGCGTGCGGGTCGAGGCCGGTGACGATGATGCCGCACAGGATGGCGCCGATGCCGGCGGCGCGGAGGCGCGGCATGTCGGCGGCGGTGAAACGCTTCTGGCTGGGAGCGATCACCGGCAGGCCGGATTGCTCGACGATCTCGCGGTAGCGGGCGAGGTCGGCTGCGAGCAGCGGCGCGCCGTAGTCGGCGAAGCGGCCGACAGAGGCTTCCAGCATGGCGCCCGGAATGGCGGCGATGCGGCGCAGGTCGGCCTCGTCGCTTTCGCTGTCGAGGGCGAGGATCGGCCGCAGCCGCGACTCGTACATGTAGGGCTGCACGTGCTTGAGATAGATGTTCCAGCCTTCGACGCCGTAATCGGCCAGCGCCTCGAGCTCGGCGAGGCTGGGCTGCGTCTCCTGCCCGCTCATCACCAGCATGGGCTTGCCCAGCCGGGCGAGCTTCTCGATGAACGGCCGTTCCTCGGTGAACGAGCCGAAGCTGTTGCCGCTGGCGCGGTGATAGGCGTTGAGATGGAACTTCAGCCCGAATGCCCCGGCATCGACTGCCGCCTGCGCGAGTTCGATGTCGTGCCGCCCGAGCGAAACCAGCACGGGAAATTCGCCCGCAAGCATGGCGGCATGGATGCGGCCCTCGATCATAGCCGCACCCCGGTGCTGGCCTCGAAGCGGTGCGTTTCGCCGGCGAGCGGCCGCAGAGACAGGGTGTCGCCCGGCGTCGCCGCCACCCGCCGATGGAACATCGCGACGATCTCGATGCCATCCACGTCGCAGGTGATCTGCGTGTCCGATCCGAGCGGCTCGACCAGGCGCACCCGGCCGGCAAGGCCGCCATCGGCGATCTCGAAATGCTCGGGGCGGACCCCGACGGTGATCCCGGCGCCTTGCCCCATTGCCGGGCCGGGGATGAAGTTCATCGCCGGCGAGCCGATGAAGCCAGCGACGAACAGATTGGCCGGGCGGTCGTAGAGCTCGGTCGCGGTGCCGATCTGTTCGATGCGGCCGGCGTTCATCACCACGATCTTGTCGGCCATGGTCATGGCCTCGATCTGGTCGTGGGTGACATAGACCATGGTGGTCCCGAGTCGCTGGTGCAGCCCCTTGATCTCGCCGCGCATCACCACGCGCAGCTTGGCGTCGAGATTGCTGAGCGGCTCGTCGAACAGGAAGACCTGCGGATTGCGGACGATGGCGCGGCCCATGGCAACGCGCTGGCGTTGGCCGCCCGAGAGCTGCCCCGGCCGGCGCTGCAGCAGGGCGCCGAGACCGAGGATGTCGGCCGCCCAATGCACCCGCCCGGCGATCTCCGCCTTGCTGGCGCCGCGATGCTCGAGCGAAAAGCCCATGTTCTTTTCCACCGTCATGTGCGGATAGAGCGCGTAGTTCTGGAACACCATGGCGATGTCCCTGTCCTTCGGCTCGAGCTCGTTGACGACGCGGCCGCCGATCTCGATCTCACCCTCGGTGATCGGCTCGAGCCCGGCGATCATGCGCAGCAGCGTGGACTTGCCGCAGCCGGAGGGGCCGACCAGCACCACGAACTCACCGTCGGCGATCTCGGCCGAAACGCCGTGGATCACGGTATTGGCGCCGTATCTCTTGACGACATTGCGGATGGCGACGGCGGCCATGGCTACCCCTTGAGACCGGTGTGGGCGAGGCCCTCGATGAACTGCCGCTGCGCAAAGATGAAGACCACCAGCACCGGCAGCGCCGTCAGCGTCGCGGCAGCGAGCTGGATGTTCCACATCGGCCCCTGGTAGACGTCGACATATTGCGTCAGCGCCTGCGGCAGCGTGTATTTTTCGGGGCTCGTCAGATAGACGATGGGTTCGAGATAGAGGTTCCAGCTCTGCAGGAACGTGAAGATGGCGACCGCGGCCAGCGCCGGGCGCGCCAGCGGCAGGGCGATGGTCCAGAAAATCTTGAAGCGGCCGAGACCGTCGACGCGCGCCGCCTCCTCGAGCTCGACCGGCAGCGCGATGAAGAACTGCCGCATGACGAAGGTCGAGAACACGCTGGGCATGCCGCCCAGCATGGGCACCAGGATCAGCGGCCAGTGGGTGTTGACCATGCCGGCCTTGAGGGACATCTGGAACAGCGGCACGATGGTGACCTCGGTCGGCATCAGCAGGCCGAGCAGCACCACCAGGAACAGCAGGTTCGAGCCGGGAAAGCGGATGCGCGCGAAGGCGTAGCCGGCGAGCGAGGACACCGCCATCGTGCCCACCGTGACGATCGCGGCGATATAGCACGAGTTCCAGTATTGCTGGGCGAAGGGCTGCAGCCGGAACACGTCGGCATAGCTCGACCAGTCGAAGGTGTGCGGAATGAGCTCGGGCGGGAAGGCGAAGATCTGGCTGATCGGCTTGACCGACGAGGTGACCATCCACCAGGTCGGAAACACGAACGGAATGGCCAGCACGCACAGCAGCCCGTAGAGCGCGAGCTTGAGGCGCGGGGACAGCTCAGTTCTCATAGAACACCAGCTTCCTGCGCATCTGCCATTGCACGAAGGTCAGCACGGCGACGATGACGAACAGCAAAATGGCCAGCGTCGAGCCGTAGCCGAAGCGGTGGAACTGGAACGCCTGCTGGTAGAGATAGTAGACCAGCACGGTGGTCGACATGCCGGGCCCGCCCTGCGTCAGCACGGCGATCTGCGCGAACACCTGCAGCGAGCCGACGATGGTGATGATCATGGTGAGCAGGATGGTCGGCGAGATCAGCGGCACGGTGATGCGGCGGAACTGCTTGAAGCGCGAGGCGCCGTCGACGCGGGCCGCCTCATAGAGCTCGCGCGGCACGCCCTGCAGCGCGGCGAGGAACAGCACCATGTTGAGCCCGACATTCTTGAACACCTGCACGGTGATCACCGCGATCATCGCGGTGGCCGGCGTGCGCAGCCAGTTGGGGCCGGTGATGCCGAACATGGCAAGAATGCCGTTGATGCCGCCATTGGCCTGCAGCAGGAAGCCCCAGACGATAGTCCAGGCGACCAGCGACACCACCACCGGGGAAAAGAACAGCGTGCGGAATACGGCAATGCCGCGCAGCTTCTGGTTGACGAGGATGGCGAGCAGCAGCGCCAACGACAGATTGAACACCACCAGCCCGGCGGAGAACAGGCCGGAAGCCAGCAGCACCTCGGGCAGCGACGGGTCGCTCGCGAGTTTTTCGTAGTTGGCCGGGCCGACGAATTTGAAGGTGCCCGCCAGCACGTTCCACTCGTGCAGCGAATAGTAGACGACCAGCCCCAGCGGGATCAGCACGAAGACGACGATGCCGATGAGCTGCGGCGCGATGAACAGATAGCCGGCAAGGCTCTCGCGGCGCGCCATGGTCCAGAACCTGCGCGGTCTGGATTTCGGCTGTTGCGTCGCGAGAGCCACCGGGAGACTCCTGTTACTGCTGCAGCAGCGGCTGGATGCGGTCGCAGACCGACTTCAGCACCGCCGGCACGTCGGCATCGGGCGTCCACAGCGCATCGAGCGCGGCGCGGGCCGTCTGCTGGATTTCCGGGAAGTTCGCATGACTGAGCTTCACGTGGCCGGTGGCGATACCCTTGACCACGACAGCCTCGATCTGCGCCGGCGACAGCAGCGGGTTGGCCTTGGCCAGCGTATCGACATTGAGCAGCGAGGTGCGGGCCGGCGGGAAGAACTGCGCCAGCTTCTTGCTGTTCTCCGGGTTGGTGAAGAACGCCAGGAAATCGGCGGCCTCCTGCGGGTGCTTGCTCTGGGCGAAGACGCCGATGCCGGCCTGGCCGACGACGGCATATTCACCGGCGGGACCCGCGGGCAGCGGCACCAGATCCCACGAGAACGGCTTGTCCTTGGGCAGCAGCGAAGCGCGCGAAATCTGCGTGATGGTCATCGCCGCATCGCCGGTGAAGAAGTCGGCCGAGATGCCGGGGCCGGGGATGGCCTTGGTCTTGAAGATGGCGTCGTGGATGAAGGTCATCGCATCGACCATCGGCTTGTCGGTCATGGTACAGGTCTTGCCGTCGGCGCTCCAGGGCGAGGCGCCCCAGCCGTTCCAGATCGAGGCCAGATTGTCCCACACCTTGTAGTCGAAATCGCGCACGATGAGGCCCTGCTTGCCGGTGGCGGCAACCGCGGCGTCGACCTTGATGGCGTTGTCCCAGGTCCACTGCCCGGCCGCGATCAGCTCGGCGGGGGTCTTCTGCCCGGCGGCCTTGATCAAATCGTTGTTGACGAACATGGCGAAGGGCGAGGTCGAGAACGGATAGGCGTAGATCTCGCCATCCTGTGTCCACAGCGACAGCGCGCTCTGTGACACGTCGTCGAGATCGTAGCCGGCCGTGCCCGAGAACGTCGCCTTCAGCGGCAGAAGCGCGCCGGAGCTGACGAAGTCGGGGGCCGTGGTCTCGAGGATCCAGGCCATGTCCGGGGCATTGCCGCCGGCGATCTGGGTGGTGAGCGTGGTGGTGTAGCCGTCGAACGCCAGCGAGTCGAACTTCACGCTCACATTGGGATGGGTCTTCTTGTAGTCGTCGGCGATCGAGTTGAAGAGCTTGAGATGCGCGTCATTGGCGCTCCAGATCGCCATGCGCAGGTCGACGGCGTCCTGAGCCAGCGCCGGCATGGTCAGGGGGAGCACGATGCCTGCGGCGAGTGCGGCAAGCTTCAGATCGAATAGTCTGGTCATTTCCTTCCTCCTTTTGTGTGTCGTCGTTCTAGTAGCCACGGATGTCCGGCCAGCGCGTTTCGACGCCCTGCCCCGTCAGCATTGCCTGGAAGTCGTGCAGCAGCGCGTCGTCGGCCTGCACCTGGTGCGGCGTGAGGCCGGTGGCGAGGCAATGCGCCGCCAAGAGGCCCGCCACCTCCCCGATGTTCCACTCGACCGGATGCAGCCGGTAGCAGCCATTGGTGATGTGGGTGGTGCCGAGATTCTTGCTGGCCGGCAGCAGATTGGTCATGCGTTGCGGCACGAGGGCGCCGAGCGGAATCTCGAACGGACAGGAGGCGACGTCGATGTAGTTGTCGCCGCCGGTCGAGGGATGCAGATCCAGCCGGTACATGCCGACCCCGACGCTGTCGCGATAGTTGACCGCTCCGGCCTCGCCGCGCGTCGCATAGGAGAGATCCTGCTCGACGATGGTGGTCACGGCGCGGATGCGCCGGCTCTCACGAATGTAGGGCGCCATCGCCAGGCCGTGGCTGGTGCCGGTCACGTCGCCGCGCAGCCTGAGCCCGGGGAAGCCCTGGCCGCCATCGGCGCGCGGCGCCTCGGTCTGCAGCCAGTAGAACACCGAGAGCGACAGTTCGGCGGCGGCGGCGAGACGGTCGCGATAGGCCGCCTCGGGCACGTCGATGATGGGCGCCTCGAAATAGTCGAGCATGGCCCAATTGGCGAGGCAGATGTCGGAAGCATACGCGCCGGGCACGAAGTTGCGCCGCGCCGCGATGCGGCGGAAGGTCCACAGATTGCCGTCGCCCGGATTGCGACGCTGGTCGGCGTCGACCAGCGTCGGGTCGTCGTCGGGATTGGGCGTGAACGAGCGGGTGACGATCTCGAGCGTGCGCGGATGCGGCGAGCGGAAGCCGATCAGCGGTCCGCCCCAGAAGTTCGGGACGACGGACCGCCATTGCTCGTAGGTCCGCGGCTTGTCGATGACATGGCTGCCATCGACATGGTCCATGGCAAAGCAGATCGACACTGCCTGCTGGTTGTCGGGCTGGGCTGTCGCCGGCGCCGACGGCTCGCCGGTCTCGGCCTGCGATTCGAAGCCGCGGACATATTCGGTGCCGGTCAGCGGCAGCAGGTCGCCGAGCTCGGTGGCGTCGATGATGTAGGCGGCGCTGACGACGATGCGGTCGCCGCTATCGCGATGCTGCAGCGTCACGGCGCGAACCCGGTCGCCGTCGGTCTCGGCCGTCACCGGGCGATAGGGCTGCAGCAGCGTCAGCCGGCCGCTGCCGCGATAGGGCGCGAGCATCGCCTCCATCACCGCGAGGCCGACGCGCGGCTCGTGGCAGAGGCGCGAGACGTAACCGGCGCCGGGGTTGAGATCGGTCCAGGCGCGGCTCTTTTCGGTGAGCGGGTAGTGGTCGCGGTAGTATTGGCGGATACCGTTGCGCAGCGCCCGATAACTGCGGGTGACGCCGAACTGTTCGACCCAGGAGTGCTCGTCGGGCGGCACCGCCTGGCTGGTCATCTGGCCGCCGATCCAATCGTATTCCTCGGTCATCACCACGCTGCGGCCGCCGCGCAGCGCGCCGAGCGCCGCCGCCACCCCGCCGAGGCCACCGCCGATGATCGCGATATCTGCCGAGAACTCTTTCACTTCATGCCTTTGGAGTTGGGAACGGGGCCAAGGGTTTCTCCCTCGATCGGGTCGCAGCGCAGCACCACCTGCGTGCCTGGCGAGCCGGCTTCGATGCGCTCGGCCAGCATCTGCGTTGCGACGCCCGCCATCTGTTCGCGCGGGATCGAGAAGGTGGTGAAGCGGGTGCCGCTCAATTGTGGCCGCAGATGGCTGCCCAGCACGACGATCGACAGGTCGCCGGGCACCGAGAGGTTCTGCGAGCGCGCCGCCGCCTCGACGACGATGGCGTCGGCGAGTTCGGTGAAGAACGCCACGGTCGCCTTGGCCTTACGGATGGCCGACAGCATGGCGCGGGCATCGCCGCCGACCTCGGTGAGCTGGTAGACGAGGCGCGCGTCGCCGAGAGCCGAAACGAAGCCCTTCCAGCGATCGACCGAGGATTCGGCGCCGGTTTCGGGACCGATATAGGCCAGCCGCGCATGGCCCTTGTCGCGGGCGCGGTGCACCAGATCGGCGGTGGCACTGACATAGTCGGCGCCGACATAGGGGGCGAGCTTGCCGCCGACCGGGTCGCGGCGGCCGACGGCCACGAACGGATAGTCCGAGCTCATCAGCTTGCGCAGCTCGGCGCGGTCGAATTCGCGGCCGAGCAGCACGCAGCCATCGGCGAGCCGCAGCCGGTTGTTCTCGTGAAAGATCTTGCGCTGGCCGCGCGGCCCCGAGGCGCCGGTCAACAGCAGCAGGTCATAGCCTAACGCCTGCGCGCGCTCCTCGATGCCGAGCAGGAACGGCACGAAGAAGTCCGCCTGCGCGCTCGGAAAGGCCGGCTCGTAGGTGAAGACGCCGAGAATGCGGTTGAGTCCCTTGGCCATGCGGCGGGCGATGGGATCGGCGACATAGCCGGTGTCGCGGATGGCCTTGTGCACGCGCTCGCGCGTCTCCGCGGGGATGCGGCCGGCAGCGGCCTTGGCGTCGTTGAGGACGAGCGAGACGGTCGCCTGGCTGACCCCGGCGAGGCGTGCGATGTCGCGCTGCGTCAGCCGCCCCTTGCCTGCCAAGCCTCATCCTCCCTTGCTGCTAATGCGTATTAGCTGCTAATGCGTATTAGCATCTGAGACACGAGAGTCAAGCGCGATGGCCGATTTTGCGGAAACCGTCAGGAGTCGAGGCGCCCGGTCGCTGGCGGCGTTCGGCGATTCGATCACCGAAGGGGTGGGCGCGAGCTCGCCGGCGCGGGGCTGGGCGGCCCTGCTGGCGCGCGGGCTGGGCGTCCGGCTGGTCAACAAAGGCCGCAGCGGCACGGTGCTGCAAGCGACGCCGGTGCGCGACGGACGCGGCGGCAGCGGCGTGTCGCGCTTCCGGGTGGACCTGCTCGGCGACGACCGCGCCGACGGCATCGCCATCCTCTACGGCTACAACGATGCGCGCTACACCGCCGACCCGGCGCGGTTCAACGTCGCCGCCTTCGCGCGCGATTATCGTATCGTGCTCGATGGCCTCCTCGCCGCCGGCGTCGAGCGCCACGACCTCTGCCTCGGCTCGCCGCCCTATCCGCCGGACGCGGGCCTGCAGCTCGGCAGCGCCGGGTTCACCGGACAGAGCCGCGCCGGCTTCGAGGCCTATGTCGATGCCGTCCGCGGTCTCGCGGGCGAGTATGGCCTATTCTACGCGCCGGTGTACGAAGCCATGGCGGCCTGCCGCGAGGGCAGCCTCGCGTCACCGGACGTCGTCCATCCCAACGATGCCGGGCACGCGCTCATCGCCGCCACGTTCGCCTCGGCGCGAAGGACCGTCGCGGCGCCATAGCGCAACCGGGCCGTCGCGCCTGCTCAGCGGCCGATGTCTGCGTGCCAGACGTAGCCCTCGGTCGGCCGGCTGACGTGGCAAAATTGCCATCGCACGAAATGATGGTCACCGTGCCGCCCGCATCGACATAGTCGGCGATATTGTCGTCGCTCTCATCGCCGTTGGGCTGGTGGTAGATGGTGGTGCCGTTCGGCGCCACCGCCGTATCGTCCGCGCCGCCGCCACCCGGCCGGGACGTGCCGTCGGGCTTTTGGCCTTGCCAACCTTCTTGATCGGCTTTTGCGCCGGAGACAGAGGCGCTGTGGCTGTCACCAGGCAATGCAGGCCGAGCGCATCGACCATGCTGCCGGAGTTCGGAGCAGCCGTAGTCCACCCTTTGGCGTACCGGCCGTCGATAAAGGCCGCCTATCAGCGCGCAGATGCCGACTTTGCCGCAGCCGGGCTCGGGAACTTCGTTCCTGTCCAAGGCGTTAACTTCACGACATCCGGGATCAATTCGACCGGCCGCGTCTTTACCAACCAAGGGGCGAGAAAGGGAAACTCATGACGATCAAGACCAATTTGATCAAGGCCGGGGCGCTCGGCGCCGCCGTGACCATCCTCACCGCCGGCGCCGCGTTTGCCGCCGTGGCCACGACGTCCGTCAACGTCCGCTCGGGCCCCAGCACCAGCTATCGCGTCGTCGACACGCTCGCGCCGGGCGAATACGTCAACATCACCGGCCGGTCGAACGGCTGGTGCGCGGTGACCAAGCCGGGCCCGAATGGCTGGGTCAACTGCGCCTATCTGAGCGAGGGCCGCTATCGCCCGCGTCCAGTGCCGGTGCCGGACGTGACCTTCCACTTCGGCTTCGGCTACCCGCCGCCGATGCACCATCACCGGCCCCCGCCGCCGCGGCCCTGGCCGCCGATGCCGGGCCCCCACCACTGGTGGTGGTAAACAAATGCCCAGGGCGGTCTTCGGACCGCCCTTTCTGTTTGCGACGGTGCTCGACAGCGACGCCCGACCTGCCACTGCACGTCGCGGCCGTCGGCGACATCTCCGCCAGGGCGGTGCATCCTTCGCCCCGGTGGCCGATCTCTAGGCAAGCCGCGCCGCATCGGCTACACCGCCGGCGCGAGTGGAACCCGAAATGAGCATACCATCGGCAGCGCCGACTCCCGGCGCCGCACCATCCTTGCCTGTCGCCCTGAGCTGGGGCGCCGAGTTCGGCGCCCTGTTCAAGCTCGGCTGGCCGCTGATGGTGGCGCAGCTCGCCCAGATCTCGCTCGGCGCCACCGATGTGGTGATGCTGGGCTGGCTCGGGCCGAAATTCCTCGCCGCGGCGGCGCTCGCCAACGCGCTGTTCATCGCCATGCAGATCTTCGGCATGGGCATCGTCGAGGCGGTGGCGCCGATGGTGGCGCAGGCGCTGGGGGCGCGCGACCTGCGCTCGGTGCGTCGCACGCTGCGCCAGGGCATCTGGGCCGCGACGCTGGTGGCGCTGCTGCTCGCCCCGATGATCTGGAACATCGCTCCGATCTATTCGGCACTCGGGCAGGAGCCGGAACTGGTGGCGATGGCCGACCGCTTCATCCACTTCGTCATCTGGGCGATCTTTCCGGCGTTCCAGATCGTGGTGTTCCGCTCCTTCCTCAGCGCCCATGGCGCGACACGCGTCATTCTGCTGATCACGGTCGCCGGGTTCTTCGTCAACGTCTTCCTCGACTGGCTGCTGATCTTCGGCAATTGGGGCTTTCCGCGGCTGGAGCTCGCCGGCGCCGGCATCGCCACCAGTTGCACCAGCTTTGCCATGCTGGTGCTGACCGTGGCCTACACCGTGTGGCACCGGCGCTTCCGCCGCTACCACGTGTTCCACAATTTCTTCAGGCCCGACTGGCCGCGCTTCCGCGAGCTGTTCCGCATCGGCCTGCCCATCGGCGTCATGCGCCTCGCCGAGGTGCTGCTGTTCACCTCGGCGGCGCTGCTGCAGGGCTGGCTGGGCCAGGACGAGGTGGCGGCGCATGCCATCGCGCTGCAACTGGCCTCGATCAGCTTCATGGTGCCGCTCGGCATCAGCCAGGCGGCGACGGTGCGGGTCGGCCTTGCCTATGGCGAGCACGACCGCGAGGGCATCCGCCGCGCCGGCTGGATGGCCCTGCTGGTCACGCTGCTGTTCATGGCGGCGACGGCGATCGCCTTCCTCGTCGCGCCCAGGGTCTTCGTCGGCCTGTTCCTCGATCCGGCCAATCCGGTCAACACCCACGCTATCAGCCTTGCCACCAGCTATCTGATCGTTGCCGGCTTCTTCCAATTGTTCGACGGCACGCAGGTGACGATGAGCGCAGCGCTGCGCGGCCTGTCCGACACCAAGATGCCGCTGCTGATCGCGCTGATCGGCTATTGGCTCGTCGGCTTTCCGGTGAGCTATCTGTTCGGCTTTCCGCTCGGCCTGCGCGGCGTCGGCATCTGGATGGGGCTGGCGGCCGGCCTCGCCGCGGTGGGGCTGGTGCTGACGGTGCGCTTTGCGCTCCGCGACCGGCTCGGACTGACGTCGAGAACGCCGGTCTAGCGCTCGCGCCAGCTCCAGTCGGCCATGCGCGCCCGGAACCAGGTGCGCTGCCGCTTGGCATATTGCCGCGTGGCGATCACGGCGCGCTCCACCATGGTGTCGCGATCGATGCGGCCGGCCAGCCAGTCGCCGATCTCGCGCACGCCGATGGCCTTCATCACCGGCAGCGTCGGATCGAGGCCGAGCGCCAGCAGGTCGCGCACCTCGTCGGCCGCGCCCTCCGCCAGCATCGCCTCGAAGCGCACCGCGATGCGCCGGCGCAGCACCTCGCGGTCCGGGTTGAGCACGATCCGCTCGAGCCGCCAGCCCTCGAGCAGGCCGCGCTGCGGCGCATCCTGGAACGTCGCCAGCGAGCGGCCGGTGGCGCGCAGCACCGCCAGCGCCCGGATCACCCGCTGCGGGTCCGGCGCCTTGAGCCGCGCCGCCACCAGCGGATCGCGCGCGGCGATCAGCCGCTCGCGCGCCACCCGATCGAGGCCGCGCACCTCGCCCTCGGCCCAGGCCAGCGCCTCCGGCGGCACCTCGGGGACATCGGCGAAGCCCTCGGTCAGCGCCGCGAAATAGAGACCGGTACCGCCCGTGAAGATCAGCGGCGCATCGCCGGCTTCGGCGATCACTTCGGCCGCGGCGCGAGCCCAGCCGCCGGTCGAGAACCGCACCTCCGGCGGCACCACGCCATAGAGCCGGTGCGGCGCAACGGCGGTGTCGGCGTCGCCCGGCCGGGCCGTGAGAAGGCGCAATCCGGCATAGACCTGTAGCGCGTCGGCGTTGACGACGATGCCGCCCGTTTCGCGCGCCTTGGCGAGCGCCAGCGCCGACTTGCCGCTGGCAGTCGGACCCGCTATCAGAACCGCGCTTTTGTTCACCCGAGCCCTTGCCCCGTGTCCGTTCTCTGCCTCATCGCCAATCCCGCCGAGCCGGCAATCGACACCGCGCTGATGCATGCGGTACACCGGGCCGTCGGCGGCGAGATCAACGTGCTCAACCAGCGCATCGCGGTCGAGTTCGTCAACCCCGCGCTGGCGACGGCCGCCGAGGCGGCGCGCGAGCTGGTGGCCGGCAAGCCGATCGACGTGGCGCAGGTGGCGCTGGCGCACCGCCGCAAGCGGCTGCTGATCGCCGACATGGATTCCACCATGATCGAGCAGGAATGCATCGACGAGCTCGCGGCGGCGGTGGGCATCAAGGCGGAAGTCGCCGCCATCACTGCCCGCGCCATGAACGGCGAGCTCGATTTCGCCCAGGCGCTGCGGACGCGCGTCAAGCTGCTCAAGGGCCTCCCGCGCAGCCGCATCGAGGAGATCCGGCGCGAGCAGATCACGCTGGCGCCGGGCGGGCGCGCCCTAGTGCAGACGATGAAGACGCACGGCGCCTTCACCTCGCTGGTTTCAGGCGGCTTCACCTTCTTTGCCGACTATATCAGCAAGCGCATCGGCTTCGACGAGGCGATGGCGAACATCCTCGAATTCGACGGCGACGTGCTCACCGGCACGGTGGCCGATCCGATCCTGGGCAAAGAGGCCAAGCTCAGCCGGCTGCTGACGCTCGCCGCCTTCCACGACATCCCGCTGGCAGCGACGCTGGCGGTCGGCGACGGCGCCAACGACCTCGAGATGATCAAGGCCGCCGGCCTCGGCGTGGCGCTGCATGCCAAGCCGGTGGTGGCGGCGCAGGCGGCGGTGCGGATCGACCATGGCGACCTCACCGCCCTGCTCTATTTGCAAGGCTATGACGAGGACGAGATCGTGCGCTGAGGCGCTGCTGCCCGCTACCCCGCGAGCTTGACCGCGATGAAGCGGTGCGAGCCGGTGGGGTCGGTCACCTTGAACAGTACCGCGGGCCGGCCCGCCTCCTTGGCGGCGTTCACCTTCTCGGTCACGTCGGCGACGGTGTCGACCTTCTGCTGGTTGACCTCGGAGATCACGAAGCCGGCGATCAGCCCCTGCTTTTCGGCGTCCGAGCCCTTCACCACCTCGGTGATGACGAGGCCCCTGGCATCGGCCGACAGCGCATAGGTCTTGCGGGCGCTGGCATCCACCGGCCCCAGGTCGAGCCCCAGCATCTCCTTGAGGCCGGGCGGCGGGCCCACCGGCTCGTCGACATCGGGACCGGGCGTCGTGCTCTTGGGCTGCTCGGCGGCGGCGATCACCTGCTCGCCGGCCTCCAGCCGGCCGAGCTTAATCTTGAGCGTCATTTCCTTGCCGCCGCGCAAGAGCGTCACCGAGGCGTCGGAGCCCACGGCGGTTTCGGCCACGAAGCGCGACAGGTCGCGCATCTTCTTGATGGCCTTGCCGTTGAACTGCAGGATCAAATCGCCCTCGTCGATCATGCCGTCGGACGGTCCCGTCTTGGTGACGCTCACCACCAGCGCGCCGTTGGCATTGGGCCGGCCGAGGCTGTCGGCGATGTCCGGAGTTACCTCCTGGATGTTGACCCCGAGCCAGCCGCGGCGGGTCTCGCCATATTCGGCCAGTTGCTCCACCACCGGGCGCGCCAGGTTCACCGGCACCGCAAAGCCGATGCCCAGCGACGAGCCCCCGCGCGCGATGATGGCGGTGTTGATACCCACCACCTTGCCGTCCATGTCGAACAGTGGGCCGCCGGAATTGCCCTGGTTGATGGCCGCATCGGTCTGGATGAAATCGTCGTACGGGCCTTCCTGGATGTCGCGGTTGCGCGCCGAGACGATGCCGAGGCTCACCGAACCGCCCAGCCCGAACGGGTTGCCGATGGCCATCACCCAATCGCCCACCAGCGCCGTGTCGCTGTCGCCGAAGCTGACGAAGGGCAGCGGGTGGCCGGCGTCGACCTTGATCACCGCGAGGTCGGCCTTGTCGTCGGTGCCCACCACCTTGGCCGGCAGGCGCGTGCCATCGGTCAGCATCACGGTGATCTCGTCGGCGCCGTCGATGACGTGGTTGTTGGTGACGATGGTGCCGTCGGCCTTGATGATGAAGCCCGAGCCGAGACTGCGCGCCTCCTGCTCAGCCTCCGGACCTTCGCCCTGGTTGGGGTTGAGGTCGTCGAACAGATCGTTGAGCGGCGAGCCCTCGGGCGCCTTGGGGAAGGGCTGGCCGCTGCCGCCGATATGCTTGCTGGTGCCGATATTGACCACCGCCGGCGACAGTTCGGCGGCGAGCTTGGCCACCGATTCCGGCCCCCTGGCGAATGCCTCCAGCGGCGTCGCCAGGCTCAGCGCGGCCAGCACCAGCAGCGCCTTGGCAAGCACGAATCGCATCTTCCCCGTTCCCCCGGCCCCGTTGGCCGCACTTGTAAGCCACTCGCCCCATCGTACAAGCCGCGCAGCCGCACGAAAAGTTGGGGCCGGCGATCGCTCGCCGGCCGCAAAACTAGCTCCCGCTCGATGGCAACAGAAAGGCCGCCGGCAAACGTTCTACTGGGCCGCGCTCGAGGGCAGCTCGGACGAGATGCTCGGCGCGACGATCGTGCCGTCGGGATTGACCGCTGTGGGTGCAGCTTCGCTGCTGGGCACCGGCGACGGCTCGCTGGAGCTGGCCGCGCTCGGGGTAGCGGGCGCAGCCGGCGCCGGCACCACCGAATTGTCGACCGGGGCGCCGACATTGTCGGGGGGCAGCTGGTCGGATGGTTCGGGCTCGGTGACCTCCGAGGAGGGCAGCGGCGCGATGCCGTTGGGCGCCGCCGGCTGCGGCACCGTGCCGTTGAGCGTGTCGGCCTTGAAGTACTGGAAGAATTCGCTGTTGGGCGACAGCACCATGGTGGTGCCGGAGCTGCCGAGCGCCGTCCGGTACGATTGCAGCGACCGATAGAATTCAAAGAATTCCGGATCGGCACCATAGGCCGAGGCGAAAACCGCCGAGCGCTGGGCATCGCCCTCGCCGCGCAGGATCTCGCTGTCCTTGTTGGCGGCAGCCACGATCTCCACCGCCTGGCGGTCGGCGATGGCCTTGAGCGATTGTGCCGCCTGCTGGCCGCCGGCGCGGATGGCCGCGGCCTGCGCCAGACGTTCCGCCGACATGCGGTCGAAGGTCTGCTTGGAGACGTCGGCCGTGAGGTCGGTCCTGAGGATGCGCACGTCAGTGACGTCGATGCCCAGGTCGCTCATGCCCGGCCGGATCAGGTCGCGCGCCTCGCGCATCATCGCCGGCCGCTCGGCCGACAGCGCCGCGTCGAAATTGCGCTGGCCGTAGACCTGCCGCAGCGCCGCGTCGAAGCGGGTGGCGATGCGCTGCTCGGCGAGGTCGAGGTCGCCCTGCACACGCTCGCGGAACTTCACCGGATCGTTGATGCGGTAGGTCAGGAACGCATCCACGACATAGGTGGCGCCGTCGCTCACCTGCAACTGCATGTTGGCGATATCGTAACGCAGCAGCCGGTCCTCGATGAGCTGCACGGTGTCGATCAGGTTGGTCGGCAGCTTGAAATAGAGCCCGGGCTCGGTGCGCACGGCGGTGATCTGGCCGAAGCGCAGCACGATGGCCTGCTGGCGCACATTCACCACGTAGATGGACGAGGCCAGCAGGTAGATGATGACGACCAGCGCGACGCCGGCGGCGATGAGTCTGTTCATGGCTCAGTTCCCCGTGGCGGTGCTGGACGACGCGGACGACGACGTATCGGCCGGCGGCGAGGCCGGTCGCAGCGCCGGCAGCGGCAGATAGGGCAGCACGCCCCCCGCGGCTCCCGAGGCGCTCGGCTCGACCACCACCTTGCTGGCACCGGCCAGCACCTGCTCCATGGTCTCGAGATAGAGTCGGCGGCGCGTCACCTCCGGCGCCTTGGCGTACTGGTTGTAGATGGACACGAAGCGCGCAGCCTCGCCTTCCGCCTCCTGCACCACGCGGCTCTTATAGGCCGCCGCGTCCTCGCGCACCTTGGCCGCCTGGCCGCGGGCATTGCCGAGCAGGGTGTTGGCGTAGTTGCGGGCGTCTTCCTGGAACTTCTGCTGGTCCTGCTGCGCGCGCTGCACCTCGGCGAACGCATCGCTGACTTCCGGCGGCGGGGCGACGTTCTCGATGTTCACCTGGTCGATGTGTACGCCCAGCTTGTAGCTGTCGAGAATGGTCTGGATGATCTGCTGCACCTCGGTCTGGATGCCGGCACGGTCGGAGCGGAAGATTTCGGTCGCCGGGCTGCGGCCCACCACCTCGCGCATGGCGCTTTCGGCCGTGGCGCGCACCATGTCGTCGGGATCCTTGACGTCGTAGAGGTAGGCCTTGGGATCGTCGATCGTCCACAGCACCGAGAATTTGGCGTCGACGATGTTCTGGTCCGAGGTCAGCATCACCCCGTCATTGTTGCTGGTGCCGTTGCGCGAGGCCACCGAGCCGATCTCGGTCTTATTCTGCGTGATCTTGATGCGCTCAACGCTCTGGATCGGCCACCACATGAAGTGCAGGCCCGGGCCGCTCAGCTCGTCGCTGGGCTTGCCGAACGTCGTCTCGACGCCGCGTTCCTGCACGTCGATGGTGTAGATCGAGTTGAACAGCCAGAAGACGACGATGACCGCGAGGCCGCCGACGATGGCCCAGCGGCCGCCGGGAAAGCCGCCCTGCAGCCGGTCACGGCCGCGATTGAGGATATCTTCGAGACTCGGAGTGCCGCCGCGCCGCGGCCCGCCCCCCTGTGGTGCCTGCCCCCACGGCCCGCCGCTGTTGTTGTTGCGGCCGCCGCCCGTATTGTTGTCCCAGGGCATCTGACACCTTTCGAACGTCCTGATATTGCAGCCCTATATAGGGGGGCAATATTGAGCGATCAACGGCGGGCGTTGGACGAACGGCGATAGACCTTGATACGGAATGCCGCACTGTCGCCCGGATGGGCGGGAACGTCGATCACCCCCGACTCCTTCCACACTTCGAGGTCGACGGGCGGAAAATAGGCGTCGCCCTCGGGCATTGCGCCCACATGCGTGATATAGAGGCGGTCGGCCAGGGGCAGCGCCTGGGCATAGATTTCTGCCCCGCCGCCGATCATCACCTCGTTGGCGCGGTCGGCCATGGCGATGTCCTGGGCGTGCGCCAGCGCCGCCTCGAAGCTCGAAATCACCAGCACGCCGTCGGGCTGGTAGCCCTCCTGGCGGGTCACCACGATGTTGGTGCGCCGGGGCAGCGGCCGGCCGATGCTCTCGAAGGTCCGGCGCCCCATGATCAGCGGCTTGCCCACCGTCATGCGCTTGAAATGGGCGAAATCCGACGGCAAATGCCACGGAATGGTGTTGCCATGGCCGATCACGCCGTTGGCGGCGACGGCCGCGATGATCGCGACGGCGACAGTCATGTTGCCCCGAGCCGGTTGAGTGCCTCTCCGCTCACTCTACAGCGCCGCCACTCATCCATGAAGACCGCGCCGCGCGATCGGTAAAACTCGATCGATGGCTCGTTCCAGTCGAGCACCGCCCATTCGAGGCGGCCCAGCCGCTCGCGCACGCAACGCGCCGCCAGATCGGCCAGCAGCGCCTTGCCGATGCCGTGGCCGCGCATGCCGGGCCGCACGAACAGATCCTCGAGCCAGATGCCGTGCCGGCCGAGAAAGGTCGAAAAGGTGTAGAACCAGAGGGCAAAACCGGCCGGCTCTCCCTGCCATTCGGCGATCTGGCAGAACACTTTCGGGGCCGGCCCGAACAGTTCGCGCTGGATATCGGCCAATGTCGCCTCGGCCTCGTGGCGCAGCTTCTCGTAATCGGCGAGGTCCTCGATGAAGCCGAGGATCAGCGGCGCGTCGGCCGGAACCGCGTCGCGGACGGTGACGCTCATGGCGGCGACTCCAAGTGGCGAAACCATTTGCGGGCCAGCGCCGTCTCGAGATCGATGCCATTGTGCCGGCAGTAGAGCACCACCATCGCGAACAAATCGGCGGCTTCGTCGTCTCGCGCCGCCAGCGCGGCGGCCTTGCCGCCGTCCCGCAGGCGGCCGCGGCCGGTCAGGCGCAGGTGCTCGGCCACGAGCTCGCCCGCCTCCTCCTGCAATTTCAGAACATACCAGTCGTCGTCGCGGACGATGCCGGTGCGCTGCGCATAGACGTCGGAAACCTGCGCGAGCCGATCGGACAGTTCGGAAAGCGTCTCCCCCATCGCCGTCAGTTCGCCGTATCGCGGCGCAGCAGCAGCAGGATGTCGAGATCGTGCTCCGGCGGCACCCAGTCGTCTGCCGTCATCTCGAAGGTGGTGGGGCCGGTCTTCCTGACCTTGCCGTCCCAGCAGAAGGAGACGAGGTTCCTGGGGTCGCCCTTGTCGATGGTGAGGTGGAATTTGCCGATCGGGCCGCTCCAATTGGCGCCGGTGGACCAGACGTAGGAAATCCAGTTCTCGACATAGGGGATGGAGTAGAAATCGGTCTTGTTGGTCATCGACGCTTTCAGCGTTTTGATCAGGCTGTCGTCGATGCAGTATTTTTCCTTGTAGATTTTCGGCCGATCCTCGTCCGTCGCGTCGTAGGGCGGGGTGAGGAACGTCGTCGCCACCGTGCCGCCGACGCTGGGGGTGTAGGCGTGGCGGACCTCGACAGTCTTGCCGGCGGGGAAGTTCGCCTCCCAGGTGTAGGTGGATTTGAGCGTCCAGACCGGGGTGTAGTCGGTTTTCCAGCCGCTGCCGTCGTCGTACTGCATCGGAATGACGAGACCCAGATGCACCAGCTGGTCGTGATCGGCGTCGGACAGCGCGTTGAGCGCCGTTTGCGTCGCTTCGCCGAACGGCGCCAACGGCACGCCGAGCGAGGTCAGCAGCTCCGTCTGGTCGACGCCGAAGGCGAAGGCGTATTGATGCAGCGTCGATTTCACCGGCCTGCCGTCGAAGCTGGTGGTAAAGCCGAAGAGGTTCTGCTCGTCCTCGTCGGGGATCGCCACCATGAAGTCGCCGTCGCCGGTGATGTCGGGCAGCGGGAACGCCACCAGCACGTTGTCGTCGGCATCGCCCTTGTTGGTGAAGCGATAGACGACGCTGACCCGGTCGGGCGAGATCGACAGGTCCTCGGAGTCCATCGACACGTTCTCGTTGGTGACGAACAGCAGCCCGCCGGTGCCGAGCTGCGAGGTGGTGTCGTTGGCGATGGCGGGGGCCGCAGCCAGTGGCAGCGCGGCGATCAGGAACAGCCTCATACGGCGACCTCGGCCTTGATGTGCGGATGCGGATCGTACCCGGTGAACATAAAGTCCTCGAACGCGAAGTCGAAGATCGACGTCTTGTCCGGGTTGAGCGTCAGTCGCGGCAGCGGCCGCGGCGTCCGGCTCAGTTGTTCATGCGCCTGCTGAACGTGGTTTGAATACAGATGCGCGTCGCCGAAAGTGTGGACGAAATCGCCCACCGCAAGCCCGGTCACTTGCGCCATCATGTGGGTGAACAGCGCGTAGGAGGCGATGTTGAACGGCACGCCGAGGAAGATATCGCCGCTGCGCTGGTAGAGCTGGCAGCTCAGCCGGCCATCGGCCACGTAGAACTGGAACAGGCAGTGGCAGGGCGGCAGCGCCATCTCGTCCACCTCCGCCGGATTCCAGGCGGTTACGATGTGGCGCCGCGACTCAGGTTTGGTCCGGATCGACTCCACCAGCTTGGCGATCTGGTCGATGGAGCCGCCCTTGCCGTCGGGCCAGCTCCGCCACTGGCTGCCATAGACTGGCCCGAGGTCGCCGTTCGCGTCGGCCCATTCGTCCCAGATCTTGACGCCGTGCTGCTGCAGCCAGCGCACATTGGTGTCGCCGCGCAGGAACCACAGGAGCTCATAGACGATCGATTTGACGTGCAGCTTCTTGGTGGTGAGCAGCGGAAAGCCGCGGCTCAGGTCGAACCGCATCTGGTGACCGAAGATCGAGCGGGTGCCGGTGCCGGTGCGGTCCGGACGGTCGGTGCCGGTTTCGAGCACGGTACGCAGCAGATCGAGATATTGCTGCTCCGGATGCCGCGCGTCGACATGGTTGGTTTGCAACGCCAAGACTGACATGTTCCGGCTCTCCGTTCGGCAACCCTTTTAGCAGACGCCCTTCATGCCGCTCAAACCGCGATTCTCACAGAGGAGACGATGACGGCGGGCGACAGCTCAGGGCGTGATCAGCGCGACCGTCGGAAAGTAGGCGCGGAACCGCCTTGTATCCCGGGTGAGCACCGGGACGTGGAGCAACTCCGCATGTGCACCGATAAAGAAGTCGGAGAGCACATTCGCACGCCTGCCACCTTGGTGACGATAGTTCGCAAAAGCCTGGCCGGCGCGGAAGCAAACTTGCTCGGAGAGCGGCAGCATCACCAGTTGCAGGCTGTCAACGACCAGGCGTACCTCATCGAATCTGTCGAACCCAACCGACAGTTCCGCAAAGATGATCTCGTTGATACCGACATCGCCGGCCGCCAAGGCGGAGGCGAGTTGCGCCTCGGACCAGCCCGCCCAGTCCGGATCACGAGTGGTTATGTCGATCAGGACGTTGGCGTCGACCAGCAACACCTATTCGTCGCCGCGCATGATCTGCATGAACTCATCCGTGGTAAGCCCCGGTCGGGCCATGCCCCGGACGCTCGCTATGCGCCGGCGGATTTCCTCGATGGAGGGCCGCTGTGCGCCGGCCGCCTTCATGAGCAGGATTTCGCCCTCCGGCCCGCGTTCGAAGACAACTTCGCTCCCCGGCCGCAGGTCGAGTTCGTTCAAGACCTCCTCGGGCAGCGCGATTTCTCCGGCAAGGTTCACCCGCGCATTCATCTTCGCTCTCCTCGAACCCTAGAATATGCCATCGCTGCCGGATTTGCATCCCTGCCCGGCCATGCCTATATTCAGCCTGCCGGCAACGGCTATGGCGATAAATTGCCATCGTAATAAACCCATTGGACCCGGGGGCAGTACCCGGCGCCTCCACCATCTCCTCCCCGCCGCGAGGGGAGCCAGTGGGGGCGAAACAGGATCGACAAGGGCGTAAAGGGTGTGTTTTCGCTCGGCATGGTTCCGCCGTCATCGGGCCATCTCAATAGTTGCCAACGACAACTATGCTAAGGTTGCTCTCGCCGCGTAATGCGGTGCTAGCACCTGAATCAAAGCCCTCCAGGCTTTAGCGGTTTGGAGGCGGGGTTCGCAGGCACCTGGCAACAGAAGCCTGCACTTCACCGCAAAAACCTCCCGTTTGTCCTTGATATTCACCCCCTTGGCGGCTGATATGGCGCCGAGCGCGGGAATCCCAAGGCGACATGGCTCAAGACCACATCCGATACGACATCCTCACCCAGGAGGCGCTGCGCGGCGTGATCCGCAAGGTGCTGGCCGAAGTGGCCAAGACCGGGCTGCCCGGCGAGCATCATTTCTTCATCTCGTTCCTGACCAAAGCGCCGGGGGTGCGTCTCAGCCAGCGGCTGCTCGAGCAGTACCCCAACGACATGACCATCGTGCTGCAGAATCAGTTTTGGGATCTCAAGGTCGGCGAAACCGGCTTCGAGGTCGGTCTCAGCTTCGACGACAAGCCGGAAACGCTGGTCATCCCGTTCTCCGCCATCAAGGGCTTCTTCGATCCGTCGGTGCAGTTCGGGCTCGAGCTCAAGAACACCGGCCCGCTCCCCGGCGAGGAGTTGCCGGCAGAGGAGCATGAGGCGGCAAGGCCTGAAATGTCGCATGGGGCGGCGCCCGCTCCCGTCGCGGCCGAATCCGCAGGCGAAAAAGTCGTCAGCCTCGACGCCTTCCGCAAGAAGTAGCGCCCATGCGCAAGCGGTCGCTGACGATCGCCGGCCACCACACCAGCATCGCGCTCGAACCCGAATTCTGGGACGGGCTCGAGGCCATGGCGGCGCGCCGCGGCCTGCGGCTTGTGCATCTGATCGAAGAGATCGACCGCACCCGCGATGGCCCCAATTTGTCGTCGGCGCTGCGCGTGGCCGTGCTGCGCGACGCGCAGGGGTCAGAGCCCCAGATCTAGCGGCTCCGCCGACGACGCGGCGGCGCGCTTTGCCGCCTCCGCTGCCTTGCGCGCCGCTTCGATGGCGGCGGCTTCCTCGGCCAGCTTCATCGCTTCCCCGCCGCCGGCGACGCTCACACCCGGACGCAGCGCGTCGAGGCGAGCCCGCAGTTCGGCCGCCGCCTTCGCCCGCGCATCGGCCTCGGCCTTGAGCTGCTCGAGCCGGGCCAGTTCGATCTCGTTCGCCTTGATCTTCATGCCGTCGACCAGCGCCGCCACGTCGTAGTTCGTGGCGGGCGCCCATAGCGGCCCCTTCAGCACCGCATCGACCTCGGCCGTCGTCGGATCGATGGCGCTGGTGGCGTCGGTCTTGCCGGTCGGCGACATGGTGTAGTGGGCATCGAGTACGAGGTCCTTGAGCGACATCGTGGCACTGCCGAAGATGCGGGCGCCGTCGCCGGCGATGGCAAGGTTGGGACTGCGCAGCGTGCCGTTGGCGATGGTGAAACTGCCGGTGAGGGTTGGCGCCGAGAACGGCCCGGCCTCGAGCTTTTCGGTCACGGTCCTGCTCAGCGCCTCGGGGGCGAGATCGACGACGCCGGTGAGCGCGCCGGCAGCCCGGAACACGCCCGGATCGAAATGCGCCACCGAAAAGCCGCTGACGGTATAGCTGCCGGTGCCGGTCATCGCCGCGATCGCCTGGTCCAGCGTTGCGCCGCTGCCGTCGAACTGCGCGCTCGCCTCCAGCGTGCCGTCGAGACCGCCGGCCACCGCCGCAGGCGCCACGGTGTCGATGCCGACGCCGGCGAGGCTCAGCCGCCCGCTCACCTGCTTGTCGGGCAGCGCGGCATTGGAACAGCATACGGTGATGTCGGCGCCCAGCGTGCCGCCGCCGAGGTCGCCCGACAGATTGCGCAGATGCACGCTCTGCGCGTCCCAGTCATAGCCGAATTTCACATCGCTTAGGAGCGGCGAGACGCCATTGTCGAGCGCCGCTACCGTTACCTCGATGCGCCCCGTCGTGGTGCGCGGCGCGGCGCCAATGTCGATCGGTCCGCCGGGCCACAGACTGCCGGCGACCGGCACGGTGCTGGCGGCTCCGGCGAGGGCAGGCAGCAGCGCGTGGACGTCGAATGCATCGAGCGCCAGCGAGCCGGTGATCGCGGTCTGCGCGCCGTTGCGCGCCAGCGCCAGATTGCCGCTCACGCCGGACGCCGCAATGCGCGACAGGCTCGCCCGCTCGGTCCCCGAAAAATCGAGGTCGGCGGTACCGGCGAGCGGGGGCAGGTACACCCCGCCGGCGCCCAGCAGCTCCGCCACCAGCTGCGGATCGCCGAGCTTGACGTCGAGCCCGCCGGTGCCGCTAATCCTGGTGAAGTCGCCGGGAATGACGTTGCCGTCAAAGCTTATATGGTCGTCGCCGCCCGCCAGACGCACATGCGTCTCATAGCTGTTGGCCGGCACGCCCTCGATCGATGCATCGAGCTGGAGCGGCGTTCCATCTCCGAAGATCGAGCGGGCGCCGAGTCCGAGCTGGCGCGTCATCAGCAGCGAGCTTTGCGAGCTCATCGTCAGCCTGGCCGCGATGGGCGCGACCAGCGCGTTGGCGATGCCCGCCCCGAGCTTGGCCTCGAGCCGCGTGTCGGAGGCCGACAGCCGGCCGGAGACATTGAGCACCTGGCCGCCATCGCCGGCGGGCGCGTCGAGCTGCACGTTGAGGTCGGCCGGCAGCGAATTGTGCAGGAAATCGGCGATCGCCGGCGGCGTATGGATGGCGCCGAGCAGGGTATCGAGCAGCGGTGCGTCGGCTTCGAGCTTGATCATGCCGGTGCCGGAGAGCTCGGGGGCCGCAAGCGTGCCGAAGGCGGTGAGCCGGGCGTCGAACTGCGCGCCGCCGAAATCCTCGGCGCTCAGCTTCTGGAACTCAAGCACCCCGCCCTCCCAGGTGGCGTGGGCGTCGAGATTGGTGCCGTCGAGTCCGAACAGCGCCGCCTTGCCGGCG
The DNA here is from genome assembly GCF_001899075.1 of Devosia sp. 67-54. Taxonomy (GTDB): domain Bacteria; phylum Pseudomonadota; class Alphaproteobacteria; order Rhizobiales; family Devosiaceae; genus Devosia_A. Next base: position 310,613 of record NZ_MKVA01000006.1, on the reverse strand, counting down.
CTGAGGTCGATTTCGCCCTTGGGAAAAGTGGCGCCGAAGCTGCCGCTGCCAGTCAAATCCGGCAGCAGCGCCGCCAGCGTCGCGCCTTCCTCCGGCCCGAGCGTGGTGAAATGCGCGTCGAGCTTCAGCCGCCGCGGCTGGCCGAAACCGATCTGGGCATCGAAGCCCTGGTTGATACCACCGACGACCAGCGTGCCGGCGCCCAGCGTCAGCGTATCGCCCGACAGGGCGACGTCGGCCTTGAGCGATCCGGCCTGGCCGAGCAGCGGATCGCCGGCGGCCGGCCTCCGCCACAGCGCCGCCAGCCGGTCGAGCTGCGTGCTGTCGAGCGTCACGCCGCCGGTGAAGACCGGCTTGCCGCCGGCAAGGCCGAGGGTGCCGGTCAGCCCCAGCCTCGTGGCGCCCGGCAAGGCCGCCGCGAAATCGGTGATGGTCCAGCCCTTGGTGTCGGTCGAGGCCTCGAGCCGCACGTCACGCAGCGACACCGCGCGCAGATTGAGCTCGGCGATGTCGAGCCCGACCGTGCCCATGACCGGCGGGATCGGCGGCAGCGGTAATTCGCCCAGCAGCCGCACCAGCTCATAGGGCGGATCGGTCAGTTCCTTGGTGGCGTCGCGCGGCGGCAGCGCCACCACGCCGCCCGAAACGATGGCGTTGAACGACACCGCCTTGCCGAGCTTGAGCTCGCCCGCGCCGGTGAGGCGCGTCGCTGCGCGGTTCTCGTCGGGCAGCGCCACGTAGTCCGACAGCAGCACGCGGTCGGGGCCGGCGTCGACCTTGCCGGTCAGCACGAAATCGCCGCGCCCGGCGTCCACCGCGTCGCCCTCCTTGACCCGCGGCGGTGGCGCCCGGTAGGTCAGATCGCCGGCGTATTTGGGAACCGCGCCGAGGGTGAGCGTGCCGCTGCTGTCGAGCGTGAAGCTCTGGTTGTCGGCCTTGATGAACAGCGCCAGCGTGGTGCTGCCCTTGTCGTCGAAGCGGGTGGTACTCACCCGCACGGCATAGGCGGCGTGATCGACGCTGACATTGCCCTGGAAGCTGAACGGGCCCTTGAGGGCGTCGAGCTTGAGCTGCCCGTTTATGCCGTCGGCGGCATAGATGGCGCCGGAGCGCATGTCAGTCAGGTGCACCGACCCGGATTCCACATTGGCGTTGGCGATCGACACGTTCGACTGCCCCTGCCCGGCAATGGCAATGCCCGAGCTGATGCTGCCATCCGCCGCGACGGCCAGATTGACCGTCGGATGGTTGAGCGTCAGGCTCGTCACCTTGTACTGGTCGCGCAGGAAATCGAGCAGCGAGAACTCGGCGTCCACCTGCCCCACCTGCAGCACCGGGGCCGAGGCGGGGCCGACCCGCACCCTGGTGAATTCGAGCTTGGGCGCCGGCAGCAGCGTCAGATGGATGTCGCCTTCGATCGCCACCTCGGTGCCGAAGGCCTCGGCGGCCATGGTCTGCAGCCGGTCGCGATAGTCGCCCCATTGGATGAAGCGCGGCACGACGAAGGCCGCGCCGATGGCGAGGATGACCAGCACCCCGATGGCGATGAACAGGCGATTGAGCACGTGCCCGGCGAACCCCCAAGACAGGCGCCAAGTGTAGGCAAGCCAGTTCGGCGCGTCACCCGTGCAATGGCTTGCCTCCACGGCAGAATTTGGGCCCTCGCCCGGCCTTTTGCGGGCCCCTCGCATGGTGTTTCGGCCATCCAGCGCCTATATAGGCACGACCAGAACAAAAAGAGATTCGTCAAGCCGCATGGCTGTTCCGAAACCCGTTTCCGGCGCGATCACCAGCCAGTTCGGCCGGCGCGACGCCGGCTACCTCCAGGGCCTCAACGAAGAGCAGCGCGAGGCGGTGCTGAGCACCGAGGGACCGTTGCTGGTCCTTGCCGGGGCAGGCACGGGAAAGACGCGCGTCCTCACCACTCGGATCGCGCACATTCTCAACACTGGCAAGGCCGCTGGTAAGGAAATCCTCGCTGTCACCTTCACGAACAAGGCGGCCCGAGAGATGAGAGACCGGGTTGAAGGGTTCGTGCCAAGACTCGCTGGTCTCCCGTGGATGGGCACCTTCCACTCGATTGGTGCTCGCATACTTCGGCAGCACGCAAAGCTGGTCGATCTCGACCCCAAATTCACCATCCTCGATGTGGACGATCAGGTGCGGCTGATCAAACAGCTGCTGGAAGCCGAGAATATCGACGAGAAACGCTGGCCGGCGCGGGCATTCGCGGGGATGCTCGACAATTGGAAGAACCGTGGACTTCTGTCAGGTGATCTCACGCAAGCGGACGCCAGCGGCTTCGCCAATGGCAGGGGGCAGAAACTCTATGCCGACTACCAGGCGCGGCTGAAGATTCTGAACGCGGTGGATTTCGGCGACCTGCTGCTCGAAAACATCCGGCTGTTCCGCGAGCACCCGGACGTGCTCGGCGAGTACCACAAGCGCTTTCGCTACATCCTCGTCGACGAGTACCAGGACAGCAATGTCGCGCAATATCTGTGGCTCAGGCTCCTGGCGCAGGGACGGCCCGCATCGGAGGCCAATGTCTGCGTCGTGGGCGACGACGACCAGTCGATCTATGGCTGGCGCGGGGCGGAGGTCGACAACATCCTGCGCTTCGAGAAGGATTTCCCCGGCGCCAAGGTGATCCGGCTCGAGCGCAATTACCGCTCGACCAGCAATATCCTGAGCGCCGCGAGCCACCTCATCGCGCACAACGAATCCCGGCTCGGCAAGACGCTGCAGACCGACGTGGGCGAGCGCGGCGACCCGGTGGGCGTCACCTCGGTGTGGGACAGCGAAGAGGAAGCCCGCCAGATCGGCGAGGAAATCGAGCAGCTGCAGCACCACGGCGAGAAGCTCAACGACATCGCCATCCTGGTGCGCGCCTCGTACCAGATGCGCGAGTTCGAAGAGCGCTTCATCACGCTGGGGCTCAACTACCGCGTCATCGGCGGCCCGCGCTTTTACGAGCGCAAGGAAATCCGCGACGCGCTGGCCTATCTGCGCCTCGTCGCCAACCCGACGGACGACCTTGCCTTCGAGCGCATCATCAACACCCCGAAGCGCGGCATCGGCGAGAGCACGATCAAGCTGCTGTTCGACACGGCGCGCGCCACCCGCCAGCCGCTGTTCAACGCCACGCGCACGCTGCTCGAAACCGAGGAGCTGAAGCCCAAGCAGCGCACGACGCTGCGCGATCTCGTCGCGCAGTTCGACGACTGGTCGGAGCGGGCGCGCAGCATTCCGCACGCCGAGCTGGCGCAGCAGATCCTCGACGAAAGCGGCTACACCGCGATGTGGCAGGCCGACAAGGCGCCCGACAGCCCCGGCCGGCTCGAAAACCTCAAGGAGCTGGTCAACTCCATGGAGGAGTTCGAAACGCTGGGCGGCTTTCTCGAACATATCAGCCTGGTCATGGATCGCGATTCCGCCGAATCCGACGACGCCGTGTCGATCATGACGCTGCACTCGGCCAAGGGGCTGGAGTTCGAGACGGTGTTCCTGCCCGGCTGGGAGGAAGGGCTGTTTCCATCGCAGCGCACCATGGACGAGCTCGGCCGCGCCGGCCTCGAGGAGGAACGCCGCCTCGCCTATGTCGGCATTACCCGCGCACGCAAGCGGGCGCGCATCTCGGTGGCGCAGAACCGGCGCATCCACGGGCTCTGGCAGTCGGCCATCCCGTCGCGCTTCCTCGACGAGCTGCCGGCCGAGGCCGTCGAGGTCAAGGATACCGGCTCGGGCTATGGCGGCTACACCTATGGCGGCCGCTCGAGCTCACGCTTTTCGATGGCCGACCCGTTCGACAGCGTGTACGAAACGCCGGGCTGGCAGCGCGCCCGGGCGCAGGCGAAGGACCGCCGCGGCGGCGGCCCGCTGACCATCGACGGCGACCTCGTGGCGCGCTCGACCGACGACGGACGCGGCTCGAAATACAGCGTGGGTGAAAGGGTGTTCCACCTGAAATTCGGTTACGGCCGCATCGACAGCATCGAGGGCAACAAGCTGTCGATCGAGTTCGAGAAGGCGGGCAGGAAGAAGGTGCTCGACAGCTTCGTAAACAGGGGGTGACGGGGCATGAAAGCCTGGATGGTGATCCTGGGTCTGCTGGCGATCCTGGCCGTGGTGGTGGTCTGGTTCGCGGGCAACGCGTTTTCCTCGCTCAAGGGCGAGAGCGATCGGGTGGTCGCGGCGGCCGATACGTTTTCGCGCGGCCTGGTGACGTCGGGCTGGACGATCGATGCCTTCTCGGGGCTGGCCACCAAGGACTATCTCGAGACGATCAGCAAGGACGGCGATGCGGCCTTCGCCAAATACGCCACGCTGGGCAAGCCGCAGGCGAGCGAACCCTGCACGCTGTTCAAGCTCAACATTGTCAACGGCGTGGGAACGGCCAACGCCCATTGCCCGATGACCTTCGCCAACGGCAAGGCGACGCTGCTGGTCGACCTGTTCGGCGCCAATGGCGGCACCTGGCAGGTCAACGGGCTCGCCATCCAGCTCTGACAACCGCGGCGGCGGTCAGCCCTGCGGGGTGACCACTTCCTTTTCGGGGCGGAGGCGGCCGAGCTGCTGTTCGCGATAGATGATGAACAGTCCCGAGCCGACCACGATGACGGCGCCCACCAGCATGAAGACGGTCGGCACGTCGCCGAAAAAGAAGAAGCCGATGACGATCGAAAAGACCAGCGAGGAATATTCGAACGGCGCCACCACGCTCATGTCGGCGTGGCGGTAGCTCTCGGTCAGCATGATCTGGGCGATGCCGCCGGCGATTCCGGCGCCGACGAGGTAGAGCGCCACCAGCGGGCTCGGCATCACCCAGCCGAAGGGCACCGTCACCAGCGAGATCACCGCCGACGACAGCAGGAAATAGAGCACGATGGTCGCCGAACGCTCGGTCTGGATCAGCGTGCGGACGAGAAGCTGCGCGACGGCGCCCAGGCAGCAGGCGGCGAGCGCGGCGCCGACGCCGATGGCCGCGTCGGTGTGGACGCCGGACGAGAACAGCGTCAGTTGCGGCCAGGCGATCACCACCACGCCGCACAATCCCACCACCACCGCGCTCCAGCGGTAGAGCCGCACCGTCTCGTGCAGCACCAGCGCCGAGAGGATGACGATGACCAGGGGCGTCGCGTAGTTGATGGTGACGGCTTCGGGCAGCGGCAGCTTGGTGAGCGCCAGGAAGCCGAAGCCCATCGAGACGGTGCCGACGAGGCCGCGCCAGATCTGGCTCGCGACGTTGTTGCTTTTCAGCCCGGCGCGCAGCTCGCCGCGCCAGGCGAGGAACGCCACCACCGGAAAGACGCCGAAAAAGGACCGGAAGAACACCAGCTCGCCGGCCGGCACGCCCTGGCTCGCCTTGAGCAGGCTCGACATCACCAGGAATATGAGGACCGAGCCCACCTTGAAGGCAATGCCGACGAGCGGCGCATTGCGATGGGCCGCAAACGACTGGACCATGCCCTGCGATATGACATGCAGATGCCGCCGGCTCAACCGGCAAAGGCGCGGGATACGCCAGGCCAGTCGCTAGCCGGCCGTCGAGGGGCCCGGGACGGCCGCTTCGGGGTGGGTCAGCACCACGTCGCGGCTGTTGCGCGTGAAATAGACGAAGGACGCGAGCATGCCGGCGAGCAGGATGGCCTCGACGCCCAGGACGACGATGGTGCGGAGCCGGCGCGTCATGTGACGAAAATCGATCCGATGGCCCACAGCACCATCAGGAGCGTGCCGCACAGGCCGAAAACGGCCAGCACCAGCCGGCGGACGATCACGTGCGGGGCGAGCACCAGCGCCAGGCCGTAGAAAATGGGGAACAGCACGAGCGAATAGCGCAGCAGCGAATTGGCGAGATTGCCGGTCCAGAACAGGATGAAGCAGGCGAGGCAATAGCCGAAGAGCGGCCAGCTCCGCCGGCGCAACAGGGTAAGCGAGGCCGCGAACATCATGAGGCTCAGCGTCATGAAGTACTTGAAGCGGAAATCGGTGCCCCGATACTGGTTGACGATATTGTTCCACGGCCAGTCGAATGCCCATTGCCAGCCATGGACCATGGTGGATTTCTGCGCGAAGGCATCGCCGGTGGTGAGCATGCAGAACCACCAGAAGGCGAACAGGCCGAGCGGGGCGAGGACGATGGGCATATAGGCCTCCGGCTCGCGCCAGAAGCGCAAGGCGCCGAGCAGCCCGCGGTCGCGCAGGATGGCAAGGCCGAAATAGACGACGATGAAGATGCCGTTGGAGCGCGAGGCGCTGCCGAGCGCTGCGGCGACACCGGCGAGCGCGTAGCGGCGGCGTTCGAACAGCAGCACCGACAGCGCGGTGAGCAGCACGAACAGCGATTCGGTATAGACGGCCGAAAACACGAAGCTCTGCGGCACGACGCAGAGCAGCGCCACGGCGAGGCCGGCAACCGCCCTGCTGCCCGACCAATGTTCGGCGAGAACGTAGATCACCGCCAGCGCGCCCAGGAAGCTGGCGTTGGAGATGACGAGACCGGCGGCCGCGGCGGACAGGCCGGTGACGCTGCCGAGCGCCCACATGGCGAGGGGGTAGAGCGGATAAAAGGCGTAGCTGATGGTGCCGGCGCCCTGGAACGGCGGCACGATGGTGCTGTAGCCGTGCTCGGCGATGCTCACATACCAGAGCGCGTCCCAGCGGACATAGAGATCGGTGAGGGTCGCGGCGTAGCTGGCGACGCCCAGATTTGGGGCGGGCTGCGGCGGCATGACCATGAGGGTCACGAGCCCGACGAGGGTGAGCCACAGGCGCGAGCCGATGAAGCAGCCGAGGATCAGCCGCCAGTCGGGCGTGGCAAGCCTGGGCAGCACCGACGCAGGCGGCGGCGCCACCGCCAGCCCGGCGCCGTCACTCACGCGGACCGGTCCTCGCGCACCACCTCTTCGATGATGAAGAGCGGCCGCTGCTTGCTGTCGATGTAGAGGCGGCCGACATATTCGCCGATCACCGCCAGGGTGAAGAGCTGCACCGCCGAGGTGGTGAGGATGATGAGGGCCGTGCTGGTCCAGCCGGGAGCGGGGTGGAAGAAGAAGGAAATCCCGACATAGAGCAGCAGGACAAGGACGGCGACGAACATCAGCGCGCTCAGGAGCCCGGCGAGGCGCAGCGGCACCAGCGAGAAGCTCAGCAGCGCGTCGCTGGCGAAACGCAGCATGCGGCGCAGCGAGAATTTGGTTTCGCCGCTGTGCCGGGCGTCGCGGTCGTACTCGAACGGCAACTGCTTGAAGCCGGCCCAGGAGACCATGCCGCGGATGAAGCGGTCGCGCTCGGGCATCGAGGTCAGGATCTGCGCCATGCGATGCGTCATCAGGCGGAAATCGCCGGTGTCGAGCGGAATGCGGGTCTCGGTCATGGCGTCGAGGAGGCGATAGAAGCCGGCCGCCGTCAAGCGCTTGAACGCGGTCTCGCCCTTGCGCGAGCGGCGGCGGCCGTAGACGACTTCGGCCTTTTCGGCGACGAGCAGGTCGCGCATCGGGCCCAGCAGCTCCGGCGGGTCCTGCAGGTCGGAATCGAGCACGAAGACCAGCGCGCCGGTGGCGGCGGCGAGGCCGGCGGTGAGCGCCGCCTGGTGCCCGTAATTGCGCGAGAGCTTGATGGCGACGATGTGCGGGTCGGCGGCGGCAAGGGCGCGGATGCGGTCCCAGGTGGCGTCGGTCGAGCCGTCGTCGACGAGGACGATTTCGTGATCGGCGAAACCGGCGTCGCGGACGGCCGCCGAGACGCGGCTGCAGAATTCGGCGACGCCTGCCTCTTCGTTGAAGCAGGGAGACACGACCGACAGCGCCAAGGCCGGCGGGGCCGCCGCCCCTCCTGCAGTTGCAACCGCCCTCTCCGCCTGCATTCGAGCCCCCGCCCCAGCGAGCCTGCGCGCGCCTTGCGACGCGCGGGCACACCGGCGAAGCTGACCGACAGGTGTTAAGGATTGGTTCGGGCCGCCGGCGGCTCGCGCCGCCAGCCGCCGATCACATAACCCGAACGTGATGCGATGTTTTGCCGGCGTTAACGCTGTCAGGGTTAGGGAACCCATAAGCCCATCGGCGAGTTTCCGCGTCGGGCAATCCAGTATCGACAGAGTTCACTCTATGACAGCAGCCGTCCTCGCTCCTTCCCGCCGCAGCTTTCTCGCCGGCGGCGCAAGCCTTGCCGCCCTGGCGCTGGCGGGCTGCGCCACGCAGCGGATGAAGTCGGTGGAGACGCCGCAATTCTCGCAATATTACCTCAGCATGTACGGGCCGCTGCCGAACGAGAAGTTCCCGGTGCCGGCGATCGATCTGACCAAGCTCGACCCCAACATGTTCCGCACCGAAGTGCCGGACCCGACCGGCGAGCGGCCGGGCACCATCGTGGTCAACACCTCGGAGCGGCATCTCTATCTGGTGCAGGAAGGCGGCCAGGCGATTCGCTATGGCGTCGGCATCGGGCGCGAGGGCTTCGCCTGGCAAGGCAAGGCCAAGGTGGGACGCAAGGCGGAATGGCCGGTGTGGACGCCGCCCAAGGAGATGCAGGTCCGGCAGCCGGAAACGGCGCAATACGCCAACGGCATGCCGCCGGGCCTCACCAATCCGCTGGGGGCGCGGGCCATGTACATCTACCAGGACGGGCGCGACACGCTGTACCGCCTGCACGGCACGCTGGAGGTGTGGAGCATCGGCCAGGCGGTGTCGTCGGGCTGCGTGCGCCTGCTGTTCCACGACATCATCGACCTCTACGGCCGCTGCCCGGTGGGCACGCCGATCGTGGTCAACAGCTAGCTCAATCCATGATCGAAGCGTCGTGCAGGGTGACGACGAGGTAGTCGCTCGTCTCGTGCTTGCCCTTGCCGCCGGACTTGCCCTTGCCGCCAGACTTGGCCTTGCCGTCGGCGGCGTGCGCGCGGGTGGGCGTGACGGTGGTCGGGCAGGTCCGGTTGCCGTTCCTGTCGGTGGTGCAGCGGTCGAAATCGATGCAGCGCATGGTGTGGTTGAACGGATCGAGCGTGCAGCCGCGGCCGATGCCGCCGGCGCCGCCCTTGCTGTCGGCGAGCGCGGGCGTGGCGGCGGCGAGGCCGGCGACGAGGACGAGGCTGAGGGAAAGCTTGAGCATCTGCGGTCTCCGTGTGGGGATGGATAGAGGGGAGCCTCGCTCCGGCCGGCTGAACGGCGGCTGACGCGGGCTGTCAGGGAACCTCCGCCTGCCGCTGGCCGTTTCGGTTCGACCACGCTTCCGGAGGTGCATATGGCTCTCGATCATGCCGAACGCGACGCGGCGAAGACCTCGCCGATGCAGATCGCGCACAACCCGCTGTTGACGGCGCGGGAAAAGATCGAAATGCTCAACGAACTCAAGGCGGAAGTGACCGGCCGCGAGGCCAATCCCGACCACCTCGGCTACAGCCCGGACGAGATCGACGCAGCGATCGCCGAGATCCGCCAGGAGGTGCAGGACGGCACCCGCCCCGCAACCTCGATCGCGGGAGATGTTTATGGCGACGACAGGTAAACCGCATCCCGTCGCCGACGAGGAACTGAAGCTCGAGACCGAAGCGGCGCAGAGCACCGGCCTCGTGACGCCCACGAGCTGGTGGCGGGTCGGGCTGATCGCGCTGCTGATCGTGGTGGCGCTGCTGCTGGTGGGACAGTGGCTCGGCGGCAACCGGCAGACCGAGGTGATCCCCGGAACACCGATCACGGCGCCGCAGAACAATGTGCCGGTGCCGGCTTCCTAGAACGATATTGCAGAAACACAAAGGCCCGGCAGTGACGCCGGGCCTTTTGCGCGAGCCGGAACGATCAGCCCTGGGTGAGGGGCGAAATCTGGATCTCGACGCGGCGGTTCTGGGCACGGCCGCTTTCGGTGGCGTTGGAGGCGATGGGATCGCTCTCGCCCTTGCCCTCGATGTAGAAGCGGCGCTGGTCGACGCCCTGATTGGCGAGGATGGTGGCGACCGCCACGGCGCGGCGCTGCGACAGATCCTGATTGTGCGCGTCCGAGCCGGTGTTGTCGGTGTGGCCGGTGACGTCGACGACGGTCTTGTTGAACTTCTTGAGCACCAGACCGACCGAGACCAGCGTGCTGTTGAAGGCCGTGTTGACCGTCGCCGAATCGGTCTGGAAGGTGATGTTGGACGGCATGTTGAGGATGATCTGGTTGCCGACGCGGGTGACCGAAACGCCGGTCGACTGCAATTGCGCGCGCAGCTCGGCCTCCTGCTGGTCCATGTAGTGGCCGACGGCGGCGCCGGTGAGGCCGCCCAGGCCGGCGCCGATCAGCGCAGCGATGCGCGGGTCATTGCCGGTGGCAGCGCCGGCGAAGGCCCCCACCACCGCGCCGGTGCCGGCGCCGATCATGGCGCCGCCCGCGGTCTTCGACAGCTGGGTGTCGCCCGTATAGGCGTTCATGGTGGTACAGGCGCTGAGCGACAGTGCCGCGAGCCCCGCAACAACGATCGAAGATTTCATCGATGTTCCCTCGGAAAAAGTCCGCTTCTCCTGCCCAGAGAATGCGGCAGCATGGTGATTGGAACAAGGGTCCGCGCCGCGATTTCCGTCAATGCGCCCAGCCGCCATCGACGATGAAATCCTGTGCAGAAATCATCTGGCTGTCGTCCGCAGCGAGAAACAGGGCCATGCGCGCGACGTCGGCCGGATAGACGCGGCCCCTGAGCGCCTGGCCGGCGTCGATCATCGTGTTTTCGGCATCGCCGACGATGGTGGTGAGCTGCTTTTCGGTCATGATCCAGCCCGGAACCAGGGTGTTGACGCGGATGCCGTGCTGACCCCAGTCGCGCGCCAGCGAGCGCGACATGCCGTGCATGGCGGCCTTGGCGGCGGTATAGGCCGGCAAATTGCCGAGCATGATCATCCAGCTCAGCGAGCCGAAATTGATGATCGAGCCCTTGCCGGCCCTGATCATGCCCGGCACCACGGCCTGCGCCGCAAAGAACGAATGCTTGAGGTTGACGCCGATCGACCAGTCCCACTGCTCCGGGGTGACGCTCTGCCACTCCATGCGGCGGTCGTTGGCGGCGTTGTTGACCAGCGCCAGCGCCGGGCCGTGAGCGGCCTCGAAATCGCGGATCGCCGCCTGGTAGGCGTCGGTGTCGGTGATATCGGTCGCGGCGAATTTCACCGTGCGGCCGGCGGCGCCGAGCTCGGCGGCAAGCGCGGCGCCGCGCTCGGCCATGAGGTCGACGAAGCCGACCTTGCTGCCCTGCGCGGCGAACTCGCGGACGATGGCCTCGCCGATGCCGGAGGCCCCGCCGGAGACGACGACGGGCATGCCTGCAAGGCTCGGGTAGGTGGCAAAGCTGGACGGCATGTGATCCTCCGGTTGGCTGCAGTCGGGCCTTTCCCCGCGCGCGGGGAAGGAGGCGGCGAAGCCGACGGAAGGGGGCGGCCCCACCCGCGGTGTTTGTGGCCGCCCCCTCCACCATGCTTCGCATGGTCCCCCTCCCCCGTAAACGGGAGAGGTTCGCCGACTGTGCGCTTTATGCTGTCAGGCCTCGTCGGCCTCGATGACCTTGCGGCTCGAGGGCGCGACCTGCATGGCCTCGACCCTGTCGAGCAGCGAACCGATGCGGTCGACCATCGGGATCAGCCGCTCCTCGATGGCGAAGTTCAGCGTGACGTAGTCGCGGCCGGGGCAGAAGGTGCAGATGTTCATGCTGTTGTGCCAGGCGCCGCAATAGATCGGCTCGACCATGCCATTGGTCATGGGACCGTAGGTGCGGTGCGGCGGCACCAGCGTCAGGGTGATCTTGATGCCGGCCGAGAAGCGCCAGAAGCGGCGGCCCGGCAGCCACGAGGCCAGCCGGTTGAGCGACCGCAGGGTGCGGAACATCGTGTTCATCATCACCTGGAATTTGGTGATGTCCTTCTTTTCGATGTGGCCGATGGTGTCGTCGATGTTGCGCACATACTGGACGAAATCCTCGGACCATTTGAAGCTCGCCTGCAGGGCGCGGACGCGGAAGAAGTCGTCGTCGGCTTCATGCCGGTTGGTGTCGAGCATGGTGTAGGCGGCGCCGATCACCTTGTCGTTCATGTGCTTCTGCTTGCCGTCGCCATTGAGCGCATGGGTGACGAGGGCGAAGTAGAGCGACCGCTGACGGACGCCGAGCTTGTTGGCGACGGCGCGCAGGCGGTGGCGCGAGATGGCGAGGGTCTTGAAGCCGAACGGCTTGTCCTTGGGGGCGAGCAGCAGGCCGAGCACCACATAGGTCAGCGTCATCGACCAGGCGTTCAGCGTGCCCACGATGCGCGCCCACCAGCCGATCTTGTTGCTCTTGTCGGACATGACGCCATGCGCCGCCGATTGCGAGCGGGTGAGCAGCGCCGAGTCCGAGCCTTCGAGCAGCGCATGCGAGGAGCGCACCTGGATGATCGAGGCGCGGCCCTCGGCGTCGGGGCCGCCCTTGCGCACGGCGATCTGAACGCGGAACAGCGGCAGGTCGTCGCGCTCGAAGATGTCGGCCGACTTGCCCAGCCATTTGTCGGGATAGCCCTCGAAGCTGTCGACATAGTCGATCGAGGTGATCGCATCGAGCAATTGCTTGGGGAACGGCTGGCCCGGACGCGCGCCGAAGAAGCCATGCGTCAGCTGCGGCGCCAGCGCCACCATCTCGGCGACGAGGTTGTCGAGCGTGTCCCGATCGAAGGACTGCGTCGAAAAGGCGGTGTAAAAGACAGTATCGCGGCCCTCGTAGAGGAACCACTGGAAGTCAGTGAACAGCGCCTGCGGGTCTTTCTTGACCGCAGCGAGCGCGAGGTCGAGTATCTCGGCCTGATCACTGGCAAAACTCGACGACGAAAAGCTCTTCACGGGGTTCCCCCTTGCCTCGTGCAACCTGGAAGCGGTGTTATTTCGTGCCCGCTGGTTGCGGTCAACGGGGCCGGAACGATGATGTTAACGGCGTGACCGAAACTCATCAGTGATGGCGAGGGGGTTTAGCGGGCCGTTGCTGAACCGAAACTGAGCGCGCGGAGCGGCGCCACCGGCGCGCGGGGCGCTCTTTATATATAGGCCGCAGCGCCGGGAACGGCGGGCAGCGGGCCCTGGACAAGCCGGGCCGGGGGGCTTTGCAGGCAGGCCGCCGATCTTTAGGATCGTTCCAGACTGCATTTGAGGAGCGGTGACGCTTCAAGCACTTAGGACCGCCGGCACGCGGCGAATTGACCAATGTCAAGCGGCGCCCGGGCCCAATAGGGTCCAGTGCGCCGGTCACGGGGCTACGAGCACATCATGGACTATCGCGGGATTTTCGAGGACGCCGTCGACACGCTGCGGCAGGAAAAGCGCTATCGCGTGTTCGCCGACATCGAGCGGGTGGCGGGGCGATTTCCGGCGGCGATCTATCGCGACCAGGCCGACAACGCACGCGAGATCACCATCTGGTGCTCGAACGACTATCTGGGCATGGGCCAGCACCCCAAGGTGATCGCGGCCATGCAGGAGGCGGCCGAAAAGCTCGGCGTCGGCGCCGGCGGAACGCGCAACATCTCGGGCACCAACCGGCCGCTGGTCGAGCTCGAGCGCTCGCTCGCGGATTTGCACCGCAAGGAAGCGGCGCTGGTGTTCACCTCCGGATTCGTCAGCAACGAAGCGGCGATTTCGACCATCGGCCGGCTGATGCCGGACTGCCTGATCCTTTCCGACCAGCTCAACCATGCCTCGATGATCCAGGGCGTGCGCCAGAGCGGCATGGAAAAGAAGATCTTCCGCCACAACGATATCGCGCATCTGCGCGAGCTGCTGGCGGCGGCCGGACGCAGCCGGCCCAAGCTGATCTGCTTCGAGTCGGTGTACTCGATGGATGGCGACGTGGCCGCGATCAAGGAGATCTGCGACCTCGCCGACGAGTTCGGCGCGCTCACCTATATCGACGAGGTGCATGCGGTGGGCATGTACGGCCCGCGCGGCGGCGGCATCGCCGATCGCGAAGGGCTGATGGAACGCATCGACATCATCGAGGGCACACTGGCCAAAGGCTTCGGCACGATGGGCGGCTACATCGCCGCCAACAAGGCGATCGTCGACGCGGTGCGTTCCTATGCGCCGGAGTTCATCTTCACCACCGCTCTGCCCCCGGCGCTGTGCGCGGCGGCCAGAACGTCGATCGAGCATCTCAAGACGAGCGACGCCGAGCGGCGGGCGCAGCAGCGGCAGGCACAGCGCACCAAGGACGTGCTCACCGCCGCCGGCCTGCCGGTGATGCCGACGGCGACGCACATCGTGCCGCTGATCGTGGGCGACGCGCGGCTGTGCAAGGCGGCGAGCGACCTGCTGCTCGACCGGCACAACATCTACATCCAGCCGATCAACTACCCCACCGTGCCCAAGGGCACGGAGCGGCTGCGGATAACGCCGACGCCGCTCCATACCGATGCGATGATCGACGCGCTGGCCAGGGCGCTGGTGAGCGTGTGGGCCGAGCTCGAGCTGCCGCACGAGCAGCCCGAGGAGAAGATCACCGCCGACAAGCTGACCAGCGGCGACCTGACGCTGCCGACGATCGGCGGCTAGGCAGGGACACCTTCGCCGAAGCCGGTGGGGCGGCGTGGATAGTCGGTGCGCTCGGCATCCGGTCCGGCATGTTCGAGGTGGATATCGCGCACGCGCAGAGTGCCCGCTCCAACCAGCAGAACGCCGTAGTGGATGGTCGCGGCCGCACCGGGGACGTCGAGCACGATGCTTCGTGACGTCCAGTCAAAAGTGCCAGTCAGGGGACCGGCGCCGGCACGGTCGATGAGGTTGTCGAAGCGGAGCCACTTGCCCCGCTCTTCCGGGTCGACGCGCATCCAGATCGCCGCTGTATGGCAGGCTTCGCCCTTGAGCTCGGCCGAGAGACGAATTTTGCCGCCCCGATAATCGTCGGCGAGGATCGTTTCGGCGAGCGATCCGAACACCCCGCCGATGCGGTCGGCATCCACCAGCGACTCGATCCTGAGAAGCTTGGGATCGTCCGGATCGCAGCCCATGCGATGCAGGGTGGGATTGGTGCTGCCGGTGCGGTGCCAACCGCGTGGCAAGGGCGGTAGATCCGCCTGTGCCCTTTCAATATGCGCTGCGAGGATGTTCCAGTCGTCGAAGCCGAACTGGCGGGCGACGAGCTCGAGGCTGTCGGAGTGGGTGATGTCGATCTGCCGCTCGGCGAGCGCGGTGCGCAGCGCCTTGGCCATCGTCTTGGAGTCAAGGAAAGTATGCATGGTCTGATCCTCATCCGGGCAAGTGCTCGAGGTCAGTGCTCGCATTGCTGACGGCCTGCCCGATGGGTCAAACCGCGACGAGACGACGTGCATTCACCATCCCCGAAGGGCGCGAGCGGCGGGCTGCACATGGCCGACGCCAAGCACACACCCGGTGCCGGCTGCTGTCAACTCGTCAGCACGATGCGCATGAGGTCGGCGGTGTTGCGGGCGCCGAGCTTTTCCATGACGCGGGCGCGGTGCACCTCGATGGTGCGCGGCGAGATGCCGAGCTCGCGGCCGGCCTCCTTGTTGGACTGGCCGTTGGTGATGAGCTGCAGCACCTCGCGCTCGCGCGGGGTCAGCTGGGCGAAGCCGCGCACTTCGACCAAACGGCCGCCGGCCTGCACGGCTCCGACATGGATGTCGCGGCGCAGCGCCTCGCGCACGATGCGCACCAGGTGCTCGGTGTCGATCGGCCGGGTGACGACGTCGGAGGCGCCGATCTTCATGGCCTGCACCGCGGCGTCCACCATCGGCGCGTTCTCGATCATGAACACGGGCGTACCCATGCGCATGGCCTTCACCCGGCGCAGCAAATCGAGCCCCTGGTCGGCGCCGAGATCGAAATTGGCGATAACGACGTCGGGACGGCGGCGCTCGAGCGCGGCGAGGAAGCCGCCGAGGTTGATCGAGAACATGGTCTGGAAGCCCTCGAGCCGGAACAGCAGGCTGAGCTGTTCGCAGGTCGCCAGGTCGGGGTCGCAGATGTGGACGAGCCGGTCGCGGTTGAGCAGGGAGCGGTAGAAAATCTCGTCGGGCATGAACGTCCTCAAGCAAAGGCGTGGTCTAAACACGACCGGCGCACATTCGGAGAAGACGCCCCGAGACCGACCCCGCGGCAATTGCGGGCGATGCTGCAGGTCCATCCTGTGCCGCCGGCTACGGATGAATCATGCCCGGAGTTTGCGCTAAGCAATCACGCGCGCCGAGCGGATGGCTCCGTAGGACTGAGTACTTATATAGTGGGTATATATTCCTACCACAGGCGGGCCGTCAAGGCATGACGAGACAACAATCCTGCACTTCGGCAACGAAAGAGGGCCAGCACCCATGGATGCTGGCCCTCTTGCACTGTCCAGATCGGCCCAGGGGGCCGAAGTAGAACTTACTTCTTGGCGGCCTTCTTGGCCGGCGCCTTCTTGGCAGCGGCTTTCTTCGCCGGAGCCTTCTTGGCGGGAGCCTTCGGGGCGGCGGCCTTCTTGGCGACGGCTTTCTTCGCCGGGGCCTTCTTGGCGGCAGCCTTCTTCGCCGGAGCCTTCTTGGCGGCGGCCTTCTTGGCCGGGGCCTTCTTCGCAGCGGCCTTCTTCACCGGAGCCTTCGCAGCAGTGGCGGGCTTCGCAGCGGTTTTCCTGGCGGCCGGTTTGGCAGTCTTCGACGGGGCTTTGGCAGCGGCCATCGGCATCGACTTGGTGTCACGGGTATCGGTCAAGAGAAGTTCTTCCTTTGTTGGCTGTTAGTTGAGCGGGCGAGCCGCGGCTTGATCATTCCAAATCGCATTGATGCCTTTGACGACGAGGAACAACCCAAAGGCGACAATGCGAACTCTACTACGGCATTGATGAACAAACCGATATTAAGCGCTGCCGTTCAGCCGCCCCGAAGAGGCGGAAAGCGGAACTGCAACGCTGTTCGGTTTGCCCACGACAAACAGGTTCGGAGGCGTCGTGCTGTCCATGCGAGAGATCGGCTACGAGCAGCAGGAGGTCATCGACGAGGGAGGTGACGATGGCACTCGATGCCGCCGCGACGCCGCCGTCCCTGGCGAGGTCGGCGGCATTGCCCTTGCTAGCGAAGTCTCGGAACTCGAACAGCGACACTGGACCCTCTGCGGTCTGTCCACTCACTGGCGTCGCCGACCCTCCCGGCGGCACCCTGCAAATCAAGAGATTCGCATTGCGCGGAGAATCACGCAAAGCGCGGCGGAAAGCAATGGTCCGACTTAGTGTCAACTTGCCCGGCGGGCGGCGGGGAACGATAGTCCTTCCATCGCCGCTCTAGAATGTCGACCGGCGGACGACTGGAACACGATCATGCACCCCGAGCAAGCCACCGACGCCAGCCTCAGCCAGGCGGTCGACTTCATCCCCGAAGGACTGGCCGTGTTCGATGCCGATCTGCACCTGGTGGTGTCCAACCGGCGCTACCGGGAACTGCTCGATCTGCCTGCCCGGCTGGTGGCAGCTGGAACCGCGCTCTATGATATCGCGCTCTACATCGCCAAGCGCGGCGATCTGGGCGCGGGAGACCCGGCGCGGCTCGCGGCGGAGCGGGTGGAAACGCTCACAAGCACACCCCGCTCGATCTCGCAACGCCTTGGAAAACAAGGGCAAACGCTGGAGTTTCACTCGGCGAGACTGCCCGATGGCGGGCTGGTCGTCAGCTTCTCCGACGTGAGCAAAAGGATGGATGCGGAGGTGGCGCTGGAGCGTGCCAACGCGACCCTGGAGGGCCGGGTGGCGGAGCGCACGGCGACCCTGCTGAGGGTCAATTCCGAGCTCGACAGCGCACGCAAGAAAGCCGATGCCGCCAACCGCGACAAGACCCGGTTCCTGGCTGCCGCCAGCCACGACCTGCTGCAGCCGCTGAACGCGGCGCGACTCTACACCGCGACCCTGATCGAGCGGGCGCGGGAGAAGGAGATGGGGGCGCTGGCCCACTCGATCGAGGCCTCGCTAAATGCTGTGGAAGAAATCATGTCGGCCCTGCTCGACATGTCGCGGATCGACTCCGGAGCGCTCCGGCCGGTGGCGGCGCCGTTCCAGATTCGCGATCTGATCCGCAAGGCGGGGGTGGAGTTCGCCCCCCTCGCCGAGGAAAAGTCGGTGCATCTGCGGCTGGTCGATTCCACCGCGGTGGTCAATGCCGACCGCGCGCTGGTCGGCCGGATCGTGCAGAACCTCGTCTCCAACGCCATCAAGTACACCCGCCCCGGCGGCCGGGTGCTGGTCGGGTGCCGGCGGCGCGGCAGCCGGGTGCGGCTCGACGTGGTCGACACCGGCATCGGCTTTTCGCGCGAGCAGCACCAATTGCTGTTCGCGGAATTTTCGCGGCTGGAACAAGGCGCCCGGATGGCGCAGGGGCTCGGCCTCGGGCTGTCGATCGTCGAACGCCTGGTGGCGGCGATGGGGCTGACGCTCGAATTGAGCAGCGTCGAGGGCAAGGGCTCGCGCTTTTCGCTCTATCTGCCGCGCGGCAAGATCGAGCGTCCGGAGGCGAGCGAGGGCGAACGCGCCGGCGACGCGGCGAGCCTCACCGGACTGAGGATCCTGTGCGTCGACAACGAGCGGGCGGTGCTCGATGCGATGGAGGGACTGCTGCGCGGCTGGGGCTGCGACGTGCGTTCGGCGCGCTCGCTGCGCGACATCGACCGCGACCAGATCCTGGTCGGCTGGCTGCCCGACCTGGTGCTGATGGACTACCATCTCGACCAGACCTCCGGGCTCGATGCGGTGGAATGGCTGAGGCACAATGTGGGGGGGCATCTGCCGGCGGCGCTGGTCACCGCCGACCGCACCGCGGCGGTGCGGACACTGGCCGAGGAACGCGGCATCGCCGTCGTCACCAAGCCGGTGAAACCGGCAGCGCTCAGGGCCGCGATCAGCGGCCTTGCGACGCAAAGACCGCTGAAATCGCCGCGAAAAGGCTAGGAAGATTGTCTTTGCGGGGTGTTGCGGAGGGCGCTCGCTTGCCGCTGCAGGCAGAATTTCCGGCTACGCTCAGGCCGATCGGCCGCTAGAGCAGCGCCTCGAACTGGCCCTGTTCGATGCGGGACGCGGCGATCACCGCCTGGGTGCGGCTGTCGACGTCGAGCTTCTGCAGGATGGAGGAGACGTGCGCCTTCACCGTCGCCTCCGAGATCGACAGCTCGTAGGCGATCTGCTTGTTCATCAAGCCATCGCTCAGCATCATCAGCACCCGGATCTGCTGCGGCGTCAGGGTGGCGAGGCGGCGGATGAAGTCGGTCTGCTCGTCGTCGCCGCCCAGATTGACCCCGTCGGGCACGAAGACCTCGCCGCGGAGCACGGTGTCGATGGCCGCCCGGATGTCGGCCGGGCCCACCGATTTGGGCAGGTAGCCGGCGGCACCGAGCTCGAAGGTGCGGCGGATCACCTTCACATCCTCGACCGCCGAGATGATCATCACCGGCACTTCGGGATATTGCGCCCGCAGCAGCAGCAGGCCGGAAAAGCCGTGCGCGCCGGGCATGTTGAGGTCGAGCAGCACCAGGTCGCAATCGCGATCGGCCTCGAGCGCGGCGCCCAGCGCCGCCAGGTCGCCGGCCTCCTCGACGCGCGCCGCGCCGCTGGCGCCGGTGAGCGTCTGGCTCAGGGCGGCGCGGAACAGCGGGTGGTCGTCGACGATAATGATGCGGCTCATGGTTCCCTCTCCTTAGCGCGCGCCGACGCCGCCGACCAATGCCACTTAGGACGAAGGACGCCGGGCCGGGCAGTCGGCCCCGATCCACGGACGCGCGGCGGCCCGAGCATTTTGCTTGCCGTTGCAAAATGCATCACCGCTTAACGCGTTCTTTACCATGTTCTTTAACAGTGCCGGCTGAGCCCGACCGCGTATTTGCCGGGGCGGGCGTCCTTTCCAGGTGCTTGGGATATCTCCATGGCCCGCGCGTATCAGCAATCCCAGCCGGTCGGCGACGATCGCGACCACAGCCCCGCCGAATGGCAATCGCTTCGACAAGAGCTGATGGTGCTGCTCGATCAGGTGGACGACCAGGTGGCACGGTCGCGCGGCGGCGAGCGGCCGCGCGAGGCGGCGTTCGCCGATGCGCCCAACGAGGCCCGGCATCGCGACGCGCTGCGCTCGGTGCAGCGCGCCATCACCCGCTTCGAGGAGCCGGCGCCAGCGCCGATGCCGGCCAATCCGCGCGACAGCCTGCAGGCGGCGATCAACCAGATTCGCGCCAGCCAGGGCGCCGGCCGCGCCCGCGTGGCGCCGCAGCCGGCCGCCAACCAAGCGCCGGCCACGCCTGCCCCCGCCCCCCGCGCCGCCGATCCGGCGCCGCTGTTCGACAAGCTGGCGCAATCGGTCAACGGGCTCAGCGGCCGGCTCGAAAAGCTCGAGGGCGAGATCAAGGCGCAGATCAAGACCGGCGCCAATGTGAAGGACGTCGCCGACCAAGTGGCGCAACTCGCGCATGTGGTGGAATTGCTGGCCGGCGCAGTGGGCGAGACCGGCCAGGTGAAGCGGCTCGAAGGACAGATCGCCTCGCTCGGCCGCATCATGTCGCAGGGCCGCGAGATGGACATCCAGACGCTGACGCGGCGGCTCGACGACGTGGCCGCGACGGTCGGCAAGCTGGCGGAACTGCAGGTGCATTATGCCGACCGGGTGCAGAACCCGGTCGAGAGCCAGGCCTTCCAGGACGGCATGCGCTCGATCGAAGAGAGCGTGCGCGCCGTCTATGACCGCATCGACTCGCTCGAGCGGCAGCGCTCGCTGTCGCCCGCCGATCTCGACCACCTCAGCGCGCAGATGGCGCGGTTCACCGACGCGCTCGCCGATGGACAGCAGCAGCCGACGCATCTGGTGGAGCTGGTCGACGCGCTCAACACCCGCATCGGCGACCTCGAGAGCGGCGACCGCCTGCTGCACGGCTTGCGCAAGGATCTGTCGGCGCTGCGCGATACGGTGATCGTGGCCATCGCGCCGCGCTTCGAGGCCATCGAAGAGCGCATCGAGACGCTGTCGACGCGCGAGGACATGGCCGAGATCGGCCGGCAGATCGGCGCGCTGGGCGACCGCATCGGCGAGCGGCCGATCGATCCGGGCCTCGGCCAGCTCGAGGCGCAGGTGCGGCTGCTGGTGGCGCGCATGGACCAGACCGGCGAGCAGCTTTCGGGCCTCGCCAAGCTGTATTCGTCCGAGCCGGCGCAGGTGATGATGCCGGATTTCGACGCGGTGGCCGACCTCGTCGCCACGCGCACCGCCGAGGCGGTGCAGCGGCAGACGCCGGCCAGCGTCGCACCGGCGGTGGACCCGGCGATCAACGACACCATCGCGCGGCTCGAAGAGCGCATCGGCGCCATGCTGGGCTCGATGCAGCGCGACCCCGAAGTGGACGCCGTCGACGGCATGCAGGCCGGCATCAACGAGGTCAACGAGCGGCTGAAGCGGCTCGAGGCGTCGCTGCTCGACCGGTCGACCCCGCGCTCCGAAAGCCCGGTGCAGCAATCCGATCTCGCGGCGATCATCGCCGATGCGGAAGCGGAGATGCCCGCTCCGGCGGCGATGCCGCGCGGCCGCGTCGATGCCATGCCGCGCAGCCCGGCGGAGGATGCGCCGCTGGTGGCGCCGGCGTTCCCCGAGCCCAGCGGGCCGGTGGCGCAGGCGCTCGAGGCCAAGAACGGACCGCGCAAGCGCCATCCGGGCCTCGACGAGGATATGTCGATGGCGGCGCGCTACGACCGGCCGGCGGCGCCGATGCCGCCGATCGGCTTCGATCCGGAAAAGGTCGAGCTGCCGGCGGCGCCGCAGCCCAGCCTCGACTTCGGCGACAGCGGCGCACCCAAGGCCGTCGTGGCGCCCGAGCCGGCGCCGGCGACCCCGGCGCGGACCAACACCTTCATCGAAGCGGCGCGGCGCGCGGCGCAGCGGCAGATGGCGAGCAAGCCGGAGCCGCAGCCGTCCAATTCGCTGATCGGGCGGGCGCTGGCGCGCTTCCAGCCGGGACCGGCGGCCGAGGTGAAGCCGGAGGCGCCGGCGAAGCCCGAGACGCCGACGAAGGCCGAGGCGAAAGCCATGGCACGCAAGAAGCGCCTGCTGGCCGGCGACAAGCCGGCGCGCACCGAGTTCAAGGCCGAGCCGGCGCCGGTCGCGGCCGTTTCCGCGCCGGCCGCCTCACTCGAGCCGAGCATCGCGGCCGATGCTCCGGCACCCAAGGCCGAGGCGACCGAGAGTTTCCTCAGCCGGCACCGCAAGGCGATCCTGCTGGCCGCTGCGGTGGTGGCGCTCGGCTTCCTCACCGTCAATTTCGTGGCGCAGCGCCTCAACAGCGAAGACGCGGGACAGACGCCTGCTCCGGCTCCGGCCGCCGATGCGGCGCCGGCGACGACCGGCGATATCGGCAATGCACCGATGGCGCCGGTGCTGGGCACCGAGACGATCCCGCCGCGCGTCATTCCGATGGCCGATGCCTCGATCAAGACTGGGTCGATCGGCAGCACCACGGCGCAGGGCTTCACCAAGGACGCGACGCCGGCGATGCCGAGCGCCTTCGCCGCGGCGACGCAGCTCGCCAATGCCGACCCGGCGACGACCGTGCCGGCCGTGGCGCCGCTGACGCCGGAGACGCCGAGCCCGGTGAAGGTGGAGATGCCGCCGGAAAATGTCGGACCGCTGGATTTGCGCACCGCCGCCGCCAATGGCGACGCCCGGGCGCAGTTCGAGGTGGCCGCGATCTACACCGAAGGCCGCGCCGTGCCGCAGGACTACAAGGCGGCGGCGACCTGGTACGAGCGCGCCGCGGCGCAGGGCTTCGCGCCGGCGCAATACCGGCTGGGCAGCCTGTACGAGAGCGGCGACGGGGTCAGCAAGGACCTCAACACCGCCAAGCTCTGGTACGAGCGCGCCGCGGAAGCGGGCAACCGCATGTCGATGCACAATCTCGCCGCGCTCTACGCCGGCGGGCAGCTCGGCAAGCAGCAATTCGATTCCGCCGCCAAATGGTTCGAGGAAGCGGCCAAACGCGGCCTCACCGACAGCCAGTTCAACCTCGGCATGCTCTATGCCCGGGGCCTCGGCGTGCCGCAGAACATGGCGGATTCCTACAAATGGTTCTCCATCGCGGCGCTGAGCGGGGACAAGGATGCGATCAAGGCACGCGACGACATCGCCCGCTCGCTCGATGCCGCAACCGTCGCCAAGGTCACGGCCGAGGTGAACGCCTTCAAGCCCGAGAGCATCGATCTCGCGGCCAATTTCGCGCCCATCGGCAGCTGGAGCAAGAATTTCGACCCCGGCGAGACGATCACCACGCACGACATCGTCGCCAGCGTGCAGAAGGCGCTGGGCAAGCTCGGCTACGACGTCGGCACGCCGGACGGCATCGCCGGCAAGAAGACGCAGGATGCAATCAAGGCGTTCGAGGGCGCGACGGGCATGTCGCAGGTGGGCCAGATCAACCCGCGGCTGCTCGCCGTGCTCGGCAGCCAGCCGGTGTGACTTGCCCCCGGTCGCATTGTCGTCGAAAGTGGCGGCGATGGTGAACGTCTGAACCATCAGGGGGCGCGGAAAACCGCTGCCCCCTTCCAGACTTTGATCCCCTCGTTCGCGGGCTGAAAACGGCTCGCGGTCGGAAGGCCCGCCTTGCAGATCTATCTGCCGATCGCCGAACTCTCGATGAACCTCTTCTTCCTGATCGGAATCGGAGGGGCGGTCGGCTTCCTATCGGGCCTGTTCGGGGTGGGCGGCGGCTTCCTGCTGACGCCGCTGCTGATCTTTGCCGGCGTGCCTTCGCCGGTGGCGATCGCCTCGGTCACCGGGCAGGTGGCGGCCTCATCGACCTCGGGCGCGCTCAGCTATTACCGGCGCAACGCCATCGATCTGCACCTGGCGCTCTACCTGATCCTTGCCAGCACCATCGGCTCGATGATCGGTGTGGGCATCTTCACGCTGCTGCGCGCCGCCGGGCAGCTCGACCTGTTCATCTCGTTCGCCTACCTGCTGCTGCTGGGCTTTCTCGGTTCGCTGATGCTGACCGAGGCGGTGCGCTCGATCCTCAAGCGGCGGAGCGGCGCGACGGTGCCCGACAAGCTGCCGAGCCAGCATAGCTGGATGCACCGGCTGCCGATGCGCATCCGCTTCAAGAAATCGCGGCTCTATATCTCGGTGCTGCCGGTGCTGGCGATCGGACTGTTCATCGGCATCGTCGGGGCGCTGCTCGGCGTCGGCGGCGGCTTCATCCTGGTGCCGGCGCTGGTCTACCTGCTGCGCGTTCCCGCCAATGTGGTGGTCGGCACCTCGCTGCTGCAGGTGGTGGCGATGATGTGCGTGACCATGGTGCTGCAGATCCTCACCAGCCAGAGCGTCGACATCCTGCTCGCCTTCTGCCTGATGGTGGGCGGCACGGTGGGGGCGCAGTTCGGCGCCTCGGCCGGCAAATATCTGCGCGGGGACCAGCTCCGGGCGCTGCTGGCACTGCTGGTGCTCGCCGTCGCCATCCGCTTCGGGCTGACGCTGGTGCTGACCCCGTCCGATCCGTTCTCGACGGCGGTGCTGACCGCGGGAGGCGCGGGTTGAGACGGCTGCTGCTCGCTTTGCTGCTGATCGCCTTCGCCGCGCCCGCCGGCGCCGAAAAGCTCGCCTCGACGGTCTCCAATTCCAACGTGCAGATCACGTCGAGTTTCGACGGCGCGGTGCTGAGCCTGTTCGGCACCATCGAGCCCGACACGCCGGGCACGGCGCTCAATGGTCCCTACAATATCATCGTCATCGTCACCGGGCCGCTGCAGGACTGGGTGACCCGGCTCAAGACCAACAATTTCGGCATCTGGAGCAATACCGAACAGGTGACGTTCAAGCAGTTCCCCTCGTTCTACAACGTGCTGGCGAGTGGCAAGCTCGACAACATCGCCAGCGCGGAAGTGCTGAGCGCCGAGAACGTGCTGCCGATCTCGCAGGCGCTCGCCACCTCGGCGCAGGGCCCGACCGAGATGGCGACCCGCTTCGGCAGCGAGCTGGTGCGGCTGATGACCGAGGACGGGCATTTCGCGGTGCGCGAGGACGGCGTGCGCTTTCTCAGCAACACCGCCTATGTGGCGCAGATCACGCTGCCCAGCGACGTCGCCAACGGGCCGTTCCTCGCCCACACGCTGGTGCTCAAGGACAAGCAGGTGGTGGCCGAGCGCTCCGAGGGGTTCACCGTGCGCAAGAGCGGGTTCGAGAATTTCGTGTTCGTCGCCAGCCGCCAGCAGCCCCTGCTCTATGCCATCGTCTGCGTGATCCTGGCGCTCGGCACCGGCTGGCTCGCCGGCGTGGTGTTCCGGCGGTAGCGGGCTAGACGTCCGATTGACGCGGGTTCCGGTGGGTGGGGGCCAGAGTCCCGTGACCCCGTTCAAGGCCAGGCGCTATGCGCCGGCGACGAGCCGGCGCGGGCTCACCGGATAGAGCCGGTTGCGGCCGAGCATGGTGACTTCGAGCGCAGCGTGGTCGAACAGGCCGTGAAAGTCCGGGCCGAGGATGTTCATGCTGCCGGTGCCGGCGCCGTAAGCGGGCAAGAGCAGCAGGCGGCCGTCATGCACGAAGCAGGGACGGCGGGTGCCGTGGCCGTTGGCGACGACGGTCGCCGCCGGATGCAGGTGGCCGGCGATGGTGGCGCGGCCGCCACTGCGCTTCGGCTCGTGCACCAGGGTCAGGCCGCGATGCTCCAGCATCTCGACGCAGATGCCGCCCAGCGCATGCGGCAGCGGATCGTGGTTGCCGCTGAGCCAGGTCCAGTGGGCGCGGCCGAGCAGTGCCAACAGCCGCAGCCGGTCGGCATCGAGCAGCGTGTCGACACCGTCGTTGCGATGGAAGCTGTCGCCGAGCGAGACGACGCGCTCGGCGCGGGTGCGCTCGAGGTCGCGCTCGAGGCGCTTCAGCGTTAGCCCGGTGTCGTAGGGCGGCAGCATCTGGCCGCGGCGGGCGAAAGAGGAGAATTTCTCGAGATGCAGATCGGCGACGAGCAGCATCGATTCGGCGCGCCAGAACAGGGCGCCCGACACCAAAGGCTCGAAGGTATGGCCGGCGAAGTGAAGGAGCACCACCGGGTCCTCACTTTGCCACGCGGCGGCGGCTGCCGCGCTGCCTGCGCTCATCGTTCTGCCCGCTCCGTTTGGGCGGCGGCGGCACCGCGATCCGCTTGCCGGACGCCGGCGCCTGGCCCATCGCCTCGCGCATCAATTCGTCGGCGGCATCGGCCATGACGCTTTCGCGGGCCTCGCCGAAGATCGGCGTCTTGCCGATATCGAGCAGGATCGGTACCGCGAGCGGGGAGATTCGGTCGAGAGGCTTGTGCACGATGTGATCGCGGATGCGGCGCAGCATCTGCCCCAGCCGCTCGATGTCGAGCAGGCCGCGGGCGGCGTCGCGGCGGGTCGCCTGGATCAGGATGTGGTCGGGCTCGTGTTCGTAGAGCACGTCGTAGATGACGTCGGACGACACGGTGACCTGCCGGCCGGTCTTTTCCTTGCCCGGATGGCGGCGTTCGATCAGGCCGGAGATGATCGCCGCGTTGCGAAAGGTGCGGCGCATCAACTGGCTCTCGTGCAGCCACTCCTCGAGGTCGTCGCCGAGCATCTCTTCGGCGAACAGCTCGGCGAGCGACAGCCGGCCGGTGCGGATGAGCCCGCCGAAATCACCCAGCCCCCAGATGGCGAGCGAATAATCGGAGGCGACGAAGCCGAGCGGGCGGGCGCGGGCGCGTTCGAGCCGCCGCGTCAGCAGCATGCCCAATGTCTGGTGCGCGAGGCGGCCTTCGAAGGGATAGCAGACCATGTAGTTGACGGTGCCGCGCGGAAACGTCTCGACCAGCATGGAGTCGGGCGGCGGCAGGATTGATGCCTCGTGCTGCAGGCGCAGCCAGTCGCTCACCTGGTCGGGCAGCCGGCGCCAGTTGCCGGGATCGCTGAGCAGCCGTCTCACGCCGTCGGCAAGATAGGTCGAGAGCGGAAACTTGCCGCCCATATAGGACGGGATTTTCGGATCGGTGGCGGTGG
The DNA here is from genome assembly GCF_001899075.1 of Devosia sp. 67-54. GTDB lineage: Bacteria > Pseudomonadota > Alphaproteobacteria > Rhizobiales > Devosiaceae > Devosia_A. Next base: position 283,651 of record NZ_MKVA01000006.1, on the reverse strand, counting down.
AGCGCGAGACGTAGGCCTCGGTTTCGAACATGCCTTCATAGGCCACGATCTCGGAGCCGAAGACGAAAGTGTCGCCGCGCACCAGCTGGTCGATGAAGTACTCTTCCAGCTCGCCGAGCACCCGGCCGTAGCGGCCGATGGGGCCGGTGGCCGAGCCGGTCTTGAAGCCGCGGCCCTTGACCAGCCGCACCCTGACCATCGGGTCTTCGATGATGGTGCCGACGTTCAGCCGGTATTGCTGCGCGATTTGCGGATTGGCGATGCGGAACCGGCCTTCGGGCGTCTGCCTGAGCTTGGCGTAGCGCTCGTAGGCGCGCAGCGCGTAGCCGCCGGTGGCGACGAAATCGAGCACCCGCTCGAAGGTCTCCCAGCTCAGCTCGCGATAGGGCCAGGCGCGGTGCACTTCCTCAAAGAAGGCGACGGGGTCGAGCGGGGCGGCGCAGGCCATGCCGAGCGCATGCTGAGCGAGCACGTCGAGACCGCCGACGCTGGGGTCCTCGCTGTCCTGCGCGCCGCGTTCCACCGCTTCGAGCGCCGCCTCGCATTCGAGCACTTCGAAGCGGTTGGAGGGCACGAAGATGGCCTTGCTCGGCTCGTCCATGCGGTGGTTGGAGCGGCCGATGCGCTGCAGCATGCGGCTCGCGCCCTTGGGGGCGCCGACCTGCACCACGAGATCGACGTCGCCCCAGTCGATGCCGAGATCGAGCGTCGAGGTGCAGACCACCGCCTGCAGCTTGCCGGCGACCATGGCGCTTTCGACCTTGCGCCGCTGCTCGACGGCGAGCGAGCCGTGATGCAGCGCGATGGCGAGGCCGTCGTCGTTGATGGCCCAGAGGTTCTGGAACAGCATCTCGGCCTGCGAGCGGGTGTTGACGAAGAGCAGCGTGGTGCGGTGCTGCTTGATGATCTCGTAGAGCTCAGGGACGGCGTAAAGAGTGGAGTGGCCCGCCCACGGCACATGCTGGCCCGAGGCGAGGATGGAGAGATCGGGCCTCGCGCCGCCGGCGCCGAACAGCAGGTCGGTTTCGGCGCCGGGCAATGGCGCCGCGATCCAGTCGCGCAGGAGGTCGGGGCGCGCCACGGTGGCCGACAGCGCGGTGATCCTCAGACCCGGCGCGTAGGTCGCGATCCGCGCGATGTCGAGCGACAGCAGCTCGCCGCGCTTGTTGGTGACCATCGAGTGCAATTCGTCGAGGACGATGCGGCGCAGCCCGGAAAAGAAACGGGCGCTGTCCTCGTGGCTGAGCAGCAGGGCGAGCTGCTCGGGCGTGGTCAGCAGCACGTTGGGCGGGTCGCGGCGCTGCCGGGTGCGGCGCGACGCCGGGGTGTCGCCGGTGCGCGTCTCGACACTTACCGGCAAATGCATCTCGTCGATGGGCGTGCCGAGGTTGCGGGCGACGTCGACGGCCAGCGCCTTGAGCGGCGATATATAGAGTGTGTGGAGACCCTGCCGCGGCGCGTGCGCGAGGTCGTTGAGGGTGGGCAGGAATCCGGCCAGCGTCTTGCCGGCGCCGGTCGGCGCGATCAGCAGCGCCGAGGCATCGCGGTCCCAGCTCGCCAGCACGTCGAGCTGGTGCCGGCGCGGCGACCAGCCCTTGGCAGCGAACCAGCCGGCGATGGTGGGATGCAGGGACACGCGGAGGCACTCGGTGGAGCGTCAAAGATAGTGCTGCGCGGTGGAAAGGCAAAATCGGCTGGCGCCGGGTCCCTGCCTGCTAGTCCCAGCACGCCCGCGCAATGTCCCGCAGCTGCAGCGATTCTTCCCAGCGATCGGTCAAATCGCGGCCGTCGGCGCCGGCAATGGCGTAAGGCTGCGGGCCGAGCTCGCACAGGAAGGTGAGCTCGGCGTCGGGACCGGAGCGCCGGCGCCAGTCGGCGAAGCCGTGCCGCCACCAGCGGGTAAACTGCTCGGTCCAAGGGCGTGCCCAGGCGAAGCCGAGCGGAATCTGCACCTGCTCGGAACTGGCGACGCGGCCGTGATAGGCCTCGGCGTGCGCCAGTACCGCCTTCACCTGCGTGTCGGCTTCGGCCGAGACCGGCAGCTCGATCTCGCGGCCGACGACATAGTGCGAGATGTCCGCCGTGAGGCGCAGGCCGGGCAGCGCATCGATGAGGTCGAGCGTCACCAGGAGATCGTTGGTGAGGCGGCCGCGATGCGTCTCGAAATTGACCGGGAACGCCACCTGGCCGGCGAGGCGCTGCCAGCCCTCGAGCGTGGCGACGGCATCGCGCAGGGCGCGCGGCCGGGTATTGGGCTGGACGTTGAGATGGTGCAGGCCGAACTCGGCGCCCCAATCCAGCGCCGGCTGCAATTCATCCACCGTGGCCGGCAGCGCCAGCCCCTCGACGATCAGCCCATGGTCGCGGGCGATGGCCGCAACCTCGCGCGCCCCGGCGCGGTCGATCCATAGCGCGCCGATGCCGTCGAAACCGGCCGCGGCAATGCGCGCGACGGCGTCGGCGAGACGCGGCTCGGAGCCCGAGCGCGGGTTCTGCATGGCCCACAGCGACTGGAGGATGAGCAGCTTTTGCATTCCGTGCTGATACCACGTAGTGGAGCGGCATGGAGCAGGAACCGCAATCCCTGTCGCTGACGCCGGACGCCGCGCTGGCGCTGCTGCGGCGCGAGGCCGAGGCGCTGCTGGCGCAGCCCGGCCGGCGCGTGCTCGGCATTGCCGGCGGACCGGGGACCGGCAAGTCGACGATGGCGCAAAGGCTGGCGGCGGAGTTGGGCGGAGTGGCCGCCTATGTGCCGATGGATGGCTTCCACATGAAGCATGCCAAGCTCGAGAGCCTCGGTACCGCCGCCGACAAGGGCATGCCGCACACCTTCGAGGGGGCCGCCTTCGCCGACTTCCTCATGCAATTGAAAGCAGCCACCGCCGACCTCGCCGGCCCCGGCTATTCGCGCAAGATCGAGGACGTGGTGGACGAGGCGTTCGTCGTTCCGGCAACCACGCGGTTGCTGGTGGTCGAGGGCAATTACCTGCTGCTCGCCACCGCGCCGTGGTGGCGGGTGCGGCCGCTGCTCGACCGCGCGATCTTCCTTGCGGTGCCGCGCGAGCTGGTGCGGGCGCGGCTGATGAAGCGGCACGCCGAAGAGGGCCTGTTCACCGAGGCGCGCAACCGCGCCCATATCGAGCGGGTCGACCTCGTCAATTACGACACGGTGATGCGGTCGCGGCCGCGCGCCGACATTGCCATCGACATCGTCACGGCGGACTGAGATGACGCGCCCGACCTTCCCCTTCGAGGTGACCAGCCGCGATGTGTTCCGCATCGCCATCCCCGCCTCGCTCGCCTTCATCACCGAACCGCTGGTCGGCTTCACCGACATCACGGTGATCGGGCGGCTGGGCGACGCCGACCGGCTGGGCGGGCTGGTGCTGGGTGCGCTGGTGTTCGACTTCCTGTTCTCGCTCGCCTATTTCCTCAGGATCGGCACCGCCGGACTCACCGCGCAGGCGATCGGCGCGCGCGACCCGCGCGAGGGCCTGCTGCACGCGGCCCGGGCGCTGGTGCTGGCCGCCATCATCGGCGTGCTGATGATCGCGCTGAGCCCGCTGCTGTTCTGGATTGCCGAGATCTCGCTGGCGCCGCAGGGCGGCGTGCGCGATGCGCTGGCGCTCTATTTCTACATCCGCATCTGGGGCGCGCCGCTGGTGCTCATCAACTACGTGATGCTGGGCTGGTTCTATGGCCGCGCCGCGGCCACCACCGGAATGACCATCCAGATCCTGCTGCACGGGGTGAACATCGTCGCCTGCGTGGTGTTCGTCTATGTATTCCACTGGGGCGTCGCCGGCGCCGGCTTCGGCACGCTGCTGGGCGAGCTGGTGGCGACGGTCGCCGGGCTGGCGCTGTTCGTGCGCAAGTTCGGCGGCGTGCGGCCGCTGCTGGCGCACATCAAGCCGGGCGAGCTGCACGAGGTGCAGGCGCTGAAGCGGCTGGTCGGGCTCAACCGCGACCTGATGATCCGCTCGGCGGCGCTGATGACGGCCTATGCCTGGTTCGCGGCGCAAGGCTCGCGCATGGGCGAGATCCAGCTCTCGGCCAATGCGGTGCTGCTCAACCAGCTGATGATCATCGCCTACTTCCTCGACGGCATCGCGCAGGCGGCCGAGCAGCTCAGCGGCAAGGCGCTCGGCGCGAACTGGCGGCCGGCATTCGAGCGCGCCTACGCCCTCTCCTTCCGCGCCGGCCTGCTGATCTCGGTGGGGCTGGGGCTGCTGTGGTATTTCGGCGGCGACTCCCTCACCGCGCTGATGACCACCAACGAGGAGGTGCGGCACGCGGCGCACCAATATCTCTGGATCGCGGCGCTGGCGACGCTCACCTTCATGCCGGCCATTCTCTATGACGGGCTGCTGATCGGGCTGACGCAGAACGTGCTGATGCGCAACGGCATGGTTGCGTCGCTGGTGGTGTTCATGGTCGCCGCGCTGGTGCTCAAGATGCCGCTGGGCAATCTCGGGCTGTGGCTGTCGCTGCATCTGTGGTTCGTGGCGCGCGGCGCGTTCTACTGGTGGTCGCTGGAGCGGCGGCGGGCGACGCTATTTGCGTGAAGCCCACTCGCCGGTCTTCGTGCCCACCAGTTCGCTGATATTGGTCTTGCCGGCATTGCGCACGGCTGCCGTCAGGCCGCGCTTGATGCGTTCGAGCAAATCGAGGCCGCCGAAGACCAGCGCCGAATAGAGCTGCACGGCGTTGGCGCCCGCCTCGAATTTGGCGAGCGCGCTCTGCGGCGAATGGATGCCGCCGACGCCGATGATGGGCAGGCTGGTGCGCTGCCGCATCTGCGCCAGGCGGACGGTGGCGAGGTCGAACAGCGGCTTGCCGCTGAGCCCGCCGCTCTCGGAGGCGTTCTCGAGTCCGGCGACCATGTCGCGGCGGATGGTGGTGTTGGAGACGATGAGGCCGTCGAGGTCGGTGGTCGCGATCACCCTGGCGATGGCGTCGAGACCGGCCTCATCGAGATCCGGCGCGATCTTGAGGAACACCGGCACGCGCACCGGCGCTTGCGCGCGCACCGTCAGCACCGCATGCAGCAGCCGCTGCAGCGCCTCCTCCTGCTGCAGGTCGCGCAGGCCCGGCGTGTTGGGCGACGAAATGTTGACGGTGAGGTAGTCGGCGATGCCGGCGAAGCGGGCGGCACCCCTGGCGTAGTCGGCGGTGAAATCGGCACTGTCCTTGTTGGCGCCGATGTTGATGCCGAGCGCCGCCGGCACGCGCACGCCGTGCAACCGGCGATACATTTCGTCGTGGCCGGCATTGTTGAAGCCCATGCGGTTGACGACACCCTCGGCGCCGCCGACGCGGAACAGCCGCGGCTTCGGATTGCCCGCCTGCGGGCGTGGCGTGACGGTGCCCACTTCGACCAGCCCGAAGCCCATCAGCGCCAGCGGCCGCGGCACCTCGCCATTCTTGTCGAAGCCGGCCGCCATGCCGACCGGATTTTTGAGCTCGAGGCCGGCGAGCAGCGTCTTCAATTCCGGCGGATCGGGATCGGCCTGCTCCGGCGCGAGCCCGAGGCGCAGCGCGTTGATAGTGGCGCCATGCGCGGTCTCGGGGTCCATCTTCAGCAGGCTGTCGCGGGTGAGGCTCGCGAGCAGCGGCACCCGGAGCAGCGGCGAAAGCGCCGACAGGATCATGCGATCCAATCCGGCAGCGCCAGGGCACCGTCGGCGGCCACCGAGACCGTCACCTGCCGGCCGATGGCCGCGGTGCCGAGCGGCCCGTAATGATGCGGGAACATCTGGCCGCCGCGCGACGCCTCCCAGCGCAGCCCCGGCCCCATGTCGGCAGGGCGGACGGCAAAGACCACGAGGTCGGACTGCCCGGCAAAATGCAGCCGGAGCGTGTCGCGCAGTTGCGCGGCGGTGGAGAAATGGATGAAGCCGTCCTTCAGGTCGACCGGCATCTGCGGAAACGCGCCGGCCGCCGCGGCGGCGTCGAAAGCGGCGCGGGTGACGATCTTGTAGACGAAGTCCGGATTGGGCATCGGCGTGGACGTCCGTGTAGGTTCGGCGGGAGGCTTATCCCGGCCGATGGACGGCGCAAAGCCTTTACAGGACGACAAGCACGGATTAATACATAGGACTTCTGTCTCCTGACGGGACAATTTTCCTCAAACGGTGCAGAAATGCTGTCGCACAGCGCCATTTGGGACGCCATCGATTCGCTTGCCACGCGGCACGGCTTCACGCCGTCGGGGCTGGCGAAGCTTGCCGGGCTCGATGCCACGGCCTTCAACCGCTCCAAGCGCGTCAGCCGCGACGGGCGCGAACGCTGGCCGTCGACCGAAAGCATCGCCAAGCTGCTCGACGCCACCGGGGAGACTTTCGATTCCTTCCTCGCGGCCGGTGGCGCCTACCTGCAGACGGCGACCGCGGGCGGCGTGACCGGCGCCACGGTGCCGCTGCTCGGCCTTGCGCAGGCGGGCGCCGGCGGCTTCTTCGATGCCGCGGGCTTTCCCGCGGGCGACGGCTGGGACGAGGTGCACCTGCCGGCACCGGGCGAGCCGGGCATCTATGCGCTCGAAGTCACCGGCGATTCGATGCTGCCGCTCTATCGCGACGGCGACCGCATCGTGGTGTCGCGCAACGAGCAGGTGCGGCGCGGCGACCGCGTGGTGGTGAAGACGCGCGACGGCGAAGTGATGGCCAAGATCCTGGCGCGACAGACCGCCAATCTCGTCGAATTGCATTCGCTCAACACCAACCACGCCCCGCGGCTCATCGACATGTCCGATGTCGAGTGGATCGCGCGCATCATCTGGGCCAGCCAGTGACGGCGGTCGCCGTGGCGCCGGCCACCGCCGCCGACGCCGGCGAATGGGCCCGCCTGCGGCAGGCCCTGTGGCCGCACGCGCCGTCCGACGAGCATCAGCGGGATATCGCCGAGGCGCTCTCGCATCCGCGCCGCACCCCGGCCTTCATCGCCCGCATCGACGGCGCCGCCGCGGGGTTTGCCGAAGCGAGCCTGCGCAGCGACTACGTCAATGGCTGCGAGACGTCGCCGGTCGGCTTCCTCGAAGGAATCTATGTCGTCCCCGAACATCGCCGCGCCGGCGTGGCGAGCAGCCTCGTGCGCGCCGTCGAGACGTGGGCGCGGGCCGCAGGCTGCACCGAGCTCGCCTCCGACGCCGACATCGCCAATCGCGACAGCCAGGCCCTGCACGGCGCCCTCGGCTTTTCGGAGACCGAGCGCGTCGTGTATTTCCGCAAGCTGCTGCATAGCGAGGAAGGCCAATGATGGAGATCGTGCTGCCGCCGCAAGGCAAGGGTCCGGGTGTGCTGGTGGTGCATCCCTGGTGGGGCCTCAACCAAACGATCCTGAGCTACGGCGCGACACTCGCGCAACAGGGCTTCGTCGTCGCCCTGCCCGACCTGTTCGACGGCGCGGTGACGACCGATCCGGCGGGGGCCGAAAAGCTGGCCGATGCGACCTGGCCGCAAGCGGTGCCCAAGCTCACGGCGGCGCTGGACGAACTCAGCCGGCATCCGGCAGTGACGCAGGCGGAGCTCGGCGCCGTCGGCTTCTCGTTCGGCGGCTTCCAGCTGCTGCGGCTGATCGGGCCAGAGGCGCCGAACCTGCGCGCGGTGGTCGCCTACTACGCCGCGCATGTGGGCAATTTCAACAGCGGATCCACCAAGGTGCTGGCGCATTTCGCCGAGACCGATGCGTTCGACGGCCCCGAGGAGCAGCGCGACATGGCCGAGGCCCTGGCCGCCGCCAATGCCGGCGTGACGCTGCTGCATTCGGGCACCAAGCACTGGTTCGCCGAGGCCGACCGACCGGAATACGACGCGGCTGCCGCCGACCTCGCCTTCGGCGAAACCGTCGCCTTCCTCAAGGCGCATCTGTAGCGCCTTGACCCGGCCGGCAGGGCGGCGCAATTGATCGGCGTGCGACTCCTCTCCCCGCTTGCTTCCCCGGAACTTCGCCAGACCCTGCGACGCCGCGCCGCGACGCTGCTGGGCGCGGTGCTGATCGGCCTCGTGGCGCTGGCTTTCGCGATGCTGTCGGACCAGACGCAGCGCGTGTTCGCCGCCGGGGCGTCGCGGCTGGGGCCGGCGCTGCTGGCGATCACGCCGCTCGGCTTCATGCTGCTGGTCTATCTGACGCGCCGGTTCACTCCGGAGGCGCGCGGCTCCGGCATTCCCCAGGTGATCGCCGCGGCGCGGCTGCCGCAGCCGGAGCACTCGCCGCTGGTGTCGCTGCGGACGGCGCTCGCCAAGACCGTCGTCACCATCGCCGGGCTGATGCTGGGCGCGTCGTCGGGCCGCGAAGGGCCGACGGTGCAGATCAGCGCCGCCATCATGACCGCGATGCACCGCGTGCTGAAGGTGCCGCTCTCCGCCGCCGTGGTGATCGCGGGTGGCGCAGCGGGCGTGTCAGGTGCCTTCAATACGCCGCTGGCCGGCGTGGTGTTCGCCCTCGAGGAGCTGGCGGCGGCCTATGAACAGCGCCTGACCCTGCTGGTGATGGCGGCCGTGGTGATCTCGGGCCTCGTCAGCCTCGGCATCGCCGGCGACTATCTGTATTTCGGATCGCTGCACGATTCGATGACACTCGCCGCCGGCCTCGTCGCGGTGCCGGTGATCGGCGTGGTGGGCGGCATTGCCGGCGGACTGTTCTCGCGGCTGGTGCTGTTCGCCGCCAACGGCGCGGCTCCGGTGCTGACCTGGGTTCGCCGGCATCCGGTGATTTTCGCCGGGGTCTGCGGCCTCGCGGTGGCGCTGATGGGGGTGGGCAGCAGCGGACTGACCTGGGGCACGGGCTACGCCCCGGCACGGGCGCTGATCGAGGGCGGCACGCTGCCGCTGTGGTATGCGCCCGCCAAATTCATTGCGACGCTCGCAACGACGATCAGCGGCATCCCCGGCGGCGTATTCGCACCGTCGCTGTCGGTGGGCGCCGGCCTGGGCGGACTATTGGCGCCGCTGTTCGGCGGCGTGCCGCCCGGCACGATCGCACTGCTGATGATGACGAGCTATTTCGTCGGCGTGGTGCGCGCGCCGTTGACCTCGACCGTCATCGTCATGGAAATGACCGACACCCACTCGCTGCTGCTGGCGCTGATCGCCTGTGCCATCATTGCCGACGGCACGGCGGCGATCGTCTGCAAGGAACGCCTGTACCATGGTCTCGCCAAGGGCTTTGCCGGGCATGCATCGGCCGCTGCGGGCAAGCCCGCCGAATAGGCTCAGGCGGGCGTCAGCAGCTTGCCGGCCAGCGCGTCCTCGATCAGCTTGCGCGTCTCGTTGACGCCGTAGAGGGCGATGAAGGAGCCGAAGCGCGGCCCCTGGTCGGCGCCGAGCAGCACGCCGTAGATGGCGCCGAACCAGTCGCGCAGCGGCTCGAACTGATGTGCCTTGCCCACCTCGTAAACGATGTTCTGCAATTCCTCGGCCGACAGCGCCTCCTTGCCGGCAAGCTGGTCGTGCAGGTCCTGGAGCGCCGCGCGTTCCTTGTCGGTGGGGGCGCGGAAGGTCTTGGTCGGCTTCACGCGGTCGTTGAAATAGCGCACCGCATAGCCGGCGAGCCGGTCGAGCTCGGGGTGGTTCCGGGGCGTCGCGCCGGGCAGATAGCGCGAGATGAAGCCCCACAGCACCGCGGTGTCGTCGGCGTTGCTGGCCGAGACGATGTTGAGCAGGAGGCCGAAGGTGATCGGCGGCGTGTCGGCCGGCGGGTGTCCGCCGTGGATGTGGAACGCCGGATTTTCGAGCCGTTCGGCCGGCGTGCGGTTCTGGAACGCGGCGACGTATTGGTAGTACTCGTCGACCGCGCGCGGAATGACGTCGAAATACAGCCGCTTGGCCTGCCGCGGCTTCTGGAACATGTAGAGCGCGAGGCTTTCCGGTGAGGCGTAAGTCAGCCACTCGTCGATGGTGAGGCCATTGCCCTTGGACTTGGAGATCTTCTGGCCCACATCGTCGAGGAACAGCTCGTAGACGAAATGCTCGGGCGCCTTGCCGCCGAGGATCTCGCAGATCCGGTCGTAGATCGGGGCGTTGGTCTGGTGGTCCTTGCCGAACATCTCGAAATCGACACCGAGCGCCGACCAGCGCATGCCGAAATCGGGCTTCCATTGCAGCTTCACATGGCCGCCGGTGACCGGCAGTGTCGTTTCAGTGCCGTCCTCGTCGTCGAAGGTGACGGTGCCGGCCCTGGCGTCGACATGCTTCATCGGCACGTAGAGCACGCGGCCCGAGAGCGGCGAGATCGGCAGAAAGGGCGAATAGGTCGCCTGCCGCTCGGCGCCCAGCGTGGGCAGCATCACGGCCATGATGGCGTCGTACTTTTCCGCCGCCTTGATGAGCTGCGCATCGAACCGGCCGGACTTGTAGTATTGCGTGGCGCTGGCGAATTCGTAGTTGAAGCCGAAGGTGTCGAGGAAGCGGCGGAGCATGGCGTTGTTGTGATCGCCGAAGCTCGGATAGTGGCCGCCGAACGGGTCGGGCACGCTGGTCAACGGCTTGTGCAGATGCGGCTCGAGGAGGGCCCGGTCCGGCACGTTGTCCGGAATCTTGCGCATACCGTCCATGTCGTCGGAAAAGCACAGCAGCCGCGTCGGGATCTCGTCGCGGGTGAGCAACCGGAAGGCGGTGCGCACCATGGTGGTTCGCGCCACCTCGCCGAAGGTGCCGATATGGGGCAGGCCCGAGGGGCCGTAACCGGTTTCGAACAGCGCTTCGCGTTTGCCCGTCTTCTGCAACCGGGCGACGAGCTTGCGGGCTTCCTCGAAGGGCCAGGCCTTGGCGGTCTGGGCGGCGTCGAAGAAAGCGGGATCGAGCGCAGGAAGCGGGGCGGTAGACACGGAATTCAACCTTTTGTTGAAAGTCGGCCCTCGTTGCCGCATTCGGCGAGGCAAAGTCAATGGCCGCGCCGCTGGACAAGCGCGACCCCGCTCCCTAGGTATGCGGGGCTTTTTCGAGCGGAGACGTATCCAAGATGACGCTGCAGCCCCAGGACGCCCTGATCTATCTGATGGTGGTGGCGGCCACGTCCGACGCCCGGGTGAGCGACCGCGAGCTCGAAATCATCTCCAGCCTGGTCGGCCGGCTGCCGGTGTTCGACGGCTTCAACCGCGACAATCTCGGGCAGGTCGCCGCCGAGGCGATCGACCTGATCAAGGACAGCTCCAACCTCGACAAGGTGCTGGGCATGATCTTCGGCGCCATTCCCGAGCGGCTGCGCGACACCGCCTATGCGCTGGCGGTGGAGGTGGCGACGGTGGATCTGCGCCTCGAGCAGGAGGAATTGCGGCTGCTCGAAATGATCCGCGACGGGTTGCAACTCGACAATCTGGTGGCGGCCGCGATCGAGGCGTCGGCGCGGGCGCGGCTGCGGCGGGCGGAGTAGCGAAGCACCGCGACGTGCCTGCTCGTCAGTAGAATCCTACCGGGAACCAGCGCAGGTACAATTCGTCCAGCGTACCGTCCTTCTTGAGGCGGGCGAGGCTGTAGTCGATCGCCTGGCGGATGGCGTCGTGGCCGATGGCGACCGCGATGGCGAAGCCGTCGCCGAACAGGTCCGGCCTAAAATAGGGCTGGCCGGCGAAGCTGCAGCACTCGGGATTGTCGATGAACCAGAAGCTCGCGCGCATGGCGTCGCCGAAATAGGCGTCGGCCTGCTTGTCGCGCACTGCCTCGAGCGCTGCGGTTTCGCTGTCGAACTCGGCGAGCCTGGCGTCGGGCAGATAGCGGCGCATGAACTCCTCATGCGCCGAGCCCTTGCGGACTGCGACGGTCTTGCCGGCCAGGGCCTTCGGATCGAAATTGGCGGCGCCGTCCTTCAGCGTCACGAAGCGGCCCGGCAGCATCAGATAGATGTCGGAGAAATCGTAGAGAGCACCGTTCTCGCGGGTCATCGCCACGCCGGCGATGAGGGCGTCGCCCTGCCCGTCCTCGAGCGCCTTGCCCGCCTGCTCCCACGGCCAGGCCTGGATGGTGCAGGCGATGGTGAGGTCGGCGCAGATGGCGCGCGCCAGATCGACATTGTAGCCGACCAGCTCGCCCGATTTGTCGCGGTAGTTGAATGGCGGGAAGTCGGCGGTGGTGAGGAAGCGGATGCTGGGCACCGCCGACAGATTGGGCACGATCTCGCGCGCCGTCGGATCGGCGTGGTAGGGCAGCGTCTGGGCGGAGGCGGCGCCGAGGCCGAACGCCAGCACGATCAGGGCAAGTAAGGCGCGCATCATGGTCCGCAACAGGATGTGGGCCGCTTATGGCGCAATTCCGCCCGGCTGGCGAGTGCCGGAGCGCGCCGAAACACTCTTGCAAATGCCGGCGGTCGGCGTACCGATATACGCATTGATACTTAGGCCATTGTTTTACTGAAGAGGCGGACTGCCCGGGAGCGCAGCCCTTGTCTCATCCGGACGAGGCGATCGCATTATTGCGCGCCGTCCTCCGCGAAAATTGCACGACCGACCTCGCGGCGCGACGGCATTTGAACATTGCAGGCCAGATGGGCGTGGACCCGCTGGATTACTGCGCGCATCGCTTCGGGCTGGGCAGCGCCGAAACCTGGCGGCGCGTCGCCGTCTGGCTGGAGGCCCCGTTTGCGAGCGTCACGCCGTCGCGGCTGCCGGTCCCGCCGATCGCGCGGCTCGACCATCTTGGCGGGGCGCGCACGCTGCGCCAGCAGGTGCTGGGCGAGGAGGTGCTGTTCGTCGCGCCATGGTTCGCCGAGGCAATGCATCTGCACGCCGCGCCGGAGCGGCTGAAGCGGCATTTGCGCATCGTGCCGCCGGAGGCGATCGAGGCCGGGCTGACACGGGCCGCGAGCGGACAGCTGATGGACGAGGCGCGGCAGCGGCTCACGCGCCTGTGGCCGCGCGCCAGCGCGTCGCAGGATCTGCCGCGGCATGCCCGCATCGGCTTCGCCCTGCTGCTCGCCGCGGTGATCCTGGTGGTGATGGTGTCGGGCGTGGTGGCGCGCCCGGTGCTGATCCCGCTGGTGACGCCGCTGCTGATGATCCCCGGCGTGCTGCGGCTGGTCGCCGCGGTTCCGCACGCCTCCGGACGGCCCGCGCCACGCCTGCTGTCCGACGCCGAACTGCCGATCTACAGCGTGCTGATCCCATTGCGCGACGAGGCGGCGATGGTGCCGCTGCTGCGGCGCGCCATGGGCGCCCTCGACTATCCGCCGGAGAAGCTCGACATCCGCTTCGTGGTCGAAGAGCGCAGCCGCAAGACGGTCGCCGCGGTCGAGGCGGTGCTGGCCGATCCGATGTTCCGCATGGTTGTGGTGCCCGACGGGCCGCCGCGCACCAAGCCCAAGGCGCTCGACTACGCGCTGCCGCTCGCCCGCGGCAAATATCTCGTGGTGTTCGACGCCGAGGACATGCCGGAACCGCAGCAGCTCCGCCTTGCCGCCAGCCTGTTCGAGGCCGACCCCGGGCTCGCCTGCCTGCAGGCGGAACTGATGCCCGAAAATGCCAGCGAGACCGCGCTGACGGCGCTGTTTGCCGGCGAGTATGCCGGGCTGTTCGGCCGGCTGCTGCCGGCGCTGTCGCGCTGGGGGCTGCCGATGCCGCTGGGTGGCACGAGCAACCATTTCCGCCTGTCGGTGCTGCGCGACATCGGCGGGTGGGACGCCTTCAACGTCACCGAGGACGCCGACCTCGGCGTGCGGCTGGCGCGGCGAGGCCTGCGCACCGAATGTTTCGACAGCCGCACCTACGAGGAAGCGCCGCTGACGCTACGCGCCTGGATGGCGCAACGCACGCGCTGGATGAAGGGCTGGATGCGCCTTTGTCAACACAAGCTAACCTCAAGATTTCCCAGTCTTTCTGCGGATCCACATGGCGCCTCGTCGGCTCATCGCAACTCCATCGCAACAAAATCGACGACCGCTTTGCGCCGCTAATTCCCGGGGTTCGACCTATTAGTTCGCGTGCCCAGGCTGCCCTGGGGCCTTCAACATCTTACGCAGCGCTGGCAGGAGCCGGCTGGCGTCGTCGCGTACGCACCATCTCTTCGCCCCACGTCAGACTCCGGTAATGATCCGTTCCGCCCCGTCGCCAGGCGATCTCCACGAGATCGAGGCTTGCGAGCCCTAGCGTCGTCGACCCATCGCAGCTAGCTCGCGGCTACGCCGAGAGCGCATACATAGCCGTGGGATAAGGGTGTGCGGCCGCCGCTCAGGTCGCGGTTAAGCGACTCGGAGGAACGATTCAAACCGTCGTGCAAGACGATCACGGTCAGGGTGGTCAGATGGGCGCACGGGCAGGCGCAGCTTTCGACCAACGAGGCCCTTCACTCCATGTTCAAACATCGGCCCATCGTTGATCGACAACAATCCCTCGCTAACATGGATGTTGTAGTCGGGGTCGATACCGATGAGGTTAGCGTCGAACGCAGCGTGATGAATCTTGGACAGCGGCAGCCCGTTCGGGACGACTGGCTGGCCTAGGTCCTCGTCTCGATCGACGATGATATGTGCAGCATCGATGAGGCGGGGCTCGGGTAGGCCAGTGAGGGCACAACGGCCACCATACGCCGTAAGTACCGCCTCCCGGAATGTCGCCTGGTGTAACCGTTGCTGCACAAGTCGACTGGCATATCGGCGCTCGGGGGCATCGGGGATAGCGTCCTGCACGCTTTGGCCGAACGCCAGCCTGACCTTCAGGTCACCCGGCACCCAATCAGCAACGTAAGTCGGCCAGATCGGCGTGTAGCGACCAGGCGCGACGCCGAGGAAGTAAAGGAACGGCACCTGTGCGTCGTGCGCCTGCTTCAGCCAGCGATTGTCGGCTGCGTCTGGATTGTCGCCCATGAACGCGTAGTCGATCAGTTCTTGCCCTTGAGTCACCTGAGCATGGACGATGCGTTGGTCGTCATACCAGACCTTCCTCCCGCGGCTCGGAAACACGGTTCGTACCGAAAGCAGGTGTTCCATGCTCTTGGGTTTGAAGATCCCACGCTGAGGGTTGATCAGCGGAACTCGCTCACCCTCGAAGGCGAAGCCAGCGGCGAGCTGTTCGCTGCTGAGCGCGTCGCCGACCGAGATGCGTCGAACATGCTCGGCAGCAGCGAGACGGGCGGCGGTGTCGCGCGTGTCGCTCATCCCAGGAACCTGTTCTCTC
The DNA here is from genome assembly GCF_001899075.1 of Devosia sp. 67-54. Lineage (GTDB taxonomy): Bacteria > Pseudomonadota > Alphaproteobacteria > Rhizobiales > Devosiaceae > Devosia_A. The sequence continues at coordinate 268,554 of NZ_MKVA01000006.1, read as the reverse complement.
GGTGCCACTCGAGCGCCGCAGTAGCCGGGGCCGCTGATACAATGCTCGGAGCGCTCAGTGCCGTGCCGTGGAGGTCGTAGTAGTGCTTACCGTTATCGAAGTCGGCCTTCAGGCGGCGGCTGACGATGAACTTTCGATCTTCGTCGAAACTTACATATCCGAGGTCGAACAGCTTGTGGATGTCGGTGCGAAGCAAGAGGCCATTCGCTCCTTCATGCGCTCCACCGTCGGCATAGGAGCGGATGTGTGCCGCATCGAGGATAGGAAGAGTCTTTTCACCACTCACCGCACAGCGTCGGCCATAGGCGTCAGTGACGAAGACTCGGAACGCTCCCTGTCCCAGCCGCTGTCTGACCAAAACGGGTGCACCGTAGCGCTCAGCAGAGGCCGCAGGCACCATGCCCAGAGCGATGGTCGCCCGCTCCGTTACCGCATCCCAAAGAGCCCGCCCTTCTTCAGCCTCCGTATCATACCCCTTACCCACAACGGTCTGGGATGCGAACGAGTTGGGCACCGGAATCCATTGCTCGCGCGGCCAGAAGAACGGGCTGGTGAGGATCCGGCACCCAATACTGACCTCGCCTACGCGTTTAGTCGCATCATCACGGCGATAGCGATCGATACGTTGCCGCATATCCGTCAGCGACCGCACGCCGTTCTTCGAGCCAAAAGCCTCCCAGGCGAGCGACAGCGGGAGTATCGAGGCATGCGAAAACACCCCGCCGCCTGCGATGAAGTTGTTCGGGGCATGAAGCTTGAAGAGGAAGAGTTCGCCGGGGGCCAGCGCCCGAAAAGTTGTCGTCCCGCTAGGCGACCAGAAATTCACCTCGTCCGGTGCTTGAGCCGAAAGGAGATCGAACCAGTCCTGATCTGTGACGCCGACGAAGATCTTGACCACGTTTGCAAGTTGCGACGGCGATGCAAGTGAAGCAAGCTCTTTGACTACGACCGCCGCACAGATGTCACCTGCGGACGCTATCGCAGGCGCCCGCGTGGAAGATCGCTAGCTGCTACGCGAAGCAAGTCGCGAGGTGCGACGGGGTACCTCGCTCATGGCCACACCTTGACGTTGCACACGCTCACACTATTGGGTGGCAGCACGGCGCCGTTGTTGGATAGAAACTGGAGCCAACCGCGAACTGCGGCAGGAACGTCGCCGAGAAACTTTCGCAAGTCCCCATTGTCCTGATGGACGGCAACTTCGACACCACCCATTTTGCCGACGCCAAACCCGTCGATGCCATAGCCAGGCGCCACCACCAGAACGTCGTCGTTCGACGTGATCGGATGCTGCGGGTTGGAAAGCTCGTCGTGCTTGTAGGCATCGGCCACGGCCCTAACACGTTCAATGCATCCAGCCCGCGGCGAGGATCCAAGGATGCAGAGTGGTCCGACCTGCGCGCGCACGGTGCTGGTCGAAAGCCCTAGTTCGTTGGCCGTTCGATCGACGAGGCCATCAAGGGCAATAGCAGCATTTGCCGCAAGTCTCCTGGCCTTCTTGGCCTCGCGCTCGCAGGCTGGCAACTGCTGGCCACTGGCGGCATAGGCCGCCGAAAGCTCTTGTTCCGCCCCAAAGTAGTCTGCCGCTGCCGGGAGGACATTGTCGAGAAGGTGGGCAGTCACGCGTTGGAGCATGATACAAAGTCGGGGAGAATCGAGTGCTAGTCAAACCTGATCGGCGCAAGGAATCAGAGCCATGAACATCCCTCTCCGCCACCACTACTTGCCTGAGTTTTATCTTTCGCGCTGGTGCGCTGAAGACGGCAAGCTTTGCCAGCTGACCAAGCTCGACGATGGCCGCGTGATCCCCAACCGCCGCTCCCCCAAACAGACCGGCTTTGCAGATCGCCTCTACGAGATCGAGGGGCTGCCGCCCGAGCAAGCTCAACGCGTCGAATCGGGCTTCATGCGCACGCTCGACACCAGGGCTTCCGAAGCGCTGCATGCCCTCGAAAGCGACGATCCGCGGATGACACGAGACTCAAAGCTGCGAAGCTCGTGGTCGCGCTTCATCCTTTCATTGATGCTTCGCGACCCGCACTCGATCCGCGCGCTCAAGGCCGGCGTGGCGACACAATGGAAGAGCGCGATGCTCGACCTTGAGCCGCGCTACTTGGCCGCGCGTCGCCCGACCGATCCCGAAACGCTTGCCGAGTTTCTCGTGCAAGACCGTCGCTCGACGGATAGCCGGGCGATGGAGCTCGCTCCGCGGCTCATTGATCACTCTGGAATAGGGGAAGTGCTCAACAACATGCGTTGGCTGGTAAAACGCATCACGTCGGAGAAAGGAGAGTTCATCACCTCGGACCGACCGGTGTTTTCAACATGGACGATTACCGAGCCGGACGCCTTCATCTTTCTGCCAATTGCACCGAAGACCGTGTTCGTGGCGGTCAACGACATCGAGACGCAGAGGAAGATCGAGGCGCGCGATCCCGCCGAGCTCGTTACGTCGCTCAACATGATGGTGACTGGACGGGCGGTAAAATTCGCCTACGCACGCGACGACACTCTGCTCCCCTTTGTCCAGCAACACATGGGGACACGCCAGCGTCCCACTTTCGTCGAACAGCTCGCCCAACGCTATCAGCGTGCGAGCGACAGCCAGCCCACGGCTGCCGCGCGATGAACAGGTACCAGCAGTATCTCGCCTGATCGTGCTCGACCGGCGCTTGTCTTCAATGAAGGAACGCCAGAGGTGTCTCATCCGGATCAGGCGGCCGCAATAGATGGGAGTGAGGAGCCGATGGTAAAGCGATGGCGCCGGGTCTCGATGGATGCCGGCGTAGTGGACTATGGTGGGGCACCGATCATTCGGATTACGCGGGGATCGAAGGGCGACGCGATGGCCAGTGTCGAGCACATGCAGTGGTTCGAGCCCGATGGCCACGAATACACTGGCTATGCCGAAAGTGTGCAAGATCGACGACGTCCCGCAGGGAGGTGCTCGCAGAATATCGCAAACTGATAGCGGTCGTGGCAATTGAGGATGACACGTTGTGGGACACCGCCTGGGGCGAACTCGGCTAAGCCCTGACTATCCTCGAGCGACGACAAGCGCGCCTCTCACATACTTGCATCCGAGGACTGGAACCTTGACCTTCTCCCCCAGCAGATTAGGGTCATCGGATACTTTGCTCCTTTGACGGTCCACAATGCTCCGCTTTGGAAATACCCGACCCCACGTAACGCTGTCGCTTTTTCATGCCACCGGGGCCGAAGCTCTCGCGCGCGAACTGAATTCAAAACTGCCCGAACTCGCGACGACGCTTCCAACGCGTCCAGTGACGATAGACGACCGGGAAGTCACCGAACTCGAAGAATATGCAAAGGGTGGGGTGACGGCCCTCGGTGGCTGGTATCGCATCGATAGGCCGCCGGCTTGGTATCGTCGGGATGACCTCGCTACCAACGGCTCAGATGGTTCGACCCCCTCAGGTGACCCTATCGATACCCAACATCACCTCTATGTCATTGCGGTACACGGGGAGCACTTGGGAATTTTCGCGAGCCAGGACTCTATGCGACAGAGACTGGTCGAGTTGATCTCCTTCGGTTCGGCAGGCGACGATCGGAAAACGATCTCACTTTCAAGAACAGCGGAACCAATCGATCGTGAAACGCTCGAAAATGCGTTCGTTAAGGGACGGACCAAGAGCGCCTGGCTGGATGGGCTGCACGTGCCGACGGAATTGAAAGCCGATCGGAAAGTGCTCAGTGGCCCGAACCTCAGATACGCGCTCGACCATTTCGATGACCAAACATTCTTGTACTCCGCCGCAATCAGCGAAGTGCCCCAGGCCAGCGGCGAAATTGCTCGCATCGGCGTCTCACATGCGAAGGGGACCCTATGGACCAAGTCGACGAAGACCTTCGACGAGTTTGCCGATGAACTGAAATCATTGGTAAAGGCGATCCGGACGGCAATTGCCGATCCCAAGACGGTTGCGGACCTCGAACGTGCAGGCCTTCCGGTGGTCGCAAAACCGGCTGTAACCGCGAGCCTTCCGCTACTGAGCGACGGATTCGACGTAGGCTATGAGGCTCCGACGACTCAGGAAACGGAGCTTTTGACTGGCGAGATCTCCGAGCCGGTCCTGCTCGACGAATGGCAGAGGCGCGGATCGTTCGTCGTCAACGAGGCAGAGACCGCCAAGGCACGCCCCTCTGAGATTATCGCAGGTGCGTATTTTGACAGCATCCTGCTTGCGACAATTCGGTTTGAGCCTGTCCGACGTACCGACACCTCGGTCGAGATATTGCATCGCGTCCTTAGCTATGAGGTTGACAAGGCCGACGAACGGATGGTTGCGCTCGACAAGTCCCTTATGAAGCGCAACACCAATCTCACGCTTCGTTATGGCTCAGGTCACGTTGTGCAAAACAGCGTTCTATACGCGATGCGCTTCCACGACGTGATTTTTGAGAACTGGCAGTGGAAGAAGTTCGCGCCCGCGGCTGACGGCAAGAAGTACAAGCTGCGGGATGAGAAACCGACCAAGCGCGGCGGCAAGGGCAAGATGGTCTACGCACCCGAGCTGATCGGAAAGAGTGACTCCTTATTCTGCTACGTTCGCAACAACATAGCCGATCTCATCAGCACCGCCTCGCACCCAGTCAATGACTGGCAGCTATTGTGCGACGATGGATCGGGAGAAATCGCCGACTTCATCGCTCTCAGCTCCAACCGCAAGCTTGTGACGTTCATCCACGTCAAAGCAACAAAGACGGGAAGCGCAACGACGATCAGCGTCACGCCATTCTCCGAGGTTGTCAGCCAGGCGACAAAGAACCTGCGCAACTTCGACCACGGTCTCCTCATCCAGGGGATCAACGACCGAACCACCGATCGAAACAAGGACCTAGTGTGGCGTCAGGACGGTACGGCGACTAACCGCGCAAAGTTCTGCACCGAACTCGACAAGCTTCGGCCAATGGACGAAGGAGCGTAATCATCCTGCAACCACGCATAACGGAGGCGACCTGGACAAAGGCAGTCGACAGTCACCGGGCAACCAAGTCAACCGCGCAGGTGGGCCGTATGCGGCAGCTGAGCGCGCTGCTATCTTCCGCTGGCAACAGTTTCAACAAACTCGGGACGACGCTGCAGGTTGTCGGCATCGCCAGCTAGAGTCCCGACCGCTTGATCAATTCCTTCACCAACTCCGCGAATCGATCACCTGAAAGATGGCGGTGCGCGAACGCCAGCCTCTGATGGTAGGGAATGAGGCTGCGGTCAAAACGGTCGCTCCGCAACTGACGAGCTTCCCGGGCGAGCTCGTCAAGCTCAGGTAGTTTTTCCGACTCCAACCGGCCTAGTACTCGGACCACCTCGCCAACGTCAGTTCCCTCGACAAGCACGGCGAAGTTCGAAGCCGACGCCCGCAGCCCCTCCCGGCGCAGCATCAGCGTGAGGGTCGTCAAGGCGCGAGCGCCTCGCCACGGAAAGATTAGGACGTCCTTGCCGGCCACGAGCAATCGCTGCGTGTCTAGTTTGAGATCGCGGAATGCCTGCCGTCCCTCATCAACCAAACTCTGGAACGATGTTTCTTCAGAGAGCGCTGAGACATCCTTGCCCCTGTAGAGTTGCAGCATCCGCTGGTTGACTACGCCGCTAGGCGTTTGTGGAGAGCCTCCAAACCTTGGAGCACCGGCCGTCGGTGCCTTGGTTACGGTGAGCGCTCGTCGCTCGTCGCTGACATTGACAACGCGCCACCGGCCCCGGTTGAGAACAAACGTGTCTCCAACGCGATACGCGACTGTCATCGGCAACCGACCAATCACTACGCCGCCGGCCGAGACGATGTATTCGGGAGGGCTGCTGAAGACCGTAAAAGCATGCCGCTTATTTCTTGGCGTGTCCGCCAGCTGCCAGCTGGTCTCAACAACCTCGATCGCTCGGCTCTCGCCCGTTGCCATGGTTTCGAGGAACCGAGCAAAGAAGCTCGGACTGATCACGTTCCGAGTTGCGCGCCACGGCCCACTCTCGATCAGGCCATCATAGAGCTCGGCGGTGGTCGCAAAGGTCGCCTGCCTCACCCATGAGATTACCTGATGAAAGAGCGTCGATAGTTGAAGGTCGGCAGCGTTCGGCTGCTCAAATTGACCTTCCATCGAAAGTTGGGCAGTCGCCGCCGACTGAAAGGTCCGTAGCCGCAACCGATCCAAGGGGTGCGAGGCCTCAGTCACGCGCCCCTCCCGCAAATACAATAGACCGGTAGGGTGGGAATCGCCGCGTCGTCCGGACCTCCCCACACGCTGGCGTAACGCTGAGACGGTGAAGGTCGGATCGATTTGGACCACTCGTTCGACTCGACCAATGTCTATTCCAAGTTCAAGCGTGTTGGTAGCAACGACGACCATCCGGGCCGGGGCATCGGTGCCCTCCCCGCGCATCCAGTCCTCAACTTTGCGACGATCGGCGGCAGGAATTGACGAGTGGTGCGGTTCAAAGCGGATCCCGGTCGGTCCGGCCTCGGCCTGACAGCGTTCCACGAGGTGCTCAACCGTCGCGCGCGAATTCGCAAAGACCAGCCCTCGCTTGTCTGCGGAAAAGTCCTCGATTAACCGCCGTGCGATGAGGTCGACGATCTCCTCGGCCGGTTCATCGCCTTCGATTCGTTTCTCATCCGGGTCGACAAACGCCCTTAGTCTGATCGTCGCGGGCCTCGCCTCCTCTCCAGATGAACGGATGACCTTGACCGCCGCATAGTCCTCGGGGCGCAGCACGGCCGCCGCACTGCGATCCGCATCGCCCAAAGTCGCCGACAAGCCGATACGTGGAATCTTCCGGCGCGATAGGAGCTCAAGCCTGTGTAGCAAGGACTGCAGGTGCCGCCCGCGGGGGCTGTCAAAAAAGGCATGGAGTTCGTCGATAACAACGCACTCAATACTCGTCAGAGCGTCGAACATGGAGCCTTCTTCACTCGCCCCGATAGCAAACGCTTCAAGTGACTCCGGTGTCGTGAGCAGGACACCACTCCTCGTTGCTCGAGCAGCCTTCTTGCTCGAGATCTTGATGTCCGAGTGCCACCCGTGGGCCTTCAAAGAAACGGCCTCGGCCAGAGGACCAATTCGAGTCATCTGGTCGTTGATCAGCGCTCTCAGGGGACTGACATACAAGATGGCAAAGCCGGATTTTGGCTGCCGATTGTTTTCCAGACGAGCCATAAGTGGCAGAAATGCCGCTTCGGTCTTCCCACTCGAAGTCTCCGCTTCGAGAACTAGGTCTGGAATCGGGCTGTCAGGATCAATCGGAATACTCTCGATCGCCAGGCGCTGAATTTCCCGAAACTTCGTCCAGCGACGTGCATTCACCCAAGCGCGAACAGACTTTGGATAATGGCCATGAAAGGGCTCGAAGCGCTTCACCTATTTGCACCCCTCAGGCGAACGTCGCGTGTCTGATCTCAGACATCAATCGTGAGATCGAAATACAGATCCTCAGCATGGATGTCCTGAGTAGTGTGCAGAGTGCTTTTCTTCTTCAGGGCCGTCACGAGCGTACCGCGTGGGACCGCAGTTTCCTCCGTGTCCCCATACTTGCCTTCCATCGTTGACATGACCGTCGTGAACTCCGCCTTTTTAGAGTTGTCCGATCCGGTCATAAGACCCCAAAGCGTCTTTGGCGTCGCGTTGCGGCTGCCATGGTGGCCGACCTTATAGACATCGACCTTCTTAAGCATCGTCCTGATATTTGGCTTCGACAACGCGTACTCCCAGTTCTCGCCTTGAGCGTCCCCGGGGAACAGGAAGGCCTTCTTGCCAATACGCAGATATAGAATGACGCTCGTGTTGTTTAGAGCATTGTCGAGATTGGTAACGATCGCCTGCATCTGCTCGCCACGCAGTCGCTTGGCGCGATAAATGAGCCATCGAGAATCGATCGGGAAACGGTACTGCTTGCGCCCGACCACGTGGCCAGGAAACAGAGCTCCATCTTCTCCCGTCGGTGTCGTTTGCTCCGAGAACCGCAGCCAATACTCGTCCGGATCCCAGTCCTTTTCCTTAGCCACGGCCGCGTGCTGGTCGACCGTTGGCGGGCCGAGAACTTCGATCTTCGACCCCGGGAGGAGGTCTTGCAACTGAGTGGGCTCGCCGAAGAAGAGATACTCTCGGCCTGACTTGGGGACCATATCTCTAAGGTTGTCGACTGCCGACTGGTTCTTGACGTTCACCTCCGCAACCGCTGTTAGCTCCGCCCTGGTCTCCCTGACCAGCGACCTGCTCGCCTTCGTCTCGGCAAGAATTCGTTCCGCCACTGTCTGCATCGCATCGAGCGACTGCACATGGAGGGCCTGGAGATTCGCGCCGCCCTTCGCGACCTTTGGTCCAGTAGCTTTCGGTGCGAGCGCAGGATCCTCGGTCCAGGGCTGTATGACCAACTCGGGCTTGAGCGCGGCGATGATATCGCCGGCACCAGTCTTGCTCTTATTCGTCGCAAAACCCGAAATGTGATCCTTATGCCGGTGCGTGGCGACCACGGCGGTGAGTTTGCCGCCCGTCGTATCGCGAATGTCCCTGGCGATTGCTGCTAGTCGATTACCCTTCACTCCCGGCGGGAAGCCTGTGCTTCCAAAGTCGACGAGCACGTGCCTTGCGCTTTCGTCGTCGTAGAAGACCGTCAGAAGGAAGCAGTCGCCGAAACCAACTTGGTATGCGCGTATTCTTACCTGAGTTGGCTTCATGACTTGAGCCTTCGAAGCTGACCGATGCGGCTGTGCAGCTGGGCCAGTAGCGGCAGGTCGCCCACGGGGCCGTCGAAGAAACCCAACTCGAAAAGCTGCTTAAGCTTTGCCCCTTGCCGGGTCTTATCTGCCTCCGATTCAACAAGACCCTTTGCGACCTTGTATTTTAGCTGACCGTATTCATCGAAAATGAGCGTGCCCCCGCCTGCCAGCTTGATATTGCGCCATAGTGGAAGGCCCTCAGGGACCGCGATGCCAAAATCGTCGCGAAGTTCTTCGGCGCTCGCGGTGACTGAATGGACGTACTCGGCAACCGTCTCACGCAGGATGAAACCATCGGGCGCGATGCGCATGCTCGGCCGAACCGATCGCACCTCGATGTGTCCGTGCTCGGATAGGTCGAGGTTCGTTCGGTTCTCCCAGATGAAGCGAAACATTTCCTCCTCATCTCTGAGCATCGACTCGAAATGGGTGCGGCTATAGATCATCTCTCGCTCCCATCTCTTCCATGTGCCGTCCGTATCGGCATCTGGGGCAGGCTCTACCCCATAGTCTCGGAAGCTCTTGAGCAGTGCCTCGCGATAGCCGTAACGGTCGTCGGGAACCACCTCTCGATCGATTGTCAAGAGAGCAGACAGGAAGTCAGAGAATGAGAGGTCGACAGGAGGGCAATAGTCGATTGCGCGAATGACGATGGTCAGCAGATGATCAGCGGCCCTGGCGCCCTCCTCGACGACAAGACCTCGATCCTTCTTTCCCGCCGAGATAGTGCCAATCTTCTCGAGCCGCCTGAGCCAAATCTCAAGGAACGAATTCAACACGGCAGCAACGAGAAGCTCGCCGCGACGGTGTTCCTCCTGGAACTCTTTCTTGTCAGCGTAGCGCTTTCCGGGCGGCAGTTCGACCGAACGTCGCAGCGCTTGTCCGCGGACACCCGACAGCTCCTCCCCCATCTGGTTGGCCAAACCAAAAAGGGTTGATTCCTTCAGCTTCTCCTTGGTGAGCAGGTCCGCCCGGATCAAGGGATCTTCTGGCCGCCCGTCCAGAACAGTACTGACGATCTCCGTCAGCGATAGGACCGAGAGGAGCGCGACGATATCCGAGAAGCCTTCGTGAAACGCGGCCTGGTCCAGCGACGAACGGTCGAGGAAACCACGGCGCAACCCATCAAGAAGCGCGTGCGTGGTTTCATGCGCGACGACGTCATGCGCGAGGCAGGAATACACAGTCTCGCCGGAAGGCTGAGACGACGTAAAGTAGCCAAAAAACAGCGAACAATCCTCGCGAGAATAGAACGCGTTGGGCTCGCAGAAGGCGTGTGGCGAAATATAGAGCTGATGGCCCGCGCATCCCCACGGCACCCGACGCCCCAGAGCGAGCTCGAATCTGGCGAGGATTCGCATCACGATCGCGTAGACATTCTGTGCGTGATACCTAGGGTCTGACATCAGCGCCCGGTCAGATCTGACCGCCGCAATAGCATCGCTGGGTTCTTCCAGCCCCGGCCCAAGATCGAGCGGCGTGTAGAGGGCATTGCGCGTAGCATCATAGTCCACCACGCTGACGCGATATCCGGCAGGCCCGGGCAACAACTGCTCAGCCGGTATCGAAACTTTTGCCAGCAGGACTTTGCCATCGGCGGTCCGCACTGACGGATCCTGCGCGACGATCGTGAGCGTTCGAAACGCGCTCAGCCCATGACGAGTCCCCAGGACGTTCCGCATCGAACTTCCGGTGAAATAATCTTACATCAAAGTCTTAATTAGAACCCGCGCGCATCCTGCCGTTAATCGCGCCTAAGTCAAGGCAGACATCGCCCTATTCGATAGTCTTCAAACTAAGGTATGCCGCTCTGATCTGTGTACTTATCCAAAGCGGGCGACAATCCGTTGTCACTGACTTGAAGCTGTTCGTCCCAGTGCGCGCGCCACGGCCTTGCCCAGTCCGGAGTTCCCGATGGCTCGGCGACCAAGCTCTTGAGATGCTCATCTGCGTTGTCCGCCGCGAGCAAAACTGAAATCGGCGTGTGGCATCCTCGACGCGGCGTCGTGCAGCACTGTTTCGCGGTCCTCGCGCGCGACGACATACGCGGCGGCGCTAGCACGAACTCGAGCAAGTCGTAGTTCACTTAGCCCGATCGGAAATAGACGCTCTTATGCCGAGCAACTTGCGACGAGCGCCTCATCGTCGATGGTAAAAAGAGGTGCGTTGATCAGTTCTTCGATCGGCCGGATCGTTTCGTGCCAAGCAGGCACCGCGCTAGCCGGCTTATACTCCCGCCGTGCCCCGGCCACACCGTCGTCGTGCGCCCTGGTCTGGACGAGGGTCCGCCAGCGCGCGTCATCACTGTGTAGGACCGAAGAACCTGCCCCTCGTCCGTCCACTTGCCTAACCTTTCCAAACGACGCCTTCGGATTCGGAGTATTTTCGGCGCCTACTCACGGGACTCGAACTACAAAATCGCTATATTGATTGCTGCGACGGTGCGCCAGTGCCGCAGCAGTTAAGTGCATTTTCGCGCTTTGCGACCGTAGCGCCTCTATTTTCAGACCCGATCAAATCACCGGCAGAATTGCCTGCCGCTACACCCGAAAAAATCTTCCCACGGATTTCCGACTCGCCAAAGCGGCGGCTTGTAAGGGGTTATGAGCGACTTCTCGACATCAGATGACCTCATACTCACCCCGGCGCCATTGACCATGACGCGTGAGGACGGGCGCCCTTACGCCCGCTTCGACGACGTCGAGCGCGCGATCGCCGAGGTGCTCGGCATCGACCCAACCGGCGCCATCCTTCTTGAGGCGCCGGGCAAATGGAAGACCCAGACGTTTGTCTACTTTGCCCGCAACGGCGGCAGGCAGGGCGAACTCAGGGGAAAGCTGGTTCGCGAAATCATGACGCGGGCTGGCGAGATCGTGAAATGGAATAGCCGGGGATTCAGTCCGACCGACGTCGAAGTGATCTCCACAACCGTCATCGTCTATCTCGTGAAACTTCTGTTTCCTGAAAAGCCCACCAGGATGTCGGAGTATCTCGAGGTCGACTTCAAGCGGGTGATCGTCACGCAGACGGTCAAACAACACCCCAAATTCAAAGACAAACCCAAGCCGCATATGGTCGCAACCGCCTCAACGACCATCAGCGGATCGGACCCCCTCGACAAGCTGGTAGACGAAGATGCCGAAAGCGCGCTGGCCGTGATGATCCGCCAGGCCAGCCGCTCCCGGCTGCGAGAACTCCTCGGGGCAGTTAAGGACGAAAGCCATCGAAAGGCATTCATCCTGAGGAAGCTCCGTAGATGGCCGATGACTCACTCAGACCCATCAGTTCCAACTGTGACGGGTTACTTCGGTCTTAGTCCGTCCAAGGCGAGAACGGTCCAGAATTGGATCAACCAAGCAATCAAGGAGATGAGAGAGGCGTTCGGAGAAATACAATGACCCGCCCTGAACCTACTACATTCGATGACGTCCTTGCGCTCATGCTCGAGGACGGCGAGATCGTCCCGTCCTATGAGAGCCTGGAAATTTGGTCGAAGAGATACCCCGCCTTCACCGACGAGCTCGCCGATTTCTTTGCCTCCCTGGCCTTCCAAGCGGAGGAGGATGGCGATGCGCCCAGCCTTGACGTCGAACATTTCGCGAACCTCGCTGTCAGCGAGGCTTTGAACCGTCTTCACTCTCTCGAAGCCACGGCAAACTCCGCTTCGCCGCTGCGCCTTTCTCAAATGGCGCACAACGCGGGCTTGTCCGACGCAGACGTCGCCAGCCGAGTTGGCATCGACGACGAGATGTTCATGAAGCTGGATCGAGGTCGAATTGTTCCTGTTGAGGGCATCCCTCGTTTGCTGGCCCGCAGCTTTGCGGCCGTGCTCGCAGTGGCTATCGATGAAATATGGATGGCGCTCGCTTTGCCGAAGATGGCGTCGTCACGACCAGGACTACTAAAAAGCCGAAAGAAGGCTCAGCTCGCCACCGAGACGTTTGAGGAGGCATTGTCGCGCTCTTCTCTGTCCGACACTGACAAGGCGACGTGGCGCAGAGCAATAGCGGAGGGAACAGGTCCACCGTGAGCAGCTGGCTTCAGATACGCCTCCGTGCCCAGCAGTGGCACGACGAACTCGCAGCAGGCGAGTCCCAGCTCATCTCAGCGAGCGAACTCATCCGCAAAGCTATGGTTGCAACTGGTACCGCGCTGATGCCGCTTGCCCAGGAGAGCACCCTTCTCGACGGAGCTCAGGCGCTCTTTGATCCAGATGGAAACCGGATCCTCTATTCCAAGGACCTCTCAACAGACCTCCAGCACTTTTACATCGCACATGAATTCGCGCATATTCGATTGCACAACGATGCCGCCCGCTGCCACGAAGATGACTTCGACGCTTGGACCCCTGCGGAGCCCGAAGAGTCGGCAGTTGGGGAAGACGACTCCTATAGTCCAAAGCAACGGCGCGAAGCGCAGGCTAATGTGTTTGCCCGCGAGCTGTTGCTGCCGCGCGAGAAGCTGAGTGCGGCGTTCGTCGCATCCGGAGCGACCGCCACCGGCCTCGCCCGTCGGCTGGAGGTGCCGGAGACTTTAGTCCTGCAGCAACTTGCCGACGCGCTTCTCCTTCCGGATGATCCGCCGTCCAAGGAAAAGCGACCCGAACCCAAACCTGACCCGTCACAGGAGCGCGCTATCAAGGCGCCGATTGGTCCCCACCAGGTGCGCGCCGGACCGGGCACGGGCAAGACTCGAACACTCGTCCGTCGGATCGCGCATCTGATCCATAGTGGCGAAGCACCGACCTCAATCCTGGCCCTCACCTATTCCAACGAGTCGGCGCAGGACCTCGCAACACGCGTAAGGGACAACCTTGGGGACGCAAGCACCGGCGTTTGGACGGGGACCTTTCACGCCTTTGGCCTCGAGTTGATGCGCCTCTATTGGGCGGGGCCGAACGATGCACCCTACATTGCCAGCCGCTCGGACCAGCTGTTCCTCCTTGAGGAACTGCTGCCGCAGTTGGATCTCAACTACTACTTCGAGCTCAACGAGCCGCTCCGCTCTCTGAAATCCGTTCTAGGCGCAATCAGTCGTGCCAAAGATGAGCTCTGCGGTCCCGCGCACTATGCCGAACTCGCCGCTGCGATGAAGGATGTCGATCCGGAGGCAAGTGCTCGCGCGGCGGAAGTTGCACGGATCTACGAGATCTATGATCGAGAATTGCGTAAACGTGGCTGGCTCGATTTCGGCGACTTGATCGGCCGCCCCATCGAGATACTGGCGTCAAACCACGAGGTCCAGCAGTCTGTACGGTCACAGTACCGGAACGTCCTCGTTGACGAATACCAGGACACCAATCGGGCCAGCGGGGTCTTTCTCAGTCTCCTCGTCGACCCGCAACGCGGTCCGTGGGTCGTGGGTGACGTCAAACAGTCTATCTATCGCTTCCGCGGTGCCTCGCCCGTCAATTTTGCCCGGTTTCGCGATCGCTTTGCCGGTGCCGGTCATACGGATCTTGAAATCAACTATCGCTCCGGTGGGCAAATCGTCTCGACCTTCGAGACCTTCGGGCGATCAATGAAAGCTGTGGCCCCCGGCGACGAACCGCCGGCTCTACGACCGGATCGCGGCGAAACAACTGGAACTGTCGTCTATAACGTGGCGGCAACGCGAGAGGCAGAGTACGAGGGCATCGCCGGGCGCATCGAGACTCAGCGGACCAGCGGCGGCTCGCTCAAGGATCATGCGGTGCTAGCGCGCGCCCATTCGACTCTGGTGAGGCTTACAGAGCACCTCGAGCGCGCGGGTATCCCGACCCTATACTTCGGCGACTTCTTCGAACGACCCGAGGTCCGCGACATGCTGAGCTTGCTGTCGGTCGCCTCGGAACGTGACGGTCTCGGACTGTTTCGTGTTGGGCAGTGGCCAAGATACGATATCCCGGTCGACGACATTCTCACGCTGTTGCATGCGATCAGGGAGAGCAAAACATCGCTCCTGAAGGCGCTAAGGGACCTCTCGCCCATTGAGGGAATTTCCGCCATCGGTCGGCAACGGCTGGCGCGGTTGGCTGCCGATCTCGCCGGTGTGCATTTCGGCACATCGCCACATTGGCTTCTCTCCGACTATCTGTTCAACAAAGGAGCGGTCCGCGAGGATACCCTCCGTGAGGCGTCCGTCGCCGGTCAGCAGCGCCGGCTCGCGATGTACCAGCTGTTGCAGGTAACGTACGAGCACCGCCGAAAGTCAAAGACCGATCCCAAACGCGACTTTCTCGAACACGTTCGACGCCTTGAGATCCTCGATGAAGAGAAGGAATTTCGTCGGCTACCAGCGGCAGCCGCGGGCATCGATGCTGTCAAACTCATGACCGTTCACGCGAGCAAAGGCCTTGAGTTCAATTCGGTGCACGTACCCTCTTTGAGCCCCAGTTACTTTCCTCTGAAGGGCGGAGCCGTGCCGTGCCCGCCTCCTGATGGGATGATCGAGCCCGATCCGTTGATGTCGCCGGAGATGGAGGAAAAGAGCCTCTTCTTCGTCGCCCTTTCACGAGCCCGCGACCATCTGGGTTTGTCACGATCGATGCGCTACGGGGGCCAACCAAGACCCAATCCATCGTCGCTGCTCGAGTCCCTCCAGGCCAAGATGCCGGAGCCGACGGGTGCCAATTGGATCAGTACTGGGCGCGCTGAGCCTGCCTTCGCCCCCCTGGCTGGCACTCTCGACACCGCCAATGGCGTGGGGGCTGAAGCCATCGAACGCTATCAAAAGTGCCCCAGACGCTTTTACTACCAGGACGTTCTGAGCCTCAGATCAAGCTCCGAGCGGGGGCCATACCTTCGCTTTCTCTCCGTCGTCCGTTCAACTCTCAAATGGATGAACGGCGCCCCGGGTTCGGCGTTGACCAACGAGCTGGACCAACAGTTCAACTCTCGGTGGTCCGAGCAGGGCCCGACCGACCATCCCCACAGCGAGGTCTATCAGACCACCGCCCGTAGGATGCTCGCAGTGGCGGCTGGCGAGATGGCTGGCGAAAACCTCGACGTCACTCGCCACGTCGACGTCGGGACAAGACGTATCCTCTTGCAGGCGGACAATATCCAGCTCCGAGACAACAAAGTGGTGATACAGCGCCTGAAGGCCGGGCGGCTCGCAAAAAAAGAAACCCAGCGCGCTCGCGACAAGCTTCTGTTCAATGCCGTCAGTCGCGATCATTCTTCAAAGTCGGTGATATTCGAACATGTGTCGCTGCTAACCGGCGATCGCGTCGAAGGCGCCAAAAAGCCCGATGCGGAAATCACGACCGAGGTAAGCGAAGCGTTCGCTCAAATCGACGCTGGACGGTTTGACCCAAAGCCGAGCGGGCGCGAATGTCCCACCTGCCCTTACTACTTCATTTGCCCATCGACCGGATTGGCCAGGGCCTGATCGTCCGCACCAGCGCATGCTCGCGACAGGCGTATAGCCGCCCCGGTCTCAGTGTCGCTAGTTCGGCAATGGTCCCGAGGAATTTCCGATTCTCGTTTTAGCCGGCTTGAGGAGGGTAGTTGCGCATCTCAGCGTGACACGCACTCAAGAGGTAGAAATGTCGAGCCTTTCCATTTTCGCGCAGGCCGAGGCATCTCGCCAGATCGAGATCATCGAGGTTGGCGAGCACACGTCCGTCAAGGACATCATCAAGGCCGCGCTCCAGCGTGGCTTGTTCCAGGGTGACGAGAAGGAAGCCCTAGTCTACGTCGAGGATCGCGATGATCCCCTCGACAACGATAAGCCGTTCCTCGCCCAGGGCGGCAAGGACAAAGATCGCGTTATCGTCCACCGATGCCGCCGTGTCGATGTTACCGTCGCTTTCAATGCCCGCCGCGAGCAGGACAAGTTCAGCCCCGCCGCCACCGTCGCGCGCGTCAAGAAGTGGTTCGTCAAGGAAATCGGCATGACGCCGGTCGATGCCAGTGAACACGTCTTGCAACTGGCCGGCACGACGGACCGTCCCGATCCCGACACTCACATTGGCACGCTCGTCGCAAAAGGCCTTTGCTCGATCAGCTTCACGCTGGTCCCGCGCAAGCGCGTCGAAGGCTAAGCGATGGACGCCGCGCTGCTGCTGCCTGATGAACGTGCTTTGAGGAGCTATCTCGAAGCCGCATCATTTCGGCTTGCCGTCCATACTGGCCGGTGGCGCGCTCTTCTCGTCGCCTGGCCCTACGTTATCATCGAGGTCGCGGCTGCGCCGCGGCCTCGTGCCCCCTCGCACTACGCGCTCCGCTTCAACTGCGCGGGCTTTCCTAGTGTCCCGCCCACCGCGCAGCCTTGGAGTGTCGAGACCAATAACCCTCTGCCCTTCGCCAGGTGGCCAAATGGTCGATCCCGTGTGCCGGCAGTTTTTCGGCCCGACTGGAAGAACGGCACTTGCCTTTACTTGCCGTGCGATCGCGAAAGCATCGTAGGCCACGACAACTGGCGCCAGGAGCATCCGGATTTGATTTGGAGGGCTGACCAGGGACTCGCCCTCTACCTGCGCGCCGTCCATGAGCTCCTCAATTCCGACGACTATACAGGAACGCGAAATGGTTGACTCAAAACTGGTATTCGCGCGGCGCCTTTGGCTGGACGGGCTCTCTGAACTCTGGCGTCGCGGTGACGGTAAGCACGAAGCCGGAGCTTTCCTGCTTGGCCAGGACGTCGACGGCGTCAGGACCGTTTCGCGCTGGATCTTTTACGACGAACTGCAGTCCGACGCTTACTCGACCGGCGTCTGCATTCTGGAAGCGGATGCATTTGATCGGCTTTGGCATATCTGCAGGACCAACCAGCTCAACGTTGTCGGCGACGCCCACACGCACCCGGGCTCAGCACGGCAGAGTCAATCAGATCGCGCCAATCCGATGGTCGCGCTCGCCGGTCACATCGCACTGATCGTGCCCGACTTCGCCCGCGGCCCTCACTGGCGCCATCGCCTCGGCATCTACCGTTACGAGGGCTCGCATCAGTGGACGGACTTCAGCGGCTGGCGCGCAAGGAAAGTACTTTCTACGGGGACATTGAGATGAATGACTTTGCCAAACCCGACAATCTGCATCGCGGCGTCAAAATGGCCCTCGACACCGGCGAGGCGGCATCTATCGACGAAGCCTACGAGCTCTTCGCGCGATACAAGATCGGCATTTCGACGGGATCTGTCGTTGCGTCTTCGCGGGCTCATCAGGCGGCACTTCTCACCATGGTCAACGCCGGACGGCGCTCTCTACTCGGCGGCGTCCATGTGTTTGGTCTTCCAGACGCGCCCCTCCTCATCGAGCTACCCGGCGGCCAGAAATCGCTTGCCGATGCCGTCGTTGCCATGGGCGGAACGCTTTCGGACCAACCCACCGACCAGATGCCCATCGTGCTGCTCGGCAAACAGGAAAACGAGCGTCACTCCTCCATCGTCCTCAGCGTGACGTTTGACGGTTGGCGCGCTGCGGTCGGTCCTGTCGATGATCTGCTGCGTCTTGAAGAAGGTGAACTCGAGGTTCTCGGCGCGGTTCTCGCCGGCGCTATGGTCGTGAGCGAAGTCTTTCAGAACCTGCGCGGCCACGTCCTCGCAGCACGCCGTATCGTCGGCCTATCGCTCTGGTCGCCTGAGATCGACTGGCGGGCAGCACAGGGCGGTCCGCACGCATTTGTCCTGCCCAGCCGCCTCTGGCTCGTGGGTTTGGGTCATTTGGGACAAGCCTACCTTTGGACCCTCGCGATGCTTCCTTTCGCAAAACCGAGCGAACTGGAACTCACACTGCAGGATTTTGACCGGCTGACGTCCTCCAACGACAGCACGTCGATGTTGACGCAAGCAAGCCAGGAGCGTCGGCTCAAGACGCGCGAGATGGCCGGCTGGTTGGAAGCACGAGGATTTGTTACCCACATTGTCGAACGCCGGTTCGACGGGAGACTTTTCCTTGGTGAGAGTGATCCCCGCATTGCGCTTTTCGGCGTCGACAACTCTGAGGCGCGAGCAAGAATCGACGAAGCCGGCTTCGATCTCGTGGTCGAAGCAGGGTTGGGTGCGGGTCCCCAGGAATATCTGACCATGCGCATTCACACGTTTCCCGCGACCGTGCCAAGTCTGCAAAAATGGGGTGAGGTCATCGACGAGAAAGAAAGCCCGAAAAGTCCCGCCTATGACTCTCTACTAGAGTCAGGAGCCGTTGACGAATGCGGACTCGTCCAGCTGGCAAGCCGGACCGTCGGTGCACCTTTCGTCGGTGTTATCGCCGCCTGTCTTGTCCTGGCCGAAGTATTTAAGCGCCTTAACGGCATAGGGGGTCTGGAGGTCATTGATCTCAACCTCCGCGCGCCAGACCTTCGGGAGGCCGTTGCCGCGAATAATCTCGACACGTCATGGAACCCGGGGTTCACCACACTGAGCACTTAGCACGGAAGGTGCGCGCTGCGCACGTGATCGGCAGCCACCGACTTGAGCAGTGCTGCAAGCAAGTTGGCCGTCAACCTCCTTGGCGTAGCATCGGCACGTTTTCCCGGCCAATGCCTCGACGTCTACCAAATCGACTGACCATGTCGGCTCGAAATTCCGTCGTCCTCTTTGCCTCTTCAACCATCGAAAACCTCCTCAGTTCGTGGGGTTTGAACGCGCAAGTGGCGAAGGTGGCAAATGCATCGCGGTAGGCGAGCCAAAAGCGCCTTCCATCGTTTCTTCTTAACTTGCTTGGGCGCGTTGCTATATTTTCGCTGCCCGGGGGATAAGAAGATCCAAGACAATCGAGTGGTTGGCAGTCGACGTCTGCTTGCGCTTGCGCTGAGCCTGTTCATGCTGGGCAGCGATGTCGCGCTCGGGCAAACAACTCCCACCACGACCGAAATCCAACAGGCTCTCGCCAATCACGGCTACAACGTCGGAACGGTTGATGGCCTATGGGGCAAGCAGTCCCGTCTTGCCCTTGCCGCCTTCCAGAACGCCAACGGCTTGCCCGCAACAGGAGAGCTTGATCCCAACACGGAACGTCTTCTTATCAAATCGACCCCACCGGAGCCATCACCGACAAAGGGGTCAATCCCACTCACCGACGCTTTGAGCTCGATGGCTGCGCAGACATCGGCGTCGGAGTCGCCCCCCGTCATTCCACCGCAGCGACCGGCAGGCGCCCCGGCTCGCCATCAGGCGCCATCGGCCATTTCATCCACGGAGACCACCTCACCGGTCTCTGCAGGAAGGCTCTCAACTATGACGTCGGACGCTGGTCCCTTCTACCTTGTCCTCTGCGGCCTCGTGGCCGCCGCCGCGGTCGCTGTCTATTTCGTTTCAGCAGCCAGAGACCGACGCCAATCGGGGCGCACGAGGCAACGCAAGCCGGCTCGAGCCCCCGCCGATCAATTGGCCGACACCGGATCATCGCCGTCGCGGCCGGCTCCCAGTCCGATCATTTCGGTGAAGGTTGAGACCCGTCGTGCCGAACCGCCGCGCGTACAAGGGAGTCACGCATCGATCCCCTGGATTCCAAGGGGACAGTCGGTTCAGGTAGGCAAGCACACCATTTCCGGCGGCATGATCTATGTGGGCGAGCACCTCAGGCCCCAGGAAGGCTGGGCCGATCAAGACAATTGCCTCATCATCCCCTCACTCCCCGTCGCCACTCGCGCCGACATCTCCGGACAATACCTCGACTACTGGCCCTCGTATCAGCAGCTCACCCCGTCCTCGCGCAAAGCCTACATCGATTGGCTCGCTAGCGGCCGCAACAACCCAGATACCAACATCGGCTACGTGTTCCTCTACTTCTATGGCCTCGAGCGGAGACTCATGCTCGACGGTGCAGGCGACGCGCACAACGAAATCGTCACGGAGGTAGAGCGCCTCGTCCGCATTTATGGAGGCAACAGGTCATTCCAGCGCTATAGCTCCGAGCTGCTCGCGGCGGCACGCGTCCGTCAGCAGGGCATCACGCCCCTCACAGATCTCACCATCAACATGGACGCCGGCACCATTCCGCTTGCCGTCAAACTTGAGATGGGAAGGGTAGCGGCGGCAGGCCAAATCATTTCAGCGCCGCTTCTGCTCGCTTTCGTCGTCGGCCACCCCGAGACGCGGGTTCGTACTCCCGCGCGCCGCTTGCCGGACCTTCTAGAGCAGGCTTTTGCTGCCGAACTTGCGAAGAAGTATCCGTCCGGGTTGCGGCTTGCGCTCCCAAAAGAGGTGCCTCCTATCGATCTCGTCTATCAAGCCGCCAGTAATAGCTTTCGCGTGAATGTCCTCGCCAACCCCAATGCTATTCCCGACATATCGCAGCTCACGGAACCTATCGGTCTTGCACGCCATATCCTCGATGCAGTGACGGTGGATCTTGAGGGCTACTCCCGCGCGCTCGGACGGGCAGAGTCGCCTGAGACTCCGACGCTCTCAGCCATTGCCCGGCTACCAAAGGAGCTGCGCCTTGAACAGGCGGGCAAGCTGCATCCAGCCAAACTAGCCGAACTCGATCGGCTGTCGGACGCTCATGAGTTGAGCCCGCTGCAAGGTTTGATGGACCTGACTGAGGTCAACGACGATGGTTCTGACCGCACTGACCTCAAACGTCTCGCGCAGTGTCTCGGTGCATTCGGTTTCGGAGTCGTACCCGATCCTGTCTTCGCACCCCGCATTGTAGCGACGCAAAGACAGGTGCTCGTCTTCCGCCAGGATATTGAGGATGAACCTGTCGTTGCCGCGAGTCAGGCATATCGCCAGACCTATCTAGCGCTCGCCCTCGGTACGATCGTCGCCAAAGCCGACGGCGTGGTCAGCGACAGCGAACGAGACCTGCTTCGAACACTCGTCACTCAGACAGAGGGCTTGTCAGGCAACGAACGCTACCGCCTCCAAGCCGATGGCCATTGGCTTGAGTCCAACCCGTTCGCGCTCGGCGACCTCAGACAGCAACTCGCCGACGCGCCCGCTTCGTTCAAAGAGCAGCTTGTCACTAACCTACTGCCGATCGCCACGGCAGACGGCGTACTCGACGCCAGTGAGGTTGCCGTGCTTGAAAAGCTCGCCAAGCTTATCGGGCTCGATCCGAGCTCCCTCTATGGAAAACTCAACGCCGCCCGTGCTCCGGCGGCGCCTCTACCTCAAAAGCCCACCATTTCCGCGGCGGGTCGCCCGCTCATCGCGCCAGCTCCGTCTCCGGCAGCAAAGCCAAGCATCAACCGTGGCAAGCTCGACGATGTGCGAAAGGAAAGCAGCCAGGTCGCAACCTACCTCAGCAATATCTTTGTCGATGATGAACCCCAGCCGGACCCCGAACCACCGCGGGAGGAAGCGGCCGATAGCAGGGGGCTGGATGGGCGGCTTCGCCGGCTACTCGATGAACTGACGTCGCGGCCCGAATGGTCCAAGGCCGACTTTGCGGCCTTGGCAAAGCAGGCCGGGCTCATGCCAGGCGCCGTTTTTGCCCAACTGAACGACTGGGCGCTCGATACAGGAGGCGAGGTCCTGCTTGAAGGTGAAGACCCGATTGTGGTCAATTCGGCCGCTGCTTGAGAATTTAAGAGATTTTGATGGCCGATAAGCCACCCATAAGGGCCAAAGACCGAGACACCATCATCCGCGCGCTGCGCGCCGGCGTCGTTCCCCGCCTTGGTCTCCAACACATACAGGTCGGGCGCAAACGCGAGATCGAGGCCCTGGTCAGCGACATTGATCGGGTCGGCGATGGCGGCTCGACTGTCCGCTTCATCATCGGCACCTATGGCGCCGGCAAGACCTTTTTCCTCTTCCTCGTCCGGCAAATCGCGCTGCAGAAGAAACTCGCCGTCATGCAGGCCGATCTCGGGCCGGACAAGCGCATCCACGCGACCGGTGGTCAGGCACAAACACTCTATTCTGAGCTTGTGAAGAGTCTCGCGACGCGCGCCTTTCCCGATGGTGGCGCGCTGCGGTCAATGATCGAGAGCTTCATCAGCGACACTGCCGACCGAGCCCAGGGCCGCCCTATCGTCGACGCGATCACGGCCCGACTGGCGCCGCTGCGTGAGATGATCTCCGGTCCGGATTTTGCGGCGGTCATCGCCGCCTACGCGCGCGGCTTTGATGAGGGCAACGAGCCGCTCCAGGAAGCCGCGCTCCGTTGGCTCCGCGGCGAATACACGACCAAGACCCAAGCCAGAGAGGACCTTGGCGTTCGCACCATCATTGATGACAGCAGCTTCTATGACGCACTTCGCCTCTGGGCGCGCTTCTCGCGGCTCGCCGGCTATGGCGGCCTACTCGTATGCCTTGATGAGATGGTGAACCTCTACAAGCTACAGAACGCTCAGGCCCGCAAGCTGAACTACGAGCAGATCCTTCACATCCTCAACGATGCGCTCCAGGGCACGACTGAGGGTCTCGGTATCGTCTTTGGTGGCACGCCAGACTTCCTCATGGATACGAGGCGCGGCCTCTACTCATACGAAGCGCTGCAGTCGCGTCTTGCCGAAAATAGCTTCGCGTCATCGACCCTCATCGACCTTGGCGGCCCGGTCATCCATCTCCAGAACCTATCCGTCGAAGAACTGTGGCACCTCCTCGAGAAGCTCCGCGACGTATTCGCGCTAAATGATACTGCCCGATATCTGGTCCCCGACGAAGCTCTTGACGCGTTCCTCGACCATTGCCGCTCCCGCATCGGCGATGCGTACTTTCAGACCCCGCGCAACAGCATAAAGAGCTTTGTCGATCTCCTCGCCATCCTAGAACAGAACCCAGGCAGCTCGTGGCGCGAAATGCTTGGCGCGGTCCAAGTCGACCGAGACGAACAGGGTTTGATCGAGAGCGCGGTTCCCCCCGACGAGGCCGACGGCGATGACCTCGCAACCCTCAGGCTCTGAGCAACCGTTCTCCCAGGCCGGCAAACTCGCTGAGCCTGTCCAGCGTTGGATCTGGCAGCAGAAATGGAAGAGCCTTCGCGACGTGCAGGAAAAGGCGATCGGCCCGATCCTTGCCGGAGGCGACGTCATCCTCTCGGCGCGAACGGCGGCCGGCAAGACAGAAGCCGCGTTTCTGCCGCTCCTAACCCGCGTCCTACAGCAACGCGCACGGGGTCTGAGCGAGGGGTTTGACGTTCTTTATGTAAGCCCCCTCAAGGCCCTCATCAATGATCAGGCGCGGCGTCTTGAGAGCCTGGTAGAAGGTTGCGACCTCGCTCTCCATCGCTGGCATGGCGACGTTGACGCTGGCCAGAAGGCCAAGGCCCGCGCCCGTCCTTCGGGCGTCGTCCTCATCACGCCTGAATCGCTCGAGGCGACGCTTGTCCGGCGCGGGGGCGACGTGCCTCGGCTTTTCAGCAACCTCACCGCCGTCGTGATTGACGAACTTCACGCCTTCATCGGACGAGATCGCGGCATGCAGCTGCAATCGATCCTGGCACGCATCGAAGCTGCGTGCGGCCGGACCCAGCTCGATCGCATTGGCCTTTCCGCAACTCTCGGCGACATGCGCCTCGCTGCCGAATACCTCAGGCCCGACCACGGGGAGGAAGTCACTCTTGTCGAGGGCCTTGACGAAGGCAACGGCGTCAGGCTGCAGGTACGAGGCTATGCCGAGCAGAAGCCCGCTCCGGGATCTGTGGCTTCAGGACTCGCCGCGCCCTCCGTCGTAAATCAGGATGTCGCCAACGATCTCTTCCGTACGCTGCGCGGACATAGCAATCTTTTCTTTGCCGGCTCGCGCCAGCGCGTCGAAGCCTACACCGATGCACTCTCTCAACGTTGCGAGGATGCCGGCGTCCCCAACGAATTCTTTGCCCATCACGGCAATCTCTCGAAGTCGGAGCGAGAGGACGTCGAGTTGCGCCTGCGCGAAGACCCGCGACCAACGACGGCGATCGCGACGACGACCCTCGAACTCGGCATCGATGTCGGCGACGTGGAGAGCGTCGCGCAGCTCGGACCAGGCTTTTCGGTCTCGTCACTGCGCCAGCGCCTCGGTCGTTCGGGGCGCCGTCCCGGCCATCCTGCGATCATGCGCATCTTCGTCACTGAGGAAGCGCCGGAGGCCATCACTCACCCCGTCGACCGGCTTCGCCTCGACCTTGTTCAAAGCATTGCCATGGTAGAGTGCATGCTGGAGCGCTGGTGCGAGCCGCCCGATCCGCTGGGCCTCCACCTATCGACTCTGCTTCACCAGACGCTCGCTCTCATCATTCAACGGGGAGCTCTCAAACCCCTCGAAGCCTATGCTCAGCTATGTGAGATCGGTCCGTTCCGCCGGGTCACCCGCGAACTTTACGCCACGCTCCTAAGGGCAATGGCCGCCGAAAAACTCATCGAGACGTCGACACAGGGTGAATTGATGCTTGCCGAACAGGGCGAGCGCATTGTCGAGAGCCACGAATTTTACGCCGTGTTCGAGACGCCTCCCGACTACCGCGTCATCAATGGCTCGACCACGCTCGGCGTGCTTCCTGCCGACCATGTCGTGGCGCCCGGTCAGACTCTCATCTTTGCAGGGCGCCGGTGGCTTACCCAAGAAGTTGACGATCGGGCCCGTGTCGTCCTCGTCGTCCCAACGCAATCGGCCATGCCCCCAACCTTCGGCGGCGGCTTCGCCGGCATCCACGACCGCATCGTCGCCAAAATGCGTGAGATACTTAGCGACACGTCTGTCCCGCCCTACCTCGATACAATGGCCAAAGATATGCTGGACGATGCCCGCGGGGCCTATTTTGAAATGGGGCTCGACCGGCGCTCAGTTTACGAAGTCGGTCGGGGCGCATTCGTCTTCCCATGGGTCGGGACCAAGCGCCTCGACACCCTGGCACTGGCCCTGATGGAACGTCAGTTCAAAGTTGGAACGGCGCGCCATTGCCTGGAGATTGACAACTGCGATCCGAAGGGCTTGCGGGACGCCATCACCGAGATTGCGGCCGCTCCACCGCCTGACGGTCGCTCTCTCGCTAGCCATATCGGCAAACCCTTTATTGCGAAGTTCGACCGTTATCTTGGCGAGAAGCTGCTGGCCGAAGTCGCTGCAGTCGAGCGGCTCGATCCAGCCTCACTACCAAGAGTGGCGGCTAGATGCCTGCTGAACAGGTGAACGAGACGCCGCCACTAGTGCCAAGGGCAATCCACGAGCGGCACCGCAATCTCGACGATTTCGGTACGGTAGCAGCAGACTCTTCTTCCTGGACCGTCGAGACGGTCCAATGAAATAGCTCGCCACCGTCGGTCGACCCGACGGGGTTTTGCACACTCGCCTGTGGTGCAAGTTTGGTTCAAAATCAAAAGATGAATTTAGAGAACGCCATTTCGATTCATTTTCCGGCTAGGAGCGAGCACGGCGACCGTCTGCGCGCGGCCATTCTAGTGGAATGTCGTCGCTATCTCTCGGCAGGCTACGGCGATGCAAACGCCGAACAGAAACTCAGCTCGACCGATCGCTACACCTTTATGCAGCAACTGTCCGAGGTACTCCTCGCCCGGGAGCTCGAGAATGCAGGGTACGGCATTCTTCACCGCGGCGAAGGCCCCGACTTCCTCATCGAAGATCACGGACGGCGGATCTGGATTGAAGTTATCTGCCCAACCCCAACTGGCGTGCCGGAGGAGTGGACCCGACCCGGTCTCGGCGTGCGCACATTCCCGCATCAGGAGATTCTCTTGCGCTGGCCAGCTGCCATCAAAGAGAAGGCGGAAAAGCTCCTCGGCAATCCAGCGCGGGGCGTCCGCGGATACATGGACAAAGGTATCGTTAACCCTGCAGACGTCTACGTCATTGCAATCAATGCATTCTTGCTCCGCGACGGAAACGGCTTTCCAGGTCTCACAGGCATCAGCCAGTTTCCTCATGCAGCGGAGGCGACATTCGGTGTCGGACCCATACAGCTGCACCTCGACCACGCGACGGGCGCGGTAGTCAGACGCGACCATCAAAACCGGCCGCTCATTCCAAAGGACAACGGCACGTCCGTCCCGGCCGACACGTTTCTCGATCCGCGCTTCGCGCCAATAAGCGCGGTCTGGGCCACAGATATGGACGCTGGCGCTTTACTCGGGCGAGGCCAATCCATGGTTGTCGTTCATAATCCTCGTGCCGCGGTCGCTCTGCCGCGCAATATTCTGCCGGCCGACTCCGAGTACGTCGCCACCGACCTCGGACCGGATTATCGCCTCGATCGTCTCGACGGCCGCCCGGCCAAACCGGCTACGCCGATCAAACCCCTCCACCATCCTTGCTCGATTGCTGCCGGCTTATGGCAGGTGTTTCGCCGGCTATTTCGCGGTTAAAGGCACTAGGGAAGAGGGCTAGGCCGTTTCCTGCCGCCGACCCTGCCATCCCTGGAGGATGTCTGGGGCTTCATACGAAATCCTCGACAGTGACGCGATCTGAGCCCGCGAACGTCCCGCGATCAGGTACGATTTCTTGGTCATTGCCTCATTCATCCGGCGCACACCGGACGCGGTCAGCCTTTCGACCCGAACTGATTTTTTGTCGGCTGAGTACCCAACCGCCATATCACAGGCGATAGGCATGAAGTTCACTCTGTCAGTGCTGATTTGGGCGGAAGCACCGACATCGTCGCCGAGGATGAAGGACGTCCTTGATGGCGCGACATAGATCACAAGTCCACGGGTATGGAGCTCAGCGAGAAGATCTTCTGGAGGCGGATCAACTTGAGCCGCGATGCGCGAATTTCTCATCACGCGCAGCGCCTCTTCCCGGTTCTCCGCCCACATCCGCTCGTGCTCGGCCCACTGCTCCTTAGTAGCGATCGACTTCATGACCATGAACAGGTCGTCCTGCGTCAGGAAACGCTCGTGCCAGGCACTCACGCGCTTTTGTGCGTAGTAGTTGTAGTGATGCCAGAAGTCCCATGAGCCTTCGTCAAGGATCGGTATCATCCCATGCCGCACGACGCGCAGAAGCTTGTCAATGAATGGCGCCGCCACAGACTCCAGCCTGCTGAAGCCCACTTCGATTTCAGCGTCCCGCACCCCTGCGCCGTCGACCATCGAATAGAGATTGTCTTCCACGAATAAGTTTGCGGGCGTTGTGCTGCGCACTTCGCCCACCGCAAACTCTCGGCGCCAGAAATATAGACCGCCATCCTCATTGACGAAGTTCCGTTGCACCATGCGCGGAACGTAGTGGTGGCGATGCGGAGCCTTACCCTTGACCATCAGCTTTGCCCAGGTGCTCGAGATACCCGGAATACCCCTCCAAACCCCGCGCGTCCGGATCACGGACCTCATCCAATTCCCGACGCGCCGCCGCCAGCGTTCGCCATGGCACTTCGCCTTCCGCGAACCTGCGCTCCCTGATTGCCTGGCCAAGTGCGCTCCGGATGGTCGCTGACAAGAGATCCGGACGCTCGAAGTAGATCTGCCGCTGGGCAAGGCGCTTCAAACGGCTGTCCCGCAGCTGGCCGATAAACCCCGGACGCTCCGGCCAATCCGCTTTGTGGAATTCGCCCATGATGTGGCTATCCTGGTCATCAAAAAAGCCCATACCCTCCTGGTAGAGCTGGTCCTCGACGTTGTCCGACCGCGGGTAAACCCTCTCATTTGCTACGGCAGCGGCCATCAGACGTTCAACGAATTCAGTGTCGGCGCGAAGGCTCGCGGCTTTGCGACTAACTTCGTCTTCCGTGAGCGGGCTGAATGCCTTCTCGAGTCCTTCATAGACCGGGAAGAGAACCGGAGCGGCGTTGGCCTTCACCTTCCTTACAATTTTGGAGCCCGCGAGCGCCGCATTGAGCTCCTCCTGCGTCATAGAGCGCAATGCGTCGAGATCATTCGAGAGATCCAGGCAGTAGTGGAAGTTGGCAATCTTCGGGTGCCGGCCGAAGAAGCTCACCACATAGCAACCGCGACCTTCCCCAGTTGGATGGAAGAGCACGAACGCTTCTTCGGTTTGCATGAACTCGACCGTCGCGGCCTTCGTCGTAAACTGTAGAAACCGCGCCCAGACCTCCGGCGCGCGACGCGCGATCTGCTGGCAAACGAACGCCGTCATCTCGACGTCAATCATGGCCTCATGCCCGCGCTCGACTTTGAAGCCCAATGCCGCGGCAACATCCGTAAGCTTTGTCGATGGGACGCCGTCCGGCCCGATCGGCGTCGAGATCAGGTCTGGTCGGAAATGCACCGCGGCGCGGATCAGCCGAAGCGCATCTCCCCGCGTGTTGTTCTCTTTGTTGGTGAGGTAGGGATCGTGGAGCGTCTGATAGAACGCGTGCCGCAGGAACTCTTCGTCGAAGCGCAAGGAGTTGTAGCCGATGAAAACCGAGGCCCCCCAACTGCGCAGGACCCGGTTGATCTCGCGCATCATCTCGAAGTGAGTAGGGTGCGCATCGCCCAAAAGCTCTGCGATTGGTGTGTCGGTTACAGCCAAGGCACCAGGGGACGGGATGATGTGTGGCTGGAGGCGCGACCTAATCTGAAAGCGATCGATGATCTCGAGGCGGGCGTTGAAGCGGACGGCGCCAAACTGGACGACCTGATCGTAGTGCGGATTGAGACCCGTCGTCTCGAGATCGTAAATAGTGAAACTCACAACGGCGGCCACTCCGTCCGGATGGCGAACTCCTGATAGCGGCAATAGCCGTTCGCCAGATGCATCTGAGTAGGGGTCCGACACCCGGGCTCAAAAATCTGCGGGCTCGCCAGCATCACGCAAAGGCACCGCGCGCGCGAGGTCGCGACGTTGAGACGGTTTGGGCTATAGATGAACTCCATCCCATGCAGCGCGTCGGCGGCGCTCGAGCTCGTCACCGAATAGATGACGATCGCCGCCTCTTGGCCCTGGAAGCGATAACTGTACCGCAGATCACGCCAGGCAGCCGTCGCTCGATCTCCGCAACCTGTGCGTTGTACGGAGCGATCACTATGATGTCTTCAAGGGTCAGGTCGTGCTCGTCACCCTTGGCGTCAATCCAATACGCCTTCTGATCGAGCAGCGACCGGATTATCCCTACAGCAACGTCAGCTTCTTCGGGGCTCGTCGTCTGACTGCCAGCATGTTCGACTGGAACGTAGCGAAGGCCCGAACCTGCGAAGGGTCCCTCGACGACGATGCGCTGTTGTCCGCTCTCAGTGCGGGCCTCGAGACGACCTTCATAGAAGAGCTCCGAGGTAAAGGCGGCGATGTCGGGGTGCAGGCGCCAGGTCTTGTCGAGAAACAAGCCTTTATCCTCACCGATCGTCTGGCGACCGTTCAGCACGTAGTCAAGCGCCGAGATTTCGGTGCCCTCCGGATGCGATCCCTGGATCGGTTGCTCCAACTGGCGCGGGTCACCAATCAGAACGAGCCCGCGTGCGCCCTGACTGAGCGCTAAAACATTGGCGAGCGACATCTGGGCCGCTTCGTCGACAAACAAAACGTCGACCGCGCCCGTTGCGGTTGGCGGCGACCAAAACCACGAGGTCCCTGAGATGAGATTCGCCGTCTTGCCGATCGCCGACAACAGCACCTTGTCGTCCGTCGCGAACGTTAGATGCGGCTGCGGGGCCCTCGCCTCGCGCGACTTGTGGATGCACGAGATATCTACGCCTTGCTGGGCGGCGGCGTCGATCGCCGCCTCGACGAGATTCAAGATGACCTTATGGCTATTTGCAGTAACACCAATCGTTTTGCCGGCCTTGATAAGCGCGCCGATCATCTGCGCTCCGACATGTGTCTTGCCAGCGCCAGGCGGTCCTTGAATTGGTAGGACGCCTTGCAACAGCGGGGCGATCCTGACCGCAGAAGCCACCGGCGTTTCGTTGGCCAGACGCAGTGGCGCGTCACCGATATCGGGCACACGACGCATTAGAAGGTCCCGGGCAAGCTTGGCGATTTTCCCGTTATTCCAACCACGCGCAAGCACGAAGTCGGCCGTGCGCATCAGCGACTCTGCTTGCGCCTGCATCGAGATTGCCGTGTTGCCGAACAGGGCCGTCGGGTGGACCGCCGCAGTGTCGCTGCGCTTCTTGATCTCGATGCTGCGGGTCTCGGAATCCCAGTCCTCAAGAGTTCCGAGCTTCCGACCGCCCGGCAGATAAAGGTCATGGTCGCGAATGTCCGCGTCCTGCGCCGGGTAGCTGTAGCGGTGGGTCGGCGCCTTAGGGGTGCCCCCCGTCGCGCCTTCAAACTGAAGACCGACCAGCGCAGCACGCTCGTCGATCAGATCTTCCTCGGGAACATCGCAAAGCCGATAGAACTCCCACCACTTGGCTTTGTTCTCTCGCCGGTGCCAGTCAAGGATATGGGCCAAAACCCAGGCGGCATTCTGCTCGTCGTTCCAACCGGTGGCGTCCGGCGGCAACCCCGCGAGCAGGCGCTGCATAGCGACCTCGACCCGCGCTTGCCACGCTGTAACATTGGCAGGCGCCGCGCCTTCAGATGGAGTCGGCCGCGGGATCGCCTGTCCCTGCGCGATCAGACCGGCGCGAACGCGCTCCAGCCAAACCTGGAGGGCCGCGACGGAGAGGCAATCATCGGCGTTGTATCCTTCGACAACTCCGCGAACATCCTCGGTAACGTCGTTGCGGCCACCCGTTTCGATTGCCGCCTGGACCGCGAAGAGGGCGCGGTTCGCATCGGGCATGCTGACGGCCCGTGCGAACTCGTAAAGGCCCTCTATCTTTTTGATCGAGTAGCTCTCCACACTGGCGCGGACGGCGCGTCGGACGACGGCAAAGAGATCCACAAAGATGCCATGCCGCAGCATGTCATCGATTTCTTCTTCACGCGTCGCGTACCGGCCCATCAGGCGCTTCAGAGCGCCAGGCTCGTAAGGCGCGTAGTGGTAGACATGGAGATCGGGAAATTTCTGCCGGCGCGCCTGAACCATATCCACGAATTGCTGGAACGCCGCCTTCTCATCCGCTGGAGTCAGCGCCCATTGACCTGTGTACTCAAGGACACCGGCCCCGTTTCGCACCGCGTAGCCAAACAGGTATTCGCGGCCGCCTTGCGCTGCGAAGGGATCACCCTCGAGATCGAAATAGATGTCCCCTTGAGATGGCGGAGGCAGCTTGCCGAGACCAAGACCTGTTTCGATCGGCATCGCCTCCCAGACCAGCTCGCCGGCCGCGCGTCCCGCCACCTGTATCCGCGCCTGTTCCCGCAGCCGCTCATAGGAGGGCGCAGCGCCATGGATGGGCTTCCAAGTGAGTGGCAGAGGCTCGGCCGCCAGCCGTGCCGTCGTCTGGATGCCCTGAAGCTCGAACTCGTTGGTGTGCATTGAGCTCATGCCGGCAAC
The DNA here is from genome assembly GCF_001899075.1 of Devosia sp. 67-54. Classification (GTDB taxonomy): domain Bacteria; phylum Pseudomonadota; class Alphaproteobacteria; order Rhizobiales; family Devosiaceae; genus Devosia_A. The sequence continues at coordinate 236,690 of NZ_MKVA01000006.1, read as the reverse complement.
CAGCGACAAATGATCGTCGTTGCGCCGCCGCTGGTCGCAGTTGTCGCGCCAGCGGCAATTGTCGCAATGGGCGACTGGCAGCGGATAGGGATCGGAGGGCGCTGCGACCTCATCAACTAGCGCCTGTCTTACCTTCCTTGCGTAGGCAGCGTAGTCGTCGAGCCGAAACGGCTCAGGGACGAAATCCCGATAGGGAGCCACAACATACGCATACTCAGGCCGCTTTCCCTGTATTGCCGCGACCAGGTCCGAGTAGAGGCACAGTTGGAGGACCGTTCCACCCTTGGTCTCACGAGCAAGCTTTGTGTCGATTACCTCATAGGACCATTCGCCGAGACCACTCGGCGTCTCGACGCGCTTCAAAACGTCCGCGCGCCCACCCCAAACGCCGTCGCTCAGGGCCGCCTGAACAATGATCCCAGTTCCATCCCGCATCGCCCTTATCGTGGCGAGCCGCGCCGGCTCGTCGAGATCGCGGCCAGGGATGACAACGATCGTATGACCTGTTGCCCCTAGATGCTCGACATAAGCGGCCTCATGGCGCTCACCGCGTTCGCGCAGCAGCTCTAGCTCAGGATTCCAGCCGCTCGGTTTCGCACGTTCTCCTCTCGCAACAGCAAGATCGAGACCGGTAAGATGCCGGCAGTTGAGGTATCCAATGAGGTCTGACGCCGAAAGATGAAGAATAGAATTGTCAAAGTACATGCTCCATCCTAGCACCTTCCGACGTTGGGAGCAGGGGGTTTCCGGGGAGGGTTGGGCGCGTGGCTAGGCGACCGGGCTCTAGGCGCTTGGCGCCCCCAGGCCGACATGGCGTCCTGGCCATCCGGTGACGGTCCCTCGCGCCTTCAGAACGGCGTTGTATGCGAGGGCAGAGTTCAGTTTGCGCTTCTCAGGCCACGGCGCTATTCCGGACTCATGGACCTCTTCAGCCCCATCGTTCCCGAGGATCGCCAGCATCCGAACTTCAAAAGGATCGGCGTTGAACGCAACGGCTATAACTGCGACGTGCTCAACGACTGGGCTCGCGGCTTTCCGGACCGTGACGGTAAGTTCGTCCGGGAATTCCAAACCACCTTCGATTCCTCGTTCTGGGAGCTGTACCTCTTTGCCGGGCTCAAGCAGTACGGGTTCGCGATGGATTTCAGCCATCCCGCCCCTGACTTCAGCGTGACCGACGGTGGCGGTTTCAATATCGAAGCCACGATCGCTTCCCATGCTCAGGGTTCGCCTCCCGAACACGCCAAAGAGGGTCACCCGGTCCCGGACGATCTCAATGAGTTCAACCGGCAGGCCATCATTCGCCTTCGCAATGCGATCGAGGGCAAGCACAGGAAGTTTGTCGACTCGTATCAACATCTGCCGCACGTCAAAGGCCGACCGTTCGTCCTGGCAATTGCCGGATTTGACAGCCCTTACGCGATGCTCGCCGGGCATCGTCCCATCGAGGCCGCGCTGCTTGGCTACTATGTTGATGAGGAGCGGTTTCTTCGCGAGGGAGGCAAGCTCAAAGGTAAGCACATCGACTGGGTCACCAAAGACAACGGCGCTCCGATCGAAGTGGGTGTGTTCATGGAGCCAGCCTACAGTTGGCTTAGTGCGGTCGTCTGCAATCCATGTGCAACCTGGGGCAAGGTGCGGGCTCTATCGGCTGACCCCAACCCAGCGATCCTGTTTCAGGCGGTGCGGTACAACCCCCATGGCACCACTCCTCACACTGAGAAGGCGCTCAAGGCCACCTATCGGGAGCGATTGCTGGAGGGGCTCAGGGTCTACCACAACCCCGAGGCCCAACATCCCCTCGATCCCGCGACCTTTCGGCACCGGGACGTGTTCCAAACCTACTGGTCTGAGTCCACAGGTAATTGGGTCTATGAGATCCGGGAAGGACACCTACAATTCCGAACTGTCCTCACCACTATGCCTAGAGCAGCCGGAACTGCCGCGGGCCTCACCGATATGGACCGGCCCTAACCGCGAACGGCTCCCGGTCCGCCCAGCCCCAAAAGGCCACCGCGGCATTCATGTACCGCTGGAAATCCTCGTCGCGGATTTCGAGCTTTTCGCTCAGTGTGTACGAAGCCCGCTCGGCCTCGGCATCGCCACTCGTCCATAAAGCCGGCGCAGCCTTGCGTAGCTCGTCGATAGAGCGCCCATCCCCGTGGCGGGTGACATTTCCGACCAAGACCATCTCTTTGAGTGTGTCGACCGCCTTTGGCTCGATCTCTATGTGGCGGAGTGCAACCAAGATGTCGAGGAGTTGGTCGAGAGGCATGGCGCTCACACGATCGGCAGGCAGATCATCTATGTGGACCCGTCCCCAAATCCTCAGTTGCCTCTCAAAGATCGCAACAAGGCTGAGCGCCAGTATGCGGCGCGTCTCGAAAGCTACCCTATTGTCGGTGAGCTTCCTCGCGTCGTCGAGGAACTCATCGATCGTGGCCTTCTCACCAGTTTTGATGCCAACATGTGGTGTCATGTCGGTCAGAAGCGGGCGCGCGGCGCGATCAAAGAAGCGCATGATGTCGGCCTGAAAACTCCTTGGCAGCAGATCCTGCCTGTTCTCCTCGCGCGCGACTACGATGGGATCAGCGGCTAGCGCGGCTCGTAAGGGGGTTTGGACCGCTCCTGGTGCGCGACGAACATACTCGTCGGCCAACAGCCTCGCCTCACCAGGCAGCGCTTTCAGGTAGGCGACCGCTCCCGCAACCGAGAACGGTCTCCCCGTCTTCTTGTTGAAGTTCGAGGTCAGCGCCGTCCAGGTGATGACATCGATTTTCTCTAGCTTCGCCACAGCCTCGATTGCCGCCAGCGTCTCCTTGCTGGCGCCACGTGCCGGTCGCGATCCATCAGCGAAGAAGACGCCAATGTTCTTCAGCGTTGTGCCCTCGCGGCAGCGCAAGTCGCAAATGGCGTCGTCAGGGTCGGCGCGCTTGCTGATTGCAAAAGAGGTCGCGCACGGCATACCGTGTTGTTCATCGATAACGAGCGTCAGAGCGCCCTTCCGCGATTCCGAAATGCGTGAGAACTCCAAAGGCAGCAGCGGTCCGGCTTCGGACCACTGCTCGTGCTGTCCGTCGAAGTCCTTTCGACTGTCCCAGAGAAGCGAACCCCATCCCAATATCGCGATCTTCATTGTTCCCAAGCCCGGTCGAAGATTGTGGAGATCGCCAGCCAACCGAACTCGATCACGACCAGCATCTCGAAGGGATGCAACGATCTTCGCGACCAGGGGCTAGGTCAAGAAGAAGACGTGTGAGTTTCTAAGGGCCCCGCCCTCGCGCGAGCTCAAGCGCAATCAGTAGCGTGGTGGCGTTGAGGTATCGCGAACTCTGCGCCAAATGGCGTCGCCCTTCGGGCCGGGCTCTTGGCGATTGCCGAAGCCCTTCCGGTCTTCGCCCTCCGGGCGTCGATCCCTGACGCGATGGGGTGTCCACAACTGCCACGGCGAGGGGCAATCCAGAGTGAGAGGGCGATCTGAGTCTTCGTGACGGGTTGAGGCCAGGAGAAAGGCTCCCGGTGCCCGTCATGGAGATATCCCATGACCCAGGTCGAAATTCTGGACACCGCTCGCGACGCGCGCGGCGGTTACAAGGTGGACGCGAGCCGCGGCCAGCGCGTTGGCCGCGTTTCGTCGGAATGGTTTTCTCGCCCTGCCGACGAGCGTTATCTTTCCCTGTCAGATATCTTCAACGCTGTTCATCGCCGGACCGAGCACAGCCGCACCCGGACCGTTGAAACAGCGGCGATCCGCGTCGAAGCCTCTCGCGACGATACGGAGCGAATGACGCTCGTCATTCCAGGCGCCGACACGCCCATCGCGCCCACACATTGGAGCTTTGGCCAGCTTGCCACTCTCGTTGGCGCGCCGACGACGTACCTGCGCCAGCTGCCCGCGCCCCTCGCAGCCATCAACCTCCAGTACGGCTTGACCTCGCACCGCGCCGAGCAGGTCAAGACGCTCGAGATCGAAGACGGCCGCGTGGAACTGCGCGCCGTCACCGGGCCTGACTATGGCCGCATCTTTGATCAGGAGCTGGTCGCTGCCGTGCAGCGCGTTGCCGGCAACGGGACTGGCGACACCCGCTGGAAGGTCCCCGGTGTGCTCGACTGGTCGACCGGCATCTACAACCCTCGCGTCGACATCACCCAGGACACAACGACACTCTATGCCTCCGATCGTGACGTCTTTCTTTTTCTCGTCGATGACCTCAACCCGATCGAGGCCGGGCGACTAGCTGATGGTTCTCCGGACCTCTACTTCCGTGGCTTCTACTGCTGGAACAGCGAGGTCGGGGCCAAGACGCTCGGTATAGCGTCGTTCTATCTCCGCGCCGTCTGTCAAAACCGCAATCTCTGGGGCGTGGAGGATTTTGAGGAGATCACAATCCGTCACTCCAAATACGCCGCGTCACGCTTCGCTCATGAGGCGGCGCCAGCGCTGACCCGTTTCGCCAATTCATCGCCAACGCCCTTCATCAACGGCGTCAAGGCTGCCCGTGAACAGATCGTGGCACGTACCGATGACGATCGAAGCGAGTTTCTGCGCAAGCGTAGCTTCTCCAAGGCGGAGACCACCAAGATCATCGAGACGGTGCTGGCCGAGGAAGGGCATCCGCCACGCTCCGTGTTCGACTTTGTTCAGGGCATTACCGCGATCGCGCGTGACAAGCCGCACCAGGATGCCCGCCTCGACCTCGAGGCGCGCGCCAAGAGGCTGCTCGACCGCGCAGCTTAGTCCCAGTTGCTGAGCTATTACCCGCTTCGCCACCTCGATCATCGACTGTCCGGCGCCGTCCTCAGAGTAAGAGGGCGGCGCCGCCCGTCGTGACGGGTTGGAAGTCGGGAGAGAGGCTCTCGGCGCCCGTCACGGAGACTTCATCATGGCCAAGGCCACATCGAAGATCACCCTCAGTGCCTCGCGCGATATTCCCTTCAACAAGCTGGTCCTGAGCCAGGCCAACGTTCGGCGCACCCGTGCTGGGCAGACACTCGAAGACCTCGCTACCTCCATTGCCCGACGCGGTCTGTTGCAGAGCCTCAACGTCCGGCCGGTGCTCGATGCCGATGGAAACGAGACCGACGTGTTCGAAATTCCCGCCGGTGGCCGCCGCTATCGTGCGCTCGAGCTTCTGGTCAAGCAGAAGCGGATGAGCAAGACGCAGCCCGTCCCTTGCATCGTCGTCAACGCTGGAAGTGACATCCCCGCCGAAGAAGACTCGCTCGCCGAAAACATCCACCGTGAGGAGTTGCATCCCCTCGATCAGTTCCGCGCGTTCCAGGATCTTCGCGACAAAGGCATCGGCGATGAAGAGATCGCCGCGCGCTTCTTCGTGCCGGTCAATGTCGTGCACCAGCGCCTCAAGCTCGCTTCGGTCTCGCCGGCACTCCTCGATGTCTATGCCGAGGACGGCATGACCCTCGAGCAGCTCATGGCGTTCAGCGTCAACACCGACCACACGCGCCAGGAACAGGTCTGGGACGCCCTCAAGACCTCTTGGTCCAAGGAGCCGTACCAGATCCGGCGCATGCTCACCGAGAACACAGTGCGCGCTGCCGATCGCCGCGTCCAATTCGTGACGATCGGCGCCTATGAGGCGGCAGGTGGTATCGTGTTGCGTGACCTCTTCGAGAGCGACGACGGCGGATGGATCCAAGATGTCCCGCTGCTCGATCGCCTGGTCACTGAAAAGCTCAAGACCGCCGCGGCGACCATCGCCACCGAGGGCTGGAAGTGGATCGAGGTCGCTGCGAGCTTTCCCTATGGCCACACCTCTGGACTCATGCGGATCGACGGGACGCCCGCAGAACTGACCGAGGAAGAGCGGGCGTCTCTTGACGCGCTGACGACTGAGCAGCAGGCCCTGGAAACCCAGTATGAGGACGCGGACGAACTCCCTGAGGAGGTCGATGCACGCCTCGGCGAGATCGAGGTGGCCCTTGCCGCCTTCGACGAGCGCCCAGCCCTCTATGATCAAGGTCAGGTGGTTCATGCCGGCGCCTTTGTCAGCATCGGCCATGACGGGTCACTCTCGGTCGAACGGGGCTATGTTCGGTCTGAGGACCTCGCCGCGATCCTGCCTCCCGACGGCAACGAGACCTCTGCCGACGACCACGCCGAGACCGATGGTTCGGCACCGGCGACTGTCATCACCGTCGCCGGCCAGAGCACCAGCGAAGAGGAAGAAGAGGACGATTTGGCGCCCCTGCCCGACCGCCTGCTCTTCGAGTTGACGGCGCATCGCACGCTGGCGCTGCGCAATGCCGTGGCGGACAATCCGCAGGTGGCAATGACGTTGCTCCTGCACCGTCTCGTCTCTGAGCGGTTCCATATCGCTGGAAGCGGCTGCCTGCAGGTCTTCGTGCAGGAGAGCCACTTTCCGGTGCAGTCGGTCGAACTCGGCGACAGCGCGTCGGCTGCGGCGATCGCCAGTCGACAGGAGGCCTGGAAGGTCGCTGTCCCCACTGAGGATGGCGCCTTGTGGGAGTGGCTCACTGGCCTCGACGAGGCGAGCCGCCGCGCGCTGCTCGCCCATTGCGTGTCGTTCGGCGTGAACGCGCTGCACGAGAAAGCCGACCGCTACACCTCCGGCCCTTCGGCGCATGCTGTCGAACAACGGATCGCTGAAGCCAATCGCCTGGCCCACGCCGTCGGGCTCGACATGGTCGACGCTGGATGGCGACCGACCGTGGACAACTATCTTGGTCGGGTCACCAAGGCCCGCATCCTGGATGCGGTCCGCGAGGCCAAGGGTGAAGCGCAGGCTCAGCTCATAGACCACCTCAAGAAGGCGGAGATGGCGGAGAAGGCGCAGGCGTTGCTCGCCGATACCGGCTGGCTGCCCCAGCCGCTGCGGACCGTTGAAAGCGTGGAAACGGATACCGCCGGCGGCGCATCGGCCATGGTCGAGCCCGAGGTGCTGGCGGAGGATGATCCGGCGGCGGAGGTCGTCCCGGCCATCGCCGCGGAGTAGCAACCCTACTCTCCTTTGACGCAACTGGCCCGCCGTCGCCGGCGGGCCTTTCTTGTTCTGGAGGACATCATGCTGTTCACTCCCGGCGAGGTCGCCGCACGGCTTGCGCGCAGTGCTGAGGCCGTCTGCGCGTGCTATCTTTCGAACGGTCGACGCCAGGGCCGCTACTGGGTCGTCGGGGACGTCCGCAACGCACCCGGCCGATCGATGTTCGTGAGACTGTCCGGTCCGACCAACGGTCGCGGCGCCGCCGGCAAATGGACCGACGCTGCGACCGGCGAACACGGCGATTTGCTCGATGTCATCCGTGGGTCTCTCGGCCTTGTCGAATTCAAGGACGTGATTGATGAGGCGCGGCACTTCCTCGCACTACCGCAACCAGAACGGCCTTCTGCCTCACGTAGTGCACGCGATTCAGTTCCGACCGGTTCGCCAGAGGCCGCGAGACGGCTGCTGGCGATATCTGCGCCCATAGCTGGCACCCTCGCAGAGACGTACCTGCGCAACCGTGGCGTTGCGCATTTGCACGACGTTGCGTCTCTGCGATTTCACCCGCGCTGCTACTACGTCCCCGATGATCACCATGCGACCGAGACCTGGCCAGCAATGATTGCCGCGGTGACCAATCTCGCGGGTATCGTCACCGGCGTCCAAAGGACCTGGCTCTCACCGGATGGTCAGGGCAAGGCACCAGTCGACACCCCACGACGGGCGATGGGCGAGCTGCTTGGTCATGCAGTTCGGTTCGGCACGGCCGAGGGTGTGATGGCCGCGGGCGAAGGCATTGAGACCATGCTGTCGCTTAGACAGGTCCTAACCGATATGCCGATGGCCGCCGGGCTGTCGGCCGCGCATCTCGCCGCCATGCAACTGCCGACTTCGCTTCACCGCCTCTACATCGTTCGCGACGACGATGCAGCCGGCGACGTGGCACGAGATGCCCTTATCCAGCGGGCACAGGCGAACAGCATCGAACCGATTGTGCTGTCGCCCACGCTCCAAGACTTTAATGACGATCTCACCCTCGTGGGTGTCGACGCTCTTCGCGCATCCGTCCGAGTTCAACTCGCACCAGTTGACGTCACCCGGTTTCTCGACCGCGCAACATGACGTCGACGAATGGGAGCAGTGTGGTGGCGCCGCCGCTTGGCTGTCGGCACCCCGCCGGTAAAGGCCACGACCCGCCTTCAAGAGGGCGATCGGCCCACAAGCAGGACGTCCAGGCAATGGCGCCGGCCGACTATTTTCCGGCGGCGGCTGTGCCGCCTTTCCATCGCGAGGCAAAATAGCCGGCCTCTGCCATCCTTCTCTGTCGCTTCGGCCCTCCGCTTTGCTCCGGATGCCAGGAGGTCCCGCCCGTGGGCTTTCGTCGCCATGAAGGCCGCGAGGGTCGCGGTCAGAACCGACGGGAGCTCTCATGAGCGAGCACGACGACACCGAACCGAACCACGCTTCGTCCCCGACCGATCGCGTCCTCACCGAACTGCAGCCCTATGGCTGGCGACCGTTCGTCGACGAAGCAGATCCGCGACCATTGCCCGAAGCCGAGCACATCGTCGGTGCGGTCACCGACATCTTCGATGTCCTCGTCGGCAGCCTCAGCGACACCCGCCTCGAGCCCGACCTCGATGACCTCCTCTGGTCGGTCGTCAATGTCTTCCACCGTGCAGTCTTCAGGATCGAGCGGCAGCTCGACGACAACGAGCAGGCCCAGCGTCGCCTGCAGCAGGAGCAGGACGGCACGGAGATCAAATCGGTCGAACTCGAGAACCTCACCGCCCAGGGCATCACGATGATCGAACGCCGCGACGCCTTCGAGCTCATGCGAGACCAGGCCGCCGATCGGTACGAACAGCACACCGGCTCAGCCTGGCACCCGCGCACGGGATCGCAGGTCAACCACCGGCACCTCACGGCCGCTCTCATCGACAGCCGTGACTTCCTCGCCGCTAAGCGCAAGGCCGACACCGAGGTCATGCTGCCACCCGGACCCAAGATCGCTCTCACGGGTGGGCTCGACTTCAACGATCACCAGCTCATCTGGGACACGCTCGACAAGGTGCACGCCAAGCACGCCGACATGGTGCTGATCCACGGCAAGTCGCCCAAGGGCGCCGAACTCATCGCTTCCAAGTGGGCTGACGCCCGAAAAGTCCCCCAGATCGGCTTCGCCCCGAACTGGGACAAGCACGGTCGAGCCGCACCCTTCAAGCGCAACGACGCGATACTCGACATCGTCCCCATCGGGGTCATCGTCTTCCCCGGCACCGGCATTCAGGACAACTTCGCCGACAAGGCGAGAAAGCTCGGCATCAGCACTTACGACTTCCGAAAGCGAGGCGGCGCATGAGCGCCGTTCACACCATCGCCACGCCGATTTGCTCATCGCCGTCATCGGCGTATACTCACGCCTGCGCCGCGGATGGTGGTGGAGGCGCAACCGTTCGACCATGTCCACGGAGTCCACCATCATGATCATTCTCGCTATCGTCGCATCGCTCGCCGGCATCGCCGTGTTGTGCTGGCTGCTGTTCACGCTTGCGGTGTTCGCTCTTCCCTTCTTCGCCGCCATGGCGGTGGGTGGTTGGGCTTACGCCACCGGTGCTGGCATCGCCGGTGCAATCTTGCTCGCCGCAATCGCCACTGCCGCGACTTTCGCGCTGTTCCAGTTGCTGCTGCTGGTTCTGCGGCGCAACTGGCTCAAACTGATCGTGGCGCTCGCCTTCGCCGCACCTTCCACAGTTGCCGGCTATCACGCCACCCTCGGTATCGTTCGTCTGACTATGCCGTCCGAGCCCTGGCAGATTATCTTTGCGGTCGTCGGCGCGGTGGCCGTCGGCATCACCGCAGTCACGCGGTTGACAATGATGACGGCGCCGTCCGAACCAGCTAGAGGGCGCATCCCGCAAGCGCCATAGTGCCTCGCGGGCTGCGAAAGCTGCCCAGAAAAGCGGCCTTCCACCAGCGCACAGAAGATCACGATGACGCGGAATGCCGCCCGCAATCGGTGTCTGAGTCAATTCTAGTCAATCGCACTGCCTTGACTACCGGCCGGGATGGTCAGGCGGCTCTCGATGCCAGAGGCGCCTTAAGGCGAGAACCCAACGTTGTCGAAGGTACCGCACCATCGATGCGAAGGTCCTTGCGATGTGGTCGCTATCGCTCCTTCGATCGGGCCTGAAAGACAGTGGCACTCTCGAGCCAAAAGGGTCCAGAGATGACATCTATGCGTCTCCATCGTTGAGGTTGACCATAGAAGGCGTGTACGAGCAGGCGTGCGATCATTCGTCCTTGCCGGTGAGCCTGCGGCGTGAGGCAAGATGCTCAGCAGAATAGCCGCCGAGCATCTCGCGAGTTCCCGGAAATTACCTACGCACCGCGTTGCAGAGAAGGGTCTACCGCTCCTCTCTGCCGCAACCGGTCAGCGTAGATCATTGGGGTGTCAGGTCGACGCCGAATACGGGGGTCGAGAGCTTCTTGATCGTCCCATCCGCTTTGGCCTCGGCGATGGCTTTGTCGAAGAGAGCTTTGAGATCGGTGTCAGCTTTACGCAGGCCGACGCCGACGCCCTGCCCGAGGATGCCACCCTGGAAACATGGACCGACGACCTTGATGGAGTCATTGCCGGGCTTCTTGGCCAGGTCGGTCAGTTGGTCCTTCGTTCCGATGATCACATCCAGCCGACCGGCGGTGAAGTCGAGGTCGCGTGCGTCCGGGGTCTTGTACTGGCGGAGCAGTGTGGTTCCCTGGAGGTACGTGTTGACGAACGCAACTGATCCGCCGCCGGCGAGCGTCCCGATCGTCTTGTCGGTGAGGGCCGCCTTGATCTTGTCGAGGGCAGCATTCGTTGCTGCCTCGTTGTCGAGGGAAATGATCGTGTCATCGGGCGGCAGCTTGGTCTCGATGTCGCCGTCCGACGTGGCGAACGTGTAGCACAGGGTTCCATAGGGGATCGAGAAGTCGATCACCTCCTTGCGCTTGTCCGTTATGGTGAGCGAGTCGACGATGGCGTCGAACTTACCAGCGTTGAGAGCCGGAATCATGCTGTCGAAGTCCTGCGCCATGAAGGTGCACTTGACTCCCATGCGCTGGCAGAGGTCGTTGAACAGGTCAACCTCGAAGCCGGCGATCGTACCGTCGGGCTTGGTGAAGTTCCAGGGTGCGTAGTCACCCTCGGTGCCGATCCGCACCTCGGTCCATTTCTTGTCTTCAGCGAACGCCGGGTTCGCGGCCAAGATCGCAACCAACGCGGTTGCGACGATCGTCGTCATCTTCATCGATATTCCCCTTCTGGTTGACTATTCAGTTCTCGCCTCCCGCCCCAAAAACTGCTGGAAGTGCGGTGAGCTGCTGTTGGTAAAGACGTCCTCCGGCGGGCCGTCGGCTTCGACTTCGCCCTTGTGCAGAAAGATGACCCGACTGGAGACGTCACGGGCGAAGGCCATTTCGTGGGTGACGACGAGCATCGTCCGTCCTTCCTCTGCCAGGGAGCGAATGACGCGGAGCACGCCGCCCACGAGTTCGGGATCGAGAGCCGAGGTCGGCTCATCGAACAACATGAGGTTGGGATGCATTGCCAGGGCGCGCGCGATAGCGGCGCGCTGCTGCTGGCCCCCGGAAAGATGGGCTGGATAGTACTGCGCCTTGTCACCGATGCCGACGCGTTCGAGCAGATCCCGCGCTTCCTGGATGCACTCGGATCGGGGTCGCTTGAGAACGTGAATTGGCGCCTCGATGACGTTCTCAAGGATGGTCAGGTGCGGCCACAAGTTGAAGCTTTGGAAGACCATTCCAATGCGGGATCGGAGCCGGTCGATCTGCGCGGTGTCGACTGTCCTGCTTTGACCCTGCCGACCAGCGCGAAACTTGACGGCCTCGCCGGCCACCCAGACGTCGCCGTCGTTTGGAATCTCGAGCATGTTGATGCATCTGAGAAGCGTCGATTTTCCCGAGCCGGACGATCCGAGCAGTGAGAGGACCTCGCCCTCCTGAGCCTCGAGCGTGATGCCGCGCAGTACTTCGAGGGCACCAAACCGCTTGTGGATGTTTTGCAGGCGCACAGCCGTCGTCATGTCGGGGTAACACCAGCTTCGGTCACGGCTGACGCTGTTGCGTACTGCGCCGGCCGCAGGTGCGGCGTCAGGCGATACTCGAGCGCCCTCACGGCGCGAGTCAGCAGTGTGTTGATGAGGAGATAGATCGCACCAGCCGCAACGAAGACCGGGATCGGTTGATAGGTGCTCGAGGCAATCGAAGCGGCAATGCCTGTGACGTCCATAAGCGTGACGAGGGAGGCAAGCGAAGTCGCCTTCACCATCGCGACCATTTCGTTGCTGTAGGCAGGTAGCGCCTGGCGGATGGCGAGCGGGAACACAATCCGTCGATAGAGGAGTATTCCGGACATGCCGCAGGCACGCGCGGCTTCGACCTCCTTGCGACCAACGGAAAGCAGACCACCGCGGAAGATCTCAGCCGCGAAGGCGGACCCGTTGATGACAAGAGCGATGACGGCGCACCAGTAAGCCTGTTTCAATACTGGCCATAGAAAACTGGATCGGAGAGCGCTGAACTGACCAAGGCCGTAGTAGATCAGGAAAAGGAGCACGAGAAGCGGCGTGCTCCGGATGATCTGCACATAGAGCCAGGCGCTCACATAGAGGAACGGATGCTGCGACAGGCGCATGAGCGCGATCGCAAAGCCCAGCAGCGCGCCTCCCGCTATGGCAAGAGCCGCGAGTTCCAGCGTGATTGGAATGCCGGCAAGAAGCGTGACAAGCGTTTGGCCGATGAATTCGAGGTTCATCATGGCCTCGCAACGCCGCGCGAGTAGTGTCGTTCGGCCAGCTGGAAGACCACACCGGAACTGACCGTTATGACGATGTAGATCGCGCCGGCCGCCACATAGAAATCGAAGGGCAATCTGGTTGAGCCGGCGGCAACCTGGGTCTGTCTCATCAGCTCGGCGACGCCAGTTGCCGATAGAAGTGACGAGCCCTTCAACAGGCCAATCCAGACGTTTCCAATGCCCGGCAGGGCGTGACGAAGAGTCAGCGGTGCGATGATGCGACGAAAGCGCAGGAAGGTGTTCATGCCGCAGGCCTTCGCGGCTTCGATCTCTCCGGGTTTCACGGCAAGAAAGGCGCCACGTAGCACCTCGACCATCACCGCGCCTTCAACCACGCCGATGGCGAGCACGCCGGCGAGAAACCCCGGCAGAGCGATGAATCCCTGGTATTGGAAAAGCGCGGCGATGGCGCCAAGGACTGAGCTGCTGCCGAAGTAGAACAGGAAGATGACGAGCAGTTCCGGCACGCCACGCAGGATCGTCGTGTAAGTCTCCGCGGCGGCGCGCGCTGCGGGACCGCCAGCGACTTTCGCGCTGGCTCCCAAGGCTCCAAGGACGAAGGAAAGCAGAAGTCCACAGAATGCGGCGGCAAGGGTGGTTGCCGTCCCGGCCAAGAGGATCGCGCCCCACCCATCGGGGCCGAAGCCAACGAGTTCGAACGTCCTGGCGAGATCCAATTCAACCCCCCTCTATCGCTGGTGAAGAGGGCGAGACGATTTCGACCGGGATGACCGGGGAGTGGACGCTCTATCTCGAAGCACTTCAGGCCAGTCGTCCATCCGTTCACCACCCAAGTTTCGTTAGCTGGCCGTACTGTAACGGTTGTGCCTCATCTTGTTCGCGTCACTCGACGACGCTGACGTCGGCGAAAATCGGGCGGCCGGGCCCGTTGCGGAAGAACTCGGCGACGGTCTGGCCGGCTTTCGTCACGTCGGCCATGTCTTTCTCATCGATACGGCCGAAGGTGTTGACGTCGCCCGGCTCGGAGAAGTCCCCATAGGGGACGATGCCGAGCTGCCCGTTCGCGTAGATGTACATATTGCCCCGCGTGCGCGGCTGCGGGTTTTCGAAAGTCGTGCACACGACGGGGAGAGCGAAACCGATATTGTCGCCCGAGATCACCGAGTGCCAGCTGATCGAGCGGAGCGGCAGACAGTCAACGACGGCCTGGCAGAGTTTCGGCGCCTTGTCCCAAAGCAGCTGGATATGCGCCTTGCACCCCAACTCTTTCCATTCAATGAGCAGTGTCTTGGCCATGGCTCTGAATTCCTTGTTCGAGTCTTAGTTCTTGATGAGGCGCTGCAGCGTGGCGACGCGCGTGGCGTCGACCTGCTCGAAAACGGCACCCAGCGACCAAGGGAAATAGACGTGCAGCCACCAGTGAAGGATGTTCTGGTAGGTGAAGTAGCTACCCAGAAGAGCCTTGAAGTCCTCGCGCGTCGTGACGCCGTCGAGAGCCGCGACGATTTCGTCGGCAAAGGTTTCGGCTTTGGGCGCGAGGACATAGCCGACGAACATCGGCGCGCGGAACCCAACGACGAAGTGTTCCCTCGTAAGTTCCTTCAAAGCCTCCAGCGATACTTTCTCATTGTCGGCGCCCTTCACAAGTCCATAAACGACGTGTTCGCCAAGGGCGAGGGTATAGGTCAGAGCAAAAACCAGCGTCGAGAAGTACTGTCCGAAGGAACCGGCCTGCGCGTGAGCAATTCCCATGCGAAGTCGTGTTATATCTTCGCTCTCGTCCGACCAGATATGTTTGACCTCCGCGTCGATGGTCTTCTTTATTTCCGACCAGTGCATCAATAGCGCTCCGCAATTCTATCCGGTCTTCGCCGGACGACACATTTATGCCGCAAACGTTAGGGTCGGCGGCAATCCATTGTCCAAGACTTTTGAAAACTGCTATCTATCGCGATAGAGAATGGATGGGCGCTGCCCGGGTCGCGGCCCGGCAACTGTGAACCGGTGCCGCTGCTGGGGAGAATCGATGGAGCTCTTTCAATTGCGCTATTTTCTCGCGGTGGCGGAGCAGTTGAGCTTCACGCGAGCCGCAAAGACGCTGCATCTTTCGCAGCCGCCGCTTTCGCATCAGATCAAGCGACTTGAGGATGAGTTGGGTGGCGAGCTCTTTCAGAGGAGCAGTCGACTCGTTCGGCTGACTGATCTCGGCGAGGCTTTCCTGCCGAGAGCGCGCAGCATCCTGCTTCAGACAGACGATGCGGCCAAAGAGATCCGGGCTCGAACAGGCCTCGAGAAGGGCGTGGTAAGGGTGGGCGCCTCAGGATCTCTTGCCTACCACCTTTTGCCGCTCCTAGTCGTGAAGTATCGGGAACTCTACCCCAATATCGATCTTCAGATCGTTGAGCACCGGACACCGCAATTGCTGGATGCCGCCGAGCGCCATGAGATCGACGTGGCGCTAATCCGTTTGCCACACGACAAGACGAAGCTATCGATCACAGTCCTGCGGGACGAAGCGCTCATGGCGGCAGTCCCAGGGTCGCATCCGCTTGCAAGCGAGGCCATGGTCAGCCTGAGACAACTCGCCGACGAGCCATTCATCCTCATCAGCAATCGCGGCGAACCATTTCACAATCTGGTGCTCCACCTTTGTGCGAGGCAATCGTTCCAGCCCAACATCATCTGTTCTGGAACCGAGTACGCGACCGCGTGCCGGCTGGTCGGTCTGGGCGTTGGCGTGAGCATCCTCGCGGAGATGGGGACCAAACATCATGTCGATCCCGCCCCCGTCTTCGTTCGAATAGACGACGAAAAGGCGGTTAGTCCCATCGGTCTGCTAAGCCGTCCGTTCGAAGAGCTGTCGCAGCCTGCAAGAGCCTTCTTTTCCCTGGCGACAAGCCTTGGAAAGCAGCTCTAGCTCTCAAGCTAAGATGATGGCGTGAAGGTTGCCACCAGCGTGTGGCTATCACCGGGGTAGGTCAGGCGGACATGCGTTACCGAACCGGGCGTACCCCAGGTACGGCGCTCCACAATGAGACATGCCATTCCTTCATCGATCTTAAGGAGTTTGGCGTCCGTGGCGGACGCGGGCGCGGCGTGGATACTGTGCTGTGCTGACGTCCAAGGGATGTGGCTGAGCAGCCATTGCGAAGGTGACGTGTGTTCGAAATCGGCAGAAACCGCTTCCGGAACGGCGCTAAGGTTAATCACCCGCTGTTCGAGGCAGAATGGCTTGCCCGCGGCCGTGTGAACGCATGTTACGTTCAGGATCGGCGTTCCAACATCAATGTCCAGCAGCATAGTATCGGTGCGGCTCGCCTTCCGGCGTTCGCGCGTTAGAACGGCAAAGCCATAGGGCACATTCAGCGATTCGACCTCGCGTCGAATATCGCCAATTTCGAGAACTGCCGATTGGGTGTGCGGTTGGGTTACAAAGCTCCCGCCGCGCCTGATACGCTCGATAAGGCCGGCTCGAGCGAGCTGAGTGAGAACTTTGTTGACCGTGGCTCGCGAGACGCCGTACTGGCTGGCAAAGTCCACCTCGTTGGGGATCCGGTGGCCGACTGGCCATTCGCCGCTGACGATCTTGCGCTCAAGTTCCCCGACGATCTTTTCGTGCAATGTGGTTGCGCTGCGCTGGCGCCGCATTGCTTCAACCTTGGTCACGCCTCGCCAGGCTCCGCTAGCTCTCCGATCAAGAACTGATAGAGCGAAGTTCACCGCCGGACCAGACCGAGCATCACCTTGTCGAAGCGGCTGCGAATGATGTCCCGGTTCACGTGGCGCCCGCCTGATACCCGCTTGCGGCCGGCAACCCAAACCTCGGCGATCTCGACCCCGGAACCAAAAACGAAAGCATCCAGCAGGCTCTCGTGTGGAAGGTATTCGGCCCCGGTGCGGTTGAGCGCAACGAGATCGGCAGGCATGCCCTCGGCAATCCCCGTTGCGACGCCGAGAGCCTGTCCTGCGCCGGCCGACGCGTCATCCAATAGTGCTTGCCCCGTCGACCCCCCGGCTGGTGCAAGGACGTTGCGGGCCCGCTGCGCCAGGCGCTGGCTGTATTCCAGAAGCCGCAGCTCCCCAGCCAGGGAAATCTCGACATTGGAATCGCTGCCGACCCCATATCGGCCGCCCGCCCGGCGAAAGTCGGCGCCTCGAAAAATGCCATCACCCAGATTGGCCTCGGTGATGGGGCAGAGACCAGCAACAGCGCCGGTCGCGGCAAGTGCGTTCAGTTCGATGTCGCTCAGGTGCGTGGCGTG
This sequence comes from Devosia sp. 67-54, assembly GCF_001899075.1. Taxonomy (GTDB): domain Bacteria; phylum Pseudomonadota; class Alphaproteobacteria; order Rhizobiales; family Devosiaceae; genus Devosia_A. The sequence goes on along the minus strand of NZ_MKVA01000006.1, from coordinate 219,648 downwards.
GATCAGGCACCAATTGCTGGTCACGTCGACATTGGAGAGGAGCAATTCGACAGGGCGTGCGCCCGTTGCATGAAGGCAATCCTCCACCTCGAGCATTTGCTCAGCGACATGAATGTGGATTGGCCCGTCTTGAGCGAGGGCGACCACATCCCGAATCTCGGGAATGGTCGCGGCTCGGAGACTGTGTGGTGCAACGCCAATGCAGGCACTTGGGGTTCGGTCGACGATTTGGCGGCTCGCATCCATGAGGGAAGAAAAGCGATCGCGATCATTGACAAACCGGCGCTGGCCGTCTGTTGGCGGCGTCGGCCCAAATCCCGAATGTGCATAGAAGACGGGGAGCAAGGTCAACCCGATGCCAGCCTCGACGCTCGCGGCGGCGATCCGCTCGGCCATCTCGGCGATATTGGCGTAAGGGACGCCGGCCTCGTTGTGATGCAGGTAGTGAAACTCCCCGACACGCGTGAATCCCGCCTCGAGCATCTCGATGTAAAGTTGCGCGGCAACCGCCTCAACATCGTCCGGGGTCATCGAGAGCGCGAACTTGTACATGGTCGACCGCCAGCTCCAGAAGCTGTCGTCGCTTGAGCCCTTTTGCTCAGCCAGGCCGGCCATTGCCCGTTGGAAAGCGTGGCTGTGGAGGTTCCCCACGCCCGCCGCAATCAAAGCGTGTCGCTCATCCGCACCGGCGGCGGTCGCACCGACGTCGACCTTGTTGATCCGCGGCCCATCGATCTCGATCATGACATCGCGAGCGAGGCCGCGCGGCAAGAGCGCAGCTGAAGCGAAGAGCTTAGTCATGGTGGGCTCCATTGGTCGATGAGGTTTCCCGACAAGATTCAGTCTTGTCATCGGCCCAAATATGTCTAGACATATTCGCCGAGGATTGGAAGGAGGCCCGACGTGTTGCAAAGCGCGCCCGATGCTAGCGAAGCGTCGGTGCTATTGCGAAACGGTCGCCTGGCGACGATGGCCGGTGGCCAGACCCCGCTGATCGAGGACGGCGCCTTGCTGATCCGTTCAGGGCGGATCGCCTACTCCGGGGCGATCGCCGACATGCCGTCGCCAGACCTAGACACTCAAGTCGTTGACCTCGAAGGTCGTCTAGTGACGCCGGCGCTGATCGATTGCCACACGCACATTGTGCATGGCGGGAACCGAGCTCGCGAGTTCGAGATGCGGCTCAACGGGGCGACCTACGTCGAGATCGCAAGAGCTGGTGGTGGCATCGTCTCGACCGTCAGGGCAACGCGCGCGCTGTCGGTTGCCGAGTTGGTGAGTGCTGCTCTGCCACGACTCGACGCATTGCTTGCTGAAGGCGTCTCGACCATCGAGATCAAGTCCGGGTACGGCCTGACTATCGAAGCGGAGCTCGCCATGTTGCGGGCTGCGCGCGAGCTCGAACGGGCGCGAGCCGTCCGCGTGAGGGCGACGTATCTCGGCGCGCATGCCGTGCCGGAAGAATACAAGGGGCGCAGCCAGTCCTATCTCGATGAGGTCGTGCTGCCCGGGCTGCGCCGCGCTCATGCGGATGGGCTGGTCGATGCGGTCGACGGCTTTTGCGAGAGCATCGCGTTTTCGCCCGACGAAATTGCGCAGGTCTTCAGGCTCGCGAAAGAGTTGGGCCTGCCCGTCAAGCTGCATGCCGAGCAGCTGGGCTGGCTCGGCGGCGCTCGCCGTGCCGCCAGCTTCGACGCCCTCTCCGCCGACCATCTCGAATATCTGGACGACGACGATGCCAAAGCGATGGCGGCGTCCGGCACCGCGGCCGTGCTGCTGCCTGGCGCATTTTATGCGATCCGCGAAACCAGAAAACCCGACGTCGCGGCCTTGCGGCGGCACCGGGTACCCATCGCGGTCGCAACCGACTGCAATCCCGGCACATCCCCGCTCACGTCGCTGCTCCTGGCCATGAACATGGCCGCCACCCTCTTCGGACTAACGGTCGAGGAGTGCCTCGCGGGCACCACGCGTGTCGCGGCGCGAGCGCTCGGCCTGTCGAGCGAGACGGGTACGTTGGAAGTGGGAAAATCGGCCGACATTGCGGTCTGGGACTGCGAGTCCACCGCGGAACTCGTCTACCGGATCGGCTTCAATCCTCTAAACACACGGATCTTCAAAGGCATAACGCAATGAGTGTCACGCTCACTCCAGGTGCAGTCTCGCTTGAGACCCTATCAAGAATCTATTGGGATGGCGTTCCAGCAGTGTTGGACCCCGTGGCAAACGACGCCGTCCAACGGGGAGCTGAACGGATCGCGGCAATTGCCTTTGGAGATGTTCCCGTCTACGGCGTGAACACCGGATTTGGCAAACTCGCCTCGATCAGGATCGACGCTGCAGACGTCGTAACGCTGCAGCGAAACCTCATCCTTTCTCACTGCTGCGGCGTCGGTCAGTCACTGCCCGAGAATATCGTTCGCCTCATCATGTCGTTGAAGTTGGTCTCTCTGGGTCGAGGGGCATCCGGCGTTCGGGTTGAATTGATCCGGTTGATCGAGGATATGCTCGCTTGGGGCGTGCTGCCGGTGATCCCCGAAAAGGGATCCGTGGGCGCTTCGGGGGATCTTGCTCCGTTGGCGCACATGGCGGCCGTGCTCATGGGCGCGGGCGAGGCGACGTTCGGAGGAAAACGTCTGAGCGGCGCGGACGCACTCAAGAGTGCGGGACTGCGTCCAGTGGTATTGGCAGCTAAGGAAGGGCTGGCGCTGATCAATGGCACCCAGGCGTCAACCGCGTTGGCGCTTGCCGGTTTGTTTCGCGCGCACCGCGCGGCGCAGGCGGCGTTGGTCACCGGCGCGATGTCGACCGATGCCGCGATGGGTTCGCCAACGCCGTTCCATCCTGACATCCATATCCTACGCGGGCATAAGGGCCAGATTGACGCTGCTGCTGCGCTGCGCGTTCTGCTCGAAGGCTCGGCCATCCGTCAGAGCCATATCGAGGGCGACGAAAGGGTGCAGGATCCGTATTGCATCCGGTGTCAGCCACAAGTCGACGGCGCCTGCCTCGATCTGTTGCGGAGCGCAGCGCACACTCTCGAAATCGAGGCCAACGCGGTCACGGATAATCCCCTGGTGTTGCCTGACGACAGCGTGGTGTCCGGCGGAAACTTCCACGCCGAGCCCGTAGCTTTTGCGGCGGATCAGATCGCCATCGCGATCTGCGAGATCGGGGCGATTGCTCAGCGCAGGATCGCACTTCTCGTTGACCCGGCGCTGTCGTTCGGCCTGCCGGCATTCCTGGCCAAGAAACCAGGGCTCAACTCTGGCTTGATGATCGCGGAGGTCACCTCGGCGGCGCTGATGAGCGAGAATAAGCAGATGGCGCATCCGGCTTCGGTCGACTCGACGCCAACGTCGGCCAATCAGGAAGATCACGTTTCGATGGCCTGCCACGGCGCCCGCCGCTTGCTGCAGATGACCGACAACCTCTTCGGCATCATCGGCATCGAGGCGCTGACCGCAACGCAGGGTATCGACTGCAGAGCGCCCCTCGAGACCGGGCGTGAATTGGAGAAAGCGCGGAGGGCGGTGCGTTCTGTGGTCCGGGAGCTCGACGTCGATCGTTACATGGCGACGGACATCGAAACGGCGGTTGGCCTTGTTGCCGACGGTTCGTTGGTTCGTTCGGTGAGCGCGGGCATCTTGCCAGGACTGGTGCGCTGAGATGGCCTTCTTCGAGCTTCATCGCGGCACCTCCCCAGTGATCCTCGGCTTCCCGCACACTGGGACATATGTCCCCGATGAGCTGGCGGAGCGGTTGAATGACACCGGGCGGCTGCTGGCCGACACGGACTGGCACATCCATGAGCTCTACGCGGATCTCTTGCCCGGCGCCTCGACCCTCCGCGCACTCACTCACCGCTACGTCATTGACGTAAACCGCGGTTCGGACGATGTGAGCCTCTATCCGGGCCAAAACACCACCGGTCTCGTGCCCAAGACGGATTTCGACGGCAAGCCGATCTGGAAAGAGGGCCAGGAACCCGACGCGGCGGAAACCGCGCGCCGGTTGAAGCTCTTCCATGCGCCCTATCACGCCGCCTTGTCGGACGAGATTGCGCGGGTGAAGGCGGAGCATGGCGTCGCCATCGTCTTCGATTGCCACTCCATCCGCTCCAACATCCCGTTCCTCTTCGCCGGCAAGCTTCCGGACCTCAACATCGGGACCGTCGGCGGCGTCTCCTCCTCGCTGTCGATCGAGGCGGCGGCCGTAGCGGTCGCGATGGCCGCCGCCGGCTATACCTTTGTCCTCAACGGCCGCTTCAAGGGCGGCTGGACGACCCGCGAATACGGGCATCCGGAGCAAGGCGTGCACGCGATCCAGCTGGAGCTGGCGCAGGACACCCACCTCGTCGCGGAAGCGCCGCCCTTCGCGCTCGACCGCGCCAAGGCCGACCGCCTCCGCGTTCACCTGGGCGACATGCTCCGGCGCATCGAGAACCTCGCCCCCACATTAGCGAAAGCCGCATCATGACCGATCCCCGCCGCAACATGCGCGAGGTCCGCGCACCACGTGGCACGGAGCTCCGCGCGAAAAGCTGGCTCACCGAAGCGCCGTTGCGCATGCTGATGAACAATCTCGATCCCGATGTCGCCGAGAACCCGCATGAGCTGGTGGTCTATGGCGGCATTGGCCGGGCCGCGCGCACCTGGCAGGATTTCGACCGTATCGTCTCTGCGCTCGAACAGCTCGAGGGCGACGAGACGCTTCTGGTACAGTCCGGCAAGCCGGTCGGCGTGTTCCGCACCCATGCCGACGCGCCGCGTGTGCTCATCGCCAATTCCAACTTGGTACCGCACTGGGCGACCTGGGACCATTTCAACGAGCTCGATAAAAAGGGGCTGGCCATGTATGGCCAGATGACCGCAGGCTCATGGATCTACATCGGCACCCAGGGCATCGTGCAGGGCACCTACGAAACCTTCGTCGAGGCGGGCCGGCAGCACTACGACGGCAACCTCAAGGGCCGATGGATTTTGACCGGTGGCCTTGGCGGCATGGGCGGCGCCCAGCCGCTCGCCGCCGTCATGGCCGGCGCCTCTTGCCTCGCCATTGAATGCAATCAGGACTCGATCGATTTCCGGCTTCGCACCCGCTATCTGGACGAAAAGGCCGAGACGCTCGACGAGGCAATGGCGATGATCGAGCGCTGGACGAAAGCCCGCGAGGCGAAATCTGTCGGCCTGCTCGGCAACGCTGCCGAGCTCGTGCCCGAGATGTTCCGACGCGGCATCAGGCCCGACCTCCTCACCGACCAGACCTCGGCGCATGACCCGATCAATGGCTATTTGCCCAAGGGCTGGACTCTCGCCCAGTGGCGCGACAGGCGCGTCTCCGATCCGAAGGCCGTCGAAAAGGCCGCCCGCGCCTCCATGCGCGAGCATGTTGAAGCTATGGTGGCGTTCTGTAACGCTGGTGTACCCACGCTCGACTACGGCAACAACATCCGTCAGGTCGCCAAGGACGAGGGCTTCGAAAACGCCTTCGCCTTCCCCGGCTTTGTGCCGGCCTATATCCGCCCGCTCTTCTGTCGCGGGATCGGTCCGTTCCGCTGGGCGGCGCTATCCGGCGATCCTGAGGACATCTACCGGACCGATGCCAAGGTGAAGGAACTGACGCCCGGCAACCGTCACCTCCACAACTGGTTGGACATGGCACGCGAGCGCATCTCGTTTCAGGGCTTGCCCGCCCGCATCTGCTGGGTCGGCCTCGGCGATCGCCATCGGCTCGGCCTCGCCTTCAATGAGATGGTCCGCAGCGGCGAGCTCAAGGCGCCCATCGTCATCGGCCGCGACCATCTGGATTCGGGATCGGTCGCCTCGCCCAACCGCGAGACCGAGGCGATGCGGGACGGTTCAGACGCGGTATCGGACTGGCCGCTTCTCAACGCGCTGCTCAACACGGCGTCGGGCGCCACCTGGGTGTCGCTGCATCACGGCGGCGGTGTCGGCATGGGCTTCTCTCAGCATGCAGGCATGGTCATCTGCGCCGATGGCACCGACGATGCAGCCCGGCGTCTGCAGCGGGTGCTGTGGAATGATCCAGCGACGGGCGTCATGCGGCATGCCGATGCCGGCTACGACATCGCCATTGAGTGTGCACGAGAGGGAGGTCTGAACCTGCCAGCAATTCTCGGATGAGGCTGATGGTCCTGGCGGTCAAGTGAGATGAAGGTATTGCGTGCGGACCAGTATGCCACCGTTCCCTGGAGGAACGGTGGCGGAATGACACGAGAGATTGCGGCATATCGCGATCCGAATCTGGACGACGATTTTCTTTGGCGCCTCAGCATCGCTATCGTGGCGGCCCCTGGGCCATTTTCGCGGTTTGACGGCGTCGACCGGACAATCGCTCTGATGGCAGGCCAGGGGATGCTGCTGCGCGCGACAGAGGGAAGCTTCAGCGTTACGGCGAAGACGGCGCCCTTTTCGTTCGATGGCGAAGCGGCGATCTCGTGCGAACTGATCGACGGGCCGACCGTCGACCTGAACGCAATGACGCGCCGAGGTTTTTTCCGTCACACCCTGCGCCGAGAAGAGTTTATCGGTTGGATCACGGTCAACGGCGCGGCCGATCACACCATGATCGTGTCGAACGGCATCCTGGAGTTCTCTTGGTGCGGCCGCGGCACCCTGGGGCGGCACGACGCGGTGGCCGAGATCCAGAGAGGAGAGGCGTGCCTGTTCTATTCGGAGCGCCCTACTGAGATCTTCATAGTAGAGTTTATGGCCGACCGCTGAGGTTTGCGGCGCGTACGTGGCAAACAGCGGCTCAAAAGCGGTCAGTCCAGCTGCCTGCCATCACAGCTGTGGCGATACCATCGAGCCGCGTTCCAGTCACTCGAGCAGCACTGAGTTCATGGCCTCCCGATGAGCACCTACCGCAGCGTGCGCTGCTCCGACACCGTAAAAACAAGCCACCGGGCCAGAGGCTACATCTCTCATCGGGTGCAAGATGGTGCGGACGCGCTCGAAGGTATTGCGTGACGACTTTGCCAGGGTCCAACGTTACCGCTCACTCGGACCAAAGTGACCTCGCTTCCTTGGTTGCTGGCGGCTTCAAGACCGCTCCAATACGTCCTCTCTTCATGGCGTGATCTGGCCGAAGACCGGCTGCGCCTCGATCGCCTATGCCGCAATGGCGCCGGTCAACTTTCTTCCCCTGCCGGCTGCGCCAGCATTCCTCGCGCAACAACAAAGTCTCCCGGCTGCCATCCTCCGCTGCGCTTCGGCCAGCAAGCCGGTGCGGCGTCGATCGCCTTCGGCCGGACGATCGCCATCGAGGCCGCAATGGTGCGGGCTCGAACCAGAAACCAAGGAGACTAAAATGACCACCATCGGCACCTTCAAGAAGTCCGGCAACGAGTTCAACGGCGAGATCGTCACCCTCTCGCTCCAGGCCAAGAACGTCCGCATCGCTCCCGACACCCGCGCCAGCGGCGACAACGCGCCCACTCATCGGGTCTTCGTGGGCCGTGTCGAGATCGGCGCCGCGTGGAGCAAGAAGTCCAACGAGGGTCGCGAGTACCTGGGCCTCAAGCTCGACGATCCGAGCTTCACCGCTCCGATCTACGCCAATCTCTTCGACGACGAGGAAGGCGATGGCTTCAGCCTCATCTGGTCTCGCCCGACCGGCCGCCGCAACGCCGACTAAGACGGATCACAGCATCCCGCCCGGCAGGTCCGGGCGGGACCTTCATTCGGTGCGGGTCGTTGCCTTCACGAGTCTGCCGGGTTCGACGCCAAGCGCTTCGGCGATTTGTCCAAGCACGGTGACACTGGCGGCGACATCGGCTCGCTCAATCGCTCCGACATAGCGCGCGCTCAATCCAGCACGCTCGGCCAGGTCCTCCTGCGTCATTTGCTTGTCATGGCGTATGCGTCGCAGGTTTACGGCCATGATCTCTTTGAGATCCATGGCCAAACGAGACCAGCGTCGGAACGATCGTTCTAGGAACGATAGTTCCTATTCGTTGCTGCACATGCTATCTGGCTGTGCTGAAATTCAAGGCCCGCCGTTAACAGCGGCCTCGTTTTCCCTTATTCGCACATACACGTATCATCACGTATCCCAGTCCGGCATGCCGAAACTCACCTTCGTTGACGAACCGCTTGGCGGTGACAACGCTACCGACTACGACCGGCAGCATGCGAGCCTCTACCTCCGTCTGCTCGATGCTGAGGCCCAGCGTGCCAATTGGCGGGACGTCGTGAAGGTCGTCTTCGGCATCGATCCAGGCTCCGACTTTGCGCGAGCGCGGCGCGTCTACGACAACCACCTTGCCCGCGCGCACGTCATCGCGGCTGGGGCCCACAAGAACCTCCTGCGCAAGGGCGCGCCACCGAGGTGATGCAGCTTTTGCATCACCCGTGATGCACTTCGTGCTTCCCGCAAGCGGTCTGGGATTCGATGATCCAGTCGATATTTCGATCGTTTCGGTAAGGCGTTGTTCGGGAGCGTTTTTGATGTCGCAGCCCAGCGACTGGCGGGATGCATCTGCCTATGACTATGTCGTCGACCTCAATCCATCGCAGCTGGCCTGGGAATTTCTGCGACGGAACACGTCCTATCAGGACGACTTCCAACGACTAGGAACTTCAGCGAACACGCAGGAGGTCTCCGCTTTCCTCGACAAGTGGGGGCTCTGCTTTCGCGGTCGACCCGACGCTTGGAGCTGACCACACGAATGTCTTCTGGTCGCCCGCGATCGACCCGTCCGTCATCGTCATTGGGTCAAGCCCAATCGCGGCCGAAACATCAGCGTCACTCCGAGCCGCAATCGTTCGCGCAGAGATCATCTCAGCTGACGCGCCCTACCGGATGCTGCGCATCAGTGCCGCCCTGTTCCCCTTGCTTGTATCGCCGGACCTGACTCCCGACGATACGCTGTCCACGATTGCAATTCTCGATGCGTTGTTGCCCGACCGGCTAGAGGCGATCTCTAGGCTCTGGAATGCACTCGGTCGATCGCCCCCTTCACCGCCAAGTCTGACGGCGCAGCGTCGCTCTCGCGTCCGGCAGATGCTGCGTGTCTTCGACGCACGAAGGGGCGGCGCTAGCTATCGCGCCATCGCCGAGGTTCTCTTCCCGCAACATCGCATTGATGCCATGTCCTGGGCCGGCAACGCACTGCGGGAGACGACCATTCGGCTCGCCCGCGACGGCGCCAAGCTTGCCGCCGGCGGCTATCGGACCCTGCTTCGCCGACCGCGCAAGCGTTGACGCCTAGGGTGTCGATTCGAGCGCCACAATCTTCGACATCGCAACGATCGATCGCGTTCTCCACCCTGCTCTCCACGCGCCGCGAATGTCCCGCGGCATCCGAACCGAGCAGAGAGTTCGACGATGGCCGATACGCCGACCGGAATGCCGCCGCGGTACCTCAGGACGCCCGAAGCCGCACGGTTTCTTGGGCTGTCCGACCGCACGCTCGAGAAGCACCGCACCTATGGCACCGGACCTGCCTATCGAAAGCTGGGTGGCCGCGTCGTCTACTCACTCGACGACCTGAAGGCCTGGGCTGATCGCGGGACCAAAGTATCCACCTCCGATCCCGGCATTGGAACGGTGTTGCCGGCGAAGCGGCACACACCAATTCCGTACGCCGGCCGCGGTACACGCTGAGACCCGCCCAATGTCGCGTCATCACCATCCCGAACAACTGCAGCTCTTCCGCGCGCTCCCCGGCGACCTGGCCCCGCGTGACGCGCAGGACCTCATGTCCTATCCGTTCTTTTCTCTCGCCAAATCAAAACGCCTGGTGCCGATCGACTACCGCGTCGGCTCGATCGTCATCCGCGTCGAGGCCGTGCCCGAACACGGCATGGCGACTATCTGGGATGCCGACGTCCTGATCTGGGCGGCGTCACAGGTCGTTGAAGCGCGCGACCTCGGATTTCAGCCGTCGCGCCTGATGGCGGCAACGCCCTACGAGATCCTCAACTTCATCGGCCGCGGTGTCAGCTTGCGCGACTATAACCGTCTGAAAGCTGCGCTCGACCGCTTGCAGTCGACCACCATCGCGACGTCGATCCGACAGCCGACCGAACGACGCCTGCACCGGTTCTCCTGGATCAACGAGTGGAAAGAGCGCGCCGACGGTAACGGCCGAGCACTTGGGCTCGAGCTGATCCTGCCGGACTGGTTCTACAGTGCGGTCCTTCAAGACGCGCTGATCCTCACCATAGATCGGGCATACTTCAGTCTCACCGGCGGGCTAGAACGGTGGCTCTACCGCCTGGTGCGCAAGCATGGTGGCCGTCAGCATTTCGGGTGGACCTTCGAGCTCACGCATCTGCATGCAAAGTCCGGGAGCCTCTCGCCGCTCAAGCACTTCGCCTACGATCTGCGCGAGATCGTCCGCAGACAGTCGCTTCCTGGCTATCGCCTGGCGCTCGAAGAGCAGCCGCGACGTGGCGCCGTGCTGTGCTTCGCGCCGATCGACGGAACGACGTTCGCTGGCTCCAGTCCAACTCATGGCAAACCGACGACTGGGGAAAAGCTGTGAGTCCCATCGTGCTATCGGGGACCCAGCGTATCGTGCCATCGAGGACGCGTTCCTCGTGCCATCGGGGACCGCGAGCGTCGCATTGTCCTGTTCGCTCAAGCGCTTGCGCTGCAGCTAACTCTTCTAACCAGAATTGCTTCGCAATTCTTCTAACGGCCGCCGCTGCAAGCACGCCTGGGGATAACCTGCACGTTGTACCTGCCACTCCAGCTCCGCTTGACGCGCTGCGCTCGCAGAGCCGAGGGGCCCTTACGTCAGTCGCGCCTGGGAGGAGCGAGTGACCCTTCCTGTGCAGCACGCCAGCGTCCTCACGTCCGAAGGCGAACATGACGCACTCACGCTCGTTGAGCTGACCTGGCGCGAGAAGCGGATCGAATACTGGATCCGTTTCGGACAGCCGAGCTACGAGCAGGTGCTCGACCGCCATCGCCGTCTCGTCGGCTTCGCCCCCGGTGCGATCTTCGCCTTTGTCCGCTGGGCCGCCAACGATCACGGCACCGTGCTGTCACGCATCGACATCGTTCGAGCGGTCGGACGCGGCGGACCGTTCCAAACGCTGCCCTTCGTTCGACCCGGCGGCGACATCCTGCTGCGCGCCGATAGTTGGCCAAAGGTCGCCCACGTGCTCGAGATCATCGACGCGGTAGAAGCACCGGGCACCGCTCCAGAGCTCGCTTCGCCGGACTATTGGCGGCACGTCCATCACCGTATTGCCGCCAGCATGGAGCCACACGCCTACACGGCGGAGCGACACGCCGCCTGGCTCAAACGGCGGAGCATCGACCGATGAGCCGGCGCCAGGTCACCCTCTCAGCTGCCACTGGCCTCAGCCTTCTTGCCGTATCGGCCTGCCTTCATTTCACACCGCTCTTCATTTGGAACGCTTCCGCCAGCGCGCCGATCGGCCTCTATCGGCTGGTATTATCGACACCGATCTCGATCGGCGACCTTGTCGTCGTCACGCCGCCGGCGCCGCTCGACAGCTTCCTTGCCGATCGCGGCTACCTGCCGCGTAGCGTTCCATTGCTCAAACGCATCGTAGCGCTCGGCGGGACCACCGTCTGCCGCATCGGCCTGACCATGGTGGTCGACGGCCACATCACTGGGACGGCGCTCGCACGTGACAGCCACGATCGACCGCTGCCTGTCTGGCAAGGCTGTCGGACGCTCGCCGATGACGACGTGTTCCTCATGAACTCCGACGTCGCCGATAGCCTGGACGGCCGCTACTTCGGCCCGCTCCCCGTTAGCGCAATCGTCGCGCGCGCGCTTCCCATGTGGACCAACGACGGCCGCAACGGCCGCTTTGAGTGGCACCTCGCCGATCCGTCGGTCGTCCCGTGATTCCCACTTCCACCCGCCAGCAACGGAGTTTTCCATGGCACAGATCGGTCAATTCACCCGCACCCAGACGGGCTATTCCGGACGCGTCCGCACGCTGTCGCTTGACCTCGCTGTCGTCCTCCTGCCGGTTGACAGTACGGATGTCGAGAATGCACCGGACTATCGCATTCGCGTCAGCGACGAAGACGGCGTCGAGATCGGTGCCGGCTGGCTCCAGACCGGCGACCGCGCGGGCGCGTACATTTCGATCGTTCTCGATGATCCCACTTTCACACAGCCGATCCGCGCTCGCCTGTTCCAGTCCGACGAGAGCGGCCGCGACTGGGGACTGCACTGGACGCGCCAGAAGAAGCGCGACGACCAGGACAAACCTGCGGAGTGACCCGTGCACTTCGGCCGTATCATTCGCGCGGCGCGGCGAGAAAGCGTTCGTCGTCGCGCTGCCGTGCTTCTCCTTTCCGGCCTGTCGCTGCTCGCGCCCGTCACGCCGGCATTCGCGCAGGATGCACACCCTGCCCCCGTCAATCGAGACCAGGCATTTGCGGCGTTCATCACCGCAGCCTCACAGCGCTTTCGCATTCCCGAGGTGTGGATACGGGCCGTGATGCATGCCGAGAGCGAGAACGCGGACGACGTTTCGTCCGCCGGCGCGATGGGCCTCATGCAGATAATGCCTGACACATGGGCGGTGCTTCGGGCGCAGTATCGCCTCGGCAGCGATCCGTTCGACCCGCACGACAACATCTTCGTGGGGGCGGCCTACCTGCGGGCGATGCTCGATCGGTACGGCAACATCGGCGCCATGCTTGCGGCCTACAACGCGGGCCCAAGCCGTTACGACGACTATCTTGCGACGGGTCGTGTGCTGCCCGCTGAAACTCGTGACTACGTCGCAAAGCTTGCGCCAATCCTCGGCGGCACGCCGCTGCAAAGCAGCACCGGGGCGGTGCCATCGACGCCCGTTGATTGGCGTGATGCACCGCTGTTCGTGGTGTCCGCCAACGGCCCCACCGCCGCAAGATCAGTGCAACCTGATCGTCCATCGGCCGCGATGGAACTGTCGACGCCAGCAAGCCGCGACGCACCAGACGGCACGTCCATGGGTGGAATTTTCGTCACCATTTCGGGAAGTAGTTCTACCCCGTGACAGCATTCCTCATCATTCGTCTCATAGCGAGCCATGGGGAACTCTGGGTGGTGTTCAGGGGAAAACCAGAAAGAACAACCGAGGGATGGCAGGATAAAGGGGCGCGAGGTGCGCTGCGGTCGGTTGGTTGTTTTTCAATGACTTACATGGCCCTTCCGCGACGCACGCTTCGAGCGGGGACATCGCGCAAAGGGCGATTGGTCAGCGATGCACGTGCTTTGGCGCGATGTGCGGGCCCGCTGCGATGAGCGATGAGCACGAATTTCGTATCCGTCCTGGCCGTATCCGCTCCGGCAAGGCGCAGCGCGCCCGCCCCTTCATCGCCCAGGTGCTCGCCGCCGCACAGAAAGCGGGCGGCTCGGTCTCTCGTAGCGGCAGGGTTGGACCCAGACATCGCTCTCATTTTGGACGCGGCAAGAGAGCGTCGGTTCAGGCCAACCGGCTGTTGACCGCGCGCTCTCGCGGCGCTGTCATCAAAGCGCGCGTTGTGCGGATGAACCTCCGCGGCGGCAATCTCCCGACCCACCTAGCTTATCTGCGCCGCGAGGGGGTCACCCGGGATGGGGAGAAGGCCAGGCTGTTCGGTCGCGACGGCGACAACATCGACGCCCGAGAGTTTACCGACCGCTGCAAAGACGATCGGCATCACTTCCGCTTTATCGTCTCGCCCGACGACGCGATCGAAATGGCAGACCTGCGCGCCTTCACCCGCGACTTGGTCAGCCAGATGGAAAAGGATCTCGGCACCCGTCTCGACTGGGCAGCGGTGGATCACTGGAACACCGAGCATCCGCATATCCATCTCATCGTGCGTGGCGTTCGCGACGACGGCGAGAACCTCGTCATCTCACGCGAGTACATCCGCGAGGGCATGCGCGATCGGGCGCGCGATCTTATCACCCAGGAACTCGGGCCACGTACCGACCAGGACATCCGCCGCGAAATCGAGCGTCAGGTCGGGGCCGAACGATGGACGAGGCTCGACCGCCAGCTCCGACGTGACGGCGGGGAGACCGGCATCGTCGATCTAGCGCCGCGGGCGGGAATCCAGCCGGACGAATTTCAGGTTTTGAAAGTCGGACGCCTGCGCATGCTCGAATCCATGGGACTCGCCCAGCAGGTCGGTACGGGACAATGGTACATCGCCGACGAGGCGGAACCGACGCTGCGCGAGCTCGGTGAGCGTGGCGACGTCATCAAACGCATGCACCGGGCGCTGACCGACCGAGGTATCGAGCGAGGCGCGTCAAGCTTCGTCCTCGCCGGCGAGATCCTTGACCAGCCCATCGTTGGCCGCCTGATCGATCGCGGACTGGATGACGAACTCAAGGGTACTGCCTACGCCGTCATTGACGGCGTCGATGGGCGCGCCCATCACATTCGCTTGCCTGATCTGGACGCCGCGAGCGATGGACCGGCTGGCTCGATCGTCGAACTGCGCAAGTTCGATGACGCACAAGGTCGACGGCGCGTGGCAATCGCGGTGCGCTCGGACCTGTCTCTTGAACAGCAGGTCACTGCCAGTGGCGCCACGTGGCTGGACCGTCAGGCGGTCGCCCACACGCGCATCGCCCTTAGTGAGGCAGGGTTCGGTCGAGATGTCGCCGATGCGATGCACCAGCGCGCGGAGCACCTCATCCGGGAAGGCTTAGCCCAGCGTCAGGGAAGCCGAGTTGTACTCGGGCGGCAATTGCTGGAGACCCTGCGCCGCCGCGAGCTCGACGCGGTCGGCGAGAAGCTGGCGACCCAATTGGCACGGCCATTCAACAAGCCCGCTGACGGAGATCAGATTGCGGGAACCTATCGGCAGCGTCTCGCTCTCGCTTCCGGTCGCTTCGCAATGATCGACGACGGTCTGGGGTTCAAACTCGTCCCTTGGACCCCGTCGCTCGAGCAGAAGTTAGGTCAACACGTTACCGGCATCGCTCGAGGCGACACGGGCGTGGACTGGAGCTTTGCTCGAAAGCGAGGGATCGGGCTGTGACCTTTGAACGGCTTGTTCGGTCCGCGAGAAAGCCGTTTCGATCTGCACTCAAGCGCCCTCTCGCACCGATACCACCAACTATCTGTGTAGCACCCGACGGGCCTCATCGTTCCGCTGCTCCCAGCCGACGCGACGCAACTCCGGTTGAGCGGATACGGCCTTTGGATAGCCAAGGCATAGATACGCGGTGAACACCCATCTGGGATCGACGTCGAGGCTGGAGCAAAGCTCCTGGGGGTCAAGGATCGATACCCACCCGACCCCGATTCCCAGGACGCGCGCCGACAGCCAAAGATTCTGTATCGCCATAACGGTCGAATAGACGAGAGTCTCGGGCATCGTGCGACGTCCGAGCCGATGGCCGACCGAGGTCGCCACGTCGGTGAAGACCGCGAACTGCACCGGCGCTTCGCGCAACCCTTCGAGTTTTAGCTCGGCGTATTTCTGCGCTTTCTCGCCCTCGTAGGTCGCCAATGCTTCCGCGTTGCATTTGGCAAAGTTGGCCCGCACGGCCTCGCGGGCGGTCTCGCTGTCAATGCTCACGAAGCGCCAGGGCTGGCTGTATCCCACGGACGGAGCAAGACACGCGGCGTCGAGCAATCGATCGACGACGTACGCATCGATTGAAGTGGTCTCGAAACGACGCACGTCGCGTCGCCATCTGAGCAACGCCTGGAATTGTTCGTCGAACGCGGCGGAGAACGTCGGCCCTTCGGGAACTTCGGTAGCTGGTTCCTGTTTGTGCGAAATTTGCCGGCTCCCGGGTCTCGTCGGATCGAGGTCCTCTTTACCCCACCCTTGCAGATTTGCGACGTTCACAGCTCTCGTTTTTCGCATCTCGGGCGAGACGTCCGAAACATCCGCTTTCCTACCCTATTGCCCGATAACACCCGACCTCTCCCCGATCAGTCTTGAAGTCGGCGCGCGAAGGCTCCGACCTCCCTCCTTTTTCGGAGCGTTGAAGATGTCGGGAACGAAAATCCTTTGGGGCCAGATGGCCGTCGTGGGCCTGATCGTGGTCATCGCCATCTGGGGCGCGACCCAATGGGTCGCGTGGCGCCTCGGCTTCCAGGGCCAACTCGGGAGACCGTGGTTCGAACTTGGCGGCATGCCGATCTATTTTCCACCGTCCTTCTTCTGGTGGTGGTTCTCATACGATGCGTATGCGCGATCCACTTTTCAGGAGGGCGCGATCGTCGCCGCGTCTGGCGGCTTCCTTTCAGTTGCTGCTGCCACCCTGATGTCGCTCCTGCGGGCCCGCGAAGCCGAGAACGTCCACACATATGGTTCGGCGCGCTGGGCCAAACCTGCAGAGATACAAGCCGCCGGCCTTCTCGGATCGGATGGCGTGGTCCTGGGAAGTGTCGAGCGCAACTATCTGCGCCATGACGAACCGGAGCACATCCTATGTTTCGCGCCGACACGCAGTGGCAAGGGCGTCGGGCTCGTCATCCCGACCTTGCTCACCTGGCCAGGGTCGGCGCTCGTCCACGACATCAAGGGCGAGAATTGGCAACTGACCGCAGGCTTCCGCGCACGCCACGACCGCGTCCTTTTGTTCGACCCGACCAACGCATCATCCTCTGCCTACAATCCGCTGCTTGAGGTGCGGCGCGGCGAGTGGGAAGTCCGCGACGTCCAGAACATCGCCGACATCCTGGTCGACCCCGAAGGCTCTCTCGAGCGGCGCAACCACTGGGAGAAGACCAGCCACGCCCTGCTCGTCGGCGCGATCCTTCACGTGCTCTATGCCGAGGAGGACAAGACCCTGGCCGGCGTTGCCAATATCCTGTCCGACCCGGCGCGTCCGATCGAGACGACGCTCGCCGCAATGATGCGAACCCCGCACCTCGGCGACGCCGGTCCGCACCCCGTCGTCGCATCGGCCGCGCGCGAACTCCTTAACAAGTCCGACAATGAGCGATCCGGTGTCCTGAGCACCGCGATGAGCTTCCTCGGACTCTATCGCGATCCGGTGGTGGCAACCGTCACGTCGCGTTGCGACTGGCGCATCTCGGACATCGTGGACGGCGAGCGACCGGCGACTCTTTATCTGGTTGTCCCTCCGTCCGACATAAATCGAACGAAGCCGCTCGTTCGCCTCCTGCTCAACCAGATCGGCCGCCGCCTGACCGAAGATCTCAACGCCAAGACGAAGAGGCATCGCCTACTGTTGATGCTCGACGAGTTCCCGGCGCTCGGACGGCTCGACTTCTTCGAGTCCGCCCTAGCTTTCATGGCGGGGTACGGCCTCAAGGCATTCCTGATTGCGCAATCGCTTAACCAGATCGAGCGCGCTTATGGACCGAACAATTCGATCCTCGACAACTGCCACGTCCGCGTGAGCTTTGCGACCAACGACGAACGCACCGCCAAGCGCGTATCGGATGCCCTGGGGACCGCGACGGAACTGCGCGCGATGAAGAACTACGCCGGCCACCGGCTCTCGCCATGGCTTGGGCATTTGATGATCTCGCGTCAGGAAACCGCGCGACCTCTACTCACGCCCGGCGAAGTCATGCAGCTGCCACCAACGGATGAGGTCGTGATGGTCGCGGGCGTGCCGCCTATTCGCGCACAGAAGGCGCGGTACTACGAGGACGCGCGCTTCACCGAGCGCATCCTGCCCCCGCCTACCCTCGAACACGGCACCTACAGCCCGAGCGAGTGGAGTGGAATGGTCATGCCCGACGCTCGAACATCTATAGACAGCGTGAGGCCGGCTGACGCCACTCCCACGACCGACGACGAAGACCTTACCGAGTCCGAGAAGCGCCGCCAGCACGAGCTCAGTAGCAAGATCGCGACCGAGGTCGAGCCCGCAGTCGTCGATGAATTCGACACCGATCGCGACAGCGATGAGCACCCCGCGGTTATGGCCCGCGCCCTCGATAAGACGATGCAACGGGTCGCGCGCCAAGCCGATCTCGATCCGGGCGACGGTCTGCTTTGAGCCAGCCAAAGACCAGGCCCGGCAAGAAGCAGCGCCTTTCGATCTATCTCGACCCACCGGTCATGAAGGCGCTCGTCGAGTATGCCGCCCGACGCGAGCACTCGCGGTCGCTCGTCGCAGAGGCGGCGATTGCTTCATTTCTGTCGCCGGACGCAGCCGAGCGGCAAGAAGCAGCCACGACAAAGCGACTTGATCAGATTGATCGGCGCCTCAACCGTCTCGAGCGGGATCTCGGTATCTCGGTCGAAACCCTCGCCGTCTTTATTCGCTTCTGGCTGACGACTACTCCGCAGCTGCCCGAACCGGCACTCGCTGCCGCGCGTGCACAATCGGGCAAGCGCTACGACGCCTTCGTCGCGGCGCTTGGGCGGCGGCTGGCCCAAGGTCCAAGATTGCGCAGCGAGATCCCCGAGGACGTTCACCCGGATGCCGATTCGCCGTCGTCCAGCGATCAGTGACCGGTTGCCGCTTACGAAAGTGAGCTTCGCCGAACCCGCGTAATCGTACGCCGGGGCACGATCGCTGCGCCCGGCTTGTTGCCGACGCCCGTTTGCTGCCCTCTCTACTCGTCCCCGATCCGGGCAGCGCGTTCCGCGCGCCGCAACAGACGGGGACGATATGTCGACTTCCTGGGATGCCACCGCGCACGAGCGCGGGGCGCGCATGCTTCGCACCGCAATGGGGCCGGCCATCGCGGGGTTGCTCGAAGACTCAGCCGTCCTCGAGGTCATGCTCAACCCTGACGGGTGTCTTTGGGTCGACCGCGCTGGCGAGGGCCTCGCCGACACCGGCGAGCGCGTGACGCCATCCGATGGTGAACGGATCATCCGCTTAGTCGCGCATCATATCGGTGCCGAGGTCCATGCAGGCGCGCCTCGCGTGTCCGCGGAGCTGCCCGGAACGGGCGAGCGCTTCGAGGGCCTCCTGCCCCCTGTCGTTGCGGCACCCACCTTCGCGATCCGGCGTCCCGCGGTCGCCGTGTTCTCGCTCGACGACTATGTCGCCGGCGGGATCATGACCGACCGCGAGGCAGCGGTGCTCCGCCTTGCGATCGACAATCGCCGCAACATCCTCGTCGCCGGCGGCACGTCGACCGGCAAGACCACGCTCGTCAATGCCTTGCTCGCCGAGGTCGCCAAGACCTCTGATCGCGTCGTTCTCATCGAGGACACCCGCGAGCTGCAGTGCCTCTCACCCAATCTCGTGGCATTGCGGACCAAGGACGGCGTCGCGACCCTTTCCGATCTCGTTCGATCGTCCCTGCGCCTGCGTCCCGACCGCATTCCGATCGGCGAGGTGCGTGGTCCGGAGGCGCTCGATCTGTTGAAGGCCTGGGGTACCGGCCACCCTGGTGGCATCGGCACCATCCACGCCGGCACCGCCATCGGCGCTCTGCGCCGTCTCGAGCAGCTCATTCAGGAAGCCGTGGTCACGGTGCCCCGCGCTCTCGTCGCCGAGACCATCAACCTCATTGTCGTGCTCGGCGGCCGTGGCCCCGCGCGCCGCGTGATCGAACTCGCCGGCGTCAACGGCCTCGGCGAGTCCGGCGACTACAGTCTCATCACCACCCAACTCGAAAGCCCTCAGTCATGATCCACCCTCTGCGCAACCTGCGCCGTCTTGCCCTCGCCGCGCTCGCCGTTGCCGCAATGCTGGCGACTGTTCCAGCAGCCCAGGCTGCCGGCTCTAACATGCCTTGGGAAGCGCCGCTGCAGCAGGTCCTGGAGTCGATCGAGGGCCCGGTCGCCAAGATCATCGCGGTGATCGTCATCATCACAACCGGTCTCACCCTCGCCTTCGGCGACTCGTCAGGCGGCTTCCGCCGCTTGGTCCAGATCGTCTTCGGACTTTCTATCGCCTTCGCCGCCTCGAGCTTCTTCTTGAGCTTCTTCTCCTTCGGCGGCGGAGCCCTGGTCTGATGGACGAGCCGATCCCAGGGTTCACCGCGCCGGTCCACCGAGCCTTGACCGAGCCGATCCTGCTCGGTGGCGCGCCCCGGGCGGTCGCCATCCTCAACGGCACCCTCGCGGCCGCGCTCGCCCTTGGCCTCCGCCTCTGGGTGGTAGGCGTCATCCTCTGGGCGATCGGCCATCTCTCAGCGGTCTGGGCGGCGCGGCGCGATCCCCTCTTCGTCGATGTGGTCCGCCGGCACCTGCAGATCCCCAGCCACCTCGACGTGTGAACTGCCAACCATGATGAACCTCTCCGAATATCGCCGCACCGGTGCCCGTCTCGCCGACTTCCTGCCTTGGGCGGCCCTGGTCGGCCGCGGAGTCATCCTCAACAAGGATGGCAGCCTGCAGCGCAGCGCTCGATTCCGGGGACCGGATCTCGATAGCGCTGTCCCTGCCGAACTCGTTGGTGTCGCTGGCCGCCTGAACAACGCCTTCCGCCGTCTGGGCTCAGGCTGGTCGATCTTCGTTGAGGCGCAGCGCCATGAAGCCGCGACTTATCCGCGAAGCAGGTTCGCCGATTCCGCGTCGGCCCTGATCGATGCCGAGCGCAAGGCCGACTTCGAAGAAACTGGAACACATTTCGAGTCGAGCTATCTCCTCACCTTCGCCTATCTGCCGCCGGCCGAAGACTCGGCGCGTGCCGAGGGATGGCTGTTCGAGGGCCGTGATCAGAACGGTGTCAACCCGCGCGAGATCGTGCGGGGCTTCACGGATCGCACCGATCGTGTCCTCGCCTTGCTCGACGGCTTCATGCCCGAGTGCCGGTGGCTCGATGATGCCGACACCCTGAGCTACCTCCACTCGACGGTCTCGACCAATCGGCATCGCGTCCGCGTCCCCGAAACACCGATGTATCTCGACGCGCTGCTCGCCGATCAACCCCTCACCGGAGGGTTGGCCCCAAGACTCGGCGACGACCATCTACGCGTCCTGACCATTGTCGGATTCCCGACCGCGACCACGCCCGGGATCCTCGACGAGCTCAATCGCCTGGCCTTCCCTTATCGGTGGTCGACGCGCGCCATCCTCCTCGACAAGACAGACGCCACCAAGCTGGTGACAAGACTCCGGCGGCAGTGGTTCAGCAAGCGCAAGAGCATCGCGGCGATCCTCAAGGAGGTGCTGACCAACGAGGCCTCGGCGCTGGTCGATACCGATGCGGCAAACAAGGCCGCCGATGCAGACCTCGCTTTGCAGGAACTCGGCGCCGACTACGCAGGTGAAGCCTATGTCACGGCGACCATCACCGTGTGGGACGACGACTCCAGCCGTGCCGACGAAAAGCTGCGACTGGTCGAGAAAGTCATCCAGGGCCGCGACTTCACCGCCATGCTCGAGACCATCAATGCGGTCGACGCCTGGCTCGGCACCCTGCCCGGCCACCTCTACGCCAATGTGCGTCAGCCGCCGATCAGCACACTCAATCTCGCCCACATCGTTCCCCTCTCGGCGGTGTGGGCGGGGCCGGAACGGGACGAGCACTTCCGGAGTCCCCCACTGCTCTACGGCAGAACGGAAGGTTCGACCCCGTTCCGGTGGTCCCTGCATGTCGGCGACGTCGGTCACACCTTGGTAGTTGGCCCCACGGGCTCGGGCAAATCAGTCCTGCTGGCGCTCATCGCGCTGCAGTTTCGGCGCTACTTCGGAAGTCAGGTCTTCGCTTTCGACTTCGGCGGCTCGATCCGCGTCGCCACCTTGGCGATGGGCGGCGACTGGCACGACCTCGGTGGCGAGCTCACCGCCGGCGGCGACAGCAGTGTCGCGCTGCAACCGCTCGCGGGGATCCACGAGACCCCCGAGCGCGCCTGGGCGGCCGACTGGATCGTCGCCATCCTTACGCGCGAGGGCGTCGAGATCACGCCTGAGGTCAAGGAACATATCTGGACGGCACTTACCTCGCTGGCGTCTGCACCCGTGGGCGAACGGACGATCACCGGCTTCACGGTGCTGCTGCAGTCGCAGGATCTGAAGCGCGCCCTGCAACCCTTTTGCGTTGGTGGGCCCCATGGGCGGCTGCTGGACGCCGAGCAGGAAAGCGTTGGCGAGGCATCGGTGCTCGCCTTCGAGACCGAGGGCCTGCTCGGCACCGGCGCCGCACCGGCGACACTTTCGTATCTCTTCCACCGGATCGCGAGCCGTCTCGATGGTCGGCCGACGCTGGTCATCGTCGACGAAGGCTGGCTTGCGCTGAGCGATCCTGGCTTCTCCAAGCAGTTGGCCGAATGGCTGGTGACGCTCCGCAAGAAGAACGCCAGCGTCGTCTTCGCCACGCAGTCGCTCGCCCAGCTCGAGAAGAGCCCGATTGCGGCCGAGATCATCGACTCCTGCCCAACCCGCATCCTGCTGCCCAACGACCGGGCGATCGAGCCGCAGATCACCGAGATCTATCGACGTTTCGGTCTCAACGATCGGCAGATCGATATCATCGCGCGCGCGACACCCAAGCGTGACTACTACGCGCAGTCGCGGCGGGGCAACCGGCTCTTCGAACTCGGCCTCGGCGAGATCGCATTGTCCCTCTGCGCCGCCTCGGCGAAGGCCGATCACACCCTGATCGACGAGGTCCTCGACGGCCACGGTCGCGATGGATTTCTCGAGACCTGGCTGCGGATCCACAACCTCGACTGGGCCGCGGCGCTCATCCCTGAGCTCAACGTCCTACCGCCACCGTCACCTTCCACTCCCGACCAACCCACGGAGGTCTCCCCATGACCCGCCTTCGCTTGTCCCTGCGTGCCACTTTGATCGGCGCCGCAATGTTGTCCGCGCCAGTTGCGCTCTCGACCGTCGTGGTCACACCCGCCTATGCACTCTTCGGTTTCGGCGACGTGGTGTTCGATCCCAGCAACTATGCCGAAGCCCTCGTGCAGTCGGCGCACGAGATCGACCAGATCAACAACCAGATCCAGAGCCTGCAGAACGAATCTCAGCAGCTGATCAACGAGGCGCGCAATCTCGCGAGCCTCCCCTACTCGGCGCTGCAGCAACTGCAGCAGTCGATCGCTCAGACCCAGCAGCTCCTCGGCCAGGCGCAGCGTATTGCCTTCAATGTGCAGCAGATCGATCAGGTCTTCTCGCAGCAATACTCCAATATCGACCTGTCACAGTCCGACCAGCAGCTGATCGGACAGGCCCGCACCCGCTGGCAGAACACCGTAGGCGCGCTGCAGGATGCGATGCGCGTACAGGCGGGTGCGGTCGGCAATATCGACGACCAGAAGGCGCAACTCGCGGCGCTGGTTGGCCAGAGCCAAGGTGCCACCGGCGCGCTGCAGGCGACGCAGGCGGGCAACCAGCTCCTCGCATTGCAGTCGGCGCAGCTCTCCGATCTCGTCGCTGTCCTCTCCGCCAATGGCCGCGCCGATGCGCTTGCCGAAGGCGAGCGCGCGGCTGCCGCCACCGAAGGCCAGGAACTGCGCAAGCGCTTCATTGCGCCCGGTGCCGGCTACCAGCCCGTTGGCGCGCAGATGTTCCACTGAGCCGAGCGGAATCCAAATCCCATGGACGGCAGAACCCTCACCCGCGTGGCGGCGATCATCATCGTCGCAGTCGCCGGCACGGCTGCGGCGATCTTCGTCGCGCGCGACAACGGGCCATCGACGTCTGTCGCCGCGCCCCGCGCGGCTCCGACCCCGCCCTTGGACTCGCTGCACGCGACGCTGCTGCACTGCGCGGAGGTTGGCGAGGCTGCCATTCACGACAGCGACTGCCTTGCAGCCTGGGCCGAGAACCGCCGCCGCTTCCTCGGCGCGGACGAGGCGCACTGAGCCATGCAGAGCACCGGGGTCATCGATCACTTCCTTGACGTCTTCACGTCGTACATCGACAGCGGGTTCGGTCTGCTCGGTGGCGAGGTCGGCTTCATCGCCTCGACATTGATCGTCATCGACGTGACCCTCGCCGGCCTGTTCTGGGCCTGGGGCGCCGACGAGGACATCATCGCGCGCCTAGTGAAGAAGACGCTTTTCGTCGGGGTCTTCGCCTATCTGATTTCCAGCTGGAACAGCCTCGCCCAGATCGTCTTCCAGAGCTTTGCCGGCCTAGGCCTAAAGGCCTCCGGCACCAGCTTCTCCGTCGCCGACCTGATGCGTCCTGGCCGCGTGGCGCAGACCGGTCTCGATGCTGGACGTCCACTGCTCCAAGCGATCTCGGATCTCAGCGGCTACTGGGCCTTCTTCGAAAACTTCCTGCAGATCGTTTGCCTGCTCATCGCCTGGGTGCTGGTGCTGCTCGCCTTCTTCATCCTCGCCGTGCAGCTCTTCGTCACGCTGATCGAGTTCAAGCTCTCGACCCTCGCCGGCTTCGTGCTGATCCCATTCGGCCTCTTCGGTCAGTCGGCCTTCATGGCCGAGCGGGTGCTGGGCAACGTCATCTCCTCAGGCATCAAGATTCTCGTTCTCGCCGTCATCATCGGCATCGGCTCGACGCTGTTCGGGGAGTTCACCTCTGGCTTCAACGGCCAGCAGCCGACCATCGACGACGCCATGTCGATCGTCTTGGCCGCGCTCTCGCTACTCGGACTGGGCATCTTTGGACCCGGCATCGCCGCGGGTCTCGTCTCCGGCGGACCTCAGCTCGGCGCAGGCGCTGCGGTCGGCACCGGCCTCGCGGCTGGTGGTGCAGCCCTCGCCGTCGGCGGCGCCGGCATGCTGGCCGCAAGGGGTGGACGAGCGGCGATCTCGGCTGGCGCCGCAGGTGTTCGTGGTGGCGCCGCGCTCGCGATTGGCGCCTCGACCGCCTACACGCTGGCCTCTGCCGGTCAGTCTGGCCCGGCCAGTGTTGCGGCCGGTCTTGGTGGCGTCGCGCGTGCTGCTGCATCTGCCTCGGCGTCGCCACTCAGACGGGCCGCGCAGCGCGCCTCATCCAGCCTCAGTGCCGCGTCAGATGCGGGAACGAGAGCGGCTTTCGAAGTGACAGGCGGCCGGTCGTCCATGGGCACGATCGGCACCACTCCGGACCACCCCTCCAGCGCACCTGCCCAAGATGCTGCACCGGCGTGGGCACGCCGACTGCGCCACAGCCAATCCATCAGTCACGGCGTCACCGCCGCCGCGCATGCCGTTCGGTCCGGTGACAGCCATGGCGGCGGCAGCTCCATCAGCCTTTCCCAGGGGGACAAGATATGAATCCGTTCAAGCGATCGGCCACGCACTACGGCAAGGCACCCGAACCGGAGACACCCTACAAGCGTGCGGCGCAGGTGTGGGACGACCGCATCGGCTCATCGCGAGTCCAGGCCCGCAACTGGCGGTTGATGGCCTTCGGCTGCCTCGTCCTTTCCGCCGGCTTCGCCAGTGCCCTCGTCTGGCAGTCAGTGCGAGGCACCGTGGTGCCTTGGGTGGTCGAGGTCGACCATACCGGTGCGGCGACCGCCGTCGCCCCGGCGAACGCCGACTATCAGCCGACCGATCCGCAGATCGCCTTCCACCTGGCGCGTTTCATCGAGCAGGTAAGAAGCCTTCCCGATGATCCGATCGTGGTGCGGCAGAACTGGCTGCGGGCCTACGACTTCACCACCAGTGCCGGCGCGACGGCGCTCAACGACTACGCCCGTACTGCCGACCCTTTCGGCCACGTCGGCAAGCAGCAGGTTGCCGTCGATGTCTCGAGCGTCATCCGCGCCTCGCCGGACTCGTTCCGGGTCGCGTGGACAGAGCGAAGCTATGCCAACGGTCAGCTCGCCGGCACGGCACGATGGACAGCCATCCTCACCGTGCTGATTGAGACGCCACACGACGCCGACAGCCTGCGCCGCAATCCGCTCGGCGTCTTCGTCAATGCCATCAACTGGTCGCGGGAGCTTGGCCAATGAACCATTCGACATTCCAGATTGCGAACGCGTCTTTCCGCAAATCCGCATCGACAGCTGTCATGCTGATCGCTGCGCTAGCACTGGCCGGCTGTGCAACGACTTCGCCGCAGATCAGCTACGACGCGACCGTGCCGCCGCTGCCGGCAATCCATGCGAGCGCTGTCGACGCAACGCCCAAGGCCATTCTGGTGCCGCCGACGTGGACACCAGCCAAGGGCGGTGATCCAGCAACCACGCCAGCCGGTCGCGTCGAGAACGCCAACAAGGCCGCCCGGGTCGAGCCACGCAAGGAGGGCTATTTCAACGCCATCCAGATCTATCCCTGGAGCGACGGTGCCCTTTATCAGGTCTATGCGGCGCCTGGGCAGATCACCGACATCGCCCTCGAGCCCGGCGAGACCCTCACAGGCGACGGTCCGATTGCGGCCGGCGACACGACGCGCTGGATCATCGGCAATACCCAGAGCGGCAGTGGGCCGACGCACCAAGTCCATGTGCTGGTGAAACCGACCCGGCCGGAAATCACCACCAATCTAGTCATCACCACGGACCGGCGCACCTACATGATGGAGCTACGCGCCGATACCAGCCCTTACATGCCGGCGGTGGCCTGGTCGTATCCGCAGGTCGACACACAGCGTCTTACCCTTCCCGCGACGCCGGCCCTACCAGGCGCGGCGGCGCGCCACTATCGCTATGGCCTCGGCGGCGGCAATCCACCCTGGCGGCCGCTCGCGGTCTATGACGACGGCCGGCATGTCTATGTCGAGTTCCCGCGGGGCATCGTTCAGGGCGAGATGCCGCCGATCTTTGTGATTGGCTCGGACGGTCAGGCCCAGATCGTCAACACGCGCATCCTCAATAACGTGCTGATCGTTGACCAGCTCTTCGCCGCGGCGGAACTCCGCTTGGGCAGCGGCAGTCATCAGCAGACCGTTCGGATCGTCCGTACCGATGGGAGGCATGGGTCATGACCGACACATCGATCGGTAGCGACAAGCGCGCATCGGGTTCGGCGTCCGAAACAAGCGCAAACATGCGTCTGCGCGCAGAGCCGCCGCGAGTCACACGGATCTCGCGCCGCGTACTCATTGGGCTCGGGGTCGTGGCCGGCATTGGCATTGGTGGCGCCCTGATCTACGCGCTTCAGACAGGCAACCGCCAAGCGGCACCAGCCGAACTCATCACCACGGACCACCGCCAGACGGCCGACGGTCTGCACAACCTGCCGACCGACTACACCGGTGTTCCACAGCTCGGCCCACCATTGCCCGGAGACCTCGGGGGCCCCATCGTCCGGGCCCAGGAGCACGGTGCGTCTGTTCCTCTCGAGCCGATGCCACTCGCACAGCCGGATCCCGAAGAGCAGAAGCGACTTGCCGAGGTGGAAGCGGCACGCACGAGCCAGGTGTTTTTCCAGACGAGACTTTCAACCACGCCAGAGGTGGCCAACCCCCGCGTCGCGACAATCAACGGTGGATTGTCGTTCGAATCAGCTCAGACGCCTCCTCCCACAGCGCAAGAGAAGCAGGTCGCATTTCTCAACGCCGACGTCGACCGCCGGACCGTAGCACCCGATCGCGTAACGGCGCCGGCATCACCGTTTGTGCTGCAAGCCGGCTCGGTCATTCCGGCGGCCCTGATCACCGGGATACGTTCTGATCTGCCCGGGCAGGTCACCGCTCAGGTCACCCAGAGCATTTACGACAGCCCAACGGGCAGCATCCTACTTATCCCGCAGGGGACGCGGATCGTCGGTGAGTACGACAACAATGTCGGCTTCGGACAGAGCCGCGTCCTGCTGGTTTGGGACAGGCTGATCTTTCCAAATGGCCGCTCCATCGTCCTCGAGCGCCAGCCGGGCGCAGATACCCAGGGCTATGCCGGTCTCGAGGACGGTGTCGATTATCACTGGTGGGACTTGATGAGGGCCGCGGGTCTCTCGACCCTGCTCGCCGGTGGCGCCGAGCTGACCACCAGCGATACGGATCGATTGATCCGGGCCATCAAGGGTGGTGCCGCAAACACGATCGCCGATGTGGCTCAGCAGATCATTCAGCGGCAGTTGCAGGTCTCGCCGACCTTGACTGTTCGACCCGGTTTTTCGGTGCGAGTCATCGTCACGCGGGACCTGGTGCTCGAACCCTATGGAGCGACCCGATGACCAAGCTGAAGCTGGGGGCAATTCTTGATGACAAGCCGGTCAAGGTAACGGTGGAACTATCAGCTGCGCTGCATCGGGACCTTCTCGCTTACGCGGAGGCGTTGTCCCGTGAGTCCGGCCGGCAAATTGCCGACCCCACCCGCCTTATTGGCCCCATGCTTGAGCGTTTCATCGCCAGTGACCGAGGTTTCTCACGGTCGCGCCGATCGGCCAGCTCCCGATGTTGATGACCACGACACCATGATGCAACCCGGGCATAAGGCATAGGTCGACGGTCAAGCTTTGCTCTGATACGGACCGTTTCGCAATTGCTGGGCGAGAGCGATCAAAGGGCGAAGTGCAGGATTGGTATTCGACGTCAACCAGACAGCGCTCGCTTCGACCCTGCAGTCGGGTCCGAGGAGCGCCGAGAAGCTGAGGGCGTCAGTCCGCTGCGCCATCGCCCCCTCGCTGACCACCGCGTCGCCAAAGCCGAGCTCGACCATATGCAGCAACGTCTCGAAGCTGACGTCGTGGACCTGGATGTTCGGGCGGAAGCCAGGCGATGAGAGACGCGCCACAAGGAAGTCCTCGATCTCCGGACCCCGCCCCCCTTTGGTCACGATGAACCGACGGTCACGCAGGCTCGATAGTTCGACCGCGCCCACCGACAGACTTGCCGCCGTTCGTTGCTGAGCCACAAAGAGCCCCTCATCTCCAAGTCTCGTAGTCTCGCAGCGTGGAGCGACCGGCCGTCCGGTGACAAAGGCAATGTCAAGACGTCCATCGAGCACACCACCGACCGCAGCCTGCGTGGTGCTCTCCGAGAAGTGACACTCCACATCCGGGTGTCGCTCGCGGTACTGTCCCACCAATGCCCGCAAGAATCCATTGCGGAGCGAGGTGAACATCCCAATTCGCAACGATCCCATCTTGCTCGAGCGCGTCGCGTGCATGGCGCCAACAGCATTGGTGAAGTGCTGAGCTCCGACCACGGCCTCGTCGATGAACCTCTCTCCCGCCGATGTCAGTCGCACGCCGCGGTGGTCGCGATCGAAGATCGAAATACCCAGCCGTCCCTCGAGCTGTGCCACTCGCCGGCTGACGGTCGACTGGGGAATATCAAGCTTGGCTGCAGCCTGCCGGAAACTCCCCTGCTCTACGACCGCGAGCACGTACCGAAGATGACGTAGATCGAGTGATAGGTCGGGCAATTACTGTCTTTCTGAAAAAGTCGTTGGAGTTGTTCGTGGGGTGATCGCCGATCGGGCCCTCGACGCACATGCAGTTGGTCACGAGGGCATTGGGTTGCAGGATCGATCGAGCATTGCTCTAAAGAGAGGTAGTAAACGATCATGAGTTGCTTGACTTCGCCCCAGATCGAACATGGCTTTCGCGCAGCATGCCGACGTCCTCGACGATCGGGCTGCGACCGTCATCAAGTGGCCCTTGATACGCTTGAGATCGCGCATCACGTCCATGTGCGGGAAAGTCGTCTGCAGTGTGTCCGGGCCGCCGATCCTGAAGCCAGGCCCTATGGCGCTCGACCGAAACACGTTCCTTTAGCCGGACCGCAACCTTACCTTCCATCAGTCTCCGCGCGATCTGGGCGTCGCGATTGATGAACACCCGTTGGGCGAGGCGCAGGTTCTCGATCGTGTCGTGGACCAAGTCCTCGATCTCGGCCATTCCATCGGGGGAGTATTGGAGCTGGTTATCGATCTTCTTCATCGTGAGGCGCGACAGGCTGCGCTCGACGATGTCCCCTACGCGCTCAACGTTGATGGCGTAGTCGAGGACCGCGCTGACCCGCCCGCCCTGCCTCGTCGAGGTTCGTCCGGTCGATCCTTGCAAGGTAGAGTCTGATCGCCTCTTGGATCGCATCGACCTCATCGTCCAGACGGAAGACGCCTTGGCAGAGCAGCTCGTCATTGCTCTTGAGCGCAACGAGTGTGGTGTCGAGCACCCGTTCGACGAGGTCGTCAACGCGAAGAGTCTCGCGCATTGCAGCTGCTATCGCCGCGGGTGGATCGGCCAGTGCCGTCTCGTCTAATTGTCAAGGTGATGTACCTCCTGCAGTCGATGACCTATCGGGAAGAACAAGCGTCAGGAGGCGCGTCATCGGACCGACGATCGGCAGGAGGCCGCGGCCCCGACGAGGTCGATAGGCAGGAGAGTGGATGCCACCCGCGGCTTCACATCAACGACGCATGTTCGACTGCAACCGCATTTTCAAAAACGCGTCCTTCGCTCTCTCCCATCCATGGGAGAAGTGCCGGTGGGCGATCCGGGAGGACCGATGCCCACCGGCGTCCTGCCCGCGCGCCTCTGCACGGCCAGGAAGAGAAATTGCGAGCGCGGTGCGGAGTTAGCCTGAATAACGACTTAGGCATTGCCGGCGGTGCCCATTGAATTGGCGTCACTGTCATACTCGGACACCCCCTGCCCTTCCTAAGACCGGCAGTCATTTCCATTCGATCGAAATCGCTCATAGGATAGCAGATTGGCTGTTGTCAGCTGTCTCATCCCGATATCTCAAAGGCAGTAACTGCTTCGCAACGCCATATAGTATCGTCATAAAACTGTCATCCGCAATTCACTTGACAACGACGCATATCGCTCTTCATGATCGATATGGGTCATAAGAGCGACGAGGGGAAGGCCTTGCTCAATGCCGCCGAAGATCGCCAGGGGAAGATCGTTGAACTCCTGCGTGGTGAGACCTTTCTCGACATCCGCGGCCTGACCGAACGCTTTGGAATTTCGGTGGCGACCGCGAGGCGGGATCTCGCCGAGCTCGAAGAGGCTGGCCGTCTGCGGCGGACGCACGGCGGTGCGGTTCCCCTCAATCAGGTCGCTCAAGACTCGACGCATGCCGCCCGAGCTGTTGCTCATCAGACTGAGAAGGCGATCATCGCGGCGACGGCCGCAGGGATGATCGCCGATGGCGACGCTGTGTTGCTCGATGCCGGTACGACTGCTTTGGAAGTCGCCAAGCTGCTGGTGACGCGCCAGGGCCTAACGCTCATTTCGAACGGGGTCGACATCGTCGCCGAGTTGATCCGCGCCGAGATGCCGGATGTCTATTCGGTCGGGGGGGAATACACTGACTCTAATAGATCCTTCCGCGGGCCGCTGGCGGAACAGTTCATTCGTCAGTTCAACGCAGACAAGCTCATTCTCAACGCCAGCTCAATCGACCTCGATCGCGGACTGATCTTCACGGCATCGCCGATGAACGCAGCCGTGCAACGAGCCATGATCGAGGTGTCGAGCCGGGTGATCGTTGTAGCGGACCACTCGAAATTTGCGAAATCGAGCCTGTCGGTCACGGCGAAGATCGAGGACGTCGGTGCGATTGTGACCGATATCGGCGCCAAGAGCATCATCGATAACGCGCCAGAAGAACTGCGCAAGAAGCTTGTCATAGCGAACGCGGGCTCAAAGGCCCTCGCTAAGTAGTCTCAACCACAGAGCAGGGAGGTGAACCAAGTGCTCAAAACAACACGCAGGTCCTTTTTGATCGGTGCAGGCGCCGTCGCGCTAGCATCGACGTCGGGCGTCAATCTGGCCCTTGGGCAAGACCATCGCGAACTTCGGTTGGGTGTTAACGGATTGCCCAGAACGCTCGAGCCGATCAATGCCATCAGCAACGCTGGTCCTCGTATCATCGACCAGTTGTTCGACAAGCTCATCGTGCGTGACTACTTCGGCGACGGGGCATCGGGTGACGGCCACGGGCTGGTTGCCGGCCTTGCTGAAAGTTGGGAGCGCATTGACGGTAGTTCAGTGCGCTTCAAGCTTCGCAAAGGCGTCAAGTTCCATAACGGCGTGGAAATGACCGCTGACGATGTCGCCTACACGTTCTCCTCGGAACGGCTTTGGGGCGACGAAGCGATCAAGTCGATACCCAATGGTCGGGCCTTCTCGCCCAATTGGGACGAACCTGTGGTCGAGGATCAATACACGGTCGTCCTGCGCACGAAGACGCCGTCCGGGTTGATCGAAAAGTATGCTGCGTCATGGCTTGGGCCAATCGTTCCTAAGGAATACTACAAGGGACTTGGAGCGGATGGGTTCGGCAACAAGCCTGTCGGCACGGGCCCCTATAAGTTCGTCGATTTTCTCTCCAACGACCACGTCACGCTCGAGGCAAACAACAATTTCTGGGGCGACGCGCCAACGGCATCGAAGATCACCTACCAGGTCGTCGGCGAACCCGCCACGCGTGTTGCAGGCTTGATCAGCGGCGAGTACGACGTCGTCACGACGTTGACGCCCGATGACATGAAGCTGGTCGACGGCTACCCAGATCTGGAGACGCGTGGAACAGTGATCGAGAACATCCACATGTTCACGTTCAACTTCCACAAGCCGGAGCTGCAGTCCAAGGAACTGCGGCGAGCCATGTCGCTGTCCATCAATCGTCCGCTGATCGTCGAGGCGTTATGGCAAAACAAGGCAGTCATTCCGAACGGGTTCAACTTCCCGCACTACGGCGCGAGCTATGACCCCAAGTTGCCTACCTTCGAATACAACGTCGAAAAGGCGAAGCAACTTGTAGCCGCGAGCGGCTATGACGGCTCCCCCATCACCTATCGCACCGGCAGCTACTACGCCAACTCCATCCCTGCGATGACGATGATGATCGAAATGTGGAAGGACGTCGGCATCAACATCGTTCCTGAGATCGTAGCACCTGGGACCTCGGTGCCGGATGAGCAGGTGTGGATCAGAACCTGGTCCAACGGACAGTGGCTGACCGATGCTGTCACTACCCTTGTTTCCGAGTTTGGACCTCGGCGCGGCATTCAGACCCGGTGGGGTTGGCAGGCCCCGGCGGAGTTCAATGAGCTCTGTGACAAGGTCGAGCAGATGCCCGACGGCCCTGACAGGTTGGCTGCCTTCGATCGCTTACGCGAAATCTTTGATGAGGAGGCGCCGGCTGTTCTGCTCTATCAGCCCTTTGACGTCTATGGCGCGCGTAAGGACGTCAAATGGCGACCGGTGACTTTTGAGACGATGGATCTGCGGGCCGATAATCTCAGCTTTAGCTGAGATCGATCTGTCAAATTTGGCGGCGGCGCGCCTTTGTGCGCGCCGCATTCTTTGGGAGCACTCTGGTGTCTCGTCTCTTGACGGTTAGCGATCTGGTGATCCGGACGAGGGCGCTAAAAATCATCGACGGCATCAACCTTTCGCTTGAAGCAGGTGAAACGCTCGGTCTGGTTGGTGAATCTGGCTGCGGTAAGAGCATGACTTGCTATGCCATTGCCCGGATTCTGCCGCGCGGCGTCGCCCAGACCGGTGGCACGGTCGCATTCAACTGGGAGCCGCAAGGTCCCGCCAAAGAGGCACAGCCGCGGACCGCGATGATCTTTCAGGACTCAACCAGCAGCCTCAATCCAGTTCACACGATTGGCCACTACCTGGAATCGAGCCTCTACCGTCATCAGGGACTAAGGGGCAATGATGCTCGGTTGGAAGCCATGCGCCTTCTTGAGCGGGTGGGTATCGACCAGGCAAAAAGCCGGCTGCGGTGCTATCCGCACCAGTTTTCCGGCGGCATGAACCAGCGCGTCATGATCGCGCACGCGCTTTCAGTAAAGCCTGCTTTGCTCATTGCCGACGAACCCACGACGGCGCTCGATGTCACGACACAGGCTCAGATCCTCTACCTGTTGGAGGAGCTGAAGTCGGAAACAGGCATGGCCCTTCTGATCGTGTCGCATGACCTGGGTGTGATCTCGCGATTGGCGGACCGCGCGGCCGTGATGTACTGCGGCAAAATCGTCGAGACCGCGCCGATCGATGTCCTGGTTGAGAGAGCGGCGCATCCGTATGCGCATGCCCTCATTGACTGCATGCCGACTGTCGATCCGAAAGACATGGAACCGCCGACGCCAATCCCTGGGTCGGTTCCACTGCTCAACAATCTTCCGTCGGGATGCCATTTCCATCCACGCTGCCCTCGCGCGACGCAAGAATGCGAGGCGCGCTTTCCCGAAGTGGCCAGCATCAGTGCTGACCATCAGGCAGCTTGTTACCATCCGGTGCACGCATGACGCCGCCGCTCCTCGAGGCAACCGATCTCACGAAGGTCTTTCGGTTGAAATCTGGCCTATTCGGCAAGAGAGCCAGCCATACGGCGGTCAACGCCGTCAATCTGGAGCTGGCGCATCGGGAACGCATCGGAGTGGTCGGCGAGTCCGGCAGTGGGAAATCGACCCTTGGTCGCCTCCTGCTCGGCCTCACACCTCCGACGCTGGGCGAGGTGCGCTACAAGGGCAAGTCGCACGCGCAGAGGCGGTCGCGAGACTGGATGGCGTTTCGCAAGCAGACGTCCCTGGTGCAGCAGAGTCCCCAGGCGGCGCTCAATCCTCAGATGAGTGTTGGCAACCAAGTCGCCGAGCCGGTTTTGGTACACAAGGTCGGCAACCGAAATGAGGCCTTGGCGCGCGCAGCAGCGATACTCGAACGTGTCGGGCTGTCGAGCGGACTCATGAACCGCTTCCCCCATCAGTTGTCTGGCGGGCAGAGGCAGCGGGTCGTCATGGCACGGGCGCTGATCCTCGAGCCTGAACTGGTTATCTTCGACGAGGCCGTTTCTGCACTGGATGTTTCGGTGCAGGCCCAGGTGGTCGCGCAATTGCGTTCGCTGTGGCAGGAACTGGACCTTGCCTATGTGTTTATCACCCACGATCTGCGGATCGTCCGACACGTGGTCGATCGGATCGCCGTCATGTATTTGGGGCGCATTCTCGAGACCGGGGACATCAAGTCGGTCTATGAGTGGCCGCGCCATCCCTACACGAGGGCCTTGCTGGCCTCAGTGCCGACGATGGACCCGCGCATCCGCAACGTACGGCCGCCGATACAGGGTGAGCTCGACATCGCAAAGCTGTCGCAGGGTTGCGCCTTCCGCTCACGCTGTCCCTTCGCCATCGACAAGTGTGCCGCAGAGATACCGCCTCTGCGTGAGGTCGGGAATCAACAGGTGGCGTGTCATCGGGCCGAAGAGATGACCCCGGCGGCCACTGCGCAAATGGAGACCGCTTGATGGCGTCCTTTGTCATAGGGCGGCTCGTACGGGCCATTGTCGTGCTCATTCTCACCGTCACGTTTGTGTTTGTGGTTCTGCGCGTGAGCGGCGATCCAGCAGAGCAGATGCTGGGAGACCAATCGACGCCCGAAGCCTTGGCCGCCGTCCGGGCAAGCTGGGGCTTGGACAAGCCGATCCTTGAGCAATATGTGCTATATGTCGCTCACGTGGTTACCGGCGATTTCGGAAGGTCTTTTGCCGATAACCGGGACGCCTTTGCGGTCATCGTCGAACGCGCCCCGAAGACGCTTCTGGTGACCGTTCCGGCATTTGTCCTCAGCATACTCCTTGGGATTCCGGCCGGCGTCCTAGCGGCTATCCGACGCGATACGCCAATGGACAAGGCCGTCATGTCAGGCGCCGTGCTGGGGTACAGCGTTCCCAATTTCCTGCTGGGGCTCGCCTTCATCTTCATGTTCGCCGTCTGGTTGCGGGTATTGCCTAGCTCGGGCAGCTCCTCATGGCAGCATGCGATCCTGCCCATCGTCACTTTTGCGCTGACCAGCGCAGCGGCTATTTCGCGATTTGCGCGCGCCGCGCTGATCGAAGTGCTCGATCAGCCATACATCATCGCCGCCCGTGCAGACGGCATCGCTGACTGGGAAATCATCATCCGGCACGCGCTTCCGAACGCTGCGATTCCCATGGTGACGATGCTTGGCTTCGTTGCCGGCGGCCTGTTGGGCGGAGCGGTATTCGTGGAACAGGTATTTGCCTGGCCGGGCTTGGGAAGCGGTTTCGTGCGCGCCGTTACATTGGGTGATCTGAACGTGGTGCAGGCAGTGATCATCACGTTCACCGCCTTCATGGTCACCGTCAATCTGACCGTGGATGTTCTCTATGCGGTCCTCAATCCGAAAATTAGGCTTCAGAACAATGATCCAGGCTGAAGTGCTCACTTTGCCCAAGTCGAAGGTCTGGGATTTTGCCCGCCAAATTCCAGTCAGCATCTGGCTTTGCATCGTGTGGATCGCCGCTATCGTTCTTGTGGGTGCCGCCGCGAAGTGGATCGCACCCTACGACTACCTGCACCAGGCGCCGCTCTCCCGTTTCGCGGCGCCCGGTGCGCTGCCGGGTCACCTGCTGGGGACCGACTATCTGGGTAGAGACCTTCTCAGCAACATGCTGGTTGCAACTCAGACGTCATTGATGATTGCCCTGATCGGTTCGTTGATTTGCGCGTTCATCGGTACGACCCTTGGCTTCATAGCCGCACATTTTGGCGGTGCGATCGACAATGTGATCATGGGCTTTGCAGATGCCAAGGCCTCCGTCCCCTTCATTATCATCGCGCTCTTCGTCCTCGCGTTCTTTGGGTCCAATCCGGTATTTTTCGTTCTCCTGATCGGTTTTGCGGCTTTTGAACGCTATGCCCGCCTTACACGGGGCCTGGTCCTGGCCGCCAACCAGGAAGGCTATGCTGAAGCGGCGCGTATCGTAGGTGTTCCGTCGGTGCGCATTTACCTCCGTCACATTCTGCCAAACATCGCTGGTCCTCTTATCGTCCAGTTCACGGTGAACTTCCCCGACATCATCTTGTTGGAGAGCGGCCTGAGCTTTTTGGGACTGGGTATCCGGCCGCCGGCGACAAGCCTCGGGCTTATGGTCGCCGATGGCAGGCAATACATCGCGATCGCCTGGTGGCTCACAGCCTTGCCGGGCGTGATCATCGTGCTCACCACGCTGTCCATCAGTCTACTCGGCGACTATCTGCGTGATCGCGTCGACGCCCGCCTGCGCTAACAAGAGAAAGAAGAATGAACTCGCTACGAATGACACCGCAGACCATGCGGATTGCCGGCCACAGAGGTCACAGCGCCGGCGCGCCCGAGAACACGATGGCCGCTTTTCGGCTGGCCCGCGAACTCGGAGGAACAGGGGTAACCTGCGAAACCGACCTCTCGATGACGAGTGACGGAGAGTTCGTCCTCATCCATGACGAAACGGTGGATCGAACGACCAACTGGCACGGCCTAGTGCGCAACATGACCTATGCCGAGATTGCCGCACTTGATGCCGGCAGCTGGTTCGACGCCAAGTTTGCTGGCGAGCGCATTCCCCGACTGCGCGACGCGCTGCTCTATGCGCGAGACGCAGGGATCATCTACCAACTCGAGCTCAAGATATACGATCAGAACGACGTGATATTTCCCAAGCTGCGGGCTCTTATCGATGAACTCGATTGCGCCGACCTGCTGCAGTTCTCGTCTTTCGACTTTGTCCAGCTGCGAGCGGTCAAGAACCTCATTCCCGAGGTGCCGACTGTCGGCCTTTCGCACTCCAGGTTGATAGATCCGGCCGCCCTAGCGCGCGAGGCAAACGTCGATGCGATCAATCTCGAAATCCAGCATTTTCCTAGCGGAGAATCGTATCAGCTTCATGACGGCGGCTTCGCGGTCTTCTTGCATGTGCCACGCCCCGATCGGCTCGATAAGCTGAAACGCTACGGCGTGGATGTCGAGGCCCAAGTGGTTCAGTGGATCCGCGCGGGCCAGCTCGATCACATCATCAGTGACGACGTCGCCCAGATGGCCAGGATTAGGAATGAAGCTCGTGGCTGATTGGAACGGATCGGGCTTGTCTGGCCGGGGCAAGGAGTCCATCGTCGAGGACATCGCCCGGCAAGCCGGGGACATTGCACTCACCCACTTTCACTCGCTCGCAACAGTGCCAGTCGATAGCAAGGGGCATCTTGACCTGGTGACAGAGGCGGACAGGGAAGTGGAGAGATTCGTCATCGAGAGCCTGGGCCGAGCGTTTCCAGATGACGGTGTATTCGGGGAGGAAGGCGGTAATGTGCGTGGCGTGTCGGGTCGGGTTTGGGTAATCGATCCGATAGATGGCACGTTCAATTTCGTGCGTGGAGGCCAGAACTGGGCGATCTCGATTGGGCTCTATGAAGATCGACGACCGGCCTTCGGCGTCATCCATGCCCCTGTACGTGGCCTCACGCTAACGGGGGGTCAGGCGATCGAAACGCGCCTCAATGGCAAACCCATGCCACCGCTGCCCGACCTCGATCTGTCGCGGGCCGCCATGGGCATCGGCCTACATCCTTCGGTCGCGACCGACGACCGGCTGGAAGTAATCCGCTTCATTTCCGATGATCTGCGCATCAGTTTCCGGTGCTGCGGATCGGCTACATTGTCGCTGATCGAGGTCGCGATGGGCGAAACCGACGGCTACATCTCCCTGGGGGATTCGACCTGGGACGTTATGGCTGCCTTGCCCATTTTGAGTAGTCTTGGAGCCAAAGACACGATCGACTGGGACCATACCGAACTTGCTGACAAGCTGCGGTTCGCGTGCGGCAGCGAGGAGTTCGTAGAAAGGGTGCGCCCTTTGCTGGCGAGAGTGTCGCATGCGTAAGATCGGGCAAGCTGGGAATGCCAATTGAGACGAGAGGCGAATACCGCGCCGCCCACACATTGCCTTTAGCCGAGTTACGACGTCGCACAGTCGACGGTCGGGGAATTGCCGACATTCGCCTGCTGCAGGTCGAAGATGGGCCGGGCCGCGGTCAACGACTGTTGGTTGTGCGCAACGCCAACGGCATCGGATTCGAGATCGCTGTCGACCGTGGATTCGATATCTCAAGCGCGACCTGGCGCGGGATGAACATCGGCTGGAACAGTGCGAACAGCCTGCCGTGGCCATCCAATCCGGTCGATGCCGAAGACGGCATCGGGTTCTACCGCAACTTCGACGGTTTCATCGTGACGTGCGGTCTGGATCACATCGGCGGCGCCCACAGGGAGAATGCCAGCCGCTACATGCACAAGCACCGAAAAGAGATCTTCCATCCGCTGCACGGCCGGATTTCCAGCCAGCGTGCTTCGTTATCCGGGTATGGCATCGACTGGAGCAGAGATCGGCCAGTCATTTGGGCGGAGGCAGTCGTCCGGCAGAGCGCTGTATTCGGTGAGAACCTGGTCCTCCGTCGCTGCATCCATCTCGAGGTCTTCGGTAACGCAATCCATGTCGACGACGCTGTCGAGAACTGCGGCTACCGGCCGACGCCCCACGCGATCCTCTACCATGTCAACTTCGGCTATCCGTTCGTCGATCAATCCATCAAGATCGCGGGCGACATAGGTGCTGAAATGGCGTCCTCGTTCAATGCCGAAGACAAGCGCCCACGAGACGACTTCGTCGACTATTTCCAGGAGATGCCGGTCGACTCGGGGACGTCTACAGCCGAAATCGAGCTGCGAAACCCCAATCTGCTCGGTGGTGTACGAGCGTGCCTCTCGTTTTCGCAGATCGCGCTTCCAAATTTTGGAGTGTGGCGCGCATTTCAATCGGGTGTCTACGCGTTCGCCTTGGAGCCGACGCGACAATTTGATCCAGAAGGGACGGATTTGAATTCAACGGCACTGAGCCCAGGACAAAGGGCAACGTACTGCATCTCGATTGAGCTTGGACCGATACCGGCGCGGAGCGACGCTGCGATGGCAGCGTTTGGGGACTCTGAGAAGTGAGTTGTCGCCGCCATTCCGTTCGACCTCGATGCTCTGACCCTCACGCTTCACGTTCCGCCTAGAAACCGCCGATCACTTCCCGCCGGGGCACGCGGCGTCAACAAGGCTTGAGGCATGGCACTTGCTCAACTGGGACGACTGAGTCCCCAAGATCTCAACTCTCGTAGAGGCTTACTTTCCTGAACTGGCCGTCACTTCCCTTGCTGGTTCTCGGAACTTCGGGAGTCGCCAGCCGGGCGGTGGCGACCCAAAAGAATGCGGGGCCATAGCCCTAGGTTCGGGGGCCTCGATGTGAGTGCGTGTCCGCGCCAACGACGCCTCCGTCACAGCATGACGAAGGTCGATCAGCGAACCTCGAGCAACGCCTCGATGTCGTTGTCGTAGGCGGCGTCGGCGA
Organism: Devosia sp. 67-54; assembly: GCF_001899075.1. Classification (GTDB taxonomy): domain Bacteria; phylum Pseudomonadota; class Alphaproteobacteria; order Rhizobiales; family Devosiaceae; genus Devosia_A. Next base: position 179,817 of record NZ_MKVA01000006.1, on the reverse strand, counting down.
CGGAGCTGACCTTGGTATGGGTCCCCGCCCCGCTCAGCATGGCGAGCAGGTTAGCCTTGCCGCGCTGTTATTGGCCGTGTGCCGGGCGCCCCGGAGGTAGCAGCACCCGTGTCCCCCGACAGACAATGATCATCTCTGTCTCCCAGTAGGTCCTGCCCTCGGCGATTCATAACGGGCCCTCGCGCTCGCTCCGCGAATAGTTCGCATGCTCGAGCGGCTGACCGCCCGGCGAGGCGCGGAATCGCATGATGCAAGTGCAGCGCCAGCAACTGTATTCGAGGCGCAACCGCGCCAAACCCGATCGTCAGCGATCACTGGTGATCGAGAGCAACACGCGATCGCGGTGGCGGTCGTGGTCAGGCATGAACGCCATTCGGCGCACGTTCTGGCACGAGTCCAGTCACTGACAAGGTTCTGGATCCTAGGCGATTTCGCCGACCTAAGGCGTGGCGCCGTGGACATGGCCTGCACCATGTGGCTGCGGGAGGAGGCGGCCGACAGCAAGAGCTGCGCAACGCGCGCGGGGCATGTCTGGGTTTGCTCGCCGATAGTCACCCTCCCCGCCTGGCCGCGGAGATAATACCCCTCTCAAGCAGGTGCCGATTTCGAGGCGTTCAATCACGCAATCTTCCTAAGGTTATCTTGACGAACCGCGATCCGCCCAAAAAACTATTCAGCAGTCTGTTGGGTGACCTGCATGTGCGGCGTATGAAATGGTTCCAGTAGCGCCATCGATGCGAGGGGAATGGGCTTGAGCGGTGCGCGAATGTGGTACGCGCCAATATCGGCCGGCGACCTTCCGAGTTCCCTTGCCATGATGCCTGTCACCGGCAATCCGCATATCCGTCCCTGGCAAGGACCCATGCCACATCGGCTGAAGAATTTGGTCTGGTTCGGACCCAGGCTGCCCAACTGGGTGGTCTGCGCAATCTCGCCAGCTGTGACTTCTTCGCACCTGCAAACGATCGTCTCGCCTGCTGGAGCGGTGATCCACCCTGGCGGGCGGTACAGCATATCGAGGAACGGCCGAATACGGTGTTGCGCCCTGAGGGCCCTGCGCAGAGGATAGACACGCTGATCCCGCTGGCTTGCCGAAAGTCGACCCAGAGCGTGGGCGGCTCCGATGGCCGCCAAACGCCCCTCCAGCTCGGCCGCGACCGCGCCGGCTATCCCGCCTCCATCCCCGGCCACCCGCAATCCTGAAAGGCTTGTCTGGCAAGATTCGTCACGGCGCGGATGCCATGCCTGCTGGCGACTATTCCAGTCGTGATCCACGCGAAGCAGCCGGGATATCTGCGTATTAGGGACCACGCCATGGTGCAGCAACACAGTATCGGCTTCGAGGCGGCGGCCGCGCGATCCCTCTTTGAAAGACACAGCGTTCACCCGATCCGTCCCCTCGATGAGAAGGTCGCTTGCAGCACTGTACCAAGGTATCCCCGCCTGCCTTATGCACCGCATCATGCCGAGCCCCTTCAGGAGCATCTTTGGCGCCAGCAACGCCCCCGGCAGAAACGGGACGGCGCCGATCACATTTCCACGCGGCGAGGTTTCGACGATCCCGGTGATCGTGGCGCCTGCAGAAAGGAGCTGGCAGGCGACCAGTAAAAGCAGTGGCCCCCCTCCAATAAGGACGATCCGACCCGAGGGCACAGACCCACCGGATTTGAGCGCTATCTGGGCGGCGCCAGCGTTGAGCACACCCGGCAAGGTCCAACCCGGAAAGGGCGAGGCGCGCTCCATCGCGCCAGTCGCAACAATGAGCTGTGCGGACTTGATCTGCAGACTGCGCCCCCGATGCAACGCCGTGACCGTTAGGTCCGGCGCAACATCCCAGACCGTAGCTCCCAAGAACTTCTCACACGACGACGCAACAAAAGCCCCCGCCAAGTCCCGACCACGAACATAGTCTGGTCCCAATATCGTAGACAGCTCCGGCCCCACTTTCTCGATATTGCGGTAGATTTGCCCGCCGGGCAGGCGCTGCTCTTCGAGAACCGCGACATTCAACCCAAGCTCAGCGCCCGCAATGGCCGCAGCCATACCCGCCGGACCAGCACCAATCACAACCAGATCATGCGTCATGCTGGGCCTCTGCGCGGCGTGCGCCTTCGGGTAGGTGGACGTTCATTCCGTCAACCACCTCGATCATGCAGGATTGCACGTTCTGCCGGCCGTCAACCTCGACAAGGCATTCGAAACACACGCCCATCAGGCAAAGGGGGGAGCGTGGAGCACCAGAAACCGCAGACCGCCGTATCGGCACGACACCGGCCTCCATGAGCGCGAGGGCCAGGGATAGGCCCGCACGAACACTCACGTTGCGACGATCGACCCGAATGGTGACGGTCTCAGACTGTGGCAGTGCCGCCATGTGCCTAAACATGGAAGCGCTCCGCCTTGAAATCTTGAATTGCGGGCGGCTCCGAGCCACCGTGTATCCACGCCGCGATCGAGCCCATGTGGTGTGGCACCAGGGTGATGCCCGAATGGCAGGTGACCACGAACGCGCCGGGGTACTCCCGAGATTGCTGATAGATGGGATAGCCATCGGGCGTCATCACCCTCAGCGCACCCCAAGTTCGAACGATGTTCAGATCGGCGAGGATCGGAAACGAGCGCAGCGCCCGCTCCGCGATGCCGGACAGGACATCCGTCGTCGATCGGTCATCAAAGCCGACGTCCTCCTTGGAGTCGCCGATCTGCACCCCTCCGTCGCCCGTCTGACGTACCGTTGCCAACGGCAAATCGAGGAACGGCAACACTCTTTCCGTGATCAATATCTGGCCGCGCATTGGCGCGACAGGCACGTCGAGCCCAACCATCGGCCCCAAACGCGCGCTACCCAGGCCCGCGGCAAGAACCACTTTGGGAGCAAGGTGGGCGGCAGTGCCGCTCCGGACACAAAAGACGCCATCGCAGTACTCGATCGCGTCAACATGCTGGCCTGGGAGAATTTCCGTCTGGAGAGAGTTCAAACCCTCAGCCAGCGCCCGCAACAGCCTGATAGGACTAACGTGGCCATCCGTGGAGCTGTAGGAAGCACCTACGACCTTCGTCCCAATATACGGGCACAGCTCGCGCAGCTCGACAGCGTCGAGCATTTCAAATGAGTAGTCGGGGCCTACGTCGCGGGCGAGGCCGCTCAAGGTCCGAGACCGCTGTTCTAGTTCCGAGTCGCTGAGGCACAGCGACAAACCGCCCGGCTGGGAAAGCTGGAGGTCGATCCCAGTGCGTGCAGTCAACTCATCCCGCACTCCTGCCCATAAACGCGCGGCTTCCATCGACCATCGCGCGTAGGCAGGCTTGCCCACTCCCTTCCCCTGCACCCAGACGAGACCGAAATTGCCACGTGCCGCACGGAAAGCATCATCACCTTCGTCGAGCACGCGCACGCGCTCTCCTGCACGCGCAAGCCCATAAGCAACGGACATGCCGACAACGCCGCCACCAATAACCACCGTGTCGATGGGCTTTCCTACGCTCATGCTTTGCCACCGAGAATGCGATCCAGCCCGAACAGCCGGTCGAGGACGATCATAAGCACCAGCGTCAGAGCGATCAGGACGGTGGAGATTGCAGCGAGCAAGGGATCGATCGTGTTGGCGATGTAGTTGTACATCCGGACCGGGAGCGTCGTCGTGCCGGCGCTAGACACGAAGATCGACATCGTGAGTTCGTCGAAACTGGTGACGAAAGCGATTATCCAACCACCTGCTATGCCGGGTACGAGCTGCGGAAGCTCTATGCGTCGAAAAGCCGCCCAAGCAGAGGCCCCCAGCGATCTGGCGGCCTGACTAAGCGCGTGGTCGTATCCAGCCGCCGCTGCGATGACGAGGCGAAGCACATAGGGCAACACAACGACCATATGTGCAGCAACCAGCCCCGCAAGGGAACCAGTCATCCCCAGGTGAGACAGAAGTCGCAAAATCGCGATACCCAAAACGATAGCCGGTAGCATGAGCGGCGACATCAGCAACGCGAGAGCAAGATCGCGGGCAGGGAAGCGATGCCAAGCGATCGCCATGGCCGCTGGAACAGCAAGCACGACCGCCAACGTGGCAGCGGTCGCGCCCAAGGCGAGACTAAGCCAAAACGAGTCGATGAAGCTCTTCTGGTTCCAGATGGCCTGAAACCAGCGCAGCGAAGCACCGTCAAATGGAAAGGAGATGTAACCCTTGTCCGTGAAGGAGACGAGGACAACAACTGCCAGCGGCGCCACCATGAACAGAACGAACAGCCAGTGGAAAATGTGAAGGGCAATGGGCGTCCGGCTCATTGAAACGCCTGCTTGTAACGGCGCTCGACGAAGCGGCTGACGCCGACGGAGATCACCAGGACGATCACGAGCAACACCAGCGCCAGTGCGGCACCAAGCGGCCAGTTCAGGTAGTTCAGGAACTCGTCATAGATCGTCGTGGATACGACCTTGAGACGCCGGCCGCCGATAATGGCAGGGGTGGCGAAAGCGCTGGAAGCCAGTGCGAAGACGATCAGTCCGCCTGACAGAACACCCGGAAGAACTTGGGGCAAAACGATTCTTGTCAGCGTGGTGAGCGGGCCGGCGCCGAGCGACTCCGCCGCCTGCTCCGTCGCCGGATCGAGCTTTTGCAGCGAGGTCCAAACGGCCAGCACTACAAACGGAACGAGCACATGCACCAAGGCGATGGCCATGCCGGTAAAAGTGTACATCAGTCGTATCGGCTCAGAGATTAGGCCAATGGACAACAGCACACGGTTTATGACGCCCTCGTTGCCAAGCAGGATCGTCCAGCCAAGCGTTCGCACAACGACTGAAATGAGCAGCGGGCCAAGGACCACCACGAAGGCGATGGCGCGCATGAAAGGGGACAAACGGGCCAGGATATACGCCTCGGGCGCGCCGATCAGGATCGATACGCCCGTGACGATGAGCGCCAACAAGAAGGTGCGTAAGAAAATTTCCTGGTAGTAGCCGTCCGTCGCGATCTCGACGTAATTGGCCATGGTAAACCCGTCCCCGATGCCATCGGCATAGGTGAACGGCAGAAAACTCAGCGAGAGCGTCAGGAGCAGCGGTAGCGCCACGAGCGCAAGCGCAGCCAGCAGACCAGGCCCAACAAGCCCATAGGGAAGAAGCAATCGCTTGGTCATGACGCCGCTCCCCGCGCGACGACACGGGCATTCTCCGCTGCCCATACCAAGCCGACTGCATCACCTTCGACTGCTTTTGGCAGACCCACATTGGTGTCAATCACCTGCATTGGTCCAACCGGGGTATCGAGCTGATACAGCCAGCGATCTCCGAGGAAGACCCGCGCCGTGACCTGGCCACGCACGAGACCACCTGCTGCAGCAAAGGTAATTTTTTCGGGCCGGATGATGTAGTCGACCGCGCCGCTCATGCCCGCCAGGTCCGCAGGAAGTTCCTGATCGCCAACCAGCACGCTCGCGCCGGACACGTCGCCCGCCAGGACGTTGGACTTACCCAGGAAAGTCGATGCGAAGCGTCCGCTCGGATGCTCATACATCGCGAAGGGTTCGGCTACCTGTTCGACGCTGCCGTTGTTGAGCAGGACAACGCGGTCGGCCAGAGACATAGCCTCCACTTGATCATGCGTTACCATGATAGTTGTGATGCCGAGCCTTTTCTGCAGTGCGCGGAGTTCGATCTGCATCTCCTCACGCAGCAGGGCGTCGAGGGCGCCCATGGGCTCGTCCAAGAGCAGCACGGAAGGCTCGATGACTAGGGCGCGGGCCAATGCAACGCGCTGGCGCTGGCCGCCTGAAAGTTGGCGCGGATAGCGATCGGCAAATCCGTCGAGTCGAACCAGATCCAGCATGTGCGCGACACGCTCCCGACGTTCGCGCTTCGCTATTGCGCGCATTTCCAGGCCAAAGGCAACATTCGCCGCGACCGTCATGTGGGGAAACAGCGCATAGCTCTGAAAGACGATTCCCAGGCCGCGCTTGCTAGGCCCCAAGCGGGTGATGTCGGCGCCGTTGAGAATAATGCGCCCCTCGGTCGGCTCGACGAACCCGGCGATCATCTGGAGTGTGGTTGTCTTGCCGCAACCGGAAGGGCCAAGCAGACAAACGAATTCCCCCTCCCCGATGGACAGGCTGCATTCCTTTACGGCGACGAACTCACCGTAGGCCTTCCTCAGGCTCTCTAGTTTCAGAAAAGCCATATTGTTTCCCAGTCCTGCGGCTTTGACACCGCACGTTTCTTCTTTGGTCGGGCGAACGTCGCATCGCTGTGTCGGCCACATCATGCCTTAAGCAGCAATGTTTGCGCCCACCCGCTAGGGGTCAGATGACAAAAAGGCATACAATGCCTCCAGGTCCATCGGTAAGCGTGAAGTTCCTTGCGCAGCAGTGCTACCAGCTGATATCGATGTCACTATAAGGACCAGCTGTCGTCAAGGAAAAGAAAAACAATGTCACTGTATATGCGCAGATGTTATGTATCATGTCGCTGCTGAGCCTACGTCAAATCGAGATGTTCCGCGCCGTGATGATCTGCGGCAGCATTACTGGCGCGGCCAACCTTATGAACCTGACCCAACCCGGCGTCAGTCGTACCATCGCGATGCTCGAAGGACGGCTGGGCTACGCACTATTCGTCAGGAAGGGCCGTAGAATCATCCCAACGGTCGAGGCCGAAGCACTCTACCGAGAAGTAGAGAAGAGCTATCGCAGCATCGAATATGTTGGGCAGATCGCGGCAGATATAGGCCTGCAGCGGGCGGGGGCACTCCGCATCGCCACTTTGCCAGCGCTTGCCCAATGGCTCGTTCCGCAGGCGTTGGGACATTTCCTGTCGTCGCGTCCCAAAGTCAGCGCGTTTATTGAGAGCATGTCATCCCGCCAAATTGCCGAACTAGTTTCGACGCGACAGTTCGACGTAGGAATCGTCGAAATGCCGACATTCCGTGAGGCGATTCAAGTGCGACCATTGCCGCCTATCCCCTATGTGGCGGTGATCCCGACGATTCATCGCCTGGCGGGCCAGAGCCTGATTTCCCTCAAAGACCTGCATGGTGAGCGTATGGTTTTGCTGTCGCAGCACAGTTTCGTGCGACATCAGATTGACAGTATGTTGTCTGGATTGGGCGTCGTGCCACAGGTCGTCGTGGAGACGCCCAGTGCTTCGATTGCCTGCGGCCTGGCGGCGGCGGGCATCGGGATAACGCTGGTCGGGTGGTCGACCGCCAAGCCGACCGACGGCCTTGGGGTGTCCGTAAAACCGCTTCTTGAGCCCTTCGGAGTTAATCTCGCTGTCATCTTTCCAGAGATGGACAGGGCCTCCCAGTTGGCAGCAGCTTTTGCGGAAGACCTTCAGGCGTTTGTGGAGGGAGCATCGCGTCCGGGCCGCAATAACCCTGCCTGCTGAGGCTGAACCGACGGGCCTGTTGGGACGCTCGGCCGAGCTACGTCCATGTCTGCTGCGCGTTCGAAGGCATGCGCCACCTGAAGGAGCAAAGGCTCCTGAAACGGCTTGGCCGCAATCTGCACCGCGACCGGAAGATTATGATCACCAAAGCCGGAGCGAACGGAGATAGCCGGCCAACCTGTCACGTTAAACGGCTTGGCAAAACTCGAGCTCGTTAGAAAACCCCACTTGGTCACGCTGCCGATTGGCGGAGCTTCGTTCACGGCGCCGGGCGTCGCTATCACGTCAACTCCTGAGGCGGCCTCGAGGGTCAAGACGCACAGTTCGGACCGGCGGCGTAGCGCCTGAAGATAATCGGCGCCGCTTATGAGGGCACCTAGCGCTACGCGGTCACGGAAGATCTCACCATAGTCCGCGAAGCGCTCGCGCATCCATGGTTCGTGGATAGCGAAGGCTTCGCAAAGCATGATAGCGATTGTGACAGCCTGATAGTCCCGCAGGGCCGGCATATCCAGTTCGACAATCTGTGCTCCCTGCGCTCTCCAGATTGAAAGTGCGTTCTCATAGGCTCGGCGGACAGCTTCACTGACCGTGCACTCGGTCTCGTGCCAGCGGGGAACCACTCCGATCCGGACTCCCTTCGCGTGGCGTCCGAGCCTGGCCGAAAAGTCTGGCGCGAGTCGGCACCGGCTGGCGGGATCGCGCGGATCATGTCCTGCGACCGCTTGCAGGAGAATCGCACAATCTTCAACGGTCCAGGCGAGTACACCGGGATGATCGAGCGAGAAGGCCAGTGGCAGCACACCCGTCCGGCTGCACAAGCCAAAGGTCGGCTTGAGACCCGCGACGCCGCATAGGGCAGCCGGCTCCCGGATCGACCCGCCTGTATCCGAGCCTGTTGCACCCAACACCAAGCCGGCGGCTATTGCGGCGGCCGACCCGCTGGAGGATCCGGACGTGAATCGCTCAATATCCCATGGATTGCGGGCCGGGGGCCACGGCAGATCAAATGACGGGCCGCCTAAGGCGAATTCGTGCGTCGTCAGCTTGCCGAGCATGACCGTACCGGCGTCTGCCAACAACGTCACCACATGCGCGTCTTCAGCCGGGAACCAACGGTCCAAGAGCCTGGAATGCGCTGTCGTCGCGATACCTCGCGTCGCAAAGATGTCCTTGTGGGCGATAGGTACGCCATCTAGCCTGCCGCGCAGCGTACCGGCCATCATCCGACTCTCTGCGGCCTTCGCCTCCTGTCGCGCGCGATCCTCTGTAATGGCTATGAAGCAATGGAGATCGCCATCGAGCGCCGAAATGCGAGCAACGCAATGCTCCACCAACTCCACCGGCGAAAGCTTGCGGGCGGCGATCAGGCGGGCCGCATCAGCAATGGTGGGCGTCAGCATCAGGGCCTGCCGCCATCGTCGTCGGTCGACGCGTTCCAGGCATCCGCTCTGAATATCTGCGCCGGCTCGACAACAGGGTCGCGCCCCTCTGCCCGTACCAACTCCAGGATCGGCTCCAGCAGGAACCAAGCCTGCTGGAGTTCCTCGATCTCTGCCTGGGAGACCGTTAGGCCTGCACGACGGAGAAGAATTTCAACAGCGCTGCGGGAGAGCCTGCCCATGGGCGGCTCCGTTTCGGGTGAATGGGTCAACTCTGGCGCCTCGTGAGTGAAAGGCGCCGCAGGTCGTCGAGCAATGGGCTCAGTTCGCCATTTTCCATCGCGCCAACTGACCGCAAGAGATCCATCCTTTCGGTCTGGCCGAGAACACCTGCGGACGCGGCTATGAATTTCGCTTCCAGTTCCCCCCACGTAAGCGGACTGCTGGCCTCCCCCCTAGGCGCCATCACCTCAGAAACGAAACGCCTTCCAGCGGTGACGACGATCACGCGCGCCAAAGTTTCCGTCGGGAATCTCGCATCCAGCACCGGGTCAAGCGTAACCGAGACCCGCTCGGCCAGCACCTCCACCTCTTTTCGTCCCAGCGCCTCGGGGCCCAGAGGCAGCAACGATTCCTGTCCGACAAGCGCGGCGAGCGCCAGGCAATACGGGATGCTGTATTGAACATCGACAAGGTGACGCGGGCGAGGCGAATTGGCTATGCGCAAGGCCCCGCTATAAGTCTGGACTTCGATTGCCTCGATGGCGCGTGGGTCAAGTCTATGTTGCTGAATCACGTTCAGCAAGCACTCAAGCGGCGCGTGCACGTGTCGGCAGCAGGCATAGAGCTTGAAGTACGAACGGCCTATATGCTGCGACGCGCCCAGGCCAAGATCGACTGGAAACCGGTAGTGTAGCGTGCTGTCGAGGATATTCCGCGGGCCGGTATGCCCTGCCTCGGCCAGTCGGAGCGCTGTCAGTCCCGTCACTACTGACCAGGCGATGCCTTCCTTCACGTCGCTGCCTTCGGGCCGCAGCGGTTGCGGTGGCGCACTGGCGAACAACTGATTGGGTGCACTTTCGCCCGCTATCGCTAACGCATGCGCGATGATCGGAGACTCCGTCCGCCGCAATGCTGCGGCCGTGGCAACGACCGCATAGGACGACCACGTTCCAGTGTTGCCATAGGTGAGGCGTGCCGCTCCGATTGTGACGCCAACCTCGTAGCCTATCACGATGGCGCCAACCACTTCTGTCAGCGAAGCTCCAGTTTCGTGCGCAAGCGCAATCGCTGTCGGGATCACTGCCGCCCCGGGGTGCCCTCGGGCCATCCGGTGGCCATCGTCAAGATCGACCGCAGCAGCGGCAGCGCTATTGGCCCAGGCTGCTCCGACAGCGGATGAACAAAGTCCTGAAAACCAGATGGGTACGGTACCTTCGGCCATGGTCGTGATTGCCGTTGCCCGAACAGCGGAAGCGCCCGAGTTCTGCACCCCCGCCGCAGCCGCGCCCAAGAGATCGAGGATAGACCGTCTCACCGCCGCCGCAGTCTGCGCCTGCACGGGCCGACCGCGGGCGGACGTGACATAGGCGGCAAGCCGGTGAACAACGCTCCGCCGATCAATCTGATCGGCGGAGCTCCAAGTCGAGGCCAGTTCCTGGGAGGACGACCGCCTCAACGCTCGATTTCTCGGTTCCAGCGGTCAGTCCATCCGGCCCGGGCGGGGTTAATCACCGAGTAGTCAACGGACTGCAGGGATTTCACCTTGTCCTCGCCGAACACGACTTTTGCTTCGACCTCCGGCGCGAGCTTCGTGTTCGGGTTGACCGGACCAAGGCCGGTTGCCTCCGTGAAGATCGCCTGGACTTCGGGGCTCAGCAGGTGCTGGATGAACGCTTGGGCCTGCTCAGGGTGCGGCGCATTCGCGACGGCGCAGACTTGGCTCAGGATCACCATCGCACCTTCCTGCGGATAGACGAACTTCACCGGGGCGCCCTGCCCAGCAAGGATCGCCGTGCGGGCATTGTTCCAGACGCCGAGTGCCGCCTCGCCCGTTTGCAGCAGTTCGGCAATCTTGCCCGGATTGGGTTCGAATGCCAGCACGCCAGGCTTTATCCGCTTCATGGCCTCGAAGCCGGGATCGATGTTCCGCTCGCTACCACCATTGAGCCTCGCCTGCATGACCAGCGTGAGCAGGCCGAAACCGTTGCTGATCGGGGGGATGATAATCTTGCCAGCATATTTGGGATCTTCGAGATCTTTCCACGACGTCGGCGCCGGCCATCCGTTCTTGTCGAATACCTCCGTGTTGTAGACGAGGCCCGTCGCGCCGTAGCCGAGTCCGATCGCGAAATCCCCTTCGACGCGGGCGCTCGGATACACGGCATTGGAATTCGGCCCAGCCGCTAGCGGAGCGCACAGGCCTGCCTGAATGGCCGTGTTCATCGGACCGTCATCGACAATCGCGACGGAAAGCTCCGGGTTGTCCTTCTGGGCTTGGAGCTTGGCGACGGTGTCCGTCGAATTGCCCGCGACATAAACGACCTTGATGCCGGAGGTGGCCTCAAACGATGGAATGATCTTCTCGACGAAGGCCGTCTCCACCGAACCACCGAACCCTGCGACATACATCGTGTCCTGGGCGCTGCTAATCCCCACAGTCAGCAAAAGTGATGCGCTTATAACGGCTAGGCATTTAGCGTAGATTTGCATTGCGTTCCCCTTTGAACCAGCGATTGAGAGCCGATTGGCTCACCAAAGGCTCCCTTTTCAGCCTGCGGCCTAAGCCATTATAAGCATGAGGCGTCGCATGAATAATCAGAATATTACCGCTCTTTATGCCATGTTGGTATATAGAAGGGCGAAACGTATTGCGTGAGTCACGACCTCGATCCAGTGAGTTCCCGAGACCGGCGGTCGTCAGAGAACAAGCACCTGTGGCGCAGCGAAGTCCCGTGCGATCTGCTAAGATCCCGCGATTGCGTGAATGCGCCTGGTTCCAGAAGACTGGGTCGTTGCCTTGGGGTTCCGAATAGATCTTGTTGTGCGTCGGAAGGTATCCGTTCCGGTCCACCGCCATACAGGCGGTGAGGCGCGGGCCAAAGGCAAGTACGGGCTCCTGTATGGGCGGAAGGAGGCGGTCGGTAAGCGGCACAACCCGGGAGAGCAATTGCTGCGATCAGTTCCTGCGACCGCTCTGTAGTCGGTGTCGAACAGGTCCGCACTTGGGATGGCCTTCTCGACGATGGCGGCTTCGAGCGCCTTGCTAACTTGCTCGGCCGTCTTTCGGCAAAGCAATATCATCCGTGTGTCGGGCGTCTCTACGCCGCTCTCGGCGATGAACTGCACAGACTCTTCAGAAATCTGAAGGATCGTTTCACTGCGCGCCGCTGCCTTCTTGGGCTTTCCGTGAGATAGCTCGACCCCCTCGATCAGGGCCTGAGTTCGGTCTGAACTCTCTCGAAATTGGCCTCGTTCTTGTCGGCGATGGAAGAAACATTGTCGAGGTCAGTGGTCAGCCCTCCTACGGTCTCGGCCGCTGACGGAGCGGCGCCCAAGGCAGGCGGATGGGCCGCTTCCACGGTACGAGCGGGCGCAGGCGGCAACGAACGCTGATTTACGACCAAATCATCCTCCCGAACTAACCGCGGCCAACTCGACAAGTCGACACGTCCTACGCCTCACTCATTTGTTTGTAGGCCAGTACCAACTGGTCGACCTCGACCGACGATCCCAGAATGACGGGGACGCGCTGATGGATATCTATGGCGGCGATGTCGAGCAGATCGCGACGACCGGTGCTCGCCCTTCCGCCCGCGCTCTCGACGATCAGAGCGATCGGAGCGGCTTCATAGAGCAGCCGCAATCGCCCGCCCCGCGAGCGCGTCTCGCTGTCAGCCGGATAGAGGAAGACTCCGCCACGCCGAAGGATGCGTTGAACGTCCGCAACCATGGACCCCGTCCAGCGCATGTTAAAGCGAGACTGGCCATGGGTCCTCGCCTCGACATACTTCGCAATCGCGTCGTCCCAATGCGCCACGCGCGAACGCCTGCAGCTTCGTCAGCCAACTCCTCAGGAGACAAGGTCTCCAGCCATCATCGGGCTCGCTCTGCGACGGCCGCGTTGGTATAATGCTTCTTCATTTCCACGAGGCTGAGTGCCTTGATCACCTCAGATTGCCCGGCACACCCAAACCTCTCGAACCGCTCGACACACAGGGCCTTGATCCGTGCGACCCCCGGCTTCATGGCTGCCCGAATGTCGAACGAGTCAGGATGATCCTGGAAATACTTGCGCAGCGATCCTGTTATCGCCATCCGCAGATCCGTGTCGATGTTGATCTTGCGCACGCCCGACCGAATGCCGCACTCGACCTCTTCGAGGGGCACGCCAAAGGTGCTTGGGATGTTTCCGCCGTTGTCGTTGATGAGCTGCTGCAGGTCATCGGGCACTGTCGAGGCGCCATGCATGACAAGATGGGTGTTCGGAAGCTTCGCATGCATGGCCTCGATGACATCCATGGCAAGAATGTCACCAGTCGGCTTGCGCGTGAATTTGTAGGCTCCGTGCGACGTCCCCACCGCAACCGCTAGGGCATCGACGCCCGTCATTGCAACGAACTGCGCCGCCTGATCCGGATCTGTCAGCAGCAGGGACTTGTCCACTACCCCTTCAATTCCGTGTCCGTCCTCCTTCTCGCCGGTCCCGCTCTCGAGCGAGCCCAGAACGCCTATCTCGCCCTCGACTGAAACTCCGCGGGCATGAGCCTCCCGTACTGCACCGCGCGTTACACTGACATTGTAGTCGAAGCTCGATGGTGTCTTCTGATCCGCCTCGAGCGATCCATCCATCATCACCGATGAGAAGCCGAGGTCCATAGCAGCGATACAGATCGCAAGGCTCGATCCGTGGTCCTGGTGAACGCAAATCGGGATGTGCGGATAGCGCTCGATCGCCGCCTGAAACAGGTGACCGATGAAGGTGTCATCGCAGTAGCGGCGCGCGCTCTGGCTGGCCTGCAGGATAACAGGACTTCTGGTCTCCTCCGCCGCCTGCATGACACCCTGTAGTGTCTCAAGGTTGGTCACATTGAACGCAGGCATGCCGTAGTTTTGCTCGGCGGCGTGGTCCAAGAGTTGGCGAAGCGATATCAGAGGCAATCAGGCGTTCCTTGCTCTATCGGTTGAGCCGCTGCGCCACGAGGACGGTCACAACGCTCGGGTCGGCAAGCGTCGTCGTGTCGCCCAGCGACCCGTGTTCGTTCTCGGCGATCTTGCGCAGGATGCGGCGCATGATCTTGCCCGAACGGGTTTTCGGCAGACCCGGCGCGAACTGGATCAGGTCGGGAGTCGCTATGGCGCCGATTTCCTTGCGGACCCAGTTCCTGAGCTCGGTTTTGAGCGCGTCGTCGCCCTCCTCGCCCGCCATCAGGGTCACGTAACAGTAGATGCCTTGGCCCTTGATGTCGTGCGGGTAGCCCACGACCGCCGACTCGGCGACCTTCGGATGGGCCACTAGGGCGCTCTCGACCTCGGCCGTGCCGATGCGGTGACCAGAGACGTTCAGCACGTCATCGACGCGGCCGGTGATCCAGTAGTAGCCGTCCTCGTCGCGGCGGCAGCCGTCGCCGGTGAAGTAGTAGCCCTTGTACTGCGTGAAGTAGGTCTGAACGAACCGCTCGTGGTCGCCATAGACCGTGCGCATCTGTCCCGGCCAGCTGTCGGCGATGGCCAGCACGCCCTCAGCCTTGGTCTGCTCCTGCAGCTTGCCCTCGGGTGACAGTACGACCGGCTGGACGCCGAAGAACGGCAGCGTCGCCGAGCCCGGCTTGGTCGCGATGACACCCGGCAGCGGCGTGATCTTGAAGCCGCCAGTCTCGGTCTGCCACCAGGTGTCGATGATCTCGCAGCGCTCCTTGCCCACATGCTTGTGGTACCAGAGCCAGGCCTCAGGATTGATCGGCTCGCCCACCGAGCCCAGCAACCGGAGCGACGGCATCACGTGCTTGTCTACGAGTTCGTTGCCTGCCCCCATCAGCGCGCGGATCGCCGTCGGCGCCGTGTAGAAGATGTTGACCTCGTGTTTCTCGATGACTTCCCAGAAGCGGTCTGCCGCCGGGTGGCTCGGAATGCCTTCGAACATCAGCGACGTCGCGCCGTTGGCCAGCGGGCCGTAAACGATATAGCTGTGGCCCGTCACCCAGCCGACGTCGGCGGTGCACCAATAGACTTCACCCGGCCTATAGTCGAACGTCACCTGATGGGTGAGCGATGCGTAAACCAGATAGCCGCCCGTGGTGTGCAGCACCCCCTTGGGCTTTCCCGTCGACCCCGAGGTGTAGAGGATGAACAGTGGATCCTCTGCATTCATCGGCTCGGGGGGACAATCGGCAGGAGCCAGACGCGCGGCATCATCATAGCGAATGTCGCGACCTGCGCTCATCGCAACGTCATTGCCGGTCACGGCGACGACGATGACCGTCCTGACGCCGGGCGCCTTGAGCAAGGCCTCATCGACATTCTTCTTGAGCGGGATCAGCTTGCCGCCGCGTCGACCCTCGTCGGCGGTCAGCACGATCTTGCTGTCGCAATCGTTGATGCGGCCGGCGATCGAATCCGGCGAGAAACCGCCGAAGATCACGGAGTGAACCGCGCCGATGCGGGCACAGGCCAGCATCGCCACCGCCGTGTCGATCACCATCGGCATGTAGATGGTGACGCGGTCGCCCTTCTTGACGCCCTGCGCCTTCAGAACGTTGGCGAAGCGGCAGACCCGCTCGTGGAGCTCGCTGTAGCTGACCTTGTCATCAGTACCGGGGGTATCACCCTCCCAGATCAGCGCGGTCTGGTCGCCGCGCGTGGCAAGGTGGCGGTCGACGCAATTGTAGCAAGCGTTGAGTTCCCCATCCTCAAACCATTTGATCGAGATATCGGGGAGGGCGAAACTCGTATCCTTGATGCGAGAGGGAAAACGCGACCACTCGAGCCGCATGGCCTGGTCGCGCCAGAACCCGTCCGGGTCTGTCACCGAGCGATGATAACTCAGATCATAGTTTTCGCGACTGGACGTCATGGTCTCACTCAACAATGGGTGCTTCGTGGCCGGTCATCCCGGCAAATCATCCGTCAGTGCCGTGACGGGCAAAGCTGCGCGTCGCCTCGACCGCGGCCTTCCATCTCCGATACTTTCGTTCAGTGCCGGAGGCGTCGCTGGCCCCGTCGAAACGCCGCTCCAGTCGCCAGCTGCGCGCATAGTCCTGCTGCCCAGGCCAAAGCCCGACAGAAACGGCGGCCAGCCACGCGGCGCCCAGCGCAGTCGTCTCCGTGATCACCGGGCGGTCGACGTGACAACCGAGTAGGTCAGCCTGGAACTGCATGGCCCAGTCGCTGGCAGCCAGCCCGCCATCAACCTTGAGGCCCGCATCTTTCGGATCGAAGTCGTAGTCGGCCGCCATTGCCTCGACGACGTCGCGCGTCTGCAGACACACCGCCTCCAGCGTGGCGCGAGCCAGTTCCTTGGGTCCACTGTTGCGGTTGAGCCCGAAGATTGCCCCCCGCGCGCTCGCGTCCCAGTAGGGGGCACCAAGGCCGGTAAATGCCGGGACGACGACCACGTCCTGCGATTGGTCCGCCTGAGCGGCGAGCCGTCCACTTTCACTGGACGACTTGATAATGCCGAGACCGTCGCGCAACCACTGTACGGCCGCCCCGGCGACAAAGACTGACCCTTCAAGCGCGTAGCTGATCTTCCCATCCAGCCGCGAGGCAACCGTCGTCAGTAGACGATGGCTCGACGCGACGGCCCGACTTCCAGTTTGCAGCAGCAGGAAGCAACCCGTTCCATATGTCGCTTTGATGCTTCCTGGCTCGAAGCAGGCCTGCCCCAAAGCGGCGGCTTGCTGGTCGCCCGCGACACCGCGGATCAGAACGGGTGCGCCAAGGAAGTCTTCGTCCGTCTCACCGAAATCTGCCGCGCAATCCTCTACCTCGGGAAGAACAGCTCGCGGAACGCGGAATGCCGCGCAGAGCTCATCATCCCACCGGTTCGCCATGATATCGAACAGTGATGTGCGAGACGCATTGGTCGCGTCCGTCTTGTGAACACGTCCACCCGTCAGCTTCCAGATCAAGAAGCTGTCGATCGTGCCAAAGGCCAGCTCGCCCCTTTCGGCTCGAGTTCGTGCGCCTTCGACGTTGTCGAGTATCCAGGCTATTTTCGTTCCTGAGAAATAGGGGTCGAGCAAAAGCCCGGCCTTGCGACGGACAACCTCTCCGAGACCCGCGGCTTCCAGTCTTGCGCAGTCTTCCGTAGTCCTACGATCCTGCCAGACGATCGCGCGATGGATCGGCTCACTAGTCGACCGATCCCAAACGGCCACTGTCTCGCGCTGATTGGTGATGCCAATCGCAGCAAGGTCAACAGCAGTCAGACCAGCACGCTGGAGTGCCTCTCTCGAGGTGACGACCACCGAGTTCCAGATGTCGGCAAGGTCATGCTCGACACGGCCGGGCAAAGGGAAGTGCTGAGCGAACTCCCTTTGGCTGATCGCGACGATCGCCTGCCGCTCGTCGAAGATGATGGCTCGAGTGGAAGACGTTCCCTGATCGATGGCAAGTATGTAGCGCCCGTTCATTCCCGCCTCACGTCGCCGCCGCGATCGCGGCAGCAGCGCGATGTTCAGTCATCCAGTTCGCAAGGTTCGCAGCCTGGCTCGCCGAGACCGTCAGGCCGAGTTTGCTGCGCCGCCAAAGCACATCCTCGGCCGTGAACGCCCATTCCTCCTTCATCAGATATTCGACCTCTCTTTGGGTAAGGGAACCGCCAAAGTCCCGACCGAGATCCGCCTGCTTTCTGGCAGTTCCGAGCAAAATCCATGCGCAAGTGCCGTAGCTGCGAAAAAGGCGCAGCGCGTGCTCCGGCTGCAGGAAAGGATAGTCCCGCTTCAGTACACTCAGCTTCTGGGCGAATTCGTCAGGTCCGAAGTCTCCCCCATGCAGCTGTGATCCTGCCGTCCAAGGGCCTCCCTTCTTCCCAACGAGGGCTTCGACCCTCTCAAGCACGGCCTCGGACAAGCGGCGGAAGGTCGTGATCTTGCCGCCAAAAATGCTGAGCAATGGAACGCCGGTGCCCTCGGCATCGACGCGCAACACATAGTCACGTGTTGCTTCCTGGGCGGCCGACGCACCGTCGTCATAGAGCGGGCGAACTCCCGAGTAGGCCCAAACGACCGCGGCTTCTTCTACCGGCTTCACGAGATACTCGCTCGCCGCATGGCAAAGGTATGCAATCTCCGCCGGACTAATCCGGACATCCTTAGGATCGCCGTCATAATCCTGATCGGTCGTCCCGATCAGCGAGAAGTTATGCTCGTAGGGAATGACGAAAATGATGCGACCATCGCCGTTCTGAAAAATATAGGCGCGATCATGCTCAAATAGCTTGGGCACGACGATGTGGCTGCCTTTCACCAGGCGAACGTTCTTGGCGCTGTTGCTGCCAACTACATTGGAGAGCACCTGGTCGACCCACGGGCCGGCAGCATTGACAAGGATGCGCGCGTAAACCTGCTCGCGCGCCTCTGTCGTGACATTCTCGAGCTCAAGCTGCCATAGGCCGGATGCCCTGCGCGCGCTCACGACGCGCGTACGCGGCAGAATTGTTGCTCCTCGATCCTTGGCGTCCTTTGCATTCAAGACGACCAAACGAGCGTCGTTCACCCAGCAGTCCGAATATTCGAAGCCCCGCACATAGCCAGGCTTTAGCGGTGCCCCGAGCGGCGAACTTTGCAGGTCAATCGTTTTGGTCGGCGGGAGTAACCTGCGGTGACCAATATGGTCGTAGAGAAACAGGCCCAGGCGAAGGAGCCAGGCCGGACGCATGTCGCGGTGGTGAGGCAAGACAAAGCGCAGTGGCCAAATGATGTGAGGCGCCATTTTGAGAAGCGTCTCGCGCTCGCTCAGCGCCTCCCGCACCAAGCGAAACTCATAGTGCTCAAGATACCGCAGGCCGCCATGTATCAGCTTGGTCGCTTTGCTTGAGGTTCCGCTCGCGAAGTCGTTCATCTCAGCAAGCCCGACCTTGTAGCCCCGCCCTGCAGCGTCGCGCGCGATGCCGCAGCCGTTCACCCCTCCGCCGATGACGAACAAGTCAAATACGTCCCGCGACACCACATACCAGCCTTTGCTCGCGCCCTGCCCCGCCGCACCCTTCCGGATGCGGCGGCTCCAGGTCGGACTTACTGCAGAATTTTGAGAACTTCGGCAGCGACCGCGTCGCCGAGCTTCTTGTGATTCTCTGGCGTCATGTGGATGCCATCGGGACCCGTGATCTCCGCAACGCTACCTCCATCGAAACACAGCACCTTCACCGACTCTGCGAGCGGACAGAGATACTCAGCAATCTGCCCAGACTCGACGACCGAGGCTTGCGGAAACATCGCCTGTACCCAGTCAACATTCGCAATCTTTCCGAGATGCGGCGGGACCACGACCAATACCTTGGGTGCGGGGTAAGATGTTGCGACGCCCGTGTCCTTCTGAGCCTCTGCGACGAGCGACATCACGTCGAGGCTAACCTGGAGCGCGGTTCTATTGTAAACCGGCTTGACGTCATTAGTCCCCAACATGATAATAACGAGGTCGAGGGGCATGTTGGTGGCGATCGCTGCCGGCAGATACTCGGCGCCACTCAGGCCGGCTCCGCTCAGCCCCAACCCCTTGTCGACGGACTTATCGGTCACGACGGCCGTTCGAGCGGAAAGAGACTCGTTAATGACTTCGAACCCGTCCCCGAGGTCCTTCGCCATCACACCGGGCCAAGCGACATCTTGTGGATAGCGAACAACAGGGGCAATCTCAGGAACGGGATGCCAAGCCCAGGAGTTCGAGTCGCCGAACACCATGATCCTCTTGGCATCCGCGTTAGCGGGGCTTGATGCGGCGCAAACTGCAGACAAGACGAGGGCAGCACAAATCATTGCCCGATTGAACGTATTCAAGAGCTCCTCCAAGGTGATGGTAATGTGCGAGGTTCCGCTCGCACTACGGTCGGTACGGAAGTCTGCTAGTCTCTAGGTCGGTGGAATCCTCCTATGCCGGAACGAAATAGGCGGGTTCGGCGCGAGGGGCGCCGAACCCCTGCGACTAGGCTGCCGCAGCCTGGTCGCGAACCAACATATCTTTGACCTTGGCGGCGATAGCCCGCCCCAAGGTCTGATTGTTCTCCACGGTGAAGTGGATGCCATCGACGCCGTCAGTGGTGATGACGTCGCCGGCGTTGAGGAAGCCGACCTTCATGAAGTCGGCCATGCTCCGGTACTGTTTGGCCAGTTCGTTTGTCTTTTCGTGGCCGCCACCGAACATCCCCTGAAAGAAGGGGTGCGGGATCGGTGCCAAGGGCGGAGGCGCAATCACGAGGCACTTGGGCGCCGGATACGGCGTGCCTACGCCGCCGCTCACCGTGAGGACCTGCCCCACAAGCTTAGACATGCCGAAAGCAATGTCGTACGGCCCGCGGTTGAAGTATGGCTTGGTGTCGTTCGTTCCGAGCATTAGGATAACGAGATCGAGCGGGAGGTGGCTGGCAAGCGCCGCAGGAAGATAGGCGCTCCCATTCAAGCGCGGATCATTCGGGTCGTCGGCGCTCGTCGTCCTCGCGCTCAACCCCTCTTCGATGACCTGATAGCCGTCGCCTAGCTCGTCGGCCATAACGCCGGTCCAACGCTGCCTGTAAGGATAGCGCAGCGTCGGCGACCCCTCCTTGACCGGGATCCAGCCCCAGGTCAGTGAGTCACCAAAACACAGGATCGACTTCTGGTTGTGCATCATACCTCCTCAACTAGATCGATGTTCCTACCGGGATCTCGCGAGCCGCACGCCGTAGAAGATTGCAGCCAGCAAGATGATCGCCCCCTGCGCGATCAGTTTGCCTGGGTCGCTGACGCCGAACGCGGTCATGACGACAAACAGAAATGTGAAGGATAGGACACCGAAGAACGGGCCCCACACGCCGCCCTCACCCCGGCCAAACACGACGCCGCCGAGGATAGTCGCGGCGACGGACAGGATCGGAAGGTCTAGACCCACGCGCACGCTGCCGACCGCGATCGAGGCTGTTTGCACCAGGGCCGCAAGTCCCGCGATAAAACCAGCAATCGTATGGGCGAGCACGACGGTCCTCTCGACGGGAACGCCGGAAAAGTGCGCCGCCTCCGCGCTCTCGCCGACCGAGTCCACGAAGCGACCAAATACGGTGAACGACAGCAGGCCAGCGACAATCAGGGTCAGGAACGCCCAGAAGATTACGGGAGTGGGAACGACACCCAACTTCGTGTCGTACATGTCGTTGAGGAAGCTTGGGACATCTCCCGGCGGCTTGCCGCTCGAGAGGAACTGCACCAGTCCGACGAGCATGATACTCACAGCAAGCGTCACGATCACCGCAGAAGCATGCCGCTTGCCGATCATAAGGCCGTTGAAGAGACCGATCGCCGTACCGGTCCCCAACGCGATGGCGGCAAAAAAGGCAAGCGAGGCGTCAGGGAAGAGGCCCGACGATATGAAGTAGTTGACGAGGAGGATGATCCCGCCGCCCGAAAGATCGATGCTCTTGACCCGCATCACGATCAGCTGCCCGAGGACCAGGACGCCAAGCGGTGCGTTTTGCCGGACAAACACGCCGAGCACGTTTGGGTTCAGCATCGCGGGCCGGTAGACCCACAGCGTGATCAAAAGGATAGTGAAGACGTAGTACGCTGGAGGTACGCGCAGCAGGCGCTGGACGATCGAGTTGTTGAGTACCGCAGTCATCTAGAGCCCCATCTTCTTGCGTGACTGAAGTCCAACAACAGCCATGAGGATGGCGCCCTTGATGGCGGTCTGAATGAACGGCGAGATGTTGGTGAGGTTCATACCGTTTGACAAAAGCGCGAGGACTAGCGCTCCGATCACCGTACCCGGAAGGCTTCCGATGCCGCCCGAGAGCTGCGTGCCCCCGATGGCGACGGCCGTGATGGCATCGAGCTCGAACCCAAGACCGACATTGGGGTCGCCTGAGGAAATTCGTCCGGCAAGATAGACACCGGCGAGCGCTGCGAAACACGATGAGATGACGTAGGCCAAGACCATCGTGCGCTTGTCAGAGACGCCGAAGTTGCGCGCTGCCTGCTCATTTCCCGAGGCCGTCCCACCGCCGATCGCGAACAGGTGCAACCCGAACCGCGTGCCGTAGAGAAGCTTCCAGGCAGTCGCGATCGCGACCACCGCCCAGATCAACGCCATTGGAATGCCGAAGGGCGCGCCGTTCACCGACTCGAGGACGATATCGGGCAAGGTGCCCCCAGCGACTGGCCGCAGCAACCGGACCGCACCGAGCAGAATGTATTGCATGGCGAGCGTAGCGATAATTGGATGGACGTTGAACCGCGTCACCACGAGGCCGTTGGTGAGGCCCACCAGCACCGCGAACGCGAATGCCGCCGGAATGAGGATGTAGCCCGGCCCATCCATCGCGAGAACCGCCGTCGTGAAGCTGATCAACGAGCCGACGGAGAGGTCGAGGCCGCCGGCGATCACGACGAAGGTCTGACCGATCGCAGTGATCATGATCGGCAGCACCTGGGCGACGACGTTGAGCAGGTTCTCCGTCCGCAGGAAGTCAGGCGTTCTAACGGTCAGGAAGCCCGCGAGGAGCAACGTGACAATGAGGGGCGCCAGCCACAGACCCTGCCGCCCATAGCCGCCCGTCAACAGTCGTAGGAGACCCCGGTTCATTCCTGTTCCACCACTGCTTCGGCGTTGAGTGCCGCGTTGAGGATGTCCTGCTCGGCAGCCGACGCCCCAGCCATCTCCGAGACGACCGTGTTGCCGTGGACAACCAGGATCCGGTCACAGAGGCCGATGAGCTCGACGGTTTCGCGGGAGAGAACGATGACCGCCCCGCCTTTTGCAGCGAAGTCGCGCAGCAATTTGTAGATCTCGGACTTTGCCCCGACGTCGACGCCGCGCGTCGGTTCCTCGACGAGAAGAATGTCGACCCCTTCGGCCAGATATCGACCGAGCAGAACCTTCTGTTGATTGCCGCCTGACAAGGATCCCGCATGCGCCTGGGGGCCCGTCGTTCGAACGTTGAGTGACTTGATGGAGTCAGCGATCAGCTGACGGTAGTTCTTGGCAATCGCAAGCTCGGACCGAGCCGAGTGCAGGCCAATGGCGATGTTGTGGGCGATCGGAAGCCCGAGGAAGAGTCCCTCTTCCTTTCGATCCTCTGGAACAAAGGCCACGCCCATGGAACGCAGGCGCCGCACACCCCACGCCGGATTGACGGGCAGCGGCAGCGCTTTGCCTTTGATCGCAACGGTTCCGCTGAATGGCTGGAACTGGCCGATCAACGACCGAAGGAACTTCTGCTGCCCCTGACCCTCGAGCCCAGCGAGGCCGACGATCTCCCCGCCATGGACCTGCAACGAGAAGGGCTTGGTGCTGGCGCCGATCTTGAAGTGCTTGACGTCAAGCAGAAGGCCGTTCGTGCCCTGGCCGCGGCTCGGGAAGAGATCTCGGAGCTCGCGCCCCACCATCATTGCAACCAGTGAGGATGGTGTCATCTCGGAAAGTGGCCGTGTGCCTACGAGCTTTCCATCCTTCAGCACCGTGACCGTGTCACAGATGTTGAAGATCTCCTCCATGCGATGCGAAATGTAGACGATGGCCTTACCGGCATCGCGTAGCCGGCGAATGTGCTTGTTGAGAACCTCGACGTCTGCGGCGTTCAATGCGGCAGTCGGTTCGTCCAGAACAAAGATCGAGGCATCGGCCTTCACCCCGTGAGCGATTTCGACGAACTGCCGCTCGGCGATCGAGAGGCCCGAAACCAACGTCTGCGGTGGCAGGCTTAGACCGAGTTCGCTCAGCGCCGCCTGGGTATCGGAATTCATCTTGCGATAGTCGATCGACCCGAAGGCCGTCAGCGGCTCGCGGCCGAGATACATGTTCTCGGCGATCGTCAGATTGGGCAGGAGCGTCATCTCCTGGAACACCGTGGAGATGCCAAACTCAAGTGCCTCGCGCGGGTTCGCGAACGAGACCTTGTGCCCGTTCTTGAAGATCTCGCCCTCGTCCGGCTGATAGACGCCAGCAAGGACTTTCATGAGGGTCGACTTGCCGGCGCCATTCTCACCCATCAGGGCATGCACGGATCCGCCAAAGAGCTCCAGCGACACGTGGTCGACGGCGAGGCTTCCACCGAACGACTTCGAGATGTGCGAGAGTTCGACAAGGTTGGGCATAGTCTCTCAGGACCCCCTGATCTTGGTAGCACCCGCCCGCCGAGGCGCGCTCAGCGGGCGGGCCGTCTCGGGAGGAGAGACTACTTCTTAGCGTAGAACTGCTTCAGCTGGTCATCCGACATCTCGGAGAACCACCAGACCGCGTCGGACAGGTCGGGACGGAAGTACTTCTTGGCCTTCTCGATATCCCAGCCCGGCGGGTTGTAGTCGTAGTGCTTGTAGATGCCGCCTTTGCCGTCGAGGATCGCCGCCGCGAGGTCGACGCCTGCAGCACCTTGAGCGGGCGAGTATTCCGGAGAAATCGACGGGAAGCCGTCAGCGATCCACTGCCGGAAGTAGCCATTATTGCCTTCGCCAGAGATCGGCGGGATCTTGGCGCCGAATTCCTTGAAGACGTCGACACAGGCGCGGGTCATGTCAGCGCCGGACGACCAGATGCCGTCGACGTTGGGATCCTTGGCGTAGAGGGTTTCGCAAACCTTCTTGCCCTTGTCGTACTGCCAGTCGCCATGCTCCTCGGCCACGATCTTGACATCCGAGCCCTTGAGCGATTCCAGAAGGCCATTGTAACGGCCGGTGTCTTCCGGGTGGCCGGCGAGACCGCGCAGGACCCAGATATTGCCCTTGCCGTTGAGCTCCTTCACGAGCCAGTCGCCCATGACCTTGCCGAACCACACGCCGCCAGCGCGGATCTCAGTGGTGAACGCATCGGTCTCGACCAGACCGGTGTGCAGAATGACCGGGATACCCGCGGCCTTAGCCTTCTCGATTGCTTCGTCGGCAGAGGTAGAAGTCACTGGCTGAACGATGATCGCGTCGACCTTCTGGGCGATCAGGTCTTCGATGTCGGCGACCTGCTTCTTCTGATCGAAGTTTGCGTCAAGCAGGATGAACTTCTTGATGCAGGAGTTGCGGTCGGCCGCAGCCTGGGCCTCGTGCGCCACCTGGACGGTCCAGGTGTTGGCGTTGACGCCAAAGTCGCTCATGCCGATGGTCCAGCCACACGGCTTCTTGAACTGGCTCGTATCGACGACAGGATTGTCACCAGTCGCAGGGACCGCGCCCGGAAGTGGCGTGAAGACGTCATCAGCGAAAGAGGGCGCTGACAGCCCGACCATGACGGCGACCGCCATCGCGGCAGCCACGAAGTGCAATTTCATTGTGTTCCTCCTAGCAGCTCAGGCCAAACTGCGATCCCTGGCAAACCACTTGAGCCCGATATGACAAGTGGTCTGGCTCTCGACGGAACCTCCCCCGCCGCGATCCTCAGGTTTCTGTCCTGGTGTTCCGAGTTCCGTCGCCTGTGAGCGACTGGCTTTTCTTGGTCCTCGGACGTCCTCCTGATGGGGTCAGACCATGGATGACGGTCATGTGTCAACACTTATTCAGAGTGAATGAATATGTCTGGAGCTTGTCATCTTGGATGGTCGGTGCGATCAATGCACCCTCGTGCGACTCATTCAGACGACGTTAAAATGTTGTTTGAGCTTCGCTTTTGACAAGCGGATCCAGGATGCGGACGGTTCTCTGCTACGGCGACAGCAACACCCACGGGCAAATGCCCGGCGGTTCTCTGCTCGATCGCTTCGCTTTTGCTGATCGCTGGCCGGGGGTCCTGCAGAAGGAGCTCGGGGCGTCCTGGCATGTCATTGAAGAAGGGTTGAGCGGCAGAACCACCGTGCGGGATGACCCCATTGAAGGTCCCGAAAAGAACGGCCGAACCTACCTACGGCCCTGCCTTATGAGCCACGCGCCGATCGATCTGGTCATCATCATGTTGGGTACAAACGATTTGAAGGCACGGTTCAATCAACCGGCGTCAGAGGTGGCTATGGCAATTGGGTGCCTCGTCCACGACATTCGCGAGCTAGGTCCGGGCCCCGCCGCACACCCGCCGGAGATCATGGTGGTCTCACCTCCTCCAATGCTCGACGACCTCAAGGAGTGGGAGAACATCTTCAAGGGCGGGCAGCCGAAGTCTCGTGAGCTCGCTTTTCACTTCGAGGTCATTGCGGACTCCCTTGAAGTGCATTTCTTCGACGCCGGATCGGCCATTGAGTGCGACCCACGGGATGGCTTCCATCTGAGCCGCGAAGCACATCATGGGCTTGGCATAGCGCTCGCTCGCGAGGTCGAGGCGATCGGTTGGAAATGAGACGCATCGAAGTCGCTTCCCAGGGTCACATGCGTGATCGTTCAGGCACGGAGGGCTGCTCCCGTGCCTGACATGCGATTTGCGCCGCCCAATCCAATCCGGATTGCTGACCGCGCCAGCGGTCTCAACGCGGTAAGTGTGCGCAGCTACAACGAACGCCTGGTCCTCTCGCTGCTGCTGCAGCAGGAAGGCACGACGCGTCTCGAGATCGGCGAACGAACGGGCCTATCCGCACAGACCGTCTCGGTGATCGTTCGCTCCCTCGAGCAGGAAGGCCTGGTCGCCAAGGGACAGGCCCAAAAAGGGCGGATGGGGCCGCCTACCGTGCCGGTCGTACTCAACCCCGGGGGCGCCTTCTCCGTCGGGATTAGTATCGGCAATCGTCACGCCGACCTCGTCCTCATCGACTTCGTGGGCAAGGTACAGTTTCACGCGACGCTTCCTAGGCCAACGTCCGATCCGGGAAGCAACCATTCGGAATTCTTAAAGACCATACGAGACGCCGTATCATTGCTGCCGCTGCCGGCCCGCGAGCGCTTGGCCGGCGTTGGCCTGGCTCTGCCCCATACCGACTCGATCGGCATCGACGAGGAGGCATACTACAAGGCCCTGCAGGACGAGATCGAAGTCGATCTCGGGATGCCTGTGTTTGTTCAGAACGACATTACGGCGGCGGCCAGCGGCGAGAGCATGTTCGGAGCAGCAAAGCCGCTAACGGACTACATGTTCTTCTACCTGGGAGCAAAACTCCACGGTCGCCTCGTTCTCAATCACCAGATCCACCATGGCAATTCGCCGGTCACTTTCGATGTCGGCATCGCCGCACTCGAAAAGTCGCTCAAGAAGAAGAAACTCTCAGTCGAAGCGCTCTGGGATCGGTCGGGCAATTGGCCTGACTACGGCGAAGTCTTCGGCTCTTGGAAGAGGCAGCTCGTCGAAGAGATGGTCCGCTCGATCGCCGGCGTGCAGCAATTCGTCGAGCTTGAGACGGTGATCCTGTCGTCCTATGCGCCGCAGGCCGTTTGCGAGGATATCTGTCGCGCCCTCGCGGCGGCAGTGCCAGGTGTCGCTGCGATTGCAGGGACACTCGCGCCCTCACCGAAAGCCGTCGGCGCAGCGAGCCTCCCCTTCAGTTCGCGATTTATGGTCAAATAGCAGCTTTCAGAACTCTTCCCAGTCTTGCGCCACCGCCGCGCTTCCCTTGGTTAGATAGCTCTTCGCGGCGGTCGCGACCTTCTTCTGAATAGAGCGAATTCCCGCTGACGCGGTTTCCATGCGCTCGCGTTGCGCGACGGCCTCGTTGATCCGAAACACATCAATGATCCGGTCGAGCTCGGAGGCGAGTCCCTCGGTCTGCTCAATGGCTGCCGTCGTCTCTTCGACCAGAGCTGCGTTGCGCTGGGTCATCTCGTCCATTTGGCGTACTGCGGTGCTGACTTCCTCGATAGAGGAGGCCTGCTCGCGACTTTCGAGCGCGATGGCTTCCATCAGTTCGTTCGATGACCGCGCCGCCTCGACCATGGCGTTCAACTTTGCCGCAGCGTCGGCGACGAGCCTGCTGCCGCCTTTGACCTCGTTGACACTCTGCTCAATGAGATCCTTGATTTCGCGGCTTGCCTGCGCGGCCGATTGTGCCAGCCGTCTCACTTCCACGGCGACGACGGCAAAACCCTTGCCGGCCTCGCCAGCTCGTGCCGCTTCGACCGAGGCATTGAGAGCCAGAAGATTGGTCTGGAACGCGATGTCATCGATCAGACCAATGATACTCGAGATCTCGCCCGATGATTGAGTGATCCGTTCCATCGCCTCGTTCGCGCGAGACATCACGACCGCCCCTTCCTCCGCCTTGTGCGAAACGTCCTTCGCACCGCCTGACGCCGACTGAGCTTTTTTGGCATTGTCCATCACGGTGGTTGCAAGTTGCTCCATCACCGCGGATGTCTCCTCGATCGTCGTCGCCTGCTTTGCGGTCCGCTCCGACAGATCGTTCGCTCCGGCGAGAATTTCGCTCGCCGCGGTCTTCACCCCACCCGAGGTCTCGCGCAGCTGTTTGACAACACCGGTTAGTCGGTCAGCGACTGCATTGGTGTCTGCCTTCAGCCTGTCGAATGCCCCGCTGAATTGTCCTTCTACCCGGTGCGTTAGGTCGGTCCTGGCGAGCGCGCCAAGCACCTTGCCAGTTTCTCCGAGCCCGCGATCCACCGTATCGACCAATCCGTTGACGCTGCCGGCAAGCTTATTCAACTCCTCGTCCGGGAAGTTGGCCGAGACACGCTTGGTGAAATCACCCGCGACAGCGGCATCGACAACTTCGCCGAAGGAGCGCTGCAGTGACGTCATCATCGCGGCGCGGTCCGCACGGCGGCGCTCCGACGCCAGCTTGTCCTCTTCGGTCAATGCTTCGACTTTGCGACCATTCTCGCGGAAGACCTCGACCGCGCGCGCCATTTCACCAAGCTCGTTGGTGCGTTTGGTGCCGGGGACATCGACCTCGTACTGCCCGTCCGCCAGCGTCTTCATCACCCGGGTCAGATTCGTGATCGGCTTTGTGAGTGAGCGGGCAAAAACCATAGCAATGATCGAAGCCAGGCCGAGCACGACGAGGGTTCCGACCGTCATACCGGTCGCCATCTGGCGAACGGCGGCGAGACTCTCGAATACCGTCTGCTCAGCGACGACCACCCAGGTCGTACCGAGGAACTCAACCGGTGCGGCGGCGACCATCATCTCACCCTGTTCGGTGGATTCGATCCCAAATGCACCGCCGGCCGGCACCGACTTCAATATGGGATACGGCCGTTGAGCAACGAGCGCGGTCGGATCCTGGCTACGTGGCAAATCCGACAGGACCTGCCCCTGTGCATCGGCCATAAACACCTGGCCGGTTTCGCCGATCCGATCCGCGAGCACTGCATCGAAGAAGTCCACATCGAGACGGATCACCATCACTCCGCTGAACTGCGGTGTGTCCGATGAGTCTTTGACGAACACGGGCTCCGCGACGAAGATCGCCGGTTTCTTCTGGTAGACGCCAAACGAGCTGATCAACCTGGTGCCCGCCGGGGCGGTGCCGGATTTCAGGGAGTTGAAAAGCGACGCGAGCGGGGTGTCCTTGAGCTCGTTGTCTGCGACGTTGTCGAAGAACTCCTCCGACTTCGTGACGCTGTACACGACGTCGCCGCTGGAGTTGACGATGTAGATATCCCCATAGCCGTTGTTCTTAAGGTTCGCGAGGAACGTGGCGTGGTATTGGGAATGTCGATAATTGTAGATCGACTTTACAGCGGATCCATCAAGCTTTTCGCGGTCCTCGATCCTGCTGGGCGCGGTGAAGTACTGCTTTTCCGCTGGGATTTGCCCGTCGACGCGTTGGACACTCAGTTGGCTCAGCAGGCCCGCCCCCTCGCTCTGCGCCAGGGAATCAAGCTGCGCGGAAGTGTCCTTTAGCTTCAGGTTGAGGAGCTTCGCGCTTGCGGCGGCCTGTGACTCGAGTTCGCTTTGCACGGCGGCCGTAAGACCCGACTGTCCGTTGTAGTAGCCGACGAGCCCCACGGCGAGGCTCGCAACGAACGTCAACGCCACCATAACCACCGGGAGAATTACGGAAATCCGCCCAAGCCTGCTCGCCAATTTCATCATCGAGACCCCCTCGTGCAGGGATATATAGTTATTCACGATGAATGAATAAGTGGTTGCTACTGCGAGGCTTCCATCCCGCGCTGCGTTTTTTGCTGCATTTGGCAGTGCCGGCGCAGGCTTCGACGAGCCTTAGAGACAGCTGCCTCGACCAGCAGGATCGATGGATTTCGGCTGTCCCGCCGAGCGCCAGTAGACAACCCTATTGTGGCGCTCAGGGCGAATGACCAGCCATCGAATTGAGGATGGTGTTCTCTCCGCTCGGCCGCACGGAGATCGGCAGTCTTGCAAGACACAGCTTCGCCGAGCGGACATGAATCGATAGATTGGTGCGCCAACGGCTTGAAACTCTTAGCCTCGAACTTGAGGACCTTGGGAGAACTCCTCCGTACTGGCGGTGGGAGGAGGACCGCCCAGGATGATGTCCCCCACGATCCGGTCCCAGTAGGCCAAGACTTGGCGCTTTCTCTCCACCTGGTCCGTCCAAACGTAGTGTCTCAGCAAGGTTCTTGTAGCCTCACCCGAGGCCGCACTGTGCCCTATCGTAGCGGCAACGATATCGCTTCCCACGCCAAGCTCGATCAGTCTGGTCGCAAATGTTCTCCGCAAATCGTGGGTCGAAAATCCCGACACCGGAACCGAGCCACGGCGACTTAGCAGGAACTGACCTACGTTAGCAGAAGTGAAGGGTCGACGCCGTTCCGTCGAAAACAAAGGGCCTGCGGAGTTTTCCGTCAACGCGTTACTCACAATCTGTCGCGCTCGTCCGACGAGTGGCGTTACTCTCGGCCGATTGTTCTTCGACCGCGCAGCCGGCAAGGTCCAAAGCCAGTTGGTTGTGTTTATCTCTTCGGCACGCATGCCCCCGATTTCGCTGCACCGCGCACCAAGCAAGATCTGAAGTCTTAGTATCGTCGGCGGAGCCAAAGGGAGACTGGGGGCGCCAAGCCAGTTCCAGAGCAGAACGATTTCATCCCACGACAGGACGCGGTCTCGCGGCGCCCCGGATTCGTAAGCGACCAATCCATGGGCGGGATCAACGTCGATGATGTCCTGCGAAACCGCCCACCTAAACATCGCACCGACGGTTTGGCGCCGCTTTTCCGCCTCGCGTCTAAGGCCGTTGTCGAACGCGGCATCAAATAACTCTCGCAGATCTCTTCGACGGATATCGGCGGCATGTTTGGAAAGGATCGGACCGAGGGCTCTATAGAGCCGGCTCTCAATCTCGCTTGCTGTTCTCAGACGGCCTCGGACCCTGCGCTTCACGTAGGCTTCCACGAGTTGGCGAACAGAAACCCGCGCCCGCTCACTTTCAGCGTGTCGTACCTCCTCCTCAACTAAATCACGTCCGGCCCGGGCCGCGGATGTTATCTCGTTGGACCGCCGGCGAGCGGCCTCAAGCGAAACATCAGAAACCTTGCCGAGGGACATTCTTCTGAACTGCCCCGTGCCCGTTATGCGGAAGGCAAGGTCCCACGTCTTGACCCCATTGGTCGCAACACGAACTGCTAGCCCTTTGGCACGCTGGTCAGGGACTCTGTAGGCTTCCCTCTGTGGCGGCATTGCCTCGATGCCTTTTTGCGTGAGCAGGCTGCTGGCCTTTGTCGTGTTTGAAGCTTTGGTCAAATGAGTTTCCTCTCAAACCGTCGCAACTCTGTCGCAACAAAATTCCGGATACTACGGTGACCGCCTCGGATACTCCCGGCTGGAAGGATCTCAATAACCTTTTGATCTTAAAGGAAAAAATCGCACTCTAGCGAAGTCGCGCGCACCGTAGCGAAACCAGAATAAAGGTTGGATGCAGACCTTCGTGGTGCACAACCGGGCGCCGCGGCAGTTCCTCGCCGAGATCGGCTGGCGCGGCTTCCTCGGCTTCCAGGTGCTGGTCGGCGGCATGATCGTCGCCTCGCTGCTGCATACGGTGTTCATCGCGTCGCTGCTGGCCCGATTGCTGCTCGAGGGCGCCGTCGGGCTGGTGCCGCGCGATGTGTGGGACTGGATGGCGGTCGGCATCCTCGCCTCGGGCTATGGCGGCGCCATCGCCATCCAGGTCAGCGGCCTTTGCCACCAGCGGGCCTGGCACCTGCTGCCGACGCAATTGCTGCTGCCGGCCTATTGGATATTGCACACGCTGGCGGCGGTGCGGGCGGTGCACGAGCTGATCGTCGATCCGATGCATTGGGCCAAGACGACGCACGGCGTGACGCGGCTCAGCCGCGGCCGCGCCACCGGCAATGAGGGCGAGCCGGTGCTTACGCCGCGTACCGGCTGAGATCGAGGTCGGAGACGTCGATGTCCGGCGCCTTGCCGGAAACGATGTCGGCCATCACCTGGCCGGAGCCGGCGGCCATGGTCCAGCCGAGCGTGCCGTGGCCGGTGTTGAGGTAGAAATTGCCGTAGCGGGTGCGCCCGATCACCGGCGTGCCGTCGGGCGTCATCGGCCTGAGGCCGCACCAGAAGCTCGCCTTACTTACATCGCCCGCCTTGGGGAACAGATCGCGCAGCGAGCGTTCCAGCGGGCCGCGGCGATGCTGCCGCAGCGTCTTGTCCCAGCCGGCGATCTCGGCCGTGCCGCCGATGCGGATGCGGTCGTCGAAGCGGGTGGTCGCGACCTTGTAGGTCTCGTCCATCACGGTCGACACCGGCGCCAGCGCCGCGTCGGTGATGGGCACGGTGAGCGAATAGCCCTTGATGGGATAGACCGGCAGGCGAATGCCGAGCGGCGCCACCATCTGCGGCGTGAAGCTGCCCATGGCGCCGATATAGGCGTCGGCGGTCAGCGTGCCGCGGCTGGTGCGGACGCCGCTGATCGCATCGCCGCTGGTTTCGATCCCCTCGATGGTCGTGCCGTACTGGAACGTCACTCCGAGATGGCCGGCGATCGCCGCCAGCTTTTCGGTGAACAATTTGCAGTCGCCGGTGTCGTCGTTGGGCAGGCGCAGCGCGCCGACGAACGGCACCGCGGCGGTTGCCAATCCGGGCTCGACCGCAACGCATCCGCCTGGATCGAGCACCTCATAGGGCACGCCGTACTGCTTCAGCACCTCGACGTCGCCATGGATATGGTCGAGCTGCTTCTGCGTGCGGAACAGTTGCAGCGTGCCCTGCTGCCGGCCCTCATAGGCGATGTGGGTCTGGCTGCGCAGCTCGATCATCTTGTCGCGCGAATATTCGGCGACGCGCACCATGCGCGATTTGTTGATGGCGTAAGCGCGCTCGGTGCAATTGGCGAGCAGCCGGAGGCCCCACACCCACATGCGCGGATCGAACATCGGCCGGATGACCAGCGGACCGTCCGGCATCAGCAGCCATTTGATGGCCTTGAGCGGGATCCCCGGGCCGGCCCAGGGCGAGGCGTAGCCGTAGCTGAGCTCGCCGGCATTGCCGAAGCTGGTCTCGAGGCCCGGACCGGGCTGGCGGTCGATGACGGTGACGTCGTGCCCGACCCTGGCGAGGTAGTACGCCGAGGCGGTGCCGATGACACCGGAGCCAAGGATGAGCACTTTCATGAGGGGCGACAGTGCGGTCTTTTGACCAAACGGTCAAGGACAGGAGAAAGATATTCCCCCACCACTCGTCGCGGGATGTGTGTTCAGGGCGCACGCCGATTAAGTGTGAGCGACGATCGATCTGGTCAGGCGGCGATCATCCAGAGCGAGGTCATGGCGATGGCTACCGCCGTGACGCGCCCCAGCACCGCGGATGAGTCCGGCGAGATGATGAGGCGGCTGCACTGGCGGGCCAGCGGGATGATGCCGAAAAACACGACACCGAAGGCCGCGAATGTCACGGCGACCACCAGCCCCATATGCTCGAGGCCGAGCGCCCCGTGCGGCGCGACGATGGGCAGCAGCAGCATCTGCATCAGCAGCGTTGCCGGATTGCCGAGGCAGAGCGCGAGGCCGGCTCCGGCGGAGGCCATCCAGCCCGCCCTGCCGGGCCGCGCCACCGACTGTCCGGAGCGGCTGCCCCACATCTTCGAGGCGAGCCAGAGCAGGTAGGCGATGCCGGCATATTTCGCCAGCGCCAGCAATTCGGGCTGGGTCTGCGCCCAAAGCCCGATGCCCAGGGCAACGGCGATGACGGCAATGACTTCGCCGATGCACAGGCCTGCCGCAAAGGCGATGACGCCTTTGCGGTCATCGCCGACCGAGCGGGCGACGAGGACGGCCGTCAGCGGGCCAGGCGAGGCCGCATAGGCGACCAGAGCCAGAAAATACGGACCGAACGCCAGATAATCCATTTTGCCCCTCCCCAGATCGGATGCGACCAATCTCGGGGACGGCGGCCGGGCGGCCAATCAGGCGATCACCTGATTTGGCGCTGGCACGGCAGAGGCCATAAGCGATCAGCGGATACTGGACGGGTCCACGAGCCCGGCACGCACCGCGGCGACCAACAGGCTTGCGGTCGAGCCGACCGCGAATTTGCGCATGAGGCTGGTGCGATGGCTGTCGACGGTTTTGGGACTGATGCCAAGGCTCTCGGCGGCACTGGCATTGGTGTGGCCGCGCGCGATGGCCTGCAGCACGGCCAGCTCGCGGTCGGTGAGCGCAAGGGCGTCGGAAGTTGCCGCCATCAGACGCGCCGCGCTGGCGCCGACCACAATTGCGCCGTCGAGGACCCGCCGGACCATGTCGATGATCTCGGTCTCGGTCGCGTCCTTCAGCGAGACGCCGTGAATGCCGCTCCTGACGAGCGTCTCGAGCGTTTCGGGCGTCGTCGAACCGGTGAGCAGGATGAAGCGCGTTGCGGGCGACCAGCGCCGCGATTCGAGAAAGACTTCCAGCCCATTGGCGCCCGGCATATTGTAGTCGAGTATTGCGCAGTCGGGGGCGGTCTTTCGTATTTCGACGATTGCTTCGATGCCATTGGTGGCAGACCCCACAATATCGACGTCCTCGAGCACTGAGAGCGCCTTGGCCAAACTCCAGGACACGAACTGATGATCGTCGGCGATCACGATCCGCTTTTTCAAAGTGCGGCTCCGCCGATGCGCCCGATGGGCGGCGGGCGCCGCTGGCTGGCGCTGGTCCTGGGCATGCTCATGACGCTTCTCGCGATGCCGGCCGGAGCGACCGCCGATCGAACAGCGCTGATCTTAACAGGCCCGGCCGATATTGAAACAACCGGGCGGCATTTCGACTATCTGCTGGACCAGGACTGGAGCCTGCGGCCGCAGGACGTCATCGGGCCGGCGGCGCCGGCGATGCAGCCCCTGCCCGGCCGGGTTCCGGATTTCGGCTACACCACCGCCCACATCTGGCTGCGCCTCGATCTGGTCAACCAGACGGCGGATGTCGATGCCTGGCGGTTTTTCATCCAGGCGAACTTTACCCAGCAGATCGCCGTCTACCGCGTCGCCACCGACGGCACCATCGCGACGCTGCTCAACCTCACGACGGACAGCCCGTTCAGCGCCCGGCCGATCGACTTTCCGCAAATGGTCGCGCCGTTCGACCTGAGCCCCGGCGAGCGGGCGACCCTGCTCGTCGCATACTACTCGCAGGGCTCCTCGCGGATTTCGATGTCGGTCGAAACGCCCGACAGCTTTGCCGCGCGATCCCGTGTGCAGGAGGCGAAAAACTACGCCTTCTACGGCATGATGGGAGTGCTCGCCCTCATGGCGGGCGTCGCGCTGCTCGTGCTCGGACAACCGGTGTTTGGCGCCTATGTGGCGTATGTACTGTCGGTCCTCGTCTACGTCGCGCATGCCGATGGGGTGGCGTTCCAGTATCTCTGGCCGAACTGGCCGCAGTTCAACTCGATGGCGTCGATCGTCCTGGGCTCCTGCGGGCTGGTGTCCGCTGCGGCGTTCGCCATGATGGTGCTGCAGACGCGGCGCTATCATCCGGCCATGCACCGCATTCTGCTGACGATGGTCGGCGCCCTGCTGCTCGTGGACGTCACGCTGTGGGCCGCTGCCCCGCAACTGCTCAAGCAGTTGCTCGTCATCATGATCTCGGTCTGCACGCTGACCCTCGTTGCGGCGGGACTCGTTGCCGCCCGAACGCGCTTTCGGGCGGTGCGGTTCTACCTGTTCGCCTGGCTGGCGGGCCTCATCCCGGCCGTGCTGTTCACGGCGCGCTTCGTGCTAGGGTTCGAGCCGAGTTTCATCGCCCCCTATGACGGCATCCGGCTGGCGCTCGTCGCCGATGCGCTGATGATGGGCCTTGCGGTGTTCGACGGCTACAACCAGCAGCGGCAGGCGGCGCTCGAGGAAACGCTGGCGCAGGCGCAGCGCAATTTGGCGCTGGGCGAGCGGCTAGCCGTGCTCGAAGAGCGCTATGAGCAGGTCAAGTCGACGGCCCGCCGGCGTGAGGAATCGGTCAAGGACACGGTCCACGACCTGCGCCAGCCCATGCACGCGCTGCGGCTGTCGCTCAGGCAGATGTTCAGCCCGCAAACGGCCGGGACACCCGACATCGGCCAGGTCGAGACCGCGCTGAGCTATATGGAAAAGCTCGTCGCGGACCGGCTCGCTGACACGCCGCAGGCGGACGCGCCGACCGTGGCCGAGCCTGAGCGGCAGAACGAGCCGCGCCTACACGCCGTACTGCGCGGCGTTGTCGATATGTTTGCGGCCGAGGCAGCGGCCAAGGGGCTCGGCTTGCGGCTGGCACTCGCAACGGGCGACGCCGATGTTGCGGCGTATCCGCTGATGCGCGTCGTTGCCAATCTGCTGTCCAACGCGATCAAGTACACCGGCGAGGGGCGTATCGTGGTGGCGCTGCGCCGCGAAGGGGCGGGACATCGCGTCGAGGTCCACGATGCCGGCCCCGGACTGCGAGGCGCGGCGTTCGAGCGGGCGCTGCGGCGCAACGAACGGCTGGAGCGCGACCGTCTCACGGCCGAGGGAAGCGGACTGGGCCTGGCCGTGGTCAAGGAGATCGCCGACGCCAATGGCTGGCACCTGACCTCCTGCGCCGATCGGCAGACCGGCGCCAGCATTCGCCTGCATCTGCCTGCACGGCACGCCGAGCGGACCGACGGCGCCCGGCCGACCGTGTCAGCCAACGAATAGCTGCGCGGTTCGCGGCCCACACTCGTCGGCGTATTGAACGCGCCCCTGTTGTGGTCGGCGGCAACTATCACACGCGCGCAACGTCCATTTGAAAAGTGATCGCCAATCTGGAGTCGGGAAGATTGCCAACCAATGCGGGCGAGGAGTCCGAGCCGCATCGGGTCGGCCTTCCGCGGGACGCCATAGGCCGGTGAAATTGCGGTCGGATGGTTTCAAGAATCACCCGCATCGCACCTGCGATCGGCATTGACGCCGGCATCAGAGCCAGATTTCCGGGTCTAGCTGCCAAGTGCTTGGAGCGGGTGAAGGGAATCGAACCCTCGTCGTAAGCTTGGGAAGCTTCTGCTCTACCATTGAGCTACACCCGCACTGGCTCGCTTCTTACTGGAGATGGCGGACGGGAGCAACTGCGTCGAACGACGGGTTGCCCGCGAGGCAGCGGCGCAGCCAGTGTCACCAAACTCACCCCTCGTCCACATCGTCTTCCCCGCGACAGCGGGGAATCCAGGCGATGCTTTCGGACGTCCGCAAACCTGACCTGGATTTCCGCGTGCGCGGGAATGACGATGGGGCGGTCTACTCGACCGCCACCAGCATCGCCTTGTCGCGCAGCTCCATGCCGAAGCCCGGGCGGTCGCCGAGCTTCAGCCTGCCCTGCTCCGGCATCGCCTCGCCCACGAACAGCTCGCCGAACACCGGCATGATGGATTGCCCGTCGGGGCTGGCGGCGACGTATTCGCAGAAGGCGGGGCCGGTCTGGCTGGCGATGAAGTGGTAGGAATACGGCCCGCTGCCATGCGGGATCACGGGGATGTCGTAGGCGGCGGCGTGGGCGGCGATCTTCAGCAGCTCGGTGAGGCCGCCCACCCACATCACATCGGGCTGCAGGATGTCGATGGTGCGTTCCTCGATCAGCCGGCGGAAGCCGTAACGGGTGTATTCGTGCTCGCCGGTGGTCCATTTGAGCGTGGGGTGCGCCTGCTTGATCTGGCGGTAGCCCTCGACGTCCTCGGGCGACAGCACCTCCTCCCACCAGTAGATGTCGAGGTCCTTGCAGGCCTCGGCGAGGCGGATGGCGTACTGCACGTCGAGCGACATGTAGCAGTCGACCATCAGGCGGAAGTCGGGGCCGATCGCGGCGCGGTGCCGGCGCAGGAAGTCGACATTGGCGCGGAGGCCCGCCTCGCCGTCGAAATGGCTGTGCGGCAGCGGCACCTTGGCGCCCCAGAAGCCCATGGCCTTGATGGCCCCGGCATCCGGACCGGTGCAGTAGAACGTTATTTCGTCGCGGCTCAGCCCGCCGATCAGGTTGTACACCGGCTCGTGGCGGAGCTTGCCGTTCAGATCCCACAGCGCCAGATCGACGG
This sequence comes from Devosia sp. 67-54, assembly GCF_001899075.1. Classification (GTDB taxonomy): domain Bacteria; phylum Pseudomonadota; class Alphaproteobacteria; order Rhizobiales; family Devosiaceae; genus Devosia_A. The sequence goes on along the minus strand of NZ_MKVA01000006.1, from coordinate 141,594 downwards.
CGCTGATGGCCATGATCGGCAGCCCCTTGCGGCCATAGGGCAGCGAAGCGCGATACATCTCATCCCAGATGCGATTGATGTTGCGCGCGTCCTCGCCGACGAGGAAGCGGCTGAAATGGTGCCTGATCAACCAGGCGGCCGGCATGCCGCCCGAACCGGTGGCGACGCCGATGGTGCCGTCGGCCGCTTCGATCTCGACCACCAGCGAGCTCAGCACGCCGATGCCCCAGCTCGACCGCCGGTCGCGATATTTCGCGTAGCCCGACATGGGGTTGGAAATCAGCGTGTCGACCAGCCAGTGTTTGGCCTCGCCCGATTTGAAGTAGGTGCCGGCCTTGGCCGACGGGGCCATGGTGTAGACGCGCACCGCCTTGATGATGAAGGGCGTGCTCACTTGAGATAGAAGACCCGCTGCAACGGAATCTGCACCGGCTGGTCGTCGGCATTGGTCGCCATGATATCGGCCATATGGGCCCACCAGCGCTTCATGATCTCGGTGTCGGGCAATTTGTCCATGCCGTGGTCGTCGGTGCGGGTCAGGATGCCGAACAGATGGTTGGCCTCCGGGTCGAGCCAGATGGAATAGTCGGAGACGCCGGCATCCTTCAGCGCCTTGACGAGCTCGGGGAAAATCTCGTCGTGGCGCTTGCGGTATTCGCGCGCCTGGCCGGGAAACAAGTTCATGCGGAAGGCGATCTGTTCGGACATTGGCGATTTCCTCAGGATGCGGTGCGGGCCCTGGACATGGCGGTGATGGTGGTGTCGCGGACGTGCTCGAGATGGCGGCGGTAGGCGTCGACGGCGGCGGCGGCGTTGCGCTCCATCACCGCGGTCGCAACCTCGATGTGCTGGCCGACCGAGACCTCGATGTTGCCGGGAATGGCGCTCGCCACGCGGCGGACATCGAGGCCGATGTCGTAGAGCCCCTGCGCCAGCGCGCTCAGCAGCCGGTTCTGCGCGGCGTCGTTGAGCGATTGGTGGAACTCGATATCGAGCAGGCGGAAGGCCACCGCGTCGTGGAAGAACGCCTTGCCGTCGACGGCATGCTGCATGATGCGGGCGCGCTGCTCGGGCGTGGCGCGCTCGGTGCAGAGGCGCACCAGCTCGCAATCGACCACGGCGCGCGCCTCGAAATGCTCGTGCACGTCGTAGTCGCTCACCGAGAGCATGACGTTGAAGGGGGCGACCAGCCGGCTGGGCGACAGATCGGTGACGGTGTAGCGGCCGCCCTGCCGGCTCTCCAGCACGCCCATCAGCGTCAGCGCCTTCAGCGCCTCGCGCAGCGGCGGCCGGGAAATGCCGAAGGCGATGCCCATCTGCGCCTCGGTGGGCAGGCGGTCGCCGGATTTGAGGTTGCCCGATTTGATCATGGCGAGGATGCGATTGGCGACCTGCTCGGAGATCGAGCGGCGCTCCAGCGCGCCGCCGCCGAAATCGGCCTTCTGGCCGGCGGCGCGGGCCGCATCGAGCAGGTCGGCGAAGGCGTCGGGGCCGCCGTCCGCCGTCTCCAGAACCTCCGCTTTCGCCTTGTCCGCCACGAGCCGCCTCACAGATCCAGGCGATAGAAGTCGATGGCGTTGTCGCGATAGATCCGGCGCGTCTCGGCCTCAGTCAGGCCGAGATCGGCAAAGGCCTCGTCGAGCACGTCGACCCACTCGGTGAGGTTGGTGGATTGCAGCAAGATCGGATAGTCGCCCGCATAGATGGTGCGCTCGGGCCCGAAGGCATCGAGCGTCGCCTCGATATAGGGCCTCAGATCGGCGCGCGTCCAGTTCGGGCCGGCGTAGGGCGGCAGGTCCGACAGCTTGATCCACATGTTCGGATAGCGCGCCAGGTCGGCCATGTCTTCGCGGAACTGCGCAATGGCGCCCTGCTTGATCCCCGGCTTGCCGCAATGATCGAGAATCATCGGCACGCCGGAGCTGATCTTCGGCACCCATTCGCGGATGATGTCCATCTGCGTGTAGTTGGGGTTGATGTCGAAGGTCCAGCCGAACGTTTCGAGCAGGTTCACGCCGTCGATGAAGCCAGGGCTGAGGGTCAGGGCGCGCGGGTCCTTGTCGAACTCCATGATGCGGCGGATGCCGCCGACCAGGGGATGCCCGTCGCGCATCTCGGTCAGCATCGGCTCGACCTTCGCGCCCCATTCGAGCGGCGCCATGGCGATGATGCGGCGGATGCGCGGGTCGCGCCTCGCCTCCTCCTCGACGAACTCGACTTCCTCGATGTACTGCCCGCCGCCTTCCCAGAAATCGGCGTAGCATTCGAGGAACACCATCGTCTCGACCTGCAGCGTGCCGCAATCGCGCTGGTAGTCCTCGACGTGATAGGGATGCCCGAACAGCGGGCTGCCCTCGAAGGCCGAGTATTTGAGCCGCGTCTGGTCCCAGATATGCAGGTGCGTGTCGATGATGGGGAAGTTCGGCATCGCCGCCTCTACCTGGTCAGCTTGAAGTTGCTGTCGACCGGCTTCAGCGCCAGCCCGAAGCCGGGCTTGCCGTCATCGAGGTCGATGAAGCCGTCCCTGGCGACGGGTTCACCGTCGAAGATGTACCAGAACAGCTCGTTGCCCACTTCCACCGGCACCTTGGGGAAATATTCCGAGATCGGCGCGGCATAGCTCGACATGGTGACGTGGTAATTGTGCATCTGCCCCGCATGCGGAATGAACAGAATATCGTTTGCCTCGCACAGATCGGCGATCTTCTTGGCCGCCGTGATGCCGCCGACGCGATTGATGTCGGGCTGGGCGATATCGAAGGCCTTGAGAGCCAGCGCGTCGCGGAAGCCGGCGAGCGTGTACTCATGCTCGCCGCCCGAGATGTTGACGAGGTTCAGCGCCCTGAGCTCGGCATAGCCATACAGGTCGTCCGCAACCACCGGTTCCTCGACCCAGCGCATGTTGAACGGCGCCAGCAGGCGCAGCATGCGCTTGGCGTATTCGACGTTCCAGCCCATGTAGCAATCGGCCATGATATCGACAGTATCGCCCACCGCCTCGCGCGTGGTGCGGACGAGATCGACGTTCTTGTGCATGCCCTCGAGGCCATCCTTCGGGCCCCAGCCGAAGCGCAGCTTCACCGCTTTGAAACCCTCTTCGGCATAGGCCTTGGCCTCGCTGTAGAGCGTATCGAGCGGCTGCGAATAGAGACGGCTGGCATAGACCGGAATCTTCGGCTTGGTGCGGCCGCCGAGCAGCTTGAACACCGGCTGCTTGAGGAGCTTGCCCTTGGCGTCCCACACCGCGAGGTCGACGGCGCTGATCGCCGTCATGCCGATGCCCTTGCGGCCGAAGGGCAGCGTGCGGCGGTACATCGACTGCCAGATGTATTCGCTGTCGAGCGGGTCGGTGCCGATCAGCAGCGGCTTGAGGTACGTGTCGATGGTGGTCTTGACCGCGTGCGGGGCCAGCGCCGAATTGCCGATGCCGATGGTGCCGTCGTCAAGCTCGAGCTCGACCACCAGCCAGCCGAGAAAGCGGAAGCTGGCGATGGAGCCGGTGACGTCCGCCACGAGGTCGCTCGCCGTGGTGCAGAAGTGCGGCGGCATGGGGGCGACAGGGCCGACCCATTCGTAGATGGTGGTGCGAACGTCCTTGATGCGAGGCATGGTGGCTCCGGTCAGGCCGGCAGCGGGCCGAGCTCGGCGGCGAAGCGCCGCGCCCAGTCGAGGCCGGTTGGGGTTGCGGTATCGGATGGAATGCGGTTCTCGCTGGGGGCGATGCCCAGCCGGTGCGCCGCGATGAGCTTGCCATAGAGCAGGAACGTCGCCAGTCCCTGCATCATGAAGGCCACGGCCGGCAGCAGCTTGCGATAGAGCTCTTCGGCGCGGCTTTCGTCGCCGGCGCGCAAGGCGCGTTCGATGCCGATTTGCAGGTCGATGGTTTCGGTGCCGGGGATCATGCCGTTGACCCCGGCGCGCAGATTGTCGAGCAGCTCGAAGCCGGCGCGGCCGTTGAACACGCGCATCCGCCCACCCAGCTCGGCGATGATTCCGGCGACGGTCAGCGCGGTGCTTTCGGCCTTGACCACTGTGATGTTGGGGTGAGCGGCGTTGAGCGCCAGCAGGTCGGTGGGCGACAAGCCGATGCCGAGAAATTCCGGGGCGTTCTGGATGCCCACCGGACAATCGACCGCATCGGCGACGGCGCCGAAGAATTCGATGAGATGCGCGCCGCTCGCCGGCGGGCGCGGCGGCTGCAGGATCAGCCAGACGGCGCCGGCATCGCGGGCGAAGCGGGCGCTGTCGATCATGTCGGGGACGTTGCCGTCGGCCACCGTCACCGCCACCGGCACGCGGCCGGCGACGTCGGCGATGGTCCACTCGACCAGCGCGCGGCGCTCGTCGCGGCCGAGCTTGTGCACCTCGGTGCCGAGGCCGAGCACGGCGATTCCGGAGGCACCCGCCGCCAGCGACGCCTCGACCTGGCGCGCCACGGCGTCGCGGCGCAGCCGGCCGGCCTCGTCGAAAAAGGCATAGAGCATCGGGTAAGTCCCGCCGATTTCCATGCTGTGCGCAGCTCCCTCGGGCGTGCCGTCGTCTTGGTGCGACGGTTCACGAGCATTGACAGGATGGCGGAGAAGATAAAAACTTGTCAAACTAATTTTTGTCTGACAACCTTACAGACAAGCACGAGAGCGGGCGTTGCACAGCCCGCCGGTCCGACATGGGAGAGCAGCTTTGCCCAACGCCACTCAGGCCTTGCGAAAGGTCGCCTCGACGAGCCTCAGCCTGCCCGCCTTCGGCTTCGGCAGCGCGCATCTGGGCGAACTCTACGGCCGGGTCGACGAGGCCGACGTGAAGGCCACGCTCGACGCCGCCTGGGACGCCGGCGTGCGCTATTACGACACCGCGCCCTGGTACGGCCGCGGCCTCAGCGAGCATCGGCTTGGCGGCTATTTGCGCAGCAAGCCGCGCGGCGAGTTCAAGATCAGCACCAAGGTCGGCCGCACCCTCAAGCGCCCGCAGGACCCCAAGAGCTTCGACCGTTCGCCGTGGACCGGCGGGCTCAATTTCGAGGTCGTGTGGGACTATTCCTACGATGGCGTGATGCGCTCCTACGAGCAGGCGCTGCAGCGGCTGGCGCTCGATACCGTCGATGCGCTGGTGATCCACGACCTCGATGCGGGCTACCAGGGCGAGCGGTTCGCGCAGAGCAAAAAGGAAATCAGCGAGTCCGGGGTGAAGGCGCTGCAGGAGCTGAAGCGCTCCGGCGATATCCAGGCCTATGGCATGGGCATCAATACCGACGAGGCGCTGGAGACGGTGGCGCCGCTGGTCGACCTCGATTTCTGCCTCGTGGCGATGCCCTACACGCTGCTCGACCAGCGGAGCCTGCATCGCGGCATGGCCGAGCTGCAAAAGCGCGGCGTCTCGGTGATCATCGGCGCGCCGTTCGCCTCGGGCATCCTCGTCACCGGCTCGTCCGGGCCGGCGCACTACGCCTACGGCAAGGCCTCACCCGAGGTGCAGGCGCGCGTGCGCGGCATCGAGGCGGTGTGCAAGGCGCACAACGTCGCCCTGCCCGCGGCGGCGCTGCAATTCGTGCTCGCCCACCCCATCGTGGTCTCGGTGATCCCCGGCGCGGCGAAGCCGAGCGAGGTTCGCGAAAACATCGCGCATGCCGATGCGCCGATCCCCGCCGCCTTCTGGTCAGATCTCAAGGCGCAGAAGCTGATCGACCCCGACTCGCCCGTGCCGGCGGGACGCTGAGCATGGCCGAGGCCGCCGCCGACACGCCGCTGATCGCCGCTCGCGGCATCAGCAAATCGTTCGCGCAGATCGAGGTGCTGCGCGATGTCGACCTCGACCTCAGACGCGGCGAAATCCACGCCCTGCTGGGCGAGAACGGCGCCGGCAAGTCGACCTTCGCCAAGATCCTCGCCGGGGTGCACCGGCCGACGCGCGGCACGCTGAAGCTCAACGGCGAACCGGTGGAAATCCCCAACCCGATCGTCGCACAGCGGCTCGGCATCACACTGATCCACCAGGAGCCGATCTCGTTTCCCGATCTGTCGGTAGCGGAGAATCTCGTTCTGGGCCGCACCCGCGGCTCGCCGCTCGGCCGCGTGCCATGGGCGCAGATGACGCGCGAGGCGCGCGAGCTGATGGATCTGCTCGGCGTGCGCATGGACGTGACCAAGCCGATGCGTGGCCTCTCCATCGCCGACCAGCAGATGGTGGAAATCGCCCGCGCGCTCGCCTCCGACAGCCGCCTCATCATCATGGACGAGCCGACGGCGCCGCTGACGCCGAAGGAAGTCGACACCCTGTTCGCGATCGCCCGCCGGCTGCGCGACGAGGGCCGCACCATCGTCTTCATCTCGCACCGGCTGGAAGAGGTGCGGGCGCTGTGCGACCGCGTCACGGTGTTCCGCGACGGCAACAAGATCGCCACCGAGGAGATCGGCAAGCTCACCGACGCCGACATCATCCGGCTGATGATCGGCCGCCCCTTGCGCGAGTACATGCACAAATCCCGCGCCGAAATCGGCGAGGTGGCGCTCAAGGTCGAAAACCTCACTCTGCCCGGCACCTTCCGCGACGTCAGCTTTGAAGTCAAAAAGGGCGAGATCGTCGGGCTCGGCGGCCTCGTCGGCGCCGGCCGCACCGACGTGGCGCGCGCCATCTTCGGGGTGGCCCCGGCGACATCGGGCACGGTGTCGATCAACGGCCGGCCGGTGGATATCCGCGAGCCGTCGCAGGCCATCGCCCTCGGCCTCGCCTATGTGTCGGAGGACCGGGCCGTGTCGGGCATCTTCCGCACGCTCTCGGTCGAGGAAAACATCACCGCCGCCATCCCGCGCAAGATCGCGCCGGGCGGCATCATCAGGGGGGCGCTGGAAAAGGCGCTGGCTTCGGAGTCGGTGCGCAAGCTGCGCATCCGCCTCGCCTCGCTGCGCCAGCCGATCGGCGAGCTCTCTGGCGGCAACCAGCAGAAGGCGATCCTCGCCCGCTGGCTGCTGACCGACCCCAGCGTGCTCATCCTCGACGAGCCGACGCGCGGCATCGACATCGGCGTCAAGGCCGAGTTCTACGAGATGATCGGCGAGCTCGCCGCCGGCGGCCGCGCCATCCTGCTGATCTCGTCGGAGCTGCCGGAACTGCTGGCGCTCTGCGACCGGGTGCTGGTGATGTCGGAGGGCCGGCTCACCGCCAACATCGCGCGCGCCGACGCCACGCAAGAGGCGATCATGAGCGCCGCCGTGCCGCGCAGCACGCAGGCGGTGGCGGCGTGAACGCGCTCCGTTCCATCCTGCTCCGCCGCGAGACCGGCATCGCGGTGATGATCGTGCTGTTCGTCATCGCCGTCGGCATCGCCAAGCCGCGCTTCCTGTCGCTCGAATATTTGCGCATCATCCTGCTGCTGACGCCGCTGATCATGATCGGCGCCATGGGGCAGATGCTGGTGCTGGTGGCCCGCCACGTCGATCTTTCCATCGGCTCGACGCAGGCCTTCGCCGCCATGGTCACGGCGATGATGTTCAAGTTCCACCCGGAAATTCCGTGGTATCTCGGTTTCCTCGTGTCGATCGGCGTGGGACTCGGGCTCGGGTTCGTCAATGGCGCGCTGACCACGCTGTTCCGCCTGCCGTCGATCATCGTGACGCTGGGCACGCTCAACCTCTATCGCGGCCTCACCTTCATCATCTCCGACGCGCGGCAGGTGGACCGGCAATACATCCCGTCGGCGCTCAAGGCGATGTCGACCACCTCGCCGATCCTGGGCATTCCGTGGATCATCTTCATGGCGCTCGGCGTGGCGCTCCTCACCTACTGGTTCGCCAGCCACACGCGGGTCGGCCGGCAGGTGTTCGCGCTCGGCTCCAACCCGGCGGCGGCGCCGCTGCGCGGCATCCGCGTCAACGCCATCACGCTGATGGTGTTCTCGATCTCGGGTGCGCTCGCGGGCCTGTCGGGCATCATGTATGCGAGCCGCTGGGGCTTCGTAAACCCGTCCAACACGGGCGCCGGCTTCGAATTCCAGGTGATCGCGGCGGTGGTCATCGGCGGCGTGTCGATCAATGGCGGCGTCGGCTCGGTGCTGGGCGTGGTGCTGGGCGTGCTGCTGCTCGGCTGCGTGTCGGCGGCGCTGCCGCTACTCGGCATCCCCGGCACGGCGCAAAGCGCCATCTATGGCGCGGTGATCATCGTCGCGCTCCTCATCGACCGCTCGGTGCGGCAGCGCGGCATCGCTGCCCTCGCGGCGCAACGGGCGCGGGCCTGACCATGACCGACCAGACCTCAACCCCCACCGCCGTCTCTGCGCTCGATGCCGCCCCGCCGCGGCCGCGCTGGCAGGTGATCCTGATCCGCCCCGAGACGATGACCTTCGTGCTGCTGGTCCTCGCCTTCATCGTCTCGAGCAGCATCAGCCCCTACTTTCTCGACATCAACTACATCCTGTCGAGCTTCACGCTCTATGCCGAATTCTCGATCGTCGCCCTGGTGCTGACCATGGTGATCATCGCCGGCGAGATCGACCTGTCGCCGGCCGCCAACATGGCGCTCTCGGCGTGTCTCTTCGCCTGGACCTACCAGGCGACGCAGTCGATGCCGCTGGCGATCCTCGTCGGGCTCGGTGCCGGCATCGCGATGGGTGCGTTCAACGCCGTGCTGGTGATCGGCATGCAACTGCCCTCGATCATCGTCACCATCGGCACGCTGACGCTCTATCGCGGCCTGGCGCAGATCATCGCCGGCGACCAGTCGATCCGGCTGCCGGACTATTTCATCGGCATCAACAACGACCTGTGGCTGGGCGTGCCGGTGCCGGTGATCATCTTCGTGGTGGTCACCATCGCGCTCGCCTTCTTCCTCGGCGCCACCATCTGGGGCCGGCAGATCTACCAGATCGGCACCAACGAGGTGGCGGCGCAGCATGCCGGCATCCGCGCCCGGCGCATCAAGTTCATGCTGTTCCTCGCCATGGGATTCGCCAGCGCCGTGGCCGGCATGATGACCGCGTCGCGGCTCGGCTCGGTACGCTACGACCTCGGGCTCGGCGGGGAATTGCAGATGGTGCTGATGGCCATGCTGGGCGGCACCTATATTTTCGGCGGCCGCGGCACCATTCTCGGCACGTTCCTTGCCGCCTGGCTGCTGTCGGTGATCTCGACCGGCATGCTGACGGCGCAATGGCTGCCGGCGACGCAGCTGTGCGTGCTCGGGCTGCTGCTCATCATTTCGATCGTCGCCACCAATCTCATCTATTCCCGCACCCAGAGGTAGCGGGCGTATCCGCCGGCCCCAACCGGCATCAACAGGAGGAAGCAAGTGCTCAAACGTCACCTACTCGCCGGCCTGGCCGCTCTCGGCCTCGCCGCGACCTTCGCAACCGGCGCGCTCGCCGCGCACGACTTCAAGGTCGTCTATATCGGCAAGAACACCGGCAACCCGTATTTCGACTCGATCAATGGCGGCTTCGTCGACGCCTGCAAGCAGATCGGTTGCCAATACGAGTTCGTCGCTCCGGCCACCGCCGAGGCCACCTCGCAGATCCCGATCATCGAAGCGCAGATCCAGCGCGGCGTGAACGTGATCGCCATTGCGCCCAACAGCCCGGACGCCATGAACCAGGTGCTCGACGAAGCCCGTGCCAAGGGCATCCTCGTGCTCGCGGTGAACGGCGATCTGGTGGGCAATGAAAGCCACCGCGACGCCAACATCCTGCCGGTCGACTTCACCAAGACCGGCCCGAACCAGGTCGAGCTGATGGGCTCGCTGATCGGCTACAAGGGCGATATCGCCATCCTGTCGGCCACCACCGAGGCGCCCGACCAGAACACCTGGATCGCGGCAATGAAGAAGACCCTGGCCGAGGATCCGAAGTACAAGGACATGAAGCTCGTCGCCACCGTCTATGGCGACGACCAGCCGGAGAAGTCGACCACCGAGATGGAAGCGCTGCTCTCCAACTATCCCGACCTCGTTGGCGTGATCGCGCCGACGACGGTGGGCGTGGCGGCGGCGGCGCAGGTCGTGCAGCAGCGCGGCATCGCCGACAAGGTGCACGTCACCGGCCTCGGCCTGCCGAGCGAGATGCGCGACTTCATCAAGGACGGCACGGTCAAGGCCTTCCAGCTCTGGTCGCCGTACAATGAAGGCTGGCTCGCCGCTTACTTCGCCGACGGCGTGCTCAACGGCACGATCAAGAACGAAGTGGGCACCAAGTTCGACGTGCCGAACCTCGGCTCAATCACCATCGGCGACAAGAACGTGATGAACACCCAGGCGGAGCTCACCACCTTCAACGCCGACAATATCGACCAGTTCAACTTCTGATCAGGTTGAGCAAGCGGGCGCCGGTGCAGACCGCCGGCGCCCTTTCCCTTTACGAGCGGATTTGCCCCAGATGAACAGCTACGATCTCACCGGCCGCGTCGCCATCGTCACCGGCGCCGGCCAAGGCATCGGCCTCACGGTGGCCGAGCGCATGCTCGACAGCGGCGCCTCGGTGTCGGTGTGGGACATCGACCAGACGCTGCTCGACGCGCTCGAGGCCAGGCACGGCAAATCCGGCAAGCTGCAAACGGTCAACGGCAATATCGGCAAGCTCGACTCGGTCGAGGCCGCGACCAGGGCCGTGATCGACAAATTCGGGCGGATCGACATCCTCATCAACAATGCCGCCATCGTCGGGCCCAACGCCAACACCTGGGAATACCCGCCGCAGGCGTTCGAGGACGTGGTGCATATCGGGCTGGTCGGCACCTTCTACGTCTGCCGCACGGTGGTGCCGCACATGATCGCGAACAATTACGGGCGCATCGTCAACCTCGCCTCGGTGGCCGGCAAGGAAGGCAACCCCGGCGCGCCCGCCTACTCCTCGACCAAGGCCGGCGTCATCGCGCTGACCAAGTCGCTGGGCAAGGAGCTCGCCAAATACAACATCGGCGTCAACTGCGTGACGCCCGCCGTCGCCAAGACCACCATGGCGATGAGCCAGGACCCCGAATTCCTGAAGATGATCCTCGGCAAGATCCCGCGCGGCCGCATGCTGGAGCTGAGCGAGGCCGCCTCGATGATCGCCTTCCTCGCCAGCGAGGAGAACTCGTTCACCACCGGAGCGGTGTTCGATCTCAGCGGCGGTAGAGCGACGTATTAGACCCTCACCCGCCTCGCTGGCGCGAGGCACCCTCTCCCCGTTGGGGAGAGGGGAGGAGGCGCCGGCGGTTCAGTCGAGCTCCCCTCTCCCCAAGGGGGAGAGGGTGGCGCGCAGCGCCGGGTGAGGGCCTACCCGTCCTACACGCTGAAGGCGCGGAAGTGCTTGCTGAGCTTCAGCGTCTGGGCCTGGTAGTTGGAGCCCAGGCCCGAGCCGTAGAGCCGGTCCGGCGGCTCGCTCAGGCGCTCGTAGATCAGCCGGCCGATGGTCTGGCCGTGGCCGAGCAGGAACGGCACTTCGCGGCTGCGCACCTCGAGCACGGCGCGGCTGCCGCTGCCGCCGGCGTCGGAATGGCCGAAGCCGGGATCGAAGAAGCCGGCATAGTGCACGCGGAATTCACCGACCAGCGGATCGAACGGCACCATCTCGGCGGCGTAGTCGGGCGGCACGTGCACGCTCTCGCGCGACACCAGGATGTAGAACTCGTCGGGATCGAGGATGAACTCGTCGGAGCCGCGGTTGATCAGCGGCTCCCAATAGTCGAGCACGTCGAGCGCGTCCTTGATGTCCATGTCGATGACGGCGGTGTGCCGCTTGGAGCGGAAGCCGATGAGGCCGTTGCGGCCCTCGCCCTTGAGATCGATCGACAGCGCCACGCCCTCGCCGACCTGCTCGTTGGCGTCGAACACCAGCGTTTCGGCGGCGTGCAGCGCGCGGTGCTCGGCGACGCTCAGCCGGCTCAGGCCGACGCGAAAGCGCATCTGGCTGAGGCGCGAGCCGCGGCGCACCCGCACCGGAAAGGTGCGCGGCGAGATTTCGAGATAGAGCGGCCCGGCATAGCCGGCGGGCAGCGTGTCGAAGCCGCGAGCGCGGTCGCCGATGACGCGGGTGAACACGTCGAGCCGGCCGGTCGAGCTCTTGGGATTGGCGCCGGCGCTCACCTCGGGCGGCAGGCTTAGGCTTTCCTGCAGCGGCACCAGATAAACGCAGCCGCGCTCCAGCACGGCGCCGTTGGTCAGGTCGAGCCGATGCAGCTCGAGCGTCCTGATGCGCTCCTCGACCGTCTGTTCCGGCCCCGGCAGGAAGCTCGAGCGCACGCGGTAGGCGACGTCGCCCAGCCGGAGGTCGAGGCTTGCGGGCTGCACCTGGTCGGCATCGAAGGGCGGTGCCGCAATGCCGCCCGCGGCGCGCAGGCGCTCGATGTAGCGGGCGGGAAACACGCCGGGAGACCAGGTGGTGTCGCTCATGGCCACGTCTTACCCGCCCGGTCGCCGGCTGTCATCCCAACCACCGCATGTCATCCCCGCGAAAGCGGGGACCCAACTCATGTTTCGAGCCAGCGACGAGGTCCCCGCTTGCGCGGGGATGACACCTTGCGGGGGCGGAGGTTGACGGGTTCTTTCGGCCGGAGTAGAGCCGTTTCAGTGGTGATTTGGCCGGTCTGATTGCAGCCACTTAAAACAATTTGCTAAAGCGACCAGTGCTCGACCGGCCACGCATTGCGGGCCGGTTTTTTGTTTTGGAGCCAGAAGTGTCGAAGTCCAAGAATCATCCGCTCAGCGACCCGAACTCCTGGGCGCCCGAGACGCAGCTCGTGCACGGCGGCGGCCGGCGCACCCGGTTCAACGAGACCTCGGAAGCGATCTTCATGAACTCGGGCTATTCCTACCCGAGCTCGCAGCACGCCGAAGATCTGTTCCTGCACAAGATCGACGGGCACAACTATTCGCGCTTCGCCAATCCCACGCTCGACATGCTGCAGGAGCGCATGGCGCTGCTGGAAGGCGCCGAGGCGGCGCGCAGCTTCGCCACCGGCATGTCGGCGGTCACCAATGCGGTGATGAGCCAGGTGCGCGCCGGCGACCATATCGTGGCGGCGCGGGCGCTGTTCGGCGGCTGCCGCTACGTGGTGGAAGATCTGATGCCGCGTTTCGGCGTGCCCTCGACGCTGGTCGACGGGCGCGACCCGGCCAATTTCGAACGCGCCATGCAGACGAACACCAAGCTCATCTTCCTCGAGACGCCGACCAACCCGACGATCGAGCTGGTCGATATCGCCGCCGTGGCGAAGATCGCCCGGGCGCACGGGGCAAAGCTGGTGGTCGACAACGTGTTCGCAACGCCGCTGTTCCAGCATCCGCTGGCGCTCGGCGCCGACCTCGTCACCTATTCGGCGACCAAGCATATCGACGGCCAGGGCCGCACGCTGGGCGGGCTGGTGCTGGGCTCGAAGGCACTGATCGAGGGCGACGTGCACACGCTGCTGCGCCAGACCGGTCCTTCGCTCAGCCCGTTCAACGCCTGGGTGCTGCTCAAGAGCCTCGAGACCATGCCGATCCGGGTGGCCAGGATGACCGAGAGCGCGGCGCAGATCGCCGACTTCCTTGCCGGTCACCCCAAGATCGCGCGCATCGCCTACCCGCATCACAAATCGCACCCGCAATACGAGCTGGCGAAGCGGCAGATGTCGTCGGGCTCGACGCTCATCGCGCTCGAGGTCAAGGGCGGGCGCGAGGCGGCGTTCAAGCTGTCGGACGCGCTGAGCGTGATCCTCATCTCCAACAATCTGGGCGACGCCAAATCACTGATCACCCATCCGGCGACGACCACGCATGCCCGCTTCACCGAAGAGGTGCGGCAGGAAAGCGGCATCACCCAGGGCCTGCTGCGGCTCAGCGTCGGCCTCGAGAACACCGGCGATCTGATCAAGGATCTGGAGTTCGCGCTCGACCAGGTGTGAGGCGCGGCTATTCGGCCGGGGTCGCGACCATGGCGGTTTCCGCCGCATCGAGCTCGCGCTCGAGCCGCTGCTCCTCATGCGCCTTGGGCTTGGAGAAGCGGGCGATCAGCAGATAGGCCACCGGGGTCAGGAACAGGGTCGAGATCGCGGCGAAGCCGAGGCCGCCGACGATGATCCAGCCCAGCGCCTGCCGCGCCTCGGCGCCGGCGCCGGTGGAGATCACCAGCGGCACGCCGCCGAGCACGGTGGCGATCATGGTCATCAGCACCGGCCGCAGGCGGATATTGGCGCTCTCCTCGATGGCCTCGCGCACGCTGAGGCCGCGGTCGCGCAGCTGGTTGGCGAATTCGACGATCAGAATGCCATTCTTGGCCATGATGCCGACCACCATGATGAGGCCGATCTGCGAATAGACGTTGAGGCTGCCGCCGGTGAACAGCACGGCATAGACCGCGCAGGCGAGGCCGAACGGCACGGTGATCATGACGATCACGGCGGCAAAGACGCTCTCGAACTGCGCCGACAGCACCAAAAGGATCACCAGCACGGCAAAGCCGAAGGTGATGGCGAGGCCGTAGTTGGAATCGCCGATGGTCTTGGCTTCGGCCAGCGGCAGGATGGAATTGCCGGGCGGCAGGATCGGCGCGGCGATCTGCAGCACGCGCTGATAGGCATCGCCCAGGGCATAGCCGCCATCGAGCGAGGCGGTCACCGACACGTCGCGGCGCTGCTGCTCGCGCGTCAGGCTGGGGGCGATCGGCGCCTCTTTGAGCGTGGCGATCGAGGACATCGGCACGTATTTGCCGTCCTTGGTCTTGAGGAAGATGCTCTCGAGATCGCTCGGATCGTTGACCGGCTGCTTGGTCGACACCAGCCGCACCGGATAGGCCTCGTCGCCGACGAACACCTGGCCGATCTGGGTGCCGTCGATCATCGCCTGCATGGTGGTGCCGAGGCCGGTGATGTCGATGCCGAGCGCCGCCGCCTTGTCGCGGTCGACGGTCAGCGTCAGCTCGGGCGTGGTGGCCGAATAGTTGACGGTGACGCGGCCGAATTTGGGGTCCTGGCTCATCTGGTCCGCGATCTTCTGCGCCGTCGCGGCGAGCTCGGTGTAGTCGGTGCCGGCCACGGCGAATTGCAGGCCGTTGCCGCCGCCGCGGATGCCGAGGCTGTTGGACTGGGCGAGGAAGGTGCGCACGCCGGGCACGAATTGCAGCATCTGGTTCACCTGCGCGGCGATCTGCTGCTGACTGCGGGTGCGCTCGTCCCAGGGCGCCAGCGTCAGCGTGATGAAGCCGCTCGAGGTGTTGGAGCCGAAGCCCGAGACCGAGAAGATCGACTTGATCTCGCCCGACTTGACCAGCGGCTGCACCAGATCCTCGATCTTCTGCATCTGCGTCTGGGTGAAATCGAGGCTCACGGTCGGCGGCGCCGACACACGGATGGAGATGGCGGCGCGATCCTCGGGCGGCGTCAGCTCCTGCCGCATCGAGCCGAAGGCGAACACCGCCGAGCCGGCGAACAGCAAAGCGATGACGATCACCACCAGCGGGGTGTCGAGGCAGAAATGCAGGATGCGCCGATAGACGCCGGCCAGCATGCGGCCGGTGGCGGCGATCGGGTTGTGGTGCATGCGATGGTCGTGCTCGCGCAGGAACCGCGAGGCGAGCATCGGCCCGAGGCTCAGCGCCACCACGCAGGAGAGCACCACGCAGATGGCCAGCGTGAAGCCGAATTCGCGGAACAGCCTGCCGGTCTGGCCGGGCAGGAACGAGATGGGCACGAACACCGCGACCAGCGTCAGGCTGGTGGCGATGACGGCGAAGAACACCTCCTGGGTGCCCAGCACGGCGGCGGCGCGCGGGCCGGCGCCGAGGCTGCGTCGTCGCACGATGTTTTCGAGCACGACGATGGAATCGTCGACCACGAGGCCGGTGGCCAGAACGATGGCCAGCAGCGTCAGGATGTTGAGCGAGAAGCCGGCGAGATAGATGCCGGCGATCGAGCCGACCAGCGCCACCGGCATCGAGATGGCGGGAACCAGCGTCGCGCGCCAATCCATCAGGAACAGGAAGATGACGCCGATGACGATGACCACGGCGAGGCCGAGCGAGCGCTCCACTTCGTGCAGGGCGCCGGAGATGAAGATCGAATCGTCGCTCGATACCTTGATCGAGACGCCCTTGGGCAGGGTCTGCTGCAACTGCTCGACCGCCTTGTAGACGCCTTCGGAGATCTGCACGGTGTTGGATTGCGCCGCGCGGATGATGCCGATGCCGATGCCCGACTTGCCGTCGGAATGCAGGCCGCTCGAGGAATTGGCGGGGCCGAACACCACCGACGCCACGTCGCCCAGCCGGGTCTTGCCGTTGATGATGATGTTCTCGAAGCTGGCCGGCGTCGTCACGTCGGCGAGCGCCCGCACCGAGATGTTCTGGTTGGCGCCGTTGATGGTGCCGGCGGCGGTGTCGAAGGCGATGGTCGACAGGCCCTTGGTGATGTCGGCCACGGTGAGGCCGAGCGAAGCGAGCTTGCTCTGGTCGACGTCGATGGTGAAGACCTTGGCCTGCTCGCCATAGATCTGCAGATCGGCGACGCCGGGCACGGCGGCGAGCGCCTCGGAGATCTGGTTGTCGACGAGGTTGGTGAGATCGTCGCGGCTCAGCGTGTCGGAGGTGACCGAAAGCTGCATGATCGCCGTGGCGTCGGAATCGGCCTTGACGATGGTCGGCGCATCGACGCCGTCGGGGAAGCGGTTGATCAGGCGCGAGGTGGCGTCGCGCACATCGGAAGTGGCGTTGTCGAGGTTGGTGCCATCGGCAAAGGTCAGCGTGACGCGGCTGCGGCCGTAGGACGAGCTCGAGGAGATGCCGGTGACGCCCTGCACCCGGGCGACCGCGCCCTCGATGGTGGCGGTGATCTCGCGGTCGACGGTGTCGGCCGAGGCGCCGTTGAACGTGGTGTTGATCGACAGCACCGGCTGGTCGACCTGCGGCAGCTCGCGCACCTCGACGCCGAGGAAGGCGGCGAGGCCGCCGACCACGATCAGCGCATTGATGACGACGGCCAGCACCGGCCGCCGCACGAACAGACCCGCGAGCCTCGCACCCTGGGCGTTCTGGGTCTGGATCGACATCGGCGTCCGATCAGCTCCGGGGGGCCGACGAGGCGGCCGGCGCCTGGCCCTGCCCCTGACGGCCGCCACCGGCTGCCGCCGCCTGGTCGAGCAGCCGCACCGCCATGTTGTCGGAGAGCTGCAGCACGCCCTGCGTCACCACGGAATCGCCGGGCTTGACGTCGCCAGTCACGAGAACACCGTCGGAATTGCGCTGCACGATATCGACCATGCCCTTGACGGCCTTGCCATTCTCCACTTTCCAGACATAAGCCCCATTGTTCGACCACTGCACCGACAGCGGATCGACGGCAGCGAAGGTCTGGCCGGGGAAGGTCATGTCGACGGTGAACGACATGCCCGATTTGATGGTGCCGTCGGCATTGGGCAGCGTGGCCTGCACCTGCAGGGTCCGGCTCGCGGGATCGATCTTGTTGTCGACGGCGCTGATGGTGCCGGCAAAGGTCTTGCCCGGCAGCGCCGCCGAGGTGGCATCCACCGGCGCGCCGACCGTCATCTGGCTGGAATAGCGTTCCGGCACCCAGAAATTGATCAGGATCTCAGACGAATCCTCGACCGTGGTGATCACCGTCTGGGCATTGATCAGATTGCCTGCCGTCACCTGGATCAGGCCGACGGTGCCCGCGACGGGCGTGGTGATGGTGCGCTGGCTGAGAGCGATCTGAGCCGCCTGCACGGCGAGCCTGGCGTTGTCGGCGGCCAGCTGGGCCGCGTCGAGCTGGGTCTGCGACAACGAATTGCTGGCCGCCAGCGTCTTGGCGCGGGCCAGCGAGGCGTCGGCGTCCTGCGCGGCGAGCCTCGCCTTGTCGAGGGCGTTCTGCTGCGTGTCGGAATCGAGCGTGGCCAGCTTGGCGCCGGCCTGCACATGATCGCCCGGCTTGACGTCGACGCTCATCAGCGTACCGCCGGAGGCCGAGCTCACGGTAACCCAGTGCAGCGCGCTGCTTTCGCCGATGGCGCTGAGCTTGCTGTTGATGACGCCGGAGGTGACCGGCTGCGTGACCACGATAGCGGAGCGGTTGGCGCCGCCGAAGCCGCCGGCACCGCCCTGGCGGCCGCCTGCGGCACCGCCCTGTCCCTGGCGCTGCCCGCCCTGCCCTTGCGCGGCGGGCGCCGCGGCAGTCTGCGCCGGAGCCTCGGCCGGCGCGCCGAGCAGCGGCAGCGCCAAGCCGGCGCGCTTCAGCAGGCCATTGGCCATAGGGTTGTAGAGCGCAAAGAGCCCGACGGCGATGACGATGACGATCAGCGACAGCAGGATCTGGAGCCAGAGCGGAGCACCGCGGCGGGTCGCGCGCGCGCTCGTGCCGGGGGTCACGGGCGTTGCCCGCGTGACGTCGATCTTTTCCTGTTCCAAGGTCTTTCCGCTCCGAGCCCAGCAAAAGCTAAGCGGAGGACGGGATTTGGACAAATGAAAGAACCGTAAGGTCCGGCGCCTCGCGGGGATGTGATCGGACGGGCGTGGGACATAGGCCCAGAGCGGTTGGACGATCGGCGCGCGCCCGATCGGACAGAGCGCAAATAAGAGCCCTAGTGCTGGGTCTCGTCGAATTCGGCCGGCCGGAAGTGATAGTCGGCCGAGCAGAACTCGCACA
This sequence comes from Devosia sp. 67-54, assembly GCF_001899075.1. GTDB lineage: Bacteria > Pseudomonadota > Alphaproteobacteria > Rhizobiales > Devosiaceae > Devosia_A. The sequence goes on along the minus strand of NZ_MKVA01000006.1, from coordinate 123,022 downwards.
CCACCTCGATTTCGCCGTCAACGACCATGTCGGCGCGCTCCTCGGCGGTGAAGTTATCGCGCAGCATCGCCTCGATGCGCTCGGCCGAACAGGTGCAGCGCTCCTCGAGCGGCACCGGCTCAAACACCCGCACGCCGGTCTCGTGGAACAGCCGGAACAGCAGCCGCTCGGCGCTGATTTCGGGATCGGCCAGCTCGTCGTCGGCGATGGTCGAGAACAGCGCCCGCGTCTCGGCCCATTTCTCGGATTCGCGGAATTCCTTGTCGGCGGTCTCGAGATTGGAGAAGTCGCCATCGCCCGGCAGGTCGGGCATGGTGCGCTCGCCATGCGGCGGCAGATACTGCACCAGCATGCCACCGGCACGCCAATGCGGATGCGGATGGCCGCGCCGGCTGAGCTGGGCCACGGCGAGCCGCACCAGCGTCGGCACCTGCTCGGACTGCTGGAAATAGGTGTGCGCCACGTCCTCGAGCGAACCGCCCTCGAGCGCGACGATGCCCTGATAGCGGTCCATATGCGCGCCCTGGTCGACGGTCATCGCCAGATGGCCCTTGCCGAGCAGTTGCGCCGGCCGGGTCTCGCCCAGCTCGATGGCCTTCTGCACCGCGTCGGCATCGAAGCGGGCATAGCCGCGCAGACCATCCGGCGCATCGAGATCGACGACGATCAGATTCACCGGCCCATCGGTCTGGGTCTGCAGGATGAAGCGGCCCTCGAATTTCAGCGACGAGCCGATCAGCGCCGCGAGCACCACCGCCTCGCCCAGCAGCCGGGCCACCGGCGCGGGGTAGTTGTGGCGCGTCAGGATGGCGTCGAGCGACTCCGACAGCCGGACCACGCGGCCGCGGCTGTCGAGCTGCTCGAGGGTGAAGGGCACGACCACGTCGTCGCCGGATTCCGGGCGATCGAGGCCATAGTCGGTAAGCTGCAATTCTGCCAATTCAGACCGTTTCGATCCCGAAGCACCAGCACAGGATCGCCTTTTGTGCGTGGAGGCGGTTTTCCGCCTCATCGAAGACTACGGATTGCGGCCCGTCTATGACCTCGTCGGTCACTTCGTCGCCGCGATGGGCCGGCAGGCAGTGCATGAACAGCGCATCCTTGTCGGCCAAGCCGATCAAATTGGTGTCCACGCGGTAGGGTTTCAAGACCTTGCGGCGGTCGGTGACGTCGGTGTCGCCCATCGACACCCAGGTGTCGGTGATGATGAGGTCGGCGTCCTTGACCGCCGCCAGCGGATCCTCGCCGAGCGTAACGTTGGGGCCGGCCTCCTTGATGTCGGAGAGCAGGCCCTGGTCGGGGCCGTATTCGTCCGGGCAGGCGATGGCGAAGGTGTTGCCGAACAGCTTGCTGGCGTGCACCCAGCTCGCCAGCACGTTGTTGGCGTCGCCGACCCAGGCCACCTTGGCGCCCTTGATCGAGCCGCGATGCTCCTCGAAGGTCTGGATGTCGGCCATCACCTGGCACGGATGGGCGCGGCGCGTCAGGCCGTTGATCACCGGCACTGCGGAGGCGCCGGCGAGATCGAGCAGGTCGTCATGATCGAGGATGCGGATCATGATGGCGTCGACATAGCGGCTCATCACCCGCGCGGTGTCGGCCAGCGTCTCCTCGCGGGCAAGCTGCATGTCGTTGCCGGAGAGGAACATCGTCTCGCCGCCGAGCTGGCGCATGCCGACATCGAAGCTGATGCGGGTGCGGGTCGACTGGCGCTCGAACACCATGGCCAGCATCTTGTCGGGCAACAGGCGCGGGCGCTCGCCGGCCTTGAGGCGGGCCTTGAGCTCGGTCGCGACCGCCAGCATGCCGCGCAACTGGTCTTCGGTGAAATCTTCGAGGGTGAGGAAGTGCCTTGGGGGGGTGGTCATGGCGGGCGCTCCGTTACGCGGTCACATGCGCATTGGCGGCTTCGGCGTCGATCGCCGCGAAGGCGGCGCCGATCTTGTCGACCGCCTCCTTGATGTCGGCCTCGGTGATCACCAGCGGCGGCAGCAGGCGCAGCACGTTGTCGCCGGCACCCTGCGTCAGCAATTGCTGGTCGTCGCGCAGCCGCGCCACGAAATCGCGCACGACGAGCGTGTCCGGCAGCTTGATGCCGGCCAGCAAGCCCTTGCCGCGCAGCTCGAGCACGTAGTTCGGATAGCGCTGCTGCAATTGCTGCAGGTGCCAATGGAGCTTCTGGCCCATCTGGTTCACGCGCTCGATGAAGCCGGGCTCCATGATGCGGTCGAGCACGGCGTTGCCGATGGTGCAGGCGAGTGGGTTGCCGCCATAGGTCGAACCGTGCGTGCCCGGAACCATGGACTTGGCGACGTCGCCCTTGGCGAGGCAGGCGCCGAGCGGAAAGCCGCCGCCGATGCCCTTGGCCACCGCCATGATGTCAGGCTCGATGCCGGCCCATTCATGGGCGAAGAACTTGCCGGTCCGGCCGTAGCCGCACTGCACCTCGTCGAGGATCAGCAGCATGCCGTGCTTGTCGCAGAGCGTGCGCAGGCCGCGCATGAATTCGGCGCTCATGGCGGTGACGCCGCCCTCGCCCTGCACCGGCTCGATCAGGATGCCGCAGGTGTTGGGGGTGATCGCAGCCTCGACCAGCGACAGGTCGCCGGGCTTCACATGCTTGAAGCCCGCGAGCGGCGGGCCGAAGCCTTCGACGTAATGCGGGTTGCCCGCGGCGGCGATGGTGCCCAGCGTGCGGCCATGGAACGAGCCGGTGAAGGCGATGATCTCGTAGCGTTCGGCCTCGCCCTTGGCCCAGAAATAGTGCCGCGCGGTCTTGATGGCACATTCGAGCGCCTCGGCGCCTGAGTTGGTGAAGAACACGCTGTCGGCGAAGGTATGGTCGACCAGCCGCTGGCCCAGCCGTTCCTGCTCGGGAATGGTGAAGACGTTGGAGGTATGCCAGACCTTGTCGGCGGCCTCCTTCATGGTCTCGACCAGATGCGGGTCGGCGTAGCCGAGCGCGTTCACCGCGATGCCGGCGTGAAAATCGAGATATCGGGTGCCATCCTGGCTGATCAGGCGCACGCCCTCGCCCCGCTCGAAAGCGAGTGGCGATCTGGCATAGGTCCCGTACAGCGCGGACATGGTCTTTCCCTTTGGGTCTGAGTGACGTGGTGTTGCAAATGCCCCACAAAAACCAAAAACGCGCTGCCATTCGGAGCGCGTCGGAGCCATCGAGATATGCCTTCCACCCCCTCTAAAGTCAACGTTCGGAGGCCCAAGTGCCTGATTTGACTCAGGGCTGGGAACAGCGCTCATGCGGCCGGGTTTTCCCCGGTGAAAACTGGGAGGGACTCTTGATCCCGGATTCGCGGGCCGTGTAGTATCCGGGCGTTGGGGCACGATATCTCGTGTGGCGGACCCTTCCGACCTACGATGAGTAGAGTTTCGGCCGATTGCACCTCCCGCAACGGCACGGCGAGGGAGTCCGTCTAGAAGGCGGTAGGAGCTATGGAATCTATGGGCTGGACCGAAGAGCGCGTCGAGCTGCTGAAGAAGCTTTGGCTGGAAGGATTGAGTGCCAGCCAGATCGCCGGCGTGCTCGGCGAGGGGGTTACCCGCAATGCGGTGATCGGCAAGGTCCATCGGCTGAAGCTGACCGGCCGCGCCAAGCCCGCGAGCTCGACGCCGCGCGCCCGTACGGCGCCGCGCGCACCCGGTATCCGGCGCGTGTCGACCAGCAGCGGCGCCGGCCGCCCAAGCTCGGGCATCGCCAGCATGATGAAGTCGCGCAGCATGCCGGCCGCCCCGATGCATGGCGCCACGGCGCTCAAGATCGACACCGATCTCGAGGTCGAGGCTTATGTCGCGCCACAGGTGCAGGAGCTCTACATCCCCGAGGACCAGCGCCTCAGCCTGCTGCAGCTCAACGAGCACACCTGCAAATGGCCGATCGGCGATCCGCTGACGCCGGATTTCTACTTCTGCGGCCAGCACTCGGAAGAGGGTAAGCCCTATTGCGACTTCCACTCCCGCCGGGCCTACCACCAGATCGAGAAGAAGAGGCGGTAGCGCTGCTTGCATAGGGGCGAATGCGAGCGCATATTTGCCTCATGGTCACTTCGGCAGCCCGCAAATCTCCCGTCCGGAAGCGCCGTGCCTATGAATATCTGGGCACGACGAGCGATGGTGTGCGGATTATCAAGCCGCCGCGCGGTCGCGGTAATCTGACCGACGCGCAGATCAGGCAGATCGTTGAGGGGTTGCTCGACAGCACCGGGCTCCGCAGGAAATCGGAACCGGCAGAGTAGCCATATGGCGGACGGTTCGCGCGACGTCTTCGTGAACTGCGCGTTCGATGCCGACTTCAAACCTATTTTCGATGCAATCGTCTTCGCGACCGTGCGAAGTGGGTTTCGCCCGCGTGCGGCGCTTGAGACGGACGACAGCTCCGAAAGCCGCTTCGCCAAGATCCAGCAATTGATCGAGGAATGCCCGCTAGGCATCCACGATATTTCCCGCGTGGAGGCCGGCGGCACGCCACCCCTGCCCCGATTCAACATGCCGCTGGAGCTCGGCGTCTTTCTCGGCGCCAAGCGCTTCGGCGACACCACGCAGAAGCGCAAGCGCGCACTGATCCTCGATGTCGAACGGTATCGCTATCAGCGGTTCATGTCCGACATCGCCGGGCAGGACATTCATGCCCATGGCGGCGACCCCGCGGTGGCCATCAGCGAGGTGGCCAACTGGCTGCGTGTCTATTCCAGTGCGGCCAACGTCCCGGGCGGCAAGCGGATTGCCGAAGAATATGCCCTGTTCTGCGAACAACTGCCGGCGAGACTGGCCAGCCTGGACCTGCATCCGTCCGATGTGTCCTTCAACGATTTTCGTTCGATCGTGTCGGTGTTCGTAGAAGCAATCTAGCTCATGCGTTCGCGGCGAACCGTTCGTCGAAGGCGTAGCCGGCGCCGCGGACGGTGCGGATGGGGTCCTGCTCGCGGCCGCGGTTGATGGCCTTGCGCAGGCGGCCGACATGCACGTCGACGGTACGCTCGTCGACATAGACGTCGTTGCCCCAGACGCCATCGAGCAGTTGCTCGCGCGAATAGACGCGGCCGGGATGGCGCATCAAATATTCGAGCAGGCGGTATTCGGTCGGCCCCAGATGCAAATCGCGGCCGGCGCGGCGGACGCGGTGGCTCTGCCGGTCGATCTCGAGGTCGCCGGCCTTGAGCACGTTGGCCAGCAATTGCGGGCTGGAGCGGCGCAGCAGCGCCTGGATGCGGGCCACCAGCTCGGGCATCGAGAAGGGCTTGACCACATAGTCGTCGGCGCCGGTGGCGAGGCCACGCACCCGTTCCTCCTCCTCGCCGCGCGCGGTGATCATGATGATCGGGGTGCGCGCCGTCTCGTCGCGCGAGCGCCAGCGGCGGGTGAGTTCGATGCCGCTGAGGCCCGGCAGCATCCAGTCGAGCAGGATCAGGTCGGGTACGCCGTCGCGGATGCGCTCCACCGCCTCGTCGCCGCTTTCCGCCGAGACCACGCGGAACCCCTCGGCCTCGAGGTTGTAGCGCATCAATTCGCTGAGGTCGGCTTCGTCCTCGACGATGAGCAGGGTCGCCGTCATCTTGCGGTGGCCTATTCCTTGATTTGCATGCGGTGCAGTTCTTCCGCCGTCGCCTGCGACAGCTGCCGCCCGGTGGCCAGATAGAACGCGGATTCAGCGATGTTGGTGGCGTGGTCGCCGACCCGCTCGAGGCTCTTGGAGCAGAACAGCAGGTGCGTGCACTGCGTGATGTTGCGCGGGTCTTCCATCATGTAGGTCAGCAGCTCGCGGAACAGCGAAGTGTAGAGCGCGTCGATCTCGTCGTCGGAATTGCAGACTTCGACCGCTGCCTGGGCGTTGCGGGCCGAATAGGCATCGAGCGCTGCCTTGAGCTGGCGCAGGATGAGGTCGGCCATGTGCTTGACCCCGTTGTAGAATTTCGGCGTGAGGCTGAGACCTTCGATCTGCAGCGTGCGCCGGGCGACGGTCTTGGCCATGTCGCCGACACGCTCGAGGTCGCCGGCGACGTGGATGGCGGTGATGATGGCGCGCAGATCCTGCGCCATGGGCTGACGGCGGGCGATCATCGACACCGCCATCTCGTCGATCTGGCGGTGCATCTCGTCGACCCGCTTGTCGTTGGCGATCACGGCGCGGGCGGCGGCGTGGTCGAGCTTCAGCAGCGCCCGTGTGGCGTCGGCGATCGCCGCCTCCACCGTACCGCCCATTTCGGCGATCTGCGAGGCCAGCGAGGTGAGCTCCTCGTCATACGAGGCAACGGTGTGCTCCTGCAGGGAGATGGGCATGATATCCTCCGTCAGCCGAAGCGGCCGGTGATGTAGTCGTGCGTGCGCTTCTGCGTGGGCGCGGTGAAAATCGTCTCGGTCCGGCCGAACTCGACCAACTCGCCAAGATACATGAACGCGGTGTACTCGCTGGCGCGCGCCGCCTGCTGCATGTTGTGCGTGACGATGGCGATGCAGAACTCGGCGCTCAGCTCTTCGATAAGCTCCTCGATCTTGGCCGTCGAGATCGGATCGAGCGCCGAGGCGGGCTCGTCGAGCAGCAGCACTTCGGGGCGCACGGCGACGGCGCGGGCGATGCACAGACGCTGCTGCTGGCCGCCGGAGAGACCGAGCCCCGACTGGTGCAGCTTGTCCTTGACCTCGGTCCACAGCGCGGCCTTGCGCAGCGCCGCCTCGACGCGACCATCCATCTCGGATTTGCCGAGCTTTTCGTAGAGGCGGATGCCGAAGGCGATGTTGTCGTAGATCGACATCGGGAACGGCGTCGGTTTCTGGAACACCATGCCGACCTTGGAGCGCAGCAGGTTGAGGTCTTCGCTGCGGCTGAGGATGTTGCGGCCGTCGAGCAGCACCTCGCCGGTGACCTTCTGGCCCGGATAGAGGTCGTAGATGCGGTTGAGGATGCGCAGCAGGGTGGACTTGCCGCAGCCGGAGGGGCCGATGAAGGCGGTGACCGTCTTGTCGCGCAGCTCGAGGTTGATGCCCTTCAGTGCCTCGAAGCCGTTGGCGTAGAAGAAGCGCAGATCCTTGACCTCGACCTTGACGGGATGCGGCTCGGAATTGGGCACGAAGGTGCTCGCGACAGGATTGGGCACCGGCGCAGCGTGCGTTGGAATTGTCGGCATGTCCATCGTCATGTCTTTCACTATCGCTGGTTGCCGCGGCCCGCGACCCAGCGCGCCACGATGTTGAGGGCGAGGATGGCGACGGTGATCAGCAGCGCGCCGCCCCAGGCGAGCTTCTGCCAGTCGTCATAGGGGCTGGTGGCGAACTGGAAGATCACCACCGGCAGATTGGCCATCGGCGCGCCGAGGTCGGTCGAAAAGAACTGGTTGTTGAGCGCGGTGAACAGCAGCGGCGCGGTCTCGCCGGTGACGCGGGCGATGGCGAGCAGCACGCCGGTGAGGATGCCGCTCATGGCGGCGCGGTAGATCACCGACACCATGGATTTCCAGCGCGGCGCGCCGAGGGCGGCGGCGGCTTCGCGCAGCGCGTTGGGGACGAGGCCGAGCATGTCCTGCGTGGTGCGGTTGATCACCGGCAGGGCGATGAGCCCAAGCGAAGCAGCACCGGCCCAGGCGGAGAAGTGCCCCACCGGCACCACCACCACGGTGTAGACGAACAGGCCGATGATGATCGAGGGCGCCGACAGCAGGATGTCGTTGACGAATTTGGCCGCCTCGCCCAGCCAGTGGCCGCGCGAATATTCGCTGAGGAACGTGCCGGCGAGGATGCCGACCGGGGTGGCGACGACGATGGCGATCACCGTCATCGCCAGCGAGCCGACGATGGCATTGAGCAGGCCGCCATCCTCGCCGGGCGGCGGCGTGTTCTCGAGGAACATCTGCGGCGAGATGGCGGTGAACCCCTTCACCAGCAGCGTGGCGAGGATCAGGAACAGGAAGACGAGGCCAATGACCGCCGCGACGATGGCGAGGAGCATGGCGACGGAATTGCGGGTGCGGCGGGCGGCGTAGCTCGACATCGGGCGGCTCCTCACTTCACCTCGGCCCGCACCAGCAGCCATTTGGCGAGCGCGAGCACGGCGAAGGTGATGACGAACAGGATGAGGCCGAGCGCGATCAGGCTCGAGGTGTAGAGCGCGCCGGTCGCCTCGTTGAACTCGTTGGCGATGGCGGCCGAGATGGTGGTCGCCGGAGCGAGCAGCGAGGGTGAGATGTTGTGCGAATTGCCGATGACGAAGGTCACCGCCATGGTCTCGCCGAGGGCGCGGCCGAGCCCGAGCATGACGCCGCCGACCAGCCCGACGCGGGTATAGGGGATGATGATCGACCAGCACACTTCCCAGGTCGTCATGCCCATGCCGTAGGCGCTCTCGCGCAAGAGCGTGGGCACGGTGAGGAACACGTCGCGGGTGATCGAGGTGATGAAGGGCAGCACCATGATGGCGAGGATGATGCCGGCGGTGAGCAGCCCGATGCCGTAAGGCGCGCCGCCGAACAGCACGCCGATCAGCGGCAGTTGGCCGAGGCTGCCGATCAGCGCCGGCTGCACCGTGCTCTGCAGGAACGGGGCAAGGAAGAAGAAGCCCCACAACCCGTAGATGATCGAGGGGATGCCGGCCAGGAGCTCGATGGCGGTGCCGATCGGGCGGCGCAACCGCTGTGGGCAGATCTCGGTGAGGAAGATGGCGATGCCGAAGCTCACCGGGATGCCGATGATCATGGCGATCAGCGAGGTGACCAGCGTGCCGTAGATGGGCGCCAATGCCCCGAAGATTTCCTTCACCGGGCTCCAGCGCTGCGTCCACACGAAGGCCGGCCCGAAGGTAGAGAGCGCGGGCCAGGCGCCGATGAGCAGCGACACCAGCACGCCGAGCAGCAGCACCACAACGAGGGCCGCCGAACCCAGGGTCAGCAGGTAGAACAGCCGATCCTGCACGACGACGCGCTGGGCGCTCCTGCGCGCCGCTCCGCTTGTCCTGTCGTCCAGCATGCCCGCGCTCAGCGCCATGGTCGTCGTCCTCGGGGAAGGAGACGGGCGCCGGAGCGCCCGCCTATTGTGCGTCGCAGCCGGCTCAGTTGGCCGGGGTGAACACCGGCTTGCCATCGGCGGCAATGCCCGACCAGGTCTTTTCGATCAGCGCCACGACGTTGTCGGGGATGGAGACGTAGTCGAGCGCCTTGGCCTGGTCCTTGCCGGATTTGTAGGCCCAATCGAAGAACTTCAGCGCTTCGGCAGCAGCCGCGGCCTTGTCCGGCTGGGCATGGATCAGCACCCAGGTCGAGGCGGCGATCGGCCAGGTGTTGTCGCCCGGCTGGTTGGTGATGATGACGTTGAAGTTCTTGGCGCCGGCCCAGTCGGCATTGGCACCCGCGGCGGCGAAGGTGTCGAGGTTCGGCTCGACGGTCTTGCCGGCGGCGTTGATCATCCTGGCGTAGCTCAGGCTGTTCTGCTTGGCGTAGGCGTATTCGACATAGCCGATGGCGCCGACGGTCTGCTTGACGGTGTTGGCGATGCCTTCAGAACCCTTGGCGCCGATGCCGACCGGCCATTCGACGGCGGTGTCAGATCCGATATCGTTCTTCCAGTCGTCGGATTCCTTGCTCAGATAGTCGGTGAAGTTGAAGGTGGTGCCAGAGCCGTCCGAGCGGTGCGCGATGGCAACCGGGGTCGCGGGCAGCGTCAGCGAGGGGTTCAGCGCCTTGATCGCCGGATCGTCCCACGAGGTGATCTTGCCCAGGAACAGATCGGCGAGGGTCTTGCCGTCGAGCACGAGGTCGCCCGGCTTGACGCCGTCGATGTTGACGATCGGCACGATGCCGCCCATCACCATCGGGAACTGCACGAGGCCGTTCTTGGCGAGCTCGTCGTCCGACAGCGGCTTGTCGGTGGCGCCGAAGGTCACGGTCTTGGCCTCGACCTGCTTGATGCCGCCGCCCGAGCCGATGGACTGGTAGTTGAGGCCGATGCCGGTGGCGGTCTTGTAGGTGTCGGCCCATTTGGCGAACACCGGATAGATGAAGGTCGAGCCGGCGCCGGAGATGTCGGCGGCGAGTGCCGTTCCAGTCAGCGTCGCGGCAATGGCGACGGCAGCGAGGCCACCCAGGATTGCGTGCTTCATGTCATGTCCCTTTCGAACAGAGCGGGGCAGTCGCCCCTGTCAGGCTGGCCGGATGCCACGGACCTGATCGAGGGCGACTCCTAGAGGCCGTTGGCTCAGCTTTTATGTCAGCCGGGCGACACTTCCGTGACAGGGCAACTCACGGAAATCGCAACGCTTTTGCGTGAACATCTGCGCCGCCTGTGGCGGCTCCGCGGGCTACCTGTGCAGCAGCACCTCGACGCGGGTGCCCTCGCCGGGCGCGGATTTGATCGTCAGCAGGCCGTGGTGGCGGTTGACGATGTGCTTGACGATGGCGAGGCCGAGGCCGGTGCCCTTTTTCTTGCGGCTCGATTCGGCGTCGACGCGATAGAAGCGCTCGGTCAGCCGCGGCACGTGCTGCTGGGCGATGCCGTCGCCGTGGTCGGTAACGGTCACGGCGTAGTCATAGCCGACGCGGCCGGGGGTGATGGCGATCTCGACGCGACCGCCGCTGGCGCCGTATTTGAGCGCGTTGTCGACGAGATTCTCGAACACTTCGTAGAGCTCGGTCCGCTCGCCGGTGACCGGAGCGGTTTCGGGCGCGGTGATCTCGACCTCGACGCCGGCGTCGCGCGCCTGCGTCTCGAGGCCGTCGCGGACGTCGCGCAGCAGCAGCGACAAATCCACGGTGCCGGTCGGCCGCAGATGCTGGCGCATCTCGATGCGGCTCAGCGACAGCAAATCGTCGATGAGGTTGGACATGCGGCCCGCCTGCTGCCGCATGATGCCGAGGAAGCGGCCGCGCGCCGCCTCGTCGTTGGCGGCGGGGCCGAGCAGCGTGTCGATGAAGCCGATCAGCGAGGTCAGCGGGGTGCGCAGCTCGTGGCTGGCATTGGCGATGAAATCGGAGCGGAGCTGGTTCATCCGCTTCTCCTCGGTGAGGCTGCGCAGCGTGACGGCGAGCCAGCCGTCGCCGCCCACCGGTGCCACCTCGACGCGGTGCCAGGTCTCGTTGGGCACCGTCTGGTGCAGCTCCACCGTCTGCGCCGTGCCGCTGCGGCGGGCGGCATCGATCGCGCCCAGCAGCGCCGGATTGCGCACCGAGGCGGTCAGCAGCGCCCCCTGCGCGAGATCGGGAAATTCGCGCGCCGCCGCCGGATTGCGATGCAGCACCAGGGCCCGGCGGTCGAGCAGCAGCAGCGGATCGGGCAGCGCGTCGGCCAGCCCGCCGAGGATGTCGAGGCGTGTCTCGGGCGAAATCGTCTCGACCATCGCTATCTCCTTCCAACGCCGCGGTAACTCAAACCGGCAACTGCCCCTTGCCACAAAAGCGGGCGGGATGCACCGTCCGTGGAAACGGAGATCGCCCATGGCCGACGCGCCGCACCCCGAATTCGACATCGACAATCCCGACCTGCCCAAATGGATCAAGAAGGGTGCGCTCAAATCCGGCGGCTATCCCTACGACAAGCGCATGAATGACGGCGACTATCTCGACGCGCTGCGCGTGCTGCAGCTCGAGCTGGTGAAGCTGCAGACGCATCTGATCAAGACCGGCGGGCGCATGATCGTGCTGTTCGAGGGGCGCGACGCCGCCGGCAAGGGCGGCGCCATCGACGCAGTGCGCGAGCACCTCAACGGCCGCTACTGGCTCGACGTGGCACTGCCCAAACCGTCCGACCGCGAGCGCACGCAATGGTATTTCCAGCGCTATGTGGACTGGCTGCCGGCGGCCGGCGAAACCGCGCTGTTCGACCGCTCGTGGTACAACCGGGCCGGGGTCGAGCCGGTGATGGGGTTCTGCACGCCGGAGGAGACCGACAGCTTCCTCGACGAAGCGCCGCGCTTCGAGCACATGCTGGTGCGCGACGGCATCCATCTGTTCAAGTTCTGGCTGTCGATCGGCCGGGAGATGCAGCTCAAGCGCTTCCACGACCGCCGCCACGATCCGCTCAAGCAGTGGAAGATCTCCGATATCGACATCGCCGCGCTGGGCAAGTGGGACAGCTATACCGACGCGGCGCACCGCATGCTGAAGACCACCAGCACGGAATTCGCGCCGTGGCATGTGGTGCTGGCCAACGACAAGCGCCGCGCCCGGCTGGAGCTGATCCGCAGCATTCTCGCGGCCCTCGACTATGCCGGCAAAGATCCCAAGACGGTGGGCGCGGTGGACGAAAAGATCGTCGTCGACCCCGACCGCTACGTGCAACAGCACAGCGAAAGCTGACCCCGCCCCGGGCGCCGGCTGGCGGCGTCTGCGATCCCTCCGGTGCTCGACCCGAAATAAATCTGAGTTCTAATCTCAGATTTGTTTGCCGCGCGATTGTCATCCAACGCGACTAAGGCACTGGTAACATCGGCCGGCATGGTCTTAACTCGACGTTTCCGCGGCAACGACCGCGGACAGTCTTCACGGGGTTCAACTGAGGGAGATCTCAATGAAAACGTTACTGTCCCGGCTGCTGGCCGGCGCGCTGCTCGGTGCTTCGGCGCTCGGCGCGATGTCTGCGCCGGCGTTGGCCGACGATGTCAAGATCACCGTCGTCGGGGTCGGCGACATCTACGATTTCGAGGGCGCGGGAGTGCGCGGCGGCTTCGCCCGCCTCAATGCCGTCGCCAAGGCCGAGAAAGCCGCCAATCCGAATACGCTCTACGTCTTCGACGGCGACATGATTTCTCCCTCGCTGCTGTCGGGCATCGACTACGGCGCCAACACCATCCAGCTCACCAATGTGGTGCCGTTCGACCTCGCCGTGCCCGGCAACCATGAATTCGACTTCGGGCCGAGCGTCTTCCTCGACCGCGTGAAGCAGTCGAAATTCCCCTGGGCGGCGATCAACATCGAAGGTCCGGACGGCAAGCCTATCGACGGCGTCGGCCACGACACGGTGATGAAGGACATCGCCGGGGTGAAGGTGGCGCTGGTGCCGATCCAGCTCGACGACACGGTCGAGCTCGCCACCACCAAGGACTGGAAGTTCGATCCGTCGGTGGCCTCGGCGCTCAACGCCGCGCAGAAGGCCCGCGACGACGGCGCCGACCTGGTTATTGCCGTCACCCACACCGACCACAGCCAGGACTATGCGCTGCAGGATTCGCACAAATTCGACCTGATCGTATCCGGGCACGACCATGATCTGCGCATGGGCTGGGACGGCATCACCGCCTATGTCGAGACCTCGACCGAGGCGAACTACCTGCCGATCGTCGACCTCAACGTGGTGGTGACGCCCGCCAGCGGCGACAAGAAGCGCACCGTCACCTGGTCGCCGGAGTTCCGCATCGTCGACACGGCGACCGTGACGCGAGATCCGGACACGCAGAAGATCGTCGAAGAGCTCAAGACCAAGCTCAGCGCCGAGCTCGACGTCCAGATCGGCACCACCACCAACGAGCTCAGCAGCGAGCGCGCCGTGGTACGTGGCGAAGAGAGCGCCATGGGCAACCTCATCGCCGACGCCATGGTGGCGCAGTCCGGCGCCGAGGTGGCGGTGACCAATGGCGGCGGCGTCCGCGGCAACAAGGTCTATCCGGCCGGCACGGTGCTGACCCGCAAGGACGTGTTCACCGAACTGCCGTTCGGCAACAAGACCGTGGTCGAGGAAATCAGCGGCGCCGACCTGCTGGCCGGCCTCGAGAACGGCTTCAGCCAGGTGGAACAGGGCGCCGGCCGCTTCCCGCAGGTCAGCGGGCTGGTGATCACCGTCGATCTCACCAAGGCGCCGGGCGCCCGGGTGCAGACGGTCACCGTCAACGGCAAGCCGCTCGATCCGGCCGCGACCTACAAGCTCGCGACCAACGACTATATGATCGGCGGCGGCGACGGCTACACCGCCTTCTCCAAGGGCAAGGTGCTGGTCGACCCGTCGGCGGCGCATCTGATGGCGTCCGACGTGATCGACTACATCACCGCCAAGAAGACGATCGACGCCAAGGTCGATGGCCGCATCACGATGAAGAAGTAGACGCGGCGCTTTGAACCGGGTTAGAGGGGCGGCACAGTGCCGCCCCTCGCATTTTCAGGAGCACCATGAGCAGGTTCGTCAGCGTCGGCGAGTGCATGATCGAGATGTCCGGCGGCGACGCCGGCAATTATCGGCTCGGCTACGCCGGCGATACGCTCAACACCGCCTGGTATGCCCGCGCCTGCCTGCCGGCGGAGTGGACGGTCGACTACGTGACAGCGCTGGGCGACGACCTCTATTCGCAGCAGATGGTCGAGTTCTTCGCCGACAACGGCATCGGCACCGGCCACATCCAGAAGCTCGAGGGCAAGCGCCCTGGCCTCTATCTGATCCACCAGGCGGAAGGCGACCGGCATTTCACCTATTGGCGCGGACAGTCGGCGGCCAAGCAGATGGCCGACGCGCCTGGCGCGCTGAACGATGCTCTAGCCGGCGCCGACATCGCGTATTTTTCCGGCATCAGCCTTGCCATCCTCAATGCCCGCAGCCGCGGCAGGCTGATCCGGGCCATCCACCTCGCACGCGAAAGCGGCGCCTGGGTGGCGTTCGATCCCAATGAGCGGCCGGCGCTGTGGACCAGCCCCAAGGTCATGGGCTCGACCATCGCCGCGGCGGCGATCGTCGCCGACATCGTGCTGCCGACCTTTCCCGACGAGGCGGCGCTGTTCGGCGACGCTTCGCCCGAGGCGGTGGCGGAGCGCTATCTGAGCTGGGGCGCCGAGGAAGTGGTGGTCAAGAACGGCGCCGAGCCGGCCTATGTTGCCTCGCGCGAGGGCCAGGGCCGGGTGGCGCCACAGCCGGGCGCCAAGAGCGTCGATCCGACCGGGGCCGGCGACAGCTTCAACGGCGCCTACCTCGCGGCGCGGGCGGCGGGCCGGCCGCCGCTCGAGGCCGCGGCCGCGGCGCACGCCATCGCCGCAACGGTGATCGGCCATCGCGGCGCGCTGGTGCCACACGCGCTGCTGGCGCGGTAGGCTTTTGTCTGCGCTCTGGCCGATCGGTCGCGAGAGCGCCCGATCGGCCAACCGCTAGAGGCTTTTGTTTTGCGCTCTGTCCGATCGGCCGCGAGAGCGCCCGATCGGCCAACCGCTTGGTTCTATCTTCGCTCTGTCCCATCGGCCGCGAGAGCGTCCGATTGTCCAACCGCTTTAGAACGCGCCCTGCGAGGAGACGATGTAGGCCTCCTCCTCCGGCGTCGAAACGCGGCCGAGGGCGAGGTTGCGGCGCGGGAAGCGGCCGAAGCGCTGGATCACGTCGGCGTGCGCCTGGGCGAATTTCAACTGCTCGGGATGGCCGAGCGCCAGATACAGCCGTACCGATTCCTGCTGCATCGGCAGCGATTCCGCGTGCATGAAAGGCAGCAGGAAGAAGCCGCGCCGCTCGGGCGAGACGAAATTGTGATGGCCGCCGCCCACCGCCTCCTGCGCCAGCGCCAGCGCCATGCCGTCGGTGGCGAAGGCGCGGGCCTCGCCGCGGAACAATTGCCGCGAGAACTGGTCGAGCACGATGATCTCGGCGAGCCGCCCGTCCGGGGTCGAGCGCCACCCCCAGCCTTCGCCGCGGGCAATGGCGGCATGGGTGCCAGCGAAGGCGGCGGCGATCTCGGCATCGAACTCCGGCTTGCCGGAGAACCAGTCGGTGGGGCCGTGCTCCTCGAACCAGAATTTCAGGACGTCGTCGGCGGTGCGCATGGGGGCGATGTTAACGGATTTTGTGCAGGAGTCATGTCCTCGGAGCGGTTTGGCGAGTCCTGGAAACCGGCAACCCGCTGCAAGCTTTTGTCTGTGGCGTTGCCGAAGCGGAAAAGCGCCGTCGCTTTTCCTGGACACGCCCTCGGGAGACTGCCATGCGCCTCGTCAAGCTCACGACCGACGACAACCCGGTGTTCGTCAACCCGGACTATGTAGTGTCGGTGCGCAAGGGGATGAAGGACACCGCGGTGCAGACCGTGGCGGCGGTGTACACGGTCAAGGAAACCCCGGAAATCGTGGCGCGGCTGCTGGGCGCCGAGGAGCTGGCGGTGGACGTCACCCCATCGGCGCCGCGGCTGATCGAGATCGACCGGCAGTAGCAGCATAGCCCGGCGCGGGCGGCACGCAAGCGTCAGCCGGCGGTGACGACCTTGACCAGATTGCCCGACGGATCGCGGGCCTCGATGCCGCCGCCGATTTCGCCGAATTCGTAGTGCTGGTGGGTGAGCCGGGCGCGAACGTCGTCGAGGCTCGCCTCATCGGGAACGACGATGGTGAAGAAGCGCAGACCCGCCGAGCCGGCCGGCGCCTGCCTGGCATCCGGTCCCGACCAGACGTTGAAGGCGATGGCGTGCGGCGGGTAGTCGAGCCCGACATCGCCCATGCCGAACTGCCGGATGATGAAGAGGCCGCCGAAGCCGAGACCGTCGCGGTAGAAGCGCATCGCGTGCTCGAGGTCGTTCACGTGCACGTGGACGTGGCCGATGCGGGTGCCGGCCGGCATGGTGGGCTCGAGCACCGGCCTGTCGCCGAGCTCGCCGATGAGGCCGTCGAGGTCGATGGGCTCGCGGCCGGAATGCGGCTTGCCCTCGGTGGTGGTGGCATAGGCGCCGGCTTCGGGATCGCCCAGGGTGCCGCGCCAGGGCGTCTCGAAGGTGATCTCGATGCCGTTGCCGTCGAGGTCCCACAGATAGATCGCCTCGGAGACGAGGTGGTCGGTGGGCGCGATGCGCACGCCGCGCTGCAAGGCGCGCACGGCGAATTGCGCGAGGTCGCGCCGCGCCGGGACGTGGATGGCGACGTGGTAGAGGCCGGTGGTGCGCGCCACGACCGGCCGCACGGCGCCGGTCTCGAGCACGATCAGCACCCTGCCGCCGACGCCGAGGCTGAGCGCGTTGCCCGCCTCGGACATGAGGTCGAGGCCGACCACGTCGCGCCACACCGCCAGCGCCTTGTCGCGGTCGGTGACGGCGATGTGCACCGGGCCGAGGCGGGTGGCGAGCGGCAGCGCCGGAGCGCTGCGGACCTTGGACTGGGACTCGACGGGGAAGATCATCTGCGGCTCCGGGTGGCGTTCGCCAGCATATAGGCGCGCCGCGCCGCGGTGGAAACGGCGCGAGGTTCAGCCGGACCGAAGGCTTCGTTCGCTTAGACGCTCCAATGGGGTTTTTGTTTTTGCTCTGATCGGCCAACCGCTGTTTTGTTAGGTGATGCGGCGCCGGCGGTATTCGGCCGCGAGCGCGAGGATGATGGCGGTGAAGGCGAGGCCTTCGGCCATCGCGACCCAGTCGATGTCGCGGCACAGCAGCCAGACATAGGTGCGGGCGTCGAAGCCGATGGGAGAGGCGACGAGGAAGCCGAGCTCGGCATCGGACAGGCCGAAATGCCAGCGCGTGCTGAGATAGGTCCACAGATAGCCGCCGCGCGGCACCTGGCCGAAGAACACCATGTTCTCGATGATCGCCAAGACGCCGGGAATGACGAAGGCGAGCGGCAGACTCCAGCGGCCGAAGATGGTGGAGAGGCCGCCGACCCAGGCGAGGAACGGCGCATACCAGAGCATGGCAAGGACGAGGTAGACGATCCCGAACAACGTGATGTTGAGCATGCTCGTGCCGGCCTCGGCGAGGCTGGGCGGCACGAAGCCGGGCAGGATCAGCCCGGCCGCCGCGACGGCGGCGTAGAGCAGCACGCCGCTGAGCACGCCGATGACGAAGACCAGCAGCGGGAACATGGTGGTGCCGGCGAGGAATTTGGAGACGACCATCTTGAGGTCGCTCACCGGCATCGACTTCCAGAACAGCATGGCGTTGTTGCGCCGGTCGGCGCTGAAGGCATCGCCGAAATAGAAGAACAGCGCCACCGCCAGATAGGCGAGCCACAGCGCCAGGAGGATGAGATAGCCGAGCTCGAACAGCTTGAGCGTGTGTCCGAAATTGAAGCTCTGGACGAAATGCACGCGGTTGACGGCAAAGCCCGAGGCCGCCGACAGCGCCATCAGGCCGAGGATGCCGAGCGGGAAATAGACGAAGGCGATGCGGTGCTCGAGATATTCGCGCACGAGCAGCGCGCGCCAGGAGCGGAGGAGGTACATCAACGGGCTCCATCCTCGCGGCTCATGAGGGCGACGAACAGATCGGACAAGGTCGGCGTGGTGACGGTGCCGAGGGCCTCGAGCGCGGCGCGGTCGGCGCCGTCATAGACCATCACCGTCTGGCCGAAGCGGGTTTCGGCAAAGACCGGGTGCAGCGCCCGCGCCGCCTCGGCGTTGTCGGCGGCGACGACGAGCTGGGCGAAGCGGCGGCCCACCTCCTCCATCGGCGCATCGAGCACGATGGCGCCGTCGCGGATGAACATGATGTCGGACAGCATGAACTCGATCTCGTCGACCTGGTGCGTGGTGATCAGCAGGGTGCGCTCGGCGGTCATGTAGTCTTCGAGCAGGCGCCGGTAGAACCGCTTCCTATAGGTGATGTCGAGGCCGAGGGTCGGCTCGTCGAGAACCAAAAGGCGCGCATCGATCGCCATCACCACGGCGAGGTGGAGCTGGGCCAGCATGCCCTTGCTGAGATTGGCGATGAGCGCCCCGAGCTTGACGTCGGTGCCCTCGAGGAAGCCGACGGCCTTGTCGGCGGAGAAATTGGGGTGGATGTCGCTCAGCATGCGGAACAGCTCACGCACCTTGAGGAAGCGCGGCAGGCTGGCGACGTCGGAGATGAAGGCGACGTACCGCATCAGGTGGGCGCGGCGGCGATACGGGTCCTCGCCGAGCACCTGCACCGAGCCCTCGTAGGAGGTGAGGCCGAGCATGGCGTTGAGCGTGGTGGTCTTGCCGGCGCCGTTGTGGCCGATGAGGCCGTAGATACGGCCGGCCGGGATGTCGAAATCGAGCCCGTGCAGGATCTCGTTGGGCCCGAACTTCTTCTTGAGGCCACGCACCGTGACGATGGAATTGCTCATTTGTCGACATCCTTGAGGAGAGTCTCGAGATCGAGGCCGAGGGTCCTGATCTGGGCCTTGAGGCGCGGCCACTCCTCGTTGAGGAAGGTGTCGCGCTCATGCGCCAGCAATTTGGCACGGGCGCCCTCGGCGACGAACATGCCCATGCCGCGCCGGCTCTCGACGACGCCGAGATCGACCAGCGCGTCGTAGGCGCGAGTGACGGTGAGCGGGTTGACCGACAGATCGGCGGCGATGGAGCGCACGGAGGGGAGCGCCGCGCCTTCGGGGGCGGTTTGATGCAGGATCATCTCGGCAAGCCTCTGCCGGATCTGGACGAAGATCGGCTGGGTTTCGTTGAACGAGCTCATGAACGAAGCTATCGCGTCCGTGTCTTAGTGTGCTGGTTATGTATCACAGTAATTCTGCATGTCAAGGCGAGCGCGCGCCTCCGGTGACCCGGTTGCGGCGGCAGTCGGCGCCGCATGCTGTATGCGGCATGGCGAGGCTCCGATCCCGGAGCCGGTAGACGGCGTGTAGTGAGACCGGAGCCTCGCCACGCGACCGGGGTTTATGACCAGGTCCTGCCTTCGACCAGCCACTTGACTGCGGCGCGCAGGGACCTCGTCGAGGTGCGGGGTCTTGCCGAGTTGGCCCCACAGCTCCAAGCCCCTCGGATGGCAACACCCTCGGGGCAATCCCCGGACCCTGGGTGCAGGATTGTCTCACCCATGGTTCCCGGCAGAACCGGCCCGGATGGGGTCGACACCCCACCCACACCGATCTCCCCACGCCAATCACTCGTCATGATCTCGCAATCGCGAGGGGATGGGGTGGAGAGTACACCCGGTGCGGAGGGTGGTGGATTGGCGGACGGTGGATTTGTTGCAGGGGCTTGTGAGGGAAGGGGAAATCGACGCTGCGGTGGGGGATAGAGGTGTCGGGGGTGGCGTTCCGCGCGTTCTCCCCCGGGTGTCGTGGGTGGTGATGACACGTCGTCGGTGGCGGACCGATGGTGCGGTTCCTTCCACATCGTCATTCCCGCGCAGGCGGGAATCCAGACTTGGCTCACGGACGTCCGGACACTCCGCCTGGATTCCCGCTTTCGCGGGAATGACGATGTGGGACATGCGGGAATGACGATGCGGAAAGAGGCGGGAATGACGGTGGGAAGGGCCGGCCGCGATGTGCAGTCGGAGCCTTCTCCCCACGCGCTGGTGCTCGTGGCCTCCCCCTCCACCACGCTTCGCGTGGTCCCCCTCCCCCGTAAACGGGAGAGGAGTGCCGACTGCGGGCTTTTGGTGCGGGGTGGCTAGATGCGGCCGTCCATGGCGCGGTCGAAGATGTCGAGGGCGCGGGGTTTGGTGAGCTCGATGGGGTTGCCGCCGGCGGTGGGGTCGACGATGGCCATGTCGCCGATGAGGTCGCGCCTGCCGGTATCGACCTTGAGATCGCGCAAAGTGTGCGGGACGTTGAGCTTCTGCCTGAGGGCGGTGACGGCGTGGAGGAACGCCTCGAAGCTGGGGGCCATGCCGCAATAGGCGGCGAGGCGGGCGATGCGGGCTTCGATGGCGTCGCGGTTGGCGACCAGCACATAGGGCATGAACACGGCGTTGGTCATGCCGTGATGCGTGTCGTAGAGAGCGCCGACCGGATGGCTGAGGGCGTGGATGGCGCCCAGCCCCTTCTGGAACGCCGTTGCACCCATGGCGGCGGCGCTCATCATGTGGCCACGCGCTTCGATATCGCCGGGATTGGCGACGACCCTGGGCAGGTTCTCGAGCACCAGGCGGATGCCTTCGACGGCGATGCCGTCGGCAAGCGGGTGGTAGCCGGGGGCACAATAGGCCTCGAGGCAGTGGGCGAGCGCGTCGAAGCCGGTGCCGACGGTGATGAAGGCGGGCATGCCGACGGTGAGCTCGGGGTCGGCGATGACGATTTTCGGCATCATCAGCGGGTGGAAGATCACCTTCTTGGTGTGCGTCGTCTCGTCGGTGATGACGCCGGCGCGGCCGACCTCGGAGCCGGTGCCGGCGGTGGTGGGCACGGCGATGATGGGCAGGATGCCCTTGGGGTCGGCGCGGGTCCACCAGTCGCCGATGTCCTCGAAATCCCACATCGGGCGGGTCTGGCCGGCCATGAAGGCGATGACCTTGCCGACATCGAGGCCGGAGCCCCCGCCGAAGGCGATGACGCCGTCGTGGCCGCCCTTGCGCAGCACCTCGACGCCGGCGCTGACGTTGGCCGAGATCGGGTTGGGCTTGACGTCGGCGAAGACGCCGACCGCAAAGCCCGCATCCTTGAGCAACTGCACGGTCTTCTGCGTCACCGGCAGGTTGACCAGCCCGGCGTCGGTGACGAGCAGGGGCTTGGTGATGCCGGCGGCGCGCAGCGCGTCGGGCAGCTCGGCGATGCGGCCGGCGCCGAAGCGGATTGAGGTCGGGTAGTTCCAGTTGGCTTTGATGGCCATGTTTGCCTCAGGCGGTTCTTTTCTCACTGCGTCATCCCCGCAAGCGGGGATCTCCGTTTCGAGCGCCGCGGAGCCGGCAAACAGAGGTTCCCGCGTTCGCGGGAATGACCCGGTGGACGATCAGACGATCTTCAAATGGTAGGATTTGGGCTGCGTGAGATTGTGGTAGCCGATCTCGCTCAGCGCGCCGCCCTTGCCGGTGTCCTTGACGCCGGTCCAGACCAGCGCCGGATCGAGATAGTCGCAGCGGTTGGCGTAGACGGTGCCGGTTTCGACGCGGGCGCCGAGTTTTGCCGCTTCGTCGAGGTCCTGGCTCCAGATCGAGGCGGTGAGGCCGTAGGGGCTGTCGTTCATCAGGGTGACGGCCTCGTCGTCGTCGGCGACCTTCATGATGCCGACCACGGGGCCAAAGCTTTCCTCGCGCATCACCGCCATCTGGTGGTTGACGTTGGTCAGCACCTCCGGGGCGAGATAGGGCGAGGAGTCCTCGTCGAGATCGTGCCTAGTGTTGAGGTGGGCGCGGGCGCCCTTGCGCAAAGCCTCAAGCGTCTGGCCGCGCACCAGATCGGCGAATTTCGGCTGCGCCATCGGGCCGACGACGGTGTCTGGATCGAGCGGGTTGCCGAGGGTCCAGCCCCGGGCGGTTTCGACGAAGCCGTCGACGAATTCGTCGTAGATGTCGGCATGCACGTAGATGCGTTCGACGCCGCAGCAGGACTGGCCGGAGTTGAAGAACGAGCCGTCGACGAGGTTTTCGACGGCATGGGCGAGATTGGCATCGGCGCGGACATAGGCCGGGTCCTTGCCGCCGAGCTCGAGCCCGAGGGTGGCGAAGGTGCCGGCGGCGGCGCGCTCGATGCGTCGCCCGCCTTCGACCGAGCCGGTGAAGTTGATGTGGTCGATCTTGCCGGAAGCGATCAGCGCTTCGGTGTCGGCGTGGTTCAGAACGAGGTTCTGGAACAGGCCGTCCGGCAGGCCGGCGGTGGCCATGGCCTCGGCGAAGCGCTCGCCGACGAGCAGGGTCTGGCTGGCGTGCTTGAGGATGACGGAGTTGCCGGCCATCAGCGCCGGGACGATGGAATTGACGGCGGTGAGGAACGGATAGTTCCACGGCGCGATGACCATCACGGCGCCCAGCGGCTCGCGCGCGATCCAGCGGCGGAAGCCCTCCTTGCCGGGCTTTTCCGCTGGCGCTAGGGCCGCCTCGGCGATGTCGATCATATAGCGCGAGCGCTCCTCGACGCCCTTGCGCTCGCCGCCATAGCGGATGGGGCGGCCCATCTGCCAGGCGAGCTCGGGCACGATCTCGTCGTTCTTGCCGAGCAGCGCATCGACGAAATGATTGAGGAATTTGGCGCGCTCGCGCACGGTGATTTCGCCCCACGCCTTGCGCGCGGCCCCGGCCCGGCTCACCGCCGCCTCGATGTCGGCCGCCGAGGCCACCGGGCGCTCGGCATATACCCGCCCGTCCACGGGCGACACGATCTTGACCGTTTCGGTCATGGTTCAATCCTTTGGCAGGCGTGGGCGCGGACATGGCCCTTCGACGCATAGGCGAGGATCAGGCGGTCGCTCGTAACGATGGTCAAGTCAAGAGCCCGGGCCGTGGCGATGATGATCCGGTCGGCCGGGTCGCGATGCACGGGGCTCGGCAGGAACGACGAGTCCATCAGGATGGCGGGTGTGGCAGGTTCCAGCCGAACCCCCGGCAGGACCACGAAGGCGTCGAAATACCGCAACGGAGCGGTCGCGGTCGGAAGCCGGCCGCGCGCCGCCAAAAGCCCGATTTCCCACGCGGTGATGGCGGAAACGGCGACGGACTCACCCTTGGCAAAAGCGCCTATGAGCAGAGCTTTCGTCTGCGCGTCCATCCGGTCTTCGGTGGTGTAGAGCATGGCGCAGGTGTCGAGCAGAAACCTAGTCGTCATACACCTTGCCCCAGTCGGGATCGGCAGGCTCGGTATAGTCGACGTCCGGCAGCAGCGTGATCATGCCCTTGAGGGCGCCGAACGCCGGGTGACGTGCGGGCTTTTCGGGAATTTCGCGTTTTGCATCGATGTCCGCGGCCGTCGGAAAGTTGTGTTGCTGCATTTCTTCAAATCCCTTTGGCCGTAGCGACGCGTCCAGCCGCTCGGGGACGAACCGGATCGTTTCGCTCAGCCGATCGACCTGCTCTGTTCGATAGCCCGCCGCCAACCAGGCCTCAGACTGGACATGCGTGCCGCCGCTGTTGCTCCACCACGCTGCATGGCGCCGGGCCGATTTTGGCAGGGGAAACCCGAGGATGGCCTCGATCTCCGCGAATGCGAGTTCGACAGCCCCATGCGAGCGCGACAGGTGATGGAACAGGGGATCGTATTTGGACATTTTGTAACTCCAGACTGTACATTAGTACAGTCGACTGTAAGTTACAAGCTACGATCGTTCGAACCCCCGCTTCAGCTCCCAGTCGGTGACGCGGCGGTCGTATTCGAACTGCTCCCATTCGGCGGTGTGGACGTAGTGGTCGACCACCTGCTGGCCGAAGGCATCGGCGAGCATTTTCGACTTCCTGAGCGCGGCGGTGGCGTCGCGCAGGGTGCGCGAGACCTCGCGCAGCTTCCTGACGGAGTAGGCGTCCCCGGTGAAGGCCGGCTCGAGCTCGAGCTTGTCCTCGATGCCCTTGAGGCCGGCGGCGAGCAAAGCGGCGTAGGCGAGATAGGGGTTGAGGTCGGCGCCGCCGATGCGGCATTCGACGCGCACGCCCTTGGTGTTCTCGCCGCACAGGCGAAAGCCGGCGGTGCGGTTGTCGCGGCTCCAGATCGCCTTGGTGGGGGCGAAGGTGCCGGCCTGGAAGCGCTTGTAGGAGTTGATGTAGGGGGCGAGGAAATAGGTGATGTCGCCGGCATAGGTGAGCAGGCCCGCCATGTAGGACTTCATCATCGGGCTCATGCCGAGCGGATCCTTGCCGTCGACGAAGACGTTCTTGCCGGCCCTGGCGAGCGACATGTGGATGTGGCTGGAGGAGCCGGCGAGGCCGAAATCCCATTTGGCCATGAAGGTCACGGCCTTGCCCTGGGCGTGGGCAATCTCCTTGGTGGCGTTTTTCAGCACCGTGTGCCGGTCGGCCATGGCGAGGGCCTCGGCGTATTGCACGTTGATCTCTTCCTGGCCGGGGCCCCATTCGCCCTTGGAGTTCTCGACCGGAATGCCGGAGGCGTTGAGATGCTTGCGCAGCGCCCGCATCACGCCTTCTTCCTTGGTGGTCTGGAAGATGTGGTAGTCCTCGATGTAGTAGCCGGCGGTTTCGAGGTTGCGGTAGCCCTTGTCGAAGGCGGCGCGGAAGCTGTCGTCGAACAAATAGAATTCGAGCTCGCTGGCGAAATTGGCGGTGAGGCCGAGCCTGGCCAGCCGCGCGAGCTGCGCCTTGAGGATGGCGCGCGGGCTGTGCGGGACGGGCTCGTGGTGATGGTGGTCGACGAGGTCGGCGAGAACCAGCGCCGTGCCCTCGAGCCAGGTGCATCGCATCAGCGTGGCGATGTCGGGCCGCATGACGAAATCGCCGTAGCCGCGCTCCCAGCTGGCGGCCTCGTAGCCGGGCACCGGCTCCATGTCGATGTCGTCGGCGAGCAGGTAGTCGCAGCCATGCGTTTCGTCGACGGCGCTACTGAGGAAGAATTCGGCCTGGAAGCGCTTGCCGATCAGCCGGCCCTGCATGTCGGGGAAGGCGACCAGCACGGTGTCGATGCCGCCGGCGGCGACATCGGCTTTGAGCTGGGCGAGCGTGTAGGCGGGCATGAACGGGCTCTCCTTGCGGCGGGATGGCTATTGCGCCGGCGGCGCGGCGACACCGGATCTGGATGCGGCGGGGGCGTGACCGATGGTGGTACGGGCGGCGGCGAGTCCCCTCGCCAGCCGCTCGGCCCAGGCATCGACGCCGGCGGGCTCGAGGATTTCGTCGTGGCGGATTTCGATCATGGTGGCGGCGAGGCCGGCGCCATGATGGTCGACGGTGTAGGAGACGCCGCGGGCCGCGGCATAGGGCTCGTTCCAGCCGATGTGCATGGCCGGGTCCTCGGCGGCGAGCGCCGCGAACAGGGCGCGGCTGTAGGTCTCGTCGGGGGCCGGCAGGATGCCGATCGGCCAGGGCCGGGCGACGCCCTTGAACAGCGGGGTGAAGGAATGCATGCACACGAGGATGGTTTCGAGCCCGGCGGCGCGGCGGCTTTCGAGCAGGCGATCGATGGCGTCGTGATAGGGCACGTAATAGCGGGCGATGCGCTCGGCCCGATCGGCGGCGGCGATGCCGCGATTGCCGGGGATTTCCGTGTATTCGGAAATTTCGGGGATGAAACTGTCGGCGTCGGGGAAGCGGTTGCAGTCGACGATGAGGCGCGAGGTGGTGGCGTGCACCAGCGGCGCATCGAGCAGCTCGGTGAGGCGCAGCGACACGGCGAGCGCGCCGGGGTCCCAGGCGATGTGGCGGATGCGCTCGGAGGGCGGCAGGCCGAGATCGCCGTAGGCGGGCGGGATGCGGTTGCTGGCGTGATCGCAGACGAGCGCGAAAGGCGAGTTGCCCTGCGCATTGACGGTCCTGACCGGCGCAACCAGATCCGCGTCGTGATGCGGCGCCGCTGCGTATCCCATGGAGCCCTCGATGGCGGGCAAAAGGCGCCGCCGCCGCGCACTTGATGCGGTTTTGCGGAGACTGTCAAACGGGGAAGACTGCCGGCGATCCGGCCCTCACCCGGCCGCTACGCGGCCACCCTCTCCCCGGCGGGGAGAGGGGAGTCCGACTGAAATTCCCTGCCGCCTCGCCCCGCCGCGTCAGAGAAGCTGGAACGCCGGCAAAGTTCGGACGTTTTGCCCGATCAGCCCGGAGGAGAGCGATGAGCAGTTTTGTGCGCAAGGCGCGATATGCCGATATTCCCTCGATCGTGGTGGTGGTGATCGCGGTGGGGGCGCCGCTGCTGGCGTTCCTGTTCTAGTTTTGTCGCGTTTCCTCCCGGATCGTGTCCGGGAGGAAACCGTTGCCATTTTTCCTGGAAACGCTCTAGGCGCGGCCGAATTCGTCCTCGATGCGGATGATGTCGTCTTCGCCCAGATAGGAGCCGGTCTGCACCTCGATCAGCTCGAGCAGGATCTTGCCGGGGTTGGCGAGGCGGTGCACGCAGCCGAGCGGCAGGTAGATCGACTCGTTTTCGGTGAGCATCGTCACCTTGCCGTCGCAGGTGACCTCGGCGGTGCCTGAAACCACGACCCAATGCTCGGCGCGGTGGTGGTGCTTTTGCAGGCTGAGCTTCTTGCCCGGCTTGACGAACAGGCGCTTGACCTGGAAGCGGGCGCCGTTGAGCACCGAGGAATAGCCGCCCCAGGGGCGATAGGCGGTGCGGTGGATTTCGGTGATGGTCTGTGTGTCGGGTTTGGCCTTGAGGGTCTTGACCATGGCGCCGACCTTCTGCGCCTCGCTGAGCCTGCCGACATAGACGGCGTCCTCGGTGGCGATCACCGCCACGTCGTCGAGCCCCTCGACCGCCACATGCGCCTTTTCGCTGAGGACGAAAGAATTCTTCGTGTTGGACAGCGTGGCATCGCCCATCACGGCGTTGTTGCCGGCGTCCTTGGCGGAGACCTTCCACACCGCGTCCCAACTGCCCAGATCGGACCAGAAGAAGCTGACCGGGATCAGCGTCACCAGCCGGGTCTTTTCGAAGATGGCGTAGTCGACCGAGATGTTGGGCGCCGTCTCGAAGCTCTGAAGGTCGAGACGAATGAAATCGAGGTCGGTCCTGGCGTTGGCCACGGCGCCCTGCGCCGCCTCGTAGCTTTCGGGCGACAGCGCCTGGCACTCGGCGAGGAAGGTGCCGGTGCCGAGCATGAACATGCCGGAGTTCCAGTAGAAGCCGCCCTGCTTCAGCATGGCTTCGGCCTTCTGCAGGTCGGGCTTTTCGACGAAGCGGGCGACCTCGCGGGTGCCGTCGCCGCGGTCCTTGCCGGCCTCGATGTAGCCGTAGCCGGTTTCGGGGCCGGTGGGGGCGATGCCGAAGGTGACCAGCCGTCCCCCCGCCGCGGCGGCATTGGCGGTATCCACCGACTGCCAGTAATTGGCGTCGGTCTCGACCGCGTGGTCGGAGGGCAAGACGTGCAGCACCGTGTCGGCGCCGAATTTCTGCGCGGCGAACACGGCGGCGGCGGCAATGGCGGCGGTGGTGTTGCGAGCCACCGGCTCGAGCAGCACGCCGGCGAGCGGGATGCCCAGTTCCTCGGCCTGCTCGCCGACGATGAAGCGGTACTCGGCATTGGTGATGACGATGGGAGCAGCGTAACGGCTGTCGTCGCGCACCCGCTCCAGCGTTTCCTGGAACGGCGAGAGCTTGCCGGTCAGCGACAGGAACTGCTTGGGCCGGGCACTGCGCGACAGCGGCCACAGCCGTGTCCCCTGCCCGCCCGCAAGGATTACCGGGATCATCTGTCCGCTCATGGCAAACGCTCCAACTCGTCGATGCCCGCATTAGCCACGCAAATGCGGGGGCCGCAAGGCCGTATGCGTGCCCACGAAACACCCCGGCCCGGCTTGCGTTCCGCCACCAAGCAGCCATAGTCGATGCGTCTAACAGACAGTTGAAATCGCTGGATTTTGGGGGAGTTCCATGGGCAATCGCAGTCGTCTGCCGCGCCGCCTGATGTCGTTGCTGGCGCTGGCGCCGGTCTGTTTCCTGGGCACGATGGTCGCCGGGGCGGCGCAGGCCGGCGAGAACTACGCGCTGATCGTCGCGGCGAGCGACTATCCAAACCTCGACCAGAAATACTGGCTGAAGGGGCCCAAGAACGACGAGGCGCTGATCCGCGACTATCTGCTGGGGAGCGCGCCAGTGAAATTCGCGCCGCAGAACGTGGTGGCGCTCGGCTCGGGCGAGGGGATGCAACTGGGCACGCACCAGGCGATCCTCGACAACCTGGCCAAGCTCGCCGACGAGGCCAAGCCGGGCGATTTCATCTATTTGCACTTTTCCGGGCACGGCACGCAGCAGCCGGCGCTCAACGATCCGACCGAGCCGGACGGGCGCGACGAGGTGTTCCTG
Source organism: Devosia sp. 67-54 (assembly GCF_001899075.1). Classification (GTDB taxonomy): domain Bacteria; phylum Pseudomonadota; class Alphaproteobacteria; order Rhizobiales; family Devosiaceae; genus Devosia_A. Next base: position 94,553 of record NZ_MKVA01000006.1, on the reverse strand, counting down.
GCCGCCGACGCCAAGATGGCGCCGCCCGACAACCCGAAATTCTACCCCAACGTTCTGACCGACGACGAGATGTCGGTGGCGCTGAAGGCCATCCGCAAGACCGGGGCCTTCGTGTGGATCGTGTTCGATTCCTGTTTCTCGGGGACGATGACGCGCGGCGCGCCCGGCGACGCGATGGACCGCAAGATCGACCCGGCCGACCTCGGCATTCCCGACAGCGCCTTCGAGCAGCCGGCGGTGCTCGACACCACGGGCAGCAACGAGCGCGCCGTCCCGATGGCGGGCGCCATGGCCGACAGCGACAGCGGCGCCGACCTCGGCGGCATGGTGGCGTTCTTCGCCGCCACCAGCGAGCCGACGCAGGAGCACGGCTTTCCGGTGACGCAGGCGGACGGCAGCACGGCGGACGTGCCGTACGGCATCTTCACCTACGCGATCTTTTCGTCGCTGGCCAAGAACCCGAACCAGACCTACCGGCAATTGGCGCAGAGCGTGCTCGCCGACTACGCGTCGCAGAACCTGCTGCGGCCGACGCCGATGTTCGAGGGCAAGCTCGACGCGCCGGTGTTCGGCAGCGCCGACGCGGCGGCGGCCGAGCAGTGGCCGATCGCGCTCGCCAGCGACAATGTGACGATGTCGATCTCGGCCGGGCAGCTGCACGGCCTCGCCGCCGGCACCAAGCTGTTGCTGCTGCCCTCGCCGTCGGCGAGCGACGCGCAGGCGCTGGGGGTGATGGAGGTGACGTCGGCGACCGAGCTGCGCTCGACGCTGGCGGTGTCGAGCGACGACACGCATCCGGCGATCGAGGCGGCGGCGGTGCCCAAGGGCGCCTATGTGCGGCTGGCGCAGGTGAGCTATCCGTTCGAGCTGACGGTGTCGAAGCCAGACCCGGCCAGCACCGACCCGGCGCAGGTGGCGGCGGTGAGCGCGGCGCTCGACACCATCCTCGCCGACGCGCAGGCGCAGCTCAAGCTGCGCGTGGTGGAGCCGGGCGCGCCGGCCGACGTGCGGCTGGCGGTGCTGTCGGACGACCAGGTGGCCAGGCTGAGCCCGGCGGCGACGGTGCAGAAGACGTCGTACGATCCGACGCCGAAGCTGTGGCTGCTGCCGACCAGCGGCGAGGTGTCGCTGGAGCCGGCCAGGGCGGCGCCGAACCTGCCGATGCCGACGTCGGCCGTGGCGCGCGATGCGAGTTTCGACAAGGCGCTCGAGAGCAACCTCGTCACCATCTTCCGCGCCACGGGGCTGTCGCGGCTGAGCCAGGCGAGCACGTTCAAGCCCAAGGATTTCGCGCTGAATTTCGGGCTGCAGCAGGCGGGCAGCGACCAGATCGCGGCGATGGACCCGACCAGCACGCCGATCGTCCGGCCGGGCGACCGGCTGCATGTCGAGCTCACCAATGCGTCGGGCAAGCCGCTCGATTTCAACGTGCTCTATGTCGACCACGATTACGGCATCACGCTGCTGTGCCAGGCGCGGCTGGCGCCGGGCGACCATCTGTTCCAGCCGATGGCCGACATCTCGGACAGCGATGCGGGCAGCGAGCGGATCGTGGCGGTGCTGAACGAGGCGGGCAAGGACCTCACCGATCTGAGCTTCCTGACGCAGCCGGGGCTGCCGACGCGCACGCGCGGGCCAGGCGACGAAGGGTTGCTGGGGATGCTGAGCGATCTCGGCTCGGGCATGCCGACGCGCGGGCCGACGGCGCTCGCCAGCGCCGACACCAAGACGCCGCGCGGCGCCGTGGTGATGGTGCCGGTGGAAGCGCTGGCGGCGACGGGCAAGGAAGCGGCCGCCAACATCACGCCGGCCGGGGACAAGGTGCCGGAAGGATCGTGCGCGGGGTGAGGCAGTCGGGGCCCTTCTCGCGCTTGCGGGGACGACGCTCGTGACAACACGCCTGCACTGAGTGTGGGGCCGCCCCCTCCACCACGCTTCGCGTGGTCCCCCTCCCCCGCAAGCGGGAGAGGAGCGCCGACTGCGGGTAGAACGGCATAACAAAAGGGCCCGTGGTTTCCCACGGGCCCTTCGCTTTGCGGCGCCGGCTTACTTGTAGTTGTCCTTGAGGAACTGGAAGTAAGCCTTGGTGAGGCGGACGGCGTAGTTCACCTTGTCGTCCTCGGCGACGTTGATGCCGCGGATCGAGGGTTCGCCCTTGGCGTTGAGGTCCCACATGGCGCTGCCCGACGAGCCGGCGAAGGTGTCGCAATCGTGCCAGAAGAGCTGCTCGCCGAAATGGTCGGGCGGCACGTCGCAACTGACCTTCCACATGGTGCCCTCGGGCTTGTCGCCCGGGTAGCCGATGATGGTGGCCTTGAGGTCGGTGGCGTCGTCGACGCGGAAGCCCATCCAGCCGACCTGGTCGCCGGCCTGCTCCTTGAGCTCGATCTCGGCCAGATCCCACGGCATGGCGGAGCCGTAGTTCTTGCCGTCGTAATTGGTGACGAAGCCCTTGAGGATGTTGGCGTCGGCCCATTCGAAGACGCCGACCGGAGCGGTCTGCGCGTCGGTGGCGGCGGGGGCGAAGATGATGTCCTTGGCCCAGCCGCCATTGTCGTGGTCGTAGACGCAGTGGGCGGCGGTGATCACCGATTTCGGCCCGATCATGGTGCCGGTGCAGGTGGAGTAGTTGCCCTTCTGGTCCTGGATGATCAGCCAGCCGACGGTGTAGAGCGGATACTGGGTGATGTCGGTGACCTGCACGCGGTCGTCGGTGCCGACGACGACGCGGTCGGTCGACATCTGGCTCTTGCCGCTGCCCTCGACCTCCTGGTTGAGGATGTCGCGCAATTCGCCGGAGGCCGGCGTCTCGGATTCGGTGCCGTCGGCGCTGCGGCTCAGGGTGGCCATGCTGTCGGCGGCAGTGGCGGCGTCCATGCCCTCGAGGCCGCGGCTCAGCGAGGCGGGGTCGATCTTGGGCACCGGCTTCTGCTGGATGTTGCCCGGCAGGGTGACCGGCGCGTCGCGGTTGGTGACGGGCGTGCCCTTGGCGCCGGCGACCTCGTCTTCCGCCAGTGCGGGAGTGGCGAGCAAAGCAACGCCGAGCATCAGCGCCGAAATACTGGTGAGGGTAGAAAGACCGGTGACGTTCCTGGCCTGCATGGTGGGTTTTTCCTTGTTTTGACTATGACGATAGAAATCAGGATTTGCGCGCCCGTCAATGTCCGGGCGGGCCGGCGAGACGACGGGGCGAAGGCGGATGGTGCGGGTCGGGGATGCTGTCGCGGGCGCCTCCCTAGCTGCCGGCGAGGCGCGACTGCAGCCAGTCGCGGAAACTGGCGATGCGGGAATAGACGCCGTAGACGTCCTGGTGGCCGCATTTGATCTCGTCGCTGGCCGGCCCCTCGCCCCAGCTGACGATGCCGAGCTGCACCGGGCGGCCGCCGCGGTCGGCGATCAGCGGGCCGCCGCTGTCGCCGTAGCAGGCGTCGCGCCTGCCGGATTTGAGGCCGGCGCAGAGCATGGCGCCGGTCAGCGGATCGCCGAGGGTTGCGGCGAATTCGTCGCCGATGCGGGCGGTGTCGGTGGGGCGGATGCGGTATTGCGCGCCGAGCGCGTCGAGGCTCAAGCGCAGCGCCTTGGCGTAGATGGCCTTGATGGCGATGTTGCAGGCGTCGTTGCCGACGATGTCGATCTCGGTGCCGAGGAGGCGGCGCGGATACTGGCCCTGCTCGTCCATGCCCCAGCCGAGGACGGTGGCGCTGGCGGCGCCGGCGCCGGTGAAATCGAGCGCCACCGGGGCGAGGTCGAGCGGGGTGGCGAGCTCGATGAGCGCGGCGTCGTGGTCCATCGACTGGTTGTCGAAGCCGGCATCGATGCTGATCGATCTGACGGCGACGCGGCGGCCCAGTTCGAGGTCGGTCGAACCGGCGAGGATGACGAAATCGGACGCATCGAGCTGGCGGTCGCCCTCGCGCAGGCAATGGGCGGCGGTCAGCACCCAGCTCGCCGCCACCAGCGTGCCGCCGCAGAACTGCGCCTTGTACTGGCTCTCGGGGGCGGCATCGAGGACGGAGGCCTTGAGCAGCGCCACCTGGAACGGATAGCGGCCCTCGGGCACCGGCTCGCCGCCGAAGACGCGGTCGGTATTGCCGGCGGCGGCGGCGAGGCGCGCCGCGCGGTCGGCGGGAACCACGGTATAAGGATCGGGCGGCGCGGCGCATGCCGGCAGCGCGACACCGCACAGCAGCGCCAGCGCGCAAGCCAGTCTCGGCGTCGTCGGCATGTTCCCCCCTGCCCTCCCGGCCCCTGCCTCTCTATCCGCATCCAACATGAATGCAGTTTGAACGGCGAGGATATTGGCCAATGGTTGGGTCGGATTTCCGACGGAATCGGCCTTTCTTTGCGGCGATTTTGCCTTTAAAACCAGATGGATATGGACACAAAGCCGCCACCGAAGGGACGCAGCAGGGCCGCGCGCAACGAGGAGTCGGAGCGCGACGATGACGGCCGCAAGGCCAGCCAGCTGCACGAGGCGGCGCATGTGGGCGTCGGCATCATCGAGGCGGTGTCCAAGCCGCTCAAGGTCGAGGACAATTATTCGTCGCTGCACCGCGTCGACGAAGTCGCGGCGGTGATCCTGAAGCTGGTGACAGTGCTGGCGCTGACCTTCGGGCTGTTCGAATACGACCGGCAGAAGGCCGATTCGCGGGTGACGCAGTCGCTCAACCTGGTGCAGGAATGGGAGACCGGCGGCTACCAGGACGCCTATGCCCGGATCAACGATTTGCTGCTGCCGCTCTATCAGCAGAACGCCGACACCATCGCCGCGGTGGGCGACAATGCGGCGGAGCGGGCGCTGCTTTACGGCAATATCGGCGAGGCGGTGACCGGCAAGGACGACGCCTTCGTGTCCGAGGCCGACAAGGATGCCGACAAGGTGTTCCACTTCTTCGAGCGCGCCGCGATCTGCGCCAACGAGGCGATCTGCGACTATGCGGTGCTGAAGACGTTCTTCGGCTCGGAAGCCTCGAGCTTCTGGCTGTATTTCGGCCGCTACGCCGAACGGCGGCAGGCCGACGGCTATGCCGGCTATGGCGACTGGACCCGCCGGTTCGTGGATGGCGAGATCAACCGGGCGAAGTTCCTGGGGATGTTCTGAGCGTGTGAGGAAACTGACGGTGCAGTCGGGTCCCTTCTCCCGCTTGCGGGGGAAGGTGGCGGCGAAGCCGACGGAAGGGGGCGGCCACAAGCACTGAGCGTGGGGCCGCCCCCTCCACCACGCTGCGCGTGGTCCCCATCCCCCGCAAGCGGGAGAGGTGCGCCGACTGCGGACTTATTTCTCCAGACGGGCCAGCAGGCTGCTCGTGTCCCAGCGGTTGCCGCCCAGGGCCTGCACGTCGGCGTAGAACTGATCGACCAGGGCGGTCAGCGGCAGGCGGGCGTGGTTGGCGCGGGCTTCGTCGAGGACGATGCCGAGGTCCTTGCGCATCCAGTCGACGGCGAAGCCGAAATCGTACTTGCCGGCGAGCATGGTTCTATAACGGTTTTCCATTTGCCACGATTGCGCGGCGCCCTTGGAGATGACGTCGATGACGGCCTCGACGTCCATGCCGGCCGACTTGCCGAAATGGATGGCTTCGGCGAGGCCCTGGACGATGCCGGCGATGCAGATCTGATTCATCATCTTGGCGAGCTGGCCGGAACCGGCGGGGCCGAGCAGGCGGCAGGCGCGGGCATAGCTCCGGATCACCGGCTCGGCGCGGGCGAAGGCGGGCTGGTCGCCGCCGACCATGACGGTGAGCTGGCCGCTCTCGGCGCCGGCCTGGCCGCCGGACACCGGAGCGTCGAGGAAGGCCACGTCCCGGGCCGCCGCGGTGGCGTGGAGCTCGCGCGCGACGCTGGCGGAAGCGGTGGTGTGGTCGACGAAGATGCTGCCCTCGGCCATGCCGGCGAAGGCGCCGTCGGGCCCGAGCGTCACGGCGCGCAGATCGTCGTCATTGCCGACGCAGGCGAAGACGATGTCCTGCCCTTGGGCGGCGACGCGGGGCGTGGGCGCGGCGCGGCCGCCATTGGCGGCGACCCACGCCTCGGCGCGGGCGGCGGTGCGGTTGTACACGGTGACCTCGTGCCCCCCGGCCCCGAGGTGGCGCGCCATCGGGGACCCCATGATGCCGAGCCCGAGAAATGCCGCCTTGACCATGATCGCCTCCACTGGATGATGCGGCGGTGATAGCCGGACGGCACGGCGGTGCAAAGCACGCTCTGCGCTCAGGCGGGCTCGGAGACCTTTGCCGGACTGCTCTTGCCGCGGCGCTCGAGCTCTTCCCCGGCACGATCGCATTGCTGCGTCAGGCGTTCGCGCAGGGCGTGCAGCTCCTTGTCGCTGAGCTTTTCGGCGGCGACGAAGCGGTTGTCGGCCTCGCGCAGCGCATAGATCAGCTCGTCGAGCTTGGCCTGCACCGCCTCGCCGTCGCGATTCTGGGTGTTCTGCAACACGAACACCATGAGGAAGGTGATGATGGTGGTGGCGGTGTTGACCACCAATTGCCAGGTCTCGGAATAGCCGAACACAGGTCCGGCCACCGCCCACAGCAGAATCAGGATACATGCGGCGGCGAAGGTGATCGGCTTGCCGGCGAGGCGCGAGACGGTGTGCGAAAAGCGCAGAAACGGTCCAGGTGAGCTCATGACAGGGCATAAACGCCGCCGCAGCGCGGGCGGTTGCGTGGGGAGGACGGCATGGCCAAGGCATTGATGTTCGTGGGGAGCTGCACGAGCAAGCTCGGTTACGTGGCCAAGCCGGCCGGACAGGGGATTTCGGCGCTGCGGCTCGACCTCGAGACTGGCGCGGCCGAGCTGCTGTCGCAGGAAGCCAATGTGGTAAACCCGACCTTCGTGGCGGTGGCGCCGGACGGCAGATCGCTGCTGGCGGTGAGCGAGCTTGCCGGCGCCGCCGAGGGGCTGGTCAGCGCCTATGCGATCGATGCCGGCAGCGGCCGCATCGGGCTGCTCGGCCGCATCGGCACGCATGGCTATACGCCGGCGCATCTCGGGTTCGACCGGAACGGACGGCATGCCGGCGTGGTCAATTACAGCGCGGTGCCGGCGGCGACGCACAGCGCCTCGCTGCTGGTGGTGGAGCGCACGGCCGAGGGCGGCCTCGGCGCGGTGACGGGCGAGGCCGAGCATCTGGGCGCCACCGGGCCGGACACGGCGCGGCAGGACCGCTCGCACGCCCATTGCGTGCGCTGGACGCCGGACAACCGCTTCGTGGTGGTGGCCGATCTCGGCCTCGACCGGCTGGTGGTGCATCGGTTCGACGCAGCAAGCGGGGCGCTGGCGCCGCATGGCGAGGCGGCGCTGGCGCCGGGCGCCGGGCCGCGGCATTTCGTGTTCCACCCCAATGGGCGCTGGGCCTATGTGGCCAACGAGCTCGATTCGACGGTCACCAGCTTCGCCTTCGCGGCGGCCGAGGGCAGCTTCACGCCGATCGGGGTAACGCCGACGCGGCCGGCCGGAGCCAGCGGCATCAACTATCCGGCGGCGATCGCGACCGATGCCGCGGGGCAGCATGTGTTCGTTTCCAACCGCGGCGACGACAGCCTCGCCCGGCTGGCGGTGGGCGCCGACGGGGTGGCGCATTTCGAGGCGGCGATGCCGAGCGGCGGCCGGGTACCGCGCGATTTCGCGTTCGACCCGAGCGGGCGGTTGCTGGCGGTGGCCAACCAGGAGAGCGACCGCATCGACTTTTTCCGCTACGCCGACGGCCGGCTGACGGCGCTCGGCCGCCTCGACATCGGATCGCCGACAGCCATCGCCTTCCATCCGACCCTGGGGTGAGAGGCGGGCTTCGGCTTTGACTCGCCGGCGCCGCCCGATTAGCGTTTGCCGTCAACAGGATCGATCGAATGCACCACCCCACTGCCCTCGGCACGCTGTTCGGCGGGGCGCGGACGCGTCACCGGCTCACCTTCATGTTCGGCGGGCTGGTGGCGTTCAACGCCATCGCCTGGGCGTGGGCCTTCGCCGAGTTCTCTGGCCAGCCGGTGCTGATGGGCACGGCGTTCCTCGCCTATGTGTTCGGGCTGCGCCATGCGTTCGATGCCGACCACATCGCGGCCATCGACAATGTGGTGCGCAAGCTGATGCAGGCGGGCAAGACGCCGCTCGGCGTGGGGCTGTTCTTTTCGCTCGGGCATTCCTCGATCGTGGTGGTTGCCTCGGCGATCATCGCGGCGAGCGCGGCGGCGCTGCAGATGCAGCTCGACGCTTTCCACGAGGTCGGCGGGGTGATCGGCACGGTGGTGTCGGCCGTGTTCCTGCTGGCCATCGGGCTGGCCAATTTGATCGTGCTGCGCGGCATCTGGGCGGCGTTTCAGCGGGCCAAGCGCGGCGACAGGATCCTCGACGAGGATCTCGACCAGATGCTGGCCGGCCGCGGCTTCTTCGCCCGCATCTTCCGGCGGGTGTTCGGCGTGGTGCGGCACAGCTGGCACATGTATCCGGTGGGCGTGCTGTTCGGGCTGGGCTTCGACACGGCGACCGAGATCGGGCTGCTCGGCATTTCGGCGACGCAGGCGGCGAGCGGCATGAATTTCTGGTCGATCATGGTGTTCCCGGCGCTGTTCACCGCCGGCATGGCGCTGGTCGACACCGCCGACAGCGTGGCGATGGTGGGCGCCTATGGCTGGGCCTTCGTCAACCCGATCCGCAAGCTGTGGTACAACCTCACCATCACCGCGGCGTCGGTGGCGGTGGCGGTGTTCATCGGCAGCGTCGAGGCGCTGGGCCTGATCTCGAACAAGCTCGAGCTCAGCGGCGGCGTGTGGGACGTGATCGGCAATCTCAACGAGAACCTCACCAATTTCGGCTATGCGGTGGTGGGCGTGTTCCTTGCGAGCTGGCTGATCTCGACGCTGGTGTATCGCGCCAACAAATATGACGAGCTGGCGCAGCCGTAGCCATCGGGCGACCCGGCGCCGCGGTCGAGGGGTCGCCGCCCCGTGAGGCCGGGGCCGGGCGGGGAGTTTCATGGCCAGCAGCAGCAAAGCGTCGCTCAGCGCCTATCGGCAGAAACGCGATTTCAGCAAGACGCCGGAGCCGGCGGGCGGCAGCGCGGGCGGCGATGGACAGCGCTTCGTCATCCACAAGCATGCGGCGAGCGCCGACCATTATGATCTGCGGCTCGAGCTGGGCGGGGTGCTGAAGAGCTGGGCGGTGCCCAAGGGGCCGTCGCTCAACCCGGCCGACAAGCGCTACGCCGCCGAGACCGAGGACCATCCGCTCGACTACATCGACTTCGAGGGCGTGATCCCCGCGGGCGAATATGGCGGCGGGCCGATGATCGTGTGGGACACCGGCACCTGGGCGCCGATGGGCGACCCCGAGGCGGGGCTGAAGACGGGCGATTTCAAGTTCCGGCTGTGGGGCGAAAAGCTCAAGGGCGGCTGGGTGCTGGTGCGGATGAAGGGCAGACCCGGCGAGGGCAAGAACAACTGGCTGTTCATCAAGGAGAAGGACAGCGGCGTCGACACCAAGACCGATATCCTCGCGACACGGCCGGAGAGCGTCAAATCCGGGATGACGATCGAGGAAGTGCTGGCGGCCGACACGGCGAGCAAGGCGGCGCCGAAGGCCAGGGCGGCAAAGCCGGCGAAGCCTTCGCCGGGCAAGCTCAAGGGCGCGGCCAAGGCGGCGATGCCGCGCACCAGCTTCAAGCCGCAGCTTGCGACGCAGGTGGAGACACCGCCGCATGGCGAGGGCTGGCTGCACGAGATCAAGTTCGACGGCTACCGCACCATGGCGCATGTCAGCGGCGGCACGGTGAAGCTGATCACCCGCGGCGGGCTCGACTGGACCGACAAATACGGCGTGCTGGCCGAGGCGTTCGCGGCGCTGCCGTGCAAGGACGCGATCCTCGACGGCGAGATCGTGGTGATCGACGACAGCGGGGTGTCGCATTTCGCCGATCTGCAGCAGGCGCTGAGCGAGCACGCCAGCGAACGGCTGACCTATTTCGCCTTCGACCTGGTCTATCTCGACGGCTACGATCTGACCAAGGTACCGCTCGTCGCGCGCAAGGCGGCGCTGCAGGGGCTGCTGGCGCCGGTGCTGTCGCCGAGCTCGGCCATCCAGTTCAGCGACGGCATCACCGGCGACGGGCAGGTGCTGTACGACCATGCGACGGAGATGGGGCTCGAGGGCATCCTCAGCAAGCGCGTGGATGCGCCGTATGTACAGGCGCGCAGCAAGAGCTGGGTGAAGATCAAGGCGCTGCAGGCGGGCGAGTTCCCCATCGTCGGCTACACGCTGTCGCCGGCGGCGGCGGGCATCGGCGCATTGGCGCTGGGGCAATGGGTGGACGGCGAGCTGGTCTATCGCGGCAAATGCGGCACCGGCTTCGCGGCCGACGAGCTGGTGTCGATCCTCGCGCGGCTGGAGCCGCTGGCGGCGCCGGAGCAGCGGCTCGACGGCATGCCCAAGGACGTGATCGCGGTGCGGCCGGTGCTGACGGCGCATGTGCACTACGCCAACCTCACGGCCGACAATTGGGTACGGCATGCGGTGTTCAAGGGGCTGCGCGAGCCCGAGATCACCGCCAGCGCCACGCCGGCGCCGCGGCAGCGGCTGATCTCGGACGCGGACCTCGCCGGCATCTGGGTGACCAACCCGACGCGGCGGCTGTTCGGCAAGAGCGGGCCGACCAAGCTCGACGTCGCGATCTATTATGCGGCGGTGGGGGACTTCATGCTGCCGCACCTGTTCGGGCGGCCGGTGTCGCTGGTGCGCAGCCCGAGCGGCCGGCTCGACGACATCTTCTTCCAGCGCCATCCGTTCACCGGCATGCCGCCGACGATCGCCAGCTTCGAGACGATGAGCAGCGAGGAGGGCGAGCTCAAGGCATATATCTCGATCGAGGATGCCAAGGGCTATCTGGCGCTGGCGCAGTTCGGGGTGATCGAGTTCCACGCCTGGGGGTGCCATTGGGCGAGCGCGCTGGAGACGCCCGACCGCATCATCTTCGACCTCGATCCGGGCGAGGGCATCAGGTTCCGGCAGAGCGTCGAGGCGGCGTTCTTCGTCAAGACGCAGCTCGAGGCGCTGGGGCTCACGCCCTATGTGAAGACCTCGGGCGGCAAGGGGCTGCACGTGGTGGTGCCGCTCAAGCCCAGGCTCGACTGGAAGAAAGTGCATGCCGGCACCGGCGAGATCGCCGCGCGCATCGCCAGGGCGGCGCCGGAGATTTTCGTGGTCAACATGGCCAAGGACAAGCGCAGCCGGCGCATCTTCATCGACTTCCACCGCAATTACCGCGGCGCCACCGCCGTGGCCCCGTACAGCCTACGGGCGCGGGCGAATTTGCCGGCTTCGACGCCGCTGAACTGGGACGATCTGCCGTCGGTCACGGCGCCCGAGGACTTCAACTATTCGACGCTGCCCGGCCTGGTGGCGGCGCATGGCGACCCGTGGGCGGCGATGGACGAGCATGCCGGGGACCTGGCGGCGGCGCTGAAGCGGCTGGGATAGGCGGGATGGCGCAGGGCCGGTTGCAGGCGGCATTAACCGCTCCCGTTTACCCTACATCGACCAACCGGCCGATTTAGACTAAAATCGCCCTCCGTTTGTGCCGCGTACCGCATGGAGTCGACCGATGGCGCCGAGAGCCAGTTGGAAGGGATACATCAAGCTGAGCCTGGTGAGCTGCCCGGTGCGGCTCTACCCGGCGGTGAGCGCGAACGAAAAGATCCGCTTCAACCAGTTGCACAAGGACACGCACAACCGCATCAACATGAAGCCGGTGGACCCCGAGCTCGGGCTGGTGGAGCGCTCGGATCTGGTGCGCGGCTACGAGTACGAGGACAAGCAGTACATCATCATCGACGACGAGGACCTCGACGCGGTGCGGATCGAATCCAACCACACGCTCAACATCGAGGCGTTCGTCGACGAGAGCGAGGTGGACGTGATCTACCAGGACTCACCGTACTACCTGGCGCCGGACGGGGCGATGGCGGAGGAGACGTTCGCGGTGCTGCGCGACGCGATGCGGGCGGCCGGCAAGCTGGCCATCGCCCGGCTGGTGATGTCGAGCCGTGAGCGCGTCGTCACCATCGGGGCGCGCGACAAGGGCATGTTCGTGACGACGCTGCGCGATCCGCGCGAGGTGCGCTCGACCAGCGCCTATTTCGACGAAATCCCCGACATCAAGACCGACCCGGAAATGCTGCAGCTCGCCGAAAAGCTGATCGAGCAGAAGGTGACGCATTTCGACCCGAAGGCCTATGAGGATCGCTACGAGACGGCGCTGATGGCGATGATCAAGGAGAAGCTCAAGGGCCACAAGCCGATCATCGCGGCGGCGCCCGAGCGCGGCAACGTCATCAACCTCATGGATGCGCTGAAGGCGAGCCTGGGACAGGCCAAGCCCGCCGCCCCGAGCAAATCCAAGAGCGCCGAACCGGCGGCGGCAAAAAAGCCGGCCAAGCCGTCGCTGAAGCAGGCGGTGGCGGCCAGCAAGGCCGCGGCGGCCAAGGCGCCGGCGCGCAAGAAGGCCTGATCGAGCAGGATGGCGCAAACTCCGGCGAGCGTCGGCATTGTGGGAGCGCTGGAGGCGTTTCCGCAACGGCTCGCCGCGCGGGCGGTCGCCGGCCGCGGCGGGCGGCTGCATCGCGGCGTGACGCGGCAGACGCAGCGCGTGGTGATCGGGCGCAAGCTCATCGGCAAGAGTGAAGCCGAGATCGAGGCCAAGCTCGCGGCGCTGAAGCTCAGCGGCGTGAAGCTCTTGAGCGAGAACGCCTTCCTGCGCTGGCTGCATCTCATGGAGGCGCCGGAGCGGGCCGAGATCGGGCGGCGCTCGATGCTGGAGCAGTCGCGGCTCGATGAGGATGTGTTCGACCGGCTGGTGCTGTTCGACGCGTTCGAGCACGACAGCGAGCCGTTCTCGTTCCGCGACCTGATCCTCGCCAAGAAATATGCCGGGCTGGTCGCCGGGGGCGCCGGCTGGCTGGCGGTGGTGCGCTCGGTGCATCACGCCGGGCCGGTGGCGTCGCTGACGGCGCTGTCGCTGCACCCGGACGGGCCGGGCAAGATCTATGCCGGCGACGCCGCCAACAAGAGCGAGCTCGACGGGCAGCGGCTGCTGCCGCTGGAGCCGCCCGACGACGACACGGAAGCCTATTTCGCGCTGGCCGAGCAGGCGGAGGACGCCAAGCTCCATGCCGAGGCGACGGTGCTCTATGGCCGCTGCCTGGCGCTCGACCCGTCGGATTCGGTGGCGAGCTACAACCGCGCCAACTGCTTCCGCGCGCTGGGCGAAGCCGACGAAGCGGCGGCGGCCTATGCGCTCGCCATCAAGCTCGATCCGGGGTTCGTCGAAGCGTGGTTCAACTTCGCGGCATTGCTGCGCGACGAGGGCAAGATCGCGGCGGCGCGGCAGCACCTCAAGCGCGCCATCGCCATCGATCCCGACTATGCCGATGCGATCTACAATCTCGCCTCGCTGGAATTCGACGCCGGGGAACTGGCGGCGGCGCGCGCGGCGTGGGCGCGCTATCTCGAGCTCGACCAGGACAGCGAATGGGCGCGAACCGCGAGCCGGGGCATCGCGTTCGTCGATCTCAACGAGCGAAAGTCCGCCAGCTGATGCCCACCGATTTCCTGTTCGACGGCCCCGAAGACGCCCGCGTCACGCTGCTTTTGGCGCATGGCGCGGGGGCGCCGATGGATTCCGCCGCGATGACGGCCACCGCGAAGGCCCTGGCCGGCGCCGGGTTCCGCGTGGCGCGGTTCGAGTTCGGCTACATGGCGGCGCGGCGGACGGGCACGCGCAAGCCGCCGCCCAGGGCCGAGACGGTGATGCCTGAATTTGTGGCGGCGATCGACGACCTCGGTCCGACCAATGGCCCGCTGATCATCGGCGGCAAGTCGATGGGCGGGCGCGTCGCCAGCATGGTCGCCGACGCGGAGTTTGCGGCGGGGCGGATCGCGGGGCTGCTGTGCCTCGGCTATCCGTTCCACCCGCCGGGGCGGCCGCAGCAATTGCGCACGGCGCATCTCATCAAGCTGAAGACGCCGACGCTGATCTGCCAGGGCACGCGCGACGAGTTCGGCGACCGCACCGAGGTGGGCGAGTACGGGCTCAACGACGAGATCGAGCTGTTCTGGCTGGAGGACGGCGACCACGACCTGAAGCCGCGCAAGGCCATATCGGGCTTCGCCGCGGCGCAGCATCTGGCGGCGGTGGCCGGCAAGGTGCGCGAATGGGTGGGGCGGGTCGCGGCGTGAGCCCGGCGCGATGTGGCGGCCTCCCTCCCCCGCACGTGGCAGAGGCTCGCCGACTGCGGGATCGCGGATGAAGATCGCGAGCTTCAACATCAACAACGTCAACAAGCGGCTCGACATCCTGCGGCGCTGGCTCGCGGCGGCGCGGCCGGATGTGGTGTGCCTGCAGGAGCTCAAATGCACCGACCGGCAGTTTCCGGCATCGGCGCTGGCCGAGGCGGGGTATGGCGCGGCGTGGGTGGGGCAATCGACGTGGAACGGCGTCGCCATCCTGGCGCGCGGCGCCGAGCCGGTGGTGACGGCGACAGCCCTCCCCGGCGACGACAGCGACACGCAGGCACGCTATATCGAGGCGGCGGTGAACGGGGTGGTGATCGCCTGCCTCTACGCGCCCAACGGCAACCCGCAGCCGGGGCCAAAATTCGCCTACAAGCTCAGCTGGACCGAGCGGCTGATCGCACATGCGCAAGAGCTGTGGGACAGCAAGCTGCCGGTGGTGATCGCCGGCGACTATAACATCGTTCCGGAGGCGCGCGACATCTACATAACCACCTCGTATCGCGACAATGCGCTGGTGCAGCCGGAGCCGCGGGCGCAGTTCGCGCGGCTGCTCGAACAGGGCTGGACCGACGCGCTGCGCAAGGCGTTTCCGGACGAAATGGCGCTCTATACGTTCTGGGACTACATGCGCAACCGCTGGCCGCGCAATGCGGGGCTGCGGCTCGACCACATGCTGCTGAGCCGGAAGCTCGGCAAGGCGCTGACGGCCGCCGGCATCGACCGCACTGTGCGCGGCGAAGAGGGCGCCAGCGACCACGCGCCGGTGTGGATCGAGGTGAAGACGTAGCGGACGCCGGTGGCGCGGCATCGCCGGGGCGGTACCGCCTGTCCGCGGGAATAATCGTACTAATGGGGTCTTGCCAACGGCGCCGGCCCGTGCAAATCGTATCGAGAAAAGCTTTTCCGAAACCGCTGGCCGCCCTCGTCGACGGTCCGACGCTCAGAGACGGAAAAGCTTTTTCGACGGACGGAAAAGCTTTTCTTGGCGTGCTGGGAGGAAGCCCCGCTCGGGGTCCGGCGGCGCCGGGACACAGGGAGGATATCCATGAGACTACCGGTTCATTCGAGCCTGCTGGCGCTCGCGCTGACGGCTTCGGCCGTGGCCATGCCCGGCGCTGCCTCGGCCACCGACATCCAGATGTGGGTGCGCGCCTCGGGCGCCACCGCCGCGCAATTCATGATCGATCTGTGGAACGCGAGCCACGACGACAAGGTGGTGGCGACGGTGATCCCCGACAACCAGATGGTCACCAAGCTGGCCACCGGCAGCCAGGCCGGCGACGTGCCCGACATGGTGTCGTTCGACCTCATCTACATGCCCGACTTCATGAAGGCCGGATTCCTCAAGGACATCACGGACGAGATGAAGAAGGACCCGAACTACGCCGGCGTCGCGCAGGCCTACAAGGACATCGCGACCTATGACGGCAAGATCTACGGCGCCGGCTTCACCCCCGACGTGTCGGTGCTGCTGTGGAACAAGGATCTGTTCAAGGCCGCCGGACTCGATCCGGACAAGGCGCCGGCGACGCTGCAGGAGATTCACGAGGACGCCAAGAAGATCACGGCGCTCGGCAACGACACCTACGGCTACTATTTCTCGGGCTCCTGCCCGGGCTGCAACATCTTCGTGACCTCGCCGATGATGGTGGCGGCCGGCTCCAAGCTGCTGCCGACCAAGGCCGGCGACGACGCGCTGACCGGCGACGGCGTCAAGGACGTGCTGACCGAGATGAAGGCGATGTGGGACGAAAAGCTGATCCCCGACAGCGCCCAGGCCGACACCGGCGCGAATTTCTTCGCCACCTTCGAGACCGGCAAGATCGGCATCCAGGGCACCGGCGGCTTTGCCATCTCGGCACTCAAGCACGACAAGCCGGACATGAATTTCGGCATCGGCTTCATTCCCGGCACCAAGGCGGGCGAAGCCTCGGCCTTCGTCGGCGGCGACGTGATCGCCATTCCGGCGGCGTCCAAGCACGCAGATCTGGCGCTGCAGTTCATCCATTGGGAGCTGACCGACGAGGCGCAGCTCGAAGGCCTCGCCAAGAACAGCATCATCCCGTCGCGCCCGGCGCTGGCCGACAACAAATACTTCAAGGACGAACCGCGCGTGGTGACCACGGCGCAGGCGCTGGGCAAGGGCTTCACCCCCTACGCGCTGCACTTCAACGACATGGTCAACTCGGATTCGAGCCCGTGGATCCAGATGCTGCAGACGGCGATCTTCGATGGCGACGTCGACGGCGCCATCAAGACGGCGCAGGACGCGATGAAGGCGATCGCCGCGCAGTAACCGCTCCTCCCGGGCGATGCCGGCTGCGCCCATGTCGCGCGGCCGGCCACTGGCTTCAGACGATGACGCATTCTACGGTCACATCATTGGCAACAGCGGCTTTGCGGGGGGCGCCATGAACCTGGGTCGGCGAAATCTGCTCGGCCTCGCCTATATGGCGCCGGCGCTGCTGTTCGTGGCGGTGTTCGTGCTCTATCCGTTCGGCCAGCTGATCTACACCTCGTTCACCGACGCGTCGCTGCTGGGCGGCGGCAAATGGGTGGGCGCGGCCAATTACGTGCGTATCTTCACCGGCGACCCGCAGTTCTGGAAGGCGCTGTGGTTCACCCTCAAATACACCGTCATCATCACCCCGGTCCTGATGGGGCTGGGCTACGCGCTGGCATTGCTGACGGCGCAGAACGACAGGGTGCTGCAGTTCGCGCGCGGGGTGATCTTCATGCCGGTGGTGATCGGGCTCGGCACCTCGTCGCTGCTGTGGTTCTGGCTGTTCGACCAGCAGGTGGGGCTGTTCGACAAGGCGCTGGTCGACCTGCACATCGCCAATTCGATGATCGTGTGGTTCACCAATGCCGACTGGGCGCTGTGGGCGGTGATCATCTCGGTGACCTGGAAGGTGGTCGGCTTCGGCATGATCCTGTTCGTCGCCGCCATCCAGTCGATCAGCCGCGAGGTGGTGGAAGCCTCGCAGATCGACGGCGCCGGCTACTGGCAGCGGGTGAGCATGATCTATGCGCCGCTGACGCTGCGCACGGTGCTGCTGGTGACGCTGATCTCGGCCATCGGCTCGATGCTGGCGTTCGAGCAGCTCTACATCATGACCGGCGGCGGGCCGCGCGGGCTGACCTTCACCTCGGTGTACTGGATCTACCAGAGCGCCTTCATCAAGTTCCAGCTCGGCTACGGCTCGGCGCTCGCCATCGTGCTCACCGCGATCATCACCATCGCGGCGGCCATCCAGATCTTCCTCACCTCGCGGAGCGCGCCGCAATGACCGATGCCGCCCTGTCGACGCGCGTGGCCGCGGCGCGCGAAGAGCGCGTGGTCGGCAGCAATGCCGGGGTGCGCTATCTGCTGGCGGCGATCGCGGTGTTCATCAGTGCGCTGATGCTGGCGCCGGTGGTGCTGAGCTTCTTCGCCTCGATCAAGAGCAAGGCCGACGCCTCGGCGACGCCGCCGACCTACCTGCCGCATTCGTTCAGCCTCGAGAACTACCGCAACATCCTCGACTACCAGGCGGGGCTGTGGACCTATGTCGGCAATTCGCTGCTGGTGGCGGCGCTGGCGATCGTGCTGGTGGTGGCGCTGGCGGTGCCGGCCGGCTACGGCCTGGCGCGCTTCCGCTTCCGCGGCAAGGAAGTGCTGTTCCTGGTGCTGCTGCTGCCGCTGATGATCCCGTACCAGTCGCTGCTGATCCCGATCTACATGATGTTCGCCAAGATCGGGCTGGCCAACACCCATATCGGGCTCGCCATCATCCACGCCATCCTGCAGATCCCGTTCAGCATCTACCTGATGCGCAACAGCTTCGAGGGCGTGCCGAAAGAGCTCGAGGAAGCGGCGGTGGTGGACGGCGGCAATTCGTTCCAGCTGTTCACCCGGGTGGCGCTGCCGCTGGTGCTGCCGGGCGTGGTGACGATCGCGCTCTTCGCCTTCATCACCTCGTGGAACGAGTTCCTCGCGGCGCTGATCGTGATGAACAAGGAGACGCTGTTCACCGTGCCGGTGATGCTGGTGAGCGTGCGCACCGGACATCTGGGCGCGGTCGATTGGGGCTCGCTGCAGGCGGGCATCATCGTATCGATCATCCCGTGCGTGCTGATCTACGTGTTCCTGCAGAAATACTACGTGTCGGGCCTGCTGAGCGGCGCCGTGAAGTAGATGACGACGCGTTCGGGCAAACCTTCGGGCAGTGGACGGGCGGGCCGCAGCGGGCCGACCATCCACGATGTCGCGCGCGCCGCCGAGGTGTCGATCGGCACCGCCAGCAAGGCGCTCAACCGCACCGGGCACCTGCGGCAGGAGACGCGCGACAAGGTGCTGGGGGTGGCGCATGCGATCGGCTACCGGCCGAACGATCTGGCGCAGAGCCTGCACCGGGCGCGTTCGATGACGGTGGGGCTGATCACCAATGACAGCTTCGGCCGGTTCAGCTTCCCCATCGTCGAGGCGCTGGAACAGACGCTGGCCGACCAGGGGATCGCGGTGTTCATGTGCAACGCCACCGACGATCCGGCGCGCGAGCGGCAGCATCTCGACCAGTTGATGCGCAAGCGCATCGACGGGCTGGTGGTGACCGCGCGCCGCGCCGACAAGCGGCCGCCGATCGGGCCGGTGCCGGCGGGCCTGCCGATCGTCTATGTGTATTCGCAGGCGGACGACCCCGGCGCCTATTGCCTGATCCCCGACGACGAAGGCGGCGCCAGGCTCGCCATCGACCATCTGGTGGCGGGCGGGCGGCGGCGCATCGCGCATGTGGCAGGACCGGAGCGGTTCGAGGCGGTGCGGCTCCGGCAGGCAGGTTATCTGGCGAGCCTCAGTTCGGCGGGCCTCGCCTACGACCCGGCGCTCTATGTCAACGGCCCGTGGTCGGAGGCGTGGGGACGCGATGCGGTGGCGCGGCTGTTCGACGGCGCCTCGCCGCTCCCCGATGCGCTGTTCTGCGACAACGACCAATTGGCGCGCGGCGCCAGCGAGGCGCTGCGCGAGCGCGGCATCGCCATTCCGGGCCAGGTGGCGATCGTCGGCTTCGACAATTGGGACGTGATGACGCTGTCGGCGCGGCCGCAGCTCAGTAGCGTCGACATGAACCTGACGGCGCTGGGGCACGAGGCGGGCGCGGCGCTGCTGCGGCTGATCGCCGGCGAGCACCTCAGCGGCGTGCGCCGCCTGCCCTGCAGCCTGGTGATCCGCGCCTCGTCGCAAAGCTAGCTATCGGCGCCGGCCACCGGCGCAGAACGGAGTTTCAATGAGCCAGTACCATCCCGTGCGTTTCGTCGACGTCCGCCTCGAGGGCGAGTTCTGGAAGGAGCGGCTGGAGACGGTGTTGCGGACGACGATTCCGAGCCAGCACCGGAAGCTGGAGGAGTACGGGCTGCTCGACTCGCTGAAGCTGCCGCAGCCGCCGCCACCGCTGCGCTTTCCGCGGCACAGCAACGGCTTTTCGGTGCAGGTGTTCTGGGATTCCGACGTGGGCAAATGGATCGAGGCGGCGAGCTATGCACTGTCGCACCGGCGCGACGCCGACATCGAGGCCAAGATCGAGGCGATCGTCGACGATTTCGAGCGGGCACAGGAGCCGGACGGCTACCTCAATTGCTGGTACCTCGACCGCGAGCCGGAGAACCGCTGGACCAATCTGCGCGACAACCACGAGCTCTACAATGCCGGGCACATGCTGGAAGGCGCCATCGCCTATTACGAGACCACCGGGCGGCGGCGCTGGCTCGACATCATGGAGCGCTATGTCGAGCACATCCGGCAGACCTTCGGCACCGGGCCGGGGCAGAAGCGCGGCTATTGCGGGCACCCCGAGATCGAGCTGGCGCTGGTCAAGCTCTATCATCTGACCAAGCAGAAGAAGCACCTCGACCTCGCGGTGTATTTCGTCAACGAGCGCGGGCGGCAGCCGCCGCATTACTACGACGTCGAGCGCGAGGAGCGGGCGCGGCGCGGGCTGTTCGAGCAGCGCTACAGCTATCCCAATTACGAATACAGCCAGTCGCACGAACCGGTGCGGGCGCAGCGCAAGGTGGTGGGGCACGCGGTGCGCGCCATGTACCTCTACACGGCAATGGCCGACCTCGCCGCCGAGCTCGGGGATGCCGAGCTCAAACGGGCCTGCGAGGTGCTGTGGGACGACGTGATGGAGACCAAGATGTACGTGACGGCGGGGCTCGGCCCGTCGGCGCACAATGAGGGCTTCACCCACGATTTCGACCTGCCGAACCAGACCGCCTATGCCGAGACCTGCGCCTCGGTGGCGCTGATCTTCTGGGCGCAGCGCATGCTGCATCTCGACCTCGACGGCAAATATGCCGACATCCTCGAGCTCGCGCTCTACAACGGCGCGCTGTCGGGACTGAGCCGGGACGGCACGCACTATTTCTACGCCAATCCGCTGGAGAGCGACGGGTCGGCGGAGCGCTGGGAGTGGCACACCTGTCCGTGCTGCACGATGAACGTCAGCCGGCTGGTGGCGTCGGTGGGCGGCTATTTCATCTCCACCGCGTCTGATGGAGTGGCGTTTCACATCTATGGCGGCATTTCGTCGACGCAGGAGATCGCCGGAACGACGGTGACGTTGCGCGAACGCTCCAATTATCCGTGGTCGGGGGAGATCGAAATCGGCATCGATCCCGAAACGCCGGCGGCGTTCGACGTGAAATTGCGGGTGCCGGGCTGGGCCCGGTCGCACACGCTCAAGGTCAACGGCGAGGCGGTGACGGATGTGCCGACCGCCGGCTATGTCACCGTGCGCCGGACGTGGCGCCGGGGCGACGTCGTGACGCTGGAGCTGCCGATGCCGCCGGAGCGGCTCTATGCGCATCCGGGCGTGATCATGGATGCGGGACGCGTGGCGTTGAAGCGCGGGCCGCTGGTCTATTGCCTCGAGGAGATCGACAATCCCGGCGGCAGCGTGCAGCGGCTGAAGCTGCCGCGCGCCTCGGAGCTGCTGGCGAGCACGCGGGCCGACCTGTTCGGCGGCGCGGTGACGCTGTCGGCGAAGGCCACCGCCATCGACACCGCGGACTGGCACGAGCTCTATCGCACCGCGCCGTCGCGCGAGCACGCGACGACGCTCACCGCCCTGCCCTATTATCTGTGGGCGAACCGCAACAAGGGCTCGATGGTGGTGTGGATCCCGGAGGCCTGAGCGCCGCGGAGCAGGCGGAAAAACGCATAAAATTCAACGGCGCGGCTATCATTGCAGCCGAAGCGCCGATATACATCACGTCTTCGGAATGAGTATGCCGGGGCGGGAATGAGCCGGAATTTCCTGTTGGTCGATCCGGAGGAACGGCCGGACGTGCTGCACGGGCTGGCGTCGCCGGTGCGGGTGAGGATCCTGCGGGCGCTGCATGTCAGCGGCGGCCTCAACGTCAACGACATCGCCAGCCGGCTCGAGCTGCCGCAATCGACGGTCAGCTCGAACCTGCAGATCCTCGAGCAGGCGAGGCTGATCAGGACCGAGACGCAGAAGGCGCGCAAGGGCAACCAGAAGATCTGCCGCGCCATCTATGACGAGGTGCTGGTGATGTTCAAAGAAGACGTCGCCGCCACCCGGCCGGATGTGATCGAGGTGGCGATGCCGGTGGGGCTCTATACGAGCTGCGAGATCAGCGCGCCCTGCGGCCTGTGCTCCGCCGAAGGCATCATCGGGCTGCTCGACGTGCCCGACACCTTCCTCGATCCGAGCCGCATGCGGGCCGGGCTGATGTGGTTCACGCGCGGCTTCGTCGAGTACCAGTTCCCCAACAATGCGCGGCTGAGCAAGACCGAGGTCGAGGCGCTGGAGTTCTCGTTCGAGATTTCGTCGGAGGTGCCGGGCACCGCCAGCGACTGGCCGTCGGACATCACGGTGACGGTGAACCAGAAGGACGTGGGCACCTGGACCAGCCCCGGCGATTTCGGCGACCAGCGCGGCGTCTATACGCCCGACTGGTGGACGCTGCGCGGCAGCCAGTACGGCAAGCTCAAGACCTGGCGGGTGGCCAGGGACGGCACCTTCGTCGACGGCGTGAAGATCTCGCCGGTCTCGCTCAAGGACCTGGACGTGCCCAACCACCACTCGATCCGGCTGCGCATCGGGGTGAAGGACAACGCCAAGCATCCGGGCGGCGTCAACATCTTCGGCCGCGGCTTCGGCAATTACGACCAGGACATCGTGCTGAGGATCCACACCGCGCGGTGAGGACGGCGTGCAGATCAGCCTTTCGGATTAACACCGCAATTTCGGATCAGCTAAGCCGATACGGTCGCGAAGTGCTTCGATCTGCCTGATATGGATGGCGTGCGCCGGAATTCCCGCTGAGACAGCACCGTCGAATCCGACTTGACGACAGGCGGCGGGGCATTTTGAATGTGCCGAGCAATCCGATATAAATCAGACAATCGGGTTTAGCAGGGAGGCTGACGACAATGCGTGCCACGGTCACGGCGCACCGGGATTTCGTTGTGTCCCGGATCGACGACAGGCTTTACAGCGCCTTTCTCGAGCATCTGGGGCGCGCCATCTATACGGGCATCCACGAGCCCGGGCACACAACCGCCGACGCGGACGGCATGCGCGGCGACGTGGCGCAATTGGTGCGCGACCTCAAGATTCCGTATGTCCGCTACCCGGGCGGCAATTTCGTTTCGGCCTACAATTGGGAGGACGGCGTCGGTCCGGTGGAGCAGCGCCCGACGCGGCTCGACCTCGCTTGGCATACGTCGGACTCGAACGCCGTCGGCGTGCACGAATTCGCCAAATGGTGCGACACGGTCGGCACCAAGATGATGCTGGCCATCAACCTCGGCTCGCGCGGGCTCGACGAGGCGCGCAAGTTCGTCGAATACGTGAACGGACCGGTGGGCTCGTATTGGGGCGATCTGCGCAAGAAGCACGGCCGCGCCGAGCCGTTCGACGTCAAGCTGTGGTGCCTCGGCAACGAGATGGACGGGCCCTGGCAGGTCGGCCACAAGACCGCCGACGAATACGGCCGGCTCGCCAACGAAACCGCCAAGGCGCTGCGCGCCTTCGACAAATCGCTGGAGCTGGTGGTGTGCGGCTCGTCCAATTCGGACATGCCGACCTATCCCGAATGGGAGCGGGTGGTGCTGGAGCACACCTATGAGGCGGTCGACCACATCTCGCTGCACATGTATTTCGCCAATCGCGGCAACCACACGGCGAACTACCTGGCGCTGAACGAAAAGCTCGACCGCTATATCGGCACCGTCGCCTCGACCATCGACTTCGTGAAGGCCAAGAAGCGGAGCAAGAAGCAGGTCAGCATTTCGTTCGACGAATGGAACGTGTGGTACCATTCCAACGCCGCCGACCGCGCCGTGCTCGACGGCAACAGCGGCTGGCCGCACGCGCCGCGGCTGCTGGAGGACGCCTACAATTTCGAGGACGTGCTGCAGGTCGGCTGCATCCTCAACACCTTCATCCGCCGCTCGGACGTGGTGCGCATCGCCTGCATCGCGCAGCTGGTCAACGTCATCGCCCCGATCATGACCGAGCCGGGCGGACCGGCATGGCGGCAGACGATCTACTATCCCTACTACTTCGCCTCGATCTTCGGGCGCGGCACGGCGCTGAACCTCGGCGTCGCATGCGCCGGCTACGATGCGGACGTGGCCGACAACGTGCCCTATCTCGACATCTCGGCGGTGCACGACACGGACGGCAAGACCATCAGCTTGTTTGCCGTCAACCGGCATGCGAGCGAGGCGCTGGAGCTCAGCGTCGACCTCAAGGGGTTCGGCACGGCGCGGGTGATCGACCATCAGGTGCTGACGCATGCCGACCTCAAGGCCGCCAACACGCTCAGGGACCAGAACGCGGTGGTCCCCAGGGCGGGCAGCGGCATGACGGCGGACGGCGGCACGCTGAGCGGAAAACTGCCGCCCTATTCGTACCAGATGATCCGGGTGCAACTGAGCTAGAGCTTTCCCCCGCCGGGCCACTCCCTCCCGGCGGGACCCCGGCATTGTGACTGCCGGGCCATGGCGGGGTCGGGATGGTGCCGCTGCGGCGCCACCCGATCCTGCGATCGGCGACAGCGACAACAGGCCGACGGCGTGAGCCGCGGCGAGACATGAGGACAAGATGACCACTCCCGACAGCGTTCTGCATCCGCGGCCGCGGGTTACGCGGGCGCAATGGACCGATCTCAACGGCGCCTGGGCATTCGCCTATGACGATGCCGATCGCGGCATCGGCGAGCGCTGGCAGGACGATGCCGGCCGCTTCGACCGGCAGATCACGGTGCCGTTTCCGCCGGAATCGGAGCTGTCGGGCATCGGCGATACGGGCTTTCACCCGGTGCTGTGGTACCGGCGGACGTTCCCGGCCACGGCCGAGCCGGGACAGCGGCTGCTGCTGCATTTCGGCGCCGTGGACTACCGCGCCAAGGTGTGGGTGAACGGCTCGCTGGTGGCCGAGCACGAGGGCGGGCACGTGCCGTTCTCGGCCGACATCACCGCCAGTCTCGACGCCTCGGGCGAGCAGGTGGTGGTGGTGCGGGCGGAGGACCAGCCGACCGACGTGACGCAGCCGCGCGGCAAGCAGGACTGGCAGGAACAGCCGCACGCCATCTGGTACAACCGCACGTCGGGCATCTGGCAGACGGTGTGGCTGGAGCCGGTGCCCGAAACCTATGTCGCCGAGCTGCAGCTGACGCCCGAGCTGGCCGACGGCAGCGTGCGCGTCGAGGCGAGCCTGAACCAGGCCTATGCCGGGTTCCTGCACATCCGGCTCGGCCGCAAGGGCGAGGTGCTGGCCGAGCAGAGCGTACGGGTGGCGGGCAATTTCGTCGACACGCGCGTGGTGATCCCGGCGGCGCAGAACGGCGTGCATCGCGGCGACCTCCACTGGACGCCGGACAATCCCAACCTGATCGATGTGACGGTGACGCTGCTGGGCGCCGACGCCAAACCGGTGGATGCGGTCGACAGCTATTTCGGGCTGAGGAGCGTCGGCATCGCCAATGGCCGGTTCCTGCTCAACGACAAGCCGACCTTCATGCGCTCGGTGCTGGAACAGGGATATTGGCCGAAATCGCACCTGGCGGCGCCCAGCCCCGAGGCGCTGAAGCGCGAGGTGGAGCTGATCAAGGCGCTGGGCTTCAACGCCGTGCGCATCCACCAGAAGATCGAGGATCCGCGCTTTCTCTATTGGGCCGACCATCTGGGGCTGATGGTGTGGGGCGAGATCGCCAATGCCTTCGAGTTCAACGCGCAGGCCGTCGACCGGCTGACGCGCGAATGGCTGAGCGCGGTGAAGCGCGACCGCAGCCATCCGTGCATCGTCACCTGGGTGCCGATCAACGAAAGCTGGGGCGTGACCGATATCGCGCTGCGCCGCGACCAGCAGGATTTTGCAACGTCGCTCTACTACCTGACCAAGGCGGTCGACCCGACGCGGCCGGTGGTGTCCAACGAGGGCTGGGAGCACACCGTCTCGGACATCTGGGGCCTGCACGACTACACGCAGTACAAGGCGCATATCGACGAGCGCTACGGCACCAGGGAGGCGATCGAGACGACGCTGACCGAGATGCGGCCGACGCGCCGCCGGCTGCTGCTCCGCCCGGACGACCGGCGCGGGCAGCCGGTGATGCTGACCGAGTTCGGCGGGCTCTCCATGCACCCCAAGAGCGGCGAAGCCTGGTTCGGCTACGCCACGGCGCAGAGCGACGAAGAATATCTGGAGATGATCAAGCAGCTCTTCGACGGCATCTATGAGAGCACCGACCTTGCCGGCTTCTGCTACACGCAGCTCACCGACACGCGGCAGGAGACCAACGGCCTCTACGACGAGAACCGCCAGCCCAAGCTGCCGGTCGAGCGCCTGCGCGACATCATCATGCGGCCGAGCAACGCGGTGCCGAGCGAATCGCTCGACGTGGCGCGGCAGAAGGCGCTGCGCATCAGCTTCGGCCAGGTGGTGTAGCGCGCCGATGGCTCACCGGGGCGCGGCGCCAGCCGCCACGTCCCAGACCAGCAGGATCTCGTCGCTGAAGGGCACGGCGCCCAGCCTGTCGTAGAAGGCGCGGGCGCCGGCATTCTTGCGCCAGACGGTCCAGAACATCCTGGTGGCGTTCTCGGCGCGCGCCCGCGCCCGCACATCCAGCATCAGGGCGGTGCCGACGCCCTGCCGGTGGTATTTCTCGCGCACGAACAGATCGGCGACGAAGACGGCAGGGGCGAGGTCGTCCATGTGCACGCCGACGTGGAAGACGAGATAGCCGGCGGCCTCGCCGTCCATTTCGGCGACGCGGATGCTGCATTTCGGCCGGGGCCCGAAGGCCAGGGCGCGCAGCGCCTCGAAGCGCGACGGCACGATCTCGGACGGATCGTCGATGGCGTTGAGATAGGCCTCGAACTCCAGCCACATGGTCCGGAGCTCGGCAAAGTCCGCCTCGGTGGCGATCCGGATGTCGAGCATGCTGTCTCCAACGCCGCAGGCCCGCCGGCGGGCGGACAAATCAGGGATTATGCACGTCGCGCGCACGCCGCCCAGCGGCGCCCGTGCTATTGGCATGAGCTTCCGGTTATCACACCGTCCGGCGGCAGCCCGACCCCGAAAGGCGCTTCTTTTGTCGTCCAACCTCGCGCAGCACTTCCTGCTGGACCCCGATGTGGTGTTCCTCAACCACGGCTCGTTCGGGGCGTGTCCCCGCCCGGTGTTCGAGGACTACCAGCGCTGGCAGCTCAGGCTGGAACGGCAGCCGGTCGAGTTCCTCGATGCGCGGCGCGGCCTCAAGGCCAACCTCAAGCTGGCACGCGAGGCGCTGGCGCTGGAGCTTAATACTGCCGCCGACAACCTGGCGCAGGTGGCGAACGCGACCACTGGGCTCAACGTCGTCATCCAGTCGCTGCGGCTCGGGCCGGGCGACGAGATCCTGACCACCGACCACGAATACAACGCGCTCGAAAAGACCTGGGCCTATGTGGCGCGCAAGACCGGCGCCAGGGTGGTGGCGATGCCGGTGGCGCTGCCGCTCAGCGCGGCGCAGGCGTTCCACGAGGCGGTGGCCGCGGGGTTCAGCGAACGCACGCGGGTGCTGTTCCTCAGCCACATCACCTCGCCGACGGCGCTGCTGTTCCCGATCGAGAGCCTGGTGGCCGAGGCGCGCCGGCGCGGCGTCTTCAGCGTCATCGACGGGGCGCATACGCCCGGGCACATCCGGCTCGACCTCGACGCGCTGGGCGCCGATTTCTATGCCGGCAATTGCCACAAATGGCTGATGTCGCCCAAGGGCTCGGCCTTCGTCTATTGCCGGCCGGAGTGGCAGGCGATGATCGATCCGCTGGTGATCAGCCATGGCTGGACGGCGGACAACAAGCAGCCGGGGGTGCGCGGCCCGTTCGGCAATTCGGCCTTCGTCGACGAGGTCGAAATGCAGGGCACGCGCGATCCGTCGGCATGGCTGGCGGTGCCCGCCGCCCTCGCCTTCCGGCGCGCGCATGATTGGTGGGCGGTGAGCGCCGAATGCACGCGGCTGGCGCGCGAGACGGCGGCGCGGCTCGCGGAGCTGACGGGGCTGCCGGCGCTGGCGAGCCCGGAATTCTGCGCGCCGCAGATGATCGCCATGCCGATCCCGCCGTGCGACGCGCAGGCGGTGCACGACGAGCTGCTGAGGGCCTACGGCATCGAGATCCCGGTGTTCGAATGGCAGGGGCGCCACATCGTCCGGCTGTCGTGCCAGGGCTATAACGACCGGGCGCAGATGGATGTGCTGATCGCGGCGCTGAGCGAGATCCTGCAATTGCATCCGGGAGCGGGCGGCGGGCGCAGCAAATGATGCGCCTGGTTATGAATCGGGGGCAATAAGTCATTATTCAGCCCGGTTTCCTCATGGTTTGATGGCAAAAACCGGGGAGGTTCCATGGCCGAGTTTCTTGCCCTCAGCGATGCGGTGGCGCGGCACCTCAAGGCCGGCGACACCGTCGCCTTCGAGGGGTTCACCCATCTGATCCCGCATGCGGCGGCGCACGAGGCGATCCGGCAGGGCATCGGCGAGTTGACGCTGCTGCGCATGACGCCCGACATCATCTACGACCAGATGATCGGCATGGGGCTGGCCAGGACGGTGATCTTTTCGTACGCGGGCAACCCCGGCGTCGGTCTGTTGCGGCGGATGCGCGACGCCATCGAGAACGCCTATCCGCGCGCCATCGAGACCATCGAACATTCGCATTCGGCCATGGCGCAGGCCTATGAGGCCGGCGCCAGCGGGCTGCCGCTGGCGGTGTTCCGCGGCTACAAGGGCGCCGACCTGCCCAGGGTCAATCCGGCGATCAAGTCGATCACCTGCCCGTTCACCGGCGAAGCGCTGGCGGCAATCCCGGCGCATCGGCCGGATGTGACCTTCATCCATGCGCAGAAGGCGAGCGAGAAGGGCGACGTGCTGATCGAGGGGATCATCGGGGTGCAGAAGGAGGCGGCGCTGGCGGCCAGGCGCGTGGTGGTGACGGTGGAAGAGGTGGTGCCGAGCTTCAAGGGCCTGCACCCCAACCTCACCATCCTGCCGCACTGGACCATCGACGCGATCGCCGTGGTGCCGGGCGGCGCGCACCCGTCCTACACGCACGGCTATTACGCGCGCGACAACGCCGCCTATCTCGACTGGGACCGGATTTCGGCCGACCGCGAGGCGTTTTCGAGCTGGATGCAGAGCAATGTGCTGGACGTCGGACCAGAGGTGTTCGCGGCGCGGGTGGAGAGCCTGAGATGAGCGACTTCACGCCCAACGAGATGATGACCATCGCCGCGGCGCGGGCGCTGAGGAACGACGACGTGTGCTTCGTGGGCATCGGCGCGCCGTCGGCGGCATGCAACGTGGCCCGGCTGACGCATGCGCCCGGCATCACGCTGATCTACGAATCCGGCACCATCGGCACCGCTCCCGAGGTGCTGCCGCTGTCGATCGGCGACGGCGAGTTGTGCGAGACGGCGCTGTGCACGGTGAGCGTGCCGGAGATGTTCCGCTACTGGCTGATGGGCGGGCGCATCTCCATCGGCTTTCTCGGCGCGGCGCAGCTCGACCGCTTCGGCAACATCAACACCACGGTGATCGGCGACTACGCGCATCCGAAAGTGCGCCTGCCCGGCGGCGGCGGCGCGCCGGAGATCGCGACCTCGTGCGGCGAGATCTTCATCACGCTGAAGCAGGCGAAGCGGGCGATGGTGGACAAGATCGATTTCTTCACCAGCTTCGGGCATGGCGAGGGCGGCGACCATCGGCAGCGGCTCGGCATCACCACCAAGGGGCCGACGCTGCTGATCACCGACCTCGCGCTCTGGCGCCCCGACCCCGAGAGCAAAGAGTTCACCGTGACCTCGCTGCATCGCGGCGTGACGCGCGAGATGGTGCAGGACAATTGCGGCTGGCCGGTGCGCTTTGCCGCCGAGCTCGAGGAGACGCCGGCGCCCACCGAGCTGGAGCTGGGAACGCTGCGCGACCTGCAGGCGCGCACCGAGGCGGCGCATCAGGGAGGACGCCGTGGCTGAAGCCTTCATCTGCGCCTATCGGCGCACGCCGATCGGACGCTTCGGCGGCGCGCTGTCGAGCGTACGGGCGGACGACCTCGCGGCGGTGCCGCTCAAGGCGCTGATGGCCGAAAACCCCGGCGTCGATTGGGCGGCGGTGGACGACGTGATCCTCGGCTGCGCCAACCAAGCGGGCGAGGACAACCGCAATGTCGCGCGCATGAGCCTGCTGCTCGCCGGGCTGCCGGCCGGCGTCTCGGGCACCACCATCAACCGGCTGTGCGGCTCGGGCATGGACGCGGTGCTGGTCGCGGCGCGCGCCATCAAGGCGGGCGAAGGCGACCTGTTCGTCGCCGGCGGGGTGGAGTCGATGAGCCGCGCGCCGTTCGTTCTGCCCAAGGCCGAAACGGCGTTCTCGCGCCATGCGGAGATCTACGACACGACCATCGGCTGGCGCTTCGTCAATCCGCTGCTGCAGCAGCAATACGGCGTCGATTCGATGCCGGAGACCGGAGAGAATGTCGCCGCCGAGTATGATGTCAGCCGCGCCGACCAGGATGCATTCGCGCTGCGCTCGCAGCAGCGTGCGGCGATGGCGCAGCAAAATGGCCGGCTGGCGCGCGAGATCGTGCCCGTGACACTGCCACGGCGCAAAGGCGATCCGGTCGTGACAGATCGCGACGAACATCCACGGTCCGACACCTCGCTCGAAGCGCTCGCAAAACTCCCCACGCCCTTCCGCCAGGGCGGTACCGTCACCGCCGGCAACGCCTCCGGCGTCAATGACGGCGCGGCGGCGCTGATCGTCGCCTCGGAGGCCGCGGCACGCCGGCACGGGCTGACGCCGATGGCGCGCATCCTGGGCGGCGCGGCCGCCGGCGTGGCGCCGCGCATCATGGGGATGGGGCCGGTGCCGGCGACGCGCAAGCTGTGCATCCGGCTCGGATTGCAGCCGCAGGATTTCGAGGTGATCGAGCTCAACGAAGCGTTCGCCAGCCAGGCGCTGGCGGTGTTGCGCGAGCTGGGCTTCGCCGACGATGCGCCGCAGGTAAACGCCAATGGCGGCGCCATCGCGCTCGGCCATCCGCTCGGCATGTCGGGCGCCCGCATCGCCGGAACGGCGGCGCTGGAGCTGGCGCTTGGCGGCAAGTCGCGGGCGCTGGCGACGATGTGCGTGGGCGTCGGCCAGGGCATCGCCATCGCGCTGGAGCGGGCGAACTGACGGACGCACCCCGCCCTACGGGACGAGGCGGACCGGACGGTGCTCGAGGGACGAGCGCAGGATGGCGTCGATGACGCGGTGGGCGTTGAGCGCATCGTCGCCGCCGACCGGCGGGGGGCGGCCGGTGTCGAGGGCGGCGAGGAACTCTTCGATCAGCGCCTGATGCAGCTCGTGGCCGGCCGCCATGACCGGCACCACGGCACCGGTTTCGGCGGGCGGCGCGCCGGCGGTGACGGACGAGCCGTCGTGGAAGCGGGCGACGAAATGGGCGCCGACAAGCTGCGCCGCGCCGTGTTCGCCGACAAGGTCGATGCGCTCGGGCAGTCCGGGCCAGGCCGCGGTGGTGGCGCTCAGCGTGCCCATGGCGCCGCCGGGAAAATGCAACAGCGCGGCAGCGACGTCCTCGGTTTCCATGCGGTGCACGGGACTGGTGGCGGCGTGACCGACGATCTCGTCGGGCAGGCCGGTGGCGGCGAGGAACAGATCGATGGTGTGGATGGCCTGGGTCAGCAGCACGCCGCCGCCGTCGCGCGCCCTGGTCCCACGGCCGGGCTCGTCGTAATAGCTCTGCGGGCGCCAATTGTCGACGCGGACGGACGCCGAGAGCAGCCGGCCAAGGCGGCCGCCCCGCACCAGTTCGAGCAGCGCCCGGCTCGCCGGACGGTAGCGGTTCTGGAAGACGATGCCGAGGGCGACGCCCTGCTGCCGGCAGGTTGCGACGATGGCTTCGGCGCGCTCGAGGCTGATGTCGAGCGGCTTTTCCAGAATAATGTTCTTTCCGGCCCGGGCTGCAGCGGCGACCAGCTCGAGATGGGTATTGGGCGGGGTCAGGATCAGCACGGTGCCGATCGCGGGGTCGGCGAAGATCGCCGCGGCGCTGTCGGCGATCGGCACGCGGTGCCGCTCGGCGAAAGCGGCGCGACGGGCGGGTGTTGGACTGTAGGCGGCAGCGATTTCGACGCGATCGCCAAGGGCGTGCAGCGCCTGGACGTGCGGCTCGGCAGCCATGCCGAGACCGACGATGCCGATGCGGGTGGTCATGCGATGGCGGCCAGCAGGCTGAGGCCGGTGTGATAGCCGGGATCGAGGTCGGGGGTGGCCGGCACGAAGTCGACCGGGCCGTCCGTGCCGAGGGTCTGGTAGGCGATGGCCGGCTCGCCGCGCCAGTAGCGGCTGAAGAAGGCGTCGTGCGCCTGCCGCCAGATGCGGAGTGTGGCATCGCTGCCGGAAACGGCATGGCAGAGCGCAGCGGTGCGAATGGTCTCGGGCAGCGACCACCACGGACAGAGCGGATTGAGCACCGCGCCGCTGCCGATCGAGACCGAAAGCGCAATGCCAGGACCGACAAAACCGCGCTCGAAGGAGGCAACGAGAATGCGCTCGAGCGTGGCGGCGAGCGCGGGTGGCGCGTCGGCGCCCAGCCAGGCCATGGCGAAGCCGGCGAACTCGATGGCGTGGCCGACATTGCACGCATCCTCGCCGGGGACGTTGGCGAGGAGGCCGGAGCCGATGTCGAGATGGTTGGCGAGGATGTGGTCGATGAAACGCTGCGCGTAAGCGAGGCGGCCGCCCTCCCCCAGCTCGGCCAGCAGCTCGGCGGCGCCGAGCAGGATCATGCGCGGGCCGAAATCGGGCGCCTGGTCGCGGGCGGTCGCGGCGGCGAGCGGCGCGGCCTCGTCCATCTGGAAGCGGCGTGCCTCGATGGCGGCGATCACCTGGTCGAGGTAGTCGAGGCGCTGTCCGAGCTCGGCGGGGGCATAGCGGGCGGCGCCGGCGACCAGCCCCTTGGCGACGAAGGCGTCGGAGTAGGTGAAGACCCCCTCGGCGCGCGCTTGCGGAACGGGGCGGCCGCCGGCGATGCGGACGGGCGCCATGTCGGCCTCGTAGCAGAAATAGGCGTGGCCATCGCGGCCCTGCAGCTCCGCCAGCGCGGCGTAGAGCGCGCGGCCGCGGGCGTCGAGGGCGTCGGCGAGCGCTTGGTCGTGGTTGGCGAAGAAGCCGGCGTGGCGTACCAGCGCCTCGAGGCCGCGGCCCTGGATCCAGCCATAGATGTAGTCCGGTCCGCGGACCCCGTCGGCGGCGCCATAGTCGGTGAGCGTGATGCTGTTGAGCTTGGTGTTGAGATAGACGCCATGCAGCGCCGGACGGGCCAGCATCCAGCGCAGCGTGCCGGCATTGGCGGCGACGTAGGTGTCGCGCGCCGCGGCGATGAAGGCGGCGTCGGTCACTCCTTGAGCCCCGTGGCGGTGATGCCGCGGACGAAGTTGCGGCGCAGGATGGCGAACAGAACGACGCTGGGGACCAGCACGATGGTGGAGGCGGCGCTGAGCCGGCCGAGGTCGATGGTGAAGCCGGTCTGGAACAGCGCGAGGCCGACCTCGATGGTGTAGCTGTCCTTGGTGGTGCCGACGATCAGCGGCCAGGCGAAGGCGGTCCAGGCCTGGAAGAAGGCGAGCACGGCCAGCGCCGCCAGCGCACCGCGCAACAGCGGCAGCACGATGAGGACGAAGATGGCGAGCTCGTTGGCGCCGTCGATGCGCGCCGCATCGAGCAACTCGTCGGGAATGGTCTGCTCGACGTTCTGGCGGATGAGGAAGATGCCGAAGCCCATCACCATGTAGCCAAGCAGCAGGCCCCAGATGGAGTTGAGGATGTGCAGCTGTTGCGCCTGGAAATAGAGCGGGATCATGTAGATCTCGAACGGCACGATGGCGGTGGCGAGGAACAGGATGAAGATGGCGTGCAGCGAGCGGAACTTGAACTTGGCGAAGATGTAGCCGCCGACCGAGGAGGTGGCGACGATGCAGATGGTCGAGAGCGTGGCGAACAGCGCGCTGTTGCCGATCCAGCGCAGCAGCGGCGTGGTGGTGAGCACGGCGGTGAAGTTGCTGACGATGGGATCGTGCGGGATGAGCGTGGGCGGCCAGGCCAGGATCTCCTGCGGCGTCTTGAAGGCGTTGGAGATGAGGAACAGCAGCGGCAGCAGCATCAGCACGCAGAACAGCAGCAGCACGATGTCGATGACGAGGTTCAGCGCGCTGAAGGGGCGGCGCGGCGCGCTGGGCTCGGCGACGAGCGGTCGGGTTTCAGCCTCGGTCGGAACGACGGTCATCGGGCGCCTCGCTCGCGCAGCAGGGAGAACTGCACCAGAGTGAGCAGCAGCACGATCGCCAGCAGGATCACCGCCTCGGAGGCGGCGTAGCCGACGCGATAATTGCGGAAGCTGTTTTCGAGCATGTCGAGCACCAGCACGCGCACCTGCCGGCCAGGGGCGCCTTGTGCATCCGAGGCGAGCACGTAGGCCTGGGCGTAGACGTTGAAGCCGGAGATGAGGGTCACCACCGACACGTAGAGGGTGATGGGGCGGAGCAGCGGCACGGCGACATGCCAGAAGGCCTGCAGGCCGCTGGCGCCGTCGAGCTTGGCGGCCTCGAAGACGTTGGTGGGCAGGTTGCGGAAGCCGACGACGTAGATCAGCACGGCGTAACCGATGGCCTGCCAAGCGCAGAGCACGATGACGCAGATCACCGACAGCACCGGATCGAACAGCCAGGAAAGCGGCGAGATGCCGAACAGCGACAGGAAGGCGTTGAGCGGGCCGAGGCGCGCGTCGAAGATCCACTTCCACGCCATGGCGGCGGGCACCAGCGGCACGATGTAGGGAATGAAGGTGGTGGTTTCGAACACACCGGCAAGGCGCGAGCCGAGGCGATAGTTGATCAGCGCCGCAATCCCCATGCCGACGGGAATGGTGATGGCCAGCGTGCCGAAGGCGATCACCGTGGTGTTGAACAGCGCGGTGAGGAACAGCTCGTCGCCGAACAGTTCCTGAAAGTTGGCGAAGCCGATGAAGGGGCGGGTCTTCGAAATCAGGTTCCACTCGTGGAGGGACATGCGCAATGTCTCCTCGATCGGGTAGAACCGCACCCAGGCGAAGATCGCGAGGATGGGCAGCAGGGCGGCCATGGCGAACAACCATTGGCGACGGGCGAGCATGGGTCCCTCCTGGTGTCCGGACACGCCGGGATGAAAGGAACTGCGCGGCGGCGGAGCGCAGCGGACCCGGTGGCCCTGACCGGCCGACGCCGGACGCTCCACCGTAACAGGAACCGGGGGAGCGTGCCTGCGCAGCGCTCCCCCGGCGGGAGGAAGCCTACTTCGCGAGGATGCCGGCGCGGTCGAGCACCGCGGCGCCATCGTCGGAGGCACTCTTGAGCGCCGCGTCGATGCCCGCATCATTGTTGAGCAGCGAGGCGTCGGCGAAGTCGTCGGTGAGCTTGGCGGCGACCCGGGTCAGGAACTCGTCGGCCGGTCCGATATTGGGCAGCTGGAAGAACTTGTAGTCCTTCGGAAGCTGCACGAAGGCGGCGAATTGCGGCGTCTTCTTCAGGATCTCGGTGTAGTCGAGATTGGCCCGGTTGGGCAGCCAGCCGACGTTCTCGAGCATCCACAGCTGGTTCTCGGGGCTGGTCGCGGCCTTGATGAAGGCCCACGCCTCGGCCGAGTGCTGGTCGCTGCCGACGAACAGATTCACCGGCGAGACGATCGAGCCCATCGGCAGGGTCGAGGTGGCGTATTTGAGATCGGGCGCCTTCTTGGCGATATCGCCGATCACCCAGGATTCACGGATGAACATGGCGGTCTGGCCGCGCTCGAAGGCATCGGAATCCGCCGGCGCCTCGATGGTGTCGCTCTTGTCGCCATGCACGACCTGGATGTACTGCGCCAGGTTCTTGTGACCCTCGGGGGTCGCCAGCGTCATCTTCCATTTGCCGTCGGGCTGCTGCACGACGATGTTGCCGCCGTACTGGAACATGTTGATCCAGAACTTTTCGGCGATGCCCTGGCCGCCACCGGAAAGCCGCATCGACCAGCCCGACACCGTGAGGTTGCCGTTGGCGTCGCGCTGGGCGAGCTTGGCGGCATATTTGGTGTAGTCGTCCATGGTCTTGGGCGGCTCGGTGAGGCCGGCAGCCTTGAACATGTCGGTGTTGTAGTAGAGCGCGCTCTGGCCGCGGAACAGCGGCGCGCCGTAGACCTGGCCGTTATAGCTCGCGGCGTCGGAGAAGTACTTGTCGAAGTTCGCCGGGTCCTGGACGTAGGAGGCGACATCGGCCGGCGGATGCTGCAGCAGGTCTTCCTGCATGTAGCGGGTGGCACTCGAGGTCGCGAGCTCGATGACATCGGCGGCATTCTGCGAGCTGATGCCGAGGGCCACGCGCTTTTCGTGATCGCGCAGGCCGATGGCCTCGACGTCCACCGTCAGATCGGGGAACTGCGCCTTCAGCCCCTCGGCGACGTGCTGGTAGAAGGGCGCCATTTCCGGATAGCCGCTCCAGACCGTGATCTGGTCGGCCAGCACCGAAACGCTGCTGCCCAGAAGCGCCACGCCGAGCGTGGCGCCGAAGATCGCGGTGCGGGTGATGCCCGCCGGCCGCTCAGACTTGTGTTCCCTGCTCATGATATTCTCCTGCCTTGCCTTGTTGAAAGCCTGCAGCCCCTCGCCCACCCTGACGAAGCTTCTATGCAACCGGTTGCGGTGTCAAGCGCGCAAACGGCTGTCCAGATGCCTAGCCGGGCGAACGCGACGCTCTCTCCTTGCCCAGCAGCGCGCATGCCGCGTCTGCCAGTTTTTCGGCGGTGCCGGGCGCGAACGTGCCCGGCATCCCGATATAGCGATGCGCCTCCTCGACCTCGTAGCCGCCGAACGCAAACTCGCTGCGCGGCGGAATGTAGCCGGGCGACGCGTCGGCCAGCTCGAGAACGAAAGCCGGCCCGTTGCCGAGCGCCGTCCGGATGGACAGCGCCGTTTCGGTGAAGATTTCGCCGGGCAGCGCGACGATGGGCACGCCGGCCCAGCGCAGCGCCGAGACCCGGCCGGTCCAATTTCCGTCGACCGGACTGCCGTTCCAGTTGTGGGCCCAGTCGGCCCAGGCGCCGAGCAACGCGGCGCGCTCGGGATGCGCCCTGGCTTCGGCGGTCCAGCGCGCCGCGAGCTCGGGCAGCGGCTCCGCCTCGCGGCGATGCAGCGCGACCTCGACCATGGCGTCGGCGGCGGTCACCGGCCCATCGATGGGCGTTTCCGGCGCAGCGAGCGCGGCCTCGGCGATGCGACGGCCGAGCTCCGCAGCGCGTGCGAAGGTGCGGTCGTTGCTGGCGGCCAGCGTCTGCGAGGCGTAGGCGCTGTGGCCAGTGTTGACGTCGCCGCAGCAGCCGGTGGCGAAGATGGCGACGGCGCCGGGACAGGCCGCCTCGATCGTGCTGCGAACGTAGTGCGGATAGTCGGCGGTCCACAGCAGATTGTCGGCGCCGAGCGTTACCGGGTGGCAGGCGTAGGAGACCAGCACGGCGAAGACCTTGCCGTCGTCGCCGCGCAGGCGCAGCACCGGCAGAGCGCGATCGGCGATGCCGCCGGCGTGGCGGCGATTGCGGCCGACATCGGGGTCGGCGCCCATGCCGATCGACAATGTGGCGGGGCGCTGCGCCGCGACGGCGCTGTCGATGGCCGTGACCAAGGCGGCCTCGAGGCGGCGCATATAGGCGGCGTCGACCGGCTGCGTGCCCGGGCCGCGCTCGACGGCCGGGCCGCCGTGATTGTGCAGTGCCGTAATCACCACGCGCTCGGCCGGCAGCACGCAGGCCTCGCGCACGCGCTGCGACAGCTCCTGGTCGATGCCGATGATGTCGGCGACGACGATGGCGGTGTCGTCGACCGCCAGCGCCCGGACCGTCAGCGGATCGTGGGCGCCGACAGCGGGCGCGGTGCGCGCGCCGAAGCCGGCCATCAGCAGGCCGATGGGCGGTGTGATGTCGACGATGGCAGCCCCTGCCCGCAGCGCCATCAGCGGACCTCCTGCCCGGCGACCCAGACCGTGTCGACGGCGAGCGTATCGCCCTCGGCGCGCCACAGCACGAGGTCGGCCGGTTCACCGATCGCGAGGCGGCCGTGCATGCCGAGAAGGCGCCCGGGATTTTCGGTGACGAGCGGCAGCGCCTCCTGCGCGGTGAGCCCGGCCATCGCCATGGCGCGCGCGAGGTCGGCGGCCAGCGGCAGGCCGGCGCCGGCGAGATAGGGCGTGCCGGCGACGCCGATGCGGCCGTCGGCGGAAATTTCGACATCGCCGCCGACCGGCTGGCGATAGCGGCCCGGCGGCTGGCCGGCGAGCGCCACGCTGTCGGAGACGAGGATGGCGCGGTCGCGGCCCTTGGCGCGCAGCATGGCGCGGAAGGCGTCGGCCGACAGATGGTGGCCGTCGGCGATGAAGCTCGCGGTGAGCCGGTCGTCGGCCAGTTGCGTCCAGAGGAGATTGGGATGGCGCGGCAGGGTGGCGGCGACGCCGTTGCCCAGATGCGTCGAGAGGCGCGCGCCGGCATCGACGGCCGCCCGGATCTGGTCGGGGGTCGCGGCGCTGTGGCCGAGGGCGACGATGACGCCCTGCGCGGTCAGCGCGCGAATGTAATCAGGCGCGCCGGCATGTTCGGGCGCGAGGGTGACGAGCTTCACCAATCCGCCGCCGGCAGCCTGCCAGCGCTCGAACTCGGCGAGGTCGGGCGCGCGTACGTGCTCGGCCGGATGGGCGCCGCGCGGACCGTCCTGCGGCGAGATCGAGGGGCCCTCGACGTGCACGCCCGGCACGGCGTGCGCCACGGCGGGAAAGCGCCGGCGGGCTTCGGCGATGGTGCGCAGTGCGGTGGTGATCTGCGCCTCGGTGGCGGTGATCAGCGTGGGGAGGAACGTGGTGGTGCCGAGCCGCGCCAGCATCGCGACGAGGTCGGCGACCATTTCCGGCGTGAGGCCGGGAGCGTTGAGATCGAGGCCGCCATAGCCGTTGACCTGCAGGTCGACGAGGCCGGCGGAGAGCCAGGCGCCGGCGGGCGCCGATGCCGGCCGGATGGCGGCAATGCGGCCGGCATCGAGCTCGACGGCAATGCCGGCGCCGCTCGCCGGGTCGCGTCCGATGATGGTGGTGCGGGCGCTCACAATGCCCTGACTCGACCGCGGAAGCGGTCGATGAAGCGGGCATTGGCCGCATCGCCGCCCGGGGCGTTGCCGCTGCGCCAGACCGGCGGCTCGATGCCGCGCTCGACCAGCGCCGCGACGGTGCGGATGACGAGACAGTTGAGCGCGAAGGCGTTGGCGAAGGTGGAAATGGCGGCGATCGGACCGCCCATGCCGGGGACCTGCACCACGGCGTCGCCGATGGGCACCTTGGTGTCGATGGCGATGTCGACGAGGTCGTGCAGATTCTGCCTGGTGGGATGACGCGCCGGGTGATCGGGCGAGGTCTTGCTCGCATGCTCGCGCGAGCTGACGCCGATAAGGAACGCGCCGCGCCGCTTCGCCTCGAGCGCGGCGTCGATCAGCGCGGCATTGATGCCATAGGCGTTGGCGAGGATCAGCAGATCGCCCTCGCCCAGCTCCTGGTTGGTGATGACGATCTTGCCGTAGCCGGGCAGCCGCTCGATGGCCATCGAGCGCAGCGCGCCGTTGGACAGCAGCGTGCCTTCGTCGAGAATGGCGCTCACATGCATGAGGCCGCCGGCGCGGAAGAACACCTCCTGCGAGGCGAGGTTGGAGTGCCCGCCCGGGCCGAAGATGTGGATGAGGCGGTCGGCCGCGACCTGGTCGGCGAGGCGCGACGCCGCCTGCTGCAGCGGCTCCGACTCCTCGTCGAGGATGCGCCGCATCAGCGCCGTGGTGGTCTCGAAATAGCCCGCGCACAGGGCGTCGGCATCAAGGCTCGCGGACATCGGGATCGGACTCCGGATCGAGATAGAGGGTGCAGTCGGCCTGCCTGAGGATGCTGGCGGGACAGGCGGTGGTGACCGGCCCGTAGAGCGCCTCGCGCACGGCCTGGCGCTTGGAGGCGCCGGGGACGACGCAGAACAGCCGGCCAGCGCGCAACAGCCGCGGAATGGTGAGGGTCACCGCCTTCTCGGGCACGTCGTCGAAGCGGACGAAGCATTTGTCGTCGACCTGCTGCTGACGGCAGACGTCGTCGAGCGCCACGATCTTGACGTCATCCGGATCGGCGAAATCGGCGACCGGGGGATCGTTGAAGGCGATGTGGCCATTGA
Source organism: Devosia sp. 67-54 (assembly GCF_001899075.1). Lineage (GTDB taxonomy): Bacteria > Pseudomonadota > Alphaproteobacteria > Rhizobiales > Devosiaceae > Devosia_A. Next base: position 54,467 of record NZ_MKVA01000006.1, on the reverse strand, counting down.
CGCCGATGCCGAGGCAGACGACGTCGATGGGGGCCGCGGCGAGCGCCGCCGCGTAGTCGCGCGCCGTCTTCGCCGGATCGGGCTCGGGCACGATGCGGTGCACGGCGCCGAACGGCACGCGAAGGAACAGATTGCGGTCGAGCCAGGCGGCGAAGCGCTCGGGCGCGGCCGCCGGCAGGCCGACATATTCGTCCATGTGGAACGCCGTTATGCGGGACCAGTCGATGCCCGGCGCGGCGGCGAGCGCCGCCAGCATTTCGGCCTGGCTGGGGGCAGCGGCGAAGATCATGCGGACGGCAGGCTGGCCGGCCAGCAATTGCCGGATGGTCGCGGCGACGGCGGCGCTGCCGGCGGCAGCCATGGCCTCGCGGCTCGCATAGCTCTCGACGCGCATCCGGCCGATCTGGCGGACAGGACGAGACGGCTCCGCTCGGGAAGCGGCCAGCACCATCGACGGCTCCACTTGTATCCGGTGGCCGCCCACCGGGAACCGCCGGGCGACGACATGCACGTTTTCATGCAACCGGTTGCATGTCAAGCGGAGGAAAAGCTGTTGCCGGAACGAGAATGGCGGTCTAGGGCTTCCGGCATGCGGTGGCACGCCGTCCGGCGGCACTGGAGCATTTGCGCGGGAGGCCTGCGATCATCGGCAAGCCGGAAAAGGGATCGGTGACGATCGACCAGGTGGCCGCCGCCGTGGGGGTCAACCGCTCGAGCGTATCGCGCGCCTTCAGCCGGCCGGAAATGCTCAGCCCCGAGACGGTGGCGCGTATCCGCGAGGCGGCCGAGAAGCTGGGCTATACGCCCAACCACAGCGCCCGCGCGCTCAGCACCGGCAGGCACGGCAATCTGGCGCTGGTGGTGCCGGACGTGGCCAATCCGTTCTTTCCGCCGATGATCCGGTCGGTGCAGAACGAGGCGGACCACCAGGATTACTGCGTGTTCCTGGGCAACAGCGACGAAGATCCACGGCAGGAAGAGAAGCTGCTCGGCCGTTTCTCCGGGCAGGTCGAGGGCATCGTGCTCGCCTCTCCCCGCCTGTCCGACGAGCGCATCCGCGCCTTCGCCGAGGTCAAGCCGCTGGTGCTGATCAACCGCGACGTGGCGGGCATTCCCAGGGTGCTGATCGATTCCGGCTCGGGCGTGGCGGAGGCGGTGGCGTATCTGGCGCAGCAGGGACACCGGCGCATCGCCTATGTCAGCGGTCCGTCGAGCTCGTGGTCGAACAAGCAGCGCCGCGCCGCGGTGAAGAAGACGGCGGCCGAACTCGACCTCGACGTCATCACCATGGCGGCGCAGGTGCCCAGCTACGAGGCCGGGCAGCGCGCGGTGTCGTTCGTGCTCGAGGGCGGGGCCACGGCGGCGGTGGCATTCGACGACCTGACGGCGCAGGGCATGCTGGCGGAGTTCCGCGAACGGGGGGTACGGGTGCCGCGCGACGTCGCGGTGGTCGGCTGCGATGACGTGGTGGGCGCCACCACCTACCCGGCGCTCACCACCGTCTCCAACCGCGCCGGCGAGGCCGGCCAGATCGCCACCCGCCTGCTGCTCGACATCATGACCACCCGCGCCGTGCACGACGTGCGCTACGTGCTCGAGACGCATCTGGTGGTGCGCGAAACCACGGCGCCGGCGGCCGCGAACCGGCGCCAGGGCTAGAACGCGACAGGGCAGAGCGGATCGTCGGGTGGGCGGCGAACGAGGCGCGCTATGGCGCGGGGTCGTTGCGTATGGCGGACAGTCCGTCGCGGAAGCTGGTGACGCGAAAGTCGGGAAAGCGCGCCTTGAACTTGTCGGAGACGAAGATGTTGTCGGCCGCGTAGCGCGGCAGGAGCTCCGACGCATCGCGAATGGCGGGGCTGAACAGGCTCGCCAATTGCACTTGCCAGCGCTTGAGAACCCGGTAGCGCGGGCTGGTGCCGAAGATCTCCGCGGCAAGGCCGATGAACTCCCGGCTGGTGAGGCGATGATCGTCGCAGGGAAGATGCCAGGTCTGGCCCCAGGCGTCGGGGGTGTTGCCCAGGCGCGCCAGGGCCCGGCTCGCGTCCGGCGTGTAGATGAGGCTGCGCAGCGTATCGTCGCGCAGCAGCACCTGCGCCGGCCGGTGCTGCTTCAGGCGGTCGATGATCGAGGTGTTGGTGATGCTTTGCGTCCGGCCCGGCCCGTAGAATTCCGGCGCCCGGCAGATCATTGCGGACAGGCGCTTCTGTTCCATCGCGGCGAGCAGTTGCCGCGCGATCGCGGCGCGAACCTCGCCCTTTTTGCCGCAGGGCTGAAACGGCGTTTCCTCGGTCTGCGGCTGGCTGGTCTGCGGATACATGTAGGTGTTGTCGAAGAACACCAGCCGGGTGCCCGCACGGGCGCAGGCGTCGATGACATTGGTCATGATCACCGGCCACTGCGCGACCCACAGGCCGGTGTCCATCGGCAGGCCGGCGGTCAGGAAGGCGATCTCGGCGCCCGCGACCGCCCGCGCGGTCTCCCCGGCGTCGAGCAAATCGGCCGCAAGCAGGCTGTCGGTTTCGTTGACCTTCCTCGGGTTTCGGCTCACGAGGCGAATGTCGCTGGTGACGTCGCGCTTGAGGGCGAGCGCCAGTTCCCGGCCGATCTGCCCGGATGCCCCCAAGATCGCCTGCATGTGCGTTTCCTTCCACAAGGCTGCCCGCCGTCCGCCACTTGACCGCGAACGCGCGCCGCAGCTTACGATGGACGCCGGAGCGGGAGAAGAACATGAGCAAGCGCATCCTCCACGTCGTGACCAATGTCGCGCACTACGCCGATCCGGACGAGCCGACCGGGCTGTGGCTGTCGGAACTCACCCATGCCTACGATCTGTTCGAGGCCAGGGGCTACGAGCAGCAGATCGCGAGCCCGAAAGGCGGGCGGGCGCCGCTCGAACCGCGCGCCCTCAAATGGCCGCTGCTCGACCGCTCCGCAAAAGCCTGGCTGGACGATCCGGCGCGCATGGCGCTGCTGGCGGAGACGATCCCGGCGCGCGACATCGACGCCGCACAGTTCGACGCCATCTACTTCACGGGCGGGCATGCGGTGATGTGGGACTTTCCCAATGACGAGACGCTGCAGGGCCTGACGCGCAGCATCTGGGAGCAAGGCGGCATCGTGTCGTCGGTGTGCCACGGCTATTGCGGCCTGCTGCATGTCCGGCTGTCCGACGGGCGGCTGCTCGTCGCCGGCAGGCGCGTGACCGGCTTTGCCTGGGCGGAGGAAATCCTCGCCGGCGTCGCCGGCAAGGTGCCGTACAACGCCGAAGCCGAAATGAAGAAGGCGGGGGCGCTCTACGAAAAGGCGCTCCTGCCCAACCTGCCCTTCGCCGTCGCGGACGGCCGTCTCGTGACCGGGCAGAATCCGTTTTCGGCCAGGCTGACGGCCGAGAAGATCGCCGCGCTGCTGTGAGCCCGGCGCCGCGCCCATAGGCGCGCCAGCCCTGGGTCACGCCTCTCCCTGCGCGCCCATCACCGCCCGAATCCCTCTGCCCGCCCTCGGCAAATCCTTTCACAAATCCATTTGCAAATCGATTTAGGTGGCTCTACGACTCCCTCTCATGAGCACGATCGCGAAAGTGGCGGAGCGGGCGGGGGTGTCGCGGACGACGGTGTCGCACGTCATCAACCATGCCGACCGCGTCTCCAAGCCACTGCGCGAGAAGGTCGAGGCCGCGATCGCCGAGATGGGCTACCGGCCCAACCCGCAGGCGCGCAGCCTCAGGACCGGGCGCACCAATCTGGTGGCCATGCTCATCCCCGACATCCGCAACCCGTATTTCCCCGAGCTGGTGAAGATCGCCCAGAGCGCGCTGGAGGGCGACGGCTTCGACACGCTGGTGTTCAACACCGATGTGCCGGGCGGCCATTCACAGGAACATGGGCGCGAATACCTGCGCCAGGTGCAGTTGCGGAACGTCGACGGCGTGATCGTCGGCGATTTCGCGCTGCACGGCATCCACGACGCGCTGCTCGATCTCGACATCCCGGCGGTGTTCATCGGCAATTTGCCCAACCATGCGGTCGACAGCGTCAAGCTCGACGATTTCGGCGGCGGCCACCTGATCGGTACGCATCTCGCCCGGCGGGGCCACACCCGCATCGCCCACGTCACCGGGCCGGCTATCTTCGCCGAAGCCATGGCGCGCGCCGACGGCTTCGAGGCCGGCCTCCGCGACAGCGGCGTCGCGCCCGACGAAGCGCTGCGCTTCGAGGGCACGTACCTGCCGCCTTCGGGCCGCGAGGCGGCGCGCTGGCTGATCGGCCTCAAGGGCAAGGCGCGGCCGACCGCGGTGTTCTTTGCCAACTATTTGATGGCGATGGGCGCGCTCACCGAGTTCCACGACCAGGGCGTGCGCGTGCCCGACGACATCGCGGTCGCCGTCTTCGACGACCTGCCGCAGCTCGAATATGTGCGGCCGCGCCTCACCCGCGCCGGCAAGAGCCCATCGGTGCTGGCGCAGCGCGCCGCCGAAATGCTGCTCGAGCGGCTTGCCGGGCGCTACACCGGCCCGGCGCGCACCGAGGTGATGGAGTGCGTGCTGCAAATCTTCGAATCCGCATGAGGACCTGAACGGATCGGCGGCAGGGAGGACACCGCAGCCGCCGCAAACAGCCAAGAGGAGGAGTATCGATGAGTAACGACGCCAACATGCCGCGCGGCCTCAACCGCCGCGATATCCTGAAGGGCGGCGCCGCGCTCGGCGCGGCCGGTCTCGCCGGCCTGCCGCTGGTGGGCAGCGCCTACGCCCAGGGCAAGACGCTCAATTTCTGGAACTTCTACGCGCCGGACAGCGAGCAGCCCAAGGCGCAGGTCGAGTGGTGGACCAAGATGGCCGCCGACTGGAACGCCGCCAACGACACCAAGGTCGAGCTCGACTATCTGGTCGACTACATGCAGGGCAACAAGCTCTCGACCGCGTTCGCCTCGGGCCAGGGCCCCGACCTGTTCCTGATCTCGCCCGGCGATTTCCTGCGCTACTACAATGGCGGGGCGTTGCTCGATCTGACGCCGTTCATCGACCCCGAGGTGCAGAAGGACTTCCCCGAGGCGGTGATGGGCACCCGCAAGGTCGACGGCAAGATCTACGGCGTGCCGATGGAAGTCGAGCCGATGGCCTTCTACTATTCGGTCAAGGCCTTCGAGGACGCCGGGCTGAACGAGAACGACGTTCCCAAGACCTGGGACGAGCTGCTGGAGCTGGGCAAGAAGCTTACCACGTCCGACCGCTATGGTCTGCTGTTCGACACCAACCCCGGCTACTACCAGAACTTCACCTGGTACCCGTTCATGTGGCAGGGCGGCGGCGAGTTCCAGACCGCTGACGGCAAGAGCGGCTTCAACTCCCCGGCGGTGATCGCCGCGCTGAAGCTTTGGAAGGATGCGATCGATTCCGGCAGCGCGCCGCGCCAGATCAATGCCGGCGGCTTCGACATCGTGGCCAACATGGGCGCCGGCTATTGCGCCATGCAGAATTGCGGCATCTGGGGCATCGCCGCCATGGAGCAGAAGGCACCCGACGTGCCCTTCGGCATGTTCAAGCTGCCGATTCCGGCCGGCGGAAAATACGTCACGGTCGGCGGCGGCTGGGCCTTCGTCGCCAACGCCAAGGGCAAGGATCCCGAGACGGCGGGCAAGTTCATCGCCTGGGCGCTGGCCTCCAAGTCGCCGGATTCGGTGCAGCGCATCGTCGACTGGTGCACGGTGGCCAAGTCCGACATGCCGCCGCGCCAGAGCGCCATCGAGGCGGGCAAGGCTGCCTATGGCCAGGGCGGGCTCAAATTCTTCGCCGACGAGGTCTATCCCGGCGCCCGCGGCGAGCCGCGGCTGCCGCCCGAAGCCTACAAGATCATCTCGGATGCCATCCAGGCTGCCATGCTGGGCGGCGTCGAACCGGAGAAGGCGGCGGCCGACGCCTCGGCACTGCTCGACACGTTCCTTGCCTCCTACAAGGGCGCGCCGATGCTGTGATGCACGCCTGGCCCCGTCCGGCAGCCTGCCGGACGGGGCCAGCGCAAAAAGGCCTCAACCCACTATGCCCGTAAGCCCCGCGTCGATACCGGCCGCCACCTCCCGCAGCGCCCCTCCCCCGGCTGCGGCCCGTGCCGGCCTTTCCAATCGCCAGCGCGAAATGCTTGCGGGCTATCTTTTCGTCGCCCCCGATTTCCTCGGCCTTCTGGTCTTCGTCGGCCTGCCCATGCTGCTGGCGCTGACGATGGGCTTTTTCGACGTCAACGGTTTCGGCCAGCTGAGCTTCGTCGGCCTGACGAACTACCAGAAGATGCTGGCCGACCAGGTGTTCTGGCGCTGCCTCGGCGTCACCCTCACCTACATGGTGCTGCTGGTGCCCTCGCTCTACGTCTCCGGGCTCGGCCTTGCGCTCCTCGTGCAGCGCTCCAACCGCTTCAATACGGTGATGCGCGCCATGTTCTTTGCGCCGCAGATGGTGAGCCTCGTGGTCATCGGCCTCGTCTGGCTGCTGCTCAGCTCGGACAAGGTCGGGCTGCTGCCGCGCCTGCTCGCCATGGTCGGCATCACCGGCATCTCGCTGCTCGGCAGCCCGAACGTCGCGCTCTACACCACGCTCGTCGTCACGGTATGGTTCCTGATGGGCTTTTACATGCTGATCTTCATCGGCGGCCTGCAGGACATTCCGCGCGAATATTACGAAGCCGCCGAGATCGACGGCGCCGGCCGCATCCAGTCGTTCTGGAACATCACGCTGCCGCTGCTGAGGCCCACCAGCTTCTTCGTGCTGCTGATCTCGCTGGTCGCCTCGGTCGCCGGGTCGCAGGCCTTCGACCTCATCTATGTGATGACCAAGGGCGGGCCGGCCAACGCCACTTCGGTGCTGATCTTCTACGTCTATCAGCAGGCCTTCCAGTATTCCGCCTTCGGCTACGCCGCGGCCATGGCGTCGATCGTCGTGGTGCTGCTGCTGCTGGCGACGGCGGTGCTGTTCCTGATGACGCGGGGCGGGCGCTTCAACTATGAATAACGCCACCACCCTGCTGTCACGGCGCCAGCTCGACCTCGTCCGCATCGTCTGGATGCTGGTGACGCTGGTGCTGGCGCTGATGACGATCTTTCCCCTGCTGTGGATGCTGACCATCTCGTTCAAGAGCCAGGCCGAAGTGTTCCAGCCGACCTTCTGGCCGAAGGCGCCGAGCCTCAAGAACTTCGTCTATGTGCTGACGGAAGTGCCGTTCCTGCGCTATCTGTTCAACAGCTTCGTGGTCTCGGCCGCGGTCACGATCATCGCGCTGTGGTTCCACAGCATGGCCGGCTACGCCCTCGCCCGGCTGCGCTTCCCCGGACGCGAGGCGATCTTCCTCGCCATCTTTTCCACCTTCCTCGTGTCGCTGCCCGTCATCATCGTGCCGCTGTTCATCGTGGTGCGCAGCATGGGCATGCTCAATTCCTATGCCGGACTGATCGTGCCGGCGATCTTCAACGCCTTCGGCATCTTCCTGCTGCGCCAGTATTACCTGGCGCTGCCACGCGAGCTCGAGGAGGCGGCGATCGTCGACGGCGCCAGCTATTGGCGCATCTACTGGAGCGTCATCCTGCCGCTCAGCCGGCCGATCATCGCCTCGCTCGCGATCCTGTTCTTTCTCGCCAACTGGAACTCGTTCCTGTGGCCGCTGACCGCCACCAGCGACCAGAGCCTGTGGGTGGTACAGGTCGGCATCGCCAGCTTCCGCAGCCAGTACGCCTCGTCGTGGAACTACATCATGGCCGCTTCGACCATCGTTGCGGCGCCGATGCTGCTGGTGTTCATCGTGTTCCAGAAGCAGATCATGGAATCGATCAAGACCAGCGGACTCAAGTAAGCCTTCGCGTTTCCCAGCAACGGACCCATCGCAATGCCCACTTCGTTCAATGGCCTCGGTGTCAGCCTCAGCACCCTCTATCGCCTGTCTGACGCGCAGACGCGCTCGATCTCGCCGGAGAATTTCAGTGGCGAAAAGGGCAAGGGCGGCATGGCCGTCGAGGGCACCGGCGCCGTGCATGCGCGCGGCCTCGGGCAGGATGGCGGCGTGCAGGGCTGGAAGGTGTCGCCCTCGATCCGCATTGAGCCGGGCGAAACGCGGGTGCTCGGCGAGATTCGCGGCTCGGGCGCCATCCAGCAGATCTGGCTGACCTCGGCCAATCTGCGCTGGCGCGACCTGATCCTAAGGATCTGGTGGGACGACCAGGAGCAGCCCTCGGTGGTCTCGCCGCTCGGCGACTTCTTCTGCTGCGGCTGGAACCAGTATGCGCAGGTGAGCTCGCTTGCCGTTTGCGTCAACCCGGGCCGCGCCTTCAACTGCTATTGGGAAATGCCGTTCCGCAAGGCGGCGCGCATCGAGATCGAAAACCGCGATCCCGAAAATTTCGGCATCATCTACTACCAGATCAACTACACCCTGACCGACGTGCCGGAGGATGCCGCGTATTTCCATGCGCAGTTCCGCCGCACCAATCCGCTGCCGTTCAAGGCCGACTACACCATCGTCGACGGCATCGAGGGGCGCGGCCACTATGTCGGCACCTACATGGCGTGGGGCGTCAACAGTTCCGGCTGGTGGGGCGAAGGTGAAATCAAGTTCTTCATGGACGGCGACAAGGCCTTTCCCACCATCTGCGGCACCGGCACCGAGGATTATTTCTGCGGCGCGTACAATTTCGACGGCGGCAATGTCGACGACACCATGCCGAGCCGCTACCGCGAATTCACCACGCCCTATTCCGGCCTGCCGCAGGTGCTCAGGCCCGACGGCACCTATCGCAGCCAGCAGCGCTTCGGCATGTATCGCTGGCACCTGACCGACCCGGTGCGCTTTGCGTCCGATCTGCGCGTCACCATCCAGGCGCTGGGCTGGCGCACCGAAAAGACCGACCGCCGCTATCTGCCGCTGCAGGACGACATCGCCTCGGTCGCCTTCTGGTACCAGACGCTGCCCACGGCACCCTTCCCGGAACTGCCGCACCGCGACTATCTCGAAATCGTCTGACCGTCGCGGGAAGCGGCGCCGCTTCCCGGCGCAGTGACGACCTGCGGCGTTCGGAGGTCCGCAGCAGCGCGCGACAAATGCTCACTTGCCAGAAGTCGTTATAACGTCATAACGTACGTCTCGTCAGACGGCATATGGCCGGCTGCGCGCAGGGAGACTCCACATGCAATTGCTTCGGACTTTCGCACGTGCCGCCGGCACGGCCGCCATCCTTCTGTCCACGACCGCCCTCGTCCAGGCGGCGGACGTTTCATTCCTCACCCATTGGGGTCCCGATACGGTCGCCAAGCTGGAGGCCGCGGCGGCGGCCTATTCCAAGGACCATCCGGACACCAAGATCACGGTTCGCGCCGTGCCGTTCGGCGATCTGCTGACCACGCTGCGCTCGTCCGGCGGCGGCTCGGACGGCGCGACCATCGCCGGCATCTACGATGCGTGGCTGCCGGATCTGGCCAAGGACAAGCTCGTGGCGCCGGTGCCCGACGCGATCGCGGCCGACACCAAGGCGAACTGGCCGGCGGGCGTCGTCGGCGCGGCCTCGATCGGCGGCACGCTCTACGGCATCCCCAACGAGATCGACGTCTACGCCCTCAATTACAACAAGAAGCTGTTCGCCGCCGCCGGCATCGCCGATGCGCCCAAGACCTGGGACGAACTCCTGGCCGATGCGCAGAAGCTGACCGACAAGAGCAAGGGCCAGCAGGGCTTCGGCATGATCAATTCGTGGGCGGCGGGCGTGCTCCACCCATTCGCCTCGCTGCTCGTCTCGAACGGCGGCGACCTGGTGGTCGACGGCAAGCCGACGCTCGACAGCAAGCAGGCGACGGAGACCTTCGAGCTCTACGAGAAGCTGATCAAATCGGGCTATTCCGACCCGCAGATGGCCACCGCGGACGCCAACACCACGGGCCCGTTCCTCGACAATTTCGTGTCGGGCAAGACCGGCATGATCATCATGGCGAACTGGTGGGAATCGGCGCTGAAGGCCGGCATGGGCGACAATTTCGCCGATGTCGCGACTGCGCCGATCCCGGTCGGTCCGTCGGGCGACAAAGCGCGCTCGATCTCGTATTCCTGGATGACCGTGGTCAACGCCAAGGCCTCAGCCGACGAGCAGAAGGCGGCGTGGGATTTCCTGAGCTGGCTCAACGGGCCGACTTCCGGTCCGAACGGCGCCTCGGCGATGGGTGACATCCTGATGTCGATGGGCATCCTGCCGTCGCGCACCTCGGACGGCGCCGCGTTCAAGGACAAGCTCGACAGCGACGCCTTCCTCAAGGGCTATACCGAGACGCTCGCCAATGCGAAGGGCTTCCCGGTGGTGCTGGGCGGACAGGAATTCTCGGAATCGCTGCAAAAGACGCTCGAGGCCATGCAGTTCGGCCAGCTCTCGGCCGCCGATGCGCAAAAGACCGCGCAGTCGGACGCGACCGAAATCCTGACGCGCGCCGCGCAATAAACCTCCCGCGGGGCGGGGGCTTCGGCTCCCGTCCCGATCCCTGGTGGAACAAGCTCCCGTGATGCAGCGCAGACAAACCCAATCGGCGGTCGCCATGCTGGCGCCAGCGACGGGATTGCTCGCCGTGTTCATTTTCGTGCCGATGCTGCTGACGCTCTGGCTGTCGCTCCAATCCTGGTCGACGCAGACCGGCTTCGACACCGCGCGCTTCATCGGCGTGCAGAATTTCATCGACATCTTCTCCAATTCCTCGATCGGGCGCGACTTCAAGGCGGCGCTGGTCAACACGCTGATCTACACCGTGCTGTCGGTGGTCCTGATCCTGCCGCTGTCGGTGGCGTTCGGCCTGTTGGTGCACCAGAAGCTCGCGCCCGGCGGCATCGTGCTCCGCACCATCCTGTTTTCGACCTATATGGTGCCGATGATCGCGGTGGCGCTGGTGTTTTCCAAGCTCTATTCGCCGACCGAAGGGCCGATCAACCAGGTGCTCGGCTGGATCGGCATTCCAGCACAGACCTGGCTCAGCGCGCCGCAGACGGCGCTCGGCTCGATCGTACTGCTCAACGTCTGGCAGCAGGTCGGCTATTTCACCGTGCTGGCGGTCGCCGGGCTGACGCAGATCCCGGATTCGCTCTACGAGGCGGCGCGGATCGACGGCGCCAATCCAGTGCAGCGCTTCTGGTCGATCACCCTGCCGCTGCTGGGCAACACGCTGCTGTTTTCGGCGGTGATCGCCATCATCAATTCGGTGCAGGTGTTCGAGCCCGTGGCCCTGATCACCCAGGGCGGGCCGGTCAATGCGACGAACGTGCTGACCTACCACATCCGCCGTGTCGGCATCGAACGCGCGCAGGGCGGACTCGGCTCGGCCATGGCGGTGACGCTGATGCTGGTGCTGATCGTCTCGATCACGGCGCTCTTTGCCTTCGCCCGGGCCCGGGAGGCGCGCCGCGCATGACCGCGCTCGCCGACAGCCGCCCGCTGGAACGCCCGCACCGGCCGCTGACGCCGGCGGCGGCGCTGCTGACGCTGCTGATCATCGCCATCGCGGTGGTGGCGGCATTCCCGCTGGCCTGGATGGTGCTCACCAGCCTCAAGACGCCGCAGGAGACCATGCAGGTGCCGCCGGTCTGGCTGCCCGCCAGCCCGAATTTCGACGCCTATGTGAAGGTGGCGGACGTGGTGAGCATCGGGCGTTCGTTCTTCAACTCGGCCGTCATCGCGCTGGTGACCACCGCGGCCATCCTCGTCACCAGCCTGATGGCCGGCTATGCCTTCGCCAAGTACCAGTTCCGCCACCGCGAGCTGCTGTTCGCGCTGCTGATCTCGACGATGTTCCTGCCGCCGATCGTGACGCTGATCCCGCTTTACCGCATCGTCGGCTATCTCGGCCTTACCGGGTCGCTGGCCGGCGTCATCGTGCCGAACCTCGCCAACGCCTTCGGCATCTTCCTGATGCGGCAATTCATCAAGGGGGTGCCCGACGAGCTGATCGAGGCGGCGCGCGTCGACGGCGCCTCCGAGTTCCACGTGCTGTTCGGCATCGTCGCTCCCGCGGTGCTGCCGGCCATCGCCGCCCTCACGCTGTTCGCCTTCGTCTACCATTGGAACAGCTACCTCTGGCCGCTCACGGTGCTGCAGGGCAATGCCGAGCAGTACCCCATCGTCATCTCGCTTTCGCGCCTGCTCAGCTACAACCGCGGCGCCATGAACACCGGGCTGGTGATGGCTGGAGCGACGCTGGCGGTGCTGCCGCCGGTGGTGCTGTTCGTGATCCTGCAGCGCTTCTTCGTCGACTCCGTCATCGCGTCGGGGGTCAAGGGATGAGCGACGCCAAGGTCCTCGCCGTCGATCTGGGCGGCACCCGCTTCCGCGCCGGCGTGGCGCCGCTCGACGATCCGGTCGCGGTGGAGGCGATCGGCGAGTGGCCGGCACCGGGCGACCGCGACAGCTTCATGGCGCTGCTCGGCGGGCAGCTCGCGAAGTCGGGCGCCACGCATCTGGGCCTCGGCGTGCCGGGGCTGGCCCGCGGCGCCGTCTGCACCTGGATTCCCAATCTGCCCTATCTCGACGGGCTCGATCTGGCCGCGGCCTTTCCCGGCGTTTCGGTGGCGCTCGGCAATGACGCGCAGTTCGCGCTGGTGGCCGAGGCCGCGGCGGGCGCTGCGGCGGATCGCGACGACGCCCTGCTGCTCGCCATCGGCACCGGCATCGGCTCGGCGGTGCTGGCCGGCGGGCAGATCGTCACCGGCAGCGCCGGCGGCGCCTGCTCCTTCGGCTGGGCCGTGGCGGACCAGGCCGACGGCGGCGACGAGGTGAACGGCTGGCTCGAACGGCAGGCGTCCGGGCGCGCGCTCGACGCGATCGCGGCCGGCATCGGACTTGCCGACGGCACCGCGCTGGTAAAGGCGGCGCGGGCCGGGGACACACGGGCACGCGCGGCGCTCGAGGCGCCGATGCACGCCCTCGGCACGGCGCTCGCCGGCGCAGTGGCACTGCTCGATCCGAGCGTCGTCATCCTGGCCGGCGGTGTCGCCGGGTCGCTCGACGTGCTGTCGCCGACGATCCTTGCGGCGCTGCGCCGGCAGTTGCCGAAACATTTGCGCGGCATCGACCTCCGGGCCGGCCGGTTCGGCGCGCGGGCCGGGCTGGTGGGCGCCGCCTTTGCCGGATCGCGCGGACCACAATGGAGGCGGCAGCATGGCTGAACTGAACGGGCTGCAGAAGCCGGACCGGCGCCGACCCGAGCCGCTGTGGCATCAGGCGGAGATGGCGTTGCGCGGCCTGATCGAAGCCGGCGAATGGAGCGCCGGCGCGCAGCTCCCCAACGAGGACCGGCTGGGCGAGATGCTGGGCATCTCGCGCATCACGCTGCGGCATGCGCTGCGCAATCTCGAGGAGGCGGGGCTGCTCCGCCGCGAGCATGGCCGCGGCACCTTCGTGCGGTCCGCCACCGTCATTGCCGGCGTGCACGGGCTCACCAGCTTCACCGAAGAGATGCGGGCGCTGGCGCTGGCCGCCACCTCCCGCCTGATCGAGGCCGACCGGGTCGCGGCGACGATCGAAATGGCCGACGCGCTCGAAATCGGCGTGGGCGACCCGGTGGTGCGGCTCAAGCGGCTGCGGCTGGGCAATGGCCTGCCGATCGGCATCCAGACCAGCCATCTGCCGGAGGCGCGTGTACCGGGCCTTTTGGCCGACGCCGGCAACGTGCAGTCGCTCTATGGCTGGCTGGACGAGCATTGCGGCATCAAGCCGGCCAAGGCCAAGGAAGTCTATCGCGTCGGTCGTGTCGCCGGGATCGATTCCGAGCTGATCCAGCTCGCTGCCGACACGCCGGCCTTCGAGGTCGAGCGCATCGCCTACGACGCCAGGGGGCCGTTCGAATATGCGGTCTCCACCATGCGCGCGGACCGCTACGAAATCCGCTCCATCCTTTACGTCTAACCCCTCAGTTGAAAGGCTTGTCCATGTCCACCCTCTACATCAGCCGGCTGTTGAAGATCGCCGAGACCGCGGCGGCGGCCAATGCGGAGGCCTTCGACAAGGCGTCGTCCGCCATTGCCGAAACGCTCGCCAACAAGGGCCTGGTGCATCTCTATGGCTCGGGCCATTCGGTGCTGCCGGTGCAGGAAACGTATCCACGCTACGGCTCGTATGTCGGCTTCAATCCGCTGACCGACCCCCGCGTGATGTGGCACAACATCCTGGGCGCCGGCGGCGTGCGTGAATTGCTGTGGCTCGAACGCACCGAGAACTACGCCGAGAAATTCCTCGACCACCAGCCGCTGAATGCCGGCGACACGATCGTGATCTTCGGCCATTCCGGCAGCAATGCGTCGGGCATCGACACGGCGCTCTACGCCAAGAAGCGCGGCCTCACGGTGGTCGCGATCACCGCCGTGTCCAACGCCTCCAAGCCTGCCACGCACAGCTCGGGCAAGCGCCTGCCGCATGCCGCCGACATCGTCATCGACACCGGTGCCCCGGTGGAGGATGCGATCGTGCCGATCAAGGGCTGGTCCCGGCCCGTCGCCGGCTCGTCCACGGTGCTCGCCATGATGATGATGCACGAGGTGCTGGCCGAGAGCGCACAGAAGCTCGCCGACCGCGGCATCGAGCTGCCGGTGTTCGCCTCGCCTACGATCCCGGGCGTGACGCTGCACGACACCGACATCATCTACGGCGTCTACCGCGAGCGCATGCTGGAGGCGCAGCAGAAGCATCTGCCGCAGTTCAAGAAGTCGATGGCGGCGGAAGGCTGATGCTCTATGCGGGCGGCGATGCGTGTCGCCGCCCGCATTCGCGACGGCTGGTGGAACGTGCGTCTGGTCAGGGCGCGGTTCTGAACAGCGCGTCGGCGGCCGGCATGGACGCGTCCAGCCGGGACAATATCTGAGGCGACAGCGCCTGGCCGCTCTTGTCGAACGCCAGCAGCAGCGCACCGATTGCCGGCTCCCGTCCACGCCGCATCGCCGCAGGCGCCTGGCCGATTTGCCGGAACCCCTTGTCGAGCGCCGCCTGCAACGCAGAACCGGCGTGGCGGAAGAGGCCGCCGTTGAGCACGAGCGGGGCGGCCGACAGGGTCAGGCCGACCTGCCGCGCGGCGGCCCCGGCATATTCGGCAAGGCGCAGCCCCTGCCCGTCGACGATCTCTGTGGCGGCGCCGTCGCCGGCGGCCGCGGCGTCGAGCACCGCGGGCGCCAGCCTTGCGACCTCTGCATCGGCGGGTGGAATTGTGGCGTGACCGTAGAAGCGGCGCATGATTGCTTCGACGTCCGCGCAGCCGAAATGCTGCAGCAGCACCTGGCGCAGGCGGGTCGGCGGGTCGATGCCAAGCTCCGCCCGCATCACGGCCAGCAACGCGTCCCGGGCCAATTGGGCGCCGCCCAGCGGCTCCGACCAGAAGCCGCTATGCCAGCTCGCGCCCGCCGCGTTGCGCGCGGCGGCGGCGAAGCCGGTGCCGCACGACAGCACCACGCCGACGCCGTCGTCGGTGCCCGCCCGCAACGACGCCAGCGCGTCGTTGGCAATATCGAACGCGTTATGGCCCTGCCGCGCGAGCGCCTCGCGGAGAAAGGCGAAGTCCTCGGGCCAGTCCGCGCCGGCGAGGCAGAAACAGGCGGTGCCGATGTCGGTGAGCGCGGCGCCGGCCGCGGCAAGCGCGGCGTGCACGGCGCGGTCGAGCTCTTGCAGCGCCGCTGCCTCGGAGCGTGCATTGTAGATGTCGCTGCACCCGGCGCGGCCGGTGCCGACGATGGTGCCGTCCGCTCGCGCCAGCAGTGCGATGGTCTTGGTATTTCCGCCATCGACACCGAGCAGCAGGCGCGCGCCTTCAGCCATCGGCCAGCAGCCGTTCCGGCAGATAGGCCTGCAGCGCCTTGCAGAAATCGGCGTAGACCGCCTCGGCCTTGTCGTACGACATCACCAGCGGATTGGCGGCCAGCGCGCGGATGGCATCGCGCCGCGTGCCGCTCCAGGCGGCCTCGGCGGTCAGCGCCTGATATTCGCCGAGCATCTTGACCAGCCCCACCACCTGCCGCGGCAGCCGCCCGTCGGCAATCCGGTTGACGCCGTTGCGGTCGAGCAATCCGCGCATTTCGACCACCATGTCGTCGGGGAAATCCGGCAGCGCACCTTGGTTGGGGCAGTTGACCGGCAGCACGTCGCCCCGATCGTTGAAGATCGCGTCCATGGCATCGATGGCAAGCTCCAGCTCGTGGATGCCACCGCGCGAGCGCTGCGGATCGAGGCTCGGCGCGTCGGTGGCCGCCTGCTCGACATAGTGCCGCCAATAGTCGGGAACCTTGGCCATGATGTCCTGCGCCCGCGTCGTCGGCTTCGCCCGCAGCTCGGCAACCATCTCGTCGCGCCAGTAGTAATACTGGAAATAGTCCGCGGGAATGGACTGCATCTCGACCGCCAGCTTCAGCAGCCGCAGCCGCGTCACGTTGGCCGTGGAGTCGTTGCGAAGCCGCTCATAGGCTGCCTCGAGCAGCGGCATTACGTCCTTGCCCTCGTATAGATGACGGATCGACCAGCAGCCGTGATTGAGGCCGATCATCACCGTATCGAGCTTTTCGGGATCGAGGCCGGCGAAGCGCGCGGTGGCCTCGGGAAAGTCGTACGGCCCTTCGCAGAACGACAGGAACGGCACGTCGGAATGGTGCGTCACCGCCTCGGAGATGAGGTTGATCGGGTTGGTGTAGTTGAAGACGCGCGCCCGCGGCGCCACCTGCTCGACGTCGGCGATGATGCCCTTCATGATGTGGATCGAGCGCAACGCCATGAAGAAGCCGCCCGGCCCCTGCGTCTCCTGGCCGATGAGGCCGTGCCGCAGCGAAATGCTTTCGTCGAGGTAGCGGGCTTCGAACCCGCCCGGCCGGTAGCTCGTCAGAACGGCGTCGCAATCGGTGAGGGCGGCGCGGCGGTCGCTGGTCGTGGTCACCCGGAGATCCATGTCGCGATGCCGCGCCATCTTCTCGGCGATGGTCTTGACGATGCCGAGCCGTTCCGCATCGAGGTCGACGAGCACCAGCTCGGAACCTTCGAAATTCTCGCCCTGCTCGATGAAGGACGCGACCGTGCCAGGGGCCCGGGTGCTGCCGCCGCCGATGTAGACCAGTTTGATACGCGCCATGTCGCCGATATTCCTGTGTGTGCCTGAAAGGTTGAACGTTGAGGCCTCAGCGCGGCCCCGGCTTGCGCGGCGCCGGCTGCAGCCGATAGCGGTCGCCGCGGTAGAGCGACCGCGCGAACTCGATCGGCTGGCCGCCCTCGATGAAGGTGACCTGCTCGGTGACCAGCAGCGCCGCCGGGAGCGGCAATTGCAGCAATTCGGCCTCTTCCTCGCTGGCCAGCTCGGCGCTGGCCGACGTCTGCGCGTCGACCATGCGAACCGCAAAGCGCGTGCGCAGGAGCTCGTAGAGCGAGACGTTCTCGAGCTCGATATCGAGGAGGCCGGGCACCAACGACGCCGGCAGGAAGGTGCTCTGGATCCCCATCGGCTCGTTGTCGGCAAAGCGCAGGCGCCGTAGGAACACCAGCGGCTGTCCCACCACCACGCGCAGGGTGGTGGCCAGCATCGTCGAGGCGCTGACGATCCGCCGATCGAGCAACCGGCTCGACGCCGCCATGCCGCGCAGCTTCATGTCTTCGGTGAAGCCGATCAGCGGCCCCAGTTCCGCGTCGCGCTTGGGCTCGGCGACGAACAGGCCGCTGCCCTGCCGGGCATAGATCAGGCCCTCCTGGATCAGCTCGTTGATGGCGCGCCGCACCGTCATGTGGCTCAGCCCGAAATCGCCGCCGAGGTCGCGCTGCGACGGCAGCTTCGAATGCGGCTTGTAGGCGCCGCTGGCGATGCCCGCGATGATCTCGTCCTTGAGCTTGAGGTAGGGGTGTTCCGACATGGCGGCTCGCTCAGATGCAGGTGATGACTTTGGCGATGCGCCGGAACTGTGGTGCGATCTCGAGCCGACGCGCCAGAGCCTCGATGAAGGTCTGCATCGGCACGACGTCGAGGATCGGGCTGAGCAGCTCGTCGAAGCGCCGCGGCGAGGGATGCCGCGGATCCTCGAGCCGCCCCTCGACGATCGACAGCACGGTGGTGCCATAGGAGGCGAGTTCGCTTGCGAGGGCGTCGACCGACGTGGCGGTTTTGCCTCCGGCGCCCAGCAGTACCACGGCGCAGCGCTCGTCGGCGATCTCGATCAGGCCATGGCGGAACGCCCCGATGCCGGCGGCCACGGCCGGCCGCTTCAGCCACTCGCCCATCATCATGGCGCCCTGCCGGGCAGTCGCGACGTGCGGCCCATGCCCGACGAAGAAAATGCGTTCGAACGGTCCAAGCCGGTCGCAGAGGATTTCGGAGCTCCGCTCGGCGTTGGCGAGCAGATGCTCCACCGCGGCGGCCAGGGCCGTGATCGCGGCGCGGTCGTCCGGGCGCTCGCCGTGATCCCACATCTGGCCCAGCAGCCAGAGGGCGGCGAGCGTATTGAGGTAGGTCTTGGTCGCTACCGTCGACTCGCTGCCGGCGACGATCGGCAGCACCACATCGCCGCGGCGGGCCAGCGGGCTGTCGCTGCCATTGGTGACCGCGATCAGCGGCAGCGTCGGTGGAATGAGGTCGAGCAGCGGTTCCATCTCGGCGCTGCGGCCGGATTGCGAGATGGCCACCACGCAATCCATTCCCTCGAGCAGCAGCCGGCTGAAATGCAGCAGTTCCGAGGCTTCGACGGCAATCGCCCAAATCCCCCGCGCCTGCAGCAGATGGCTGGCCCAAAGCGCCGAGTGGAAGGACGCTCCCATCCCGGTGAGCAGCACGCGCCGTGGCCGCGGCAGGCCGGCGGGGGTCCGCAGATCGGCGGCCGAATAGCGGTCGACAAGGTCTCGCAGCGCCGCCGGCTGCTGGGCAATTTCAGCTTGAAAGGCGTTCACGTCAGTGCAGTCTCACGATCATGGATATATCAGTTACAGGCAAAGCCATTGCCACGCAAGATGTCAAAAGCATCGTGCAGCGTAGTTTCGCAACGAACGACATTACACAAATAGCTGGCACACCACGGGGACGGCTGCTTAGCCCAGGTATTTCCTCGATCGTACCCTCTGCTTTGCGCGCGGCCCCGCGCTTCAGCAACGGTAGCTTTTCCCCTCGCCCTGCATATCGTGAGACCACAGATGCTTGCCAATGCCTTCATAACTGATATATCTATGTATTGACCATAGCTGTACGACAAGCTCCGCCGCGCCGCCTTGCTGCTCCGGGCCGGTGCCGACTTTCTCGGCACCAGTGGCGATCGGCCGTGCCCTCGGCCCGTCACCCGGCGGAGAACGCCGGATGGACCTCGAGCCTTACGGCGCCGCTCCGACCCGCTGCAGCACGCCGCCGGCGCGCGCCGAGGCCGCGATGGCGTCGACGACCGCCTGATTGTCGCGCCCGAAAGCGAAGTCGCAGAACCAGCGCTCCGGCTTGCGCAGCGCCAGCAGCATCGCCCGCACCTCCAGCACCTTGACGTCGAAATAGCCGATGCCGCCGCCGCCATAGTCGAAGCCGAAGAAGCCTTCTCTGAACCCGTCGACCTGCGAGCCGCACAGGATCGTCTTGAAGCCGCGGTCGTCGCCCGCGTCGCGCATGCGGAACACATGCAGCTCGTTGGCGCGCTCGTTCTCGACATAGAGCGTGCCCTCGGTGCCGCGCACCTCCCAATTGATGCCGAACACCCGGCCGGCGACCACGCGCGATGCGCCGATGCTGCCCATCGCGCCGCTGTCGAACCGCACCAGAGCCTGCACCAGATCGTCATTTTCGACCGGCTGCCGGGCAGCGGCGTCCGTGGCTTTGGCGCCGTAGCCGGCACCGCTCGCCGGCAGCGGCCGCGACGGGAAGATCGTGGCGTCGAACGCCGCCGCCGCGGTGATCGGCCCCAGCAGGTGCTGTGCGATGCTGACGACGTGGGAGCCGAGGTCGCCGAGCGCACCGCTCCCTGCCTCGCCCGCTCGTGTCCGCCATGAGGCCGGCAGGTCCGGATCGGAATAAAAGCCCTGGTCGAAGCTGCCGATGAACTGCACCGGCGTGCCGATGTCGCCGCGCCGGATCAGCGTCGCCGCCAGTTGCGTCGAGGGCGCGAACAGATTGTTGAAGGCAACGAAGGTGGGCACCCCGCGCGCTGCCGCCGCGTCCGCCATCTGCGCGGCTTCGGCGGTGCTGAGCGCCAGCGGCTTTTCGCAATAGACCGCCTTGCCGGCGGCGATCGCGGCCATCGCAATGGGAAAATGCAGATTGTTGGGGGTGGCGATATCGACCAGATCCACCTGCGGATCTGCCACCAAGGCCCGCCAGTCGTCGGAGGCCCGCGGGATCGCCATGCGGGCAGCGAACGACCGCGCCGTGTCGAGCTCCACATCGGCCACCATTTCGACCACGGCCTCGGTGGCCACTTCGGGAAAGAGCAGGCAGGCGCGGCGAAACGCATCGACATGCGTGCGCGCGATGAAGCCGGTCCCGACGATACCGATCCTGAGCGTGGTCAAAGCTGCCTCCCCATTGTCGCCGGAAACAGCTAGCGCCGGCCCCCGCTTTCCGGCAGGGTCGGCGTTGATGCAATTGCCTCAAAGGACGGCCATGCGCGCCACCACGACCCAGGTCGCTGCCCGGGCTGGCGTTAGCCGGGCGACCGTCGACCGGGTGCTCAACCGGCGCGGCGGTGTTTCGGCGGACAAGGAGCGTGCCGTGCTGCTCAGCGCCCGCGCACTCGGCCTCGACCGCAATTTGGAGCTGCCGCCGCTGCGGATGCTGCGCGTCGGCGTGCTGATGAAGCCTCCTGAAAATCCGTTCTACGAGCGCCTGGCGCAAGGATTTCGCGAGGCCAACCAGATGTTCGCCGACCAGGCGATCCGCTCGTACGTCACTCATATCGACGTTCTCGCTCCGGCCGCCCTGCCGCGGCAGCTGCAGAGACTGTCCGCCGGCTACGATGCGCTGGTGATCGTCGCCCCGGCGTGGACGCCGCTGCTTGGCGAACTCGGCCCGATTGCGACCCATTTGCCCGTGGTGACCCTTGCAACCGACCTGCCGCTCACTGCGCCGCATCACTATGTCGGGCCGAGCAATCACCAGGCCGGCCGGCTGGCGGCCGAGCTGATGGGCCGCATGCTCGGCAGGAGCGGCGGCCGCATTCTGCTGGTCGCGGGGCTGCCTCAATTCAGCGGCCATGCCGAACGGAGCGCGGGCTTCAAGGCGGTGCTGCGCCGCGACTTTCCTGCCTGCAGCATCGCCGCCGAAGTCGATGGGCATGACGACGAGACACGGACCGGCGATGCGGTCGCCGCCGCGCTGCGAAACGATCCGGCGATACGCGGCATCTACAACATCTCGCAGGGCAATGACGGCATCGCCGACCGCGTGGAGCAGCATCGGCGCACCGGCGAGGTGGTGTTCATCGGTCACGATCTGACCCCGACCACGCGGCGGCTGCTGCTGGCGCGCCGCATCGACGCCATCATCGACCAGGATCCGCTGCTCGAGGCCCGGCGGGCCATGGAACTGGTGCTGAGCTGCTACGGCCGGTGGTCCGGTCCGCCCATCGACGGGCGCACGCCCCTGCGGGCGATCTTTCGCGAAAGCCTCGACGACCTGCCGGCGAGTGAAGAGTGAGACGGCAGGCCGCTCGCACGGGCTAAAGCGAGGCGGTGATGCCGCCGTCGACGAACAGGGCGGAGGCCGGTCGCACCCCATCGACGACAGACATGACTCGGCCGGCGCTTCGCGCGACACTGGCCGATAGGAGAAACAACATGAGTATCGAGATCACGCTTCTGGTTCTCCTGGCCGCCGCGTTGAATGCCGGGTGGAATGCCGTCATCAAGGTGAGCGGCGACCGCATCGCGTCGATGGCGGTGGTCACGGCGTTCGGCAGTCTCGTGTCGCTGCTGGCGTTGCCGCTCGTGGGCCTGCCCGATCCGGCGAGCTGGCCCCTGCTGGCCCTGGCGATCCTGATCCACACCGCCTATCACTTCGCGCTGCCGGCGGCCTACAATCATGGCGATCTCGGGCAGGTCTATCCGATCGCGCGCGGATCGGCGCCGCTGCTGGTCACGTTGGGCGCTTTCGTCTTTGCCGGCGAAACGCTCGGCACGATCCCGCTGTTCGGCATCGTCTTCCTCGCGGCCGGCGTCATGGCACTGGCGTTCGATCGGGGGACGGGTGTGACACGCAATCCGCGCGCCGTGCTGCTGGCGCTCGGGACCGGCGTGTTCATCGCGTCCTACACTTTGGTCGATGGCATGGGCGGGCGACATGCCGGCTCGGCCATCAGCTTTGCGGTGTGCCTGACGATCGGCGACGGGCTGTTGACGCTCCTGGTCGCGCTGATCTGGAAAGCCGGGGCGATCGGCCAGGTCGTCAGACGCAATCCGATGCCGGCGATGCTCGCCGGCGCAATGCAGGTCGGCTCCTACTGGATCATCATCGTGGCGATGGCGTTCGCTCCGCTCGGCATGGTCTCGGCGCTGCGCGAAACGAGCGTGCTGTTCGCAGCGCTGATTTCCACCTTCATCCTGAAGGAGGGCTTCGGCGTCTGGCGTTTCGTGTCAGCCGGCCTGATTGCCTGCGGCATCGGGCTGACCCGCTACAGGCCGTAGCCACGATGCGATCCGACGAAATGATCGGCGCCGCCGCGGCAGGTATCTCCTCGGGCGCCGGCGTTGTGGCTGACGCCGGCGCCCGGCTCTCATCCGCCGCCCAATGAGACGACGATGTTGACCGCGGCCGCCACCGCCACGGTGTTGAAGAGATAGCTGAACAGGCTGTGACCCGTCACGATGCGGCGCATCTTGTTGTCCGTCACGCTGGTGTCCGATGTCTGGGCCGTCATCGCGATGACCAGCGAGAAGTAGATGAACGCCATTCCATCGGGAGCCTCGTCACCGGGGAAATCGAGGCCGCCGCGCTGCTTCTGCTTGCTCCGGCCAGTCTCGGGCTTGTCGTAATATTCCCACGCATAGTGCATGCCCCACATGGTCTGCAGCATCAGCCAGGCAAGAATGACCGAGGCCGCGCCGAGGGCGAGGCGCACCGGATTGGGCGAGCTGTCGTTGACCGCGATGAACAGCGCCGCGGTGACATAGACCACCATGCCCAGCGTCAGCAGAAACACGATCCACGGTGGCGCGTCTTCATCGGCAGCATGCTGCCTGAGGTAGTCCGGCGTGAGCTTGGGCATGTCGCGCGCCGTGAGCAGAAGATAGGTCAATGAGAACACCGACGCCGCAACGACCGGAAAGAGGTCGGGCGTGACCGGCAGCGTGACGATCGCCGCGGCAACGCCGGCGGCGGTCGCAAGGTAGAAATTCCAATGCCGGCTGCGGAGTTTGGGTAGCGCCATCGGCTCAAGAAGTGTGGTCTCGGTAGGGAGCAGTCTCATCGCCTAAATCTTTTCGGCGGCATCGCGTTCCCGGGGGGATTCCGCAACCTTCGGCCATGCCCGAGGTTGATCGTCGATCCAGAGGAGATCGACGCGTGACCAACACCGGCCTTCACGACCCCCGCCACCTTTACCCGCACCCGCCCTTTGCCAAGCAGCCGCAAGCGGCGCCGGGGCTCGATGCGAAAATGACGCCAGGGGCCGACCATGGCGAAGACAGCTACAAGGGGCACGGTCGACTGCAGGGACGCCGCGCCTTGGTCACCGGCGGCGATTCCGGCATCGGCCGCGCCGCGGCCATCGCCTTTGCGCGCGAGGGCGCGGACGTGGCGATCGCCTACCTGCCGGCCGAAGAAAAGGATGCGCAGGAAGTGATCGAGCTGATCGAAGCCGAGGGCCGAACGGCGGTGGCGCTGCCGGGCGACATCACCGACGAAGCCTGGTGCGGCGAGCTGGTCGAACGGGCCGCCAAAGGTCTGGGCGGCCTCGACATCCTCGTCATCAATGCCGGCCACCAGCAGACGCGCGAGTCGATCGACAAGGTGAGCACGGCCGATTTCGACGAGACGATGAAGACCAACCTCTACGCGATGCACTGGATCGCCCAGGCGGCGGTGCCACATCTGCCGGCCGGAGCCGCGATCATCACCACGGCCTCCATCCAGGCCTATGAGCCGTCGGCGGCGCTTCTCGACTACGCCACCACCAAGGCCGGCATCGTGGCCTACACCAAGGCGCTGGCGAAGCAGCTCATCGAGAAGGGCATCCGGGTCAACGCGGTGGCCCCCGGTCCGATCTGGACGCCGCTGCAGCCGAGCGGCGGGCAGACGCAGCAAAAGGTGCAGAAATTCGGCGAAGAGAGCCTGTTCGGCCGGCCCGGCCAACCCGTCGAGCTCGCCGCCGTCTATGTGCTGCTGGCCTCGCAGGAGGCCAGCTACATCACCGGCGAAGTCTACGGCGTCACCGGCGGCCGAGGCGTGGCCTGAGCCTGGGCTTGCCGCCCATTCGACGATCGGGCCGCGATACATCACCGCTGCGTCGTCGCACAGACATGCACCACCTCCACTCGCTCGCGGCAAATGCCGCCGGGCGTGAAACCGGCGCCAGATTGGAGCCAATTTGGAGCAAGACTGCCGACACAGCAAAGCTTTGACAGATCGAGCGAAATTTCGCCAGCTTGAGCCCTTCGCTGGTCTTCGGGAGGTGGCGGCATCGTGTATCGCATTGGCATCGACATCGGGGGCACCTTCACGGATTGCGTGCTGGTCGACGAGGCGAGCGGCTCCGCGCTCCTGCACAAGCTGCTCACCACGCCCGAAGATCCTTCCGATGCCGTGCTCGACGGCGTTGCGGCGCTTCTCGCGATGGGCGGCGTCGGCATCGGTGATGTTTCGACGCTGGTGCACGGCACCACCCTGGTCACCAATGCCCTGATCGAGCGCCGGGGCGTACGCGCCGGGATGCTGGTGACGGCGGGCATGCGCGATATCCTCGATATCGGCCGCGAGCGCCGCTACGATCTGTTCGATTTGCGGCTCGCCTATCCCGAGCCGGTCATTCCCCGCCGCCTGCGCCGCGAGCTCGACGAGCGCATTTCGTCCGACGGCGCCGTGACCTGTCCGCTTGCGCCCGAGGCGGTGCGCGACGCCGCTCGCGCCCTGGTTGAGGACGAGGCGGTTGAGGCCATCGCCATCTGCTTTCTCAACAGCTATCGCAACCCGGTGCATGAGCAGCAGGCGGCCGGCATCATCGCCGAAGCCTTTCCCGGCCTGCCGATCTCCACCTCCGCCGAGGTCTTTCCTTATTCGCGCGAATACGAGCGTTGGACCACGGCGGCGATGAACGCCTATGTGCAGCCGCTGTTCGACCGCTACGTGGCCCGCATCGAGGAGCGCCTGACGGCCATCGGCTTCGGCGGCCGCTTGCACATCATGACCTCGAGCGGCGGCATGGTGACGCCGGCGACGGCGCGGCGCTTTCCCATCCGCATCCTCGAATCCGGCCCCGCCGCCGGCGCCCTGATGTCGGCCTATCACGGGCGCGTCGGCGGCATCGACAATCTGCTGTCGTTCGACATGGGCGGCACCACGGCCAAGGGCGCGCTGGTGCGGGCCGGCCAGCCGCTGCGCAAATACGAGCTCGAAGTTGTGCGCGTGCACCAGTTCAAGGCCGGCAGCGGCCTGCCGGCCAAGGCGCCGGTGATCGACATGATCGAGATCGGTGCCGGCGGCGGCTCGCTCGCCAGCATCGATCAGCGCGGCGTCATCGCCGTCGGTCCACGCGGCGCCGGGGCACGTCCCGGTCCCGCCTGCTACGGCCGCGGCGGCACCCTGCCGACCCTGACCGACGCCAATCTCGTCCTCGGCTACTACGATGCCGAGACCTTCCTCGGCGGTAGCATGCGGCTCGACCTCGACGCTGCCCGCCGCGCCATCGCCGACCATATCGGCACGCCGCTCGGGCTCGACGTCGTGCGCGCCGCCTGGGGCATCCACGAGGCAGTGAACGAGAATGTCGCCAGCGCCTTCCGCATCCACGCCTCGGAGCGCGCCTTCGACTACCGCCAGTCCAGCATGGTCGCCTTCGGCGGCAGCGGCCCGGCGCATGCGGCGCGCATCGCCGCCAAGCTCAACGTACCGCGCATCGTGCTGCCGCCCGGCGCCGGGGTGATGTCGGCGCTCGGCCTGCTGCGCAGTCCCTTCGCGTTCGAGACCGCGCGCTCGCAGCGCACCGCGCTCGCCGGGCTCGATACCGCGACCTATGCCGAGACCTTCGCCGAAATGGAGCGCCAAATGCGCGCGGTGCTCGACGAGGCGGGCATCGCCGCCGAGAGCGTGACCATCCGCCGCCGCCTCGACATGCGCTATGCGGGGCAAGGCTACGAGGTCGAAGTCGAAGCCGAGGCGACGCCCGACGGTCTCGCCGAGCGCTTCTACGCCGCCTATCGCGCCGTCTTCTCCGCCATCGTGCTCGACGAGCCGCTCGAGATCGTCAACTGGAAGCTCGAGGCCAGCGGCCCCGAGCCGATGCGGGACCGCCCCTTCCGCCTCGACCGCCCCGGGGCCACGAGCGCCGCACCTATTGGCGAGCGGCTGGCCTACTTCCCCGCGACGGGTCTCGCTGCCGTACCGGTCTACGACCGCTACCGCCTCGCAGTCGGCACCGCCGTCGCCGGCCCCGCCATCGTCGAGGAGCGCGAATCGACCACCGTGCTCGGTCCCGGCAACAGCGCCCATATCGACCCGCACCTCAACCTCGTCATCGACATCGGCAAAGGAGAACCCGCGCCATGAGCGGCTACGATCCCGTCAGTCTCGGCATCATCTGGGACCGGCTCATCGCCATTACCGACGAGACGCTGGGCAGCCTCGTGCGCACCTCGTTCTCCACCAATGTGCGCGAAAGCTACGATCTCTCCTGCATGCTGTTCGACAGCCGCCTGCGCTCCATCGCGCAGGGCACCTACAGCGTGCCGTCCTTCACCGGCACCGCCCCGGAGACCGTGCGCATGATGCTCGACAGGCATCCGCCGGAGACCCTGGTCGAGGGCGACGTGCTCGCCACCAACGATCCGTGGATCGGCACCGGCCACCTCTACGACATCAACGTGCTGCGCCCGATCTTTCATCGCAGCCGCATCGTCGCTTATTCGCTCAGCATCACCCATCTGCCCGACATCGGGGGCCTGGGCTTTTCCGCCACGGCCCGCCAGGTCTACGAGGAGGGGCTGCGCCTGCCGGTGGTGAAGCTGGTCGAGGCTGGCCGGCCCAACCGCCTGCTGTTCGACATCATCGCCACCAATGTGCGGGTGCCCGAGCAGACGCTGGGCGACATCCATGCCAACATCGCCTGCAACGAAGTGGCGGCGCGCCTCTTGGTCGAGTTCCTCGACGAGTATGGCCTCGCCGACATCGACGACGTCGCCGATGCCATCGTCGCCAAGTCCGAGCAGGCGCTGCGCGCCGCCATCGCCGACATGCCCGACGGCAGCTACAGCCACGCCATCGAGGTCGAAGGCGGCGCCGAGAGCCTGCGCCTCGCCGTGCGGCTCAACGTGCGCGGCGATGCCATCCATGCCGACTTCACCGGCACCAGCCCGGTGCTCGACATGGGCATCAACGTGCCGATCAATTATGCGCGCGCCTTCACCGTCTATGCGGTCAAATGCGTCACCACGCCGGCCATTCCCAACAATATCGGCGCCGTCACGCCGATCACGGTCAGCGCGCCGGACAACTGCATCCTCAATGCCCGGCCGCCCTACCCCACCGGCGGCCGCCACGTCATCGGCCATTTCGTCAATCCGCTGGTGATGGGGGCTCTGGCTCAGATCGTGCCCGAGCGCGTGCAGGCAGAATCGGGCATGATGAGCCTCGTCAATATCCAGGGGCGGCATCGCGACGGGCGCGGCGTCTCCTCCATCTACTTCTCGTCGGGAGGGTTCGGAGCGTTGCACGGCATCGACGGGCTGCCCACCATGCCCAGCCCCTCCAACATGACCGGCACGCCGGTCGAAGTGTGGGAGGACGTCACCGGCATGACCGTGCGGCGCAAGGCGCTCAGGCCGGATTCCGGCGGGCCGGGCGAGTTCCGCGGCGGCCTCGGCCAGGAGATCGAGCTGGTCAACGACACCGGCAACGAGCTCACCGTATCCTGCCTCGCCGGCCGCACGCAATTTGCCGCGCAGGGTCTCGCCGGCGGCGCTGCCGGAGCACTGCGCAGCTGTCTCGTGAACGGCGTTCCGGTGCATCCCAAGGGCCGCTATTTCCTCAAGCCCGGCGACGTGCTCACCCTGGTCGAGCCGGGGGGCGGTGGCTTCGGTCCCGCGGCCCGGCGGTCGCGCGCGCGCATCGAGGAGGATCTGCGCGAAGGGTTCGTCACGCCCGAAGCGGCGCGGCGCGACTATGCCTATGCCGGATGATCCAGCCATGAGCCTCGACCTGCGCAGCGATTTCCTCGGCCCGCCGACCGCGGCGATGGTCGAGGCGATGGCCGCCGCCGCGATGGCACCCGATGGCTTCGGGCCGCGCGAGGCCACGGCGCAGCGCCGGCTCGAAGCCTATGCCGCGCAGCTTCTCGGCAAGGAGGACGCGCTGTTCTTTCCCACCTGCACGGCGGCCAATCTCGCCGCGGTGCTGGCGCAGACGGCGCCGGGCGAGACCGTCGTCGCCGACGCCGAAAGCCATTGCCTGCTGTCGGAGGCAGGCGGCCTCGCCGCCGTCGGCGGCGTCATGGTGCGCAGCCTG
Source organism: Devosia sp. 67-54 (assembly GCF_001899075.1). Classification (GTDB taxonomy): domain Bacteria; phylum Pseudomonadota; class Alphaproteobacteria; order Rhizobiales; family Devosiaceae; genus Devosia_A. The sequence continues at coordinate 25,843 of NZ_MKVA01000006.1, read as the reverse complement.
GCCGGCGAGGCCGGCATGCTGCCGCTGGAAGAGCTGGCGGAGGCACTTGCCGTCACGCCCGACGTGCAGCGCCAGCCGGTGCGGCTCGTGCTGCTGGAGACGACGCACAACCGTTCGGGCGGCCTGCCGCTGCCGCTCGCCCATATCGAGCAGGTGGGCGAATTGGCGCGCGCCGCCGGAGCAGGCCTGCATATCGACGGCGCCCGCTTCTTCAACGCCGTGCTGGCGCTCGGCCTTGCGCCGGCAACTCTGGCGGCGCCGGCGAGTACCGTATCGCTCAGCCTCAACAAGGGGCTGTGCGCGCCCAATGGCGCGCTGCTGGTCGGCAGCGCCGACATCATCGCGCGCGCTTTGGTGATGCGGCAGCGGCTGGGGAGCGGCGTGCGGCCCGCCGGCGCGCTGGCCGCTGCCGGACTGGTGGCGCTCGAAACCATGCTGCCGCAATTGCAGCGCGACCACGACAACGCCCGCGCCCTGGTGTCGGCACTGCGCCGGCTCGACTTCGCCGCCGGCCCGCCAGCCGGCGGCACCAATATCGTGCTGGTGGAGCTGGGCCTCGATCCGCCTGCCCTGCGGCGCTTTCTCGAGGCGCTGGCAGGCGCCGGCGTGCTGGCCATCGGCTTCGGGCCGGGACGGGTGCGCCTCTGCCTGCATCGCGGCATCGAGGAGGCCGCCATTCCACAGATCGCTGCTGCCTTCGCCGCCGCGCGGACGGCGCTCGACACTCTGCCATTGGAGAACTGACGCATGTCGAAATGGGGACCGCTGCCGGCGGACCGGCAGGCCGCACAGCGCGTGGTGGTGTCGCACAATGTGATGATCCCGATGCGCGACGGCAAGCGCCTCGCGACCGACCTCTACCGGCCGGCACGCAGCGATGGCGAGCCGGCGCCCGGCCCGTTTCCGGTGATCCTCACCCGCACCTCCTACGACAAATCCAACCCGGCCATGCAGGTCGAGCCGGTTGGCAAGTTCTTCGCCGCCCACGGCTATGCCGTCGCCATCCAGGATCTGCGCGGACGCGGCGAATCCGAGGATGTGGGCAACTACCATCACGTCGCCAATCCGGCCGAGGGCGACGACGGCTACGACACCATCGAGTGGCTGTCGCGGCAGCCCTGGAGCACTGGCCGGGTGGGCATGGTCGGCACCTCGCACAGCGCCGTGTGCACCAATGCGGCGGCGCTGAAACGGCCGCCGGCGCTCGCCGCCGCGTGGATCGATTCCGCGCCGACCAGCGGCATGGACTGGCAATGCCGGCGTGGCGGCGCCATGGCCATGCAGATGTTCCCGGCGCTGTTCGTGCATGCCCATGACGCGCCCGAGATCCGCAACGATCCGGCGGCGCAGGCGCGCATCGAATGGGGCGGACGGCACATGCGCAACCAGCTCCTGTCGATGCCCTTCAAGCCCGGCCAGACGGCGCTCGCCGCCGTCCCCAATCTCGAGCGCATCCTGTTTCACTATTATTACGAGGGCGCGCACAACGAATTCTGGGCGATGGAGACGCTGGAGAACAAGACCCGCTGGGAGCAGTTCGCCGATATCCCCTGCACCATCTCCACCGGGTGGTACGACCTGTTCACCGAGGAGGCGACGCAGCAATTCGCCGAACTGGCGCGGCTGAAGCGCGCGCCCATGCGCCTCGTCGTCGGCCCGTGGAACCACACCGCCATGCGCGGCGGCGCCACCTCGGTGGGCGAGGTCGATTTCGGCCCCGCGACGGCCTGGGGCTATGCCGTCTACAATCGCGAGCGGCTGCGCTGGTTCGACCGCTGGCTCAAGGACATCGACACGGGCGTCGAGGCCGATCCGCCGGTGCGCCTGTTCGTCATGGGTGGTGGCGACGGCACGCTCGCCGCGCCCAAGGCCAATGCCGGCGTGTTCGGCGAAGGGATCGCCGTCACCGGACGGCTCAACCACGGCGGCCATTGGCGCGACGAAACGCAGTGGCCGCCGACACGCGCTGTAAAAACGCCGTTCTATCTGAGTGCCGGCAATCGCCTCTCGACCGCGACGCCGTCCGTGACCGGCAGCGCCACCTGGACGCACGATCCCGAGCATCCGGTGCCGACGCTGGGCGCGAGCGTTGCGCCCTTCCTCGAATTCCAGCCGCTGCCGCGCGGCATCTCCGCAGACTATCTCAGCACGCGCGGCCGCATGACCACGTTCGTGCATGACGGGCCGATGCACCAGCGCGAGCGCGAAGGCATGTTCGCCTGCCGCGAGCCCTACCCGCTGCTCGCCGAGCGCGCCGACGTCGTGGTCTTCGAGACTGCACCGCTGGCCGAGGCGGTGGAGGTCACGGGCGAGGTTCGCGTGCATCTGTGGGTCAGCTCGAGCGCGCTCGACACCGATTTCACCGCGCGCCTCATCGACGTCTATCCACCCAGCCCCGACGTGCCCGAGGGCTATCACATGAACATCCTCGACTCGATTCTCAGGGCCCGTTTCCGCGACGGCTTCGCCGAGGAGAAGCTGATGGTGCCGGGCACCGTCTATCCCATTACCATCTTGCTGCCGCCGACCGCCAATCTGTTCGCTCGCGGCCACCGCATCCGGCTCGACATCGCTTCGTCGAATTTTCCGCAGTTCGACGTCAATCCCAATACGGGCGAGCCTCTGGGCCGCCACACGCATGTGGTGCGTGCCCAAAACACCGTGCATTTCGGGCCCGACACGCCGTCGCACATTCTCCTGCCGGTGCTGCCGCGCGAGGCGTGACAGCTTCGGGGACGCCGCTATAATCCGCCCGCTCCGGCGGCGGGCCGGGGCGCTTGCGCAGGGCCCCGAGCAGCATGACCGATAGTGATTTTCACCCGACGCCCGACTCGGCCAGCCTCAGCGACCTTGAATTTTCCATGATCGTCGCCGTCAACGGCTTCTGGCAGTGGGTCGTGCATTGCGCCGAGGCGGCCGGGGCGCGCGGCCTCAGCGCGCTCGACATATTGGTGCTGCACGCCGTCAACCAGCGCGCGCGCAACAAGCGGCTCAGCGACATCTGCCTCGTCCTCAATGTCGAGGATTCCCACACCGTGGCCTATGCGCTGAAAAAGCTGGAAGAGCAGGGTTATGTCGCGCACCGGCAGGACGGACGCGACCGCATCTACGCCGCCTCGCCCGATGGCGACGCGTTGTGCGGCCGCTATCTCGAGGTCCGCGACGCGACACTCATCGACAGCCTCCGGCTCGACGGCACCGACTTCGCACAGCTCGACGAAACGGCGCGCAGCCTCGCCCGCATGACCCGCTATTATGCCCACGCCAGCCGCATCGCCGCCATCGCGAAGCAACGCTGAGCCGGCCGAAAGGCTCAGCGCTCGTTGCGCTGGCGCGGATCGATGATGTCGCGCAGGCCGTCGCCCATGAGGTTCAGCCCCAGCACCGCCACCGCGATGACGGCGCCCGGGAACACCGCGATCCACCACGCTTCCTGGATGTAGGACCGCCCATCGGCGATGATGTTGCCCAGCGACGCTGCCGGCGGCGGCGGCCCGACGCCGAGGAAGCTCAGGATCGCTTCGGCGATGATCGAGACGGCAAACACGAAGGTCAGTTGTACGATCAGCGGCGACAGCGCATTGGCGAGGATGTAGCGCAGGATGATGCGGGCATGCCCGGCGCCCACGGCCTGCGCTGCCTCGACATATTGCATGCCCTGCACCACGATGACGCCCGAGCGCACGACGCGCGCCGTGCGCGGCGTGAAGGTCACGGTCAGCGCGATCACCACCGTGGTGGCCGAAGGCCCGAGCGCCGCCGCCAGCGCAATGGCGAGCAGCACGCCGGGGAAGGCCATCAAGCCGTCGAGGCCGCGCATGACGATGCCGTCCAGCGGCCGCACATAGCTTGCGAGCGTGCCGAGCAGGGTGCCCAAGATGCCGGTGCAAATCACCACCAGCGCGCTGATGAGCAGCGAGACGCGCGTGCCGTAGAGCACGCGGCTCAGGATGTCGCGGCCATAGGCATCGGTGCCGAACCAGAATTGCGCCGAGGGCGGCATCAGCACGTAGCGGTAGTTGTTCTTGTTGGGATCGTAAGGGGCGATCAGCGGCGCCAGCACCGCCACCGCCACGAACAGGGCAAGGATCAGCGCGCCGACGAGGAAGGAGGGATGGCCGACGAGCCGGCGCAGCAGTTGGAGGGCGCGCCGCCGCCGTGCCCGCGCCATCTCGGCGCGCAGCGATATGGCGCTGTCGGCGGCAGCGAGGTCAGCGGTCATCGCGCACCCGCGGGTCGAGCCAGCCATAGAGGATATCCACGGCAAGATTGACGAAGACGAAGACGATGGCGGTGACCAGCAGGCCGCCCTGGATGATGGGGAAGTCGCGGCGCTGGATGGAGCCGACGATCAGCCGGCCGACGCCAGGCAGCGAGAACACCGATTCGATCACCACCGCGCCCGAGAGCAGCACGCCGGCGGTCAGCCCGACCACGGTGACGATCGGCACCAGCGCATTGCGCAGCGCGTGCTTGAAGATGATGGTGCCGCGGCGCATGCCCTTGGCGCGCGCCGTGCGCACGTAGTCCTGGTCGAGCACGTCGAGCATCGACGAGCGCGTCATGCGCGCGATGACGCCCATCTGGGTGAAGGCGAGGGTCAGCGTGGGCAGCGTCATGCAGCGCACCCAGCCGAAGAAATCGTCGGTGAACGACACGTAGCCGCCGGTCGGCAGCCAGCCCAGCGTCACGCCGAACAGGATGACGAGCACGAGGCCGAACCAGAAATCGGGGATGGAGAGGCCGATCAGCGCCGCAACCATCGCGCTCTGGTCGAGCCAGCTGTTGTGGCGTACCGCCGCGAGGATGCCGAGCAGCGTGCCCATCAGCGTTGCCAGCACCAGCCCGAGGGCGGCGAGCGGCAGCGTCACCGGCAACCGCTCGAAGACGGCGGCGACGACCGAGCGGTCGAGCAGGTAGGAATAGCCGAGATTGCCGTGCAGCAGATTGCCGTACCATTGCACGGCGCGCTCGAGCAGCGGCCGGTCGAGGCCGAATTGCTGGCGGATCTGCTCGATCTGGGCCGGCGTTGCGTCGGCGCCGCCGATCTCGGCGGAGATGTCGCCGGGCACCAGCCACATGATGAGGAAGGTCATCAGCGAGACGACGAAGAGCACGGGAATGGCGCTCAGCAGGCGCCGCGCGACAAACAGGATCACCGCAATTCCGTCCCGTGTTTGGTGGCGGTGGAGCGGGGCGCCCGGGCGCCCCGCAAGGTCATCACGCTAGTGCGTTTCCGGCAAGCCCGGCAACGGCTTTCTTAGCTCTTGCGCCAGATGTCGTAGACGCGCGGGAAGCGGAACATCTTGAAGTTCTCGATGTTGGCGCGCAGGCCCTGCATCTGCCCGGTATCGCCGAGCTTGACGATGCCGAAGAACTCGTACAGGCGCTTCTGGATCTTGGCGAAGGTCGCCTTGCGAATTTCGGGCGTCTCGCCGCTGATGAGTTCCTTGTAGAGCGCTTCGAGCTCGGGATCGTTCTTGACGAAATGCGGGCGCTTGCCGGTCAGCGTCGCGGTGATGGCGACCGGCCCGAGATAGGGCTCGATGCCCATCGTCAGCGTCCAGCCGTTCCAGCCGGTGTCCTGCAGGCGCACGTTCAACGCCGTCGGCCAGTCGACCTGGTTGATGACGACGTTGATGCCGGCCGCCTTGAGCTGCTCGGCGATGACCACCGCCGCCTTGCCGTGGAACGGGATGGAGTTGTCGGTGAGCAGGCTGAACGGTGCGTTGGTGTAGCCGGCCTCCTTGAGCAGCGCCTGGGCGCGCGGGATGTCGGCCTTGTTGTAGTAGTCGACGGCGCCGATGTCGCCCACGTCATAGGGCGAGTCCGGATAGGCCCAGCCGCCGTTGAGACCGAACAGGCCCTCGGAGGCGATGCCCATCACCTCTTCCATGTTGAGCGCGACCTGGATCGCCTCGCGGAATTTCGGGTTGTCGGTCGGCGGCGCATTCATGTTGAGGATGAAGGTGCCGAAGGCCCATTGCAGGTTCTGCTGCACGGCGATGTCGGGCGAGTTGGCGAGGCGCCGCGCGGCGGGCACCGGCATGGTCTCGACGATATCGACCTCGCCCGCCTCGAGCGCGGCCACCTGGGCGCCGGGCTCCGGCATGACGCGGAAGGTTGCCTTGTCGAAATAGGCCGTCTTCTTGCCGCCGAACCCGTCGGGACCGTCATAGCGGGTGTCCTGGGTGTAGTCGGCGAACTTTTCGAGCGTCACATGGCTGTCGGGCACATAGTCGGTGATCTTGTAGGGGCCGGTGCCGACGAGGCTGGTCTTGCCGGCCTCGGCGGCGGCATCCTCCTCGGGGATGACGACGGCGGGGGCGCGCGGCGACGAGAAGGCCTCGAGGAAGGTCGGCGTCTTGGCCTTCATGTGGAAGATGATTTCGTGGTCGTTGACGACCTCGAAGCTGTCGACCGGGTCAAGCAGATTGGCGGTCGCGCCGACCTTGCGGTAGCGCTCCATCGACGCCTTCACGTCGCTGGCCTTCATCTCGTCGCCATTGTGGAATTTCACGCCCTGGCGGAGCTTGAAATTATAGGTCAGCCCGTCGGCCGAAATGTCCACGCCCTGGGCGAGGATCGGCATCGGATTGACCTTTTCGTCGAAACCGTAGAGCGTTTCGTAGACGTTCATGGTGATATTGCGTGACGCGCCCGAGGAGGTGGCCATCGCATCGAGGCTCGGCGGATTGGAGCCCTGGACGACGATCACTTCCCCTCCGGCGACCTGGGCCTGGGCGCTGCCGGTCCCGAATGCGGTCAGCGCGACGATGCCGGCGGTGCCTGCCACCAGAAACTCGCGGCGCTTCATGCCTGTTTTTTGCTCCGACATGGATTCCAATCCTCCCTCTTGGATGGCTTCAGATGCAGATGAAATGTGCTAGCGGCTTGTTCCGAACGTCTCAGATCAGCTATATCGGCAAGCTGCGATCGTATATGGTATAATAGTATACGATCCTAGCGCCACTGACTTGTCAAGGACATTGCCGAGATGCCGCTCGAAGGTTCTCCCTCATCGCCTAGTCGCATCGCCGGGCTCGCCCCGCTCGCCGCGAAAAGCCTGGTCAATCAGGTCGTCGATGCGATCGTCGAAGCCACAGCTAAGGGCATATTCCTGCCCGGCGACCGCATCGTCGAAGCCGAGGTGGCGCGGTCGCTGAATGTCAGCCGCATCCCGGTGCGCGAGGCGCTCCGCCTGCTCGAGAGCCAGGGGGTCGTCGTTTCCGAGCGCTATCGCGGCATGAGCCTGATGAGCGTCGACATCGACCGGCTGGAAAAAATCCTCAAGGTGCGGCTGGCGCTCGAAAAGCTCGCCGGCGCCGAGGTGATGGCCAAGCTCAGGACCGATCCCGACGTGCTCGCCCCGCTGGAGCAGGTACTGGCCGACATGCATGCGGCCGGTGCTGCCGAGGACGGTTTCCGCGTCGCCAGCCTCGATACCGAGTTTCATCTGTGCCTGTGCCGACTCTCCGGCAACGAAGTGCTGGTGCGCACCATCGAGCCGCTGTCGCGGCAACTCACCATCATCTTCGGCCTGTCGACCATGAAGAAGGGCGTGCAGAGCATCGTTGCCGAACATGACGAGGTCATCGCCGCGCTACGCGCCGGCGACCAGGCGGCCTATGACGAGCTGATGCAGGTGCATATCCTCGATTACTCGCGCGCCGTCGACTACGAGCATCTGGTCGAGCAGCTCCGCAAGCTCGAGCGGCGCAAGAAAGCCGGCTGACCATCTCGGCGTCCACCGCCACCTCGCCGCAAAGTCGGGTCAGCGGCTTGCAAATCGTATAATAGTATACGATCATGCTTCGAGGAGCTGGAGAGGAGGGCTGCGCCAGATCATGCCGATTGTCGAGCCGTCTCCTCCCGCCGAAGCCCTCCTGCTCGAAGTCGAAAACCTCGGCATCACCTTTGGCAGGACGCGCATCGTCACCGATGTGAGCTTTTCGCTGGCGCAGGGAGAAACGCTGGGGATCGTCGGCGAATCGGGCAGCGGCAAGTCGATGACGGCGCTGGCCCTGATGCGGCTGCTGCCGCCGGGCGGCAGCTTCAGCGCCGACAGGTTGCGCCTCCTCGGCGAGGACATCACCAACGCCGGCGAGGCACGACTCGAAGCGTTGCGCGGCGCCGCCATGGGCATGATCTTCCAGGAGCCGATGACGGCGCTCAATCCGGTGCTGACCATCGGCGAGCAGTTGACGGAGACCGTGCGGCGCCACACCAGAGCCAACCACCGCGAGGCCCGCGATCGCGCCATCGAGGCGCTGCGCCGGGTCGGCATCCCATCGCCCGAGCAGCGCCTGAGCGACTATCCGCATCGTTTGTCGGGCGGCATGCGCCAGCGCGTGATGATCGCGATGGCGCTCATCTGCCGGCCGAAACTGCTGATCGCCGACGAGCCGACCACGGCGCTCGACGTCACCATCCAAGCGCAGATCCTCGATCTGATGCTCGACCTGCAGAGCGAATACCGCATGGGCATCATCTTCATCAGCCACGATCTGCGCGTGGTCTCGGCCTTCACCGACAAGGTGCAGATCATGTATCTCGGCCGCATCATGGAGGCCGGCCGGGCCGGCGCCGTCTTCGACACGCCGCGCCATCCCTATACCGAGGCGCTGCTCGCCTCCATTCCACCCATCGACCATGACGAGCCCCGCCTCAAGGCCATCGAGGGCACGGTGCCGCCGGCCATCGCCGCCCCGCCGGGCTGCCCCTTCGCGCCGCGCTGCACCTATGCACGGCCGGCATGCAGCACCGCAGTGCCGCCGCTGGTGGAGCTCGGCGGGTCGCACCGTGCCGCCTGCATCCGCAACACCGGCTACGAGTTCCGCGCGGTGGCGTCATGAGCGCCCCCGCGAACGCCGCCGAGCCGCTGCTGCGGGTCGACAATCTGAGCAAGACGTTCCCGCTTTCGCGCAAGAGCTTGTTGGGCGAGCGGCGGTTGCTGCGCGCCGTCGACGATGTGAGCTTTTCCATCGCGCGGGGCGAGACGCTCGGGCTTGTCGGCGAGAGCGGCTGCGGCAAGACCACCACGGGCCGGCTTGTTTTGCGCCTGATCGAGCCCACCGGCGGCGCCGTGCTGTTCAAGGGCATCGATGTGCTGGACCGCGGACCAGCCGAGATGCGCGCCCTGCGCCGCGAGATGCAGATCATCTTCCAGGATCCGTTCGGCGCGCTCAACCCGCGCATGACGGCGGGCGAACTCATCATCGAGCCGCTGGTGATCCACGGCGTCGGCGATTCCGTCTCGCGCGAGCGGCGGCTGCGCCGCCTGCTCGATCTGGTCGGGCTGACCACGCATCATGCCGGCCGCTTCCCGCACGAATTCTCGGGCGGGCAGCGCCAGCGGCTCTGCATCGCCCGCGCCCTGTCGCTCGAGCCGGCCTTCCTCGTCTGCGACGAGGCCGTCTCGGCGCTCGACGTGTCGGTGCAGGCGCAGATCCTCAACCTGCTGCAGGACCTGAAGCGCGAATTGGGGCTCACCTACCTGTTCATCTCGCACGATCTGGGCGTCGTACGGCATATCGCCGAGCGCGTGGCGGTGATGTATCTCGGCCAGATCGTCGAGATGGGGCCGCGCCTCGCCATCTTCGAGCAGTCGGGGCATCCCTATACGCAGGCGCTGCTCAATTCCGTCCCCTCGGCCGGCAAGGGCCGACGTTCGTTCTTCACCGTCAAGGGCGATGTGCCCAGCGCCATCGACCCGCCGAGCGGCTGCCGCTTCCACACGCGCTGCCCCATCGCGCGCCCGATCTGCAGCACGACGACGCCGCCGCCGGTAGCCCTGGGGCCGGGCCACACGGCCGCCTGCCATTTTGCCGCGCCCGGCAATGCCAGCCGCCCGCAGTAGCCTTTCGGCCTGCTGCGCGCGGCCGGAGCGATAGCCTACCGGCTATAGATCGTCGCTCCAGGAGTGAACTTCACATCGGGATCGAGCGGATAGATCGGCCGCGCACAGATGGTGTGGCCGAGGCTCTTGAGATCGGCCGACGTCGCTCCGGGCGCATCGATGTTGAAGTTCTTTTCCGCCCACGCCTCGAACATGTGATGCTCGCAATGCGGCGACTTCACCACGATGAGGTCGAAGTCCGGCGGGTTGCAGCCATTGGCATAGTACATGGCGCGGTCGAACAGGCTTACCGACGTCGACAGCACCACCACGGTGAAATTGTCGAAGGTCAGCACCGCCGTGGGGCCGGCCGTCAGCGGCGTCTTCATCGTCTCGAGCCGGGCGTTGCCGTCCGACAGCAGCTTGACCTGCGCCTTGACCGGCATCGGCGTGTAGCGCTTCGGATCGTGGTAGCCGCCCAGCGTCACCTCGATCGTGGCGCCAACGCCGGCAGCGTGCGCCGCTGCCGCGGCGCGCGGATCGACGATCTGCGCCAGCACGCGGCCGCCATAGCCGGCAGTGCGCAGCGCCGCGATGACCGCGTTGGAATCCCCCGTCGCGCCCGAAGAGGTTGCATCCGCCGCATCGGTGAAGATCACCGGTCCGCGCATGGTCTTGGCCTGGGCGATGGCGCGCCCGAGCGGGATGAGCTTGCCCTGCATGCGGAAGCGCTGCGGCCAGAATTCCTCGGCCAGCCGGATCGCCTCGCGCTCGGCGGTTGCCCTGTCCCCATTCGTCGATACGATCACCTGCGAGCACAGCTCCGGCACGTCGGTGAACGGGTTGCCGATCATGATGCCGGCGGCCAGCGCCGTGCCGTCACGCTCGATGCGCTGGCACTCGCGAATCATGTCGCCATAACAGCCGGTCGCGGTGACGAGCTCGTCGCCACGCACCAGCGCCGGAATGACGACGCGTGCCATCAGCGGCTTTACGCCCTCGTCGACAATCTTGAGCAGCAGCTTCGCCGCGCGCACGCCGGTGTCGCCGAAATCAACGTGCGGGTAGGTGTGGTAGAGCGTCAGTCCATCGATCTGCTTCAGCATGCGGTCGGTCAGGATGCCGTGCAGATCGAGCGAGATGACGATCGGCGTGTTCGGCCCCGCCAGGCGGCGGATCTCGGTCAGCAGATAGCCTTCCGGGTCGAGCTCGCCGTCGGCGGCCATCGCGCCATGCAGGCAGGCGTAGACGGCGTCAGCCTCGTCGATCTGGGCCGCCACCGCCGCCAGCACCTGTTTCGACAGCCTGGCCCAGCCGTCGGCCGACAGCAGCCCGGCGCTTCCCGCCGCCGCGAGGATGGTGGGCAGCACCTCGATATCGGGCCGGGCGTCGAACACCGAAAACGCTCCGCCCAGTTCGGTGTTGAGCCCGCGATGCCGCAGCAGCGCGTCACCCTCGAGGATGTGGAAATTGTCGTAGCCCGATGGCAACGGGTTGAAGGAGGAAATTTCCTGCTTCACTTCGAGTATCAGGATCTTCATTTACGGCCCCTCCCTCAGGACCAGTCGTCGACATGACCTTGGTATCACCACGGCGGCCGCGTCGGGTTTCCGCAGATATCCCGCTCGCGACGCCTTGAATCGTATGATTGTATACTATATCGCTTTGCGTCAATGGGCTCAGACCTTCGGAGGAACATCCTAATGCCGTTGTCATCGCGGGACGCCATCGCCCCCCTGCGGATCACCCGCATCGTCGCGGCGCCCCTGTTCGGCGAAAGCCCGAAGGGGGGCTGGTCGTTCGAGATCAAGGCGGAGGACTCGATCCACGCGCTCGTTGCCGTCCACACCGACGCAGGCATCACCGGCTATGGCAGCTGTTTCACCGACGGCAGGCTGGTCGAGGCGGCGCTCGAGGTGCTGGAGCCGCTCTATCGCGGCGAAAACGCCCTCGAGCCGGAGCGCGTCGCTGAAAAGCTGCGGCAGAATACCTTCTGGATGGGACGCGGCGGCACCCTGACGCACGCCATTTCCGGCATCGACATCGCCCTGTGGGACATTCTCGGCCAGGTTACGGGCCTCTCCATCGGCCGGCTGCTGGGTGGCAGGCATCAGGACCGCGTCATGCCCTATTGCTCGCTGCTCATGGACGAGCCGGCGCGCCTCGCCGACGAGGTCACAGTCTGGCGCGAGCGCGGCTTCCGCGCGTTCAAGATCGGCTGGGGACCCTTCGGCCGCCGCAACGATTCGCGGCTCGACGAAGCCATTGTCAGCGCGGCACGCGACGCGCTGCCGCCGGGCGGTCGCCTGATGGTCGACGCCGGGGCAAGCGACGCCTATTGGCCCAACGGGCTCAAATGGGCGCTGCGCACCGCCGACATGCTCGCCGCCTACGGCGTCGAATGGTTCGAGGAGGCCCTGCCGCCTGACGCCCTCGAGGATTTTGTCACGTTGCGCAACATGAGCCGGGTGCCGATCGCCGGCGGCGAAGTGCTGACGCGCCGGCAGGCGTTCATGCCCTTTCTCATGCGCGGCGCCTTCGATGTGGTGCAGCCCGACGTCACCAAGGTCGGCGGTCTCTCCGAGCAGCGCCGCATCGCCTGGATGGCGCAGGATTTCGGCATCCGCTATGTGGGCCATGGCTGGAACACGGCGCTCGGTGTCGCCGCCGATCTGCAGCTGGCCGCGGCGCTGCCCAATGTCGATCTCGTCGAATACATCGCAGGCTCTGCCTATGTGGACAACATCATGGCGACGCCGTTCCAGCTCGACGCCGACGGGATGCTGCCCATCCCCGATCGGCCCGGCCTCGGTGTCAGTCTCGACCGCGACCGCGTGAGCCGCTACTCGCCCCACGCCGCGCGGCTTTTCGACGCCTGAGCCGTCGCGCAGCAGCCATGTCTGGCGCCGTTACGGCGTCACGGCTGCGAAATTCTCGTCCAGCCAGGTGCCGGGAGTGACCAGCAGTCTGCCGGCCGTGTCGTCCTGCTCCCGGTTCTGCGCCTCCATCTGCGGGTGCGCGGAATCGAGGGGGACATAACCGATCACCCTGCGCGTGTGGTCGATGTCCCAGCGCATGCCCAGATTGTTCGACATGAGATAGACGACGGCATAGCCGAAGGGCGGCGCCTCGATCGATTTCTCGGCGGCCTGGAGCATGTCGCGGTTGGACAGCCACATCGATTGCCCCCAGGCCCCGATCGCCATATGCGGCCCAGGCAGGTTCTCGCCGCGCTGGAAATAGCCGATCCGCCACGCCAGAAAATCGGCGCCGGTCTCCTCGTGGAAGGCGCGTCCGACCTGCTCGCACATGAGCTTGGAGATCCCATAGGGGCTGAGAGGCGCCGGCGGCAGATCGACGGTCACCGGGCCGGTCTTTAAGCGATAGCCCAGCATCACCTGGTTGGTGCTGGCGAACACCACCCGCCTGACGCCGGCCTCCTTCGCCGCCCGCAGCACGTGCTGGGTCGCCCCGACATTGTCGCGCAGCACGCTCGCCCAATTGGCGTTGCCGTTAGGGTCACCCGCCAGATGCAGCACCACATCGACGCCGTCGAAATGGCGCACCCAGGCATGATCGTATTCGGCGAGATCGGCCCCCAGCACATCGCCCTCGGCCCGCCGGTCCAGCAGGCGAAGGTTGTACTTCCCCTCGCGCCTGAGATGCGCGGCGAGCTTGGCGCCGATGTTGCCGGCTGCTCCCGTAAGCAGAACCGTCCGCTTCATCATCGTGTGGTCCCCGTGGCGTATCCGCCGCTCCATGCCAGCGCAGACGCCGGCAAAAGTCCAGCGCCACGCGGCTATATTGACATACAGTATACCACATGCAGGTACTGGCAGTGCTGGATGTCACCGCCCCACCAGCAGGGCGATACACAGCATGCATAGCGCATCGCGAATGGGGATACGGCGACGGCAGATGAAGATCTTTCCATGCCAGCAATAGCGTCCCGCCCGAGGCGTTCGCCTGCCGGGCGAGCGGAACGCGCGCGATCGCTGCGCGCCGAGACCACCCTACCCCGTTCGGCCCTGTCCCCCATTCAGCGGGGCAAGACGACCGCCGAAGAAGTCGAGGAACGCCTGATCCTTGCAATCGCACGCGGCGACAAGGCCTCGGGCGAGCGCATCACCGAAGCCGAAATTGCTGCGGCGCTCAATGTGAGCCGCGTCCCGGCGCGCGAAGCGATGCAGAAGCTGCATCTGCGCGGCATCCTCGTCGGCGGCCCGCAACGCGGCCTGCGCGTCGCCGACTACGGCCCGCGCCGCATGGCCGAGCTGCTCGAGCTGCGGCACGCGATCGAGCGGATATTCTTCCTGCACATCCTGCAGGAGAAAGAGGGCCGGGCGGCCTTGCTGGCGGAGCTCGAAGACATCATGGCGCGCATGCGCGAGCTTGCCGGGTCCGGCGATCCGATCGCCCTGAGCGCGGTCGATCTCGACTTCCATCGCGCGATCGCCCGGCATTCCGGCAACGTCTTCGCCACCCAGATCTGGGAAGGCCTGGCGATGCATATGATGATCGTCTTCTGCCGCGACTGGGAAATCGCCTCCGACAGGACGGGCGAGGTCCGGCTGCACGAGAAGCTCGTGCAGTTCATCCGCAAGGGCGCGGTCAAGGATATCGATCGCGTGCTCACAAGCCATTTCACCGACCCTCCCACGCGCAACGCCAAAGCCACGAGCTGACCCGCCGGCCAGGCCGAGGCGCAGCTTGAAACCGATCTTGGTATACTGTATGCAATTGGGCGCAACAGCAGCGAGGCAGCCGAGATGGTTGCGCTCAGGGGCGCAGGCCTGCTGACGTTTCGCAGGAGCCAATGCATGACCCAAATCGAATGCACCATCGATCTCGCCGGACCGGGCCGCCAGATCGGCTACCTGCACTTGCCGGCCGATCCAGACGCCGGCGCCACGCGCGTCCCGATCGTCTCGATCGCCAATGGCGCCGGTCCCACTGTGCTCGTCTCGGCCGGCAATCACGGCGACGAGTACGAGGGCCAGATCGCCGCGCTTCGGCTGATCCGCGAGATCCAGCCGGCGCAGGTTTCGGGCCGGATCATCGTGGTTCCGGTCGTTTCCACCGAAGCGTCCCGCAGGCACAGCCGGTTCTGGCCGTCGGGCGCAAACTTCAACCGCTCGTTCCCCGGCAATCCCGACGGGCCGCAGAACGAAAAGCTCGCCTTTTTCTTCTCGACCGTGCTGTTTCCGGCTGCCGACGTCGTCATCGACATGCACTCGGCCGGGGCCTCCGGCTGGATCGTTCCGTGCGCGCATATGTGCGTGCCCAAGGATCGGGGGCAGCGCCGGCTGATGCTCGAGGCGATGGAGGCATGGAACTCGGACTTCCATTTCTTCTACACCTCCGCGGGCAACTACCTGCCCAACGAAGCGGAGCGGCAAGGCAAGATCGTCGTTACAACCGAGCTCGGCGGTACGACTCGCATTCCCGTGGCGGTGCAGGAGATGGCCTGGGCCGGCCTCACCAATGTTCTCCGCCATGTCGGCGTCCTCGAGGGCGAGGTCGTGACCCGCGCCTCGCTCGGCCTGCCGCCCGCGACGCTCGTCGACTGCCGCTTCGATGACGGCCATGTCGGCGACGTCCGCAGCGGCCTCTTCGACAGCATCGTCGCGCCGGTTTCGGGGATCTTCGAGGTCATGGTCGAGCCGGGAAGTCCGGTGGCCAAGGGGCAGCCCATCGGGCGCATCTGGTCGCCGCAGGATCCGGCATCGCCGCCGACGGAACTGGCATCGCCGGTCACCGGCTTTCTCATGGGGCTGAAGACCATCCCCACCGTCGAACAGGGACAGAGCCTGGCGCTCATCGGCCCCCGGATAGAGCGCGACGCCCTGCTTGCGGAGCCGTGACCCAGGGCCAATTGGCGCGCCGCTCGCACGACGCCTTGGCGCGTCGATGCGAGCCGTTCAGAACGCGACGGACGACAGGATGGCTTGCTGGCGGTGGGGCGTGATCGTATTACGATCCGCGTCACCAACGGACTCGCGCAGCCAGCCCCATGCCGAAAAAGGCCACGACCACACCAGCCCCCGAGGCCCCTGCCCCGGTGCCGCGCTGGGCGAAAGCGCGTCCGCAGACGATGGTCGATCATGCCGTGGCCGCGATCATTTCCGGCGCGACGCGCGGAGTCATCCTGCCTGGCGACCGCATCGTCGAGGTCGAGCTGGCCCGCGAGATGGGGATCAGCCGAGTGCCGATCCGCGAGGCGCTCCGCATCCTGGAAAGCCAGGGCGTGGTCACCAGCGAGCCGTACAAGGGCATCCGCCTCATGGAGGTGAGCCATGCCCGCATGGAGCAGGTGCTGGACGTCCGTTCCAATCTTGAAATCCTGGCGGCGCGGCGCGCGCTGGAGGCCGGCCGCAACAACAAGGCCGGCATCGCCACGCTGCGGGCCGCGCGCGACGAGCTGGCGCTGGCCGCCGGGCGCCGCGACGTCTACGGCTTCGCGCTGGCCGACGCTGCGTTCCATCGGGCCCTCTGCGCGCTGGGTGGCAATCCGGTGCTGTCGACGCTGTGGGAATCGCTGGCGCGGCAGGTGACGATCATCGGCGGCCTCGCCACGCTGGGCAAGCCGATGCCGGCGATCGTCAAGGAGCACGACCTGCTCATCAAGGTTTTCGCCCGCGGCGACATCGACGACATGGCGCGCGAGCTGCACGAGCATATCGTCGTCATGTCGCGCGACCTCGACTACGATGCGATCGTCGCCGCGCGGCTGCGGGAGCGCGACAGCAAGCGCTGAACGAACGCCCGAGCGGATGAGTTGACATCCTCACGTTTGGTATACAATTATACATTCTAACGAGAGGAGAGAGGTCAATTGGCGCAGTTGCACGTGGATCCGACGCGGGTTCGCAATCCGATCGACTTCGGCAAGGCCGGACGGCAGGCCGGCTACCTGAAGGCGCCGCTGAGCCGCGACAAATCGGGCTGGGGCGTCGTCGAAATTCCGGTGATTTCCGTGAAGAACGGCACCGGCCCGACGGTGCTGCTGACCGGCGGCATCCATGGCGACGAATATGAGGGACAGATCGCCATTTCGCGCCTCGCCGCGACGCTGCGGCCCGAACAGGTGCAGGGCCAGGTGATCATGATCCCGGCGTTCAATATGCCGGCGGTGATGAACGACACCCGGCTGAGCCCGGTCGACGATCGCGACATGAACCGCTGCTTCCCCGGCAATCCCAAGGGCACCTTTTCGGAGATGCTCGCGCACTTCCTCGACGGCTATGTGCTGCCCGGAGTCGATGTGTCGGTGGACATCCACACCGGCGGCCATTCGATGGATTCGGCGCTCTCGACCAACATGCACTACGTCGCCGATGCAGCGATCCGCGACAAGACGATGGCGGCGGCGGCAGCGTTCGGCGCCCCGTTCAACTCGGTGTTCTGGGGCGTAGACGAAGGCGCCACCTTCACCTCCTGCGTCGAGCGTCGCGGCGCCATCTCGCTCGGGACCGAACTGGGCGGCTATGGCCGCGTCAATGTCGAGGGCGTGCGGATCGCCCGCCGCGGCGTCGACAACATCCTCAAGCATTTCGGCGTGATCGATGGACAGGTCGACACCGCCCAGCGCGATGGCTCGCCCGGCACCCGCCACATGATGGTGCGCGACATGTCGTGCTACGCCTTCTCGCCGGCCAGCGCGCTGTTCGAACCGACCCATGTCGCCGGCGACGAGGTGCGCGCCGGCACGCCTTGCGGCTGGCTGCATTTCGTCGAAGATGTCGACCACGCGCCGATCGAGGTGCTCTACCCCAAGGACGGCGTGCTGTGGATGGCGGTCGCGCCCGGACGCGTGACCCGCGGCGACCCGCTGGCGGTCGTCATGTCCGACTATGACGACAAGCTCGCGGCCGGCTGAGGCTAGATGTTCGTTCTGATCGCCGAATGCATGCGGGGACCTGACAAGCCCCTTGCTTCGCGCTCCGCGATTATTCCCGGCAGCGGGCGCCGTCGCCCGGGCTCAACACCAACGCCATCTCGGCACGCAGGACCAACAAGGACCAAATGAAAGTCGACAGCGTAGATTTCTTCTATCTCGCCATGCCGCAAGTGACGACCGCCGCCGACGGCAGCCAGGACGCGCTCGTCGTCCGCGTCACGGCCGGCCCATATCAGGGCTGGGGCGAATGCGAAGCCTCTCCCCTGCCCTCGATCGCGGCGTTCGTCACCCCGATGTCGCACGGCGCCTGCCGCCCGGTTTCGGCCTCGGTGCTCGGCGCGACGCTCGATGGTCCAGACGATATCCGCCGGATGGCCGCGACCATCGCCTACAACAGCATGGACCTGCTGCAGGCCGCCCATACCTGGTCGGGCATCGAGATGGCGATGTGGGATTTGCTGGGCAAGGCCCGCGGCGTGCCCAGCTATCAGGTGCTCGGATATGCCAGGGCTTACCCCAAGATTCCGTATGCCTCGGTGCTGTTCGGGGCGACGCCGCAGCAGACGCTGGAGCGGGCCCGGGAGAACCGCAAGGCGGGCTTCCGCGCCGCCAAATTCGGCTGGGCCCCCTTTGGCGAGTCGCTGGCGGGGGACATCGCCCATCTCGAGGCGGCGCGGGAGGGCCTCGGGCCGGACGGCATCCTGCTGATCGACGCCGGCCAGGTGTTCAACGAGGACGTCGAGGCGGCGGCGGCGCGACTCGCGGCGATGGAGCGCACCAAGGTCACCTTCTTCGAGGAGCCGTTCCACGGCTCGGCCTATGCCGCTTATGGCCAGCTCGCCAAACGCAGCCAGACGGTGAAGCTCGCCGGCGGCGAGGCGGCGCATAACCGCCACATGGCGGAACACCTCATCGATTTCGGCGGCGTGGGCTTCATCCAGATCGATTGCGGCCGCATCGGCGGCATCGGCCCGGCCAAGGACGTCGCGGACTACGCCGCCGCGCGGGGCGTGACCTACATCAACCACACCTTCACCTCGAACCTGGCGCTGAGCGCCTCGCTCCAGCCCTATGCCGGGCTCGAGACGCACACGATCTGCGAATACCCCACGGGGCTGCAGCAGCTCGCCCGCGACCTGACGCGCAATCACATCACACCGAACAGCAATGGCGAGATCGTGCTTCCCGACGCTGCCGGCCTCGGCATCGAGATCGATCCGGATGCCTTGATCCGCTACCGCGTCGACGTCGAAATCAAGGTGAGCGGGAAGACCATCTTCTCGACACCCAGTTACTGAGCGGGCGCAGCCGGCATGCCCACACCGCTCCTCGATGTGCGCGACCTGACCGTGAGGCTGGCCGTCGGCCGGCGCCAGGCCGCGCTGGTCGATGGGCTTTCGTTCGGCGTCGGAGTCGGCGAAGTGCTCTGCATCGTGGGCGAATCGGGGTGCGGCAAAACCCTCACGGCGCGCGCCGTCATCGGACTCACCCGCTCCAATCCAAGCTTTTCCGTCGCCGGACAGATCGTCTTCGAAGGCGAGAATTTGTTGCAGCTCGACGAGCGCGCGCTGCGCCGGGTGCGCGGCCGGCGCATGGGGATGATCTTCCAGGACCCCATGACCTCGCTCAATCCGCTGCATCGGATCGGCGAGCAGCTCGGCGAAGTGCTGGCGCTCCATACCGACCTCGATCGCGCGCAGCGCCGCGCGCGGGCGATCGAGCTGTTGACGCAGGTTGGCCTCCCCAACCCGGAGCGCCGCATCGATGACTATCCGCACCAGTTCTCCGGCGGCATGCGGCAGCGCGCCATGATCGCGATGGCGCTGGCCTGCTCGCCCGCCCTGCTGATCGCCGACGAGCCGACGACCGCGCTCGACGTCACCACGCAAAAGCAGATTCTCGATTTGATCCTGCGCCTCAGGACCGACTATGGCATGGCCGTGGTGCTCATCACCCACGATCTGGGCGTGGTCGCCGAGATCGCCGATCGGGTGATGGTGATGTATGCCGGCGAATGCGTCGAGACCGGCAGCGTCCGCGAGGTGTTCCGCCATCCCCGCCACCCCTACACCTCACGCCTGCTCGCCTCGATCCCGTCGGCGACCCGCGCGCGCAGCGACGAGTTGCCGAGTATCGACGGCGCTCCGCCCATCCTGACCCAGGGCCGGCCGCCCGGCTGTGCGTTTCAACCCCGGTGCAGCCACGCCTTCGCGGCCTGCGCCGAGCACCCGCCGCTCGTTGCGGCTCCCGACGATGCAACACATTTCGATCGCTGCTGGCTGCCCGACGAGATCAAGCGGCGCGACCTGATGCCCATGCCCGCGGTGGCCTCATGAGCGCTGCGCCCCTGGTCCGCATCCAGCATCTGACCAAGCATTTCAACGTGCCGGGCAGCTGGCTCGCGCGGGGCAAAGGCAAGGTGCACGCCGTGGACGACGTCTCCTTCGAGATTTTCGAGGGCGAGACCCTCGGGCTCGTCGGCGAATCCGGTTGCGGCAAGTCCACCCTGGCGCGCTGCGTGGTTCGCCTGGTCGAGCCGGATGGCGGCGCCGTGCTGTTCGACGGCGAGGATATCACGCATCGCTCGATGCGTTCGCTGCGGCCGCTGCGCCGCCGCTTGCAGCTCATCTTTCAGGATCCCTATGCCAGCCTCAATCCGCGACACCGCGTCAGCCGCATCCTGAGCGCGGCGCTGCAATTGCGCGGCTCGGGCGGGCAGCGCGGCGAGGCGATGAACGAGCTGCTCAGGCGCGTCGGCCTCGCGCACTATTTCGCCGAGAGCCTGCCGCGCGAGCTGTCCGGCGGGCAGCGCCAGCGCGTCGGCATCGCCCGCGCCCTCGCCCCCGAGCCCCGCCTCATCGTCGCCGACGAACCGGTGTCGGCGCTCGACGTGTCCGTCCGGGCCGGCGTACTCAACCTGCTGCGCCGGCTGCAACGCGAGCTGCGGCTCACCATGCTGTTCATCTCGCATGATCTGGGCGTGATCCGGCACGTCTCCGACCGCATCGGCGTGATGTATCTGGGCAAGCTCGTCGAGCTCGCCGACGCGGACGTCTTCTACGACCAGCCCCTCCATCCCTATTCCGAAGCCCTGCTGTCGGCCATTCCGGTGCCCGATCCCGAGGCGCGCGCCACGCGGCGCCAGATCGTGCTCAAGGGCGACGTGCCGAGCCCGATCGCGCCACCCTCCGGCTGCCGCTTTCATCCGCGCTGCGCCTTCGCGCAATCGATCTGTGCGACACAGGAGCCGCCATTGCGCCAACATCTGCCGGGGCGGCTGGCCGCCTGCCATTTCCCGCGGCTTCCCGAAAGCCGGGCCGACGCGACATGAGCAAGGCCGACGCAATCGCGCTTGACGCACTAGAAATGGTATACAATGCTACAATTTCTGTTGGTCTGAAACTGCATCAGGGGAGACATGCGATGCACCGAGAAGATCCCAGCAAAGACCGCCGCGACGGACCTGCCATCATGAACCGGGCGCAATTCCTGCGGCTGTTCGGCAGCGCCGCGGCGCTGTCCGTCGTGGCCGGCGCGGTGGGCCTGCCACAAGGCGTACTGGCCGCCGAAGGCGGAGACCTCGTCGTCGGCATCTCGAGCGACATCAAGACGCTCGATCCGCAGATGTCGCCGCTCGACGTGTTCCGCCACACCATCCGCTCGACGGTGTTCGAAGCGCTGGTCTACATCAATCCGGACACGCTGAAGGCCGACCCGATGCTGGCCGCCTCCTGGGAGACGTCGGCGGACGGTCTCACCTGGACCTTCAAGCTCACCCCGAACGTGACCTGGCACGACGGCTCGCCGTTCAAGGCCGCCGACGTCGTCTATTCGATCAAGCGCGTGCAGGACAAGGCGACTGGTAGCCCGTTCGCGCCGCAGCTCGTTGCCGTGACCAGCGCCGAAGCGCCGGACGACGGCACCGTGGTGATCAAGCTGGCGAACACCGTTCCAGGTCTGCTGGCCAATCTGGCGGTCATCCAGATCGTCAACGAAGCCAGCATCGGCAGCATCACCACCAATCCGATCGGCACCGGACCGTTCAAATTCGGCGAATGGGCGCCGGGCGACCACATCCGCGTGGAGAAATATGACGGCCACCGCGATGCCGCCAAGATCGCGGCGATCGAGTGGCGTATCGTACCGGACTCGCAGGCTCGCCTCGCCGGGCTGCAGGACGGCACGCTGCAGATGGTGGCCCTCGTCGAAGGCAAGGACGTGCAGCAGGCCAAGGGCATCGCGGGTATCGAAGTGGTGCAGACCAAGCCCTACGTGCTGTACGAGAACTTCAACATCAACACGACCAAGAAGCCGTTCGACGACAAGCGCGTGCGGCAGGCGCTGGCCTATGCTTTCGATCGCGACAGCTACACCAAGACCATCTGGTTCGGCCTTGCGCGCCCGACCATCAACCCGGTGCCGCCGGAGATGCCCACCTATCTGCCGGATTCGGCCAATCAATATCCGTTCGATCTCGACAAGGCCACGGCACTGCTCGCGGAGGCCGGCTTCACCAAGGACAACCCGCTCAGCATGGAGATCATCACGCCATCGGGCTTCGACTCGCTCAAATCCATGGCGCTGGTGCTGCAGGACAATCTCAATCGCATCGGCCACAAGGTTACCGTCGGCGAGCTCGACGTGACGGTATGGATCGACCGCATCCTGACCAAGCCCGACTACGACGTGACCACCAACAACTACAACACCGGCCCCGAGGATCCGGCGAGCATGTTCAATTCGCCCAACCTCGCGCCGGCCGGCAATGTCAGCCTGTGGAATCCGCCCGGCTATGCCGACCTCGTCGCCAAGGCCGCGGCTGAAATCGATCCAAAGAAGCAGGTCGATCTCTACCAGCAGCTGCAGAAGCTCCTGCTCGATGAGATGCCGCAGCTGACCGTCGACCACCTGCCGCTGTTCTTCCTCGGCGCCGGGGATGCCGGCAAGGGCCTGGTGATCGGCCCGAGCGGCATCGACAAATACAACGCCATCTAGTCCTAGTGACGAACAGGGCGGCGGCCCGCCGGCCGCCGCCGACGGACGGAGAGCATGGCAGGCTACATCTTCGGGCGGATTGTCGGCGGGTTCGTGACCCTGTTCTGCGTCAGCGCCCTCGCCTTCTTCGCCACGGCCCTGGCGCCGGGCAATCCGGCAGCCGTGCTGCTCGGCACCATGGCGAGCCCCGAACGTGTCGAGGCCGTCAACAAGCTCATGGGCCTCGATCAGCCGCTGCCGGTGCGCTACGGCATCTGGCTGCGCGAAGTGGTCCAGGGCAATCTCGGTGCCTCCAATCTGAGCTTCCGGCCGGTCGCCGGGCTGATCGGCGCGGCGCTGCCGGCAACGCTCGAGCTTGCCGCCCTCAGCCTCATCCTTGCCGTGCTGATTTCGATTCCGCTCGGCCTGCTGCTGGCCCAGCATCCGAACCGCTGGTGGACGCGGCCGCTATCGGGATTCGTCACGCTCGGCATTTCGGTGCCGGGCTTCTGGGTCGGCCTGCTGCTGATCGTGGTGTTCTCGGTCTGGCTGCACATCCTGCCCTCGGGCGGGTTCGTGCCGATCAACCGCAATCTCGGCGGCAATTTGCGCTCGCTGATCCTGCCGACCCTGACCCTGGTGATCTACCTCACCCCGTCTCTGGTGCGTTTCGTTCGCGTCGCCGCCGCGACGGTGCTGCGCGAGGACTATGTCGATACGGCCCGCGCCAAAGGCGCCGGGCTGGGGCGGATCATGCTGCATCACGTGGTGCCGAACACGCTCATTTCCACCCTCACCTATATCGGGCTGCAACTGGGCCTGCTGATTTCGGGCGCCATCATCGTCGAGATCATCTTTGCCATTCCCGGCATCGGCCGGCTGGGCATGAGCGCCGTGCTCAACCGCGACTATCCGGTGATACAGGGCGTCGTCCTGGTCGCTGCGGCGGGGTACGTTCTCGTCAATCTTCTCGTCGATCTTGCGTATTCACTGATCGATCCACGGGTGCGCGTCCGGTGACCGAGCTCTCCTCCACCACCGCGTCCACCCCGTCGGCGGTGCCGGCGCGCCGACGGCGTCAGGGCCTTGTGAGTTACCTCGCACGCCGCTCGCCCTTGGCGCTGCTGCTGGTCTCGCTGTTTCTGTTCGCTGCGCTGTTCGGGCCGCTGCTCGCACCGCATTCGATGACCGACACCGATTTGTCGCAGGCCAATCTGGCGCCGAATGCCGGCTATTGGCTGGGCACTGACGCCTTGGGACGCGACGTGCTGAGCCGGTTGCTCGGTTCGGCCGGCGTTGCCGCCCAGGCCATGCTGATCGTCGTGGCGATCGGCGGCGTTCTGGGTGCCGGCCTCGGCCTCGTTGCGGGCGGCCTCGGCGGGATCACCGACCTCGTCGTGTCGCGCGTCACGGAAATCCTGCAAGGCTTTCCGACGATCCTCATCGCCATCGTCATCGTCGCCTTGCTGAGTCCGTCGCTGACCAACGCCATGATTGCGGTAGGGCTCGCGGCCGTTCCCGATTTCGCGCGCATCGCACGCAGCGTCGCCATCCAGCTGCGGGACCGCGAATTCATTCAGGCTGCCCGCGGCCTGGGCCTGAGCGAGATCCGCATCCTGCTGACGGAAACGCTGCCCAACATGATCGGACCACTGATCATCATCGCCAGCTTCGACGGCGCGCAGGCGATCATGTGGGAAGCCGCGCTGTCCTTCCTCGGGCTGGGCGTGCAGCCGCCGGCCCCCTCCTTCGGCTCGATGCTGCGCGATGCCCAGAACTATCTGAACATCAATCCGTGGCTCGCCATCACGGTCGGCGTGGTGGTCTCGGCAATCATCCTCGGGCTCAATCTATTGGGCGACGCCCTGAGCGATTTCTACGAGATGTCGGAACGTTGACTCGACCGGCCTCGCGTTCCCTTCAGGAGATCATAGAATGAACCAGATCGATCTTGGCGGCTGCGTGGCCGTGGTCACCGGCGGTGCGCAGGGGATCGGCTTTGCCGTCGCCCACCGCCTGCTGCAGTCGGGCGCCAAAGTCTGCCTGTGGGACATGAACGAGGCTCTGCTCGCCGAGGCTGAAGCGAAGCTCGGCGCCGGCGTTTCGGGCATCGCCGTCAACGTCACCGACTACGAGGCCGTGGCAAAGGCCGCCGCCGCCGTCGAGCGCGACCTCGGCCGCATCGACATCCTCGTCAACTCGGCCGGCATCGCCGGCAAGAACGCACCGCTCGACGAATACGAGCTCGACGAATGGCGCCGCGTCATCGACATCGACCTCACCGGCACGTTCCACGTCAACCGCGCCGTGCTGCCCGGCATGAAGGCGCGCAATTACGGCCGCATCGTCAACATCGCCTCGATCGCCGGCAAGGAGGGCAATCCGAACGCCGCCGCCTATGCCGCCGCCAAGGCCGGCGTCATCGGCATGACCAAGGCGGTCGGCAAGGAATGCGCCAGGTACGACATCGCCATCAACGCCATCACCCCGGCCACCGCCAAGACGCGCATCCTCGACGAGCTCAAGCCCGACTTCATCGACTACATGCTGAGCCGCATCCCCCGCGGCCGCTTCCTCGAGGTCGAGGAGGCCGCCAGCATGGTCGCCTGGCTCGTCAGCCGCGAAAACAGCTTCACCACAGCCTCCGTCTTCGACCTCTCAGGGGGCCGCGCAACGTACTAGGGAGTGCAATGTGAGCAAGCGCTGGCGCGCATCCGTATCTTCGGATCAAGAGATCAGCTGTTGAAAGCTGCTTTGGACTGTGAATATCCGTCACCGGCCACGGTGCCCAATTTTGCCGAGAATTGGCGCGCCAGTCAGAATAATAATGTCCGCTAGCTACTATGTGATTGATATTACTAGATAATATTCTCACCTGAAGGACCGACGCCCACTTCTAGCCTGAGGATAGCATCGCCCCAGGCCCAGAAGCGGTCGGTCGCGCGCAGATGGCGGCTGCTTCTTGCGTCATGCCGTGAGCACGGTACATCCACGTGCCCCGACAGGCTCCAACACATTGCAGGGAGTGCGGCCTTGCCTGCGCAATGCTTTGCTCTCATTTGACCACGTTTGACGGTGCGTCGTTGCAGGACGAGCAGCCGCCATACATGGTGAGGTCGTCGGGCGAGGCC
>NZ_MKVA01000005.1:1139013-1216941 GCF_001899075.1 Devosia sp. 67-54 | reverse complement strand
GCCCCCCTCCCCCTTGCGGGGAGGGGACGGGGGTGGGGGCCAAGTGCACTGTAGGTCGGCCTACGCCGTCGCGCGCTCCACCGCGCGGCAGTCGGCGATGACCTCGCTGAGCTGCGACAGCTGTGAGCCCTTGCGCTGATTGTAGGAGCCGTCGAACACGGCGGTGCCGATGGTGAAGGCGTCGGCGCCGGCCTCGGCCACGGCGCGGATGCGCTCGGCCGAGGCGATCGAGCCGGCGACGACCAGATAGCCGTCGCCCAGGCCCCGGCGCGCCGCCCGGACGAGATCCAGCGGGTCGGACTCTGTGGCGCGATAGGCGAGAAGGTCGGCGCCCGCGCAGCCCGCGGCACGGAACTCCGCGCAATGCCGGGCCACATCCTCCGGCGTGCCCGCGAGCGTCGTCGGGTGGCCGGAGGGGAACCCGGGGAAGGGGTAGTATTGCGTGTGCGCGCCGGCGAGGATCGCCTGCACGTCCGCAACGTCGGTGCCGCCCAGCAGCCGGTCGATGCCGATCTCGCGGCCGATGCGCGCCGAGTTGAGGCACGCCTCGGGCGTTTCGGAAACCACCTCCATGTAGGAAATGGCGCCCTGCGCGCGGATGCGGCGGGTGAGCTCGTGCAGCACCGCCGGCGCCACCCCCACATCCTTGAAGCCGATATGGCCGAGGCCGAGCGGCGCGATCTGCTCCAGCACGTCGAGCGCGTCCTCCACGGTCTTGTCGCCGCGCGTCAGCATGAAAATGAAGTCCATGGCAAGCTCCGCTCAGTTGGCAGGGATCATCGGTTGGCCCGCGCCGTTTGCAGCTGCGCCGCGAGCTCGGCGAAGCCGCGCGCTGTCGGCGACGGCGTCACGAAGCCGGGCAGAGTCTTGAGGCTCGACGCGAAATTGCGGACATTGGCGACGCCGACCGAATTGGGAAAGAACCCGAACATCGGCGCGTCGTTCGGGCTGTCGCCGGCAAAGACGATACGCTCGCGCTGGGCCTCGCCGTCGATGCCGAACAGCTCGCGCAGCAGGGCAAGGCTCGTCGTCAGCTTGTCATGCGTGCCGTACCAGGCGTTGACGTGGATGGACGAGACTTTGGCGGTGGCGCCCTCGGCCTCGAATATGTCGACGATGCGCGCCGCGGCCTCAGGCGGCAGCGGCCCCACGTCCTCGGCGAAGTCGATCGCCACGTCGACGGCGCGATAGCTCTGGTCGGCGGCGATGGCGGTGCCCGGCACGTCGTGCAGCACGGCTTCGGCGATGCGCCACAGGCGGGCGCGGTCGTCCTCGCGCGCGGCGGCGGCGCGCATGAAATGCCGTTCCATCCGCCGCTCGCTGTCGTGATAGCGGAACCAGAAGGCGCCGTTCTCGCCGACGACGGCGTCGACGGGCCATTGCCGTGCGATCAGATCGCACCAGCCGGCGGGCCGGCCGGTCACCGGGATCACCACCAGCCCGCTTTCATGCAGCGCTTCGAGCGCCGCGTAGGCGATGGATGGCAGCCGACCATGCTCGGTCAGCGTGTCGTCGATGTCGGTGAGGACGGCGACGACGTTGCCGGCGGTGGCGGCGGAAAGCTCGGCGAGGGGACGCATCGAGGTCGGCAGCTCCGTCACAGCTTCGCAATGAGCGGCCCAAGCGCGCCGGAACTGGCGGCCAGGTCGAGGAAGGTATAGCGGTTGCGGATCTCGCGGCAGCGCAGCAGCGCCTGCTCGTAGAACTCCCGGCTGAGATGGATCGCCTCCGGCGTCAGCCCGGCGCCGGTCGCCGCCATGACCTCGTGCAGCCGCGCGGATGGCACCATGACCTTGCCAACCTGGTCCGCGATGTCGTTCCACCGGGTCGCGATGGTGTGTTGCAGCGCCTCGGCTTTCGCCGCATCGAGCCGCTTCTGGCTGAACTCGGCCCAGCACGACGCGCCGATCTCGTCGCCATAGCGCGCCCGGAACTCGGCTTCCGTCGCGCTGTCGGGGACGACCGAGGGCGGCTGCGCCAGCATCGCCTCCTGCAGCCGGGCCATCGACAGGGTGGTCACCGCCACCTGCTCGCCATGATAGATCAGCGGTCGCGAGGCCGGCGCGAACATGTCGATATAGTGGCTGATGAGATGCTCGCCCTGGCTGGCCGGCTGGCTGTGGCCGACGATGGCCGTGCCGAGCCCTGCGAGGATGAGCACGCGCACCAGCCGGCCGATGGCGTCCTTGTCGCCCTGCATCAGCGCCGCCGCCTGCTCGAACAGCGGGCTTTCGTCGTCCTTCAAGAGGTCGAAGGGCAGGGTGCGATAAGGGTTGCCCCACAGCAGGTGCGCCAGCAGCCAGTCGGCCTGCGCCGTGGCGCGGCAGAGGCTGTCGCCGAGGCCGGCACGGATGAGCCGCGGCGGCGCCGCCGCCAGCACCTCGAGATCGAAGAACGCCCCGAGCGGCACCTGCGCCGGCAGCGACATCTTGTGGCCGTGCATGGTGATGGCGGCGTTGAACGACGTGTAGCCGTTCATCGACGGCGCCGTGGCGAACACCACGTAGGGCTTGCCATCCTGCGCGCTGCCGAATTTGCAGAGATCGTTGATGGTGCCGGAGCCGACCGCCACCAGCGCGTCGGCCGTCGCCGTCGCGGCCCGCACCTTGGCGACTGTCGTGTCGTCGGGATGGACGCCGTCCGGCAGCACGACGCTGCTCACGCTGAAGCGGCCGCCCAGCGCCCGCTCGACGCGCTGGCCGAGCACCGGATGGGTGTTGACGTCGCTGACCACCGCCAGCCTGCGGCCGAGCCCGAGCGCGCCGACCAGGTCCGCCTCGCTGCGGGCAAGGCTCGGCTGGATGACGAGCGCGCGCGTGCCGATCTGCACGGGCTGGCCGGTGTCGGGGTCGCGATAGGTGCCGGCAAGCAGTTGCTCGATGCTGTCCATGGGACTCGTCCGTTCGCTCTGGTGTTGTAGCATTAACATGAAATGTTGCAGATGCAACAATCAGTCGGAGGCGGCCCCTGCGATATGGACCGTGACCGTGGCCGGGGCTGCGGCGAACGAACCTGCGATAACCGGCGAGTCTGTCACGAGGTCGGAAATCTCGGACAGGGTGCAGACCTGCTCGAATTGCGGGTGGTTGAACTTGCGCCTTTCCATCAGCAGGATGGTGCGGCCGGCCTGGCGCAGCATGGCGCGCTTGACCGCCACCGCTTCGGAATTGGCGTCCGAGACGATGTCGCCATCGAGGCCGCCGGCGCTCATCAGCACCGCGTCGACCTTGAAGCGCGCGATGAACTCGACGGTCTGCGGGCCGAACGCGGCGTTCTCGCGCTCGTCATAGGTGCCGGGGCAGAGGATGACGCGGATCGAGGGGTTGGCGCCCAGGATCGTGGCGTTGCCCAGACTGTTGGTGATCGCCGTCAGCGCGATGCTGCCGGTGTTCGGCACCAGAAGCGCCAGCCGCTCGCACACATGGATCATGGTCGAGCCGGTGTCGATCATGACGATGGCGCTGTCGGCGATGAGATCGGCGGCGAGCGCCGCCATGCGGCGGCGGCCCTCGGGATTGACCCGCGTCCGCTCGTTGAGGCCGGGCTCGCGGTTGAGCAGCGAGGCGCCGCCATAGGTGCGGGCCAGCAGGCCCTGCGCGCTGAGCTCGTCGATGTCGCGGCGGATGGTCTCCTTGGTGACGGCGTAATGCTCGGCGAGGTCGCCCAGCCGCACGCTCGGCGACAGCCGGAACTCGTCGAGGATCTTCTGCTGGCGGTCGCGCTTCCTGAGCTTCATCGTGTCCGGCATAGGCGGTTTCGCGCGGCTCCGACAAGGGCCGTCCGGCCGCGAACCGGGAGGGCGTTCGCGGCCGGGCGGCAAGCCGGGGGCGGTCAGGCTTTCGCCTGCCCATAGGTCTCGAAGCGCTGCTTGGTGGCGTCGATCTGCTCGGTGCTGAGCAGGTTGGGCCCGCCGATCAGCAGCGAGTTGAAATACTGCCGCGCCAGCGTCTCGACCTCGACGGCGAGCCACAGCGCCTTCTTGAGATCGACGCCGGTGGCGATCATCCCGTGATTGCCGAGCAGGCACGCGGTGCGGTTGGCGAGGGCCTCGACCACCATGTTCGCCAGTTCCACCGTGCCGAACGTGGTGTAGGGCACGCAGGGAATGTCGGTGCCGCCGGCGACCGCCACCATGTAGTGCACGGCCGGGATCGCCATGCCGCGGATGGCGAGCGTGGTGCAGTAGGTGGCGTGCGTGTGCACCACCGAGCCCACCTCCGGCTTCATCGCCATGATGCGCGCGTGGAAGCGCCATTCGGACGACGGCCGCAGCTCGCCCTCGTAGTTGCCGTCATAGTCGATGAACACCACCTGGCCCGGCGTCATCTCGGCATAGTCGACGCCCGACGGCGAGATCAGCAGCCCGTCGCGCCAGCGCGCCGAGATGTTGCCCGAGGTGCCCTGGTTGATGCCGAGGGAATTCATCCTGCGGCACGCCTCCACGATGCCGGCGCGCAATTCCCACTCCAATATCATAGCAGCGTTCCTATGTTGCAGTTACAACATTATTTAGGAGAGAAAGGTTGATGTTTGCAACAGGGAAGTGCGCAGCTTTCCGGGGCGGGGAAAATCCGCTACCGAACTCGGGACAGCGGGACAGGATCGGCATGAGTTCGCGCAAGAACCATCTGGTGTCGCAGGAGCGGATCACCAAGCGGCTGCTGGGGCGGCACAATTACGATCTGCTGAAGCCGCAGAAGCTGACGCCCAAGATCGTCGAGCGCGGCGGCTACAAGGTACGCGACGCGGCGACCGGCAAGATCGTATTCGGTGAGCAGGGCTACGAGTTCTCGGCAACGCTCGAGGACGTCGAGGCCTGGCTCGAAACGCTCGAGGACCGGCTGCACTAAAGCGCGACGATGTCGACGTCGTCGAGATGCACGAAGTCGAAGCCTTGCGCCGCGAGCACCAGGATGCCCTCGATGACTCCGGCACCGGCCGGACGCTTCGGCTGGTTGATGTGCGAGATGATCACGTCGCCGCTCTTGGCCGCGCCGATGCGCGCCTTGGCCACCTCGCCGGAGACGCTGGCGCCGATATCGCCGTTGAGCGAGAAGCCGGCGATGCGCTGCCCCATCGTGCCGATCAGCTCGATGGCGTCGCGGCTGTAGAGAGCGGTGGCGTCGCGGTACCAGCCCGGCGCGGCGCCGAAGGCGGTTGCCACCGCCTGCTCGCCCCCGAGCACTTCGGCGAACACGGCGTCGGCAGTGCCGGCTGGCGCAATGCCGTAGACCTTTTCCGTGCCGATCACGGCCGGCAGGTGCTGCGCCCCATGGTTCTGCACTTGCAGCAGGTCGGCATGCGCCTTAATGAGCTCGACCGCCGCTGCGTTGTTGTCGATCCAGCGGCGGGTGGCGAAGATGGTCGCCTTGACGCGCTCCTCGAGCAGTGGGCCGAGGATCCGCATGTCGGTTTCGCCCATGCAGGCGTCGAGCGTCAGCGCCACCTGCCGGCGGCCGGCCGGCGGCACGAAATGCATGTGCGGCTCGACCAGATTGCCGGCGCGGGCGGCTCCGGCGCACACGGCGCAGCAGGCGGCAAGAACGAACTCTCGGCGGCGCAACGATGCTTCCCCGGCTCAGGCGGGCCACTCATACGCTGGCGCACGAGCGCCGGCCAGCCCGCTTCACGCTGCCTTTATCGGAACTCAGCCGCGCAGGATCACGTCGGTGTTCTGCATGCCGTATTGCTTGACCAGCGCGTAGAGCGCCCTGGCGTTGTCGGGATGCAGCCGTACGCAGCCATGCGAGGCGACCTGGCCCAGATGCTTGACGTCGGTGGTGCCGTGGATGGCGTAGCCGCCATGAAAGAAGATCGAATACGGCATCGGTGCGTTCTCGTATTTCGACGAATACCACATCTCGTGCATGCGCACCGGGTGGAACTTGCCGGTTGGGGTGGCGTGGCCCTTGCGGCCGGTCGAAACGTCGAAGCTGTAGAGAGTGTGCCAGCCGTCGGCGACCGTCATTTCCTGCGTGCTGATGTCGATGGTGATCGACAGCCGGCCGGCCGATGTCTTGCTGGCTGGTGCCGCAAATGGCCGGACGTGCGTCCTGCCGATGGTCACCTGGCTGCCGCCATCGCCGAAAAGATCGTCGAACAATGAGGGGCCGGCGGCAAAAGCGGGAGAGGACAGGCCAAAGACGAGCGCGGCCACGACGACAGACTTGAACATGGCAAACACCGAAAACTCCAAATAACGCCAGTGTCGCAACGCCCGCTTTCCGAGCAGTTAACGGGCATATGCGAGCTGGGGCGACTGTGTTTGCCGCATTTGCAATCCCCCCGGCCGGACACTATGTTGCGCGCGCTTTTGACCCGCCGTCCACAGGTTTTCATGTCCAACGACGTTCTGATCCGCGAAGTCGACGAGGAGCTGCGGCGCGACCGCATGCGCAATTTCTGGCGGCAGTTCGGCCCCTGGGTGATCGGCGGCGCGGTGGCCGTGGTGCTGGGCGTGGCGGGGTACGAGGGCTGGATGTGGTTCACCAAGAACCAGGCCGCCAAATCCTCCGACCAGTTCTACGCCGCCGTGCAGCTTGCCGACGGCACCGATTTCGCCGCCGCCAAGACGGCGCTCGACGGCGTCATCGCCCAGGGCTCGGGCGGCTATCCGATGCTGGCGCAGTTCCGCGAGGCGTCGCTGCTGGCGGCTCAGGGCAAGACCGACGAGGCCGTGGCCGCCTATGACGCGCTCGGCTCGACCGTCGCCAACACGCATCTGCGCGAGCTGGCGCTGGTGCTGGCGGGCAGCCTGCTGATCGACAAGGGCGACGTCGCCGCGGTGGAGCAGCGCGTCGGTGGCTCGCTGACGCCGGCCTCGCCGATGCGCAATGCCGCCCGCGAGGTCATGGGGCTGGTGCAGTACAAGGCCGGCAAGCTCGACGACGCGATGAAGAGCTTCCAGGCCATCCTCGACGATCCGAGCTCGTCGCGCGACAGCCAGAGCCGCGTGCAGATTTACATGCTGCAATTGCAGGCCGAGGGCGCCAAGCCGATCGCGCCGCCGGCCGATACCACCACCCCGTCCGCGCCGCCTGCAGAGGTATCGTCTGCTTCGGCCGCGCCGTCTGTGGAACCGTCGTCGGCGGCGTCCTCGACGGCCGTCGATGCGAGCACCGAGCTCGACGTGACGCCGCCGGTGGTGGTCGACAATTCGCTGCTGTCCATGGCTGCGCCGGATGCGTCGGCAGCGCCGTCGTCCGAGGCCGCCCCCTCGTCTGGGGCGCCGGCGTCGTCCGAACCCGCCGCGGCGTCGTCGACCCCCATCGCTTCGTCCTCCGCGCCCTGACGCGCGGCAGGACCACGTCATGAGCGCGCTCGTCGCCATTGTCGGCCGGCCCAATGTCGGCAAATCGACGCTGTTCAACCGGCTGGTCGGCCGGAAGATCGCGCTCGTCGACGACACGCCGGGCGTGACCCGCGACCGGCGCGAGGCCGAGGGGCGGATCGGCGACCTCAAATTCCGCATTCTCGACACCGCCGGCTACGAGGACCGCTTCGACGGCTCGCTCGAGGACCGCATGCGGCAGGGCACCGAGGCGGCGATCCGCGACGCCGATATCGTCCTGTTCATGATCGACGCGCGTGCCGGAGTAACGCCGCTCGACGAGCGCTTCGCGCAGGTGCTGCGCAAATCCGGCAAGGAGGTCCACCTGATCGCCAACAAGGCGGAGGGCAGGGCCGCCGATGCCGGGCTGATGGAGGCCTACGCGCTCGGCTTCGGCGAGCCGGTGGCGCTGTCGGCCGAACACGGCCAGGGGCTGGCGGATCTGCACGCCATCATCGCCAAGGCGGTCGACGCCAAGGAGCCGCCCAAGCGCGAGGACGAGTTCCTGCCCGAAGTCGACATCGAGCTGCCCGAGGACGATGGCTCGACCGAGGAAGGGCCGGCGCTGCGCTGGAACCCGCACCGCTACCTCAACATCGCCATCGTCGGCCGTCCCAACGCCGGCAAGTCGACGCTGATCAACACCATGATCGGCGAGGAGCGGCTGCTGACCGGGCCGGAGGCCGGCATCACCCGCGACTCCATCATGGTGCCGTGGGAGTGGGAGGGCCGGACCATCAACCTCGTCGACACCGCCGGCATCCGGCGCAAATCGCGGGTTGAGACCAAGCTCGAGAAACTGGCGGTAACCGATTCCCTGCGCTCGATTCAGTACGCCGAAGTGGTGGTGCTGCTGCTCGACGCCACCATGCCGTTCGAAAAGCAGGATCTGGCGCTGGCCGACCTCGTCTATCGCGAGGGCCGGGCGATGGTGATCGCCGTCAACAAATGGGATCTGATCGATGACAAGGCGGCCGCCCTCGAGCGCCTGCGCGCCCAGTGCGACGAATTGCTGCCGCAGGTGCGCGGCATCCCGCTGGTCACCATCAGCGGCCTCATGGGCCGCAACATCGACCGGCTGATGGCGGCGATCTTCAAGATCGAGCAGGCCTGGAACACGCACATTTCGACTGCCAAGCTCAACCGCTGGCTGGGCGCCGCGGTCGAGCGCCACCCGCCGCCGGCGGTATCGGGCCGGCGGCTCAAGCTGCGCTACATGACGCAGGCCAAGATGCGGCCGCCGAGCTTCATCATTTTCGCCTCGCGCTCGGATGCGATGCCGACCTCCTATCTGCGCTATCTGATGAATTCGATGCGCGAGAGCTTCGACATGCCCGGCACCCCCATCCGCCTGTGGCTGCGCTCGGGCAAGAACCCTTATGCCAAAGAGCAATAGTCGCTAGCATCGCGAAATGATCGTCGAACTACTCATCGTCCTGGTGCTGGTCCTGTGCAACGGCCTGCTGTCGATGTCCGAGCTCGCCGTGGTGTCGTCGCGGCCGGCCCGGCTCAAGGTCATGGCGGCCGAGGGCAACAGGGGTGCGGCGGTGGCGCTGAAGCTCGCCGAAGACCCCGGCAAGTTCCTGTCGTCGGCACAGGTGGGGATCAGCCTCATCGGCGTGCTGTCGGGCGCCTTTTCCGGCGCGACACTGGGCGATCGCTTCACCGCGTGGCTGGCGGCGCAGGGGCTGCCGGCAGCGGCGGCCTCGACGCTGGGCGTCGGCTCGGTGGTGGTCGCCATCACCTACGTCTCGTTGATCCTGGGCGAGCTGGTGCCCAAGCAATTGGCGCTGCGCGACGCCGAACGGCTGGCGGCGCGGGTGGCGCCGACCATGCAGTTCATCGCCACCGTGGCGGCGCCGCTGGTCTGGCTGCTCGACGTGTCGAGCCGGCTGGTCATGGCGCTGCTGCGCCAGACCGGCGAGAGCGAGGATCGCGTCACCGACGAGGAGGTCAAGACCATCATCGCCGAGGCCGAGAGCCAGGGCGTGCTGGAGAGCGAAGAAAAGGCGATGATCTCGGGCGTCATGCGCCTCGCCGACCGTTCGGCGCGGGGTCTCATGACCCCACGGCTGGACGTCGAGGTGATCGACCTCTCCGACCCGCCCCAGGAGACAGAGCACACTCTGCGCGTCTCCCACCATTCGGTGCTGCCCGTACACGAGGGTGAGATCGACAAGATCATCGGCGTCCTCGTGCGCAAGGACCTGATCGACATCTTTGCCTCCGGCGCTGCCCTCGACGTGCGGGCGCTGGTGAAGCCGGCCCCGGTGGTGCTCGACCGCGCCGACGCCCTCTCTGTGCTGGCCGCCATCCGCGCCTCAGTGGTGCACCTGGCGCTGGTGTTCGACGAGTACGGGCATTTCGAGGGCATCGTCACCGAGGGCGACATCCTCGGTGCCATCACCGGCAGCTTCCAGGACGAGGAGGGCGAGGAGCACGCCTTCACCCAGCGCGACGACGGCTCGTATCTGGTGTCGGGCTGGATGCCGGTCGACGAGTTCGCCGACAAGATCGGCGTGCCGATCCCCAAGGACCCGCCCTACGAGACGGTGGCCGGCTACGTGCTGGCCGAGCTCAATCATCTGCCCAATGTGGGCGAGAGCTTCGAGCGCGGCGCCTGGAAATTCGAGGTGCTCGACCTCGACGGCCGCCGCATCGACAAGGTGCTGGTGGCGAGGCTCGGCTGAGCGGCAACGGCCGGTGCGTCGCCGGCGGTTTTTTCTTGCGCGCCTCAAGCCGATTTGCTTCGTTTTCGCCCGAGCGCGCACCGGCACAATTCAGCACGCGATCCACAGGTCTCAGGGGCAGTGGCAGGAGGATACAGCATGCGTCGGTTGTCGATATCAGTAAGCTTGAAGACTTTGCGCTGGGGAACGTTGGCCCTGCTGGCCGCCGCGGCGCTCACACCGGCCCAGGCGGCCGAAAATGCGGATTGCCCACCGGTCGGCAGCTTGCCGGGCTACGCCGCCGGCGATGCGCCCACGCAGCGCGCCTATGCGGGCGTCGATTTCACCGTGAAGAAGGGCGACGACACCGAAACCGTCAACGTCGCGGGCCGGTCCTGTACGCAGAGCTACACGCCGACCGGCGATGCCAGCAGTGATCTCGAAATCCAGGACAATTACCGCAGCCAGCTCGACGGGCTGGGGGCCGAGACGCTGTTCAGCGACGACAATCACACCGTCGCCAAACTCGACAAGGGCGGCGCCGAGACCTGGATCGCGATCTACAGCCAGGAAACGGAGATCGACGTCACCGTCGTCGAAAAGCAGGCGTTCAAGCCGACGCTCACCGCATCGTCGGGCAAGGACTACCCGTTGCTCGGCCACATGCCGGGCTATGTCGCCGACAACGTCAACAAGAAGAAGTTCGACCAGGACAGCTTCACCGTCCAGGACGGCGACGACACCAAGGACGTCAACGTGCAGGGGGGCCTCTATCAGATCGTCTACACGCCCAAGGACGGTGGCCCGGTCAGCAGCGACCTCGAAATCCAGTCCAACTATCGCGCCGCGCTGCAGGCCCTCGGGGCGGAAATCCTCTTTGCCGACGGCAACCACACCGTCGCCCGCCTCGACAAGGACGGGCAGGACATCTGGGTCAAGGTCTACAGCCAGGAAACCGAGATCGACGTTAGCACGGTCGAGGAAAAGCCGTTCGAGGCATCGATCAAGCCGCCCAAGGCAGACGCCCTCGCCGCTGCGCTCGCCGACAAGGGCGTCGTGTCGCTCTACATCAATTTCGATTTCGACAAGGCGACGCTGAGGCCGGATGCCGCTCCCATCATCGCGCAGGTGGTGGCGCTGCTGAAAAACGACGCCGGCCTCAAGCTCGAGGTCGACGGCAATACCGACAATATCGGCGGCCACGACTACAACGTGACGCTATCGCAGCAGCGCGCCGAGACGGTGGTGGCGGCGCTCGAAGGGGCCGGCATCGCGGCCGACCGGCTCAGCGCCGTGGGCAACGGCCCGGACAAGCCGATCGCCGACAATGACGATTCGCGCGGCCGCGCCCAGAATCGCCGGGTCGACCTGGTGAAGATGTAGCGGCGACCGCTACAGCGGCGTGGTCTGCTTGCTGAGGAAGTCGAAGCGCTGGCCGTTGCCGGCGTAGGCGGGCACGATCATGTCGATCAGCGCCGGGGCGGCGACGGACGGATGCGGCAGCGTCTCGGGATCTTCGCCCGGATGCGACTTGGCCCGCATCTGCGTACGCAGCCGCCCCGGATCGAACATGTTGGCCTTGGCCCGGCTGACGCCGAGCTCGTCGGCATAGGAGCGCACCATCACCTCGAGCGCCGCCTTGGTGGCGGCGTAGAGCCCCCAGAACGGCCGCACGCCGTAGACGACGCTAGTCGACAGGAACACCGCGCGGCCGGCTTCGGCCTGCCGCAGCAGCGCATCGAGCGAACGGATCAGCCGGTAGTTGGCGGTGACGTTGAGCCCGAAGGTCTGCTCGAAATCCTTGGGGTCGAGGTGGGCGAGGGGGGTGATCACCCCCAGCGCCGCGGCGTTGCCGACCAGCCCGTCGAGCCGGCCCCAGCGTTGGAAGATGGAGAGGCCCAGCCGGTCGAGCGCTTCGAAATCGCGCAGGTCGAGCGGCACCAGCGTGGCCGACCCGCCAAGCTTCTTGATGTCGTCGTCGAGGTCTTCGAGGCCGCCCACGGTGCGGGCGAGGGCGATGACATGGGCGCCGCGCCGCGCCGCTTCCAGCGCCGCCTGATAGCCGAGCCCGCGGCTCGCCCCGGTGACGAGCACCACCTTTCCGTCAAGCTCGGGCATGGTGATTAACTTGCCTCACGCATCAGCGAGATCGTCTTGGGGTCGGACTTGCCGCGCCCGGTGAGGTCGGTGAGCGTCGTCGGATAGTCGCCGGTGAAATAATGGTCGGTGAACTGCGGCGCGGCAGCGTTGCGCGGCTCGCCGCCGACGGCGCGGTAGAGCCCGTCGATCGACAGGAATTTGAGCGAGTCGGCGCCGATGAAGCGGCACATCTCCTCGAGCGAGCCGTACTGATTGGCCAGCAGGTTGGCGCGGTCGGGCGTGTCGATGCCGTAATAGTCGGGGTGGTAGATCATCGGCGAGGCGACGCGGATGTGCACCTCGCGCGCCCCGGCCTCGCGCATCATCTGCACGATCTTGACCGAGGTGGTGCCGCGCACGATGGAATCGTCGACCAGCACCACGCGCTTGCCGTCGATCTCGGCGCGGTTGGCCGAATGCTTGAGCTTGACGCCGAAGGCGCGGATCTGCTGCGTCGGCTCGATGAAGGTGCGGCCGACATAGTGGTTGCGGATGATGCCGAGCTCGTAGGGGATGCCGCTTGCCTGGGCAAAGCCGATGGCCGCCGGCGTGCCGCCGTCGGGCACCGGGACGACCACATCGGCGTCGACCGGCGCCTCGTGCGCCAGGTGCATGCCCATCTGCTTGCGCGCGGTGTAGACCGAACGGCCGCCCACCACCGAATCCGGCCGAGCGAAATACACGTATTCGAACAGGCAGAGGCGCTCGCGCCGCGGCGCCTGCGGCATCAGCGAATCGATGCTGATGCTGCCGTCGGGCTGGATCTCGGCGATGACGACTTCGCCGTTCTTCACGTCGCGCACGAATTTGGCGCCGATGATGTCGAGCGCGCAGGTCTCCGAGGCAAAGATCGGGTGGCCGTCGAGGTCGCCCAGAACCAGCGGCCGGATGCCGTTGGGGTCGCGCGCGCCGATCAGCTTGGTGCGCGTCATGGCGACCATGGAATAGGCGCCCTCGAGATGGCTGAGGGCGTCGACGAAGCGCTCGCCCGACCCCTTCCGGCGGCTGCGCGCGATGAGGTGCAGCACCACTTCGGTGTCGGAGGTCGACTGGCAGATGGCGCCGCCGGCGATGAGCTCGCGCCGCAGCGTCAGGCCGTTGGTGAAATTGCCGTTGTGGCCGATGGCGATGCCGCCCACGTCGAGCTCGGCGAACAGCGGCTGCACGTTCCGCAGGATGGTCTCGCCGGTGGTGGAGTAGCGCACATGGCCCATGGCCATGTTGCCGGGCAGGCGGCGCACCACCGCCGGGTCGGTGAAATGGTCGCCGACGAGGCCGAGCTGGCGCTCGGAGTGGAACTGCCGGCCGTCGAACGAGACGATGCCCGCCGCTTCCTGGCCGCGATGCTGCAGCGCGTGCAGGCCGAGCGCGGTGAGGGTGGCGGCTTCGGGGTGGCCCAGAATGCCGAACACGCCGCACTCCTCGCGCAGCGTGTCGCCGTAGAGGTCGGGAGGTTCGGCCCGTTTGTCCATCACGCGGCGGGAGCCGCTTCGCTGGACGACACGTCCGCCGGCGGCTGCGTGCTGTCGCCATTGTCGGTGTCGTCGTTGGTGGTGGTGTCGTTCGGCCCGGTGTCGTTGGGGTTCTGGTTGCGCTTCTGCAGGAAGTCGGTGAACTGCTTCTCGATGTCGTCGGGCAGCAGCGTGATCAGCCAGTCGCCGGCGCTGAGCAGCGGCGGATAGGATTTGGCGTTGGCCACCATGTCGGGCAGCTTCGGCGCCAGGAGGAAATTGGCGAACACCGCCGCGACGATGCAGATCAGCACGCCGCGCGCGGCGCCGAACAGGAAGCCGAGGGTGCGGTCGAGCGGCCCGATGCGGCTGTCGACCACCATGTCGCCGATCCACATGGTGAGCAGATGGAGCACGATCAGCGCCACGAGGAAGGTGCCGACCACCGTGACCCCGGTCGCGACCAGCGGGTTGTCGATGTACTTTTCGGCCAGGTCCTTGTGGTAGAAATACATGTAGGCGGCGATGGCGGCAGCTCCCGCCCAAGTCGCCAGCGACAGGATTTCGCGGGTAAAGCCGCGCGCTGTCGCCAGGATCGCCGAAATCAGAACGAGGACGGCGACGCCGACGTCGACACCAGTGAAAACCATGCTCGATCCGTTCCTTGAGCCCTTTGGCGCCCCGTTTAGCCGCTAATATGGGCTGTGCCAAGGCGGCGAAGCAGGGAGGCCGCCGATGTGCACGGAAAGCCGCAAGGACGGCAGTCGATTCATCCTGGCTAATCCGGCTGCCCGCTGCCCGTTGCCGATTGCCTGCCCCGGGCGGCGATTTTGCCGATCAGCTCCGCCAGCTCGGAATATTCGCTGACCCGGAAGCCGCCGCCGTCGCCGGCGCCGAGCTTGCCGGTGACGGCCGATTTGAAGCCGAGCTTCTGCGCCTCGCGCAGGCGCAGCGCGGCGTGCACCACCGGGCGGACGCCGCCGGCCAGCGAGATTTCGCCGAAGAACACGGTCTCGGGCGGCAGCGGCGAATTGGTGAGCGAGGAGATCAGCGCCGCCGCGACCGCGAGGTCGGCCGCCGGCTCGTTGACCTTCAGCCCGCCGGCGACGTTGAGGTAGATGTCGTTGGCGCCGATGCGCACGCCGCAACGGGTCTCGAGCACCGCCAGCACCATGCTGAGGCGCGACGAATCCCAGCCGACCACGGCGCGGCGCGGCGTGCCGAGCGGCGAGGGGGCGACCAGCGCCTGGATCTCGCACAGCACCGGGCGGGTGCCTTCCATGCCGGCGAACACGGCGGAGCCGGCCGCGTCGGTGTCGCGCTGGTCGAGGAACAGCGCCGAGGGGTTGGCGACTTCGCTGAGGCCCAGCGTCGTCATCTCGAACACGCCGATCTCGTCGGTCGCGCCATAGCGATTCTTGACGCCGCGCAGGATGCGGAAGGTGTGGCTGGAATCGCCCTCGAAATACAGCACCGCGTCGACCATGTGCTCGACCACGCGGGGGCCGGCGATCTGGCCATCCTTGGTGACGTGGCCGACCAGCACGATCGCCGCGCCCGACTTCTTGGCGAAGCGGGTGAGCGCCTGCGCCGAGGTGCGCACCTGGGTGACGGTGCCAGGGGCGCTGTCGACCCGGTCGGTCCACAGCGTCTGGATGGAATCGATGATCACAAGGTCGGGCGCCGCGCCGGCCTGCAGCGTGGCGAGGATGATCTCGACATTGGTTTCGGCCGCGAGCTGGACATTGGCCTCGCCCAGGCCGAGCCGCTGCGCCCTGAGCCGCACCTGCGCCACCGCCTCCTCGCCCGAGACGTAGACGACGCGCTTGCCCTGGTTGGCGAGGGCCGCCGCGGCCTGCAGCAGCAGCGTCGATTTGCCGATGCCCGGATCGCCGCCCACCAGCACCGCCGAGCCCATGACGAAGCCGCCGCCGGTGACCCGGTCGAGCTCGCCGAGCCCGGTGGTGACCCGGGCGGCGGTTTCGGTTTCGCCTGAGAGCGGCACCAGCGCCACCGGCCGGCCGCCGGCGGTCGCCATCTTCGGGCCGGCGCCGACGCCCGAATCGACCAGTTCCTCGACCACCGAATTCCACTCGCCGCAGCCCTCGCAGCGGCCCTGCCAGCGCACATGCGCGGTGCCGCAGGACTGGCAGACATAGGCGCTCTTGGCTTTGGCCATGCTGGCTCCGGAAACGACGCAGCTCTTGTACGGGAAGGCTAGCAGCCAGTAAAGAACGAAAAGTGAACAAGGCGAGCGCGCGCCTCCGGTGGCCCGGTTGCGGCGGCAGTCGGCGCCGCATGCTGTATGCGGCATGGCGAGGCCCCGCTCCCGGAGCCGGTAGACGGCGTGTAGTGAGACCGGAGCCTCGCCACGCGACCGGGGTTTATGACCAGGTCCTGCCTTCGACCAGCCTCTTGACTGCGGCGCGCAGGGACCGCGTCGAGATGCGGGGTCTTGCCGAGTTGGCCCCACAGCTCCAAGCTCCTCGGATGGCAACACCCTCGGGGCAATCCCCGGACCCTGGGTGCAGGATTGGCTCACCCATGGTTCCCGGCAGAACCGGCCCGGATGGAGTCGACACCCCACCCACACCGATCTCCCCCCGCAAATCACTCGTCATGATCTCGCAATCGCGAGGGGATGCGGTGGAGAGTACACCCGGGCTGGAGGGTGGTGGATTGGCGGACGGTGGATTTGTTGCAGGGGCTTGTGGGGGAAGGGGAAATTGGCGGTGACGTGGGGGACAGAGGTGTCGGGAACACGTGCGCTCCACCTAAGAAAGTTCATGTTTTGTTCTTGAACGATCCCCCTGCCTCGGGCTAGCCTTTGTCCCGGGAGGACCCGATGGCGCAGTTGTCGATGTTCGCGCGGCCGCAGCCGCGGGAGCGGGATGTGGTGTTTTTTGCGTTGATGCTGGGGCCGCAGCTGGCGGCGGCGATGCCGGGACTGGCGGCGCGGCTGCGGCGCGAGTTCGGGGTGCGGGCGCCGGTGTTCGGGCCGCGGCGGCTGCATGTGTCGCTGCTCGGCGTGGGCTTCGCCGATGCGCTCGACCCGGAGGAGGTCGAGACGGCGCGGGCGGCGGCGCTCGATTTCGCCGTGGCGCCGTTCGATCTGGCCTTCGGAAAGATGGTGAGCTTCGGTCGCGGGCAGGGGCCGCGGGCGGTGGTGCTGCGGCCGACCGAGGGCGGCGCGGCGGTCTGCGCCCTGTCGTGCGGCCTGGCGGAGGCGATGATCGCGCGCGGCCTCGATCCGCGCGGCCGGCCGCTGGCGGTGCCGCATCTGACGCTGCTCTACGACCGCGCGCCGGTGCCCGAGACGGCGCTCGAGCCGCCGGTCCGGACCCGCATCGAGCGCGCGGCGCTCATTTACAGCCACCGCGGGCAGGGCCGCTACACGCTGCTGGCCGAGACCGCCTAGCTCGCGGCCGGCTGCGCGCTCGAATCGACGTAGGTGCGCGAATAACGGCCCTTGAGCGCGGTGAGGATCTCGTAGCCGATGGTGCCGGCGGGGTCGGCCTGGTCGTCGACCGAGACGTGTGGCCCGAGGAGTTCGACCATCTCGCCGGGCACCGGGATGTCGTCGCCGAGGTCGGTGATGTCGATGGCGCACATGTCCATCGAGACGCGGCCGATGAACGGCACGGTGTGCCCGCGCACGAAGGCGCGGCCGCCGGCATGCTGGTTGCTGGCGCTCAGCGACCGCAGCAGCCCGTCGCCATAGCCGAGCGCCACGATGGCGAGGCGGCTGTCGCGGGTGAGGGTGTAGGTGGCGCCGTAGCCGACGGATTCGCCGGTCTTGCCGTCGCGGATCATCAGGATCGGCGCCTCCAGCGTCACCGACGGCACCATCGGGTTGCGCCGGCCGTTGACGGCGCGGCCGCCATAGAGCGCGATGCCGGGCCTGACCATCTGGAAATGCATGTCGCGGCTGGTCATGGTCGCTGCGGAGTTGGCGAGCGAGGCCGGGATGCCGGGGAATTGCGCGATCACCGAGGTGAACAGCGCCAGCTGCGTGCGGTTCTTTTCGTGCAGCGGCTGGTCGGCGCAGGCGAGGTGGCTCATCACCATCTGCGGGGCGTAGCCGACCTCGTCGCACATGCGCTTGACCACCGAGGTTTCGCTGAGGCGGAAGCCGAGCCGGTTCATGCCGGTGTCGAAATGCAGCGCCGCCGGCAGCGCCTCGTTGCGGCCGAGGCAGGCGACCAGCCACTCCTCCAGCATCGGCAGCGAGTTGAGCACCGGCATCAGCCGCTCGCCGACATAGAGCGGGGCGGCGCCGGGATAGAGGCCGTTGAGCACGAAGATGTAGCTGTCGGGCAGCGCCGCGCGTACCGCGAGGCCCTCGTCGGGCGTGGCGACGAAGAAGAAGCGGGCGCCGGCGGCGTACAGCGCCTTGCTGGCGGCGACGATGCCGAGGCCGTAGCCGTCGGCCTTGACGCAGGCGCCGGTGAGCGCCCCGCCCGACACCTTGTCGAGCGCCTGCCAGTTGCGGATCAGCGCCCCCAGATCGACCGTCAGCCGG
This sequence comes from Devosia sp. 67-54, assembly GCF_001899075.1. Taxonomy (GTDB): domain Bacteria; phylum Pseudomonadota; class Alphaproteobacteria; order Rhizobiales; family Devosiaceae; genus Devosia_A. Next base: position 1,198,830 of record NZ_MKVA01000005.1, on the reverse strand, counting down.
GCGCCGTATCCTGTGACGATGGCGGGGGCGGGCATCATTCGTATCTTTCCGGCAGATACTGGTCGGGCGCGAGATTGCCGAAGCGCGTGTACTGGCCCTCGAAGCTGAGCTGCACCGTGCCGGTGGGGCCGTGGCGCTGCTTGCCGATGATGATCTCGGCGCGGCCGTGCACCTTTTCCATCTCGCCTATCCAGGTGATGTGCTCCGGCGTGCCTTCGCGCGGCTCCTTGTTCTTGAGGTAGTACTCCTCGCGATAGATGAACAGCACCACGTCGGCGTCCTGTTCGATCGAGCCCGATTCACGCAGATCCGAGAGCTGCGGGCGCTTGTCGTCGCGGCTTTCGACCTGGCGGCTGAGCTGGCTGAGCGCGATGATCGGCACGTCGAGCTCCTTGGCCAGCGCCTTGAGCGTGGTGGTGATCTCGGTGATTTCCTGCACCCGGTTCTCGCTGGCGCGCTTGGACGAGCCGGAGAGCAGCTGGATGTAGTCGATGATGATGAGGTCGAGCCCCTTCTGCCGCTTCAGGCGGCGGGCGCGGGCGGCGAGCTGCGCCACCGACAGGCCGCCGGTGTCGTCGATGTAGAGCGGCACCTGCGCCAGCATGTTGGAGACGTCGACGAGGCGGCTGAACTGGCTCTCGTGGATGTTGCCACGGCGGATGTCGGCGGACGAGATTTCCGCCTGCGCCGACAGGATACGGGTCGCCAGCTGCTCGGCGCTCATTTCGAGCGAGAAGAAGCCGACCTGGCCGCCGTTCACGGTCTTGCGGTGGCCGTCGGGCGTGATCTCGCCCTGCCACTGGCTGGCGACGTGAAAGCCGATGGTGGTGGCGAGCGAGGTCTTGGCCATGCCCGGCCGGCCGGCGATGATCACGAGGTCGGATTTCTGCAGTCCGCCCATCTGCCGGTCCATGTCGATGAGGCCGGTGGCGATGCCCGACAGGCGGCCGTCGCGCTGGTAGGCCTCGCCGGCCATCTTGATGGCTTCGGTCAGCGCCTCGTTGAAGCCCATGAAGCCGCCATCGTAGCGGCCCTTCTCGGCGAGGTCGAACAGCGACTTCTCGGCTTCCTCGATCTGCTTGGGCGCCGTCATCTCGACATCGGCGTCGTAGGCGGTCGACACCATCTCCTCGCCGATCTGGATCAGCGTTCTACGGATGGCGAGGTCGTAGACCGTCTGCCCGTAATCGTTGGCGTTGATGACGGTGGTGGCTTCCGCCGCGAGGCGGCTCAGATATTGCTGCATGGTGACGTCGGCCACCAGGCGGTCGGGCAGGTAGGTCTTGACGGTGATCGGGGTCGCCGCCTTGCCGGCGCGCACGATCTTGCCGGCGACCTCGTAGATCTCGCGATGCACCGGCTCGTAGAAATGCTCGGGCAGCAGGAAGTCGGAGACGCGGTAGAAGGCTTCGTTGTTGACCAGGATCGCGCCCAGCAGCGCCTGCTCGGCCTCGATGTTGTGCGGGGCGAGACGAAAGCTCTTTTCATCCGCAGGACGGATGCGCGCGACGTTTGAGTCGACCATGCCGAAAGACTCTCCCCCAAGCCGTTAAGGTTGCTTTAACCACGCAACGCCGCCGCCGGAAGCGGCTCGTCGTCGTCTCTGCACCAACCGGACCCGGGCCTCATGTGACTAATGTTGATACTGGGGGAATCTGAGACAGCGGCTTGCCATCGGCGCGCCGGCCCTTGTCGATTCTCCTAGAGCGGTTCACCGATTCCCGGAACCGGCGATCCACCATGCACTGCTGTTTGTCGCGCGGCCGAAGCGGAAGCGCGCTTGCGGGCTGGATTAGCCGTCGGCCTCGAGCCTGGCAATCACCCGTTGCAGCATGTCGATGAAGGTCGCGCGCTCGGCCGGCTCGAGCGCCGACAGCGCCAGCACGTTGACCGCACCGGCGGCGGCGAGGGCGCTCTCGGCCCGCTGCTGGCCGATGCGCGTGAGGCGCAGCAGCGTGCTGCGCCGGTCGGCCGGATCGGGCGCGCCGATCACGAGGCCGTCGCGCTCCATGCGCGCCAGCGTGTTGGCCATGGTCGGCTGCTCGACCGCGGCGAGCCGCGCCAGGTCCTTCTGCGCCAGCGCCTTGCCGTCGACGAGGGCGAGGAACACCGGCATCGGCCCCGCCGCGCTGCCCAGCCGCCGTTCCAGCGCTCGGACCAGCAGGCGTCCGGCGAGATTGGTCAGGTAGCCGATCGAGGTAAGCGAATCGCGCCGCATATCCATAGCTTGCTATCGATATCCATAGTGTGCTATGCATCTCATGCATCGGCCGACAGGGCAAGGAGCATCCGCATGAGCCTCAAGAGCACATCGACGCAGTACGGCAGCATGGCGATCGCGCTGCACTGGACCAGCGCGCTGGCGGTGATCCTCGCCTGGATCGCCGGCTTCGTGGTGGCCGAGACGCTGCCGGCCGGGCAGGGCGCGGGGATTCTCCTCGCCCATATCACGCTGGGGCTCATCGTCTTCGCCCTGACGCTGCTGCGCATCGTCTGGTGGCTGGCCCTCGACCGCCACCCGGGCGCCCCCGCCGGCCAGCCGGGCTGGCAGGTGCTGGCGGCGCAGGCGACGCATCTGGGCCTCTATGTGCTGCTGGTGCTGATGGCGACGAGCGGCATCGTGACGCTGATCCTGTCGGGCGCGGTGCCGCTGCTGCTCGCCGGCGGCCCGGTGCCCGACTTCTCCGAGCTGGTGCCGCGCCTCGCGCACGGCGTCATGAGCAAGCTGCTGCTCCTGCTGCTGGTGCTGCATGTCGGCGCCGCGCTCTACCACCAGCTGATCCGCAAGGACCGGCTGCTGGCCCGCATGGGCGTCGGGCGGGCCTGAGACCCGCCCACCGGCTCAGGCGCTCCACGGCGGAACGAAGGGCGGCTCGCTCCCGACCACGGCGCGGCCGCCGACCGGCAGCACCACCATCACCTCGAAGGCGACGTCCGGCGCCGCCACCAGCTCGAACTCGGTGAAGGCCGGAACGGCGTAGGCGTCGCCCGGTTTGAGCGCTTCGCTGCCGCGCTCGGTGCGCACGAAGCCTTCGCCGCCGACGGCGACGATGATCTCCTCGCGCGTCATGTGATGCCGCACGCCCTCGTGGCCCGGCTCGACGCGGGCCCGCCAGACGCCGGTCTCGCTCGACCCGCGGCTGGGCGAGGCGATGGGCGTGAACCGGACGCCCGGAATGTCGAAGCCGGCCGGCTGTGAATTGTCGATCTTGGGCATGGTGTTCTTCCTTGCGAATGCATATTGTCAATGGAGCTTGACTATATCGGTTGCCGAGATTGGTCAATGGGACTTGACGAAAAACCTCCGACGCTGATCGACCATGTCGGCTGGCGCCTCTGGCGCCTGGCGCGGCAGTGGAAGGCAGAGTTCGATGCCCAGATGCTGCGGCGCGGCTACCCGTGGGTGGCCGAGGCGCGGGGGGCTGTCATCGGCCATCTGCGGCCGGGTGGCCGGCCGCAATCAGAGCTCGCCGGCCTGCTCGGCGTCAGCAAGCAGGCGGTGCAGCAATTCGTCGACGAACTGGTGGAGGAGGGGGCGGTCGAGCGTATCGTCGATCCCAGGGACGCGCGCGGCCGGATCGTGCGGCTGACGGCCCGCGGCATCGCCTTCATCGAGGAGGGAAACGCGGTCAAGCGCGCGATCGAGGACGCCTACGCCGGACGCATCGGCAGGGACCGCCTCGACGCGCTCAATGCGGCGCTCGACGCGCTGGCGGAGGAGTAGATGCGCCTTGCGGTGACCGGCACGCATGGCAGCGGCAAGACCACGCTGATCGACGATTTCGCCGACGCGCACCGGGACTACGATCGCGAGCAGGAACCCTATTGGGCACTGGCGCAGCAGGGCGTGGTGTTTGCCGACGGCGTGTCGCTGCCGGACCTCGAGGAGCAGCTCGAGGCGAGCGTCGGCATGATCCTCGCCCGCGCCGGCGATCCCAGGGTGATCTTCGACCGCTGTCCCCTCGACCTGATCGCCTATCTCGAAGTCGTGGCGGAAGGCGAGGGCATCGACTGGTCGCCCACCGGCAAGCTGCTCGGCCGGATCGAGCGGGCGCTGGCGGCGCTCGATCTGGTGGTGTTCCTGCCGCTGTCGCAGCCGGACGAGATCGCGACGGCGATCGAGTTTCCGCGCCTGCGGGCGAACGTCGACCAGCGGCTGAAATCGATCCTGCGCGACGACGCGCTGGGACTGCTCGCAGATGGCCCGCGCCTTATCGAGCTGCACGGAAGCCGCGATGCGCGCCTGCGCAAACTGTCCGCCGCCATCGGCGAGCCGGCAGACAAAAAGGCCGGGAGTGCTCCCGCCATGGATCGGTGATCCGTTCTAAGCGGCCTCTTCGACCCTGACGACGAGGCGTTTGCCCAGGGCGCGCAGTCCGGCCTCGATCGTGGGCAATTTGGTCTTGTGGTACGGGTCGAGCATTCGCCGCACTTCGGTTTCGCCCTTGCCGAGCTTGGCGGCGAGCGCCACCTGGGTCATGCCCGACGCGCGGAAGGCGTCGATGAAGGCGAGCTTTGCGACGATTGCCGCCGGGACTGAAATGCGCCGGAACGATCCCCCCTCGGCCGGACGGGGAGAGGGCGTGGGCAGCGGCCTGCCATCTCCGGCATAGGTCAGCAGGGCCACCTCGAGTCCGTCCTGGGCATTGGCCAGCGCCTCCGACAGGGTTCTGCCCCCCGTGATCGCTTCCGGAATGTCGGGGAAGGTGACGAGGTAGCCGTCGCCGTCCGGCTGGAAGCGCGCGAGATAGGAGTCCATCGTCCTCTCACAGTCCGAGTTGCTTCCGGATGACCTTCTCCATGAGCGGAGTGATCTCCCCGGATTTGATGATTGAAAAGCGGCCGCCAAGGCGCACGACACAGTGTCCGCCCTTGCCGCGGGCCATGTCGACGCCGAGCTGGCCTCCCGCCGCTCTGGCCTCTTTGGAGAGCTGCCGGATGAGTTGCTCGCGCTTCATGGCTGAGGCGCAGTTTCGCACAAAAATGTGTGGATGCAAAGAAACAAAAAAGGCCGGGAGTGCTCCCGGCCTTTGACCTTTGGCGCTGCGGCGCGGGATCAGGCGTAGTCGCCGTCCTGGGCTTCGGCGGCGCCGGCTTCGGCCTGGCCGGCGGCGAATTCGGCCGCCACTTCGTCGTCGAAGGTGACGACGGTGAGGTCTTCGCCCTTGGCCTGACGCTCGGCTTCGTCGTCCGAGCGGGCGACGTTGACGTTGATGCTGACCGCGACTTCGGCGTGCAGGTGCAGCGGCACATTGTGCAGGCCGACCGTCTTGATCGGGTCGGCGAGGTCGACCTGGCTGCGGGCGACGGTGAAGCCGTCGGCGCTCAGCGCCTCGGCGATGTCGCGCGAGCTGACCGAGCCGTAGAGCTGGCCGGTCTCGCCCGCCTGGCGGATGATGACCACGGTCTTGCCGTTGAGGCCGGCGGCGATGCCGGCGGCGGCTTCGCGGCGCTCGGCGTTGCGCTTTTCGATCGAGGCGCGCTCGGTCTCGAACTTCTTGCGGTTGGCTTCGGTGGCGCGCAGCGCCTTGCCCTGCGGCAGCAGGAAATTGCGGGCGTAGCCGTCCTTGACGGTGACTTCGTCGCCGATATGGCCGTGCTTGCCGACGCGCTCGAGCAGAATAACTTTCATGGGGGAGTTCCTTGGCTGTCCCGGCCGGCTGGCCGGTTAGGAGCGGCGGACCATTCCGCCACCCCAGCGAGTACGAGCGAGCCGGCGCGCGTCTCCGGCGCCGGCCGCCACGAGCCGTTCGTTACGAGACGGCGTAGGGCATGAGCCCGATGAAGCGGGCGCGCTTGATCGCCTGGGCGAGCACACGCTGCTTCTTGGCCGACACCGCGGTGATGCGGGACGGCACGATCTTGCCGCGCTCGGACACGTAGCGCTGCAGCAGGCGAACGTCCTTGTAGTCGATCTTGGGGGCGTTCGGGCCCGAGAACGGGCAGGTCTTGCGCCGGCGCTGGAACGGACGGCGCGACTGCGAAGTGGAGAGATCCTTGATGGCCATTTGGCTGCGTTCCCTGGATTAGAAGCGACGGGGAGGACGGGGGCCGCGGTCGAAACCGCCGCGGTCGCCACCCGGGCGTCCGCCCGGACGGTCGGAGCGATCGTCGTCGCGGTCGCGCTTCTGCAGCATGGCCGAGGGGCCTTCCTCGAGCTCGTCGACGCGCACCGTCATGAAGCGCAGGATGTCTTCATTGATGCGCATCTGGCGCTCCATCTCGGCCACGGCCGGGGCCGGGGCGTCGATGTTGAGCAGGCTGTAATGGGCCTTGCGGTTCTTCTTGATGCGGTAGCTGAGGGATTTGAGGCCCCAGTACTCGTTCTTGGTGACCTTGCCGCCGCCCTGGGTGAGGACTTCGGTCAGGGCGTTGGTCAGTTCCTCGACCTGCTGGGGCGAAACGTCCTGGCGGGCCAGATAGATATGCTCGTAGAGGGGCATGAAGCGCCTTCCTTCTGGTTCAACACGGCATGTCCGGCGCGGAGCCCCTTTGAAGCCCGGAAAGGCGACAAAGCAGTCTTCTAAAGAGCGGGAACACGGGAGGCCGGGAATTTCACCCTATCCGGCACTGCCTAGGGCAATGCCAAACCCTCCGTTCAGCCCCCGGCCGAACGAATGCGAGGCGTCAGATAGGGGAAAAGCGGCGGGATGGCAAGGCGGACGTCAATTGATGGACTCGAACGAAACGCCGAGACGCGTCGCAACCTGGCTCATTCGCTTGTCGCGCGTCCACAGCCGACAATCGTCGGAAGCCACGGCGGCTGCGATCAGGTGAACATCGATGTAGCCGAGGCCGACCGCAATGAGCTGCTGCCGTTCGATCAACAGCAGGACTTCCTCGGGGTCGGCGATGTGGATTGACGGCAGTTCGAGCAAGTCGGCGAGAATGGCCTGGCGCGGTCGCAGATGTCCGAGAGCCAGTTCGCCCAGAACGAACGGATGCATGACCACTTGGCCCGCATCGAGAAGTCTGAAGACCTCGGCTTCGCCACGCCGCAAATGGTCTGCCCAGACCGATGTATCGAGCAGGATCATTCCGCGTCGGGGGGAAACCTGCGGCGAGGAGGGGCAACGAAATCCGGCTGTGTTCCGCCCAGACGGGCCAGGCGACGACTCGCTTCGCGTTGTACGAGCGATTCAAGGCCCATACGAATAAGCGCGGAGCGCTCCTTCACGCCGGTGTAGCGCTCCGCTTTTTCCAGCAATTCGTCATCGACGGTGACCGTGGTACGCATGGATGTCCTCCGCATCAAAAGTAGCATCAGACGATGCGCATTTCAATGCGTGCCCCTTGACTCGCGCCGGCTGCTCCTGCACACGCCGCGCCAACTTGAAGCCGGGCGCGGCGGCCCGTAGGCTGATTCAGCACATCAAGAGGCGGGGACCATGGCCAAGCGGGCATTCACCTTTCCGGGGCAGGGCAGCCAGGCGGTCGGCATGGGCAAGGACCTGGCGGCGGCCTATCCCGCGGCAAAGGCGGTGTTCGACGAGGTCGACGCGGCGCTGGGGCAGAAGCTCAGCCAGGTGATGTTCGAGGGCCCCGACGAGACGCTGCGGCTGACGGCCAACGCGCAGCCGGCGCTGATGGCCGTCAGCATGGCCGTGGTGCGGGTGCTGGAGAGCCGGGGCGTCCGCATCGCCGACGCGGCGTCCTATGTCGCCGGGCACTCGCTGGGCGAATATTCGGCGCTGTGCGCGGCCGGGGTGATCTCGGTGGCCGACGCGGCAAAACTGCTGCGCATCCGCGGCGAGGCCATGCAGCAGGCGGTGCCGGTCGGGCAGGGCGCCATGGCGGCGATCCTCGGGCTGGACCTCGAAACCGTGCTGCGCGCCGCCAACGATGCCGAACAGGGCGATATCTGCGGTGTCGCCAACGACAACGCCCCCGGCCAGGTGGTGATCTCCGGCCACGCCGGGGCGGTGGCCCGGGCGATCGAGCTGCTGAAGGCGGCGGGGGCCAAGCGGGCGCTGCCGCTGCCGGTGAGCGCGCCCTTCCACTGCGCGCTGATGCGGCCGGCCGCCGACGCCATGGAACATGCGCTGGCGGCGGTGGCGTTCGAGGCGCCGTCGGTGCCGGTGGTGGTCAATGTCACGGCGCGTCCGACCAGCGACCCGGCGGCGATCAAGGCGCATCTGGTCGAGCAGGTGACCGGCATGGTGCGCTGGACCGAAAGCATCCAATGGCTGGCCGGCGAAGGCGGCGTGACCGAGTTCTACGAGCTCGGCGCCGGCAAGGTGCTGACCGGCCTCGCCAAGCGCATCGCGCCGGACGCGGCGGCCAGCGCCGTGGGCACGCCGGCGGATATCGAGGCGGCCCTTGCCGCTCTCTCCGCCTGACTCATTTTCTCCCACGGAGACTGCAAGTGTTTGATCTCACAGGAAAACGCGCGCTGGTGACGGGCGCTTCGGGCGGCATCGGGCGGGAGATCGCCAAGGCGCTGGCGGCGGCCGGGGCGACGGTGGCGCTGTCGGGCACGCGGGTCGCCGCGCTCGAGGACACCGCCACGCAGATGGGCGGTGGCAGCCATCCGATCCTGCCCTGCAACCTCGCCGACGCCGAGGCGGTGGACAAGCTCGGGCCGGCCGCCGAGGCCGCGCTGGGCGGGCTCGACATCCTGGTCAACAATGCCGGCATGACGCGCGACAACCTGTTCATGCGCATGAAGAACGAGGAGTGGGACGAGGTCATCGCCGTGAACCTGACCGCGGCGTTCCATCTGACCCGCTCGGTGCTGCGCGGGATGATGAAGCAGCGCTTCGGCCGCATCATCTCGATCACCTCGGTGGTGGGCGTCGCCGGCAATCCGGGGCAGGGCAATTACGCCGCCTCAAAGGCCGGGCTGATCGGCATGAGCAAATCGCTGGCCCAGGAAGTTGCCTCGCGCAATATCACCGTCAACACCGTGGCGCCCGGCTTCATCGCCTCGGCCATGACCGACGAGCTCAACGACAAGCAGCGCGAGGCGATCTTGCTGAAGGTTCCGGCCGGACGGCTCGGAACGGCGGCGGAAGTGGCCGGCTGTACCGTGTTCCTGGCGTCGGACGCGGCCGCCTATATCACCGGCCACACCTTGAGCGTGAACGGTGGAATGCTGATGATCTAGAGCGGTTGGCCGATCGGGCGCTCTCGCGACTGATCGGCCAGAGCTAATAAGGAGTTTCAGCGGTTGGCCGATCGGGCGCTCTCGCGACTGATCGGCCAGAGCTAATAAGGAGTTTCAGCGGTTGGCCGATCGGGCGCTCTCGCGACTGATCGGCCAGAGCGCGAAACAAAACAGGCTTCATGGCCCTGTGGGCCGGCCGTTTCTGCAATATGGCAAAAGCCCGGCGAGTATGTTAGTTGCCCGCGCTGAGTTGAACGGCCAGGACCCCGGCTTGCGGGGTTCGTGAAGCCCGCCTAGAGTTGCGCCGGTCTTTGCAGCGCTCGCGCGACAAGAACGAACGAAGACTATCGAAAGGGAAGTCAAAAACTATGAGCGATATCGCTGACCGCGTCCGCAAGATCGTTGTGGAGCACCTCAATGTCGATCCCGAGAAGGTGACCGACAAGGCCAGCTTCATCGACGACCTCGGCGCCGATTCCCTCGACCAGGTCGAGCTGGTGATGGCCTTCGAAGAAGAATTCTCGGTCGAGATCCCCGATGATGCCGCCGAGTCGATCCAGACCTTCGGCGATGCCGTGGGCTATCTTACCAAGGCGGTCGGCTGATCCCAGCCGGCCGAACGGCAGCATCGATGGAACTACGTCGCGTCGTCGTAACGGGAATGGGGGCCGTGACCCCGCTCGGATGCGGCGTAGAAGCCACCTGGCAGAACATCCTCGCGAGCAGGAGCGGCGCCAGGCGCATCGACGATTTCGAGATCGATGACATCGCCTGCCAGATCGCCCACCGCATCCCGCTCGGGGCGCTTGCCGACGGCAAGTTCAACCCCGACGACTGGATGGACGTCAAGGAACAGCGCAAGGTCGACCCGTTCATCGTCTTCGCGATGGCGGCCGCGACCATGGCCATCGCCGACGCCGGCGTCGAACCGAAGACGGCTGCCGAAGCCGAGCGCGCCGGCGTTCTGATCGGCTCGGGCATCGGCGGCGTCGGCACCATCTACGACGCCTCGGTGACGCTGCACGAAAAGGGCCCGCGCCGCGTCAGCCCGTTCTTCGTGCCCGGCCGCATCATCAACATGGCGTCGGGCAACGTCTCGATCCGCTTCGGCCTCAAGGGCCCCAACCATTCGGTGGTCACCGCCTGCTCGACCGGCGCGCACGCCATCGGCGACAGCTGGCGCATCATCGCCATGGGCGACGCCGACGTGATGGTGGCCGGCGGCGCCGAATCCCCGGTCAACCGGCTGTCGATGGCGGGCTTTGCCGCCTGCCGGGCGCTGTCCACCGGCTTCAACGACCGCCCCACCGAGGCGTCGCGCCCCTACGACAAGGACCGCGACGGCTTCGTCATGGGCGAGGGCGCCGGCGTCGTGGTGCTGGAAGACTACGAGCACGCCAAGGCGCGCGGCGCCAGGATCTATGGCGAAGTCATCGGCTACGGCATGTCCGGCGACGCCTACCACATCACCGCCCCGGCGCCCGACGGCGACGGCGGCTATCGCTGCATGCAGATGGCGGTGAAGCGGGCGGGAATCGCGCCGGCCGACATCGACTACATCAACGCCCACGGCACCTCGACGCCGCTCGGCGACGAGATCGAGCTGGGCGCGGTGACGCGGCTGCTCGGCGATGCGGCGCCCAAGGCGGCGATGTCGTCGACCAAATCGGCCATCGGGCACCTGCTGGGCGCCGCCGGCGCGGTGGAGGCGATCTTTTCGCTGCTCGCCATGCGCGACAACATCGCGCCGCCCACGCTCAACCTCGACAATCCGTCGGTCGAGACGGCGATCAATCTGGTGCCCAAGGCGCCGGTGAACAAGCAGATCGACGTCGCGCTGTCGAACTCCTTCGGCTTCGGCGGCACCAACGCCTCCCTGATCTTCCGCAAGGTGGCGTAGGGCGGCCCATGTCCAGTCCAGCGGATCTGAAGCGGCGGCTGATCTGTGGTGGCTGTGGCCCCCACCCCCATCCCCTCCCCGCAAGGGGGAGGGGAGCCTGACTGCGGCGCCGGGGGCAGGCGGCTCTATCGCCTCCCTCCCCCTTGCGGGGAGGGACCGAGGGTGGGGGCCCCAACCACCGGATGCGCATCCGCCAAAGCGCGAGGGCGCCAGCCGGGGGCGCAAGGCAGCCCCCACCGCCCGGCACGTTTTCCCAAGCTTCGGTTGCACTTGCGTCCTTGTTTTGCCCGCTTCGTTGAGGCAAATGGCTGGGCGGGCGGCGGTCGAGAGGGGAAGCCATGGCGTCGGGCGACAGGAAGAAGCGGCGGAAGCGCTCGAGCGCGGTGGTGTTGCTGAGCGGGCTGTTCGGCCTCGTGATCATCGCCATCCTGGTGCTGGGCGGGGTGACGGCCTACGGCCTGCACCTGTTCTACGAGCCGGGCCCCAAGGATGCCGATACGCCGTTCCTGGTGGAGCGCGGCAGCAACCTCAACGCCGTGACGCAGGACCTCGTGGCGCAGGGCTTCACCCAGGACGGGGCGCTGCAGCCGCTGGTGTTCCGCGCCGCGATCGAATTGCTGCACCTGAAGGGTTCGAAGCTGCTGCCCGGCCAGTACATCATGCCCGCGCATGCCTCGATGGACGACATGCTGCGCGTCGTGACCCAGACCAAGCCGCAGGAATTCTTCGTCAACGTGGTGCCCGGCGAAACCTCCTGGCAGGTGGCGCAGGCGCTCAACAATCCCGGCCTCAACCTCACCGGCGATCCGGTAACGCCGCCCCCCGAAGGCTCGCTGCTCGCCGTGCGGCACGATTTCTTCCCCGGCGACAGCCGCAAATCGGTGATCGACGGCATGCAGAAGAAGATGGCCGACACCGTCGCCGACATCTGGGCCAAGCGCGACCCGGCGATCGACGACGTCATCGGCTCGCCCGCCGACCTCGTCACCATGGCCTCGCTGGTCGAGAAGGAGACCGGCATCGACAGCGAGCGGCCGGACGTGGCCTCGGTGTTCCTCAACCGGCTGCGCAAGCACATGCGGCTGCAGACCGACCCCTCGGTGATCTACGGCATCACGCTGGGCCAGCAGAAGCTCGACCGGCCGCTGACCACCAGGGATCTCGGCTCCAAGACGCCCTACAACACCTACCAGATCGACGGCCTGCCGGCCGGACCGATCGCCAATCCGGGCGTCGATGCGCTCGAGGCGGTGGCGCATCCGTCCAAAACGTCGTTCCTGTATTTCGTCGCCAAAGGGCCCGACCCCAAAGACGGGCACACCTTCGCCTCGACCTATGCCGAGCACCGCCGGAACGTGCTGAAATACCGCCAGGCGGTGGCTTCGGACGAGGCCGAGCAGGCCAAGGAGCAATTGGAGGAGGAACAGGCCAAGGACGCCGGAGACACCACGCAATAAACGGTGTATCGGGCTCAGATGGCCTCACCCCTCGCCAGCATGACCGGGTATGCGCGCGCCCAGGGCGGCGTGCCCGGCATCGTCTTTGCGGTCGAGATCAAATCGGTCAATGCGCGCGGCCTCGACATGCGCATGCGGCTGACCCCGGGCTATGACGCGCTGGAGCCCGAAATCCGCCGCCGCGTCGGCAAGGCGCTGAGCCGCGGCTCGGTGACGGTCAACCTCAACATCGAGCGCGAAGGCGAGGGCGGGCGCGTGGTGATCAACCACGCCGCGCTCGATGCGGTGCTCGGCGCGCTGCGCGAGGTGGCCTCCCGCATCGACGCCACGCCGCCGACGCTCGACGGCATCCTGGCGCTCAAGGGTGTGCTGGAACAGCACGACGCGCCGCTCGACGCGGACGCCGAGGAGCGGCTGCAGGCGGCGATCTACGAGGCGGTCGATGCGGCGCTGGGCGATCTCAGGACGGCGCGGCAGGCCGAGGGCCGGGCGCTCGAAGCCATCCTCATGCGCCAGATCGACGAAATCGCCCGGCTGCGCGACCTGGCCGAGACGCATCCCGGCCGCGGCCGCGAGGCGACCCTCGGCCGGCTCCGCGAGCAGGTCGCCGAGCTCAGCGCCGCCGGCAGCGGCCTTAGCGAGGACCGGCTGCTGCAGGAGGCGTTGCTGCTCGCCACCAAGGCCGACATCCGCGAGGAGCTCGACCGGCTGGCGGCGCACGTCGCCTCGGCGCGGGCGCTGCTGCGCGAGGGCGGCCCGGCCGGCCGCAAGCTCGACTTCCTGTCACAGGAATTTAACCGCGAAGCGAATACGCTGTGCTCCAAGTCCAACGCCGTGGAGCTGACGGCGATCGGCCTCGACCTCAAGGCCGTGATCGACCAGTTCCGCGAGCAGGTGCAGAATCTGGAGTAGGCGGTGATCGAGTTCCCGCGCCGCGGCGTGATGTTGGTTCTGGCCTCGCCGTCGGGGGCCGGCAAGTCGTCCATCACCCGCGCGCTGTTTGCGCAGGACCCCAATATCGCCCTCTCGGTTTCGGTGACCACCCGGGCGCGCCGCACCGACGAGGTCGAAGGCCAGCACTATTACTTCCGCACCGTGCAGCAATTCGAGCAGATGCGCGCCAATGGCGAGCTGTTGGAATGGGCCAAGGTGCACGACAATTTCTACGGCACGCCGCGCGCCCACGTCGAAGAGCAGCTGGCTGCCGGAAACGACATTCTATTCGACATCGACTATCAGGGCACGCTGCAGCTCTACGACCGGTGCCGCCCCGACATGGTGACGGTGTTCATCCTGCCGCCATCGATCAAGGAGCTGAAGTCGCGCCTCGAGCGGCGGGCGCAGGACTCCGTCGGCACCATCGGCAAGCGGCTGAAGAACGCCAAGGTCGAGATGGCGCACTATCGCGAGTACGATTACGTGCTGGTCAACGAGGACCTCGAAGCCTCGACGCAGAAGGTGCGCACCATCCTCGCCGCTGCCCGCCTGCGGCGCGACCGCCTGCGCGACCTCGAGGGCTTCGTCAAGGATCTGCAGGACCAGATCGACTCGATCTAGCCGGCTGGGGCCACGGGCACCGCAGCAAGAGCTTTCGCCATCGCGAGGAAGGCGTCGATCGGCAGCACTTCGGCGCGTTCGTCGCCCTTGAGGCCGGCCGCGGCGAGCAGGGTGTCGACCGGGGCGCCGGTGGCCTTGAGGCTTTGCCGCACCATCTTGCGGCGCTGGCCGAAGGCGGCGCGGGTGACGGCTTCGAGCTTGCGCACCGGGATCGTTGGGTCGACCGGCCTGGGCACGAGATGCACCACCGCCGAGGTGACGTTGGGCGGCGGCGTGAAGGCCGAGCGCGCCACGTTGAAGGCGATGCGCGCCTCGCTGCGCCAGCCGGCCAGCACCGCCAGCCGCCCATAGGCGTCGTCGCCGGGCCGCGCCACGATGCGCTCGGCCACCTCGCGCTGGAACATCAGCGTCAGGCTCTCGTAGAACGGCGGCCACGGCTCGGCGGTGAGCCAGCCGATGAGCAGCTCGGTGCCGATATTGTAGGGCAGATTGGCGACGATCCGCGTCGGCCCGTCGGCGAGCGCGGCGTAGTCGGTGGCCATGGCGTCGCCGGCAATGATGCTGAGCCGGCCCGGATAGGCCACCGCGATCTCCTCGAGCGCCGGGATCGCCCGCTCGTCGCGCTCGATGGCGATGACGCGGCGCGCGCCCTCGGCCAACAGCGCCCGGGTGAGGCCGCCGGGGCCCGGACCGACCTCGATCACGGTGTGCTGCGCGAGATTGCCGGCGGCGCGCGCGATGCGGGCGGTGAGGTTGAGGTCGAGCAGGAAGTTCTGCCCGAGCTGCTTTTTGGCGCTGAGGCCGTGCCGCGCGATGACCTCGCGCAGCGGCGGAAGCGTGTCGATCCGGCTCAAGCGCCGCTCGTCATGCGGTCGGCGAGGCGGATGGCGGCGAGCATGCTGGCCGCCGACGCCTGTCCGGTGCCGGCCAAGGCGAACGCCGTTCCATGGTCGGGCGAGGTGCGCACGATGGGCAGGCCCAGCGTGACGTTGACGCCCTGGTCGAACGCCACCGTCTTGATCGGGATCAGCGCCTGGTCGTGGTACATGGCCAGCACCGCGTCGTAGGTCTTCCAGCTGGGCAGGTGGAAGATGGTGTCGGCCGGGAACGGCCCCTCGACGCGCGAGCCGGAATGCTGCAGGTCGGTGATGGCCGGCAGGATGATGTCGCGGTCCTCGGTGCCGATGCTGCCGCTCTCGCCGGCGTGCGGATTGAGCCCGGTGACGGCGATCCTGGGGTCGAGGATGCCGAAGCGGGTGCGCAGATCGTGCTCGAGGATCAGCACCGTGTCGCGGATCAGCTTCTGCGTGACGAGGCCCGCCACGTCGCGCAGCGGCACGTGGATGGTGAGCGGCACCACGCGCAGATCCTCGTGCGCCAGCATCATCACCGGCTGCGGCGTGCCCTTGCCGTTGGCGCACAGCGCCGCGAGATATTCGGTGTGGCCGGGATAGCGGAAGCCGGCGGTGTAGAGCGCCGCCTTGTGGATCGGCGCGGTGACCACGCCGCGGCAGGCGCCGCCCAGCGTCTCGCTGACGGCGCGCGCGATCGACTCGATCACCACCTTGCCCGACAGATGGCTGGTCTCGCCCGGCTTGTCGGGCACCAGCCCGTCGATATGGCTGACGGGCAGGGCGATGGGGAACTGCCCGGCCGCTTCGGCCGCCGTGGTCTGCGCGAAATTGATGTTGAGGCCGAGCCGGCGGGCCCGCGCCGCCAGGAACGCCATGCTGCCCATGACGATGAAGGGCGGCAGCTCGTACTCCGCCCGTTGCGCATAAAGCTGCAGGATGAGGTCGGGGCCGATCCCGGCGGGCTCGCCCATGCTGACCGCGAGGGGAGCGAGCCCGGCCATGATCAGTTGTAGACGATCTGCGCCTTCGCCTTGAGCTCGGCGAGGTATTTGTCGGCTTCCGTCTTCAGCGCGCCGTTGCCCTGGTTCTGGCGGATGCTGTCGGCGAGGTAGGTGGTGTCGTCCGACGTTTCCTTGCTGCACACGGCGAACATCGACACGCCGTTCTCGACCACCCGCGGCTTGGTGATGCCGCCGACATTGAGCTTGCTGAGCTCGGCGGCGATCGGATCGGGAAGCTGCGTCGCGTGGCGCCGTCCCACGTCGCGCACCGCCGCGTCGGTGTAGGCCAGCGATTCCTGCACCGCGCTGTCGCAGCCCTTGAACGCGGCGCGGTATTTGTTGGCCTGCGCCGTCCGCGCCGCCGCCGAGGGGCCGCCCTTGACGGTGAGGAACAGCACTTCCTTGAGGATGTAGTCGAAGCTGTTGGCGGCAGTCAGCTTGGCCTTGGCCTCCTTGTCGATCTCGGCCTCCGACACGGTGACGCGCGAGCTGACGGCGGTGGCGGTGATCTTGTTCCAGGCGATGTTGGCCTTGAGCCGGTCGCGCAGCGTCTGGATCGCCACGCCGCGGTCGGTCAGCACCTTTTTGAGGTTGGTGTCCGACAGGCGCATGTTGCGCGCCAGTTGCAGCACCGCCGCGTCGATGTCGGCTTCCGAGATCTCGAAGCCGAGGCGCTTGGCCTCCTGCACCTCCAGCGCCTCGTTGACCAGCTCGTCCTGCGCGGCTTTGCTGCCGCTGCGGTTCTCGAGCTTCATCAGCGCCAGGCGCTGGCTGATCTGCACGTCGGTGATGGGGGTGCCGTTGACGGTGATCTTGACCGTCGCCGCTCCGGCCGGCGCTGCCACGAGCAGCGTCAGGCTGAGGAGAGCGGCGCCGATAACACGATGCATGTTCATAGCGTGCCTGTTGAAGAGTGCCTCGCGGCGTGTGTGGGTGAAAAATGCGGCTGAAATCGGTGTGTCAGAAAACGGCCTGGCCGTCGGGTCCCTTCAATTTGAAGGTAAAGCCGGTGCCCCAGCTCGTCGGAGTGAAATTGGCGCCGGCCCCCAGCACCAGATAGCCGTCGTCATAGGTGACCCCGACATCGGAGCGCAGCCAGGAATTGCTGGCGAGGTTCCAGGTCAGGTCGCCGTTGAGGCGCCAGTAATCGGCGACGGGAATGCCCACCGCGCCCTGGATCTCGTGCTGGTCGACGGTGGTGCCGAGCGCCGCGTCCTTGGCGATGTAGATGTAGGTGCCGCTGGTCGACAGGCCGTTGGCGAAGGTGAAGCTGGCGCCGGCGCCGGCGCGGGTGATGCGCGGCGTCGATTGATCGACCTGCAGCTTGCCGGCGAGCGTCAGCCCGTTGGCGAAGCCGGCGCGGGCGCTGCCCACGAGGTACGATTCGGCGCTGCCCAGCCCGGTGCTGGTGCCGGTCTGCGCCGCGTCGCTGGCGCCGAAGGCGTTGACGCCGGCGAGATGGAAGGACTGGCCGGCGACGAGGTCGATCCAGCTC
The DNA here is from genome assembly GCF_001899075.1 of Devosia sp. 67-54. Lineage (GTDB taxonomy): Bacteria > Pseudomonadota > Alphaproteobacteria > Rhizobiales > Devosiaceae > Devosia_A. The sequence continues at coordinate 1,181,460 of NZ_MKVA01000005.1, read as the reverse complement.
CCGTCGGCGAAATTGCCGAGATAGTGCGCGCCGATATTGGCCTGCAGCCCGGTATCCTGCCGGTCGATGCCGGAGAAATGGTTGTAGGTGAACAGGTTCGAGGTATCGAACACGAAGCTCTGCGCGTCGTCATTGGTGATGCCGACATTGGTGGTCGACGAGCCGCGATAGACCAGTTGCGCCACCGGCTCGACCAGGTGCGTGTCGAAGCCGGATTTGGCCACCAGCGGCCAGCGCACGTCCATCGCCGCGATCGGCGTGACGCTGAGCAGCGAACTGTCGAACTGCGTCGGGTAGGGAAGTGCCGGTGCGGGAAGCGACGGAATGGCCCCCAGCGTGCGGTCGTAGGAGGTGGCGTCGAGCCGGGCGCCGAGATAGGGCGTCGCCACCAGCCCGCCGGGCAGGATGAACTGGTCTTCCCACGCCCCTTCGAGCGCGAGGTGCTGCTTGGTGCCCTCGTAGCCGGTGACGTAGGGGATGCCGCCATAGGTCGCGGTCTGGTCGGCCTGGCGCGTGACGCGCAGCAATTCGCCGCTCAGATGCGCGCGGCCGAAGCCGGGGGCGAGGTCCTGCACGTGCTCGAACGTCACCTGCGGCAGCAGCGTCGCCTGCGCCGGATCGTCGGTGGCGTAGTTGCCGAGCAGGTTGCCCCGTTCGATGCGCGCATCGAAATAGGTCATCTCGTTGAGATAGGTGCCGTAGACGCGGTTGGTGTAGCTGTCGGCGTCGGTGAATTTGTAGTCGACCAGATACGCCTGGTCGGTGAAGGTCGAATACGACCAGCCGGCGATCCAGTGGTCGGCCGGGGTGAAGCGGCCCGAGGTCTGGATGGCGCCGCGCCACTGCCGGTCGCCGACCGTGCCGGCGAAGGCGGATTTGTCGAGCTGGTAGAGGCCGGACGCCTTGATCGACACCTCGCCATAGGGCGGCAGGCGCCATTTGAGCGCGCCGCCCATCAGCACGCCCTGCCGGCTCATCAATTGCGGCGTGAGCACCAGGTCGATGTCTTCGCCTACCGGCACGAAATACGGGATTGCGGCGACGGCGCCGCGCTTGGCGTCGTAGTCGACGCTGGGCATGCGCAGGCCCGTGGCGCGCGGCTGCGTCGGATCGGGAACCCAGAACCACGGCAGCCAGGCCACCGGAATGCCCAGCAGTTCGAGCGAGGGCTGCTCCAGCGTCACCGAGGCATGGTCGCGGCTGTAGTGGATCTTGGCGGCCTTCACCTTCCAGCCGATCTTGCGGCCCTTGCTGTCGATGCACAGGCCGCACGGCGAATAGCTCGCATCGGTCAGCATGGTCTCGAAATCGGACTGGAAGTGCACGCTGCCGGCGGTGATCCTGGCGCCTTCGCCGGTGGTGATCGTCAGCGAATTGAGGAACGCCTCCTTGAGGCCGCCCGTGACCTCGATCGAGTCCATGTGCATCACCGTGCCGCCATTGGTCAGCGTCACGTGGCCCACGGCCATGACCGAGCCTTTTTGCATGTTGTATTCGACGCGGTCGGCCGTCAGCGTGAAGCCCTGGTAGGACATCACCACCTTGCCGTCGGCGGCGATCATGCCGGTGCCGCCCTCGTACGACATCTGGTCGGCCTCGACCGCCGCAGGGTTGCCGCCGGGCGACGGCACCATGTCGAAAAAGCCCTCGGGCAGCAGCGTGGCGTGGGCCGGCAGCGCCGTGAGCAGCACCAGGCCGAATCCGGCGAGGACGCGCGCAATCGCCCGCCGCGTCCGAGATCCGTTGCTGCTGCCTCGGGGCAAGATCGTCATGCTCGCCCGTCCGGTTGTCTGAACAGCACCCTGCGCCCAACAAAAACGCCCACAAATGCCGGCCCCAGAGCGGCAGATGCGGGTCCCCACGCCCCGACGGCCGGATGCCCGGCCGCCAACTCGAAAGCTACATACAGCACAAAACCGGCGACGACACCATAAAGGACCACGCCGCAATGGTTATTTGGCGTTAGATAAACCTGCGTAAATTGCCGGCCGGCAGCGTGCCGGATGGTTAATTTCCGCCTCGCGCCGCCCCTCACGCTCATGCCGCCGCCTTCCGCCGCCAGCGGACCGGCCGGAACACCCGCAGCCGCGCGCCGAGCAGCACCAACGCGGCAGCGAGGATGATCACCGATCCCGACGCGACCCCCAGAATGCCCGGGCCGACGACGTAGGAGGTGAGGGCGCGCTCGATGAAGGCGGCGCCCAGCACCACGATCTCGACCGGCGCGTCGCCGCGCCGCCGGCCGCTGGGGAACAGCGCCAGCGCCGTGACCAGGGCGCACAGCGCCAGCACCCGCAGCCCTTCGCCGCTGCGCTTGAGCAGGGTCTTGACCACCGCCGGGTCCCAATGGCCGGTTTCGAGCGCCGTGGCGACCAGGTCGTAGCTCGGGCTCTGCGCCAGGCCGTCGGCGGCCCCGGAATCGGCCGCCAGCCGGTCCATCGGCAGATCGTACTGCTTGAACGCCACCTGCGAGAAGCGGCCGTCGGCCGTGAGGTATTGCACCGCCCCGTCGTGCATGCGCAGCACGTAGCCCTGCTCGTCATGGGTGATGATGGCGGCACGGGCGAAATAGGTGCGGTGCAGATCGGGGTCGCGCGGGTCGTCGGCGAAGAAATCGCTGATGTTGCCGCGCGAATCGCGCCCGCCGATGACCATCGACACACCGCCGCCCAGCGAGGTGAAGCGGTGCGGGATCATGCTGCGCGACACCAGGTCTGCCGCGATGCTGGTCGACCAGTCATTGGTGGCGCGCGAGCCCAGCGGATCGGCGACATGCGACAGCAGCAGCACCGCGACCGTGCCGATGAGGGTGTAGAGGCCGATGGCCCGCAGCAGCACCGGCAGCAGCCCGTTGGAATGGATGATGCCCAGCTCGCTGCTGGCCTGCAGCCCGCGCAGCGCCCGGCCGAGGCCGATGCCGAGGCAGACATACAGGAACGCCACGCCGAGCCCGGGCATGGTCAGCAGCGTCTGGCCCACCAGCGTCAGCACGTTCTGGCCCTTGTCGGAGACGAGGTCGAACAGCCTGAGGCACTGAATCAGGAACAGCAGAAAGGCGGCGACGGCAAACAGCGCCATCGCCTCGGACCAGAAAAGCCTTGCCAGATAGCGGCTTAGGCGGGCCACTTGCCGCCGTCCGTAAACTCCAGAATCGCGCTGCCCCTGTGGTGGTTATGCCGGGACTCTGGTGGCCTTCCGCGGCCAAGGCAAGGCGACAGGGCGCCCGGCGGCACGTTCGGCCGCCGGCTGTTGCGGGATTGACGCGGCGTCGTGATGCTGTTGCCTAGACCGGCCCGTTTCCGTATCGGTAACCATGACCCAAAGCCTGACCCTCCGCACCGCGCCGCTCTCCGTGAGCCCGGCCGGCATCGTTGTCCTCTATGTCGCGGAGGGCGCCGCTCCCTCCGGGCAGGCCGCCGCGCTGTGGGGCGCGACGGGGCTCGACTTCGCCCGCGTCGCCGGCGCCGCCGGCTTCGGCGGCAAGCAGGGCCAACTCCTCGACATCGCCGCGCCGCCCGGCCTCGACGTCACGCGGCTGTTCGTGCTGGGCGCCGGCAAGGCCGAGCCGGAGCGGCCGGCGTCTCCCGCCGCCTGGACCGATCGCGGCGGCTCGCTGGCCGCCAAGCTCGGCGCCGCCAATGCCGAGGCGGCGTCGGTGGTGCTCGACGGCGCCACGCCCGAGCAGGTGGCGGCGCTTGCGGCGGGCCTCAAGCTCAGGCAGTACCGCTTCGACAAGTACAAGACGCGCAAGAACGGCGACCGGACGCCCGAGACGCTGGCGGTGACGCTGCATGTCGCCGATCCGGCGGCCGCCGACGCGGCCATCGCCTCGCGCCTCGCCGCCGTGGACGGCACGCTGCTCGCCCGCGAGCTGGTGAACGAGCCGGCCAACGTGCTGGGGACGGAGGAGTTCGCGGCACGGGCGGCGGAGCTGTCGGCGCTGGGCGTCGCGGTCGAGACGCTGGGCGAGCCCGAGCTGCGCGCCCTCGGCATGCATGCTCTGCTGGCGGTGGCGCAGGGCTCGGTCCGCCCGCCGCGCCTGGTGGTGATGCGCTGGAGCAACGGCGCGCCCGGCACGCCGCCGGTGGCGTTCGTCGGCAAGGGCGTGGTGTTCGATTCGGGTGGCATCTCGATCAAGCCGGCCGCCGGCATGGAGGACATGAAGGGCGACATGGGCGGCGCCGCCGCCGTCACCGGGCTGCTGCAGGCGCTGGCGGCGCGCAAGGCGAAGGTCAACGCCGTCGGCGTCATCGGGCTGGTCGAGAACATGCCGAGCGGCACCGCCATGCGCCCGGGCGACATCGTCCGCGCCGCCTCGGGCACCACCATCGAGATCGTCAACACCGACGCCGAGGGCCGGCTCGTCCTCGCCGATGCGCTGTGGTACGTGCAGGAAAAGCTGAAGCCGCGCGCCGTCATCGACCTCGCAACGCTCACCGGCGCCATCGGCGTGGCGCTGGGCAGCGACCATGCCGGGCTGTTCGCCAACAATGACGAGCTGGCGGCGCAACTGGTGGGGGCAGGGCTCGCGACCGGCGAAAAGCTGTGGCGCATGCCGCTGGGGCCGGCCTACGACAAGCTCATCGAGAGCCGCTTCGCCGACATCAAGAATTCGGCCGGCCGGCCAGCGGGCGCCATCACCGCGGCGCAGTTCCTCGCCCGCTTCGTCGGCGACGTGCCCTGGGCGCATCTCGACATCGCCGGAGTGAGCCTGGGTCCGCCGGCGAGCGAGACCAACGCCTCCTGGGCGCCGGGCTTCGGCGTGGCGCTGCTCGACCGCTACGTGCGGGACGTGCTCGAGCCGAAATGAGTGAAATTCTGTTCTACCATCTCGAGACGCAGCCGCTGGAACGCGTCCTTCCGGTGCTGCTCGAGCGCTCGCTGGAGCGCGGCTGGCGCGCCGTGGTGGAAACCTCGAGCCGCGAGCGCGCCGCGGCGCTCGACGCCCTGCTGTGGACCTGGCGCGACGACAGCTTCCTGCCGCACGCCGTCGCCGGCGAGCCCACCGACCCGGACCAGCCGGTACTGATCACCACCGACGCCGGCAATGCCAACGCGGCCGAGGTGCGCTTCTTCGTCGACCGCGCTGTGCCGCAATCGGGCGAGGGCTACATCCGTATCGTCTACATGTTCTCCGGCCACGACCCCGACGCCGTCGCCGAAGCCCGCGCCGCCTGGAAGGCCCTGCGCGACGGCAACGACCTCACCTATTGGCAGCAGGACGAGGCCGGGCGCTGGGTGAAGAAGGGGTGAGACGAGGCTGACCGCCCGATGAACGGGCCGTTCCGTCCCGGCTCAGGTCGGCGGGCTATGGTGTCCGGCAGGAAATCGGAGGACCCCACTATGACCCGCCATCTCGTTGCTCTCGCTCTCGCCCTTGTCGTCGCCTTCACCGCCGCCGCTTATGCGGATGCGGCGGACAAGGGCGGTGACCATACGCGCAAAGGCCGCGTCTCGATGGGCATGATCGTGTTCACCAAGCACGTCGACAAATAGTCGTCCTGACGGCTGTCCCGGCTACGGCTCCCAGCCGGGCGGGGCGAGCTCGAAATGCTTGAACTCGAAGCCCGGGGCCACGGTGCAGCCGACCAGCGTCCAGTCGCCGAGCGACTGCGCCGATTGCCAGGCGCCGCGCGGCACGACGCCCTGCGGCCGCTGGCCCGCGGCGAGGTCGTTGCCGAGGGTGAGGGTGGTCTTGTCCACGCGCAGCTGGAGCGGCGCTCCAGCGTACCAGTGCCACACCTCGGCGCTGTCGACGCGATGCCAGGCCGAGCGGTCGCCGGCTTCGAGCAGGTAATAGATCAGCGTCGAATGGGCGCGGCCGCCGGGCACGTCGTCGCGGAAGGTCTGCCGGTACCAGCCGCCTTCCGGATGCCGTTCCAGATACAGCAGGGCGATGATCTCGCTGGCCGTCATGCGCGTTCCGCCTCTTCCAGCTCGGTGCTCAGCGTCAGCCAGCGCTCCTCGGTCGCCGCGATGTCGGCAGTGAAGCGCGCCTTGTCCTTGCCGAGCAGCGCGATGCGCTCGGGCGCGCCGTCATAGGTGCGCGGATTGGCGAGGATCGCATCCACCTTTTCGAGCTCGGTCTTCAGCCGCGTCAGCTTCTGCTCGGCCTCCTTGATCGATTTGCGTAGCGGCGCCACTTCGGCGCGCCGCGCCGCCGCGTCCTGCCGGGCCGCCTTGCGGTCGACGGCGACCGCCATCTGCGGCGCCGCGGTCTTGACCGGCCGGTCCTTGCCGCTGGTCAAAAGGCGCTGGTAGCTATCGAGGTCTTCGTCGAACTCCTCGATCGTGCCGTTCTGCGCGATCCACAGCTTGTCCACCGTGGCCTCGATCAGGTGCCGGTCGTGGCTGATGATCAGCACCGCGCCGGTGAATGCGTTCAGCGCCTCGACCAGCGCGTCGCGGCTGTCGATGTCGAGATGGTTGGTCGGCTCGTCGAGGATCAGCATGCCCGGCCCGGCGAAGGTGATGAGGCCGAGCAGCAGCCGCGCCCGCTCGCCACCGGACAGATTCTTGACCAGCGTATCCATGCGCGAGGTGGTGAGGCCCATCTGCGCCACACGGCTGCGGCGCTTGGCTTCGCTGTCATAGGGCATCAGGCTCGCGACGTGCTCGAGCGGCGTCTGCTCGGGCTTCAGCTTGTCCATCTGGTGCTGGGCGAAATAGGCGATCTCCAGCCCCTTGCCCTTGCGCATCTGCCCGCCCATCGGCTTCAAATCGCCGGCCAGCAGCTTGGCGAAGGTCGACTTGCCGTTGCCGTTGACGCCGACCAGCGCGATGCGGTCGTCGGGGTCGATGCGGTTGGTGATGTGGCGCAGCACCACATGCTCGCCATAGCCCACCGACACGTCGTCGAAGGTCAGCATCGGCGAGGCCAGCGCCTTCTTGGGGTTCTGGAAGGTGAAGGGCGCGGCGTATTCGTCGAACAAAGCCGCCGGCGGCTTCAGCTTCGCGATCATCTTCAGCCGCGCCTGCGCCTGCCGCGCCTTGCTCGCCTTGTAGCGGAAGCGGTCGACATAGGCCTGCATGTGCGCGATCTGCTCGAGCGTCTTCTCGCGCGCCTTGTTGTTGAGCTCCATCTGCATGCGGCGTGTGTCTTCGAAAGTGTCGTAGCCGCCGGAGTAGAGCGTCAGCTTGCCGCGTTCGAGATGCACGATCGAGCTCACCGCCTTGTTGAGCAGGTCGCGGTCGTGGCTGATCATGAACACGGTATAGGGGTAGGTGGCGAGGTACTTCTCCAGCCACAGCGTGCCTTCGAGATCTAGATAGTTGGTCGGCTCGTCGAGCAGCAGCAGGTCGGGCTGGCTGAACAGCACGCCGGCCAGCGCCACGCGCATGCGCCAGCCGCCGCTGAGCTCGCTGGTCGGGCCCAGCTGGCGGTCCTGCTCGAAGCCGAGGCCCTTGAGGATGGTCGAGGCGCGCGCTTCGGCGGTGTGCGCGTCGATATCGGCGAGCCGGGTGTGGATCTCGGCGATGCGGTGCGCGTCGGTGGCGGTCTCGGCTTCGGCCAGAAGCCGCGCGCGCTCGCTGTCGGCCGCCATCACCGTGTCGAGCACGCTGAGCGCGGTCGCCGGCGCCTCCTGCGCCACCGCGCCGATGCGGGCCCGCTTGTTGACCTCGATGGTGCCGGCATCGACGCTGATTTGCCCCAGGATCAGCCGGAACAGCGTGGTCTTGCCCGAGCCGTTCTTGCCCACGAACCCGGCCTTGGCCCCGTCGGGCAGCACCAGCGAGGCGCCCTCGAACAGAGGCCGCCCCTGGATGCGGTAGGTAAGGTCGGTGATGGTCAGCATGGTGGCGCTGCATATAGCGAGGGCAGCGGCGAAGTCCAATGCCGCGTGGCCTTGCCTCCGCCATCACCCGACGATAAAAGGCGCGACCTTTTCAGCCACATTCAGGGATGTCTCATGGCTCTCGAGCGCACTTTCTCGATCATCAAACCCGACGCGACGCGCCGCAATCTGACCGGCCAGATCATCGCCAAGATCGAGGCGGCGGGGCTGCGTGTCGTCGCCTCCAGGCGCATCAAGATGACCCGCGCCCAGGCCGAGGGCTTCTATGCCGTGCACAAGGAGCGGCCGTTCTTCGGCGAGCTGGTCGAGCAGATGAGCGCCGCCCCCGTGGTGGTGCAGGTGCTGGAAGGCGACAACGCCATCGCCAAATACCGCGAAGTGATGGGCGCGACCAATCCCGAGAAGGCGGCCCCCGGCACCATCCGCAAGGACTTCGCCCTCAACATGGGCGAGAATTCGGTGCACGGCTCCGACGCGCCGGAGACGGCCGCGCAGGAGATCAAGTACTTCTTCTCCGACGTCGAAATCGTCGGCTGACTGTTCAGGGCCGGCAGCGATGCCGGCCCTTTCGTTTGAGGGAGGGATCATGCCTTACGTCAATGTGCGCATCCTCGAAGGGGTGACCGCCGGGCAAAAGCTCAGGGTCATCGAGCGCATCACCCAGGTGCTGGTCGAGGAACTGGGCAAGAACCCGGCCTCGACCTTCGTGGTGATCGACGAGGTGCCGACCGACAATTGGGGCCATCACGGCACCTCGATCACCCGGTTGCGCGCCAGCGCCGGCGACGCCAGGCTGGCGCCGGCCAAGAAGGCACCGCCGAAAGTCCCGGGGATGAAGGGCGAGGCCAAGAAGGCGCCGGCAAAGAAGGCGCCGGCCAAGATGCCCGGCAAGAAGGCGGGGCCGTCCGCCGGCTGAGCCCGGCGCGGAACCCTCGGACTCCTGACCCGTTCTCCGGCCATCGCAGGACGGAGGCTCCGATGACGGACCACAAGGACATGGTCGGCGACCCCGATCGCGCGCGCGTTGCGGGCGGCGAGGATTACGAGGTGCGCGACTTCGCCCGCCGCCACGGCATTGCGCCCGACGAGGTGCGCGACATGATCGAGCGCGTCGGCAATTCCCGCGAGGCGCTGGAACGCGAAGTGCAGCGGATCAAGCCGCACTAGCTCCCGCTCTTGCGGCAGATCACGTCGCGGCTGCCGCCGGCGCGAAGCTGCCATGCGCCGCCGGCGGTTGTCCGGGCTCCCGGAAGCGCCCATCTTCGGCGCGTGAAAGGAGCACCGAAATGGGACTGATCGGCAATTTGAAAGCCGCCCTGCGTGGGCGCAGCCGCGAAGACGTGGAGCTCGACTATCTCAACCAGGCGACCTCGCGGGTCGACCTCGAGCTCCGGCAGCGCGAGATCGAGCACGGCCGCTTCCGGCATCTGTCGCGCCGCGGCTGAGGGCTTCACCTCGGGGCGGACATGCCCTAAATGACGGGCGCGGGGACGACCCCGCGCTGCATCTCAATTTCGGTCGGGACGGCCCGCCACACGGAGAAATCCCATGGCTTGGGTCTATCTCGCCGTCGCCGGCCTGTTCGAAATCGTCTGGGCCATCGCCCTCAAATACGCCGATGGCTTCACCCGGCTCTGGCCGTCGGCCGCCGCCATCGTCGGCATGATCGTGAGCGTCGTGCTGCTGGAGCTGTCGCTGCGCACCCTGCCGGTCGGCACCGCCTATGCCGTCTGGACCGGCATCGGCACCGTGGGCGCCGCAATCCTGGGCATGCTGCTGTTCCACGAGCCCGCCACCGCCATCCGCATCGGCTGCATCGGCCTGATCGTCTGCGGCATCGCCGGGCTGAAGCTCTTCGCCTGACCGGGCGAAACCCGTGCTTGTTGCGACCGCGACACGGCCGCCGCGACATTTTCGCGGCGGTCACGAAAATTCATGGAACCTTTTCGATTTTCGCGTAAGCCTATGCAGCAGCGGAGGAGTTGGGCCTTCGCCATGCAACCCTCGCATCGGCAACGCGTCGGCCAGTGCGGTTTGTTGAAAAGGCAAACCATGCTCTTTCGCGCCCGCGAAGTCGCCTCCGTCCTCGCCTTCGTCGTCCTGCTGCTGATCGGCAAGCACGTACCCGTGCTGGGCGATCTGCCGCTGACCCAGGTCACCGGCATCGTCTGCTTCGCCTTCGCGATTTTTTTGTCGCTGCGCATCTTCCAGTTCGAGCTGGCCCGGCTGCGCGCCGAAGACTAGTTGCCGCCGCCCCGCTGCGGCGCTAGGCGTGGCGCATGAACACGCCCGTCGCCGCCCGCATCGGCCGGTCCGTCTGCCCGCATGATTGTCCGTCGGCCTGCGCGCTCGACGTCGAGATCGTCGACGCGCACACCATCGGCCGCGTGCGCGGCGCCAGGGACGATCCGTATACCGCCGGCGTCATCTGCGAGAAGGTCGCCCGCTACGCCGAGCGCATCCACCACCCCGACCGTCTGACGCACCCGCTGCGCCGCGCCGGCCGAAAGGGCGAGGGGCGCTGGCAGCGCATCTCCTGGGACGCAGCGTTCGACGAGATCGTCAGCCGCTGGCTCGACATCGAGCGCGAGTTCGGCCCCGAGGCGATCTGGCCGTATTTCTACGCCGGCACCATGGGCCACGTGCAGCGCGACGGCATCGCCCGGCTGCGCCACGCCCGCGGCTATTCCGACCAGTACGACACCATCTGCACCGGCGCCGCGTGGCCCGGCTTCATCGCCGGCGCGGGCCTGCTGGGCGGCCCCAACCCCGAGCAGATGGCGGAGGCCGACTGCGTCGTGATCTGGGGCACCAACGCCGTCTCGACCCAGGTCAACGTGATGACGCACGCCATCCGCGCCCGCAAGGAGCGCGGCGCCAGGCTGGTGGTGGTCGACATCTACCGCAACGCCACCATGGAGCAGGCGGAGATGCCGATCCTGCTCCGTCCCGGCTCGGACGGCGCCTTCGCCTGCGCGGTGATGCATGTGCTGCTGCGCGACGATCTCGCCGACCGGCAATACCTGGCGCAGTTCACCGATTTCGACGCCGAGGTCGAGGCGCACCTGCTGACGCGCACGCCGGCATGGGCCGCGGCGATCACCGGCCTGAGCGTGGCCGAGATCGAGGCCTTCGCGCATCTGGTCGGGCGCACGCCGCGCACCTATTTCCGCCTCGGCTACGGCTTCACCCGGCAGCGCAACGGCAGCGCCAACATGCACGCCGCGCTCTGCATTCCCGCGGTCACCGGCGCCTGGCGGCATCGCGGCGGCGGCGCCTTTCACTCCAATTCCGGCACCTGGAAGCTCGACAAATCGCTGATCACCGGCACCGCGATGGGCCCGGCCGGCCGCTCGCTCGACATGTGCGAGATCGGCAAGGTGCTGACCGGCGAGGCGAAGGCGCTCAGGGGCGGCGGGCCGGTCAAGGCGCTGTTCATCCAGAACACCAATCCGATGAACGTGTCGCCCGAACAGGGCCTGACGCGGGCCGGCTTCGCCCGCGAGGATCTGTTCACCGTGGTGCACGAGCAGTTCATGACCGAGACGGCCGAGATGGCCGACATCGTGCTGCCGGCGACCATGTTCCTCGAGCACAACGACTACTATACCCGCGGCGGCCACACCCGCGTGCTGGTCGGGCCGAAGCTGGTCGAGCCGCCGGGAGAATGCCGTTCCAACTTCGTGGTGGTCGGCGAGCTGCTGCGCCGGCTGGGCGTCGAGGACGCCTCGCTCGATCTGACCGATCGCGAGATGGTGGCCGAGACCTTCCGCCGTTCGCGCTATCCGAGCCTGGACGACGTGGAACGGACCGGCTTTTTCGTCGACCGCGAGCGCCCCGACGACGAGGCGCGCTTCGCCAGCGGCTTCGGCTGGGCCGACCGGAAATTCCGCTTCCGCCCCAATTGGCAGGGCGCCGCCGACCGCAAGGGCTATCAATGGACCATCGATCCGGCCGCGGCGCCGGGCATGGTCGACTGGTGGGACATCAACGAAAAGACCAGCGCCGAAATGCCGTTCCGGCTGGCGACCAGCCCGTCGCGCAGCTTCCTCAATTCGACCTTCTCGGAGACGCCCGGCAGCCGCAGGCGGCAGCCCGAGCCGACGGTGTTCATCCGTGCCGACGACGCAGCGGCGAACGGCATCGCCGATGGCGCGCGGGTGGCGCTCGGCAATCATCGCGGCACGGTGGAACTCACCGCCCGCATCTTCGATGGCATGCAGCAGGGGGTGTTGGTGGCCGAGGGCGTCCACCCCAACAAGGCGCACGGCACGGGGCAGGGGATCAACATGCTGATCGGCTCCGACCAGGTGCCGCCCTTCGGCGGCGCCGCGTTCCACGATGCCGCGGTGTGGATCCGGCCGCTTCAGGCCAGGTAGGTGGTCCAGAAGAAGTAGAGCGTCAGTCCTACGCCGTAGACGATCACCAGCGCGCGGATGATCCGGGTGGGGATGCGGTAGGCGAGGCGGGCGGCGGCATAGCTGCCGATGGTGACGCCGACCAGCGCGATGCTGCCATGGTACCAGTCGATCGAGCCGGCGACGGCGAAGCGGATCACCGCCACCAGCGCCACCAGCACCGAGATGAAGAGCTTGAGGCCGTTGGCGGCGTGGATGTTGTCGATGCCGGCGAGCACCAGGAACGCCAGCAGCAGGATGCCGAGCCCGGCGTTGAAGAACCCGCCATAGACGGCGATGGCGGCGAGCAGCGCCAGCAGCAGCACGGCGCCCGCCGCCCTGGCGCCGCGTCCCGCGCCGGCATGCGCCGCAACGAGCGCATTGATGCGGCCGCCGAAGGCGAACAGCCCCACCGCGAACAGCATCAGCCACGGTACGGCGTAGGAGAACTGCGCGTCCGATACGTGCAGCAGCAGCTCGGCGCCGGCATAGCCGAAGATCGCGGCGATGAGCGCATAGACCACAAAGCGGTCGCGATATTTGACCAGGTCGGACCAGAAGCCCAGCGCTCCCGAGACGTAGCCGGGCAGGGCGGCATAGGTGTTGGAGGCGTTGGCGATCACCGGCGGCACCCCCGCCGCCAGCAGCGCCGGAAACACCACGAAGCTGCCGCCGCCGGCCAGCGAATTGAGCGCACCGCCGATGAGCCCGGCGACAAAAAGCAGGAGTTCGATCACCGCACGGGGCTAGCGCGCCGCGCGGGCAGACGCAACCACCCGCAGATTGCTTGCGTTATCATGACATGATAACATTCTGAGATGGCCCGTCGCGCCGATCCCACGCTCGACACCCTGCTCGCTCTCGATGGGCAGGTCTTCTTTGTCGACGACAAGGCGCGGTTATGGGTCAAATTCGAGGTAAAGCGGGTCGAGCCGAGTGATGAGCGGCCGCATGGCCTACGCTATTCGCTGACGCTGCACGGACCCGGGAATGAACGGCTCGTGGGGTTCGACAACGCTCACGCTGCCTGGGGCGGCAAGACGCCGGCGCGCGACCATCGGCATCGGTTTCGCACCATCCGGCCCTACGGCTATGTCGATGCCGCTGAACTGTTGGCCGACTTCTGGCGCGAGGTCGACATGATGATGAAGCAGATGGGTGTGAAATGAAGACGCTGCGGATCGGCATTGCGAGCTACGAGGATATGAAGCGGCGGACGCTGGACATCGCCGCGGGCCGCCGGCGGCCCGGCCGAGACGATCCGACCGTGTGGTTCACCTCTCTCGACAGTGTCGCCAAGGTGCTGTCCGACCGAAACAAGCTGCTGCTCGAACTGATCGCGGCGCAGAAGCCGCGCTCTCTGGCGGAGTTGGAGACGCTGTCGGGCCGCGCCAAGTCCAATCTCTCGCGTACGCTCAGGACGCTGGAGCGCTACGGCCTCGTGCGTCTGGCAAAGGACGCGAAGGGGCGGCTGGTGCCGACGGTGCCGTTCGACCGCGTGGCGTTCGAGATCGCGTTGCTGCCGCAGGCGGCTTGACGAACGCCCGGCGCCATCCCATATCCGCGGCGGCTGCTGGCGCCGGCCGCTCGCCGGGGTTGTCCCGATGGTGAAGCCAGCCCCGCATGGTGCGGGATGTCGATTTCATGGTTGCATCCTCTTCGAGGCGATCGTGGCAAGGCGGGCTCCCATGAGTTGATGCCTCGATCCGAAGGATCGACCGATGCCCTATTCCCTCGACACGCCCTCCATCCAGACCCTCAAATCCGAGGCCAAGGCCCTGCGCGAGGAGCGCGCCCGCGACGGCGCGCCGCTCAACCACGGCCAGGCGCTGGAGGAGATCGCCCGCCGCCACGGCTATCGCGACTGGAACACGGCCAGCGCCACGCTGCCTGAGCGCATCGCCATTCCGGTGCAGGTCGGCCAGCGCGCCAAAGGCACCTATCTCGGCCGGCCGTTCAGCGGCCTCGTCATCGCCATGAAGCTCATGCCCGACATGCAGCACTACGAGGTGACGGTGAAGTTCGACAGGCCGGTGAACGTCAGCAAATTCTCCTGGCCGATCGAGCGGCAGCGGGTGACGGCGACCGTCGGCCTCGACGGCGTCTCGCTCGCCCATACCTCGGACGGCGAACCGCATATGCGGCTCCGGCGCGAATAGCGAAAACGTGATCGGCCGGCCCGGGTTGTCTTCTATCGTCTGTTGCCGATAGAGTGTCGACCGACCTCCTCCGACGGCGTGTCACTTCGCAAGGTGGCACGCCGTCTTTCTCGCAAAGACCCCGCAAATGCAGCAGACCAAGCCCATCGACCTGTACTACGCCGCCACGCCCAACGGCCGGAAGATCACCATCATGCTCGAAGAGCTGGGCGTGCCCTACAGCGTGCACCCGATTTCGATCTCCCGCGGCGACCAGTTCAAGCCGGAATTCCTGGCGATTTCGCCCAACAACAAGATCCCGGCCATCGTCGATCCCGAGGGGCCGGACGGCCAGCCGATCTCGATCTTCGAATCGGGCGCCATCCTCAGATACCTCGCCGAGAAGTTCGGCAAATTCTACGGCAAGAGCTGGCGCGAGCGCGTCGAGATCGACGAGTGGCTGTTCTGGCAGGTCGGCGGCTTCGGCCCGATGCTGGGGCAGGCCAACCATTTCGCCCGCTACGCCAAGGAAAAGATCCCCTACGCCATCGACCGCTATATCAACGAGACGCACCGGCTCTACCGCGTGCTCGACACGCAGCTCGGCAAGCAGGCGCAGGCGGGCCGTCTCTATGTCGCCGGCGACGACGTCTCGATCGCCGATTTCGCCATCCTCGACTGGTCCAACGGCTACGCCACCTACGCCATCGACGAGGCGGAGTTTCCCAACTGGCTGGCGTGGCGCGCGCGCATGAAGGCGCGGCCAGGCGTCGCCAGGGCGCTCGCCTTCACGCTGCCGGAAACGCCGGTCGATCTCGCCAAGGACGAGGCGGCGCAGAAGGTGCTGTTCGGCCAGCGCTGAGGCGGCCCGGCCGGCGCCGGCTACTGCCCGCCATTGCAGGTGAAGGTCGGCGCGTCCGGGCGGTCGGGGACGCGCGGCCAGTCCTGCGTCACCGCGCACATGCCGGCGAAGCAGCCGCCGCCGAGCCGCAGCGTCGACCCGCCATTGACGACGAACAGCTGCACGTCGTTGGTGCTGCCGTCCTCGGGGTTGTAGGCGCTGCCCGTGTAGGTGTTGGGATCGTCCGTCGGCTTGATCGACAGCATGGTGAGGCCGAGCAGCGGCCGCGTCTGCAGGCTCTTGTCGGGGTTGCTGTAGTCCAACATCAGCGATGCGAAGGTCTGCGGGTCGGTGGCGTTGCACTGCGCCGCGTTCTTCTTCGGAATGACGATATAGCTCAGCGTGCCGCAGAGCTGGTCGCCGCACGGCGCGACGCTGACCTCGGTGCCGTTCGGCGTGCGCCAGGTGCCCACCACCGGCGGCCCGATCAGGGTGCTCAGCGGCACCGGAGCTGCCTGCGCCGGAGCCGCGAGGCCGGCGAGAACGACCAGCGCCGGGCGCAGCAAACCGCCCAACCGCATGTGGGAACCGCGAAGCGTCACGACGTCACCTCTTGCCGACTGGCCTGCCGCACTGCAATTGCGGATCAAATGCTGCGCGCCGTTTCGCGCGAATATGTGGCACCTGAAACGCGACTAGTTCGGCCGGCGCTCCCCTCGAAGGCAAGAGAGATCGCATCGCGGCACGGGCATTCCGGGTCGATCCTCCGCCGCCCGCGGCAGTTCTGCATCACTCGCCGCACCGGTCAGACAGGTGCGCAAAAAAAGACGGGGGCCCGAAGGCCCCCGCAGTTTCCCGTCGGGAAGTCGGAGGAGGCGGGAGTTCAGGACACCGCTTCGATCTTGGACGCCATGTCCTTCTTGCCCTTGGCGGTCCAGGTGATCGCCACCTTTTCGCCCACCTTGAGCTTGGAGAAGTCGCACTTGGCGGCGAAGTAGTAGGTGGTCTTGTTGTCGAGCGTGACGGTGCACGCCTTGGCGCTCAGCGCCTTGATCATGCCGTTGGTGACGGTCGGGGCGACGACGGCGGGCTTGGCCGGCGTGGTGGTGGCGGTGGCCGCCATCGCCGAAGTGGCGCCGAGAGCGGCGACGATCAGGATCGGAAGGGCAAGTTTGCGCATGGCAATCTCCTCTGGGGATTCGTCCGGCCGAAACATCGGCGCGGGGCCGGGCAGGTGCGCCGGCATCAACGGGGGAGAGCACTAAGGGAGCGGCCTTGCCTCCCTCTGTCGCCAACTATACTTCGAATTAAGGTTGCGGCGCTGCCGCCGGCACGACGTGTGGCGATGGCGCGACAGGCGCCGGCAGCGTACGCTCCGCCGGCCGCGGCGAGTCGGCGCTCGGCGGGAAGGTGATGGTGGCAATCAGTCCCGGGCCGTTGTCGCCCAGCACGATCGTGGCGTGGTGGCGCGCCGCCACCGCCTTGACCAGCGCCAGCCCCAGGCCGGCGCCGGGCGAGCCGCGATCGGCATCGAGGCGGCGGAAGGGCTCGAACACCTCGTCGCGCTTGTCGGCCGGGATGCCCGGCCCGTCGTCGGCGACCACGATCACCGCCTGTCCGTCGACCGTCCGCACCGCAAGCGAGATCGTCGCCTCGGGACCGGCGTAGCGCCCGGCATTCTCGATCAGGTTGACCAGCATCTGCTGCACCATCCGGCGGTCGCCGAACACCGGCGCGCCGCTCGGAGGAACCTCGTTCCAGCGCAGCGTCTGGCCATTGCCGTCCAGCACCGGCTCGAACGTCTGCGCCAGGTCGCGCACCAGCTCGGCCGCCGAAAACTCGGTGAAGCTCGAGCTGTCGTCGGAGGTCTCGATGCGCGAGATGCGCAGCACGGTGTCGAGCACGCCGCCCAGCGTCTCCATCTCGGCCTGTGCCCGCTCCAGCCTGGCCGATGCCGCCGCCGGCTCGCTCTCGGTCGCCGCCTCCTGCAGCAGCAGATAGGCGCGGTTGAGCGGCGATTTGAGGTCGTGGGCGATGGCGACGATGGTGTTGCGCATGCCCGCCATGAACTCGCTCAGCCGGTCGAGATGCGCGTTGATCTGCCGCGACACGTGGTCGATCTGGTCGTTGCTGCGCCCCACCGGCAGGCGGATCTCGGAATTGCCGCGCGACACCTGGTCGAGCGTGCGGTCGATCACTTCGAGCTTGGCCGAAACGCTGTGGCTGAGCACATAGCCGATCACCAGCGCGCTGGCGCAGATGACGACGCCCACCAGGATCAGCGCATTGAGGATGACGCCGCCCTCGGTGAGCAGGAACCGCTCGGAGCGCGCCGCCACCACCACGTTGTCGTCGAGCATCTCGACATAGCCGAGGAATGGCGCATCCACCGCCGCCTGCGCGCCTTCCGCCGGCAGCGTGCCCCAGCCGTGGAATTTCGGCGCCGCCACGATGTTGCCGGCGATGCGCCGGCCGCTGAGCTTGAACAGCCCGAACGCCGACTGCTTGTCGGAGCGGGTGGCGACGGCGGCGCGGATGAATTTGATCAGCTCGGTCTCGCCGCCGGTGACGTTGGCGTCGCGCAACAGGTCGAAATCCTGCGTGATCGAGGAGCGCAATTGGTCCGTCATCGACGCCTGCGTGGTCCTGAAGATGGCGTAGCCGCCGATCCCCAGCACCACCGCAAAGACCAGCAGGAACAGCAGCGCCGAGCGGAACGCGACGCCGGAAAAGACGCTGGCGCGGTCCACCGGTCGGGGAAAGCGGCGGCCCGCGCCGTGGGCGGGTCGCCTCGCGGGTCCACCTTCCGCAGCGGCGCCGAAGCGGAGGGCCGCGGCCAGCTTTTGCCGCAGCGCCCTAGCGCGGCGCATGGATGGAATAGCCGGAATTGCGCGTCGTATGGATCAGCGGCACGTCGAACGGCTTGTCAACCTTGGCGCGCAGCCGGCTCATATGGGTTTCGACCACGGTGGTCTTGGGGTCGAAGTTGAAGTCCCACACCTGCTCGAGCAGCATGGTCTTGGTGATGATGCGGCCGGCATTGCGCATCAGCACCTCGAGCAGCGTGAACTCCTTGGCCTGCAGGTCGATGCTGGTGCCGGCGCGCTTGGCGGTGTGGCTCAACAGGTCGAGCTCGAGGTCGTGCACCACCAGTCGGGTGACGGCCTCGCTGCCGGCGGGGCGGCGGGCGAGGGAGGTGACGCGGGCGATGAGCTCGGAGAAATGGAACGGCTTCACCAGATAGTCGTCGCCGCCGGCGAGCAGGCCCTCGACCCGGTCCTCGACGTCGCCCATCGAGGTGAGGAACAGCACCGGCAGCTTCCGCCCCGCCGCGCGCAGCGTCTTGAGCACGGTCAGCCCGTCCATCCCCGGCATCATGCGATCGAGGATCAGCATGTCGCAGGTGTTGTACAAACAGTAGCTCAGCGCGTCGCGGCCGTCGGCCACGCAGTCGACGCTATGGCCTTCCTGCACCAGCCCGCGGCGCAGGAATTCCGACGATTGCGGATCGTCTTCGGCAACCAGAATCTTCACGGCGTTATCCCCGCTTCGGATGTATTGCACACCCGGCGCGCTGTTTCCGCCACGATTTTGCACGAAGTGAGGCGGGCCGCCGGAGCGGCGCGCCCGCTGGCCTTGCGCCCGCGACTGGGCTAAGCGGGCGCGTGCAATCAGGATTTCCCATGCCGGCCGCCGCCCCTTCGCCCCGCTGGACGCTCGAAACGGTTCTGCTGGCGGCGGTGATTCTGTGCGTCGCCGGCTTGCGTCTCTATTACGATGTCAGCGCGCCGCCGATGGGCGACGAGGCCTATTACTGGATGTGGGGCCAGCGGCCGGGCTGGTCGTATTTCGACCACCCGCCGCTCGATGCCTGGCTGCAGGCCGGCGTGGCGGCGCTGTTCGGCTGGTCGACCGTAAGTCTCAGGCTGCTCACCTGGGTCAGCCTCGCCGGAACGCTCGCCGTGCTCTGGGCCTGGGCCGGGCGGCTGGCGCCGGAGCGGCCGCTCGCCGCCTTCCTGCCGATGGCGGCGATCCTGCTGACCGTGCCGGTGGTGGCGCTGTTCACCTTCGAGGCCTTCCACGACCATCTGCTGGTGTTCTTCGCGGTGCTGGCGCTCTACGCCCTGTGGCGCTTCGACGAGGCCTGGGAGAGCGCCCGCCGCGGCGCCGGCTGGCTCTATCTCGCCGGCCTCGCCATCGGGCTCGGCACGCTGTCGAAATACAATGGCGCACTGCTGGGGGTCGGCAGCGTGGCGCTGTTCGCCGCCCACCGGCCGCTGTGGAGCGCCCTGCGCACGCCGCACCCCTGGCTCGCGGCGCTGCTCGCCATCGCGCTGCAGGCGCCGGTGGTCTGGTGGAACCTGACCGAGGGCTTTGCCACGCTCAGCTATCATTTCGTCGAGCGGCCGGCGAACCATTGGGGCCATCCGGCTCTGGGGCAGGGCCTCGGCTTCCTGCTGCAGGCGCTCGCCGCCTGCGGCCCGGTCCTGCTGCTCGCGGCGCTGCGCTATCCATGGCTGCGCGACCCGGCGGGGCAACGCCTGCGGCCGGTGACGGCGGCCATGTTCGTGGGCTCGACGGGCGTCGTGCTGCTGGCGGCGCTCTACACCGACGTGTTGCTGCACTGGAACATCGTCGCCTATGTGGCGCTGGCGCTGGCCGGCCCCTGGCTGCTCGGCCGCTGGCTGCTCTGGCCGCAGGTGCTGATCGGCCTCTATGTGACGGCGATGGCCATTTCGAGCTATGCCGGCCTGCCGCTGAACCTGCCGGGCTTCCGCGACCCCACGATCCCCTCCAATTTCGGCTGGGACAGGGTGGCGGCGGCGGTGCGCGAGGCCGAAACCGGCCATCCGGGTGCCTTCCTGGCCGCCACCCGCTATACTTACGCCGCACAATTGGGGTTTGCCCTGCACGACGCCGGAGTCACCGCCATCAACCCGCTGCGCTCGCAATACGATTTCTGGTGGTCGCCGGCCGCCCATCAGGGGCAGGACGCCATCATCGTCGCCGATTCGAGCAATCCGGTTTCGCTGGCGGCGCCGCGCTTTGCCGCCGTCAGCAAGCTCGCCGAGGTGCCGGTGACGGTGGCGGGCCGGCAGGTGTGGAGCTTCGACATCTATCTCGGGCAGGGGTATCGCGCTCCATGAGGAAGCAGGCGTGACGAGCATCGACCGGCTGGTGCTGCGGCGCGTGCTGGCGCGCGTGCTGCTGACGGTGACCGTCTTCCTGGCGCTGTTTGCGCTGATCGAATCGCTCAACACCAGCAAGATCGGCACGCTGGCGGGCATCGGCGGGCCACCGCTGGTGATCGCCGGCATCCTGCTCAGCGCCATGCGCTCGTCCATCGGCGTGCTGCCGGTCACCGTGCTCATCGGCACCATCGCCGGCGTGCTCGACCTGCAGGCGCGGCGCGAGCTGACCATCATCCAGGCGACCGGCCGCTCGATCTGGACCGTGCTGCGCGCGCCGGTCCTTGCCGTGTTCGTGCTGTCGCTGCTGCTCTCGGTCGGCGGCGCCACCGTGCTGATCGTCGGCAACCGCCTGCTGCCCGGCCAGCCGGTCGACCAGCAATCCGGCCCGACCTGGATGGAACAGACCGGCGCCGACGGGCGCTACATCCTCAGGGCCGAGCGGCTGACCGGCAATCCGCCCGCGATCTACGGCGTCACCGTGTTCCTGTCCGGCACCGAAGGCCGCGACCGCATCGAGGCGGCGGAGGGCAATCTGCACGCCGGAAAATGGGTTTTCCCCACCGCCACCCGCTACCGCTTCGACCAGGCGCCCGAGCGCCTCGACGATTTCGCGATTGCCACCAAAACGACGCCCGGCGATCTCGATTTGCAGGCCAGCGGCGTGCGCGACCTGACGCTGGCCGAGCTGGTCGCCGCCGCCACCACCTCGCTCTCTGTCAGCGAGTTCCGGGCCATCTCGCTGACCAGCCTCTACCGCATCTTCACCCTGCCGGTGATGGTGGTGGGCTCGGTGCTGATCGGCTTCGCCACCGCCTCGGGCTATCGGCGCAACGTGCAGTACGGCAACACCGTGCTGCTCGGCATCGTTATGGGGTTTGCGCTGTTCACCATCAACGAGATGGCGGTGCGGGCCGGCAATGCCGACGTGCTGCCGCCGCTCTGGGCCATGGCCGGCCCCGCCGTCGTCTCGGTCCTCGCCGGCCTCACCGCGCTGCTCTACTCGCAGGACGGCAATCTGCGCCGGCGCTGAGGGCGCTAGCGCCGGCCTCGCCTGCGGATTTGGGCAATCTCTAGCCTTGCTTTGCCCGGGCAAACCGGATTTAAGGCGCGTCGGTAGGAGAGGTGGCCGAGTGGTCGAAGGCACGCCCCTGCTAAGGGCGCAGACCTCTAAAGGGTCTCGAGGGTTCGAATCCCTTCCTCTCCGCCAGCCCACCCGTGGCCGATATTTGCCGGTCCCGCTTCAGCCGGGGATCGCGGCGCAGCGCAGTTCGAGGCCGACGAGGCGCTTGGAGTCCGAGACTTCGAGCAGCGTGAAGGCCTGGCCCAGATAGGTGACGCGCTGGCCGCGGCCGACGCCCTCGAGAAAGGCGATATGGAACAGGATGCGCAGCGAGCCGTCATCGGCCTCCGCCTGCGCCTTTTCCCAGACCTTGACGCGGTCGCCCAGGGGAATGGTGTGCCATCCCGCGCCCTGTTTGCGTTCGATGCGGATGAAGCGCTCGACCTCGCGGGCCATCATGCATTCCTGACCAGCAGCAGCATCACGGCTCCGGCGATGAACATCCCGGCGGCGGTCAGGTGCAGCTCCATGTCGCTGAGGGGAATATGCGGCAGGAACTGCCGGTAGGGAGGCAGTGCAAAAGCAACCACTCCAAGCAAGACCAGCGCTAGCCCCGGGGCTTTCATGCCCAATACCATGCGCCGCAAATATTGATGAAGACCAAAGACCGCGTAGATTTTATCTAGTTTTGCGCGACGGAAGTTGTTTCGGCCCGGCGGCATGCGGCAAATGCCGCCGTCCGCCTTGGTGAAATCTTCATCATCCGCAGCGGTTGCGGCGCCGGCGGCGACAAATAAGCCGCTCCTTAAGGGTTGGCTGCCAGTCTCGCCGGCATGGCCGACCCTGCGGAAAAGACCGGTGAGCACGCCGACGCGCAAGTGTTTCGCTTCGATCAGAGCGGCGCGCTGCTGCGCAAGGTCATGGAGAGCGCCGCCGTGGGCATGGCGCTGGTCGGCATCGACCGGCGCACCATCTACGTCAACCGCGCCTACGAGACGATGCTGGGCCTGGCGCCCGACGAGCGGCTCGGCCGCCCGTCCGAGGAAGCGATCTTCGCCGACGACCGCGCCACCGTGATGCTGCATTTCGAGCAGGTGGTGCGCGGCGAACGCGCCGAGCTCCGGCTCGAATGCCGCATGAACCACAAGGACGGCCAGCCGCTCTGGGTGCTGATCACCGCCTCGCTGCTGCGCTCCGACAGTACCGGCCGGCCGCTTTACGTCATCGTCCAGATCATCAACATCGACCGGCAGAAGCGCGCCGAGGCGGCCCTGGCGGCGAGCGAAAGCCGCTGGAACCATGCTCTGGAATCGGCCGGGCAGGGCGTGTGGGACCACGACGTGCGCCGCGACGACATGTTCTATTCGCGCATGTGGCGGCGCATGCGCGGCATCCCGGACGACGAAGATGTCGATCCGGCGCAGGACAAATGGCTCGCCCGCCTGCACCCGGACGACGTGCCGCGCGTGCTCGCCACGGTCAAGAAGCAGGACCATGGCGAGGACGGCTACGACACGCTCGAATACCGCGAGCGCCATCGCGACGGCCACTGGATGTGGATCCTGAGCCGCGGCCGCCCGGTGGAATGGGACGCCGAGGGCAATGCGCTGCGCACCATCGGCACCGACACCGACATCACCCGCCTCAAGGCCGCCGAAACCGAGCTGGCCGAGGAGAAGGAGCGGCTGCGCGTCACCCTCGAATCGATCGGCGAGGGCGTCATCTCCACCGATGCCGACGAACGCGTGACCTTCATGAACCCGGTCGCCGAGGCGATGACCGGCTGGACCGCCGGCGAAGCCCTCGGCCGCCCGCTGCAGCAGGTGTTCGTCGCCAAATCCGAGGCCACCGGCGAGCCGGCCATCGACCAGGTGAAGGCGTGCCTCGCCTCGGGGGTCGCCGGCGAGATCGAGGACGACGTGATCCTCGCCGCCCGCGACGGCACCGGCCGCGGCGTCTCCGGCACCGCGGCGCCGGTGCGCACCGGCAACGGCCATGTCGTCGGCGCCGTGCTGGTGTTCAAGGACATCACCGACACCCAGGAGCAGCAGCGGCGGCTGGCCCATTCCGCCAACCACGACGCGCTCACCGGCCTGCCCAACCGCGCCGCCTTCGCCCGCCGGCTGGCCGAGGCCATGCGGCAGGCGGGCCCGGACGGGCAGCCCGCCGCGCTCTGCTTCATCGACCTCGACCGCTTCAAGCCGGTCAACGACACCGCCGGCCACGCCGCGGGCGATGCGCTGCTGCAGAAGGTGGCGCAGGCGATCCGGCGCTGCTGCCGCGCCAACGACTTTGCCGCCCGGCTGGGCGGCGACGAATTCGTGCTGCTGCTCGACGATTGCACGCTGGCCAATGCGCGGCGCGTCGCCGGCAAGCTGGTTGCGGCCGTCGGCGGCATCGATTTCGCCTGGAACGGCGCCGCCTATCGCATCGGCGCCTCCGTCGGCATCGCGCCGATCACCGGCGAAACCGGCGGCGACCCGCTCGCCGCCGCCGATGCGGCCTGCTACGAGGCCAAGGCCGCCGGCCGCGGCCGGGTCGCCATGGCGTCGCCCCGCCGCTGACCGCGCTGCTTCGCGCCTGCCGTTGGACGTTCGGATGGCTTGCGGACGCCGGTGCGAGCCGCTAGCTACGCACTCGACGACGGGCGAAGGAACATGTTCATGGGTAGACTGGATGGCAAGGTCAGCCTGATCACCGCGGCAGCGCAGGGGATCGGGCGGGCGACGGTGGAAGCGTTCGCGCGCGAGGGCGCGACGGTGATCGCAACCGACATCAACGCCGAAAAGCTGGCCGACCTCGCGGCCCTGCCCAACGTCACCACCCGCGTGCTCGACGTGCTCGACACCGCCGCGGTGAACGCCGCCGTGGCCGCGATCGGCCGCATCGACATCCTGTTCAACTGCGCCGGCGTCGTGCACAACGGCACCATCCTCGAAATGTCCGACAAGGACCTCGATTTCGCCCTCGACCTCAACGTCAAGGCGCAGGTGCGCACCATCAGGGCGGTGCTGCCGCAGATGCTGGAGCGCGCCGACGGCTGCATCATCAACATGTCGACGGTCGCCTCGTCGTGGAAGGCGGTGCCCAACCGCGCCGCCTATTCGATCAGCAAGGCCGCGGTGATCGGCCTCACCAAATCGCTGGCCGCCGACTACACCACCAGGGGTATCCGCGTGAACGCCATCGCCCCCGGCACGGTCGACAGCCCGTCGCTGCACGAGCGCTGGGCGGCCACCGGCGATTTCGAGGCGGCGCGCAAGGCCTTCATCGCCCGCCAGCCGATCGGCCGCATCGCCAAGCCGGAGGAGGTCGCCGACCTCGCCCTCTATCTGGCGACCGCCACCTACACCACCGGCCAGGTGCATGTGATCGACGGCGGCTGGACCGCCTGACGCCGGCAAACACCGGAAGCCGCTTCCAAGATCGGGCCGCCGCGACTAATACGGGGCGGCAGCGAATGGGATGTGTGCAATGCGGGTAGGAATTGTCGGCCTCGGTTTTCGCCTGGGCTATCTGGCGCGGGTATTCTCGCTGGCGAGCGAGCAGTTCGAGGTCGTCGGCTATGTCGATCCGGCCCCGGCGGGGCTGCCCTACACGCAGCAGCACGGCGTGTCCGTCGGCCGGCAATACGCCTCGCTCGAGCAGATGCTCGACGAGGCCAGGCTCGACCTGCTGATGGTCGGCTCGCCCAACCACATGCATCTGGGCCATATCCGCACCGGGCTCGAGCGCGGCCTGAAGGTGTTCTCGGAAAAGCCGGTGGTCACCAGCGTCGCCGAAACGCTGGAGCTGGCGGCGCTGCTGGGGCGGTACGGCGAGGATAGGGTGATGGTCGGCCTCGTGCTGCGCTATGCGCCGCTCTACGTCGACCTGCGCAAGGCGCAGCGCGACGGGCTGCTGGGCGACGTCGTCTCCATCGAGGCGTCCGAGCACATCCCGCCCTATCACGGCGCCTTCTTCATGCGCGACTGGCGCCGCTACGAGCGCTACACCGGCGGCTTCATGCTGGAAAAGTGCTGCCACGACCTCGACCTCTACAACGGCGTCATGGGCGTGCGCCCGCGCTACGTGTCGAGCTTCGGCGGCCGCCGCACCTTCATTCCCGAGAACGCGCCGCGGGCCGGCGGCGCCAACGACCTCGAAGTGTATCATCGCAAGCCGAGCGGCTGGATGGGCAGCGACAAGGTGTTCGACAGCGACGGCGACATCATCGACTACCAGACCGCGATGGTGGAATACGAGAACGGCGCGGCGCTGACCTTCCACACCAACCTCAACGTGCCGCACGATTTCCGCCGCTTCGCCGTGATCGGCGTCGACGGCATGGCCGAGGGCGATTTCGTGCGCAACTATTTCACCGTCACCGCGGCGCGCACCTCCGAGACGCTGATCGACACCAGATACCAGCTCTCCGACCTCTCCGATCACTACGGTGCCGACGAGCAGATGGCCGCCGACATCCTCAGGCACCTGACCGATGGCGCGCCGC
Source organism: Devosia sp. 67-54 (assembly GCF_001899075.1). GTDB lineage: Bacteria > Pseudomonadota > Alphaproteobacteria > Rhizobiales > Devosiaceae > Devosia_A. The sequence continues at coordinate 1,155,544 of NZ_MKVA01000005.1, read as the reverse complement.
TGCCCGTCTCGGTGGTCAACGCTCTCGAGGCGGGGCTGCTCGCGCTCAGCATGGACGAGGCCCGGATCAGCAATTCCGTCGTCGACATGCGCCCGATCTGGCAGGAGTTCGACGCCGCGCTTGCCGGCAAGACGGTCGCCGCCTGAGCCGTCGCCCATCTCATAGTCACGGACCGAGCATGGCCACGCCACGATTGCATCTCGCCACCACCTGGACGCCGGCCGCCGAGGGCAGGGAGGCGACCTACCGCATCGCGCTCAGCAATGCCGGCGAGACGCCGCTGCACGATTTCCGGCTCGGCATCAACGGTCCCGGCCGCATCGACGCGCATGCCGAAATCGACGGCGGCCGGCTGCTGGAACGGCTCTCCAATCACACGCTGCTGGCGCCGCCCGCCGGTGTCGTGCTCGAGCCGGGCAGCACCTGGGAGGTGACGGTGCGCAAGCTGTCGTTCCCGCTGCGACACTGGAACGACGGCGCCAACACCGCTTACGTCGTCCTCGGCGACGGCAACATCGTGCCGGTCGGCATCGAGCCGACGGCGCTGGTCGGCAGCAACGCGCCGCGGCTGCGGGGCGCCATGCGCTTTCCCATGCCGGCAACCGTGCCGGCGCCGATCTCGGTGATTCCATGGCCGCGGCACGTGGCGGTCACGGGCGCCGTGCCGGTGCCGCCCGGCCTCGCGCTCGATCCGCACGGCGCCGACGCCGCAGCGGCGGCCGACGCCTTCGCGGCGCTGACGGCGGACCTGTTCCCGGTCGAGGGCCTGGTGCGCCCGGCGGCTGAAAACGGCTGGCCGGTGCGCATCGCGGCGCAGCCCGGCCTGGCGCCCGAGGGCTACGTCATCGCCTTTGCCGCCGATGGCGCGACGGTGACGGCCAGCACCGGGGCCGGCATGCTCTACGGCCTGATCACGCTCGGCCACATCCTGCGCGGCGCCCGCCACGCTCCCGACCGGCTGGTGTTTCCTGCCGGCGGCACCATCGAGGACGCGCCGGACCTGCGCTGGCGCGGCACGCATCTCGACGTGGCCCGGCAGTTCTATGCGAGCGCCGAGGTCGAGCGGCTGCTGAAGCTCATCGCCTGGAACAAGATGAACCGCTTCCACTGGCATCTGAGCGACGACGAGGCCTGGCGCGTCGAGATCGACGCCTATCCGGAGCTGACCGAAATCGGCGCCTGGCGCGGCTACGGCAAGGCGCTGCCGCCGCTGCTCGGCAGCGGTCCGCAGCCGACCGGCGGCTACTACAGCAAGGCCGCCATCCGCCGCATCGTGGCGCTGGGCGACAGCCTCGGCATCGCCATCGTGCCCGAGATCGACATGCCCGGCCATTGCTATGCCGTGCTGCAATCGCTGCCCTGGCTGCGCGACCCCGGCGAGATCGGCGAATACCAGTCGGTGCAGGGCTTCCCCAACAACTGCCTCAACCCCGCGATCGAGCGTACCTACGAATTTGTCGAGACCGTGATCGACGAGATGCTGGAGCTGTTCCCGGCCGGCATCTTCCACCTCGGCGCCGACGAAGTGCCGCTCGCCGCCTGGTCGGGCTCGCCGCTGGCGCTGGCCCGGCTCGAGGCGCTCGGCGGCAAGGCGCCGGCCGACCGCCATCGCGCCCAGCTTAACCGGATCGGCCACCACGACGGCGCCGACGCCATCGAAGGCTCGGCCACTGCGGTGCTGCAGGCCGAGTTCATCCGCCGCATCCACGCGCATATCCGGCAGCGCGGCGCCATCACCGGCGGCTGGGAGGAGGCGGCGCATGGCGGCGTGCTCGACCAGGCGTCGAGCTACCTCGTCGGCTGGCGCAATGTCGAGATCAACGCGGCGCTGGCGGCGGCCGGCTACGACATCGTCGTCTCGCCCGGCCAGCGCTATTATCTCGACATGGCCAATTCGCCCTCGTGGGCGGAGCCGGGCGCCGGCTGGGCCGGCTGGTCGGGGCCAGAAGAGACCTATGCGTTCGAGCCGCGCGAGGGCATGGGCGCGGCGCAGCTCGAGCACCTGCTCGGCGTCCAGACCTGCATCTGGTCGGAATCGATGACCGACCGCGCCATCTTCGACCGCCTGGTCTTCCCGCGCCTGTCGGCGGTGGCCGAAACCGGCTGGACGACTCCCGAAAACAAATCCTGGCCCCGCTTCCGCGCCTTCGCCGGGCTGATGCCGATCATGTACGGCCATTGGGCCGAGGGCTGACCGATACGGGAGATGCCAATTCCACCCACACCTGTGGGGGGTGGCGTGTTGGCCGAGTCAGAGCGATATTCTAATCGGCTCTAGCCGAACGGGTTCTCCACCCGCGGCCAGATGTTCTTTGGCGCCTTGCGATACGCCGTGGTCGCCGGCGTATTGGGGTAGGGGTGTCCGGCGGCGCAGTAGATGATCTGTGCCGCGATCTTCGAGAACGACGCGTAGAAATGGTTGGTCGATTTGATCAGCAGGATCTTTCGCGAGGTCGGGTCGATCCCCATCACCGAATAGAGGCTCGGATCGAAGCTCTGCGCCCGCGTCGAATTGAGGATCACGTCGATGCCGTCGAAGCTGATCCACGCCGCGTCGCCGAACGGCGCGAAGCTCTCGCCGAACCGCATCTCGGCGTTCTTGACCAGCTTTCGGATGGTCACCCGCCTGTCGATCGGCGCGCCGGTGTCGGGCGCCGATTTGGCGCCGAAGCGCAACTGGATCTCGGCGCCTTCGCCGGCGGCGAAGCAGACCTGCACCGCGATCGGATCCCAGATGGTGCCGACGGCGACGTCGCGCGCGCCGCGCCGCATCAGCTCGGCCAGCAGCACCGTCGCGTCGCCCGCCGTGCCGCCGCCCGGATTGTCCCACACATCGGCGATCACCACCGGCCAGGCGGTCGCGGCCAGCGCCTGGTCGACCGCCGCCGCCTCGTCGACCTGCGGCGCCATGAAGGTGCCGCGCAGCGCGAACAGCTCGCGCCCGAGCTTTTCGGCCAGCGCCGCGCCGGCGCCGGGCGCATTGTCGGTGACGACCAGCATCCTGGTGCCCATCTGCGGGACATCACCTGCCATAAATCCATGGATCACCGAAATCGACAGCACCTCCGGCTCGGACTTTTCCAGCGCGAACAGCCGGTCGACGAACCCCCGCATCGGCTGGCGCGACGTGGGAAAAACGTCGATCATCCGGCAATCGAACACCGACATCGTCGGCGTCACCTCGCCGCGCAGCGTGCTTAGCGCGATCCGCCACAGATCGCGGGCCCGGTCGACGAAGTCGGTATGCGGGAACTCCTTGAACACAGTGAAGAAATCGGCCGCCGCGACCCGTTTGTCGGTGAGATGGCTGTGCGGATCGAGCTCGGCGCAGACCAGCACGTCCGGCCCCACGATCTCGCGCACCCGGGCAAGGAAATCGCCCTCGCAATCGTCATAGCCGTCGGCCACCATGGCGCCGTGCAGGCCCAGCACCACCGCATCCACCGGCAGCGCCGCCCGCAACTGGTCGAGGATTTCGTCGCGCAGCCCCTCATAGGCCAGCCGGTTGACCGGCCCTGCCGGATCGGCCCAGGCGGCGGTGCCCTCGATCAGCTCGAACCCCTCGCTCTTCGCCAGCTCGCGCCCCACCGTGATCGGCGCGCTGCACAGCGTCGGCGTCGCCGGATGCTGGCCGGGCGGGGCGTAGAGCGACGCCTCGAAGGCGCGCCGGTCGATCCAGATCGGGGCGAAGGTGTTGGTTTCGGTGGCCAGCACCGCTGTGAAGATACGCACGGGAAACCCCAGTGGACAGGGAGGACTCTGCTGCCCTGCCTAGCACGGGCGGAGGCGGCGATTCATGCGGCAAATGCGAGAATTTGCATCTGCCGCCGCCCGGCCCGCGCCGCTAGGATCGCCGCCACCCAACCGAGGAGTCCCGCCATGGCCACCGCGCCCGATCCCTTCCGTCTCGATGGCCGGAGCGTGCTGATCACCGGCGCCGGCGGCGGCATCGGCTCGGCGCTGGTCGAGCGCTTCATGGCGGCGGGCGCGCGGGTGTTCGGCGCCGACCGCGACGCGGCGGGCATGGCGCACCTGGCGCTGGCCGGGCAGTTGACCGTCGATCTCGCCGACCTGCCGGCCACCGAGGCGGCGTCGGCGCGCTTCGTTGCCGCCTCGGGCTGCCCCGACATCGTCGTCTCCAACGCCGGCTTCACCCGCGGCGAGAGCTTCGAGAGCCTCGATGTCGGCGTCTGGCGCTCGGAGGTCGACATCAACCTCAACGGCGCCTACGCGCTGCTGCGGCCGATCGTCGACGCCATGGCGGCGCGCCGCGCCGGCAGCATCGTCTTCGTGTCGTCGGTCAACGGCCTCGCCCATTTCGGCAATCCGGCCTATTCGGCGGCGAAGGCCGGGCTCATCGCCTATGCCAGGGCGCTGGCGGTGGAGCGGGGCCGCGACGGCATCCGCGCCAATGTCGTCGCGCCCGGCTCGGTGCGCACGCCGGCCTGGGACCACCGGCTGGCGGCCGATCCGGCGCTGCTCGAACGGGTGCTGCCGCATTATCCGCTGGGCCACCTGGTGTCGCCCGCCGACGTCGCCAACGCCGTGCTGTTCCTCGCGTCGCCGGCTGCTGCCGGAATCACCGGCGCGGTGCTGCCGGTCGACGCCGGGCTGACCGCCGGAAACATGCGCTTCGTCGATGACGTGCTGCGCGGCAAGGCCTGAGCCCGGCCGTGCCTGTCGAAAATCCGGCTTGGCAAGTGGTCTGATATTGGTATTATAGAGGTATGGCTTCGCCCGGATATCTGCTGTTCGACGGCACGTCGTCCGGGCTTCCGGGTGGCGGGCCGCTCTATCTGCAGCTCAAGCGCATGATCGAGGAGGCGGTGACCGGCGGCCGCATCCGCAGCGGCGATGCGCTGCCCTCCGAGCGCGATATGGCCGCCCGCATGGAGGTGTCGCGCGTCACCGTGCGCAAGGCGGTGCAGCATCTTGTGCGCGATGGCGTGCTGGTGCAGCGCCACGGCTCCGGCACCTACGTTGCGCCGCAGCCGAGCCGCGTCGAACAATCGCTCAGCCAGCTCACCTCCTTCACCGAGGACATGGCGCGCCGCGGCATGGTGGTGCGCTCCATCTGGCTGGAGCGCGGCCTCTACCCGCCGTCGCCCGAGGAGACGGTGGCGCTCGGCCTCTCGTCCGGCGACCGCGTGGCGCGCGTGGCGCGGTTGCGGCTCTCCGGCGAAACCCCGCTCGCCATCGAGCGCGCGGCGCTGTCGTCCGACATCCTGCCCGATCCCGAAGCAGTCGGAACGTCGCTCTACGCGCATCTCGAAAACACCGGCCACCGGCCCGTGTGTGCCATCCAGCGCATCCGCGCCGTCCGCCTCGACCAGGACGATGCGGATCTGCTCGAGGTCGCGCCGGGCGTGGCGAGCCTGCACATCGAACGCACGTCCTACCTGCCGTCGGGACGTGTGGTCGAATTCACCCGCTCGATTTATCGTGGCGATACCTATGACTTTGTGGCCGAGCTCCGCCTCGGCGATCCGCGAGCACGCTGATGACAAACAACGCGACCCATATGCGCATCGAGATCGAGGAGATACCCGACGCCACCCGCCGGCTTCTCGACCAGTCCGGCACCCGCCTCGCCGAGGCCGGCGCGGCGCTCAAGCATCTGCAGCCGGTGATGGTCGCGACCATCGCCCGCGGCTCGTCCGACCACGCTGCCGCCTACCTCAAATATGCCATCGAGCTCGTCGCCGGCGTGCCGGTGGCCTCGATCGGCCCCTCGATCATGTCGATCTACGGCCGCGAGCTGCAGCTCGACGGCTGCGCCGCCATCTCCATCTCGCAATCGGGCAAGAGCCCCGACATCGTCGCCATGGCGGAGTCGGCCAAGCGCAACGGCGCCCTTGGCATTGCCCTGACCAACACCGCGGATTCGCCGCTCGCTGCCGCCTCCAACATCACCGTCGACCTCAGCGCCGGCAAGGAGCAGTCGGTCGCCGCCACCAAGAGCTTCGTGAGTTCGGTGGTCGCCGGCCTCGGCATTCTCGGCCACTGGACCGGCGACGCCGTGCTGCTCAGCTCGCTGAAGCAGTTGCCCGACGCCTTCACGCAGGCGCTCGATGCCGACTGGACGCCGTTCCTCGACGCGCTCGGCACGCGCGACTCGCTTTATGTGCTCGGCCGTGGCCCCGCTTTCGCCATCGCCCAGGAGGCGGCGCTCAAGTTCAAGGAAACCTGCGGCATTCACGCCGAAGCCTACAGCGCCGCCGAGGTGCTGCACGGCCCGGCGCGCATCGTCGAGGCCGGCTTCCCGGTGCTGGCGCTCGCCGCGCGCGACGCGTCAGAGGCTGCGGTCGCCGAGATCGCCGACCGGCTGGCGAAGCAGGGCGCCACCGCGTTCGCCACCACCACGCGCGTCGCCGCCGCCAGGCAGTTGCCCTTCGCCCCCACCGGCCACCCCATCACCGACGGGCTGTCGCTGATCGTGTCGTTCTACGGCTTTGTCGAAAAGCTGTCGCGCGCGCGCGGTCTCGATCCCGACCACCCGCCTCACCTCAAGAAGGTCACGGAGACCGTATGACCCGCATCGCGTATACCGGCGCCCGCATTTTCGATGGCGAGCTGTGGTGGAAGCGCTCGGCGCTGGTCGTCAATGGCGACCGCATCGAAGGCATCATCGCCGCGGATTCGCCGACCGACGCACAGCGCGTGCCGCTCGATGGCGGCATCCTCGCGCCCGGCTTCATCGACCTGCAGGTCAATGGCGGCGGTGGCGTGCAGTTCAACCTGACGCCGGACCTGGCCACCGTCGAGACCATCTGCTCGGCGTTCACTCGCTTCGGCACCACGGCCTGCCTGCCGACCTTCATCACCGACACGCGCGAGAAGACCGCACTGGCCATCGCCGCCGGCGAGGCGGCGGCCGCCAAGGGCTTGCGCGGCTTCCTCGGCCTGCATCTCGAAGGGCCGCATCTGAGCGTCGCCCGCAAGGGCGCGCACGATCCGGCGCTGATCCGGCCGATGGATGAGGCCGATCTCGTGGCGCTGGTCGAGGCGCGCAAGCGCCTGCCCAATCTGATCTCCACCGTCGCCGCGGAAACCGTCACGCCGAACCAGATCACCCGGCTCAGCGAAGCGGGCATCACCGTCAGCATCGGCCACTCCAACGCCAGCTACCCGGTGGCCAGAGCCGCCGCCGGAGCCGGCGCCAGCATGGTGACGCATCTGTTCAACGCGCAGAGCCAGATCGGCAACCGCGACCCCGGCGTCGTCGGCACGGCGCTCGACCTGGGCGCGCTGTGGGCGGGGTTGATCGCCGACGGCATCCACGTCGATGCCGCCGCGATCGGCATCGCGCTGCGCGCCAAGCGCGGTCCGGGCCGCATCTTCCTCGTCACCGACGCGATGTCGCCGACCGGCACCGACGCGACCAGCTTCGAGCTCACCGGCCGCACCGTCTATCGCAAGGACGGCGCGTTGCGGCTTGCCGACGGCACGCTGGCCGGCGCCGACCTGACCATGATCGACGCCGTGACCTACGTGCACAAGACGCTCGGCCTGCCGCTCGAGGAGGCGCTGCGCATGGCGTCCCGCTATCCGGCGGAGGCGATCGGCGTCGAGGCCGAGCGCGGCTCGCTGGCGCCGGGCAAGCGCGCCGATCTCGTGCATCTGTCCGACGATCTTGCCATGCGCCGCACCATCATCGGCGGCGAGACGGCCTGGCCGGCATAGGAGGCCGGGTCATGAAGATCGGCGTGTTGGGTACCGGCGCCGCCGGCCAGACGATCGGCACCAGGCTCGTCGCCATGGGCCACGACGTGATGATGGGCGCCCGCGCCGCCGACAACGAGAAGGTCGTCGGCTTCGCCCGGCGCACCGGCGGCAAGGCCGGCACCTTCGCCGACGCCGCGCGGCATGGCGAGATGGTGCTCAACTGCACGCGCGGCGACAAATCGGTGGGCCTGTTGTCGCTGCTCGCCAACGAGCTCAGCGGCAAGGTGCTGCTCGACGTCGCCAACCCGCTCGATTTTTCCAACGGCTATCCGCCGCATCTGTCGGTGGTGAACACCGACTCGCTGGGCGAGCAGATCCAGCGCGCGCTGCCCGCGACCTTCGTGGTCAAGTCGCTCAACACCGTCAACGCCGAGGTGATGATGCAGCCGGGGCGCGTGCCGGGCAACCACACCATCTTCGTGTCCGGCAACGACAAGGCCGCCAAGGGCCGGGTGATGGATTTCCTGCGCAGCCTCGGCTGGCATTCCATCATCGATCTCGGCGACATCACCAGCGCGCGCGCCGCCGAGCAGATCCTGCCGCTGTGGGTGCGGCTCTACAGCGTGCTCGGCACCGCCGATTTCAACATCGCGGTGATGAAGGCGTAGCCGCAAACCAAGAATGGAACGCTACTCGACCGGATAGCCGAAGAAGTCGGCCCATTTGCGCAGCGGCTTCGCAGCGTCCGACTGGAACAGAAATCCATAGTTGCGCCACTGCGTCTGCACGCCGATGGAAAGCCCCTGCCGCACCTTCTGGTAACTCGGCGTCTTGGCGGCGCGGTTGCTTGCGGCAGCCGAGAAATCGCGCACCGACTCGCTCCATTCGACGCCGAGGAAATCCAGCACCCGCCGCGTCACTGGCTCGAAATCGGTGACCAGCTCGTCGTAGCGCACGTAGCAGACGTTGGCGTCGTCGAGCGTGTGATGCGCGAACCACTCGCTCATCACGATGTCGTAGAGACGGATCGAGCTCTCGATGCTACGGAAATTCTCCATCGCCGGGTTGGGCGAAAACCGCTGCTTGAAGCAGCTCAGCACCACGTCGTAGGGATGGCGGATGGAGAAGATGTAACGCCATTCCGGAAACAGCCTGGAGATAAGCGCCGCATCCGCGGAACGGATCGGCATCTTGTCCACCAGCACCGTCGCCTCGGGCTTGCGGCGATGGAACGCCAGCTCCTCGAAATAGCGCGCACGAGCGGCCGCGAACGTCGCCTCCGGCGGCTCGGGCGGAACCTTGCCGAGCAGCACGCGCTCGATGCGGTCGATCGCGACGTTGAGGTCAGGGATTTCCTCGAACGTTTCGATGCTGGGGTGGGCGGCGAGCACGTTTTCGAGCAGCGTGGTGCCCGAGCGCGGAAAGCCCAGCATCTGCGTCACCACCGGAAAATCGTCGGGCGGCAGCGGGGGGACGTTGAGCTTGGCGCGGATGCGGATGCCGCGGACGAAGTCGTCGGGGGTGATGGTCTTGTCGCGCTCGCCTTCCTGCAGCAGGCGATAGGCCTCGTACGCCTCGCGGTACTGGCCGAGCTTCTCGTAGGCGGCGGCGCGCAGCGCCCGCACCGGCCCCAGGTAATTGTGGAGGGCCGGATCGGCGAGCAGCTTGGCATCGCTGAGCCCGCGCAGCCGCTCGAGGCAGCGCTCGGGCTCGCCGCGCAGCTGCGCTGCATTGGCCAGGAACACCTGCGACATCTGCAGGTGCAGGTTGCGCGCCAGCAGGATCTCCGCCACCTCCTGCAGCAATTGCGGCTGCCCGGAATTTTCGAGCACGACATACAGCCGCTGCACGGGGGAGGGGTTCAGCGGCGCGGCGGCGAGGAAGCGCAGCGCCCAGTGCAGCGACGGGCGCCAGCCGCCGGCACGCTCGGCCTGTTCGGAAGCCGACAGCAAATGCTTGAGGTCACCGGTTTCGCGATAGAGCGCCCCGTGCAGCTCGGCGATCTCTGCCGCATCGTCGTGAGCTTCGGCCACCATCAGGCGTTGCTGCAGATCGCCCGACTGTGTCAACGGCGTTTGCGCCACCTGCAGGGCGAGCCCGTGCTCCTTGAGTTCCTGGAAATAGCCGAAGGCGCGGCTGCGCACGGCGCCATGCCCGCATTGCGTCAGCAATTGCGGCCAGTCGGTGGTGCTGAGCAGCCTGCCGTCGAGTAGCGTGCACCAGGCGGCGACGACGAGATGCGGGTCGCTGCTGCGCCGCAGGTCGGTGTAGTAGGCGCGTGCGCCCTGCTGCACGCTGCCGAGCACCGACAGCGGCTTCAACAGGTCTGACTTGATCGGAAGGGGCAGGGCCAAGGCGAAGGTCCGGCGTTGGGAAGGTTAGCCGCGCCCGATATAGGGCATCGTCGTCGCCATGACAGTCATAAACTGCACATTCGCCTCGAGCGGCAGATTGGCCATGTAGAGCAGGGCATCCACGACGTGCTGCACGTTGAAGGTCGGCTCCGGCCGCATCGAGCCGTCGGCCTGCAGCGACCCCGCCGACATGCCGGCAGTCATGTCGGTCGCGGTGTTGCCGATGTCGATCTGCCCGCAGGCGATGCTGAACGGCCGCCCGTCCAGCGAGATGGCCTTGGTGAGGCCGGTGATGGCGTGCTTGCTGGCCGTATAGGACGCCGCGCCGGGCCGCGGCGCATAGGCCGAAATCGAGCCGTTGTTGATGATGCGTCCGCCCTGCGGCGACTGCGCCCGCATGGCCCGGAACGCCTCGCGCGCCACGTAGAAGGCGCCGTTGAGGTTGACGTCGATCATCCGCCGCCAGGTGTCGACCGGCAGGTCGCCGACGACCGCGGCCGGCGCGAACGCCCCGGCATTGTTGAAAACCACGTCGATCCGCCCGAATCGTTCGGTTACGGCGGAAAACAGCCGCTCGACCTCTTCGGGGCGCGTCACGTCGGCGGTTTCGGCGAGTTCCACCCCGGCCGCCCGCAATTCCGCGACCTTGTCGGCGCGCCGGCCGCAGGTGGCGACGCGCCAGCCGGCGCCGGCGAAGCCGAGCGCCGCGGCCCGCCCGATTCCAGACGTTCCGCCGGTGACGACGATGCTGCGCTGCGTATCCAAACCAAGGCTCCTGTGGTCGATAGGGGAGGGGAGGCCGCCCCGGGACTGCCTGTTCACCGCCACAATTGGCGGCGGCCAGCAGGGTCCGGGACCGCAATGAAGCGCAATATTAACCCGCGATTCAGGCCCGTTAACAGGAGGTTTCCAAAGCTGTGCTGAATCTGCAACATCGCCGGGTCAACCATGGTGGCGCATCCACAATTTGGCCTTTGTGCGATTGCGCCCCTCCCCGTCGTGGGTAATGTGGCTAATGCGAATCCATGCATGGGATCGTTTGTCGGTCGCAAACGCGACGGCAACACACACAAGCAAGTGTGGTCGCGTTTCGGCAAACCGTCGGGGTAACCCGGCAAAATGAATGACTGACTTTGGAGGTCAACAATGAAAATCAGGAGCCTGCTTCTCGGTTCCGCCGCGCTGGCTGGTCTGTCGACCGCCGGCTACGCCGCCGACCTGGGCGTCGTGACGTCGCTGGACGTCTGCGACGAGCTCGGTCTGTCTGGCCTGACGATCTCGTCGGATGACAACTGCCTCGTCATCACCGGCAACGTCGCGTTTGAATACGACTGGGGCGACTACACCCCGGGCCGCGTCTATGGCGACTTCGCCAGCGTTTCGAACGACAACAACTACAACGTTCTGAACCCGGCTTCGCCGCTCGACAGCAACCAGGGCGACGTTGACACCTGGCTGAAGTTCGTCGCCACCGCCGATTCCGACTTCGGTCCGGCCCAGGCGGTGATCAAGCTGATCTCTGAGAATGGTACCGGCGACAAGGCTGGTAACACGGGCAAGAACGGCTTCCCCTCGAATGCTGACCAGACCGTCGGTATCGACGAGGCTTGGGTCGGCATCGGCGACACCACCATGATCATGGCCGGCTACAAGTCGTCCATCTTCAACAAGGGTGACGACGCTCCGTTGAACTACCTCGGCCTGTTCAACTCCAACGCCGTGAACACCGGCGTGAGCTGGCACACCTCCGGTGCGACCACCGGTGGCGACGTGATCCAGATCGTGTCGAACCTCGGCAATGGCGTGTCGGTCGGCGGCGGCCTCGAAGGTCTTGCCGGTACGTTCGGCAACCTCACCGCGGTTGGCGTGATGTCCTATGCCGGTGACGGCATTTCGGCGCACTTCAGCGGTGCTGTCGGCAATGGCGGCTGGAAGATCCACACCGGTTTCACCGGCGCGTGGGATCCGATCAAGGTTGTGGCCGCGGTAGCGACCGACAACACCGGCTACTATAACGCCCTCGGCTCTGTGGCGGCCACGTTCGACATGTTCACCCTCGCGGCTTCGGGCGAAACTGCCTCTGACGGCTACGGCGTTGGCGGTTCGGCCACCGCCAAGGTGACCGATGGCGTGACCATCAACCTGGGTGGCAACTACTGGCACCACACGACGTATACCGGTCCGGGCGCGAGCACCAACGATGGCGCTGCTGCGTACGACCTGTGGCGCGTCGAGGCTGGTCTGTCGGCCGCGGTCACTGAGTCGATCACGCTCACCGCTGCTGCCGGTTACGAGTCGACGACTGCGCCGGCCGTGGGCACCCTGGGTGGTCCGTCGTCCGACTTCTACGGCAAGGCGGGTGTTGCTTGGGCTCCGGGCGGTGGTTTCACCTCCAGCACCGCGCTCACCGTCAACTCGCTGGGCGGCTACAAGGCGGTGTTCAAGGCTGCCAAGTCGATCAAGTAAGATTTCCACTCTGGTGGATTTCGGAAAGGCCCGGCCCAGCCGGGCCTTTCTCTTTTCGGGGAGTTCAGGCGGCGTTCAACTTGCGCGCGATATCCGAAGCGCCGGAGTGCGGTCAGGAAAAGTGCGATGCGGCTTGCTGTTCGACGGTGCGATCAAGCACTGCGTCAAAGAATTGCCGATAAGCAATTGGATAGACCGATGTTCTTGAGCTGCGCCGTCTGCTATCGCGGGCGTCGCGAAGCGGCTGCGGCGGCGTTTCGGGGGTAAGATGGCGGGCATGGTCTGGAAGTGGCTCGTTCCGGGGGCGATCACGGTGATCGCCGGAACGGCATTGGCGGTGACGCAGACTGGAGCGATGGTCTCCGACGATCTGTCCGCGCGGGCTGGCGCTGCCCTCGATCCGGGCCAGTTTCCCTGGGCCCACGTGTCGGTCGACGGCCGTGATGCAACCATCAGCGGAACCGCCACCACTCAGGCCGCCATCGACCAGGCAGTGGCGAAGGTCGCGGCGGTCAGCGGCGTCCGCGCCGTGACCTCCGCCGTGGCGCTCGCCGAAAAGATGAGTCCGTTCGTGTTCTCCGCCTCCGTGAGTGCGGGGCAGGTCGCGCTCTCCGGGGGATATCCCGACGACGCGCTGCATGCGGCGTTGCTGAGCGCCGCCGGCACCCCGGCGGATTCGATGAAGCTCGCGTCGGGCGCGCCCGACAATTTCGGCGCCGGCGCGAAATTCGCCCTCGCGGCATTGGCCGATCTCGACGAAGGGCACGTCGAGCTCGCCGATTCGACGCTGTCGGTCGAAGGCCGCGCCAAATCCGCGGTCGCCTTCGATTCGCTGCAGACGCTGCAGGCCAGTGCGCCAGCCGGATTGCAGCTTGCCGCTCTGAAGGTGACGCCGCCGCTGGCCTCGCCCTATGTCTGGACCGCGGCGTTCGATGGCGCCGCCGTCACCATCTCGGGAAACACGCCGGACCCGGATCTTGCCGACAAGCTGCGGGCCCTGGCGCCGGCCGGCATCACGGTGTCGACGACATTGGCGCTGGCTTCCGGTGAACCGGCAGGTTTCGCCGCCAACACCTTGGCGCTGCTCAAATCTCTGCTGCAGCTCGAACAGGGCCAGGCATCGATCAATGATGGCAAGATCACCCTCAGCGGGGCGCCGGCCAGTGCCGCCATCGCCGACGCGGTGACCGCAGCGGCGGCGGGCCTCGGCGGCACCGCCAGCCTCGAGCCGCCGCGCGTCGCCGATTTCGCCCTCGTGATCGACAAGGCCGACAAGGGCCTGGTGTTTTCCGGCGTGGTGCCGGATGAGGCGACCAAGGATCGGCTTGCTGCCCTGCAGGGCGCCGATGTCGCCGGCCTGACGCTGGCCCGCGGCGCACCGCAGCGCTTCGCCTCCGCGGTCGATTTCGGCCTCGACCTGCTGGGCCATCTGGCCAGCGGCAAGGCCAGCGTGGACGGCGAGCGCCTGAGCGTGAGCGGCCGGGCCGGCACCATCGCCGATTTCAAGGCCGCCACCGGCCTTTTGGCGCAGGGCGCGCCGCAGGGGGTGGCTCTCGCGGCGACCGACCTGCACCCGCCGATCGCCAAGCCGTTCACCTTCTCCGCCCGCAAGGCCGATGGCGGCGCCGTCACCCTCGGCGGCTTCGTGCCCGACGAGGCGGCTCGCGCCGCGCTCGAGGCCAAGATCGCAAAGCTCGCCGGCGACACGGCCGATCCGGCGGACGGCGCCCCCCAGAACTTCGTGCTTTCGGCCGGCAAGGGCCTCGACATCCTGGCGCTGCTCGATTCCGGCACGCTGGCCTACGACGGCGCCAACTGGTCCATCGACGGCACCGTCGACAGCCCCAAGAAGGGCTTCGCCGCCGATGCCGCCTATTCGGTGGCCGGTCTGCGCACGGCGGGCTGGTCGTATTCGGTGCATGTCCCCGAGCCCACGCTGCCCATCATCGCTCCCTATGTCTGGCGGGCGCAGAAGGCCGCCGACGGCAGTCTCGCCATCTCGGGCTTCGTGCCCAGCGACGATGTCAAAGCCAGCCTCGCGACGCGCGCCGCCAACGTCAGCGATTCGACCGCGCTCGGTGCCGGCGCGCCAGCCGATTTCGAGACCGGGGTCGCGGCCGGCCTCGATGCGCTGCAGGCGCTGGACGACGGCGCGCTCAGCCTTTCGGGCAGCAAATGGACGCTAACCGGATCCGTCGCCGACGCCAAGGCGCGCGACAGCATCCAGGCGGCCCTGACGGCCCGCATCAATCCGGCCAATTGGCAGGTCGCGATCCAGGCGCGGGATTCGGCCCCGGTGGCCGCGCCCTATGTGTGGAGCGCCACCCGCGCCGCCGACGGTTCGGTGGAGCTCTCGGGCTACCTGCCGAGCGAGTCGCTGAAAGGCTTTGCCGCCGCGCGCGCCGGCACCGTCAGCCGCGACGCCACCGCGATCGCCTCGGGCGAGCCGGCCGGGTTCTCCGACGATCTGCTGGCCGGGCTCGATGCCCTGTCGCATTTGACCGAGGGCAGGGCGGCGTTCGACGGCAGCGCCTGGCGCCTCAGCGGCACTGTCGCCACCGCCGCCGATGGCGACGCCGCGCTGGCCGCGCTCAAGGCCGGCAGCAAGGGCGGCGCGCTGTGGACCACGGCACTGGCCAACTATCCGCCGGCGCCGTCGAGCGCGGCTTCGGCGGAGCCCAGCGCGTCGTCGATGCCCGACGTGACCTCGCTGCCGCCGGCCTCGTCCTCGAGCGAGCCGCCGCTCGCCGTCTCGTCTGCGCCGCCGGCCTCGTCGGCGGAGCCTGAACCTGCCGCGAGCGAGCTGCCGGCCTCGTCGGCAGAACCGGCGTCCGCGTCGGTGGAAGAGCCCAGCAGCTCTGCGTCCTCGGAGCCCGCGTCGTCCTCGCCCGAGGCCTCGTCGGTCGCGCCGTCGTCGTCCGCACCCGCCAGTTCATCCTCGGCGGAGTCCCGCGCCATCGCGCCCACCACGCTCACCGCCGTGCAGCCGATGCCGGAGACGCTGCTGTTCGAGGCCAGCCGCACCGCCGGCGGCCCGATGTCGCTTACCGGCGTGGTGCCGAGCGCGGAGGTCGCCGACGATCTCGGCACGCTCGCCGGCGCCAGGACCGACAAGCTGACCGTGGCGGCCGACCTGCCCGCGGGCTTCGCCGAAAGCGCCACCGCCGGCATCAGCGCGCTGGCGCAGCTTGCCGAAGGCCGTGTCGGCTTCGACGGCAGCAGATGGTGGCTGCGCGGCAAGGTCGGGCAGCAGGCGGTGATCGACTCCGTCGGCGCCGCCATCGCGGCGCTGCCGGGCGGCCGGGACTGGTCGGTGGGGCTCGACCTGCTGGCGCCGATCGACGCCTGCCGCCTGCGCATCGACGGCCTCAGCACCCGCAACGCCATCGTCTTCAAATCGGGAACGGCGGCGCTCGAAGACAGCTCGACGCCCATTCTCGACGAGCTCGCGGCCGATCTTGCGCTGTGTCCCAAGGCGTTCGTGCACGTGCAGGGCCACACCGATTCCGACGGCGACGCCGACAGCAATCTCGCTTTGTCGGTGGCCCGCGCCGAGGCCGTGGTGTCCGAGCTGGTCAAGCGCGGCGTCGACGAGGGGCGCCTCTATGCCGAAGGGTTCGGCGAGACCGATCCGATCGCCTCCAACGACACTCGCGAGGGCAAGGCGAAGAATCGTAGAATCGCGTTCGAGATCACCGAGGAATAGCGCCTTGCTCGCGTCCCTGACCTATCTGCTGCCGATCTACTGGCCCTATATGGCGGGCGCACTGCTCGTCGGCCTCGTCGCGGGCTGGTTCAGCTACGCCCGTCCGAAGAGCTAAGGCGGATCCTCCAAGCATCATGGGAACCCTGATCCACATTGCCGAGGTCGCCGCGTTGCTGGGCATCGCCTATGCGATCGGCTGGCTGCTCGGCTACGCCGCCCGCCGTCTCGCCGCTCGCCCGGCGCAACCCGCGATCCCGGCCGAACGCCTCGCTGCGGCGCTTGCGCCGGCCGCTCCGGCCGAAGACGCATTGGTGAAGGCGCCGGTTGTCGCGCCCGTCGC